>CAWFUN010000005.1:0-1157509 GCA_963819015.1 Terriglobia bacterium
GCTGATTCCGCTGCAAACTACCACTTCCCCAACACCCGGCTAATCCACATCGCCTCCGGGATTGACGCCAAGTTTTCGCGCTCGCTCCCGGTCCTCCGCGCTCGGGTACGAAAGATGAAGTGCGAGGTGAAACCTGCTGCTGGGAACTTTTTCGTCCACGAAATACTCGCCTTCTGGCGTCTTATGATCTCCCTGCTGCTCTTTCGGTCCCACTGGCTGCCTCCCCAAGGACACCTTGTATGTCTTTAGCGCCTTTCCGTCCTTCATAAGTGTCATGGTTCGAGCGCATTTCACAATGACGATGCGGTCCGCGCTCCCTTGGATCGCAGGGGCATTCTCTTTGCCGCAACCCGCCAAGAAGAGAAGCAATAGCAGCGTGCCGATCAATCGAAATCTTGCATCGCACATGGTGTTGCCTTTTACCTCTGAAGCGTCTCGAAAATCTTGCGGTTCAGCCGCTGGCTCTTCGCGCCAGATATTTCTTCCACGGCCGCCAATAGTATTGCGACCAGCCCAGCTTGACGCCCTGGTGATCGTGGCCCGGCACGTTCACGTGCACGAGATCCACCTGCCCGCCGCCAGGCGCCTTGCTGAACGTCAAGATGAGGATCGAGTCTGGGTCGGATTTCGGCCAATGCTCCGCTCGCCAGGCCTGCACGATCACCCGGTTGGGGACAATCACGAGGTTGCGCCCGCTCAATTGCCCGCCGAACGCCGTGGATTTGCCCGCCGGCCTGGCGGCTGATCTTCGCGGCCCCCTCGGTTGCTTGCGAGTGTTTCTTTGAATCGAGGTACATCTCAAACAGCTCATCCGGCGGCGCGGAAAAGTGTGCGGATTGCAGAATCGGCCTTGTCGTCATGTCTCACTCCTTGCGTGGGTGCGGTTTGCCCGGCGCCATGATAGCAGCGCACGGAATTCCCGCCCAGCGCGGCGATTTCAATGCGCGGACAGTTTTGCGGGCGCCCGGACCATGCGGGCCGCCTTCAGGAAGAAAGGAATTGCCGCGCATTCGAGCGCCACGCACGCCGCAACCGTGGCGCCAAGCGAAACGTCGTACAGCGCTCCTATCAACGCGCTGCCGAGAAACCACGCCACGCCGTAGGCGGCCGTGAACAGGCCGTAAGCCGAGGCGCGCCGTTCCCGCGCCACCATCGGAGCCACCGCCGCCGGCACGATGGACTCGTGCACACCCATCCCCACGCCCCAGATGGCGGCGCCTGCGAGCGCAATCCAAAAGCCCGCGCGCCCCGCGCCTCCGAGAAACACCAGCGGCGCAAACAGCGCGGAAAGAATCGTCAGCGGCACGAGCACCCGCAGCCCGATGCGGTCGAAGAGCCGTCCGAAGACGAGCGAGCCGGCGCCGCTCGTTCCCATCGCCACCGCGTAAAAAACGGGAATCCAATCGCGGGCCACGCTTCCGCTCTTCGCGAAATGAAACGCAATCAGCGAAAAATCCGCAAAGCCCGCCGCCACGAGCGCCGCTCCGGCAAGATAAATCCAGAAGACGCGCGGCATTCCTTCGGTGTGAACGTCCTGGGGGTGTGATTCCATTTCTTCAGGGCGCGGGTAGAGCAGGCGCGCCACGCCCAGCAGCAAGAGCGTGACAGCTGCCGGAATCGCCAGCGCGCCGAAGGCGAGCCGGTAGTCTCCACGGCGCGCCAGAATGGCCGCAATCACCAGCGGCCCCGTGACCGCGCCCGCCTGATCGAGCGCCTCGTGCAGGCCGAACGCCCAGCCGTAGCCGCCCATCTCCGCGCCCGCGTGTGACAGCATGACGTCCCGGGAGGATTGCGAGTGGCGCGGCCCGCGCGCTCCAGAACGAGCAGCGCCGCCGCCGCAGGCCAGTTTCCCGCCAGCGCCAGGGCCGGCACCGCCGCCATCTGCACCACATATCCAAGAATCGTGATCGGCCAGAATTGCCGCGTCTTGTCCGCCAGCCGCCCCGAAACGATTCGCAAGCCGTAGCCCGCCAATTCCCCCAGTCCGCTGACGAACCCCACCGCCGCCCCGCTCGCGCCGAGCAGCAACAAATACGGCCCCAGCACGCTGCGCGCGCCCTCATAGACAAAATCGGCGAAATAGCTCATCGCGCCGATCAGCAGCACGAATTTCAACGCGTTTGCCTTGGTGTTTGCCGGCATCGTCAGGATTGGTTCAAGACTGCTCCCATCGCATCTTGCGGTCAGGAGATCGACCCGAGTCCGGGAGACCGGCCCGGCGTCAGGAAAAAGGATGTAGTAGGCGCCGCAGCGAATCCGGGCTGAGACGCGTCAAACCGACGGCCACGGCCATCACCAGCACGCCGGTGATCGTGAGAATCGTCACGTACGGGCTGGGCGAGCGCCGGTGCGCCTCGGGCAGCAAGTCCGAGGTCGCCGTATAGAGGAAGAATCCGGAAGCCACGGCGAGAAAGACCGCGAGCCACTTCGGCGACGGCAAAAATCCCAGCGCCAGAATCCCGCCCACCATCGGCGCTATGGCATCCATCCCGAGGAAGAGATAATCGCTGGGCCGCGGCTTCTCGCCGCGCGTGACCAGCAGGATCGTGTTCAGACCGTCGCTCATGTCATGCGCGATGACGGCCAGCGCCACCACAATCCCCACGCGCCAGTTCACCAGCGTCGCAGCCCCGATCGCCGCGCCGTCCAGGGTGCTGTGGGCGATCAGCCCCATTACGCTGAACCGGCCCAGCCGCCGGTGGGCTTCGTTGAAGCAGTCATCCTCCGCGCACGAGTGGAGAATCAAGATGCGCTCCAGAATGTAAAAGCCGAGGAAGCCTGCAACCAGAAACAGCAAGATCACTCGCGCGCTCCAGCCCTGCGTTTGCCCCACGTCGATGGATTCGGGCAAAAGATCGAAGAACGTCGCGCCAAGAAGCATTCCGGCGCCAATTCCCAACAACAAGTGAATGCGCTTGTGGCTGCGCAGGGCGACCAGACCTCCACAAAATGTCGAGATCATCGCCAGCCCCGTAAGAAGCAAAACAACCATGTCACCGCCCGTCCGATCCGCTCCCGTCCGCGGAGAGCCTTTGGCTCTACCGAGGCGCCATGCATTCTACTCTGGAGTTATCCATTTTCGTTGCGCATTCCGCATTAGGACGGCCGTTCGGGTGCCGGCCGCGCGTTGTCAATAAGATCTGTACGCCTAAGAATGAACGGCTTATCCTCTTCGCGCAACTTGGTGCGGAAGGGAAGGGATGGTCATGCGACCCGATCCTTACCGATATATCGAGGCCGCGTGGATCGCGGTCGCGATCGTGTGGTTCTTCGGCGCGCTCGTCGCGAAACGCACCGCGCGAAGGCAATCGCCAGCCGCTCGCCTGCTCCAGGTAGGGATAGTCGGCCTGGCGTTCTTCTTGCTCTATCGGAACTGGGTGAGGTTTGGCTGGCTGGCCCAGCGCTTTGTGCCCCGGACGCCCGTCGTCGCCTGGTTGGGTTTCTCGCTCACGGTTATCGGATGCGCCTTCACGATTCTGGCTCGCCTCCATTTGGGTGGCAACTGGAGCGGACCGGTGGCGATTAAGGAGGACCATGCGCTGGTGCGCACCGGGCCCTATGCCGTGATTCGGAACCCGATTTATACCGGCATCCTCGTTGGGGCGCTCGGTACGGCGATCGCACTGGGACATCTGCGCGACCTCGCTGCGACCGGAGTGCTGCTGGCCATTTTCATGTACAAGATTCGCGTGGAAGAAAGATTCATGACCGTGCAGTTCGGCGAGCAATACCCTCAGTACAAGCGCGAAACGAAAGCTCTGATCCCCTTCGTCTGGTGAGCCGCAGTTCAAGTCCGCCGCGTCGAGAAACGGATTGCGGTTTGCCATGACAAGCGGGAGCGATCGCCGCGAGCTACGTGTCCTTCGGCACAAGGTGGCGTGACACGGGTCACTGCAATTTCGCTCGACTTTCCGAATCATTGGGTCTTGGGGTGGGTCTCGATGCTGATACTCATGACCTCCCATATGCGGTTCGGGGTCTGCCGCGTTTTGCCTGCGGCCACTTTTTTCCTTAAATCAACGGATTTGCAGTCCATCCTTGCTGTGAAGTGTGCTCGCCGGATGCGGGAAAGGTGCGCAGGGCGCATGCTGGCCGCGTGCACGCAAGATCATCGCAGGGAGCATGGGCCCGATTCGCTTGGAGCTGCGGTACTGGCCTAAGGGCGCACCAGCAACCGGAGAAGGCGCCGGGAGTGATGACGGTGGCCGAGGAACAACACAGGATCCTTCAAGGAAACCAGATCGGAAGCCTGATTGAAGCGCTCTCGCGCAAGGGCTACCACGTCATTGGACCCACCTTGCGCGATGGCGCAATTGTCCTCGACCACATCGAATCCGCCGAGCAATTGCCTACAGGCTGGATCGATGAACAGGAAGCCGGCCGTTATCGGTTGGAGCGCCGCGAGGATCAAACTGTGTTCGGCTATGCCGTGGGTCCGCAGAGCTGGAAGAAGTACTTGCACCCTGCCGAAGTGCGGTTGTGCTTGGCCGAGCGCCACGGCGGGACCTTCCGAATTCTCAGTAACGAAAAGCCACCCGACCGCCACTACGCATTTCTCGGAGTGCGCGCATGTGATTTGTCGGCCATCGCGGTACAAGACCGCGTGCTGATCGGGGATAAGTATCAAGATCCAATCTACGAGGGCCGGCGTGAAGGTGTCTTCATCGTCGCAGTGCAATGCACGCGGTCAGCGGCGACGTGCTTCTGTGCGTCAATGGGAACCGGACCGGGGATGCGGGCCGGATTCGATTTGGTCCTGACAGAACTTGCCGGGCAGGGTGGCCACCGATTCGTAATCCGGGCAGGGAGCAAACGTGGCGCCGAGGTGCTCGCCGAGTTGAAAACTTCTTCTGCGAGTGAGGAAGAGGTGCGGCAAGCAGACGCAGAGGTGAATGCCGCGGCCAGCCATCAGGTGCGAAGCATCGACACCACAGGGATCAAGGAGCTGCTCTACCAGAATTTCGACCACCCACGGTGGGAGACGGTCGCCAATCGCTGCTTGACCTGTGCGAATTGCACTATGGTGTGCCCGACGTGCTTCTGCACGACCGTTGAAGACGTGAGCGATCTCGCCGGCAGCCATGCCGAGCGCTGGCGATATTGGGATTCGTGTTTTACGTTGAGTTTTTCTTACATCCACGGCGGCAACATCCGGGCCTCCGGCAAGGCACGCTATCGACAGTGGATGACCCACAAACTGGCCTCGTGGATCGATCAGTTCGGCACCTCAGGGTGCGTCGGCTGCGGGCGCTGCATCACCTGGTGCCCGGTGGGGATCGACATCACGGAGGAACTGCGAGCTATTCAGGAGACTGGAACTCATGGAAACGCTTGAACGCATCATTTCCGAGCATCCGTTCTTTGCGGGCCTCGAGTCGTATTACATGGCGCTGCTGGTGGGGTGCGCCTCCAACGTTCGCTTCGCGCCGGGCGCGTTCATTTTCAAAGAGGGCGGGCAAGCGAACGAGTTCTACCTAATTAGAACCGGGAAGGTCGCGGTGGAGGTATTCGCGCCGCCCCGCAAGCCGATCATCGTGGCAACACTCGGGGAAGGGGAAATCCTGGGGTGGTCCTGGCTGCTCCCGCCCTACCAATGGAAGTTCCACGCATATGTGGTTGAGTCCACACGGGCGATCGCGCTTGATGGGAAGTGTCTGCGCACCAAGTGCGAGGAGAACCACGATCTAGGGTACGAGTTTTTGAAACGCTTCGCTCAGATTATCGAAAGCCGGCTGGAAGCGACGCGCCTTCAGTTGTTGGATGTTTACGCAAACCGGTGACAACGATGCCAGCTCTTTCCACCATCGATCCAATGCTGCCCCGGCCATTCGTGGTGCGGCAAGTCGTGAAGGAAACGCCGGATACGTTTACGCTGACACTCGAACACGCAAAAGAAGGCAAACCGGATAACGTCTCGTTCCAGCCGGGGCAGTTCAGCATGTTGTGGGTGTTTGGGGTCGGGGAGTTGCCCATCTCAATCAGCGGCGACCCTTCGGAGCACGGCCGGCTGTCGTACACCGTGCGTTCGGTTGGTCAAGCAACGCATGCGCTCGTGAGCCGCGGAGTTGGCGACGCAATCGGCGTGCGGGGGCCGCTTGGAACAGGCTGGCCCATCGAGGCAGCCCGCGGCCGGGACGTCATCGTGATCGCAGGAGGAATTGGGCTGGCCCCGTTGCGCCCAGTAATCTATCAAGTCCTCAAGAACCGCGAGGACTATGGCCGCCTGGTGGTCCTCTATGGCGCACGCAGCCCGCGTGACCTGCTCTATCGCAAAGAGTTGGCCGCTTGGGCCCGTGACCGCAAAGCACAGGTGCTGGTCACGGTCGATTATGGAGGCTTGGGTTGGCGCGGCCACGTGGGCGTGGTCACCACGCTGTTCAAGTACGCGCGGCTTCAGCCCGCGCGCTCCGTGGCGATGGTGTGCGGTCCCGAGATCATGATGCGTTTTGTCACCCAGGAACTGCGAGCCCAAGGGCTCTCCGGAGAGAACATTCATTTCTCGATGGAACGAAACATGAAGTGTGCGGTGGGCTTCTGCGGGCATTGCCAGTACGGGCCGCACTTCATCTGCAAGGACGGGCCGGTGTTCCGTTACGAGCAGCTTGGTTCGCTGCTAGGAAAATATGAGCTCTGAGAAGAAACGCAAGCCCAGGATTGCGGTTTTCAAGTTCGCCTCATGCGACGGCTGCCAGTTGAGTCTGCTGGACGCCGAAGATGAACTGCTGGGTGTGGCTGAGGCGGTCGAGATTGCCTATTTCCCGGAAGCCACGCGCGCCATGTTGAAGGGGCCATACGACATCGGTTTGGTCGAGGGCTCGGTGACCACTCACGACGACGCCCAGCGCATTCAGGACGTGCGGCGGCAGTGCAGGGCTCTGATCACGATTGGCGCCTGCGCGACCGCCGGCGGCATCCAGGCATTGCGAAACTGGAAGGATGTGGACGAGTTCGTCCGCGTGGTATACGCCACGCCGCAATTCATTGATACGCTGAAGCTGTCGACGCCCATCGCCGAGCACGTGACCGTGGACTTCGAGCTGCGCGGCTGCCCCATCAACAAGCGCCACTTGGTCGAACTCATTACGGCGACGCTGGCCGGGCGGAAGCCGAACATTCCCTCGTATAGCGTCTGCATCGAGTGCAAGCGCAAGGCAAATGTGTGCATAACCGTGGCGCGCGGCGTCCCTTGCCTGGGCCCCGCGACCCAAGCGGGTTGTGGCGCGCTGTGCCCGAGCTACGACCGTGGCTGCTACGGCTGCTACGGACCCATGGAGACTCCGAACACGGCATCCCTGACAAGCCAGTTCCGCGTTCTGGGACAGGCTGACGAACAAATCGCCCGAGCCTTCCGAAGCTTCAATGCCTGGGCGTGGCAGTTCCGCAAGGCAAGCGAGGAGTGTGAGCGGAAATGATTGGGCGCGCAGCAAGAACGATTCGAGTCAACACTTTGGCCCGCGTGGAGGGCGAGAGCGCGCTGTACATCAAGATGGCGGGTGAACGCGTGGTGGACGTGAAGTTGAGGATTTACGAGCCGCCGCGGTTCTTCGAGGCCTTTTTGAAAGGCCGACATTTCTCCGAAGCGCCGGACATCACGGCCCGCATCTGCGGGATCTGCCCCATTGCCTATCAGATGAGCGCGGCGCACGCGATCGAGCGGGCGCTTGGCATCCGAATCGATCCGGCAGTGCGGCTTCTCCGGCGTCTTTTTTACTGCGGGGAGTGGATCGAGAGTCACACCTTGCACGTCTACATGCTCCACGCGCCGGACTTTCTGGGCTACCAGGACGTGATTGCCATGGCCCAGGACCATCGGGGAGTGGTCGAGCGCGCGCTGCGCCTGAAAAAGATCGGCAACCGCATTGTGACGCTGCTCGGCGGCCGCGAGATTCATCCGATCTCGGCAGCGGTCGGAGGGTTTTACAAGGTTCCCACAAAGCACCAGTTGCACGAACTGGTGGAGGATCTCGAGTGGGCGCTGGAGGCTTCGCTGGAGACGGTCCGATGGACCGCTGCCTTTGAATTTCCCGACTTTGAGCAGGATTATGAATTTGTCGCGCTTCGTCATCCGGATGAGTATCCGTTCAACGAAGGGCGTCTCGTATCGAACCGGGGACTGGACGTGGACGCCGCTGAATATGAGGATCACTTCGTCGAGATGCACGTCAAACATTCAAACGCGCTGCACGCGATGGTGCGCCGAAGGGGATCATATTTCGTGGGACCGCTGGCGCGGTTCAACCTGAACTTCGGCAAGCTGCCGAAGGTGGCGCAGGAAGCGGCAGTCGAGGCGGGGTTAAAGCCGCCGGTGGGGAACCCGTTCCGCAGCATCGTAGTCCGTGCCGTCGAGTTAGTCTTCGCCTGCGCTGAGGCTTTGCGTGCCATCCGCGAATACGAGCCCCCCGCCATGCCGAGAGTCGAGGCGCCAAACCGGTCCGGAGTGGGGCAGGCCATCACTGAGGCGCCCCGCGGCATTCTCTATCATCGCTATGCCTTGGACGAGAAAGGACTGATCATTGCAGCCAAGATCGTCCCACCCACCTCGCAAAATCAGAAGCGGATCGAGGACGACTTGCGCGAGTACGCCTCGCAACTGGTGGCTTGGCCGCTGGAAGAAGCAACTTGGAAGTGCGAGCAGGCAATTCGCAACTACGACCCGTGCATCTCTTGCGCCACGCACTTTCTGAAACTCCGGGTGGAGCGAGCGGAGGCGGAGGACGTCTGATCCATGCGGATTATCTGCTGCGGGAATCGGGAGCGAGGGGACGACGGCGCTGGAGTGCTGGTGGCCAAGCGGCTGCGAGACTTTGGCATAGAAGCCGAGACTCGCACAGGTGAAGCCTTGGAACTCATCGAGGCGTGGAGCGGGGCCAAGGACGTAATCCTAGTGGACGCAGTCGTGACCGGCGCCCCTGCCGGCGCAGTACTGTGCCTGGAAGGCCGTCAGATGACCGGTCTCCGCAGCCTGCCGCGGTCAACGCACGGGTTTGACGCAGCGGAGGCCATTGAGTTGGCTCGCACGCTCGGCCGCCTTCCAGAGCGGCTGCGAGTATACGGAATCGAGGGGAAGCGGTTCGAACTTGGGACCGAGGCTTCGCCTCAGGTGCGACGGGCAGTGGAAGAAGCGGCCCGGCAGATCGCTGCCGAGTGCCTCCTCCCAATGGAGTCCAACTTCGGCTCCGCCTCGGCCCCGGATCTGTAAGCTCATCTCCGGAATGCCGTTCGATTGCGGGCAGGCGGTCCGGCGTGCCTCGCGTTATGCGTGTGAGCCTCTCGAGTGTGGCCATCGGAAGGAATTCGGAACGTCACAACCAGCAGGAATTGCCGCAAGGACCGATGTGTCCTTGAGCACAAAGTGCGGTGACCTTCGTCACAGCACCGCCGCTCGACTTCCGCAATCATTGCTACTTGAGGCTGGGTCTCAATACTGATGACGTCCCCTAGGTGGCTCAAGCTCTCTCAAGTTCTGCGCCCGCCGATTTTCCTTTCCAGATCAATTCGTGAGCACTCCATTTCCGATGTCTCCTCTGTTCGCCGGAGGCAGGAGAGGCGCGCATGGCACATCGGCTGACCACGTGCACCTTTTGCGGAGTGGGTTGCGGCGTTTATCTCGAAACCTCCGGCAACCAGATCGTGGGTGTCTACCCCAGCCGATCGCACCCGACGAGCGCGGGCCGGCTTTGCGTGCGAGGTTGGCATGTCCACGAGGTGGCTGGTTCGCCCGGCCGGCTGAAAACTCCCCTCCTGCGGAAAAGCGGGCAATTGCAGGAAGTGAGTTGGGACGAGGCGCTCGGTTATATCGCGACGCGCTTGAAAGAGATCCGCAAGCAGCACGGGCCGGATTCGCTCGCCTTTCTCAATTCGCCGCGCTGCTCGAATGAAGAAGCCTACCTGCTGCAAAAGCTGGCGCGTGCCGTTATCGGCACAAACAACGTCGACCATGGCACGGGCGTGTATTGCAACAACTCGATCGATGTCCTGCTGGAGATGATCGGCGCGCCGGCCACGACCAATTCTATCGAGGAGTTGGCCGTGAGCGATGTGATCGTGGTGGACAGCGTGGATTTGGCGCGCCAACTGCCGACGATCGGCGGCGTGGTCATTCGGGCAAAGCTCAAGGGCGCAAAACTCATCGTAATCGACACGCGCAGGCATCGCGTGGCGGAGAGCGCCGACATCTTCCTTCAGATTAAACCGGGCACGAAGACCTTTCTCTATGGCGCGATGGCCAAGGTGATCCAGGACCGCGGGCTGATGAATTTGCACTTTATCAAGGCCAGGTGCCGCGGCTATGAAGAGTTTCTCGCTCAGTCCCGGGAATACGATCTATTGCAAGTGGCGGA
Organism: Terriglobia bacterium; assembly: GCA_963819015.1. Taxonomy (GTDB): domain Bacteria; phylum Acidobacteriota; class Terriglobia; order Acidiferrales; family UBA7541; genus DASPOJ01. The sequence continues at coordinate 10,341 of CAWFUN010000005.1, forward strand.
GACGTGCGGGGTCCCGGCGGAGTCGATCGAAGCGGCGGCGCTGGCCTACGGCCGCGCGCACGCGGCGGCCTTGCTCTATTCCGCAAGCACGGAGTCGCGACCTGAGTACAGCATCCGGGCCATTGTGAATTTGGCTTTGCTGACGGGCAATCTGGGCAAGCCGGGGGCCGGCATCTACGCGCTGAGCGAACAGAACAATCTCCTTGGCGTCTGCGACATGGGTATGCTCCCGGACCGGCTGCCCGGCTACAGCCCGGTGGCCGATTCCGCGGCCCGTGCCTCCTTTGAAACGGCTTGGAAGGCCAAGATTCCCTCAACTCCCGGGCGGGATGCGCGGACGATTCTCTCCGGCCAGGGCCCCGGGAAAGTGAAAGCACTTTGGCTGTGTCGCTACGATCCAGTCGGCACCGGCTCGTTTGGAGATGCTGCCAGCTTCTTGCCCCAGTTCGACTTCATCGTCGTACAGCACCTCTTCATGAATGAAACGGCCAAGTGCGCCCACGTGGTGCTGCCGACGGTGGCCTTCGGGGAAGAACGTGTCTCGTTCACGAACTCGGAGCGGCGCATCCAGTTGGCCGAACAAGTGATCGAGCCGCCGCCCGGGCCCAAGCCGGCCTGGGAGCAACTCACCGAGATGGCGCGATTGCTGGGCGCCAACTGGCGCTACAAATCGGCTTCGGAGGTGATGGAGGAGATCGGCGAAGTGGTACCCATCTACGGCGCCGCGAGCCACGACAATCTGGCGCGCGAATACGGCCGCCAATGGCCTTGCACGAAGGACCGCCCCTTGGGCACGCGATACCTCTTCGCGGATGCCGGCTCCGGCGCGCCCTTTACATTCGTGCCGGTTGCGAAACCGCAGGTAGCGCCGGCGCCGAAGGACATGCCGTTCACACTGGTCTTTGGAAACTCCATCTACTATTGGGATCACAACGTCCTGATCCAGTACAGCGAAACTCTCAAGCGCGAATACCGGGTTCTATTGCTCGACTACCCGGACGGATTCGTTGAACTCAACACCGACGACGCCAAACAGCTTGGCATCCGGGACGGGCAAAGAATCAGGCTTTGCACGGTAAAAGCCTCGGCGGTGACGACGGCACGCGTGACACCGGAGGTAAGAAGCGGCACGGTTTTCGTGCCTTACTTCCTGCACGATCTGGAAAAAAAGATTCTTGGAGCGGTTGGGTACGGCAATAACGGCAGTAACCTCGCTCCCGTGCGCGTGGAGAAAGAGGCGGCATGAAGGCCCGCATACTGGACCGGGGTGACGTGCTGAAGGTCGTGGACCTGCTTCGCAAGAAGGGTTACGAAGTGGTGGCGCCGTTTTGCGGGCGCGGACGGGACACTTTCTTCGATACGGTGACCGACGAGAACCGGGATCAAGTGCAGATCCATCTACCCAATCCTTTCTATCCACCCAAGCGATTCGTCATTCCGCCCATCGAGCGCCTTTTGACCATCCATAAGAAGAACGGCGAAATGAGGATCGAGCCCACGTACGAAGAGCCCAAGCGCGCCATCTTCGGGATCCGGTCCTGCGACCTCGCGGGCATTTATCAACTGGACCTGTTCTATCTGGGGCGGGACTTCTGCGACACGTACTACGAGAAACATCGAAAGAACTTGTTCCTCGTGAACGTCGTTTGCAGCGATCCGGAACAAGATATCTCGGACGACTGTTTTTGTGTGTGCAGCGACACCGGACCCGCCGCCCACGAACACTTCGATTTGCAGCTCATGGATCTGGGCGATTCGTTCATGGCGGTGGCGGGCACGCCCGCGGGAGAAGCGCTGTTCTCGAACCCCATCTTCAAGAAGGGCGCCGAGGCGGACGTTGCGAAGCGCCGCAGCATCCTCGAGGAAGTGCGCAAACGCTTCAAGCACACGACGAGCTGGTTCTCGGCCACGGTCCGCTACGTAACGCAGGGCAAGATCCTTGAGAAGACCTGGGAGGAAATCGGGAACCGCTGCCTGGAATGCGGCGGCTGCACGTACGTTTGCCCCGCGTGCACGTGCTTCACGGTCGCGGACCGCCAAGTGGGCCCGAACGAGATCGAGCGGGTGCGAATCTGGGACTCCTGCGCGCTCGGCGGATTCACGCGCATGGCCGGCGGCTTCAATCCTCGCCGGGCGGTGCACGATCGCCGCAATCGCCGCTTCTTCCGCAAGCTGGCGCACTACTTCATCCAGCGCGAGCTTTCGATGGCCTGCGTCGGATGCGGCCGCTGCGCGGAGGTTTGCCACGGCGACGTTGGGATGCCGAGCGTGGTGGAGATGATCCGCCGCGCCACTTCGGAGTTGGAACAGAATGAGCCCATCAGCCACTGAGAACGTCTACCTGCCGAAAGTCGCGATCCTCGACCGCGTGGTGTCGGAGATCCCCGAAGTCAAAACGTTCTATTGGCGGTTTGACGATCCGGCGGAACAGCAGGCGTTCCGCAGCTTCCGGCCCGGTCAGTTCGCGCAGGTGTCACTGTTCGGGGTCGGCGAGTTTCCCGCATCGCTCCCGCCCAGCCCCACCGAAAATGAGACGTTCTTCACGATTCGCGAGGTGGGAAGCTGCACGGCAGCACTTCACGGACTGAAAGCCGGAGACAAGTTCGCCGTGCGCGGCCCTTACGGGAACGGCTTCCCGATGGAAGACTACTACGGCAAGAACCTGGTCTTCGTCGCGGGAGGCATCGGATTGATACCGCTGCGCTCCTGCATCGTGTACGCCCTCAACCATCGGGATCAGTACGGCAGCATCCAGATCTTTTACGGGGCGAAGACTCCCAGAGAATTGATGTACCTGCGAAATCTAAACGAGTGGGAAAACTCAGCGGGAGTCGAGTGCCACCTTACGGTGGATCGCGGCGCAGCCGGATGGACTGGAAACGTGGGCGTGGTGGGCAGCCTGTTCAAGCGGCCCGGCGTGCAGGTGCCGGTGGACAATTCGATCGCGTTCGTGTGCGGGCCGCCGATCATGTTTCGTTTCGTGATCCAGGATTTGCTGGCGATGGGTTTTGAAGAGAAAAACATCGTTTCGACGCTCGAGCGCTACATGAAATGCGGGGTCGGCAAGTGCGGCCATTGCTGCATCGGCGTGGCCTACGTTTGCGTCGATGGCCCGGTGTTCACCTACCAGCAGATCAAGGCGCTGGGAGAGGACATCTGATGCCCGCCTTGCGAGAACAACTCGAGCAATGCCTCACGGGCCGCGTCTGCCTGATGGGGTTGGGCAACCTGGATTACGGCGACGACGGCTTCGGCGTGCGGTTGGCGGGAGACCTAGCGGCAGGCGGCCTGCCGGAAGGCTGGCAAGCGATCGTCGCGGGAACTAGTCCCGAGCGCGTGATTGGCCGGGTGGTTGCAAACGGTTGCGAACATCTCGTTTTTCTCGACGCCGTGGAATTTGGCGGCGCGCCCGGCTCGGCCGTCTTCCTGGACTCGAAAGCCGTGGCCGCGCGCTTCCCGCAAATCTCAACGCACAAGATTTCTCTTGCCCTCCTGGCTCTGTGGGCCGAATCGAACGGGACGACGAGGGCGTGGCTCCTGGGCGTCCAACCGGAATCGCTCAGCGCCGGACAGCCGCTTACGACAACAATGCAAGCAACTCTCGAAGCACTCCGTGAATTGCTCCGCAGCGTGGGATCGCCGCGGCAGCAAATCGAGCCGCCGGCCCCGAGGCCGATGGCTGAAGCGAGCGTGAGATGAGCCCGGAACAAGCTGTCGTCGATGCGATTCTGTTGTGCATAGCGGGGGCGGTGCTGACGCTGCTCGTCTCGCACTTCAAGACGTTTGCGGGCTGGCTTGCATTCCTGATGACGCTCTCGACAGCGGCGCTGATTTTCTACGCCGCCGGCAAAGTGTTGCGGAACGGGGCGTCGCCGGAGTCGGAACAGTTCTGGCAGATGCCGAAAATCGGATACGTCCTCCGCTTGCACGTGGATGGTCTGACGGCGACGTTTCTTCTGCTGGCGGCGCTGATTGCCGTGCCGGCCGCGTTCTATTCCATCGCGTACATGAAGCAATACGCGGAATACGGCGTGGCCCGCTACTACCCCTACTTTCTGCTGTTCCTCGCCGCCATGTACGGCTTGCTCAGCACTACGGACATGATGTGGTTCTTCTTCATCTTCTGGATGATGATGACTCTGCCGGGTTACGCGCTCATCCGGTTCGAGTACAAAAAGCGCCAGAACGTTTGGGCCGCTAATAAATTCCTAATCATGATGCTGATCGCCTGCGCGTCCACGATGATCGGCGCGGAAGTGCTGGCCGTGGCGGGCGCGGCGGCTCGCGGCAGCACAAGCCTGATGTATGACTTCGATACGGTCAGCAGAAATCTGCCGATGCTGTTGGAGAAGAATCCTTTTGCGGCTGCCTCGGCATTCGCGCTCTTCCTCGTGGGCTTTGGGATCAAGATGGGCATGTGGCCGTTCGGGCAAGTCTGGTTGCCGGACGCGCACCCGGCGGCGCCTTCGCCGGTGAGCGCCATGCTCTCGGGGGTGATGATCAAGACGGGCGTTTACGGGCTGATGCGGTACTTCCTGTGGCTCGTGCCGTTGAGCGCGCTGCCGCATTACCCGCTCGCCCGGTGGGGGTGCGTCGTCGCTGTCCTCGGCACGATCACTCTTTTCACCGGCACGATGCAGGCGCTCAAGCAGGAGCAATCCAAGCGGCTGCTCGCCTTTCACAGCATCGGTCAAGTGGGCTACATCCTGCTGGGCACGGGCACCTGCATGGCTCTGCTGCCCGCTTCCGGCCCGAACGCTGCGCTGTTCGCCACGATCGCGTTCTTCGGCGCGCTGTTCCACGTATTGAATCACGGTCTCTTCAAGGGCCTGCTCTTCCTCAATGCCGGGTCGATGCTTCACGCCACCGGCACGCAGGACTTGAACAAGATGGGCGGATTGATGAAGTTCATGCCGCTGACCGCGATGACCGCGCTGGTCGCTTCTTTCTCGATTTCCGGCGTGCCGTTGTTCAACGGGTTTGTGAGCAAATGGACCATTTACGTGGCGGCGATTCAGGGGAGCCGGTCGGCGCGGTATCTCGGCGTGTGCGCCGTGGTCGCCATCCTGACCAGCGCGCTGACGCTGGCTTCCTTCATCAAATTTTTTGGGGTGAGCTTCCTTTCGCGCTCGAGCACGCTGGTCAAAGACCAAGCCGCCCGGAGGGGCCGCCTCGAAGTCAGCTGGAAGATGCAGGCTCCTCAAGTATTCCTCGCGCTGGCTTGCATCATGCTTGGTGTGGTGCCGGCGATCGGATACCGTCTGATCCAGCACGCACTGGATGCCAGCAAACAAGGATTCGGAATCGTGATGTCGGCCGCCCTGCCGATGAGCAGCGATCCCATCCGCGGGATTGGAGTTTTCAACGGCGCGGCGCGGTTTGCGCCACTTGGGTTTGCCGCGGTGCTGGGCGTGACGTTCCTCCTGGCCTACGCGATATCCAAAGCGGGCGCCGCCACGCGGCGCGCGGCGCAACCCTGGCTGTGCGGCTACGTGCGCGAAGCGGATTGCCATCGCTACGTGGCTCATAATTTCTACGGCGAGATCAAACGGTATTTCCGATGGCTCGGTGGAGCGCCTCGCCCGCAGGCCGGAGGATCCCCGGCCTGGAAAGAACGCTGAGATGATTGCCCGCGAGAGACTCGATCAATTGAAAGAGAAGTTCGGCCCGGCAATCTTGCGGGCGGATTTACCGGCCGAGAATCGCCTGTTTGTCGTTGTCGGAGCCGTCGGCCGTGAAAGTCGTCTGTCAGTACGTCTTTCGCGATCTCGACGCGCGCTATGTGATCACGATTGGCGCGGATGACCGGCCGTATTCAGGGAAATTCCTGGTGGCGCACGATTTCGCATTCGATCGGGATCATGTGCTTTGCAGCATTTTGGTGTACCTGCCTGCGGCCTCGCCGAGAATAGACAGCATTTCCGAAGTCGTGCCCGCGGCGAGTTGGGCCGAGCGCGAAATGCGCGACCTCGTCGGGATCGAGCCGGTGGGGCACCGTTACCTGAAGCGCCTGGTGCTGCCCGATGGCTGGCCGGAGGGCGTGCATCCGCTCCGCAAAGACGTGCCCTGGAATCACGTTCCGGAAAGTTTCGACGACACGCGCGAATTCACTTTCGACGAGCCTCCCGAGGGCTGCACGGTCGTGCCGTTTGGCCCGTTCCATCCGACGCTCGACGAGCCGGCGCATTTTCGCATGTACGTCGAGGGCGAAATGGTGCGCGGGTGCGAATACCGTGGGTTCATGGCGCATCGCGGCATCGAAAAGCTCGCGGAGTCCGTGCTCGGCTACAACGACATCCCCATGTTGGCGGAGCGGATCTGCGGCATCTGCGGTTGCGTGCATAGCGTGGCCTACGCGCAGGCCGTCGAAGATGCGGTGCCGCTGAAGCCGCCCCCGCGCGCGGAGTACATCCGCACGATCATGCTCGAAATCGAGCGGTTGCACAGCCACCTTTTGTGGACCGGGTTGGCATGCCACATCCTCGGTTTCGACACGCTTTTCATGCAGAGCTTCCGGATCCGCGAGCCGATCATGTGGATCGCGGAGAAAATCACCGGCAACCGCAAGACGTACGCTCTCTGTCGTGGTCGGCGGCGTGCGCTGGGATATTACGCCCCGAATTGACAAATCGAGCTGCGGCAAGTGCTCGACAAGCTCGAAGCCGAATGGCGGCCGGTCGTGGATGCCGTGAGCAAGGACAAGAACATCCAGAAACGCACGAGCGGAGTGGGCGTTGCGGATTTGACAGTGGTCAAGAATATGGCGCTTGCTCGGACCCGTGGCGCGGGCGGCGGGCGCGGACATCGATTGCCGCCGGGACCATCCCTATGCGGCGTACGATCGCGTGGAGTTCGACGTGATCACCGAACGCGGCGGCGACGTGTGGTCGCGCGTGCTCGTGCGGAGTCAGGAAGTGTTCGAGTCGATCCGGATCATCCGCCAATGCCTGGAGAAGATGGAAGACGGGTCCGATCCAACTGCAGATTCAAGGACGAGCTGCCTGTCGGGGCGCATGGGATTGTCTTCGATCGAAGCGCCGCGCGGCGAGAGCCATCACTTCGTGATTACCGGCGAGAACAATCGTCCCCGCCGCTGGCGGGTGCGCGCGCCGACGTATCAGAATCTGCAAGCGGTGCCGGCGATGATCAAGGATCAGCAGATCGCGGACATGACGATTTCCCTGGGCAGCATCGACCCGTGTTTCTCCTGCACCGACCGGCTGGAGACGATTGACCTGCGCTCCGGGACCGTGCAAGGTCTGGTCGCAGCAGGAGTTGTTGAAAGTGACGCGGACAAAGAAGGATTAGGACCGGACATGAAGCTTCCTCTGATCTGGGCGATTGTGGGCGTCATGCTGAATGTGGGACTCGTGCTGCTCGTGGCGCCGTTGTTCCAAGGCATCCTGCGCAAGGTCACGGCGCGCATCCAATCGCGCCAGGGACCGCCCATCCGGCAGCCGTATTTTGACCTGTTGAAGCTGCTGGGCAAGGAGGACATCGAGTCGGGCGAGACGCCGTCCATGCAGCGTTTCGCTGCGTATTTGTCGCTGGCCGCGGTGCTGACGGTGGCGTGCCTCGTGCCGATGGGGTTCGGAGCGCCGCTGAACGGCGTCGGCGACGGAATTCTGCTGATCTACTTGCTGACGCTTTGCGGGATTTGCACGCTGCTGGCAGGGCTGGCGGCGGGCTCGACGTATTCGCTGGTCGGAATCAGCCGCGAGATGATGAGCATGATCGTGCTCGAGCCGCTGTTTGCGATCGCCGTCGTCGTCGGCGCGATGCACGCGCAATCCTTCCGGCTGGACACGGTGCTGCACGGATCCGTGTATGCACCGGCGGATTTCCGTGGTCAGGGCTGCATCATGCTCGGCGTGATTTTGTTGTCGTTTCAGGCGTTGGTGCAGCGCGTGCCCTTCGATATCTCGGAAGCGGAGACCGAGCTGATGGAAGGCCCGCTCATGGAGTATTCCGGGCCGAAACTGGCGCTGTTCAAGTACGCGTTCATGACAAAGTTGATCGTTTACAGCGGGCTGTTTGTAGCCCTGTTCGTGCCGTGGGGTTCGGGCCTGGCGTTTCCGCTGGGCTGGCTGTTGTTCTGGGTGAAGGTGTCGGCGCTCGTCTTGCTGGTCACTGTGGTGGCGGCGACGCATGCGCGCTACCGCATCGATCAAGCCATCCGCTTTTTCGCCGGATTGCTGGCGGTGGCGTTGGTGGCGCTGGTTCTGGCGAGCTATGGACATTAACGAGGTGCGGCCATTTCTGTCTTGAGCAAACTGAAAGAGACGGTCATCTGCCTGTCGGCGGGGCGGGTAACGCTCCCGTATCCGGCCGCTGCAAAGCCGGTGCCGGAGGGTTTCCGCGGGCGGCCGATCTTTGACGCGCGCAAGTGCATCGGGTGCGCGGGCTGCGCCAATAATTGTCCGGCGCGCGAGATACTCATCTACGACGTCTCCACAGGAGATTCGCGTTCTTGAATATCTTGGCCGGCGCTGCACCTACTGCGGCCGGTGCGCCGACGTGTGTCCCGAAAAAGCCATCACCATGAGCACGGAGTTCGAGAGCGCCACGAATGCGATTGGCGACAACCGGCAGCGCATCGAAATCTTCATGAGCACCTGCCAGCGCTGCGGCCGCTGCTTCACGGAGCCGTCCGCGCTCGAACAGTTGAAGATGAAGGGCTATCGCTTCGACGATCCGAAGAATGACCGCTGGGTCTTTCGCTCGCAAGCGTTCTTGGAGAAAGAAAAGGTCGTGGACGATATCGAGATTGAGTTGGATTGAGTCGACTATGCTGAAGACGCTCTGCCAGAAGATGTTCGGCCGCTCGCTCTGGGTCTACCACGCGAATAGCGGCGGCTGCAACGGTTGCGACATCGAGGTGCTGAACGTTCTGACGCCGTACTACGACGCGGAGCGCTTCGGCATCAAGCTGGTCGGGTCGCCGCGCCACGCGGACGTGATGCTTTGCCAAGGGCCCGCCATGCGCTCGACGGCAACGGCGTTGAAGCGGGCGTACGAGGCCATGCCCGCGCCAAAGCTCGTTTTCGCCATCGGTTCGTGCGCGTGCGGCGGCGGAGTTTGGTTCGACACCTATTCGGTGATCGGGCCGATCGAGAAAATCATCCCCGTGAACTTCTACATCCCCGGCTGCCCGCCGCGGCCGGAAGCGATTATCTGGGGCGTGGCTGTCGCGGTCGGCCTCGTGGATAAGAAGACAGCGCCGGTCGAGTTCAAGCAGTTCGAGTTGCCCATTCCGCGCTACCACCCGAGCGATTTGCAGGGCGAAGGCCCCCTCGTCGTCTACGAAAAAGCAGAAAAGGTATAAGGCTGGGTTGCGCACGAACTTCGTGCCGAAATGTCTCTGCCCCGTTATCCCTTCGCAACCGCAGGCGTGCAGATTGGCCTTTTCCCTCTAGAAATGTAACAAGAAGCGTCAGTGTGGGAAGTTCAAGCCGAGCCAGAGACCAACATTGCCCACCTTGAAAAATCAGGTATTTAGCTGAAAAATGTTTGGCTAGGTCTTGTAATGATTGATGCCGGTGGTACAAGGGTGGTACGGCCCGTGCCCCCTGCAGGAGCATGGATTGGACACAACGAACCCAACCGCAGATTGGCGATACGACAGACTGAAACGTTTACGGGGGGCAACGTTCCGCTACGCCAAGTACAAAGCGCCAACCAGCGATTGGGACCACGATCACTGCAACGGATGCTGGGCGAAATTCGCTGAATTTGATGGTCCGGACATTCTTCACGAAGGCTACGTGACCGCCAAACCTTACGTATCGACGCCGGAATCGGAGTTCATCATTCAAGCCCGCAAGGAAGGGAAGCGCGTTATTCCGCAGCCGGCAGTGGACGGATTTACATTGCAATGGGTTTGCCCGCTCTGCTTCGAAGACTTCCGTGGTGTTCTCGGGTTAAGGCTAGACCCCGAGTGACTAAGTGCGTGGATGCGCAATGCGGCGGAGGCCTCGTTCGCAGGCTCGTTCAGCCCCCTCCCGAACGCTGGAACCCGCAACCAACTTCGTTTAGAATGCGGTCATTATTCAGTATGAATACGCATTCACGAACCGTTGAATTGCTGTCTCGCAATTTTCTCTGCATTCTCGCCGTATTCGCTCTGCTTCCATGCGCGCTGCATTCGCAGTCGCCGCCGACCCAGCAAGCCCCGCAACAGGCAGCCGGCGGCCTTGCTCCGACTGGACCGAAATTTAGCGTCCTGCGTTCGATGGCGGGCACATCCGGCATGCAGAGTGGCGACAAACTCATCATTGAAAATCCGCAAACTGTGTTCCACCTCGGTCAAGACCACAAGGTTATTGTGTACTTCGAATGGGAAGGGCCAATTGGTCCGCACAAGTTCGAGGGCCTTTGGAAGAACCCTGAAGGCAACGTGGTCATGGTCTCGGATTTTCAGTACACCGCGACCGGCAAGCAGTTTGCCGGCTTCTGGACCATGTTGCTAAGCGGTTCCGAGCCCGTCGGGATTTGGACCCTTCAGGCGCGGATCGACGGTGAGGACGCGGGCAGCTTCCCCTTCCAATTGGTCACCGAACCCGGAGCGCCGCCCCCCGCACAGCCGGCCCCAGAGCGGCAGCCGCTTTCGCCAGATGCACTATACAAGAAGGCGCTTTCGGCGACGGTCTTTGTGGACATGTACGACGCCAGCGGAAAGAGGGTGGCGCGCGGGTCGGGATTCTATTTGGATGACGGGCGGCTCTTCACGGCGTTTCATAACATCGACGGCGCAAAGTCGGTGCGCGTGACACTCCCCGACGGCCACTTCTTTGAAACGACGCAGGTGGTCTCGTGGAGCCGCTGGCAGGATTGGGCCATCCTGCAGTCGGACCCGCCCAAGGCGCCAGGGCTGACGCGCTCGAAGGCACAGTCCTGGCCGGTCGGTACGGTGGCGTCTTATCTCGATTTGGCGACGGGTTCCGGGCGTATCATTGCTGATGCGTCCGTCGTGGGAAATACCTCATATCCACGAGCGGGCGAGCGCCTGAACATTACGTCGAATCCGTCGGACGCCGCCGTCGGCGGTCCCGTCTTCGATGGATTCGGAGATGTGATCGGAATGGTGGGGGGCAGTCTGGTCCCGGGCACGGACCTTCTGCACTCGTCCCTTCTGGCTGCGGGCCCGGACGCGGGCGGTAGTTCGGAACGTCCCGAGGTACGGCATGGCCATCCCGATCACGTTTCTACCTGCCAACGTCACGAGCGAAGTTCCCGTGACATTCGACCACCTGATTCAAGTCGGCCAGATGATCCCTCCAGTCGCCGCGCCGGACCGAGTGATGTACGGTACATTGACGAGGTCCTTGGAGAAGACCGGTGGATTCCATTTCCCCGCGAATTGGGTAGACCACTTCTCCCATGCGGACTCAAGAGTCTATGCGTACGTCGGATGGAATACTCAGGAAAAGTTCAAAGGTTTGGCGAACGCGATTCTCTACGATGTCGATAACCATGCGGTGACTCTCCCAAGTCCTGCGAAAGTGGATATTCACGTTGGCGGCATGCAATCCAACTTCTGGCAATTCGGCATCTCGGCGCTCCCGTCCGGGTTCTATCGAGTCGATGTCACGCTCGGGGACCAAGTGGTCTGGCGGCGCTTCTTCCGAGTTGACGATTAGAATTTGCTCTCGGGGTAGCGGTCTCGCCAGTAAGCCACCTAATGTCTCTTATCGGGGATTTGTTGGAGCCGAGGGCCGGAATTGAACTGGTGACCTGCGGATGATTCGAAGAATCTCATGTTATTGGTTCTCAACGTCTTTTCTCTGCTTGCGCCTAACGATCTAGCGGGGATTGGGAATGAGGCCCGGACTCTGCTGATTTCACCGGGCCCAGCTGTGGCGGCAATTTCGTTGTGTCGGGGGCAAGAGAAGCATACGATGCGCGAGATAGAGGCCCAAATTGAGATTCCGGTTCAGATCGTGTACGGCTCTTGGCTTCTGCCTTTCGCTTCTTCTCAATGAGGCGCCTGTGCGCGGAGCACAAGACAAACCCAACGAAGGGGACGGCGAGGACAAAACCGTCTTTCTGGTCGCCCGTCCTGAGCTAGGGAACCTTATCTTCAAAGAGTCCGTGGTGCTGATGTTTCCGTCCTCCGTGGGAGCAAGAGAAGGTGTGGTCGTCGGCCTCATCGTCAACAGACCTGCCCGGCTTGCGCTGAGCGAAATCTTCCCCGATGACAAGGCGCTGAAGGATCGCTCCGAGACAGTGTACTTCGGCGGGCCTGTGGAACCGCGTGTTCCCAGCGTAGTTTTTCGCTCGAGCAAGGCCCCCAAGAACGCGGTGCAGTTGTTTGGCGACGTTTACGCGAGCTTTGATCCCGATGTCATCAAACAACTTTTGACGAATCCCCAAGAAACGCCGGATTTGCGGCTGTTTATGGGGCGGTCCCAGTGGTCGCCCGAGCAACTCCAAAACGAGATGGTCCAAGGAGCGTGGTACAGCATGCGGGCCGAAACAAGCCTGATATTCAGCGCTAGCCCGCAGTACCTCTGGCGCAACTTGCTTAAGCGCGCAGAGCCGGCCCCTGTCGCCCGGCTCTCAGAGGCGCCCTTCGTGCTTTCTGCGAATTTCAGGGAGTTTCCGGGCTTCGATGGAATCGTTGGAGCCGAGGGCCGGAATTGAACCGGCGACCTGCCGATTACGAATCGGCTGCTCTACCAGCTGAGCTACCTCGGCTCGTTCAGCCCGCCCCGCGGCGAGCCCAGAACACGGCCTGCGGTGAGCAGGCCTAAAGCATTACATCGAATCTAGCATCCCCTCCCAGCACGGTCAAACGCCGCCAGGACTCGATTTCTCATCCTTCCCAACAGGAAAGAATTTCCCGGGCCTAGCGCGTGAAGGGATACATCAGCCATCCGATGGCGATGGCGATGAGGACAAACGCGAGGAACGCCCAAATGGTGTACTTGAGGCGCTCTCCCAGCTTTCTTTTGGAGAGAAACGCGAACGCCAGCGACGCAATGAACGCGAAAAGCAGCAAGGTCTGGAAATGGTTCAGCATCGAATCCTCAGCGATTCCTTTCGTGCGCGGCGCTCACGGCTTGGTTTTGCGTCCGATGTCGAACGCCTCGAGAATGAACAGCATATTCAGCACGCCGGCGGTGGCGATCAGCATCGTGCCGTATACGCCAGCCGCGTGCGAAACGTCGGGGCCGGCGGCCTCGAACGTCTTTGAGAGAAAGTAGAACACCCCGGTTCCCAGGTCGGCGAGAAATCCCAGCCGGTCGAACGGGTCCGCGCTCGAGAAAGGGAAGACGTTGCCGCGCATCGCCATCCCGAGAATCGCGAGCAGGCTGACGGAAAGAAAATACACGGCGGCCGATCCCCAGCGCTTCAGAATGGCGTGCCCGAGTCCCGGCACGATCCAACCGGCGGCGGCCGCCGCGACTCCGCGCCCCGTGTCGGCCATTGTCGTTACTTGTTTTTTTTCTTCGCTCATTTGATTTTGCGCCGGTGCCGTCATGCCAGCAGCGGCAAGATCGCCGTTTGCATCGGCCCCGTGACGCGCGCTTCGCCCTCGTCTACAAAAACGTTCACTTCGCTTCGGATGCCGAACTCGGGCAAATAGATTCCCGGTTCGACGGAAAAGCAAGTATGCGGCAGAACGCGCCTGACGTCACGCGTCTCGAATCCGTCCATGTTCGCTCCGGTGCCGTGTATTTCCTGGCCGATGTTGTGTCCGAGCCGGTGCACGAAGTATTCTCCGTAGCCCGCCTCGCGAATCACCTCGCGCGCTGCGCCGTCCACTTGCCAACCTTGAATCGGCCGGCCCGCCTTGACGGCGCTCTGCACGAATGCGACCGCGCGATCGCGCGCCTCCTGCACTACGGCGAACACCTTCGCGTATTTCGGCGGCACCGTCGCGCCGAGATAGCCGACCCACGTGATGTCGTAGTAGACGCTGCGCGGCGCCTGCAGCTTGCCCCACACGTCGAGCAGCAGCAACTCGCCCTCGCGGATCGGCGCCGATTTCGCGGCGGTGGGTTCGTAGTGCGGATCGCCTGAGTGCGCGCCGATGGCGACGATCGGCGGGTCCGCGGTTGTCACGCCGCCCGCCTGCAGTTGCGCCATCATCCATTGCTGCAACTCGAATTCGGTGATCGTCTTGCCCGCGCGCACCGTTGCCGCGGCGTGCACGAACGCCTCTTGCGTGACGCGATCCACCACGCGGCCTGCGGCCTGATGAGTCCGGTATTGCTCCGCGGACCAGGTCGCCTCGAATTCCTGCACAAGGTCCGCCGAGCTGATCACGACGCAGCCGACGCTCCGCACCAGCTCGATCGTGCCCGCATCCACCATTGAGACATAGGGGATCGCGTTCTTCGGCGAGTACTGCATGGCCACGCGCCGCGCGCGGCCGATCAGGCGCGGGAGGTTCTCGTACAGCTCGTCGAGCTGCGAGTACAGAAGTTGCTTGCCGGGCAGGTCTTCCAGCGCGCGCGATTCCACCCGGTGAACGAGTTTTTTCGGCGTCCCGCGCGCGGGAATCAGGTAGAACCAGCGCCGCGTGCCCATCCCGCCGCTGAGGCCCAGGATGCTCGCGGCAATCGGGTCGCGGTGATGAAAATCGTAGAAGAGCCAGGCGTCGAGATTTTGCGCGCGGAGCGCTTTTTGGATGGCGCCGATGTCGGGCATGGTCGCTTGAGTTTGCTGTTCCGGTGCGCGAACGAGTTTTCCGCAGCCCCCGCGGGGGCAATCAGGCGAGCGCCCGAATCGCATCCGCCTTCGCGCCGGCGATTTCGACGCGCTTGGTCCGGTTGCGTTCGCCGGCCGCAATTCTAACAGCCGATAGGGGCACTTTCAAACGCGAGGCCAGGAGGCGTCTCAACGCTTCATTCGCGCGATTTTCCACCGGCGGCGCCGTCAAACGAATCTTGAGCGCGCCGTCGTGCACGCCGCCGATTTCTTCTCGGCTCGCTCGAGGCTGCACGCGCACGACGAAGCTGACAACTCCGCCCTGCTCGCGAATCTCCAGATCCGATTGCGGCGTAACGGTGGGGGTTCTCTTTTCGAAGCGCAAGTCAGGAGCCGGCTGGAGGAGTCTTCGACCCGCCCGGCTGTTTCTCGAACTTTTCGATAGTGGAGAGGAGCGCGGCGTGCACGCGGGCCAAGTGCCTTCTGCTCGTATACATGTTTAAGAACATGATTGCACCGGCGGCCAGTACGACGTAGCGCAAACGCAATCCCGGCCAATAGACCATCAACGCCGTCAGTAGGAACGCGATCGCGAGGCCCGACACCATAATAGACTGCGTCGTGCGCCGATCGTATTCCAGGAAAAGACCGGGGAATCTTGCGCGGCCTTCGATCTCGTAACCGGAGAGTTCGGTAGGACTCTCCGCGAGTTCTTTCTTGCCTCCCCCAGCTGTTTGAGATTAGCCGGGAGGTAGGAGATCGCCACCAGGACGTGCCCGGCGACCAGCGCCATAATGAGGAAGACGAACACGCGTTGCCAGAATGAAAGATCGAGAATGGCCAGCCAGTCGGGAATCAGGAATCGTCCGGTCAGCATTCCCAGCAGCAGGAAGACAATCCCGGGCAGCAGGTAGCCGAAGATGTCGCGGAGCAGCAAAAAGTTGCGGACCAAATCAATCATCAGTCCGCTCCAGCCGCTCTCGCTTTCCACAGTATTAGCCATAATTGGGCGGCATGTTACCCGCCGAGTAAATCGTTGTCAACGGGAACCAAATCCCCAAAGACGCCGCCGCGGCGGAGCGCCGGTGCCAATCGCGAAGGCGTTTACATTCGGGGAAAGGGTGTACGATGTGGAACAAGAGACGTGGCAACCTGATAGCGGTTCACAGTGTCCTAGCAGGTTAGGGGTAAGCACTCGTCTTGGAGGTCGGCCATGATTCGGAGAACGAGAATCGGAACTGGGCCGCGATTGGTCGCCGCGGCTTCGGCGCTGCTCTGCTTGCTTGTGGTTCCCCAGCTTATCCAGGCGCGGCAAGATCAGGGAGCAGCCCCGCCAGTCTCGCCTGCGCAGCCCGCGCAGCCGGACGAGAGGGCGACGGCGCTCGATTTATACAAGAAGGCGGAGTACCTGCAAGCGCTTCCGCTGTTTGAAGAGTTGGTCACGCGGAATCCGAACGATGCGGTGCTGCACGAGGGGCTGGGTAGCTGTCTGGCGGCGAAGGCCGCGACGCTGCCCAAGGGCGAGGAGCGCCGCCAGACTTGGATTCGCGCTCGCCAAGAAATGTTGGAAGCGCAGAGACTCGGCGATGATTCGCAAATCGTTCGCGTGGCTCTGAGCTTGTTGCGAGAGGACGGCAGCGAGCCGCCGTTTTCCGATCGAGCTGATGTGGATGCGGCGATGCAGGAAGCTGAGGCCGCGTTTGCGCGAGGGGATCTCGATGCGGCCGAGTCGGCGTACCGGAGCGCGTTGCTGCTTGATCCGAAGCAGTACTATGCGGCGTTGTACATCGGCAACGTCAACCTCAGACGCAAGGACATGGCTGCCGCGGGAAATTGGTACGGGCAGGCGGTCGCGATCAATCCGAACATCGAGACCGCTTACCGGTATTGGGGCGACGCATTGCTGCAAAGCGGGGACGTAAATCAGGCGCTGACGAAATACCTGGATGGAATTGTCGCGGACCCGTATGAGGCGACCTCCTGGTCGGGACTAGTGAACTACGCGCGGCTGATGAAATTGAAATTGGCTATGCCGCGCATTCTCTCGCCGAACAGCGTGACCCAGAGTGGAGACGCCACGAACATTACGCTCGATCCAAGCGCCCTCGGCAAGACGGACGGGACTGACAGTTGGATTGTTTATGACGCAACGCGCGCGCTCTGGAAAAAGGAAAAGTTTGCGAAGCAGTTTCCCAATGCGACCGCATACAGGCACAGCCTGGCAGAAGAGACCGACGCGCTTTCCCGCTTGGCCGACGTCGTTTCCGAGCGCTTGAAAGAAAGCAAGATCAAAAGCCTGGAGCCGCACCTTTCCGTTTTGCTGAAGCTTAGGGAGGATGGGCTGATCGAGTCCTATGTGCTGATATCGGCTCCCGATGAGGGAATCGCGCAAGACTACCGCGCTTACCGGGACGCTCATGGCGACTTGCTGCGGCTGTACATCACGCGGTACATCGTTCAGAAACCGCAGTAAAGGGACGCGCAAGAAGACTTTCTACCCCCGAACAATTCAGGCGATTTCGGTCTTGCGCGCGCCGAATAGGGCCGAGCCGATGCGGACTTCGGTTGCTCCTTCTTCCACGGCAACTTCGAAGTCGTGGGACATCCCCATGGAGAGAATGGGCAAAGGCAAGCCGGTGCGCATGGCGGCAGCATCGCGCAGCGCGCGCAACCGGCGGAAGATAGGCCGCGCGCGTTCCGGATCCCCGAACGGCGGCGGCACTCCCATGAGGCCTTGCAGATCGAGATGCGGCAATGCCAGAACGCCATCCACGAGCGCGGGGAGTCCCGCGTCACTCACGCCGGATTTTGACGGCGTGGGGTCCAGACGGACCTCGATCAGGACGCGCAGCCGTGCCGCCGGAGTTTGCCCGGAAGCGCCAGCGACGCCGCGATCGAGCCGCCGCGCCAGATCCAGACTGTCGAGCGAGTCCACCGTGTGAAAAAGTTTCGCCGCGCGCGCGGCCTTGTTGCTTTGCAAATGGCCCACGAGGTGCCAGACGGCATCAAGTTGCACGACGCGGGCCTGCTTTGACTCCCACTCCTGGACGCGATTCTCGCCGAAGTGCCTGATTCCCGCGGCGTACGCCTCCTGGATGTATTCGGCTGGAAACGTCTTGGACACGGCGACGATCGTAATTTCTCCGGCGGCGCGTCCCGAACGCGCAGCGGCCCGCTCGATGCGCTCGCGGATGAGGGATAGATTCCCGGCGAGGATGGAATGTTCACGCGCCATTTTGCGGATTGTAACAGGCCCGCCGCAAACTCTGAACGGGGCGGGCTGCCCCGCGGCAAGCGGGGGCTCGGCGCAGGGGTTGCGGCGCGGCGCGAGGCTCGCTAGACTGGTTGAAACAGCATGGCTTCCAACGGAAAACTCATCGCAATTGAAGGAATCGACGGTTCGGGAAAGCATACCCAGATCGAACTGCTCTCCAAGGCGTTTGACGCCCGCGGGATTCCGTACACGCGATTCAGTTTCCCTCGTTACGACTCGTCCTTTGGCCAGCTCGTGGCCTGCTACCTGAACGGAGAGTTCGGCTCGCTGGAGGCTGTGGACCCGCATTTCTCGGCGCTGCTGTTTGCCGGAGACCGGTTTGAGTCGAAGCGCGAATTGGAAGATGCGCTGGCGCGCGGCCGGACGATTCTTGCCGACCGCTACATCGCATCCAATCTTGCGCACCAGACGGCGCGGGTGGGGCCGCAGCGGCGGGAGGAATTCTCATCCTGGCTGAAGCGGCTGGAATACGGGATCTACGGTTTACCGGCCGAAGATCTGGCGCTCTACTTGCGCGTGCCCGCGGTGGAAGCGCAGCGAATGGTCGGGCGGAAAGTCGCGCGGAAGTATACGAACCGGAAGCGGGATTTGCAGGAGTCCGATCTGCGGCACCTCGAACAAGCGGCGCTGGTCTACGATCGTCTCGCGACCGAGGCCAATTGGCGGACGATCGAGTGTTGGGACGACGCGAAAAATTCGTTGCGCCCGCCGGATGAAATTCATCTCGAAGTGATCGCCGCGATCCAGGCGCTTCTTCCGATGGTGCAGGAGCGGCGGTGAGCTCCAGCCGCGGCCGCGAAGAGAAGCCTTCGTCCCGGGCAGCGGCACCCGCGGGATTTGACGCGTTTCTAGGCAATGCGCGCATCGTTTCCGCCCTCCGCGGCATGCTCGCCGCAGGACGCGTGCCGCACGCGTTGCTCTTTACCGGACCGAGAGGAATCGGCAAGTACACGCTCGCGCGGATGTTCGCGCAGGCGGCGAACTGCGAACGTTTGAAAGACAATTTCTGCGGCGAGTGCGGTCCCTGCAAGCGAATCGCTCAGCTTGCCGATCCGCTTCCGCTGATCGAGAAGGGTCTGGCGGAACGCGGCGAAAGCGCCGACGCCGCCACGGTCGAGCGAATCCCACTGATTCTGCAGACGCATCCCAACGTCTGGGTGTTCGTGCCCGACCCGATCCGGTGGAAGAGCCCCGTAGTGCGCCCGGTCCTGCATGTGGGGCAGCTTCGGGCCATTCAAAGGGCGGCCTATTTCCGGCCAACGGCGCGGCGGCGCGTGTTCATTCTGGACGGCGCGGATACGATGCGCCCGGACTATTCCAATATCTTCCTGAAAGTTCTGGAAGAGCCGCCGGAGAGCGCAACACTGATCCTGCTTGCGCCAAATCCCTTTGCGCTGCTGCCGACGATTCGTTCGCGCTGCATTCAGTTCACCCTTGCGTCGCTCGAAGCGGAACTTGTGGATCGAGTGCTGCGCCGGCACACGGGGCTTGATTCCGCACGGCGCCAGCTGGCCGCAGAACTCGGCGAGGGAAGCCCCGGCGTCGCCATGGAACTGGATCTCGACGCCGCCGCGGCGCTGCGGAACGGCGCGTTGGCCATCCTGGAGAATGCCGCCGCTGCGGGCTCTTTCAGCGAGCTGTTTGGCCGGACCAATCAACTCGCCAAACAGCGCGAAATCCCCTTTGAACGGGTGCTGGATGTGTTTTATAGTCTCTTAAGCGATCTACTCGAATTGACCTGGGTCCCGTCGGAACAGCAACTGCGAAATCCCGCCCTTCGCAAGCGACTGGAAGCGCTGAGCAAAAAAGTGGATTCAGTCTGGGTCACGATTGCGATTGAGGGAATTGACCGGTTGCACGGGCGCTTGCGGCGCAATGTGAACCGTCAATTGGGACTGGATGCGGTGGCAACGTCGCTGGCCGGGCGTGCGGCCGACTTGGGCCAGCTACACGAATAAAATCTCGTAACCGGCCCGGGCTGTCGTGCGTCTCAAATGCAGAACCGTCAGGTCTCAATCCAATTTGCAGTTCTACAGCGGGCTTGAAGGAGTCGTCATGGTGAATCGCAAACTATTTCGTCCCAGTCTCACTGAGGTCAAGGAACAACCGCCGATGCGCTCACAGCACAACGGGCCGCAGCCCCACAAGAAGCCTGCGCCTCCGGACCAGACCGCAGCAGAAAATTTCTATTGGGTGAAGCAGATGCAATCGCGCACGCCGATGGTGGTCGTGCTGACGGACGGAGAAGTCTTGCACGGCGTCATCGAGTGGTACGACCGGGATTGCATCAAGCTCACCCGGGACGGCAGCCCGAACCTCCTGATCTACAAGCAGGTCCTGAAGTACGTTTACAAAGAAGGGGAAGAGAATGCCCAGGGCGGCGTCAACGGCCAGTGAGGGATTGCTCGTCCTTCGGGTAATCGCGGCGGGAAGCCCGGACTGAAGTTTAAGCTTCCCGCGCGCTGCCAGCGGCTTCCGGCACGGAATGGGCAAAGTCATCAGCGCCGCGGCGACCATACGCCCGGCCGAGTCGGTCACCTCGCAATCCACAACCGAGAGATCCCTCCCGCGGAAGAGCACGCAGGCTTCGGCCGCGAGTGAGCCGCGCGAGAATCTTTCCCGATCGTAAAGCAATCCGGGACGCACCCACTTTCCTGGCGCGTTGGTTCCGAATTTACTGTAAACTAACTCGACGCTCGGGGGACCCCTTTGCTGGAAACGCTGTGGCGGGATCTGCGCTTCGCGGCGCGGATGCTGGTCAAGTATCGCGGCGTGAGCCTGATCGCCGTCGCCACGCTGGCCCTGGGGATCGGCGCGAATGCGGCGGTCTTCAGCGTATTGGACGCGGTGTTGTTGCGGCCCTTCCCCTTTCCCCATTCCGAACAGATTTGTTTCGTTTGGAAGACAGATCTCACTCGCGGCGCCGACCGGCAGATCGCTTCGCCCGCGGAGTTCTTGGACTGGCAGGAGCAAAGCCACGCGTTCATCCAACTCTCCGCGTGGCAAACGTGGTTCAGCACCTTGACGGGCGCCGCCGCTCCCGAACAAGTGTGGGGCGTCCACACTTCGGGGAACTATTTTCAACTGCTGGGCGTGCAGGCGGAGCTCGGCCGCACTTTTCTGCCGGAGGAAGCCCAGCCGGGACGCGACCAAGTTGTAGTCCTCACGCACGGCTTGTGGCAGCGGCGCTATGGAGGAGATCCGGCGCTGGTGGGGCGAAGCATCCTCATAGACGGCAAGCCGTACACAGTCATCGGAATTCTGCCCGCACGATACGACCACGTTTACGGCACGGCGCGCGAGTACGACCTGTGGATGCCGATGTCTCTGTCGCGCGATCAAGCGACGCGCCAGGTGGACTCGCTGATCGTGTACGGGCGGCTGCGTGACGGTGTCACGCTCGCACAGGCGCAGGCGGAGATGGAAGGCATTTTCGCGAGATTGCGGCGTGAGTATCCGGATACGAATGCGGACATGGGAATTCACGTCGTGCGAATTCTGGATGATGCGGTGCAAACCGCCCGGCCGCAACTGCTGCTGTTGCAAGGCGCGGTCGGACTCGTCCTGCTGATCGCTTGCGCCAATGTCGCAAGCTTGCTGCTGGCGAAGGCCGCGGCCCGCGAGAAGGAAATCGCGATTCGCCGCGCGATGGGCGCGGGTGCCTGGCCGATCCTGCGACAGTTGCTGACGGAAAGCTTGCTGCTCGCGTTCCTGGGCGGATTCGCGGGCGTTTGGATCGCCGAGCTTGGGCTTACCGCGCTACGGCACACCGGCAAGGCCGCGGGGCTGTTCCAAATCCCGCGGCTGCAATCGGCAAGCCTCGATCTGCGCGCGCTCGCGTTCACGCTGGCGATTTGCGTGGGGACGGGCGTGCTTTTCAGCATCGCGCCGGCCATCAGCATCCTGCGGCGGAATTTGAGCGGGCCGCTGAAGGAAGGCGGCCGGTCGGCCGCGACGGGTGTTCGCGCGCGCAGATTCCACAATACTGTCGTCGTCCTGGAGGTGAGCGTATCGCTGGTTCTGCTCGCGGGAACGGGACTCCTGCTGCGAAGTTTTCTGAGGCTGCTGGATACGAGTCCCGGTTTCCGGCCGGACCACGTGCTGACGATGCAACTCTGGCTCCCTCAGAACAAGTACTCGGATTCCGCGCGCATGGAGCAGTTCGGCCGGGAAGTGCAAGAGCAGGTGGAAGCATCGCCCGGCGTCGTGTCGGCCGGCACAACCGATTTCTTGCCGCTCAGCGGATGGGCGGGCCTGTTGAGATTTGCCATCGAAGGGCATGCCGCGCGGGACGGTCACTCGGCGCCTTACGCGGACTACGCCGTGGTTTCGCCCGGTTACTTTTACACTATGGGCATCCCGCTGGACCGCGGGCGCGAATTCTCGGCGTCGGACGACGCGAACGGCACGGGCGTCGCCATCCTGAGCCGCACTGCGGTTGAATCCTATTTCGCGGGACGCGACCCGATCGGACAACGAATCACTCTGCAAATCCCCGAGGGTTACCAGCCGTGGCGGCCGAGTTTTCGGACGGACGCCCTCACCATCGTGGGCATCGCGGGAGACATTCGAGAATGGCAATGGGGCGACCCGAAAATCCCCGTCGTGTATTTGCCGGTGTTGCAGGATCCGTCCCCGCTGTTGAACCTCGTCGTCCGCACTCGGAACGACGCGTTGCCCGCGGCGCCGCAAGTCGTGGCGGCGATCCAGCGCGTAGATCCGGAGCAGCCGGTCTTCGAGATCGAGACGATGGACGATTATCTGGATGAAGCGGTTGGAATGCGGCACTTCGAGGTTCTCCTGCTGGCCCTCTTTGCGGGAATCGCGGTGGGGCTTGCGGCCGTGGGACTCTACGGTGTGATGGCGTTCAACGTCAGCCAGCGCTCGCAGGAGATCGGCGTGCGCATGGCGCTCGGTGCGCAGCCGGCGGACGTGTTGCGCATGGTGCTGAATGAGGGATTGTCCCTCGCGCTTTGGGGTCTGCTGGCGGGAGGACTCGCGGCAATCGGCGTAATGCGGATGCTACGGGGTGAACTGTT
Organism: Terriglobia bacterium; assembly: GCA_963819015.1. Lineage (GTDB taxonomy): Bacteria > Acidobacteriota > Terriglobia > Acidiferrales > UBA7541 > DASPOJ01. The sequence continues at coordinate 33,309 of CAWFUN010000005.1, forward strand.
CGGCGTGCAGATTTGGGATCCGGTGACGTACGTCAGCGTCGCGGTGCTTTTGATGGCGGTAGCGGCTCTGGCGTCGCTGGTTCCGGCGCGCCGTGCGACGCGCGTGGACCCTCTCCAGGCGCTGCGGTACGAATAGCGGGGCGGCCGATCTCAAGATCCCGCCGGTTTTTCCCAGCCGATTCTTGTCTCGCCGCGAAAACTACTCCGAGCCCGGCAGGAGCGTGACCAATTCCGGCATCTCGATGCGGATGCGCGTTCCTTCGCCCTCGCGGCTCAAGATGTCCATCCGGAAATCGCCGCCGTAGAGAACACGGAGGCGTTCCTGAACGTTGCTGATGCCGATTCCTTCCTGATAGACCTGCGAGAGGCGCTCGCCGGGGATGCCCATGCCGTTGTCTTCGATTTCGATGACCAGGCGCGAGTCCTGCGAGACGGTGCGAATTACGATCGAGCCGCCCTCGAGCTTTGCGGCGAGGCCGTGCTTGAGCGCGTTTTCCACGATGGGTTGCAGAAGCATGCTGGGGATGAACGAGTCCAGCGTGCGCGGATCGACATCTTTGAAGATTTGGAGGTTGTCGCGACCGAAGCGGACGACTTCGATGTCGAGGTAATCGTCGACGAAGCTGAGTTCGTCGCGCAAGGGGACAAACGTCTCGTGCTTGCGCAGCAAGCGGCGGAGGATGTTGCTGAGCTTGATGAGAACTTCGCGAGCCGTATCGGGGTCGTAGCGAGTGAGCGAGGAGGCCGTATTCAGCGTGTTGAACAGAAAATGAGGATTGATCTGTGCGGTGAGCGCGTCCATGCGGGCCTTGAGGAGCAACTGCTGGTGGCGCTCGAGGTTCATCTCGATGCGCGTGTTGTTCCAAATCTTGATGGGGACCGCGACCGTCATCATCGCGGCGATCAGGACGAGGGCGAATTGCCAGGACGCGGTTGTCTGGATGTAGAAAAGCCAGCGGAGGTGCGTGGCGTGGCCCAACGCCTGGCGAAACAGTTCGAGAGCGATCGAGCCGCCGAGAGGCAACATCACCCAGGTCGCGCGGCGCTTGCGCACGAGCCGGACTATTGCGCCCGGGATGTTCAGAAACGTGAACGGGCCGAAATTCCAGATCTCTTCTTTGTTGGGGATGATTTGGCGGATGATTCCGCCGATCAGTCCCGCGAAGGCAGCCATCGGAGTGGACAGCCATTCGTGATTGCCGAATGCGGGCAGGCTGATAATCGAGCCGCCGAGCACACCGACGACGTTTCCGCCGAGAAGGCCGAGCAGGAACGAGCCTTCGAGCATGAGATCGGCAAAACGATAGGCGGGGCCGAAGAGGCGCATCATCACGCCGATGGCCAGTGTCGGCGTGAGAAAAAGCATCAGCTTGACCTTGAGGTCTGAATCGCGGATTTCGGTGTATAGGACGTTGCGAAATGTTCCCCAGCGCGCCATCAGCGCGGCAAGCGAGCCCGCCACGCCTATCTTCATGAGCAGCGTGAAGAGAAGATCCTTACCGGCAGATAGCGTGTCCATCGGGGTCAGCCTGCTGTTTCCGCGGCAGGGAAGCTGCTGCGAGCAGGTTCGCCGGTAAAGTTAGCCAAAGCGACTGCGGAAGTAAAGCTAGAGCCCGCATGATGACCCGGAAGGTACTCCCTCCCCCTACCCCCCGTGTCTTTATGTAAGTGCTGAATATAAAGGACTTGCGACGAAAAAACACGTAAGTGCTGATTATAAAGGACTTGGCAGCCATTTATTTTCAACGAGATACGAAAAATGGGGCGTGAGTCTGTAACTGCTGATTCTAAAGGGCTTACGGGCGCGCTAAATCCTTTGTTGTGTATCAGTTTTGAGTTGCACAAAAATGGTGCAGTTCCGGGGACCGTGGAGAGCGAGATTTTAACCACTGATGGACACGGATGAACACGGGCGGGGAGAGTAGAGGTTGCGGGCGCCCCCTCGACTCGCCCCAAGGACGGCTCGCTCGGGACTCCTCCCGCTAAAGCATCCGGGATGCAAAGGCCGTAAATCCTTGGTCGGATTGGAGGAGGCAATTCGAAAAGTTGTTCCGAGTTCACGCTGCATGTTAGCACACGAGTACCGGCGTGTCAAGTATATTTAGTGAGTTACTATTCGAATAGAAGTCGTGGGCGCGCGCGAACGGACGAGAGGACGGCATCAAGAGCCACACCTTTCGCGCTCGGCGAAGCTGTGAAGAAACCCTCAAAATAATTTCAATCATCTCTTGAAAACAAACTGAAGCTGGCTATGCTCGGCGCATGAGCCAAGAAAATACGACGAACAAGCAGCCGTTGATTCGCTTTGTGAACCGGCAACAGATGTGCTGGCGGACGGTGGACGTGGAGCGCCTGATCGGGGAAGACCATCCGGCGCGGGCGATCTGGACGCTGGTGGGACGCTTGGACCTCCGCCGCTTCTACGAGGGCATCGAGAGCAGCGCGGAAGAAGGGGGCGGCCGGCGATCGATCCGCAACTGCTGATCAGCTTGTGGGTGTACGCCTACAGCCAGGGGATTGGCTCGGCGCGGGAAGTGGCGCGGCGCTGCGAGTACGATCCCGCGTTCCAGTGGCTGACGGGGCTGGAGGAAGTGAACTACCACACGCTGGCGGATTTCCGTGTGGCGAAGCAAAAAGAGTTGGATGAACTGTTCACGCAGGTATTGGCAGCGCTCAGCAAGGAAGGGCTGGTGACGCTGGAGCAGGTCATGCAGGACGGCACGAAGATCCGGGCGGCAGCCAGCCCGAGAAGTTTTCAATGGGAGACTTCGATTCGGGAACATTGGGATCGTGCGCGGCGGCGTGTGGCGGAGATGGGCGATCCGCGAAACGACGAAGGCAGCCCAAGAGTGAAGCAAGCACATGCCAGGGCGCGGCGCGAGCAGCAGGAGCGTTTGGAAAAAGCCCTTGCGGAGTTGGGGAAGCTGCGGGAGAAGAAGCCATGGAAGGATCGCATCAGCGTCACCGAGCCGGAAGCGCGAAGGATGAAACTGCCTGATGGGGGCGTGGCGCTCGGTTACAACGCGCAGATTTCCGCGGATGCGGCACACGGGTTGATTGTGGGCGTAACGGTGACACAGGAAGGAAACGACACCGCCCAGTTACTTCCCGCAGTGGAACGCATCGAACAACGATTGCAACGGAAGCCCGAGCAGATGGTGGCCGACGCGGGCTACACGACGCGAGCAGCGATCGAAGAGATGGCCGAACGAGAGACGGATTTTCTCGGGAGCATGCCGCGAGAAGACGCGACCACAGGGAGAACCGCTCCCCAGCGACTGCCACCGAGCGCTTTCATTTTTCAGCCCGAGACGAATCGCTACGTGTGTCCAGAAGGCAAGTTCTTGCGCCACGAAGGACGCTTGAAAAAGGAGCGAGGACTGGTTTCCCGCCGCTATTTGGCGAGGGCCAAGGATTGTCAGGTCTGCGCGCGCAAGCCAGAGTGCTGTCCGGGAAATCGCAGCGGGGGCCGGGGGATTTTGCGTTTGGAAGAAAGTGCGGCCGTGGTCGCCTTTCGGCGGAGGATGGGAACCGAGGAAGCGCGGGCAAGCTATCGTCGGCGTGGAAGAGTCGTGGAATTTTGTCACGCGTGGATCAAGAGCAAACTGGGCCTGCGACAGTTCCACGTCCGAGGTTTGGTGAAAGTACAGATGGAAATGCTGTGGGCCTGCCTCACCTACAACCTGCAACAGTGGATCCGCTTGCGCAAACCGCTAACCGCGCCAGCCGTGGGATAGATTCAGAAAACGCAAGAGCCAGGAAAAAGAAGGAAACAAAAACGAGCAGAACGGTGCGACCAGACACAATCCCCCGCGCGCCACAAAACCCACGCGCGCAAGAGGTTTCTTCACAGCTTCGCTCGGCGCGAAAAGTGGGGCACCCGGAAATTCAAAGGCCGGGCCACCCGTCGCCTTCGTTCTCATCGAGGGCCACCCGCCACGCGCCCGCCCTCACGTCAAAGGCGGTGCCACCCCTCGTCTGTCCCCGGCTCCGCCCCACACAGACGTGCTGTTTTAGCCTTCTCGGCACTCAGCTGACGAAGCTCTTCGACGAATGAGTCGACTGCTGCTGCTTCGATCGGCAGCGACAGAACCACAGACTCGATCGTTCTGCCTTGCTTATCGACATCGTCCGACTCTATCTTTGACTCCACATACGCATGGCCGGCTCTGTCCGCACAATAAAATTGCATGCTTACACCACCACCCGCCCACTCGGGGCCAAAGGCCCCCAGGGTAATTTCACGAGTATCTGACGGAGAGCGGGGGAAGCCTTCAAGCGTTGCGGCAAATTCCTCTAACTGGCCAATTCCCAGATATGCGACAGCGGTACCGCCGAAGGTTCCATTCCAGGCGGAGACTCGAACCTTCATAAGATCCTTGTCTTTGTATGTCACCTCAAACTGGAAACCGATGTCCATGCCCCCTCTTAGCGTCCTACCATCACTTGCTGCTGCGGAGACTGTTAGCACCGCAGGTCCTTTACGGTGAGAACTTCCAGTCATCAGTTGCACCTGTCTGGGTATTATAGTCATAGTGGATCTCAACGCCATTCACGTTTTGGGTCCACTTCTCCCAACCTTGGCTGGCCGGCCAGCGCGGATCATTCATCGTAACGTTGGGGGCTTTTTTCCCCGCCTTAGGATTCGACCTAGCTTGCTCCATGGCCAGCTTTTCCTGCAAGTTTTTCGGAGCGGTTCGGCCCGTCGATCCCTTGCTGGTGCCTTTTCTAAGGATCGTAATGGGATTGAAGCACGTACCATCTGGTAGGGTCTGCGCGCATGGTGTGGAGGCGCTTGGGAGTGGGGCTAGAATCTCAAGTACGAGGGCCGGAATGACAACGGGTGCAGTCGCCGCCACAAAGGGAGCAGCTGCCTCCGTGGTGCCAGCGGTCAGGCCCCACTCCAGAGACGTCAACGGATGTCGCGGAGGCGGTGACGGTCACAGAGACTTTGAACGGTGATTTGTTTGGATCGTTCGCATGGCGGGTGGCGCAGCCTTTCGCATTTTCCAGTTGACGAAGCCTCATCCTTGAATGATACCACTTTAGTAAGTCGCCGAGGCGTGACTGGTGTTGCTTTTACGGGTGCCCGCCCCTTCGCGGTTTTAGAAGGGTCGGGGTTTTTCTTGCTTTATGACCAAGGATTTGATTCGACGGTACGGGCGTGGGGAACTGCATTTCATCACGTTCAGTTGCTATCGTCGGATGGCGCTTTTGGGTTCGGAGCGCGCGAGGAACACTTTTGTTCAGATTCTGAGCAAAGTGCGCGACCGCTACGGCTTTTCACTGGTGGGATATGTGGTCATGCCCGAACACGTTCATTTGCTGATCGGCGAACCGACCAAGGGGACTCCTTCGACCGTGATGCAGGTTCTGAAGTAGAGCGTCTCGCGGCGACTTCGGCGGAAGAAGAAACTTCGAGTGGGACAATTGGAACTGGGCTTCGAGGGTGGGGAGGAGTTGCCGGCGCGTTTCTGGCAACGGCGGTTTTTTGACTTCAACGTGTGGAGTCTCAAGAAAAGAGGGGGGGAGCTAGAGTACATGCACATGAATCCGGTGAAGCGCGGACTGGTGGCACATCCAGGGGAATGGAGTTGGAGCAGTTTTTCGTTTTACTCGAAACTGAAATGAGGATTAATTCGGATCGATCCGGTGAGATAGGTGTCGAGGTCCGAAGAGGGAGCACGGAATTCTTGAGAGATGCAAAACTCAAAAGAAAGACCTACCCTCGAAACCCGCGAGGGCTAGGGCACGCATTATAAAAGGGCGCCCCTTTCGGAGTAGGCTGCGGTTGTTGTGATGAGCATCAGCCGAAGCCTGACGAAAGGAACACCCTATGAATAGTGTGAAGTACGTTGGTTTGGATGTCCACACGGAGACGATTTCTGTGGCGGTGCTGGATGGCGAGGGCCAGTTGGTGATGCAATCGGTGCTGGCCACGCGGGCCAGCGGGATTCTGGATTTTCTCCACGGACTGCGCGGAACCATTCATCTCACTTTTGAAGAGGGAACACACTCGGCCTGGCTTTACGATCTGCTGGTTCGGCGTGTGGCGCGCGTGGTGGTGTGCAATCCGCGGAAGAACGCGCTGCTGAAGGTGGGCAACAAAAGCGACACGATCGATTCGCGCAAGCTGGCGGAGTTGTTGCGTGCGGGGTTGCTTTCGCCGGTCTATCACGGCGAGAACAGCCTGCGGGCCGTCCAGCAACTCGGACGCAGCTACACCGCGCTGACCGAAGACACGACACGGGTGAAGGGACGGCTCAAAGCGGTCTATCGCGGGCAGGCCATCGCCAGCGCGGGCAAAAAACTGTACGGGCAGCGACGCCGCGGCGAGTGGCTGGCGCAGCTCAGCGAAAGCGGTTTGCGGCGGCGCGCCGAACGGCTCTATCAGGAACTGGATGCCTTGCGGGGGTTGCGTCGCGAAGCGCGCCAGGAGTTGATCGACGAGAGCCACAAGCAGGAAGCGGTCAAGCGGCTGCAGACAATTCCGTTTCTGGGTCCGATCCGCGCGGCTCTGCTCGTCGGAAAAGTGCAAACGCCGCATCGCTTCCGAACCAAGCGGCAGTTCTGGGCCTACTGCGGGCTGGCGCTGGAGACGCGCAGCAGCGCCGATTACCGCTTCCAGGGCGGACAACTGGTGCGCAGGAACAAGCCGGTGTTCATCCGCGGATTGAACCGGAACCACAATCACGAACTAAAGAACCTGTTTAAGGGAGCAGCCATCGCGGCCAGCGCGCGCGAAGGGCCGTTCCGAACATTCTACGAAGGATTGCTCGGCAAGGGGATGGTGCCGGCGATGGCGCGGCTGACTCTGGCGCGCAAGATCGCCGCGATCACCTTGTGCATTTGGAAGAAAGGAGAAACGTTCGACGCGGAACACCTGAAGTCACAAGCAGCTTGAGCGCGCGGCGTCCTCGGGACGCGAGAGGAATGACTCTGCGGTCCGTCGCTCACTGAGCGCTCGGGTTCGAGGGTAAGTATCCATTTGCGGGATAGGCCACGCGAGTCTCACGGGGCACCGTATGCTCCCTCGGACAACCCAACAAAGCTATAGGCCACGAGTCTCAGATAGAACCATGGTTGACACCACGCTGCTTGCGAAGGCCTCAGGCCCGGACGGAACGAACGCAGAGTGAGATGATTTGGATCTCGTGTCTTTGATGAGGAGAAAACGCTCCGGCAAACGGCAATCGCACGAATGTGCAGGGGCTTGATGCAAGAAAAACGTCCCCTTGGATGAGGGAAGAAGTGTCTTTTCTTGACATCACCTTTTATAGAACCTTTTATAGAACCCGCAAGTGCAACCCCAACGGCATACCCACCCGAAAATTCAATTTCAAAGGCTGCGCCTCCCGCGCAATCGCTCAAATTCGGCACGACCGGTTAGGCATTTCCGTTTTCGCTCTCTGGGGTGTATTTTCTTAGTCTGCTCGCCCGAGCGCATCGGAGGCGCGGTTAGGGGCCGCACGGGCGAGCCGAGACGCAGCTTGCGCCACAGTGGAGGCTGCGCAATTTCCATTCGAGAAGGGCGGAAGGAATCATGATGCGCAAGGATTGCTATGCAGCAGCTTTGTTCTTGCTCTTTTCTGTGAGCGCGTTCGCAGCCGAACCCCAGCCGTACAAGAATTTCAAGGTCACGGTTTACATCCCCGTTCAAGTCGTCCAGCAGATGGGTCACGATCCCGCCTGGATGGAATCGAGCTGGGAAACCATCAGCAGCCGTCTGCACGTCGATAAGGTCTTCATTGAGAACTACCGCGCCGGCGACAGCGCAGACGACGACACGATTTCTCGCGTCAAGCAATTCTTCGTCTCGAAAGGCGTCGAAGTGTCGGGTGGCATGGCCATGCTGGCGCCGGCCGGCGGAGCCCAATTCCGCACGCTGGATTACACCGATCCCAACGATCGCGCATTGGCGGAGCGCATGTCGGCCCAGGCCGCGAGGCATTTCGACGAGTTCATCCTCGATGACCTCTACTTCACCAACACGAAGAGCGAATCCGACATCGTGGCCAAAGGCAAGATGGGTTGGGATCAGTTTCGCATGCAGATGATGGACGAAGTGTCACGCGATCTCATCCTGAAGCCGGCGTTGGCGGCCAATCCCAAAGTCCACGTCATTATAAAATTTCCGAATTTTTATCCGTCGTTTCAGGGCATGGGCTTCGATCTCGAGCAACAGCCGAAGATCTTCCCGGAGATCTGGACCGGCGATGAAACGCGCTACGCCCCCACCACCGACCAGCAATTGCAGCAGTACGAAAGCTACGAAATCTTCCGCTACTTCGAGAATATCGCTCCGGGGCGCAACGGCGGCGGCTGGGTGGACCCGATCGCCATGGCTTATCTCGACCGGTACGCCGAACAACTTTGGGACACGATTCTGGCCAAGGCGCCCGCTATCAATCTCTTCGAGTACTCCGACCTCCTGCGCGTCGCCGATCCCGGAGACCGCACCGCTTGGGAAACATCGCCCACTTCCTTCAATTATTTCGCCATGTTGTTTAATTGTTGCGGCTTTCCCGGCGGCCCTGGATCGAAGAATCCGCTTTTGGCCGACGTAGTCGCATACTCCCTGCGCCAAGTGGACCAGGTGGCGGGCGCGTTGGGCGATCCGGTGGGACTCGCGAGCTATCGCCCCTTGCAATCCACGGGCGAGGATTTTCTGCAAGAGGTCGTTGGCCAGAGCGGAGTTCCCGTCGAGATGTACCCGCAGTGGCCGGATGCGAAAACCGTGTTCTTGACCGAAGCGGCCGATCGCGATCCGGACATCGTGACCAAAATTGAAACGCGCCTCCGCGCGGGAGACAATGTGGTGATTACGTCCGGCCTGCTGCGCGCGATACAGGACAAGGGCATGGACCAGATTACCGACATGCGCGTCACCAACAACGTGCTGGCCGCGACCGAGTATGTGACGGGATCCGGCTTCGGAGCGGGCACGGCTGTCGGCACGTCAAAGCCGATCCTCTTTCCCGAAATCCATTTCTACACGAACGAAGATTGGGCCGTCATCCGCGGCTTGGACAATGACCGCGGCGTCCCGATTCTGCTGATGGATCATTACGGCAAAGGGGAACTCTACGTCCTCGCCGTGCCGGAAGAGATGAACGACATCTATTCCTTGCCGCCGCGCGCGCTGGACGCGATTCGCCGCTACTTGTCGCCCGGCTTGCCGGTCCGGCTTGAGGGCCCGGCCAACGTGAGCCTCTTCGAGTACAACAACGGGACGTTTGTCGTCGAGTCGTTTCTCGACCAGCCGGTGACGGTGCGAGTGATCGGCGGCTCCGGTCACCTTGAGAACTTGACGACGGGCGTGACTTTGAGCGGCGACCCGGTAACCCTTGGCGGAGGTTTTTTCGCTTTCGGGCCTCGACCGGGAGCCACGCCGCCGCCCACGCAGTACGGCTATGAATTGCAAATCCAGCCGCACAGCTTTGTCGCGTTCCGCGGACAGCCGTGAGGGTGTAATCGCGTCGCAGAAATGCTGCTGTGTGGGTCGGAGCGGAACTCGTCCCGGCCTGGCCGGGAGCTCCGGCATTCGCGAGCCAAGACTGATAGGGCTTTAGCCCCTAAGGAAACTCCCTTAATTTCCGTCTCAGCGGTTTACGAGGCGCGCTCTAGTTTCCTCGCTTTATGTTTGCATGCGGGACAGTCGGCAAAGCCTGCGCCAGCCGCCTGGATCACTTGTCGTCAACCGCGCTGAGCCTCATTGGACGACTAGCGTGAGCGTCGTCGTGTTCGTCACCGAATTCGAAGTGCCTGTCACGGTCACAGTATAAGTTCCTGCAGGTGTCCCTGATTGCGGTGGTGGCGAATAGCCGCCGCCACCGCCTCCCCCGCACCCGGTCGTACCGATTCCTGCAATTATGATAAGTGAGGCGAGCACGAGCGTTCGTGCGAAACGCTGTGGCGATTGCGCCAAACGAACCAGCAGAGCCGCCAATAACAACGTGGCGGCCACGGTTAGCAAGAGAAACGGGCGGAAGGACAGCGGGTTCACCGGTTTCGCATTGACTCCGGCGCTGCGCGCGGTAGTGGTCACCATGACCGACCCGATCCCGGCTCCGCTCGCTGTTGAATAAGAAGCTGGGTTCACGGAGCATGTTGTGGCAGTTGCCGGGACCGTACAGGTGACGTTCACCACAGAAGCAAAGCCGAACATTGGTGTGACCGCAAGATCGTTGACATAGTTCGCAGTTTGCCCGGCCGTCACCGTCTGAGAAGTGATTCCACGGTTTGCAACCGTGAAGACCGCCTTCAAGTTCAGCGCGACGGGTGCAGAGCTTGAGGCGGTGTAGTTTGTGTCTCCGGGATAGCTCGCGACGACGTTGTATTGACCCGGGGCCAACTGAGTACCATCAAACGATGCCGTCGCGGAAGCAGTCCCGCCCGACGTGCTTCCATTCGTCAGGTTGGCGGTGCCCAAAGTAGAGCCGCCATTACTGAACGTGATGAGCCCGCTGGGCGCCGAACCGAGGCTGGAAGCATTGACAGTCGCCGTGAGCAGCAATTGTTGCGCCGATAGTTGGGACGTAAGCGTGGTGGCTGTCGCGACAGTCGTGATACTGAAGTTGATCGGTGTTAAGTCCACATTCGAACTGAAGTTATTGTCCCCGTAGTATCCCGCTGTGATGGAGTGCGTTCCTGCAGAGAGTTGCGTGAACGCGGGCGTGAGAGCGTTACCGTTTGCGTCCAGCCCAACATTCCCAACCGCAAAACCTCCGTTATCCCAGAAATAAACATACGTACCTGGCATCCCGTAGCCTGACTGCCCGGCGACATGCGCCTGGTAATAGACGGGTGTCCCGTACGGGCCGCCCGTAAAGGAAACGAAATTGCCACGTGCGTCCTTAGTCAGGACGGAAAAAGTGATCGTCGAGTTTTCCCGGAGGATCGTCACCTGGACGGGAGGCGAGGAATTGCTTCCCCCGTAAGTTCCATCGCCGGCGTAATGCGCCGTGACCTGATAGATTCCGCCCGGCAGGAGATGCGTGACCCCGGTAAACGATCCTTGTGCATTCAACGTGAAAGTATCCGCCAAGTTGTCGCCCACGAAGTTCCCATTGAGGTAGCCGTTTTGTAACAGCCAAACCGATCCGCTCGGCACGCCGGTGCCGCTATTCGGCGTCACGTTCACGGAGACGTTCAGCGGATCACCGTGTGTGGCAGTCGTAGGACTTATGGAGAAGGTCGTCGCTGTCGGGCTAAACGTGAGGGCGCTCCACTGATTGATCAAGTTCGTGACATTAACCGAACCCAGTCCGGTTGCCTGGTCGTAACCGACTCCGCTTTGATAGTTGGCACTGGAGGTTCCGTATCCGGTCTCGCCCGGGACGGCATTGTTGCCCACGGTCACATCATTGAAAACGCATGTGCTCGCCGGCAATGTCGTTGTATTTGAGGCGTTACACTGGGAAAGACCCTCGGCTGCAGCGAGCCTGTACAACACATAGTTTGGCTGTCCGAGGCGCGTCAATGTCTTCTGCCCCACCAAGGCCATAATTCCTGCAAAAGCCGGCGCGGAAGCGGATGTCCCATAGACTCCAGCAAAGCTGATTTGCCCCTGCGCATTCGGAACGCAAGACCCGTCAATGCATAGCAGATAGGGATCATGCGCTGCGGCCGTCAGCGACACATCGGGCAGATCGCGCCAATTGTCCGCCGGGATGCCAGGAACGCCCGACTGCCAGGAGGGCTTCGCGAAGAATGTGCTGGCTCCTCCCCCTCCCGCCCAAATGTTCGGTTGACTGCATGCCGGCTGGCTTGATGCGCAGCTTTGATTCCAGACGTCTTCCGGGATATAGGAAATGGCGGACTCCAAAGTCGCTTGGGCGTTCGTAGATCTCCAATAGGTGCTGTCGCGGCCGTTCTCGTTAAACTGCGTACCGCCAACGGCGACGGTGTAGGGAGTCGATGCCAGCACGTTTACGGAAGTGGGATGGGTCGCCTGCGTCTCGGTTGTGGGCTCATCGCACCCCGCCGAGCCCGAATCTCCTGCGGCCACGACGTAAGTGATGCCCTGAGCGGCAGCCTGCTGTGCCAGGCTGGCGATTCCCGCTGCCTGGGTCGTGGTGAGATTTGCCTCGCAGTCCCCGAAGCTCTCGCTCATGACGTCCGCTAGGTTCTCGTCGATGATGTACAGTTCCGATAGATCAATGCCATCCGTCGTGGGCGTCGATTTAGAAACGACAAGATCCAGCCACGCCGAGGGGGCTACCGCTCCGGCCCAAGACGTGTCCAGTACCGCTTCCATCTCCTCTCTTCCTCCCAAGTCACCCGGGTCCGGGCCGTTCAAGATCACCTGCGGCGATGACGCTTGGTCGTACGTCCAATAGTGAAAGTAAGTGACGTTCCTGAAGGTTGATGTTCGAGCGCCCAACGATTGCGATCTTCGCAAAGGTCATGATTTGCAAAGGATTGAAATTGTAGATCGTGTAGTAGTCCGCTGGCGTGAGCGCGTGCAGGCCAGTAGTGGATGTGAACTGCGGACGGCCCCCCGAATTCACCTTCGCCGTGAAGTGCTCTTCCGCCACTTGAACCTGTGGTGCTTTGTAAAAGCTGTGCAGCGTGAACACGCCGGCTACGACGGAGGCGAGGGCGGCGGGAATTTGCGGGTCGGAGGAGTTGGCCCAGTGGGAATCGCCGTTCACGACATAGCTGTGCAGTTCGGTGTGGAAGGCGTCACGGATTTGGCCGGCGGTGCCGGAAAACTCGATGACGACTCGACCTTTGGAGATGCGATCGACGGAGAAACCGTGATACTGGAGCCAGGCCGTGACGGCGGCGATGTCGGCGTCAGAGGGGCCAAACTGCTGGCCGAACTCGGCGGGCGTGAGCCACTTGTGGAAACTGGGCGAGGACTTGTCCTGCTGCTGATCGAGCAGCGTGTCGAGAGCCGCTTGCTGGTCCGCGCTGCGGTTGAGCACAAGCAGCATACGATTCACCGGAAGGCCCGGAGGCGCGGCGCCGCGGTCGAATTCGGGGCGGGCGAGCGGATGCGTGTTGCCTTTGAGCCTTACGAGATTGCTTTCGTCAATCGGCTGGGTGATTCGCACATTGGAGGCAACTGCCTGGGCAAAGAGGATAGAGGGAAACAATGTCAGAGCGAACGCCAGAAAGGCCCGATAACGGGCTGGGCGAGAAAGGCAGATCATCGGACACCCCTTAAAGGGCGCGTTGCTGCCTGCGGTATACCTAGCAAAATTACCGTACCTTATGCATTATTGCAAGGCCAACATAAAGCCCCGCTCGCAGGACCGGAGTGCGGGTCCAGCTCGCTGGGAGCGGTCGTGAAGAGAGGATCGTGAAGAGAGGATCGGGAAGAGAGGATCGGGAAGAGAGGACCGGGAAGAGCGCCCGCGCTGCTGAGGCACGTGGCGGAGGAGGGATCGCGGAGCATTGTTGTCCGGAGCGGGGAACGCAGAGGTCCGCCCCGGCACCAATCACCCGTGCGCGGCGTCGTGCTCTTCGAGGGCCGGCTCGCCCGGGGCGCGAACTCTTTCTCTTCTTGCATCGGGGCTTATTGAGGAGTAGAAGCGTGTGAGTTTGATCGGCGCCCCGGACCCTTGGGGAGCCGTGCTATACGAGTAATTCCGCGCCGGGTCATGAATCATCGTTGAGAGGCTCCTTTGGCAGTCCTACGCCGCGGCGGGACCATCCCGTCGGTGGGGTGGCTTCTGAAAACCACAAGAACGTTGGATAGGAGAAAGGAAAGGGGAAAATGATTGGTGGAGACCAAGAGTTGAATGACTACGTGTTCAAGGCTCAGGGCATAGGGCGTAAGGGCCTTAACATCATGTGCTTCATCGGGATCTTTATCTTCGGTTGGCTGCTGGCCGGGGTGTTCGACATGCTGGGCAAAAGAGGGAAGGGTTGGTTTTACATCGTGCCGATTATCGGATGCCTGGTGCTCTCGAGCCAAGGTGAGCCGGAACTTGGCATACTCGCTCCCGTCATCTACATCATCGGTTGGATCCATGCCAACGTGATCCTCTCGGGGTACCAGTCGAGCGCCCGGAACCGCATTGCGCAAATAGACCAACTGTCCGGGAACCAAATCACTATCGATGAAGCCCTGGAGAGGGGTGTGCTCCAAAGCAAAGTACTATCAGACCGTGAGGCCGGCGCGACCACGCTCGTTCAGGCCTTCCAAATGACAGGAGGAGACGGTCAGTTGCTCAATATTGCCGGGGTTCAACTGTTCGCTGCCAAGCGATATGCGGAGGCGAAGGGGTTCTTTGACAGAGCGATGTCGAGCACCACGGACGATGCTCTGATCAAGCAGATCAAGCGGAATCAAACGAATGTGGCGAAGAAGATCAAATAAGCATACCGAACCTGCGGGGAAATGAGCAGTCAGGAATGTGAACGGAATTGAAAGCGGCCCGCCACGGTTCACCCCCGTACGGGGGTGAACTCCCGTACAGGGGTCAACCGAGAGGTTCACGCCGAGCGCTCTCCCCGAGGCGTTCTCCCCCATAGGGGGTAAACCGCGAGGGGCTAGCAGGCAGGCCACCGCACTTCGAGCGGGCGGAGATTCGTCGTCCGCTGCGGGGGAGTCCACGCGCCCGCCAAGAGAAGAAAACCGCGAGCCGCTTGCGCGCTTTGTGCTTGGCGCGGCTGGTATAATGTGGGGCTCACGATGGCGCGATATTCAAAGCCGAAGAGATCGAGTCGCGGTAGTACGGGTCGCAGGGGCGCGCAATCCGAACGCGCGGCGCGGGCTAGCGCTGATGCGGCGGCTCGGATTGTGGCGGAGGCGCGTCTGCCGACGCGATTCGGGCCGTTTGTAATCATCGCCCTGGAAGGCGCGAGCCCGGCCGAAACGGCTGTGGCGCTGCGCCACGGACGGTTGGGCGGCAAGGACGTGCCGCTGGTGCGAATTCATTCGCAGTGCCTCACGGGCGACGTATTCGGCTCCGAGCGATGCGATTGCCGGGCGCAACTGGAGTTTTCATTGCGGAAGATCGCGCGTGCGCGCTCAGGGCTGCTGCTCTACTTGCCGCAGGAGGGACGCGGCATCGGCTTGATGAACAAAGTGCGCGCGTACGAGCTGCAGGACCAGGGCATGGACACCGTCGAGGCGAACGAGGAGCTGGGTTTTCTGGCCGACTTGCGCGACTACGCATTTTCGGCTGCGGCCTTGAAGCGGCTGGGCGTGCGTCGCGTGCGGCTGCTCTCGAACAATCCCGATAAAGTGCAGCAACTCGAAGAGGCGGGAATCGAAGTCGTCGAGCGCGTGCCGTGCCAGCCACCGACCTCGCGCGCGTCTCGCGGATATCTCGCCGCGAAGAAATCGAAACTGGGGCACCTGCTGACCGGGCTCTAAGCCTCGGAACTTCCCAACCGCGCGACCCATCCAAGACACAGCTGATATCCACGGCCACGTTGCAGAAATGGGCTTAGTTCCTGCTGGGCGATGGGGAAAGTGTCGGCCGCAGAGCGTAAAGAGTGTAGAAGAAGAGCACGGGGCCAGCCACACCCACGCGCAGAACACGTTTGAGAGTTCCCACGCGGTGCGTCCTGAGAGGCACGCGGCTGAAGGAACCGGGGCGAGCGGTTCACCGAGAGCGTTCTCCACGAGCGGCGCTAGCTCGCGCTACACGTCTCCGCCCGCCTCGGTCACGCGACTCGAAATCGCGTTGGGCTGAAGCTATTCAACGTTGAAATAGACGATCACAGGTTGACCGCCGGCGGGCGACGTTGCTGACACGGTGACGGTATAGAAGCCGGTCGTCGTGCCAGTGTTTCCGCCACCGCCGCCTCCGCCACCGCCCCCGCCTCCGCCGCCACCGCAAGCGACGCCGGTCGCTGCAACGGCGACAAGAAGTATGACCAGGAACGCGTAGCCGCGCCGCCGCTCAGGCAACGCACGCCAGAACCGCAGAGCCAACGCAAGCAATGCCGCGGCGATCATCCAGATGAACGGGGCTCTGGGTGTGCGGGGTGCGCTCGGAGCTGACGGCAACACGTGCGACGCGGCCGTCGTCCGCATCCCGACGATTTCGTTGCCGCTGGCCGACACGGAGGCGGTGGAAGTGAAGCCGGCCCCAAAGCCACACGTCGGCGTGTCGGTCAGATTTGTCGGGGACACAGCGCAAGTGAGCACCACGGTTTGCCCCGTACCGACTAGCACCGACATTGTGGAAGAGCCCGACTGGCCGGGAGACGTGATGGGAACCGCATTCGCCTGGGAGTTGTTGGCATCGGAAAGCACGTAAGGAGTGACCGTTAGCGCCACGACGGCGGACGTGGGCGACGCGGCGTAATTCGTGTCTCCTGTATCTCCGTTGTACATGGCAGCGACGGTGGTTGCCCCAGAGGGAGAGTAGTTCAGGGTCGCGGTAAGCAATGCAAGTTGACCATTGAGAAAGTTGCCCGGCGTCTGGGCGTAAGTCACGCTCCCAGCAGGAATAGACGCCCCGTTTACGAAGAATGTGACCGTGCCGTTCGGCGCATTCCCCACGCTCGGCGTGGTGGGAGTAACCGTGGCCGTCAGGGTAACGTTGCTTCCGGCGACGAATGACGTGGAGCTTGCAGTCACGACCGTCTTGGTGGCGGCGGTCGTGACGGTGAGAGGAACCGGAGCGGTAGTGGAGCTGGCGTTGTAACTGTTGTCTCCCCAATAGCTCGCCGTGAAACTGTGAGGAGTTGCGCTCGCATTCAATGCCGGAATCTGATTCAGCGCCGTTTGCAATTCCAGATTGCCTTCCGTGTTCAGGGTGTAGTTATCGCTAGGGAACGTGGTTGGTGAGCTTGTGTCCGTCACGGTTACGGTGCCAGTGGCGGTTTGCGCGGGCGCCGGGGGGGAGAAAATCGGGAGATTCGTGGTGCCGAGGACGTTCACCCGCACGAATACGATAGAACCGTAGGGTACTTGGGTGACAGTCGCGGTATTTAGGGTGAAAGGATTCAATTGCTGAAAACTGAGCAGGGTGGTGCTGTTTTCAGGCGTCACAACCAGCGAGATGCCGGCCGAATCGCTGGCGCCAAATATGCCGTCGCCTGTGTAATGAGCGGAGAGCTGGTAAGTCCCGCCGATCAAAAAATAGGTGTAGTCGCCCGCGGTACTTCCAGTGCTGCTCAGAGGATAGACATCCACGTTTCCGCCGTTGGCTGAGAAGCGGTCCGCGCCAGCACTGCTGGGGGGCGCAGTGCCAAAAGTTCCAATAAGGGCGACATCCTCCGGTTTGGCGTTCGTCCACGCGCCGGTAGAAGGAGTCACCTGGGCATTCACCCAAACTTGCGAGCCGTGAGTGATCGTGACGGTGCCTGTCGGCGGGAGTGCCGTGCAATTCGACGTGTCGGTGGATCCTGTGCAGATTTGCAGCGTGGTGGTGGTAGCCGTGAACTTGCCGACAGCGGTGGGCCAAGCATGAACAAGATTGAAGATGTTGAGGGAGCCAAGGCCGGTCGCAAGATCGTACATGGAGCCGGTCTGAGTCGAGGGATTGTATGCAGTGGCCTGCCAGCCGAGAGTCGTACTGTTCGTGCCGTTCGAGTTCGGCACAACAAGGACGCCGGGACTGGCGGAGGCCGTGTCGGTGCAATTTTTCGGAGTTCCTCCGATGCAGGGAACGGAATTATTTCCCTGCGTTATGTCGTAGAAGGTGCATCCCGTCGTGTTCGTCGTGTTGGGGCTCGAAGTGGAATTGCAGCCGCCGGTGGGCAGTTTGTTCACTTGTGCCGAGGCGAGAGAGTACAGCTCGTAATTGGCGTTGCCCTGGCGCAGAAGTGGCGTCGTCTGAGACGACATGAACTGATTGACCATGGCCATCGTTCCGGCGAAAGCGGGCGCGGAAGAGGAGGTGCCGCCGACCAGAATGAAACCTCCAGTTGGAGAATTGCAGCCGGCGGGCGTAGGCAACAAGTCTGATTCACAGACGATATAGGCGCTCTCGCTTGACGATCCAGCCGCAGCGAACAGGGAGACATCCGGGACGTCGCGCGTACCGTCCAGGTTCGCGGAACCTGTGACCGCAGCGCCGCTCTGCCAAGCGGGCTTGCCGCAGTTTGGGGCGGGGTAGCCATTATTCTCAAACAACAGAGTGAGCGCGGCACACGCACTTTCGCCGCCTCCCCCGGCGACAATATTCAATAACGGCGAGGACGATGTGGGACCCGTGCAGGCGCTAGCTCCGGACGCCGCGCAGGAATCGTTCCACGGAATCTCAGGGATGTAACTCTTGGCGGAAGATGGGGGCAGGGATGAACTAGTTGGCACGCACTGGCCGTTCGAGAAGAACTGGCCCTGGTTACACCAATATGTGGGGGTTTGCGTGCCCGCATCATTAAAGTCGGTCCCGCCTGCCACGACATTGAACGGGGTGGAGGCGATACCGTTTACGGCCAAGCCGTGCACAGCTTCGAATTCCGTATTATCGTCATCGCAACCTGCAGAGCCGCTATCGCCGGCCGAGATGACCACGGTGATTCCTTGCGCGGCGGCCTGCTCCCAGATGGCTTCATAATAGCCCACGCCCAATCCCAATATGGCCTCGCATGCGCCGTAGCTCTCGCTCATGACGGGAGCGAGGTTGTTGTCCACGATGTATTCCGCCGAGAGGTCAATCCCGGCGCTCACTTCAGTGGTTTCGGACACCACCACATCGATTAGCGCATTCCGAGCCACAGCGCCAGACCACTCGGTATCCAAGTCCGCTTCGATCTCATCTCCCGTGAGGCCGGGATTAGGCCCGTCCAAAATGACACGGGTTTGTAGCCCCAAGGGCAATCCGAAGGCGGAGCGGAAGTCCTGAACGTCGTCGCGGTTGTTGCACGCACTGGCGACGGGGAAATCCGGGGAGCCCAGGGTGCAGATGTCCGATTGAGCGACGATGGCGATCGTTTGCCCCGTGCCGTCGATCGAAGGGGACGCATTCCAAAGCGGCAGCGAGTTGTAAATCGTTGCAAAGTCGTAGGGCGCAACGATGTAGCAATTGATCGTGGCACCAGTGATGAAATTCTGGCAAGTGCCGGTCAGTTCCGGTTTCTTGGTTTCGGGGTTCGGCGCCATAGCGGTCCGGCCTGTCACCTCGTGTAGCGCCCTCTTCGGAAAATTGTTGAGCGAGACGAAGCCAGCGAGAACCGGCGTGAGCGCGGCGGGGATTTGCGGGTCGCTATTATTGGCCCAGTGCGATTCGCCGTTGACGACGTACCTATGCAGTTCGGTGTGGAACGCGTTGCGGACCTGCCCGGCGGTGCCGGAGATTTCGATCACGGTGCGGCCGGCGGAGACGCGGTTGACGGTGAAGCCGTGCGACTGAAGCCACGAGGTCACGGTGGCGATGTCCGCGTCGGACGGGCCGAACTGCTGGCCGAACTCGGCAGGCGTGAGCCACTGGTGAAAATTCGGTGAGGAACTGGACTTCTGTTCGTCGAGCAATTGGCGCAGGGCCGCTTCCTGCACGGGGCTGCGCTGCAAGAGCACCAGGATGCGATTGACCGGCATGCTGTCCGCCGCGGCGCCCTGGTCGAAGCGCGCCTGGGCGAGAGGATGGCGATTGCCCTTTAGCGTGACGAGATTGAACTCGTCGATCGGCTGCGTGATTCGCGCCGCGACGACCGGGACCTGGTTGGCGAGTAGCGCGCCAGGAGCCAGGACGAACGCGAGGGCAACGAACGACAGAAGAACCAGCGTGCTCTGCCGGCGAATGCAAGAATTAAGTCGGATCATGGATGTTCTCCCAGACCGAAGAAAAAAATCACCTGAAGAAGGACCGCGTGAATCTTAACATTCCCGTAAATAGATTCGTTCAGAACGATACACTTGATTTGACCGAATGGACACCCTGTCCTGAAGTCCTCAGTAAGCTAAGCTGTCTCATGAACATTGCGTATGTCCGTACCCTGGACTTCGGGGGATAAAACCCCAGACTTCGCGATTCGTTTCGGCGCGGCTGAACAGTACGCGGAAAAACTCAAAACGTCGTCACTCCGAGGCGCGCTGCGTGCCGAGGAATGTCTCTTTTCTTGAGTTTTGAATGAACAGAGATTCCTCGCCCGCAGGGGCGGGCTCGGAACGACTCCTAACTCACTCCTTCCGCAGACTGTGAAGCGGGGCCCTCCCGAAGAGAACTGCTTATGAGACGCCCTCGAGAGGTAATTGCAGGAGGTCGCGGGGCGCTGGCCGGGGCGCGTACGCATAGGAGCAAAGATGCGGTGAGCTAGCGGCCGGTTGCTCCCGGAAGTGCGAAAGAGGAACCCAGTTGGTCCTTACAGTGGGCCGGACGAGCGGCGATCGAGCGCGGGGCAATCCTTCGGACGAAATGGCGGTCCACCAGGACAAAGCCAATTAAGATTCTTGCAATTCTTGGGAGTCCCTGGCCACGTGCGAGCGAAACTCCCTCTCCTTAAGAAGCTCGCTTCCTGAGAGGCTCGCCGCTTGAAATAACAGCGAGGTCATGAGGTACACAAGTGGTTGTATCTGAAACAGAAAGCCCACCCGGTGGGGGGTGGGCTCTCCAGAGGGGAGAATAGTCCCAGGCCTATGCGCGGAAGGCGCCAGAACTCTTGTTCCTCGCGCGAGAGTCTAAAAGAGCGGAAAAGTGTAAGTCAAGAAGAGAAACGGTGGAAATGGCGCTGGTGTAAGTCGTTTGTGTGCAATACGTTACGGAACGTTCCTTGAGTAACGCTTGACATTTTGCACCGGATTTCAACAGATGCTTGAGAAATCTAGTAGAAGTCCTTGGCCTGTATGGGTTTGCTGGAGATTCCCAGCTGAAGAATCTCGACCTGCTTTTCCCGGTCGAAAACCCTTCCGGGCAAGAAAAACTTCACGATAATCCGGAAACCGCCGAAGCCGATTCCGGCGACGATCGCGAGCAACATGATCGTCCCAGTCCCGATGATCGCCCCAACAACCATGGTGCTCAGGCTCGGGTCCGTCAGCGTTTGGTGCGGCTCATTCCAGGTGACCTGCGATTGGTAGCTGACTCGGTCGAGCAAAGCATCCGCGGCCGCGCGCGAAGGCGCGCCGGAAACGAGGGCAACGAGGGAGCTGGCTCGCTTTCCATACAGCACCGTTTGCCCGGGGACGGCACCCTCCGGCGGATCGATGGGGAAGCGGCGCAGCATGGCGTCAAACTTGGCGGCGGCGATCTGCGGGGTCTGGTAGGAAATCAGGAAGAGCGTCGTGTCACCGTTCGCTCCCTTGAGGTTGTAGCGGGCGACGATTGCATCCCGGGCGAAGTCGAAGCCGACCCAGTCGTCCTTGGCAATCGCCAGGAAGTGGCTCAGGGCTTGCGGCCCGACGACGTAACGCTCCGAGCGGTGCACCAAGCCGTCCTGCGGCAAATAATCCCCGATCGTGGGAAAGGGCGTGGAGTCGGCCTGCGGGACAATAACGCTCGCCAGCGCTTGCAGGTCCGCGTCCGCTGGACGCGAGGCGGGCGAGGACACATCCATCAGGAAATTACCCACGATGATCAACGCGCGCTCGCGTGAGGCGCAACCGAACGAGCCGATTTCCACGGGCGTCAGGGTATCGCTGCGATAAAAAGTGTAAAGGCCGTACGCGGCGCTCGGGTTGCGATGGCGATAGAGCGTCACGGTGGCGCTCCCGGCGCCGTGGGCGTAGGTACGTTGTTCGGCGGACTGCACGCCGTATTCCTGGAGGATGGCGGCGTCGCCGCTGGAGAGCTGCGCAAGCTGGAAAGGCGCGAATCGCTGAGACGGCGTGGAAGCCTGCCAGCCGCCGAATGAATCCGGAAGCAGGTTTTGCGCGCGAGCCGAAAGCGCTCCCACGAAGATCACCGCAAGCACGAAGAGTGAGATCTTCCGCATTAGCCCTAGGAGATTAGACGACCCAATTCTATCGCGGGTTCCCGGCGCGCGCCACCCGGTCGTTCCCTTCGCCGGGGCCCCCCACGGAGCCATCGACCGGCTGGGGTTCATTGAACGTCAGGCTGTTCGTGCTTTGCAGGTAGCTCGCGATGCCTTGATAGAGTCCCTCGGCAACGCGCTGGCGGCCGTCCGGCTTCTTGAATATTTGCTCGTCGGCGGGATTGCTGATGAATGCGATTTCGCTGAGCACGGAGGGCATGGCCGCGCCGATCAGTACGACGAACGGCGCCCGGCGCACGCCGCGGTCCTTTTCGGCCTTGCTGACGCGCGACATGCGTCTCGAGAGCGAATCCTGGATGTCGGCGGCGAGATCGCGGGACTCCTCGATCTTGTCGTTGCGCGCGATCTTCTGAAGCAAATCCTGCAAGTCGTGCTCGCCCAGGTCCGAGGTCGCGTTTTCGCGCGCGGCGACTTGCATCGAATCCGGCGAATTGGTGAGGTTCAGATAATAGGTCTCGACGCCGCGGGCGGTGTCATCCGGGCTGGAATTGGCGTGAATGGAAATGAACAGGTCCGCTTTGGCCTGATTGGCGATGGCGGTGCGCTGCTCGAGGGGCACGAACGTATCGTCATCGCGCGTGTAAATGACTTCAGCGCCCGGAAGGCGTTGTTGAATGAGTTTCCCGAGGCGCAAAGCGACGTCCAGACACAAGTCCTTTTCCATCAAGCCCGTGGGGCCGATGGTGCCCGTATCGTGGCCGCCGTGGCCGGCATCAATCACGATGCGCCCGACCTTCAGGCCCAGCGCGCGCGTCAGGGACGGTTGGCCGTCGCGCGGCAGCATGGGCACCGACGGCGGCTTCACCGGCGTTCTCGACCGCGTTTTTCGCTCTTCCGGCTTCGGCATGTTCAGCGGAGGCGCGGAGTGGCGGGGAGTGGCGGCTGAGTTTGTGGGTGACGCGCCGGCGCTCGCGGGTTGCGGCTGCGACGGAGGCGGATTGTCCGCCCGCGCGACGACGGAAGTCTTCTGCGGCGGCTGCTGCCTCGCGTGGCCCGCGGGCTGCGGCGTCGGAGGCCCCGCGTTCGGCGGCGCGCTCGACGCTTCCGAGCCGGAAGGTCCATAAACATCCACGACGAGACGCGCGGGATTCTTCAATTGAAAAACCGAATAGTCCTTCACCTGGTTTACTTCGAGAACCACCCGAACGACGCCATCTTGGTTTTGCGCGACGCGGACCGCTTTGAGAAAGCCGCCCTGGTCGACTTCGATGGGCGCATGAATCAGGGAAGAGGCGAGTTGGGCGTCGTTCAGATCGAAATAGATCCGATCCGGATTTGCGATGCGCGAAGCCCGATAGGTTACCGGCGCGCGCAGATCGATTTCAATTCGCGTGTAGGTGTCCGCGTTCCACGTTCGGATGCGCGTGATTTCCGCGTGGGAGCCGCCCGCGGCGGCGGGAGCCGCATTCGCGGACGCGGCGTCGCTATCGCGGTCCTGGTCTTGACCCGGGTACTGGCTCGCAGATCGATCCGGGGAGCGCCGGGGCTGCGGCGGGGCGGCGGGCGGAGCCGGAGGCGTAGCAGAAGCGCGCGAATTGGATTGGTCCTCCGAACCGAGCTCGGCGAGCGCCTGCTTTGCCTGAGCCGCGCCTGCCGAATGCGGGTGAAGGCGCAGGTACTCCTCGAACGACCTTCGGGCGAGGGCCGGATCGTTCATGTCATCTTTCTCGATTTCGGCAACGGCCAAAAGCGCCTGCTCGCGATAGCGATTATCCGGGTAGTTGTGCAGCAGGAATAGATAGGCGTCCACCGCCGACCGGTAATACTTCCCATCGAACAGATCGCCCATGGTGCGGTAGAGCGTGCCGACTTCATCGAGCGCGTCGGGAACTTCCACCGCATGCGGGGTGATCAGATAGACGCGTCGATAGGCGAGGACGACCTGCTCGTAATCTTTTTCCGTGCGCCGCGAGACGGGACTGGATTCGAGATCGGAGCAGAGTTTTTCGGCGCGGGCGAACTGGGCGCGCGCCGCGTCGCGTTTTGCATCGGGGGAATCCTGCGCGCGGGCGCCGAGAGCCGAAACCATCACTATTGCCAGCGTGGCGAGCGCCACGCGATACACCGCACGCATTGATGCGGCCCTCAGCCGAGCATTACCGCTCATTCGTTCGTGAACACCACATGGCCCTGACCGTCCACGGTGCGATAGATCGAGCGCGGAGCGCCCATCGCATCCTGCCTGTGGTCCGAGCCGGGACCATAGTATGTATCCGTGACGCGCTGCACGTAATCCCGCGTTTCTCGAATTCTCGGGACGCCCCCGGCGCGGTCCACGGTCCCTGGCCCGGCATTATATGCCGCCAGAGCCTTATCGAGGTCGCCACCATAACGCACGAGCAACATTTGCAAATAACGGACGCCCGCGTCGATGTTCTGCTTCGGATCGAAGGCGTTGCCGACGCCCAGTTCGCGCGCCGTGCCCGGATCCAGTTGCATGATTCCGAGCGCCCCCGTGCGTGAGACAGCGACGGGGTTCCAATTCGATTCCGCTTCGATTACGGCCCGCACCAGCGCGGGATCCACGTGGTGACGCGTCGCGACCTCGTTTACGATCTTCTCCAATTCTTCGCGGTTTCGCGGAGAAACCGTCACACTATTGGAAGACGCCCCGGAAGGCCCAGAGGTTGTGTGCGGCGCGGAAGCGGTCCTGGGCGAGGCCTTGGACCGGGCCGGAGGCTCGGCGTTGATATAGACGCGGCGGCCCTGATCGTCCGTGTAGAACGTGACCTGGGCGTTCGCGCGCTTTGTCGATAAAGCCAGCATTGTCAATAGGATGGCGAATGAAATGGAGAGACGGTATCGCATAATTTGGTCGGGAGAGGCAGGGCGCCGAAATTTGGGACCGTGGGACACAGCATCCGCCGCGGGAGAGCCGCCAAGCTCTCAGCAACGTCTCTGGCACCACGCAAAATTATAACATTCGCTCTATGAGGGGGACTACCTGGAGGAGTGCCTTTTTGAGCGCGGATGTGTCCTTTCCGCCAGCCTCAGCCAAATCGGGCCTTCCGCCGCCTTTGCCGCCTACCAGCGGGGCCAGTTCCTGAGCGATCTTGCCGGCGTGAAGTCTCGCCGTGAGGTCCTTGGTGACCCCCGTGAGAAGGGCCACCCGCGGCGGCGAGCCGTCTTCGACAGTGCCGAGGACGACCACGCCGGAGCCGAGTTTCTGGCGCAGGCTGTCGGAAAGTTGGCGGAGAGTCTCGCGGTCGGCGTTTTCAACTTCCGCGGAAAGTACCTTGACACCTTTTACCTCGCGCACCTGTTCGAGCAGTTCATCGAGCTTCGCATGTGCGGATCTGCGCTTGAGCGTTTCCAGCTGCTTTTCGAGCTGGCGCTGCGATTGTTCGTTGCGTTCGAGCGCGGCGGCGAGATTCTCTTCCGCTGCGCCGAGGCGGCCCGAGAGTTGCGCAAGAATTTCCCTCGCGCGCTGGTAGTCGGCGAGCGCGGCAGCGCCCGTGACGGCTTCGATGCGGCGCACGCCCGCGGACGAAGCTTGCTCGACCGTGACTTTGAAGATGCCGACATCGCCCGAGCGGCGCACGTGCGTGCCGCCGCAAAGTTCCTTGCTGTAGAAGCCCCGCGGGGAATTCGCATCGGGAATCGTGACGACGCGGACGTTCTGCTCGGGATAGCGGTCGCCGAAGAAAGCCAGCGCGCCGGAGGCGAGCGCCTCATCGAGCGGCAACAAGTCCGTCACGAGCTCGGCGTTCGTGCGGATTTGATCGTTCACCTGATCCTCGATGTCGCGCAATTCGGCTGGGTCCACGGCGGCGAAATGCGAGAAATCGAAACGCAGGCGATCGGGCGCGACGAGCGAGCCCGCCTGCTTGACGTGCGTGCCGAGGATGTTGCGCAGCGCTGCGTGCATCAAATGCGTCGCCGTGTGATTGCGCTTGATGTGCTCGCGGCGCGCGCCGTCGGCAACGCATGCGACGCGATCGCCGACGCGCAGCGCTTCCTTCGCAACGATCTTGTGCGCGATCAAACCGGAGACGGGATAGTACGCGCCGCGAACTTCCGCGAGTTCCAGGGATTGCTCGTTGTTCCAGAACGCGCCGACGTCGGCCACCTGGCCGCCGGATTCGGCGTAGAACGCCGTGCGGTCCAGCAAGATTTCCGCTTCCTCGCCCGGCGCAATCTCATTCACTGCGCCGCCCTTCGCGACGATGGCTTCGATGCGGCAGTCCTTGGCGAGCGACTCGTAGTAGAAGTCGGGTTCGGTGCGATAGAGTTCGGCCAATTTGGCGTACACCGGGCTGGCGACTTCCTTATGCGCACCTTTCCAAGATGCGCGTGCGCGCGTGCGCTGTCGCTCCATTTCTCGCTCAAAGCCCGGCCAATCAACCTCGAAACCGGCGTCGCGGAATACATCCTGAATGAAGTCCCTAGGCAGCCCAAAGGTATCGTAAAGGCGAAATGCCAATCGTCCAGGAAAAATACGCCCTGCCGAGGCCAGAGTATTTGTGCTCTCGCGCCTCTTCCGCAGTGGCACCCCAGTTTTCTAGGGGATTTGGATCTTTCGCAATCAGTTCAGACTGCCGGTACTCATCTTCAAGGCGGCCTAGCTCCTTAAGACCCACTGCCAGAGCCCGCGTGAACCGCTTTTCCTCCGAAAGAACGATCTCGGCGACCCTTGGTGTCGACTCTGAGAGTTCAGGATAGGCGACTCTCATTACGTCGCGCACGGCATAAACCATGTCGTGCATAAATGGGCGCTGCATCCCCAAGAGATACCCGTGTCGGATTGCCCGCCTAACGATTTTCCTTAGGACGTACCCTCTGCCCTCGTTCGACGGTACGACCCCGTCGGAGATTAGGAACGTGGTCGCCCGGGCGTGGTCGGCAATGACGCGCAAGGAGGCTGCGCCGCCTTTTCCCTCTTCGAGTTTCTTTTCACGCTCGAAATTCACGCCGCACAATTCCGCCGCGCGCTGCGATAAGAGGCAGGAAGAGGTCGGTATCGTAGTTGCTGATCTTGCCTTGTAAAACGGCGGCGAGGCGCTCGAGGCCCGCGCCGGTGTCAATCGACGGGCGGGGAAGAGGACTGACGCGTCCCTCGGCATCACGATTGAATTGCATGAAGACGAGGTTCCAGATTTCGACGTAGCGGCCACAATCGCAGGGAAATTCGCAATTCTTGTGACCAAGATCGCTTGCCGCCGGGCCCATGTCGTAATGAATTTCGCTGCAGGGGCCGCAGGGGCCGGTGTCTCCCATGGCCCAGAAATTCTCTTTGAGGCCGGGAACCGCGATGACTCGCTTTTCGGGCGCGCCGACCGCTTTCCAAAGCGCCGCAGCTTCTTCGTCGGTGCCGAGGGGATTGCCCGAAGTGATTTCCGCGCCGCCGAAAACGGTGAAATAGAGTCTTTCGAGCGGGATCTCGAACCAATCTTTTGAAGTAATCAGCTCGAACGCGTATGCGATGGCGTCTTCCTTGAAGTAATCGCCGAAGGAGAAATTGCCCAGCATCTCGAAAAAAGTGTGATGGCGATTCGTGAAGCCGACGTTTTCGAGATCGTTGTGCTTGCCGCCGGCGCGCACGCACTT
Source organism: Terriglobia bacterium (assembly GCA_963819015.1). Classification (GTDB taxonomy): domain Bacteria; phylum Acidobacteriota; class Terriglobia; order Acidiferrales; family UBA7541; genus DASPOJ01. Next base: position 60,705 of record CAWFUN010000005.1, read on the forward strand.
CTGCGCAGAGGTCGCCTTGTTGTAATCGCGCTTTTCGAGGCCGAGAAAGACATCCTTGAACTGATTCATCCCGGCGTTGGTAAAAAGCAAAGTCGGATCGTTCGCCGGCACAAGCGAGGAGCTGCGCACCTCGCGATGGCCCTTCGCGACGAAGAAATCCAGAAATGTCCGCCGGATCCTATTGCCTGTCCAACTTTCCAAGGTGTCCTCGGGTCTGCTCGCCCCGCAGGTCTATTCGCGTAGCGTGCTTGCAGATTATCGCAGAGGCGTTCCGAGCCCGCAATGAAAGCCGATTGCACGGGTGAGCACAGACCACCAAGACTGTCTTGCCGCTGGCATACGGGAGAGCTGCGGCCGTGCGCCGGCGAAGTGCGCTATGCTAATGAGTTGCACCATCGCCGCTCATCGAAGGAGGCCGCAATGGAACCCGAGTCGCAGGCCGTGAAGCCGGTTTGGCTCGATGAACACACAAGATCCGGGATGGCCCGGGCCATCGCGCGGGAGCAGGGACTTTCGCGTCTGCTGATGATTTACATCACGACCGGCCTCGTCTTCATGCTGCTACCCGGCACCTTCCTGGGCGTGTGGAACCTAATTCGCATCAGCGGACATGAGGCGAGCGATTCGATCGCCCCGGCATGGATTCAGGCTCACGGCCACGCGCAATTATTCGGCTGGGTGGGCACGTTCATTCTGGGTATTGGTTTCTATTCCATACCGAAGCTGCGCAAGCTGAAACCGTTTGCGCTTTGGGAAGCGTGGGTCTGCTGGGTGCTGTGGACGGCAGGCGTAACTCTGCGCTGGTTCACGAATCTCTATCTCTGGCACTGGCGGGAGCTGTTGCCCGCTTCCGCGGCGCTCGAGATGATTGCGTTCCTTATTTTCTTTCAGGCTGTTTCGAGCCACAGGCCCGCGAATAGCGCGCCGCGCCGGCTGGAGCCTTGGATTTTCGTGGTGATCGCGGCTTCACTCGGGTTGATGGCGACGCTGGCCCTCAATCTCGGCGCGTCCTTCCAGCTTGCACGCAACGCGGATTCGCCCGCGTTTCCCCATTTGTTCGACCAGCGATTTCTGTTCGTGTCGACGTGGGGGTTCCTGGTTCCGATGGTCTGGGGATTCAGCGCCCGCTGGCTGACGGTGTTTCTCGGCCTGCGGCCGCTGCGGAATTCGCTGCTGCTGGTCGCGCTCCTGTGGAACACAGCGGGAGTCGTGGCCGCATTCTTGGAACGTTTCACGATTGCCGGGTTATTGCTGTTCGCGGGCGCTGCGACGGCCGTCGCGGCCATTCGCTTTTTCGAGCCCGCGGCGCATCCCGCGAAGACCCTAAACGTGCATCGCAGTTTTCCTGTGTTCGTTCGCATGGCGTATGGCTGGCTGCTGGTCGCGGCGGCGCTGGGGATTTGGGCGGCTCGCGTGGGAGCAGCGCCCGGCATCTGGGGAGCGTCGCGACACGCTTTGACAGTGGGTTTCATCGCGGCGATGGTCTTCAGCGTGGGCCAGCGGATTTTGCCGTCGTTCTGCGGGATGCGTATCCTCTGGAGCGCGCGAGTGATGTTTGTGATGCTCTTGCTGCTGATGACCGGTTGCACCTTGCGCGTGACGTTCGAAATCCTCGCGTATCAGAATTACGCCGCCTGGGCATGGTACGTTTTGCCGGTTTCCGCCTTGATCGAACTGGCCGCAGTCACCTTGTTTGCGATCAACCTATTTGTGACGTTCCTCCGGCCGCCGATTGTGGCGCCCAGCCCCCTTCAGATGACCACGGAATAACGCGCAAGGGTTTTCGCTTGCGCCGATCCATGGCAAGCGGCGCGCGGCACCCTACACGTCTTCCCCGTCTTCGCCAGCCAGTTCGGGCACGTCTTCCTTTGCGATGGCGCGAATTCCGGCGCGAATGGCGTCGCTGGAGAAACCGGCGCGCAGGAGGCTGCGCTGCAAGGATGCGATGCGACGCTGGTCGAGCGGCCCGCGAAGATTCTTGATGCGGCGCGCGATCTGGCGGCGCACCTCGGCGGCTTCGTCGGTTTGCTCGGCAAGCTCCGCAAGCGCGGATTCGATGTGCGTGTCGGAGACGCCGCGAGTGCGCAGCTCTCGCGCGATGCGATAACGGCCTTGGTGGCGCAAGCGGGAGCGATCGGCGGCGAACTGGCGCGCGTAGCGCGCGTCATCGAGATACCTTCGTTCCCGCAGCCGCGCCAGAACGCGCTTGACGGTGTCCTTATCGTCCGAACGGCGCTCGAGGTAGGTTCTCATCTCGAAGACGGAATGCGCGCGGCGCGCGAGCGCGCCCACTGCGGCGGCGTAGAGCTCTTCTTCGGATTCCAGTTTGCGCGGGCTTCGGCGCATTGCACTCGAAGCATAGAGGCAGGGAAGCAAGGAGGCAAGCGAGCACAGAGGCAGAGGGAACGTCCGGAATTCCAGAACCAGCGGGAAACTAGTGGTGGCCGAACCGATCGAACTCGGCCATGGTGCGTTCCATCTCCTCGCGCGCGGCGTCGGCGGCCGAGCGAACACCCTGGATGCGCAGCTTGAAGTCGTCCGGGTTCGAGGCGCGTAGCATGGCGCTTCGTCGTAGGAGATGAGTTGCCGCGTGTAGAGGTCGTAGATGGACTGATCGAAGGTCTGCATGCCGTACTGGCTGGTGCCGGCGGCGATGGCGTCGTGGATGAGGCGCGTCTTGTCGGGATTGATGATGCAGTCGCGGATATACGGCGTGGCGATCATCACTTCAACGGCGGGCACGCGGCCCTTGTCGTCGGCGCGGCGAACCAGGCGCTGGCTGACCACTGCCTTGAGCGTCGCGGCCATTTGCAGGCGGATCTGTTTCTGCTCGGGCGGCGGAAAGACGGCGATGATGCGCTGAATCGTCTCGGTCGCGTCCAGAGTGTGCAAAGTCGAGAAGACCATGTGGCCGGTCTCGGCGGCGAGCAGGGCCGTAGCGATGGTTTCGAGGTCGCGCATTTCGCCGACCAGGATGACGTCGGGATCCTGACGCAGGGCGGCGCGCAGCGCGGTCGAGAAATTCGCCGTATCCACCTCGACTTCGCGCTGATTGATGAAGCTGTGCTTGTCGCGGTGCAGAAATTCGATGGGGTCTTCGATAGTGATGATGTGGTCGGAGCGCGTCGAGTTGATGCGGTCAATCATAGCGGCCAGCGTGGTGGACTTGCCCGATCCGGTCGTGCCCGTGACCAGCACCAGCCCGCGCTGCTCCTCGCATATCTTCTCGACGACCAGCGGCAGACTCCAGCTCTTCGATCGTGCGAATCTTCGTGGGAATTACGCGCAGCACCATGCCGACGTTGCCGCGCTGCTGGAAGACGTTGACGCGGAAGCGCCCGAGTCCCGCCACGCCGTAGGCCATGTCCAACTCGGCTGTCTCCTTGAACTTCTGCTTCTGCCGGTTGGTCATCATGCTGAACGCCATGGAGAGCATCTCTTCCGGCGTGACGCGCGGAACATCGGTCTGCGGCCGCGAGCTGGCCGTCTATGCGCAGGTAGGGATGATTGCCGACCTTGAGGTGAAGGTCCGAGGCTTTGCTTTCAACGGCGCGGCGTAGCAGATCGTCAATGCTCAGTGCCATGGCGGTCGAGGTCCCTTCGGAAGGGCTCTGCAACCGACACTAGCATCCGAGCCGGAGGCAGGCAAGAACGCCTCCGCGGGTTGGTTGCGGCCTAGTAACGGGAGGTGTAGCCGAACGGGGCGCGCGCCCGATTCATGCCTTGCGAAGGAAGGCGGAGTCGTAGATCCAGGCCGCGAGGACCCCTCCCGCGAGCGGACCGACCCAGTAGACGCCGTGATTCAGCCAGTGGTGGCTGACCAGCGCAGGCCCGAACGCGCGCGCGGGATTCATCGAAGCGCCGGTTAACGGGCCGCCAAACAGCGCGCCCATCGTGATCGTCAAGCCGATAGCGAAGCCGGCGATCTTGCTGAAGGCGCCTTTTTCGTCCACGGCGGTGGCGAAGACGACGAAAACGAGGAAGAAAGCCATCAGGCCTTCGATCAGCATGCCGGCCGTGCGCGTGAGGCCGTCGGCCAGAGCCGGCGTGCCCAATTGCACGGCTGCCCAGACGTCTTCGGGGACAACGAGGCGCAACAGATAGGCGCCGGCCGTGGCGCCTGCCAATTGCGCGAGCCAGTAGAAGAGCGCGTCTATCAGGCCCAGCCTCCGCGTGACCCAAAAGCCGGCTGTAGTCGCGGGGTTGAAATGGCCGCCCGAGATGTGGCCCAGTGACGTTGACCATGATGCCCATCGCCAGGCCGTACGCCAGCGCGATCCCGAGCAGGCCGATTCCGACATCGCCTGCGGCGCGCAGCAACTGGTTCGCGCAGATCGAGCCAACGCCAAAGAAAATCAGCGTGAACGTACCGAAGAACTCGGCGATGAGCTTTTGTGGTCTGTTGTACATGCGCCGCCTCCGGGTGTGGCGTGACGTTCCAAGCGGTCTGCGTCCGGCCGTCGAGGCGCGATTCTACTCAAGATTGCGGAGCGGCGTCAAAAATGTGGCGGAGAAAAATCAGCGGACGGCAGCGCCCGTCGGAACTCCCACCGGGGTGAGCCAGTTGTGGCGGTCGGGCTTCTCGCCGCGGACGATCGCGAAGAACTCCTCTTGAAGCCGCTTGGTCACGGGTCCGCGCTGTCCGGCGCCGACCGTGATGCGGTCGATGGAGCGCAAAGGGGTCACTTCGGCTGCGGTGCCCGTGAGGAAGACTTCGTCGGCGAGGTACAGCATCTCGCGCGGAATCATTTGCTCGCGCACCGGAATCTTCAGGTCTTCGCAAAGCGCGACCAGGCTCTGCCGCGTGATGCCCGGCAGAACGCTCGCAGCCAGCGGAGGCGTGAACACCACGCCGTCCATCACCACGAAGATATTTTCGCCCGAACCTTCGCTGACGTAGCCCGCCGCATCGAGCGCGATTCCTTCGGAATAGCCGTTGCTGGCCGCTTCCATGCGGATCAACTGCGAATTCATGTAATTGGCGGCGGCCTTGGCCATCGCCGGCAGTGTGTTCGGCGCCATGCGCGTCCACGAACTCACGCAAACATCCACGCCTTGCTCCAGCGCTTCCGCGCCGAGGTACGCGCCCCAGGGCTAGCAGGCGATGTAAACCTCCACCGGACAGCCTTGCGGGCTGACGCCCACATCCCCGTATCCGCGCAGCACGATCGGGCGGAGATAAGCGGAGTCCATGCGATTCGCGCGAACCACGTCCTGCGCGCCCGGCAAAGTTCGTCCAGCGTGACTGGGAGCTCCATGCGATAGATGTGTCCGGAATTGACCATGCGCTGCATGTGTTCGCGCAGGCGGAAAATCGCGGGTCCCTGCTTGGTGTCGTAGCAGCGGATGCCCTCGAAGACCGCCGAGCCGTAGCTCACGACGTGCGAAAGGACGTGGATTTTCGCGTCGTCCCAGCGAATGAATTTGCCGTTGTGCCAAATCTGTTCCGTCTTTTCGATTGCCATTTGTTTCTCCGCGAGCGAAAGCTCCAACTTATATTGGCACGAAGTATAACATAGGGATATTGGAGTCATGGGGAAGCCTGTCGCCGCTGCCATTCCCGCAATGGACAAAATGGACTGTTGACGCACGCATTGCACGCTGCCCGATTTCCTGCGGCGGCGACGAGGGCCGCTTAGTGGGGCAGATTCGGGGGAGTGACCTGGCGTTCCATGGAGGCGAGATTCGCGCGCGCGCGGGCCATCAAGGCACCGCTGTGGATCTCCCACGCGCCCAACAGAATGAACGGAATGATCGTGGAGGCGGCCCAAAGTCGCGCACGGCGCGGGGCCTTTTGGCCGGGATCCCATCGGAACAACTGTTGCGCGATGATCAGAGCGAGCACGGCACAAACCGAGAGCGAAAGCAATTCGCCCTCCGAGATGAATGACGCTGGTTCCCGAGGTCAGCGCCCGCTCAAATCCCGACACCAGATACGTTGCCGGAACCAACAGCGCCAATCCCTGCAGCCAGTTGGGGAAGAGCGGCAAGGGGAGCGTCGCGCCGGACAAGAATAGGAATACCAGCCAGAAGGCGTTATTGATGATCTGGGTCTCCTGCGCGGTGTTCGTTACGCTGGCGACGATCAATCCCAGCGCGGCGAACGTCACCGTGCCGAGCGTCACCATGACGAGCACGCTCGTGAGGTTGCCCCAGGTCGGCAGGTGAAACACCCAGCGGGCGAGCAGGAATTGCAGCACGACCGTGGGCAGCGTCAGGAGATAATTCGAGAGAATGCTGGAGGCGAGCATGGCTCCCGCGCCGATCGGGGCGAGGTGAAACCTCCGCAGGATTCCCATCTCGCGGTAGGTGACCAGTTGCAGGCTCAGGCCCCAGAAGCTGCCCATGACGGTCAAGGCGAGAACCGACGCGAGCAGATAGGGAATCGCCTGCGGCCGGCCGTGGCCGAAGAGTCCGCAGAATGTGAACAGGAATGCCAGCGGCATGGCCAGGCTGAAGAAAATAAACGCAGGGGTGCGCAGCGCCAGCCGCATGCGGTTCACCGTCAGCGTCAGAGTGTGCCTCAATCGCGCAGCTTTCTTCCGGTGAGCTCGAGGAAAACGTCCTCGAGAGACGGAGAGAAGATTTCCAGGCTGGCAAGCTCGTTCCCGTCGATTTCCAATTGTTTCACGAGCGCGACGATCGTGGCAGGCACGTGCGTCGAGTGGAGCACGTAGCGGTCCTCGAAGTGGAACAAGTCCGACACGGCTTCGAGTTTCGCGAGCGCGCCGTCCACCGCCGCGTGCGCAAGCCGCACTTCGATGCGGGTCGTGCCGGCCGAGCGCTGTTTCAGCTCGCGAGGCGTGCCGAGTGCGATGACCAGCCCGTAGTCGACGATGGCGACGCGATCGCAGAGGCGCTCGGCCTCTTCGATGTAATGCGTCGTGAGCAGGATCGTTTTCTTCTCTTGCTTCAGTTCTTCGATGATGTCGTAGATTTCGCGGCGCACTTGCGGGTCGAGCCCCGCAGTGGGCTCGTCGAGAAACAACACGCGCGGCTCATTCACGATCGCCAGCGCCAATGCCAGCCGCTGCTTCTGCCCGCCGGAAAGTTGGCCGTAGTACGTGTTCCGCTTTTCTTCCAGACCAAAGCGGCGGAGGAGGTCGGCGAGGTTGCGCCGCCGCCCGTAGAAGCTGGAGAACATCGCGAGCGCCTCGCGCACGCGAAGTTTTTCGGGCAGGGCCGTGGACTGCAACGTCGCGCCGATCTCTTCCTTGAACCGGTGGCCCGCTTCCAAAGGATTGAGTCCGCAGACGAGCGCGCGCCCGCCGTCGGCCGAGCGAAGACCCTCCAGGATTTCCACGGTGCTCGTCTTCCCGGCGCCGTTCGGACCCAGGAGCCCAAAGACCTCGCCTTCCTGCACCTCGAAGCTCACGCCCCGAAGCGCTTCCACCGAGCCGTAGCTCTTGGTCAGGTTCTCGACTTGGATGACGGGCGAGTTCACGGGGAAAAACTATCTATAGCACACTCTATCGGCTCGCGCGAATCGCGTGCCGCGATGCGCGTACTTTTGCGGGCTGCCACTGGTGCAGCTTCAGACGAACGCGCCCCTCGATCAGCCGCGTGCCTTCACTTTCGAGAAGCCTGCGCTGCAAGGATGCGTACGGCTCCCGCAGGAGGATGCGTCCTTCGGCTCCGATGACGCGGTGCCACGGAATACCGCGGCCGGAGGGACACGCCGCCATGGCGCGCCCCGCGGTGCGCGCGCCGCCGGGGAGCCGGAGTGCGCGCGCAAGCTGGCCGTAAGTGACCACGCGGCCGCGCGGGATGCGCTTCACGAAGCGATAGACGGGTTCCCAGAGAGAAATTTGTTTGGTCACCGGGCCAGCATCATACGAGTTGTAGTCCGATTGCGCCAGTTGCGCCGCGCAGTCTTCGCGCGTCTCGCCAAGGCTCGTGCAACTGCATTCTTGATGCCAATATCCATGTAACGAGAGGCATCTGATCGTGCAAGAAGTCTTCTGATGCGGCCACGCACCTCGCTGTGCCGCACTGCACCAGCGCGAAATCGAATAGGTCCACGCGAATCTTGCCGCGCGGGGAGGGGAGTTACTTTCTCGTGCCAATTTGGTCCTCTCGACGATTCGGCGTTGACGGCTGTAGTGGATGGTAGTTACACTACGTATAGATTCCGCGTCCCGGGAGCAGGACATGGCTTTCTTGCGCCGCAAAGGCAACGCCTTCTATCTCGTGCACAACGTGCGCGAGAAGGGCAAAGTGAAACAGCTTCACCTGGCCACGCTCGGCGACCGGCCGCGCATCACGGACGATGTCGTCCGCCACGTTTCCCGCGAGTATCCCTTCCTGGAAGTCAATTGGAGCCGATTGCGCGAGCAGTTGAACAATCGAGTCGACCTGTACGATCCCGAATCGGAAGACATTCAGAAGCTCCTGGGACGCCTACGCTCCCTCAATCTGGATTTGGCCGAGTTGTTTCCGCCGCTGCTGGATGTTTCCCACGCGCCCGAGGCGAGTTTCGAGATCATCACGCAGCTTCGGCTGCTGCACTCCACCGTCGGGGTGAAGCTCGATCAGTTCGATCGTTCCCCGCAAAGGGGCGTATTTAGCCGTCATCTGTCTCGGTAGAGAGCAAAACATATGAGCCCGACACGCCAGCCCACTGTGCTTGACCCGACTCGCCGCAGTATGGAGTCGCAGGAATTCGAGACTTCCCTCCGCCGCAAGATCGTCGGCCAGGAGGAGGCGCTCCTTTCCGTGGTGGACTTCTACCAGGTCTTCATGGCGGGGATGTGCCCCGTCGGGCGGCCGGTGGGCAATCTGCTGTTCCTCGGTCCGACGGGTTCGGGCAAGACGCGCATTGTCGAAGCCGCCGCCGAAATCTTGTTCGGCGATCCTCGCGCGGTGATCAAGGTGGACTGCGCCGAGTTCCAGCACTCGCACGAGATCGCGAAACTGATTGGTTCGCCGCCGGGCTACCTGGGCCACCGCGAAACGCACCCGCTGATCACACAGGAAGAGTTGGCCAAGTACCACACGGAAAAGGTGAAGCTGAGTTTTCTGCTCTTCGACGAGATCGAGAAGGCGAGCGATGCGCTGTGGCAATTGCTGCTGGGCATTCTGGACAAAGCGACGCTGACGCTGGGCGATAACCGCCGGGTGGACCTGTCGCAGTGTGTGATTTTCCTGACGTCGAATCTGGGCGGCGGAGAAATTACGGAACTGATGACGGGCGGGATGGGATTCGTGCAGCCGGCAGACAAGAAGGAAGACCGGCTGGATCATAAGGTGGCGCGTACGGCGGAAGAGGCGGCGAAACGGAAGTTTTCGCCGGAGTTCATGAACCGTCTGGACAAGGTGGTGGTGTTCCACCCGTTGCGGCCGGAGCAGTTGGAAAAGATTCTTGAGATCGAGTTGGGAATGGTGCAGCAGCGAGTGCTGGAGACGGGGAAAGGGCAATTCTTGTTCCGCGTGACGCCGGAGGCGCGAGGGTTCCTGCTGCGCGAAGGTACGGACCTGAAGTACGGCGCGCGGCACCTGAAGCGCGCCATCGAGCGTCACGTCGTTTATCCCTTGGCGAATCTACTGGCCACCGAACAAGTCCGCCTCGGCGACATGCTGCGCATTGACTGGAATCCTTCGATTCCGCAGCTAAGTTTCGAGCGCGAGGGAGAAGGAATCGTCGTCGCACCTGCGCAGACCACCAGCTCGGGCGCGCACGCTCATGCGGCTCGCGCCGGCGGCGGCCGGGCGCTCGAAGTTCCTGTGCCGGCAGCGGCCCGCGAGGCTCAGGCTTCGGGCGGGACCGCTGAGCCCATTCCCACGCCGGCGCCGGCGAACCGGCGCAAGTCTGAAACGTAGTTCCACGATCTTCGCTTCAACCTTCCATCGAGCCGGCTCTAATTCGACCACTCAAATTGCCGGGGATGCCAAGCATCCCGCAGACACCCTCCTGACATCCTAGTGCGGGGGTGGGGGGAATCTGCGTTTAGCGGCGCCCAGGAGAGGCTGGTGGGATGACGCCCAGGTCTTCCAGATTCTCGATTCGAAATTACGTACAAATGCGGCCCGCGCGCCGCGCTCTTCACATCCTCGGAATCACATCTCTTCTTGGTGTCCTGGCGGTTTTCGCCGCGCCCCTGGTTCGCGCCGACCGCACGCCGCTCAAGCCCGGCGTGAACATGTTCTCGCCGCAACAGGATATCGCCATCGGCCAGAAAGAGGCGGCGCTGGCAGAACGCCAGTTGCCGATGCTGGACGATGCCCGCGTGGACGCCTACCTCAACGCGCTGGGAGAAAAGCTCGCCGGCCAGGCGCCGGGTTACCCGTTCCCCTATCAGTTCCGATGCGTGAACGATGAGGCGGTCAACGCATTCGCGCTCCCGGGCGGGTTCATCTACATCTATCGCGGGACCATCGAGGACGCCGATTCGGAAGCGCAGCTCGCCGGCGTCATAGCGCACGAGATCGCCCACGTCGCCCTGCGCCACGGCACCCATCGCGCCACGAAAGCCTACTGGGGGAATCTCACGCTGGCGTCCGCAGGCGGATTTTTCTCCGGCATGGGCAACGCGCTCGAAGAACTCGGCTCGCACTTCGCGCTCGATTCAGTTCTGCTGAAGTACACGCGCGCGGAGGAGAGCCAGGCCGATATTCTGGGGACGCAAATTCTCTACGATTCCGGCTACGATTCACGCGCGCTGGCGCAGTTCTTCGAGAAGGTCCAGGCGGAGAGCAGAAGAGGACGCCGCATCCGGTTCTTCTCCGATCATCCAAGCCCCGCCCATCGCATCGAGCGTGTGGACAAGGAGGTGAGGAAGATGGGCGGCCCTCCGAAAGATTACAAGAACAACTCCGACGACTTTCTGGAGGTTCGCCGGTATCTTCGCGCGATGCCCGCGCCTCCGCCGGCGCAGCAGAAAAAACTCAAGGGTGTTTCGAACGAAGCGCGGCTTCTGCTGGGGCGCGATTCCGGCGATTGATTCACTTTGCCGGCCGCCGCGGCGGGCGAGTTCCGCTCCGATCACTCTACGCGCCGAACCGCGGCTCCTTCCCGGCCTTCCACTTGATGTTGCAGCCCAAGCTCGGCTTCTGCTCGGCCGGGACTGGCTTTCCCGCGAGCACGGCATCCAGGGCGGCGCGCAAGTCCACACCGGTCACCGGTATCCCATTCTTCGGCCGGCTGCCGTCGAACTGCCCCCGATAGACCAGCCGGCGCTCTCCATCGAACAGATAAAAATCCGGCGTGCACGCAGCTTGATACGCCGAAGCCACATCCTGGGATTCGTCGTACAGGTACGGGAAGCGATAGCCGACAGTGCGAATCTCTTCGGCCATTTTCTCGGGACTGTCCTCCGGGTAATTCTGAACGTCGTTGGAGTTGATCGCGACAACGGCGACTCCGCGCGCCTGATACTCGCTCGCAATGGCCGCGAAGCGCGATCGAATGTGCTTCACGTACGGACAGTGATTGCAGATGAAGGCCACCACCAGCGCGGGCGCGCCCTTGAAATCGTCCGACGAAACCCATTTGCCGCTCGGGTCCGGCAGACGGAAGTGCGGCGCCTTGGTTCCCAGCTGCAACATGGTTGAAGGTGTTTCCGTCATTTCTGTCCTCCCATGGGAATCTACCTTGGATGAGACGCTCCAATTCTAGCACCGCGTTCACCCATGTTCCTTTTGCAAGCGGCGCGCGGGGGCGCTGATTTCCCGGCTCAAGGTTTCCAGCGGAGGATCGGCTTGCGCGCGGCGGTCACTTCATCGAGCCGCCCGACGCGCGTCGTGTGCGGCGCCGTCTTCACCAGTTCGGGGTTGGTCGCGGCCTCTTCGGCGATCGAGCGCATGGCATCCACAAAAAGATCGCACTCTTCTTTCGATTCCGATTCGGTCGGCTCGATCATCAGCGCGCCGGGGACGATCAGCGGAAAGGCCGTCGTGTAGGGATGAAAGCCGTAGTCGATCAGCCGCTTGGCGATATCCATCGTATTGACGCCGTTCTTCTTCTGCCGGGCGTCGCTGAATACGACTTCGTGCATGGAAGCGGACTTGTACGGCAGTTCGTAAACGTCCTCCAGCCGCCGCCGAATGTAATTCGCATTGAGTACGGCGTCTTCGGTCGCCTGGCGGATCCCCGGCCCGTACGCCAGCGTGTACGCGAGCGCGCGCACCAGCACGCCGAAATTTCCGCAGAACGCGCGCACCCGGCCGATCGACGTGTGGCGATGCATTTCCAGGACGGGCTGGCCGTTCTTCTCCACGAGCACCGGCACCGGCAGGAACGGCTCCAAGATCTTTTTCACGAGGACCGGCCCCGCGCCCGGCCCGCCTCCGCCGTGCGGCTGCGAGAACGTCTTGTGCAAATTCAGGTGCATGACGTCCACGCCGAAATCGCCCGGGCGTGAAATTCCGGCCAGCGCGTTCATGTTCGCGCCGTCCATGTAGAGCAGCGCGCCGCGCCCGTGCAGGATTTCCGCGATTTCGCCGATGTGCGGCTCGAACACGCCGAGCGTCGAGGGATTCGTGATCATCAGCGCCGCAACGTCGTCGCCCACCTGTTCCTTGAGCGCCTCGACGTCTATTTGCCCTTTGGCGTCGCTTCGGATGTTCTCGACCTCGTATCCGGCGATCACTGCGCTGGCGGGATTCGTGCCGTGCGCCGAATCGGGAATCAGGACCTTGCTGCGCGGATTGCCTTTGCTTTGGAGGTACGCGCGAATCATCAGCAGGCCGGTCAGTTCGCCCTGCGCGCCCGCGGAGGGCTGCGAGCGTGCACGCGTCCATCCCGGTGATTTCAAGCAGGCAATTCTGCAGCGTGCGCAGAATTTCCAGGCAGCCCTGCGCGAAACCGCTTGCGGCTGGTACGGATGTTCGGTGGCGATGCCGTCCAGCCGCGCAACGAATTCATTCACGCGCGGGTTGTACTTCATCGTGCAGGAGCCGAGCGGGTACATCCCGAGGTCAATCGAATAGTTCCACGTGGAGAGCCGCGTGAAGTGGCGCATCACTTCGACTTCGCTGACTTCAGGGAATCCTTCGACGGCCTCGCGCGCATATTCCGCGCCCAGCGCCGCCCGGGGATCGGTCGCGGGCACGTCGAGCGGCGGCAGCTCGAACCCGCGTTTGCTCGGCGCCGATTTCTCAAAGATCAGCCCTTCGTTCTGGCTGACGTGGCGCCCCGCTTTCTTGATTGCGTCGCTCATGCGAACGTGCGCGCTCCTGATTCTTTCCGTCTAGAGAGGCTGCGCCAGCGCGCGGCCCAGCGCGGCGGCGAACCGTTCGATCTCGGCGCGCGGAGTCGTTTCCGTCACACAGACAAGCCCGCGCTTGGTCAGTTCCGGGTACCACGGCCCAATGCGGCAGCGGCCCGATGATCTTCTCGCGCAGCAAGGGCATCGTTGACGATGCGCACCGAGCGCGGCAGTTCGCACGACAAACTCGTTGAAATAAGGCGCGGTGAAGCGCACTCGCACGCCGGGCATCTCGCGACAGTTCCGCGGCGGCGAAGCGCGCCTTTGCAAGATTCTGCGTCGGCCAGTTCGCGCAGGCCCTCCTTGCCCAGCAGGCACAGATGCACCGTCGCCGCCAGCGCGCAAAGCGCCTGGTTCGTGCAGATGTTCGACGTCGCCTTCTCGCGGCGGATGTGCTGCTCGCGCGTGGCAAGCGTCAGGCACGAATCCGCGGCGTCCGGCGGAGTCTGTGGTTTGCCCGGCCAACCGGCCCGGCATCTGCCGCACGAATTTTTCCCGCGTTGCGATCACTCCGGCGTATGGCCCGCCGATAGCTCGGCGCCATTCCGAAGCTCTGCGTCTCCATCGCCACGATGTCCGCCTCGGCCGGCGGGCGCACCGCGCCGAGCGACACGGCCTCCGGATCGCCACGACGATCAGCAGCGCTTGCCGCGCGTGGGCGATCCCGGCGAGCTCTGGCGACTCGGCTCGATCGCGCCGAAGAAATTCGGCGACTGCACGACCACCGCTGCGGTCTCGTCATTCACGGCGGCGGCGAGCGCCTTGGCATCGATCTGGCCCGATTCCGTGTAGCCAATCTCTTCGATTGCGAGTGCCGAGATTTCGCGCGTAGGTCGCCAGCACCTGGCGATATTCGGGATGCAGCGTTCGCGCGACGAGCACGCGATGACGCCGCGTCAGCCGCTCGGCCATCAGCACGGCTTCGGTCGTGGCCGTCGAGCCGTCCCACATCGAGGCGTTGGCGACTTCCTGGCCCGTCAGCTCGCACATCAGCGTTTGAAATTCAAAGATGGCCTGCAGCGTTCCCTGGCTGATCTCCGCCTGGTACGGCGTGTAGGACGTCAGGAATTCGCCGCGCTGCAAAATCGTATCGGTCACGACCGATCGCAGGTGGTTGTACACGCCCGCGCCGAGAAAACTCGTGTAGCCCACGCGAGTTTTCCGCCGCGCGCGCGCGAAACCATGCGATGATTTCCGCTTCCGAAAGCGGCCCGGGAAGATTCAGCGGGCCGCTGCAACCGGTACTGCTCGGGAATGCGAGCGAAACAAGTCGTCCGCGGAGTGGACGCCGATGGCCGCGAGCATTGCCTGGCGTTCCGAAGGGCTCTTCGGAAGGTAGCGCATCAGGCCGAGGCTTCCCTTTTCCTGTCTCGGCGATGAATTTTTCGTAGGCCGCGGCGTCGAGAAGCGCGGCGAGCTCACCGGGATTCGCGATCTTCACTTTGATGAGCCACGCGGCGCCGTGCGGATCTGCGTTGACTTTTTCCGGGCGTCATCTGCGAGCGCAGGATTCACTTCGATCACTTCGCCCGAGACGGGCGAATAGATTTCGCTCACGGCCTTGACCGATTCGACCGTGCCGAGCGATTGGCCCGCGGTAACCTGTCGCGCCGGCTTTCGGCAGCTCGACGAACACGACGTCGCCCAGTTCATGCTGCGCGTAGTCGGTGATTCCGACGGTTGCCGATGCCGCCGGCAAACCTTCACCCATTCGTGCTCTTTCGTGTAGCGAAAGTCGGTCGGATACATCGTCGCTCCTCAGGCTTGCGCCCCTCGCTTGTAAAATGGCATGGGCACGACGCGGGCCGGGGCCTGGCTCGTGCGAATCCCGATCTCGAACTCTGTGCCCGCCGCGCTCGCGGCGAATGGCACGTAGGCCATGCCGATGTTCTTCTTCAAGAACGGTGCGGGCGAGCCGCTGGTGACCCGGCCGATCGCGACGCCGGCCTGCGAGACGCTGCAGCCGTCGCGCGCGATCAGGCGGTCCTGCATCTCGAATCCCACGAGAATTCGATCCAAGCCGCGGGCCATCTGATGGGCCAGCGCCACGCGGCCGAGGAATTCGCCTTTCGCGAGCTTGCAAATCCAGCCGAGGTTCGCTTCCCACACCGTCGTCGTCTCGTCGATCTCGTGGCCGTAGAGGCACATCCCGGCCTCGAGACGCAGCGTGTTTCGCGCTCCCAGGCCGCACGGCAGCAGGCCTTCGCTGCGCCCCGCATCGAGAAGATCGTTCCAGAGCTTCTCGGAATGTTCGGGCGCGAAATAAATCTCGAAGCCGTCTTCTCCCGTGTAGCCCGTGCGCGCGATCAGGCACTCGACGCCGTCCACCTTGCCAAAAGTGAAATGGTAATTCCGCAGCGCGTCCAGCGCGGTCTCGGTGAATCGCTCGAGGATCACCTGCGCGCGCGGGCCCTGCACGGCAAATTGAGAATAGCGTTCCCCGGCATTCTCCACGGTCGCGCCGAAACGATTGTGCGCGCGAATGTAATCGAAGTCGCCATCCTGATTGCCCGCATTCACGCAGAGCAGGTAGTGCGTGTCCGAAAGTTTGTGGACCAGGATATCGTCCACGAATGTGCCTCGTTCGGTCATCAGTCCGGAATACTGCGCCTTGCCGGCGACAAGGCGCGAAGCGTCGTTCGACGTGACGTGCTGCACAAGATCGAGCGCGGAGGCGCCGCGAATCTCGATTTCTCCCATGTGGCTGACGTCGAACAGGCCGGCCGCGGTGCGCGTGGCCATGTGCTCGGAGATGATGCCGGAGTACTCCACGGGCATGTCCCATCCTCCGAACGGCACCATTTTTGCGTCGAGGCGGCGGTGGGCCGAGTTTAGGGCTGTTCTGCGGAGCTGAGTCGTGGGCGGAGCGGTCACGCAGGTGACTCGGAAATTCACCGAGCAAATCGAAGCTAGCATGCGTCTCAAACGGGTGTCAAGGCAGCCTCGCGAAGCAGTTGGAACGCCCTTCAGGGCGCGTCCCTGTGCCCCACCAGTGCGTGCAGGGCACATGGGCGGAGCGTGTCTTGCCGCGCGCCGCCCCGAAGATTATATTGAGTTGAGGAGCCACCGTGGCGACCCAAGTTTGCTGCTCGGTCTGCGACCTGCCGGAAGAGAAATGCACGTGTGACCGCTTCTGCTGCTATTGCCAGGGGCAGTACAACATTCGTTTGTGCGTCGACGGACTGTACTACTGCCCTGACTGCCGCGAAGCGTGCGAGATGCAGGTGGCGAACAAGGAACCCGATGCCGCTGGATAGCTCCGTCGTCCACTTGCGCCTCGATTGCGATCATCGGCTTGCGGCGGCTGTGGCCAGTGCGGTGGAGAATTGCGCGGGGCAGGCGGGCTTCGATCCCGCCGCCGCGGCTGGACTGGCCGCTGCGGCGCACGCGGTATGCCGGCAAGCGGTGGAGCAACCGGCCGCTGAAAAGTCTCCTCTGGACGTGACGATCGAATGCCGTGCGGATCGCCTTGTTGTCCGCATCGAGTACGGGGGAACGGCGCCGGCGATTGGACTGGATTCGTTTGCCGCGAGCACGCCCCAGCCTGGGGCCGCGCCCAGCGGCGCGGAGTTGCTGCGCGACGTCGACCGGATCGAATTCAGCACGCAGGACGGCCGCGCGCACACCACGCTTGTGAAGTTCCTTCCGAAGAAGGCCAAGGCGAGCTGAATCCGCAGCGCAGCCATTTGCAATTGTAGATTCGAGAGCGGAGCCGTGGATTCTGCTCCGTCGCCCGCTACCTGTTCAGGGCAAACGTATTGCGCCGGATGAGCGCGTTCAGCTGATCGTCGGTGAGGTTCAGACGAAGATTCAGCCGGTCGCCGCTCGGCGCGACGGTCGTCTGATCGAGCAGCTGCGCCAGGTCGGGGTTGGTCGATTGCGCCTGGTATTTCTGATACATCAAGCCCGCTTGCAGAAGTGCGGCCAGCGTATTCGCCGCATCGACTGTCGCGCAGACGGCCTGAAAGTGCGCGCTCACACCCGAGCCCGCTTCAAAGCTGATGATCATCGACTTCATCGTCGAAAACAGCGGCGCGGCCTGCGGGAATTGCGCAGCCGCGGGCGCCAACTGCTGCATGGCGAGGCGTGTGTAGGCGGGGTCGAGCACGGCCCAGACGACGCCGCTGCCGTTGGCCTCGTTGATGAGCGGCGCCAGATCCGTGTTCGACATGATTCCTTGTTCCTCGCCGTAGCGCACGGCGATGAGGTGCTCGAGTTGCTTCCGCTGGCCGAACGCGGCCGTGTTGGCGTCTATGAAGCAGAAGAAAAGATCTCCGGCGCCGTTGCCGGAGCCGAACGGATACAACGAGAATATCCGCACTTTGACGGGCGTAATCTTCTTCGAGTTGAAATAGGCCTCGGTGGAATCCGGTTGAAACTGGCCGAGCGCAATGCCGACCACTTCTTCGCTGGTCGGAACGGAAGAAGCCGTAGCGTTTGCGGGCATGTTGGGAACGAGCGCCCACGCCAGCTCCTGGACCTGGCTGTTGGGGTCCACGCCAGCCGCGGAAAGGAATTGCTCGAACTGCTTGAACCGGGCTGGCAGCATCTGCTCCTTCAATTGCGCAAACCAGGAATACTGGCGCGCCTGTTGAAGATTGGCGTAAGCAAATTCGCCGGTGTCCTTGGGGAACATGGCGATGATGTCGTTATTGACCGGGCTGGCGTAGCTGCTCGCCGCCAGGAAAAGCGTGGCCAGGGCGAGCGCGATCGCAACAGAAAATTTCCGGTTCATCGAATTCCTCCCATCGGGGCCCCGGATCGGTCGGGGACGCTTGAAGCAAGATATTCTGAAAGGCGCGACTCAAGCGCCGCTGTCTTGCGCCGCGCGCTGCCGACGTAGTCCGTATCGGCGAGCGATGCGAGATTGATGGCCACATTCTCCAGCGCGCCGCGGGCGGCCGCGAGGGCCATCGCGCGGGCCACGCGAAGGTCTGAAACCATAGAAGCCGCGGTGATGTCTTCGAGTTGTACGAGCCGTTCGTACAGCGCCATGGCGGACTCGGCAACTTCGAGCGGAACTTCAGTAGCTCCGCGCGTCGCTTCCTGCACGGCGGCTTCGCGGCGGACTTGGGCTTCGTGCGTCTCCTTCGGTAGTTTGGACGCGGCCACGATGGCGTCGTAAGCCTCGGCGTCGCGATCGATCGCCTCCGCGAGGCGGGCGGCGGTTGCGCGGAGCCCGGAAACGGCCTCGTCGAGCGCCTCCGCGTTTGCAGCAAGTGATTTCTTCTTGCGGGAGAGCCCCGCGACCATTTCGCCCAGGCTTGCGGCGAGCGCTCCGGCAAGCGCGGCCACGGAACCTCCACCCGGGGTCGGCGAGGGCGCAGCAACGGCTTCGAGCAGCGGCTGCGCCAGCCGCGCCAGTTTTCCGGCGGGCGGTTCGGACGCAGGCGCTGCCGCCAAGGCGGCGGCCAGCCGGTTCTCCAGAATCTGCGCGGGCGAAAAGCTCTCGAGCTGCAGGAAATGTTCCGCCGCCATTTCCATGGCCTTCTTGGGGACCAAGCCCACAATCTCGCTGCCGGCGATACCGACGCCGTAGCGAGCGGCTTCGCTGCGCACCAACTCGAACACGCGATGCATCGGCGTCTGCTCGAAATCCGTGAGATTGATCGAGACCTGCGCGAGCCCGCGGGCCTTCAAATCCACCCCCATCGCTTTGACGTAGCGGAGGCCGCCGCTCGAAAAGCGGATGGCGCGCGCGATTTTGTCCGCGATGGCCTTGTCCGGCGAATCGAGATTGATGTTGTAGGCGATGAGGAATTTGCGCGCGCCCACGACCACGGCCCCGGCGGTGGGATGCAGGCGCGGCTCTCCGACGTCCGGCGCGCGGTCGGGATTGCGAATCACTTCTTCCCGGACGCCCTCGAACTGCCCCTTGCGGATGCTTTCGAGATTGGCGCGCTCCTGGCGGGTCGCCGCCGCTTCGTAGAAGTAGACCGGCACGCGATATCGCTCCCAGATTTCGCGGCCCACGCGGCGCGCCAGGGCCACGCACTCCTCGATCGAAATCCCTTCGATGGGAATAAACGGCACGACGTCGGCCGCGCCGAGCCGCGGATGCGCGCCGGTGTGGCGGGTCAGGTCAATCAGCTCGGCGGATTTGCCCACGCCGCGCAGAGCGGCTTCGGCTACTGCTTCCGGCTCGCCCGCCAGCGTGACCACGGAGCGGTTGTGATCGGCATCGCTTTCGCGATCGAGGACAAACACGCCGGGGACGCCGCTCATCGCCGCGACGATCGCGTCCACTTTGGACCCGTCGCGGCCTTCGGAGAAATTCGGCACGCATTCGATCAGCCGTTTCATGGGGCAGGCAATTTGGCGTTTGCCGCCGTGGAAGAATGGATCACGTTTCCCTGTTTGAGAGTCATGCAACAGCGGTTGACACCGAAATAGTACGGAATCTCGCGATAGTCGGCCACATCGAAGACGGCGAGGTCGGCGTACTTGCCAACCTCGAGCGAGCCGATTCGCCCCTGGCGCCGCAACGAGTAGGCGGGATTGATCGTCGCGGCGGCGATGGCTTCCGCGGGAGTCATCCGCATCTGGGCACACGCGATCGAGAGAATCATCGGCAGGCTGAGCGTCGGGCTGGTGCCGGGGTTGTAGTCCGTCGCCAGTGCCACCGCCGCGCCCGCGGCAATCAGCGCGCGGGCCGGGCCATACCGCCCGGTGGCCAGATGAAAATCGCAGCCCGGCAAAAGCGTGGCGACGACGTTCGAATTCGCGAGCGCTCGAATGTCGCCCCCGTTGACGCGTTCGAGATGGTCGGCACTTGCGGCATCAATCTCCACCGCGAGGCGCGCGCCGCCGGTTCGCCAGAGTTGCTCGGCGTGGATGCGCGGCGTGAGGCCGCATGCGCGCGCCGCACGGAAGATGAGCCGCGCCTGCGCGACGCTGAATGCGCCGCGATCGCAGTAAACGTCGCAAAATTCGGCCAGGCCTTCCAACGCGATCTGCGGGATCAGCAGGCGCACGAGAAAATCAACATAATCGTCAGGGTGGCGCCGAAATTCTGGAGGGATGACGTGCGCGCCGAGAAAAGTGGGAACGATGTCGAGCGGCTGTTCTTGATGCAATTCGCGCAACACGCGAAGCATCTTCAATTCGGATTTGGCGTCGAGGCCGTAGCCGCTCTTGGCTTCGAGGGTGGTGGTGCCGTGGGCGGCGAACTTTGCGAGATCGGCGAGCGCTCGCTGCTTCAGAACGCCGGCCTGCGCCGCCCGAAGCGCGCGCACACTGGAGAGGATGCCCCCGCCCGCGTGCGCGATTTGTTCGTAGGTCTTGCCTTCGATGCGGGCCGCATAGTCTTCGACGCGGCTGCGCGCGAAAATCAGATGTGTGTGCGAGTCCACCAGGCCGGGGAGGACCACGCGGCCGCCGAGATCGAGATGCTTGGCGCGGCGAGCCTCCGCGAGCCGCGCGACGTCACGCCGCGGCCCAACGGCGATGATGACCCCGCCGCGGATCAAAAGGGCGCCGTCCGCGATAATCCCCGGGTCGCGCAGGGCCCGGCCGCGCCGCGGCACCGGACCACGCAGCGTCAGCAGTTGCGAGCAGCCAGCGACAAACAGGGGGCGGGGCATGCTGGCGGGTATTATCGCGCAATCCGGACCGCCCGGCGCGATTAACCGGCGCGCTTATGCGGACGCGCTGCGGCCGCGGAACGCGGGAACAAATACCTCGGCGACGAATGTCTCGAACGAAGTCGGCGTCGTGTTGCGCGGCGAGCGCGGCTCTTGCGGCTTCAGGTAGCCGTCGTTCATGCTCTCGGCCAGTTCGACTAGCCCGTCGGCCAGGCTAGCCGACATTCCCATCTGCCGCAGCGCGCCCTTGAAGATCATCGCGGGGATCATCGAATAGGAAAGCTTCGGCTTACCCAGGGCCGTGCCGATGATCGTCGCCGCTTCATCCATCGAGAGTTCACGCTGGCCGAGAAGTTCGCGCGTCGAGATTCCGGCAAAATCACGCCGTTCGAGTGCGTCCGCGGCGGCCGCGGCGATGTCCCGCGTTGCGATCATCGCGATTCGCAAATCTCCCTTTTGGACTCCGCCCATCATGCCCATTTTCTGAATCACCGGAATCTGCGAGAGGATGTTCTCCATGAAAGAGGCCGGCCGAAGATGCAGTACGTTGACGCCGGGAATCGCGTTGAACTTGATTTCCATGCGATGCAAGCCCAGCACGGGCCCCGTCCGTTCCGGCAAGTGCGCGCCGATGCTGGACAGTGCGACGACGTACTTCACGCCGGAATCGCGAATGGCGGCGGCGAGCGCGCCCGAGATGTTGTCGTAGTAGCCCAGCACATTCTCCGCCGCCGGGTTCATCGGAATCATCGCGTAAACGGCATCGGCCCCCGTAAACGCGCGAGTGAGGGAGGCTGCGTCGGCGGCGTCGCACACAAACGGCTCTGCACCCTTTGCGGCGAACGCGGCCAGCTTCTCGGCGCTGCGGCCAAGAACGCGCACTTTCTGGCCATGCGTTATTAATTTTTCAACGGCGGGACGCGCGGTATTGCCGGTTGCTCCTGTGACGACGATCACGTGTGCCTCCTAGGGCGATCTGCAGAATTGGATGCGACAATGTGTCGCAGGTCACCACTTAAATTCGCGGAATTTTGATGCCCGACCTATCGGCGAACTCCATTGCCTCGGGATAGCCGGCATCCGCATGGCGGACGACCCCGATTCCCGGATCGTTCGTCAGCACACGCGCTATGCGCGCCGCCATCTCGGGCGTGCCGTCGGCAACGGTCACTTGCCCGGCGTGCAGCGAATAGCCGATGCCCACGCCGCCGCCATTGTGGATCGAGACCCATGACGCCCCGCTCGCCGTGTTGAGCAGGGCATTGAGCAGCGGCCAATCGGCCACGGCGTCAGAACCGTCGCGCATCTTCTCGGTTTCGCGATAGGGCGACGCGACCGAGCCGCAATCGAGGTGGTCCCGGCCGATAACAATCGGCGCCTTCAATTCGCCGCGGGCCACCAGATCATTAATCGCCAGGCCGAATCTTTCGCGCTCGCCGTATCCCAACCAGCATATGCGCGCCGGGAGACCCTGGAAGCGCACGCGTTTCGAGGCCAGTCGGATCCAGCGGGACAGCACTTCATCTTGCGAAAACAGTTCCAGCACCAGTTGATCGGTGCGGTGGATGTCCGAGGGTTCGCCGGAGAGCGCAACCCAGCGGAACGGCCCCCGGCCTTCGCAGAACAGCGGACGGATGTACTCCGGCACAAACCCGGGAATCGAATAGGCGTCCGCGACGCCCTGTTGGAAGGCGAACGTGCGAATGTTGTTGCCGTAATCGAACGCGATCGAATCCAGCTTTTGCAGTTCCAACATCCCGCGGACGTGCTCCGCAATCGAATCGAGGGCGCGGCGGCGATAGTCGTCGGGAGCGTTGCGGCGAAGTTCCGCGGCATCCTCGATGGCAACGCCTCGCGGGACGTAGCCGTTCAGCGGATCGTGCGCGGAAGTTTGATCGGTCAAAAGGTCGGGCACGACGCCCCGCCGCGCCAGTTCCGGAATGATGTCCGCGCAGTTGCCGATCAAACCCACCGACGCGGCTTCGCGCTTGCGCACGGCGTTCTTGAGGATGCGCAGAGCTTCGTCAAGCGAATTCACCATGACGTCGCAATACCCGGTCTTGACGCGCCGCTTGATGCGCTCGGGATCGACGTCAATCCCAAGGAACGCGGCGCCGTTCAATGTCGCCGCGAGAGGCTGCGCGCCGCCCATGCCGCCCATTCCGCCGGAGACAACCAGCTTGCCCGCCAGATCGCCGCCGAAATGTTTCCTTGCGGCCGCGGCAAACGTTTCATAGGTGCCTTGCAGAATCCCTTGCGTGCCAATGTAGATCCAGCTACCGGCGGTCATCTGGCCGTACATCATCAGGCCCGCTCGTTCGAGCTCGCCGAATTGTTCCCAGTTGCTCCAGTGGCCCACGAGATTGGAATTTGCAATCAGCACGCGCGGCGCGTACGCGTGCGTGCGGAAAACACCGACGGGTTTGCCCGATTGCACGAGCAGCGTCTCGTCGTTTTCAAGCCCGCGCAGCGAATCCACAATTGCCCGGAAGCACGCCCAGTTGCGCGCCGCCTTGCCCGTTCCGCCGTAGACGATCAACTCTTCAGGCCGCTCGGCGACCTCGGGGTCCAGATTGTTCATCAACATCCGGAGCGCGGCTTCCTGCTGCCAACCTTTGCAGGAGATTGCCGTGCCGCGCGCCGCCCGGGTTGGACGGTAACCTGAGTGCGTTTCGGCGAGGTGTTCTGCCATTGGAGGGTTTCCTGCGGGAATAGTAACGCAGCCAACCGCACTTGAATAGCACTCCGGGTTCCGCCCTCCTGGGACTCCATTGCGCCGAGCGCTGCTCCTCTTGTAGAGTTCTTCCATCGTTATGCCCTATCCGACCCTCCCGCGCAGGTTCCTCGATGCGGTGGACAAGCTCCATTCGCCGCGCGCCCAGATGTATCGCTCGGTGAAGGGATGGGAGGAAATTCCCGCCTACGAATTGCTGCGGCGCGTCGCCGGGCTTTCGGCCGGGCTGGAGCAAATCGGAGTCAAGCCGGGCGACCGCGTGGGCCTATTCGCGCCGAACCGGCCCGAATGGCACGTTGCCGATCTGGCGATACTCGGCTTGGGCGCCGCCGACGTTCCGGTCTATTTCGGCGAATCCATCGAGCGAATGGTTTACATCCTGAACCATTCCGGCGCGCGCGTTGTGTTCGCGGCCGGGACAGAACAGGTGCGGCGTTTGCTGCAATGTCGCGAGCAATTGCCGTCCGTGGAGAAATTGGTTTGTGCCGACGCGCCGCCCGAAGCGGACAGCAGCGTGATGCATTACGAATCCATGATTGCGGATACCGGCGAACTCGAACTGCAGGCGTATCGCCGCCGCGCGGAAGAGATCCGGCCGGACCAACTCGCCACAATCATTTACACCTCGGGGACCACCGGCGAGCCCAAGGGTGTGATGCTGACCCATGATAATTTCAGCTCGAACGTGCAAGACGGATTCGACCTCGCGGGCTTCGATTCCGACCGGGACCGCGCCCTGTCGTTCCTGCCGCTGGCTCACGTCTACGAGCGCGTCGCCGACTACGACTTTCTTTTCGCCGGGGTTCCGCTGGCCTACGGGGAGGACGTCACTCAGGTTGTCCAAGCGCTCATGGAAATCCGCCCGACGCTGCTGGCGGCGGTGCCTCGATTCTTCGAAAAACTCTACAGCCGGGTTATGGAGCAAGGCCACGCGCACAGCGGGTTCCGAAGAAAGATTTTCGACTGGGCGCTCGCTCTGGCAACCGAAGCAATTCCGTGGCGCGCGCATGGAGAGCCCGCGAGCTTGAAATTGCGATTGCGCTGGGCGCTGGCAAACGCTTTGGTCTATCGCAAGATTCGGGCGGGAATGGGGGGCTGTCTACGCATCGTTTTTTCCGGCGGCGCGCCCTTGTCGAAGGACTTGGCGGAGATTCTCTGGGCATTCGGCCTGCCGGTTTATCAGGGTTACGGGCTGACCGAAACTTCGCCCGTCGTCACAAGCAATTACCCGGACAACCGGGTCGGCAGCGTCGGGAAGCCGATTCCGAACGTCAAAGTGCGGATTGCCGCGGACGGAGAGATCCAAGTTCACGGCCCTTGCGTGATGCAGGGGTACTATCGGAAGCCCGAGGAAACGCGCGCGGTCCTTTCCAGCGATGGCTGGCTTTCCACCGGAGATATCGGCTATCTGGACTCGGATGGCTTCTTGTACGTCACGGACCGGAAGAAGGAATTGCTGAAGACCGCCGCGGGAAAATATGTCGCTCCGCAGCCGATTGAGAACTTGCTGAAGTCAAGCCCCTTCATTTTGAACGCCGCCGTGATTGGGGACCGCCGAAGATTCATCAGCGCCCTGATCGTCCCGAACTTCGGCACTCTGGAGGCGCTGGCCCGCGAGCAGGGTCGCGCTGCCGGTTCCCGCGAGGAACTTGCCTCGTCGGACTGGGCGCGCGAATGCATCGAGAGAGAGGTGGACCGGCTGTGCGGGAAGCTGGCTCAGTATGAAACGATCAAGCGTTTCGCCCTGTTGCCCGAGGATTTCAGCTTCAACGGCGGGGAATTGACCTACACGCTGAAACTCAAGCGCCGCATCGTCGAGCAGAAGTATCAGAGTGTGATCGACCGTTTGTACTTGGATACTGAAGCGGACCCCCGCCAGGCCGCGTCTCACCAGAGCGCCTGATCGGACTTCCGCCCCCCGGGAGGAAGTGTCGTATAATGAATTCATGGTGACAAAGACTCCGTACGGTTTGCACGTCATTGAGAGCTGCCTCTCCTGCCCCATGCTGAAGGACAGTTTTTTCTGCAATCTTTCCCAGCGGGCGGTCGAATCCCTGAATGCAATTTCGTCCCCTGCAACCTATCCCAAGGGGGCGATTCTGTTCGTCGAAGAACAGGAGCCGCGGGGGGTCTTTGTGATCTGCAGCGGCCGGGTGAAGCTCTCCGCTAACTCCATCGGCGGCAAGTCCCTCATTCTCCGAATGGTGGAGGCGGGTGAGGTCATCGGTCTTCCCGGAACGATCACAGGGAGACCCTACGGGCTCACCGCCGAGGCGCATGAACCGGTACAGGCTAGTTTTATCCGGCGCGAGGACTTTCTACACTTCTTGCGCGAACACGGAGAGGTGGCCGTGCGAGTGGCGGAGTTGCTCTGCCGGATCTATCAAGCCACGTTTCAAGAGGTCAAGTATCTTGGACTTTCGGGCTCCGCGATTCAGAAGCTGGCGAAGTTTATTCTGAATTTGCCGGATTCACGTACGCCGGGGAACGGTCCGGTTCGTGCCGCTCTCACCCTCACACATGAGGAAATCGCTGAGATGATCGGATCCTCGCGCGAAACGGTGACGCGCCTGTTCGCAAGTTTGAAGAAGAAGCAACTGGTCGAAGTGCACGGTTCGATGCTCGTCGTCAAGGATAAGCCGGGTCTCCAGAAGCTTGTAGAGGGCTAAACCCCACCCTAGCCCTTGTGACTCACAGTACAGTATAGTGTGACGGCCGTCACAGACCGCTGAACACGCGGCACGCATAATCGCCCGCAAATTTCGCGAGTGCGGCAAGCTGCAGCAGCAAGGATGACAGCCTGAGGGAGGGCCAATGCGAAAGCTGGGCCTGGGCTTTGGATTGTCGGTTCTGAGTCTCTTTCTGATGTGCGCTGCTCTGGTTGTCGCAGCCGCGGGAAGGCCACAGGCGGCCGATCAGAACGCCCCGCAATCGGGCAGCACGCCTCCGGCCGCGCCCGCCGCTCAGAGTCCGGCTCCGGTGGATGCGGAGACCTGCAAACTCTGTCACGAAGACAACTACAACAGCTGGGCGAATTCGCCGCATTGGAAGACCACTCTCAATACGCGGGGCGGGCCGATCGCTCAGGGTTGTGAGACGTGTCACGCGCCGGCTGCGGAACATGTCGCAAACCCGGGCGAACCGTCAAAGTTTCCATTCACCTTTGACAAGTCGAACCCCAAGGACATCAATGCCCGCTGCCTCACTTGCCACGCTTCGGGCACGCACCAGATGCACCTTACCGAATCGGTGCATCGGTTGAGCGACGTGAGCTGCGTTTCCTGCCATTCGATCCACCACTCGGAAACCAAAGAGTACCTGCTGATTAAGGCGCAGCCGGAACTCTGCTACACGTGCCACCTTCAGCAGAGGGCGCAATTCAACATGCCGTTCCACCACAGGGTCAACGAACATCTGGTGCAGTGCACGGATTGCCACAATCCGCATGGGACTGCGGGACCCCATCAACTGCAAGTCTCAGCGACGCAAAGCGCGGTTTGTTACAAGTGCCACGAGGACAAACAGGGGCCGTTCGTCTACGAGCACGAGCCGGTGAAGGTCGAAGGGTGCGTCGCGTGTCACACCCCGCACGGCGGGCCGAATCCGCACATGCTGAAGACGAGCAATGTGAATCTCCTGTGCTTGTCGTGCCACACGGTCTCGTCCGCGAACGCGCCGGGACCGATCGGGCCGGCTCACAACCAGGCCGCGCAGTATCAGGCATGCACCATGTGTCACACGCAAATCCACGGATCGAATTCCAGCTCAGTGTTCTTCAAATAGTTTTCAAATGACCGGATGGAAGGACGTGCCCATGGCCTTCACATATTCATGTATGAATAGGGAGACGGACGTTACGGGCTGCACGGCCGGCGCCGCAACGCGGCCGCCGGCGAATGTGCGGCAACTGCGCCTGCGTACCTGGGCGCTATGGCCGGCCATCCTCCTGGCGCTTCTATTCGTGCCGGCGGCGAAGGCGCAGGTTCCGGACCAGGGGCCGACACAACCGCTGAGCGAGAATCCGGGGCAAATGCCGGGCAATTACAGCCTCCAGCAGACAGTGGAGTTCGGCTATCGCGACAGCCTGATCAGCGGGAACATGAACAACTACAACACATTCGAGAACCTCGGCTCCGGCTTTCGGCTCTTCGATTACTCGCTGGACATGAAGTCGCAAAATCACAAGGGACTGCTATTCGATAACTTGAGCTTCAGCAATTTCGGCTATGGCGGGGATCCGAATTCAGTTTCGCGGCTGCATGTGGACAAGAACAAGTGGTATGACTTTCGCGCGATGTTCCGTCGGGACGAATACTACTTTGATTACAATTTGCTCGCGAACCCGCTGAACATAACCAATTTCCCGACGGGCTGCACGACGGCGTGTACTCCGGTGCCGATCACGAATTCGCCGCACGCCCTCTACTACGACCGGCGCATGCAGGACTACGACCTGACGCTGCTGCCCGAATCGCGAATTCGCTTCCGGTTGGGCTATTCGCGGATCTTCAGCGGCGGCCCGGGCTATACCACCCTCGAAGGCGGCGACGAGGCTCTGCTGAGCCAGAGAACTGCCACCACGACCGACGCTTACCGGATGGGTGTGGATTACAAGGGGATCGCCAGGACCACGTTTTCCTTCGACGAACTGCTGAACTACACGAAGATCGATCAGACCGCGAGCGACGGGAACCTGCTGTACCAGCTCTCAAACGGGACACCCGTGGACCTGGGCATCGTGTTTAACGGCACTTCGCCGTGCGCGACGCCCGTCACAAACGGGACGACGACGCCGCCCACGGTCACCGCGAATTGCCAAGGGTATCTCTCGTACAGCAAGGTGGACAACCCGAGGTCTTCGTTCCCGACGGAACGCTTCAGCTTCGAGTCCAGCTACTTCAAGAATTTGGAGATGAACGGCGCGGTCGCCTACTCGGGCGGCAGCAACAGCATTCCCAATCTCAATGAAGTCGTGAACGGTTGGACCTCCCGGACGGCGACGCGAGAGAGCACGACGGGGGGCCCGGCGAGCGCGAACCGGGTTGAGGTCAACGTGGATTGGGCCGCCGACTATCGCATTACCGACAAGCTTCACGTCATTGACGAATTCCGTTTCGACGACTGGCGTATTCCGAGCATGTGGGCGACCGCCGAGACAAACCTGTTTGCCACTCCGGCGGGCGTGGGCCAGTCGGGCCTTCTGCTTCCCATTGCCCAGGTCACGACTGCAAATTTTGCCACCTTGTGCCCGACGGCTCCGTACAACGGGGCGAACTGCCCGCAGCACGCGTCCGGTTCTGGAGCCGATGTGACGAATGAGCTGGTCTCGCAGTTTCTCGGCCAGAGTTTGAAGAGCAATACCATCGAGCTGCACTACGATTTCACGTCGCGCATTTCCGCCCGGATCGGCTACGAGTACACGAGCCGAGCGATTTCGGATTTCACCGCGACGTGGGATACGGCAGAAATCTACTTTCCGGGAGGCCCGCAGCCGGGTGGGACGCCAGGACTTACCGAGCCCGGGGGAACCGCTACCGGCAACTACTACTTCGCCGCACGTGGCGACTGTGCCATCCTCACCGGCGGCGCGCTTCCATCCGGCTGCGTGCTGAACTCAGCGACGGGCTGGATCCAGGAGGGTACGCCCACGAATTTGATCCCTGACGCGGGCAATGACACCGCGCGCAATTTCTACAACATTCACGAGCACCTGGCGTTGCTCGGCCTTTCGATCCGGCCGATGAACACGCTGCGGATCAATGCGGACCTGGATGTGGGCTCGAACGACAATTCGTTTACACGCATCAGCCCTCGGGAAGTGCAGGATTACAAGGTCCACGCGACCTACACGCCGAAGCCGTGGGCGACCGTTTCCGGCGCCATTGACATTCACGAGAACCGTGACAACGTCTATGCGGTGGACAACATCGAGCACGGCCGCAGCTATAGCTTCAATACGACCCTGGCGCCGTTCCCCAAACTCTGGCTCGACTTCGGTTTCAACTACATGGACATTTACACGCAGACGGAGATCTGCTTCGACGACGGGACGCCCCCGGCTGGATACACGGGATGCCCCGCCCCCGCGGTCAACCCCGTGCCTGCGACTCCGACGGCGTGTAGCTCCAACACGAGTTGCGGCGACCTGTCCTTCTACCAGAGCAAAGACTACTATGCGTACGGCGACGTGATGTGGAAGCCGTACAAGCGGGTCACCGCCACGCTCGGCTACCTGGGCACCATCTCCCGCGGGAACACGACCTTCCTCAGTCCGTACGCTCCGACCGGCACGCTGGATTTCAACTACCTGAAGCCGTACCTGAGTTTGAAGATTGATATCTACAAGGGATTCAGTTACAAGACGGCGTGGAACTACTACGGCTACAATGACCACGGTGTCGCAAACCCGTTGGGACTCGCGCCGCTCCCATCGCAAAATTTCGACGGGAGTAATATCACATTCTCGGTTTTGGCTGCTTTCTGAATCGCGGCGGCGGCTCGAATGCCCCGGTGGAACTCGGTTCGTCACATCTTAAGGGGGAAGGACAACATGAAACATTCGGTGACTCAAATGATCCGGACGTTCGCGTTCCCATTTGTCGTGATCCTTTTCTTGTGCGGCGCCGCGCGGGCCGATGATTCCGCCAGCGTTTACAAGACGAAATGCGCGTCGTGTCATGCGCCCGATGGCAGCGGCAATACGACGGTGGGCAAAGCATTAAAGGTCCTGGATCTGGGGTCTGCGGATGTGCAGAAGCAAACAGACGCCCAATTGACCGACTCGATCGCGAACGGCAAAGACAGCGGGAAAATGCCCGCCTACAAGGGTAAGTTGACCGACGATCAGATCAAGGGGCTTGTGGCCTATATCCGGACCATGGCCAAGAAGCACTAAGATTCACTGCGCCGCTCTTACCGGGGAACATTGTCAGTCCCACGAGCCGCGCTTTTGCGGCCGTGCTAGAATTCATTTCCGTACTGCCACTACAGTGACGGCGAGCGAACTTTGGTAGAACAAACGGGGAACGGGACGGCTCAGCCGCCGCGGCGTCGCTTCGTAGAAGTTTTCCTGGGCACGGGTATCCTTGCATCCCTTGCGTCGTTTCTTTATCCCGTCTTTCGCTATCTGATCCCGCCTCAATCCGCTGAGCTCGCGAGTGATACTGTGCTCGCGGGGAAAGTCGGTGACTTGAAGCCGAATATGGGCAAGATTTTCCGGTTCGGCAATCGCCCCGCGCTCCTGATCATGTTGCCGGACGGGAAGTACAGCGCGCTCACCGCCGTGTGCACCCACCTCGGCTGCACGGTTCAGTACCGCGCGGATCTTCACAACGTCTGGTGCGCCTGTCATAACGGAATGTACGGCGTGGATGGCCGGAATCTCAGTGGCCCCCCGCCGAGGCCGCTCGAATCGTTCGACGTGTTCGTCAAGGGTGACGAGATCTACGTGCAACGCCAGCGGAATTCATAGATGAGCGCGCTCGACAAGTCCTTCGATTGGCTCGAAGAGCATTTTCGCTACACCGAAATCCTCGCTTTGCTCCGCAAGAAGACCGTCCCCGTGCATCGCTTCTCCTATTTCTACTTTCTCGGCGGAATGACGCTGTTTCTGTTCGGAATCCAGGTCGTCACCGGCATCTTGCTTCTCCTGTACTACCGCCCGACTCCGAACGACGCGTTCGAGAGCGTGCAGTACATCATGACGCAGGTCCGCTTCGGCTGGCTGATTCGCTCGATCCATTCCTGGAGCGCGAACCTGATGATTCTGACGGCGTTCGCGCACATGTTCAGCGTCTTCTTCCTGAAATCGTACCGCAAGCCGCGCGAGCTCACTTGGCTGAGCGGGATTGCGCTCCTCGGGATCGTGCTTGGGTTCGGATTCAGTGGATACCTGCTGCCCTGGAATACGCTCTCCTTCTTCGCGACCAAAGTCGGCACCGATATCCCGGGCCAGATTCCGGGTATCGGTCATTGGACTCTTACGTTCCTGCGCGGCGGTGAGGACGTTACGGCAGCCACGCTGACACGCTTCTTTGCCTTTCACGTTGCGTTGCTCCCCGGCCTCGCCACGATTTTCGTGGGTTTGCACGTGCTTCTCGTGCAGCGCTTTGGCATGAGCGTGCCGCCTTCGCTCGAAGCGGAATGGCGCGCCAAACCCGCGGCGCATCGCGAGATACCGTTCTTCCCCAATTTCTTGCTGCACGAACTTATGGCTTGGTACATCGTCCTCGCCATCCTGGGAGCGCTTGCGGCGTTCCTTCCGTGGGAACTCGGCGTGAAGGCTGACCCGTTCGCTCCCGCGCCGGCGGGCATTCGGCCCGAATGGTATTTCATGTTCGCGTTTCAGACTCTCAAACTCCTGCCCGCCAAGATCGGCCCCATTGCAGGGGATCTGGTGGGCGTGATCGGATTCGGAATGGCGGGGCTTGTGTGGACGTTGCTCCCGTTTTTCGATCGCGGGAAGAGCGGCCGCGCGGCGCGATGGATCGCCGGCGCGGGGGTCTTTGTATTGGCCTACATGATCGTGATGACCGTCTACGGGTATCTGGCGAAGTGATGGGTGCGGCTCGGATCTCGTGCGGTGGAGGGCGGTTCGCGTTGTTGCGGCTTCGCGCAAATTACGGAAATCGTGGCCCGGGGAGGGGGATGCTCCGGCGTCTGCCGGTTGGCGTTCTTCCGCTCGTTCTCCTGCTTATCGGCGTTTTGATTTTCTCCGGCCGCGCTGACGCGCAGACCAAGAATACCTGCCTCGACTGCCACTCGCAGCTCGATCCGCCTCTCCAAGTTTCCGCCGGCGACTACGCAGGCAGCATTCATGCGCAGAAGGGAATTACATGCGTTTCGTGTCACGGCGGCGATTCTTCCAGTAGCGATCCCGAGCGCGCCATGAGCAAGGCCGCGGGATTTCGCGGGCAGCCCGAACGCAAGAACATCCCCGAATTCTGCGCCAGGTGTCATTCCGACGCCGCTTATATGCGGGGATTCGACCCATCGCTGCGCACCGACCAGTACAGCCAGTATCAGACCAGCGTGCACGGCAAGTTGCACGCGAAGGGTGACATCAAGACGGCCGTTTGCATCGATTGTCACGGCGTCCACGACATCCAGCCCCCGAGCGATCAGCGGTCCCGGGTGCATCCGCTCAACGTCGCTCAGACTTGCTCCCATTGCCATGCGGACGCCGAATACATGCGGCCTTACGGGATCGCGACCAATCAGTTTGCCGACTATTCTCTCAGCGTGCACCACGAGGCGCTCGTCGTTCGCGGCGACTTGAGCGCGCCCACTTGCTCCACCTGCCACGGCAGCCACGGCGCCGCGCCGCCGGGCGTCGATTCGGTCGCCCGGGTGTGCTCCACCTGCCACGTCTTCCAGGCGCAGCTTTTTGATTCTGGGCCGCACAAGGATGCCTTCGGCGCGATGGGCCTCCCGGCATGCGTCACATGCCACAGCAATCATCGGGTCCAGCATCCGACCGACGCAATGATCGGGACCGGCGGAACCTCAGTTTGCCTGCAATGCCACACGGAAGGGGATACGGGTTTCGTCGCGGCGGGCACGATGCATGACGACCTCGCGAGGCTTGATTCCGCGATTGCGCGCTCCGACGAGATCCTGGGCCGCGCCGAGCGCTCGGGCATGGAGGTTGGTCAAGCGAAGCTCGCGGAAGCCGATGCCCGGGACGATTTGATGAAGGCGCGCGTGGAAATCCATTCCGTCCAGCCGGTCACGATGGACCACGATATCGAGGCGGGGCTGAAAGTTACGGCGAGCACCTATCAGTTGGGCCTGGATGCCTTGGCGGAGCTGCACTATCGCCGTAAAGGACTTTTGGTTTCTGTCGTGATCATTGTGTTCGTTTTGATCGGCCTTTTTTTGATGATTCGCAAACTCGACTCGAAAGTTGCACAATAAGCAAGGAGGGAAGTCATGAAGAAGATGATCGTAGCAGTCCTCGTCTGTTTCGCGTTTTCTCCCGCCGTGCTCGTCGCCGGCAGTGGTGATGCGACGGCAGGGAAGGCGACCTACAAGCAGCACTGTGTTTCCTGTCACGGTGCGGACGGCGCGGGCAACGCATCGGTGGCCAAGATGATGAAGGTCACGATTCCTGACCTGGGTTCGAAGGATGTTCAGACGCTCAGCGATGCAGATCTGCAAAAAGCAATCGCCGACGGCAAGGGGAAGATGCCGGCCTCGAAAGAACTTACGGTTACTGACCTGCATAATCTGGTCGCCTACATTCGCACCTTGGCGAAGAAATGATGGCAATTAGGATATCCACCAAAACTAATTGATGATTCTTCCGGGAAAACTCGCGAAGTGGTTTCGGCCGGCCGTCTTTCTCGGGAGTAACCCGATTACTCTGGCTGGCGCCGTCCTGACGACCAGCTCCGCGGCCACCCTCATCGGGTTCTGGATTTTCGTTCTCATCGGCGGGGGAGCGGTCGATCCGTACGCCGGTGTGATCTTCTTTCTCATCCTGCCGGGCGTGTTCGTCTTCGGATTGGTGCTAATGCCCACCGGCGCTTTGCTCAGGCGGCGGGCGTTGAAGCGAGCGGGCGAGCTGCCCGAAATCTTTCCGCAAATTGATTTCTCGAAGCCGGTCCTGCGGAGCGCAGTCGCTTGGGTGGGCGGGCTCACCCTGTTGAACGTCGTCATCTTCAGCACCGCGACGTACCACGGCGTGGAGTACATGGACTCGGCCCAATTCTGCGGGCAAACCTGTCACACCGTGATGCAGCCGGAATACACCGCCTACAGCAATTCTCCGCACCAGCGAGTCGCCTGCGTCGAATGCCACATCGGTCCCGGAGCGGGGTGGTTCGCTCGCTCCAAGCTGTCCGGCGTGCGGCAGGTTCTTGCGGTCACCTTTCACACCTACGACAGGCCGATCCCTTCCCCGGTGGAACAACTGCGCCCCGCGCGCGAGACCTGCGAGCAATGCCATTGGCCGCAGCGTTTCACGGGCGACAAAATGATCGTCGCGATCACATATTTGCGGACGACGAGAAGAACACCCGCACCTTACCACCGTTCTCTTGATGAAGATCGGCGGCCGGACGTGGCAGGGCGGCGTCGGAATTCACGGGCAGCACCTCGACCATCGCGATCGCGGATCCAGTACATCTCCACCGACCGCGACCGGCAGAATATCGTGCGACGTGAACTACGTCGACGATTCCGGCAAGCTGGTGGAGTTTACCAATCCCGGTTCCAAGCGCGACTCCCGAGCAGGTCGCCGCCGGCGAACATCGCACCATGGATTGCGTGGATTGCCACAACCGCCCCACTCACGTCTTCCAATTGCCCGAGCGCCGCCGTGGACCAAGCCATGTCGGACGGGCAGATCAGCGCCGACCTGCCGTTCATCAAGAAGGAAGTCAGTGGCGGTCGTTGCACGCCGACTATCCGGACCGCGACACCGCAACGCAGAGGATCGCTGCAACTCTCGTCGCGTTTTACCGGACGTCCTATCCCGACGTATATCGCAGACAAGCGCTCGCTGGTGGATGCGGCCGTGACACAAGTGCAGGCTATTTATCTGCGAAACATTTTTCCGGCAGATGAAAGT
Organism: Terriglobia bacterium; assembly: GCA_963819015.1. Taxonomy (GTDB): domain Bacteria; phylum Acidobacteriota; class Terriglobia; order Acidiferrales; family UBA7541; genus DASPOJ01. The sequence continues at coordinate 95,799 of CAWFUN010000005.1, forward strand.
CACCTGGGGGACCTACCGAACAACCTGGGCCACACGGATTCTCCCGGCTGCTTCCGCTGCCACGACGGCAGCCACACCTCCGCCGACGGGCGCACCATTCCCAATGGATTGCGACACGTGCCACTCGCTGCTGGCGGTGGATGATCCGGACCCCAAAGTTCTGGCGGATCTTGGCTTGAAATAACTCCGGGACGCGGGAGCGAATCGGCGTACCCTGCAGATTGGTTCGATGCGAATTCGCAAACTCAGCGGGCTGCTTCGCTATTTTTGCCGTTGCCCTGGCGCTTCCCGCCGCGCGCGCGCAACAAAAGACCGCGAACGATCCCGACGCCGCTTGCCTCGCTTGCCATGCTCAGCCGGACTTGAAATCCGACACAGGCCGCAGCCTCTTCGTCGATCCCGCCAAGCACAAAGTCGAGCGTCCACGCGGACCTTCCCTGCGTCGCCTGCCATACGGACATCAAGGAATTTCCGCATCCCGCAAAAATCGACAAAGTGGAATGCGCAACCTGCCACACGGAGGAAGCCGGTTCGCTGCCTTCCAGCGTGCATGGATTGCTGGGCGACAGGCATGCGTGAGTTGCCACGGCTCCGCGCACGACGCGCGGGCCGCCGCAACGGTCTATGCCGCAGAAATGCGCCTCGTGCCACGCGGATCAAGTAAAGGCAGTTCCTGAATCGAGCGTGCACGGCGGCGCGGCGCGGAACGGGGATTCGCAGAGCCCCACGTGCCTGTCGTGCCACGGTCCCATCCACAAAATACTGTCCGCGGACGATCCGCTGTCGCCCGTAGCGAAAAAGAATCTGCCCGCGACTTGCGGCGCCTGCCACTCCAATCCCGACTTTCGTCGCGCAAGCCACCAAATTCCCTTCGCCCATCCCGTCGAAGCCTACTCCATGAGCGTGCACGGCCGGGCGGTGGCGGCGGGAAACGACAAAGCTGCGTCGTGTTCGGATTGCCACGGGAGCCACGGCATTTTGGACGCGCGCGATCCGCAATCGAAGATCAACCACTGGAACGTGCCGGCGACCTGCGGGACCTGCCACGTGGAAATCAAGACAGACTTACGACCAGAGCATTCACGGCCAGGCCGTCGCGAACGGATCGCGCGATGCTCCCGTTTGCACGGATTGCCACGGCGAACACAATATCCTCGCGCCGAGCGAGCCGGGTTCCACGGTGAATCCAGCCCAGGTTTCTCTCGTGACCTGCGGGCGCTGCCACGGCGATGCGCGACTCGACGCGCGCTACAACCTGCCCGCGGATCGCGTGCCGAGCTTCGCGGACAGTTATCACGGGCTCGCATCGCGCGCGGGCGGACAGACCGTGGCGAACTGTGCCTCGTGCCACGGCGTGCACAATATTTTTCCTTCCAGCGATCCCCGGTCCACGGTGAACCCGGCGAACCTCGCGCATACGTGCGGTCAATGCCACGCCGGCGCGGGGAAGGACTTTGCGATCGGGCGCGTGCACGTCTGGCCCGGATCGGCGAGCGAGCACCCCGTCGTGCGTTTCATCCGCCTGAGTTACTGGTTCTTGATTCCGCTCGCCATCGGATTCATGTTCCTGCACCAACTGCTCGATTTCCAGCGGAAGCTCCGCGCGCAAAGGGCCGCGCGAGGACTCCGGCGAGGAAGTCGAGCGGATGAACCTGAATTTCCGGATCGCGCACTGGCTGACGATGGTGAGTTTTCCCGTGCTGGTCGTGACGGGGTTCGCGCTGAAGTTTCCCGAGGCCTGGTGGGCGCGGCCCATGCTGGTTTGGGAGACCCATTTCGCGCTTCCGCGGGCTTGTGCATCGCGTGGCGGCGGTCGTGCTATTGTCTTCGCTCGCCTATCACATTCTGCATCTTGTGCTCGTGCGGCGTGACCGCGCGGTCCTGCGCCACATGGTTCCGCAGTTGCGCGATGTTCAGGATCTGGGAGAGATGTTTCTCTATAACCTGGGCCTCTCGAAAGCGCCGCCCACGTTCGGGAAATTCAACTATGTCGAGAAAATCGAGTACATCGCGTTTCGTGTGGGGCACGGCCGTTATGGCGGCGAGCGGATTCCTGCTTTGGTTCAACTCTTTCGCGCTGCGGCATTTTCCTAAGTGGGTGCTCGACGCCGCCACGGCGCTCCATTTCTATGAGGCGATTCTGGCCACGCTCGCCATTCTGATTTGGCACCTCTATACCGTGATATTCGATCCGGACGTTTATCCGATGGATCGCGCTTGGCTCACGGGTAAGACCTCCGCGGACCATCTGCGCCACACGCGGCCCGCGTATTACGACATGTTGCAGAACCGCGCGAGAGAGGCGGCGCGTGCGGCGGCGCGCGAGCAGGCAGCGAAAGAGGACACGCCTCCCGCAACCGAAGACATTCCCCCTGAGGTCCCGCCGAAAAAAGAATAGGAAGCTGCCGCGCGCCTTTTCCGCCGTAGGGGCGGAGCTTGCTTGCCTCGCCGTAGCCTTGAACTTGGGCGAAGGCGGGTCTCCGCCCATCCCCGGTTTTGGTACAGGCGGGTGCTGTAGCTGTTGGGGTTGAACTTGCGGGTGGCTTTCGTTCTCATCGAGGGCCACCGCGGGCTTCGGTTCGCGCAGCCCTCCAAGCGCCCCTGTTACTCCACGGTGAAGACTGCCAGTGTTATCATCCGCACGTGCAAAATACACAAGGCAAAACGTCCAGAACGGTCGCGCCACCCGCCCGTAAGAGGTACGGCTTATTTGTCCTAGCTATCCTTCTGCTCTTGTTGGGGGGAGTAGGCATCTATGTCGGATCTCATGACTATCCGATTCGCACTCTCGGCCTTGCGGCCGTTATGGCGAGTGTATACCTCGTCAGAATCTCTCATGTTCACGACCGATTGGATTTGCCCAAGGCAAGCGGTCAAGGGAAAGACCTCAAAACGGCGAGGGGCCCAGGACTTCTGTTGTGGATCGTTTCCCTAGCCTTGGTGCCTTTGCTAGGTGCCGCGTCCTTTTTGGTGTATATCAACGTCGTTCATGGAGGCCATGAAGCGTGGCCTGCGGACGTATTCGCGGGAGTTGGACTTGTCTGCGCTATCGTCTGGAGTTACCTGGCCGCTAAGATCTTCGGGACGGACGGGCGGCGCGGCCTTTGAATTTCCGGGTGCCCACTTCTCGCGCCGCTCGCAGCATGCCCGCCCAGGCGGAAACAGTGTGCGGCTCGCCAACAAGATTTTGTTTTCCGCGCGCTCTTGGCTGGTATAAGCTGCTGCCTGTTTTGCGCCCCCCAAAAAACCGGGAATGTTACCGGATGCAAGAAAGGGACCTATTCGTACTGTCGTGCCCATCTGAATTTCACAATTTCCCAGAGGAGACCTAACCCTTATGTGCGGCCTTAGGAAAAGCTTTAGCCCCCTACTGCTGGTATTGGCAGCCAGTTTGTCCATCTGCGCACGCGCGCAGGAAGTGAAGCCGCCCGAACTCACGGATTTGAGCAAGGTATCTTTCCAGATCGTCGCTGCCACGTTTGTCTCCACGCTGGATGGCGCGGGCGGTAACAGGTTCCAGGTGCCGGAGGCGGCAATGGACCAATACCGCGGTCTCGTTTTGACCGTGAAGATTACGAAGCCGGCCGGACAGGAGCTGACCGTGGTGGCTCAGGACATGACCCTCCATTATCGGTATGCGGACAAATCCGACGCAGCGCGCTGCTTTGGATTGTCTACTTTTTCCGCCGCCCAGGACGACGATCGCGCCATGTCGTTGCTCGGTCAAGGCTGGGGAAGGTCCACCACCGGAATTAATTCGACGAAGCTCAGCGTCGTTTATATCGATCTCTTCTTTCAGAACATGGAACCGACCACGGCGGATATGTACCTCTTGATTGCCCAGCCCACCGGTGCGCACTTCACTTCATCGGGCTGGTCCAAGCCGTAGTTTAGTCATCCGCGGGTGGCCGGGCTTTTGACGCGAGGGTGGCTTTCGTTCTCATCGAGGGCCGCGCCGAGCTGCGCTTCGCGCAGCCCTCCAAGCGCTCCACGTTACTCCGCGGTGAAGATTGCCAGTGCTATAATCCGCGCGTGCGAAATACAAAATGCAAAACGTCCAGAAAGGTTGCGCCACTCGCCCTCACCGTAGGTGTCGGTTTTGGCGTCAGCACATTTGGTGGCATAAAGGGCACTATCGTGATTCCGCTGATTTGCCATTGAGTACACCGGTAGGCCGGTTTGACATGACTCAAGCGTATCTCGTGCTTCGGCGATTCCAGGTCTCGCATGCTCTTTCGGGAAAGCTGCGCGAGTTCAGTCCGGGAGACGTACTGGCGTGCGATGCGAGTGGCCAAAGCGAAACCGTCACCGTTGAAGCGGATGGGTTCTTCTACTTGGCAGAAAAGTCGACATTATTGGCCTCCTGCAAGATTTGGAAACCAGCAGGGGGAGGTGCAGTGTGAAGCTCGCTCAGTGCGCCAATCGTACTACCAAGGCACTCTATTAGGACCTGTTCGGCGGGGCGGCCCTCGCGTGGCGCCGAAGAGCGAAATTGATGACGCGCGGCGTTGACGGGTGGCACGGCCAATTTCCGTCACTTGGAATGCGGCGGCTCGACGCCGCTTTGGCTTTCGTTCGCGCGCCTCTGCGCTTGTGTCCCAGGTGCCGTTTTTGCACCTGGGGGTTTTCTCGCCTCCCCAAAAGAAGTCATCCCGAGGAGCGCAGCGATGAGGGATCTCTCCGCCTCGGCCCTCGTGATGGCTCGAGAGTAAATTATCGCGTGCGCGTTGCCGGGTCCTTGACTAGAGGGCCACCCCGGGGCTGCGCTTCGCACAGCCTTCCAAGCGCCGCGTGTTACTCCGCGGTGAAGACTGCCAGTGCTATCATCCGCGCGTGCGAAATACAAAATGCAAGCCGTCCAGAAAGGCCGCGCCACTCGCCGTTCGTTTCAAGGAGGAACTCGATGCACAAGGCTATCGTTCCCGTGCTGCTGGCTTCAGGGCTTTTGATTGCGGGACAAGTGACGCACCGTGAGGTTGTCCATCCGCCAAATCCGGCGCAGGACGCCAGACCCAATAGCGATCAGGTGCCCGACGTCTCCGTGTTCAACGCACAGGTGCAGCGCATTGTCGTGCTGCGTCTCAAGTACAACACGGACCTGCTCGCCGGACTGGAGAAGGCGGTCAAGCAAGAAAAGATTCACAATGCGGCAATTCTTTCGGCCATCGGCTCGGTGCGGAACTACCAGGTCCATCAGGTGGGCAATCGCGACTTCCCCATTAAAGAAGTGTTTGTCAAAAATCCCACCGCCCCCGCCGACATTCTTGGCATGAGTGGCTTCGTGATCGACGGGAGGGTGCATGCCCACATCACTCTGGCGAATCCCGATGAGGCCTTCGGCGGACACCTGGAACCGGACACGACAGTTTTTACATTTGCGATTGTCACTCTCGGCGTGCTGGACGACGGGCTAGACCTCAGCAAGATCGACGACCCAAACAATCGTTAGGCGCTTATTCTACGCAGGCACCAGTCGCTGCCCGAACAACGTTGCTACCGTTCCGGTGAAGCGATACTCTCATCGCGCTATGTTCCTGCGATTCTTGCGTGCCACCTGTCTAATTCTGTGGTGTTCTGTTGCCGGGCTGGCCGCGCCGCCCTCAACCGGGCCGCACGTTTGGGACCTGCAGGAGCTTGAGTTTCGAGCGGCTCGACAATACGTCAACCCCTATGTTGACGTGGACCTCTGGGTTGATCTCAAGGGTCCAGGTTTCTCGCATCGCGTCTATGGCTTCTGGGACGGCGGCAACGTCTTCCGCGTGCGCGTCGTGGCGACGGCTCCGGGCAAGTGGACCTGGACCAGCGGTTCCAACCAAACCGCGGATCAAGGCTTGAACGGAAAGTCGGGAGCGTTCACTGCTCACGAATGGACCGAAGAGGAAAAGCGCGAGAATCCGAACCGGCGCGGATTCCTGCGGGCGACGCCAAATGGCCACGCGCTCGAGTATGCGGACGGCACGCCATTCTTCTTATTGGGCGACACGTGGCTCGGCGCGGCCACATGGCGCTTGCCTTTCATCGGAACCGGCGGCCGCACCGCGCAGAACTACGAGCCTGGTCCCGGCATCACTTTCGAAGAAGCCGTAGCCTGGCGGCAGCGGCAAGGATTCAATTCGGTCAGCATGATCGCCGCATTTCCCGCGTGGGCCTCGGATCAATATCCGGCCACTTACGCGGATCGCCAGGGAGTGTTTTACCGCAATGCCTGGGAGGAGTTCGGCGTGCTCGTAGACGGAAAGGCGCCGACGGCCAAGGCCATGCAAGATGAACGCGGCTACCGCCCGTTCCAAATCGTCCCCGATCACGAAGGTTTGCCGGATTTCGACCGTGTCATCCCGGAGTATTTCCAGAGCCTCGACCGGAAGATGCAGTATCTCAGCGAGCAGGGTTTCGTCCCGCTGCTGGAGACGGTGCGGCGCGACACCGGCCCGCCCTGGAAGACGTATTTCCAATTCAACGAGTCGTTCTCACGCTTCGTGCAGTACATGGTGGCGCGGTACGGAGCTTGGAACTTCATTTTCAGCGAAATTCACTTCGACATTTACCTGGAAGGCCTCAGTCTCACCGCGGACGAGTTCAACCAGGCGCTGAACTACCACTTCCGGAAGTTCGGCCCCATGCCGTTTGGCCAGCCGGTAACTTCTTTGAGCGACCACTCGACCTACACGACCTTCGGAGACGGCGATAAGGCGCCTTGGATCACTTTGCACAGCACCGGGAACAAGCCGCGCGACCATGGCATCTACGAGGCCATCGAGACCCTGTTTCGCCTGACGCCTCCTTATCCCGCACTCGACCTCGAACCTTACTTTACGGGATGGCTCCATCCCAACAACGTCGTTGCTGGTGAGCAGCCGGCGCCGGATTCGGACCGCGATAACTACTTCTCGCGCGCCCAAATGTATGGCTGCGTGCTATCCGGTGGACTCGCCGGCCACGTTCACGGGACCGCAGCATATGATGTGACCACATCCTCCGAACCGCCCGGCGCCAGGCCATACTTCTGGCAGGCGATGCGCTACAAGTCCGGCGGCTACATGCAGTGGCTGGCGAGATTCGTCCTATCCGAAGGGCCGCGTTACCGCGACCTCATGCTTGCCTCGGACGATCTTGCGCCTCGCAAGGCCACTGGCAGCAGGGAAGATGGGCTGGACGGGTGGGCGTTTCTCATGCGCACGAAGGAGAGAGATTTCGCTCTGCTCTATTTCGAGAACGGCGCACAACGGGCGCAGAGCGCCGGCTGGGCTCCCAACGCTGTGTATCGCTTCTCCTGGTACGACCCGCGCACCGGGGAATGGCAGGCAGCGGTCACCCTCAACGCGGACGGCAACGGCCGGATGCAGTTGCCGCCGTTCCCGGGTAATGTGGATAAATCAGACACCGACTGGGCGGCAAAGATTGTCGCTGCGCCGCACTGAACGATCCCGTTTTCTGAAACTGTCAACACCCTGACGCGCGCGCCCGCGGGCGGGTGGCCGGGCTCTGGGCGTGAGGGTGGCTTTCGTTCTCATCGAGGGCCATCCCGGGCTGCGCTTCGCGCAGCCCACCAAGCGCCCCATGCTACTCTACGGTGCAGACTGCCAGTGGTATGATTCGCCCGTACAAAGTATGAGAGGAAAAGTCCACAAGAAACCTGCGCTACCCTGCAATCACGTCATCGGAGAAAATTATCGGAAAACGTCCCGTCTGTCCCCGAGTTTCGAGTTTCCCGAGTTTCCCCGAGTTTCCCGAGTTTCAACGTCCATACCTCGGGAGAGCTTGTCCGACTTAAAGGAACGATCTTGCGCTACGGCAAGCAAAAGAACAAAAATGAGTTGACCTCTGGATCATGCGAGCCGTAAGTTGGTGTGGACGAGAAAACGCTTACTCAAAGGCCGCCAGAATCCAACGAAGCTGGTGCGGTGTGTCAGATTCCGTATTCGCGCTACTTCTTTCATCCAAGGACCGCAGATGAGCCCGTTCAGCAAAGATTCGGAATCGCCATCACACGCCGGCGGCGTTGCCAGGCGAGACATCCTCAAGGGTCTGGCGGTTCTGGCCATGACCCCTATCGTTTCGCAGGCCGTTGCGGAAGCACAGGATGCACGTCCGGCTCAGGGGACCTCGCCTCTCGCAGTTGCCGCAGGCAAACGTGATCAATCCTTCGATGAAGGATGGCGTTTTTTACGCGGTGATGCGCCGGGAGCGGAAGCTCCCGGATTTAACGACAGCAGCTGGCGTGTTCTGGACCTGCCGCATGATTGGACCGTCGAGGACCTGCCCTCGCTGGGCTACACGGAAAATGGCGCCGGGGCCCTGTGGGGTATGACCGTCGCGGCAACCCGCACCGGTCCTTTCGATACAGAACTAAGTCAGGGCGGCCGTGACACGGGCTGGTTCGTAGGGGGAACCGGTTGGTATCGCCGTAGCTTTTCGGCGTCGGCGGTTCCGGTAGATGGACAGGTGGAGATCACCTTCGATGGCGTGTACCGCAACAGCGATGTCTGGCTGAACGGCGAGCTCCTTGGGACGCACCCTTATGGTTACACGACCTTCTCGTATGATCTGACGCCGCACCTTCGCAGGACCGGCGAGAACGTACTTGCGGTGCGAGTGCGTAACGAAGGCAAGAACAGCCGTTGGTATTCCGGGTCGGGTATCTACAGGCACGTGTGGCTGGATACGACAGGCAAAATCCGCATACCGAAGTGGGGCGTCTCCGTCACCACGCCGGATGTCAGCAAGGCCAGCGCGACGGTGAAGGTCGCGGTGAAGGTTGAGAACAGGACCGGCTCGGCCCAGGACGTGACCGTGCGGCTGCATCTGTTTGATGGAAACAATGCCAGCGCCGGAACGCAAGAGTTGAAGCAGTCCATTCCCGCAACAGGTTTCACCGAAGTGGAACAAAGCATCACGCTTCCGAACCCGAAACTATGGGGAACCGCCACGCCGCAGATGTACCGCTTGGAAACTGAGCTGATAGCGGGTGCAAATGTTGTGGATCGCATGTCCACCCCCTTCGGAATCCGAAAGGTCGAGATCGACGCACAAAATGGTTTGCGGATCAACGGCGAAGTCACCAAGTTGCGGGGTGGCTGCATGCACCACGACAACGGAATCCTGGGCGCATGTGCCTACGACCGGTCAGAGGAGCGCCGCATTGAGTTGATGAAGGCTCACGGCTTCAACGCCATCCGTACGAGTCACAATCCGCCCTCGCCCATGTTTCTTGCAAGCTGCGACAGGCTTGGCATGCTGGTGGTAGATGAGGCGTTCGACCAGTGGGAAGTGCAGAAGAATCCCGAGGACTACCATCTGGTATTTGCAGAGTGGTGGCAGCGGGACCTCGCCTCGATGATACTGCGAGATCGAAACCATCCCTCGGTCATTTTGTGGAGCATTGGTAACGAGATACCTGAACGGGCCCAACCGCGTGGTGTAGAAATTGCGAAGAACTTACAGGAATACGCACACAAGCTCGACCCGACTCGTCTTGTGACAGCTGCGATCAACAGCGCTCGCGGAGGCGGAGAGCAGCTTGATCCAGCGTTCCTGCACCTTGATGTCGGCGGCTATAACTACATGATCATGAATTACGAAACAGACCATGTGCGGCATCCGGATCGGATCATCCTTGGGACCGAATCTTTCCCCCGCCAGGCGTACGCGACCTGGGAGCCGGTGGAACGGTTGCCTTATGTAATCGGCGATTTCACATGGACGGGTATGGATTACCTTGGCGAGTCCTCGCTTGGCAATGCACAATTGGGGCCCGCGGCCAGGGGGGGTGGAGGGGCAGGTGGAGCGGCAACGCAGGCAGCGGCGGCCTTCGGTGCTGCCCCTGCACCGCAACCATCGGTTGCTGCTCCCGTCGCCCCTGCTCCAGGAGGCGCAGGTCCAGGGGGCGGCCCAGGTGCTCCTGGCGCGCCAGCTGCTCCAGGAAGTGGAGGCGGCTACGGCAACATCTATCTGTCATTTCCGTGGTTCAACTCCTACTGCGGCGATATCGACTTGATTGGCGAAACGAAGCCGCAAGGCTACTACCGCCGCGTAGTGTGGGGAACCAGCAAGTTGGAGATGGTTGTGCAGCGCCCACTTCCGGTCGGCAGAACAGAGGTCATCACCGCCTGGGGCTGGTCAGACGAGTTGCGCAGCTGGACCTGGCCGGGTTACGAAGGCCGGACTGTGGCTGTACGCGTGGCGTCCACAGGAGATCAGGTGCGCCTGCTGCTCAACGGCAAGGAAGTTGGAACGAAGCCAGTGTCCCGCGCGACGGAGTACAAGGCTGAGTTCCAGGTTCCATACGCAGCCGGTGAACTCAAGGCCATCGCCATGCAGGGTGGGCAGCCCATCGCGGAACAGAGTCTGACAACCGCGGGAAAGCCGACAAAGATCCGCCTCGTTGCCGATCGGTCGAGCGTTCGGCGCGACCGCAACGATTTGTCCTACGTGAAAGCAGAAATCCTAGACGACAAAGGGAACCTGGTTCCCGATGCGGTTGCTCCGGTTAGCTTTATGGTGAGTGGGGCAGGCGATCTGGCTGCTGCCGGAAGTGCGAATCCGAAGGATGTTGCGAGCTTCCGGTCTAAGAGCCCGAACACGTATCACGGCCGCTGCCTCGCAATTGTTCAGCCACGAGGGAAAGCAGGAAAAGTCACTGTCAGAGCGCAGGCACCCGGGCTGGAGTCTGGCATGATTCAGTTGGATGTGACTTAGGAAAGGAAGCGGCATGTGCGATGGACGTGCATGCCGCCCCTTTCTGTTTCTGCTGCGAAGCATTGAAAACCGGGGAAAACCGGAAACCGGGGAAAACCGGGGACAGGGAAAACCGGGGACGGGAAAACCGGGGACGAAAACCGGGGACAGACGGAACGTTTTCTGATAATTGGGCGCGAGGCCGGGCTTTTGACGTGAGGGTGGCTTTCGTTCTCAACGAGGGCCACCCTGAAGTCGAAGCCTGCTCAACCGGCCGATCTCACTCCGCTGCAGAGCCTACTTGCGAAAGAGCAGGGGCGCTAATGCCAGCAGGTTGTCACGCCACACAGGAAAGGCATGGCCGCCTGGGGTTTCGATAGGCGTCACCGCAAAACCCTTCTGCTTGGCCCACGCGACCACGGCGCGATTGGGAGTGATGAGGCCATCGTCTGTGCCGCAAGCGATCCATAGCAGGCTGAGATTGGCTTTCTTTGCGTCCGCTCCGGGGAACGCAGCATCGAAATCGCCATTGCGCGGCAAGCCGGCGCTCATGGAGCCAACCCAGGCGAAGAGTTCGGGATGCGTAAGCCCCAACGTCAAACTTTCCTGCCCGCCCATGGACAGACCGGCGACGGCGCGGTTGTCGCGGCCTTTCGCCACGTTGTAGTCGCGTTCCACTGCGGGGATGATCTCCTCGATCACGGTCCGGACAAACAGCTGGACGTTTCGTTGGTCAATGGCCGGATCGCCGGATGGGCGGTGACCATGGTTGACGATGTCGAAGTCCCCATAACCGCGCGGCATCACCACGATCATCGGGACGATCTTGCCCTCGGCAAGCATGCTGTCGAGCATCAGATCCGCCTTGCCGGCCCGAGTCCACCCCTCCTCTGTATCCGTGAAGCCATGCATCAGGTAGAGAACCGGATAACCGCCCTTGAGCTTCGGGTCGTAGCCAGGAGGCGTGTAGACGACGTATGCCGTCTGGTTGTCCGGATAGTGCAATCCGATCTTCGTGGTGAATATGTGGCGCGTAACAGACCCGTGCGGGATGTCGGTGAGTTCCCAAGGGGCCGGCGGATTTCCAGGCACCAGAATGTCGCTGTATAAGTCCATGAAGTTCGGATGGACGTTGCGGTTGAGCGGATCGAGGATGCGAACACCGTCCAAAACAAAGGTGTAACCGTAGCGCTCGGGTTTGAGCGGCGGCGTAGTGGCGGTCCACACGCCACTGGCGTCCTGCGTCATAGGGAGCGGCTGGAGCAGAGCGTCGGTTGCGACGGACACCTCCTTTGCCCCGGGAAATTTAAGCGTGAAGGTAATCGAGTGGTCTGCATTGACGACGGCTCCCAGGGGCGGAAGCGGGGCAGGCGTCTGAGTAAACGCACACACGGCTGTCAGCGACGCTAAGGCGGCTAAGAGGAGAAGACGTTTCATGGTGTCCTCACGATGACGATGGCTGCGCACTGCGGGCGATCTCCGTCTCCCGCGCGCGCTTAATTGTATACCTGCGAGCCAGCCACCTGACAACGCATTGGAAGACTGACGGATGGCACAGCCCCTGATGTGAGGATGGCGTTCTTATCGAGGGCCACCCCGGGCTGCGCTTCGCGCAGCCCGCCAATCGCCGCGCGTTACTCCACGGCGAACACTGCCAGTGGTATCATCCGCGCGTGCGAAACACAAAATGCAAGACATCCAGAAAGGCTGCGCCACCCGCAGAGGACATGGAGTATAAGTTCGCCACTCCAATCCCGATCGAATCGATAAACGACAGGAGGGCTCAAAAAACGCCTGCGTATCCGGTTGACGTGAGCAAGGTGCAGTGATGACAGGGAAAACCTACGTGCGGGTAGCCGTTATAACTGTCGTCGTTCTCTTGACGGGTTTCGATGTTAGCGCAGATGAGAAATGTAAGACAACGGGACGGGTCATCGCATGGGACGTTTACATGCGCCTTGCGGGGACGACCCCCAGCCTTGAAGTCTTTGTCCTGCGAACAAGCAAGCCCGTTAAGAGTCGTGGAGCATCTACGCATTTTCTAAAAGTGGTATACGAAGATTATGATGACCAGCATCCTCTGCCGACCGACCTTTTGAAAGGCGAAAAGCCCTGGCGATTCCTGCTCGAGAGGGATCGTAGTTGTGATCAGGTAGTATCCGAGGGTCTGATCCACCCTGGGAGCATATCGAACGAATTGCCGAAAACTGGATACACTCTCCTTCAAAGTGCTGATGTAAACGACGCACCGCCGATCCACAGCACGATGCCCTGTTTCGTCCTTCGACCGGGTGGAGTAAAGCCGGTGTCGGGCCAACCGTGATGCTACACCATGACGGGAATCCAGTACTGTTATGACGCAGATGGGCGGGTGGCCGGGCTTTTGACGTGAGGGCCGCCCATCCTTTTTTCGCAACAGCGAGAAAAGGATGGGGTTTTCTGTACCCCCGACTACTTCCCGCGCCTCCGTTTCTAACCTGTCTGCTGCCTCTCTGCCGGTAGGTAGGGCAGGCGGGCGGCGGACGATGGGACATCCCGAGCACGGGAAGGCGGGCCACCGCCGTTTCCTTGCCTCCTTGCGTCCTTGCCTCCGCGTTGCGGCAGCGTACAATATGCTAGGGAGATTTTAGATGAGCGATCAATTGGTCATTGCGGGCCGCGGGTTTCGTTCGCGGTTGATTGTCGGCACGGGGAAGTATCGCAGCTTTCAGGAAATGGCGCGCGCCCACGCGGCTTCGGGCGCGGACATGGTGACCGTAGCCGTGCGCCGCGTGAATCTTTCCGATCGCACCAAGGAATCTTTGCTGGATTTCATCGACCGCGAAAAAATATTTATCCTTCCCAATACGGCCGGTTGCTACTCGGCCGACGAGGCCATCCGCGCTGCGCGACTCGGACGCGAGGCGGGACTCTCGAACTGGGTGAAGCTCGAAGTCATCGGCGATCAGCAGACGCTGTTTCCCGACACCGAGGAACTGATCAAGGCGACGCGGCTGCTGGTGCAGGAAGGGTTCGTCGTGTTGCCCTACACGAACGACGATTTGGTCGTCGCGCGAAAGCTGATTGATGCGGGCGCGTCGGCGGTGATGCCGCTTGCGGCGCCGATCGGCTCCGGCATGGGGGTGCAGAACCACGCCAATCTCCGCATCCTGCGCGAACGCGTCACGGAAGTTCCACTGATCGTGGACGCGGGCGTCGGCACCGCCTCGGACGCCGCGGTGGCAATGGAGTTGGGAGCCGACGGCGTTTTGATGAACACCGCAATCGCCGAAGCCCAGGATGCGGTGCTGATGGCCGAGGCCATGCGCGCCGCCGTCGAAGCCGGCCGCAAAGCGTATCTCGCCGGCCGTATGCCGAAAAAACTCTACGCCTCCGCGTCGAGCCCGCTGGCCGGCGTCGTGCGGTAAACGTCGCGCGATTTCTTAAAGTGTCCGGAAAAGCTGCAGCCAGGTAAGGTCCACGGCTGTGTGGATGATCGAGCTGACCGTCATCGATCGGGTTTTCCTCCACGCGAATCCGTAAATCAAACCTGCAATCGTGGCAAGGAAAACGTAGCGCCAGTTGGGGAATCGTCCGTGCCGGATATGAAAGAGACCGAAAATAATCGAGGCCGCTGCCCATCCGAGCTTCTCGCTTCGGAGTGTGCGTTGCAGCGCGTTCTGGAGCAGTCCGCGGAAAAAGAATTCCTCGTTCCATGCGGTGAACAAAAATATGCCGACAAGCTCTGGAAGGACGGTGATAGGCCGAGCACGATGCGCGTCGAATTTTACGAAGTGGATCCTCGCACCAACCGGAATGATGACGACCGCCGCGAACGCATAGCACAGCGCGGCGACCTTCGTCCATCCTCGCGCCCACGCGTAGGAATAACCGGTTCGATCCGCGCGCCGCACCAGGATAAACACGATGATTCCGATTTGAAGAGCGAGCATGCTGGTGAATACGTAGCCCACTCGGTGATCGGGATAAACCCAAAGCTGGCGCAACCAGTGGGTGCCGCTTGGATCGGTCGTTCCCATCCAGACTGGAAAGACTAGTGCGAGCATCGCGGCGTAATCTTGCCAGCAGCCGAGCGGCGCGTCGCCCGCACTCGCCGCGACGAGCGTCGGCAGAAGCGCGTACACGGTGGCGATCCCCGCGCGTCTCCAACTAAAACCGCCCGTTCCCACGGCGTACGCGACGTACGTCAGAATCGGCACAACGATCAGGGCCCCGCCCGCCGGGCGACTCACCCGGGCGACCAACTTCTCCAGCAACCCGCCCGAAGCCAGCAGGATCTCGCTCGCCAGCAGCGACCCCACGCTGCATGCGAGCATGAAAAACCGCACCCCTCGGAGCCCGTACCAGTTGCCATAAAGTGTAAGCGCGAGCATCATGATGGCCCAGATGAGCAGGGCCGCGCGGACCGGCAAAACTTTCGCTGAGGACATTGGGGCGTAGTGTAACTCAAAAATCGCGAATACGATGACTCCCGACAGCAAGAAGAGAATCGGCTATCTCGATTGGATGCGCGGCCTGGCGTGCCTGCTGATGTTCCAAACGCATTGCTACGACTCCTGGCTCAGCCCCGCCGCGCGCCACTCGGCGCTCTTACGATGGTCGCAGCTCGGCGGAACGTTGCCTGCTCCGCTGTTCTTATTCCTCGCGGGAGTTTCCGTCGCTTTCACGACCGATCGCATGCGCCAGCAGGGAATGGCCCCGGGAATCGTTGCACGCAAGACCATGACCCGCGGCGGCGAGGTCTTCTTGTATGGCTTGCTGTTTCGTGTGCAGGAATTTCTTCTCGGTCAGCCCTGGGCGCCCTGGACCGACTTGCTGCGCGTCGATGTGCTGAACATTATCGGGCTCTCGATCGTGTTGCTGGGAGCGGTGAATTGGGTGGGGAGTCGTCTCGGAGGCGGAGCCTCGCGCGATCGCGGGTCGCGCTTTGGTTTGTGCGTCGTTGTAACCGCCGCCATAGCGCTCGCGACGCCGTGGCTTTGGACTACCGCCCGGCCGCGCTGGCTGCCGTGGTATCTCGAGTCCTATATCAACGGCGTGCACATTTATGACAAGCCGCAGCCGGGGCTGTTTCCGTTGTTTCCGTGGGCGGCATTTGCGGTGGTGGGTCTCGCCGTGGGCATCCTGATTTTTTCGGAGAATGCGCGCCGGCACGATGCCGCGGCCTGTTTCGCGCTCGGCGGCGTGGGAGCTGTCCTCGTGGCGCTCGCGCGCTGGCTCGACGCTCGCCGGCTCCAGCTCTACCCCGTCTATGATTACTGGCACACGAGTCCGAATTTCTTTCTCACCCGCGTCGGCATTCTTCTGTTCATTCTCTGCGCCAGCTACGTCTGGTGCCGGTGGGGGGCGGGACAATGGGGATTCAGCCCGCTCATCGAGATGGGCAAGACGTCGCTCCTCGTTTACTGGGTGCACATCGAATTTGTTTACGGTCGCTTTTCGATCTTGCCCAAGCACGCCTCCAGTATTCCTGCCGCGACCGCGGGGCTTGCAATTATCTTCGCCGCGATGACGCTCCTCGCGGTCATTCGCAATCGCACGAAGGGCCGCGGCGCCGAAATCTGGGCGTATTTGAAGCGTCCAACCCGCGCTGCCTGAACCGAATCCTAGAATTTTATTGCTGAGGTTTGTCTGTGGAAGCCCCGCCCGCGCCCGAGGAATCGGGTGAATCCGAAGGAACCTTGAAAATGACTTCGCCGGGCCGGGCGAGGCCCATTTCATCGCGCGCGATCTGTTCGATCATACGAGGATCGCTTTTCAGCGCGGTCACCTGGCTGGAGAGCGCGCGGTTCTCGTCGTTGAGTCTGGCGATGTCCCCGCGCATCTGCTCGATCTCTTTCCGCGTGCGGCCCATCGCGATGAATCCGTGGTCGCCGAAGATGTCGTGTACGCACAAAATCAGCAGCACGACGAACAGAATCGGCTGTGCGTAGCGCTTGAGCGTGGACTGCGTCTCGTTTTCTCTCATTCTGCATTTCCTCCCGCGGCCGCGCCGAAAATCCACGCCCGCGTCTGCTCGCCCAATTGGCGCGAAGCTTCTTGCGTCACCGCTTCGGTATAAACACGCAGCAGCGGTTCGGTGCCCGAAAGCCGCATCAGCACCCAGGATCCGTCCTCGAATTCGAGCTTGAGACCATCGGTGCGGTCGGCACGGCGGACCCGGCGGCCGAGAAACTTTCCGAAGTCGCCTTTCAATCGCTCTACGGTGCGAACTTGCACCCCGCCGGTCAAATGCAGATTGATGCGCAACGGCCAGAACTCGCCGCCGACCCGGCGAAACAAATCGCGCAATTGTTCGCTGAGCGAAGCGCGCCGCGCGGCAATCATCTCGGCCACCAGGAGGCATGCGAGAATGCCGTCTTTCTCGGGCACGTGCCCCCGGATCGTAAGCCCCGCGCTCTCTTCGCCGCCCAGTGCGATCTTGTCCTGTTCGATCAGCCGGCCGATGTATTTGAATCCGACGGGAGTCTGGTACACGGTCGTTCCGTAGCTCTTCGCCACCGCGTCCATCAGGTGCGAAGTCGCAACGCTGCGCGCGGCAGGCAACGCGTTGCCGTTGGATGGCGCCCAGCCGCGCGTCGCGAGCAAGTAGTCGTAGAGCAAAGCGAGAATGTGGTTAGGCTGGAACCACGTGCCGCCGGCATCGAGGATGCCGAACCGATCGGCGTCGCCGTCGGTCGCGAGGCCCACGTTTGCCTCATGCTCGCGCAGCGCGCGCAGCAACGGCGCGAGATTCGATTCCACCACGTCCGGGCCCGTGCCGTCGAAAAGAACATCGCGATTCGCGCGAATCGTATGCGACGCGATGTCGCGTTCGGCCAGCGCGCGGTCCAGATAGCCTGCGCCGCAGCCGTGCAGCGCGTCGTAAACGATTCGCAGTTTCGCCTTGCGAATCGAATCAAAGTGGGCCAGTTCGCCGAGGCGCTTTAAATAATGTTCGCGAACGCTTACGCGCTGCAGGCCGGCCGGAGGCTCCGAGCGCTCCGGTTCCGCCAATTTCGCCGCGCGCTCCTCGATGTCCTTGGTCACTTCCGGAAGAGCCGGGCCGCCGTCCGGGCCGGAGAATTTCAGTCCGTGATATGGCGCGGGATTGTGGCTCGCGGTGAAATTGATCGCGCCGTCCAATTTGCGGCGCCGGATCTCGTACGCGATGGCCGGGGTCGGTGCAGGCGAATCGCACAGCAGGGCGGCCACGCCGCGCTGTCCGAGAACAGCCGCCGCCGTCAGCGAGAATTCCTCCGAGAAGAATCGTGTATCGTAGCCGATGAGAAGTGTCGGCTTGGAATTGCGGCTGAGGACGTGGTCCGCGATGGCGGCGACGGCGCGCCGCACGTTGCCGAATGTGAATTCGTCGGCGATGATCGCGCGCCAGCCCGACGTTCCGAATTTGATCGGGGCGCTCACTTGCCGGTTACAATATGCATCTCCCCCGCGCGTATTCTAGCGTGAGGCAGCGCGAGCCGCCACCGGCCCGAATGCGCGTGCGAGAAAGAGTAACGGGCCGCGAGGCGCGCTCGACGCCGTTTCGTGCGCGCGGGGAAGAGAGAGGATGCCCCATGCCACGATCGGTCGTCGTTTTCGTGACGTGCTCTTCGGCCGCCGAAGCGCGGCGCATCGCCGGTTCCGTTGTGGAATCGCGATTGGCTGCGTGCGCCAATCTTTTGCCGGGTCCCGTGGACTCGGTGTACCGCTGGAAAGGCAAGGTCGAGCGCGCGAAAGAGCGGTTGCTGCTCATCAAGACTACGCGCGCAAAGTTTCCCGCGCTGCGCGACGCCATTCGCCGGCTGCACGGCTACGACGTGCCTGAAATCATTGCGCTGCCCATCGCCGCAGGCCTGCCCGCGTACCTCGCCTGGATCGCGGATTCTGTTTCATCCGCGAAGAAGGGCATCGGCCGCTAAGCCGCGCAACTCCCGAAGGCCGCAAACGGGCCAATGACCGGAAATCCTTCGGCGGGAGCCGGATCAGTCGCCGGGCCGTTCATCGACTTTCACCTTCACGTATCTTTGCCCGTCGAATCTATAAACCGTTTCAGAGACCATGCCCCCAACCTGCATCGCAGTACTCGTCCTGATGTCTCGGAACCCATTGGTCCTGTGGCGCAGGACGCTTAGATCGTGACCGCCGCCGCTGAACACCAGCGCGTATCCTTGAATGGTCCGTCGAAGCGCCCAGAACCAGGCCGCGTTCGCTCCCCGGAAGCAAGCGTTGTCCGGCACGTCGCCAGGCTGCTCTGCCTTCGACAACAGGCTCGGCAGGACGACGTAGTCAATTTCGTCTCCGCCACCTAGATGGATTTCCGAAGCAACGAACCACGAGAACGCTTGATCCGCTGACTTCCCGGCTTCCTTGAGGCAGCCGTCCACATTCGGGTCCTTCGCCAAAGCCTCCAAAGCTTCCGCAGACAAGGTTACCGGCTGCTGAATGGGCTTCCTGACGTAGTCCTGTTCAGAACTGAAATTCAATTGCTCCTTTGTGCTTTCGCCCGAGCGCCCCAGTGCCGGAGCAGTCGCGAGCAGCACTGCAATCAGAATCGCCAGCGTGGTAACTTTGTCTTTCATGCGCGTTTCTTGACCCACTTTGCGAATAATCAGATGCCCTTCAGCGCCTGAGTCAAATCCGCCACCAGATCTTCGGCGTTTTCGATCCCCACCGACAAACGTACAAGCCCGTCCGTGATGCCGACGTGCTTCCGCACCTCGGGCGGAATGGACGCGTGAGTCATGCTTGCCGGGTGCGAGATCAGCGTCTCGACGCCGCCGAGACTTTCTGCGAGCGAGCAGAGCTTCACGCGATTCAGCACCGTGCGCGCGGCGTCGAGCGTCGAAACATCGAACGAGAGCATCGCCCCGAATCCGCTCTGCTGCCGCCGTGCGAGTTCATGTTGCGGGTGGGACGGCAATCCCGGGTAAAGCACGCGCTGCACCTTCGGATGACTCTCCAGGTAGCGCGCGAGCTCCATTCCGTTCGCATCGTGTTGCGCCATGCGCACCGCCAGCGTCTTGATCCCGCGCGAGATGAGAAAGCAATCCATCGGCGCCAGGCCCGCTCCGGCCGACCGTTGCAGGAAGTAGATGCGCTCGGCGTCTTCGGGCCGCGTAAGAATCACCGCTCCGCCGACGGCATCGCTGTGTCCGTTCAGGTATTTCGTCATCGAGTGGACGACGATGTGCGCCCCGAACTCGATGGGCCGCTGAAAATAAGGGCTCAAGAACGTATTGTCCACCACCAGCGTCAAATGTTTCTCCCGCGCCACGCCGGCAATCCCGGCGATGTCGCTCACAATCATCGTCGGGTTCGTCGGTGTCTCCACGTAGATCATCTTTGTGTTTGGCTTCAGCGCGCGCCGGATCGCCTCCAGCGAAGACGTATCCACGAAGCTGAACTCGAGGCCGAATTGCACAAGGAACTGCGTGCTCAGCCGGAACACGCCGCCGTAGACCGCTTCCGATACCACTACGTGGTCGCCGGGACGCAGCAGCCGGAACACCGTGTCGATCGCCGCCATCCCGGATGTGAAAACATAAGCTGACGTCCCGCCTTCCAGCTTCGCCATCGTGCGCTCGAGCGCCTTCCGGTTCGGATGGTTCGTACGCGCGTAGTCGTAGCCCTTGGTCTTGCCCAGTTCCTCCTGCACGTACGTCGAGGTCTGATAGATCGGAGCGACGATCGCGCCCGTCGTCGGATCGGGCTCTTGCCCAACGTGAATGGCATCCGTTGCAAATCCCATGTGCGATCTCCTTGGCCCGTTTGAGCGTGACTCTTCTTTGTATCACACCTCCGCGCCACGGGGTCGCCAGCCTGCTCTTTCTTCGCGTCCCAGGAGACATTTGCACCAAAACCCGCATCGTTGCAGAATAGACGCGGCACTCGGCTCGCCGGGGCTGCGTGGGCCGCGCCACATGGGAACAGAAGCTATTTGCGGGCAGGGCATCCGAGGCAGGCGACTCGCGGAATGGAGTCTTTGCCTCCTCGGATTCGGCGCGCTCGTATTTCTGTCTCCTTCGCCGGCCGCTGCCCGTCAGTCCGATCAGTCGCCGAATTCCTCTCAGTCCTCGCAGTCATCCGGCCAGGCGGACCAGCCCGCCAAGCCGCCAAAGCCCGACAAGAATAAGCATCAAGACGACCAGCCGGTGGTTATCAGTCATTGGCTGCGAATCGAAGTGATCGGGGCCGACGAAAAAAAGCCCATCGAGAACGCGAGCGTCTACGTCAAGTTCACAGAGGTTCACAAAGTAGGAAGAGACAAGCAGATAGAGTTCGATCTGAAGACGAATCATGAAGGCGTGGCGCGCGCGCCCGACGTGCCGCTAGGCAAAGTCTTGATCCAGGTCGTTCTCAAGGGATGGAAGCCCTTCGGCGAGTACTACGACATCGAACGGCCCGACCAGACCATCCACATCGAGCTCGTGCGTCCGCCGCGTTGGTATTGAACTTGCTCGCGTTTTGGCTCCGGTATTTCTCCAATCAAATCAATGACTCACAGGCGCAGGCAACTTCTGGCGCATTCGTTTGGTTCAAATTGAATCGCCCCACGGCTTCAGCTTGCACAACTTCAGTGCAATCCGTGCCAACTCGCGTGGTTGTGCTCTGTTAGCAACTATCCCGGACCCTTTTCCACAAACTTTTCAACACAATTGTTGAAAACATCGGCATGCAAGCGTTCCGCGCTCGGCCGCGATTGTGCGATTCTCCATTTCCACTTCGCGGCGCGGAAGATTCCTGTAAGTGTCTCTCTCTCTTGCCCATACGCGCTCCGATGCGCTCGCAAAGCCGGTGCAGAAGGTCAGAGAGCTTTTCTGTGCGCCTGCCGAATCGCGTTGCTTGTATCGTCGATCACCATTTCGTTGCGCATGCTTGGCAGAAAACGTTTCCGCAAATCCTTGAAGCTTAAGTCTCGTTCGCCGATTGGCGCGCCGGCGGCCCGTAAACGGCCGCCAAGGAGTACGCGCGAACTAGGGCTGGGCTGTAACTAGATGAGGGTATTCAGGAGTCCATTGTGTGCCGGCGATGCGCGCGCGCAGCTCTTCGGGTGATGTCGGCTCAGCGACACCTGCGCGCTGTGCTTCGAGGCCCACTTCAAAGGCGATCTGCGGCGCGATGGTCGGGAGATCCTTCAGCGAAGGAAGCAACGCCGCTGTGGCTTCAGTCTGCGCTGGCTGGTGCTCGCCCAAAGCGCGCCCAGCCGCGATCATCATTCGATCGGTCACTCTCCGCGCTTTGGAGGCAATCAGGCCAAGGCCAACTGCGGGGAAAATATAGACGTTATTGCACTGGGCAATGGGAAACTTCCGGCCCGCAAAGTCTACCGGCCCGAATGGCGAACCTGTGGCAATGATCGCGCGGCCGGCGGTCCAACGAATCAAGTCTTCCGGAACGGCCTCGCACCGATCCGTCGGATTTGACAACGGGAAGATGATCGGCCGGTCGGCCTTGCGGGCCATCTCTCGCACAATGGATTCGTTAAAGGCGCCGCCGCGGGTGGATAGGCCGATCAAAATCGTCGCATCCACATTCCGGATGACCGTCTCGAGATCAATGATGCCGGACGAAGGCCGGCGCCACTCGGCGAGGCGCTCCACCGGCTGGGTGTAGACGCGCTGCTCCGGAGACAAGTCGGTTCGATCCGCGTGCAGGATGCCGCCCCGATTGACAACCCAGAGACGGCTCGTGGCTTCTTTCTCGGAGAGGCCGCAATCCACCAGCGCCATACGCAAATAATCCGCCACGCCAATCGCTGCGGCGCCCGCTCCGTAGAAGACAATCTGCTGGCCCT
Source organism: Terriglobia bacterium (assembly GCA_963819015.1). Taxonomy (GTDB): domain Bacteria; phylum Acidobacteriota; class Terriglobia; order Acidiferrales; family UBA7541; genus DASPOJ01. The sequence continues at coordinate 118,249 of CAWFUN010000005.1, forward strand.
TCAAGCTTCCGCCGGAGGCCCTGATCGCACGGGTCAGTGCGCCGAAGACGACTGCCGCCGTTCCCTGAATGTCGTCATTAAAGGTCAGCAATTCATTGCGGTACCGCTCGAGGAGCGGCCGGGCGTGGCGATTGGCGAAATCCTCCCACTGCAAGCAGGTATGCGGCAACTCCTGCTTCACGGCCTGGACGAAAAGGTCCACAAAATCATAGTAGTCGTCGCCCGTAATACGCTCGTGCCGCCAACCGAGGTACTCGGGCGCCTTCAATCGGTCCTCGTTGTTCGTTCCCACGTCGAGCACGACCGGCAAGGTTCGAGCTGGGTGAATGCCTCCGATCAACGAATAGAGCGAGAGCTTGCCGATCGGTATGCCCATGCCTCCCACGCCTTGATCGCCGATTCCCAGGATCCGTTCGCCGTCCGTCACCACGATGACGTCAACGTCCTGATTTGGCCGATTCCGCAACAGGCTGGGAATGGAGTCGCGGAGTGGATAAGGCACGAAAAGGCCGCGCGCGCGGCGATAAATCCTGCTGAATTGCTGGCATCCCAGGGCCACCACCGGCGTGTAAACCATGGGCGTCATTTCTTCAATGTGGGCGTTTAGCAGGCTGTAGAACAGGACCTCGTTCGTATCCTGGAGTGCACGCAGGTAGATGTGACGCTCGAGGTCGTCCGTCTTTCGGCGATAGGCTTCGTACGCGCGGGACGTTTGCTCCTCCAGCGATTCGACGTGGGGCGGCAAAAGTCCATGCAGGCCAAACTCGGACCGTTCTTCGTCGGTGAATGCGGTGCCTTTGTTGAAGATTGGCGTATCAAGCAGGTCCATACCGCGCAGGCCCGTATGAAGCGCGAGAACGCTCATGGCTGCCTCAGGGAAAACTCTCTATTCTGTCCAATGCTGAGCGCATCGGTTGAGGAATACAAGAGCCCTGTTTCCGCGCTTTACATTCTTGGCAGGTGATTACGACCGCGCAACGCCGAGGGCTGGCAGGTCAGGCTCCGGAAGCGGCAGGGGTCTCGAGTTTCCCTGCGCGGAACGCGCGCAGGTATCGCGCGCAAAACTCGTCGCGGCCCAGCAGCGCCTCGGCGGCGACGACGTTGGCCATCAATCGCCGGTCGCACGGGTCGAGGATTGCGGCGTCCAAGCCGCGCGCCATCAGCATCATCAAGAACACCTCGTTCACCAGCTTGCGTGCCGGTATGCCGAAAGAGACATTGCTCAGCCCGACGCTCGTGTGCACGCCGGGAAACCGCTTCGTTACGGAGGCGATCGCCTCAAGAACGGCTGGGCCATGCGCCGAGCCCGTGCTGACGGGCAGCACGCACGGGTCCACGAAGATGTCTTCCAGCTCGATTCCTATGCTTGTCAGCCGCTCTACCAGCCGGGAGGCGGTATCGAGCCGGTCGTCCACGCACGACGGCGTCCCGGCGGAGCTCATGCACAGCGCGATCACCCTCGGCCGGTGCTCCTTCAGGACCGGCAGTAAGACGTTGGAACATTTCGCCACGTCCGTGATTGAGTTCACGAGTGGCCGCCGTTTGCAGAGCGGAATTGCGCGCCCCACCGCCTCGGGATCCGAGCTGTCGATTGAGAGAGGCACGTCCGTCGCTTCTTGCACTACGCTGATTAGCCACTCCAGCGACTCCACCTCACGGCCCGGAATGCCTCCGTTGACGTTGATGATATCCGCTCCCGCTTCCGTCTGCCGCCGTGCAAGGTCGCGGATGAAATCGGCATCCCTTTTCTCTATGGCGGCCCCGACCTTTTTGCGTGTGGCGTTAATCAGTTCACCGATGACGAGCATGGATCCTCTTCTTTAAGGTGCTGCCTATCGGGCGCACATTGTTCTTCCGCACCGGCGTCAACCCTTTTCGCGAGACTGTCGGTTCCGGCCAGGCGGTTCGCGAGCGCGTTCGTGCGGTCAAGCGGCCAGTCGCGGGGTGGAATCAGCCTGCGGGCGAATCCGGCCGGATCCTCGCCGGGCGCGCGCGAAGCCTCGTGCGCCAGATCCCACGGATAGGGCATCTCCCGGACGCTCCGGCTAACCGTAGGAGCCCGCTCCCTTTTGGCCATGCAAGGAGAGCGTGCCCCCGTAACTCTCGACGAGCCTGCCGCCGATATGCATTGCCAGACGGCGGAAGAACTTCAATCCGCTCGCGGGGTCGTCCTCCAGGATATGCATTAGCCGCTCGCTCGGGATCCGAAACACAGTCGTGGGCGCGGTGCACTCGGCTGACGCAGTGTAAGCGGCCAGGCCTGCCATGCTGGACCACCCCATGGCTTCGCCAGGCTCGCTGACGGTGTGGGCCAAGGCGCCGCCGCGGATGACGCTCAGGCGCACTCTGCCTTCCGCAAGGATGTACAGACCGGTGGCCGGGTCGTCCGCGCGAAACAGGAACGTCCCGGCGGCATGGCGCTGTTCGGCCGCAATGCCTGCGATCGCATCGAGCGAAGCCTCGTTCAGATCCTGGAACAGATATGCCGCACGGAGCAACATGGCGCCACTCCTTTTCAGAACAGCCCCGTCACCTTACCCGTATGGACCTCAACGTCCACGCGTCGGAAACCGGGGTTGGAGGCCGTGCCGGGCATCAGGCTGATTGTCCCCGCGCACGGACACAGGAATTTTGCACCAGAGTAAACGAGGACGTCCCGGATAGGAAGAATCCAATTTTTCGGGGCGCCCTTGAGCGCGGGGTCATGGCTGAGACTGAGATGCGTCTTCACCATCATCGTCGCGTACTCATTGTACCGCGCATCTGATTCCAGCCTCTTCAACTTTGCCTCGGCTTCCGGCGCCCAGGCCACACCGCCCGCGCCGTAAACCTCTTTCGCGATCAACTCAACGCGGTCGCGCAGCTTCATCTCCATCGGGTACAGATAGCGGAACGCGATCTGTTCCCGGGACGCGTCGGTGACCGCATCGGCCAGCTCCAGAGCGCCTTCGCCTCCCTTGGCCCAGTGCTCGGAAAGTGCGCAGCGTGCTCCCGCCTTCTCGGCCGCTTTGCGTACGAGCTGGATTTCGTCCCGTGTGTCCTTCGTAAAGCGGTTGATGCAGACCACGGGATTGATGCCGGACTTACGAATGACGCCGATGTGATGCAGCAGGTTCGCGAGCCCGCCCTCGACCAGCTTGAGGTTCTCGCGCTGGTATTCCTCCGGCAGTGCCAGACCGGCCACGACCTTCGGTCCGCCGCCGTGCATCTTCAGGGAGCGGATGGTGGTGGTCAGGACGGAAACGTGCGGTTGCAGGCCGCTGAGCCGGCACTTCACGTTCCAGAATTTCTCGAAGCCGATATCGGCGGCGAACCCGCTCTCGGTCACGTGGTAGTCGAATAGCTTCAGCCCGACGCGGTCGCCGATGATCGACGACTGCCCGACCGCGATGTTGGCGAACGGCCCTGCGTGCACGATCACGGGCTGATACTCGGCGGTGCTGCATAGGGTTGGATTGATCGCGTTGCGCATCCACGCGCACATGGCGCCGGCAACCTCCAGATCGGCGGTCGTGACGGGATTGCCTCGTTTGTCGTAGGCGACGGTGATTTCGGCCAGGCGCTTGCGCAAATCGGCGAGGTCGCGCACGATCGCCAGGATCGCCATCAGCTCCGAACTCACCGCGATGCCGAACTTCGACTGCATCATGTACCCGTCGGACCGAGTGCCGATTCCGATGATGATTTCCCGCAACGCCTGGGCGCAGAAATCGATCACCCACCCCATCTCGACTCGGCACGGGTCGATGTCGAGCCGGCGCATCCCCGTGAGGCGGAGGAGTTCCTCGTCGCTGTAGTTCCGCTCGTGCTGCATGCGGCCCGTGAGCGCGACCATCGCCAGGTTGTGTGCGTTCATGACGTCGTTGATGTCGCCCGTGAGGCCCATCGAAAACTCCGTCATCGGGATCAGCAGCGCTTTTCCGCCGCCGGCCGCCGTCCCTTTGATGTTCATCGTAGGGCCGCCGGAGGGCTGGCGCAGGCAGCCGCCCACGTTCAACCCGCGCTTCCCGAGACCCTCGATGAGCCCGAGCGCGGTCGTACTCTTGCCCTCCCCCAGTGGCGTAGGCGTAATCGCCGTCACCTCGATGTATTTCCCGTCGGGGCGGTCCTTCAGCCGGTCGATGATTTTCAGAAAGTTGAGTTTCGCCACCCGGCCCATGGGGATTACTTCGCCGTCCTCGAGCCCCAGCCGGTCCCGCCACTCGGACGGAGTGGGCATGCCCTTCTCGGCCGCTTCGGCAATCTCCCAATCCGCGCGCGCAGTTGTGTCGAGTGTCATAGGAATTCCTTGTGGGGCGGGCGCTCGAATTCTGTGATGTCGTTCGGCATCATGTGAAGTGCCACCCTTGTCCAGTTCTCAGCTCGCAACCGGTCGAGCCTCTCGTGAAGGATCTTCGTCACTAATATCTCTCACATGCACGTCCACTCATCGCCCGTTTCAGCAATCCCGGGGAAGGGGATGCCGGCGGCATAAACGACTGAAGGGCTACCGAGTCACCTCTTCCACGGTCGAGATCAAAGCCTCTATGTTCTCCGTGGGCACTCCGGGAGGCATTCCGCCTCCGCACGAAACGATTAGGTGCAGTAGTCCAGGATTGTGTGGCCGGCCCAATTCGGGAGCCACGGGCAATCGATGATGAAACCCGCCGGGAGTGGACGGAGCGTCTCCCCGCGAATCACAGAGACGAGCGTGTTCCATTGTTGGTCGTTCATGCCATGCCCTTAACTACGAGTTTGCACCTTTACCGGCGCCTGACAAACGCCGTGCCAAATCAACCGATGCCGCAGCGCTCTCCCCGTACCCATCGGCGCCAATCGAGTCCGCATATTGCTGTGTGACCGGTGCGCCGCCGACCATGATCTTGACGCCCTCGCGGATACCGGCAGCGCGGAAAGCCTCGATCGTGGTCTTCATCGCCGGCATCGTGGTCGAGAGCAACGCGGATAGACCGACGATTTGCGCCTGCTTATCCTGCACCGCGGCGATGAACTTCGCCGGCGGAACATCGACGCCGAGATCGATGACTTCGAAGCCACCGCCCTCCAGCATCGCGGCCACCAGATTCTTGCCGATGTCGTGCAGATCACCTTGAACCGTCCCCAGCACGACGCGGCCCGTGGGCTTCCTTCCTGTCTGCGCCAGCAGGGGGCGAAGTATCTGGAAAACCTCCTTCGTGGCGCGCGCCGCCATAAGGAGTTCGGGCACAAAATACTCGCAAGCTTCGAACAGCCGCCCCACTTCGGCCATCGCGGGGCCGATGCCCTCGGTGACAATCTCGATCGGTTGAGCCCCCTCATCCAAAGCTATACGAGTCGCGGAGGCGGCTGCCCCAGCGTCTCCCACAAGAACTGCTTGGCGCAGACTTGACAGGTCGATCATGCGCACCTTCTTTTGTTCGCGTGTCGTACTAAATGCCCCGGCTTCGCTCCACATTCAAAACAGCGCGCAGGGAGCTAGGGTGTTTGCCGCTCCACGGCTCGCTCGAAGGGCCGAGCACTGCCGCGACGGGCACGGAAATCTGTGTCACTGCCGCAAAAGCGACACTCCTACCGGAATCATAGCACACTGCCGGTCCTGTTCCCCGAGTGCAACTCAACCGCCCGATGGGCCGAATGGGCCTGCCTCGCCGAGCACTGGGCCGGTCATCGGCCGCATGGGTTGACCACGAGGTGGAGCGTTCTCTCTTGCTCTTGCCCCTGCGGCTTTGACCCGCATTCCACCGGATGCTAGAGTACGTTTCGGGAAAAGAAGGCGTGCCGAAGAAGAAAAAACGCATCAGTACGGTTTATTTGCAGCTCGTTTGGAACAATCTCGGTGTGCGTCCGCTGCGCTCGACGCTCAGCGTCATCGCCATCTCGCTGCAAATTTTTCTGATTCTTCTCATCGTCGGACTCACTTCGGGCGTACTGGCTGACTGGCGCGCACGGGCACAGGGCGTCGGCGCCGACATTCTCGTGCAGCCGCCGAACTCTTCCATTTTCCCTGCGTTCACGAGCGCCGTCATACCACAATCCGTCGGCGACCAAGTTTCGAAGCTGCCGGGCGTTGCCCGTGTCGCCTCCGTCTTGATCGTTGTGGACAGCCACAGTTTCAATGTTATCTACGGGATTCAGTACGATCGCTTCACGGCTCTCAGCGATGGCTTCACGTTTCTCTCCGGTGGCCCGTTCCAGGCGTCAAACCAGGCCATCGCCGACGATTTGGCGGCGGGATCACGTCACTTGCGCGTGGGCGACACGGTGACTTTGATCAATCGGCAGTTCGTCATCTGCGGCATCGTCCTCCACGGCAAAGGAGCCCGGTTCTTCATTCCGATGGACACGGCGCAGGACATCGCCGGCTCCAACGGCCGCGTCTCCTGGATTTACGTCAAGAGCGCGGGGAATACGGATGCCGTGCGCGCGCAAATCGTCAAACTGCTTCCCGGCTATCGCGTCCGTTCCATGGCCGAGTATATGACGCTGATGACTTCCCAAAACCTGCCCGAGCTGAGGCCGTTCATTCGATCCTTCATCGGTTTGGGAGTTGCGATCAGTTTTCTGGTGGTTTTGCTGACGATGCACACGATGGTGCTCGAGCGGACGCGCGAGATCGGCATTCTCAAAGCCCTGGGTTCCACCAAACTCGACATCTGTTGGTTCATTTTCGTTGAGACGCTGGTGATGGCGGTGTTGGGCATCCTCGCGGGACTCGTGATTACGTTCGGCGTTTGCCGCTTGCTCCACCACACTTCTCCGACGCTTCAGATTGAGATCGAGCCCGCGTGGATTGTGCGCGCGATTCTGTTGACGATTCTCGGGTCCGTCGCCGGCGGAATCTTTCCCGCATTCCGCGCGGCGCAGAGCGATCCTGTGGACGCTCTCGCCTATGAGTGAAGCCCTGGCCGGCGCGGAGCTTCGCGCTCGAGCGAAGCCGGAAATCTTCGGGATGCCCCGCTCGCATCGAATTGGAACGGGCGCGCGGAGAATTGTTAGCTTCGGCCTATGAATTTGCGTATGATCGCTTTTCAATTCGATCGCGCAGTGCTGGAGGAGACTTAAGTGAGTGAGATTCGGGAAGTCAGAATGTTCAAGGTTGTGAAACGTGTACTTCCGCTATTCGCGTTCCTCGGGTTGGTGGGATCGCTGCTTGCCGCGGACGCATGGATGGCCAAGGATTATAAACAGTGGGATGCGAAAAACATCTCAAAGATTATGGACGATTCGCCCTGGGCCAAAAGCGTCACCGTATCCAAGTACTGGCCGGACGCTCCGAAGCCCGGATCGCCGGCCGAGGTTCAGGGGCTGGCCTCTACTCAGTTTGAGCAGGCCACATTTCTTGTACGTTGGGTTTCATCGGTGACGATGCATCGGGCCATTGCGCGCAACGGCATGCTGACTCAGAATGAGTCCGCCGATGATGCCGATAAGTACGTCAAAGAGGTTGCGACAACCTATAACCTTTCCGTCATCGGACATGATATGTATCCGTTCGGGCCCCTGGCTACCGATGCCGCGATCGAGCAGCTTCGCCAGAAAGTGTACATTGAGAATAAGGTGGCGGGTCTGCATGTCATGCCTATCAAGGTGATGGTGCGCATGAATGACGATCACAAGACTGTAGCCGCCGTAACGTTCCAATTTCCCAAGAAGAATGCGGACGGTTCTCCGTTGTTTGCGCCCAATTTGAAAGGTGTAGACTTTTTTTGCCCGGCGGGAAAGGACGAGATCAAGGCTCATTTCGATTTCACGAAGATGGTGACACAACAAGGACTCGACCTCTAATTTCGTCAGGCTATGCATGAGAGGAGGATTCTGATGCGATCGATCCGTATGTGGTTTGCGGCAGCCGCGATTTTGGCTCTGGCAGCGACGGCTTCCGCGCAGATGGGGATGGGCGGGATGGGTATGGGCGGGGCGTTTCGCGGCGTCTGGAATCCAGTCGTCGGAGCCGGTGGTCTATACGAAATACAGAACCAGCGGCAGGGACAGGGTGGCGGCACGTCGCAAATGCAAATTGCTATCGTCGGACAGGAAACTGTGAACGGCAAGACCGGTTACTGGCTTGAGATGACAATGGACAACCCTCGTGCCGGCGGCACTATGTACTCGAAGTCCCTCTACGTTCTCGACGGCAACAATATGCAGATCCTGAGAGTGGTCGTGCAGCCGCCGGGCCGCAGCCCAATTGAAATGCCTGTTGGCGGCATGATGGGGAATCGCCAGCCGCCGCCTCAGTCCGCCGACATTAAAAGGGAAGCGCAGGATCTCGGCAGCGAGAGCGTCACAGTGCCGGCGGGAACCTTTACGACCGAGCACTACAAGACTAGTGACGGCGCCGACGTTTGGGTTTCACCGAAAGTTTCGCCGTGGGGCCTGGTGAAGATGACCAGCCCGAACTCCAACATGACCTTGCTCAAAGTGGTCACCGACGCGAAGGACATGATCACGGGGACGCCGCAAACGTTTGACCCGAGCCAAATGCGGCCGGGCGGCGGGCCGCCGCAGCAGTAGTTTCACTTCGCCGCCACTCGGGCGGCGTTGCAACGGATGATTCTCGAGAGGCGTTCGCCATGGCGAACGCCTCTTCTCTTTTCAGTGGAAGCTCAGAGCGCGGGCCGCTCAGATTGCAATCGGTCCGTGACGTCCTCGATCGAGACCAGCGGTACGGAGACGAAAACTTTATCGTTGGGGTCGTCCACGGAGACCTCGATGCTGCTCCCTCGCTTTTGCACGGTCACGTGGTCGGTCGGGTCCGTGACATCTGCGAGCGTGAAATCGGGCGCTCGCTCGAGTTGGCGGCAGGAGGCCCGGGCGACTTCGAGCCACGGGCCCGCCTTCTCGGCGGCCCTGCGCAGTTTATCCTTGGGAGCGAACGTGAGGGCTGCGGAAGCGAAGGTCGCGGGCAGCCAGAGATGAATGTGATGAATTTCGGGCGAGGTTTCATCCACGCGCACGATGAGAAAACCTTCGCGCAGAACGTACGCGGTGAGGAGAGCGACCGTCACCAGTGCGCCGACAGCGAGCTTCGCGAGCATCTAGTTCTCCTTCTTGCAGGAGCGCGGTCAAGAATTGTCACGCCGCTGCGCGTCTGCATCGCGCGGCACTCTCGTGAACGGGGCGGCGCGGAAACGAGCGCACAGTCATGAGTGGCCGTGCGCCCGCGAGCGCTAGTCCGAGGTGCTGCTGGTGTCCACCCAGATGCGCACGTGCTCGCCGCCGTCATCGACGCTGACCAGCTCGGAGGCGGACTGGTGCGCGAGCGCCTTCACCGCGGCCAGCACGTCGAGTTCGTTCCCGTTGCTGGAGAGCAGGGCTTCCACGACCGGCATCGGAACGCGCACCTCGACCTGTGTCGGCGAGGTTTTGTTTTTCTCGTGGTCCACGACGTGAACGATCAAGATGCCGCCCTTCTTGCTCACGTTGACGTCGCTGCCCTCGGATTGGACCGTGACGAATTCGCCGTCCTTCGCATCGCGAACGGCGGCGAGAATCGCGCGCACGTCCACGCCGTTTACGTTCAGGTTGCCGATCCGGATGCGGCCGTTATCGAGCTTATCGTTGTGGATCGAGGGAAGAATGGCCTCGGCCAGGGAGAGGGGCATATTCACGCGGACGTTTCCGCCCTTGCCCTCGTGGCTTTCAACGCGGACGTGCAGCCAAGTATCATCCGCGCTGGATTGCCCCTGCGCGCGCAGGCCGGCCGCGCCAGCCGTCATCGCAAGCACCAGGCCTCCCACCACCACCCATAGACTTGCCTTGTTCGAACGCTTCATTTGACCCTCCTCAGCCGGTCACTATTCCCTACGCAAGCGGGCTCGCGAAAGTTCCCCGAACATAGAGAAAGACCGTGGAAACAAGCAAACGGCCGGCAGCGGTTACTGCCGGCCGTCCCAATCGTTTCGCTTAGCGCTCGAGTTTACCTGTGCCTGCCGCCGCCACCGTGGTTGCCACCCCCACCGTGGTTGCCACCGCCACCGTGGTAGCGCCCGCCACCGTGGTCACCGCCACCTCCGTGATAGCCGCCGCCACCACCGTGATAACCGCCTCGATAGCCGCCCCCGCCGTGGTATTCACCACCGCCGCGGTTGCCCCATCCGCCTCGGTAGCCGCCGCCACCACGGTAAGCCCCTCCGCCGCGGTAACCCCCGCGGCCATAATAGCCCGGCCGCCCGTAGAAGCCGTGGCGCCACGGACCCGCACCGATGAAAACGCCGTTGTAGAACCAGCTAGGCCCGTAGTAGCCGTAAGGGGCGCATGCGTACGGGTAATAGTCGTAGTAGCCGTAGGCGCACACAGGCGCTGGGCCGTAGTAGCCCGGGCCGACGCCAACCACGATTCTTTGTGCGTGCGCGGAGGGCGCGGCTAACAGGAGAAGACCCAGTAAAGGGAGAAGTCTTAGGTATCGCATTTGGAGCCCCTTTCTCAAATCCCAGAAGCTCATCTCGAACTCCACCTGAGAGGGTGCAATGGCAGTGCCAAACAACGGGCTCATGCGAGGCGTCTCCTAAGCGTTTGTTTTTCAATGTGGTATCCAGATCAGCCGGGAATGGCGGCGGTCACGAAATGTAGGCTGGCGGTGCTTTTCGAGCGGGAGTGGTGGTTTTCAGCCACTCGATGACAGGCCTCAGGGCGGAAGCGCCCGCCCGCTCATTCCGAGGAACGGGCAGCCAGCGACCAGGTCATGAATCAAAGGAAAAAGCGGGGCGCGGGGGATTTCATCGGTACGATCATTCTCTACGGCTACGAATGATGGTGGCAGCTCCTCCCGGGCGTGCGATCAGGCAAGCCCGAGCGATAGCGTCCGTGCGAGCCGCGTTGGCTTGCGGCGCTTCAAGATGCGCTCTACTTCAACAGCTTCTTGATCTCGGCCGTCATCTGGCCGCTCGACAACTTTCCTTTCATGTCGTCATTCGCATTGGGCTGCCAGCCGACCTTGGTCGTGATTTGTTGAAGGACGGAATTGTCGCCGCGACGCGTGATAGTGATATCCACGTGCGCCATGGCAATAACGGGGAAGTGGGCTTTGGCAAAGTCCGTGACCTTACATTGCAGGACCAATGAGTCGGCCGCGTCGGCATCGGCAACCGTACCGCCGTCCTCGACCACGGCGCCAAAGAGATTGGTTTTTTGCAGATCTTCACGCAGGTGGGCGTACGTAGCATTCAGGTACTCCTGCGTGAGGTCCACGTTATCGGCTTTCGTGAGGTGCTTCACTTCTATGGTCTTGTATTTCGGCGGGGCGTTGGCCGGAAGGCTGACCGCTACTGCAAAAAGCCCTAACAGAAACGCTACAGGGACGAAACGACGCATCGAACTACCTCCGTATTCACACTAGCCAGGTAATGGTTCTACCTCCGTAGTGAAGGTGCCCACGATTCGAGCGTGCCCTGGCGGAACTTCAACCGCAATGGTACGCAGAGGTTATGCATGCAACCAGTCAACGGGGATTTCCATATTGAATCTCTGCGCGCGAGTCCATCATGGCAGGCAGGCCGACCGGAGGCGATCAGCGGCTGAGCTTGAAGAAGACCACGGCGAGGGGAGGCAGACGCAGGCTGAGAGACCAGGGGCGGCCGTTCCACGGAATGGGATCCGCGTTGACGCCGCCGAGATTGCCGACGTTCGTGCCGCCGTAGATTTCGGAATCGGTGTTGAGGATTTCGCGATACAGTCCGGGCTCGGGGACGCCGACGCGGTACATCCTCGCGCACGACGGGCGTGAAATTGGCGACGACGACCACGAGGTCGCGCGGATCGCTGGGCGCGCCGGACGAAGGATAGGACGCTGGCATCGGCGTCGTTGCAATCGAGCCATTCGAATCCCTGCCAGTCGAAGTCCACTTCATGCAGTGCGGGCTCGCGCTTCTGTAAGCGCGTTCAGATCGGCCACCAAGCGCTGCACGCCTTGATGCTGCGGGTACTCGAGCAGGTCCCACTCGAGGCCGCGCGTTTCGGTTCCATTCCTCGCGCTGGCCGAACTCGCCGCCCATGAAGAGCAGTTTCTTGCCGGGATGGGCGTACAGATAGCCGAAGAGCAGGCGCAGATTGGCGAATTGCTGCCACAGGTCGCCGGGCATCTTGTTGATCAGCGAGGCTTTGCCGTGGACGACTTCATCGTGCGAAATCGGCAGGACGAAATTTTCGGTGAACGCGTAGAGCATCGAAAACGTCATGCGGTTGTGATGGAATTTGCGAAAGACAGGATCGAGCGACATATATTTCAGCGTGTCGTTCATCCATCCCATGTTCCACTTCAAATCGAAGCCCAGCCCGCCGAGATAGACAGGACGGGAAACGGCCGGCCACGCCGTGGATTCCTCGGCGATGGTGAGCACTCCCGGGAACTTCTCGTGAACGACTTCGTTGAGGCGTTTGAGCAGGGAAATCGCGCCGAGATTTTCGCGGCCGCCGAATTCGTTGGGAATCCATTCGTCGGGGCGGCGCGAATAATCGAGATAGAGCATCGAGGCCACCGCGTCCACGCGCAGGCCGTCCACGTGATATTTCTCGAACCAGAACAGCGCATTGGCGAGCAGGAAATTCTGGACTTCGTTGCGCCCGTAATTGAAAACGAGGGTGCCCCAATCGGGGTGTTCGCCCTGACGCGGGTCCGCGTGTTCGTAGAGGTGGGTGCCGTCGAATTCGGCGAGGCCGTGGGCGTCGCGGGGAAAATGCGCGGGCGCCCAATCGAGCAGCACGCCGATGCCGGCCTGGTGAAGGCGATCGACGAATTCCATGAAGTCTTCCGGCGGACCGAATCGGCTCGTGGGCGCGAAGTAGCCGACCGTCTGATAACCCCAGGAGCCGTCGAACGGATGCTCCATCACGGGCAGAAGCTCGATGTGCGTGTATCCCATCTTCTGCAGGTAGGGAACTAATTCGCCGGCAAGCTCGGAGTAGCGCAGCCAGCGGTTTCCTTCTTCGGTCTTCCGGCGCCAGGAGCCGAGGTGCAGCTCGTAAATGGAAATGGGCGACGTGAACCAATCGCGCGTTTTGCGCGCCTCCATCCAATCGGCATCGCCCCACACGTGCTGATCGAGCCGCGCGACGATCGAGCCAGTGCGCGGGCGCAGCTCGGCGCGAAAGGCGTAGGGATCGGCCTTCAAGATGGGCAATGGGGCTTTGCGCGGCCGAATCTCGAACTTGTATATCGCTCCCGAATCGAGGCCCGGCAAGAAAAGCTCCCACAGCCCGGTCTCGCCGCGATTGCGCATCGGATGCGCGCGGCCGTCCCACTGATTGAAATCGCCGACGATGCTCACGCGCTGCGCGTTCGGCGCCCACACGCCGAATTGCACGCCTGCGACGCCTTCGATTTCGCGCACGATTGCGCCGAGCTTGTCGAATGTGCGGTAGTGTCTGCCCTCGGCGAAGAGATGAAGGTCGAGCTCGCTGAGCAGGGGAGGGAAATCGTACGGGTCGAAAAATTCGCGATCCGCCAGACCCTCCTCGCGCACGACCCAGCGATACGAGCGCGGCGGCAACGGCAACGCGCGGGAGCCCGGCAGCGCCGCGGCGTAAATTCCGGCTGCGTGAATCTTCTCGGCCGGAATCCATTCGGCGGCGCCCTCGAGGCGCAGCCAGACGCGCGAGGCCCGCGGGATGAACGCTCGAACCACGACGCGCCCAGGCTCGCCGTCGACGTAGTGCGGCCCGAGCACGCTGTGCGGGTCCGCGTGTTCGGCGCGTACGATGCTCTCGAGTCCTCGCTGGAGGGGCGTCAAGACTGGGCCCTCGGCGTGCGCAGGCGGTGATGCCTGGTTTTCGATCAACTCAGAACCCCCTGATCACAGGAGCATTCTAGTGCGGTTCGAGCCGTTCCGGCGAATGAATTACAAATGCCCGGGACACCGTGAAAGCGGAAGGCGCGGAAGGGGTCGGCCCGGGCGGCGCGGTTCGCACGGCCTGAAGAGATGCCGCGATTACCGCGCGGATTTCCTTGCGCGCGCGCCGGAACTGAACAACAGTTTCGCCGCGGTACACACGCCTGGAGTTCGAGGCTACCCGCGACTCGCGCGATCCGACGCGATTTGGCGGGGATGAAGACTCGCAGGAAATTCGCTGCCCCTCGCAAGCTATTGAACGGTCTACGCTTAGCTTGGCTCTAGCCTAGTCCCATTTCGGTGTAAGCGCCTGCCGGAAATGATTGCTCGGTGCGCTACTATCCGGGCGATTTGGCCCGCCGGTTGCACTTCAGTAGCTGGGTATTTGTAACCCTGGAGGAAGCTTCGGCCATCCCGTGTAGCTCAAACCCGACCTCGTGAAAACACTTGGAAGGGTATTCGGGAACGGCCCAGCATCTTAATTGATTTCAATACTCATCCTCGTGCTTTCGGCATCCGCGCTGTCGCAGTTCTTTCTCTACTATTGCAGGTCGGTCGTAGCGACTTACGAACAGGTGGAGATCTCAGCCGCGTCGCGCAAGCTGGCGGGTCTTGAAACGGAGCGAATTTCGGGAGACGCATTTGGCCGCATCCTTGGCCTCGTCAAACTCTGCCCGGCTCCGGCCGACGATCGCGCGGAGCGACTAGCCGTGCGGCTGTATTTCTTTGTGGTCAGCGCGCTGCGGCTGATCGTCCCGGTTCCTGCGCTTTCATCCTGGGCCGATTCCCAGCGCTCGGCCTGCGCTCACTTCGCGGCCGTGACGCTGGATCGTCGCGTCCTCGCAGCGGCAACCGCGCGGCGTTGAGCTTGTTCTGCGCGCAACACTTTGTGTGATGCACCACGAGACATTTCTACGCGCATAGCGCGCGAATGGCACACTTTCTCTCCGGGCCCCAATTGCTCTTCTTTGCGTGATTTCGTAACCCCCACCAGCACATGCACTTAGCGGGAATTGCAGGCGCCCATTTCTGCGCGGATGGCAAGCGTCGTGCTCCTTCTATAGTGACGAGCGGTATCGTAGTGCAAGGCACTGAGGGTGATGCGATGTACCAATACACAGCGGAACGAGGGGAAAGCGAAGTCGCCGCGGAAGAGAGTTTGTGGAGAGCCGTGATTGCGTCCACGATCGATGAATGGTTGAACGGGCCGCTGCGCAAGAAGCGCGAGGCCGAGCAATATCTCTTCAACGACAAACACGATTTCCCATTCGTGTGCCAGTACGCAGGGATGGACGCGGCCACGTTGCGCGAGCGGCTGCGTCGCTTATGCACGAAGGGCATAGCACCGGCGCCGGCTATGAAACTTGTTTTCGCGGCGTGAAGCCTTTTCTCGCGCGGCTCAGTTTTCGCCGCGGCTGCCGGCGCAGGCTTCCCTAGCACAAGGCGGCTGGGGAATAACGACGGGAGAAGCCGGAAAGACTAGATTTGCAGAAGTCGGCCTCTGGATCATCCGGTCCCTGATTTTTGGGTAGATTCCAGTTGTCCGATAAGCGAGAGTCACCTATGCAAGTGACTGCTTCGCTTCGCGGTGGATAGCTTCTTGGAAGAGCCCTTCTCACGATACAGAGCACGGTCCGCCGCAGCCAACAACTCATCGATGGTCTCACCATCCCGCGGGAATACCGCTGTCCCCGCACTCACGGAGATACGCGGCTCCACGCCGTCGTTTCTCACATGCTCGGTGATGCGTTGCGCCACTTGTGTAGCCGCTTCGGTGTCCGTTTCAGGGAGAACGACTACGAATTCGTCGCCTCCGTATCGCGCAGCCGTATCAATTGCGCGGCAACGAATTCGGAGAACGTTCGCCACCCGGGCAAGCGCGCGGCTACCCGCGAGATGGCCATGAACATCATTGATCTTCTTCAGGTCGTCTAAATCGAGCAAAAGGATTGCGAAGGATCGCGCGGTGCGGTCGTACCTCTTGATTTCCGAGTCGAGCGCGTCGAGAAGCCGCCGGTAGTTGGCAAGCCCGGTAAGCGGATCGGCCAGGGCTAGCTGACGGATGTGTTCTTCAGCTACTTTGCGCTCCGTAATATCCAGCTTGATGGCGATGAAGTGGGTGACTTCTCCGGTCGCGTTTTTCACCGGAGTGATGGTCATCTCTTCCTGGTAGAGGCTCCCATCCTTGTGTCGATTGAGCAGTTCTCCTCGCCACCTTTGCCCGGAGAGAATCGTGTCCCACATGTCTTTGAAGAATGAAGGGGAATGGTGCCCTGACTTGAGCAAATTCGTCCTTTGGCCGAGAGCCTCGTCCCTCGTATAGCCGGAAAGGTGCTCGAATGCTTCATTGACCCAGATAATCGTGCCGTCCAGCCTGCTGATGAGGATGGGATTGGCGGCGGCTTCGAGTGCAGCCGCCTGCAGTTGCAGCAGATCCTCCGCCCCCGCGAGTTCGGGGAAGGCCGGGCGCTTTGGTCGATCGATTTGCATAAGGGCGCTTTCAAAGGCGGACAGTGCCGCTTCGGAAAAGGGCCTGCGAACTCGCTATCAAACGGCGCTCAGCGCGAATGGCCCCATCGCCTTCGATTCAGTAATTATAATCGAAAGGGAAAAACACATCTCGAATGGCTTCCAGTAAGTTACTAGCTCGCCGCAGCGGCCGGCGTAGGCGGCCGTTTGACGCTCTCCCGCGATTCCGCTAGACTCATCTCGCGGGGTGGAGCAGTCTGGTAGCTCGTCGGGCTCATAACCCGAAGGTCGTTGGTTCAAATCCAACCCCCGCAACCATGGGCTCAGTGCCGAAAAACGGACCTGAGCCCTCATCGTTTTATTCCAATGTCACGAGTCACCGGTAAACCTTATTTCTTATATGTGCTCTGGAGCCCCAGCGGGCGACGGTTCTACATTGGCATCAGCGAAAACCCACAGAAGCGTCTCGAGCAACATAATGACGGTGCCTCGCGATGGACTTCACGGTACCGGCCATGGGAATTGGTATACGAGGAGAGATACGAGGATTATCGACAAGCACGGATGCGCGAGCTTGAATTGAAGAAGCACAAGGGCGGGCAAAACTTCTTTAAGATGACAGGGTTATCGTTGCAACGCTTTCGTCCGTCGGGCTCATAATCCCGCCTTGCGGGATCGTTGGTCCCGCTCTGCGGGATCCAACCCCCGCAACCAATTCCAAGTTTCAAGGGCCGGACGCCAGAGTCCGGCCTTTTTTGTTGGTGCGGTTGACACATAATTGACACCCCAGAGCGGGTGGACATTATGGAACATTCGGATGTTCTTGCGTCTCGCGAACTATGAAAGATTGAGGCTCACTACCGTCAGGTGTACCATCACCGGGCGAGGACGGACGATGAAATTCAAGATTTCCTTTGCCATCGCTGCCATCATGCTTTTGAGCGGATCCGGGGCTGCCCAGAAGGCCGACGCACCCAGCTTGACTGACGCACTGTCGTGGATGCACAGCTTTGCTGAGGCTCACGCCTTTCAGGTCGTTGGTGACAGTTCTGACGATGATCGTCCATGCACGTTGGGTGCGCACGACTGCCAGGAGCGGCGCGACTCGGCGACGTTCAACAGTCGGGGCTGTTCTGCAAGCGTCGCGCGAACGCTTACGCTCGACCACAAGAATATCGGCGTTACCACCTTCCGATTTTCTATGAAGGACCTCGATCCGAACGGTTTGGAAGTGGTCGACGATGAACCCTTTCAAAATGCCGTGAGCGTGAACACAACCAACAGCGTGCGAGCGATTTCAGAATCGATATTGTTGCCCAATGGGAGCACGGCGGTCAGCAAAGTGAATGACAGGTTGTTCGACATCCCGTTTGATACCAAGGATGATGCGAATCGCTTTGTGGCGGCGTTCAAGCAGGCCATACAACTCTGCGGCGGAAAGCCTTCTAATTATTGAGTGGAATGCACGGCGGCACCGGGAAGAATCGATCGAAGAAGTCTCGAAGATCGAGCTTCGAGCCCACGTTTTCCAGTTATTCGTGAAAATCCAAGCGTCAAGCATCCCGCTGCATCCGGCCATCGATTTGCCCCGGCAGCTCCCATTGCAAGACGCCTCCTGCGATCGCCCGGCAAGTTGCGAGTGGCGAGCCGATCCAGCGGCCGACGATGCTCGTTAGTTCACTTCGCAGGCCCAGGAGAGGAAAATCCAACCCCCCAAACCAATCTAAGTTACGAAGGCCGGACTTCAGAGTCCGGCCTTTTTGTTGCGTCGGCGCGCGTCGTAGATTACGGGCGCAGATCGGGCTGACAATCTTTTACTGCCCCGCGATGCGGGGCAGGGGCCGAAGGTCGTTGGTTCAAATCCAACCCCTGCAACCAATTCCATGTACCGAGGCCGGACGCCAGAGTCTGGCCTTTTTTGTTGCGCCGCGTGCGGACTTAGAGTTTCGTGCGCAGACCGGGTTGACATTCTTGTGCTGACGCGGATGGGGCAGAGGCGAAGGTCCTTGGTCCGAATCTCGACGAGCGCCAGAAGTCTTAGGGCGTTATACTCCGAATTCCACGAGACTCTATTCGAGGCGGAACGATATGACCATCGGAAGGCGTTTTTTCTGCTTCCTTGCCATTGCGGCCTATCCTCTATTGACACCCGTCCGTGGTTTCGCGTGCACGTGCTCTGAGTCGTCGCCAGCGGCAGGGAAGACAATGCGAGAAGTGGTCGCTTCGCAGATTAAGTCCACGGGCGGTTCCAAGGTGATCTTCGAAGGAGTCGTCGAGAAACAAGAGGTCCAGACAGGGTCGATTGGCGCCCCCACAAACGCGATGTCAATGACAGCTTATGGAGAACATCGTGTAGTCACGCTTCGTGTTTCCCGTACCTATCGCGGCAGCACACCGGAGATCACCACAGTTCTGACCGGAATTGGTAACGGCGATTGTGGATACGACTTTGAGACCGGCAAGGGGTATCTAGTCTATGGCGATCCCATGCAGGGCGGCGTGTTGTTCACCAGCATTTGTACGGGGACCGCGCCGTTAGAGCAATCGGGACCCGAACTTCGATTCCTTCGCGGCGAACCTCCATCGGCAGATGACCTTTTGGACCCTTCAAGCTACTACAAGAAGTATTCGCCGCTGTGGACGGGAACGGTATGTGGCCGGGTGACGAAGCCTGATGGAAATCCCTTGCCCGAGGCAATGGTGGACATGTCGCAAGTCCGAGACGAGCCTCTGCCTCCCAACCTTGCTTCCGACCCTGATCTTTCCGAGGCGGATGGGAGTTTCTGTGTCGAGGGTGTCCGCCCGGGCAAGTATTTGCTCACCGCAGAAGCCTACGACTTCAACGCCAGTACTCGGTGGATGGGCTACTACCCTGGTGTAATCAAGCACTCGGAGGCGGTTCCTCTGGAAGTTCATGGAGGCGACAATCTTTCGGGTCTGCATTTCACGGTTCAGAACCAAAGCCTATACACGGTTAGGTTTAGAGTTGTGACGCCTGATGGAAGTCCTCTGCCTTGGAAGAATATAGGAGTCGCCATCGACAGCCCTGACCGAGACCCCCTGGCTTATCATGAGAATCATGGGGTGGATGAGGACGGCTCTTATAGGTTGGGCCTGATACCGCCGGGCCATTATGTGGTGAGTAGCCACATTGAGCCGGACTTCGAGTCGGGTCAAGTTCCGGCTGAAGCCTCAAAGTGGCGAATGGCAAGGCAAGAAGTAGACATCAGCGGGGATACGGAAGTTGTCATAAAACTGATTCCATCCTACTGACAAGACACGCTCGGTAGACTCGCCGCGGACTGCTTCCAACGTTTAACTGCAGACGGCCGGACGCCAGAGTCTGGTCTTTTTTTGTTTCCAGAGACGCGCATTCCAGTCGGTACGATGCGATATATTTGAGGAGACACGAGGGGGACAGAAAGAGATGGCCGACAGCGTAGTGGAAGCCCTGATCCTTGATCTTCTCGAGTGGGTAGCGGGCGGCGAGAGAAGCTACGCCGAAGTGATGGACGCCTGGCGAACGTCATGCCCCAGGCTGCCCGTTTGGGAGGAGGCGAACGATCGCCGGCTCGTTACGACGGAGAACGTGAATGGGCGCTCGACTGTCCGGATTACGTCCTCCGGCCTCGCCTATCTTGAACAGAGCAGGCAGCCTCAAAGGACTGACGGGCCGCGAACTTCCTGGTCGACATGAAGGTGTTGCCCGGCGCGCGTGGCGACCAAAAGCCAGAATCTCAACTGCGCGAGCGCATGTCGCTCGAACTGCCGCCCGCGGCCGGAACGTAGCACTTCAGCGTGTAGTCCATGACCATACGGTCGGCGTTGAACCGCCAGCCGAGCGTGCGGATGGTGCGCTTCATGCGCTGGATCCAACCGCGCGGAAGGCCGTCGCGATCGCGCTCGTAGTACAGCGGAATCACTTCGTCCCGCAGAACGCGGTATAAGTCCTCGCCGTCGCGCGCATCGTGAATGTTGGGATCGGAGTGGGTGCGTCCTTTCCCGATCGCGAAGCCGTTCAAACCGTCGTACGCTTCGGCCCACCAGCCGTCCAGAATCGACAAATTCAGCCCGCCGTTCAGCACGACCTTCTGCCCGCTGGTGCCGGAGGCTTCCTGCGGCCGGCGGGGATTGTTCAGCCGAACGTCCACGCCCTGCACGAAGTAACGGCCGACATTGATGTCGTAATCCTCGACGAAGACGAAGCGGTCGCCGAACTGGCGGTCGCGCATCAATTGCGCGATCTGTTGCAGGATTCGCTTTCCGGGCTCGTCGTGAGGGTGAGCCTTGCCGGCGAATACGAATTGCACGGGGCGCTTCGGATCGTTGACCATGGACGCGAGCTTTTCGAGATCGGTGAGGATCAGGTTCGCCCGCTTGTACGTAGCGAATCGCCGCGCGAATCCGATGGTCAGCGCGTCGGGACTCAGCACGCTTGCGAGTTCGGTGCGCACTTCCTCCGGCTCGCCGCGGCGCTCGGCCGCCTCGACGGCGCGGCGGCGCACGAATTCAAGCAACTGGGATTTCAGGCCGAGGTGCGTTTCCCAGAGCTCGCCGTCGTTCACGCCCTCGATTGCTTCCCAAAGCTTTGCCTCTACGCTGCGTTCGTGCCAGCCGGTTCCCAAATGGCGATCGTAGAGGCGGAACATCTGCGGGGCCAGCCACGACGGCACGTGGACGCCGTTGGTGATGTGCCCGATGGGGAGCGTGCGCTCGAACCTCCGGCGATACATTCCTCTCCACATGGCGCGCGAAACGTCGCCGTGCAGCGCCGAGACGGCGTTGGCATGACGCGAAAGCTTGAGCGCGATCACGGTCATGCAGAATTCCTCGTCCTTGTTGTCCGGGAGCTCGCGGCCCAGTCCCATCAACCGGTCTTGGTCAATTCCAAGTTGCTCGCGGAGGGGACCGACGTGATCCTCGATCAATCCGGCGTTGAAGCGATCGTGGCCGGCGGGCACCGGCGTATGCGTGGTGAAGACGACTTCCGCCGCGACGCGCGGCGCGGCCTCGTCGAACGTCAAGCCTTCTTCCTGCATGCGGCTGCGAATCGCTTCGAGCACGACGAATGCGCTGTGCCCCTCGTTCAAATGAAGCACTCCGGGCGTGATCCCCATCGCAGTGAGCGCGCGGAAGCCGCCGACGCCCAGGAGCATCTCCTGCCGGATGCGCAAGCGCATGTCGCCGCCGTAGAGGCGCGAGGAAAGGTCGCGGTCCTCAGGGGAATTGCCTTCCACATCCGAATCGAGCAAAAGCAAATCGCAGCGCCCGACCCTCAGCCGCCAGACCTTCGCGCGGATCGAGCTATCGCGCATTTCTATTTGGATGCTGACCGGCTCGCCTCGAAGCCCGATGGCCGGCTCGAGAGGCAATCGACTGACCTCCATGGGGAGGTAGGCCTCCTGCTGCCAGCCGTTCTCGTCGAGGTACTGGCGAAAATAGCCTTGCCGGTAAAACAGGCCGACGCCGACCAGCGGAATTCCCAAGTCCGATGCGCTCTTGATGTGATCTCCGGAGAGGACGCCGAGCCCGCCGGAATAGATCGGTATCGATTCATGCAAGCCGAATTCCGCGGAGAAATACGCCACGGGGCGCGGGCGAAGCACGCCGGCGTATCGCGCGCCCCAAGTCCGGTCCGCTTCGAGATACTCTCGTTGACGGCGGAAGGCGTAGTTGATGCGGCCATGAAGCACCAATTCCTGCGCGCGCCGCTCGGTTTCCGCGAGCGGGAGTTCGCTCAGCAGCACCACGGGATTGTGATTGAGTTCCCGCCAGCGCACGGGGTCCAGGTCACGGAAGAGGCTGGTCGTGTCCGCGTCCCAGCTCCACCATAAATTGCGTGCCAGCGACCACAGGCGTTCCCGCACGGGCGCAATGAACCGGTCGAGCGTGCGCGCTTCGCTCACCAGCGGCCCCAACTGCGCCGCCGCTTCGGCGAGCATGCGGATTTCGTCTTCGCGGAAGGTGCGCGGCTCGACGGTCTGCACCACCAGGACCCCTTGCAGCACGCCGCGATCGATTACGGGCACTCCGAGGAAGGATTGGTACTGGTCTTCGCCCGACTCCGTGAAATATTTGAAACGCGGGTGGTTCTTGGCCTGCTCAGCCGCCACCGGCCGGGCGGTTTCCGCCACGAGGCCCGCCAGCCCTTCATGCACGGACATGCGCAGCGTCCCGACGCACTGCGGCCGCAGTCCGAGCGTCGCGGCCAGCACGAGAGTCGCCCGATCGGGTTCGAGCAGATAAGCCGAGCAAACGTCGGTCTTGAAGCGCTTCGCAATCAGCGCGGCCACATTCTTGAGAGTGTCCGCGGGATTCCCGCCGACTGCGGTGAGATTCGCGATTTCATCCAGCGTCAGCACGTGTCCAGCCTGACGAATTCTTGCGGATTGGGCCATGTGGAGCTTGTCCTCGCTTCGCTGAAATCCCACGCTCCAACCTTCCGCGCCGTGGGCCGCGCCGTACATCCAACGGCTCTTACCGTGCGCCGGGCATTACACTAATCGCTCAGCGGTGCGATTACCCGGAAAAGTATAAATCCGTTCAATCGAAAATCCTCGGGCAGGAATGGCGGGCTGTTTCTAAGAATCGCCTTGACGGTCCGGGCGGACTCCACGAGGGAAAGCCCTTCGTGCGAGGGCATCGCGAACCGCGGCTTGCTGAAGGGAGTGCGGGTTCAGAGCTTAATCGCGCGCGTCATGAGGTAATCCTGACGCAGGATATTGTCCGAAATGAACTCGGCGGCCAGGGCGTCATACTCGCTGCAGAATGTGGCGAGTCTGTCGGGGTCGCTGGCGGACAAGGTCTCGAATATCTTGATCACCGGACCGACCGTCCGCCCAAAGATTGCGCGATGGTGCTGCGGGCTGAGCGCGGGCGTAATCATCGTCGCGCGATCGAACGTGATCTCTTTCACCTTTGCGGACAGCCGTTCGGCTACGACGTTCGGATCTCCCCATTGCCCGGGCGGCGCGACGCCCGGCGGAGGCGGCGGGGCGTAGCGCGCCACCAGCGCGAACATCCGGCCGATGAACTCGTCCGGCGGCCACGTGGAGAACCCCAGAGTGCCGCCGGGCTTCAAGACGCGAAGCATCTCCGCGATCGCAATGTCAGGCCTGGGCGCGAACATGTGCCCAAACTGGCTGAGGACGACGTCGAAGGTTGCGTCCTCGAACGGCAATTTCTCGACGTCGCCTTCGTGCCAATCAATTTCCACTTCGGCGAGCTCCGCGTTCCGCAGCGCCATCTCCACCAGCTCCGGCGTCAGATCGAGGCCAGTTACGCGTGCACCGAGCCGCGCCGCCGTAATCGCGACGACGCCGGTTCCGCACGCCACGTCCAGCACGCGCTGTCCGGGGCGCACGCCGGCGTGTTTCACCGTGCGGGCGGCTGCTGGGGTCGTAAATACCTCGACGGGGCCAAAATGCGCCCAGCCTTTCTTCTGCGCGGCCTTGAAACCTTCGAATGGATCCACGTCAACCTCCCGGCGAAAAAACCGCAACTATACCTTAAATGGCATGCGTGTCAACATTGCGCATCGTGTGGGAGAGCCTGGGCACATCGTATCCCCCTAGTGAGATTGAAATGCATCAGTCCGAAGCGGTGGGAAGAGATCGCCGCCCGGCGGAGGGGGGAGGAGCCGGGCGGCGCGGCGCGCGTACAATTCAGCCGCCATGGCCACCCCGGCTCGCTATTTCGATCTCGTGCGTGAGATGAGAGACGCTTACAACCATCGTCTGCGACTGGTAGAGAGCGCCCAGCAGCGCGGCATCAAAGCCACGGCGCGGTTCTTCGCCGCAACCGTGCCTACCGTCCGCAAGTGGCTCCGCCGTTTCCAGCAGCACGGCCCTTCCGGGCTGGTCGAGCACTCCCGTGCCCGCCATCATCAGTCTCAAAAAACTCCTTCCCGCATCGAAGCCCAGCTTCTGGAGCTGCGCAAAACCCTCCCCACCTTCGGAGCTCGCCGCCTAATCCGCGAGTTCGATCTGCCCGTTGGTCATTCCGCCGTGGAACGCATCTGGCGCGAGCACGGCCTGATGCACAAACGCCGCCGAAAATACCAGCGCAAACAGGACCTGGCTCACATCAAGGCGCAGTGGGCTTTATTTCAACAGATCAGTGCGGATACCAAGGATCTCGACGACATCCCCCACTACTGGCCGCAGGCCCAACGGCTCCACTTGTCTGTGATTCAGTACACCGCCCGCGATGTGCGCAGCGGCCTGTTGTTCTGGTCTTTCGCCGAAAAACGCAGTGCCGCTGCCAGCGCCGTCTTCGCCTCTCGCATCCAGCAGCATTTGGATCGCCACGGAATCTCTCTCCGCGATCTCGTCTGGCAGACGGACAATGGAGGCGAATTCAAAGGGGACTTCCCCCACGCGCTCGGCGACAGCCAGCATGTGCGCATCCCGCCGGCTGGCACACACGTACCAGAGCGATGTCGAAACCGTTCATCGCCTCGAAGAAGACGAGTTCTTCGATCTGGAAGACTTCTCCAGCCGTGGCGAATTCCTTGCCAAGGTGCACACCTATCAGCTCTACTTCAATCTCGTGCGGCCCAACTCTCACAAAGAAAACTCGAGTCCCTGGCAAATCATCGAGCGGCTCGCTCCCCGCTCGCCGCTCGAACTTTGCTTGCTCCCACCCGTCTTCCTGGATTATCACCTCAACGGCCAGGGGGGATACGATGTGCCCAGGCTTCCCTACATTGCGCATCGTGCCGCGCGTGCTACACTCCGCGCCACTGGATGAGAGAGGGAAGCGAATGACGTTTGCTCGCTCGATCGGACGCTGGGCGCTGACCGGTCTGGTGATTAATTGCATTATCGGCAGCGGCATTTTTGGCGTGCCCGGAGAACTTAACCGGCTGTTGGGCCGCGCCAGCCCCATTGCGATGATCGTAGGCGCGCTGGCGGTGGTCTTCATCATTGCTCCGACCGCCGAAGTTGCGTCCCAGTTTTCAGAACCGGGCGGCGCCTATCTGTACGCCCGCAGCGCCTTCGGGCGATTTGCCGGTTTGCAGGTGGGCTGGTTCCAGTTGCTGGCGATCATCGCCGCGACGGCCGCGAACGCCAACCTTTTCGTCGTTTACCTGGCGGGGTTTCTTCCGCGCGCAGGTCACGGCTTGCCCCGGGTGCTGTTTCTTTCGGCGCTCATCTGCGTTCCCGCGGTGGTGAATTATTTCGGCGCGCGCAGCGGCGCGGGGCTGAGCAGCGTCCTCGTAATCGCCAAGTTGCTCCCGCTGGTCCTGCTGATTTTCGTCGGCGTCGCGCGCTTCGGCAGCCACTTTGCCCTGATCCACTTCGCGCAAATCACGGCGCCGGGCGTGAAACCGTGGTTGCGGGTGCTCGTGTTGATGATTTTTGCTTACACCGGATTCGAGTACGCGATCATCCCGAGCGGGGAGGTGAAGAATCCGAGGCGGACGCTCCCCTTTGCCCTTGCGGCGAGTATTTTTCTGGTGATGGTGGTTTACACGCTGCTGCAATTTGTGACGGTGGCGACGATCGGCACGAGCACGAGCTCTCGCCCCGTGGCTGAGATTGCATCGGTGCTGCTTGGGCGTCCCGGAGCAGTCCTGATCGGGATCGCGGTGCTGGTTTCCACGGGCGGATTTGTTTCGAGCGTCACGCTGCACGGGCCGCGGCTGGCGTATTCCATGGCGGCACAAGGCGAATTCCCGCGATTGCTCGGACGCCTGCACCCGCGCTTCCGGACTCCTGACGTCGCAATTGCCGGTTACGCCGCGCTGGTCTGGCTGCTCGCGGTGACCGGAGGTTTTCTTTGGGCCGTCGTGCTCAATGCTGCGGCGAGCGCGATTGTGTACGCTTCCATTTGTGGCGCGCTGATTCAGTTGCGGCGGCAGAGCCCTCAGGCGGATGCGTTGCGCGTGCCTCTCGGTCGCGCGATTGCGGCTGGCGGAATAATAGTCTCGGTCGCGTTGCTCACCCAGTTGGACCGCCTCGGGGCGATTCTGATGTGCGCCACCGCAATTGTCGCAGCCGCGAATTGGTGGGTGACGCAACGCCGCGCCGCCCCACAGGCGGGCATTTGATCCCGCGCCGCCATCTTGTCCGGAATCCTATCTTTTCGCGCACGGCGCTGCGCCACGCGTTTGCATCGCGCGGGGTGCGGCGTTAATTTGACCGTGGAGTTGTCTATGCCTAGCGCGCGGCTACCCAGAAACGTATTCTTCATTTTGGTGCTCGTGGCACTGGCGCGATGCAGCTATTTCTATCCGCTTCTCCCGGAGCGCATGGCGTCGCACTTCGACATAGCTGGCCTCCCAAACGGCTGGATGACGAAGCCGCTCTTCTTCGAGCTCTACGCCGCGGGGGTCGCTATTGGCGTCGTCGTCGTTTTCCTCCCTGCGCTCACGGTAGCCAGATTGCCCGCCTCTCTCATCAATATGCCGAACAAGGCGTATTGGCTTGCCCCCGAGCACCGCGCCGAGACAAACGCATTTCTCAAGCGCAGCTTCGCATGGTTCGGTTGCGCGTTTCTTGCCGTTGAAGTTGTGGGGCTCGATCTCGCAATGCAAGCCAATCTCGTTTCACCACCGCACTTTTCCTCTGAGGCAATGTTCGTCTGCTTGGGGGTGTTTCTCATTTGGACGGGCTGGTGGACCATCGATCTCATCCGCCATTTCTCCCTTCCCAAGTCTTCGATCTAGCTATTTCCCCCTGAAAAGTCTGGATCGGACGTGCCGAGTCAGCACGATTCATCTCGGGCCAGATCGGGTACCTCTCAGTCTGTAGCGGGCCAGGAGAGGAAATTCTACATAACAATTTGAATCGTCCCGGACAGGCGGCTTCCTGGCCGGCATTTCATCTCGTTGAGAGCACAGAGTTTAGTGAAGCTTTGCTTTTCTCCCGTGAATGGAATAAGGTTTGCTACTACGGTGGGCGCGGGAGCATGCGCCCAGCGTCGGCTCCAGCACCAAGCGACATTGCAACGCACGCAGGGATATAGGACCCAGCGCCAACGGGGATACGAGTTTGCCTCCGGGGGTTACGATGCGAAACAGCCTGCGTTTCGTTCTTCCACTGGTGACCAGCGTAGCTCTGGTCGCCCTTCTTTTCGCCGTTTACCAGGTCACCGCCGAACGGCGCAGTTTGCGCAACGATCTATTCCGCCGCGCCGATCTACTGGCTGCGAGCCTTCAGGACACGATTCAGCCGGCCGTTGAACTAGGTTCGGACCGCGAGCTGATGCGCATCGTCGACAAGTTCGCGCACAAGGATCATCTCGATGGTCTCGCCGTGTACGATTTGCAGGGCGTGCCGTTTGCGATCACTCCGGGTTTCGAGGACGCCTACCGCAATCCTCCGGACGTGGCCGATCGCGCGCGCGACGCCGATCGAGGCTTCGGCGACTTTATCGAGCTCGGCGGAGCTTCCAAGTACGTTTACGCCGTGCCGTTGCACAGCGGCTCTCGAACGGTCGGCGCGCTCGCTCTCTTTTACGACGCCGTTTACATCGACTCCCAGATCAGCCAGCTTTGGCGCGCCGCACTGGTGAACGCCGCGATTCAAACATTTCTGATCGGCTGCCTCGCGTTTTTGCTCTTGCGGTGGAATTTTCTGGGGCCATTGACGCGCATGACGCGCTGGATGCAGACGCTGCGCTCCGGCAGTTCGTCCGCTCCGCCGGCGATGGGCGACGGCGCTTTCTTCGAGCAGCTCACCCACGAAGCCACGCACCTCGCCCGGAATCTTGACGCCGCGCGAGCCTCCGCGGAAGAGGAAGCGCGTTTGCGCGAAACGGGCGAATCGACGTGGACGGCGGACCGTCTCCGGGTGAGCATTCGCGGCAAGTTGCACGGAAGCCCGTTGTTCATCGTGTCCAACCGCGAGCCGTATACCCATGTGCGGAAAGAGAAGTCGGTTGAAGTGATGGTTCCCGCGAGCGGGCTCGTCACCGCAATTGAGCCCGTGCTGCTCGCCTCCGACGGAACCTGGATCGCGCACGGCTCCGGCAACGCGGATCGTGAATTTGTGGACGATCACGATCGCTTGCGCGTGCCTGCGGACCGGCCGCGCTACACGCTTCGCAGAGTGTGGCTCAGCCGCGAAGAGGAAGATGGCTACTACTACGGCTTCGCCAACGAGGGCCTCTGGCCGCTTTGCCATACCGCTCACACGCGGCCGGTCTTCGAGCCCGGCGACTGGGCCGCGTATCAGGAAGTCAATCGCCGCTTCGCAGACGCAACTCTGGAAGAGATGGCGGGCACCGAACAGCCGATCGTCCTGTTGCAGGATTACCACTTCGCCCTCCTGCCGCGGATGATCAAGGAAGCGCGGCCCGACGCGCGCGTCGCGATCTTCTGGCATACCCCGTGGCCGAATCCCGAAGTCTTCGGAATCTGCCCGTGGCAACGCGAATTGCTCGAGGGTCTGTTGGGCGCGGACCTGATCGGCTTCCACATCCAGTCGCATTGCAATAATTTTCTCGAGACCGTGGACCGTGCCTTGGAGGCGCTCATCGAGTGGGATCGCTTCGCGATCAATCGCCAGGGCCATCTCACGCGCGTCCGCCCGTATCCGATCAGCGTCGCCTTCCCGGAACCCCCGCCGCTGGACACGCCATTGCGCTCGGTCGGCGAAGAGCGTTACGACCTGTTGAACTCGCTGGGCGTCGAAGGATCGCTGCTCGGCCTCGGCGTGGACCGCGTGGATTACACGAAGGGAATCCTGGAGCGTTTCCGCGGCATCGAACAATTCCTGGAATCGTTCCCGAGCTACCAGCGCAGGTTTACGTTCGTGCAAATCGGCGCGCCGAGCCGGACGAACATCCCGCGCTACCAGAACTTCTTGAACGAGGTGGGCGGCGAAGCGGGTCGCATCAATCAACGCTTCCAGGCGGGCCGGTGGAAACCGATTGTTTTTGTTAAGCGGCACCATAGCCACGAAGAAATCAACCGCTACTACCGCGCGGCCGATCTCTGCCTGGTTACATCGCTGCACGACGGCATGAACCTCGTCGCGAAGGAATTCGTCGCCTCGCGCGAGGATGAATCCGGCGTGCTCATCTTGAGCACGTTCACCGGTGCGTCGCGCGAACTGGGAGACGCGCTTCTGGTAAATCCGTACGATAGGGAGCAGTTGGCGCAGGCGATTCGCTCGGCGCTCGAGATGACTCCCGAGGAAACCGCGCGAAGAATGCGCCGCATGCGCCGCATCGTTCGCGAGCAAAATATCTATCGATGGGCGGGGAATCTCTTATCGGATCTCTGCGAACTAGAGGCGGAAGTGCCGAACCGCAGGGCCGCGGTCGCGTGAGGCTGCGCCCTCACAGACCCGGCCTGCTATGGGCGCACTGGGATGAGATTTCGCAGAGGCTGTGCGAAGCGCGCTCCTGGGCGATCTTTCTCGATTACGACGGCACGATCTCGCCCGCCGTCCCGCGGCCGGAAGTGGCCGTAATGACCAGAAAGGTCCAATCCGTGGTGGGGCGTCTCTCTCGGCATCCGCGCGTGCGCATTGCCGTGATCAGCGGGAGGCGTAGAGAGGACATCGAGCAGCGCATCGGCGTCCGGGGAATTCGCTATCTCGGGCTATACGGCTGGGAGACGGAAAAACAAATGCGGATACCTGCGGCCACGAGGAAGGCCCTGCACCGTGCCCGTGAGATGGTCGGGGAACGTCTCGCCGGCGATCGGCGGCTTTGGATTGAAGACAAGAATGTGAACTTCACCGTGCACTTCAGGGGCGCCCGGCTCGCAGAGCGCCGCAAAGCGCTCCGAATTGTCCGGCAAGTCGTTCGCTGCGTGCGGCCGGGCCTGCGAATATTTCAAAATGCCCGCAGTGCCGAGGTGCTCCCCGGCAATTGGGGAGGCAAGGGAACTGCCGTCGCGCGGGAAATGCGCCAGAAAGCCTTGCACAAATCCCTGCCAATTTACTTTGGCGATGACCTGACGGACGAACCGGCGTTCGCGGCGTTGCGAAACGGGATCACGGTCCGTGTAGGCGATGGCCGGGTGACGCTTGCGCGATACCGCTTGCGCAGTCCCATCGAAGTCGAGAAGGCGCTCGAACGAATGGAGACCCTGCTGCCATGACCGATGGGGGCCGTCCGTTCGAGTTTTACACCGTCGCGTATCTCACCCGCATCTGCAATCAAAAGGCTTCTACGCTGGCGGAGCTCGTTACGGGCCTCGACGAATGCAGCGACGCGTCCATTTTTAATCACACGTTCCAAACTCTCGGCAGCCATCATTTCCTCACCGAAGGATTCTCGAACGACTTCGCACAGTGGGTTTTGGCGGGCGCGAATCGCAAGGAACTCGCCGAACAATTGGCCACGCTCGACATTCGCGACTACGTTTCGCTCCCGGAATTGCGCAACGACTTGCGCCATCTGGTCGCCGATTATTGCATCGCGCATCCGCTGTACGCGGAACAGCACGCGCTCGAAGATTTCTATTTTTGCGAGACCACCGAGGTCACGATGTCATTGGGAGTGCAGGCGGTCACGCTCGAGGAGTTCCGTTCCAGGCTCGAGAAACTCAGCCACTCTTCCTTCTATTTCCATTTCATTTCCTCGCGCCTCCGCCTTCATTTACAGACGAATGATTTCTCGCTGTGGTTCGCCCAGACGCTCGGACGCGAGCGCCTTGCTTCGAGCGCCAATCGCATTGATATTTACACGAACACGCTGGACACCGCGCGGACGAAGTTGCTTCGCCTCGTGGACCGGGAGCTATCGCGCCAATGAGCGAACTGGCTCTTACAGACCGTATTCCGCTGGACGCCTATGCCGGCCTGCTGGGCGAGGCGGAGATCGGCGAATTGCGCGCGCTGGCCCGCCCGCTGGAGGGCCGCGATGTCTGCATGGTGAATTCCACGGCGGTGGGCGGCGGCGTCGCGGAGATTCTGAATCGTCTCGTTCCGCTCATGGAAGAGTTGGGTATTCACGTTCGCTGGGAGGTGATGCAGGGCGGCGAAGATTTTTTCGAGGTGACCAAGGCGTTCCACAACGCGCTCCACGGCGCCGCGTACACCCCGCGCAAAGAAGATTGTGAGGTTTTCCTCGCCTACAACGCGCGCAACCGCGCGCTGCTCGATCTGAGCGCCGAATTCACCGTTATCCACGATCCGCAGCCGATTGCGCTGATCGAAGCGCGCCCGGCGGAAAAAGCCCACTGGGTTTGGCGCTGCCACATTGATTTGTCCCGGCCGAATCAGGACGTTTGGGATTTTCTCCGCCCGTTTGCCGCACGCTACAACGCGTCGATCTTTTCTTCGCCGGAATTTGCGCGCCAACTCCCCATTCCCCAGTATCTCTTCTATCCTTCGATCGATCCGCTTTCGGAGAAGAATCGCGATTTGGAGGCGGGATACATCGAGGAAGTCCTTGCCCGATACAATATCGATCCCGCTCGCCGCATCCTCACGCAGATTTCCCGCTTCGACCGCTTGAAGGACCCGGTCGGCGTCATCCGCGCCTACAAGATCGTGAAGCGCTACTTCGACTGCCAGTTGGTGCTGGCCGGCGGCAGCGCCTCCGACGATCCCGAAGGCAGCGTGGTCTTACAGGAAGTCCGCCGCGCGGCCGATGGCGATCCCGACATCCACATACTCGAATTGGCCGCCTGGAGCCCGCTCGAGGTGAACGCCCTGCAGCGCGCTTCGACCGTCGTCATCCAGAAGAGCCTGCGTGAGGGTTTCGGTCTGACCGTCGCCGAGGCGCTTTGGAAGAAGAAGCCGGTTGTCGCTTCCGCCGTCGGCGGAATTCCCACGCAGGTGATTCACAAGCACACCGGTCTTCTGGCCTATTCGGTGGAAGGAACCGCCTACCAGATTCGCTTCTTGCTCTCGCACCCCGAAATCGCAGTCAGACTTGGCGAACAGGGCCATCAGCACGTCCGTGAGAATTTCTTGATCACGCAGAACCTTCGCCGCTACCTCGCTCTCTTCCTTCTACTCGATGCGCAATCCTGACCGCGGAAGCCGTGGCTCACGCCACACGAGTGTCTGATCGCTGACACTCTTTCCTGCTTCCGAAGCCGCGTTTTCCTGCTGCGCGCCGCACTTTCGCATTGGCACCCCGCGTGCTCCCACAAGCGAGTGGTCTCGGTCAGCCGCGTATGAAACCTATGCAAGCAGCGCCTGGTGGTCTATATTTGCGGGGGTTTCACGCCGCAAGGCGGGATGAATCTGCCATCAACCGCCGCAAGCTAATTCCGATTGCACTGGTGGCCCTGCTGCTGGGCCTGGCGGCGATTCTTCGCATTCGTTCGGGTGCCCCGGCCAGTGCCGCGTCTCGGCCAGCCGTTGCGGGGAGCTCCTCCGCGTCGAGTGCCGGCAACGTTCCCATCGCCTCTCGGCCCGTTTCATGGGAAGACCGCTTCCGTGATGGCACGCCCGATTTCCTCCGCCTGGATACCGAGTCCGACCGCCTGGCGTTTCGCCGCTGGTTCGCGCTCGTGGCGGAGTACCAGGCGCTGCGGCCCGCCGCTCAGCTCCCGGCGGAGATCGATGATTGCGCCGCGCTGCTGCGTTTCTCCTATCGCAACGCCTTGCGCGTGCACGATCGGGCGTGGGTTTCCGCGACGCAAATCGATCCGCCCGTTGCGCCGCCCGCCATCGCCAAGTACCACTATCCGTACACGCCCATCGGCGCGGGGCTGTTTCGCGTGCGTGTGGGTCCCGCGCTGCCGCAAGACGCCCGGGATGGCGCCTTCGCCGAGTTCGCCGACGCGGAAACCCTGAAGGCGTTCAACACCTATTTCGTGTCGCGTGATGTCCGTGACGCGCGTCCCGGCGACCTTCTCTTCTATCGCCAACTCGTTCAGGACGAGCCGTATCACTCCATGATTTTCGTCGGCCGCAGTCAGTGGCTGCCGCCGGAAGGGCCAAGCTGGCAGGACGCTATCGTTGTCTATGACACTGGACCTACCGACCACGCGCCCGGCCAGATGCGCCGCGTTCGTCTGGCGGATTTGCTCGCGTTTCCATTGCCGCGCTGGCGCCCGGTGCCCGGCAATAGCAATTTTCTAGGCGTGTACCGGTGGACGATTCTCCGGGACGAGGAGTAACTGTATGCACGAGAAATCTCAAGCAGCCCTGGCTCAAGAAGCGCCGGCGCAGGCTTTCCGCGCGCGGTTGCGGCGCAGCTTGTTCCTTCTCATCCTGCTCGCCCTGGTCATCATCGTTCCGCCGGTCGGGAAGGGCGCTGATTCTTATTTTTCGCTGACCACGACCGAGACATTTCTCCCCGGCGAACAAGTCTCCGTGCGCCTCTATGCGGATAACGTCTCCGCGCTCGAGTTTCGCGTTTACAAAGTGAAGGACCCCATCGCGTTCTTCGAGCGCCTTGACGACGTGCACAGCTTCGGCCACGTCGAGCCGAAGGAGCAGGTCGAATCGCCCACGCTGATCGAGCGCTTCCACGACTGGAAACTCGACACCTGGCACAGGATTCGCGATTTCTTCCGGATGCAGTATTCAGCCCGTTCGCGGGCGCAAATTCGCGAGCATCGTGCCGCCGAGCGCCAATCGAACGTCGGCACGGCAGCCGGCTTCGCGCAAATTCCGCTGCTGAACAGTTCGCAGCTCGTGGCCCGCTGGCGGCAGGATCTTCCCTCTCATTTCATAGAGGAATCGCAGCAGGTTCCGGTGAATAATTTGGGCCGCGGCGTGTATCTGGTCGAAGCCACCGACGGCGACCTGCGCGCGTACACGATTCTCATCGTGAGCGAGCTGGGCCTCGTGACCAAGACCGCGCCCGGACAAATCCTCACTTTCGCCGCGGACCGCCGCACCGGTCAGCCGATCCCCGAGACCGCGGTGCGCGTCTGGTCCGACAAGAAAGAAGACGCGCAACTCACCAGCGACGCAAGCGGCCTGGCGGCCTCGCCGTTGCCGCAGGGGCAGTTCACGGACGTACGCATCATCGGCGTACACGGAGATGACGTCGCTGTCGTCACGCCCTATTCCTACAGCTTCGTCGGCGATCCGGCGGAAAATTGGGTCGGCTACCTCTACACCGATCGGCCCGTCTATCGTCCGGGCGATACCACCCACTACAAAGTGATCGTGCGCCAGCGCAACGGCGAGGCCCTCGCGATTCCCGCGAACCGCGACGTTCAACTTCAAATTCAGGACCCCGACGGCAAAGTGATGCAACAGGCGAACGCCACTCTTTCGCCGCTGGGAACGGCCACATACGATTTCACGATCCCCGCGAATGCGGCGCTGGGCTACTACTCCTTGAACGCGACGGTCGGAACCGCCCAGCAAGGCGCGATCGGGGGCGGCTTCTACGTCGAGGATTACAAGAAGCCCGAATACGCGGTGACGGTGACGCCCTCCCAGCCGCGCGTTCTCCAGGGGAACTCTTCGGACGCCACCATCGAGGCCAAATACTATTTCGGCGAACCGGTCGCGGGCGCAAGCGTGAAGTACGTCGTGCACACTTCGACGTATTGGGCGCCGTTCATCGAGCGCGATGAGGAAGACGATTCGATGGCGGAGGAAGGCGGTGCCGAGAGCGACGACGAAGAATATGCGGGCGAGCAAATATCCGAGCAAAGCGGCACGCTCGATGCCAATGGGAAACTCGTCGTACGTATCCCGACGCAAGTGGACGCGCACCACTACGATGTGCGCTATCGCATCGAAGCGCGCGTCACGGACGCCGCCAACCGCGAAATCTCCGGCGTCAATTCCGTCATCGCCACCTATGGCAGCTTCGCTGTTGGAATTGAGGCGCAAAGCTACGTGTACAAGAAGGGCGACGCGATTCAGGCCGACGCCATCGCCAAAGATTACGACGGCAATCCGATTCACACCGCCGTCCACGTCGAATTGCTGCGTTGGACCTACTACACGAACGGCTCGCGTCCGAGCGAGCAGCCCGTCGCCTCTCGTGACGCCCAGACCGGCGCCGACGGCACCGCCCACGTTTCGTTCACGGCCCCTGATAGCGGCAGCTATCTCCTGCACGTTTCCGCGCAGACGCCGGAAGGCCGCACCGTGACTAGCGAGACCTACGTTTGGATCACAGGTCCCGGTGAATTCGAGTGGGGCGGGGAGGGCCGCCAGATTCGCATCCAGGCCGACAAGAAAACGTATAGCGTCGGAGACACCGCGCACGTCCTCATCATGACCGGCGTGCCCGATTCGTACCTCCTGATCACGACCGAGCGCCGCACGATCCAGACGCAACGCGTCGTCCACGCGACCTCCGATAGCGTGACGGTGGATGTGCCCATCACCAGCGATGATCAGCCCAATGTCTATCTCTCCGCCTCGTTTCTGCACGACAACCAGCTCTACCAGGCGAGCAAGGATCTCAAAGCGCCGGCTGTCCAGCAGCAGCTTCAAATCGACGTTCAACCGGTAAAGGCGCAATTCGAGCCGGGAGAAAAAGCCGGCGTATACGATTACAGCGCACGACGCGAGCGGCCGTCCCGTCGCGGGCGAATTCAGCATCGGACTCGTGGACGAGGCCATCTACGCCATTCACCCCGATCAGTCGGGCGACATTTTCAGCGCCTTCTTCGGTGAGGTGTATGACCGCGTGGGCATGGATACCTCGCTGCAGTTCTATTTCGAAGGCGAAGCGGGCAGGAAAGCGATGATCCTCGCCGGGGGCGGCGGCAGCGGTATTTCCTCGCGGCGCGACCTCGCGCAATTGAAGCCCGCAAATCTCGTCCAGCCGCAGATTCGCAAGAATTTCCCGGACACCGCATATTGGCTCGCCGATATCCACACCGACGCGACGGGCCGCGCGCAGACGACGCTCGAATTCCCCGATTCCCTGACCACGTGGCGCGCGACCGTGCGCGGCGTCACCTCGGACACGAAAGTCGGGAGCGCGATCAACCGCGTCATCGTGCGCAAGAATTTGCTCGTACGCCTGGCCGTGCCGCGCTTCTTCCGCCAGGGCGACGAAGTGGTCGTCTCGGCCATCGTGCAAAATTACTTGCCGAACGCGAAGACCGCCCGCGTCTCACTCGATTTGAAAGGCCTCGACGTGCTCGACGGCTCAACGCGCGACGTCAACGTCCCCAGCAGCGGCCAGGCGAAGCTCGACTGGCGCGTCCGCGCGCAGTCGGTGGCGCAGGCCGATCTTCTCGTCAAGGCCCTGACCGACCAGGAATCCGACGCCATGGAGATCACGCTCCCCGTGATCCCCTACGGCGTAAAGCAAACACAAGCCGCCTCGGGAACGATCTCAGCGCAGGATCAGCAACAAACCGCAAGCGTGAATCTCCCGGGCGATCCTGCCCAAGCCGCGCAGTCGCTCGACATCTCGGTCAATTCCTCCATCGCGGGAAGCCTCTTCGCCGCGCTGAATTATCTGACCAGCTATCCCTACGGATGCACCGAGCAGACGATGTCGAGTTTTCTGCCGGATATCATTGTCGCGAAAGCAATGAAGGATTTGCACCTTCAGGCGACCGTGGACACGCCCGAACTGGAGAAGCAGATTCAAGCCGGCCTCGATCGCCTCAAGGATTTCCAGCACGACGACGGCGGCTGGGGCTGGTGGAAGGACGATGAGAGTCAGGTCTTCATGACGGCCTACGTCGTGAGCGGATACGGCCAGGCGCGCGCGGCGGGCGTGAACGTGGATTCCGACTCGCTGGCGCACGGCGTGGAATTTCTTTCCAATTCGTTCGCGAAATATCCGAACATGCGGCCCGATTTGCGGGCGTTTGTGAATTACGCGCTTGCGCTCAACGGCGCATCGAAGCCGGAATGGCTTAACGCCGCGTGGGATGCGCGCGGCTCGATGAACACGAAGGGCCTCGCCATGCTGGGTCTCGCGCTCGAAACTGCGGGAGATGCGTCGCGCGCGAAGCAAATCGCCACCGAGCTCGAGTCCAAGGCCAAAGTCAACGATCAGGAAGCCTCCTGGTCGGCCAACTACGATTACTTCATGGAGTTCGAGTGGGATGATTCGGCCGACACGACCGCGTACGCCGTGCAACTCCTCAGCCACCAGGACCCTTCGAGCCCGCTGCTGCCGAAGGCCGCGTTCTGGCTGGTGAATCACCGCGACGGCGGTTTCTATTGGGACAGCACCGAAGAAACCTCGATGGTGATTTTCGGCCTCACCGAATACGTGAAGACGAGCCACGAACTGAACGCGAATTTCAAGGCCGACGTATTCGTCAACGGCAAGCAGGTTTTCACAAAACAATTTACGTCCGCGGATGCCTTTAATCCCGTCCAACCCTCGATTCATCTCAATACGGCCGATCTCAAGCCCGGCGCAAATGAAATCGTCGTGCACAAATCCGGAACGGGCCGCCTGTACTGGTCGGCCAGCGGCAGCTACTACTCAGCGGACAAACGCCTCGTGCAAAGCAATGGTCTCTCGCTGAACATCACGCGGGACTATTACCGAATGACGGCGCAAACCGTGAACGGAAAGATCGTCTATCATCTCGATCCGCTCTCCGGCGATGTGCACGTCGGCGATCTTCTTGCCGTCCGCGTTACAATCGGCGGCGGCGAGTGGCGCTACCTGCTCATCGAAGATCCGATTCCGGCCGGCGCCGAGTTCGTCACGCGTGACGATCTCTACGCCTTCGATCTGCGGCCGCCGTGGTGGCAGACGTTCTACGAACGCCGCGAATTCTACGACGACCACGCCGCGTTCTTCGAGACCTATTTCAACGGAACGCGCGTCTACACGTACTTGCTGAAGATCGTTAATCCCGGCAAGTTCCGCGTGAGCCCGGCAAAGGTCTCGCCCATGTATCAATCCGGTGTCTCGGCCACCACAGATGCCGCCACCTTGGAGGTGCAGCCGTGAGCCGCTTCTCGCTGATTAGTCCCGCTTACTCCGCTCCTTTTCGCAGCGGTTGGATTTGGCTGATCCAGTTCCTCGGCAACATTGCGCTTTTCGCTTTGTTTGTACTGTGGCTCCGGATTCCTGAAGCCCATTCTTGGCAAGTTGCCGCCAGCGTTCTCTGCGCGGTGGGTCTTCTTGGTGGTGCGCTGGTTCTGCAAGGCGGCACGCTTAATTATTTTCGCGACCGCGCCGCGGATGGGCAAGCCTGCCTGGGCGCCACGTTCGGGCGCGCGTTCCGCCACCTGGCCGCCTTCGCGATTTGGTTGCTGATCGCCTACGTTCTATGGATTCAATTCGATCGTCTGGACGCGTTCTCTGAGCAGGTCCCCACATTTCTCCGTTCGGAGTTTCCCATCTGGCTGCGGCGGCACATCACGCTGAACGCGCTCGAAGATGCCTACGCGCTCGGCCAATTCGTTCTGCAATGGATCGTTGCCGTGGGGCTGCTCCTGCCGCCGGCGTTGCAAACCGCGAATCTTGGTTTTCGCGGGTTCGGCAAGAGAGGTTTCGCTGCGTGGGGCCGGACGATCGTGCGCCTTGACTATTGGATCGTCGTCGCGATTGCCGCGATTGTCGGCGTCTGGGCCTCGAATTGGGATTTGGGTTGGAGGCCGACAGGGCCGGACGCGACCGCAAACATGGAAACCTTGAGTCTCGTGCTTCGTGTCCTCGTGGCTTACTTGTTAGTGCTCGCTTCCTGGCTCACCACGTGTTCAATCCTGGGGGCGTGCGCCGCTCGAAGTGGAGACTCCGGCGGGAAGCCCGCTGCCTAACCAGCCCAGGACCGCATCCTTTCCGTACTGCGCCACAAGCGCCGCAACGCGCGATTGCGCCGCGCCATAAGCGCGCCCCAACTCCTCGCGGTCCTGCGAATTCTCGAAGATCGTTTCCATTTGGCTTTCGGTCATGTTCCCGGATGTGCCCGCCGCAGCCGGGCTGGCGCCCGCCGTCTTGCCGGACAGATAGAGCACGAGTCCCTCTCGAAACCACATGGGAATGCCCGCGTGCGCGCGCGATTCGATGAGCAGATGAAACAATTCGTGGCGCAGCGTGGATTCGAGAATGTCTTTCGCCCGCAGTTCCGCGAGCGGCTGCAGACGGATTGTCTCTCCGCGCGTCGAGGCCGCCACCCAGCCGGGCTGGCCGGTTGCGTCTCGATAGAGGTCCAGCGACGGATAGATTTGCAGCCGCACCGTGAAGGGAAGCCGCCAGCCCACGGCCTGTTCGTCCTCCGTGAGGAGCCGCGCTGCGATGGGAAAAATTGCGGAATCCCGTTCGGGCGCGAGGGTTTGCAGCTCGAAGCGATCGCCGGTCCGAATCTGCCAGGCAACGGCGGGCCGCGCGCCGAGTTCCGTGCCGGGATAATAGAAACTGAGGATTTGCCTGTAGTCTTTGCCCTCGCGCGCCATTTCCTCCGCCCCGTCTTGGCATAAGCCCACGCCGTGCCCGGTGCCGCGTCCGGAAAACACCAGGCGGTCTCCGGCCGCGCGCACGCTGTAGAGATCGCTACGGATCTTGTTCCAGCCGAGGGCGCGATCCACGGCAAAGCGAAACGTCGAGGCCGAGATTGCGACGTTGGGCGGCGAGCCGCCGTCGAGTCGCACGAGCGCCGCGCGGCCGCTCTCGGAGCGCGTCGCGATTTCGAGCGTCGTCCACCCGCGCGGGACGTCCAGCCCGGCGGCGCGCAGCGCAGCGTCAATCTCCGCCACGGTGATCATGGATTCCCACGTTTGCGGACGCGGCAAAATGCAATATGGGTCGGCGTGCGTGCGAAGGTAAGGCGCATCCGTCCCCGGCCAGACCTCGCTCGCCGAAGCGATGGTCCCGCCGCAGTTCTGGTGGTAGTAGGTTTCGGCCGGCGCGCCGCCGTACCAGAGCAGCAAGCCCTTCGTTGCCGCGGCCGCCGCCACCGCGCCGGGATTGGGCGTCGTCCACGATACAACCTGGCAGTGCGTGTTGTCGCAGAGGTCGAACCCTTCGGAGGCGTGCCGGCCGCGAAATCGCACGGCATACGTACGAACCGCGACGGCCATCGCCTTCCTGTTTTCCGCCTGCGTGCGATCTGCGGTCTCTGCGGTCAGTACGGCGGCCACGTACTCCTCGAGCGGCAGCGTTGCAATGACTTGCAGGTGTCCGTCGCGCGCGGCCACGCGAAGAGGGAAGTGCGCGTTGACGGGTTGCAGGTCGGCGGCTTCGAGACGATATCGGCCGGAGAGAATCAGTTCGGGCGTTTGTCCGGCCGCGCCGAGAATGATTTGCGATCCTGCGGCGCGCAATGTCAACACGTCGCCGGTGGAATCCGCGCAGGTGGCGCACGTCCGCCAGTGGAGCATCCCATCGGCCGCCCGGATGGTCATTTCAGCGGGCGGGCGCAACGTGTAGACGCCGACGCGAATGTCTTGGCCGCGCGCTGTGCAGCAGGCCGCGGTCAAGAGCAGGAACGCGAATGCGCATCGTCGCGCCTTCATGGCCTTTTGTATTTCGCGTACGCGGAGAAAATTGGCCGGGCTAACGCGGCGGCATCCAGGCCCCGGCCATTTTCGAGGTAGATCAACACGACGATTTCCGGCCGGTCGGCCGGAGCGTAGCCGGCGAAGAATCCGTGCGAGCGCAGCGAATCCGCTGACGATGCCGTGCCGGTCTTTCCCGCGGCGCTCATATCGGCGACGGAAGCAGCATGCGCCATGCCATACGCAACGGAATCCGCGAGTCCCGCGAAGACCGGCGTGTCGGGGCCGGATCGCCACTCGCGGCGGCGCAGCGCGAGTTTCCGGTACGCCTCGAGCAGCTCGAGCGGCGTAACCTCAATGCCCCAGCTGCCGAGCGCTTCGAGTTGCAATTCCGAGCGGGTGGCGGGGAGGGGAATTGTTCCGGTCGCCTCGTTGCTTGCGCGGCCGGTGGGAGAGTCGAGGCCGGCCCTGCGGAACGCCTGCACCAATTCGCGGGCGCTGAGCCGCGTCGCGACCTCGGAAACGTACGTGTTGCACGACCACGCAATCGCGGCTTCCGCGTCGATCTGGGAAACGTCCGCCGGATGCGTGCAGTCCATGCGCGTGCCGCCGATGGTCAGCGTTCGCCGGCAAACGATCCGCTGCTCCGGATCGAGCCGCCCGGATTCCAGCAGCGCCATCAGCACGAACGGCTTCAGCGTCGAGCCGGGACGATCCAGACGATGCGCGGCGATGTCGAGTCCTCGCGCGGCGAGAATCGAACCGGATGCCACGTCCTGGACGATGATCGCGCCCGGTTCGGCAGGCATTCGAGACACCGCTGCGCTCATCGCCGCCGAGAGCGAAGTCTGCGTGGCGGCCGGAGCGCCGCAGAGCAGCGTGGCGGCAAGAATCAGCGGCACGAGCGCGAGCCTTGATTGGCGCGGTGGCATGGACGCGTATTGTATTGCCGATTCGCGGCCGCGTCACATTCATCGAAAAAAGTAAATTGACTCCAATTCCACGGCTGCTACCATTGTATTTGTAGGCGATGGAGTTCGCCTTCAACCGCTGTTCCTTCTTTGCCGGGACAGATGATGACTCCTGACGCGGATGTTGTCGCGGAGTCATGCGCCGGCAACATTCCTTTGAACGATGGGTGACGAACCCGTACGTTTTGGTGCGCGTTTCCGCGCCGGCATAGGCTCAGGCGCATACCGGCGCGAAGTTCGGTGCCCGTCGAGAACCGAGTTCACGCGAAAGGATGCTGCTCGCAGCGATGACCAAGTACATCATGGTGGGGCTCGGAGGCGCGGCCGGCGCGATTGCGCGGTTCTGGCTGGGCGGGGTGATCGGCAATCGCCTGGGCGCGCGATTCCCTTACGGAACTTTCGTCATCAATTGCACGGGATGTTTCTTGATCGGTTTCGTCATGACGCTGCTCTCCGAACGGACCCATTGGAGCGCGAGCTGGAGATATTTGGTTCCCGTAGGCTTCATCGGAGCGTACACGACTTTTTCCGCTTTCGAGTACGAGACCATGCGCAGTTTGCAGGACGGCGAAATCGGAATTGTTTTGCTCAATGTGTTTCTCAGCGTGTTCGTTGGATTCTTGTGCGTCTGGGCGGGAATGGCCACGGGGCGCGGGCTTGCGTGAGCATCCCCGCGCTCGCACGGGAGTATGCTGGCAGTAGCGGACGGTGCAGGAGGAGAGAATGTTGCATTCGGGGCCGGCGAAGAAAGTGGTCCTCTACGTGGGGGAAGATCACCAGTACCACGGACAGTCGCTTTATTCGGCGATTCTCGATTATC
This sequence comes from Terriglobia bacterium, assembly GCA_963819015.1. Taxonomy (GTDB): domain Bacteria; phylum Acidobacteriota; class Terriglobia; order Acidiferrales; family UBA7541; genus DASPOJ01. The sequence goes on from CAWFUN010000005.1 coordinate 160,574, forward strand.
TTTTTTACCGCGGAGTTTCCGGCGCCACAGTGACGCGCGGCATCGCGGGATTCGGCGCCGACCACCATCTGCACACCACGCGCATCGAACGTCTCACCGAAAATCTGCCCATCAAGATCGAGTTCATCGAATCGCCGGAGAAAGTGGAGGAGCTTCTGCCGAAGCTCAACGACATGGCCGGGACGGGCCTGATCGAAATTCAGGACACCAAGTCGTGAAGCCGAGCCGGACCGAACCCGCTGGGGCGCCGCGAAGCTTCGGCTCCGCATCTTCGCAGCGAAGGTAAAGCCAAGCTCATGCGAATATTCATCGGCGAAAACGATAAATGGCACGATAAACCGCTCCACCAGGCACTGTTGGAAGCGATGCGCGCGAACGACATCGCCGGAGTCACGGTCTATCAGGGCATTCTCGGGTACGGCGCTAACCGTCGGATCCACAAGGAAACCACTCTGAATCTCTCCCATGACCGGCCCATGATGCTTTCCGTCGTGGACAACGAGGAGAAGTTGCGGGCATTCTTCCCCATTCTCGATGGAATGATCCTGCAGGGACTCGTCGTTCTCTCCGACGTGGACATCATCAAGTACATCTGCACGGTGGCCAGGGCGAAGATCGGGGAAGGAGACCGCGAAATGAAGCTCGCCGGCAAAGCCCGAATGCTGCGCATTCATTTTGGCGAAAACGATAAATGGAAGGAGAAGCCTCTTTATCGCGCCATCGTGGAGAAATGCAGAGAACTGGACATTGCAGGCGCCACGGTCTTCCGCGGCGTTGCAGGATACGGCGCCAGCACGCTGATTCATCGCTCGCATCTTCTTTCTTTTTCGTCGGACGCGCCGATCATGGTCAGCGTGATCGACTCGGAGGAAAAGAATAAAGACGCTGCTCCCGCTCCTGGACGAGATGGTGGCACGAAGGGTTGATCGCAATGTCGGAAGTCGAAGTCATCAAATACGTTCATCAGGACGGCGCGCGATCGTAGCCGCGCCGCGCGGAGCGATTCAGACGTAGCGCGCGGAGGAGCGCCGCTCGGCGGCGAGCGATTCGAGAATCTTCTCCACGGAGGGATAACCCGCGTCGGGAAGAGTGAGTTTCGGCCGGATGCGGTTGAAAATCTGGTCGGCCATGCGGTAACGGACTTCGGGATCGAGCGCGTCGCGGCGGTTGAGAAAGGTTTCGATCAAGTTCGCTTCTTCCGGGCTGAGCCGCGTGGCTCCGTACGGGTTCGCCGGGCCCGCGGATTCCGCGGGCGCTTGCCACAGCGGCCGAACATCGGCGAGCTTCCTCTCGTGGACCACGACGGTCCCGGCAACGAGGTCCCCCAGGCGCTTATTTTGGCGGTTCATCAGGGCGGTGAAGATTCCCACGCCATAGAGGAAGAGCGGTTGTTGATCCACGATCCGCATGAGGTTCCGGCCGACGGCCTCCGACGGCGTGATCGGGCGGCCCGAATCCTTGATAACGCGAAGTCGCGCGAGGCGCTTGCCGGGCGTCTGTCCATTCCAGACGGCCTCGAAGATCGCGAAGTAGCCGTAGAACAATAGAAAAATTGCAAGAATGACGATAGCCGCAAGCCAAACGCCTGCGGACGGCGCCCTCATGATGCGCGTATTGGATACCAGACCCGACAGGATGCCCAGAACGACAAGCCCCGCGATCTGCAGAACGGAATCGAAGGCCAGTGCGAGAAACCGGCTGCCGATCCCCGCAATCGGGAATTCGAGGTCGGTCTGCTCCGGAGTTTCGATGGTAAGCTTGTCGTCCAGAGCGGCGGGCCCCGATCCGGGCGGGGCGGGCGGCGGGCCTGAGCTAGAAGGTGGAAGCGACATGATCTCTACGCGCTGGCTCGAAAAGCGCAAGCCATACTGGATGCGCCTCGAAAATCTTGTCGATCGCGCTGGACGCCGCGGCGTGCGGACACTGAATCACCTCGAGCTGCAGGAACTCGGTCTATTATATCGTCAGACCGCTTCCGACCTCGCCACGGTACGCGAAGACGCCACCAGCAAGCAACTGGCCGCCTACCTGAACCAGCTTCTCGGCAGCGCGCACAACCAGATCTACATGGGCCGCAAACCGAAGGTGAGCGGCCTCGTCGGATTTTACCGTTACACCTATCCGGCAATTTTCCGCAGTGTCTGGCGGCAGACCGCCCTGGCGACGATTATTTTTTTCGTGACCGGAATCGCCGCCTGGCTCGTGACAATCCACGATCCGGCGTTCGCCTCGCGGCTTCTGGGGCCGGAGATGATGCAGTACATCGAGCGCCACGAAATGTGGACCAAGTCCGTGGTGACGATCAAGCCGCTGGCTTCCTCCGGCATCATGACGAACAATCTCACAGTCGCCTTCACGACCTTCGCGTTGGGAATCACCGCGGGCGTCGGCACGCTCTGGATGATGGTTCTCAACGGAATCAATATCGGCGTCGTTGGCGCGGCGACGTGGAGAGCCGGAATGGCGCTGCAACTGTGGAGCTTCGTTGCGGCGCACGGCGTGCTCGAGCTCCCGGCCATCTTCATCGCCGGAGGAGCGGGCTTCGAGATCGCGCGCGGAATGCTGTTCCCCGGGCTTTTGCCCAGACGCGATTCGCTCGCGCAGGCGGGCGGCCGTGCGTCGCGACTCATGCTCGGGACCGTGCCGCTGCTGATCGTCGCCGGAATCATTGAAGCGTTCTTCTCGCCCACGGACGCGCCTGTCTGGATGAAGTTCGCTCTCGCCGCTGTTTTGTTCACCGCGCTGGTGGCCTATCTGAGCCGCCCGCAAAAGATTGAGCCTCTGGCCTATTAGTAATGATCGTTCGCGCCGGCGCCTCGCTCCGGGAGTAACTCGCGAGGTACTCCCTCCATTCCTTGTTTCCGCATACGGGTTGAATCTATTTTCGAGTAGAAGGGCCGAAGCCGCGGCCTAAGGTGTCTCCCTTGAATGACTGCCGTAACTTTCCGCCAGTTCGTGGATACCTTCTACGAGAGAACGTACTCTTCACGGGAGCGCATCGAGAACCCCTTGCGCTTTCGGGATCAGGTTCTCTCGCGAGAAGGAGACGCTATGGCGACGATCGCGGTGCCCAGAATCGAATCTCCAAGTCCAAAGCACGTTGTCCCCTGGTGGCATACGGCGCTGCTCGTAACGTTATTCTTGGGGATGGCCGTGAGCGGCGCGTTCTTTCAGCGGCACGCACGCTCGGAGCCTGGGATGTTGCAGCAGCATCCGAACGTGCTGCCGCTGTATCTTTCACTCATCGTCACGGAGTGGGGCCTGTTCGCGTATGTGTGGAAAGCCGGCCTTCGCAAGACCGGCGTGAAGCTGAGCGAAGTGATTGGCGGACGATGGGCGAGCGCGCGCGATGTTCTTGCGGACGCGGCCATCGCTTTCGGCTTCTGGGCCGCTTGGATCGGAATCGATAAGGCGTGGGATCGCTGGCTGGGCCCCGAACATGCGGCTTCGATACAGGCATTGTTGCCGCAACGAGCCGTGGAAATCGTTCTTTGGATCGGGGTTTGCATCAGCGCCGGTATCTGCGAAGAATTTGCGTTTCGCGGCTACTTCCAAAGACAATTCGAGGCATTCACGCATCGGAAGTGGATCGCGTTGGTCTTGCAGGCCCTGCTGTTCGGAATCGCCCACGGCTATCAGGGAATCGAAGCGTGCGTGAAGATTGCGGTCTATGGCGCGCTCTTCGGCTTGCTCGCCTTCTGGCGCAAGAGCCTGCGTCCGGGCATGATGGCGCATGCGTGGTCCGATATTATGAGCGGAATTTTCGGAATTTGATGGCCTCGGCAATCGCGGCCTTGCGCCGGTGTAACTTGTGGGCGGCAAATGGATAACTTCTCTCGGGTGAACGCATGACCGAATTCGGCGCGCTCTACAAGAAGTACGCGCCGGACGTGTACCGCTTCGCGTTGTATCTTTCGGGCGAGCACGGGGAGGCGGAGGACATCACATCCGAGACGTTTGTGCGCGTGTGGACTTCGCCCGAACCGATCCGCATGGCGACGGTGAAAGGCTATCTCTTCACCATTGCCCGCAATCTGTTTTTGCAAGGCTTGCGCAAGACATCGCGCCACGTCGTTCTCGATGACGACCTGCGCGATCCGCAGGCCAGCCCTTACACGCGGGCCAAGGGGAAGGAAGAGTTGAGCGCCGTGCTCGCGGAACTCCAGAAATTGCCGGAAATCGACCGGGCGGCATTGCTGATGAGAGCGTTTGACGAGATGCCTTACGAAGAAATCGCGCAGTCGTTGGGGATCCCGCTGGCCACGGTGAAAGTGAAGATTCACCGCGCGCGGCTCGCGCTTGCGGGCGTTCGGAATGCCTAGCGTCTTGATGCGGACTTGAACGATGGGAGGAAACTGACATGAACGTCACGCGGGAAGTCATTCTGGATCTGCTGCCGGTGTATCTCGCGGGTGAGGCGAGTCCGGCCACGCGCGCTTTCGTGGAAGAGTATTTGAAGCAAGACCCGGAGCTCGCGCAGCGAATTCGTCTTCAATGGGCGGAGAACTTCGCCAAGGCGGCGCCTTCCGGACTGCCTCCAGATCTCGAGTTGCGGTCGCTCAGCCGCACGCGAAAACTTCTCGGCTGGCAGCGCTGGCTGTTTGGCTTCGGGATATTTTTCGTGGCCCTCTCACTCAGCAATGAGTTCTCGTTCGAGGGCTGGCGCCTCCAGGAATTTCATTTCTTGCTGCGCGATTATCCCGTTGAATTTGGGCTTTGCCTGGTGCTTGGCGTCGCGTGCTGGAGCGCCTACTACCTTATTCGGCGGCGCCTGCGGACGGTCTGAGCCGCCGCGGGTGCACCACTGCCAGTCATCGCGGCAACGCAGGAGTGCGCAGCGCTCCGCCACCGGCAAGATCGTCATTCCGAGGGCCGATTTCATCGGCCCGAGGAATCTCTCTGCCTCTGCGGACTCCCCACGTTCGCCTCGCCTGCAGCGGGTGCCCCACACGTCGGTTTTACGTGTGGGTCTCATCCCCTGTCAAATCTCAAATTTCAAATTTGCGATTGCCAAGTGCCCGCCTCTTTGTTTGCGAAGGGTCGGCCACCTGAAAACTCAACGACAAACGCTGCCCCACCCGCCGCTGTCTTGTTCACCGCGCTGGTGGCCTATTTGGGTAGTTCGCGTATGGTTCAACCTCGGACCCGTTGAGACGAGGGCGCCTGCCGGAGGGCAACTCTTGAGGTACGCACTCCAGCGATTCTCTGCGGGATTTGGGAAGAGAAGGGCGCCGAGAAAGGCGCCCTTCCGTTTTTTTGCGGCCAACAGGTGGGAGATTCACCCTGATTGCAGTTACAAGGCTCGCCCCCGGCGGGTCGGCCGTCTGAAAGAATGCGGCCGACCCAACGGAGTGCGTGCGCTCTCAGTGAGAGTCGTCGTGATCGTCGCCGTCCCCGCCGTCATCGGGCTTTATGAGCGATCCGAGCTTTGAGCCTTCGGCAAGAATAGATTCGCCGAGGACGGCTGGCGTGCCGGCGGGAGGCGTGACGGAATAAACGACTTCGTGGACTTGCCGGCCGTGATTGGTCAGGACAAACCTGAATTGGATAATCGCCCCACCGGAACCAATGAGTGGAAAATCAAGCTCCCCTTGGCCGGTGCAATCTTGATTGACGGTATAGGAGCCTTGCTCCCCCGTATGAAAGCCCGTGACGGGATCGACGTAGGGCGGTGGGGTGGGGACAGGAGCCGAGACGCCGCTCGGAGGCGTGTTCATGACGAAATCCACCTGAGTAAAGGTGCCATCTCCTTTGAAATGCTGCATGGCCACGCCGTTGCGCAGCAGTACTCCTGCAGCGGTGAATACCTGCCCCGTGATGACAAAGCCGTAATCGCCCTTCAGCGTTGCGTTCGAGCAACCATCATTATCGCCGCTTTGGGCGCGGACAGAGAGGGGTAGAGCGAACGCCAAAACAATTGCCGCGAAAAGCCCCTTGCGAAGAAAATTGTGCATCGAGATCTCCCAGATTTAGGTTGTGCGGTCCAGACCGACCGCGTGGGGCGCAGCTTACAAGCGCGGTCCGGGGGAGTCCTGAAGACGACCTGGAGGATTTCTGAAATGTTTCTGTCTAAAACATCAATGCTGGCGTAGACTCACGAAACAAGTGCCGCAGGCGTAGAAAGAACATGCCACCAGGGACCATTCGGTTCGGGCCCTTTGAGTTGGACCCGGAAAATTTCGAGCTCCGGCGCGCGGGACGGCGCGTGAAGCTCGACCGCACGCCGCTTGAATTGCTCATTTATCTGGCGCAGCGGGCAGGGAAGCTCGTCAGGCACGATGAAGCCGTCGAGCGGATTTGGGGCAAGGAAGTTTTCATCGAGGCGGAATCCGGCCTTTACACAGCGATTCGAAAAATCAGAAGGGCCCTTGGAGACCATCCCGCCCGGCCGCGGTACATCGAGACCGTGCCGCGGAAGGGGTATCGCTTCGTCGGGTTGATTCCGCGCAAAGCGGGCGGGAGCGAGAGCGAAATTGCAAAACCTGTTCGGCTGGCGGTTTTGCCGCTCGAAAATGTGAGCGGCGACCCGGCCCGCGAATACTTCAGTGATGGACTCACGGAAGAACTCATTACAGTGCTCGGGATGCTTTCGCCCCGGGAGCTTGGCGTGATCGCACGGACTTCCGTGATGCGCTACAAGGGGGCGAAGAAAAGCATCACGGAAATCGGGAGAGAGTTAGGAGCAGACTACCTCATCGAAGGCAGCGCGCGGCATGATCGCGGGCGAGTGCGCATCGCGATCCAATTGATTCGCGCGTCCGACCAGACGCACGTCTGGGCGGAAAGCTACGAGCGCCCGCTGCGAGACATTCATCGCGTGCAATCCGAAGTGGCTCAGGCCGTAGCGCAGCATGTCCGGCTGAAACTTACGCCGGGAAGCAGCACAGCTCGTCCGCTGGACCCCGAAGTGTACGACTCGTACCTGCGAGCGCGCTCGTTGTGGGACCATCGCACGGCGCCGTCCATCCGCGGGGCGATCGGATATTTCGAGAAGGCGCTGCGAGGCGACCCGGGGTACGCGCAAGCGTGGGCGGGTCTCGCAACATGTTACGCCACGTTGGCGATCACGAGCGACGCACGCCCGCGCGATTGCTTTCCTGCAGCCAAGGTAGCGGTGGCCCGCGCTCTTGCGCTGGATGGCTCGTTGCCGGAAGCGCACGTCGCGACCGGGACGGTGCATTTCTGGTACGACTGGGATTGGGCTGGAGCCGAGCGGGAATTCCGGCGGTCCCGCGAACTGAACCCCAGCGATTCTCACGGGCGCATGTTTTTGGCGCACCTGCATTCGAATTTGGGCCGGCACGAGGAGGCTCTCGCGGAAATTCAGGCCGCGCGGCAACTGGATCCTCTTTCGCGCATTGTCAACACGCATGAAGGCCAATTTCTATATAACGCTCGGCGTTACGACGAGGCCCTGAGGCCGCTTGAGCGTGTACTGGAGCTTGCGCCGCGCTTCTGGGTCGCGCGGATGATACATGGTCTGGTTCTCGGGGCGCGCAGACGCTTTCGCGATGCGCTGCGGGAATTCGCCAAGGCGTATCAATATTCCTACGGGAACACGTTTGCGCTGGGACTTCGGGGATACACGCTGGGCGCATCTGGAAATTCCGGGGCGGCGCGCCGCGTCTTGCGGGAACTCGAGCGGAAGGCCCGGCGAAGCTACGTTCCGCCGGTGCATCGCTCGTTGATTTGTCTCGGATTGTCAGAAAGGACCGCGGCGATGGAGGCTCTCGAAAATGCGATCGAGCAGCGGGACGTGCGGCTAACCTTCTTGAGCGTTGAACCGCGATGGGATGCCCTGCGAAATCTTCCGGAGTTCGAGGAAGTTTGCAAGCAAGTGGGTTTGCCGAAGGGAAGCGTCGGGAGAGACTCGGGGCGAGCGGGAGGGGCGGGCCGCGGGGGAAAGGGCAGGAAAGGGAGAGATTCTTCGCCTCGCTCCGGATGACAAAGTCCCGCCATTGCAAGATGGGATCAGAGGAGGCTGCGATCCTTGATGTCGAGGTACTGATTGACCAGGGCGGTGGCCATCGCGCCGGGCATCAATTCGAGGGCGAGGACGCCGCGTTGGCGGAGTCCGCGGAGAAGGAGATCGCGCCGTTGACAAACTTCCAGCGCGGCGGCGTGGCGGAAAAGATCCGTCGTGGAGTCGGGTATGGCGGCGGCCAGGGCTTTGAGATCGGGCTGGCCCATGGCGGCGAAGACGACCAGGTGGCGCGGAGTCATTTGCAGCGCGTATTCGATGACTTCGGGCGTGGTGGCGGTTTCGGCGAAATCCGTGATCCAGATGATGAGGCTGCGGCGCTTTTGCTCGGTCAGCAGCGAGCGCGTGGCGCGGGCGTGGTCGGGCTCGGAGGATTCGGCGCGGACCTGCGCCAGGGCTTCGACGATGGAGTGAACGTGCTGCGGGCCGCGGGCGGCGCCGAGATTTTTCTGAATGCCGCGGCCGTAGGCGAGAAGACCGACGCGGTCGCCGCAGTGCATCGCAACGTGGGCGAGCGAGAGCGCGGCGTTGACGGCGTAATCGAGCTTCGAGTACCGAATCGGCTGCGCGGGGTCGATCACCTGCGAGCGAAGCAGCCGGCCGGCGTCGAGGACGAGCCACACCGTTTGGCTGCGCTCCATCTGAAAGATGCGCGTGACCAGGTGGTTGCTGCGCGCCGTCGCCGTCCAGCAGATGTCGCGGGCTTCGTCGCCCTCGCGATATTCGCGAAGGCTCTCGAACTCGCGGCCAATGCCGCGCAGGCGCTGGCGGCGCTTTTCCATTTCGACCTGTCTGCTGCGAATGAGATACAGCATGTGGCGGCGCGCTTCTTCGAGGTTCGGCAAGACGCGTACGATTTGGGAAGTGTCCGCGACGCCCCAGCGTTCGGCGAGGCGCAGCCCGCTTTGGTAGCGAAGAAACGTGCGGCCCAGGCGGGTGTCGCCGCGCTCGGAAGGAAGGATCGGGTACGCCGCTTCGGCGGAGCGGCCGCGGCCCGCGACGATTTCGATTTCCGCGGGAGTCGTGCGCAACGAGAGCGGAGTTTCGTCCACGACGAGCGCTCGAATCGTGACGCGGCCCGCATTGCGAAGACCGAGGCGAACGCGCGAGGGGACGCCCAGCGCGGGCCGCGCGTCCCAGAGGCGCGAGACCTCCAGTTGCCGCGGGGCGGGCAAGCGAAGAAGATCCCAGAGCCAGGCGGCGAGAAACAGAACGTCCCAGAGGAGCATGGCGGCGAGAAACTGGTGAACACGCCATGCGGGAGCGAGCCAGGCGAGTCCCATCAGGAGTCCCACAAAGAAGCGCGGGCCGAAGCCGAAGGCGATGCGCTTTCCGGGTTTCGCGCGCGCTATGGCGGCTTCGGGGACCAGCGGCGAATCTTGCGAGAGCTCGGGCATTATTTCGGAACTTCCACGGCGCGAAGAACATCCGCGATCACCTGATCGGGCGAGATGCCTTCGAGATCGGCTTCGGGTTTGAGCAATAAACGATGGCGGAGGACGGGCGGCGCCGCGGACTTGATGTCGTCCGGAACGAGGAAATCGCGGCCTTCCAACGCGGCGATCGCGCGGGCGACGGCGAACAGCGCAACGGCCGCGCGGGGACTTGCGCCCAGAGAAATTGCGGGCCAATCGCGCGTGCGGCGAACGATCGCGACCAGGTAGGGGCGCAGCGCCGGCTCGACGCGAAGGGACTCCACTTCCTTGCGTGCGGCGTCCAACACGCCGGCAGGGATGGGCTCGAGAGGGATCTGATCGAAGTTGCGCGGGTCGAAGCCCTGTTCGCAACGCAGCAGCAGATCGGCCTCGTCGGAAGCGGACGGATAGCCGACGCGAATCTTCAGAAGAAAGCGATCGAGTTGCGCTTCGGGCAGCGGATACGTGCCCTCGAATTCGATCGGATTCTGCGTGGCGAGAACCGTGAAGTGGCCGGGGAGGGGATAGCGCGTGCCGTCGATGGTGACCTGGCGCTCTTCCATCGCTTCGAGCAGTGCGGCCTGCGTTCGCGGCGAGGTGCGATTGATTTCGTCCACGAGCAGCAGGTCGGTGAAGACCGGGCCGCGATGCAGCGAGAAGGAGCTCGTGGCCATCTGGAAGACGTTGGTGCCCATGACGTCGGCGGGCATGAGATCGGCCGTGCACTGCACGCGTTGGAAGCCCAGGCCGCAAATTCGCGCGAGCGTCTTGACGGCCAGCGTCTTGGCGAGGCCCGGCACGCCTTCCATCAGGGCGTGGCCGCCGCAAAACAACACGAGCAGGAGCTGGTCCACGAGTTGGGTCTGGCCGATGATGACCTTCGCGAATTCGGTGCGGACGTGGGTTACGAGCCGTTGAGCATTTTCCACGATTAACCTCGCTGTTCTGCGATGTAAGATTTTAAGCCAATCCGCACCTGGGTTTCCTCGAGTTCGCGGACCAATTCGAGCGCTTCACGCGGCTTGAGATTTGTCCTGCGGCTGGCGGCCGCGGCGCGGCGGAGCAAGTCCGCGAGCCCGCTCTGGCCGAAGCTCGGTCCGGCCACGCCCAGGCCGATGCGCTGCTGCGCCTCGCTGCCGAGCACGCCGTCGGTTACGTTTGCCGGCAAGCGCAACTGGCGAATGAGCGCGCCGCGGAATTGCTGGTAGACGACGCTAACGGCCGCGGCCGACGCCTTGGCGCGCTCGTACAGCCCGCCGAGCGTATCCACGAATTCGAGCGGCGCGAGGCGCGAAGTCTTCGCGGGCTGCACGATCGGCCCGCTCCGGCGGCCGAACGTGAAGAATACGACGACGCCGAGCGCGGCCAGTTGCAGCATGCCCCATGGCAGCGGTGTTTCCGCGACGTAGCTCCAGAGAGAGTTGCGCTCGCCGTGGTAATACTCGTCCCAGTAGATGCGAGGAGGAATATCGGAGATGGGGATCTGCGCCACCGCCGCATTCAGAAAGAGGTTCATGTTGCGTTCGTCGCGAATGCCTGAGTTCGTCAGGGGCGTGGGGCCGGCCCACCAGAGGATGCGTCCGCGACCCAGGGGGCGAACGACGACGGCGGGGGAATCGAGGTCGCCGTAAAGAGGAATGGCCGGCGAATCGCTCTGCGGCCAAAGGGCTTCGGGCTTGAGAGAAATGGTGGCGGCGCCGCGGGAGAAGATGCCGGGAAGATTCGAGTGGTAAGTCTGCGCCGCGATGTCTGAATGCTGGGGGATGAGTGCAGCCGAGCTAACGTCAAGGAACGTGAGCAGCCTTTGCCCGGTGAATAAGACGCGGCCGCCGCGTTCGACAAAACCGCGCAGGGCCTCTTTGTCTTCGGGAGTGGGCCCGTTTGTGGGATCGGCGAGGATCAAGACGCAATTCCCACAGTCGTCAGGCAGCTCCGCGGGCGGGCGGTCCCAGCGTTGAACGTCCGCATCAAGCTGTACGAGCAGCGTGTACGCCGCGAGAGCGCCGCCTGGGTTGGGGAGATAAGACGAGGGGAAGGGAGTTCCTTCCTCCTCCTCGGAGTTGGGAGAGAGCGCCGCCAGCGCAGTAAGAAATGCGAACAGGACAAGGCCCGTGATCAGCAGCAGCTTCCGGTCGGAGCGATCTAGGGCAGTTGGCATCCGAGTGCCTCAACTTCCCGAAGCGATTCCTGAAAATCGGAGGGGCCGGCCGAAGCGCGCCCGTACCAAGTCCGCTCGAGGCGGGCCGTAATCGCGGCGAGGAATTCCTTCTGACGCGCCGAAGGAGACAATTGTTCTTCGCGCGGCAGGGAATACAACCGAACGTATTCCCGCGGGGTGCGCGTGTGATCCGCCGGGACGAGTTGCAGGTCCTCGAGTCGCGCGATCGCTCCCCAATACGCGGAGTGCACGGCTTCGCGGAAGTCGCCGCGGGCGGCGGCTTCGCGAGAAGCGCGAAGCCATTCCTGCCAGGTGCGCGAGCGGGCGAACGTCCTGGGCGATTTGAGTTCTTCATAACGGGATCGATGGGCCCAGAACCGGAACAAGCCGAAGGCCAGCCACGTCACGAGTCCCAGCAGCAGGACCCAGAAGAAAGCGCGCTCGCCGATGGGGTGCTTTGTGATTCTTGACATGAGGGAAGAATAGAGGCGTTCGAGCCAATGATAGATTTTGTCGCGGATCCATTCCGTGGCGCTGGCCTTGTGAACGTAATTGAATTCGCGCGCGCTCAGAATCGAGTCGAGCCGCGCGCGCGCCCGGGAGTCCGGCGTCCCGCCCGGGGAATCGTACGAGGTGATTTCGCTTTCGAGTTCGGCGACCCATTGCCGCGCCTGCTCGAGTTTGACGGCGCGAGTGGAAGAGTCGCGCGCAGCGGCCGCGAGCAAGTCGCGCAACGGCGCGCTGGAAACCTGGTAGGAGCCATCGGGCGCATCGACTCGCCAACTTCCGGGGAGGCTTCGTTCCAGCGCGGTAATCGCCTGCGTGGTCGGAGGCGTTGCGCGCAACGATGCTTTGACCGCGCGCAGCTCGCCGGCGAAGGCGTCCACGCCGGATGCAGCGCCTTCGTGGTTTGAGACGTGAGATAAATCCGATTGCGGCCGAAGGGAAGCAGGCAGCACCAGGAGTAGAAGCGCACAGAATGGGGCGAGGCCGCGTCGTTTCATCTTTTGGGGCCGGTCAATGCTTTCTCCGAACAGGACTCCCCAGATTGAGGCTCTTCAGGATAGCATCGTTGGGACGCCGCCGCTCACGGGACCTGGATTCACCTCCGGGCCCAGCATCATCTGCAAGTCGAGCGCCTCTTTCCGGACGCGGAGATCGAAATAGAAGACGGCGGTGGCGATGATGAGAATCGGGCCCGCCAACGCTTCACCGATATAGCTTCCCGTCTGCATCAAGGCCATCCAGAGGCGCATCGCTCCAAAATTCTTGTACACGACGGAAAAGATCAGCCCGATGTACGGGGGAACCATGAGCACGGAAATCACGGCGAAGTTGATGGTGACGGAAATCAGCAGGACCAGAAACCCACGCCCGGCATTCTTCTTTGTCAGGAAGAAGCTGCGCTGCAGGGCTGTCACCGGTCCGGCGTCTTCCAGAAGGGCTGCGGGAACCGCTACCATGAGGCGGCAAGTCATGTAGATCGCCACGGCGACCGCCAAAACGAACAGCAGAAAGATCAGCACCGCGAAAAGCACGGTCGCGCCCGCCCCCCCCACCTGAGTGACAAGAGGCATCAAAATCACGGCGGGGACCACGGCCACGGCCGTGCAGGCGCCGACCAGCAAACCATCCAGGATTATGAGAGCGAAGAGACTCAGCATTTTGCCGCGCATCCTTCGGAACGAGCTGCGGATCGTCGTGGGACGCCCCAGATAGAGCTCCGATACGGCAAACACCGTGCCGCCCTGAGCGAGCAAGTAGGCAATCACCGCCGCAATAATCAGGACGACGTAGAACACGATGACCGACGTAATAGCGCCCGTGGACGGCATCGAGAACGGCGCCTGCCCGGCGGCCGGAGACCCTGCTGCCGGGAAATTGGGGGGAAAGAACACAAAGATTTGCACGAGCTGCATCGCGAGCATCAGCATGTAAGGGAGCGCGACAATGCCCACGAAAAGAAAAAAATGCCGGCGATAAAGAGTAAAGCAGCGGTCGAGAAGTTCGCCCAACGAGAGCGGTCGCAAGTCCAGATTGTTCACGGGCCCTCCCTTGCAGGCCAATACGGGCCGGCGGGCCGTATTTGGAGGCGCACTTTACCAAAGTTTATCGGAAAGGGATACGCGATCTTCGCCGGCGTGCTCTGAAAACGGACACAGAGTGGCTCTGTTGAGATCCTGTTCTTGGCGGGATCTAGATGGGCCCGAGGTTCCCGCCGTTCCGGCGCCGAGATTCCTCATCGCTGCCACCCCATCGCGTGCAAACCCGGCACGCGCCGGGGACCCCGGCCCTCGCCACGGCGCCCGATTTCCGCGCAAGACGGAGAGCAAGGCGCGGAAATCGGGCTGCTCGGTCTTCGGAATGACAATGGGTGCGGGGTAGAGCTAATGAAGATATCAACGGAGCCATACAGAGTGGTATTCAAAACACAGCGCGAGCGCCGAGCTTTGCGAACTCCCGGGCAAGCGGTTAATATGTAAGTGCGTCTCCCCAACCCGCTCCCAGGAACGCGCCTTGAACTTTGTGAAACTGCTGTTTTCCAGAAGGTCGATTCTCCTCGCGGCCCTTGCGTGCAGCGCCGGCTCTCTGGCCGGGTGCAAGAGCGGGGGCGGTGGCTCGTCGTCTCCTCCTCCGGGACCTGCGGTTGTCGCACCGACCATCGCGACGCAGGTCACGAGCGCGACGGTAACGGTCGGCCAGGCGGGGATCTTTTCCGTGACCGTGAACGGCACCGCGCCGTTCAGTTACCAATGGATGCGGAACGGGACCAACATCAGCGGGGCGACCTCCTCGACGTATACCACCCCGGCGACCGTGTGGACGGACGGCGGCGCGAAATTTACAGTCTTGGTGAGCAATTCGGCGGGCAGCGTGACGAGCGCGCCGGCCACGCTCACGGTCGATCCGCCGCAGCCGGTGGACGTGACGACCTACCACAATGACCCCGCTCGCACCGGTCTCAACGCGAATGAAGTGGAGCTCACGCAGAGTAACGTGAAATCGGCTACGTTCGGCAAAGTGGGATTCTTCCCCATGGACGGGCTTGTTGACGCCGAGCCTCTCCTCCTGTCCGACGTGAAGATTCCGGGATTTGGCACGCGCGACGTCGTGTATGCGGTGAGCGAGAACGACAGTGTCTATGCGTTCGACGCGACGACAGGCCAAGTGTTCTGGCAAGTGTCTGTGCTGGGCGCGGGCGAGACGCCGAGCGACGATCGCGGCTGCAGCCAGGTCACTCCGAAGATCGGCATAACCTCGACCCCCGTAATTGACCGGACGCGCGGGCCGAACGGAGCGATGTATTTGATCGCCATGTCGAAGGACAGCGGAGGCGTCTACCACCAGAGGATCCACGCGCTCGACATTACGACCGGGGCGGAACTTTTCGGCGGCCCGCAAACCATTACGGCCACATTCCCGGCACCGGCGACAATTCCGACGGTACCAACGTCATCTTCGATCCCAGCCAGTACAAGGAACGCGCCGCACTGCTGCTCTTGAACGGCCAGGTCTATACGTCGTGGGCCTCGCATTGCGACGACCGGCCGTAACGGGCTGGTTCATGGCCTTCAACGAGACGACGCTGGCGCGGACCAGCGTGCTGAACGTCACGCCCAATGGCTACGATGGCGCGAACTGGATGAGCGGCGGCGGGCTGGCGGCGGACTCCTCCGGATTCATCTATGCGCTCGATGGCAACGGCATATTCGATTCCTCGCTGAACGCCGGCAATTTTCCGAGCAAGGGCGATTACGGGAATGCTTTTCTGAAACTCGAGCTCGGGCGGCCTCACCGTGTCCGATTACTTTGAGATGGATAACGGGGTCTCGGAGAGCAGCAACGACGTGGATTTAGGCTCGGGCGCGTTGCTCCTGCTGCCGGACCTGACGGATTCCAGCAATCACGTGCAGCATCTGGCTGTGGGCGGGGGTAAGGACGGGCACTTGTACGTGGTCAGCCGGGACTCGATGGGGAAGTTCAACAGCGGCAACAACATTATCTATCAGGATTTGCCGGGGGCGCTCGGGTCCGGAATCTGGTCGGTACCGGCGTACTTTAACAATACAGTTTACTTTGGGCCCGTGGGCGGCTCGATTCTCGCGTTCGGAATCACCAGCGCAAAGCTCTCGGAGTCTCCGACCAGCACGACGCCCGAAACATTTGTTTATCCGGGCGCTTCGCCCGCGGTTTCCGCAAACGGCGCCAGCAACGCGATTCTGTGGGCTATCGAGAACAACAGCTCGGCGGCGGTCCTGCACGCCTACGACGCCACGAATCTTGCGACCGAGCTTTACAACTCAAATCAAGCGGCGGGCAGCCGGGATCATTTCGGTCCCGGGAACAAGTTCATCACGCCGATGATCGGGAACGGCAGGGTGTACGTGGGTACGACCAACGGAGTCGCGGTGTTTGGGTTGCTGCCGTAACAGAGGTAGAGAAAGCCTCCTTCAGCCCCCACATCACGCCCCAGTTTGGGAAGGAGCGTCTGGGAGTGTGGTAGCCGATGCCCCAGCGAACGGAAGAGCCTTGGCGCGTCTCGGAAGGAGCACAACGCGGAAATCAGAGAAAGTCTCGTCGAGGATATTGTTGTAGAACACGAAGAGGCCCACACCGCCCCAGATGAGGAGTTGGACGAGCTGCCCAACGACTTCGCTGAAAAGCGGTGAGACCAACGTGGAAGCGGCCATAAGCATGCTCAGAGGAATACTGCCGATGAAATAGAGAATCAAAGTGAAGACGAACTCGCGCCACGAGAACGCCCACCAGACCCGCAGACTGCGCCGAAAATTGGCCGGGAGGATTTGATCGGGACATGGTTCCCGGTTCGAAGCGGCGACCTCGGGCGGGACCAATGCCAGACGAAAGTTTCGAAAGTTCTTCCCGAGGATCCAATGCATCGCGAGGATGCCCGTAAAGAATGTCACGGGCGTCAGACCGAGCCGTGGAAGCTTCAGGTAAAAGGAGTCCGGAACATACCCTAGGAGAATGTTTCGCCACGAGAATGCCCACCAGACGCGGAGGCCATCGCCAAACGTCGGCGGAATGTACGGGGCGGCGAACCGATCGAAGGCGGGCCGAGGAGCAAGCAGTGAGGGCATCCGGCTCATAGGCGTTGGCGGATGCTAACAAGGGGTAACGACGCAGTCAATCTCGCGTTCCCGTCTAGCCGGGCTTGCTTCGCAAGAGACTCACCAAGAACTATAGGGAGTGTTTTCAAACGGAGAGACGGCGTCGGAGGCGGAGTGGACGTCGGTGATTCCGGGGGAGGTTTCGTCGACGCTGAGCAAGACGTCGCCGAAATCGACGCGCCAATCGGCCGCGTGGGTTATGGGATCTTTCGGAATCTCGCGGAGGTAACCCGAGCTGACGAGATCATCGAGTGATTGCGGGCCGTTCTCTTTGTCGATCGTGAATTGCTGGATGGACTGGCGCATCACGAACAGGTCGTTCTTGAGAGCCGCTTCGCGGGAGCGCACGAGGGAGCGTTGATAGTTGCCCGCGGCCATCCCGAGCAAAATAAAAATGATCGTGATTACGATCATGAGTTCGAGCATGGTAAAGCCCGCAGCGGAGCGGCCTCTCGCGGCGGCGCACGCAAGGCGGCGATCGGAATTCATACGTCGGAGATTTCGCAGCAGTTTCATGGCGAATCACCAGTCAGAATATTTCGTTCCATCAAGGCCCGTGCCGGTCGAACGGGTGAAGACATCGAAGACGTCCTCGGCCGCCCCAGGCGTTCGCATCGGGATCGTCCTGAACGGAGCGCATGCCCCAGTCGGCCTTGCCGGTCATCGGATCGATAGGAATCTTTCTCAGGAAACGAACGTGCAGGGTGACCGATGCGAGGCCGGAACTGGAGTTGGAACCGGAGTTGGAGGTGGAGGAACCGAATCCGCCCTGCGAGAAGCCCGAAGCGCCGGGCGGCGCGGACATGAATCCGGAAGTGGGAGCCGCGCCGACGGGAGCACCGACTGCGCCGATGGTGCCCGCTCCGCCCGAATTGAGGTCAATTCCATCAACGAGCGTTTGAAGATCGGGCGGGTAATTGAACGTATCCACTTCCGTGCGGATCAAGCCGCGGTCGGCGGCGTCCTTATAAGCGTCAATCGCTTTACGCATTTCACGCAAGTCCTCGCGCAATTCCCGCTCTTTCTGGCGCTTCACGATCACCCGGCCCATCGGCAACGCGGACGCAGCGAGTATGGCCATGATCGCGCACACAATCACCAACTCAAGAAACGTAAAACCGGACTCAGGAAGAAGAATGCGCCGGGCGGATTGCTTCATGAAGACCATGGCCTTCGCGCCTACTGCCCTTGGACCTCTAGCGTGAGCTCACCGGTGACGACGGGGATCGCCCGCTGTTGAGAATCCCGCGCATTCACCTGGACGATGGAAAGTTTGGTCTGGCCGGGAGCCAGCGCCTTGATCTCGATTCCGAACAGCGTACCCGAGCCGCTGATGCCCGGTTTATTCGGCATGCGCGTTGCGGAAATGATGGCCTGGCCGTGCTCCTGATCCACGCGCTGCACGAGAGCGTAATCCTGCGTGCCGCCCCCGCCCGAAAGGAATCCGCCTTCGTGTACGTCCACAACCGCGATGACCTTCGGGTCGTACTGAAGCAGCATGGGGGTGGAGAACAAGTCCTGGAAATTGTCGGCGACGATGGCAATAGTCTTCTGCTCGCCGGGTTTCATTGATATCTGCGGCGGATCAAACCGCAGTTGCGCCGTCTGCTGGGGCTGAGCCGCAGGGGCGGCGGCAGCGGGAGCCGGGGGAGCGGCCACGGGTGGCGCGGCCGGCGCCTGAACTTCGCTGACGGCCAGCACACTGGGATTCGTATCGGTGCCGGAGTAGAGACTCTGGAGATTCTCGGCGGTGATGGCGGGGAGGCGAACCACGTGCGGGATGAGGACGATCAGCAACTCGTCGTCGTTATTGGTCGAACTACTGTCGGAGAACAAAGAGCGCAGAATCGGAATCTTCTGGAGGCCGGGCCAGCCGCTTAGGGTATTGGTCACATTCTCCTGAATCAGGCCGCCGATAATGTTCACTTCGCCGTCTTTCAGGCGCACCTCGTTTGCGACGTTTTGCTGCGCGATGATCGGCTGGCTGATGCCGCCGATGTTGCTGTTGCCGGCGACGGCGGAAATATCGATCGTGAGCTTCATGCTGACGTCCCCATTAGGGTGGACTCGAGGAGTGACGTTAACGTTCACGCCGACATCCAAATACGTGAATTGGGTGTTGACGAGAGGATTGATGATGCCGGCGCCTCCGGTCGTGCCGACGCCCACGCCGGCTTGGAAGCTGCCCGTCGCCACGGGCACCCTTTCGCCGATTTTGAGTTTGGCCTCCTGTCCGTCCACCTCCCGTATCTCCGGATTCTGAATAATCCGCGTCTTGGAGTCGGTAAGGAGGGCATTGGCGGTCGCGCTCGGGAGCGTGACCTGGTAATCGGCGGTCGAGAGATGCTTCAATTGATTGAGCGCTATAGAAGTCGCGGTGCTCGTCGAGCTGGAACTGCTCGAAGTCGAGGGCGGGGCGAACGTGAGCGAGGCGGACGTGCCAGGATTGATGCCGAGATCCCGGGTGCGGTCGCGATTGGCGGTGAGCACGGCGACCTGGAGGATGACTTCGGGTTTCGCCTTATCAATGTCGTCAATCACCTTCGCGGCGAGCATGATCTTGTCCGGCGTGTCCCGGATGATGATGGCGTTTTGCGCGTTGATCTGTTGGACGTGGCGCAAATCGAACAAGGTCCGCAGTCCCGTGGCGATCTCGGTCAAATCGTTCGGCTCGAGCGTATTCGCGAGGTAGAAGGTGCGCACGACTTCCGGCTCGTAATCATGGCGCTTCTGCGTTTGGTCCGTGGTGACGAAGATGATGTTGCTCGTCAGCGGTTTCCAGTAGGCCTTGGACTCGATCGCCACGATGTTGAGCGCCTGCTCGAGCGTAACGTTCTTCAAGTCCACCGGGATTCGCTTGCCGACAAACTCGGGGTCGAATACCACCGTCACGCCAGCCAGTTTGCCGATCGTATCGAAGATATCCTTTGAGTCGTTCACCATCTTGAGGTCGATCGGCACGGCCGAAAGCGGCTTAAGTTGCGGCGGCCCGGTCATGAGGTTCTCTTCGCCGGCTGAGGAAGGCGGCGCAGCGGAAGGAGTCGCCTCGGAGGCCTGCTTGGCAGAAATCAGGGCCAGAGTGCTCTGGACTTCCTGTGCGGCTGCCGGGTTGGAGGGATCGATTTCCTGGGCCTTGCGGAACTCGGCCAGGGCCATTTGCAAGTCGCCCTTTTCGAGGATCCTTTGCCCCTGCTCGACATGGGCTTGAGCGGCCTCAAAGCGCATCTGAGCGGCGCGAATCCTGTAAAGGGAGTTGTTCGGGTCGGCTTTCAGGGCCCGGTTATAGGCCGCGAGGGCAGTATCGTAGTCCTGTATGGCCTCCGCTTTCTTGCCTTCGCTGAAGTCGGGATTTCCCTTGGCGCATCCAGCAGTGAAGACCAGGAGGCCGCACAGTGCCGCTGCGGCGAGATGGCGTCGTAGCATAACCTCTCCGGCGCTGCAGGCAAGAGTCTATCAGGGGGTTCCGGAAGCGGCAAGACGGTAACTTGCCTAAGGTTACCAGCGGCGCATATCATAGCTCTTCGTGCCCAAGCCGAAGAAGACCGCCGCCGCTTCCGGGGAGCAAGTCGTCACGCAAAACCGCTCCGCTCCCTACAACTACCATCTACTTGAGAGGATGGAAGCGGGAATGGTGTTGCTTGGGACCGAAGTAAAAGCGTTGCGGGAAGGGAAGGCCAACTTGCGCGATTCTTATGCCGTGGTGCGCAAGGACGCCGTCTGGCTGCTCAACTGCCACATTTCACAGTACTTGCCCGGCGGCCCGTTCAACCATGAAGCCTTGCGGCCCAAGAAACTTTTGCTGAAACAAGCGGAGATCGACAAACTGGCCGGGAAGACCGAACAGAAGGGGCTGACGTTGATTCCGCTGCGAATCTACTTCAAGGGGGGCTACGCGAAGTGCGAGTTGGCGCTCGCGAGAGGCAAGAAACAGTGGGATCGCCGCCAAAGCGAGCGCGAGAAAGAGGCGAAGCGGGAAACCACGGACGCGATGTATCGCTATCGCCACAGATAATTCTTCGCGCAGGCGGCAAGTGAGTCGGGCCCGCCTGCGAAATGCGCGCTTCCGCTCTCGTTCGAGTCCGAGTTCTGCTCCCAGTGACAATCAGGGTGTCCTTTTTTGCACATTCGCCCCGAAGGCTGACAGATCGAGAGATGTTTTTTCGGGGCCGCACGCCACTAAGTTCTTGACTAAATCAGGATAGGCCGTAAAATCGAATGGAACGAGATCTCCTATCAGGTCTTGGTGCGGCGTTCGTATTTGATGGCGGGAGGTCCTTAGGGGCCAAGCCTCTCGCGTACTCGCAGTGCAAGCGAAACATCAAAGAGATTTCAGCAGTAAGCTCGCCCGCGGCAGGCGCACTGTGACCTACCGTATTTTCAAAAGCCGTACACCCTTCGCGCAGATCAGCTCTACCGGAAGAATGTCTGAGCGATAGGAGAGGGAGCACAGTGGAATGAGTGTCAGCTCGATCGTCCAGCCGCAAGTTCGTCCGTGGGAACGGCCGTTTTGGAAGCCCACACGCGGCAAAGAGGGCGTATTCGCCTATATCGTGTTGATTCACGCGCTGGCCATCGCGGGATTGGTTCTGTTCCCGCTGCCGGGCTGGAAGATTCTGGGGCTGGCGGTTCTTCTCACGGCTTTGGGGGGGCTCGGCACAACGGTGTGCTATCACCGTTTGCTGGCGCACCGCACGCTCAAGTTGAACAAAGTGATCGAACACTTTTTGATTTTCGGCGCCATGTTCAACGGCTCGGGCGCTCCCGCAAGCTGGGTCGCCTATCATCGTCACCATCACTCCTGCACGGATACGCCCGAAGACATTTCGAGCCCCAAACAGGGAGGATTCTGGTGGGCGCACTTGCGCTGGCTGTACCAGTCCGTTCCGGCCGACCCGAAGAAGTGGTGCCCGGATTTGACTCGCGGGGCGTACAGGTTCTGGACGTACGCGGAAGTTCCCGTGCTGCTGTTGTCGCTGTGTATCGGTATCCCGTTCGGCTGGAAGGGCTTCTTTTGGCTCGGGGCAGTCCGGCTGGTCTATTCGCTGCACATGCAGTGCTTCGTGAACAGCTTGACGCACCTGGGCCATGCTCATGATGAGGAGCACGAAGACTCGAGCATGAACGTCTGGTGGCTGGGCCCGTTGCAGCTGACCGCGTGGGGTGAGAATTGGCACAAGAACCACCATGCGAATGCCGGCTCGGCCCGCCTCGGGCTGCGCTGGTACCAGGCGGACATCGGTTGGTACTTCATTTTCGCGATGGAAGCGCTCGGCCTCGCGAGCAACATAAAGCGGCCCCGACGAACGGCTTAAGCCCGCGCGGCGCTGCATTTCGCGCGTCGCGGGGCGCGCGTGGAACAATCGATTCGTCACCACGCCGGAGCGCCGTTTGATGTTTTCGCTGCGAATTAGGCGGCGGGCGCGTGTGCGGCCTGATATCCTCATTAGACATTGCCGGACCTAGTCGAACAATTCCGAGGGAGAGCATGGAACTCATCGTAGAGACACGACCGGCCGCCGAAATTGAAACGGGCGCGCTGGTCGGCTATGCCTTTGAGGGAGACACGCCGATCGAAGACGAGCTGGCCGAGCTCGACCGGGCCGCGGGCGGGGCGCTGACCAAACTGGCGGAGAGCAAAGAGCTGACCGGCAAGTGGCTGGAAACGACGCTGCTGCACTATCCGCAGGGGCTGAAGGCAGAGCGGTTGCTCATCGTCGGGGCGGGGAAGCGCGAGAAATTTTCATTGGCGGAGCTGCGCAAGGTCGCGGCGGCCGCCGCGCGTTATCTCAAGGCGCGCTCGGTGAAGCGCCTGGCGTTTCTCGAGCGAAGACGATCGTTCCGCCGGCGCTGCCGAAGCGATCGCCGAGGGATTGCTTCTCGGCGAATACGAATCCGAAAAATATAAATCAGAGAAGAAGAACGGCGGCGTTCTGGACTCCGTCTCGCTGGCCGGCTGGAACGGCGCCGCGAAATCGGAAGCGGAGAAGGGTCTGCGGCGGGGCCGCATCATCGCGGAGGGGCAGAACTTTGCGCGCGACCTGGGCAACGAACCGTCGAATTACCTGACGCCGCGCGTGTTGGCGCATCGCGCCGAGCAGATGGCGCGCGACGCCAAACTTCCCATCGAGGTCTTCGACGAGAAGAAGCTGGCCGAGCTCAAAATGGGCGCGCTGCTCTCCGTAGCGCAAGGGAGCGCCGAGCCGCCACGCCTCCTGGTGTTGACGTACACGCCGGGGAAGGCCGCGGCGGGCGCGCCCGTGCTCGGGCTGGTGGGCAAGGCGGTCACGTTCGACACCGGCGGGATTTCCATCAAACCCGCCACCGCCATGGAAGAAATGAAATTCGATATGTGCGGCGGCGCGGCGATGCTGGGTGTGATGCGCGCGCTCGTACATTTGAAACCGGCGATCAAAGTGATTGCGATCGTTCCGGCGACGGAAAACATGCCCGGCGGAAAGGCGCAAAAGCCCGGCGACGTTCAGATCGCGATGTCCGGCAAATCCATCGAGGTCATCAACACCGATGCCGAGGGGCGGCTCATCCTCTCCGATGGTTTGTACTACGCGCGGCAACTCGGATGCACGCATCTGGTGGATGCGGCCACGCTCACGGGGGCAATTGTCACGGCGCTCGCGAACGTCAATACCGGCGTCTTCGGCTCGGATCCGAAATTCACCGAGCAGGTGCTGGCGGCTTCGCGCACGGCCGGGGAAAAGATGTGGCCGATGCCGCTCGACGACGAGTACCGGGAAATGATCAAGAGCACGATCGCGGACATTCAGAACGTCGGCAGCGGCAAAGGCGGCGGGGCGAGCACGGCCGCCGCATTCTTGCGGGAATTCACGGCTGAAACGCCGTGGGTGCACCTCGATATCGCGGGCACCGCTTGGTTGACGGAGGCCAAGCCGTGGAGCGCGAAGGGCGCGACCGGCGTCGCCGTGCGCACGTGCGTCGAATTGGCGATGCAGCTTGGGGCCGGGCGCGGATGAGAGGGAATTGACTCGCGCGCTAAGTCAAGGCGTAGAGATATAGTGAAAGGCCGGACGAAGATCCGGCCTTTTTTTTCGCGCTTGGAGAGGGCGGACGCGCCGTGAGCGGCAATCGGCGTGTTACATTCGCTCCGGAGCTTCAATCCCCAGCAAGTCCAGCGCAACTACGAGTTGGCGCTCCACCAGCGCCGCAAGTTGCAGCAGAAACGTCTTCCTGGCGGCGTCCTCCTCCGAAAGAATGTGATGCTTGTGGTAGAAAAGATTGAAGGCTTGCGCGAGTTGAAACGCGTACTTCGCGATGAACGCCGGCTCCTGCGCCGCCACGGCCGCTTCGACTTGCGCGCCGAGCGAGCTTGCCAGCACCGCCAATTCCCAGAGATCGTTCCCCTCGGGCGCGGCGAGCCATCGCGCCGCAGCTTTACCGGGCAGCTTCGCTGCGGGATCGGCACCGGGCTCCTGCTCGCGCAGCTTGCGGAAAATATTGCGGATGCGAACCAGGGCGTACTGGCAATAGGGTCCCGTCTCGCCCTCGAAGCTCAGAGCGTCCTTAAAATCGAAGGCGATGACGGCCGAGCGCGTGAAGCGAAGCAGAAAATAGCGCAGCGCGCCGATGGCAATCGCATGGGCAATTTGCGCGCGTTCCGCCTCGCTCGCCGAGGGGTGCCGCATGTCCACTTCGGCGCGAGCGGCGGCCTCGAGACGATCAAGCAAATCGTCGGCCTTGACGCCGTGCCCCTTGCGGCCGCTCACTTCGACGTAAGGCCGCTTGCTCTCCGCTTCGGAGAGGGTGTAGCCCATCTCGGCGGCGCAGCGCGGCGACAACGCGACAATCTCATAGGAAAAATGCGTCGAGCGATCGGCCTCGGCGTTGAAGCCCAGCGCGCGCAGGCCCGCGACAACGACGCGCTGCAAATACGCCTGCCGCGCGTCAATCACGTTGAAGACTTCGCTGGCGCGGCCGAACGCGGGCGCGTGCGAATCGTCGCCGCCGGAGGTCGTCACCCAAAGCGTGCGGCCGTCCGCATAGGTGTCAAACCGCCGATAATGAAAATCGCGGCCGAGAAGACCGAATTTCCAGAGCTGGTAAGCGATGTCCTTCCCGACGTAGGTGACGGTGCCGTTTGAGCGCACAATAATCTTGGCGTCATCGTCGGAATCTTCGGCTTCTCCCGACTCGCCCGTGCGCATCACCCAGCAGCCGGCGTTCTTCCCATCCGTCGCGAGATGGATCGCCTCGCGCTTCTTCAATTGCGCGAAGGCCGCTTCCCAGAAATTCAAATGAAGGATTTCGCTTTCGCGAGGCAGAAGATCGTATTCGATTCCGAGGCGCAACATCGTGCGCAGGTGACACCGAACGATCGCGACCGAAACCGTCTCGGCAATTTCCGCCGCGGCGCCGTGGCCCGCTTCAATTTCCTTCAGCGCCTGGCCGCGCAGGGCCAGCCGCGTCTTGTCTTCCTCGAAGAATTGCGTTACGCGCGCGTAAAGGTCCCAGCAGGCGTAATCGAATCGCGGCGCTTCGGCCATGGCGCGAACTTCCGCGGCGGATTTCTTCTCAAGCTGCTGGAAGCCGACGACGACGTCGGCCACTTGCACCCCGGTGTTGTCGATGTAATTTTGCACTTCGACGCGTCGGCCGGAGTAGCGCAGAAGGCGCACGAAGGTGTCGCCAAGCGCCGCGTTTCTCAGATGGCCGATGTGCGCGGCCTTGTTGGGATTGATGTTGGTGTGCTCGACGATGGCTTTGGGCGCATCGGCGAGCGGTAACGGGCCGCTCGCCGCGCGATTCCGCGAGGGCCGCAGCAAAAAACGGCGCCCGCGCAAGAAAGAAATTCAGGTAGCCGCCGCCCGCGAGTTCCACGCGTTCGACGCCATCGATCGGGCCGATTTCAGCGGCGATCTCCTGAGCGATCTGGCGCGGCGCTCGTTTCAGACGCTTCGCCAGCTCGAAGGCGACGGGCGACGCGAGCTCGCCCATTTCGATCTTCGGAGGCCGCTCGGTGATCCCGCTCTGCGGGAGGTCAAGGGAATAGCGGCGCTTGATGAATTCGCGCAACGCGGCACGGACGCGCGCTTCAAGGATGTGATACACGGGTCTCCATCGAAGAAATGAGTCTCCGATTATAGGGCACGCGGCTGAGGCATTCAAAGGCCGCCGGTCGCGGATGGTGGGTCAATTTCCGGTTACTGCTGCCGGCTCAGATGATCGACGCAACACTTGCTTGCAGTTTACTCGCAGGAGTTTCAAAGCCTAAAGTTTTTCTCGGACGTTGATTCAAGCGCAGCGAGACCTCGTCGAGCTGCGCTTGAGAAAGAAAGGAGATCTCGGCGAGGCGCGCTGCTCGTGCTTCAGTCGAGCGTTTCCTCGACGAGATAAACGTCGTAACCCTTGCCGTCCTTTGCGGTGTTTTCTTGAGCGAGGTAATGAAGAGCACTGCCAGAATCGAAAGCTATTTTCGTTCCTTCCGTGAAACCGTCGTATGGCTTGCCCTCGTTGCCATCCACGACGACGAACGACTTTTCGCCAACTTTGGCCCGATAAGCCACCCGCCGACTGTCCGGGCTGAAGATGAGACCCCCCATGTCGTCGTAGGGTTTCTCCTCTTTGCCATCCACCACAACAATCCACTTCTCGCCAACTTTGGCCGTATAAGCCACCCGCCGGCTGTCCGGGCTGAAGAGGGGACCCTCGGCGATGCCATCGTAGGGTTTCTCCTCTTTGCCATCCACCACGACAATCCACTTCTCGCCCTCCTGGGCCGCATAAGCCACCCGCTGGCTGTCCGGGCTGAAGAGGGGAGTCCCCTCAAGGATGGCGTCATAGGGTCTCTCCTCTTTGCCATCCACCACGACAAACTGCTTCCCGCCGACTACGGCCACATAAGCCACCCGGCGGCTGTCCGGGCTGAAGAGGAGACTCCCCCCGCCAATGCCATCGTAGGGTTTCTCCTCTTTGCCATCCACGACGACAAACCACTGTTCGCCAACTTTGGCCCAATAAGCCACCCGGCGGCTATCCGGGCTGAAGAGGAGACTCCCCCCGCCAATGCCATCGTAGGGTTTCTCCTCTTTGCCATCCACGACGACAAACCACTGTTCGCCAACTTTGGCCCAATAAGCCACCCGGCGGCTATCCGGGCTGAAGAGGAGACTCCCCTCGCCAATGCCTTCGTAGGGTTTCTCCGCTTTGCCATCCACCACGACAAACTGCTTGCCGCCAACTCCGGCCCCATAAGCCACCCGCCCGCTGTCTGGGCTGAAGACGAGACTACCCTTGCCAATGCCATCGTAGGGTTTCTCCTCTTTGCCGTCCACCACGACAAACTGCTTCGCGCCAACTCCCGCCACATAGGCCACGCGGCGGCTGTCCGGGCTGAAGGTGATTCCCGGCTCGACGATGCCATCGTAGGGTTTCTCCTCTTTGCCATCCACCACGACAATCCACTTCTCGCCCTCCTGGGCCGCATAAGCCACCCGCTGGCTGTCGGGGCTGAAGATGAGATCCCCCGTGTCGTCGTAGTGTTTCTCCTCTTTGCCATCCACCACGACAATCCACTTCTCGCCAACTTTGGCCGTATAAGCCACCCGTCGGCTGTCCGGGCTGAAGAGGAGACTCCCCGCACCAATGCCATCGTAGTGTTTCTCCTCTTTGCCATCCACGACGACAAACTCCTTCGCCCCAGCTTTGGCCACATAGGCCACCCGGCGGCTGTCCGGGCTGACGACAAGAGTCCCGTGCACGAAGGTGGAGGCGTCGAGGTGAGCGACAAGCCTCTCGGAGACGGTTCTGCGTCCCCTCGCCGGTGCAGTTGTCTGAGCGCGGCCAGTGGCGGATAACAGCATGGCGAGCAGGATCAAGGGCTTTAGCGTTCTCATCCTTATTTCTCCTTTTGCCGCAACGCGCGAAATGGCGAGACCCGATCTCGCGATTGAAAACTCCGCCCTTCCTCCCATAGAGGGGCGGCGGCTAGAAAGGAATAGCCGATAAGGGAAAGCGGAGGGGGCGCAGGCCACGGGCAAATCGTCCTCCGCCATTGCGGGGGATTGTACACCGATCGCAGTTGTCAGTTCCGTGGAATCACGCGCGCGATGCGCGATTCGCGTCGGTCGCGGATGATGCACCAGTTTCAGACGAGCGCGTTAATCGGGCACGAAAGCCTGCGTGTGTTAAGACAGAAGTGGTGTAGCGCTTCTCGGGGATGTTTTAAGGTCGTGATGCGCGCCAGAATCGAAGGTGAACATCGGCCAGCAGCCGACTGATCGCATCTCTGTCCACCTGATCTGGAAGGGGCGAAGTTGCTTGAGCAGCCAGTGCTTCTGATTCAAGTTGCGCGCCAAGCTCTTTAATTTCGGCAAGAGAATGCTTGCCTCGACGGATTTTGATCAACTCGCTGCGATTTGGTCTCGGGAGCGTGATGCGGCCGTCTTCCATCAACTCTTTCGCCTCCCCGTATAGACGAATGACATGCATGGCGTACTTGGTGTCATATCCATGTTGTGCCTCTAATTCGGCGCGGTGAACGTTCTTCTGTCCTTTCTGTCCCAGCAATCGTTTCATTTGATCATCTGCAAAACCGAGGAACGGCTTCACATGCCCCTTCGCCAGGAACAGATTAGACCGAGCGGCGACGTGGTCCCACGTATCAGTCGTGAACTCTAGTGGCGCGAATAAGAAATGCAGAGCTGATGGATTGCCCTTGACGGCAAGACCTGCCCACTTCATCAGGGTATACAGGCAGACGTCCACATCGAGTGGGCCGTTTCCTCCGACTTTTCCTCCGGTCGTGAAGACGAAATGCTCCTCGCGGTCGAGCCCGAGAACTTTATTAGGTGGCGGAATGTATAGTCCATACCAGTCGGTGTCGTCGGTCGCACCCAGTTTGGCCCCGTGCGCTTGCGAGCCGCCGATATACGCCATGATCAGGCTTTCTTGATGAATGAATCCGTATTGGGCAAAGTCTGGTTTCAATTCGCGATCTCGCTACCACTAATGATATCGCGCTCCCGTCGCAACAGCATCGGCTCGTTTGGGCTTCAACTGAATTGTGGGATGCCGTTCGCCGCGCGCGGACGCGTGCTGCGCGGATTTGACAGTCCCGGACGCGGCGCTTAGTATCGAATGTTTAGGCTGCGCTCGCGCGGCGGACCGTTCACGGTGAACCCGTTCTCGGTGAACTGTGCGAGCGTCTCCAACCTGCCCTGCCTGCGGGCAGGCAGGCGGCAGGCAGGATCCACCGATGAGCGCGAATCCCACAAAGCCACCCCAACCGGCGGGCAAGCCGAAGTTCTACCTCACGACGCCGATTTACTACACGAACGGCTTGCCGCACGTCGGCCATACCTACACGACGATCGTGGCGGACACCGTGCGGCGTTACAAACGCATGTGCGGCTACGAAGTCGTGATGACGACCGGCACGGACGAGCACGGCGTGAACGTGGAACGCGCTGCAAAGAGAGCCGGCGTTCCGGAGTCGGAATTCGTCGCGCGAATGGCGGATGAGTGGCACGCGCTGTGGGACAAACTCGGCCTCGCCGCGGATGAATTCATTCGCACCACGGACCTCGAGCACGTACGCACCGTGCAGTGGCTGTTCCGGTTGTGCCGCGAGAACGGATTTGTTTATAAGGGCCACTACACAGGGCAATACTGCATTTTCGACAACGCGTTCGTCACGGAAGCCAAGCCGGGCGACTCGTGCCCGGATTGCGGGCGCCCCACGGAAACGGTGACCGAAGAGAATTACTTTTTCAAATTATCGGCGTTTCAGAAGCCGCTGCTGGATTTTTACAATCAACATCCGGAATTCATCCAGCCCGAATCGCGGCGCAATGAAATCGTCAGTTTCGTCCAGGGCGGACTCAGAGACCTGAGCATCACGCGGACGACGATCCGTTGGGGCATCCCCGTGCCGGGCGAGGAGCCTCACGTGTTTTACGTTTGGTTCGACGCGCTCACGGCTTATCTCAGCGCGGTCGGCGGACCCGAATACGAGCAGCGCGGCTTTTGGCCGGCAAATGTGCACCTGGTCGGCAAGGACATTATTCGCTTTCACGCGGTGTATTGGCCGGCGTTTCTGATGGCCGCGGGAGTGCCGCTACCGAAGCAAATCTGGGCGCATGGGTGGTTCCTGATCGACGCCGCGAAGATGAGCAAGTCTAAGGGGAATGTCGTCGCGCCGCTGCCGATCGTGAATGTGCTGGGGATGGACGCGCTGCGGTATTACCTGCTGCGGGAGACGGTGTTTGGGCAGGACGGCAATTTCAGTTACGACGCGCTCGTCACGCGGTACAACGGGGATCTCGCGAACGGGCTCGGGAATCTCGCGAGCCGCACGCTGACGATGATCGAAAAATATTGCGGCAGCGCAATTCCTCCGAAGCCCGCGGGAGAGAACCCCGATGAGCAGGCGCTGCTCGACTCTGTGTCCGGCGGCGTGGCCAAAGAAGCGCTCGAAGTGTTGCGCGATGTGGGGCTCGCTTATGACCAGTTCAATTTCTCGCGCGCGCTTGAGAAGCTTTGGTCGCTCGTTGCGGTGTGCGATAAATTTCTGAGTGACGAAAAGCCTTGGGTATTGGTGGAAAATCCAGCGGATCGCAAACGCCTCGAGCACGTACTCTACGTCGCGGCGGATTGCGTGCGCATCGTCGCAAAACTTGCGCATCCGGTCCTGCCGGCGGCCACGCAGGCGATCTGGCGGCAACTTGGGATGTCCGGTAATCTCGATGCGCCCAATCTGGAGTCCCTCGATTGGGGGCAGCTCAAGCCGGGGACGCGAATCGGCAAGATCGAGCCGATATTCCCGCGCGTAGACAAAGCCGAAGCAATCGAAAGGATAGAAGCCATGGAACAGGGACCAACGAAACCAGGCGAGGCGCCCGCTGCCACGACTCCGGCGGCGACTCCGGGTCAGCCGGCACCAGCAGGCGCAGCGCCCGCGACACCTCCCGCGACACTGCCGGCGAAGATCACGATCGACGATTTCACAAAGGTCGAGATGCGCGTCGGCCAGATTGAATCGGCGGAAAAAGTGCCGAATGCCGACAAGCTCCTCAAGCTCATGGTGAATATCGGCGACGAAGTGCGGCAAATCGTCGCGGGCATCGCCACGGTGTACGAAGCGGAAAAGCTCGTCGGGCGCAAGGTCATCGTGGTGACGAATCTCCAGCCGCGCAAGCTGCGCGGAGTCGAATCGAACGGCATGATCCTGGCCGGTTCCAGCGGACCCGATGGCTCGCCCGTGCTTGCGGGCTTTCTCGAGGACGTGCCGGTCGGCTCGCGGCTGAAGTAGGGCGAGAGAAGAGAAGACGAACCACAGAGAACACAGAGGCCACAGAGAGAGAGTGGCAAAGAGGCGCGGAAGCAAATAAGCGGGGAGCGAAGGGATCGACTGGCGCGATCGTCAGATTGATGCCGCTCCAGCGCGAACTCTGAGGTCTCAGGAACACTATTGGTACTGGTTGACTCACACGCACATCTCGATTCCTCCGATTTCGGCGCCGATCGCGACGCAACGCTTCGCCGCGCTCAAGAGGCCGGCGTTCGCGCGCTGCTGACGGTGGGCACCGGAGGCACGCTTGATGAGATTCGCGGCGCGCTACGACTTTCCGCGCAGCACGATTGGATCTACGCCGCCGCCGGCATCCATCCACACGACGCCAAGAATTTCAGCGAAGCTGATTTCGCAACGCTCGCAGAATGGATGAGCGAGCCCCGCGTGCTCGCCTGGGGAGAGATTGGCCTCGACTATCACTACGACCACTCTCCGCGCGAGGTCCAGGCGAGGGCGTTTCGCCGGCAACTCGAACTGGCCCGGGCGGCCAAGCGGCCCGTTATCATCCATTGTCGCGAAGCCTGGGACGACTGCTTGCGAATTCTCGAATCAGACTGGCGCTCGTCGGGGCTCGGCGGGATACTTCACTGTTTTAGCGGGACTCTGGCGGAAGCGCGCCGCGGATTGGATCTGGATTTCCTGGTATCGTTCGCGGGCAACGCGACGTATCCCAAGGCGCAAGGCCTACGTGATGTTGCGCGAGAGGTCCCGCTCGACCGTCTGCTCATCGAAACCGATTGCCCCTATCTGGCGCCGCAGCCGCATCGCGGGCGGCGCAACGAGCCCGCGTACGTCGCGGAGGTAGCAAGAACGCTGGCAACTGTGAGAAACTTGGGCCCTGACGAAGTTGCGGCGGCCACTGCCGCGAACTTCTTTCGTTTTTTCGGCCTCGTCGAGGCCTCCGGCAGCAGGCCCCAAAGCGTGCGGGGGAGGGAGCCATAGCCGTTCTGACCACAAAGGAAATCTTCGATCTCGTCCGGGACGATCTGGTCCGAGTCGAGCAGGAGCTTGCCCTGCAGAGCGGCACAGCGCCGGTCCCTGTCTCGGAGATTGCAGGTTGCCTGTTGGGCAGCGGAGGCAAACGGCTGCGGCCGGCGCTGCTGCTGCTTTCAGCGGGCTATGCGGGTTACCACGGAACCGGCGCCGTCCGGCTTAGCGCGGTCGTGGAGTTGATTCATAGCGCCACGCTGGTTCACGACGACGTGATCGACGGCGCGGACACGCGGCGGGGACGTCCATCGGCCAATTCCCGCTGGGGAAATCATCGCAGCGTGCTCGCCGGGGACTGGCTGTACATGCAGGCGTTTCAACTGGCGCTCGGCGAGCGCAATTTCAAGGTCCTCGACATCCTCATCGAGCTGACGCAGAACATGGTCGAAGGCGAGCTGCTGCAGCTTGCCAAGCTCGGCCGCATGGATTTGACCGAAACGGATGCACTCGAGCTCTCGGCGCGCAAGACGGCCTGCCTCTTCAGCGGCTGCGCGCGGCTCGGCGCGGTGCTGGGCGGTCTCGACGATGGGGGAG
Organism: Terriglobia bacterium; assembly: GCA_963819015.1. Taxonomy (GTDB): domain Bacteria; phylum Acidobacteriota; class Terriglobia; order Acidiferrales; family UBA7541; genus DASPOJ01. The sequence continues at coordinate 193,107 of CAWFUN010000005.1, forward strand.
AACAGGCGCTGGCGGATTACGGCCGCTACTCCGGGCTCGCCTTCCAGCTCGTGGACGATCTGCTGGATTTCACGGCATCTCTGGAGCGGCTCGGCAAGCCGGTCTTGAGCGACCTGAAAGAAGGCAAGGTCACGCTCCCGCTGATCTACGCGCTTGACAACGGCCATTCGGAGGCGCGCCGCCTGGTTGCCAAAGTGCTCGAGGAAGGCGGCTTCGCCAGCGTGCGTCCTGAAGAGATTACGCAGCTCGTGCGGGAATCGGGCGCGCTCGATCGCGCCCGGCAACTCGCTCGCGATTACGCCCTTCGCGCCAAGGCCTGCCTGAATGGAAGCGCCACCGGCGATTTCGGCCGGGCGTTGCAGGCCGTGCCCGATTTCATTCTCGATCGCGACAACTGACCTCGTGACCCCGATCCTGCCGTTCCGTATCGTCTATCACGAACACTTCGACCTGCACCTTGGCGCGCATATATTTCCTTCGCAGAAGTACCGGCTGATACGTGACGCGTTGCTTGCGGAAGGCCTGGCGGCGCCGGAAGAGATCGTCGCGCCCGTGCCCGCCGCAGACGAAGACGTCCTTCTGGTTCACACGGCCGACTGGGTTGGAAAACTGAAGAACGATACGCTGACGCTTTCCGAGCGCCTGCGAGTGGAGATTCCCTATTCACCGGAGACCGTGGAAGCGTTCTGGCTTTCCGCGGGCGGCTCGATTCTCGCGGGCCGGCATGCGCTCGCGGATGGCGCCGCAGTGAATTTGAGCGGCGGATTTCACCACGCCTACCCGGGGCATGGCGAAGGCTTCTGCATGATTCACGATGTGGCCGTGGCGATTCGCCGGTTGCAGGCCGATGGCGCCATCAAGACGGCCATGGTCGTGGATACGGATGTGCATCAAGGGAACGGCACCGCCGCGATTTTCAGGAAGGACCCTAGCGTCTTCACGCTTTCGATTCATCAGGAGAACAATTACCCGGTCCCGAAAGAGATCTCGGATCTCGACATTGGTCTGGCGGACGGCACGAGCGACGCCGAGTATCTTTCGCGCCTCGAAGCCGGACTGGTACGCTCTCTCCATACGCTTCATCCGGACCTGTTGTGCTATATCGGCGGCGCGGACCCTTACCGCGAAGACCAGCTCGGCGGTTTGGGGCTGACGATTGAAGGATTGGAACGCCGCGATCGTCTGGTTTTCGAGCACGCGCGCAGGCTCGGCGTCCCCGTCATGAGCACCTTGGCAGGCGGCTACGCCCGCCGCGTGGACGACACAGTGCGGATCCACGTCAATACCGTGCGCGCGGCGGCCGAAGTTGCGCGCCGGTACCCGCGCGGCGTTCAGGCCTGAACGCTTCCTTGCCGCGGCCCTTTTCAGAGCCGCCGTCTGCGCTAATTCTGTTCGGAAACTAAGGTGATGACGCGAGCGTGCGCTGGATGGCGTCTTTCAACTCGGACACAATCGTATCCGGATCGAAACCTTCGGCGCGATAGGAAACCTTGCCGGTACGGTCCAGAATCACCAGCGTCGGAAGAGATTGAACTTTGTAGAAATCGTCGAGGCCGTCGGCGAAGAGCACCGTACCCGGGATGTGCTGCCGCTGAAGGAACGGCACGACGCGGGATTCATCCTCATCCGTGTTCAAGGTGAGGAATGCCAGGTCGTTGCGCCCGACGTATTCCTGCAAGACCTGCGCCAGCAGGGGATCGAGCTCGCGGCACGGCGTGCACCACGTCGCCCAGAACGTGAGCACGATGGTTTTCCCCTTTAAATCGCTCATCTGGAATGGAGCCGAGCCGTCCGGGCGCCGCAGCACAAACGCGAGCGGATCCTTGATTCCCTTGTTGGGCACGGGCTGGGCCTCGGGTTTGGCGGCGACGGCGAGCGTCTCGTCGTAGGCCTGCAGCAGCCGCTCGCCCAGACCCACTTCGCTCCCATGCCGTTCGCGCCACAGATTGCCCAGCTTTCGACGGATTTCGGCGCGGTCCACGTTCGCGCCTTCTTGATCCGGCAGGACGAATGCATCCGCATAAAACTTTATGGCGTCGTCGGGCCGGTGGAGCAGTTCGGCAACCTCCCCCATATCCAGCGCGGCTTCGGGATTGGGGTACAACTGCATGCTTCCGGTGAAATCTTTCTGAGCGTCGTCGTAATCCTTTAGGTCCATTTCCAAATGCCCGCGCAAGATGTAAATGGACATCTCGGCGCGCTTCCGGCTGGCTTCCCATTCGTCCTGGGACATGCGCGGGGAGCGTTCGGCGGGATTCGCCTTCTGAATTTGATCGAGGACGCGCGAAGCATAGTCCACCGCGCGCTTCAAACTCTCCTCATCGCCCTTTTGTTCGAGCATGAGGGATGCCTGCATCATCATTTCCGCGTCGTTCGGGTCGAGAGCGATGAGTCGCTCGGCGTATTCGAGGGCCGTCGCCGAGTCGCGCATCTGATCCGCAGATTCCACAATGGCGCGGTAAATGTCCACCTTCCGGGGCGAGTCGGGGAAGCGCTTCAGATAATCTTCGAGGTTGCGCACGATCTTGGCGCTGTCGTTGTCCGCATCCTGGACCGCCCGTTCGAGCTCGGCGTCAGGATCGGGCGGCTTCGGCGGAGGAGGCGTTTGCTGCGCATGCGGCGCCGGCTTGGGCGGCGTCTGGCCTGGGGTCTGCGCGTCTTTCGGCGGTGGCTGCGCAGCCGGGCCGGGTTGCGAAGGTGGCTGCGCCGGTTCTGATGCGGGAGCCGGAGCCGCGCTCGGAGCCGGTGGCTGCGGGGCCGGTTGCGAAGGCTGCTGCGCCGGTGCGGGCGCGGGAGTCGGAGCCGTGCTTGGAGCCGGGGGCTGTGCCGCCGGCTGCGGCGTCGAAGGCGCCGGTGCCGCAGGAGGCTGTGGAGCAGGCTGTTGAGCGGGTTGCTGCGCGAGAAGAGTCGCAGAAAGAAAAAGACTCAGGGCCACAAAACCAAGTGAGCGCGTTTTCATCGTCCGGGCATTGTAACCTGATTTCACATCGAACGGGGAAGCGCGCACGCGGGAGTTTCAGCAGCTCGCGCGAGGTGCAATGTTCCCGGAATCCGCTTGGATCCCGATGGGAACGCCGCGACCCACCCGGGGAGGGAATGCTCCTTGGGCTACTTGAAATCCAGCAGGAGGTCGGCGATGTGCTTGTCCGGGTCTTTTCTCACGTAGTGTCCGACCTCGTTGTAGTGAATCGGCAAATCACCGAAGATCTCTCGCGTGGGTTTCTGGAGTTTGTCGAGGAATTGGTCGCAGTACGCGGCATCGAAGATTTGCGCCGGCAGCATTCGCCATGCCGCCCGGACCCGGTTCTCCCCGTCCAGAGAGAGGCCGGTGATAATGAGATCACCCATACGATAGAGCGGCCCTTCGTCTACGGAAATGGTGTAGGACACGCGGGCGCCCGCCTCATCAAATGTCTCCACCGGCGTGAGCTTCGCGTCCAGTCTGCCATCGTGCCCGTAGGCGTCCTGGATGCGTTGCCAGGCGCCCGCAATCTGCATCCCGTCCGCGGCGTCACCCGGTTTCAAACCGATCAATTCGTTCAGCGAGGCGGCGTCGAGCACGGTGTTCCCGGTCCACTGCGCTCCGCCCCAGTGATACAGCGGCCCGGGCTCGATCGGGAAAATCACGACAAGACTCTTGGGAGGAGGGCCGTTCGGATCACCCGTAAAACGGGGAATTGGCTGCGCGAACTTGGCATGAAGATGCCCCGCCGCGAGGTAGAGCGGCGCGACTTGCTCGCTCTCAAACACTTCGAGCATGTAGCGGGAAAAGGGCTTCCCCAGAATGTCCGAGAGCCGATCGCGAAGCTTCTCTGAATCCGACGCCAAAGCATCGCCAAATTGAACGGATTCGACCGGCAGGGTCGCGCCTTCGACGTGAAATTGCATCATCATGCCTTCGCCGACGGGTTCCGTAATCAGCGTGTGCTCCACTGTCCCTTGAACACCGCGCGAGGGAAGCAGGGCCTGAAGCGCGGCGGTCATCTGATCGAGAATCATGCCAGCCTGCGGCGCCGTGCCGTCGAACAGGAAGACCGATTGCCGCAGGGCCGCCGTCAGTTCCTCGTCGGTGAACCAGGGGAAATTGTCGAAGTCAACCGGAACCGCCGGGGCGTCTTCCAGCGAGAATTCAACCTCCACGCCGTGATCCGGGAACGTCGTAAACCGGTAGTTGACCTTGGAGAAAAGACCGAGTTGCGCCAACTGGTCGGCGGCGGTTTGCAGCGTGTCGTGATTCACGGCCTGCCCGATTTTCAGTCCGCTCGCCTGCCCAACTTGGTCGGAAGTGTAGCGTTGCGATCCCGTGATCTTGATTGTCTTCAGCGTTCCCGCGAGGGCGACTTGCTGTGGCGACGGGATTGCCGCGCCGAATGAAGCGACGATTGAGAATGCCGCCAGAAAAAGGAGGAGTACGAGATGGCGTCGGGCGTGCACGGCCCTTATTTTACGCGACTCCGAGGCGGAAGGTGTCTATTTCCGTGCCGGGACGTTTTTCACTAGAAGGTTACAACTACATCCACCGTCCGCGTCCCCGGGACAAGCGTGTGAGTGATATTGAGCTGTCCGCTGCGCGCCGCCCCGGCGCGAACGACGGCCTTTCCTGCCACCTGCGCATAAATCTTTGCGTATTGAGAGTTGTAAACGTCGCCCGGCTTCAGTTCCCAGGCTGCGCGAAGTATCCGGGCGAGGTCCTCCGTCGCCGTGTCCACTTTCAGGTTTCCCATTCGATATTGAGGACCTTCGATGATTGCGACGGAGTATTGCACTCGCGCTGAACTTTCATCGAACTCAGGGGTTGGCCGCGCAGCGGCCGTCAGATATCCTTTCTCACCGTAAAGGTCCTGCACTGCGACCCAGATGTCGGAAATCTTGTCCGCGGCGGCAATGTCCCCAAGCTTCAGCGTGACCAACGGATTCAAGACTTGTTCGGAATACGCTTGATTGCCGCTCCATGTCAGGCCTGCCCAATGAAATTGGGTTCCCGCATCCACGGTGAACGCAAGAGCGACACCGCCCGGATCCCCAGGAGCGCTTCCGGGGAGAAGCGTCAGCTTTGGCGAAGCGTATTTCGCGCGCAGATAACCATGATCTTGATAGACAACCGCGAACGTTCTATCCGCAACGCCCTCCGCCAGTGTTCGAGAGTACGGCTTTCCCAGGAGAAGCTTGCTTCCCTCTGCGAGGAGTGCCGCATCGAGCGGTCCGTTCGTGAATTGAACCGTCGAGACCGTCGGGACAAAACCCTGCACTTGGAATAGAAAAGCCGTGGCGGCTTGTCCGAGATTTCCCTGTTTCAGGTAGCTGGCCGTTCCCGGGATTCCGTTGGCGGTGAGGAGCTTGTCCAGAGCAGCGGACACGTCGTCAGCTAGACTCCCATTCTCCGGAATCGAGACGTCGAATAACGGCACACTCCGCTGCACGGTTCGCAAAAGCTGGTCATCCGAGAACCAGACAAAATTGTCGAAAATGCACGGCAGGAATCGTGTGGCGTCGGTGACCTGAAATGTAACCACCATCCCGTCGCCGCGTGTTCGGTAGTTGTATCCCACTTTTCCGAATGCTCCCGTCGCCAGCAGCTTCGTTGCGGCATTATCCAGATCGGACATGGCCACGTGAGAGCCGATTTCGAGGCCGGTAGCAGCGAGAATCTGCGCGTCCGAAAAGCGACTTGAGCCCGCAACTTGAACTGCATTCAGGGTCCAGGAGGCCTCGGCGGGAGCTTGCCCGCGCGCCCCGAGAGCAGGGACGAGACAGAGCAGGGCCAGCAGCGAAACGACCAGGCGTGTGGCGGAGTTTGGCACGGACGCATCCTACCTGCGTCGCGCCGGTATATCAACCCGTTAGCTAGTGCCCCGGCTATTCAACGGTGACGGACTTGGCCAGGTTGCGAGGCTGGTCGACGTCGCAGCCGCGCCGGACGGCGATGTGGTAGGCCAGGAGTTGCAGTGGGATGATTTCCAGAATGGGCGTCATGATCTCCGGCGCAGCGGGAATCTCAACGGAGTGGTCGGAAGCTTCGCGCGCGAGATGATCGCCCTCGGTGACGATGGAGATGACGATTCCGTCGCGGGCTTTCACTTCCTTGATGTTGGACACGCTCTTTTCGTAGCGCGTCATGGACTCGTGGTCGGTCTCATCGCGGGTGGCGATCACGACGACCGGCAGATTCTGGTCAATCAGGGCGTTCGGGCCGTGCTTCATTTCGCCGGCCGGGTATCCTTCGGCGTGGATGTAGGAGATTTCCTTCAGTTTCAGCGCGCCTTCGAGCGCGATCGGATAATGTATTCCGCGGCCGAGATAGAGGAAATTGGTGTAGCGGAAGAAGTCCCGCGCCAATCTTTCGTAGGTGCCGGCCTCGTCGCCCTGGAGAATCGCTTCCATGCGAAGGGGCATCCGCGTCAATTCCTGGAGCAATTTCTTGGAAGCTTCGCTATTGAGCCGGCCGCGGGCCTGGCCAAGATAGATGCCGATCAACATCAGAGCGGTGAGCTGCGCGGTGAAAGCCTTCGTCGAGGCGACGCCGATTTCCGGGCCTGCGTGCGTCAGCAGGGTGCCGGCGGCCTCTCGCGTCACCATCGACCCCGTGACGTTGCAGATGGCCAGCGACTTCGCGCCTTTTTGCTTAGCTTCGCGCTGCGCCGCGAGCGTATCCGCCGTCTCCCCGGACTGGCTGATGCAAATCGCCAGCGACTGCGGACCCACGATGGGGTCGCGGTAGCGGAATTCGCTGCCGTAATCCACTTCCACGGGAATGCGCGCCATCTTCTCGATCATGAATTTGCCGGCCAGGGCCGCGTGCCAACTCGTGCCGCAGGCGATGATCTTGACGTTGCGGAATTCCTGAAACTCCTTTTCCGTGATGTCCATCTCATCCAGGAAGACGCGCCCGGAATCGAGCGACATCCGGCCGAGCAGGGTGTCGCGCACGGCGCGCGGCTGCTCGAAGATTTCCTTCTGCATGAAATGCTTGAAGCCGCCCTTTTCCGCCATGATCGGGTCCCAGGTGACGTGCTGCACGGGACGCTCGATCGGACGCCCATCGAAATCGATGAGGCGGACTCCTTGCGGGGTCAATACGGCGAGATCGCCATCGGCGAGAAAAAAGACGTCGCGCGTGTGATAGAGCACGGCCGGGATGTCGCTGGCCACGAAATATTCGTTTTGTCCCAGGCCAATGACGGCAGGCGGGCCAAGGCGCGCCGCGACGATCTTGTTGAGGTCGCGCGTGGAAATGATCGCCAACGCGTACACGCCGTTCAGTTCCCGCACGGTCTTCCGCACGGCATCTTCGAGCGGGCAGCCGTTCGAGTGTTTTTCGACGAGGTGGGCGATGACCTCCGTATCGGTCTCGGTGACGAACTTGTGCCCTTCGGCCTCAAGCTGCTGCTTCAGTTCGACGTAGTTCTCGATGATTCCGTTGTGCACGACCACGATGTCCCCGGAACAATCGCGATGCGGGTGAGCGTTCTCTTCGGTGGGGCGGCCGTGCGTGGCCCATCGCGTGTGGCCTACGCCGTAAATTCCGTCAATCGGGGAAAGGCGGAGAGCTTCCTCGAGGTTATGAAGTTTGCCCGGAGCGCGCCGGATATTCATATGGCCGCTCTGGTCTACCACGGCAACTCCAGCCGAGTCGTAGCCGCGATATTCGAGCCGGCGAAGGCCGTCAATGATTACGGGCACTACTTTCTTCGGGCCGATGTAACCTACAATTCCGCACACGGTTGTTCTCCCAAGGAATCAGGTTGGAGCGCCTCTGCGGAGGGTCTCCAACATCTTGTTTCAGACTAGCACAATCAGAAAGGGTGACGACGGGGTCGGACGCAGCCGTTTCCCAATGCGATACGCAACCGGCGGGCCGGTTGCCGGCGAACTCACTCAACGATCTCGAAGCGGTACTCCTCGATGACTGGATTGCTCAGAACGTCGCGAACGATGCGTTCCATCTGTTTCTGAGCAGAGTCGCGCGTAGATCCGTCCAGGTCCACGACAAAAAACTTTCCCTGCCGGACGTCCCGCACATCCTGATAACCGAGCGATTCGAGGGCCTTTTGAATCGCCTTGCCCTGAGGATCGAGCACCGTGCCTTTTAGCATGACCCAGACGTGTGCTTTCATCGAATTCATTATACCAAGTCTTGCGCCTCCGTTGCCGCCCGGCGTTGTTGAAAGCGTCCGAGCAAGCGCGCGCGGTCCTCCTCGGACAAGAACGCGGCCGAAAAGCCCGCCTCGGCCAGGGCCAGAAGTTCGGGCTCACGCAAGCCCATGGTCCGCGCGAGCTCGTACTCCGCCGTAAGAGTAGTGTCAAACATTGCCGGGTCGTCGCTGCCCAGTGTGACGCTCAAGCCCCGCCGCAGGAAAAGTGCGAGGGGGTGCTCGGAGGCTTGCGCCTCGGTTCTTTGGAGTTGCCGCGCCAGAGCGCCCGTGCGCAGATTGCTCGTGGGGCAAACCTCCAGCGTCACACCGCGCGCCGCCAAATAATCCATCGTGCGCTCGCTTCGTATGGCGGCAATCCCGTGGCCGATGCGCTCCGCGCCGAGCAACTCAACCGCTTCGTTCACTTCTTCGGGGCCGCCAATCTCCCCGGCGTGTACGAGGCGGTGCAGACCTTCCGCGGCCGCGAATTCGTAGACGGAGCGAAAGTCCTCCGCGGGCAGGGCCAGTTCGTCTCCACCCATTCCGAAAGCGACGACGCCGTCATTCCGCGCGGAACTCGCGAGGCGAGCCACTTCCATCGCCGCCTGCGGGCCGAACTGGCGGACGGCGTCAAAAATCCAGTTCAGCCGGATGGCTGGAACTTTAGAGGCGGCCTTGCGGATGGCGGCAAAGTTTGCGAGCGGGTCTTGTTCGCGACGCAGCATCACGCCGGCAGAAAGCGTCACCTCGGCGTACAGAACATTTTGGCGGACAAGAGATTCCGCGAGCTGCGCTGCGACCAGCGCGTAGTCCTCCGGCGCGCGGAGGAACGAGGTGACCCACTTGAACGCGTCAAGAAATCGGGCGAAATCGCCCGGTGCGTAGCGCTCGGTGACTTCCCGCTCCGAGATTGCCGCGCCGTAACGGGAGGCAAGTTGTGCGGCTGCGGCAGGCTCAATCGAGCCTTCCAGATGCACGTGGAGTTCGGCCTTCGGCAGCGCCAGCAGATTCAGCGGAAGTTTCACGGTGTAACGAAGCTTAGCGCGGGGGCAACGCGGGGCGCCCGGCGTTGATCCACGCAGTAATCCAGTAGGAGCCTACGTCCGTGGCAGCGTCGGAAAGTTGGCGAATCACGATGGCGCCTGCAAGATTGTAGAACCGATCGTAATAATCGTCGCCGTATCCGCTCAATCCGCGCCGGGCGCGGGCATCCGCGAGCAGAATGTTGTCCAGCCAGGCGTAAGAATCCAGGCAGGCCTCGAACGCGTGATCGGTGGGATCGTTGATGAAGGTGGCGTCGTTTGGCCGCAGCGGGAAGAAGAGGGAATACTTGTCCACCAGGGCGGAACTGAAACGCTGATTCACTCCCGGCTGGCCCGAAATCTTACCGTCGAAATTTTCGGTCGTGTCGAACGGATCGTGGGACTCCGCAACGTACCCGGCGAGCCAGGCTGCCGCCAATTTTGCCTGCTCCCAGTTCCCACTGCGCAGCGCGTCGGTCAGCTTCTCGCTGTAAACGCCGATCTGCCACGGGAGGACCCCGTTCGCCGCAACTTTCGCCTTGCCGTACTTGATCACCGCGGCTTTGTAATCGCGCGGAAGCGCCGCAAACGGAAATTTTCCATACTTGTCGAGCATGATGAAGTGATGGGGCTGCTCGGTGGCGGGACTCTTGTCGAGCCAGTCGAGCGGGTCGGACGCGTGCCGCCCAATGAAGTCGCGGTTCGCGTCAAAGAAGGGCTGCATTTCGGGAGGCAGCGTGTCCACGGCCTTGTTGGCGATCAGCCGCTGCGCATTCGAGCCCCAGGCAAGGCTCGTCGCCGGCGCGATCAAGGAGAACATGCAGACTACCGCGGCGCACTTGCGGATCCGCATCATCATCGAACGCCCTCCGCCCTGGCAGGCTCCAAGGTGCTGCGTTTGCGGCTGTAAAGGAAATAGATCACGAGCCCGATCGCCAGCCAAACAACAAATCGAATCCAATTCTCCAGCGTCAGGCTGGCCATCAGCAAGAGGCAGGAGAAAAGGGAGAGGATCGGCAGAAACGGCACCATGGGGACGCGAAACCCCCGAGGCCGGTCCGGCTGCGTCCGGCGCAGGATCAAGACTGCCAGTGAGACCAGCATGAATGCGAACAATGTACCGATGTTCGACAGATCCGCAAGCGTTCCGATGTCGAAAATTCCGGCCGGAACACCGACGAAAATTCCCGCCACCCACGTCGCGACGTTGGGCGTGCGGAATCGCGGATGGACGCGGGAAAACGCGCGAGGCAACAGGCCGTCTCGCGACATGGCAAACCAAATTCGCGCCTGCCCGAGCTGGTACACCAACAGGGATGACACCATGCCCATCAGTGCGCCTACCGTCACCCACTGCTGGATGTGCGGCAGGCCGATGTTGTGCAGCGCGGTAGCCACCGGTGCGGCATCGCCGCGAAAGATCCGGAAGGGCTGAATTCCCGTGAGTACAATCGCTACCGTCACGTATAGGATCGCGCAGACGAACAGGGATGACAGAATGCCCAACGGCAGGTCACGCCGCGGATTCTTGCATTCTTCCGCCGCCGTCGAAACAGAGTCGAAGCCGATGTAACTGAAGAAGACAATCGCGCCTCCCGTCAAGACACCCTGCCAGCCGTTGGGCATGAAGGGCTTCCAGTTGACGGGATGAATGTATTTCGCCGCGAACGTGATGAAAATCAGAATTGCGATCAGTTTGATGCCGACCATGACGCTGTTGGCTTCCGCCGACTCGCGGATTCCGATCACGAGGAGTACCGTCAACAGCATGACGATCAGGAATCCCACGATATTAAAATGCAGATGCCAACCAGCATCGGGAGTGTAGGCGGGAGTCGCCAACGAAGCCGGGAGGTGAATTCCGAAGGTGCTCAGCAGGCTCTTGACATAGGCCGAGAAACCGACCGCCACGGCCATGTTCGACACGGCATATTCCAGGATCAGATCCCAGCCGATAATCCAGGCTACCAACTCGCCCAGCGTCGCGTAGGTGTAGGTGTACGCGCTTCCGGCGATAGGGATCATGGAAGCGAGTTCGGCGTAACAAAGTGCGGCAAACCCGCAGACAACCGCCACCAGAAAAAAGGAAAGCGCAATCGCGGGCCCCGCTCCGGGACGCCCTGACACGCCGGCAGCGTGTCTGCCGTGCAGCAACACTTGGAGTAACGGCGCCTTCAGAACGGAAGGCACCGCGACCACCTCGCCGGCGGCGGCGGTTCCCGTCAGGACAAAAATTCCAGTGCCGATGATGGCGCCGATGCCGAGCGCGGTCAGGCTGATCCAGCCGAGGGTCTTCTTCAGCCGGCGGTCAGGATGCTCGGCGTCGGAGATGAGTTGGTCAATGTTCTTGACGCGAAAGAGGTCGGAGGCCACCGGCATCACCCATCCCGCTCAGTAGCGGCGAAGCAAAACTCTACCTTCTAGCGCGGCGCGGCGCAACCCTTCCGCGCGCCGAGCCCGGCAGGGAAGTCCGTTTGGATACAGTACAGCTACTCCCACTTAAGCTGCGCATAGCGCTCCACAAGTTTCTTCGTGCCGTAGTCGGAGAATCGGACGCTGAATTTGCGATCCTCGTCTTCTCCTTCAACGTCAACGATGGTTCCGACGCCGTACTTCGGATGGCGCACGCGCTGGCCGATGAGCGGGTGGCCGCCCTCGCGCGAAGATGATGCGCGTGAAGCGCGCGGCGCGCGCGGGGAGGATGATTCCGCGCCGCGCCCGCCGCCGCGGAATGGCGCGCGCGCACGCCGCGCGAACTCTTCCGCTGAATACGAATACTCGGGATCGGGCTCGTACCGGCGCGTCTCGCCGGCATCGGCGAGGGAACCTTTGGCCGTGGCGATAAGCTCGCCGGGAATTTCCGCGAGGAATCGCGAAGGAAGCGAGCCTTGCAGCCGCTCATTCCCGTAAACGCGGCGATACACCGCGCGCGTCAGCGTCAGGGTGTTGCGCGCGCGCGTCATCCCGACGTAGCACAGGCGCCGCTCTTCTTCGATGTCGTCGGGGTCGTCGAGCGAGCGATTGTGGGGGAACAGGCCTTCCTCGAGACCCGCGAGAAAGACGTGATCGAATTCCAGGCCCTTTGCGCTATGCAGGGTCGAGAGCGTCACCGAAGCGCGCTCGTCGTAGGAATCGGCGTCGCTGATCAGCGCGGCCCGTTCGAGAAAATCGGCCAGCGACTCGCCGCGCTCCGCGCCCTCCGTCACGGCGGTGAGCAGCTCGCGAACGTTTTCGACGCGCATCGAGTCTTCGGTGGTGTCCCGCTGCGAAAGCATTTCGAGATAGCCGCTTCGCTCGAGCACGCGATTCAGGAAATCGGCCGGTGGCAGAGCCGCGTCCTCGCGCAATTCCTCGATCAATTGCCGGAAGCCTGCGAGAGGAGCCGGCGCACGGCGCCCTCCGCCTCCCTCGACGTACGCCGCGATCGCCTCCCAAAGCGGCAGACCGCGTTCGCGCGCGAGTTGCCGCAGCGCGTCCACGGTGGTCTTTCCGATTCCGCGCGGGGGAGTATTGAGCACGCGAAGGAGCGCGATGTCGTCTTCGGGATGCATCGCGAGCCGAGCGTACGCGAGAACGTCTTTTACTTCCGCGCGCTGGTAAAAAGAGAATCCCCCGAGCATGCGGTACCGCAGGCCGCTCCAGCGCATGGCTTCTTCAAAAGCGCGCGATTGCGCGGTCGTGCGATAGAACACGGCGATGTGCTCGCCGGAATCTTCGCCGAGAAAGGCCGAGGCGCGCCCGGCCACGAACTCCGCTTCGGCCTTGGCGTCGCGCGCCTCGAAAAACTCCAGGCTGGGCCCCGTCCCGCGGGTGGCCTTGAGACTCTTGCCGAGCCGCTTCTGATTCTTCTCCACGACGCCCGCGGCCGCATCGAGAATGTTTTGCGTCGAACGGTAGTTGTCTTCCAGACGAATCACCTGCGCGCCGGGGAACTCCGCCGCAAACCGAAGGATGTTGCCCACATCCGCGCCCCGCCAGCCATAAATGGATTGGTCTTCGTCGCCGACGACAAACAGATTCATTTCCGGTCCCAGGAGCAGCCGGAGCAATTCATATTGAACGGGATTCGTGTCCTGATACTCATCCACGAGGACGTAGCGGAAGCGCGAAGTCCATGCGGCGCGCGCGTCCGGAAAATCGCGCAGCACCTGTCCGGCGCGCAGCAGAAGGTCGTCGAAATCAAGAGCGCGCGCCTGTCGCAGGATACTTTCGTAGGTGGCGTAGATGCGGGCGAGCTGGCGGTCGCGATCGTCGCCCGCTTTTTCCGCGGCCGCCTCTGGCGAAATCGCATGATTCTTAAAGAAGCTGATTCGCTCGAGCAGGCCGCGCGGCCGGTCGCCTGAATCGGAAGACCCCAATTGTTCGAGCGCGCGTTTCACCGCTGCCGTCTGGTCCTCATCGTCGTAGATGGAGAAGTCGCGCGGAAGCCCCAGCCGCGGCGCCTCGCGGCGAAGCAGCCGGGCACAAAACGAATGAAACGTGCTGACCCACGGCTCGGCGAGCGGCTTTCCTTCGCGCGAGAGCAGCGCGCCGACGCGCTCGCGCATCTGCTCCGCGGCCTTGTTCGTGAACGTCACCGCGAGGATCGAATCTCCGGGCACGCCGGTCGCGATCAAGTGGGCGATGCGATAGGTGGCCACGCGCGTCTTGCCCGTTCCCGCGCCGGCGAGAACGAGCACGGGTCCTTCGACCGCAAGTACGGCTTCACGTTGGCGCGGATTCAAGTCGTCGAGCAGGGGCATGATGGGCGGAGAGTCGCAGGTCTTCTCGATTCTAGCGGACGACGAGGATTGCGGCAAATGGCGCGGGCGGCACTCGAAGCGACGAAGCGGTGGTAAACTGCCCGCATGGCCACGAGCAAGAAACCCAAGAAGGGAAAAACGAGGTCGAAGAGACTTGCGGGCAAGAAGGCGGCGCCGGCGAAGAAAGCGGCTGTGAGGAAGCTCGCCATGAAAAGAGCGATGCACAACAAGAAGACGGCGAAGAAGAAGGTTGCTTCGCAGAAGCCGCGCGTGAAGAAGAAGACCCACCGCATGGGGCCGACCGGCAAGGAGAGATCCCGCGTAATTACAGTGCAGGTTCGTGGGAACAGCCAAAGCGTGGACGCGGTGGAATTCCCGCCGGAACTGCGGGAAGCGCGGCCGGGCGAGCTAGCCGGAGATTTGCAGGGATTGTCCAACCTCGAAGGGGCGAGTTCGGAGAGCGTGGGCGAGCTGCTCGAGGAAGGAAACGCTTTCGAAGCCGAGGCGGTGCAGGGCGTGGAAGACGCCGATGACGCTGATGAGAGCGAGGTTCAGACGCATGAATTGCCGGAGGACGATGTCCCCGACGAATATCTCGATGGAGATAAATAAGCGGAGTGCGCGGATCGTGGGGCCGGGGCGAACCAACTGAACCGTCGCCGGCCGGTTACCTCAGTGTTTCATCGCGGGGGCGAGTTCAATCTCGAAAAAGAGCAGCGCGCGATTGTTCACCATGGCGGTGAGATCCGGAATATAGAGTTCGGAATCGTTCAAGAGCTCGAAGTGGTGGTCCATGTCGAAGTAGATGCAGCCATGCGTCGTCGTGTGGGGTCCCAGGACGTCGCTGGCGAGTCCAGCCGCCTTTAAGGCATCAGACAGGTCTTGCCACTTCTTATCGCGGCCGCCCTTTGAGCCGATGGGGAAGTGCGGGTAGTGCGAGTTGGTGGGGTTCTTCGTCGTCAGAAGTACCCGGTCGGCCACATCCTCCGGTTTGAGTGGCTCGACCTGCTGCTTGGCGTCGTCCGGTGGGGCGATAATCAGCTCTATCGTGCTCAGATCGATTTTGATGGGCTCGTCGCCGTCGTTCTTGAAATAAACATCGAGGGCCACAATGCCCGACTCGTACGGGTTCTTCTTGCCGAAGACGTCCTTGTAGCGCTCTGCGTCGAGCCACGGACTTACCGCGATCAGCAATTTTTCGTGGGCGTCCTGCGCGGGAAGTTTCGCGGGATCCAGTTGTGCTGACGCGGGCAAGGTGCAGGCCAGCGCGGCCGCAATCAGCAGGGATGTGCGAAATTGTCGCATCTTGCGAGTTCAGATGCCGCAGCCCGGCAAACGTTGCCCGGTATCGCGGCTTGGCTCCAGACACTATAATATGCTCGCGCGGAACGCGCCACGAAGGAGCCGCAGGCGGCGGGGCCACGCCACAAGGCGGGACTCGATCCGCCCAGCGTATGTATTTCCTTTATAGCTTGCTGACGGCATTGGGGATGCTGCTGGCGTCGCCGTACTTCCTTTTCACGGGCCTTCGCCGTGGACAATCGTTAGGTTCTTTGCGCCAGAGGTTCGGCTGGGGCTACCCGCCCGAACTGCGTTCCCCGGAAGGCCATTCGATCTGGATTCACGCGGTTTCCGTCGGCGAAGTTCTGGCCGTTTTGCCTTTGGCGCGGCGCCTGAAAGAGCAGTTTCCGGACCGACGCCTTGTGGTTTCGACGACGACGGCCACCGGTCAGCGCCTGGCGCGCGAACGCATGCCGCTTGCGAGCGCCGTGTTCTATTTTCCACTCGATTGGCGCGGCCCGGTCCGGCGCGCGCTCCGAGCCGCGCGCCCGGAATTGATCCTCGTCGCCGAAACCGAGATTTGGCCTAATTTTCTGCGCGAGGCCCGCCGGGAGAACACTTCCGTCGCGTTCGTGAACGGCCGCCTTTCCGTTCGCTCCCATAAGCGTTTTCTTCGCGCGCGTTCCTTGACGCTCGGCGTGCTGCGGAAATTTCAGAGAACGGTTCTCGCGGACGCCTCGATCTACCTGATGCAGTCCGAGGCCGACGCCGCGCGATTGCTCGATTTGGACGCGCCGAAAGCGCGCGTCGTGGTCAGCGGCAATCTGAAATACGATCTTGCTCCTCCGCACGAAACCGAAGTCTCGCGCTGGCTTGCCGCAGAGATGCGCTCCTCCGAGAGAGGCCCTCTGATCGTGGCGGGCAGCGTTCTGGCCGGCGAAGTATGGCCGGTGCTCGCCGCATTCGACGAAATCGAGAGGCGATGGCCGGCCGCGCTGCTGGTCGTGGCGCCGCGCAAACCGGATCAGTTCGACGCCGCCGCAGCGGAGGTGAGGAACTCCGGCCGCGACGTAGTACGCCGCAGCGCATTGTTTTTTGACGGAGACTCGAATTCCGCGCTCGCCGCGCCCCGCAGCGTTTTCCTGCTCGATAGCGTCGGCGAGCTTGCCTCCTTGTACGCTTTGGCTGACGCGGTATTCGTCGGCGGCTCCCTTGTCCCGGCCGGTGGTCACAATATTCTCGAGCCTGCGGTTGTGGGCCGCGCGCCGGTTTTCGGTCCATCGATGGAAAATTTCAAGGATGTCGCATCTCGATTTATGGAATGCGGCGCGGGCCTGCAAGTGAGCGACTCCGTGCAACTTGCTGCGGCGTGGACGGTCCTGATCGGCGATGTGCCTCGCCGCAGCCAGATGGGCTCTTCCGCGCGCGAGTTGGTGGAACGCTATCGCGGTGCGACCGATAAGGTTCTCGCCAACGTCGTCGCCATGCTGGAATCCGGCCGGGAACTCACCACAGCCGCCCGAGGCGGATCATGAATCCGCCCGCCATTCTTTCGTGGCTGCTCTGGCCTTTTTCTTTACTCTACGGCGCTTACGTTCGGCTTCGCGCAATCGCTTATCGCCGCAATTGGCTCTCACGAAAGAAACTGGATGAAATTGTCGTCAGCGTCGGAAATCTCACGACCGGAGGGACAGGTAAGACTCCGACCGTGCTTTGGCTCGCGCTTCGCGCCGCGGCCGCCGGCTGCGAGTCGGCGTACTGACGCGCGGCTACCGCAGCAAAGGCCAGACCGACACAGCCGGCCTGCCGCGCAGCGACGAAGCTGCGCTCCTCGGCGAGCGTTTCGCGGGCCGCGCGCAACTGGGAGTCGGCGCAGATCGCTATGCGAGCGGCAGCGTCCTCGCGCGCCACGGCGTGAATTGGTTCGTTCTGGATGATGGATTCCAGCATCTGCGCCTGCGCCGCGACGCCGACATCATTCTCCTCGACGCGACTGCGCCTTTCGGCAACGGGCGTCTGATTCCCGCCGGGCCGTTGCGCGAGCCGCGTTCGGCGCTGTCCCGCGCCGACATAATCTTGATCACGCGCACGGATCGCAGCCCCGCGCTGGAATCAGTGGTGAGGCACTACACGAATGCGCCGCTTTTTTACGCCCGCGCGGCGATGGAAGGCCTCTATCGCGCGCCGCAGCGCAAAGTGGGCTTGCCGCAACAAGAGTGGTCCCGCGCGCGCTTCT
The DNA here is from genome assembly GCA_963819015.1 of Terriglobia bacterium. Classification (GTDB taxonomy): domain Bacteria; phylum Acidobacteriota; class Terriglobia; order Acidiferrales; family UBA7541; genus DASPOJ01. Next base: position 210,520 of record CAWFUN010000005.1, read on the forward strand.
TCGCCTTCGCGGGCATCGGCAATCCTCGCGCTTTTTTCGATGACTTGCAGCGCTGGGGTGTGCCGCTCGCCGGCACGCGGGCCTACCGCGATCATCACCGGTTCACACAGCGCGACGTTTCGAGTCTCAATCGCGCCGCAGTGGCCGCCGGCGCTGACGCGCTGGTCTGCACGGAAAAGGACGTTTCAACTTGCGCGACGCGCGGTTCGAAGGCCTGCCGATTTATGCGGCCCGCATCGACTTGGAACTGAGCGACGCCGAAGGCTTCTGGCAAACGGTCTGCCGCATCGCGGAACACCGGCGAGGAGGCGCGGCGCAATGAAGATCCTCGTTCGCGCGCCCAATTGGGTTGGCGACGCTGTCATGTCCATCCCCGCTTTCGATGCGATCCGTGCCCGCTGGCCCGATGCCGAACTGTGCACCCTCGCGATTCCGGGAATCGCGGATCTGCTGCGCGGGCAGGCTCGTGCGGGCCGCTTGATTGTTTTCGACCGTGCGGGTCGGCATGCCGGAGTGTTCGGCCGCGAACGCCTTGCAGCCGAGCTGCGCCGCGAGCGATTCGACGCTGCGGTGTTGTTCCAGAACGCTTTCGACGCCGCCTGGATCGCATGGCGCGCCGGCATCTCCGAGCGCATCGGCTACGCGCGCGACGCCCGCGGTTTCCTGCTGACGCGCGCCGTGGCCGTGCCCGCAAAGGGCGAGATACCCTCGCACGAATCGTTTTACTATCTAGAGTTGCTGCGCCGCATCGGTTGGCTTACGCAATTGCCGGAGCGCGTGGAAATCGCGCTGCGCATCGAACCCGCGGCGCGCGAAGCGGCCGAAGCGAAACTCGCCGAGGCCGGTGCGCGCGCAGGAGTCTGGCGCTGCGCGATCGCGCCGGGCGCCGCGTTCGGGTCGGCGCGTTGCTGGCTGCCGGACCGCTACGGAAAACTTGCCTCCCGGTTGCGCGCAGAATGCGGCGCAGAAGTGATACTTTTGGGTGCTCCGCCTGAGGCGGCATTGGCTCGTGCGGTTGTTCAAGCGGCGGATGGGGCCGTGATCGATCTCGTGGGAAGAACCAAGATGGCGGAAATCCCGGCGCTTCTCGCGGCGTGCGATCTCTTCATCGGCAATGATTCCGGCCTCACGCACGTTGCCGGCGCGGTAGGCCTTCCCATCGTGGGACTTTACGGCTCGACGGATCCGGACGCCACACGCCCCGCGGCCGCACGCTTGGAAATCATCCGGCAGCCGGTGTCCTGCAGCCCGTGTTTCCTACGAGAATGCCCGGTGGATCATCGCTGCATGACACACATCGAAGTGGACCACGTGTTTGCGGCCGCGCAAAAGTGGATCGAGCAACCGCGGCGTCGCGCGGGGGTGACTTCGTGACGCAGGCGTCGCGCGGCGGGCGCAGCGCAGTGTTTCTGGATCGGGATGGCACCATTTGCGAAGAGATGGGCTATCTGAATCACATCAGCCGCCTCACAATTTTTCCGTTTGCCGCAGGCGCAATTGCACGATTGAATCAGGCGGGTTACCCCGTCATCGTGATCACGAATCAATCCGGCGTCGCTCGTGGAATTTTCCCCGACGCATTGGTGGGGGAAGTGCATCGCCGCTTGCTCGCCGATCTGGGCGCTCGGGGCGCCCGAATCGAGGCGTTTTATTATTGCCCGCACCGCAAGGAGGACGGGTGCGCGTGCCGCAAGCCGCTTCCTGGGTTGCTGGAGCGAGCGGCGTGGGAGCATGGTCTCGATCTGGCCGCTTCCTTCGTCGTAGGCGACCGCTATGCCGATGTGGCGATGGCCCACGCTGTGAAAGCATCCGGGATTCTCGTGAAGACGGGCTATGGACGCGGGGATCTCGAATACCACGGCGCCCAGTGGCAGCGCCAGCCGGATGCAATCACGGAGGATTTGACCGGCGCAGTGGAATGGATTGTGCAGCGCGGGTCGCGAGTCGCGTCCCCATGAATACGCGCGAAAAGATCTTGCAGACGGAAGCACTGCTCGAGCATGCTGCCGAGGCCCGCGCGGCCGGCCTGCGGATCGTTCTCGTTGCCGGCCGCTTCGACCTCGTCAGTCTCGACGCGATCGAAGCGTTGGGATCCTCGGGGAAGGGCGGCGCGCTCGTCATTGCGGGCGTCGCTCCGGATTCCGCCGGTCCCGGACTCCTTGCGGCGGAAGCCCGCGCGCAATTGGTCGCGGCACTCGCTTCGGTGGATTTTGTTGTGATCGGCACGGCGGCAGCTCTTCGCGACGCCCTCCGGCCAGACCAGTATGTCGAAATTCCCGCGGACCTTGCCTCGAAACTCATCGAGCGCTTTCGCCTGGAACATCGTGAGTGACGCCCTGGACAAAATACTTGTCGTCCGGCTCTCTTCTCTGGGAGACATCCTCCATTCGCTGCCCGGCGTCGCCGCTCTCCGCGAAGCGTTCCCATCGGCGCAAATTGACTGGGTCGTCCAGCGCAAGTGGTCACCACTTCTGGAGGGATCCCCCGCGGTGAATTGCGTGATTCCGTTCGACCCGAGTCCGGTGGGCCGCGTCGTCGCTTGCATCCGGCAGTTGCGCGCGACGCGTTATGATGCCGCGGTAGATTTCCAGGGGCTCTACAAGTCCGCCCTGCTGACCTATTTTTCCGGGGCACGGCGCCGCGTGGGATTCGATTGGCGATCTTGCCGGGAATGGGGAGCATCTTCTTTCTATAGTGAACGCGTGAGAGGCGGCGGCCCGCATCGAGTCGAAAAGAACCTGTCCCTGGTGGAGGCTTTGGGCCTGGCGCGGCCGGCTGAAACCGCAATTTCCGTTACGCGTGCCGGACGACGCGGCCGGCAAGATCAAGGATCGTCTTGCTGCGCAAGGTGTCCGGGAGTATTGGATTGTGGCCCCGGCGGCGGGATGGGGATCGAAAACGTGGCCCGCCGCGCGCTACGCTGCGGTTTGCCGCCAACTGGAAAAGCGGCATGGATGGCGCGCTGTGATTGCGGCGGGGCCGGGCGAGCAGCAGTTGGGGCGCGACGTTCGAGACGCTGCCGCGCCTTCGCAGCCCGTTCTGCTGGAGACGTCGCTTACGGAGTTGATGGCGCTGCTCGCAAGCGCGCGATGCGTGGTCGGCGGAGATACCGGGCCCCTTCACTTGGCTGCGGCGCTTGGCGTGCCGGTCGTCGGCCTGTACGGCGCCACCGATCCCGCGCAAACCGGTCCACTCACGCGCAAGGCAATCGTGATTTGCCACGCGCCCCCGGAGGAAACCAGTTACGATCGCCGGCGCGATCCTTCGCCCGCCATGCTCGCGATCAGCGTCGAGGAAGTGATGGAAGCCGTCGAAAAATCCTGGAGCGCGTGAATGGCCGCTTGGACCGATTCCGCAGTGCGGTGGCGCGTGCCGGTGGGGTACCCGGTCGCGCTGCTCTGTTTTTGGCTGGCCTGGCCGACCCCGCTAACTCTCGCTGCGGGCGCCGCGATTGCCTTGTTGGGATTGCTTGTCAGGGGTGTCGCGGCCGGACATCTCCGGAAGAACTCGCAACTCACGATGTCCGGGCCATACGCTCGCGTGCGCAACCCGCTTTACATCGGCAGCATGTTGCTGGCGATCGGCTTCGGCGTCGCGGCGCGATCCTGGATCGCGGCGGCGCTCCTGCTTGCCTATTTCGGTTTCTTCTATACGCTCACGGTGCGTCGCGAGGAGCGATCTCTGGCGGCCCTCTACGGCGCCACGTTTGCCGAGTATACAGCCCGCGTGCCCGCGTTCCTGCCGCGCCTGCGCTCCGGGCAAAACGCGGGACAATCGTTTTCCTGGTCGCTTTACCGGAGCAATCGAGAGTACAAGGCGGGCATCGGGATGGCCGTCGTTATGGTTCTGCTGTGGATTGTGATGCGCTGGCGCGGCTGAATTAGTGCAAGCGATAGACTTCGGCGATCATTCGCCGAATCCGCGGAGCGTAGATGAGATCGAACACGTTTCCCTTGTCCGGAAATAGTTGCAGCGCGACCCGCCGAAGGCCGCTCGCCAGATCCTGCACGTCCTGAAACGTCAATTCACCTGCGGCGATCACGCTCAGGGCCAGTTCGACGGCCAAGCGCAGTCTTCGAATGCGCCTCGATTCTTCGTCAATCTCCTGCTGGGTGGGAAACCGGGAAGCGTCTCTCTCTAGCGCGCCCATTAAGACCAATTTTAACGCCTGCACCAAAATGCAGCAAGTCGCTTGCCGTTGATGCGGCTTCTATGGGGATGGATGGCGGTAGGTCTGCACGCGAATCGTTTGGCCGTCGCCGAGCGATGTGATCGCGCCGTCCCGGTCGGTGCGATAAATCGCGATGCCGTCTGCCGCGAGCCGCCCGGTCACTTCCGGCGCAGGCTGGCCGTACACATTGTTTGCGCCGACGGAGATCGCCGCGTATCGCGGATGCACCGCTGCGAGAAATGGCTCCGTCGAAGACGTTTTGCTGCCGTGATGCGGCACTTTCAAGAAATCGGCTTCGAGCGGCTCGCCGTCCGCCAGTAGCGCGTTTTCGACGGGCCGCTCGATATCTCCCGTCAGCAGCCAGGCGAGCCGTCCATCATCCACGCGCATCACCATGGAATCGTCGTTCGCATTGATGGGAGGGGAATCGCGCACCGGCCAGAGCACACTGCAAGTCGCGCCGCCCCAATCGCTCCCGGCTCCCTGCGCCTGATGAACGACGCGCACACCGCGCGCCGCAGCCAGTTCGAGCAGCGCGTGAAGCGCAGGAACTTGTTCTTCGCGCCCGATCCAGAGTTCGCCGACCGTGAAATTGTTGAGCACGGCCGTCAGCCCGCCGATGTGGTCTTCATGCGCATGCGTCAGCGCGACCACGTCGATTCTCTTTAGTCCGCGCGACCAGAGATACGGCGACACGACGTCCTCACCGATATCAATACCGGTGCGCACCCCGCCCACGCGGTGAAATCCCACTATCCCGCCGCCGTCGATCAGCATCGTTCGTCCACCCGGAAACGCGGCGAACAGCGAGTCGCCCTGCCCCACGTCGAGCACAGTCAGCTCGAAATCGCCACGGGCAAGGCGCGGCGCGAAGGGATAGGTGCACACGACAATCTCGATCGCGAACAGCGCCGCCGCCGCGACAACAATCCACGCGCGGCGCCTCACACTCACGGCCCACGCCAGAAGAATCGCCGCTACGAAGAACGCCGCCAGGACCGTCGCGGGCGGGCCTGGAATCCGGTAGCTTGCTCCGTGCCACCGCGCAAAAAAGTCCACAATCGCGTCGAGCGCGCCAATCATCGCGCTGAGCAGGTGTCCCAGCGCGCGGCCAAGGCTCGGCCAGATGACCGCGGCGCCGAGCGTGAACAGTCCGTACGGCACGATGAGGGCGATCAGCAACACGCACGGGATATTGGCCAGTGGAGAAACGACGCTGATGCGGTGAAAGTAGTTGGCCATCATCGGCATCAGGCCAATCTGAATTGCAATCGTTATGACGGCGAGTTCCCACACCCGGAATGCCACACGGAAGGGAAGCGAGACAATTTGAGTAGCGCGCGTTTCGAGCCTCGGCCATTTTGAAAGCAGCCATCGCGAAGCCGCTCGCACGTCGAGGCGGAATTGTGCCGGTTTCGGCGCGTGCCCGGCGTCGCGGCTTGCGTCATCGAGATGGTCGAGCGCACGAAGATAAGGCTCGCTCGAATGCTGCATCCACGGCACAGCAAGCGCGGCAATCGTTCCGGCAGCGAGGAAAGAAAGCAAAAAGCTCGGGTCGCTGATCTCCGATGGCCGGAAGGCCAGAATCACGAACGCCGCAAGCGCAACGGTGTTGATGAGCGATACGCGCCGGAACCACAATCGCGCAAGCAAGTAAATCGCGGCCATCAGCGCCGCACGGAGGATCGGCGGCCTGTCCTCCACAATCAAGACAAATGCTCCGAGTGCGGTGACCGTCAGCATTACCGTGGCGACTAGCCGAAGCCGCAGTCGCCGGCCAATCCAGAACAGAAACGCCGCCAGCGCCCCAACGTGCAGCCCGGCAATGACCAGGACGTGGTAAACGCCCGTTTTCTGAAACGCCTCGACGCGTTCGTGGTCCACGAAACTTCGATCGCCCAACAGCATTGCGCGCGCCACGGCCGCGCGGCCCGGAGAGCCCGCAAGCATCGCGTCCACGGTGTCCAGCAAATGTCCTCGAACCCGCGCAATTCGATCCCAGACTCGCAATGCCGGTCCGCCAGCACCCGCAGGCAGGCCCTGCAGTTGCAACAATTCAGCGCCTCGAAGCGATCCCGTCAGCTCGATCCGCTGGCGTTCCAGGTAGCTCCGATAGTCGAAGCCGCCCGGATTCGCATAGTTGTGCGGCAGCCCCGCTTTGACCAGCGCTTCGACGCGATCCCCGGCGCGCACTTTCGGCGGTGCATCGGAATCCGGCTCAAGAAAGTATTGAATTTGCAGACCGCCTGTCACCGGCAGGGATTTCCCGGCTGACTCCACTTGCTCGAGATCCATGTCGTAGCGAAGTCCCCACGGCAAGCGCACCGGGTCTTGGCGCAATCGGCCCGTCCAGCGCAGCGGCTGACTGGTCTCGATGCGGGCCTGCTCGATCAGGGACGTCACCTGGTCCGAAGGCACCGCAGTTCGCTCTAAGGTGGAGGCAGCGCCACCAAGAAAAACCCACGCTGCCATTGCCGCCGCCCACGAGGGCCACAACTTTCCGAGCCGGGCAAGCAAGCCTCCGGCCGCGAGGCATGCAAAACCGAGTAGGATCCAGGTGCGCGAGCCGAAGTGGGCTTGCAAGAGTGATAGATCGGCGAGGAGGATGCCGCCCGCCAGCGAGGTCGCGATGTAGAGAGAGGGAAGCTTCATGTGCGCCGTTCGAGCCGCACCAAAGCCTCCATATGAAACGTTTGGGGGAAAATGTCAAATAGTTGTACGTCACCGATGCGGTACTGCCCGGGCGCTGCGTCGCTCCCCGTCAGCGCCGCCAAATCGCGGGCCAGCGTGGCCGGGTCGCATGAGAGGTAGGCGATTTCCAGAGGCGCAAGTTTCAGCAATCGTTGCAGCGCCGCCTCGTGCACTCCGGCGCGCGGCGGATCGAGCACCACGAACTCCGGCCGGTCGTGCCACTTCTGAAGAAACTCCTCCGCCGTCGCCTCCTTTGCCGCGGCCGAAGCGCCGCCGCTTTGCTGAAGGTTGAATTCGAGGTCGCGCATCGCCGCCGGACTTGATTCCACCGCAACGACGCGCGCAAAGCGCTGCGCGAGCGGCACGCTGAACAGCCCCACGCCCGCGAAGAAATCCAGAGCCAGCTTGCCTTGCCGGTCTCCGACCACGCTGGAAACGATTGTTTCCAGCGCCGACCGGTGAGTCTGGAAGAAGGAAAGGTGCCCGACGCGGTAGTCAAGCTCTCCCACGCAATAATGAATGTAGCCCGGTCCGTGCAAATCCATGCGCGCACCGCGCTCTTGAAGAAAGAGCAGCGATTCGAGGCCGGGCAGGGAATTGCGAAGCGTTTCCGGCAGGTTACCTTCGTCTTCCAGTTTCGCAATCGAAACGTTGAGCAGCAGCCGTTCGTCTTTGTCGTCCACGAACGCTTCGATCTCATCGACGCTTGCCGGCAATTGACCCCGAGCCACCAGGTTCGCCAGCACACGCAATGTTTCTTCCAGCCGTGGTGAAAGGATCGGGCATTCTTCGGCGGGGCAAAGCTCATTGCTTGCGGCTTGAAAATACCCGATCCGCGACGTCCCAGCCACGCGGCGAATCTTCCATTGCGCTCGATTGCGATACGCAAACTCCGCAAACCCGTGCGTTGCAATCGGACCGTCCCACTTGACCCGCCCGATCCGTCCGAGCGTCTCGCGCAGGATCTCCGCCTTGGCGCGAACTTGTTCCGGATAAGCCAGGTTTTGGTAGTGGCATCCCCCGCACGTTCCAAAATGCCGGCAGCGCGCTTCGATCCGGTTCGGAGAGGGCTCCAGCACTTTCGCGATTCGCGCGCGAATGAATTTCTTCTTCTGCTCGACGGGTTCCACGTGCACGAGCTCGCCTGCCAGCCCCAGCGGGACGAAGACCGTCGCGCCGTCGTGGTGGGCCAGCGCTTCGCCGCCATAGATGAGTTTTTCGAGCCGCACGTCGAACGGGGCGACCTTCGGCGCTGCGGTATGCGACACGTGCCGTGAATGCGGTTTCTTCATGGGTGAACTCGATGGGCCGATCTCAGCCGCGGCTCGCCTGGGCACGCCTCAACTCAACGGGCGCGGGCAAATAGAACAAACTCAAGCGCGGGAGGTTGTAGTGTTCCCGCAGCCGCTTCTCGATATATTTCTGCTCGAGGTGCCGGAGTTGCTCGGCGGTCATTTTGCCGCGGTAGGCGGCAAGTTGCCTGTCGAGTTCGCGCCGCACGCCAAGCAGCGTTTCCTCGGGCACGGCGGCGAGCAGAGCAGCCGTCAGCTTTTCTTCGAGCACGGTCATTCTTCGCTCGAGATCCTCAAGATCGAGGTTGCCCGGAGCGTCGAGAATGGGCAGCAGCTCTTCGATTCGCGCCGCTGTCTCCTTCAACTTTTCCGCAAGACCGGGCTGGCCCGGCGCCAACTTTTCCGCGGCGCGCTGCAATCGTTCGTGATTGCCCGAAAAATAGCCACGAAGCTCGTCCCGCGAAAAAGTTTCCTCTTGCCTGGCGGACCTCGTCTGCGGCCCGGCGCCTGCCGCTGCTTCCTTCTCTTCCGCCGCCGCATCCAACACGGCGCTCGCGCAATACGCCAGACTCTTTAGCGGCCGACCGGCGCCGCGTCGCGAGCGCGCATAACTTTCGAAGGCCCGGTCGATGCCTTTGAGCACGGCCGACAACGGAACGCCCGCTTGCTGCCACGTTTCCACAATTGCCCAGTCCAGCGGGGAAACGAGCAGGTGCGCTCCGCGCTTTCGCCAGAAATATTCCTCAATCTCCGTGTAGTAGTTGAAATAGTTGAAGCGTTCCATGGGGCCGCGTCAGTGCGCCGTCTTTTCAGCGGAGCGCGCCGCGCGACCGGGAGGGCTTTCGGAAGCTCCCGCCTGGCTCGCGCCGCCGGAGTGCGCACCGGCGGATCTGTGTGCGTGATTGCGTTCCCACAAGATGCGCAGCCCTTCGAGCGTCAGGAACTCATCGATCGTTTGAGTGTGGCGCGAGGCCCGAGTGATGAGCGGCGCCTGTCCGCCGGTGGCGATGACCCGCGTCCCTTCGCCGAGAACTTTCTTGATGCGATCGAGAATGCCGTCCACCAAATCGATGAAGCCGTAATACAAACCGGCCTGCATGGATTGGGCGGTATTCGTGCCGATGATTCTGCCGGGATCCTTGATCTCAACGCGCCACAATCGAGCCGCGTGAGAGAACATCGCTTCCGACGAAATTCCAATCCCCGGAGCGAGTACTCCGCCGAGAAATTCACCCTTGGCGGAAACGATGTCGAAATTGATGGTCGTCCCGAAATCAACCACGATGCACGGGGTCCCGTACTTGGCAATCGCGGCTACGCTGTTGGCGATGCGATCCGCGCCGACTTCGCGCGGATTGTCGTAGCGGATGGGCATGCCAGTTTCGATGCCCGGCTCGATGAAGACCGCGCGCACACCGAAATACCGGTCGGCCATCCCTTCCAGCGTTTCGTTGAGCGGCGGGACCACCGAACTGATGATGACGCCGGTGAATCTCGCGGGGGTCGATGCGCGCCAAGGTGAAAAGTTGGCGAGTGTGAATTCCACACTCGTCGACGGTCTGGTCGCGCGCGGTGGTGAGGCGCCAGTTCGCGATCAGCTTGTCATCGCGAAATACTCCCAGCACGGTGTTCGTGTTGCCGACATCGAGTGCCAGAAGCATCAACGTTCCTCCGCCACGTCTGCGGAAACGACCGCGACCGTTTGCCCATCGTCGCGCGTCACCCGGAGCAATCCACTCGGATCGAGCCCCGCGGTGGTTCCCGTGTAGGTCTCGCGCGCCGTCGTGATTTTCACGCGCTTGCCTTGCGCGTAGCTCGAAACGCCGGAAAATCGGCTGAGAATCGGCGCTGCTCCCTCGGCGACAAAACGATTGTAGTAGCTCTCGAGGTGGCGCAGCAACCGCGTGACCAGGTCCACACGGGAAAACGTCTTCCCGGTTTCAATCCGCAGCGAAGTGGCGATCTCGGACAACTCTTCCGGCATCCGTGTGTGATTCACGTTGATTCCCACGCCGAGGATCACGAAATGCACCCGGTCGGGTTCCGCGTGCATTTCGGTGAGGATGCCGGCCGCTTTCTTGCCGCCGATCAGCAGATCGTTCGGCCAGCGCAAATCGGGCATCAGGCCGGTCAGCTCGGCGACGGCATCGCGCGCGGCGAGTCCCGCCGCCATCGTGATCAGCGGCGCTTGCTGCGGCGGCATCGGCGGCCGAAGCAGCACAGTCAGGTAGATTCCGCTCGTTTTCTCGGAGTGCCAGACGCGCCGCGCCCGGCCTCGCCCGGCGGTCTGTTCTTCCGCGATGACCACCGTGCCGTGCGGTTCGCCCTCGTGCCCGAGGCGCAGCGCGACGGCGTTGGTGGAATCGATTTTAAAAAAGTGGTAAATCCGCCGGCCGAAGACCGATTGCCGCAGCCCCCGCTGCAGGAGTTTCGGAGCCAACACGTCCGGCACGCGTTCGATCTGGTAGCCCGTGCGCGGGTGCCCTTTGACCTTCACGCCGAGGGCGCGGAGCTTCTCGATCCATCGCCAGACCGTCGAACGTGTCATCCCGATCTCGCGCGCAATCTTCGCGCCGCTGATGACGATCATGGCGTTGTCGGCCAGCAAAGTGAGCAGAGCGTCCACCTTGCGATCGGTTGTGCCGGGCAATGGGCGAAGGGGCATGTTGTGCAGTCCGATGTGCGATCCGGCGCCCTCGCATTCAGAGGGCGCTCGACTAACGAAATGTTATCAGCTGGCCGCGGCTCCTCAGGAACCGCCGTCCAGTTGCGCGAGCCGCGCGCCAAGCTTTTCGTGCTCGGCCTTTCGCTCCGCAAGCGCCTGCTCCGCCTTGGCGATGACGTCCGCCGGCGCGCGTCCTCGGAACGAAGGATTCGCCAGAAGCTTCTCTTTCGCTTCGATGTCGGCCGCCAGCCGCGTGAGCTCTTTGCGAAGTTTGGCTTTCTCCGCGTTTAACTCTTCGCCGCTCGGAGCGTCCTGCAGAACGATTCGCAAATCGAATCGCGCCGTCGAACGCGCCGCGCTGTCCGCTGCCGGCTCGCGCACCTCGCCTGCTCCGGGCGGCTCGCAGATTCGCAAATCCGAAAGCGAGGCCAGGCGCGCAATTGCTTCGCGGTGCGCCGCCACGAGGGTTCTGGCGGAAGCTTCCGCCGAAGAGAAATCCGCGGCAACTTTTTTCTTCGCGTCCACTTTCATCTCCGCGCGAATATTGCGCGCCGCCACGATCGCTTCCTGGAGCAGCGCAAACTCCGCCTCGGCCGCGGCATCCTTCGCCTCTTCACCCGGTTCCGGAAACATCTCCAGCGCGATGGACTTCACTCCTTCGCGCTGTGGCAATCGGTGCCAAAGCTCCTCGGTGATGAACGGCATAAAGGGATGCAAGAGCTTGAGCGAGGATTCAAACACTGCAAAGAGATTCTTCCATGCAGCCGCCGCCCGGACGCGATCTTCGCTCTGCAACAGCGGTTTGAGCCATTCGATGTACCAGTCGCAGAAGTCGTCCCAGAAGAAGTGGTACACCGCGTGCGCCGCTTCGTGAAACCGGAAATGTTCGAGCGCTTCGTTGATCTGCGCGGTCACGGCCGCGAGCCGGGAAAACATCCAGCGGTCGGCCAGCGCCGATTCTCCCCCGGACGCATACGGAGCGCCTGCGCGAATCTTCGGGGCCGCGAGCTCTTCGAGCGTGATTCCGGTCGCCGCCTCAAATTTGTCCAAGTTTAGAAAAAGAAATCGCGCGGCATTCCAGATCTTGTTTGCAAAAGCGCGACAGCTCAGAATGCGGTCTTCGCTGAGAATGATGTCGGTCCCCGGCGCAGCCATGCTTGCCAGCGTGAAGCGCATCGCGTCGGTGCCGAATTTCTGGTTGAGTTCAATCGGATCGAGCCCCGTGCCTTTCGTTTTTGACATCTTCTGGCCTTCGGCCGTCCGCACCAGCGAGTGCAAGGACACGCGGCGAAAGGGCACTTTGCCCGTAAATCGGAGGCCCATCATGATCATCCGCGCGACCCAGAAGAATAAGATGTCGTAGCCCGTGATGAGAAGGCTTGTCGGGTAGTACGTTTTGAAATCCTGCGTTTCATCCGGCCAGCCCATCGTCGAAAAGGGCCAGAGCGCCGAGCTGAACCACGTTTCGAGCGTGTCAGGATCCTGCTCGGGCCGCGGCGTGCCGCACCGCGGACACTTCTCCGGCGCCGTTCGCGCCACAGTAATTTCCCTGCACTTGCCGCAGTGCCACGCAGGAATCCGGTGCCCCCACCAGATCTGCCGCGAGATACACCAGTCGCGAATGTTGCGCATCCACTCGAAATAAACTTTGCGCCACTGGTCGGGCACGATCTCAATGCCGCCCCGCTCCACCGCCGCAATCGCCGGCTCGGCCAATGGCTTCATCTTCACGAACCACTGCATCGAAGCGCGCGGCTCAACGACCGTTCCGCAGCGATCGCAAGTCCCCACGGCGTGCGTGTGAGGCTCGACGCGTTCGAGCAGACCTTGCGCTTCGAGGTCGGCGACGATTTTCTTCCTCGCGGCGTAGCGGTCCATTCCCTCATACGGCCCCGCCGCCGCGCTCATCTTCGCGTCGCCGGTCATCACGTCGATTTCAGGAAGACCGTGGCGCCGGCCCATCTCGAAATCGTTTGGATCGTGCGCGGGCGTGACCTTCACGGCCCCCGTTCCGAACTCGCGGTCCACGGCGGCATCGGCGATGATCGGGATCTCGCGATTCATCAGTGGCAGCCGCACGGTCTTGCCGATCCACGCGCGATAGCGTTCGTCTTCCGGATGCACGGCGACGGCGGTGTCGCCCAGCATGGTTTCGGGCCGCGTCGTAGCCACCACGATATGCCCGCGGCCGTCCGTGAGCGGATACCGGATGTGCCAAAGATGGCCCTGCCGCTCCTGGTGCACCACTTCGAGATCGCTCAGCGCGGTCAAACACTGCGGGCACCAATTGACGATGTAGTGGCCCCGATAAATGAGTCCGTCTTCGTAGAGGCGCACGAAAACTTCGGTGACGGCCCGCGAAAGCTCGGGCGAAAGTGTGAATCGCTCGCGCGACCAGTCGCAGCTTTCGCCGATCTGCATCATCTGGCGCGTAATCGTGCCGCCGGCCTCCGCCTTCCATCTCCACACTTCCTCAAGAAATTTCTCGCGTCCGAGCGTCCGGTAGTCAATGCCTTTGGCGTGAAGCATGCGCACGACCACGCGCTGCGTCGAGATCGCCGCGTGATCGGTGCCCGGCAGGTAGAGCGTGTTGTAGCCCGTCATCCGGCGCCACCGCGTCAGGATGTCGATCTCGGTATGCTCGAGCATGTGGCCGATGTGCAGCGAACCGGTCACATTCGGGGGAGGGATGACGATCGAGAAGACGGGCCCCGGCGCGTCCGCGTCGGCGCGGAACAATTGTTGCTCGACCCACGCTTTGGCCCAGCGCTGTTCCAACTCCTGCGGTTCGTACGCTTTGGGGATTTCTCTCGGCATGTTGCGGCCCGGCAAATTGAATTGCTTACTATACGGGGCACGGCGCACTCGGTCAAACGTCCGCGCGAATTGGGAGAGCCTGGGCACATCGTATCCCCCTAGTGAGATTGAAATGCATCAGTCCGAAGCGGTGGGAAGAGATCGCCGCCCGGCGGAGGGGGGAGGAGCCGGGCGGCGCGGCGCGCGTACAATTCAGCCGCCATGGCCACCCCGGCTCGCTATTTCGATCTCGTGCGTGAGATGAGAGACGCTTACAACCATCGTCTGCGACTGGTAGAGAGCGCCCAGCAGCGCGGCATCAAAGCCACGGCGCGGTTCTTCGCCGCAACCGTGCCTACCGTCCGCAAGTGGCTCCGCCGTTTCCAGCAGCACGGCCCTTCCGGGCTGGTCGAGCACTCCCGTGCCCGCCATCATCAGTCTCAAAAAACTCCTTCCCGCATCGAAGCCCAGCTTCTGGAGCTGCGCAAAACCCTCCCCACCTTCGGAGCTCGCCGCCTAATCCGCGAGTTCGATCTGCCCGTTGGTCATTCCGCCGTGGAACGCATCTGGCGCGAGCACGGCCTGATGCACAAACGCCGCCGAAAATACCAGCGCAAACAGGACCTGGCTCACATCAAGGCGCAGTGGGCTTTATTTCAACAGATCAGTGCGGATACCAAGGATCTCGACGACATCCCCCACTACTGGCCGCAGGCCCAACGGCTCCACTTGCCTGTGATTCAGTACACCGCCCGCGATGTGCGCAGCGGCCTGTTGTTCTGGTCTTTCGCCGAAAAACGCAGTGCCGCTGCCAGCGCCGTCTTCGCCTCTCGCATCCAGCAGCATTTGGATCGCCACGGAATCTCTCTCCGCGATCTCGTCTGGCAGACGGACAATGGAGGCGAATTCAAAGGGGACTTCCCCCACGCGCTCGGCGACAGCCAGCATGTGCGCATCCCGCCGGCTGCACACACGTACCAGAGCGATGTCGAAACCGTTCATCGCCTCGAAGAAGACGAGTTCTTCGATCTGGAAGACTTCTCCAGCCGTGGCGAATTCCTTGCCAAGGTGCACACCTATCAGCTCTACTTCAATCTCGTGCGGCCCAACTCTCACAAAGAAAACTTGAGTCCCTGGCAAATCATCGAGCGGCTCGCTCCCCGCTCGCCGCTCGAACTTTGCTTGCTCCCACCCGTCTTCCTGGATTATCACCTCAACGGCCAGGGGGGATACGATGTGCCCAGGCTTCCCTAACGTCCGCGCGAATTGGAACGGCGAACGCTGTGAACTCTTCTTGTTCTTGAACTGGCTCCGGCGCGGCAGAAGATGCGGAAGAAACGCTTACGGCTTTTCGACTTCGCGGCGTACCAGAGCTTCGACGATGGGTCTGAGGACTTCCCGCGTAATGACCTCGATCACTTGCGGTTGCAGCTTTGCCATCACCCGGGTCACAACCGCGTCCACGAGTTCGGGTTCCGCGGGCGCTGCCGCCGGCGCGGATTGGATCTGCGTGCTCGCGGCTTTCGATAAATCCAAGGTCTTGGCCGGACCGAGCTGCTCGACCGCATTCTGCAGCGCGTCCAAGGGAGGCAACTCCTCGGGCTGAGGTTCGGGCGGCTCGGCGTGCTCACTCCGGTTTTCCTCGGGCGTTGGACCCGGGGGCGGAAGCGGATCAAAATCCGCAGACGCAGCATTCTCTTCGGGTTCGGCCTGGGTGGGCGCGTGCGAGGAAAACTCGATAACGTTCACCGGCGCGGGAACAGCCGCATCATCGGCGGGCGCGGGAGCAGCCGCAGTATCCGCCGGCGCGGGAACAACGGCAGCATCCGCGGACGCGGGAACAGCCGCAGCATCCGCCGGCGGCTCCATATTCCAACTCGAGTCGGTGTCAGGCTCGGGTCCAGCATGAGGGGTTGGATGGGCCAACTCGGTCTCGAGCCATTCCTCTGCGCTTTCTGCCAAGCCGGGAGCCTTTCCAGGCTCGACATGCAAAGGTTCGGCCGAGGCATCCGTACTCTCGGTCTCCAGTTGCAGAGCCGGCTCCGTTGCCTCTTCGGTCGCCATGCCTTGTACTCCCTCAAACTCGTTGCGACGCAGCAAAGAGTCCTTGTTGTCTCCCCAATCTGGCGTTGCACTCTCCGTTGCCGAGCGCGCGGCAGCTTCCTCTTCAGGAGGCAGCGGATGCCAGAAGGCCGGCTCCCCGAGCGCTGAGTCCCTTTGGGATGTCATGACAGGCTCATCCGATTCGGGAGCTTCGGTCGTCCCGGGGGCCACTGCGTCGGAGCCTTGTGCTCCGATCGTATCGAAGGACTCGCGGCCCATGGCAGGGAACTCCGGCACCTCCGCTTCATCAAGGGGAGCCGGCAGCGGAGCGACTCGCGCGGCGGGTCTTGCATCGGCGTGCAGCGTCTCGCTCGCTACAGGTATCGCAGCGGGAACCAGGCTCTCCGGCGCAATCTTCTCGAGCAATCCTCTGATCATGGTGAGAAGGGGATCCGGCGGCACGAAGGGTTTCTTCAAAACTCCGTCCGCGCCAACGCGTTTGGCTTCGGTCTCGTCGAGCGGATCGAACGCGCCGAGCAGCAGCACCACCGGGATGTGCGAGAATCGCGGGTCTCTCTTGATGAACTCGCAGACTTCGTATCCGTTGCGCACCGGCATGAAGACGTCCGCAAGCACGACGTCCGGAAGCAAATCCGGAAGCCGGCGAACCGCCGCCTCTCCGTTACCCACGGCAGTCACCTCGATCCCCTGGTCCTTCAGGAGCAAGGTAACCATCTTTTGAATGTTGCTGTTGTCGTCAGCGACCAGAACTTTGGGCACAGCTTGTCCCTTTGGCCCTGCCATTCATACGGCGGACACACTTGCGGGCGCACACACGCCTGATTCTGTTTCTATTGGTAGCATCCCCCCCAGGGACAGTCAATACGAACGGATGTGGTCTGTGTCCGACTGGGACAGTCACGCTTTGAACCCAGTTCGGAGCGCTGTCTTACCAGGGAATGAGTTTCTTCAAGCCCTTTTTCTTTTTGGGCGCGGAGTTGTTCAGAGGAGCCGAGCTGCTGGATCCCTGCGAGGAACTCGCGTTCTGCCCGCTGGATGCATCCGGCGGCGCGCCCGCCGCGGGAGGATTCGAGGCACCGCTGCTCGGCGGGGGACCGCTCGCGTCAGGCGGCGGCTGGGGCTGGGGTGCGGGGGAAGAATCCGAGTTGTTTCCGACACCCGCGCTGCCTGTCGCACCAGTTGGTACGGAGTCAGACGAATCTGTGCCCGACGCAGAACCTGACGTTGAGGACGTGCTTCCATTGCCTCCACCCGCCGGCACGGTTGCGACGATGGCCGTGGTTGTCGGGCTGCTTCCCGGGGCGCCACCGCCCGCCGTCATGCCTCCGGGAGTCAAAGTCTCGCCTTCACCTTCTCCCTCCGGCGTCATATTCGGCTCTCCCACTCGCGCCGCTGTCGAGATGTCGGGGCCGTTTTTCAGTACCCCCAGCGGTCTGCTGATGAGTTTGGTTCGCTGGCGCGGTAAGTTCTGTTCTTGCTGCATCCGTGCCAACGCCGTGGGATCGGGTTGCGGGACCGGCGCTCCGAGTTTAGTCAATCTGTTCTTCGCATCGGCGGCAAGCGGCGAAAGCGGATAGTTCTTGACGAGGCGCGAGTAAAAGACTTCCGCGAATTCCTTTCGCTCGTTTCGTTCGTAGATTTGCGCCAACATCCAGTCGGCGTCGGGAGCTCTGCTGTAGAGCGGGTAACGGTTCGTCAGGTCCAGCAGCCGGGCCGCCGCCGCGCGGTCCGAACGCCGCACGTAATAATAATTTGCGATGCGGTATTCGCCTTCCGCCAGCACTTCCTGCACTTCCCTGAGCCGTTGCTGAGCCTGTGGTTGAAGCGCGCTGTTGGGATACTTCTGAATGAAGGTCTGAAATTCGGCTTCCGCGTTCAAGGCTTCGGTGCGGTCGCGGTCCGGCTTCATCATCCGGCGGTAGTGCGCCATGGCGACTTGCATCTGGGCGTACGCCGCCTCATCGAGGAACGGGAAGAATGTGATGAAATCCTTGTATTCGAGGATGGCCTGGTCGAGCCCCGCCGTTCCGCCTTCTTTGTAATAGGAATCCGCGATGGCCAGCTTGGCCTTTGCGAGGTACTCGCTGTCCGGGTACGTGTTGATCAGGGTCTGCAGGTTGAGCCGGCCGACGTCGTAGCGTCCATGCTTGATGTCGTCGAGGGAGCGGGCGTACAGGACCTTGTCCGGGTCGGCAGCGGTGCCCGGTGTGCCGTTCTTGATGCTGTATTTTTTCGCGTGGCACGCGCTCAGAAGCAAACTCGCCGCAAGCGGCAGCGCCCACAATTTCGACAAATGCCTGTTCAATTTCTTCCCCTTAGACTTGTTGCGCCAGCGCGCCGGCCGCGATCTGCTTCAGGGACCGTACGGCGGCTGCAGGGTCGGGAGTATGGAAGATCGAGGTTCCAACGATCAGGATTTGAGCCCCCGCGCGCACTACCTCGGCTACGTTTCCCGGACCGATCCCCCCATCCACTTGGATCCGGAACGATCCATTATACCTCTCCCGCATCTCCCTCAGCTCACGAAGTTTATCCAACGTGTGGGGCAAGAATTCCTGGCCTCCGAAGCCCGGATTCACCGACATCACGAGCACGTGGTCCACTCGATCCATCACGTCCGCGAGCAACGATACCGGCGTCGAAGGATTGACCACCGCGCCGGCCTTCCGGCCCAACTCCCGAATCATTTCCAGCGCCCGGTCCAGATGAGGCGTCGCTTCCTGGTGCACGGAGATCATGTCCGCTCCAGCCTCTACAAACGCGGGGATAAACTGCTCGGGGTTCTCGATCATCAGATGCACGTCCAGCGGGAGGCGGGTTGCCTTCCGCAATGAGGCAACAACCGGTACGCCGACCGTGAGGTTCGGCACAAAATGGCCGTCCATCACGTCCACGTGGATTTCTTCGGCCCCACCCCGTTCCACAGCGCTCAGCGCTTCGCCCAAAGATGCGAAGTCCGCAGCCAGGATGGAGGGGGCAATGGAGACAAGAGAGCGCACAGGTAATCCGCCGCTATATTAGCACAGGGGAGTGACCCCATTGGAACTGCCTAACAGTGTCTCTTGGACGTGCGCTGGCCGCGGCGTCACTCCGTCACGGTCAAGCTTACGGCCACATCCGCTTCGATTCGCGTACCCGCCCCAGGAGACTGTCGCGCGACCGTTCCTCTCGCGGCTTGCCCTGTGGCCGTGTAACTGATTTGCGCCATGTGCAATCCCGCCGAATCGAGAACCTTCTCCGCGTCCAGTTCATTCATGCCGACCAGCGCCGGCATCACGTATGCCGCCGGCGGGTCTCCTTCTGAAATCAGCAGGTCTACGCGCGGCGCTGCGGCGCGGTCGCCGGCCGGAGGATCCTGGCTCACCACCGAATCGGCGGCAAGCCCGGCAAGTAGCAAGTGGACACCACGCCGAGTTGTAGCCCCGCCTGAATCAATTGGATTTGCGCCGCGTGCAGGCTCGCTCCGGTCACCGACGGCACGGAAATCGTTTGCGGCCCGAGGCTCAGCACTACGTGTACGTCCTGGCCGGTCTTTATTACTTCGCCCGCGGGCGGGGATTGCTGGATGACTTCGTTCGCCGGCATCTCGTTGAAGACGCGGTCCGTGATCTTCATCTCCAGTTGCTTTGATTCGAGGAGACGTTTTGCTTCGGAGGCGCTCTTACCAACCACGCTGGGCAGCTCCACCTCGCGGCCGTGAATGGCGAAGCGAATCGCCGTGACTGCGCTCAGAAACGCCGCCGCACCGAGTACGAACAGCAGCAGCGACATCCGCAGCATCCACTCCATTCGATCGCGCAAGGTCACGCCAGGCTACTCCTCTTCGACCGGCGCAATTGTCGCACAAATCGGCGCGGACAAAAAATTCCAGGCGGCAAGAAGCTGAAAAGTTGTCATTCTGAAGCCCGGCGCTCCGGCCGGGCAGAAGAATCTAGCGGTTCTTCCCAATTGGCGCAACGCAACAAATGGATCGCCAGTGAACGACTTATCTCATTGCAGCGACGCTGACGAGGTCCCAGCCGGCGAGTAATATCCGCTCTTCGCACTGATAAAATAGTCCTTCCCGACTTTTCCAAATTTCGGGTCCAGTTGCAGCTCGAGCTTCCGGAATTTTCCGTCGGCCGTCTTGTTCGCCGGGTAATATCCCAGCGTATAGCGCGTCTTGAGTCGGGCGATCAAATCTTCGAACGCCCGGTCGAGCGAGCCTTCCTTATCCACGTCAAATACTTCGCCGCCCGATTGATCCGCAATCTTCTGCACGTTGACCGTGTCCTTGGCGGATCCTTGCTGCCCGCCCTGCCCGTGGCCCGGGCCTCCGCCATGGCCGCCCCCGCCTCCTGGCCAACCTCCGCCTCCGCCACCACCGCCGGGCCATCCGCCACCTCCCGGCCAACCGCCGCCCCCGCCGCCACCTCCGCCCCACGTGCCGTGGTGGCCGCCGTGACCGCCGCCATTACTATTGTCGCCTTGGTGCTCGCCTGAAAGTTTCAAGCTGTAAACCGGCGCGTCGGACCTGAGCACGGTCTCGAGCACTGCGTCCGGCTTCGCTGTGCCCGCCATCCGCGCGCGGTTGTCGCTCACCAGCACGATCACGCGGCGCATCGCCGGAGCTTCGGCTCGCAGATACTCCGCCGCATCGTAAATGGCGTCGTTGATGTCGGTGGATCCTCCGGCTTGGAGGTCCTGCATCGCATCCGCAACCTTCTGCTTGTCGTGCGTGAGGTCCACCGCGCGGGTAACGTCGGAAGAAAACGTGAAGAGCGCGACTTCGTCTTCCGGTTTCAGCGCGCGCAGTGCAACCTCGGTCGTGTCACGCAGCGTTTCCATATACGGACGGATGGATTCGCTCGTGTCCACCACGAGCGCCACCGCCAACGGCAATTCGTCGCGGCTGAAATGGGCGATCTGCTGCTGGTTTCCGTCCTCGCGCAAAACGAAATCCTGCAGTTTCAGCTGGTCCATCACCTGGCCGTCTTTGTTCTTCACTGTCGCGTCGAGTAGCTCCAATTTGACGTCAATTTTGATTACCGGCCCTTGCGGTTGCGGGGCGGCCTGTGGGGTAGGTTGCGCCGCGGGCCGTGGAGGCCGTGGCGGCGGAGTCTGCTGTGCGTCGGCGGGAGGATGGATCGGCCCCGCCTCTTGCGGCGTGGCGCCGGCGGTCACCGCCCAGAGAGCCATGGCCGCGCACGCGATCGCCGCCCACGCGCAGACCGCGTCAAAAGTCCCCCGCTTCGGTCGTGTTGTCTTGCGCATAAGTTTCCAGACCTCTCCTGTGGGCTGTGCGCCTTTAGAACCTGCTTCTCAGGACAGGGTTGTCCCAAGCAGTTGTCCGCGACCGCAAGTTCAGGAACCCCGCTCGATCAGCGCCGCGAAAAACCCGTCCGTGTGCGTCTCCGCCGGAAACGTTCGGAAGAAACCGTCCGCATCCACGAGCCCGTCCGCCGGGACGCCTTCCGCTAGAAGCGGCGCGAGGTGCGCCCCGGCATTCACGATCCGGAATCCGCGCAACCCGTCAAGCGCCTCCCGAACCGCCAGTTCATTCTCTTCCGGTTCCAGTGAGCATGTTGAATAAACCAGCAGCCCGCCCGGCTTGACGCTGCCGAGGCCGGACCGCAGCAATCGCACCTGCCTCCCGTGCAAATCCGCCAGATCTTCCGTCCGCAATCGCCAGCGAATTTCCGGATGCCGCGAAAGCGTTCCTGTGCCCGAGCACGGCGCATCCACCAGCACGCGGTCGAACGCGCCGCCGAACGGCAGCGGCTCGGTCGCGTCCAGCGCGCGAGTTTCGACATTCGCCGCATGAATCCGTTTCATCTGCGCGTCCACGGCGCGCAACCGACTCGCGTGCAAATCGCACGCAATCACTCTTCCGTCCGGTCCGGTCGCCCGCGCCAGCAGCGTCGTCTTTCCTCCAGGCGCCGCGCAAAGATCCAGCACCGAGTGGCCCTTGTTAACGCTCAGAAGCAGCGCCACGGCCTGGGAAGCCTCGTCCAGCAGCGAAATCTCACCCTTCCGGTACGCCGCCGACCTCGCGGGTGCGCCGCCCGAAATGAGCAGAGCGTTGCGAAGCAAATTGCCGGGCCGCACACTCAGCCCTGCGATCTTGAGGCCGGCCAATACTTCCGAGCGCTCCTCCGCGTCGAGCACCGCGCAAGCTGTTTCCGCGGCGCGATTGTTTGCGTCGAGCAGCGCCTCCGTTCGCTCCTTGCCGAATGCCGCGATCCAGCGCTCGATCATCCACGCCGGATGCGAATGCATGAGTCCCAGCCGCTCCGGCGGCGGCAGATCCTTGGGCACGAGCGATTCCGCCGCGGTTTGTGACGCGTTCTCCGCCAGCCGCCGCAACACCGCGTTCACCAGCGATGCGGCCGATCTCTTTCGCGCCCGCTTCACCAGCTCGACGGATTCATTCACCGCCGCGCGCGCCGGAATTCCGCTCAGAAACCGCAATTGGTAAAGACCCAGCCGCAGAGCGATCCGCACTTCGGCATCGAGCCGCTTCGATCCTCGGGGCAGGGCGCGCTCGAGCAGGAAATCGAGCAATCTCTGCCAACGCAGCGTTCCCAAGGTCAATTCCGTAGCAAGCGCCGCATCCGCCGCGGCGACCGGTCCTTCTAATTTTGCGTGGAGCAGATCGGTGGAATACGCGCCGCCCGTCTCGACGCGCAGCAGCACGTCGAACGCAATTTCTCGCGCCCGGCTGATCTTCGCGACTCGTGGTCTGGGTTCGGTTTTCATTGAAGTGCAAGCGAGAAGGGAAGTCCGCGTTCCGCGCGCCCCGCGCAGCAGAAGCCTGGAGCCGGTTTATTTTGCCGGCTCTGCGCCGAAGTGTTCGTTGGCCGCCAGCCTCATCCCGTTCGCGAAATCCCGCGCGGAAACTCGCTTTCTGCCTTCCACTTGCGCGGCTTCGAGCGTGAGGCACGTCCCTTCACCGCAAACGACGTAAAGACGCTTCGAGGCTGCGATGATTGTCCCCGGAATCTCCGTTGCCGCTGCCGCCGCATTCGCCGCGGGCGCGCCCCAGACGTGGCAGAGCCGCCCTCGAAACGTCGTGTATGCCCCTGGCCACGGCGCGAGCCCTCGGATCCGGTTATAAATTGCGCGCGCATTCTGCATCCAATCAATTCGCCCATGCTCCTTCTTCAGCAGCAGGCGCGTGCGTCGCCTGGCGTTCGTCCTGCGGCGCCGGCGTGATTTCTCCGCGCTCGAGTTTCTTGAGCGTGTCGATCACGAGCGGCGCTCCTGCCTCAGCCATCCGCGCGGAAAGTTCCGGCGCCGTTTCGTCCGGGTCGATCTGTTTCATGATCTGCTGGAGGATCGGGCCGGTGTCCAAGCTCGCCTCGATTCGCATCGTGGTGATGCCGGTGGCCGATTCGCCGTTGACGATGGCCCAATTGATCGGCGCCGCGCCGCGATATTTCGGCAGCAGCGATGCATGCAGATTGATCCAACCGAGTCGAGGAATCGGCGAGCAGGGAAGCGGAATGATTTGGCCGTACGCGATGATCGATCACCGCGTCGGGCGCCGTGCGGCGAAAAAATTCCGCGGCTGACTCCGATCTGATTTTCTCCGGCTGGTAAACGTGCAAGCCTGCTTCGAGCGCCGCATCCTTCACCGGACGTGCCCAAGTTTCGTGCCCGCGTCCGCGCGGCCGGTCCGGCTGCGTGACCACGGCCTCGACGTGAAAATCCGGGTCCTGCGACCAGCTGCCGCAGCGACGGCACCGCAAATTCGGAGTGCCGCAGAACACAATGCGCATTCCAGGCCTCCCTTCAGGGTGAATCCGTTCAGGGTGAACGCCTCTACCAGTCGCCGGCTTTGCGCAGCTTGCGGATTTTGCGCTTGATCAGGTCGCGCTTCAGCAGGCCGAGGTGCTGGATAAAAAGGACGCCATTCAGGTGATCGATCTCGTGGCAGAAGGCGCGCGCCAGCAGTTCCTCGCCGCGCATCTCAAATTCTTTTCCGGTGGCGTCTTGCGCGCGCACCGAAACGAATTGCGGCCGCAGCCACGTGGCCGCGAAAGCTCGGCAGAGAAAGGCAGCCTTCGTCTTCCCGCTGCTCACCTTCAATATGAATAATTTCCGGATTCGCGAGCACGAGCTTCGCCTCCGGATTCTTCCCGGGACTCACGTCAATCACTGCCAGCCGCTTAGCTCGAGGCCGATTTGCGTGGCCGCAAGCCCCACGCCCTGGGCGGCATACATGGACTCGAACATGTCGGCGCACAGTTTCGCCAACTCCTCATCGAATTTCTCGACCGGCCTTGTCGGCGTCTCCAGCACCGCCGCGCCGTACTTCACAATCGGATAGAATCATTCGATCTTGGTTAGCTCAAGACCTTCTCTTTCAGAACTCATCGAGCTGTCGCTGGTAAGCGTCAAAATTGCGGCGGGTCTCGCCCATCCAATCGCCGCCGAACTTCTCGAGGAACGCCTCCGCCAGCACGAGCGCCATCATCGCCTCGCCGACCACTCCCGCGGCCGGGACGACGCACACGTCGGACCGTTCGTACGCCGCTTCCACCGGCTGCTTGGTGACCAGGTCCGCCGTGCCCAACGCGCGGCGCAGCGTGGAAATCGGTTTCAGATAACCGCGCACCACAATGTCTTCGCCGTTGGTGATGCCGCCTTCGAGTCCTCCTGCGCGATTCGTCGGCCGCACAAAGCGTTTCCGCGAGGGATCGTAGCGATCTCGTCCTGCACTTCCGAGCCGTAGGAAGACGCGGCCTCCACGCCCGCGCCAATCTCGACTGCCTTCACGGCCTGAATGGACATGATCGCCCTTGCGAGCCGCCCGTCGAGTTTTTCGTCCCATTGAGCGTAGCTTCCCAGCCCCGGCGGCGCACCGTGCGCGACAACTTCAAAAATGCCGCCGACCGAATCCCCGGCGCGCAGAACGTCGATCCACTTCTTCTTTCATGCGGCTTCCGTTTCGGCGTCCACGCAGCGCAGCGGCGATTCGAGATTCGCGCAAACCGTTTGAATTTGCCGCCACGTCGCGAGCTTTTCTAGCCGCACTTTTCCGACGGCGACGACATGACTCAGGATTTCGCATTGAAAATTGCGCAGCAGGAGTTTCGCCAGGGCTCCGGCCGCAACTCGCGCGGCCGTTTCCCGCGCCGAGGCCCGCTCCAGCACGTATCGCGCATCGTGTAAATTGAGTTTGAGAGAGCCCGCGAGGTCGGCGTGTCCCGGCCGCGGCGCGGTCAGGGAACGCTGCGGCGCTTCGCCCGCCGGCGCCTCGACGGGAAGCGTACTTCTCCCAGTTCGCCCAATCTTTGTTTTCGATTCGCAGCGCGATGGGCGCGCCGATGGTTTTGCCGTGGCGAATACCCGCCAGAGCCTCGGCCCGATCCTTTTCGATCTTCTGCCGTCCACCCCGGCCGTACCCGAGTTGCCGCCGGTGCAATTCGGAGTGGATCAGGTCGAAGTCCACCGGCATCCCGGCGGGAAACCCCGAGATCCAAACCAGCAGCGCCTGGCCGTGCGACTCCCCCGCAGTGTAGTAGCGCAGCATTACAAAGATTTTCATTCTATCGAAGCTGGCGAGGCGGGTAAAGGCGGGCGCCCCGGTGCACGCCGCTTGACGCAGATTGTCGCGGAAGATACGCTTCCAGTGCCGTCAGCCGCGGAGGAATCTCACCTTACTCATGGCCGCTAGCGAACCGAACTTGGCAAACGAACCACAGGAGCCGGAAGGCCGGCCTTACGGCGAAACTTCTGGGAGTCGTGAAGGAGCAGATTCTTTCCGTACAAAGTTATTCTTTGCTCTGCGGACGCGCGGTTGCAAATATTTTTTCTCCCCCGCATTACACGCTCGATTTGCTCGAGCAAATGGACGTCATCGGCATCGGATCGCTGCCCATCGTTATTCTCGCCGGCATTTTCATCGGCGCCATTCTCGTATTGCAAACGGTTGCCCAATTCGCGCGCTTGGGCGAAACGTCTTTGACTGGCGATGTGGTTTCCATCGGCCTCGTGCGGGAACTTGGGCCGACGATCACCGCGCTGCTGGTTGCCGGGCGCAACGCCTCGGGAATTGCGTCCGAGTTGGGCTCGATGGTCGTCACCGAGCAAGTGGACGCGATGCGCGCGCTGGGAACAGATCCCACGCGCAAGCTGGTGACGCCGCGCGTGTCCGCCACCGTGCTCGTTCTTCCCCTTCTCGTGGCCATTGCCGATTTCTTCGGCTTGATTGGCGGCTTGATCGTCGCATCGCTGACCCGGCGGCTCGGCCCCGTGCAATTCTGGACTCGCGCAGTGAACGCGCTGGACTTCTCGGACCTCATGCAGGGTCTCACCAAGCCGCTTGTGTTTGGGTTCATTCTTTCCACTGTCGGCTGTTACCTCGGCCTTAATGTCCGCGGAGGCACGCAAGGAGTGGGTCGCGCGACGACGCAAGCCGTGGTTGTCTCCTCGGTGATAATCCTCGTCTCGGATTTCTTCCTCGACAAACTGATGCTGTATCTCTCCGGCCACGTGTTCTAATCCACGATAAAGTCTTTGTTTTGAGAGCTGTCCATGCGGGCCAATTGCCTCCGTCTTCGCCCATGCTGACACACGACTGGAATTGTCTCGCCGGCTGCCGCCACCCCTCGAGCCCGCACCCGGAGGCCGATTCGGCGCAGGTATCCAAAACGACACATCAGGTACTAGTGTGCCAAATTGAACAGGCTCAGTTTGACTTTGGGACGAATCTAACTACGTGGTTTCCCCCGGAGACTTATAAGCCAGCCAGAGCGCCCGCTTCGGACTTTGGAAGGCTCGAAGGAGTAGATGGTATGCCCCAAGGACAACAGAACGAGGAGCATAGCGCCCACCATACTCGAGGAATGAACGGTACCGCGATCTACCGGAGGCGAACGGTGAGGCTGTTAGTCGCCCATGACCGCTTGAGTGATGTGGACCTGTGGCTGCAAGAGCTCAAGAGGGTGCAATTCGCAGTTTCCGCGGAAGTGGTTCAAACCCCGCAAGAATTTGCCGTGCGGCTGGGGACTCAGCGGTATGACGTCGTCCTCGCTACGGGCGAGATCCCCAATTGGACAGGTGCGCAGATCTTGGAGCTTTTGAAACTGCAGGATACAGACATTCCGTTCATCTATTTGGGGACTGAGAACGAGAAAGATGTCATCGAGGAGTGTATCGCACAAGGGGCATCCGACTGCGTGTATCGAAATCGGCTCGCTCGCCTGCCCGTTGCCGTGGCCATCGCAGTGGAGCAGAAATCGCTACGCGAGGAGCGGAATCGCGCGGAAGCAGAGTTGCGCCGTTCAGAGGCGCACTACCATGCCCTGAGAGAAAATCCCCACTACGGCATCTTTCAGTTCGATCCGAATGGGCAGTTTCTCGCTGCCAACGCGGCGCTTGCCGCAATGCTCGGTTATGAATCCACCAGCGAATTGGTGGCTATGAACCTGGCGGAGGACATCATCCGCGATCCAGCCGAGCGAACCCAGTTGCTTGAGGCTTACCGCCAAAAGGGCCACATTGATCCCATCGAAATGGAATGGAAGCGGAAGGATGGCACACCGATGCGGGTCCGGCTGAGCGGCCGGAGAGTGGATACTGAACAGGGAGCAGCCAGAGGAGAGTTGCGAGATTATCGCCGAGGACGTCACAGCGCAACGCGCCTCGGAGGACAATCTCCGGCGCTTGGCGGCCACGGACGCACTCACGGGCTTGGCCAACTACCGCAAACTAGCCGAAACTCTCGAATCGGAGATGAAGCGTTCGGATCGCACCGGGCGGGCGTTTGCCGTGCTCGCGTTTGATTTGAACGGGATGAAGCTCGTCAACGACACGTACGGTCATCTTACGGGCAACCGCGCGCTCCAGCGTCTGGCGGACACGCTCCGCTTTTCCTGCCGGTCTATAGACACTCCGGCCCGGTACGGAGGCGATGAGTTTGCCATCATTCTCCCGGAGACAGGGGCGAGAGAGGCCGGGCTAGCCGCCCGGCGAATTTGCGATTGCCTGGCAGACGATAATGAAGAGCCACGGCTCTCGGTCAGTGTTGGCGTGGGCGTGTACCCTGAGGACGGATCGAACGTCAACACCCTTCTCCAACGAGCCGATCGGGAACTTTACAAGATGAAAGGCCTGCAAAAGAGCGCTTGATTGGGTCCGGGGCGGGTCATCGGCCCGGAAAACTTCTGTCGTGATGATGGCTCATTCCTGCCCTCCCAAGCCAGCACCATCGATTTGCCCTGCCACTGCCGTTACGCCGCCCTGAACGGTCCCGTTGTGGCCGTTGGAGGTCGAATTGCCCGCGCTCAGGGTCGTTCCGTCGGCCAAATGCCACATGCCCTGATAACTGCTTTCCCGCACGTCGTTCTTGTTCGATTGTTGGTCGTAACCGGAATAACCGTCACGTAGGCCCCGGCCCGGTGAGTTAAACCGACCCTAAACCTATCCGCCCTAAGCGTTTGGAAAACTGATCAAGGGCAAAATGCGGGAATGCGCTAGTCGAGTCTCACGCGTTGGTCATTGCAGGTGCTGGGCGGACAAAAATATCCGGGAGCGTCACTCCTTCTTCACAGTAGACGAGCACAAGCTGAAATCCTTCACATAATCCTGCGCCGCGTTGATGTCCATCGGCTCCAATCTGACTTCGGGTCCCCATATCAGCGCGCCACCAGCATCGGTTACCCAAATGTCGCGCGCCTTGTAGTAATACACTTTCCCCGCTTCGGCCGTGAAACTGGCCAAGCCGGTGGGCGGCTTGCGCCCAAGCAGCAAGAGGCTCGACTGCCACTCCGCACAGAGCTGGTGGCTACCCGGATCGACGGACACATAGAAATAGGTCGCTCCGTCGGTAGCGCCTGCCCATGCCCCATCGATTCCAAATTTGTTGGTCGGCCTGGGCCTCGTATTGAATTGCGCGTCATCCTGCAGAAAGATGACCAGGGCCTTTCCCGCTTCGGGCGCCGGCACCGTATGCGCTCCGCTATTTATTTTCACTTCAAATTTGATTTCCGTTTGGCCACAAGCCGCAACGCTCTGGGCTCGCGCACTGGGAACCATCGACAACGCCAAGAGCGAAACTGCCAGGCTGGCTTTCATTTCCCGCCTCCGCTAACCAAAACCCTTTCGAATATGTGACGCAAAGAACGGATGATGAGTTACGCGGAATTTCCGTTTTTACTTCCCGGCCGACCGGAAGCTTATTGTCCCTTCCGCAGCATGCGACACCCCCAGCCAGGTTTTTGAGTGTGGAGCCTTTCCGGCGGCTGCGCGAAAAGCCCGAAGCAAAAACCGCGCTTCTCGAAGGCGTTTCTCTGAGACTTCCCCTACTTTAGTACGAAGTTCAAACTGAAGATTCAGGCTATAATCCCGAATGCAAGCGTTTCCTCGGGGGGAGCTTCGTATTGCTCGTTTGCCGGAATGATTACACGCGCCGCTAGCGAGCCGGTCGCGCCCTGGCCTGCCGGAGTTACCGACGGCGAGCCGGTCTTGTCGTTTGAAAATGTGCGCATTGGCTTTGAGGAAGGCGAAGTCCTGCGCGGCTTGTCGTTCGGCCTGGCGCCCCGCGAGACGAAAATTCTTCTCGGTGAGACCGGCTCGGGAAAGACGCTGGCCTTGAAGCTTGCCGTGGGCTTGCTGGTTCCCGATTCCGGCCGCGTGCGCGTTTTCGGCCGAGATATGGCCTCGCTCTCGGGAAGGGAATTGCACCAGCTACGGCGTCAATTCGGATTTGTATTTCAGGAAGGCGCTCTGTTCGATTCGTTGACCGTCGGGGAGAATGTTGCGTTTCGCATGCGCGAAGAGCACGTCGCCGACCAAGAAGTCGACGCGCGCGTTCGGGAAGCGCTGCGTTTCGTGGAGCTGGAAGCAACGACCGACAATCTTCCCGATGAGTTGTCCGGCGGCATGCGCCGCCGTGTCGCCATCGCGCGGGCGCTGGTGAATCGTCCGTCCATCGTGCTGTACGATTCGCCGACAGCCGGGCTTCGACCCGGTTACCTCTCAGACGATCATTAACCTGATTCTTCATTTGCGCGACGTCCAGGGCGTCGCGTCCATCCTGGCCACGCACCGCTTGCAGGACGGCTTCGGCCTGGCGAGCTACCGCTTCGATCCGGATGCGAATCGCGTCATCCCCGCGAACGGCGACCGGCCGGTCGGCGAAGAGGCGGCCCCTACAAACTTCTTGGTCCTGCGAGACGGCAGGGCGTATTTTGAGGGAGACCCGCGAGCCCTGATGGAGTCGTCGGATCCGTACCTGAAGAGCTTCTTGGAGTGAGCCGGTCCCGCGAGGCGGGGCCGCTGAGGAGGGTCGTAAATGGCGCAACGAAAGCAACTGACTTGGAGCGAGCTGCGCGTGGGCGTGTTCGTGCTCGCAGGACTTCTTCTGGTTGTGCTGGCGATTTTTTACGTCACCGGCGCGGGCTCGCTGGGTGCGAAGTATCGGCTGCGCACATTCCTGCCGGAAGTGGACGGCTTGGCAGTGGGCGCGCCGGTGCGGCTCGACGGCGTCGAAGTGGGCAACGTGGAGGCGATCACGATCGCCTCGTACATTCCAGGGAAACCGATGGACCGCAACCGCAGTATCGAGGTCGTGATGCGGCTCACGCAGAAATACCAGAAAGACATTCGCAGCGATTCCAAGGCCGGTCTTGTGACTGAAGGTTTGCTCGGCGACCGCTACGTGGACATTGATCGCGGCTTTGAGGGCGAAGTCCTCCAGGATGGAAGTGAAATTCCGGGGCGCGAGGAGAAGGCGATCAAGGAAGTGGTCGAGCGAAGCGCGGACGTGCTAGCGAATTTATCAGCGCTGACCGAGCAGATCGGAGTGATGGTGGACGACGTGAAACGCGGACGGGGATCACTCGGCAAGCTGCTCGATGACCAGACGGCGTACAACCACCTCAACAGCGTGCTCACCCGCGCCGATGACATGATGGCGGGAATTCAAGGGGGGCAGGGAACGCTCGGGCAACTGGTGAGCAGCGACAAACTCTATCTGCGAGTGGATTCGGTTGCGGGGCGTCTTGACAATGTGCTCGAAGCCGTGCAACAGCAAAAAGGATCCTTCGGAAGATTCGTGTACGACCCTACCGTGCACGAGGAAGCCCGACAATTTCTGGCGAACGGAAACGGATTGCTCGAGGACGTTCGCAACGGCAAAGGAACGATCGGGAAACTTGCGACCGACGATTCGCTCTTCGAGAAGTACCGCGAGATCGGAGAGAATCTCGCGACCGCGACGGCGAAGCTCGAACAGCAACGAAGGGACCACGGGAAAACTCTTCAACGATCCGCAATTCTACGACAACATGACCGGGCTCGCGGGCGATATGCGTTTGCTGGTCGGCGATTTCCGGAAGAATCCGAAAAAGTTCCTGCGCGTGAAGTTCTCGCTTTTTTAGGCGAACCTGCGCGAGCCGGGGCATAACCGCGCCGCTGGTTACGTGATCCCCTCCGCGACGGCCGAATCCCCGGCCGCCTGGGCCGGGCTCTTGCGCGGCGAGAAGTGCACGGCGATGCGGGAGAATATCCTGCTGCCCCGCGGCGCTTTCACATCGACATTCAAATGAAAAATGTGATCGCCCGTGGAGTGAACGAATCCGTAGAGGATGGCCTGCTTGGACGGCTGCGAGGGCCGGCAGATGCAGAGAGCGTCGTTGGCTTGATTCCAGTCGGGCGGCGGATCTGGCGGCGTGACGAAGTGAATTTGGCGATCCAGAGCCGACAGAAGGATGAGTTGCTGGAAGCGGGAGAACGCGGGGGCATAGAAAATGATGCCGCCGCGATCGGGCAGATCATCGCGGCCTTCGACGCGTACGCGATAGATGGTATGCGTCGCGATCCAGAGGCCCAGCCGGAGCAGCGAATCGGGGAGGGCGAACACAGCGTAGAGACCGGCTAGGGAGGTCATGGCTCCGCCGGCCATGAAGATTTGACGCGGGCCGAGATGCAACCCCGCCGCAAGCGCCTCATAAGCGCCGGCAGCCGCAAAGATGCCGACAAACGATAATAGATTGGCCGCAGCGATGACACCACCCTTGGTCTCGGGTCGCGGGCGGAATTGAATCAGCGCGCCGAGGGGCACGGCGTAGAAGCCGCCGAAGAAACCGAGCAGTGCAAGTCCGGCGCGGACATGCCAGATGGTGAGGCCCACGCGCGACACCATCAAACTGAAGAACATCATGCCCAGCGCGCCGAGCGGAACCAGGCCGTATTCGATCTTGCCGCCGGAAAGATAGCCCGCCGCGAGACTTCCGAACCCGATTCCGATTGCAATCGCAGCCTGCAGGTAACTGATTTGCGTCTCGTTGACGCGCAAAACGTCGTGGCCGTAAATCACGATGACGAATTGCAGCAGTGCGGCGAGGAAGAAAAGATACGTGTTCCCGATAACTGCCCAGCCAAGAATGCGGTCACTACGCATGATCCGAATCTGCTGCCAGAGATCTCCCAGCGGATTGGGGCGAAACTTGGTGGTGGGATTCGCGGCGGGCACGCGGCTGATGCCGAAGCTCGTGGTGAGACCAATCATCGTGAAGCCGAGAAGGACGAGTCCGGAGAAGAATTGGCGCCCGCTAAAATGGTAGGCGAGGTAGCCCGCAGCGACCGTTCCGGAAATCGCCGCGAGAAATGTACCGAGCTCGAGGACGCCATTGCCCCAGGACAATTTTCGCTCGGGCAGAAGCTCGGGCAGCAAACCGTATTTGGAGGGTCCGAAGAGCGCACCCTGCGTGCTGATCAAAAAGACGGCGGCGCATTCCATCGGGAGATTGCGGAGTGCGAGCGCCGCGGTGGCGAAGAGCATCACTCCAATCTCGAAATATTTCGTGCCGATGGTGACGACGCGCTTGCTGTACCGGTCGGCGAAATAACCGCCGGTCATGGAAAAAAAGATGAAGGGAAGCGCGAAGAGCGCTCCAACCACGGTGACGAACGAATCGCGCCGAGCCGGCGCAAAGTTCATTGCGACGATCAGGTAGATGACGAGAAATTTTAGGGCGTTGTCGTTGAATGCGCCCTGGAACTGCGTCGCGATAAGGCTCCAGAAGCCGAAACGCCAATTGATCGGTGCGTGCGTCGGTGCGGCTTGCGAGTCGGGAGCGTTTGCGTCGGATGCCATCGGCAGTGGCGTGCGATGCGGACCCACGAGAGGTCCGGGCGCGAGGAAGTCTAGCAGCAAGTCAGGAGCAGAAGGAAGCGGGGCGGGGACGAACCGGGAACACGCGCAGCTTGCCGTCCACCAGGGGGCCGATCGAATAGCTCACGGCTTCGCTCATGCGCAAACCCGAAAGGCGGAGGAACAGCGCGAGGCCGGATAAAAACAAGCATTGTCACGGACCTTCGATTCGTCGAAGCCGACGTGATCGGCTGCCGCCCTCTGGACCTTTGACCTCTCGGCGCCGGCGGAAGGAAGTGTCGGGCGCTTCCTGGTTCGCCGTTCCTACCTAGTGGAATATGCCGCCCGACCAGTTGTCCGCAATGTGATTTGCCGGCGTTCCGGTAACGGCCTGCATGGAACATCCGGGATAGCCGGAGGTGACGTCAGTATCAAAAGTGGTGAGCAAGAGCACGCCTGTCGTGTCATCAATCAAAGTGATCAAGCTACCCTGAACCTGCCCACGGATATAGTCTCCCGGCGAGACGGATGTCCACTGCTGGTCGATGACTAGGGGGATGATATTGCCCTGCAATACCTTCACGAGGCGGGTCTCGCCGGTTCCGGGTCCGCCCGTAACGTTCAGGTCGGCAACGTACATTGTGTCGACGGTATCCGAGGCGCGAAGTTCGCAGCCCAGGTCGCCAACGGTGCTCTGAACTACAGCCTGGAGGCGGCACCATTGATCGCTGGGGAAAGCCCCGGCGGCAACATAATGCTCTTTGGAAGGCTGCTGTCCACCAGCAGGGTACGGCTCAACTTGCTGACTGACAATCTGAATCGGGCCGTGGCCAGGTCCCACGTGCCAGTTTGTGCCGAAGTTCAGTGCATCTGCACGATTGAAGTCATCACTCGCCAGTTGCTGCAGCGTCAAGGACGGACTGCTGTCCCCGCCCGCCCAATTCGCCATCACGTAATTTGTGACTGATGCGGTCCCGGCTGAGTCAACAAGCCCGGGGTATCCGCTGGGAATCGTATCGTCACTGGCTGTGAGCAGCGTGGTTGATGCCGTCTCATCCGTCATACTGATGCTCGTGCCTTGAACAGAGCAACGAACCGTGTCTCCTGCGCTGACGGTGACGGATGTTGACGCCGCTAGAGTGTTAGGAGTACCAGCCAAGTCGGAGAGGATGCCAACCGATGCATTGCCGACGCCCACCGAATAGACAACGCAGGCATAGTAGGTATCGTTTGAAGTCATGTGAACGGCAGGCCCATCGTAACCATTACCACTCGCCGAGACGATTTGCGCTTCACTGTATTGATCCGGCCCCCAATTGAGGCCTCCGAAATACAATTCCTTCGCCACACTTGGATTTAGCGCTGAAGATTCAGCTTCATCGCCGGCAACCTGCAGTGCCGCATCATTCCCGGAGCCCCCAATCAGTGGAGTCCAATTGGTACCCAAAGTCGCGGCGTTGCTCCGATTGAACGCATCGGTAGCCAACTGTGGCATCGGGGGCACGACGTTGAGCGTCGCGGTGTCCGTTGCGCCGCTTATGCTTGCCGTGATTGTCACCGGCGTAGCGACAACCACGGGCACGGTGTCCACCGTGAAGTTAGCGGTGGTCATTCCCGCAGCCACCGTCACGCTGGCCGGAACTGTGGCAACGGCCGTATTGCTGCTCGACAGGGTAACCGTTGTTCCGCCCGCCGGCGCCGCTGGATTCAAAGTGACGGTACCCAGCGAAGGATTGCCCCCGGTTACAGTCGTGAGGCTAAGGCTCAGAGTCAGAGGTGCACTCCCAAGGTTGTAAAGCGACAGGATCTCCGAACCCGACAGCGCCCGATTGAAGAGGCGCAAGTCATCGACCGTGCCCGCTGTGAAAGCTTGCGTGCCGCCGCGGGAGAAGACATAGATCGGGTTGTTGCCAAAATTATTCGTGTTGTTGTTGACTGAATATTTTTGCGTCGGGGTCTGTAGCACACCGTCGATATAGAAAAGCACTTGGTTTCCCGCCCCGCCCTTCTCGAAGATCACCGCCAGATGGTGCCAGACCCCGGAACTTGGCTGCTGATAGCAGTTGGTCGTGTAGCCGGCATCGCCGTGCACGCCGGTTTCAATGCCGTCGCACGCGCTTTCGTCAGGAAAGAAACCGAAGCCGGTAGTGGAGCCATTGTAGTTCGTGCTGGCTTCAAAGAGTATGTGTCCGCTATCCAGCGAGTAAGTTCGGTTCACCCAGGCCGCAAGAGTAACCGCATCGGTTCCGCTGAGATCAATCGTGGGGATGCTGACATATTGATTGGTTCCGTTGGCAGAGACGGCCCCGCCAATCCTGCCGGTGGTCCAGGTGACGCCGTTGACCAAAGTACCGGTGTGGCCGTTACCAGAGGAATCGGCGGCGGCGGTGCCGGAACCTTCGTCAAAGGTCCAGTATCCAACTTCGCCGGATATCGTGGAGGTGACCGTGAGATCAGTCGCGCCGCTGATGGAACCGGAGGTCGCCTGAATCGATGTGCTGCCTGCGGCTACTCCGGTGGCCAAACCCGCACTGGTGATCGTTGCTGCGGAGGTATCCGTCGAGCTCCAGGTCACCGAACTGGTTAGATCCTTGGTGCTGTTGTCGCTGTACGTCCCCGTGGCAGTGTACTGCTCAGTTGCTCCCGGGCCAATCGAAGCATTCGCCGGCGTTACGGCAATGGATACCAGGGTCGGTGGGGGCGTGACCGTCAGTCCCGTCGAGCCGTTGATGAGACCCGAAGTCGCCTGAATCGTGGTGCTCCCTCCGGCTACTCCGGTGGCCAAGCCGCCACTGGTGATGGTGGCTGCGGCCGTATTCGACGAACTCCAGGTTACCAAACTGGTCAGATTCTTCGTGCTGGTGTCGCTGTACGTCCCCGTAGCCGTAAACTGCTGGGTTGCCCCAGGGCCAATCGAAGTATTTGCCGGTGTTACGGCAATGGATACCAGGGTCGCAGTTGAACCAGACTGAAAAGCGTTCTTGAATCCGACTATGATCCCACCATAACTGTTTGTGCCACCCGTAGTCGCCGTGGCAGTGAAGGTGCCTGTGGTGGCGACCACCAGATCCTCCATGTAGGTGGTGGAATCCGTGACTTCTTGCGTGAAACCGGAGCCGGCAACGTACGGAAAGTCTCCGTACCCGACGGTGCCGAACATTCCGACGATGGTTTCATTATTCGCAGTTGACATCCCGCTGACTGCGGTGGTGAGCGGATGCCCGGTTCCTAGATTAGTCACATAGGTTGGGGTGTCCAGAGGTGCGCTCAGGTCAAGTCCCGAGTACTCGATCACGTCAACCACAGAAATGCTGGCGGTCGTCCCGGAGAAGGTTGCGGTGATGCTGGACGGGTTGTTGCAATCCTTGGCATACCAGGCCTGAATCCAGTTGTTAGCCCCCATATCCACCGCAGGGCCAAGAGCAGAGTAGGTGTCGCTCAGATTGTTGTCGCTCACCGTTTCTGTGATTCCGGCGCCATCCCAGTGCGTGAAGACCAAGATGAGATCACCGGGTGTTGCGGCTTTGCCGAGATATGCGGTTGAAGAAGTTACGGGTGCATAGGGGAAGACTAGGATTCCACCGCTGTCTCCATCGGTGTGCTGGACGACCAGTCCGCCGCTGCCGAGTCCAAGTTGTGTCACTTGGACGGTGCAGCCCTTGCCGGAAGTATCGTCGTTACAACCGTAGATGCCCGGCGGCGCGGTCGAATTAGCGAGCCACGAATAGTACACGTTCGTCCCACCGGCGATGGAGCTGTCGTTGTCCACGACGACTCCGCTCGTACCGCCGCTGGCGGGGATCGCACCGGTCAGTTGAAACGCTCCGCCCGTGACGTTCGCCCCAAAGAGGCAGCCATCGCCCGCGCAACTTGTGGCGGCATTGCCGCTGGCCTGCACGCTGAAGAAGACTGAATCCGTACTGTCAGTGGCATTGTAGAACTCAGTGACAGGAGAGCACTCCTGGCTGGCAGTGGCGGCGATGAATTCGAACGTCGCAGTGGCACCTATCTTTCCGCTCGTCACTGCGATTTGATAGAGGTCCGGTTGGTTCGCTCCGCCATTGTTTCCGCAGACGTAGAGGTTGCCGGTGGCGCTGCCATTGTCGGTTGTGTAGTAGGCGTTATCGAAAGAGCCGGAATGGAATAGGCTCGTGTTCGACGCCCCCACGTTTGCCGTTGTTCGGCTGACAGAAGCCAGCGAGGTGTTGGCCTCGCCGACGACCGCCCCTGAGGAAGTTCTCGCGAAGACGAATACCATCTCGGTGTTGCCGTCAACAATCGGCGGGTCCGTAATGCTGGTGGCTCCCAAGATCGTCCAACTTGCGCCCGCAGAGGCGTTAAATGTCCCGGGGGCCACCGTTACGTAGCTCAGCTGGCCTGTGGCGTCTCCCACGAACACATGACCAGAACCCTCGTCGTAGATCGGGCCGGTCAACGCATGACCGGCGTCAACCGTGAACGGCCAGCCGGTGGAACCGCCGGACACTTCGACTGGACTGCCGTCGAAGATTCCCGTGAAAAGGTGCAATGCGCCGGCGTCGTCACCCACAAATATCATGTCGTAGGCATAGTCATAGTAGGGCGAGGATGGGGTGATGGTGCCGCCACCCGTGTCGTCTTTTGCGTTGGCGAAATCTATGTTGAAGAGGCATCCATGATTGGATGAGTTCGCCGTGCAGGTTCGGAAGGCAGCAGCGGATCCGCTGAGTGTCGGAGCGACCGGCGAAGCCAGCGTGCCTGCGCCCCCCGCATAAGGCTTGAGAATATGGAGCGTGGCCGTTCCGCCCTGGCCCTCGACCCAGGCTACCTGCGTTCCATCCAAGGAAAGAATCGGAGACGTGATCGCCGCGCCGATCGAGTGGCTTTGCACATGGTACGCCCACAGCACATTCGGAACCGGGATCGTGGTTGTCGGGCATGTGCCAGGATACAGATTGTTCAGGCCATAGATATCCGTGGAGCTGCCGCCGCCCTGGCTGGTGGTGAAGACGATGAAGTCATTTGTGCAATCGGGGGCGGCGCCGATATCAAACTGGTACTTCGCCGGGAAATTCCCGTCCCCCAAGGTATAGTCGCCGCCGGGCATCAGCACTTGCCAGTCGCGATGCAGATCGCTAACAAACTTTTTGGGCTGAAATCTTACTGGAACGGGAATCGGCCGCCGGCCGATCGGAAACGGAGGAGAATAGCGTCGGCCGAGAAACTGCTGGGCATACCGGGGCTGCTGCTCGACTTGCGATTTCCGGATGATGGATCTGGGCTGAGAATAAACCATGTGCCGGTGGGTCCAATCCTGGACCATCGGGACGCGGTTGTAGTGAGGCGCAAATCGCTGATTCCCCATCAGCAGCATGGCCCCCGCCACCCCAAGGCAAATTGCGAAGAGTCCACCGATTCTCATCGTGCGTGCGATCATGCTATGCCTCCGGGGCTAGACGGATGGGTACCCCAAACTGCTGAAACGCGACCGGTGACCGTGCTCCCATTGCGAGTAATCCGGAATTTCCATTTGACTTCGCGATCCAGGGGTAGGATACCCCTACTCCGCTCTCGATCAATCGCCAATCGCGTCTTCAGAATTGGGCGCCTCCCGTGCCGACGCAGGTGGCGCCGGTCGCGTAAGTTACGCTGCTTGGCACAGTTGCAGCAGGGGTATTCCTGTTCATGGATTTCACCGGGTAGACGCCTTCCTTTGCCTCATCCGTTCACAAAAATAGGGCGCTGCCACTCACGGGAGTGGAAGATAATAGTTGATGCATGTTTGCATCCATCGTTGGGAGAACTGGAAGGATGTATCATCCGTAGAATCAGTCCGTTAGGGTCAATCACTTTTGGAACTTGGGTTATTCTCACCCAGCTGAACCAGTGTTCTTCGCAAATTAGGAAATCATTTTCACATCTCCCGTGTTCATTTCTCGGCACCTCTGGGGGTGACAGGGCCACCTGATAAGCTACGATTTGAGCCTCGGATCCACCTATTGCTAGATTGGTTTGTTGCCCGCGATGGCACTTAGACCGCTCGTAAAATGCCTTCTGTTCTTCTTCCTTCCCGCGTTTCAGGATTTCTTCGCGCTGCCCGGGGGCCGATATTCTCCTAGATGGACGTGCCCGTGCGTTCGGCGTATTGGGTCCATTCGCCTTACCGCTTGGCGGGATGACTTGAGGGAAGCCGGGAGGCATGTTAGCTTGGGGAAGCAGAGCCGGAGTGGCGGAATGGCAGACGCGGCGGACTCAAAATCCGTTGGCCGCAAGGCCGTGTGGGTTCGACTCCCTCCTCCGGCACCAAAGATTATTCCAGAACACAATTAGCAGCCGCGGGCTACCCGGACTATTCAAACTTCGTTGGACGCGCGGGATCGCGAACTCTCCTCGGAGAGTCCTTGAGGAGCGGGACTGCGTAGTTTAAGATGCGAGGCCGCCATGAGACCGAAAGATCGAGTGGCGTTGGTCGCGGGCGGCGGGACGGGGATGAGTCCGCGGGCGCGGTGAAGGGGTGAGAGATTGACCGGCGATTCGATCTCGCGATCGCACCGCATATTCGAATGCCTTCCGAAAAATTAACATCAACATTCTTCGAGCACCTGCGAAGCCGGTACGCGCGTTTCGGGGGGCCGTTTTCTTCCGTGTCGCTGTTCGGGGGCTTTGTGTTCGACGCGCTGACGCTGAAGCGCATCGACATGCCCTGGGAAAACTTCTGGGTGCTCGTGCACCTGGTAGTCGCCGGCGGGTGCATCGTGCTGGCGAACCGCGAGATCAGAAGGGCTTTCGATGCTGCGCAGCCGGCTCGCGGGACATTTTGGACCGTCAACATCTTGCAATTCTGTTTCGGCGGATTGCTGAGCACATTCCTGGTGTTCTACTTCCGAAGCGGGAGTTTGCGCGCGAGCTGGCCTTTTCTTCTGATTTTGGCGGCTGCATTTGTTGCGAACGAGCGGCTGAAGAAGCACTACGAGCGGATGGATTTTCAGGCGAGTTTCTTCTTCCTGTCGCTTTTCTCGTTCGCGATTTTCATCATCCCGGTGGTGGTGCACGCCATGGGGCCGCTGATTTTTCTTTTGAGCGGGGCAGTGAGCCTCGTGCTGTTCTGGGTGTTCCTGCGCGTGTTGCGCCTCGCGGCGCCGGAAACCTTTTCGCATGGGCGGAAGCTGCTGTTCGCATCGGTTGGGGGCGTTTTTCTGGCGGTCAACGTCCTCTATTTTCTGAACCTTATCCCTCCGATTCCACTTTCGCTTCAAGACGCGGGCGTTGAACACTCGATTTCGAGAAACCCGCAGGGGAATTTCGTCGTGCAATCCGAAGACGCCGGCTGGCTGGGTTATTTACGGTTGGCTGACGAGTTTCACTGGAGCCCCGGCGCACCGGTGTACGCGTACACGGCTGTGTTTTCACCTGCATCGCTGCGGACGAAAATCGTACACGAATGGCAGGTCTACGACGATACGCGAGGGTGGATCACGACGAATCGGATCGAGCTGGCATTGAACGGAGGCCGCGGCGGCGGTTACCGCACGTATTCGGTGAAAAGAGAAATCAAGCCGGGAGCGTGGCGGGTCAACGTCGAGACGCCGAGCGGTGCGCTGCTCGGCAGGCTGCGGTTTAACGTGATCTTGCAGACGGGCGGGCCCCCGGCGCTGAAGACCGAAATTAAGGACTAAGCGAAGTTCAACTTTGCGTGATGATCGTGAGTGTAGACCAACAGTCAGTGTCGGTGGTCCATATGTATTAAGACTGAATCGTCAGGTTTAGAGTGTAGGAGTGTACCAAGGCTCCGCTGGTCGCGTTCAGTTGCAGGGTGTAGGTTTGCGCGGTCTTCGATGCGCACGCGCACATGCCTAAGGCAGCGACCAGCAGCAGCGACGTCAAGAAGATGCGCATCGCTCGTCTTCGCTTCGACGAATTCAGCTGCACCATGCCCAGCATGGAGAACAGCGCCAGGGCAAGGCTCGGGCCGTATCGGTCGAATGGGAGCGTTAAGCGGGCCGTCGCGGCGGTCTGCACCACCACGATTACGGTCCGCGCACCGCTTCCCGCCGCGATGGTGGAGGGCGCAATCGTATCGGTTGCGCCCGCGGGCAGTCCAGTCAAGCTGAGCGTAACTGCGCTGGGAACCGTCGTTCCGTTCGCGAGCGAGAACTGCAACACGTAGCTTGCGTTCCCCCCGGCAGCCACCGATGCTGAACTGCCCGTGACCGCCAACTGAAAGTCCTGCACCATCTCGCTCATCGCCGGCGAGGTGCTCCCCGCGTAGATCGCGTCGCCACTATAAACGGCAGTGATGGAGTGTGAGCCGGAGGCAAGTGTGCTGACCGACAGGGTCGCCGTGCCGCTGCTGTCCATCGCCGGGCTGCCCAGCTTTGTGCTGCCGTCCATGAAAGCGACTTTTCCCGTTGGTGTTCCCTTGGCAGAGCTCACCACTGCCGTGAAGGTGACGCTATTTTGCAGCAGCACCGCCGCC
This sequence comes from Terriglobia bacterium, assembly GCA_963819015.1. Taxonomy (GTDB): domain Bacteria; phylum Acidobacteriota; class Terriglobia; order Acidiferrales; family UBA7541; genus DASPOJ01. The sequence goes on from CAWFUN010000005.1 coordinate 251,737, forward strand.
GCGCTGGTTTGGAGTGTATTCGCCGGGCTAGCCTTGTTCACCGTGAAAGTCACACTCACCGGAGTGGCTGCCTGCCAATTGCTGTTGCCTGCCTGTGTCGCCTGCACCGTCACCGGTCCCGCGCCTGTGATTGTCAGAGTGCTGCCGTTTAATGTTGCCGGGCCGGAACTCAGGCTATAGGAAACGGGCAATCCGGAGGTTGCCGCGGCCGTAAGTGTAAGCGGGGACACGCCGTAGGTCTGAGTGCCCGGGTTGGGGAAGTTGATCGTTTGCGTACCCAAGTTGGCAGTACCCTGCAATGTGATTGTCTGCGTAGCCTGCGGCGAGCTGGCGTTTAGATGGTTGTCGGCCAGAACGATGCTGCCGCCAATACTGCCCGTTGTCATAGGCGCAAACTCGATGCCGAGCACGCAACTTGCTGCCGGATCCAAAATCTGTTGGGTTGTGCCGCACGAGGTATCTGGTCCTTGCAGGGTGAAATTACTGGATACGCTGATCTGGCTGATATTCAGCGGCGCATTGCCCAGGTTCAGCACGGTGACGTCCTGCGCTGCGCTTGCCGAGCCCACATCCGTTGCCGCGAAAGTCAAACTTGGCGGGTCCGCGAAATCTACCTCTAACACCTCGTTGTTTCCGGTATCGGCGATGTAGACGTTGCCGCTGCCATCCACCGCCACCCCAACGGGGTAACTCAGACCAGCTGCCGATCCCGCTCTGGGTGTAGCTGATCTGGAGGTAGCCAAGCCTCGACATCGTCTCCTTCAACACACGGTTGTTCCCGGCATCGGCAATATAGGCGTTGCCGCCGCCGTCCACCGCGACTCCATAGGGCTGAAGTCGGCCACTGTGCGACTACGACTCGGTCGTACGCCGCCGCCCGCCACGGCAACTCCACCAAACCTGGTTGTTGCCGGTATCGCGATATAGACGTTGCCGCTCCCATCCACCGCAACCCATTGGGTGCAATCAGGCCGCTATCGATCACGCTCTGGGTGTAGCTGTCCTCCGACATCGTCTCCTTCAACACCCGGTTATTGCCGGTATCGGCGATGTAGACGATTGCCGCTGCCATCCACCGCAACCCCAAAGGGAGAACTCAGGCCGCTGCCGATCTCGCTCTGGGTGTACTGCCCCCCGACAACGTCTCCTTCAGCACCCGGTTGTTGCCCCTATCGGCGATGTAGACGTTGCCGCTGCCATCCACCGCGACCCCTCTGGGTTCAAACAGGCCGCTGTCCGATTGTCGCTCTGGGTGTAGCTGCCCCGGACAGCGTCTCCTTCAGCACCCGGTTGAGTAGGCATCGTCGAAATAGACGTTGCGACTGCCGTCCACCGCGACCCTTCGGGGATATCTGGTCGGCGGCAATCACGCTTTGGGTACCGGGGAGGAAATTCACTTGCGGTCCCGAACCACTTCCCGCGAGGTAGCCCGTTGCAATGACATTTCCTGAGCTATCCATGAGTACCGCCGCACCATAACGTGTCCCGGCGAACTTGGGTGTAAACGTCACGTCGAGCGTGCAGGAATCCCCGGGTTGTAGCCCGGTCCGTTGGTCGTGCATGTTCCCGTGCCGGCGTCGACAAAGTCCAACCCGGTCGCGCCCTGCGTCAGCACGGCCGTGCTGCCCAGCGTGACGCCCGTGCCGAAGGCGAAGTTCAGGGAGATCACGGACTCGCGCTGCCCACGTTCACCGTCCCGAAGTCTACGCCTGATACCTTGAACGCACGGCTGTCGCCCTCATCGGCAATATAGATGTTGCCGTCGCCATCCACCGCGACCCCATAGGGGATACTCAGACTGCTGACGATCACGCTCTGTGTGTAGCTGATGGATTCTCTGCCCCCCGACCATGTGTCCGAAATTGTCTCCTTCAACACCCGGTTGTTGTCGGAATCGGCGACGTAGACCGTTGCCGCTGCCATCCACCGCAAGCCCTTGAGGAGCCCTCAGGCCACTGGTGATCACGCTCTGGGAATACCCGCTCCCGGACGGGAGCTCACACCACCCAGCCGTTAACGGCATCGGCGATATAGACGCGAAAGTTGCTATCCACTGCAACCGCATAGGCGCTAAGCAGGCCGCTGCCAATCACGCTTTGGGTATAGGACTCCCACAGAGTCTCCTTCAACACCTGTGCGTTGAAGGTTTCGCAGATGTAGACGTTACCTAGCTGATCCACCGCGATCCCGTTGAGACCAAACAGGCCGCTGACGATCACGCTTTGGGTGTAGCTGCCCCCCGCCAGCGTTTCCTTCAACACCCGGTCGTTCCCGGAATCGACGGTATAGATGTTGCCGCTGCCGTCCACCGCAACACCGTCAGGCGGTACGCAGGCCGCTGCCGATCTCGCCCTGGGTAAAGCGGCCGCCCGACAGCGGTTCCTACTTCAACACCCGGCTGTCGAAATCGGCGATATAGACGTTGCCCTGGTTATCCACCGCAATCGCCCAGGGCTCATTTAGGCCGCTGCCGATCTGGGTGCCGAGGAAGTAGGCGGTCTGCGCCCGGAGACGCCGGCGCAAACCCGCCCATACCGAAAACCAAGACGAGAACAAGACTGAAGACGACGCGCTGGGTCCATCCCACCAACGGCAATGTTTGCCGGCCTCCACCCAGCACGCCGTGCTCAGAACTGCGACACCACCCCGCTCGGGTCATCACGGATATTCGCGGAGGAAACAGCAGTCTCACCAAAGCAGCGGGTGCCGAACACCGTCTTATTGCATTCCACAAAAAGATGGCAAGCCGATTACGAGCGGTGCGAACGCGAACCGACGAACGGGGCGCGAGGGACAGGCCGCGGACCATAACAGCCTCCTCGCTAACGTGGTGTCGGAATTTCCGACGTGGGTTTCTGGTTTGCGCATCTTACGCTTCTCTTGACATCGGCACAATGAATATCTGTCTAGCGTCTTTGGTCGAAATGGCCGTCCCGGGAATCGCTCTCGCGAGGCGGAGCGGCCGGAAAATTGCTCGCTTGCAGGCAGCCACAGTGCTAACCTCCGCCATCGGCGGGCAGAAAGAGGGCCTGCCGGTGAGTTTTCGAGTTCGGGACCAATAGATCGTTGCTGTGCAAACGTTTCCAAGACGAGACGCGCGAAGGAGCGAAGCAATGAAGAAACTGATCCTGGCAATTGTTGTGGGATACATCCTCTTGATGGGCACGAACTATCTTGTGCATGATATCTGGCTGATGCCGGACTACATGAAGCTCCCTTTGAGTTTTCGGACTCAGGCGGAGATCACGCACCGATTTTGGGCGATGGCGATTGGGCAGTTCTTGTTTGCGGCGCTTTTCGCTTACATCTACCAGCGCGGCGCTGAGAGCAAGCCATGGGTCGGGCAGGGGATCCGTTACGCGATCCTGATTACCATATTCACCGTGATTCCGTCTTCGCTGAGCGAGTACGACGTCTACAACATTCCGCATCGCCTCGCGGTCAAGTGGATGGTGGCGGGATTCGTCCAGCTCCTTATTATGGGGTTGGTTGTCGCCGGAATTTGCAAAAAAGAGACAGCCTGAGGAGGCTCACGAATGCCCCGGCACTCCCGGCGCTGGCTTGCAACGTTTGCGAGCGCGGTGGATGATGCGTCTTCCGCGTGGGCAATAGCCGTGTGTCTTTCCTTCTTTTTTTCTCGGGCTCACTCCTCGATTCACGGATCATTGCTCGCGGATGGATATGCGCCCCGCCTTGCTTCACGCTTGCATGTCGAAGAATTGGGTGTCACCAGTTCGCGCCATTGCGGCGGACAAATCGTCGCACGTAGATTCCGAGAAGTACCAGGCACACGAGGACGGCGACCGGCACGAGTACGGCATTGGGAACGTCCGGATAGATTGCGGCTTGGAGATAGTGAACGAGGAACGGCTCGCGATAGGGCGTGATTCCGGCGCGAGATTCGCACCATTGTTCGGCGAGGGTCAGCGGGCAGGGAATCGGCGCAGTCTCGATGAAAATGGAATAGAGGAGCGAGCCGATGTGCGCGATGCGAAGGCGGCGGCGGCCGTGCGTCAACAGCCAGCCGAACACGATCCAGGCGCACCAGGCCAGGTGAAGCGCCAACACAGCGACAGCGAGGGTGCGGTAAAGGATCATCGCCAGCCCCCATCCTATTCTCATTTTCCCATTTCCGCCGCGCCGGGGCCGCCGGGCCGCAACGGTTTGTTGGTGCGCTCAGCGAGGAACCTCGGTAGAATCCATCCCGTCTGAGCAATTGGGATGGGTGCAACGTGAAATGGCCCGCAGCGTCAGCGATTGTTCTATTGGTGTGCCCGGCGGCTCTTTGGAGCGGCCAGAACGCGGCCCCTTCCACGCCCGCTTCCAACCCTTCCGCGGCGCCGGGCCAGCCGCTGAACTTGCAAATGGCGTTCGACCTCGCGGACAAGCAGAATCTCGATCTCGCGGCGGCGCGTTTGCAACGCGCAATCGCGACAGCGGGGATCCGCATCGCGGGGGAGATTGCGAATCCGGCGATTTCCTATTCCGTATCGCGCGATGCGCCGCACGAATCACTTCTGCTCGATCAGGACATTCAGGTGGGCGGACAGCGCGGGAGGCGAATCGCCTTGGCGCGCGAAGAGAGCGGGCTGACGGATCTGGACGTGGCGGCGATCCAGCGGCAGGTTAGGCGCGAAGTGCGCCAGGCGTTTTACGGCGCGGCGCTTGCACTGGGAAGGACGGCCGAACGGGCTGAGGCGTTGGAATTGGCGAACCGTCTGCGGGACATCGCCAAGCAAAGGTTCCAATCCGGAGACGTGCCGCAATTGGAAGTCACACAAGCCGAGCTGGAGGCATCGAGAGCGGAAGCGGGTCTGGAAGTCTCGCGGGAGGAAGAGAAAGTCGCTTGGAGCGTGCTGGACGTGTTGCTTAACGAGCCGGCCGAAACCACATGGAAGTTGGAAGGATCGCTCGAAGACTTGCCGAGCGACGCACAGCTCGCGGATCTACTGGCTCGCGCGGCCCAGCAGAGCCCCGAATTGCAGCATTTGGCGCAGGAGTTGAAGGTGGAGCAGAGCCGCGAATCGTTGTTGCGCGCGGAGCGGGTGCCCGACGTTGGACTTCAGCTGGGAGTTGACTTGAATGCGCCGCACGACTATCGCGTGGGTCCGCGGGGACAGATCACGGTGGGGCTGCCGGTCTTCGCGCGGAATCAAGGGGAGATCGCGCAGTCGGAGGCGACCGAACGCGAGTTGGATGCGAGCCTGGAGGCAACGCGTCGCTCGGTCGCGGGGAACGTCGAGGCGGCGTATTTCGAGTTGCACGCGCGGCGGACGCAAGTGGAACTCTATCGCGACACGCTGTTGCCTTCGGGCCGGAAGCTCGAAGATCTGGCCGAGCAAAGTTACAGCGCAGGGAAATCGGATATCCTTTACGTGCTCGCCGCGCAGCACGACGTGCAGCAACTGAAGAGCGACTACCTGGACAGTTTGTACGCGTTGCAAGCGGCCTATGCGGAGCTCGAGGAAATCGTGGGAGCGTCGCTCGATTGATGATGAGGCGGAGCGCAATTCGACGAACCCGGCTGACGGGCGCGGCGCTGGCGGCGCTGCTGGCCTTTGGCTGCTCGCATAACTCTTCGAGCGACGACGAGAACGCCCCGGCCGTGAACGTCGTGGCGGAAGTGACGACTACGCGCGCGGTGCGCGCGGATATCAGCCGGATGCTTCCGATTACGGGCGGCATCGTGGCCATGCCGAATCGAGACGTGAAAGTAAGCGCGCTGGTGGCGGGTCGCGTTACGGCGTTGGGGGTGGCGGAAGGCGACAGCGTGAAGCAGGGACAGGTCGTCGCGGAACTGGACGACCGTTTGTACCAAGGGCAGTTGCGCCAGGCGCGGGCGTCGGCGGATCAGGCGAAGGCGAATCTCGACAACGCGAAGCTCGCGCTGCAGCGGAATCAGGATTTATTCAGCCGCGGGATCGCGGCGCGAAAAGATTTGGAGGACGCGCAGACGCAAGAGTCCGTGGCGGAGGGCGCGGTCGAGCAGGCGAACGCGGCGGTATCGCTGGCGCAACTGCAGGTTGCGCGGACGAAGGTGACCTCGCCGCTGACCGGCATCGTTGTGAAACGATTCGCGAGCGTCGGCGAGCAGGTGGACGGCACGGCGGCACAGCCATTGTTGGAGATTGCAAGTTTGACGGAAGTGGAGATCGACGCGAGCGTGCCGGCGGGCGATTTGAATACGCTGCGGACCGGGCAAAAACTGAATTTCGTGAGCGCGGCCGCGCCGGGACGTGCATTTGCGGGCGGGTCGTGGCGATTTCGCCCTCGGTGGACCCGGCGTCGAACTCGGGCATGGTGCGGATCGGAATCCCAAATTCCGACGGCGCGTTGCGATTGGGAATGTTCCTGAATGCGCAGGTGCCGGTAGAGACTCACCGCGGGGCGCTGGTCGTGGCCGCGCGCGCGATCTATCTGCGGCGCGAACGGCCAGCCGCGCGTCTTTCGGGTTGCGGGCGACACGGCCACGGCCTCTTCCGTGAAGCTTGGAATCGAAACGCCGGACCGCGACGAAATACTTTCCGGCGCGAACGAAGGCGATACGATCATCCTGGCGGGCGGCTATGGATTGGGTGATACGGCCAAGGTGTAAGTGACGCATCTGCAGGCCGCCGCTACCAGCGCAACCATGAATCTCGTCCGACTCTTGCCGTGAGAATCGCTACGCCGTATTTCTGCTGACCGTCCTCCTGTTCGGCGGCGGGCTTGTTCGCGATGTTCCAGCTGCCGAGCAACATCTATCCCGAAACGAATTTTCCCCGCATCATGATTCTGGTGCATGCGGGCGATCTGGCGCCGGATGCGATGCTGCTGTCCGTGATGCGTCCGCTGGAAGAAGCGGTGATGACGGTGCAAGGGATATGCGGCGTGCGGTCGGAGACAATCCGCGGCGCGTCGGAAATTTCCATCCTGTTCAATCCGGACTCGGACATGCAGGCTGCGCTGCAACTGGTGCAGGGCAAGTGAACCAGGTCGAAGGACTTGCCACCGGAGGACACAGATGGAAGTGGCGCGCGTCTCGCCGGCGGTATTCCCCGTACTGAGTCTCATCCTCAACGGCAACGTGCCCGGGCCGATTTGCACGACTACGGAACTTGTACGTGCTGAAGCCGCTCTTCAGCCGCGTGCCGGGCGTGGGCGGAATCGAAGTGCAGGCGAGCGACACGCGTGAAGTTTCCGTGATTGTGGACCCGCAGAAAATGCTCGCGCACCATCTGTCGCTGGTGGACATTGCGGACCGGCTGAAGGCACAAACGAAGTCACGTCGGTGGGCAAGCTGCAGAAGGATTATCCAGCAATATCTGGTGCTGACGACCAGCCAGTTCACGAGCCTCGACCAGATCCGCGGCGCGGTGATCGCGGTCGAAGGCCAGTGCCCGTGCGGCTCGGCGACATCGCCGAAGTGCGCGACGGCGTTGCAGACCGCACGACGCTGATTGCCGGCAATGGCCAACCCGCGGCGCTGATCAACATTTCCCGGCAAATTGGCGGCAACATTCTGCAAGCTGGCTGCGCAGGTGAAAGTCCATTGCGGCGAATCTCGGCTCCGCGATTCCGCGCACGCTTCATCTTTCGGTCGTGTACGACCTGGCCGAATTCGTGCGGGATTCCATCGAGCAGCGTGCGTGACGCCATTCTGATTGGCGCGATGCTGGCGGTGATTGATGCTGTACGCATTTCTGCGCGACGTCCGGACGACGCTGATTGCGGCGACGTCCCTGCCCCTATCCGTCGTCGGCGCCTTCTTCTTCATTTACATCTTCGGGGGAACGCTGAATTTGATGTCGCTGGGGGGGCTCGCGATCGCGATCGGAATCATCATTGACGACGCCGTCGTGGTCATCGAGAACATCTATCGCCACCGGGGCCGAGGAGAGGCCATCGCCGAAGCCGCGGAGAAGGGCACGACGGAGCTTGTCGGGCCGGTGGTCAGCTCGACGGCGACGACGCTGGTAGTTTTTCTTCCGCTGGCGCTGCTCTCCGGTTTCGTTGGCGATTTCTTCCGCGCGCTCTGCATGTCCTTGGGCGTTTCCATTCTGCTTTCGCTCCTTTTTGCGCTGGCGCTGATTCCGATGCTCTCGGAGCAGTTCCTTGCCAAGCAGGTGGAGCTGAAGCCCGCAAAATTCATGGAGCCAATCAATCGCGGGTACGAAAAGAGCGTGCGATGGGCGCTTGGCCACCGGGCGATCGTCACGGTGGTGGCAGTCCTGGTGCTCGCGGTGGGAGTGTTTCTCTACTGGCAGGTTCAGACCGGGTTTCTGCCGGAGATGGATGAAGGCGGTTTCGTGATCGACTACCTGACTCCGCCGGGAACTTCGCTGGCGGAGACAGATCGCATCGTCCGCCAGGTGGAACAGCTCGTTGCGAAGACGCCCGAAGCGGCTTCCTTTTCCCGGCGCACCGGAGCGGAGATGGGGCTTTTCGCCACGGAGCAGAACAAGGGTGACATCCTCGTCCGGATGAAGCCGCTGTCGGAACGGAACCGCACCACCGAGGAAGTCATAACCGACCTGCGCGGCCAGATCGCGAAGAGCATTCCCGGCGTCGAGATCGAGTTCAGCCAGATTCTGCAAGATATGCTCGGAGACCTCCAAGGCTCGCCCGAGCCGATCGAGATTAAGATTTTCGGAGACAACCTTAATGTGTTGGAGCGGACGGCAGTCCAGGTCGGCCCGCTGATTCAGAAAATTCCCGGCGTGGTGGACTTCAAGTCCGTGCAAAAGGGGAATCCCGAAATCGTCTTCCACGTGGACCCGGGGTTGGCGGGGCGCGCCGGAATGACGGTGGATTCGATCTCGGCGCAGGTAAGTGCCGGCTTGTTGGGCTTGACCGAGACCTCGTTGCGCCAAGCGGATCGAACGATTGATATCCGGTTGCGCTTCCCCGATTCTTTTCGCAACGACCTCAATGCGATTCAGCGATTTCCAATCGTGACGCCGGATCATCAAGTCGTGCCCCTCTCCTCCTTCGGGACGGTGGAACAAGTGCGTGGGGAGAACAAGATCCTGCGGGAAAACCAGCGGCTGATGGTGGATCTCACCGCACGGCTGGAGAACCGCGACCTCGGCAGCGCCATGCAGGACGTTCAGAAGGTGCTGAAGGGCGTCTCGTTTCCGACCGGCTGCACGTACGAAATCGGAGGCCAGTACGAGAGCCAGCAGGCATCGTTCCGCGAACTGCTGTCGATTCTGGGGCTGGCGCTCGCGGCTGTTTTCACGGTGCTCGTGATTCAATTCCGGAAATTTACGCCCGCGCTGATCATACTTTCGGCGGCGCCGGTTTCCCTCGTGGGTGCGTTCGCGATGCTCGATCTTACGGGGACGCCTTTGAATGTGTCGTCGTTCATGGGAATTATTCTGATGATTGGCCTCGTGGTGAAGAACGGCATCATCCTGTTCGAGTACGTGGAGAAACAATGGAAGGAGCAAGGAGCGTCGCTGAGCGAGGCGTTGGTTGCGGCGGGCCGGATTCGTCTGCGACCGATTTTGATGACGACGCTGGCAACGCTGTTCGGCCTCATGCCCTTGGCGCTCGGCTGGGGATCGGGCGCGGAATTGCAGAAGCCGCTGGCCCTGGCGGTGATCGGCGGGTTGCTCCTCTCGACCTTCGTCACGCTGCTGGTGATGCCCGTGATGTTCTCGCTGTTCGAGCGCGAACGAGAGGCGCCGCAACTCTGAGAAATGCTCGCGGAGGACGCTCGTTGGACGCAAGGCGGCGGGCGCCGTCCGCAATCCCCGTTCAGGGGGCGAGTTCAATCACCACAAACGAATCCGGCACGATTGAGGGACGAGGCCGCGGCATATCCGCAGTCGGCGCGGGCGCGGGGCCGAAGTCCGCGGTCACGACGTAAACATGGTGATTTGTCAGATCCACTTCCATCGTGCGCGCGCGCGGCTGCGTCGGCACGTTGCCGATGACCGTGAATGCGTCGGGCGAATCCTCGTGCACGACGGTCAGGGTCCCTTCGCCGTTTGAGCTGAACGCGAGCTGCGTTCCCGGATCGAAGCGATTGGCGTCTACGCCGCTGCCGATGGGCACCGTGGTGATGACTTTGCCGGTTTGCCCGTCCACGATGGCCATCATTTTATTCTCGCAGCCGAGGAACAGGCGGTGGTGTTCGCGATCGATCGCCAGGCCGGAGGGAGATTCGCACGGCGCGACCGGCCATGTGTTCATGAGCACGAGCTTCTGCGAATCGAATTCGACGAGTTGGCTCTTGTCTTCGAGATTCGCGTAGACGTGGCCGGCGCCGTCGGGGACCGCGAATTCGATCTTGCCGCCGAGCGTCACGCTTCCGACGACGTTGCCGGAAGCCGCGTCAATGGCGGTGGTCGTGCCGGAGCGCCCGTTCATTGTGAAGACGCGCTTGGAGGCGGGGTCGTAGAGAATCGCGTCGGGCCCGGGATCGGTCTTGGCCTCGCCGATTTTGGCTAAGGTCTTCAGATCGAAAATCGTGACGGTGGCGGCTCGGCCGTTGCTGGTGAAACCGCGGCCGAATTCAGGCGCGAGAGCGATTCCATGCACGCCCTGCGTGTCCGGAATGTCGCCGGCGAGCTGGCCGGTCTTAAGGTCGAGCACCTGTACGTGCGTGCCTCGCGAAATGAAGAGGCGCTGCGTGGCGCTATCGATCGTGATGTAATCCCAGAAGTCGTTGGTGGCGACGGGTATCTTCCGAACGATGTGGTATCCGGAGCCTTGTGGAGCCGTGCGGGCGGCGGGAACCAGTGCAAGCGCCGCGACCCCCAATGCCGAGAGAAAGAACATGGCCCATTTGCGTGAAGCAATCATCATTGTGACCTCAATTCGTTTAGATTAGACCAACAATCCACCCGACGAACGCCACCGTCCCCCGTGAGCAACCCGCACCCGAAAGTCAGACGCGCCGGCGAGCGTACTGGTTTCAAATCTCGTGTCCCATTCGACCGGAGAAGCGCGATGTAAGTTTATCTTCCTGGAAAGTGCCGGCCTCAAAATCCACTTGCACGCGCATGGGACACTACGTAAGATACTCCACATCTGGGGGGCTTGCGGTGCCAAAAGAAAAGCCGAAAGTGAATATCGGCGAGGTCATCCGGAGCTACCGGGGGCAGCGCGGACTGTCCCAGGGCGACATCGAACGGCGCACGGGTTTGCTGCGCTGCTATCTTTCGCGAGTCGAAAACGGCCACACGGTTCCTTCCCTCGAAACTCTGGCGAAGATCGCTGAGGCCATGGACATCGCTTTGGCGGACTTTTTCCCGGGAGCGGAAACGCCACGGGATCGCGATACTCAGAAGATGCTGGGAGAGCTTTCCGAAGACGAGATTCGATTTCTTTCCGAGATCAAGAAATACAGCACCACGCTCGCCGAGGGCGATAAGCGGCTCGTGCTCGCCATGATCCGCAAAATGGCGACGGTGATTCCGCCCCCGCCGCCGCGCAAGCCCGCTCCGCGCCGCTCCGTATTCTAGTTTCAATCCAGAATTGAATTTGTTCCGCGCTGAGGTTGTGCCGCGTGGGAGTTTGCGCGCGCTATTTCTCGGGAGGAGCTTGCGCGGCTTTGCCGTGGAATCGCGACAAATCGACGATCGCGCGGTAAACGCGTCCACGGCCGATGAGCAACTTGCCCGCTCGGGCCTCGACATCGAAGCCGAGTGTGCGGCCGTTGACGTCGGTGAGGCGCGCCCAGGCGGTTACGAGAGTTTTCGCCGGCACGGCTTTCAAGTGATCCACTTCGATGCGGGTTCCAACGGTGATGGACCCGGCCGGCAACGCGTGTTGCACGGCGAGCGAGGTAGCGGCTTCCATCATCCCGATCATGGCCGGCGTGGAGAAGACAGCGGGAAGGCGCGCGTCGTAGTACGCGATGGTCCATTCGAACAAGACGGCGTGCTCGAAGCGGCCTTCGAGTCCCGGCTGCAGTTTTTCCGTGGGTCGGGCCATGCTCAGTGAGGGTTCTGACCGGCGGCGGTTTCCTTCGTCCACCGGGCCTGCGGACGGAGCAAGCTGCCGAGCACTTCGGACATCGTCACGCCGACTTGCGACCAGAGCCTCTGCTTGAGACTCGTATAGTCCTGGCCGCCGCTGAAGACATCGCCCATCAAGGTGCTGAACGTCGCGCTGTGACGTATGAATTGAATCATGCGGGTCGTGACCGCTCCGCCGAGGAACCTGCCGCGATATAACTTGCGTGCGATGCGTGTGGCAAACTCCAGTTCGACGGAGAATGCGACCCGCACGCGTTCCGGATAAGTGGCCGGAGCGCCCTCGATGATCGCCTGGGCGAGCAAGTCGCCTGATCGCAGCGCGTAAAACAATCCTTCGCCGGTGATGGGGTCTACCCACGCTGCGGCGTCTCCCACCAGTGCCCAGTTTCGTCCGACGACGCGGCGCGCGCGCAGCGTTTCCGGCCGCGGCGAGGGCAGGACGTGGCTGTAGAATTGCGCGCCTTCGCGCGGGATGCGCTCCGAATCCATGTACGAGTGGAGATGGCGCCGCAATTCCTGGCTCGTGTGCCGCGCCATGCTGCCACAAATTCCCACCGAGAGATGATCTGCGCGCGGAAACGACCAAATGTAGCCTTCGAACCTTCGCAGGAATTTGATCTGGATGTCTTCGGCTTGCGCGGGCACGAAGTAGCCGAGGGTCATTTCGAGATCGGCGCGATCCAGGGCGCGCGTGTCGGGCAGCAGGGAATTGCGCGCCCCCGCCGCCAGGACGACAAAATCGGCCATCATGCTGTCATCGCCCGCGGCCACGCGGACGCGCTCGCCCTCGGTGTCCACGTGCGCCACGCGCCTGCGAATCAGCGTGCATCCGGCGGCTTGGGCGCGGTCGAGCAGCAGGCCGTTCAGCACGGTCCGGGAATAAATAACGATTGGCTGAGCGAGCTTCATCGTAGCGCGATGCGCGCGGCTGGAGATCAGCTCAATCGAGTGAACGAGTTTTTTCGGGTAGGGCCCATCGAGAAGAAAAGGGTAGGCAAGGATCGCTTTGTGCGTGAGCCCGCCGCCGCAGGGTTTTTCCCAGGCAAGATGCTCGTCGAAAATTGTGACCTGAAAACCCGCGCGGGCGAGACGCTCGCCGCACATTGCTCCTGAAGGACCGCCGCCGACGATCGCGATCTCACGCAACGTCTATTGTCCGTCTTCTCCCCAAGGTTGGACTGCTCGCGCAGCGTCTCTTACGTGAAGGGGAACACCGACGCGATGAACCACCCGGCGAGTATAGCACCAAAGACCGCCCCGGCCGCAGGCGAGCCGGTTCGTATGCGTAACACATCGGAACCCAGCCGCTGCAAAACGGAGAGAAACAGAAACGTCGGCGCCATGAGAAGAATCAGGACCTGGCCGTTCATGGTCGCGTAGACGGCAAGCAGCATCAGCGACCACAACTCAAGTCTCAGCAGCAGACAGACGCCGAACCTTCGCCAATAACGGAACAGGTTGGGCTCGCCCAGGGCGAGTTCCTCGGCAGCGAAGTACGGCAGGACCGCCAGAGTTGCGGGTCCGAGCCGGAGCCACCGTGGCGCAGTAAGCCGGAATCCGCCCGCGAGGGTTCGGAGGAAGCTCATGGCATTCATCGGCGTGAGGTCGATAGAAAACCCGACCCACGCGCGCGCGGCCATGGCGAAAATGACCGCCAGCACAATCGCAGCGATGATTCCCCTCGGACGAGGTTTGAGATCCGCAATGCTGACGCGGAATAGCACTAGCAGCGCCAGTCCGGCCACGAGCATGCAAGATGCAAGATAGCTGCCGTTGTAGAGCCGCAGCCAGTTGTAATGCGAAGTCAGCGAAAACAGTGCGACGGCAAGCGCCGAGGCTACCGCCCAGCGCGCAACCATCGTGCGAATCGTCAGCCAGTGCACAAGCGTGATGCGAATTTGGGGATCTCTCGGCGGATCCGGTTGGGGCGGGTGTCCGGCGAGGATCAGGGCGGCAAGCGGGAAGAGCAGCAACAACCCAATCCCGCAGAGCACCGCTCCGGCCCGCGGCCAGCCGCGAACCGGCTGGAGCGGACCCGCTTCGGCCAGGGCTTCGCGCGCCCAGGTGGCCGCCTGCGTCTCCGGACGCTCATCGACGAGCGGGCTGACGTGGTCGGCCCACGGGATCGTGGAGAGTTGAAACGCGCGCAACTGCGCGAAGTCTTCCGGTGCGACGCGCTCGCCGCCCGCGGCGGCGGCAATCTTGCGCGCCTCGGCGCGCAACGGAGGCAAATCGAATTGCGCGCTCAGGACGAGCAAGTTATTGGGAATGCGCCGCGGGAGGACCATCGGGGCGGGCGAGAGAGCGATCGTCCCGGCGGTTGAAAACCGGTCGGCCACACGAATTGCGATTTCTCCCCCCAGCGAGTGGCCGAGCAACACCGTGCGGTCGAGCTGGATGTCGCCGCGCGCGGCGAGCGCATTGATGGCGCGCTCGGTGCATTCCTCCGCGCGAGCGTACGTGAACGGTTCGGTGCTGTCGCCGTGGCCCGGCAGGTCGATCGAATAGACGCGCAGCCGCTGCGCCGCCAGCCACTGGTCGAGCCACTTCATGATTCGGCGATTGCCCGCGAGTCCATGAATGACGACGGCGCTGCCGACGGGCGGCTCGGGACTTGCTTCGTAAATCGAGACGGGCGTTCGACAGCCGTCGTCCACGACCCTGTCGGTTCGGCGGATATGCGTGTCGTAATCCGCCGCGAGACCTGCGGCGATGAGGACGAGCCCGAGCACGGCAAACAGTAATTGGCGTCGCATCTGCAGGCTAGAGCCGCGTGATAAACTTGTTCCTTCCTGCGCCTTGCGCGCCGCAACGGATCTGTCCGCTGCGGCCGCGAAAAGCGGCACGGGCGAAAGGCCTTCGAAGCATGGGCCAAGTGATCTCCGAAGACAGTCTCATTATTGAATTGCAGCGCCAAAAGCGCAACGGGCGCCGGGTAGTTTTCACCAATGGTTGCTTCGATCTCTTGCACCCGGGCCACGTGAGCAGCTTGGAGCAGGCGCGCTCGCTCGGCGATTGCCTTGTCGTCGGACTGAATGATGACGCGAGCGTGCGCCTGTTGAAAGGGCCCGGGCGCCCAGTGCTGCCGGAGCAGGAGCGCGCCGCGATCCTTGCCGCGCTCGCGGCGGTGGACTACGTCGTGCTTTTCAGCCAGCCCACTCCGCGCGAACTGATTGCGCGCATCGCGCCCGACATTCTGGCCAAGGGAGCCGATTGGAACGGTCGAGAAATCGCAGGCCGCGAGGAAGTCGAATCCACGGGCGGCGAAGTCCGCACGCTGAGTCTTGCTCCGGGGTATTCCACCACGCGTCTTCTCGAACAGCTGAAACGTATGGCTCGTGGTGACTCGTCCGCGGCTGCGCGCGGTCGCCTGCCGGACGGCACAGGGCGCGGCTGAACATGCTATTGCCGCCGGTCGCGGATTTCTTCCTCCCCTTTGAACGTCTCCCCGCCGTCGAAGCCGCAATCGAGGGCCTGCGTCACAACCGCGCCGAATCACTCTCCGGCCTGACTCCGCCCGCTGTTGCCTTACTCATCGCGCATGCCGCGGCGGAATTGCGGCGGCCCGTCGTCGTCATCGTCGAATCCAATGGACGGGCCGAATCGCTTGTCGAGCCGACGCGATTCTTTCTGCGCGCTCTTTCCGGGGAACCCGTCGCGGGACAACCCGGTGCGACGGTCGGAGTCCTGCCCGCGCTCGATGTCTTGCCCGGGCCGGACATTGCGCCTCACCCGGCGCTGCTGGAATCGCGCGCAGTTTCCCTCTGGAGATATTCCACGGGCCAGGCTCGCGTCCTCATCGTTTCGGGCGTTGCGGCTCGAATGCGATATCGGGAGGGCGCCTTTTACGCCGGTCTGGCGCGCACGCTCGTTCGCGACGAGGACGTTTCGCTCGAAGAACTGGTGGCCCACCTTCGCGGCGTCGGCTACGAACGGCAAGACACCGTCGATATGCCCGGCCAATATACCGTTCGCGGCGGCATCCTCAACGTCTTTCCGCCGGAAGCGGCGCGGCCCGTGCGGCTCGAATTGCTCGGCGACACACTCCAATCTCTCCGGGAGTTCGACCCGGACACGCAGCGCTCCGTGCGGCCTCTCGAGCAGGTAAGCCTCCCGCCGCTCACTGAATTTCGGGACGGCGCTCGGGGCAACGCGCCGGAACCCGAACGCCGCGAAGGATTGCCGGTGCCGCAGAGTTCGATTCTCGATTTGCGCGGCGAACCGGTTGTCATTCTCGAAGAGCCGGAATCGCTGGCCGGGGCTTGGGAGCAACTTGACGCCGGCATCGCGGGCAGCGCGCGCGATTCCAGTTTTTACTTTTCCGCGGAGGAATGGCGGCAAACGCTGGGCCGGCACACGCGCCTCGAATTGCAGCGGTTGCCTCTGGAACGAGAGGGCGGCGGGCAGTGGGTTGTCGCCGGCCAACCTTCTCCGCTCTTTCACGGCAATCTGCCGCGGTTTCTCGCCGAACTGCGGGCCCGGCTGAATGCGGACGAACGAGTTCTGGTTGCCGCCGCGAATGTGGGAGAGCTCGAGCGCCTCGCGGATCTGTGTCGCGAGGAGGAGATTTGTTTTCGGCTTGGCGAGACCGAATCGAGCGTCACCGGCGTTCGTCTGACCGAAGACGCGATCCCCGGCAGCGCGGCTGCGGTGATTCTAGTGCGCGCCCCGCTCGATGCCGGGTTCATCCTGCCCGCGGCGCGAATGGCCGTTTACGGCACGGGCGATCTGTTCGACGCGCTTCCGGCCCGGCCCCGCATCCGCGCGAAGACGGCGGGTTTCTTCAGCGATTTTTCCGATCTCAAGCCCGGCGACCACGTCGTTCACGTCGATCACGGCATCGGCCGATTTGAAGGCCTGCATGTCATGGAGACCGACGGCGCGCGCGGCGAATTCATGCGCCTGACCTACGCCGACGATGCGCGCCTCTACGTTCCCGTCGAGCGCATGGACCTCGTCCAGGCCTACCGTTCGCTCGGCGAGACGAAGCCCCAGCTCGATCGCCTGGGCGGTCCGGGTTGGGCGGCTCGCAAGGCCCGGACTCGCAAGTCGCTCGAAGACATGGCCGGTCAGTTGCTCGCGCTCTATGCCGAGCGCAAGACGAGCGGCGGCCATGCATTTCCGCCGGACTCGGCGTGGCAGAAGGAATTTGAGGACGCTTTTGAGTTCGAGGAGACGCCCGACCAGGCGGCCGCCATCGCTGATGTCAAACGCGATATGGAGCAGGCCGAGCCGATGGACCGCCTGTTGTGCGGGGACGTCGGTTACGGCAAGACCGAGATCGCCATGCGCGCCGCGTTCAAGGCCGTGATGGGCGGCAAGCAAGTCGCCGTGCTGGCGCCAACCACAGTTCTCGCGTTCCAGCATTATGAAACGTTTCGGAGGCGATTCGCCGCCTTCCCCGTGCGGATCGAAATGCTCAGCCGCTTCCGCAGCCCCAAGGAGCAAAAGAACGTCCTGCTCGAAGTCGAAGCGGGGAAGCTTGACATCGCCATCGGTACGCACCGCCTGCTTTCGCGCGACGTTCATTTTCAGAATCTCGGTCTGGTCGTCGTGGATGAGGAGCAGCGCTTCGGCGTCGCGCACAAAGAGAGGTTGAAGGAGATCTGCCGCGACGTCGACGTGCTCACGCTCTCTGCGACGCCCATCCCGCGCACCCTGCACATGTCGCTGGTGGGGCTGCGCAATCTTTCCGTCATCGAGACGCCGCCCCGAGGGCGGCTGGCGATTCAAACGGTCGTTGCGCCCTTCAGCGAAGGCTTAATCCAACGCGCCATCGAACAGGAAATGGCGCGGAAGGGCCAGGTCTTCTTCGTTCACAACCGCGTTGAATCCATCGCGTCGCTCGCCACGCTGTTGAAACGGCTCGTGCCGAAGGCTCGCATCGTCGTCGGACACGGCCAGATGGGCGAGAAGCAGCTCGAATCCGTCATGCTGAAGTTCGTTCGCGACACTGCGGACATCCTCATCTCCACGACCATCATCGAAAACGGCCTGGATATCCCCCGGGCGAACACCATCCTTATCAATCGCGCCGATCGTTTCGGATTGTCGGAGCTTTACCAGCTTCGCGGGCGCGTCGGACGTTCCGACGAGCGGGCGTATGCGTATCTGCTCGTGCCTCCGGAAAAATCGCTCTCGCCCATTTCACGCCAGCGATTGGCGGCGCTGCGCGAGTTCAGCGACTTGGGCGCCGGTTTTCGCGTGGCCGCACTCGACCTCGAGTTGCGCGGCGCGGGTAATCTGCTCGGGCGCCAACAGCATGGTCACATCAACGCGATCGGGTTCGACCTGTATTGCCAGATGCTCGAGCGCGCGGTCGCCGAGCGCAAAGGAGATGGCGGCGCCCCGCGTCCCGGAGCGTTCCCAGAGCGTCGCGCGACCGTGCATCTCGGCCTGGACATCCGAATTCCGGCCGATTACATCCCAGAAGAGAACCTCCGTTTGCAGGCGTACAAGCGAATTGCCGAGGTTGCGAAGCCCGAGCAGCGCGAAGCTCTATTGCAAGAGCTGACGGACCGGTTCGGGCCGCCCCCGGCCACGATTTCCAATCTGCTCGACTACGCGGTGCTGAAGGCGCAGGCGGAGCGGCTGCTCGTTTCATCCGTGGAACGGCGTGGAAGCCGGGTAGGCGTCAAATTCTATGAGGATACGCCCGTAAAGCCCGAGCAACTGGTCGCGTTGTTGCGATCGTCGCAAGGACTTCGGCTCGATCCCGGTGGAGTCCTCTGGATTGAGACCCAGCGCGGGCGAGGTAAGGTCGCCGATGAAGTTAGAAACGTATTGCTTAGCCTCGAAGCGCAGCGATAAGATAGCCAAGGGGATGATGCACCTGAATAGAATTGTGCTTGTAGCCATCGGCCTGGCGCTGGCGGGGACTTGTCTTCGGGCGCAGAACCCTCCGGGCAGTCCGGGCCAGAGTTCTCCCCCGGCTCAGCAACCGCAACAGCCGCCTTCGCAACAGGCGTCCCCGCAAACCCCGGCCGCGCCTCAGCCGCAGGAGCAACCTGGCACCCCTGCGCCTCTCAAGATAGAGGACGCCGCGCAGCCCGCGCCTGCCGCAGCCCCTGCGGCCCCTCCGGGCACTCCGAAGCAGCCGAAATCCGTGGTGCTTGAGGAGGTCGTCGCGAGGGTGAACAACGAGATCATTACGACGTCGGACCTTCAGCACATGCGCGACAGCATGATGGATGATGAGCGCCAGTCCTGCACGGGATGCACGCCCCAACAAATGCAAGCTGATTTCGACGCGAAGCAGCCCGACATGCTGCGCGACCTGATCGACCAGTCACTATTGGTCCAGCGCGCGAAGGACCTGGATATCAACGTCGAATCGGATGTCGTGAAGAGGCTGGACGAGATTCGGCAGGAAAACCACGCCGCCTCGATGGAGGATTTGGAGTCAAAGGTCGAAGCGGCGGGAGTGGATTACGAGGATTACAAGCACAACATCCGAACCCAGCTCCTCGTGCAGCAGGTGATTCGCCGGGAAGTCGGCGAGCACATCATCATCGATCACGAAGAGGTTCTGAAGTATTACAAGGACCACCCGGACGAGTTCACGAGGCCCGAGCAGGTCGTACTGCGGGAAATTTTCATCAATACCGATAAGAAGGATCCATCCGAAATCCCGGCGCTGCGCAAGAAGGCCGATACCATGCTCGAACGAGTGCACAACGGCGACGATTTCGGCGAGCTAGCCAAGCATTTCTCCGACGGCGGAACCGCGGCGCAGGGAGGGGAACTGGGTGTGTTCAAGCACGACGGCACCTTGGCGGCTGACATCGAGAATCAAGTTTTCAAGTTGAACCGCAATGACGTGACCGGCGTCATCGAGACAAAGACGGGTTTCCTCATCTTGCAGGTGGAGCAACACTACGCCGCCGGCCTCCAGCCCCTCGATAAGGTCGAAGTTGAAATCAACAACAAACTCTACATGCAAAAGATGGAGCCCGCCCTCCGTGACTACCTGAAGCAATTGCGGCAGGATAGTTACGTCGATGTCAAGCCGGGTTATGTGGACACCGCCGCCGTCCCCACCACGGGAATCACGGAAGTCACTCCGGTCCCGGACACGGCCAAAACCAAAAAGGGGATGAAGCGGTTTTTGCTCTTCGGCAAAAGAAGGAACACAACGAGTTCGAGTTCATGAAGTCTCCGTACGTCGCCGATCTCCGGGCCGATCAAACCATCAGTACTTTCTTCCTCGTTTCAGAAAAAGAGATTCGCTCCACGCGCGATGCGCGGCCCTACCTGCGCCTCGAACTGGCGGATCGCACCGGCACCATCGAAGCCCGCATGTGGGAGGGGTTCGAGCGGGACGCGGAGGCCGTCGAGCGCGACGTCTTCGTCAAGGTCCAGGCCCGCGTCGAAAACTATCGCGGGAAGCTCCAGCTTTCCATCGACCGGATGCGGCTGGCCAAGCCGGAAGAAGTCGAGCCCGCCGATTATCAGTCCCAGCCGGAGATCGACGTCGAAGCGCTCTACGCAAAATTACTGGAGTACGTGGCAAGCGTCACCAATCCCTGGCTGCGGAAACTGCTTGAAAACGTCGTGCGAGATCCGCAGATCGCGCCGAAGTTGAAGCGCGCGCCCGCCGCCAAGATGATGCATCACGCCTATCTCGGCGGGTTGCTCGAGCACGTGGTGAGTCTATGCGCGCTGAGCCGGCTCGTCGCGCCGCACTATCCCGAAGTCGACGGGGATTTGCTGCTGGCCGGCGCGATCCTGCACGACGTGGGCAAGACCGAGGAGCTTCGCTACGACAACGCGCTCGGGTACACGGACGAAGGCCATCTCCTGGGCCACATCCTGATCGCCTACGAGTTGCTGGCGAAGAAGATGGATGCCATCGCCGGATTTCCGCCGAAGCTGAAGTCGCTTGTGCTGCACTTGCTCGCCAGCCATCACGGCCACTACGAGTTCGGCTCGCCGAAACTGCCGATGTTTCGCGAAGCGCTTCTGCTCCATTATCTGGACGACATGGATTCCAAGCTGGGCGCCGCGAAGGCGGCCCTCGCTTCCGACCGCGGTGAAGATGAATGGACCGAGTGGAATTCAGCGCTGGATCGCCGCTTGCTCCGCGTGGACCATTATTTGAAAAGTGAGACGGAGAAGACGTAAGTGGCCGTGCGCCAGAATCCGCTGCCCGAAGCTCCCTTGAAAGAGGGCGGCACCCGCCGCTCGATTCTCGAACTGGCGCCGCTCGAGCTCGAGTGCATGAACACGCTCTGGCCGCTTGGCGAAGCCAGCGTGCGCGATATTCAAACGGGCCTCGCGCCCACGCTGCCGCGCGCGTACACCACGATCATGACGATCATGGACCGCCTCGCTCAGAAGGGAATTGTCGTCCGCCAAAAATCCGGCAGAGCCTATGTATACCGGCCAAGCCTTTCCGCCGAACAAGCCCGCGCCCACGCCGTGGCGCAAATCGTCCAGGGTTTCTTCGACGGTTCCGCGGACGCGCTCGCGGCGCATCTTTCGGCCGGCGTGCACGTGCCGCCGGACGTTCCTGGCAACTCGAACTCCGCGGGGGGCGCGACGCGTCGAGGCCGCGAGGGGGCGCGTCATGGAATCGGAATCGCCTTCCGCCGCCGAGCCGCCGCCGGCTCTTGACGCCACATTGCTCTGACTCGACATGTTTCCCGAGCGCCTGACAATTCGCGATATCCAGATCAGCCCGGCGACGGTGCTCGCGCCGATGGCGGGCATTACGGACACCGTGTTTCGCCGCGTCATTCGCGGCCTGGGCGGTTGCGGCCTGATCATGACCGAGTTCACCAGCGCCGAAGGCCTCACTCGAAGTGAGGGCCGCACGATGCGGTATTTGCTCTTCGAGCCGGACGAGCATCCGATCACGGCGCAATTGTTTGGCGCGAATCCCGATTCCATGGCGCGCGCGGCCGCAAACGTCGAAGAGCTGGGCTTCGACATCGTGGACATTAATCTCGGATGCCCCGCGAAAAAGGTGGTGAAGTGCGGCGGCTCGGGTCTGCTTCGCGACCTCAAGCTTCTCGGAGAAATTCTCACCGCGGTGCGCGCCGCCGTGCGCATTCCCCTGACGCTCAAGATGCGCGGCGGCTGGGACGACCAAAGTGTCGTCGCCGTCGAAGTGGCGCGCATGGCCGAGCAGATCGGCGTGGAAGCAATCGCCATCCATCCGCGCACGCGTCTCCAGGGATACGCGGGTCACGCGAATTGGGAGATCATCGCGGCGGCAAAGCGGGCCGTGCGGATCCCCGTCATCGGCAATGGCGACGTCCGGGTGCCCGAGGATGCCGTACGAATGGTCGAGGAGACCGGCTGCGATGCGGTGATGATCGGCCGCGCCGCCGCGACCAATCCCTGGATTTTCCGGCAAATCGCGGAATACAACTTCGCGGGCCGCTACCGCGAAGTTTCGGAATCGGACCGCTACGCGCTCCTCTCCGGCTATTTTAGAGATTTGCTCGAGACGCGCTGGCCCGATGCCATCGGCAAGATGAAGCAGTTTGCTTGTTCGTTTACCCATGGTGTGCGGAACGGAAGCGTCCTGCGCGCAGAGGTCCACGCCGCGCGGACTCCGGAAGAAGTTCTCGATCGCGTGGACCGATTCTTCACGGCCCCAGCCGCACTGGGAGGATAGGAGATAACAATATGTCTTCGAGCGCTTCGACCCCCGCTCTGGAGCGCCGCACGGAACGCCGCGTGGTTGTAAGTTTACCCGTTCGGTTGCGCGGCACGACTCGCACCGGTATCGAATTCGAGGAACGCACGTCAACTGAAAACGTTTCTCGCGGAGGTATCGCGTGCTTCACCATTCATGAGTTGCCGCTGGGAACCGATATCGAGATCGGAGTCGCGGCGGCGAAGGACGAACCCACGGAGTTCGCCACCCGTGGCAAGATCGTTCACGTGGCTCCGGGAGTGGCCACGTTCAAGAAAATCGTGGGCGTGATGTTTACCGGCCCGCGATTCAATCGAATGTACAGCCCCGAGACAACTTAGCGCTCGAGCAACAGTTGCCGGTAGGCTTCGCGCTTGGCCAGTCCGCGCTCGCGCCCGGCCTTCTTCAGCGCCGCTTTGTGGTCGAGACCTTCGTCCACCATGAGCTGCGCGATGCGCTGGGAGAGACTGACGAGGGACGCTCGCGGAGCGTTCTCGGCGGAAGCGCTGTCCCCTCGCGGCTGCATCCCGCCCTCGACGGCATTCTTGGGCAGGCCTTTGGCTGGCCCGAGGACGACCGTAATCTCGCCGCGAAGCCGGCGCTTCGATGCGGCTTCGGCGAGTTCGCTAAGTTTGCCGCGCAGAAATTCCTCGTGCAGCTTCGTGATTTCCCTCCCCACAACAGCCGGACGATCCCCCAGAATGTCGCGCGCGTCACGCAGCATCTCCTCGATTCGATGAGGAGCCTCGTAGAGAACCACGGCCCGCGGCTCCGCCCGCAAGTCGGTCAGGGCCTTGCGCCGGGCACCCGCGCGGGCGGGCAGAAAACCGACAAACAGAAACTCCTCAAGCGGGAGTCCGGAGGCCGATAGCGCGGCGAGCGCGGCCGAGGGGCCGGGTATGGGAATTACTGGGATGTGGTGGCGCAGGCAGAGAATGACGAGTTGGTGGCCGGGATCGGACAGCACCGGAGTCCCGGCGTCGCTGACGAGGGCGACCTTCGCGCCTTGCTCCATCTCAATCGCGAGTTCGGCGCCACGCGTGATCTCGTTGTGCTCGTGATAGCTGACCAGCCGCTTGCGGATCTCCAAGTGTTGCAGAAGCTTCTGCGTCTCGCGCGTGTCCTCGCAGGCGATGATGTCTGCTTCGCGCAGGACGCGAATCGCGCGCAGCGTGATGTCCTCGAGATTGCCGATCGGCGTGGCGACCAAATAGAGGCAGCCGGTCTGAGTGTCGCGCTGCAATGGAGTTGGCTCGGTCATTGGCATTCGCAGTCTAACACGGGCACGGGGCGCGCGAGCACCGGTCGGGCGCTCTTGCCAGAGCGCGTGTTATTATGGGCGGGTTTAGCGCGAGAAAACCGGGAGGGAAGCGACTGTGCCGGTGTACGAGTATGTATGCAAGAAGTGCGGAAAGCGCAGCGAGCGGATCGAGAAGATGGACGGTCCGCGCATGAAGAAGTGTCCGAAGTGCGGCGGGAAAGTGGAGCAGGTGCTGTCGGCGCCCGCGATTCAGTTCAAGGGCTCGGGCTGGTACGTCACCGACTACGCGGGAAAGTCCGGGAGCGCGGAGGCGGGAAAGACCGGTCCTGCGGATTCCGGAAAGACCGAGGCGAAAGAGAAGAAGGAAACGAAGACGGAAGCGAGCCCCGCCGAAAAGAGTTCAGACAAGAGCGCGGAGAAGAAGGCGAAAGGATCGGCGAAGGAGAAGTGAGACTGCGCAATGTCATGCTGCCGAGTGTGCCAGCTTCGAGACTTGTTCACACTTCGCTGATTTCGGGCGCGCTTGTTTGTGTCGCTCTTTTGTTATCGAATGCGAATCTCCTCCCGCAATCGCACGCCGTCCCTTATGACACTGATGGACCAACCTTTGAGGATCTGACTCTGGACGTTACCTTCCCCGGTGTCTACAGCCGAATCGAAGATGTGGATTTTCGCAACGGGATGCTGCGCGAATTTGGCGAGCACGGAAAACTGGAAATGAAAGCAAGGCTCACGAATGGCTCGTATGAGCACCGGGAAAATCTGTATTACGAAACTGTGAGTCTGGATGAAATTCATTACTTGCCGCTTAGGGATTCCGGTCGACGGTGTGCGCTGGTGTTGTATACATGGTTTTTTGCGGCGGGGAGTTCTGGCCAAGAAGGAATTGCCCAGGTCTTTCAATTGGTGGGACGCCGGTTGACGTTGAAACAGCAGACCGAATGGGACGAGCATTTTGGCCAGCCGCCTTACGTGTTGTTCGACGAGAAGTCGAAGACTCTAACTTTTGGCTCGGCCCACTATCTCCCCGGCGACGCGCACTGCTGCGTTTCTGCAATGGACGTTGTCACGATGCGATGGGACGGAACTCGTTTCATCAGGAGGGCCATTCGAACCAAATTGTCCGACTATGGTATACGAGAGGGAAAGAAGTTGTAGCTCACAGCCCTGACAGTCGAATGACGGTCGGGGCGCCGCTGCCCACAGCGTCAATTTTGGCGTTTGTTTGAAACAACCGCTAGAGTTTGAGTGCGCGGAGATACTCGCGGAAGGCGGAACCCAATTGTTCGTTGCCAAGAGCGATTTCCACCGTGGCCTTTAGAAATCCGAGTTTGTCGCCCGCATCGTAGGATTTCCCTTCATAAACGTACGCCCAAAGGCCCGTCTGCTGTGCCAGCATGCGCAATCCATCCGTGAGTTGGATTTCGCCGCTCGCGCCGGGTTTGGTCTGGGCGAGGCAAGCGAAAATTTCGGGCGGGAGGACGTAGCGCCCCGTGACGCCGAGATTCGAGGGCGCGTTTTCGGGCTTGGGCTTTTCCACCATGTCAAGAATGCGCATCAAGCGTTTGCCCCAGGGCTGGCCGGTCGCGGGTTCGACGTTGACGATGCCGTACAGATTCGTGCGCTCGTGCGGAACTTCTTCGACGGCAATCGCGCCCATGCCGGTAGCGTGGTACACGTCGATGAGCTGCTTGGTTGCCGGGTTCGGGCCGGGAATGATGACGTCGCCGAGAAGGACGGCGAAGGGCTCGTCGCCAACCAACTCGGATGCAATCAGCACGGCGTGGCCGAGGCCGAGCGGCTCCTTCTGCCGCGTGTAGCTGAACGTGACCATGTGGCTGATCTGGCGGACCATCTCGGCGAGGTCGGGCCGGCGGTGCTCGGTGAGAAAGCGTTCGAGCCCGGGGTAAGAGTCGAAATGATCCTCAATGGCGTGCTTGCCTTTGCCGGTGACGATGATGACGTGTTCGATGCCGCTCGCGACGCACTCCTCCACGACGTACTGCACCAGCGGTTTATCCACCAGCGTCAGCATTTCCTTGGGTTGCGCTTTCGTGGCGGGAAGAAATCGAGTGCCCATGCCTGCAGCGGGCAGCACAGCCTTCCGGACGCGCTTGGGAGCTGTGGGAGGGGTCACGGCATTGACGATACGGCCAAGGTCAGCAGGGTGTCAATCGGGCGCGGCGCAGAGATTGCTAAAGGCCTAATCCTGGGCGGTGGCGCCAGCAGGCCTGCCGAAATGGCGAAAGCAGTCAATTCTTCAAAGTGGCGGCGCTTTTATGTTGTCGTATTCGTAGTGATTGGAGACGTGGCCTTTGCCATTTGCGCCGCCCTTGTCAACGTCTGCCTCTGACCGCACGATCAATCCTTTGCTCTTCAAAACCCAAATCTGCGCATCTACCTTTTCGGCTCCCTGCTGGTATTCGGAGTGCTGGCTGTAGACGGATGCGCTTTCGCCATTCACCGATTCATCTCGCACATACTGGCAGGATCGGTTCTCGACATTTCTCAAGGTCAGTTGATACACCTGCTTCAGGTAGTCCGCTGGACTGTCAAAAGCTTGGAGGGGGATTAGGACCCACTTGCCCCCGTTCAGTCCGTAATAGGACTGGGACAGAGAGATCACTTCGCTGCTCACGGGAGTTTCGTTCGGAGTCGCAGAGCCTGTGAATGTCTGATACAGGTGGAACGGCGACGCATCCGTCTTGTAGTTTGCGTCATCTATGTCTTGGCAAGGCGAATCGGGGGGCGGAGCTTGCACGTTAGCGTAATCATAGCGGAGGGAAAGATGGGTTGTGCCGCCTGATGCGGACGTGGCCTTGTATGTCTCTATCGTGTCTGTCTCTTCCCGCAAGATCAATCCTCTGCTCTTGGAAACCCAAAACTGCGAGTCTTTCTTGACGGCTAGCGCGGTCCATTCTGTGTGTCTGCTGTAGATTGCGGCAGCTTCGCCGTTCACCGCCTCGTCGCGGACGTAACGGCAGGGCCCGCCGGAATCTGGATGCTCCTCCCTCAGTTCTTTCGCTTCCTGCGGGTCTGGTGACCAAGTGCCGGCGTTCAGAAGGTAAGCGTTGTCGACCGTAAAAATTATTTCACCCTTGGGGACGGGTGTCCCGTACCTCGTCACCGCAATGTACATGTGGAACGGCGTGGCTGAGAGTTTGTCGTTGGCGTCGTTTAGAACTCGGCAAGAGGAATCGGGCGCCGGAGCCGGAGCTGATTGCGATTGCGTGCGGTTCGTCGCGGGGAAAGGGCCGGCTGTCACATTGGAGGCGTTCACCAGCAGGAAGATCCCCAACGCAGCAGAAATTAAATGAGCAAGCACGGCTTTCCTTGTTTCGTTGAAAAACATGGTTACTCCCGTTCGCTGAAGTTGAGGATCGCAGGTGGCTCCGCGGGAGTTTAGATGATTCGATGGCGCGTGTAAATCGCGGAATCGCACGTTGCTCCCGCAATTCCAAGTGAAGGCGAATGGCTAGCGTGCAAACTGAACGATTCCCTGGAATCGGAGTGCGAGTATGCAATTCGTGCGCATGCTAAGATTGTTCGCTCTGCTGATGGCATAGAAATGACGACGCGCATCCTTGGAATCGAATCCTCTTGTGACGAGACGGCGGCCGCCGTTGTGGCCGACGGGCGCGAGATTCTGTCGAACGTGGTGGCGTCGCAGGTGGAAATTCACCGGAAATACGGCGGCGTCGTCCCGGAGCTGGCCTCGCGCGAGCATTTGCGGCAGATCGTGCCGGTGGTTCGCGAGGCGCTTGCGGCGGCGGGAATGAAATTGCTCGATGTGGACGCCCTCGGCGTCACGCGCGGCCCGGGGCTTGTCGGCTCGTTGCTGGTGGGGGTGACGTACGGAAAAGTGCTGGCGCAATCGCTGGGTAAGCCACTTGTGGCTGTGAATCACCTCGAGGGCCACGTTCACGCGGTGCTGCTCGAGTCGCGCCGCGCGGGGAGAACGCCCCAATTTCCGGCGGTGTGCCTGATCGTCTCCGGAGGGCACACCCTGCTCTATTACGTGGAATCTGAGCCAATGCAAGGCGATCCGCTCGCACTGCAGCTCCGTTACCGTCGATTGGGAGGCACGCGCGACGATGCGGCGGGCGAAGCATACGACAAAGTCGCCAAGCTGCTCGGCCTCGGTTATCCCGGCGGTCCCGTGATCGACCAGCTCGCCGCGGCGGCACCCAAGAACGGGCGCCGCCCGGACGCGCCGCGGTTCGGTCCCACGAAGACGCGCGGCAACCCCTACGATTTCAGCTTCAGTGGAATCAAGACAGCGGTGCTCTATCACGTGCGCGCTCACCCGGAATTCGAAGCGGAGATTGAAGCGCGTCGCGCGTCGCTCCGGGAAGGGAAGCGCAAAGCGGCGGAGCTCCAGCCGCTGTGCGGCGCCGCGACTCTGCAATTGCTGGCCGAGTTTCAACGCAGCGTCGTGCGGGACCTGGTCCGCCCGACGCTCGAAGCCGCCGAGGAATTGCGTGCGCCGACCGTGCTGGTCTCCGGCGGCGTCGCGGCTAACGCCGAGCTCCGCAAGACATTTGAGGCAGAAGCAGCGCGGCGCGGCATGGCTTCGTTCTTCCCGAGCCGCGCCCTTTCCACCGACAATGCCGCGATGATCGCCGCAGCCGCCTATCCGCACTTTCTCGCCGGGGAGTTCGCCGGCGAAGAGTTGGACGCGGAAGCGGTCCTGCCGCTGGCCTGACTGCTTGCCCGGCTAGCAATGGCCTGAAAAGTAGAAGCCCCGGCAAGAGTGCAACCGGGGCTCCGCTAAACTCGATATAAAGAAACCTGGCTGGACCGGCTAGAGTTGCTCCTGCTTGTCCAGATTCGTGGGCATCTGAAGGTGCGCTTTCGCAAGCGACCTTACCAGGCTGTCTTCCATGGTTTCGTTCGAAGTGTTACGGGCGGTGGCAAGTTCACTGACGATGAGGAATTTCGCTCGTTCGAGCATCTTCTTTTCGCGGAAAGAGAGCGGCTTGGTCCGGCTGAGCGATACGAGACTCTTGAAGACTGCCGCCACTTCGATCAACGCGCCCGTTCGCATCCGCTCCGAGTTCTCTTTGAAGCGGTGCTTCCAATCGTGATGGGAGTTACACTTGCCCTTCTCCAAGTAGCTGAGCACCTGGGCGGTCTCCCCATTCCGGATTACGGGACGCAGACCGACGGCGCACGCATTCGTATGCGGCACCATCACCTTCAGCCCGCTCGCCGATATCCGGATCATGTAATACTTTTCCGTACGACCGTTCAAGATGCCGAAATTGATCTGCTCAATTACGCCAACCCCGTGGTTGGGGTAGACAACTTTGTCCCCGATCTTATGTTCCATGGCTGGATGTCCCCCGAGGAAGCACGAAGCCAGCATAGGGTGTTCGAATGCGGAAGTCAATGTATTTCTCCTAGAATCAGTAAGTTAAGGGCAATTCAGTTTGGGAATTGGAACAAGAATTGCTCTAGACTTTGCGCCGATCCTTGCCGCCGAAGCCGAGACTCTCACGCCTGGGGTACAATCCCGGCATGCTGATATTGTCTGTGGATACTAGTGGTTCCGCGGGGGGAGCGGCGCTGCTGAGAGATGATGCGGTGCTCGCGGAGAGCGCCGGAAGGTCGGAACAGCCCTATTCGTCGAGAATTTTCCAGCATGTGCGCGAGGTCACGAGAATTGGCGGGGCCGCCATGAGCGAAATTGACCTCTTCGCCGTGGCCGCGGGCCCGGGATCATTCACGGGGTTACGCGTTGGGCTGACGGCCGTGAAGGGCTGGGCGGAGGTCTGGAACAAGCCAATTGCAGCCGTGAGCGGCCTCGAGGCCGTTGCGGCCCTTGCCACCGAGCCGGGGCAAGTGTTGACGCCGGTGCTCCGCGCGGGCCGAGGCCAACTCTACGCCGCGCAATACGCGCGGAAGCGGGACGGGGCGGTCAGCCTCGAATGCGTGGCCGAGAACGTGGTCCTCTCGCCCAGTGAACTCTTCGATTGGCTCGCGAAGGGCGGTCGAGATCTGCCTCTGATTGTCACGCCATCGCGCGAGGCGGCGGTGGCGGCCGTGACGGCGCGGGGCGCGCGCAGTTTACGTCTGGAGATGGTGCCCGAGGCGCTGGCGGGAATGATCGGGCGATTGGGTTGGCGGAAGGCGTTGCAAGGCAAGACCGTGGACGCCCTGCATCTGAACGCGAATTACGTTCGGCGTTCCGACGCCGAGTCAAAATGGAAAGAGTCAGCGTGATCGGTGCCGTGCCGTTTCACTCGATTGAAATTCGCCGCGCTGTCGCCGGCGACGCCCGGGAGATTTCAAATCTCGCGAAGGCAAGCCATGGGGCAGCGCCGTGGACGGAGCAGCAGTTCCTGGAGGCGGCGGCAGGGAATTGCAGCGGCTGGGTGGCGGTGCTGGATGGTCGCATCGCGGGATTCATATTTGCCCGGATCGCGGCTGACGAGGCGGAGATCTTGAATCTGGCCGTGGCGCAGGAAATCAGAGGACGCGGAGTCGGCGGAAAACTGCTCCATGCTGCGATAGAGTTTGCGCGGGAAGGCGGCGCAAAGAGACTGTTCCTGGAGGTGAGGGAGTCGAACGCTGTGGCGATCGCGTTTTACAAACGCGCGGGTTTCGAGGATTCGGGCCGCCGGAAGAGCTACTACCGCGATCCCACCGAGGATGCCTGCGTGCTCACGAAACAAATACGATCAGCCTCTTAAGGACGTACCCACCCTTTGTCCGCCGCAGCGGCGGAAGGATGGGCCGGGCCGGACTGCGCTTCGCGCAGCCCTGCAATAGCCGTCTGTTACTCCACGGTAAAAGCCACCAGTGGTATCATTCGCGCGTGCGAAGTGGAAGAGAAAGAACAGACGAGACGGGTGTGCCACCCGATCATCTCGGTTGGCGGGTGAGCACGAACGCGTCGGGCCAAGTGGTCGGCCAACAGGGGCATTATCCGTATGGGGAGTCGGAGTACTCGCAGAACGGGAATGAATTCGTGTTCACGAGCTACTCGAGGGATATGGCGACAGGTCTGGATTACGCGATGGCGCGGTGGTACGACAGCGGCGCGGGCCGCTTCTGCTCGGCCGATCCGGTTGGCGGCTCTCCCGGCGACCCACAGTCGTGGAACCGCTATCCTTACTCCCGGAACGACCCCATTGACATCACAGACCCCAGCGGACAGAAGGGATTTTGGAGTTGGCTGTCGAACGTATTTCGATATTTGCTGGCCTTTCTCACCGGGGGCGCAGTTAATCCCTATGGGACCAAAATGGGAACTCCGCCGTTCTCCCCGGTCGGAGAACAGCCGCCGTTCATGAAGGGCATCCCAGGTAGCGGCGTCATCGACGAGTCGGATGGCTTTGGGGGCGCGAGGGCATTCCTGAGCAGTGCCGAAAGTGACGGGACTCAGGACGTTGGCACGCTATTGAGCTGGATTGCCCCAGGTCTCACCTATCTCAAGAACTGGAAACCCCACTCCAAGCCGTGCCGGCATGATCTAAAGCAACTCGGGCTGACCGCCGCAAAGGTGAACGGGTTGGCGGGGAGTACCCAGTTCAAGAACGCATGGTCCAGTCCAGCTGTGATCCAGAATTGGGACACACTGACGGGAAATACAAATGCCGATTTTGCTGTGTTTCCGAAGACGGATCCTCACACGGTCTTCTACAACTCGGAACGTATGTCCTGGGAGTCCTCATTCTCCGACATCCTGGGAGCCGAAACGCACGAGCTTGCGCACATCAACGATCCGAGCAAGACAGATGAGGATTTAGAGAGTGCTCTCGGCGTTGGAGAGCCGTCAAACAATATCTCGAAGCAATTGGCGAAGCATTGTTTTAAGTGGGTGAAAGCTCCATGATGGTAAGGCATTTCGCTGCGCCCGTTCTTTTTTGTGCGTTTGCCATGGCTGTTTCTCAGGTGTCTGCCGGTGGGCAGCAAATGTCGGCCACGGTAACGATGGTCTTTCTGGATTCCTCGGGTCACGCATTGAGCGGATGCAAGGTCACGGAATTCACGAGGCGAGATTACGACTTAAAGGTGATTCAGGACTATAAGGACCACTTTGAAGGGGCTTTGGGTCGGAACATTCCTTACGCAATGTTCTATCATGTGGCTTACAAATGTGACCAAGAACGTCGTCGATGATAGATTTGTGCAGGTGGATCGGCCCGACGTGTTCCTCGTGCTAGCGAAATTCGTTTACGAAGGCGACTACTACACCGGGCTTGCTCCGCAACTGAGTGTCTCAATTGTCCAAAAGGAAGGGACGCTGAAATCCGGGACGGCTTGGATCAAGCTGGTTGGCACCTGGTTGGATTCTTCCGAGGTTGGAAGGATTAGGGGCCCGGGTGGCGATGCCGATTTTTACCGTGTTGTGCCTGGCGTGTATCTAGCCCTCCTACTTGATGGTGACCAGTTGGTCTGCACGTCAAGGATTCAGTTCTTGAAGTATCCTGCGCATCTCCAATTCACGCTCGTGCAGGGAGGCTGCACGGCACAGGCGGACTCGAACGTGAAAGTGCTCGATGATAGAGAGTGAGGGCGCAGGCTCAAGTTCGATCTCCAGGCGGGTGGCCGAGCCTTTGAAGTTGAATCTTCGGGCGGCGTATTCGTTGAAATTGCGCTTGCGGGCTGGCACAGCCTTTGGACTTCAAGGTGACCGACCGTTCGCAGACAAAGGGTCGGGAGGTGCTGGTTCTGATGCAGCTAGGCGCATGACGGGAATGCTCCTCATGGGCAGATATCTCAACCAGCACGTGTGGCGAGCTATTTACAGTAACAGCCATAAAGAGTAAACTCTCCCCGCCGGTGTCCAATGGGCCGGGCAAGCGACAAGACTTCACGACTTGCGCCCGCCAAGTCCAAGGCCTTCGCTCGTCCGTACCCCAAGCATTTCGGCTTCCTCCTGCTCTTCCTTCTATTCATTGGTTTAGCGTGCGTTCTCCAGGTTCTGCCAGCCGCGGGCCAGAGCCAGCGTTCTCTCGCGACCAAAAAGATTCTTGATCGATCGCAATCCCCCAAATATCAGTCAGACCGAGTTCTTGTGCGATTCCGGCCGGGAGTTGCGCGCGCGAGGATGCAGGCATTGCATGCCAGGCTTGGCTCAAACGTCCTAAGCGAACTCAAAAGTGTTGATCGCTTGCAGGTCGTCCAGATCGCCACCGGTGCCAGGGTCGAGGATGCCGTGAGCTCACCAGACCTATAAGAATAAGCTCTTAGGCTCTTGGCTCGGGCAACGGTTTGTGCTAGGGTCTGTGCATTATGTGACTCGCACTCCACCCGGGAGGTGCCTGATGGCGGTCTCACCCGTCGATCTCCGGACCAAGCTGGTTACCGGAGATCCGGAATACCAAAAGCTCCTGCAAGAGCATTCGCTGTACGAAGCGCAACTGGAACAACTCTCCAAAGCTCCCTACCTAAGTTCAGAAGACCTGATCCGAGTCACTAAGCTCAAGAAACTGAAACTCCTCGTCAAGGATGCCATGGAGCATCGGCTGGCTGACTTGGTTCACGGCGTGCGCACGCCCTAGCCCTATTTCTTGCCCATCGCGAGGGCGTGGCCCCGTGCGGGGTGGGTGGTGTCTCCTCATTCATCGAACGTTCATTCTTCCCGGCGCGTAACTACGCGCAATCTGGCGTAGAATGGCGTGGGGCGGATCCGCTTCTCTCAGGTTTTGGATGGTCCGAGACGGCTACAAATTCGCCATCCCCCCGCTGGTACTGGGGTTGGTGGCGCTGGGGTTCGGCTGGCGCTGGAGCGCCGCAGTTATTATTGGCGCGATTCTTGTTTTGCTGGGCGCCTTCGTGGTGTATTTTTTCCGCGACCCCGAGCGAAGGATCCCCGGCGATCCGGCGGCGATTGTCTCCCCGGCGGACGGCCGCGTAATGGAAGTCGTGGAAGAAGAGCTGGACGGGCGGCCGGGCAGACGGATAAGCATTTTTCTGGCGATTTGGAACGTGCACGTGAACCGCGCGCCGTCCTCGGGGCGCATCGAGCGAATGAATTATCGGCGCGGGAAATTCTATGCGGCCATGCGCTCGCGCGCCTCGGCGGAAAATGAACAGAATGTGATCTTTCTAGCGACCGAACGCGGAGAGATCATGTTCAAGCAGATTGCGGGCTGGGTGGCGCGGCGCGTAGTCTGCTGGAAGCGGCCGGCGGAGACGGTTAGGATAGGCGAGCGGTTCGGATTGATTCGGTTCGGCTCACGGATGGACTTGTGGCTGCCGGAGGGCGTGGAAATCCTGGTAGCTCCGGGGCAGCACGTGGCTGGCGGTTCGAGCATTGTGGCCCGCTGGAAATAATGGGATGAGAGATAAAACCAACGAGCAGCAGCAATTCGGCTTCAGTATCGGGCCGCGGAATCACCGCCTGCGGCGCGGCATCTATCTGCTTCCGAGTTTTTTCACGGTCGCCAACATGCTGTGCGGATTCTACGCCATTCTGGCCGTGATCAAGGGCGAGCCGGCGGACCTGGACTACGCGGCGCGCGCCATCGGGTTTGCGATTCTGTTCGACTCGTTCGATGGTTTCGTCGCGCGCGCGACGCACACGAACACCGATTTCGGCAAGCAGTTCGATTCTCTGGCCGACGTCGTGAGCTTCGGCATTGCCCCCGCGATCCTGGCGTTCACTTGGGGCGTGCGCGGGATGCTGACGAGCGAGGCCGTCCAAGCGCACCACATTTATCAATTCGGCTGGTGGGTGAGCCTCACGTTCCTGGTGTGCTGCGCGTGGCGGCTGGCGCGATTCAACGTGCACGGGATGGCGCCGGGCGGGTCGCGCTATTTTGTGGGAATGCCGTGCCCCGCGGCGGCGGGTTTGATCGCCGCGGCCGTGCACGCGTTTCGCACGCCGCTGGAGGATTGGCGCTGGGCGGCGGTGTGGCTGGGCGTCGTCCTGGGGGCCGCGGCGTTGATGGTCAGCGCGGTTCGCTATCGCAGCTTCAAGGATATGCCGTGGGCGCGGCGGCAGCCCTCGCTGACGATCGTGCTGATTGCATTCCTTGCGTGGTCGATCGTGGTGTATTCGGAAATCGCGCTGATTTTGATTGCCGGCCTTTACACGGTAACCGGCCTGGTTCTGCACATCGTCCGCGTGGTGCGGCACCATCCCGCCTCGCAGACTTCCCAGCAAGTATTGTGAGCCATGTCCCAAGCTGAGCGAAGCTTTCGGATTGCGATTGCTGGAGCTACGTCTCTTTCCGGCAAGCAATTGATCGAGGCCGTCGGAAACTCAAATCTGGCTGCGGCGGAATTGGAGCTGCTCGACGAAGACTTTGCGGCCGGGACGCTCACCGAAGCCGGCGGCGAGCCCGCCCTCGTGAAAACGGTGGAGGAGGAAAGTTTCTCGGGCGCTCGCATCGTGTTCTTCACGGGATCAGCGGCATTTGCTGCGCGCCACGCCGAGGAGGCTCTCGCGGCCGGCTCGACTATCATCGATCTGAGCGGCGGCCTTGCCACGCGTCCGGAGGCCCGGTTTTGGATTCCGTCGCTCGATTCCGTCCTCCCGCCTCCGTTTCGCGCGAATGGCGCGGCGCAAGCGGGCGGCGTTTACGTTTCGCCTTCGGCCCCCGCGCAAACAGCGATCTCGCTCGCCGCGGCGCTGCGCGGTCTGGATGGGCGGCTCGGCTCGATCGTCTTTCTGCAGCCCGTATCCGAACTTGGCGCGGGAGGCATCGAAGAATTGGAAAGCCAAACCGTGAAGCTGCTCTCGTTTCAGCCGATCGGGAGGGAAGTGTTCGACACGCAGGTGGCGTTCAATTTAATGGATCGCTATGGGCCTGAGAGCAAGGAACGTCTCTCGGCGGCGCGGGAGAGACTCGCGCGGAATGTCGCGAAGTACCTGACGGGCCGCGTTCCCATACCGGGCGTCACTCTCGTGCAGGCGCCTGTCTTCCATTCGCACACATTCATGGCCTATGCCGAACTGGACTCTGCGGACAAGTTCGTGGAGCGCATGGAAGGGGCCGGATTCAGCGTCGTTGGCGATGGCGAATCCTCGCCGACGAATGTAAGCGTCGCCGGCGAGTCCCGGCCGGTGCTGGCGCGGCCGGAGCGGGATTTGAACGCCGAGCGCGGTTGGTGGATTTGGGGAGCGGCGGATAATTTGAGCGTCGCGGCGGCGAATGCCGTTGCGATTGCGGAGAACCTTCTTGGCTCATGAGGAAAGCGGAGGAATAATCCCGCGCGGCGGGGAGAACTTGCGCTGGGCGCGCGCGCGTTTCGTGGCGCTCGTCTTGGCGGGACTTGCCGCGCTGGCCGCGGCCGGGTGCGGCTATGGCGTGGCCGGCCGGGCGACGCGGATTCCCCCGGATGTGAAGACGATCGCCGTCCTTCCCTTCGAGAACAAGTCATCGACGTACCGCATCGAGCAGCGCATGACGCAGGCGGTGGTGCGGGAATTCCTGTCGCGTACGAGGTATCGCATCGTCCCCGACGCAAAGGACGCCGACGCCGTGCTGCGCGGCCAAATCGTCAGTCTGGATTCCACCGCGGTGGTTTTCGATACGACCACCGGCCGCGCGACGACCATGCTCGTGACCGTGAAGATGAAAGTCGAGCTGGACGACCGCAACAACAAAGCCCTCTTTCAAAATGATAATTTTGTGTTTCGCCAGCCCTATGAAATCTCGACCGACGTGGCGAGCTTTTTCGATGAACAGGCGCCGGCGCTGGACCGCATGGCGCGGGATTGTGCCTCGCGGCTCGTCTCCGACGTTCTGGAGAATTTCTGATGCCCGCCTCGGGAGCGGCTGAATTCCTGGACAAGTTGGCGCGCGGCAAGGCCGTGCCCGCGATTCTGCTTCTGGGCCGCGAGACCTACTTGAGGGATCTTTGCCGCGCGAGAATCATCGAGGCGATGGTGCCCGAAGAGGCGCGCGAGTGGGGAGTCTCGCGGTTTGACGCCCTCGACGATTCACTCGCGGCCATTCTCGATCGGGCGCAAACCTCGTCTCTGCTGGCGCCCCAACAGGTCGTTTTCGTCCGTGGGATCGAAGCGTGGGAAAAGCTCAGCGATGAAAATCGCGACGTTATGATCGAAGAGCTGGACGCCTATCTCAAACGGCCCGCGCCTTTTACCACGCTCGTTTTCGAGGCTGCGGCCCTCGATCAGCGCTTGAAGCTGGCGAAGCGCTTGGCGGACCGGGCGCTGGTCGTCGGCGTCGAATTGCCGGACGATCCGGCGACGCGGCTGCGCCTGGCGGGCGAATTGGCGGGGCAGATGGCGCGCGAGCTGGGAGTGGAGTTGGACGGCGATGCAGCGGAGGAAATGGCGGAAGTCGCAAGCGTGGAACTCGCCGCAGCGAAGACGGAGATGGAAAAACTTGCGGCGTACGTCGGCGAGCGCAAGCGCATCACCGCCGCCAACGTCGAAGCGGTGGTGGTCACCGAGCGGGCGTACACTGTCTGGGAGCTTGCTAATGTGCTTGCCGCGAGGGAGCCCGGCCGGGCGATGGTGTTTCTCGACAGCTTGTTTCGCGAAGGCGAGGAACCCGCGGCGCTGATCGGCTCGATGGCCTGGATGTGCCGGAAGCTTTTGGAAGCGCAGGAATTGCCCGGCCACACGTCGAAGTTTCAGGCGGCAGGGAAGTTGACGATGCGGCCCGAGACAGCCGAAATCGCCATGCGCCAGGCGAAACGCATTCCGCGGGAGAAACTTGTGGCCGGTCTTTCGGCGCTCTACGAAGCCGATAGCCGGCTGAAATCCAAGGCCGTGGATAAGCACGCGATTGTGGAGTTTCTGGTGGCGCGATTTGCTTCCTAGGCTGCGGGACCGGGCGCAATCGCTTCGGTCCGGGTCAGGACGGTTTTGCGGAGCTCAGCCCGTTGCAGGCGACACTCAAGCGGGACTTATAACGATTGGCGGTATTCTCGTGCAGAATTCCCTTGCTGATGGCGCGGTCGATTGCGGAAAGCGTCGGGTGCAGAAGATTTCTCGCGGCGGCGGTATCCTTGGCGTCGATGGCGCGGCGAAGATCCTTCATCAACGAACGCACGCGCGTCCGGTGGGCGCGGTTGATATCATTATGAACGATCGATTGTGCCGCGCGCTTCAGCACCGATTTCTTGCGCTTCTTGACCTTTGTGGGCGTGCCCTGAGCCATTCAATTCTCCTCCGGGGATTCTTGCAAACAATAAACAGTAGCCGACGCTCCCGGCTTTGTCAAACGCGCGCCCGAGCCCAGCGCAGCGCCGCGTCGGCGTTGCGGCTCTCGGCGCTGCTCCTATTCGCGTTGCTGATCACAGGCGTGGCCGCGCGCGCCGAGAAATACGACCAGCTTCAAAATACGGGTTACGTCAATGATTTCGCGGGGGTTCTGAGCGCGGATGCGAAGAATCAGCTCACGAATCTCTGCTCGGAGCTTGACCAGAAGGCGAATGCGCAGATCGCTGTCGTCACGATTCACACACTCGACGGCGATTCGGTGGACGATTTCGCGAATCGTCTGTTTGAAAAATGGGGCGTTGGCCCGAAGGGCAGCGACCGCGGCGTTCTCATTCTCCTCGCCGTTGACGATCGCCAGTACCACATCGAAGTTGGCTATGGGCTCGAAGGAATTCTTCCGGACGGAAAAGTCGGCGGCTTCGGGCGCCAGATGGTGCCGAACTTGAAGCAAGGGGATTACAGCGGGGCGATTGTGCAGTTGACCGGGCAAATCGCCGGCGTCATCGCGCAGGACAAGGGCGTGATCCTCTCGACGCAACCCGCCGCCCCGTCTTCTGATGACGATCAGCCCAATTCAGGATTCAATCATGCAACGATCCTGTTCATATTGTTCGGTCTGTCGCTGGTTTTTCGAATCATTCGCAGGTTGTCCGGGCATGGCGGGCCTCGCCGAGGGGGCATGGGCGGATGGTGGTGGCTCCCGCCAATGGGCGGAGGAGGCGGCTGGGGCGGCGGCGGATTCGGCGGTGGTGGTGGCGGTGGCGGCGGGTTTGGAGGCTTCGGCGGTGGAATGTCCGGCGGTGGTGGCGCGAGTGGAGGCTGGTAGAGTACCTGCGGAGACTTGCAAATTATGATGGACTACGAAAAAGAAGTGAGCGGACTTGCTGAAGACGTCAAGAGCGCGGCGGGCGCGAACCTGATCTCGTTCGTGCTTTACGGTTCAGCGGCGGGCGGCGAATATCACGGAGGCCACTCCGATCTGAATCTCCTCGGCGTTTTCAATCGCCTGGACGCAGACGCCCTTGCCCGCCTACATCCGGTCGTCTACCTCTGGACGCGCAAGGGGCAGCCTGCGCCGTTACTCCTGACACTCGACGAATTGCACAGCGCCGCCGATGTGTTTGCGATCGAGTTTCTCGATATCCGCACGCGGCATCGCGTGCTGGCGGGAGACGACGTTTCTCGAAGTTGGAAATTCCCATGGACCGCCACCGCCATCAGGTCGAACGCGAATTGCGCGTTAACTTGTTGCGTTTGCGCCAAGCCGCGCTGGCGGCGGGCGACGGCGATGCCGGACTGGGCGCGATTTTGCTGGGTTCGATTCGGGCGTTCGCTACGCTTTTTCGTCACGCGCTTCTTGCGCTCGGAGTTGAGCCGCCGGAGGCGCGGCGCGAAAGCTGCCGGCGGTTGGCGGCGCTGCTCGGATTTGATGCTGCGCCGTTTGACGCCGTGCTCGACGTGCGGGAAGGGAAGCGGCCGGAGAGGGCGCTCGATCGCGGCGCGTTCTCGGCGTACCTCGCGGCAATCACCGCGGCTGTGGACGCCTTCGATAAACGCGTTGACGCGTCCTAGCGTCCCGGCGCTGTGTTAGAGTTAGGTTCGAAATTGAAAGGTGAGAGGAAGATATGAAGAAAGCAATCATCGTACTCGTGATCTTGGGGCTGCTCGCACTGTGGTTCGGCAGCATGTACATTAACCGCCGCAACCAGATGGTCGTGTATAACCAGGCCATCCAGGCGCAGTGGGCCAATGTGAACGTGGTTCTGGAGCGCCGCGCCGACCTGATTCCGAATCTCGTCGCGACCGTGAAGGGCTACGCCGCGCAGGAGGTGACCGTTTTCGGCGAGGTGGACAAGGCGCGCGAGGCCTTGCTCGCCGCGAAGTCGCCGGCCGAGAGCATCGCCGCCAACGGCCAGCTCGACGGCGCGCTCGGACGCTTGCTGGCGATCGCCGAGAATTATCCCCAGCTGAAATCGAACGAAAACTTTCCTGCAATTGCAGGATGAACTCGCCGGCACCGAAAATCGCATCGCCGTCGAGCGCCGCCGCTACAACGACGCCATGCAGCAGTACAACACGTACATCGGCCTGTTTCCCAACAATATCTTTGCCCGCTGGGCCGGATTCCAGCCGAACAATGCGTATTTCCAGGCGTCGGCAGAGGCGCAGCAGGTTCCCAAGGTGCAGTTTCCCGCGGCCCAGCCATAAGCGGGCCCGATTGCTGTGTGGCTATGTAAGTGTTTGAATATAGGTAGCTTATGCTGGCCGCCTTGACGTGTCGGCGAGCGTAGGCTATTCTGCAGTTTCCGAAGGCTGTTTGTTCCCTCTGGAGGTAGCTTCTCTCGGGTCGCGCCGCCAGGCGCTGCCCAAGCCCCATGCGACGCACCGTCGATATCGCCGGCAGGATTGAGAATCTTTTTGGCACGCTGGACGAAAATCTGAAGCTCCTCGAATCCGCTCTGCAGGTCACCACCGAACTCCACGACAACCGCCTTTCCGTGTTTGGCGATGCCGCGCAGGTTGATCGCGCCGTTCGGATTCTCAACGAGTACAACGAAATGGTGCGCGAAGGCCGTCCGCATGGAGAACGGCGAAGTGAAGGCGCTGTTCCGCGTGGCGACGGAAGATCCCAAGGCATCTCTGCGCGGGATTCTCGATCCGGGCGGCCGGCGGCCGCGCAGCTTCGGCAAGAAACCCATCACGCCGAAGAGCGCGAACCAGCGCCGCTACATGGAGGACATCGAGCGGCACGACATGGTCTTCGCCGTCGGGCCGGGAGGCACGGGGAAGACGTACCTCGCGGTGGCCATGGCGGTGTCCGCGCTGCTCAATAAGCAGGTCAATCGCATCATTCTGGCGCGCCCGGCGGTCGAGGCGGGCGAGCGCCTGGGATTTCTTCCCGGCACGCTGCAGCAGAAGATCGATCCGTACATGCGCCCGCTCTACGACGCGCTCTACGACATGCTCGACGCCGACAAACTCGAGCGCTTCCTCGAGAAGGGCATCATCGAAGTGGCGCCGCTCGCCTTCATGCGCGGCCGCACGCTCAACGATTCCTTCGTCATTCTCGACGAGGCGCAGAACACCACCAGCGAGCAGATGAAGATGTTCCTCACGCGCCTGGGCTTCAACTCGAAAGCCGTCATCACCGGCGACATCACGCAGATCGATCTGCCCACCGGCCGCCGCTCGGGCTTGGTGGAGGCGCTGGAGGTCGTGGGAAGAATCGAAGGCATCGGGTTCGTGTACTTCAACGAACGCGATGTCGTTCGCCACAATCTCGTCCAGCAGATCATCAAAGCCTACGAGGAATTTGATTCGGGGCAAGCGTCTCGCGGCGCGGGATCCGCCGAGAATGGCAAGAGCGTTTCCGCGAAGTAGCTTCTCATCATCATGGTCGTCAATCGCCAGCGGCGGATCGCTGTGGCCGTCAGGCCGCTCGAGGAGTTTGCCGGGCGCGCGCGGCGCGCGTTGCACTTTCCGGAAGACGGCGTAACAGTTTGCCTCGTCAGCGATGCCGCCATCGCTAGACTGAACCGCCGCTACCGCGGGAAGTCCGGGCCGACCGATGTTCTCTCGTTTCCCGCGAATGGCCGCCGCGGAAGCTCCCGAACCGCGCCGCGAGGCCCAGCGCGCGTTACACAGGCGGAGTATGTCGGCGACATCGCGATTTCTCCCGCCGCCGCGCGGCGAAATGGGCGCCGCGATTCGCGCTCGCTGGCGGAGGAGCTGCGGGTATTGATTCTCCACGGCATGTTGCATCTCGCCGGTTACGATCACGAGACCGACGACGGCCGGATGGAGCGCCTGGAGCGCCGCATGCGCCGCCGGCTGGGGTTACGCTGAGATGGAAATTCTCCTGTACACCTGCGCGGTCCTGCTTCTGAACGTCGGTCTGACTGTGTTCTGCTATTTGGACCGCGTCTACGACGAGCTGGGCCGCGTCACGACGGGGCGGCTTCGTGCAAATTTGGAAGCGTTTGAGGCGGAGGTCGAGCCGAAGTTCAGGCTGGAACGGCGCCGCGCCGCCCACGCGTTCCGGTTGCTGTCGCATCTGTGGCTTGTCGTTGTGGTCGTGGCCACTGCGCGCGGGGTTCTGATCTTTGTCCCCGCGCCCTGGGACGCTCTGGCGCAGTTGCTGGTTTACATCCTCGCGGAAGTGATGCTCTTCGCCCACTTCGTTCCCGAATTGCTTCTTGCGCGAACGAAGGGTCAGTGGCTTGGGCGGGTCGCTCCGGTGATTCGCGGCTTCCTGATCGTTGTTTGGCCGTTGCGCGCGATCTTCGAGCTCGCAACTTCCCTCACGCATCTCGATGATGAAGAGCCCGCGGTGGGCATCGCGGCGCAGCAGGAGGGACTCGAAGCGCTGGTCGAGGCGGCCGAGGAGGAAGGAATTCTCGAAGGCGACGACGCGCACTTAATCGAACAGGTCGTCGAATTCGGCGATAAACGAGTTCATGAATTGATGACCCCGCGTCCGGACGTTGTTGCCATTCCCGGCACGGCCTCCATCGAGCAGTTGCGCAAGCTGCTGGTCCAAACGCGCTTCTCTCGCCTGCCGGTTTACGGCGAGAGCCTGGACGACGTGCTGGGAATGGTGTACGCCCGCGATCTATTGGAGCTTCCGGATCAGGAGTCCCGCAATCGCAGCGTGCGCGAACTGATCCGCCCCGCGCTGTTCGTGCCGGAAACCAAGCGCGGCTCCGAATTGTTGAAGGAACTCCAGCGCAAGCACCAGCAGATTGCCGTGGTCGTGGACGAGCACGGATTGCTGGCGGGCGTGGTGACGCTCGAAGATTTGGTCGAGGAGATTGTAGGCGAGATCGGCGAAGAGGGTCGCGCGCCCGCGCCCGATGTGTTCCGCGAAGCCGACGGGAGCCTCGTCATGCGCGGCAGCGTCGCGCTCGCAAAAGTCGAAGAGCTGTTCGGCGTCGAGTTCGATTCCAGCGACACCCAGGCCACCACGACGATCGCCGGCCTGCTCAACCACGTCGTCGGTCACGTCCCTGTGGCCGGCGAGCGCGTGGATTATCAGGGGCTTCGTTTTGAGGTGCTCGAGGCCAACCAGCGAAAAGTCCTGCGCCTTCGCGTGCGCCGACCGGCCGCCGTCCTTGCATCCTAGAGAGCTGCTTCAGCGAATCAGTTGGGCGATCAAGAACGTGGCCGTCGCACCGGCGCTGCCGGTCACGACGGTCTGCGTGGCTCCTTTGAGCGGCTGCGCGGGCCGGCGTAAGATAGCGCGCGGCGGTTCGCGCAGGCTTGGCGAGGCGCTCCGCCGCACGAGATATGGAATCGCCCTCTAAGTCCGGATTCGTAGCGATTGTCGGTCCTCCCAACGCCGGCAAGTCCACGCTTGTCAATCGCCTCGTCGCGCAAAAAGTTTCGATCGTCACGCGGCACCCGCAAACCACGCGCAATCGAATTCAGGGAATCGTGAATCGCCCCGGCGCGCAGGTGGTTCTCATCGATACGCCCGGACTCCACCGGCCGGATTCCGCGCTCGGCCGCCACATGGTCCGCGAAATTGACGTGGCGCTCGATTCGGTGG
Source organism: Terriglobia bacterium (assembly GCA_963819015.1). Classification (GTDB taxonomy): domain Bacteria; phylum Acidobacteriota; class Terriglobia; order Acidiferrales; family UBA7541; genus DASPOJ01. The sequence continues at coordinate 295,312 of CAWFUN010000005.1, forward strand.
ACGTCGTCGCGCTGGCGCTGGATGTGAGTGAAGACTTTCGCCGCGGCGCTCATTTGGCGTTGCAGCGTGTCGCTTCGCTCGATGCGGTCCGGCTCATCTTGCTCAACAAAGTGGATCGGGTCGAGAAGCCAAAATTGTTTCCGCTGATGGATTTGTGCAGCCGCGCCTGCGATTTTGCGGCCATCGTGCCGGTGTCGGCGTTGAGGGGCGTCGGCGTGGAAGACGCGCTGGCGGAGATGATCGCGCATCTTCCGGAAGGGCCTGCCTTGTTCCCGCCGGATCAGGTGACGGATCAGCCGGAGCGTTTTCTCGCGGCGGAATTCATACGGGAAAAGGCGATGGCCGCCACGCGAAACGAGGTGCCCCACGCGCTCGCGGTTCTGGTGGAGAGCTTCGAGGAAGGCGCGAAGTTGATTCGCATCCGCGCGGCGATTCAGGTGGAACGCGAGGGCCAGAAGGGAATCCTGATCGGCAAGGGCGGCCTGACCCTCAAACGAATCGGAACCGAGGCTCGCCTCGAATTGGAACGCATTCTCGGCACGAAAATCTACTTGGAATTGAGAGTCGGCGTCTCCCGCCGCTGGCGCGACAATCCCGCTCGCGTCCGCCAGCTTGATTGGAGAAGCCAAATCGAAGCGATCGCGGAAGAGCAAAGCAACGAAACGTGAATTTCCGTTTTCCGGAATTCGAATAACGTTTCACGCAAACCACTCGCGCTCAGCGATTTAAGCCCGCTCCAGAATGTTTCACGTGAAACAGCGCACGCCCGGAATGCGCGCCTGCGGTTAAACTTCCACCGAAATCCCCAGCGTTTTCATCTTGCGGTACAGGTGGCTGCGTTCGAGGCCGATCGCGGCGGCGGTCCGCGTCATATTCCATTGGTTTTCTTCCAGTTTGCGCAAGATGAAATCGCGCTCGTAGGAGTGAACGCGCCTCGTGCAACGTGGACGGAAACGCCAGTGCGGCCGACGAAGCGCCGCGAAAAAGTTCCGGCGGGAGATGCAGCGTCTCGATTTTTTGGTACGGGCAGACGATGACCAGCCGCTCGATGACGTTCCGCAGTTCGCGGACGTTGCCCGGCCACGGATATCGCATCAGTCACTTCCAGGGCGCCCTCGGACAATTCTTTCGGCTGGCGTCCGTAGGTCGCCCGCGAATCCGGCCAGGAAATAGCGGGCCAGGGTCGGCAGGTCTTCGATCCGTTCCCGCAGCGGCGGAATCACGAACGGAATGACGTTCAGGCGGTAGAAGAGATCCTCGCGAAAGCGGCCGTGCGCGATTTCATCTTCGAGTTTCTTGTTGGTCGCGGCGATCACGCGCACGTCCACGCGCAGACGACTGGTTCGAGCCGACCGGCTCGACCGTCTGCTCCTCGAGGACGCGCAGCACTTTGGACTGCGTGCGCAGGCTCATGTCCCCGACTTCGTCGAGGAAAAGGGTTCCGTCCGTCGGCGCGCTGGAACTTGCCCACCTTGTCCTCGCTCGCGCCCGTGAAACTCCCGCGGATGTGCCCGAACAGCTCCGACTCGATCAGCTCCTCGGGAATGGCGGCGCAATTCACTTCCACAAACTGGTCGCGCGGCGCGCTGGCTGGCGGCATGCAGCGCGCGCGCCACCACTTCCTTTCCCGTGCCGCTCTCCCCGTAAATGAGGACGCGCCCGTTGGTAGGAGCGGTGAGCGCGATCTGCTGGCGAAGCGCTTTCGTCGGCACGCTGTCGCCGATCACCTGGAAGCGCGAACCCAGTTCCTCGCGCAGCCGGCGGTTTTCGTCCGTCAGGCGAAGATGTTCGAGCGCGTTCTTGACCAGCGACGCTGATCTTCTCCAGCGCCAGCGGCTTCTCGATGAAATCGAACGCGCCGAGTTTGGTGGCGCGCACGGCGGTCTCGATATTCCCGTGGCCGGAAATCATCACGACCATGGCTGGATGCCCGCTTGGCGGATGCGCTCGAGGGTTTCGATGCCGTCGATGCCTTCCAGCCAGACGTCGAGAAAAACGAGATCGCACGGCTGGTCGGCCAGCCGCTGCAGGCACTCTTCGCCCGACGCCACCGCTTCAACGTCGTAGCCTTCGTCAGCGAGCACGGCCGAGAGCGAGCGGCGGATTCCTTCTTCATCATCTACGATGAGACAGCTTGGGTCTCATCGTCCTCGCAGTAACCGTCAAGGTTCCAGCGGCAGGGGCGCCGCGGCGGGGACTTCTGCCGCCGGAATACGCAAAATAAATCTTGCTCCGACGGGCATATTGTCTTCGACGCGGATCGAACCGTGATGTTCGGCGAGAATACGGCTCGCGATGGCCAGTCCGAGGCCGGTCCCGCGCCCCTTCGTGGAAAAGTGCGGCAGGAACAGCTTGTCTTTGTCTTCCGGCGAAATTCCGTGTCCGCTGTCCGCGACAACGAGCGAGACGGTTTCGCGGTCGTTGTCGGCGTGCGTCTCGATGAACAGCTCGCGCACGGCCGCGCCTTCCAGGGACTCCGCCGCATTGTCAATCAGGTTGACGAGCACGCGCCGCAGCAATTCCGCGTCGGCACGGACGGGAGGCAGAATCGGATCCAGGTCCGTCTTCACGCGGATCCCTTCCAGCCTGCCGCCAAATATATCGAGCGCCGTTCGCACAATTGCGTTGAGATCGGAGGGCGCGAGGCGCGCCGCGGGAAATCGCGCGAACTCGGAGAATTCCCGCACGAGCGACGCGAGCGTGCCGACTTCGCTTTCAATCAGCCCGGCGCATTCCCTCACCAGGCGAACCAGTTCGGGCGCCGCCTCCGCGGAGGCGGAAGCTCCTTGCCGGTCGAGAAACCGCGACAGCCGCTGCGCGGAGAGCTGGATCGGCGTCAATGGATTCTGGATTTCGTGCGCGATGCGCTGCGCCACTTCCTGCCACGCCGCGGCTTTTTGCGCCCCCAGCAATTCGGTGAGGTCGTCCACGACGATCACGTATCCCGGGTTGGCGCTGCGCGGCCCCAGCGCGCTGACCGTAACCGCCGCGTGTACCAGCGCCGTGCCAGGCGGAACTCAAGCTCTTTCGAAGCCGTTCCCATCCGCAGCGACCGGCGCATCAGCGCTTGCGTGGCTTGTGCGGCGTCTTTTCCCAGCAATTCCGCGAGGGTGTGAGCCTGGCGCGCTTCCGCCCGAAGATTTTTCGCGCCGCGGGATTCACGCGGCGGACCGAGCCGTCGGCCGCGAGCGAGATCACTCCGGTCGGAATGTTTTCCAAAATCGTTTCGAGCAAAGTGCGCCGCCGCTCGATCTCCTGAACCGCCTGCTGCAAATCACGTGTGAAGTCGTCGAGTTGCTGGCGGTTGTCGGCGAGCTGGGCGGTCATTTCATTGAAGGAGCGCACGAGCGATCCGAGTTCGTCCTGCGCCTTAACGTCGACGCGCGTGTCGAAATGGCCGGCGCTGATTTCCCGGGTCGCTTCCGCCAGCGCTTGAATGGGAACGGTGAGCTGTTTCGAGAGATAAATCGCGAGCCAGGTCGCGGAAAAGAGAAGCAGGACTGTGAAGAGCAATAGGATCGACATCAGCTGCGTCTTGTAGGTTCGCAGGTCCCGCCGTTGTTCTTCGTAGCTTGCCCTGTAAGCCTGGATTTCGACGATTCGCTCCAGATATCGGTCTTGCACGGCACGTGCGGCCACCACCGTGCCTCGCGCGAATGGCTGCCGCGCCGCAACGAAACAGGTTTCGCCCTTCTCTCCACAGTTCGGTTTGGCCCGACAGCGTCATCAAATACACAGGCGCCACCGGCACGAGCGACCGCCCTGAGGCGTCGTGTGCGGCCGGCGTGATCGTATCGCCCGAGCGCTGGGCGCGAAGCCCGTCAACGACCTGGCCCCGGGGATCCAAAATCCATGCGGCATCTGCGCCCCATCCGAGCGCTCGCAGAAGTACAGCCGAGTCCGTGTCGCCGGTCGGGACGCCGCTCGTGGAATCTACGGGACCCGAAGCGGCTGAACGTGCGATTCGGGCGAGGCGGTTCACCTCCGCCGCGCCGCCCTCTTCTTGGAGTTTGTCCACCGATTCCATAGCCTGTTCGAGCGGCCGTGGGAACCAAGTGACCAGCGTGCGATTCAGAAGCGTGTAGCTCACCAGGAAGAGAATAATCAAGGGGAGCAAGGAGATGCCCATCGCCGCGCGCAGGGCTCGCGTTTTGAATCGCGCGCCTGGCTGCATCGTCCGCCGTTCGGCCCACGCGCGCCAAACGTTGCGGAACAGGACGAACCCGAAGACGATAAGCGCCACGGCAATGAAAGTCGACAGGGCGAAGAGCACAGCCGTTTCGGTCGGTGTGCGCGGCTGGATCGGCACTCGCAGCGATGTAAACGTAAATGCAGCCGCAAGAAGAAGTGCAAAGGCAATGCCGCCAATCCACAGCCAAAGCTTTGATTTCCGGGTGGCAGGACTCATGGCCGCGCCTCCGCCGCGAGTTCGGGGCGGGGAACGGATGCGCGCAACCTCAAGGGCGAATCCGGCGGCAGAAAACTCGCCAGCGGGCACTCCGCGCATCGCGGCTCCCGCTTGCGACACCAATTCTTTCCCGTATTCACGATGAGAGCGTGAAACTCATTGTAGAGACGCGCGTCGCGTGGAAGCTGGCTCTCGAAGAGTTTCCGCGCGGCCTCGTAGTCCGGTTTTCCGCGAACGAAGCCGTGCCGGTCGAGGATCCTGTGGGTGTAGGCGTCCACCACGAACACCGTGTGGTTTCCCGCGTAGAGAAGAATGGAATCGGCGGTCTCCCTCCCGATGCCGTGAACGCCCAGCAACTGCTCGCGCAGATCGGACGTCGGCGTGCGAAACATCCTTGTGAGAGAGCCGCCGTGCCGATTTCGCAGGAATTCGACGAACGCCTTGAGCTTTCTGCGCCTTTTGCCTGAAATAGCCCGACGGCCGCACCATGCGCTGCAGCTTTGCCGTCGGAACGCGCTCGAGCGCGGCGAATGTGAGCAGCCTCTCCCGCCGCAAGTTCTCAATGGCGCGCTCAACGTTTGACCAAGCCGTGTTCTGCGTCAGGATCGCGCCAACGATCACCTCAAAGGGGGTCCTCGCGGGCCACCAGCGCATCGGTCCGAGAGCCGCCGCGAGGGACGCGTAGTAATCCATCAAGTCGCGCTCTGCATGGGGAACCGTGCGCGGCAAGACAGGGATCTCGGCGAGCGCGCGAGTAGGCTCTCTGTAATCCGTGCGTTGAGGCCGCAAAGGCATTGTTTCTGCAAGATAGCGAGCGTGTGGTGGCAAGTCAAGGCAAGTGTGGCGTCTTTGCCACAGTGCACATCGGGACAGGGTGTTGCGCCTTTAACTACGATGAGTCAACCAGACGTTATTCGTCTCCTTGTACTTCTGCTACCTTGAAGCTCTAAGGGTACGAGCTCACCAGGAGCCTCGGTATGTCGTCGCGTCTCGGCGAGATGCTCATTAAAGAGAGCCTCATCACGCCGGAACAACTCCATCAGGCGGTGGACCACCAGAAGAAACAAGGTGGGAGGTTGGGGACTGCCCTGATCAAGTTAGGTTTCGTAAAGGACGACGATATCACGAGCGTCCTTTCGCGCCAGTACGGCGTTCCCTCCATCAATTTGAAGTACTACGACGTGGATGCTGCCGTAATCAAGCTGATCCCGCAGGATACGGCCGTGCGCTACCAGATCGTGCCGTTGTCGCGCGTGGGATCGACTCTCACCATCGCCATGACCGATCCCACAAACGTCTTCGCGATGGACGATATCAAATTCATGACCGGTTTCAACGTCGAGCCGGTGGTGGCCTCGGAAGCGGCCATCAACGAAGCCATCTCGAAATTCTACGGCGATGTGCAAAGCGTAGAGGAGCTCTCGAAGGTCATGAAGGATCTGACCGGCGAGGAGAACGCGGACCTCGAGCTGGCCGCCGAAGAACAGGAGATGGACCTCGCCGCGCTCGAGCGCGCCGCCGAGGAAGCGCCCATCATCAAGCTTGTCAATTTAGTTCTCACCAACGCGGTCAAGTCGGGCGCGAGCGATATCCACATCGAGCCGTATGAAAAGGAATTGCGCGTGCGCTTCCGCGTAGACGGAATTCTCCAGGAAGTGATGGGCCCGCCGCTAAAATTGCGCGATGCGATCACCAGCCGCGTCAAGATCATGGCCAAGCTGGACATCAGCGAGAAGCGCCTGCCGCAAGACGGCCGCATCATGATCAAGTACCGTAAGGACGGCCGCATCAAGGAACTCGACTTCCGCGTCTCAACCGTGCCCACCTTGCACGGCGAAAAAATTGTCATGCGGTTGCTCGACAAGGAAAACCTGCGCTTGGATATGACCAAGCTCGGGTTCGAGCCCGAATCGCTCGCGAAATTCGAGCGCGCGATTCTCCGGCCCTACGGGATGGTGCTGGTCACGGGCCCCACCGGTTCCGGCAAAACGAACACGCTCTATTCCTCGGTCTCACGGCTCAACACGCCCGAAACAAACATCATGACCGCCGAGGATCCGGTCGAGTTTCAATTGGCCGGCATCAACCAGGTGCAGATGAAGGAACAGATCGGCCTGAATTTCGCCGCCGCCCTCCGCGCCTTTCTTCGGCAGGACCCCAACATCATCCTGGTCGGCGAGATCCGAGATTTTGAGACGGCGGAGATCGGCGTCAAGGCCGCCCTCACCGGCCACCTCGTACTTTCCACCCTGCACACGAACGACGCCCCTTCCACGATCAGCCGCTTGATGAACATGGGAATCGAGCCGTTTCTCGTCGCCACCTCGGTCAATCTAATCTGCGCGCAACGCCTCGTGCGGCGCATCTGCCAGGACTGCAAGGAGCCGCTGGACATCCCCCGCCAAGCCCTGCTCGATGCGGGATACACGCCCGATGAGGCCGCCGTGACGACGATCTATCACGGGCGCGGCTGCGCCAAGTGCAATAAGGGCGGTTACAAGGGACGCGTCGGCTTGTACGAAGTCATGGAGGTCAATGACGAATTGCGCGAGTTGGTGCTTGTGGGCGCGTCGGCGATCGAACTGAAGAAGAAGGCTCTGGAACAGGGGATGATCACGCTCCGCCGCAGCGGGCTGACGAAGGTCGCCCTCGGGCAAACCACATTGGAAGAGGTCCTGCGCGAAACGGTTATCTGATGGGAGGGGCACAATGGCCGGTCTCACACTGAGTGAATTGCTCAAAAAGATGATCGAACTGGGGGGGAGCGATCTGCACATCGCCACGAACAGCCCTCCGCGCGTGCGCGTGCACGGCCATCTGCGGCCAATGGACCTGGCCCCGCTCACAGCTGCGGATACGAAGGCTCTCGCCTACAGTGTCCTCACCGACGCGCAGAAGCATCGCTTCGAGGAAAACCTGGAACTCGACTTCTCCTTCGGCTTGAAAAATCTTGCGCGCTTCCGCGGCAATATCTTCAACCAGCGCGGCGCCGTGGGAGCCGTGTTCCGCACCATTCCCTGGGAAATCAAAGGATTCGAGGCCCTCGGGCTTCCGCCGGTGGTGCGCGGGCTTTGCGACAAGCCGCGGGGACTCGTTCTCGTGACCGGGCCCACCGGCTCCGGCAAGTCCACCACGCTCGCCGCGATGCTCGACAAGATCAACAACGAGCGCGAAGAGCATATGATTACGATCGAAGACCCGATCGAGTTCCTGCACAATCACAAGAAGTGCCTGGTCAACCAGCGCGAAGTCCATTCGGATACGCGTTCTTTTGCCAATGCTCTCCGCGCCGCCCTCCGCGAGGATCCCGACATCGTGCTTATCGGCGAAATGCGCGATCTCGAGACCATTGAGTCGGCCCTTCGCATCGCGGAGACCGGCCACTTGACCTTTGCCACCTTGCACACGAACTCTGCCGTCTCGACCATCAACCGTATCGTGGACGTCTTCCCCTCCCACCAGCAGCCGCAGATCCGCGCGCAGCTCTCGATGGTGCTCGAAGGAATCCTTTGCCAAGCCCTGCTGCAGCGCGCCGATGGCCGGGGACGCGTCATGGTCATGGAAATCCTGATCCCGAACGCGGCGATCCGAAACCTCGTCCGCGAGGACAAGATTCACCAGATTTACTCGGCCATGCAGACCGGAACGGGTGCCAGCGGCATGCAGACGTTTAACCAGGCCCTGGCGAACGCTCATTTCCAGAAGTTGATTACTTTGGAAACGGCGCTTGCGAGGTCGTCGAATGTCGACGAGTTGCAAGATATGATCAACCGAGGTGTGGTCTCTTCCCCGCAGCGGGGAGTTGTTGCGCAAACGCGGCGGTAGCCGCGTCACGGGCCGGAATGTTGGGCGAGTCCGGAACGTTTGAAGGAGGCAAGGATGCCAGTCTATACGTATCGCGGCACCAATCGCGCGGGCACTGCTGTGTCCGGCGAGATGTCCGCGAACAACAAAGCCGAACTTGAGACTTTGCTGCGCAAACAGCAGATCAGCGTCACCAAGATGGCCGAGAAGGGCAAGGAATTCAACCTGCCCACTTTCGGCGGCGGCGTCAAGGCCAAGGAATTGGCCGTGTTCACCCGGCAGTTCTCCGTGATGATTGACGCGGGCCTCCCACTCGTGCAGTGCCTGGAAATCCTCGCCAGCCAGCAGGAAAACAAGACCTTTCAAAAGGTCTTGACGGGTACTCGGAGCTCCGTCGAAGGCGGTGCGACGCTGTCCGCCTCGATGCGGCAATACGAGAAGGTGTTTGACGCCCTCTATGTCAACCTGGTGGAAGCGGGAGAGACCGGCGGTATTCTCGACACCATCTTGCAGCGGCTCTCCTCCTACATCGAAAAGAACGTCAAGTTGAAGAGGGCCGTGCGATCCGCCCTGGTGTATCCGGTTGCCGTGTTGACGGTCGCGGTAGGCGTGATCACGTTGCTGCTCTGGAAGGTCGTCCCGATTTTCGCCAACTTGTTCACAGGGCTGGGCGTGGATTTGCCTCTGCCTACGCGCATCGTCATCGGGCTCAGCAATTTCGTCGGCAGCATCTTCGGACTCTTGATCTTCTTCGCGGTTGTGGGCGCGTGCATCGGCTTGAAGGTCTGGTACGGTACCGATGGCGGCCGATATGCCATTGATGCCACGCTGCTCAGGATTCCCCTGATTGGGATCCTGCTCCGCAAGATCGCCGTTGCCCGCTTCACCCGCACGCTGGGAACTCTGATTTCCTCCGGCGTCCCGATTCTCGAAGGTTTGGACATTACGGGGCGCACCGCGGGAAATGCCGTCGTCGAGAAAGCCCTCGGCCACGTTCGCAAGTCCCTCGAGGCCGGACGCAACTTGGCCGATCCTCTCCGCGAAACCAATGTCTTTCCCGGCATGGTGACGCAAATGATCGGAGTCGGCGAGCAGACGGGCGCGATGGACGCCATGTTGCAGAAAATTGCGGACTTCTATGAGGACGAGGTGGACGCCGCGGTCAAAGATCTGCTCTCGGCTCTGGAACCCATCATGATCGTCTTTCTTGGTGGGGTGGTTGGCGGAATCGTGATTTCGATGTACTTGCCGCTCTTCACGCTCATCGGCAAGCTCAGCGGTTCACACTGAGGACGCCGTTGCGGCCGGGTACCGTTTCTACGTACCGCCGTGAGCCTCGGCGCCGTCCGGGTCACGCGGAAGGGCGCGCGACGGCTTCTCTTGAGCTCGCTCGATCCGGCTGGAGCGGCAGCGGTACAAGAAGATGGGCCGGCGAGGCGCGCGTGCCTCTTGTCGGCAACCGGTTCGTTCTCTCCTCTTGAGGTGACGCTCAAGTGTCCGGCTCTCGCCGAGATGGGTCTGCCTCGATGGAATTGACACAAAATGTCAATGAGTGGCTTGGCTGGCTCACCCGTGTGCGTTTATTGGTCATCACCCTCGTCCTCTCGGTAGTTTTGCTTCTTCGACAGTACTTGCTCCTTTCGGTGCAGACGCGCCACTTCGTGCCCCTGATCATTGTCTGGTACGCCCTGGGCATTCTGCATGGCCTGCTCTTGCATTGGCTGCCTCTTAAGCGCTGGCACGCGCCCTTGGAGTTGGTGTGCGACCTCCTGATGATCACCGGCCTGGTCTATATCACTGGCGCGCATGAAAGCTATTTCGTCTCTTTGTATCTATTGGCGATCATCGTCGCGAGCATCCTGTTCTCGCCGAAGATGACTTTCATCATGGCCGGATTCAGCTTCGTGCTTCTCGGCGGCCTCGAAGACTTGATGTACTACGGCATTCTCCCCCGTACCTCCGTGACGATTCCAAGCGGCAGAACGTTGCAAACCTGGATCTTCAGCAATTTGGCCGCGTTTCTTGCCGTGGCCTATCTGTCGAGCCAGCTCGCGCAGAGCCTCCGCCGGCAGGGAGCCGAACTGGAAGTCAAACGCGGCGAATTGCAGGACCTCCAGGCCTTCAACGAAGACATCATTCATTCCATGCGCGGCGGCCTTTTCACCACCGATCTGGAAGGCCGGATTCTCCTCCTGAACCGCACGGGCGAAGAAATTACGGGCTACCGGTTCGCCGCCGTGCGTGGCAAGGCCATGCAGGAAATGTTCCCGGAGTTTTGGTTGCCGGGCCGGACGGGTCCGCACGGAGAGGTCCTCACGCGCACGGAGATCGAGTTTCGCACCGCGGACGGCCAGCAGCGCTTCCTGGGTGTCTCGGTTTCTCCGCTGCGGACCGGCGAGCGGCGCACCACGGGTTACGTCTTCAACTTCCAGGATTTGACCGAACTGCGCCACCTCGAGGAAGAGGTCGCCACGAAGGAGCGCATGGCCGCGCTGGGCCGTCTTTCCGCCGCGATCGCCCACGAAATTCGACAGCCCCTGACGGCCATGGCCGGCGCCGTGAAGGAGCTGGCCCGGCTCGTGCCGTTGCAGGAGGATGAGCAGCACCTGGTTGGCATCGTCAGCCGCGAGTCGGAGCGCCTGAATCGCATCATCACCGACTTCCTGAATTATTCCCGGGAGAGCACTTATGAGTTCAGCGAAGCCGATTTGACCGCCTTGCTCGACGAGACGCTCACTCTGCTCGAGCGCAACCCGGATGTGAACCGCCGGTATCGCATCGAGAGGTCATTCGCCGTGGCCTCCGTGCTGGCCCGAATCGATTCGAGCCGGATGAAGCAAGTCTTCTGGAATCTCTGCGACAACGCGCTCAAGGCGATGCCGGAGGGAGGAGTCCTCACCGTGGGAATCGAGCTCGCCCCTTTCTGGGTGCGCATCCGGTTCCGTGATACGGGCGTAGGTCTGGACCCGAGGGCGCAGGTGAAAATCTTCGAGCCGCTGCAATCGAATTTTGCGGGCGGCACCGGGCTGGGTCTTGCGATTGTCTATCAAATCGTGCAGGCGCACCGGGGACGCATCCATGTGGTCTCCGAGCGGGATCGCGGGGCGGAGTTCACCGTGGAATTGCCGCGAGTGGCGTGAGCGGCTCACCGCGAGCGCACGCCGCGAACGGCGGGAGTATCTGAAATGGCGCACATCCTAGTCGTCGATGACGAGCGCTCCATCTGCGAACTGCTGGAGATTACGTTTCGCAAGGAAGGCCATCGCGTGGAAGTGGCCTCCAGCGAGGAAGGCGCGCGCAGCAAACTGGAGTCGCAGGTCTTCGATATCATCATCTCCGATATCCTGCTCGGGAAGTCGAGCGGCGTTGATGTACTCAAGTTCTCAAAGGAAATTTCGCCGTCCTCGGTCGTGATTCTCATCACGGGCGTGCCCACCCTCGAAACCGCCATCGCCGCCATCAATGCCGGCGCGGATCGCTACGTCATCAAGGACCATGACCTGGTGGATCAGCTGCGGCGTGCCGTGCGCCAGGTGGATGAGACGCTCCGCCTCAAAACGGAAGCGGGCTATCTGCGGCGGGAATTGCGGCGGCTCACCGGCCAGGACAACATCATCGGACGCAGCCACAAGATGCGCGCGATTTTCGATCTGATCCTCACCGTCGCGCCGCAGACGAGCCGCATCCTCATCACCGGGGAGTCGGGAACGGGCAAGGAACTCGTGGCGCGCGCCATCCATGAAAATAGCCCGCGCGCGCAGATGCCGTTCGTCACCATCAATTGCGGCGCCTTTCCGGAATCCCTCCTGGAGTCCGAGCTGTTCGGCCATCTGAAAGGTTCCTTCACCGGGGCGAACGAGAACCGCCGCGGACTGTTCCATGCCGCGCATGGCGGCACGCTGTTCCTCGACGAAATCGGAAACATGAGCCTGAGCATGCAGGTGAAGCTCTTCCGCGTCCTCCAGGAAGGGAAGGTTCGGGCGGTCGGCAGCACCGAAGAAACCGACGTGGACGTTCGCGTGATCGCCGCTACGAACAAAGACTTGGAAAAAGCCATCGCGGCCGGTGAATTCCGGGAAGACTTGTTCTACCGCCTGAACGTGATTCCCATTCATATGCCGCCGTTGCGCGAGCGCCGCGACGACATCCCGCTCCTGGCCCGTGCTTTCCTGGAACGCTTCCGCAAAGTGATGGACAAGCCCGTGGAAGGCATTGATCCCGAGGCCATGCGGCGGCTCGAAACCTACGATTGGCCGGGCAATGTCCGCGAGCTCGAGAACACGATCGAGCGCTCCATGGCGCTCGAAACCGGCTCCAGCATTTCCTTGCGTGTCTTGCCCGAGAAGGTGCTTGGTTACGGCCCTGCGGCGGACGCCGCCGAATTGTCATCCCAGGGCAAGGTTGTCATTCCCGAGGGCGGTCTGGACTTCGAGAAATTCATCGCGGACGTGGAACGAACCCACATTCTCGCGGCCATCGAGGCATCCGGCGGGGTCGGCACCCGCGCTGCTGAACGGCTCAAGATCAGCTATCGTTCCTTCCGCCACTACATCAAAAAATACAACATCACCTGATCTCACCGCTGCTGCAATTGGAACCGCGCCGCCAAGTCTGGCGGCGCCGCATAGCCTAATTCCCGGTGGAAACTTGCCGGGTATCGTTCTGGGCTACCGTGCCTGAGGCCGCCAGGGTTGGCGCCGGATTCGCACGGCGCGCCGCCTTCACCGCCGAGGCGACGCAAAATGTCGTCAAGACCATCAGCGCCGGGTCGATCGGGTGCCTGTATCGCAGGGAGGAGTGCGTCAGATAGTAGACCGCCGGATAGAAAACTAGAAATATCAAGAACGGCATCGCATAGTCGCTGCGTCTGCGGACCAGCAGCCAAACCCCCATCCACCCGCCTATTGCAATCGCAATGTTGAAGGCGAAGGTCAACCGGTCTGCCCATTTGAACTCGGGCCAGATGTCCTCAAGGCGGACGGCCAGTCCCGTCCAGGTGATGATAAACCGGTAGTACGTCGCGCGGGCGGTGGCCCAGGGATTCGAAGTCATGTACGCGATCGCTTTGTGCTTCTTCTCCCTCATGAATTCCATCTCGCCGAGCCGTGCGAACTGCTCGGTTTCAATCCGGCTCGTATACGGGCTGCGCCAGTCGGGAAAGATGTCGTGGAAGTCGGGATTATTCCCCAGCCACAGTTCCAGGCCGAGATTCGAACGAAAGGGAACGAAGCGATGGAAAACAGCATAGTTGCGAACGCACCAGGGCGTGCAGCCCAGCACCGCGAGCAGCACCGCGCTCGCCGTCAATTTCATCCAGGATCGCCGCCGCTTCCGCAGTTCCCAGCAGAGCCACAGGAAGAGGAAGGGAAGTGTGGAAAAGATGGAAGGATTCACCTCCAGTGCGAACGCCAACAGCAAGCCGTACGCGGCCCAGGTGCGAATCCGGTCCGAGTCGCGCACGGCGAGTGTCGCTGAAAGCACCAAGGCCGCGCAAAGCACGGAGAGGGTTGTGTCCCACACACCCGAAACCGGCCCAGTCGTAAGAGCGTTCGCCGTCGGGAACACGGCCCAGAGCCCCGCAGCCACGAGACCACAGATGTCCCCTCCCAATCGCCGCCCGAGAAAGAAGATGGGGATGCAGATGAGTGTGGAGAACAATCCGCTGAGAGAGGTCGCCACCAGATAGGATGCACTGCTATGCACGCCAAAGACTTTATAGATTCCCGCCAGTAGATACGGATAGACGGGCGGCATGATCGCCGTTGGTCCGGTCTGTATCAAGGGATATGGATTGCCGAAGCCGTGGCCCGTGACGATAGACTTCGCCACCTGGCTCGTCTCATATCCGTATTGCCCGGGAACGCCTTCTTCCATCAGGTCAAGCCGGTTGTAAGTGGCCCGCCAAATGAACGCGACCAGCATGATGAGGAACAATAAAGTCGCGTTCCTATTCAGTTTCCTTTTCATGGCGTGAGATATCCCACCCTCGCTGCGTTCGTGGAGTCGCGTGTGCCGGCTGGCCGGACGGCCGCGGCCTCGCGCAACGTGCGGGCGGACGCGCGGAACGGATGCGCAACGGCCGACACGGCCAGCAACATCAGAAGCGGATCGATCGGGTGCCGGTAGCGTAGCGAAGCGTGCGTCAAGTAGAAGACCGCAGGATAAAACAGCAAAGCCAAAGCGTAGACCGGGATATCAGCATTGTGAGATCGGAATCCCAGGAACATGCCCCAGAGAGCCAGCAACGAAAAGGCCACCTGAAAAAGCGCGCCGCTGCGGGCCGTCCAAGTCTCCCTTGCCCAGGTGTCTTGGAAGGGGTCCGAGGCGCCCAGCCACGTGCTGGCAAACCTGTGCAGGGTGAGTGCCGCATCGTCGGTCGGATGCGAGCGCATGAAATTGAGAGCCTCGTGTTGTTTCAGCGCCATATAGGCTGGTTCACCCATTTGCCGGTACCGCTCAGCCTCTTGCAGATTGTCGTCCGGATGCTGGTAGGGAGTGTCGTCCGCCGTCGAGCCGGGATTGTTTCCCAGCCAAAGTTCCAGGCCGAAGTTTGATCGCAGCGGTATGAATTGGTGGAAGACGATGTAGTTGCGAATCGTCCACGGCGCGATCCCGGCGCAGAACACAAGTGCGCCTATCGCGGAAACGCGTAGCCACGGCGACGCACGCTTGCGCAGTTGAAGTATCAGCCAGATTCCGAACGCCGGCAGGACGGACAGTAGGGCCGGGTTGATGAGTGCGCCGGCCGCCCAAAGCGCGCCGTAGCCCATCCAGTCCGTCATTCGGGTCGATTCACGCAGCTTAAGCGTGGCATAGAGGAGCAACGCCATCCACAACGCGGAAAGCGACGTGTCCCAGATCCACTGCATGGGGAAGAGCACCGCGCTGGGCAAAATCACCCACAGCCAAGCGGCGCCTATACCCACTCCAGCCCCGAACGATCGTTTCCCCGCAAGATAAATCGGGATGCAGGTCAGTGCGGAGAACGCGCAATTCAGCGTCTGAAGGACCGCGTGCGAAGTGTAGCTGTAGATTCCGAAAAGCTTGAACACCCCCGCGGCAAGGTACGGATAGATCGGTCCAAACCATGCCGTGGGCCCCGTGGGGAACCATCGGAGTGGTGAGGCGAATCCTTCCCCCGAGGCAATGGAACGTGCAACCGCGCCCAATTCGTAACCGAAGGGGAGATTGTCGCGCACGGGATTGGGAACGATCCGGTGGGAGTGCATCAATATTCCCATCCGTAGAAGATAGGCGATGATGGCGATGAAGGCGGGAGAGGAAAGAACGCGTTTCAGCGATGATCTCACGGTTCTTCGCGGTAGTGCGGAGTGCGCTGCCTCACAAGATTCAGTATAGTTTCCCCTCAATTGGCAGACAACGGGTTGGACGGCATACTTCTTCCGTGCTTGCCCAGTGAGTAATCCGAATCCGCCTCGAGCGGGACCGCCGGACGCATGCCAACTCAAGTGCCCCATTCTGATTCAGACGGGCGACAGACTGGCAGAATACGGAGTTTTGTTATGGCCGGGTGACATAAAATGGTATTGTCACAAGGACTACGGCCATTCTTCCAGCCTCCACGATCCCCTCATTTTCCCCTGTGTCTATCTATGTTGTTGCAGCTACGGGAGTTACGTCTTAGTTCCGGGAAATTCAGCCCCAAGCGCCGGCTTGGCACGACGTTTGCCCCATCTGAGCGTGGCATCCGCTACGGATACCGAGCATAGAGGAGAATCCATGAAGAACAAACAGAAGGGCTTTTCACTGATTGAGCTTTTGATCGTTGTGGCCATCATTCTGATCATCGCAGCGATTGCAATCCCGAACCTGCTGCGGTCGAAGATGGCGGC
The DNA here is from genome assembly GCA_963819015.1 of Terriglobia bacterium. Classification (GTDB taxonomy): domain Bacteria; phylum Acidobacteriota; class Terriglobia; order Acidiferrales; family UBA7541; genus DASPOJ01. Next base: position 311,377 of record CAWFUN010000005.1, read on the forward strand.
TAACGAGGCTTCCGCGGTGGGCTCGTTGCGGTCTCTGAACACCGCCTGCGTGACGTATTCGACTTCCTACGGCGGTTTCCCTGCATCGCTGACAGTCCTGGGCGGCGAAGGCTCTGGCGCGGTGAGCTCCACGAATGCCCAACTGATTGACAACGTCCTGCAGACCGGGACGAAGAGCGGTTATAACTTCACGTTCTCGGCCGGCTCGGCAGACAGCGCCGGCAACATCGACTACTACATCATCAACGCCAACCCCGTCACGCCGGGCACGACCGGCCTACGTTATTTCTTCACCGACCAGTCGGGCGTAATCCGAGCCGACACGGCAGGCGCTGCAACGTCAACCAGCACGCCGATCAGCTAAGTATCCTCGAGCTCGGCTATTCCGTCGAGAGGGCAGCCGCAAGGCTGCCCTCTTCTCTTTTGGGACGCCTCGCTATGGGATGGGACCTGTTCCTGAAAAGTCTTGAGCGGGGCGTGTGAGCCCTAATTCGCCATCGGCCTTGATCCTTGATCACGCCTTTCAGAACTAGATCTCCGGGCAAAACTTGGGGCGCAGCGTGCAGCAAAGACATGGCTTCGCTGCGCGGGGAGTACGTCGCGCTTATGAGCCGGCGCATCGGCTGGCTATCTCGGTAGGCCATCACTGTACGGCTACGGGGCATCCGCGTGGCCATTTTCTGGCTAGCCGGATGACAAAAAGTGTCCACATGTGAAAGCAAGGGTTGTCTGGATTTCTGTCACAGGATTCAACGGGGAAGTGGCGCTTAGCTAACCATCAGAAACTACAGGAGTTGAGGTCTTGCCGCGTTGCGGTTAACCTGAATGGGAAGGCTTGGCACCCGGCGTGCACTACTCTAAGCAGCCCCTTGGTCGGGACGAAGAGTTTGAGCGTATCGAGATCTTTCGAAGGAGAGTTCATGCGTAACAAGCAAAAAGGTTTTTCGTTGATCGAGCTTTTAATCGTCGTCGCGATTATTTTGATTATCGCGGCCATTGCCATCCCGAATCTTCTGCGGTCCAAAATGGCGGCCAATGAGGCCTCCGCCGTGGGGTCCTTGCGCACGTTGAACACTGCATGTGTGACGTATGCGACGACTTACGGCGGTTTCCCCGCTTCGCTTACCGCGATGGGCGGCGAGGGCTCCGGCGCGGTGACCTCCACGAATGCCCAACTGATTGACAACGTCCTGCAGACTGGGACGAAGAGCGGTTATAACTTCACGTTCTCGGCCGGTGCGGCAGACAGCGCCGGCAACGTCGACTACTACATCATCAACGCCAACCCCGTCACGCCGGGCACGACCGGCCTACGGTATTTCTTCACGGATCAGTCGGGTGTCATCCGCGCCAGCACGTCAGCCGCGGCCACCTCGGCGAGCACTCCGATCAGTTAACTTGCAACAGTTCCAGCTCGGGGGAGAAAGCGGCAAACTTTCTCCCCCAAGCTAGTTCCCGGGACCGAAGCGCGACACTTGGGACAAGGTGCGAAAATGTTCTCGAAGCTCTCAAGCCGAAGCCATAGCAAGCGCGCCAAAGCTGAGCACGGATTCTCTCTCGTCGAACTACTGATCGTGGTGACGGTCATCCTCATCATCGCCGCGATTGCCATCCCGAACTACATTACCTCGAAGCTTCGCGCCAACGAGTCCGGCGCCATCCAGAATCTTCGCACGATCACAACGGCAAACGTAGTCTATTCGACTACCTATCAGATCGGTTATGCGCCCGATCTCCCCACTCTTGGCGGCGACTCGACCGCGCCTACACTGAGCGCTGCGGGTCTGATTGATTCCGTCCTGGCGAGTGGCGACAAGAGCGGCTACAACTATTCCTACTCCGTAGTTTCGAGTGGCTCTGACAGCCAGGTGACCGGCTACGCGGTCTTCGCGAGCCCGGAGATATTCGGAACGACCGGGACCCGCTACTTCTACACGGACGAAACCGCCGTGATTCGATACAACTCCTCAGCTCAGGCTGGACCAAGCGATTCGCCCATCTCTTGAGCGGGGGCTCCTCCGTTTTCCACCTCCTTTTTCAAGCGGTGTCCCATTGCGAATCTTCGGCCCCAAGTCTGATAGACTTTTCTTGTGTCTACTCCTTCCAGGCTCGCGTGGGGGTTGTGCCCGCTCCTGCTGACAGCCGCAACAATTCTCCACGCGCAAGATTCGCAAAGCGCCTCGCGCCTCAAGCAGACGATTCGAGTTCTCGAAGCCCATTACGCGGCAGCGCGAACTCTCGAAGCTGATTTCCTCGAGAGCTATTCCGACAGCGGCCGCCAGACGCGCGTCGAATCCGGCAAGGTGTACTTCTCGCGTCCGGGGCGCATGCGCTGGGAGTACGAAGCTCCGGAGCCCAAACTTTTCGTCTCTGACGGCAAGGCTCTGTGGTTCTACGTCCCTTCGGACCGCACCGCCACGCGCGAACCTGTAAAGCAGAGTGAAGATTGGCGAACCCCGCTGGCCCTCCTGACGGGCAAAGTGAACCTTTCGCGCCTCTGCGGCCGCGTGGAATTTGCCGATTCCGCCGTGGCCCATCCTGGCAATGTGTTGTTGCGCTGCTGGCCCCGCGGGGAAAAGGCGCCGCCAGCCGGCAGCTCTGCTCCGGGCCCCATGCCCGAGTCGGCCGGTAATTTCATCCAAGTGCTGCTTGAAGTGGAGCCTTCCAGCGGACAACTTTCCGATGTCCGCGTTCTCGAGCCGGGAGGAATCGAGGTCGAATTCCGCTTTGGCGACTGGCAGGAGAACCAGCCGCTGCCGTCTTCGCTCTTCAGTTTCTCGCCCCCTAAAGGCGTTGCGATCGTTCCATGGCTGGACGCGAACGAAAACGAAATCGGACAGTAGGTTTGTGAGGTTGCAGCTCGTCATTGTCTGATTGGCACCCGCGTCGCTCGGAGCGAGCCCGGCGGCGCGTGCCCGGATGCTAGACTGAATTCAGCGCCGAAGCGAAGGAGTGCTCCATTTCCCTGAAGCCCGATGCTTCTCCCGCTCCCACCAAGGGCAAAGCCCTTCCGCATCAGGGATGGCTTCTCGCTGCCGTGTTGGGTCTGACCGCGAGCGCATATATCGGCGCTTTGCGTTTCGATTTTGTCTACGATGATGAAGGCCAGATCATCGGCAATCCGTACATTCAATTTTGGCGTCACGTTCCGCGGTATTTCATCAGCCAGGTTTGGGCCAACATCTTTCCCCGGCTGGCGGGAAACTATTATCGCCCACTCTTCCTGCTCTGGCTGCGCTTGAATGACGCTTGGTTTGGTTTCCATCCCCGCGGATGGCACGCCACGGTCTTGGGGCTTCATCTGGTCGCTACCGCGCTGGTCTACTTGATTTTCGTCAAGCTCACGAAAAAACCCGCGCTCGCTGCGATCGGAGCCTTGGTCTTCGGGCTCCATCCCATCCATGCCGAAGTGGCCGCCTGGATTTCAGGCTCGACCGAATCTTTAGGTGCGGTCTTCTTGCTGGGGGCTTTTCTCGCTTATTTGAAGTCGCGCGAAGGCGACGCAGCCATTTGGATGACGCTCTCGTGCGTATTGTTCGCGCTTGCGCTCTTTTCAAAGGAGACGGAAATCGTCCTTCCCGTACTCGTCCTAGGCCACGCTTGGATCTATGGAACACCGTCCGGCGGCGTGGCGGAAGGCGCGATGCGTCGCCTGATTCGGTCCGTCGGGAACACTTTGCCTTACGCGCCGATTTGTCTGTTTTATTTGTTCGCGCGGTTTCTCGTGCTCCACGGCTTGGGGCACGCATCGATTCGGCTCGGCTGGCGCAGCGTGCTGTTTACGATGCCGTCGATGGTTGCGTTCTATATCAAGAAGTGGTTCATTCCGATTCGGCTCACTGAGTTTTACGACATGCCGTATTGGTCTGCTTGGAACTTCTGGCATGTCTTTCTTCCGGCGCTGGTGGTTGTTGTCACGGCTGCTGCGATCTGGCTTGCCCGGCGACCGCTGGGTCCGCGTGAAGTCGCATTCGGCGCATTTTGGGTGGTCGCGCCAATGCTCCCGGTTCTGAACGCTTCCGTCTTCCCCCCGCATGACATTGTTCACGATCGCTACTTCTACTTGCCTAGCGTCGGCGCCTCGTTTCTTGTGGCGCTGGCCGTAGACTGGTTGGCCAGGGCCAGCGTGGTGCCCGGCAAGCGCGGCGTCCTGCCCGTTTATCTCGCGGCGTTTCTGGTTCTCGGTGTTACGCTCGGGGCTTTGACCTCGCACGAAGCGAGCTTCTGGGTGGATGACGTAACGATGTTCGGCCGGGCTCACGCTCTCGCCCCGCTGAATCCCATCGCGCGCAATGACTACGGGGTTGAGCTGGCCTCTCTTGGCAAGGACGACGACGCTCGCGCCATGTTTCAGGAGGCGTTGCGGGCGGACCCGACGGACTGGGCCGCATATTTCAATCTTGGCAGGATTTCCTACCAGGAGAAGAAATACCCCGAGGCCGAACAATGGCTGCGACAGGCCATGGCTTTGAACAACAACGCGCCGGATGTTTACCTGAGCCTCGGATTGGTGGAGCTTCGTTCGAATCGAATTCCCGAATCTCTCGCCAGCATGCGCCACGCCGTCGAGTTGCGTCCCAACGATCCCACTTACCTCTTCGCATACGGCGTCGTTCTCGCGCAGACCGGAGACTGTGTTGCGGCGCGCACGCAACTCCGTGCCGCCCTGGAGATTCGCCCCGGCGAAGGAATGACGCAACTTGTCTTGGACCGCTGCGAGCAACTCTCCGCTCCGAGGTAACCCCGCTCCGCAGACGCTCCCCGCGCTTTGTCTTTTCTCCTTTTTTACTTATCCTCTCTGACGGTCGCCGCGTCCTCCCGGCCGAATCGCGTCCGCTATCCCGGCAAAAAGACGCTTCGCTGGCGCCGCGAGAAGAGGGGACTTGCCATCCCTGTCGACCCGGCCGTCTGGGCCGGAATCCAGAAGATATGATGGAAATCGCCGGCTTTCGTTCCCCTCGCGTCTCCCGCAGATTGCGCGGTTCACTCGAGGGGTTGCCGCACAGGTCAACCGCTTTCGTCTGGTTCCTAGTCGCGACGCTCGCCTAACGATATCTTTGTCTTACTGGCGAATCGTTTCGCGGGTCATGGTTGTCGTCATGCTGCAATAGGCCGAGGCGCCCCATGTTCGGACCGCGACAGGTGCAGAGACATGCTGATGCGGCGTCTAGGGGCCGTTGAGACAACCAAGCGGATCGCAGGCTGGGCCGATCGAAACAAGTTTGGAATCGTACTTCTTCCGTGGCTCGTCACCTTCGCGAGCATTCTCTCTCTGAAATACTCCATTCTGATATCCGGCGGGTTTCGTGAAAGTTCGCTTGGGTTGGGCCATCCCGGTCTCTTGACCACCGCGGAGACGATCGCTCTGTTTCGGTCTGACTTATTGCTTTGCAGTGTGCTTATCCCGCTCGGATTGTGCCTCGCATTGTTCTGGCTCCCTCTGCGGGTGCGCATACTGATCAGCGGTCTGTTCGCGCTTGCCGCTGAACTCATTCTCAATTTCGAAACGGCCGTCTACACGGCCACGGGGTCTTTTTCCTCGGTCAAAATGTTATGGGTCGCAATCATCTGGACGATTCGTAGCCGCGACGCGAGCATCATCTCGGTGCCGGTGAATGAAGAACTCCAAATGGCGGCGTGGATCGTGGGCGTCGCACTGGCTGCCGCAATCGCTTTTATCGAGGTACGGAAATCCGGGACGTGGCTGAACTCCGCATCGCTCATCTTGTTCGGGGTCGGGTCCCTCGGTGCCATCGTGGCATCCATTCCGCGTCTGCCTGACACGGCGTGGAAGCCGTCGCTCCTCGGGCAAACAGCCTATGCCGCATTGATTGAGGGCAGTGTCGATGCGGACATGCTTTCCCGCACCGCTCCGGAACTGCTTCAACTCTATCGAACGAATTCCTCGATTCCACCGGAAGGCGTTACGCCCTACACGGGGAAAGCGCGCGATTACAATGTAATTCTCTTTGTGATGGAATCCGTACCCGCGCAGGTCTTTGACCCTGCGCAGGATTCTCTCGCGGATATGCCCAATGTTCGCAGGCTCCGCGAACATTCATTCCTGTTGAGAAAGCACTATACGACCTTCCCGCTCACGAACTATGCCGCCTTCGCAATCTTCTCCTCGATGTACGCGAAGGCTCCGATCGGGGAGCTGATGGGCGATCGAAATATCGAACTGCCGGGGATGATTCGCGACCTGGATGCCGCAGGCTACAAGACCGCCTACTATGGCTATGTTTGGAAGATTCCCAGTCAGCGCGACGATCGAATGCTGGCGAGCTTCGGGTTTGAAAAGGTGGCCGAGCCCGCCATCGATCCGGCCGTTGATCGGGAAGGAAGTATGACGTTCGAGGGGCCGATCGACTACGTCGAACAGAATGATCTCCAGGCACTCGAGTTCTTACGGGAAGACATTCATCGCTGGGCGGGTGAGAAGCAAAAGTTCGCCGCCGCATTCTTCCCGGAAATTGCGCACGATCCCTGGCGAGAGTTGAAAGGACACGTATCAAATTCTTTCGAAGAACGCGGGCACGCCCTGGCGGCCTATGAAGATGCCTGGGTCGGCGTGCTTCTGGATGAGCTGAGCCGAGACAATCTGCTGAATAACACAATTATCCTGATTACCTCCGACCACGGTCTTCGGAGAGTGCCAGTGCCCGTGGGCCAACCGCCTCAACTTGTCGCACACGGAAAACTGGACGATGTTGTGATGCGCGTTCCGATGCTCATCTATGTTCCGCAAGTCCTGACTCACCCTGTCGTGATCGACTATCCAACGTCTCATTTGGATATCGCTCCGACGATTCTGGACTTGCTGGGAATTTCCGCTGGCCGTGAGTTTGAGCAAGGCTCGCCCGTGACAATGCCCGGCATCATGGACCGCCGTCTGTTCCTCTCGATGGACATATTCGGCGCCACCGGATTCTTCTATCGCGGTAAGTACTACATGGAGGACGGCTCCAGAACCGTTTTCGTGAACTCGACGCTTCATTTCGACGATGGCGACGCGATTCCATACGGCGGCCAGGAAGCAAACGATGTGCGACGAATCATCCGGGATGAAGACGCCCTCCAAAATGCCCTCCTCAGCGACTTGCTTGGACAACGAGTCCGCTAGCTTCGCGAATTTGCGGGACTCTACCTTTTCATCGGCCGCGGAGCCGGCCTTGCCTCGCCGGTTCGCCGCACGATTCTGGCAATTCGGGATTGAGCCCGAACGCCGGCAAGCCTGTCCAATAGTGAACAGCATCCACCCTGCAATGTAGGCTCTCCTATCGTGTTTGGCATCCTACTGGAATGGGTTCGGCGTCGCCCGTCGAACGAACTCATCCAACTAGGCGAGGGGAGAGCGCATGATGGAAGAACGTCGCAAACTGCAAGTCGGTGGGTTGTGCGGGATGTTTCTGGCGCTCGCGGCGTCTTTCCTGGGGCAGGATCCCCGTCTGCGGGTGCTGATCGTAAATGGAAGGACGGTTGGAGCAGTCCTCGTTGTGCTTGACGGCCACTCCTACGTGGACGTCGAGACGCTCGCTAAATTGACCAATGGAGCGATCTCAATCGAACCCAGCCGCATCGCCCTGACGATACCGGGTTCGGAATCCGGCGGCGCCGCTTCCACTACCGTCACCGCCGCGCCTCCACAATCCTCGCAGGAACTCTCAAAGGATTTTGCGAAGGCCGCAATCGCCGAAGTCGCCGAAATGAGAGAGTGGCGGGGCGCGGTCAGTACCATGATCGTTTACGGACTGGCTGTGAGCGGGAGATGGGCTGACGATTATCACCAGCAGGTGCAGGATGGGCTCAGCCAGGCAGGTGCGGCCGCTTCCACCGACGGAGACCGAAATGCCCTCCAACTCCTCACGAATGAGTCTGGCGCGCTGGCAAGCTGGGCGGCCGGCGTGTCCGCGGACCGGCAACGCTTGAATACGTCGAGGGCCGTGGATCCGAACACCCTCCAGAACGATCCGGCACTGGCGAAAATCTCCAGTTGCAGCCGATTCCTGAATGCCATGCTTGTCACCGGCTCTTTTGCCGACGATGCGAGTTGTCATTAGCTCGTTCGCTCTCTCGTGGCTTGGCAGTGTGCAGCCTGCCGCGCTGCCCGCGGAGCGCAACCCCTGACCAGCCAATTGGAATCATAATGAGGGACCGCACCCGCGCAGGGAACTGACCGTTGTAGCCTGCCCGGCACAATTCCCGATGCACGGCCAGCGAACCCCTGCGTAGTTGGGGTACACTTCTCCCCATGGCTGAGTTTGTTTGCAAAGTCGCCGACCCCAGCGGCCGCGTCTTCTCGCAACTCGAGGCGGCCCAGTCTGCTGCGGAGGCTCGGCAAAAACTCGCGGATCGCGGCTTGTATGTTTACTCCGTTCGCCCGCGCGCGCGGATGATCCTGGGCGCACTGCGCCGCCGCCGCGAACGCTCCGTGAGCGGCATGGATTTTCTTGTCTTCAATCAGCAGTTCAATACTCTGATCAAGGCCGGCATCCCGATTCTTAAGGCTCTGGATCTCCTCGCCGAGAGAGCCGCTTCACCCCGGCTGCGGCCGTTGCTCGCTGAAGTCCGCCGCGAGGTGCGGGAAGGAGCCTCGTTGTCGGATGCGCTGGAGCAGCAAGGCGCATTCCCCAAGGTTTACACGACCGCGATCGTGGCGGGGGAGAAGAGCGGGAATTTGTCCGGCGTCCTCGACTTCTACATCGCCTACCAGCGCGTGTCGTCCGGTGTACGGAAACGCCTGCTCCAGACGCTGATCTACCCGGTGATTCTCGTTTGCGTGGCCACGCTCATCATCAGTTACTTGATCGGCTACGTCATCCCGCAATTTGCGCTGCTTTACAAGGATCTCAATATCGCCTTGCCGGCCCCCACGCGCCTCTTGCTCTTGATCGCGGTCACATACCGGCCGGTTCTGCTCTTCGCGGTTGGAGCGGCAGCGCTCGTACTTATCGCGGTCTTTTTTTGGTCTCGCACCGATGCCGGCAGCTTGGCCATGGATCGCATCAAGCTGAAGCTCCCGGTATTTGGCGATACCTGGATCAAATTTCAGGTGTCGCAATTCTGCCGCACTCTCTCCACGCTGCAGGCGGGCGGCACTCCGCTCGTCGCGGCTCTCGAAACGGCTGCGGGCTCGATCACGAGCAAACTCATCTCCTCCAGCGTCAGCCAGGCGGCCCAGTTGGTTCGCGAGGGGCAGACCCTTCACGCGGCTCTAGGTTCCACGGGTGTGATGCCTCAGTTGGCGCTGGAAATGATCGAGGTGGGCGAGGCCAGCGGCGCGCTTTCCGCCATGCTCGGCAGCATCGCCGAGTTCTACGAAGAAGAGGTCAATCTGCGGACCCAGGCCCTGATTGCAATTGTAGAACCGGCGATTTTGATCTGCATGGCGGTTCTGATAGCCTTTATCTTGATATCACTCTATCTTCCGATCTTTTCGATTTCCGTCGGAACTTTTCAGGGCTGACGCCCTCGTGAGTACGCGATGAGCACGGTGGACCACAACCTGGGCGCAAACGTTCTGGCCGATCTGCAGGGTGAGCGCGAACGCGCTTATAAGCTGGCGGAACGCTACCGCTGCCCGTTCGTGGATCTCGAAGAACAGCGGATTGACCCTGAGCTGTTCCGGAGCATCCCTGCCGACCTGATGTTCCGTTTCAACTTTGTGCCCCTGGAAGCGCATGAAAATCAGCTGAGCGTCGCCGTGGCGGATCCGAGCCTGGTGCTCCTTTCGGACGAGTTGCCGCTGCTGCTGGGCAAGAAACTTGTCCTGAAAGTTGCCACAGCCGGCCAGATCAGTGATTTGCTGAAGCGCACCGAACAGTCGCAGCGCGTACTCGAACAGGCCACGGAAGCCTTTACGCTGCAGGTCGTCGGCGATGAAGACGACACCGATGAGACGATCTCCGCTGATACGCTCACGAGGGAATCCGCGGTCAGTCCCATCGTTCGTCTGGTCGATACTCTGATCTTCACAGCCCTTGAGCGCCGCGCAAGCGACATCCACATCGAAGCGCGCGACATCGAAGTCGTCGTGAAGTATCGCATTGACGGCATTTTGGTTTTCGCCATGACGCCTATCTCCAAGGAGTGGCATTCCACGATTCTTTCCCGCATCAAGGTCATGAGCGAGCTGGATATCGCCGAGCGCCGCGTTCCCCAGGACGGCCGGTTCCGCGTTCGCTACAAAGGCCGCTTCGTGGATTTTCGCGTTTCCATCATGCCCTCGATCCATGGCGAGGACGCCGTGCTTCGCGTCCTGGATAAGGAAACGCTCTCCGAAAAATTCGCGAATCTCAGCCTCGAACGTCGTCGGCTTCGGCCCGGAAGACCTCCGCAAAATTCGCCGCTACATCCGCGAACCCTACGGCATGGTGCTGGTCACCGGGCCGACCGGCTCCGGCAAGACGACCACGCTCTACGCGGCGATCAACGAAATCAAGACCGATGAGGACAAGATCATCACGATCGAAGACCCGGTCGAGTACCAGGTCCGCGGCATCACGCAGATTCCCGTCAATGAGAAGAAGGGCCTGACGTTCGCGCGCGGCTTGCGCTCCATCCTGCGTCACGACCCGGACAAGATCATGGTCGGCGAAATTCGCGACGAAGAGACCGCGCAAATCGCCATCCAGTCCGCGCTGACCGGCCACCTCGTTTTCACCACGGTCCACGCGAACAACGTCACGGACGTGATCGGCCGCTTCATCAACATGGGTGTCGAGCCGTACAATTTCGTTTCCGCTCTCAATTGCATTCTCGCCCAGCGGCTGGTGCGCGTCGTCTGCCCTCATTGCGCCCGCCCCGTCCGGTATACTCCGGACGTGTTGAAGAGTTCGGGCTTGAATCCAGTGGAATGGGCCAATGCGCAATTCTCCGAAGGCGCGGGGTGCTTGGAATGTTCCGGCACGGGATATCGAGGCCGGACGGCCATTTCGGAATTGCTCGACCTTTCCGACCGTATTCGCGAGATGATTGTCGCGCGCCGGCCGACTTCGGAAATCAAACGCGCCGCTCGCGAGGAGGGAATGACCTTCCTCCGCGACTCCGGAATGGCCAAGGTTCGCGCCGGGATTACGACGCTCAAAGAGATCAACAAGGTTACCTTCATTGAGTAGGAGACGCACGGCATTCGCCAGGGAATCTATCAAAGCAGTCTAGTCAGGAAATTTACGCGCTGGCTCGATACGATCCCGCACCCGTTGGTCGCCTGTGAAGTGACTCCTTCTTATGTCGCCGCCGCGCGCTGGACGCACACGGGCGGTCTCGACGGATTCGCGCAGGAATCCATTCCGCCCGGGGCGCTCGTGCCCACCGCCGTTGAATCGAATCTTGCGGATGCCGCCGCCGTGCGCGCCGCCGTCGGCAAAGTATTCGAGCGGCTGCACGCGAAGCCCCAGGAAGTCGCGGTGCTGGTTCCGGACGCGGTCATCCGCGTCTTCGTCCTTCACTTCGACACGTTTCCGCGAAACCCCGCGGATGCCGTTCCTATGCTGCGCTGGCGCCTGAAGAAGAGTGTTCCGTTCGAGGCGGAAGAAACCCTGGTTTCGTTCATGCGGCAGGAGCCGCGCGAAGAGGGCGTCGACGTTGTGACCGGCCTCGCGCGCCTGCGGATCGTCCGTGAGTACGAGATGCTGATGGAATCCGTCGGCATGTCCCCCGGCGTGGTCATTAGCTCCACCCTGGCCGCTCTTCCGTTGCTCGACGACACCAAGCCCGCTCTGATGGCGCGCATTTCCGGCTCGCTTTTGACCACCGCCATCGTCCGAAACGGTCTGCTCTGCGGATTCCGGTGCATCGAATTGCCGGTGGACTTGTCCCTGCTCAGCCCGCAGGCTTTGCTCGACGAAATTTATCCCCTGGCGGCGTATTATCAGGATTCCTGGCAGGAGGGTATCGCCCTGGTCCGCCTCGCCGGACTTGCGGATCGTATCTCGGAATTTGTGCCGGTGCTGCAATCGGAATTGAACTGCCCGGTGAGTTCGCTGCTTTCAGCCGCTTCCACCGAGGGACGCCTCGGCGCCGATGCCCGGCCGCTCGCCGAGCGCGAACTGGATGCTTTGATCGGCTGGACGCTGAATCGCGGAGCTTGATGCCGTCGGGGAACCGAAGCGATGAAAGCTCGCCTTAATCTTTCCACGGTGCCGCTGGTCAGCCACCGGCGATTTAGCGCCGGCAGCGCGGCGATCGGCATTCTTGCGCTGTCGGCGATGCTGTGGCTCTCCACGCACGCGTACGAGGTTTGGCGCAGTGACCGCGAGTTCCGCTCGAAGCAGCAGCAATTGACTTCCGAAATCGCCCGCCTGCAAGCTCACCGCGACGAACTCGACGCGTATTTCAACCGCCCGGAAAATGTGAAACGCCGCGAGCTGGCCGGTTATCTCAATGGCCTGATCGGACAGCGCAGTTTCCCCTGGACGAAGGTTTTCATGGACCTGGAACAGAGTCTTCCGGCCGGCGTGCACGTCGTGAGCATCGAACCGAAACTCGTGGGCGACGAAGTTCAGTTGAGGCTCATCGTCGCTGCGAGCAGCGACGACGCTAAGCTGAAGTTCTTGCAAGCCATCGAATCGTCGCCGGTTTTCTCCCGGTTGGAAGTACAGTCGGAGAGCCGCCCGAGTCGCGCGGAGGGAGGCGATGAGGTGCGGGTCGAGCTGACCACCTGGTATTCGACAATCTGATGAATACGAAATTCGAGCTTCGCAAGACGATCGTTCGCTGGGCCTTGGTTGTGGCCGTCGTCCTGGACTTGTGCCTAGTGGGATTGAATTGGCGGCTGGCCCGCGCTCCGCGCGCGCCCGTGGGAGAACTGGCGCGGCTCAACAAGCAGCGGGAGATGATGGAGGGGGATCTACGGCGCGGCGATGAAATACAGAAGGAGTTGCCGGGCATCGCGCAGCAGGACGACCGGTTCTTCCACGAGCAATTCCGGCCGCTGCCGACGGGCTATTCCGGCCTCGTCGCGGATTTGAATGCTCTTGCCGTGCAGGCGGGCCTGCACGTGGATTCCACCACCTTCGATCAGCACAGCGCCGATTCGCACGGCGTTGTGCAGGTGAACATCTCGGAAAGCGTCGAGGGCAACTATCAGAGCCTGGTCACATTTCTGAACGCGTTGCAGCGCTCGAAGAATTTCTACATTCTCGATGGCTTGGGTCTAAGCTCCAGCATGGCGGGAAGTGTAAGGCTCAGTCTGCAGTTGCGGACTTTCTTCCGGACTTGAAGATGACGCAGTTTACGAAATTTCTTCTCGGAGTGCTGGCGGTGGTCGTCGCCGGCGCCGCGTTCTATGAATGGCACGGTTCCGAGATGGGCGCCCCGGCCGTGGAGCCTTCCGCCGGCGCGCCTTACACGGTGCTGAGCGTCGAGAACCCCGCGTTGCGGCTCGACGAGCTGGATCGCGTGCGCAAACTCGAGTACACGGGAATCCACCGGAATATTTTCAGTCCCACGCCGCCTCCTCCACCGGTCCATCAGCCGACTCCCGATGAAATCAGGCACCAGCAGCAGGTCGCGGCGTCGCAGCCTCCGCCTCCTCCGCCTCAAGTCGTTGTGCCGGCCACATTCTTCGGTTACGTCACCGACGCTCGCACGGGTCACAAGGAAGCGTTCTTCAGCGATGCCGACGACGTTTATGTCGCCGCCGAGGGCGAAACGCTCCTGGGCCGCTTTCGCATTTTGAAAATCGGCAACGACTCCGTCGAAGTCGAGGAAATCGCCAGCGGCCGCCGCACGACTCTGACCATGGAGGAACCCGGCCCCCCAGGATGAGACCCGCCACGCAACTTTCGCGGCGACCCGAAGCAGGTTACACGCTGCTGATCTTGATGTTCATCATCGCCTCGATGATCATCGTTCTCACGGCCGCGACCCCCAGCCTTGTGACGCAAGGGCGGCGCGAGCGCGAGGAGGAAATGATCTGGCGCGGCAATCAATATGTGCGCGCGATCGGGCTCTACTACCGCAAGTTCGGCAAATATCCGACCAAGATCGACGATCTCTACCAGAACACCAACGGTCTCCGTTTCCTCCGCGAGAAATACAAGGATCCGATGAACACCACGGACGGTACGTGGCGGCTCATCTATCTCGGCCCGAACGGCCAGCTCATCGGCAGCGTGAATTACACGAACATCCTGCAAATGGTGATGCCCGGCGGAGCTGCGATGGGCGCGCCGGGGACGAGTCCCCCGGGCGCGGCCGGGACACCGCAAAGCACGACTCCGTTTGGCGCTCCCGGAGCGGCCCCGGCGGGAGCGACGCCGCAGGCGGGCGGGGCGCAAACCCCGGACCAAAGCGGATTCCAAGAATCGCCGCTCGGCGGAGAAGTCATCGGCGGAAACATAATCGGCGTCGGCAGCAAGGTGAAGAAGTCCTCGATCAAAGTTTGGAACGGAGCGAGCGACTACTATCACTGGGAATTCATTTGGAAGCCGATACAAGTTGTGGGGGCGCCCGCCCAAGGAGCGCCGACTGCCGCCGGAACCACGGCAACGCCCTCGCCCAATCCCGGCGTGCCGGGCACTCCACCGTCGAACGTTCCGGGACCGCCTCCGAATCTGGGCCAACCTCAACAGTAGGGCCCGCCGCGGCAGAATTTGACTTTGCCGTCGAACTTCATCAGGCGGTGAGATTCGTCCCGCCAATGTTGCGGCGGGCAAGCGCTTCGTCCGCCGCGACGGACTCGGAATGGCCGGTCCGAGGCCGTCGCGCCTTCAGGGTTGCGGCGCCGAATGCGCAGGATCGGAGATGCCGCGCGCTTGCGGCGGGGCGGCGGCGAATTTCTTTTTCTTCAGACGCAGCGTGATGCGGCGGACGTAATTTCGAGTCTCCGGATACGGCGGCACGCCACGATATTCCGCCACGCGATCCGGGCCCGCATTGTAAGCCGCGAGCGATAGCGTCAAATCCTGATTGTATTTCTCAAGCAATTCCTTCAAATAACGCGTTCCTGCGTTGATGTTCTGCTGCGGATCGAAAACGTCGGTGACGCCGTACTGCGCGACGACTTCCGGCCGGAGCTGCATCAGCCCGCGCGCGAACTTCGGCGAGACGGCCTTGGGATTGAAGTTGGATTCGACGGCGATCACCGTGGCGATCAGCTCCTCGTCCACGCCGTAGGCTTTGGACGCGGCGGCGATCAGGTCGGCATAGGGCGCCGCAGGCGGGGGACCGGCCGCGGCTGAGGGAAAGATCTCTTCGCGCTCGACGGTGAGGAGTTCGTCCGCCGGAATCTCGACGGTGCCGCCTTCGACGGTGAGGCGGACGGTCGCACCGAGCGTCTCGTAGGCGGTGATGTGCAGCCGCGCGCCGGAGCGCAAGACGGCGTAATCCGCGCGGGCGGCGGGGGCGAGGAAGAGAACGGCACAGAAGGCAATAGAGAATGACAGGGCATAGCGACCTAAGGCGCGCAGAAAAGCGGCGTCGAGCCGCCGCACTCCATAGACGTAGGCGGCCCTTCTTACGAGACCCATCAGTCGCTCCCTCGGAAAGCCGCGAAGAAAGGTCCTCATGCGGGCCTCGAATGCGTCGCAGCGGGCGCCAGCGCGAATTCGGTAATCGCGTGCCCGACGCCGGCTTCGTCGTTCGTGAGCGTCTCGCGCCAGCCGAAGGACTTCAATTCCGGTACGCTGTTCCCCATGACCACAGGCACGCCTGCATATTCGAGCATCTCGCGGTCGTTCAGGTTGTCTCCGATGGCCATGACTTCTTCGCGCGGGATGCCGCGCATGGAAACCCATTCGGCGAGCGTCGCGCCCTTCGAGCATCCCGCGCGAATCACGTCCACGAATGCGAAATTGCGCGACTCGTAGAAAGTCCGCGCGAGGGAATAACGGTCTGCGAACGGCAGCGAGTCGAGCAACTTCGCCACAGCGCGCATGCGATCCACCGGGCCGGTGAACATCACCTGAATCGGGTCTTCGGTAAGGCAAGTTTCGAGCGGTGAAACCTCTGCCAGATATTCGCGATTGCGCAGCAGATATCCCTTGCGGACGGGATCGTCCCAGTCGATGCGCTCGTACACGACCTGGCCTCTGCCGGTGCGATCGAATTGCACAGCGGTGCCATCGCGGAATTCGGGCGTGGCGCGGAGGACAAGCAGCGCCACCTCTTTCGGCAGGAGGTGAATGAGGTGCGTCGTGCCGTCTTTCGATTTCACCACCGCGCCGTTGTTGAGAATCATGGTCAGCGGGGCGGGGATCTTTTCGGCGATGGGCAAGGCGAAATTGTAGCGGCGTCCGGTGACGACCGCGACCTCGATGCCGCGCGCGACGGCCTCGGCAATCGCAAGGCAATTGGCCTCGGGCACCTGTTGCCTGCTATCGAGCAGCGTGCCGTCAATATCGATCGCGATAAGGCGTACGGGCGTCATTTGGTTGCGTCCGGGGTACAGGCGCTTTGCCAATTGTACCTTGCGCCGGTGCAGGGAACCGGCCTGCAAATGCGCGCTGGTGCTTGCATGTGCTGGGGGCGAAAATTGCCGGGGTACCCCCCCCTCCCTCCCCCCTGTTTTTATGTATCTGCTGAATCCAAAGGGGTTACGGGCAAAAATCGTGGATCTGCTGATTCTAAAGGGGTTAAAGCAGGATTATTCACTTGACAAAGGGTAGGCAATTTCGCTATACCCATCCCCGAGGCTTTTTGCATACAAGGTCTCGGGAGTGCCACGCAATGACGATTGCTCTAGGTTTCCACGCTTCGGATGGGATTGTTTTGTGTACTGATTCTCAGGCGACTAAGGCAGGGGGGCTTAAGTTCACGATTCCAAAAATCTATATCGTGGATGACTCCTCGGAAGTGGAGCAATGGAACATAACATTTGCGTTCGCTGGCAACGCGGACTTGATGGCTGTTGTGCAGAGGGAGATGTGGGAGAGGATGGTAGGCCCAGCGAGGGAAGATTGGGGCTATTGGGAGCAGGCGGTAAGAGAGAATCTAGAAGCGATCCTACAAGAAATTCAGAAGAAGCACGGGAAGCAATCGGGCATCGAACTCTTGTGCGGCACATCCGGGAATAAACATCCGATGGTTTTATTTCGAGCAAGGGGAACCGTTGTATCCGAAGCAACGCGAGATTGCCTAGGCGTCGGAGACTCCTCCGTGATTCAGTACATTGCCGGGCTGACTTCAAAATGTAATCTCGATATTCGGCAGGCGCTCTTACTTGGTTGTTACATGGTCAAGCAGGCGGGAAAGTTCATTGACGGCTGCGATGGCAATACACAGGCAGCGGTTATTAGAAGGTCGGGCCATGTTCAGAAGTTTACGAATGAATTTGATGATGATTTATCGGCATTGGCCGAGGTTTCCGAAAAGAATTTTCTAAAAGAACTGTCGAGATTCGCTGGGGGCATCTCCATCTAATGAAAAAAGGGCTGATAGCTAGAACGACGCACGAATGCAATATGATCATGGTGCAGCAATCTGCCATCCACACGCTTTCAAAGCCTCGATGGTCAAGGCAGCCGCTCCTTGGATATGCCAACGGTTCCCTGCGTTTATCGCGCACGATAGAACGAAGGTCGGGCCACCGGAATAGAAAAGGTCGCAGTCTGTGAACGTACAATTTTCAAACTGCGTGTTATCGAATGAAACCGAGGTTCTCGTAAACTGCTTGTTGACGATTCGAATGTGCTCAAAGACGTTTCCGGGCATCTGTTTTTCTCCTATGCCGTTAATTTTTGGAAGGTGAGAACCGGAGCCGTAATCATGTGCCGGAGAGTGTCCACAAAAAGGTCCGAGTTCTTACGGCGATTGAACCGAAAGGTCATTTCCTGCAAATAAGAGGCTAGATGCTTCGCGCTGATGTTATGCCAAGTGCCCATGATGCCCCGCTTCAAGAGCGAGAACGCAGATTCGACGGTGTTGGTGTGAACCAACCCGGAGACGTACTCTTTGCTGTGGCAGATTGTTTTGTGGGCCTTCTTGTGCTTCGGGCCGAGGCCGAACGGGTAGATAGTGGATTCGTCTGTGACGATGACATCCACGTCTTCGCTCAGGTTCTCACCCACGATCTGCCGTACAGTCTTGGCATTGGCATCGCTCGCATGGATGAAGCGCAGTTCTCCGTTGCGCTTGCGGATTCCGAAAACGACTTCCTTGTCTCTGCGCGGGAGCCAGCGGCGAGCCTTCCCACCCACGTAGGTTTCGTCAATTTCGACTGTGCCGTCCATCATCGGCTTTTCAGTTTGAACCATCGCGGCGCGGATTCTGTGGCACAGGTACCATGCTGTCTTGTAGCTCCCGATTCCAAGTGTGCGCTGAATCTGGCAGGCCGACATTCCCTTTTTCGCTTCGCAGAGAAGCAAGGTTGCCAGAAACCATTTCTCCAAGGGCAGATGAGAGTCGTTGAAGATGGTGCCAGCCGTTACGCTAAACTGGTAAGAGCACTCCGAGCATTCAAACTTGCTCTGTGTAAACAGGCGGGAAATTGTCTTGCTCTTGCAACGTGGGCAGGTCACGCCCTCTGGCCAGCGGAGCCTAACCAGAAGCTCCCGGCACTTGCTTTCATCGGAATAGAGGCTATTCAATTCAGGGAGTGTCATTGCCATGTCTCCTCGTAAGGAAAAGACGCCGTTGGAAAAGATGAGCACCCGCCGTCTTGTGGGCGAAGTGAAACGGACGCTGAGATATAAGCTGCGCGAAATCTCAGCGGCATCCAGGCCCAAGAAGCGTAAGGAGCAGCGTCCATGACTCAGAATCCTATCAGAATGCCTACCCTTTGTCAAGTGAATAATCATGGTTAAAGTTCTTTGTTTTCAATATCATAAGAAAATGCTTGTAAGTGCTGAATCTAAAGGACTTAAAGTCCTTTGCTGTGTATGACTTTCGGGGGGTGCACAAAAATAGTGCAAGTTTGGGGAGTGGGGAGGCGGAGACTGTAACCCCTCGCAAGGGGCGCTCTGGGCAAGCCACGGATGGACACGGATGAACACGGATCGAGATAGGCAAGTAGGGACAAACTGAAGCGGAAATTAGACCGGGATTGGGAGCGACCAACACGCAGCAGGATAGCAGGGAGTATCGAGTGTGTCAATACTAACTTCTGTGGAATTTATTTCGAATGGAGTGGAGAGGAGATCCAGAAAAGTCCCCACCTTTGCAAACAGGCACCCGCACGCGCTTAGGCCGGAGTTCAAATCGGCCAGGTATTGACGGCGATTTCGGCCAACTTCTTTTGGCGATCTTCGATCTCCGCAGCTCCCCATTTAGGGTAGTCAGCAATGGTCTTCGTCAGCATCAAGTCGGCAGCCGCGTAGACTGCTCTCTTTGCGTCAAAGCCTTTGCTGCTTAGACTGGAGTTGGTACCCGGCATGAGAAGCGCAAGATTTCCGATTCGTGAAACGAAATCCTCATGCTCTTGGGAGGGAATGTGTTGCCAGTCTTGCGATACCTTTTCCGGCATGATGTGCTCTAGGCTCGTGGCGTCGTTAGGGATGAGATATGCGTCTCCCTCGCCACGCACTCGGTGCTCCATTGCCCTCAAATAATAGCGGGCAACATCAACCTTGGAGACCCTGGCGGAGGCAAAATCAAGCGCAAATTGCTCATTAGTCGGTATGTTGGGAAGCACCCTTTGAGCAACAGCCCCCGCATTCGCAATTTTTCCGTCCGTCACTTCTTTCGCAGCATTACCATAGACGGTTTCAAGCGCCCCGCTGCCTTGCTTCCCCGAAATGAGCAATCGAACGGCCCATGAGACCACCGCCGCCAATACTGGGGCGATCTGATCTGGCGGGAACTTATCCATCACAGCAAGCAGCAATGGTCGCGTTTGGACCAAGCCAAGAATGTCTAGGGTGGCGACCGCCTTCTTTGCCTCTGGGGGATATTCATTCCAAAATACATGCGTCGAGTTAAGCAAGGGCACGTATCTTCCCGCCGCCGTGACGAGTTCGTCGGAAAACGACACCACTTCAAGCTCTGACTGTTTCTTTTCCTTTAGAGCGTTGAAGAACTCCGATGTCCTCACCACTCCGTACTGAGAAATCCAATACTGCCGAACGAATGTTCTAACAATTTCCGCTTCAGCAATCGTCTCAATCGCGCCGGTCATCGTATTCCAGTTGGTCTTGACTTGTTCAATTCGCGCGCTGCCTGCTCTTCCAAGAAGATAGTTCTTTATCAAGTCCGTTGCGGAGAGTTCCAAACCACGATCATTCATTGTTTCAAAAATCACATACGCGGCGCTCTCATCTGGGACCGTCACCCAGATGACATGAGCTGATTTGTCCAAGAAATTGACCCACTCGTCTAAAGGCTCAATTTGGAATTGAATCTTCTTATGCTGTCTGGTGACAAACTCCACTTTTTCCCTTGCGATATGGGCCGCTCTGTTTATTCGTTGATGAGATTGGCGCTGAGGCTTCCGGACGGCCTCCACCGCCTCTCGTTCGGGGTCGGCACTTGGCAGAAGCACTCGCTTGAAGAAATAAGTATGATCCTTTTCGTTCAGATAGAGATGCGGTACGGGCTCGGTTGATTTGTATGGGGTATCCAGGACATAGGCTCTCTCGAACTTCCGCGCCTCATCTGGATTTACGGTATCCAAGAAGTCCCTAATGGCCGCCAGCAATATGAGCGAGGTTGCTAGCCTTTGTTGTCCGTCCACCACCATTAGTCGGGGGTCTTTTTGTTGCGTAATTACGACTATGGAGCCGAGAAAATATTCCTGTGCGTGATTTGTGATTGCCAACCCGATATCGTCGTAGAGGTCGCGGACGTGTTCGTCTTTCCAGGAATAATCTCTTTGGTTGACGGGGACGAAAAGGTGCTTATCCCGAAGCGCATGACCGATATATTCGGGGCCGATCGCGATCCTGGAGAGTTGACTGGTCATGGGGGTATTCCTCTGCACGCCACCATATCTCACTTCAATTATGTTGTCATCAGCTACAGGGGCAGGTACTGTTAGTTAGGTTCTCGCTCCAATATTCGAATTCGTACAGCATCGGGAACAGTAAAGCGAGGCCTGGAGCAAATTGTTCGTGCCACACTCAGAATTCCCTCACGGCGGCGGGCGCGGGAAATTCAACTGGAAAACTGTGGCATGACGGAACGGCTCTATTACCACGATTCGTATTTGAAAGAGTTTGAGGCGCGCATCGTTTCGGCGGAGCGGGCGGAGGGCGGCGAGGCTTCGGTCGAGCGGTGGAACGTCGTGCTGGACCGGACGGCGTTTTATCCGACTTCGGGCGGTCAGCCGCACGATTTGGGGACGCTGGGCGGGGCGCGCGTCGTCGAGGTAATCGACCGGGAGGATGGAAACATCGTGCATGTGACCGAGGGGCACGTCACGGACAGGCGGATCGGGGAAGGCACGGTGCACGGCGCGATTGACTGGGCGCGGCGATTCGATCACATGCAGCAGCACACGGGGCAACACCTGCTTTCGGCCGCATTCATCGAGCTGTTTCAGTTGCCGACGGTTTCGTTTCATCTGGGCCGAGAAGTCTCGACAATCGATCTTGAAGTTGGGGCGCTCTCGGCGGAGCAGCTTGAGGCGGCGGAGCGGCGAGTGAATGCAATCGTCTTCGAGGATCGGCCGGTGACGATTCAATTCGGCAGCGCGGAGGAATTGGCGCGGGACGGCGCGCGAAAAGAAGTGAGGCGCGACGGAACGCTGCGGGCGATCGCGATCGAAGGCTTCGACTTGCAGGCATGCGGGGGGACGCACGTGGCGCGAACGGGCGAAATCGGGACGATATTGCTGCGGCGCGCGGAAAAAGCGAAAAAGAACTGGCGCGTGGAGTTCGTTTGCGGCGAACGCGCTCGTGCGGCGGCGCGCCGCGACCACGAATTGCTCGTCGAGTCGGCGCGGCAACTCGGATGCGGGCCGGCGGAACTGCCGGGGATGGTGGCGCGGGCGATCGAGGAGCGGCAGGCGAGCTACCGTTCGCGGCAGCGGCTGCTCGAGGAGCTCGTGAGCGTCGAGGCGCTGACGATGTTGGCTTTTCGCTCGACGCAGGAGCGGGCGGGCGGGACGCGGACGCTGGCGCGCGTCTTCGAGGACGCCGACGCGGACTACCTGCGAATGCTGGCGAGCAAGCTGATCGCGGAGCCGGGCGTGCGGGTGCTGTTTGCGTCGCGCGCGGGCGCGCAGATCGTGTTCGCGCAAACGCCGGGATTGGCCGGGGACTTGGGGGCTGTGCTGCGCGAGATTGTTGCGTCGGCGGGCGGGAAGGGCGGCGGGACGAAGGATTTCGCGCAGGGGAGCGTGCCTAGTGGGCGCGGGTTGGATGCGGTGATTGAGGGGGCGAGCGAAAGATTGAAAGAGTGAGAGGGAGCAGAGAAGACCCGCCCGCCTTCGCCAAGGCTACGACGGGCAGGCGGTAGGCAGGCTACGCGCAAGGATGCGGCACGCGCCGCAAAACCAAAATCAAAACCACAGAGTTGTGTCGCCCCTACGGGGCCTAGGTAACTCTACGAAGCGTACCCAGGGCTTCAGCCCTGGGCTAAATTGTTCCGCCCCTCCGGGGCTGCTCCAACAGTTAAGGCAGCAAATGGCGACGCCGCAGGGCGGGGCTCGAAGGATTGATTGAGAGTGCGCGGGGGAGGTTGAAGGAGTGGGGTAAAAGAGGCGGAAAGAGAGAGGGAGAGAAAGAGAGATAGAAAGAGAAACAGAAAGAAAACAAGAAAGAGAACAAGAGAGAGGAAATCCCATCCTTGCGCTGCGCGCAAGGATTGATTGGATGAGAACGAAGGCTCCGTTCACGATCCGCGTATGCTTTGGTTGGAGGACCGAAGCACTGGAAAGGAAGGAGCCCTCGATGATTCTTATTGGATGCGATTTCCATCCCAGTTGGCAACAGGTTTGTTGGTTGGATACGGAGACCGGCGAAACCGAAGAGAACAAGGTGGTGCATGCGCCGGGAGAGGCGGAGAAGTTCTACCGGCGATTTGCGGCACCGGCGCTGATTGGTATGGAGGCCACGGGGAACTGCCAGTGGTTCGTGGAGTTGCTCGAGAAGCTGGGGCACGAAGTGTGGATCGGGGACGCGGCGAAGATCCGGGCCAGCGACGTGCGGCAGCAGAAGCACGACAAGCGGGACGCCGCGCTGCTGTTGCAGTTGCTGATGGAAGGACGGTTTCCGCGCATCTGGACGCCGTCGAGCGAGCAGCGGGATCTGCGGCAGTTGCTGATTCACCGGAACAAACTGGTGCGGCTGCGGGCGCAGGCGAAGAACGAGTTGCAGCACCTGGCGATGAACCGGGGGCTGCAAAAGAAAAATCGCCTGTGGAGTGAAGAGGGGCAGAAGCGGCTGCGCGAGCTTCCGCTGATGCACTGGGCCGGCCGGCGGCGCGAGGACCTGTTCAAGGTGATGGCGCTGCTCGACACGCAGATTCTGTCGTTGGACCTGGCGGTGAAGACAGCGGCCGAGAACGATCCGAACGCGCGATTGCTGATGAGCCAGCCGGGCATCGGGCCGGTGACTTCACTGGCCTTCGTGCTGACGATGGGAGATGTGACTCGCTTCGCGCGGGGCAAGCAGGTGGCGAGTTACCTGGGGTTGATTCCGCGCGAGTACAGTTCGGGCGGACATCAACGGCTGGGACCGATCAGCAAGCAGGGGAATCGGTTTATGAGAATGTTGTTGGTGGAAGCGGCGCAAGTGGCGGTTCGCTGCGACCCGAAGTTTCGTTCGGAGTATTTGCATCGCTGTCACACGAAGCCGAAGGGCGTGGCGAAGGTGGCGGCGGCGAGGAAGTTGGCGATTCGACTCTACTGGATGCTGCGCACGCAAACGCGGTATCCGGAGATCGCTTCGATCGAGAGCAGCCCGCGGGTGCCCGTGGTCAGCGCAAGCTAGACCGAAGGATTGATTGGGCGCTCTCGTCCCGGCGCGGGCCGGGATTCGGATAGAAGAATCATGGCCGAAGTCTAGGCCGTATCGATGGTTGGTGAAACGATTCGTTTCACCGAGAAATGATTCGCCGTGAGATTTCCAGAGTTCTTCGTCCTCCCCCTCTGGCAACGAGCGGTGCAAAAACACTGCAGGGGAGAACTATGCCTTGACAGCGCCTTCGTTCTCATCGAGGGGCACCCACCGAAAAACCAGAAGCAAAACAGCAGATGGCGACCCCGCAGGGCGGGGTCGCCGCTACGCAAGGCTAGGGAGTTGTGGCGGCGGGGGCCATCCAGCCGTTGAAGCGCATCCAGTTTTCAAGGAGCGTGGGCCACTCGCGCAGCTCGGGGAAGGCGGGATAGGCTGTGCCCATGCCGGTGCCGTGCGGGCCGGCTTGGAAAAGATGCATTTCCACGGGGACGCCTGCGCGCAGCAGCGCGTTGAAATACTCCACGCTGCCCTGGACGGGCACGAGCTCGTCGTTCACCGTGAAATAAATGAACGTGGGCGGGGTTGTGCTGGTCACCTGCAATTCAGCCGACAGAAAATCAATCAATTTGGGGTCAGCGGAATCGCCGAGGAGGAAGTGGCGGAGCCGGCATGCGTGAGGACATCCCGCATGCTGATAACGGGGTAGCAGAGAATGGAGAAGTCCGGGCGATCGCTGAAGCTATCGATCGGATCCGGCGCGCTGGGATGACCGGGGTCGAAGTGGGTGGAGACGGTGGCGGTGAGGTGTCCGCCGGCAGAGAAGCCCATCATGCCGATGTGACCGGCGTCGAGGCCGAAATCGGCGGCGTGGGCGCGGACGTAGCGGACGGCGCGCATGCCATCGTCAATCGGAGCGGGATAGGAATAGCGCGGGGCGAGGCGATAGCTCAGGATGAAGGCTGCGACGCCGCGGGCGTTAAACCAGGCGGCAACATCCGTGCCTTCTTTTTGCATCGTCAGGTGGATGTAGGCGCCGCCGGGGCAAATCACGACACCGGTGTGCGTCGGATTGGAGGCGGGGAGAAAGACGGCCAGCGCGGGCTTATCGAGATCCGTGTCTCCCATTGCGCCGGGGGCACCTTTGGGCCAGAGCAGAATCGTTTGCGAGGGTTTCGGCGCGGCCGGCGCGGCTGGCGATTGCGACTGAGGCGTGTTGTTGACGGCGGTGGCCAGCGTCTTCGTGGGCGAGGGCGTGGATTGCGCGCGCGACATATCAGGCATCAGCAGGGCCACGCAGAGGACGGCGGCTACGAGGACGAGTTTGCCGGAAGCGAAGAACCGGGTCCGGGGAGACGGCGAAAGCGCACAGCGCGGTGCGGTCATTGTTGAGTTCTCCGTGAGTGGAATGGGGGCGAGTATGTGGCCGTGCAAAACAGGAGTCAAGGAGGCCGGGCGGAAAGTATGGTGGACGGCGCGGGATTCGAACCCGCGACCTCCTCGTTGCGAACGAGGCGCTCTCCCAGCTGAGCTAGCCGCCCACCGGCTGAAATTAGGATAGCAAAGGATTCTGCGAATTCCAATTTGGCGCGCGAGGCTGTGTTTACTCTATCTTAGAAGCGAAACGCGGCAAGAACTCAAGCCGCGCGTCGAAGGACGCCTCGTGTCGCTACCTGGATATTGAATCGGGGCTACTGCGCGCCGACGTCGCCGCCGCGTTGCGCGATCACTTTGCGCACGTTGTCGTAAAGGGCGCGGGCTTGCGGCAGGGAATCGATGGCCTTCAGGACCTGCGGATCGTCCTCGAGTTCGACCTCATAGCCTTCCGTGAGGCCGAACACCGAAGTGAAGACTTCCTTCCTGATCGTGCGCTTGAGCCAATCGGCATTTTGGGAGATATCGGCGTCGGTGTACCTGATGTTGAGCCGGTCGAGATACTTGCGGAAGCTCGCCAGGACGGCCTCGTCCACGACGAAGGACCTGGTGACGTCCGGCTTCGAGCCGAGGAAATATGTGGTGAATCCGCCCACGCTGCCCTGATACGGATAGAAGACGCTGTGGCGAAGCAGGAGCTGCTGAAAATCGTTGAGCTTGGGCTCGGCGACGACAACGTCGGGCGTGATGCCTCCGCCGCCGGTGACCTGGCGGCCGCCGTCTGTGAGCTTCACTTCGGTGGGCGGCGGCACCTTGTGATTGTAGAGGTAGTCGTAGAGCGAAATGTCCTTGTAATCGCGCTGGATGAGGCGGCCGCTGGGCGTGTAATAACGCGCCGTGGTGAGTGCGAGGCCGGTATTCTCGCTCAAGCGGGAGACGGTCTGCACAAGGCCCTTGCCGAAACTTTGTTCGCCAACAACAAGGCCGCGATCGTGGTCCTGAATCGAGCCGGTGACGATTTCGGATGCGGAGGCCGAGCCGCCGTTGATGAGCACGACGAGGGGCGTCTGCATTCCCTGATTTCCCTGGACGGCGTAGTAACGGCGCTCCTGCGAGTTGCGACCGTGGTGCGAAACGATGAGCTGATTCTTATCCAGGAACATGTCAGAGACGGCTACGGCCTGGTTCAGCAGGCCGCCGGGGTTGCCGCGGAGGTCGAGGATCAGGCCGTCCAGCGAAGAGGCGTTAAGGGTCTTGAGCGCGTCGGCCATTTCGGTTTCGGTCGTATCGTTGAATCCGGAAAGCTTGATGTACCCGATGCCGGGACGCAGCAGGAAGGCGACGTCCACGGAGCGCTTGGGAATTTCCGCGCGCGTAACGGTGAAATCAAGGGGAGCGTCGAAGCCCTCGCGGCCGACGGTGATTTTGACCGACGTGCCCTTGGGACCCTTCAGCATGTCGGCGACTTCCGAGGTGCCGAGGCCATCGGTGGATTTGTCGTCCACCTTGAGAATGACGTCGCCGGGCCGAAGGCCGGCGCGAAATGCGGGAGTGCCGACCATGGGCGCCAGAACGACCGTTACAATTTTGTGCGTGCCACTCGGGCCGATGGTCATGCCCACGCCGTAATACTTGCCGGCCTGGTCTTCGCGAAGCAGTGCGTACTGGCGCGGATCGAAGAAGCTGGAGTGCGGGTCGAGGACGCGCAACATTCCGGGGATCGCGCCTTCATACAGCGCGTGATCGGTGTCCACCGGCACGGCGTAATTCTGCTGGACGACGGAGAGGACCTGAGTGAAGTTGCGAACGGAGTCCTGGAGGTCGTTGGCCCCGGCCGTGGTCGCCTTGACGGACGGGCCATAGATGCCGCCCAAAACGGCGGACAAGAGCAGCACCCCTAGAACGAGCAAAGCCCCGCGTCGGCTACTGTGCACAAGTCCTCGCTTTCAAAATCTCAGTATAGCATACCAGTTGCGGCCATTTGACTCGCCTGCAACCGTCTTCTATGATGCGAAAGGAGCACGCCGCGAAGCGTCCGGAAGTGCAGGATGCGGCCAATCCCTTGGATGCGCAGGGGATGGGGCAGGGTGCGAGGCTGGGATGCGGGAGTTTCGCCTCAGTTGGACGCGCCTTTTTGACGCATTCGGAGGGGCGCATTCGGGTGGCGCAGGGCCTGAGTCATGCTGAGCGTTCCCCATCTGATCATAATTTTCCTCGTAGCGCTGGTCGTACTGGGACCGGAGAAGCTGCCGGAAGTGGCTCGCACGCTCGGGAAGGTGATGTCGGAATTTCGTAAGGTGACCACGGACTTCCGGTCCACGCTGGAAACCGAAATGAATGAGATTGAACGCCAGGCGCGCGAGAAGGAGCGCCTGATGCGGGACGCCACGGCCAGGGGTGCTGCGGCCCCGCCCGCCGCACCGGCTTTGCCCGCGGCATCAGCGCCCGAACCAACAGCGGCTGCGGAAGCTCCCGCGGAGCCGGCGGCCGAGAAACTCGTTGAGGATGCCTCAAGCCCCGCGGCGGAACCCGCCCCGAACGGAGAGTCCCACCCTGCCTGAGGAAGTATTGCGCGAACACCAGGACGAGCCCGGCGGGCGAATGTCGTTCCTCGAGCATCTGGCCGAGCTGCGCACGCGCATCATCCACGCACTGATCGGGATCGGCGCGGGGGTGATCGTCGGACTTTCCATCTCGAATAAAGTCTTCAATCTCATCGCGCGTCCGATGGTGGCGGCGCTGCGCAGCGCGCACCTTGACGACAAGTTGATTTATACGAGTCCGACAGGCGCGATCAACCTGATCATCACGCTGGGGGTGTATCTCGGGCTGGTGATCGCCTCGCCGTGGGTGCTGTACCAGGTCTGGCTGTTCATCGCGCCGGGACTTTACAAGCACGAGCGGCGCGCGGTGTCGATGTTCGTGGTGAGTTCGGTGTTCTTGTTTCTCTGCGGGATCGCGTTCGGCTATTTCGTGATGCTGCCGTACATGCTTAAATTCCTGATCGGGTTTCAGGGGCCCTTCAAGCCGCTCATCAGCATCAACGAATATTTCGATCTCATTCTGGTCGTGTTGCTGGGGCTGGGATTGATTTTCGAGATGCCGGTTTTGATCTTCTTCCTGGCGTTGTTTAACCTCGTTACGCCGAAGATGCTGCTGAAGAATTTTCGCTACGCCGTGCTCATCATCACGATTCTCGCCGCGATCCTCACGCCCACGCCCGACGCCACGACGATGCTCGTTTTCATGGCGCCGATGTTCCTGCTCTATCTGCTCGGCGTCGCCGTGTCCGCCGTGGTCGTGCGCAAGAAGCGGCGCGCGCGCGCGATGGCGGATCAGGGAGCTGCGTAGGATGCGACTCGCGGCGTGCCGGTTGAGGCGTTGGTTTGTGCTGGCGGCGGCGATGTGCGCGTCAGCCGGTTGCGGGCACGGGCAACCGGTTTCGACGAGCGCGAACGGGGCGGCTCAGCCTGCTGCGCAAGCGCAATTTCCTCCCGCGCCTCCGGCCGCGCAGACGGGCGGGTTCGACGGGAATCGCGCTTACGAGTTGGACAAGGAACTTGTGGCGATCGGTCCGCGTCCGGCGGGGAGCGTGGCCAACGAGCGCCAGCAGGCGTTCCTCATCAGCCAGCTCAAGAGCTATGGCTGCCCCGTGACCGAGGATGATTTTCACGCCTCAACGCCCGCGGGCAACCTGGCGATGAAGAACATTCTGGTGAAGCTGCCGGGTACGCGGCCCGAAGTCGTGATCTACGCCACGCATTACGACACAAAATTGCTGCCGAATTTTGTTGGCGCGGACGACGGCGCGTCAAGCACGGCGCTCATGCTGGAATTGGCGCGTTCGCTTTGCGTGCGGAAGAATGCGCTGACGGTCTGGATCGCGTTCTTTGACGGGGAAGAAGCGGTCCGGGAGTGGAGCGACACGGACGGTACGTACGGCAGCAGGGAATTGGCCGCCGAATTGGCTCTTTCAGGGGAATTGGGCAAGGTCAAGGCGCTGGTGTTGGCCGACATGATCGGCATTTCAAATCTGCATATCCTGCGCGACGCGAATTCCACGGGTTGGCTCACGGATGTCGTATGGGCCACGGCCGAGCGGCTGGGCTACGGCAACGTCTTCCTGAACAGCAGGTCCTCGGTCGAAGACGATCACACGCCATTTTTGCGGCGGAGTATCGCTGCCTGTGACGTTATCGACCTGGATGACGCCGCTGAGCGCGGGATTTGGCACACGACCGAGGACAGCCTCGACAAGATCGACCCACGCAGCATCGCGCTGGTGGGGCACGTTTTCATCGAATCGCTTCCCGCCCTCGAGCAGAAAATTCATTAGAGTATTGTTTTGAATACGCCGCGTGGCGGCGGAAGTGCGGCCGTCATGGTTCTGGGTCGTATGCCCTTCCGTGTGTGCGCGAGAACTACAAAACAGGGAAGAAGCAGATTCCTTGGGCAAAGACCGCCCTCGGAATGACAACGTCCCATGCTCTACAGCACCTTGTGAAGCCGTGCCCTGAGGCAATTCGATAGTTCCCATGCGCACTCTACGGAGCTGCCAGTGAGCCGGTGAAGGCGCGCCATCGCGAAAACCTTCCACTGCGGCGGACTCATGTGGCGCGCTCGGGCATGGCGCGCGCGGATGTGCTACATTCGACGGCCGAGGCTTACCCCGAAATGCGACGCAACAATGTTGAGTCCGCTGCTGGGACTTACGCCGTAGTTCTTGGGAGCGGCGTGATTCGCCGCGCGCCAGCTGAATTGAAGCGCCTGGGCCCGGCGACGTCCGTGCAGGTTGTGTCATCGCCACGCGTTTGGCGGTATGTGGGGCGAGCCGTTCGACGGGCGCTGCCGCGCGCGGCCGCGAAGCCGATCTTGTTCGACGATCGCGAAGCGGCGAAGAATCTGCGCACGGTCGAGGAATTGTGCCGCGCGCTGGTGCGTGCTGGTGCGGATCGCGGCGCTGTGATTGTAGCGGTGGGCGGCGGCGTGGTGGGGGATGTCGCCGGATTTGCCGCTGCGAGCTATCTACGCGGCGTGCGTCTGGTGCAGGTGCCGACGACGATCGTGGGCGTGGCGGACAGTTCCCTCGGCGGCAAGACGGGCGTGAATTTGCCCGAAGGCAAGAATCTGGTTGGTGCATTCTACCCGCCGCGGCTCGTGCTGGCCGACACCGATCTGTTGCGCACGCTGCCTGAGCGCGAGTTTCGTTCCGGCATCTACGAAATCATCAAGTGCGGCATCATCGGCGACGAGCCGCTATTTCGGTTTCTCGAAAACAATCTGGATTCGCTGCTCGCGCGCAAGCCGGCGGCATTGGAATACGCGCTTTGGCATGGAGTGGCGCAAAAGGGCTGGGTGGTTTCGCGAGACGAGCGCGAGTCCGGGCTACGCGAGATTTTGAACTACGGCCACACTTTCGCGCATGCACTGGAAACTGCGACCAAGTACCGGCATTTCCGCCATGGAGAGGCGGTGGGGTGGGGCATCCTTTGCGCCGCGGGGCTCGCTCTGGCGTACGGTTTGTGCTCCGAAACGCAGACCGAGCGTATCTGCCGGCTTGTGCTTCGGGTGGGGCCACTGCCCAAGTGGCCGCGCGTTTCCGGTTCGCGGCTGCTCGCGGCCATGCGCGCGGACAAGAAATCGCGCGGCGGGCAGGTTCGGTTCGTGCTCGCGACGAAGATCGGACACGCCGAAACGTTCGACGGCGTTCTCGACAGCAAGGTGGCGAAGGTGCTGGATTGGATTCCTCGGTACCTCACCCGCGGCTGATTTCCGGGCAAAGGCCGAACTCACATGGGCCGCACAACCGAAGAGATCAAACCGTTGCCCGGCACGCGGCCCGAGGGAATCCGCGATGAAGCCGCGGCCGCGCTTCGCGTCCGCGAAATGTTCACGCGAATTGCGCCGCGGTACGACCTCCTGAATCGCGTCATTTCGTTCCGAATGGATGTGCTTTGGCGGCGGCGCGTTGCGGCCCGCTTTCGCGAGATTCTGGAGACACCGGACGCGCGCGTCCTGGACATCTGCTGCGGGACGGGCGATCTGACGCTCGCGCTGGAACGCCGCGCCCGGAGAGCGCGAAAGACAGAAGGGGCGGCGCAAATCTACGGCGCCGATTTCGCGCATCCGATGCTGGTGCGGGCGCGCGAGAAGGCGGCGGCATCGGGTTCTGGAGCCGCGTTCGTGGAAGCCGACGCGCTGCGGTTGCCTTTGCCCGACGCGAGCGTGGATCTGGTGACCTCCGTATTCGGCTTTCGCAATCTTGCCAGCTACGCGCGGGGCCTGGACGAGATCCATCGCGTGCTGCGGCCGGGCGGGGAACTGGGAATCCTCGAATTCTCGAATCCTCGCGGCGCGGTTTTCGGACGTCTCTACCGTTTCTATTTCCGCCGCATTCTGCCCGCGATCGGCGGGGCGCTGTCCGGCCATCGCGAGCCCTACGCCTATCTTCCCCCGTCGGTGGACCGATTCCCCTCAGGCGAGGAGCTGGCTGCGCAAATGCTCGGCTGCGGATTTGAAGATGTCCGAATCGAGCGCTGGACGTTTGGAGTTGTTTCGTTTTATCGCGCGCGAAAAAAGTGACGCGGAGGATTTTGCTCAGCTTTCGAGGCCGAGCGAGCGAATCTTGTTGAGGAGCGTCTTGTAGGACACGCCCAGCTGTTCGGCGGCGCGCGTTTTGTTCCACTTCGTTGAGCGAAGCGCGGCCTCGATCTTGAAGCGCTCCACGTGCGCCAGCGCCCGCGTTGCGACCTCGTCAAGCGGCCCGCCCCAATCGAAGTTCTCATCCAGCATCCCCGCGGGCATGTCGCCCGTGGCCGGCCTCATCGCGGGCAGTTGCAGGTCGTCGGGCTGGATGATGGTGCCGTCGGAGAGGATCGAAGCGCGTTCGATCGCGTTTTGCAACTCGCGCACGTTGCCCGGCCAGGCGTACGCGCGAAGCGCGATGCGCGCTTCATCGGAGAGCGTGAGGCCCGGCTTGCGAAATTCGCGGCGGAAGCGGTCCAGGAAATGATCGGCGAGCAATAGAACGTCGTCGCCGCGTTCGGAAAGCGCGGGAATCGTGATCGGCACGGCCGCCAGGCGGAAGTAGAGATCCTCGCGGAAGGACTTGGCCTGGACGGCCAGGCGAAGGTTCTTGTTCGATGCGGCCAGGATGCGGACGTCCACTTCAATGGATTGCGTTCCGCCGACGCGGTCGAAGCAGCGTTCCTCGAGCACGCGCAAGAGCTTTGCCTGAATCGGCATCGGCAGTTCGCCGATTTCATCCAGGAAGACGGTGCCGTGGTGGGCCAGCTCCATCTTGCCGATCTTGCGCGAGCCGGCGCCCGTGTAGGCGCCGCGCTCGTGGCCGAAAAGCTCGTTTTCGACGAGGCCTTCGGGAATCGCCGCACAGTTCAAAGCGACAAATGGATGTTCGCGCCGCGAAGACAGATGATGCAGCGCGCGCGCAAAGAGCTCCTTGCCGGTTCCGCTTTGGCCGAGCAGCAGGACGGTCGAGTTGGTCGGGGCGACGCGTTGCACCTGATGCGTGGCATCTTTCATGGCTTGCGACTCGCCGACGATGCGGGGGAATCCGTAGCGCGCGGCGTACTCCTCGCGCAACAGTAGATTCTCGCGAAGCATCTGCTGGTCGCGCGAGGCGCGCTCGACGAGCAGCTTCAAGTGCTCGAGGTCCACGGGCTTCTGGATAAAATCGAACGCGCCGTCCTTCATCGCGGAGACGGCCTCCTCGATCGAGCCGTAGGCGGTGATGAGAATGACGGGGACCGTCGAGTCCGCCTGCTTGCTCTCGCGAAGAACGTCGAGGCCGGAGCAGCCCGGAAGTTTCAGGTCGGTGAGCACGAGCAGATAGCGGCGCTCGCGGATCTTGTTGACCGCGGAGGTGCCGTCCGGAGCCTCATCGACTTTGTAGCCGGCGCGCTCCAGCGCTTTGCGGAGCATCGCACGAAGTTCAGCTTTGTCTTCGACGAGGAGCAGGGGTTCCATCGCACTGTCTCCCTCGTGATTCCGCGCGGGGGAAGGCTGCACGCCAGAAGCTTGACCGATTTCGATTATAGGCATGGTGCGAGGCTGCCTGCGGTCTCCATCTACGGTTGAGGCGGCGACGACGGAGGCGGCGTCTGGGATTGTGGCTCGGAGCCCTGATCTTGCGCGGGCGGCTGCGCTTGTGGCTGAGGACTTTGTTCCGGCGATGCCGGCGGCGTTTGCGATTGTTGCTCGTTCTCCTGCGGCTGCGATTCGGACGGTCCCTGTTCGGAAGATTCATCGTCTTCGCGCGCCCATCCCGGGTTGCCGCCAGACTGGCGCAACTGGTCCTCGAGCTCGTCAATTGCCTGCCGATCTTTCTCAACGTCCTCCGTCCGCTTGTCGATCTTGTCCTTCATCGAGTTCAACTCGTCCATGCTGTACTGCTGCCTCATGGCTTGATTCGGATCGCTGTAGTACTGCGTTTGCTTCAAATTATATTCGCGTTGAAGGAGATCGAGATCCTTCTTGTCGTCCGCAAGCTTCTTCCTCGCCGCGGAGAATTTGGCTTTCCAGGACGCCTCGGACTGCGAACCGTTCCCGGAGGGCTGATCGCCGCCCGGTGCCGAGGCCGCGGGCGCCCCAGCGCCGACCACGGACACATGTCCCGGCACGTCGCCGATGTTTTCATCCGTATAGACCTTGCCCGGTTTGGGCAAGTTCTTCTTCTCGGCTCGGGCTTTGCGAGCCGCCTCTGCAACAGACGGCTGGTCCTGCTGCGCCGCATAGGCGCAGGAACCGAGCAGGCTGATCCCGGCAATGACCAGAATGGCTCTGCGGAAACTCATGGCGTCTGACCGCCTTTCCGGAGGTCGTGGGGAAACTCTCTTGTTGATTTTAGGCTCGGGCTTCGGCTGAAGCAACGCCCTGAATGGCTTCCCGGGTCTGCGGTAGCCAAACGATAAACTCCGCCCCGCCGTCGGCCATGTTGCGCGCCTCGATTGTGCCGCCGTGTTGGACGATGATTTTCTGCACCACGGCCAGGCCGAGCCCGGTACCATTGGCTTTCGTCGTATAAAACGGCAGGAAGATCTTGGGCAGGTCGCCGGAGGCGATGCCCGGGCCGTTATCGGAAATCGAGATGCGCTGTCCATTGCGGCCGCTCTGTTCCACCGAGCCGCGGACGGTGACGCGCCCGCCGGAGGGCCGTGAGGCCGAGGCCTCGGCGGCGTTCCGCACCAGGTTCAGGATGGCCTGGCGGAGGAGCCCTTCGTCTCCGGGGACGTCGCTGAAATCTCCTTCGAGTACGAGTTCCAGGCCGGGCTGGGTCTCGCCGACCTCCGCGAGGACGCGCTGCAGCATGGGCTCGACGCTTAAAGATTCGTAGGAAATTTCCAGGGGCCGCGCGAACTTGAGGAATTCCGTAACGAGGTGGGTCAGCGCGCGCGTCTGTTCGACAATGCTCTGCGCGTTATCGTGAATTTCGCCGCCGTCCGATTCCGAGCGAATCATCTGCGCGTAACCGGAAATTGTCGCCAGTGCATTCTTGAATTCGTGCGCGATGCCGGCGGACAACTCACCGAGGGCCGCGAGGTTTTCCTTCACTTGCACCTGCTTCTGCAACGCGACGAGCTCGGTCAAATCGGTGAGCAGGCAGATGGCGCCCGTCACCTGGTCGTGCCCGCGCAGGATCGGAGAGATCGTTACGCCCAACTGCCTCAACTCTCCCGAGAGCTCCGTCGTTTCGCCGGGAAGGACGCCGGCGGGCGCGCGCTCGGGAGCGAACATCGTGGCGTATTGAATTTCTTCCCGGCGGAACGTGCTGCCCTGCGCGAGGCACTCGCCGATGAGCCGCGCTAGTTGCGAATCCGCGCCGAGAACCTCCGTGTAGCGCCGGTAGGCCAGCCCCTGGACTCCAAGGGCCGTCTCGGCGGCGGGATTTGCAATCGCGATGATTCCGTTTGAGTTGATCTGCAGAAGCCCCGCGGGCATGTTGCGCGTGACGGCTTCGCTCAGGCGTTCGGTTTGTTCGGCGCGTTCACGTTCGCTGCGATGCAGAGCCGCGAGTTCTTTTTCCTGGTCGCGCAATTTTTGAATGACGGCCTGCATAGAGGCGGCCATGAATGCGGCGGGGTTGTCGCTTGATAGGCGGGGAGATGAGTCGCCGCCGCGCTCCGTGCCGCTGAACCGGCGCCGCAATACGATTGCCACAAGATAGACGCTGCCGACGATCATCACGACGAGAAAGATCGCCGCTCCGATCCAGAGCGGCAGCATGTTCGAGGGTGCGTTCGTCAGGGGCATATTTAGCTTGCTTGCAAGTTACCTCATCGAGACCATGCTTTGGTACCAGTTCAGCAGGGGAGTGCCGAAAAAGACCACTAGCAGCGCGCCCGCGCCCAGAAATGTGCCAAACGGCAATTCGTACTGCCGGCCCTTCCGATAGATGAGAATAAAGAGCAACCCCAGCACGCTCCCGAGAAGCGAGCCGAGCAGGATTGTGAGCAGCGTGCGCTTCAATCCGAGAAACGCGCCCGCCATCGCCATCATTTTCACGTCGCCGAGTCCCATCCCTTCGTGGCCGCGCAGGCGGAAGTAGCCCTCCGCGACGACCCAGAGCAGGCCGCCGCCGGCGATTACGCCGAGAGCGGCGTCGGCAAAGGCAAGCACCGGTGAGGGCGGCGGAAACGCGAACAGGCGGTCCGAGAGCCACCGGGCGGTGCCATCCGCCGGAGGCAGAAAAAAGCTGACGGCGATTCCCAGGCCGAGCCCGAGATAATTCACCTTGTCGGGAAGGATTCGTTCGCGGGTGTCAGTGATGATTAAAACCACCAGCAACGCTGCGAAGAGCGCCCACTTCGCGCCCGTCAGCGTCGCGCCAAATGCGAAGTAACACGCCAGAAACAGCAGTGCTGTGGCCAATTCGACCGCAGGGTACATCCAGGAGATCGGCTCGCGGCATTTGCGGCAGCGTCCGCGGAGGAACAGCCAGCTCAGCACCGGGATGTTGTCGTAGGGCTTGATCGGCTCGCCGCACTTCGTGCAGTGCGAAGCCGGCAACGTGATGGATTCGCCGCGGGGTATGCGCAGGATGCAGACGTTGAGGAAGCTGCCGATGACGAGACCGAACAAAAAGGCTGCGGCTGCAATCACAAAATGAATTTGCCACAAGGCGCGCGCCCTCTCAACCTCTGGGGCGCGAGGCGTGTCGCACTCCTAACTCGCTCGACTCGGACTTGTGCAATTCCGGAGCGTGCCTTAAAGTGGCGTGAATCCAGGGAGCAAAGCCGCTTAACGTGCCACGCCGCAATTCGCAGCGCAAACGAGCTTCTTCCTCGCGTGCCCGCAAGCCGGACGGGAAAGCGTCACGGCGCGGGAGCCGCGGGCTGCGGCACGCTGGTTCAACACATCGCCGAGGGAAGAAGGATGCGGGAAGACTCTTTGCAGCCCTGGTGGCCCTGCAAACCCGTTTGCGCGGCCCCGGAGGCTGCCCCTGGGACCGCAAGCAGACGCATGACTCTCTCCGCACCTACCTGGTGGAGGAAACCTACGAAGTCCTCGACGCACTCGATTGCGGCGACGCCGAGGAGATCGCCGGCGAGCTGGGCGACCTTTTGCTTCAAGTTGTCTTTCATGCTGAATTGGCGCGGGAGGCCGGCCGGTTCGACATTTGCAACGTCATCGAGCGGATTCACACGAAGTTGGTCCGCCGCCACCCGCACGTGTTTGGCGACGCTACGGCGCGCACTGCCGGCGAAGTCCCTCAAAAAATGGGAGCAGCTGAAGGCTGAGGAGCGGCTTGCAAAGGGCGGGGCAGCGGAGCCCGCGAAGGCGGCTTCGATTCTCGATGGTGTTTCGCCGGGGCTACCCGGACTAGTGGAAGCGCACCAGCTCTCCCGCCGTGCGGCGAATGTCGGATTTGACTGGACCTCCGCTGAGGGCATTCTCGATAAGATTGAAGAGGAGACCCGCGAATTACGGGAAACTTTGCGGGACGCGGACTCGGCGCGCCGCGAAGACGAGATCGGCGACCTGCTTTTCACGGCCGTGAATCTCGCGCGGTTTCTCGGGCTTGACCCCGAGATCGCGCTGAAACTGGCCAATCGCAAGTTTAAGAGTCGCTTCCAGGCGATGGAACGCGAGGCCGCAACGTCCGGCCGGGCGCTGGTCGATCGCAGCGCCGGGGAGCTTGACGCCCTCTGGACGGCGGCGAAAGTCCGGGAGCGCGAGACGCGCGCGAAAGGTGGCAAATGAGCGCCGCGGAGACGAAACGTCACGGGGGCATCCGGTCGAAATGAAGATCCAGCGCGTCACTCTTCGCGAGATTCAAATGCGGTTGATCGCGCCGTTTGAGACCAGCTTCGGGCGTACGACGGAACGCCGCATTCTCCTCATCGAGGCGGAAGCCGGCGGCGCGACGGGATGGGGCGAGTGCGTTGCGGGCGAAGGGCCGTTCTATTCGCCGGAGACGGTCGACACTGCGTGGTTAATCCTTGAGAAGTACCTCTGGCCTTTGCTGAAGGAAAGGGAATTCGCGGCCGCCTCGGAAATCTGGGAACTGCTGGAGCCGGTTCGCGGGCACAACATGGCGAAGGGCGCGCTCGAATCGGCGCTCTGGGACGCGGAAGCCAAGCAGCAGGGGGTGCCCCTTTGGCGGCTTCTGGGCGGGGTGCGCGAAGAGATCGCCAGCGGCGTCTCGATCGGAATTAAGCCCACATTCGACGAACTGCTCGCCGCCGTTGAGAAGGAACTCTCCGCCGGCTACCAGCGAATCAAGATCAAAATCAGGCCGGGGCGGGACATCGAGCCCGTCGAGCGATTGCGCCAGCGATTCCCAAGCATCAAGCTCATGGTGGACGCGAATTCCGCGTATCGCCTGGAGGACGCGCCGCATTTGCGCCGCCTCGAGCCGTTCTACTTGATGATGATCGAGCAGCCGTTGGGCTGGGACGATTTGTTCGGCCACGTGGCCCTGCAGCGTCAATTGCAAACGCCGATTTGCCTCGACGAGTGTATTCGCTCGCTCGAGCATGCGCGTGCCGCGATCGAACTGAACGCTTGCCGCATCATCAACATGAAGCTGGGCCGCGTCGGCGGATATACGCCGGCGCTCGCCATCCACGATCTCTGCCGCGCGCACCAGGTGCCCATCTGGTGCGGCGGCATGCTCGAATCCGGCATCGGCCGCGCGCACAACATCGCGCTGTCGACGCTGCAGGGTTTCTCGCTCCCCGGAGACGTCACGGCCAGCCGCCGGTATTGGCAGCAGGACATCATCGAACCCGAAGTCGAAATCACGTCGCTCGGAACGATTCGTTTGCACAACCACCCGGGCATCGGCTACCAGCCGCGGCAGGACCTCATTGAAAAACTCGCAGTCCGAAAGTCAGTGCTGACCTGAGCCTTGCCGCGCGACGCTTCCAATCCAAGCCGTCCGTCAGGCGCCTTGCTTGCGGCGGGCATCGCATTCGCCACGGCCGCCTGGGTGGGCAATTTTTTTGTGGGCAAGATGGGCCTGCGGACGGTTCCGCCCCTCCGGCTGTTGTCTTTCCGTCTGGTGATTGCCGGAGTGGTGAGCATTCCGCTGTATCTCACGCGGCCCAAGAGCCCCTCTGTGGCAGCGGGCGGACCGGCGAAGAAGAAGACGTTGGGAGACCTGTGGACGTTCTTCTATCTCGGCTTCTTCGGAGTGGTCGTCAACATGGGCGGGTACGTCATCGGACTGAACTACACGACGGTCGGCCATTCCGGCCTCATCACGGGCCTTGGACCGGTCTTCATCCTGCTCCTCGCCTGGGCGCAGGGGCTCGAATCGCTCCTCCCGCTTTCGGCCATCGGAGTGGTTTTCGCGTTCACCGGGGTGGGGATCCTCAGCGCAGAACACAGCCTGGAATTCCGAGCGGGAACTCTGCGCGGGGATCTGCTCACGCTTGCGGGCACGCTGGGTTTCGCGCTGTACACCGTGCTCGGCAAGCGCGTCGCGGGGAAGTACAGCGCGTCCGAGATGAACGCGTACAACTATTTCGTCGGTGCGCTTTTCTTTTTGCCTTACGCGATCCATCAGGCGGTCTACCTGACCCGAACCGGCGCCTGGGGCTCGATCCGGTGGACCGGCTGGGCCGCTGTTCTTTACATGGCTTTGATCTCAGGTCTCGCGGCCTATGTGGTCTATTTCTGGGCGTTGCGCTACATTGCCGCTTCCAGGCTGGGCGCAATCAGCAATGCGAATCCGGTCGTGACGGCGGTGCTGGGCGTATCGCTGATGCACGATCCGCTCACGTGGAACCTGGTCGTGGGCGGGATCCTGGTGCTGGCGGGGATTTTGGCGATCGAGACAGCGCACCGGAGGAATGCTGCAAGTCAAGTTATATAGAAGTAATATAGCATATAGCTTAGAGGACTCTACGTGGACGGCGCTCGCCACGCGCGAAGCTGGAGACAGGCTGGCGGAGTAAGTCGCCCGCGGCTGGCTGCGTCTGTTCCCCTTAGACCGGTCTGTACCGAGGCTCTCGATGCCCCAGGACGAGCAGGCCGCCCAGCAGGAAGCCTCCAACGTGCGCCCACCAGGCTACACCGCCTTGGTCGGTCACCCCCAGCGATCCCACTCCGCTTAGGAATTGCAGAACGAACCAATAACCAAGCAGCAGGAAGGCCGGCAATCGCACCGTCCAAAAAATGATAAAGATCGGGATCAGTGTCAGGATGCGCGTCTTCGGAAAGAGAACAATGTACGCCCCCATCACTCCGGAAATCGCTCCGCTGGCTCCAATGGTCGGTATCTTCGACCCCCAGCTGACAATGGTGTCAAACAGGCCTGAACCCACGCCGCACACCATGTAGAAGAAGAAATACGAGAAGTGGCCGAGCCGATCCTCGACACTACCCCCGAATACCCAGAGGAAGAGCATATTGCCCAGGACGTGGAGCCAGCCGCCGTGCAGGAACATGCTGGTCACGAGCGGCAGGAGGACTTGCGGCAGCGTGGTGGGTTTGCCGTGCGCGGCAGGAGTCACGAGCAGCTCCGCACGGGCGGGGATGAGTCCGTAGGCATTCACAAGGCGCTGGCCCGCCTTAGGCCCGAGCGAGAACTGGTAGAGGAATATGAGGATGTTTAGAGTGATCAGAACCAAGGTTACCACAGCGGGCGAGGTACGAGGATTATCGGATTTGAGCGGAATCACTGGCGGGCTCGCGCTTCTTCAAGTTCCACTTGAGAGTACGCCGCTGGGTACCGCGCTCCCTCACGGCGAAGCTTTTCGATTTCGTGGATCGGACGGATGCCACCCCGCGCGCCGATGGACGCGCAGTTCAAGGCTGCGGCGGCACAGCTGAACTCAAGCGTCCGCTCAATTTCCCACCCCTGGAGCAGTCCATAAAGAAATGCCCCGTGGAAGACGTCTCCCGCTCCGGTCGTGTCCACCGTGTCCACGATATAGGCGGCGCTATACAGAAATCGCTGGCCATCCCAGGCTAGCACGCCTTCACGCCCCAGAGTGGCCGCCGCTAGCCGGGAACGGAATCTCTTCTGAAGCGCGGGCAAAGAGATCAAAAGGGAGAGCTCGCCGGTCAATCGCGCGGGGAATTCCCGCGAAGCGATGATGTAATCCACATGTTCAAGTACTGCTTCAACTCCGGGATAGACTGAATCCACGTCAATCGTAACTGCCGCCCCAGATTCACGCGCCCAGCGCGC
This sequence comes from Terriglobia bacterium, assembly GCA_963819015.1. Lineage (GTDB taxonomy): Bacteria > Acidobacteriota > Terriglobia > Acidiferrales > UBA7541 > DASPOJ01. The sequence continues at coordinate 352,183 of CAWFUN010000005.1, forward strand.
CACCTGGAGCATGGCAGCGGTGCTGTTGCCGTTGAGGTGGAGGGCGCGCGCGCCTTCAAACCATTCGCGGCGGAGCTCTTCAGGGTGTACCTCGAGCCGGGTGTCGCGATTCCAGATGATCGTGCGTTCGCCCTCGGATTCGTCCACAAGAATGAATGAGCACTGGCTCCGGCAATCGGGGACCACCATCAATTCGGTTTCGACGCCAGCGCGCGCGAACTCTTCCGCTTGCATACGCCCGGCATCGTCATCCCCGACTTTTCCGATGTACCGCGTGCGCAGCCCCCAACGGGAGCAAGCCACCAGCGCCGTGGCGACCTCGCCGCCGGGCTCGACCCGGACGTCGTGAAACTGAACCTTGGAATCCAGGGCGGGGAAGTGGGGGACGCGGATCAACGTGTCGGTGGCATTCAAGCCAAGCCCGACGATCGCCGCGGCCGTAGAGGGAGTCTGCATCAGGACACTCTACGTTTGCGATGAAGAAATGCAAGCCGAAAAGGCGGAGCTTGGCGTCCGATAACGCGGCGGGCCGCGGGTGCCGTCTTTACATAATCTAGAGTGGCCGCGAAATGGGCCGTTTTCGGGCTCGAACACGCGTGAGCCACGTCCGAACATTCGCGGAATTTCTTATCTTTGCATCGCTTTGGGAATTGCGCCGGCTTTCGCGCTATGATAACTAAAGATGTTTGAAATGCTTTCTCAGTTTTGCCGGAGAGGCTCGGCCGGATGTCGGCGTGCCGACGCGTAGATGCCAACCGTTGAGGCTGAAGCCGTCGTGCTTCGCAGTTATCCACTGGGCGAAGGCGATCGGCTCGTCTGTTTTCTGTCACGGGAAAATGGGAAGGTGAGAGGGGTGGCGCGCGGTGCACGCCTGCCAAAGAGCCGGTTCGGCTCCTGCCTGGAAACGGCCTCCCACATTCGCATCTGGTATTACGAGCGCGAGACTCGGGATTTGGTGCGGATCAATCAGTGCGAACTCGTCGAATCGTTTCTCGATGTGCAGGGCGATTACCACAAGGGGGTCAGCCTGGCCTTGATTTGTGAGGTCACGGATTTTGTGCTGCCGGAGCGCGAATCCGCCGGCGCGCACTTTCGATTGGTGTTGCTTGCGGCGCGCTCCATCCGGCAGCAGAACGACGCATGGCTCTCGCTCGCCTACTTCTCGCTGTGGACGCTGCGGCTTGCGGGCTGGCTCCCCTCGCTCGAACAGTGTGGGCGCTGTGGGGAACAGCTCAAGGGGCAGGAGACATTCGTGGCCGAGGGGCTAGGCGAATTCCTGTGTGTGAATTGTCGGCTGCCCGGAGCGAAGCCGGTCTCCCCGCCGGCTGTGGAACTGGCGAAGCTTGTGATGCACCACAAGCTCGCGGATCTGGACGCGAAGGGCGTGGAATCCGCCGCGGCGCGTGAACTGACCGCGATTCTTCTCGACTGGATTGAGTTGCATGTCGAGAAGAAGTTGAACTCGCGCCGGATGTTGGAAGAAGGAGTGGAGCAGCGGAATTGAAATCTAAAGCAAAACTTCAAGTTCAGCACGGCCTGACGTTCCAAGACTTGATCCTGAATCTGGAACGATTCTGGTCCGATCGCAGCTGCATCCTTCAGCAGCCGTATGACGTCGAGGTGGGGGCGGGAACTATGCACCCGGAGACGTTTCTCAGGGTGCTTGGACCGGAGCCATACCGTGTCGCCTATGTGCAGCCGAGCCGTCGGCCCGCCGACGGACGCTACGGGGAGAATCCCAATCGCCTATACAAACACCACCAGATGCAGGTGATCCTGAAGCCGTCCCCGGCGGACGTTCAAGACGTCTACCTGGAGAGTTTGGGGGCGATGGGAATCGATCTCGTGGAGCACGACATCCGGTTCGAGGAAGATAACTGGGAATCGCCCACCCTCGGCGCCTGGGGTATCGGTTGGCAAGTACTCCTCGATGGGCTGGAGATTACGCAATTCACGTATTTTCAGCAGTGCGGCGGCGTGGATCTCGATCCCGTATCGGTTGAACTCACCTATGGGCTGGATCGCATCGCTGCGTATCTGCAAGGAGTGGACAACGTCTACGACGTCCGGTGGACGAAAGATTTGAGCTACGGATCGGTACGGCTTGCGGAAGAGCAGCAGTTTTCGGCCTACAATTTCGAGCATGCGGATCCGCATACGACTCGCAAGCTGTTTGAATTGCACGAGCACGAAGCAGGGCGTCTTCTGGACGGCTACGCAAAGGAAAGTCGCGAAGGGAAGCAACGATATCCGGTGATGGCTGCCTACGACCAGTGCTTGAAGTGCTCCCACCTCTTCAACCTGCTGGATTCGCGCGGCGTGATTTCCACCACGGAGCGCGCGCAATTGATGGCGCGGGTCAGGCAGTTGGCGTGCCGTGTCGCGGAATGCTATCTGGATCAACGCCATCCAGCCATATCCACAGGAGAGCCCGCATGAAGGATCGCGCTGCTTTCCTGTTTGAGATCGGCTGCGAGGAGATTCCGGCAGGAATGTTGCCGGTGGCGATCAAAGAACTTCAAGTAATACTTGAGAAATATATTTCGGCTCACAATCTTTCGGCAAACGCGCCCGTCGTCACATATGGCGCGCCGCGAAGACTCGCCGCCACTTGTTCTGAGGTGCTTGTCAGGCAGCCCGATCAAGTCCGTGAGATTACGGGGCCGCCGAAGAGCGTCGCCTACGACAATGTCGGCCGGCCGACACGCGCGGCAGAAAGTTTTGCGCACAAACAGGGAGTGCCGCTCGAACGTCTTTACCTATTGCAGACTCCGCGGGGCGAGTGTCTGGCATTCAAGCAGGTGACCAAAGGCCGGCCGGCTATGGAGATTCTGCAAGAAGTCCTGCCCAAGGCCATCTCCGAGATTGCCTGGCCTCGCACAATGTATTGGACGGGCATGAAGGGCCCACGCTTTATCCGGCCGGTTCGCTGGATCGTGGCACTGCTCGACGGAAAGGTAATCCACTTTCGCTTCGGCGATGTGGCGTCGGGTGACGCCAGCGCAGGTCATCGATTTCTCGGCAAGTCGAAGGTCAAGTTGCGCGGACCGCAAGATTATCTCGAACGCATGCGCGCGAATTTCGTGCTTGTTCGCCCTGAGGATCGCCGGCGCAGGATCGAATCGGAGTTGCAAAGCGCCGGGGGCAAGGGTGGGCTGAAAGTGCATCAGGACGCAGCCCTACTGGATCAAGTCGTATATCTCAACGAATACCCGAAGGTCTTCCGGGGCGAATTCGACTCGGCGTTTCTCCAATTGCCGAAGGAGATTCTTGTCACCGTGATGCGCGACCACCAGAAGTACTTCGCGCTCGACCGCAGGGACGGCAGCCTGGCCCCCGGCTTCTTGGCCGTCATCAATCAGAAGAGCGACAGAGGAGGGATGATCCGCGCCGGTCACGAGAGGGTGTTGCGCGCGCGGTTTGCGGACGCAAGATTTTTTTGGGAGTCCGACCAAAAATGTCGGCTCGCCGACTATCTGCCAAGACTGAACGGCGTCACGTTCCAGGAGAAGCTCGGCAGCTACGGCCAAAAGATCGAGCGCGTGCGGGCCCTGGCCCGGTGGGTCGCAGAGCAATGGTTCGCCGAAGGGATACACGAGGCAAGCGTCGGCGGAGTCGATCGCGCCGCGGAACTTGCGAAGTGCGATCTGGTCACCGAGATGGTCCGGGAGTTTCCGGAGCTGCAAGGCGTGGTCGGCGGTCTCTATGCCAAAGCTCAAGGAGAACCTGAAGAAGTCTCCTGGGCGGTTTACGATCAATACCTGCCTGGCCGGCCTGGATGGCGAGATTCCGCGAAATCTGACGGGCTGCGCTCTCTCGTTCGCAGATAAACTGGATTCCCTCGTGGGCTGCTTTGCGGTCGGCCTGCTGCCGACTGGCTCGAGCGATCCCTTTGCGCTGCGCCGCGCGACGATTGGCATCGTCAAGATTCTCGTTGAACGGAGGTTGCCGCTTTCGCTGTCCGCTGTAATTTCCAAGGCCGCTGCGATTCTTGCCGCTTCCCAGAAGGGAATTACCGCCGGGGCCGAACGTTCGAGCGCTCGGTTTCCGAATTCCTCCTCGACCGTGCGCGCTACGCATTCAAAGAGCGGTGGGGATTTGCCTACGACGAGGTGAATGCGGCGCTCGCAGCTGACTCGGATGACTTGGTGGATGCCGTCCAGAGGATCGAGGCGGTGCGCGCGATTCGCAAGACCAAGAATTTTGAGCCGTTGGCGATCTCATTCAAGCGAATCCGGAAGATTCTGGAGAAGGCGGGCCCGAGGGGAGAGTGGCAACTGGCCGGCGTGCGCGCCGATCTTTTTACGGAAGCCGCGGAGCGAGATCTGTACGAGGCGGCGGCATCGGTTGCCAGGCACGCCGAACAGGACAAACGCGCGCGAAGGTACCGTGCGGCGCTCGAACGAATCGCAGGTTTGCGTCCCCGGGTTGATTTGTTCTTTGAGAAAGTGATGGTGATGGCCGAAGATGCGGAAGTGCGAAAGAACAGGTTGACGTTGCTGTCGGAATTGTTGAGCCAGTTTTCGACGATCGCGGACTTTTCCGAGATCGCTGCAGGAGAACGCAGTTAGGGCAGCAATGCGCGACAGGTATTCGACTTAAAGTATTACTTTAACTAACGTCGGCGCGCCGACCGGTTAGAGTGTTTGCCGCGCCCCAGGCAGTAAAGAAGAATCGCTTGAAAGGAGCGAAGACCAGTGAAATTCGTCTATTTTTTTGGAGCAGGGAAAGCAGAAGGAAACGGTGAGATGAAAGAAGTCCTCGGCGGCAAGGGCGCCGGCCTCGCGGAGATGACGCGAATCGGCTTGCCCGTTCCAGCCGGATTCACGATCACTACGGAGTGCTGCGATTATTTCTATAAGCACGACAAGAAGTATCCGCCGAGCCTCGCGAAGGAAGTGAAGCAGCACCTCGCGCGACTGGAGCGGGCAACCGGCAAGAAGCTCGGCGACGCCAAGGATCCCCTGCTCGTCAGCGTGCGTTCCGGCTCGGCCCGCTCGATGCCGGGCATGATGGAGACGATTCTCAACCTCGGCCTGAATAACGTTTCGGTCGAGGCCCTTGCGCGGAACACGAAGAACGACCGTTTCGCATGGGACGCCTACCGCAGGTTCGTTCAGATGTACTGCTCGGTGGTCATCGGGTTACCCAAAGAGGAACTCGAGCACAAGTTGCGCGAGATGAAGGCGAGACACAAGGTCACCGAAGATACGCAAGTTTCGGCCGCAGGCTGGCGAGAACTCGTCGCGGACTACAAGAAATACTTTAGGTCCAAGACCGGCGAGGATTTCCCCGATGACCCCGAGAAGCAGCTGTGGGGCGCGATCGGCGCGGTGTTCGGATCGTGGATGGCGGAAAAAGCCGTCACCTACCGGCGCGTGGAGCAAATCACGGGCCTCCTGGGCACGGCCGTCAACGTCGTGCAGATGGTGTTCGGCAACACGGGCGAGAATTCCGGCACGGGAGTTTGTTTCACGCGCGATCCCTCGACGGGCGAAAAGTTGTTCTACGGCGATTTCCTCATCAACGCGCAGGGCGAGGACGTCGTCGCTGGAATCCGCACGCCCATGCACCTGGACGAAATGGCCAAGCTGATGCCGAAGGTTTACAAGCAACTTGAGAAGGTTCGCACGCATTCTCGAGGAGCATTATCGAGACATGCAGGACATGGAATTCACCGTCGAAGAAGGCACGCTTTACATGTTGCAGACGCGCGTCGGCAAGCGCACCCCGGCAGCCACATTCCGCATGGCCGTGGACATGGCGAAAGAGAGGCTCATCTCGCAAGGAAGAGGCGATCGAACGTGTCAAGGCGGAAGATATCGAGCGGCTTGTTCTATCCCGTGATCGACTCCATCCTTCGCGCGGTCCGAATTGGGCAAGCGAAAGCTTGCGGACGGAATCAACGCCGTTCCCGGCGCGGCCGTGGGCAAGGCGGTATTCACAGCGCGAAGAAGCCGAAGAATGGGCCGAGGCGCGGCGAAAAAGTGATTCTTGTCCGGCGCGAAACCAGTCCCGAAGACGTTGGCGGAATGTTCGTGGCGGAGGGAATTCTGACCGCGACGGGCGGCAAGACCAGCCACGCCGCTGTCGTGGCGCGCGGTTGGGGCAAATGCTGCGTCGTGGGCGCGGAGAAATTGGACATCGACTACGACAAGAAAGTCATGAGCACCAACGGGCTGGTCGTGAAACAGGGTGACTGGATCACGCTCGATGGCAGTGACGGCGCCGTGTATACGGGGACAAGTTGAATCTGGTGACCCCGGAACTGCCCGATTCCTACAACGCTGATGAAATGGGCCGATCGAGTGCGGCAGTTGCGGGTTCGCACGAACGCCGATACTCCTCACGACGCCAAGAAGGCGCGGGAGATGGGCGCCGAGGGCATCGGACTTTGCCGCACGGAGCATATGTTCTTCAAGGATTTCGAGCAGCCGGAAAAGAGCGACGACCGGCAACTCGCCATTCAGGAAATGATCATCGCGGACACGTCCGGAAGCGCGCCGAAAAGCGCTCGCGAAGCTGCTGCCATTCCAACGGCGTGACTTCATCGGGATCTTCAAGGCGATGAACGGGTTGTCCGGTCACCATTCGCCTGCATTGATCCGCCGCTCCACGAGTTTGTTCCGCACGATCGGGCCAAGCAGGAGGAGCTTGCGCGGGAAATTGGCGTGGATGTCGAGAAGTGGTCGTGCGCCGCGTCGAGCAGTTGCACGAAGCAAATCCGATGCTCGGCCATCGCGGGTGCCGCCTGTCCATTACGTATCCCGAGATTCTGGAGATGCAGGTGACGGCAATCATCGAAGCGGCCATCGAGTGCAAGAAGGCCGGCATTAAAGTATTACCTGAGATCATGCATCCTCTCACATTGGATCGAAAGGAGTTGCAAATTCTCACTGACTCCACCCACCGCGTGGCCGGGGAAGTCATCAAGAAGGCCGGCGTGAAGCTGGAGTACCTGGTCGGGACCATGATCGAGCTGCCACGCGCAGCCTTGCTGGCCGATCAGATCGCCGAGGTCGCCGAGTTCTTCTCCTTCGGCACGAACGATCTGACACAGACCGATTATGGGACTTTCCCGCGATGATGCCGGCCGGTTCCTGCCCGACTACGTGGACGAGAAGAAGGCGGGGATCTTCAAGGCCGATCCGTTCCAGTCGCTCGACATCCACGGGGTCGGCATGCTGATGCAATGGGGAATCAGCGCGGGCGGAAGACGCGGCCGAAGCTGAAGATCGGAATCTGCGGCGAGCACGGCGGCGATGCGGAAAGCGTGAAATTCTGCCACCGGGTAGGAATGAATTACGTAAGCGCGTCGCCATTCCGCGTGCCGATTCGCGCTCGGCGGCGGCGCAGGCGGTGATTGAGGAAAAGAAGCGCACAAAGAAGAAGGAGCCAAGAAGGGAACCGGAAGCGGGCTCAGCCGGGCTGAAATCTGGGAGGCCAGGCGCAGATTCGAGCACTCGACAGCAAGCGGCTGATTATCGGGATTTGCGGGGGAACCGGCTCCGGCAAGACGACCATCGCCAGACGGTCATTGCCGCCTCTCTGAGAATAGCGTTCTTGTGCTCCAGCAGGACCATTACTACAAGGATTTTCCCCAGCTGCCCCTCGAAGAGCGCGCAAGCAGAATTTCGACCATCCGGATTCGGTGGACACGCCGCTTTTAGTCGAGCATGTGCGCCGATTGCGTGCCGGGCAGGCGATCGAGCGGCCGGTATACGACTTCACGCAGCATCGAACGGTCGCAACAGACGGTGCGGCTTGAGCCGCGGCCGGCGATCATCGTCGAAGGAATTTTGATTTTCGAGAATCGTCAGCTGCGCGATTTGATGGACATCAAGATCTTCGTGGATACCGAGGCGGACTTGCGCTTCATACGGCGGCTCGAGCGCGACATCCGCGAGCGCGGGCGGACGATGGAAATGGTCGTCGAAGCAGTACATGGCCACCGTTCGTCCCATGCACATGGAATTCGTCGAGCCCTCGAAGCGCTACGCGGACGTAATCATTCCCGAGGGCGGACTACAACGAAGTGGGGATTGATCTCGTGATTCAGAAAATCCGCTCGCTTGTCCCGCGGTGATGTTCGAGCCGCCTGCGCTACAGTTGGCGGGCCCCCGGCCGCCCCACAAGAGATTGCTGCCTTCAATACTTCGCCGCAATATACCGGAACGATTGTAAAATGCCCCTGATTCGTACGATCGCAGATTCGCGGCGCGATCAGGCTCGAGAACCAATTTTGCGCGGGAAAATGGCAGCGTGGGCCGTGCTTTCCGCTTTGGTGGCGGCGGAGCGGCGCCGCGCAGGCTCCGGCTTCTCAACTGCACGGACATGTGGAGGACGAAGACGGGAAGCCGGTGGATGGCGCCGAAATTCAGTCGGCGCCTGCCTCCGGTGCGCTCTCGGTTGCATACCGGATGCCATCGGCCATTTCGAGATCGATGCTGTGCCCGCGGGTCACGCGACCGTCGGCGTGAGCAAGCCGGGATTCTTTCAAATTGAAAAGAGACCTCTGGAAATTTCTGCCGGGGCAAACGAAGTCACGTTCACGCTGAACCACGAAACAGAAATCCACCAGCAGGTGCAGGTGACCGCAACCGGAGCGCAGATCCAGCCGAGCACAACCACGCGCGACGTTCCAGCTGTTAGAACACGACATTCTCAATGTGCCCGTTGCCGGCACCCACGATTTGGCGCACAGCCTCGCCTTGATGCCGGGCGTCATCCAGGACAACGCCGCGGTACTTCATTACGCCGGTGCGCGCGTCAACGATACGGAAGTCCTGCTGGATGGATTCGAAATCGGCGACCCGGTGAACGGCCAATTGACCACTCGAATCAACGTGGACGCCGTGCAAAACGTGACCGTCGAAAACGGCGATACGAGCGCGGCCTACGCCCATGCCGGGGCCGGCGTTCTGTCGCTCAATACGACTACGGGCGACGATCACTGGCGCGTCGGCACAACGGACTTCATCCCCGTACCGCTTGTGGAACAGGGCCTCCATCTCGGAAGCTGGTACCCGCGCTTAACGTTCTCCGGCCCCATCGCAAAAAAGAAAGCGTGGTTCTCGGAGGCGCTGAGCCTGTGGCGTGTGTTCGGCGTCGTGCATGGTTTGCAATCGGGGCAGGATTTCTACACGGCCTGGTACGGCGACAGCCTGACGCGCCTCCAGATGAACCTCTCGCCGGGGAATGTGGTGTCGGGGAACTTCCTCTACAACCAGTCGTACCAGGACGACGCTGGGATTGGCGTCCTCACGCCGTTCTCGACCACGACCAGAGTGCCCGCGCGCCGCTGGTTCGCCTCGGTCCGAGATCAGATTTGGCTTGGCCGGACGCTCTTGCAATTCGGCGTCGCCGGCGATTCGGGACTCTCGGATTCGATTCCCCAAGGCAACGGCGCCTACATCATCTCCCCCGCTACAAGGGCGGGAAACTATTTTCAATCCCTCGAACAGCGCGGCCGGCGCCTGCAACTTCTGGGCGACCTCATCACCACGGATCACCACCTACTTGGCCTGCACACGATTTCCGCCGGCGGGTAATTTTGGCAGTGTGATTCGCTCGCAATCCGCCGTGCGGAGCGCGATCAATTTCAATGACGCGAACGGGACACTGACCGAAGTGGCGACGTTTTCGGGCCGGCGGCTTACCGGCTCACCAATACGCAAGTGGGCGTCTACGTGGAGGACGTGTGGCAGATCGCGAAGCCCTTCGAGATCGTCGCTGGAATCCGCGGCGATTGGGACCGTCTTGTGCAGCACGGGTTCGTCGGGCCCCGCATCGCCGCCAATATTCTTCCGCTCGGCGAGGACCGTGCCAAGCTCACGCTTTCCTGGGGAGAATTCGATACGGCGTTGGACTTCAATACGCTGGGGCGGGTGTTCGATCAGGAGCGAACCGACGTTTTCTACGACCCGACAGGCACGATCCAGCTCCCGGGCTCAAAGGTGACGAAATTTCTCCTGCCCGCATCGGGACTGGAGCAACCCTGGTTTTCCAAGACGAGTGTGGAATGGGAGGAGCGAGTCGGAAACAACACGTATTTCGGCGCATCGTTTCTTCTGCGCCGCGAGATCCACGGCCTGGCTTACCAAACCTTGGCCGATTCGCAGCCCGGCCTCACTCTCGTCGTGGGAAATAATCGGAAGGATCGTTACGTGGCGGGCGAGCTCTGGGTGAAGCATCAATTCGGCGAGAACGCGGAGATTTCGATCGACTACACGCGCTCAAGTTCCACGACCAACGAGGCGATGGATTACTCGCTCGGCTCGCTTATCTTTACGCAGCAGGCGCCGGGGCCCCTCCCCTGGGACACACCGAACCGCGTCGTCTCGGACGGGTGGACGCCACTTCCATTCTGGCATCTCTTGTTAAGCGGTTTTGCCGAGTACCGGACCGGCTTGCCCTTCAACATTATCAGCCAGGGTCAGGAATTGGTGGGAACGCCCTACGGCGCGCGTTACCCCGCCTACTTCAGCTTGAATTTGGGCCTCGAGAAGCGCTTCCATTTCCGCAACAAGGAATACGCCATTCGCCTTACGGTCGTAAACGTGACCGGTCACCTCAATCCAAATGAAGTGGTGAACACTTTCGGTGCGCCCACCTTTCTCACCTTCACGGGTGGAGAGGGCCGGGCTTTCACGGCGCGCTTGCGTCTGGTGAGCAGCAAATAGCGGCGTTCTGACTTGTGCTGGCGAATTTCAGAAACGTGGCGAGCGATGCGATTGGCGCCGGGATGCCTGTCGCTACTCGGCTGAGAAAGTTGGAAGGGCAGCAGCGCGAGAGGCGCACCGGGCTGTTTCGGCACTACGTCGGCATGCGCAGATAGAAGTACAGGCCCAGGAAAGCGAAGATCACGTCGGGCGCCCAGCCGGCCAGCAGCGGCGGCAATTGTCCGACCGCTCCCATCGCTTCAAATAAGGCCGACGCGGCCCAGTAAACGATCCCGACGCCCACGCCCAGCGCCAGCCCGCCGATGGCGCCGCGCGTCCCCACGAGAATCGAGAAGGGAATCGCCAGCAGGATGATGATGGTGGACATCAGCGGAAACGCGAGTTTCATCTGCAATTGTACGGAGAGGCGCGCCACGTCAAATCCCGCTTGTCGCAATTCGTGGATGTACTCGCGGAGTTCCTCCCAGTTCATCTGGTCCCACTGGCGCACTTCGCGGTTGAAATAGCTCGGCGGCTCGCTGAGCTCCGCAAGCGCGTAGGCGAGGAACGGCACGTAGCTGGTGACCTTTCCGTCCTGGAAATCGCGCACCCACCCGGATTCGAGAATCCAGATTCGTTGATTCGGATCCCAGTGGGCGCGCGCGGCATAGACGCGCCGCCGCACTTCAAACGTTGCAGGATCGAGTTCGAAGACGCTGAGCCCGCCAAACAACTTGTGCTCGGCATCGAACAGCTGGTAATTGTAGATTTTGGCGTTCTCGCCGAAGATCCACTGGTGGAGCGGCGAGAAGTAGGTTTGCGGGGGACGCCCCTTGATTTCGTTTCGCAGTTCGTCCTGGCGCAGGTTTGCGTAGGGCAGATAGGTGTCGTCCAGCAGGAGCAGGCCGCCTGCCAGAATCAGTCCGGCGCTGAGCAGCGGAACGGATACCCTGTAGAGGCTGATGCCCGCGGCCTTCAGGGCGACGATCTCGTTATTCTTGGCCAGGATGCCCAGCGTGACGAGGACGGAAGTGAGGGCCGCCAGCGGCACGAGCTGGTAGGCAAGGGAAATCGAGAGAAACCCGAAATAGCTGAGGACGTCGAGCGTGGCGATGCGATGCTTGGCAATATCGTCCAGCAACTCGAACAACGTAAACGTCTCGAATATAACTATGAATCCAATTAGCAACATAGTAAAATAAAAAAGAAAGGTCCGCAGCACGTAGATGTCGATCACGGTGGCAAATCCGATCCGCAGCCGCTTCTTCATTTGCGTGGGCGCCTGCGAAACGGAACCATTCGCGCCGTTGGCGGTTTTCACGGCTCCTGCGGCGGGCCTGCGCCCCAGAGGCCAGGTGAGCGCCCGCCACAGCGTCCCTCTCCATCGGCTTTCGCTGGGCATGCGGCCCATGCGCGGCAGCATGGAAATCCCGACGGCGGCGATGACGATGTCCGCGAGCCAGGTGCCGACGCCGGGCGGCAGGTAGCCGGTTCGGGCGAGCCGGTCACCGAAGACGAACAGGGCGTAGTACCCGCACACCAGAAGCAGCATGAGGACGAATCCTCCGGCCCGGCCACCGCGGCGCGGCCGAGCGCCGAGCGGAATGGCAATCAGCGCGAAGGCGATGCAGGCGGCGGGGAACGCAAAACGCCGGTTGAGTTCCAATCGTGCCGACAGCCAATCGGGGCCGTTCTTTGCCGCGAGCGTGTGCGTGGGAAGTTCGGCCAGGGTCAGCGCCAGGCGCTTCGGCTTTGCCGAAGCCGCCGGCATTGATCGGCCAATCGCGCTGGCCAAATGCGCTGAGAGAGTATTGGTCCGGGTCGTCCAGTGCGACTTCGTGCACGCTGCCGTTCCGCAGATGCAACTCCAGCTTGCCCTCCTCGCGGTCGGCAATTACAATCGCGTCTTCCGCAAGAGTCAGACGGGATATCTTTTCTGCATTCGACCCCGCCAGAAAGATTCCGTGCCACCGGGTGGCCACCGCGGAAACGTCCTGAATGTAGAGGACCAGGTTGGGAAAGCGTTCGTCGAACACGCGCGGCTGAATCTCAAAGGAAGCCTGAGACGACAGGACCCGGCTTTGCAGCCCGCGAGAGGTGTGCACCGCAATGGGACCGATCCAGAGAGTGAAGACGCCGGTGATTAGCGTGGCCACCAGCGCCAGCACGCCGAGCGGAGCCAACAATCTCCGCGGGCCCATGCCGAGAGAGTTCATCGCGATCAGTTCGCTGTCCGCGGAGAGGCGGCCCAGGCCGATCAGCATCCCGACGAGCACCGCCATCGGAATCGTAAAGGTGAAAATGCCCGGGAATACGCTGGCGAACAGGAGCCCGATTTCGCCCCAACTGGTCGTGTGGCGTACAAACAAATCCATCAGCCGCACGAGTTGCGGCACGAAGAAGACAAACGTGAAGACCACCAAACCCAGAAGGGCGTGGGACAACACCTGTCGGCAGATGTACCGGTCAACCAGTCGCATCGCGGATCACCATTCTAGCACCATGCGTGCGCGGGCACGGGCGGTGATGCCGCGATGAATCGCATTCACCTGATGATGCTGTGGCACATGCACCAGCCCCAGTATCGCGATCCCGCCAACGGCGAGTATGTTCTTCCGTGGACGCGCCTGCACGCTTTGAAGGACTACTGGGGCATGGTCCGCGTCCTCAAGGAGTTCCCGAGCGTTCACGCGACGTTCAACATGGTGCCCTCGCTGGGGGTTCAGCTCGAAGAATACGCCAGTGGTAAATTCCGCGAGCCGTGGTTCGAGGCCGCCTTCGCGCCCGCCGAATCGCTTGCGTCGGAGCAAAAAGAGGAAATTTTGGTGCGCGCGTTCCAGGTGAACCGCGAGCGGCTCATGGCCCGCTGGCCGCGGTACCTCGAATTGGCCGGGCGCGTCGAATCGCAAACAGCACCGCGCGCTGCGGCGACATTCGGATTGCGCGATTGGCGCGATCTCCAAACGCTCTCGCAGCTCGCCTGGATGGATGAGGAATACTTCGCCATGGATCCGGTCGTGGCCAGGCTTTCCGCAAAAGGCTCCGAGTTCACCGAGCAGGACAAGGCCGCCCTTCGCGAGAAGCAGATCGAGCTTTTGGGCCGCGTGCTGCCGGAATACCGGCGCGCCGCGGAGAGCGGACAGATCGAGATCTCCTGCACGCCGTTTTATCACCCGATTCTGCCGCTGGTTTGCGATACCGACATCGCCCGCGTCTCGAATCCTCACACGCCGCTCCCGTCTCCGGCGTACCGTCACGCCGACGACGCGCTCGCGCAACTCTCTCGAGCGCGCCAATTCCACCTCCGTGTGTTCGGCCGCGAATCGAACGGGCTGTGGCCTTCGGAAGGCTCGGTTTCGGATGAATCGCTGGCCCTGGCCGCCGAATTGGGCTTTCGCTGGGCGGCCACCGATGAAGGTGTCCTGGGCCGTACGCTGGGCGTCGGATTCGGACGTGATGGCGCCGGCGTGCCGGAGAACGCGGACAAGCTGTACACGCCGTGGCGCATTCAATTGGGCAAGGACCGCGAAATCGCGTGCTTCTTCCGCGACCATTACCTTTCCGATCTGATCGGCTTCGTCTACACGCGAATGAATTCGGGCGAAGCCGCTGCGGATTTGCACCGGCGGCTGCGCCTCATCGGTGAACGCGTGAACACTGGCCGGCCCCTTACCGTGGCCCTCATTCTCGACGGCGAAAATGCCTGGGAATATTACCCTTCGAACGGACGCCCGTTCTTGCGCGACTTCTACCGGCGCATCGAGAGCGATCCGGACATTCGGGCGCTCACGGCGACCGAGGCGCTGGCGCAGGCGGGGGAGATGCCGGTCAACGCGAGCATCTTCCCGGCGTCCTGGATCAGCGCCAACTTCGACATCTGGATCGGCGACCGCGAGGACGTCGCCGGCTGGCAACTGCTCGGCGAGGCGCGGAAGTTTTATGCGGAGCAAGCGGAGTTGCTCACGCTGGGCGTGAAGGAAGCGCCGAGCCAGAAGCAACTTGACGCAGCCTACGAAGCCTTGCTCGCGGCCGAAGGAAGCGATTGGTTCTGGTGGTACGGCCCCGAGCACAGTTCGTCGAACGACGCGGAATTCGACGCGATGTTCCGAAAACAGCTCACCACCGTGTATCGCGCGCTCGGCCGGGAAGCGCCGGATGAATTGGCCGAACCCATCAAGCGGCTGGCCGTGCCGGCCGTCGTCGCCGCGCCGCAAGATTTCCTGCGCGTGCGCGTGGATGGACGCGAGTCAAGCTACTTCGAGTGGTTGGGCGCAGGTCTGTACTCCGCCGACCGGCACGGCGGCTCGATGCACGGACGCACGCCGGTGCTGCACGAATTACGCTACGGCTTTGACGAGGAGAAACTCTACGTTCGCGTCGATGTGTTTCCCGAAGCGGCGCCCCAATTGCGCGACGCCGAATTCCGAGTCACCGTGCAGGGAGACCAGGAATTACGAATCATCGCTTGGATCGAAAACGGCGATCTCACCGGATATCGCGCGGAGACTCACGACCTTTGTTTGCTCGGCCCCGATCCGCTGATCGAGGTCGCCTACGGCAAGATTCTCGAAATCGCGGTTGCGCGCGAATTGATCGTGAAGGCTCCGCGCCAGAGCATTCGGCTCGGCGCCACGCTCTGGGAGGGCGGCCTGCCTGTGGACGTCCTGCCTCCATCGGGCTGGACGGAAGTCCGGCTCGGCGCGGAGAATTACGCCTGGGATTCCTCCAGCGATTGATTTGGTCTCGACACTTGTCCCCTCAAAATGCCGGGGCTGCAGCGCCCACGCGCCCGTGGCTCAATTCGCCTGGCGCTTTGCGATCAACTGCCCATTCCAATCGCCGTTATCGCGGGTGATGCCCCCGAGCGTCGAGCCATCGTCCGAGAGAACGAGCCGATAATTGTCCATACCGAGAATCTTGTTGGGATCGTCGAGCCCGTAACCCTCCATCGTCAGATAGCCATAGTTGGGGACGAACTGACCGCGCACGTGCTCGACGCCAGTCATGCCGGCTTTGCCCTGATAATCCGTTCTGGATGTATCGACCGCACGCAGCGTCCAGTGGATGTCCGTCAGGACGGCGCCGCCGAGGCCAGGAGCGAGCTGGAAATCCGCCTCGTAAATCCAACCGCCGGGCGCCGTCCAGAGGCCGTGCCAATGGCCCGCCGCGTCCGGGTGAACCGCGGGGCCCTTGGTTTCGGAAGTCTGCGAGTTCGAGGGCAGGGCGAACAGCGCCATCGCAACAGCGAGGGCGAGAGCCGTGATGAAACACAATTTTCGTTGCATGAAACCTCCTTAGAGGTGGAGTGTCGTACGGCATCGTATGATGACGCAGCCGCTTTGAAAATCTATTTGTTCATAGTGCTGGTGCAGGAGCAAGCGATGCATCAAAGTCACTGTTGGCCTTGGTTCGAGATGGGGGACTCGTGCACGACACGGGTGCTTCTTGAATGTATCTGCCTCTGGAGCGTCGCATCGTTTGCGACCGGATTCGTCTTGGGATCTCTTGTTGGTTCCGCAGAAGAAAGAAACACGAAGAATCTCTGGAAATGTTACTATCTTGCGATGCCCAACCATATGCCAGCGCCCATGGGGCGGCGTTCTCCGCGCGAATTGGCCCCACATTCCCGAGATGAACTATTTCCGACGGGCCTTCGGGTTCCCGCCATCGTTTGTGCCAGTGGGAGTCTGAGCGCACCGTCGGAACCGCGCTGAAGTCGGTACGGTCTGCACTGGCGGCAAATCGGTTCTGCCCGGGACAGTAGAAGTGAATGCCGCAATCGCCGAAAAGTTTGGATTGGGAATTGCTTTCGAGATCGCGGCTCGTTCCCTCCAGATCTGAAGAAGCGGATTCTAGACGGAGAACAATTAGGATGCGAATTTTGCTTTATAACCCCGATAACGGGGTCACACGTAACTTCATGCCCCACCTTTGGATGTTTCTCCTACAGGCATTGACTCCTCCAGGTCACGAAATCCTGCTACTCGATGGCAACGCACAGCCCATGGATGAAACTGGAATCGCGCAGTTTGTTCGCGAGCAGAATATCGGACTTGTGGGGATCGGCGCGATGACCCGAATGATCGCAAAAGCGTACCGCATGGCGGATGCTGTGCGTGCCACTGGTGTGCCGGTCGTGATGGGCGGCCCTCACGTCACGGAAATGGCGGATGAGGCGCTGGGTCGAAGTGGTGGGGCGCGACATGCGGACGCCGTGGCCCTGGGTGAGGCCGATGAAACCTGGCCGAAGATCGTCGAGGATGCCGTACGCGGCACGCTAAAGGAGGTCTACGCTCCGGTAGATGAATTTGGCCAGGAACGGAAACCCGGCCTTCAGTCCTATCCGGCGATTCCGTGGGACAAAATGAATCTCGACCAGTTTAATTTGGTCCCCAAGATGGCAAACCGCATGCTCCAGCGCGTCGGGGATGGCTGGGGCACGTTTCGCATCATTCCGATGGAGTCGGGGCGCGGATGCCCTTATGGATGTGAGTTCTGCACCGTGACCGGGTTTTTCGGCGACTCGATCCGGTTCCGAACAAACGAAAGCGTCGTGAATGAATTATTGCTGCTGAAAGCGCGCGCGCGCAGCGAGCGCGGCCAGATAGCCGTTTTTTTTATTGACGATAATTTCGCAATCAACGTGAAGCGCACGAAATCGCTGCTACGCGACATCATCGCCGCCGGTGCTCAGGTGTACTGGGTCGCACAGATCAGCGCAAATCTGCTGCGCGATGAGGAACTCGTTGATCTCATTGCGGCGTCGGGCGGCAAGTGGATCTTTATCGGCATGGAATCCATCGACCCTGCGAATCTTGCCGCTGTAAACAAGGGATTCAACAAGCCGGGCGAGTACGCCGCGGTGCTGGAGAGGCTCGCGAAACGCAACGTTTACGCGATCACTTCCTTCATTTTCGGCATGGACAACGACACAGCCGGGGTTGCGGAGCGAACGATTCAGGAGATTCGAACCTGGCCTCCAGGGCTGCCCATCTTTGGCTTGCTCACGCCCTTACCTGCGACACCACTTTACAAGAGGCTCGAGGCAGAGGGGCGACTCACGCGGCCGAAACACTGGCAAGAGTTCATACCCTTTGAGATGGCCCACACTCCGCTCAAGATGACGATCGCCGAAGCTCACGCCGAGGTGAAGTACGGGTGGGCCAATTCGTACAGCCCACAGGCCATGGCACATGCGGTTGATTCGCTGCGTCTGAAACCTATGGGCGATCGAATAAACGTCTTCATCGCCCGAATGTGTTTCCGCGGAATTTATTTTCCTCAAATGGGGCCTTGGGCATGGTTGAAATTGATATTCCAGAATCGGCGTACAATCTTCAACCTCGTAAGCGGCGCTCTCGCTGCTTGGCGCAATGCGCCGGCCAGCAAGGTCTCCAACCAAAGCTGCTTGGCCATGACCCAGGTCCCGCCATCAGGCAGTTTGCAGGGCGCCAGTCGGGAATGATACGGCGATCCGCGCCCCGTCTTTGGGACGGCACGTAACCCGTGGTGGCGGAGACGAGGTGAAGGAAGAGATCGTGAGACTGGAAAGAACTATTCGGAGCGGCGGCGGAGGCGGTCTTCGACTTCTTCGACGAGGGCCTCGAGATTTTCCTTCGCGCGTTCGTTCAGGATCGCGGCAGTGGTGACGAGCCACGAATTGGCGACGTTTTCGAGGCGTTTCTTGAACTCTTCGATCGCCGCGTCGGCAGCTTGGTTCCAATCCAGCCGCGGGCTGGCGCCTTCGCCCGGAGCGCCGGACTGCGAAGCGGCCCCACCACTCAGTTCGCCGAGTGCCCGGAGCCGCTCTTCGAGCTGCGCGAGCTCCTGGCGGAGCCCTGCAGCGGCCGTTTCGACCATCTGTTGCAGCACTTCCTGCGAACGCACGGTGGCGCTCGCGCCGACATCCTCGAGTTGCGCCTGCGTGTGTTCGACGTAGCTGCGGCTATAGTGATCGAGCTGGCCGGCGAAGCGCAACGTCACTTCCGCGGCCTTCTCGCCAAGAGTTTTGGCGGCGAGTTCGGTGGCGCGTTCAATGGTTAGGCCGACCTGATTCTCAATTCGCTTGGAATGCCACTTTAGTTCCTCATTGGCCGTTTTCCGGAGGGCATCGAGCCGGCTGCCCGCCTCTTCGAGTCCCGTCGTGCCGGTCTTGAGATCGTTGAGCAGCTGGCGGGCCTTGCTCATCTCGGCATCCAGGCCCGAACAGAGAGTGCTGATGTTGTTCTCGGCTTCCACACGCGCGCGCTGGAACGATTCGTTCTGGGCTGTCGCGAGTTCCGCCAATTGAACGCAGAAACGTTCGATGGCCTCGCGCACTTGCCGATCGAATTGCTCCTTGCCTGCTCGCGAAGCGGCCTCGACGCCGGCGTCCAGGGCCTGCTGGATCCGCGGCTGGGCTTTTTCGAGTGAAAGCCGGATCTGCTCCTGCGAACTTTGCTCGATCGTTTCCACGAGCCCGTAAAGTTCGTCGCACAAACTTTCGGCTCTCTCGACAAGCTCCGAAAGCTGGCGTACAGTTTCGCTGGCGCGCGCCGCGTTGTCCTCCGCAGCTCCTTCGATTTGCGACTTTACGTCCGCCAGGACTCGCGAGATCTGAGTTGCGAGAGTGTTTCGCTCTCGCAACTCCGCTTCCTCGACGCCTCGATCGATCTCCGCTGGAGGCTGGACAACGGGCTGCGCGGCAGAAGAAGGGGGTGCAACGACCTTCAGCGAGGGCGGCTCGGGCTTGGCGGCTTCACTGGGCGGCGCATCGAAGGTCGCGCCCGCCAAACGATCCTCGGGGTAAGGGAACCAGTCCTCGGGCGGGAAGGCCATACCCCATACGTTCCCCGGTATCTCAAGTTCCGCGCCGATTTGAACGCGCTCGTGCCCCGTGCGTGCGGGCGTCACCCATGTGACGCGGGCGCGGACATTTCGCGGAGCGCGGCCGGGGGATCGGTGGGGAATCTCCAGGGCAATCCGTGTGTTCAGGGGGATCTCGTGTTTGGATTGGAAGCGGCAGCCGTAGCAATTAATCGAAATGGTGGACGTGTGTTCCACGAACGCCAGTCCCTGCATGTCGATGCCGCGGACAATGATCGGCAGCGCCTGCGCCACACGCGTGCTGCGGCGCCTCTTCGCATTCATGTCCCTGTCTCGAACGAACTCAGCCATAGAGGACGACCCGATTCTCAGGCTACCACTTGGGGCGAGTCGCGAGGAAGCAAACTGGGAGCCAGTTAGCCAAATCGTCAAGATTCCGGTTCCCGAGGGGGAAGGGCGGTGGAAGACGGGCCGCGGTCGCCGTCAGCCGCGCTAGAATCCTCAGTAAATCCTCAGAACAGTTTGACGGCGAGCGAGACGGGGCGTGAGCCGACGGGCACCAGCGTCAGCAGACTCGCCGTGCGCACGCCGATCACCGCGACATCGCTGGACTGTTCGTCGGCAACCAGCAGCAGGTCTCCGCCGGGGTCGAGAACGCAGGCCCCAGGTTGCCGCCCGACTGGAATGAGCGCCACGAGATCCCGGGTGGCGGTCCCCATTGCGGTGACGCGGCCGACGGCAGCGTCCGTGACGTAGAGCGTAGCCCCATCCGGAGTAACGGCGCTCGCCGCGGGCTCGTTCCCCAGCAGGATGGAATCGCCGACC
The DNA here is from genome assembly GCA_963819015.1 of Terriglobia bacterium. Classification (GTDB taxonomy): domain Bacteria; phylum Acidobacteriota; class Terriglobia; order Acidiferrales; family UBA7541; genus DASPOJ01. The sequence goes on from CAWFUN010000005.1 coordinate 372,474, forward strand.
TCGATCGTCCACGTATTCACAATCTCCAGGCCGTGCGCATCGGGAACGGTGACGTAGAGTTCACCGCCGTCGGGTTTGAGCGCGAGGTTCGATGCGGCGCCGTCGAGCTGGAGATTGGCGAGCAGCGCGGGATGCCGGAGGTCGACAACGGAGATTTCGCGGGACGCCGGCGCGGAGATGAACGCGAGCGAGCTATCGGGCAGCACGACCACTTGCTCGGGGTCGCGGGCCACGCCGATCGTCGCGATAGGGACAAGAGTGTGCGCGTCGAAGATATCGAGTGTGGCGTCGTCGCGATTCGGCACGAGGACCTTCGCGCCGTCGGGCGTGGCGCGCGCGAGCCACGGTCTGTTGCCCGTGCGCGCGCGGGCTACGATTTGCGCGGTGGCGCAATCCACGGCAACGAGAGTGTTCGAGCCAGAGGCGGCTACATACGCGCGCTGGCCATCGGGAGAAAAATCGAGCGCGAAGGGCTGCCCGCCGACCGGAATGCGCGCGGTGACACGGCTCTGCGTGGCGTCGAGCGCAAAAAGCGTGCCTGCCCCGGTTGCAACGCCCCATATCTCCTTGCGAGTCGGGTGGGCGCGCAGGCCGGAAGGGGACGGGCCCACCGGAATCGTCGCCACCGTCTGGAGTTTCGCCAGATCAATGACGGAGACCGTTCCATCGTTCGCGTTGGCAGCATAGGCATAGAGGTGCGTCCCCGGCCGGAGGAGTGACGGCAGGTGCTCCAGGGCGAGTTCGCGCGCCGCAAATGCCCCCAGCACAAGGAGGATGAAGATGAGCCGGATGTTGAGTCTTCGCGCCATATCGACAGGCGGATTCTACCAGTTTGGAGCCGAGCGGGTCGCGAGACTAAAAGCTCCAGTCTTCAGCTATGGCTTGCGCAGAGTGTCGAGCCAAGTGAGCACGGCCGTTTCCAGGGCGATGCGGTGGTCTGAGTAAGTGTGGTCCGTCGCGAAGTGAATCGCGGTGACGTTCGCAGCGCCCGCTTTCTTCAGCGCATCCACCAGCGCGCCGTTCGTGGCGGCGAGGCCGTCGTCCGAGGTCACGACCAGCATCGGGCGCGAAGCAAGCTTCGGCGCGGAGCTGACAAAGTCCCATCCCGTCTGATTTGCAATCACTTCACGCGCGAGACTTTCCGGCGTGCAGCCCGCGAGTGGCGCCATGCCCGACTTGGCGAGGGCGGCGGCAACTTCGTCCAAGGTGGCAGCATGGCCTCCGCCAAGCGGCCACGTATCCAGGCCGCCAAGGTTGGCAGCCGAGATCATGCCCACCGCTTCAATCGTCGAGTCCTGAGCCCCGGAATAATCGGCCAGGAAACCGCCCACGCTGTGACCGATGAGCACGATGTGCGCGGGATCGGCGCGCAGCTTCTTGGCCGTCGCCGGATCGCGCATGTACGCGATCGCGGCCTGCGTATCTTCAATGCAGTGCGTAAACGAGAAGTCGCCCGGCGAACCCCACGAGCCGCGATAGTCGAAGTACAAAACGTCCCAGCCCGCGCGGCGAATGGCCTGCGCGAGATCGAGATTCTTCTCATTGCCCGGAAAACCGTGCAGGAGAATCACCACAGAATGGGGCCCGGCACCCGCGGCGACGTAGACGATGGCGTTGAGCAGCGAGCCGTGACTCGGAAGCTGAAACGCCTGCATGGCGGCGGGATTTGCCTTGTCGGGAGCTGGATCGCTCGCGATGGCCGCCGGGGGTTGCTGGGCCCGAGCGCAAGGCGGCAGAGCGATCGTCAAGACGGCGAGGAGAAGGCTCGCGCAAAAGGCACAAAGGGATCGTCGCATGTTGCGATTGTTCTGGGTGTGCGAGAAGAAGTCAATCAGAGTCTTGGATTTGGCCCCCGCGAGTCGCAGATCAATTCACGGTGCGATGGAGAACGGCCGCGATTTGGCGGACTTGTTCGACCAGTTCGCGATACTCGTCGGGAAGGATGGACTGCACGCCGTCGGAGAGCGCGTGATCGGGCGAGTGGTGCACCTCGATCATCAGGCCATCGGCGCCGGCGGCAATGGCTGCGCGCGAGAGCGGCAGGACTTTGTGGCGTTTGCCGGTGCCGTGACTGGGGTCCACCAGAATCGGCAGGTGGCTGCGCACTTTGACGGCGGGGACGACGCTGAGGTCGAGCGTATTGCGCGAGTGGTCCGCAAACGTGCGCACGCCGCGCTCGCAAAGAATGATGTCGTGATTGCCGGAGGCGGCGATGTATTCGGCGGCCATCAGGAATTCGTCGAGCGTGGCGGACAGCCCGCGCTTGAGCAGGACCGGCTTGCGCGCGTGGCCCACGCGCTTCAACAGCGAAAAATTCTGCATGTTGCGCGCGCCGATCTGGATCACGTCGGCGTACTGCTCGACCAGATCGAGAGTCTCCTGATCCATCGCTTCCGTGACGATGGCCATGCCGAATCGCTCGCGCACTTCCTTGAGAAGTTGCAGGCCCGCTTCGCCGAGGCCCTGGAAACTGTAGGGCGAGGTGCGCGGTTTGAAGGCGCCGCCGCGGAATAATCTCACGCCGGCTTTCGCCAGTGGCTCGGCGATGGTGAAGATTTGCTCGCGTGACTCGACGGCGCACGGCCCGGCGATCATCGCGATGGCATTGCCGCCGATGGTCACTTCGCCCGCGGGCGCGGGGATGCGAATCACGGTGTCTTCCGGCTTGAACTCGCGGCTCACCAGCTTGTACGGCTTGCCGACCGGAATGACTTCCGCCACGCCCGGCAGGGATTCCAGCGCGCCAACGTCCACCGCGCGCGTGTCTCCGGTGATGCCGATGACGGTTTTGAACGCGCCGTAAATCGGGTGCGCTTCAAAGCCCAACTCTACGATGCGGTCGCAGACCGCTTTGGCCTGCTCTTTGGGCGCGCCGGTTTGCATCACCACCAACATGAAGGATTCTCCCTCGCCCGGATTGCCGGGAACGTCGTTTTGGGCGGGTTCTAAGCTGAACCCACACCCGTCAGACGGTCAATACGCGTGCAGCCGAAACACGCAGTTTACTGCAACCCAAGCGAAAGCTGCAAATTAAGGCGCCACCGGGCCGATAAAGCCTTTGCGGGACTGCGTACCATCCGATACAATGATGGTGCTCGCCTTTGGCGCTCACCGATTTCAGGGATGCCGGAAGCATCGCACACACCCGAACCGTTATACGACAGCGAAGACGAATATCGTCCGGAACCCGAGCCGGAACCGCGGCCCCCGGCCTGGCAGGACGGCAGTTTCCGAATCGGCATCCACACGTCCATCGCGGGCGACATCACCAACGCCCTCGATTCGGCGCGGAAATTGGGTTGCAACGCGCTGCAAATCTTCTCCACGAGCCCGCGCATGTGGCCGCGGCCGGGTTCGCGTGTGCTGGATGCGGACGCGGCCCGCTTCCGCGCGCGGCGTGAGGAGCTTGGCCTCGGTCCGCTGGTCATCCACTGCAATTACCTGATCAATATGGCCTCTTCGGAGCCTGTCATGCGCGCGCGCGCGATTCAGGCTTTCCACGAAGAAATCGTGCGCGGGATGGCCTTGGACGCCGATTTTCTGGTGCTGCATCCCGGTTCGGCGGGCGGTGGATCGCTCGAGCCGGCGATCGCCCGCGTCGCGCATGGCTTGCGGCAGGCCGTCCGAGGATTGCGCATGGCCGGCCTGCGAATCCTGATTGAGAATACGTCCGGGATGGGCGCCGCAGTGGGTTCGCGATTCGGCGAAATACGCGCCATTTTCGACGCCGCGCCGGATGTGCCGCTCGGCTGCTGCCTCGATACGGCGCACACGCTCGAAGCCGGCTACGAGATTCGCACGGCCGAAGGCTTGCAGAGGACCCTCGACGCGATCGAAAGCACGGTCGGTCTGACGAACGTAGCGGTCATGCACGTGAACGATTCCAAGACGCCGCTCGGCTCCCGCGTGGACCGGCACCAGCACATCGGCCGCGGCGCGATCGGCCTCGATGCGTTCGCGCGCATCCTGACGCACCCGCGCCTGGGGCCTGCGCTGCCGGCCGGCCTGCCGGGCCGCGCGTTCATTCTCGAGACGCCGATCGATCGCCCCGGCGACGATCGTAGAAATGTGCGGGTCCTCTGGCAGCTTCCAGGCGTGGCAAAGGAGCTGGTACCCAAGGCGGAGAAAGACTTCTCGATGTTTCGCAGCGTGCGTCCGCCGGCCGAACCTTCGCGCAAGCCGGCAGCGCGTGCGGCCAAGTCCGCCTCGACGCGCAAACGAAAGACCGTCCGCCGCAAGACACGGCGCGCGAAGTGACGCAAAGCAGTGAACTGAACGGGAAGTAGCGGGAGTTGGGGAAGGGACAGGCAACGAACCGTGTCGGAATACGATCCGCAGGCGATTGAACAGAAATGGCGCGAACGCTGGGAGCGCGAGGGCGCGTTCCACGCAGAGATGCGTCCGGACAAGCCGAAATACTACTTGCTGGAAATGCTGCCGTACCCGTCGGGCACCTTGCACATGGGCCACATGCGCAACTACACGATTGGCGATTCCGTCGCGCGCTACAAGCGCACGCGCGGTTTCAACGTGCTGCATCCGATCGGCTGGGACGCGTTCGGCCTGCCCGCGGAAAACGCCGCCATCAAGCGCGGCATCCCTCCGCGCGAGTGGACCAATGCGAACATCGCGCAGATGAAGGCCGTGTGCCACCGGTTCGGTTTTAGCTACGACTGGCAGCGCGAGATTTCCACCTGCGAGCCGGAATATTATCGCTGGAACCAATGGTTCTTTCTGAGGATGCTCGAGCGGGGTCTCGCCTACCGCAAGCGCAGCCGCGTGAACTGGTGCCCGCTCTGCCAGACCGTGCTTGCCAACGAGCAAGTGATCGAGGGTTGCTGCTGGCAGCACGACACGACGCCGGTCGAGTCCAAGGAAATCGAACAGTGGTTCCTCCGGACCACGCACTACGCCGACGCGCTTCTGGAGGGGCTTGCGGAGTTGCAAGGCGGCTGGCCTGACCGCGTGCTGACGATGCAACGAAATTGGATCGGCAAATCGCGCGGCGCGCGCATTCGATTTGCCGTCGTGGCTCCGGGCGCCGGGGCAGCCGAATCCTTGGAAGTGTTCACGACGCGGATTGACACCGTGTTCGGCGTGTCGGCGCTGATTCTCGCCCCCGAGCATCCACTGGTGGAGAAACTCATCGCGGGAGTCGCGGGCCGCGCTGGAATCGAAAACCAGATCGCGCGGCTCCGCAAACGCAGCGTGAAAACGGCCGAGCTGGCGACCGCGGAAAAGGAGGGATTCTTCATCGGGCGTTTCGCGAAGAATCCGTTCGACGGCTCCGAGATCCCCATCTGGATCGCCAATTTCGTGCTGATGGAGTACGGCACCGGCGCGGTGATGTGCGTTCCCGCGCACGACCAGCGCGATTTCGAGTTTGCTAGCAAGTACCGGCTGGAAAAGAAAATCGTCGTGCAACCCAAGGACGCCCCGCCCCTCGCGCCTTCCACCCTCGAGGAAGCGTTCACCGAGTACGGCATCTCGGTGAATTCGGGCCCTTATTCCGGCGCGGAAACGGTTCGCGCCATTGAGCGCATGATCGCGGACGCCGAATCGCGCGGATTCGGCAAGGGCGAGACGATCTACCGGCTGAAAGACTGGGGCATTTCGCGGCAGCGCTATTGGGGCACGCCGATTCCGGTGGTGTATTGCGAGAAGGACGGCATCGTCGCGGTGCCTGATCCGGAATTGCCCGTGCGCCTGCCCGAGAACGTGAAGCTCACCGGACAGGGGCAATCGCCGCTTGCGACCGTGCCGGAGTTTGCCGATACGAAATGTCCGAAGTGCGGCGGCCCGGCGAGGCGCGAGACTGACACGATGGACACATTCTTCGATTCCTCCTGGTATTTCTATCGCTACACCGACGCGCACAACGATTGCGCGCCGTTCGGCAAGGAAGAGGTGCGTTACTGGTTTCCGATCGACCAGTACATCGGCGGAATCGAGCACGCCATTTTGCACCTCATCTATTCTCGCTTCTTCTGCAAAGTCATGGGCGATTTGGGACTGGTGAACCATCGCGAACCGGTTCTTCGCTTGTACTCGCAAGGCATGGTGCTGAAAGACGGCGCGAAGATGTCGAAATCGAAAGGCAACGTGGTGGGCGCGATCGACATGGCGGAGAAATTCGGTTGCGACACCGCCCGGCTCTACACGCTTTTCGCGGCGCCGCCCGAACGCGATCTCGAGTGGAGCGAACAGGGCATCGAGGGCTGCGCGCGCTTTTTGAGCCGCGTGCACCGGCTGGTTTCGCGCCATGCCGCCGCTCTCGGCCCGGCGACGATCTCGGGCGCGAAGCCCGAGGCGCTGGGTGCGCCGACGCCAAAGGAGAAAGTGTTGCGCCGCAAAGCGCATCAGACGCTGCGCCGCGTAACGAACGACTTCGACGCGCGCTGGCATTTCAATACTTCGATCGCGCTCATCATGGAGCTGGTCAATCTCATGCACGCGCAGGAGCCGCTCGAGGAAGGCGTCCGGCCGGAAGCCGTCCGGGAGACGCTCGAGCTGATGACGCTGATGCTCTCGCCGATGGTGCCGCACCTGGCCGAGGAGCTGTGGGAGATGCTCGGCCATTCCGGCGGCCTCGCGCCGGTGGCGTGGCCCGAGTACGTGCCGCAGCTCGCCGCCGAAGAGCAGGTGGAAATCGTTGTTCAGATCAACGGGCGCGTGCGCACCAAGGTGCTGGTGGAACCAGGGCTGGGCGAAGAGGAGCTGCTGGAGCGCGTGCAGCCGGATCCGCACGTCGCCCAATTGTTGAAAGGGCAGCAGATCGCCAAGCGGATCGTGGTTCCAAACAAGCTCGTCAATTTCGTGCTGGCATAGATTCGTTCATTGCAGGGCGGGACCGGCGGCGATCGCCGGAGCGGGATAGATTCGGGGGAAGGGAATGAGCGACCGCGGCGGAATCGTGGTGTTGGATTTCGGCGGGCAGTACACGCAACTGATCGCGCGCAGAATTCGCGAGCAGCAGGTGTTTTCCGCGATTCTGCCGTGCAGCGCGCCGGTCGAAAAGATCACGCAGCTTGAGCCGTCCGGCGTCGTGCTGTCCGGCGGGCCCAGCTCGGTCTATGACGGGGACGCGCCTGTCTGCGACGAGAACGTGCTGAATCTCGGCGTTCCCGTTCTCGGCATCTGCTACGGCTTGCAGTGGATCGCTTACAAGCTCGGCGGGCGAGTGGAGCCGGCCGACCGCCGCGAATACGGACGCGCGGAACTTCACATTCTGAACGGCTCGCCGCTTTTTGCCGGTTTGCCCGCGCACCTTCGCATCTGGAACAGCCACGGCGACCACGTTCGCGCGCTTCCGCCGGGTTTCCGCGTCACCGGTGAAACGGGGAACGCCGTATCCGCCGCTGAGGATCCGGCGCGCCGCATCTACGCCGTGCAGTTTCACCCCGAAGTTCTCCACACCGAGCGCGGCACCGACATCCTGCGCAACTTTGTGTTCGGGATTTGCCACGCCAAACTGAGTTGGAGCGGCGCCGGGTTCATTTCGGATACGGTCGAGGCCATTCGGCGGCAGGTCGGCGAGAGCCGGGCGATCTGCGCCCTGAGCGGCGGCGTGGATTCCGCCGTTGCCGCCGCGCTGGTCCACCGGGCCATCGGCGATCGCCTGACGAATGTTTTCGTGGATACGGGACTGCTGCGCAAGAATGAATACGCCGAGACGCTTTCGCTCCTGCGCGGCCGGCTGGGACTTTCCGTCACCGGTGTGGATGCGTCTGAACGATTTCTATCGCGGCTTGCGGGCGTCGAAGATCCCGAGACCAAGCGCAAGATCATCGGCGCGGAATTCATCGCCGTTTTTGCCGAACGGGCGCGCGCGGCCGGCGGCGTGAAGTTCCTGGTGCAGGGAACTCTCTATCCCGACGTGATCGAGTCCGTGCCCGTGCGTGGGCCTTCTTCCACGATCAAGTCCCACCACAATGTCGGCGGACTGCCCCCCGATTTGCCGTTCGCGTTGATCGAGCCGCTGCGCGAGCTCTTCAAGGATGAAGTGCGGCGGATTGGCCGGGAACTCGGGCTGCCGGAGGAGCTGCTGACCAAGCATCCATTTCCCGGGCCGGGGCTGGCGGTGCGCCTATTGGGTGAAATTACGCCCGCGCGGCTGGCAACTTTGCGTGAGGCCGATGCCATTGTCGTCGAGGAGATTCGCCGCGCGGGTCTCTATCAGAAGACGTGGCAGGCCTTTGCCGTTCTGCTGCCCGTGCGCAGCGTGGGCGTGATGGGGGATTCGCGCAGTTACGGAAACGTCGCTGTGGTGCGCGTCGTGGAATCCGAAGATGCCATGACCGCCGACTGGTCGCGCTTGCCGGCCGAATTCCTCGAGCGGATTTCAACTCGAATCGTGAACGAAGTCGCCGGAGTGAATCGCGTGGTCTACGACATCAGTTCGAAGCCGCCAAGCACGATTGAGTGGGAGTAGCGGAAAAGTCCAGCGAAGGAGTCGTCTGCCGAAGTGGACCAGAATGGGAAGAATGCTAGAGGGTATAGATTATCGGCGACCCGGGACCGCGGCTCCTTTCGTCAAACTCGAAGCAAACGCGGCCCCTTCGATCGTCGACTAGCTGTGGACGGCAACGATGCGCGTCCCCTTGAGGACGCCTCGCCGGCGGAACTAGCGGTTGGACATTTTCTGAGCCACGAAGAACAGCAGACGCCGGTCGCCTTCGTCAATGCGGCCAAGCAGCCTGCGGAATCGGGTCAGAAAACGAGCATCCTTGCCCCGGCTGCCCCATGCGATATCATCCGCGGACTTGCGTTTCGGAAGATTGGGTAGCTCGGGCGGTTCCTCGCCGTCGTAAAAGAGTTGATAGAGAGGGACTTCGAGTGCGCGCGCGAGTTTTTCGAGCGTCTCGATGGCCGGTACCGTATGGCCATTCTCGACGCGGGAAATATAGCAACGGAGCAATCCCGTGCGCTTCTCGATGTCACCTTGTGAAAGTTTCTTTTCTTCGCGCAACGCGCGAAGACGGTCACCAATAATCATGTGTGAATTGTTACATGCGGCTATGATATCCCGCAAGTGGAAAGTAGCATTGCCCCTGTGGAAAGTTTTGTAACCGGATGACCATGGCCTACGTCCCAAAAACAGATGCGGAACGGCCCTTGCCCTCCAGCGACCGTGCCGGCTTGAAGCTGGCGGCCGCGAAGGAGGAGCGGGAGCTGGTGCTTCGCGCTCAGCGCGGCGACGCCCCCGCGTACGAACAGTTGGTGCGCATTCACCAGCAGCGGCTTTTGGCCGTCGTGGGCGGGATCCTGCGGAGGAGAGAGGACGCCGAGGACGTAGCGCAGCAGGCCTTTGCCAAAGCTTACTTCTCGCTGCGCAGGTTTGATCTTCGGTCGGCATTCGGCACGTGGCTATATAAGATCGCCGTAAACGAATGCTGGGATTACCTCCGCAAGAAGAAAGTCCGGCGTCTGGTCTATGAATCCGATCTGAGCGAAGACCAGCAGCGCCAGATGGAGACCGCGAGCGAATCGCTGGGCCATGAACTGCGGCCGCGCGAAAACACCGCGCTCCGGCTCGAGCAGCGGCAGCTGGTGGATGAGCTGCTGGGCGAATTGGGCGAAAAAGACCGGTTGATGCTGGTGATGAAGGAAGTCGAAGGCTTTTCGGTGGAAGAAATCGGCGATGTACTGGGGCTGAACGTAAATACCGTGAAGGTGCGGCTGTTTCGTGCGCGCGGGCGAATGGTCGAGCTGCACCGCCGGCGCCATCCGAAGCGCCAGGCCAGCGCCTCGCCGGGGCGAATCGCGCCGCAAGCGCGCCAGCAGTAGAGTTTCGTTCCGGAGAAGGAGTGGACGTCATGGAAGAGCAGGAACTTCAATCCGCTTGCCGAGCCTACGAAGGGCGCCTGGAGAGTTTCCTTGAAGGCCGCCCCAGTGAGGCGGACGACCCGGGCGACCTGGAACTTGCAGCGCACCTGGAAAGATGCGCCGCATGCCGCGGTGCGCTCGATCGCGCGCGCGAGGCCGCGCAGTGGGTGCGCGCAACGCAGGATCCCGCAGCCGATCCCGGTGTCTGGTTTGCGACGCGGGTGATGGCTCGAATCCGTGAAGAAGAAGGCAGGCGCGCGGCCACCTCGTTTTGGGGGCCGATGGAATCGCTCGCCTCGCGGCTGGCGATGGGCGTCGGCATGATTGTGATCCTGTTGTGTGGCTACGTGTACGAGTCGGCGCCGCGGCAGTCGCCCGTCACGAACGGGCAAACCGAATTGACCTCGGAGTTCCCGCAGCCGCCCTCACACCCGGCCGACAAGGATGAGGTCTTGGCTTCGCTTTCTGGTGAGAACTATGGGTACTGAGGATTCCCGCCCAACAAATCGCAGGGCGATCGCCTGGCTCTTGCTGGTGTTCGCATTGGGGATTGCGCTTGGCTCGGTCGGCACGTACGTCGTTACGACCCGCATGCTCTGGCACGGCGGGCCGCCGCGCAATCCTGCCACCGCCCGGGCGCACTACATCGATCTTCTGAATCACGAATTGAATCTCACCCAGGATCAGCAGAAGCAGATTGACGCGATTATCACAACGGTGCAGTCTCGGTACGACGCGATCCATCAATCCGTCTTGCCGCAATACGAAGAGGCGCGCAAGACAGGGCGCGAACAAATCCGCCAGCTCTTGACGCCGGACCAACAAAGCAAGTTTGATGATTTCCTGCGCCGCATGGATGAAGAGCACAAGAAACATGCTCCCGGCGGGCCCGGCGGCGATTGAGCGCGGTGCGCGTTCCTCGCGACATCTGAAGGGAAGCGGGAGCCGGCAACTCGCACGCCGATTGCTCCCCCCGCGCGGGCGGCCCGAAGTATAATTCGCGCATCCGCAGACACGGCGCCTGGCCGGAACTGCAACATAGGATCCAACCAGAGGAAGCAGACTGACTGATGGCTGAAGTTCCCGGACCCGCGCTCGACCCCGGCAAAGACGCCGCCCCCGGCGCCCCCGTAATCCGCCTCGAAAACGTTTACAAGAACTACGATTTGGGCGAGGTGCAGGTTCACGCGCTGCGCAGCGTCAGCTTCAGCGTGCAGACGGGGGAATTTGTCGCGGTGATGGGCGCGTCCGGCTCCGGCAAGTCCACGCTGATGAATATCCTCGGCTGCCTTGACCGCCCCACGCGCGGAAACTATTTTCTGGATGGGATCGACGTTCCGGGGATGTCCAAGACGGAACTGGCGCACATCCGGAATCGCAAGCTCGGCTTCGTGTTCCAACAGTTCAATTTGCTCTCGCGCACCTCCGCCCTTGAGAACGTCGCGTTGCCTACCGTTTATGCCGGGCTGGCCCAGGCGGAGCGCGACAAGCGCGCACGCGAAGCGCTCGAGCGTGTCGGACTAGGCGATCGCGCCGACCATAATCCCAGCCAGCTTTCAGGCGGGCAGCAGCAGCGCGTGGCCATCGCCCGGGCGCTGGTGAATCGTCCCGCGATTCTGCTGGCCGACGAGCCGACCGGCAACCTCGATAGCCGCACGTCCGTGGAAATCATGGAGATTCTGCAAAGCCTCAATGAGGAGCAAGGCCTGACGGTTGTGCTCGTCACGCACGAACCGGACATCGCGCTTTACACCAAGCGCATGCTTGAATTCCGCGATGGCAAACTGCGTCGCGACGCCCAAGTGACCGGACGCCTGTTCGCCCGCGACGTCCTGCCCAACCTTCCCACGGTTGACGAGCTTGACCTGGCGGATGCGGTTCCTCCGCCCGAGACACCCAAGCCCAGCCAGGACTAGCCGGAAATCTGAATTGTCGTCCGCGTTTCGCGCTAAGATGCGCCCATGCGAAAACATCATCTTGTTGTTGCGCTGATCCTTGCTATTCCAAGCTTTGCGCTTGCCGCAGGCGCGGCCCGGCCGCAAACTGCCGCGCCCGCACCGCTCCAGGTCCCCGCTGGTTTCGACATCGCGTTTGCGATGAATGCGTTGTACGGCAATTACGACGCAGCGGCCGGGACTTCCACCTCAACTGCGCCTATGACCGGACTGGAGTACACAAATTTTCAGCCGGGGCAGAAAGTGAATGTGAAGCCGTTCTTAGCGGCGGCCTATCCCGCCGCAAACGAGGTCTTCCTGGCGACGTTCGCCGTGCCCGCGGACGGCGAGTTCGAGTGCCATGCATGCGCGCCGCTGATCGGCGCCGCCGTATTCGTCAAGTCCAGCGATTCGTGGAAGCTTGAAGCCTCAGAGAAGCCGGACATCATCTTCGGGCAATACGGGGTTCCCCCCACGGCCGAGCTCTTTCAGTTTGGCCCGCGCCACAGCGGAATCGAATTGAGCTATACGTACGGCGGCCAGGGAGTCACGGACACGCACGTGATATTTCTGGTTGCGTGGAAAGGCGGATTCAGTCAGGCATGGTCGGGAATTGTGTCCTCGGACAATTCGGGCTACTGCGGAGCGCAGGCGCCGTCACCCTGTTATGCGTATCACGTCGATTTGAAATTCGAGGAGGGTGGCGTCCCCCGATACGACGATCTCACGGTCACTACCACCGGCACGGACCTGGCATCCGATTCGCAGAGCGGGATTAAGAGCGTCACCGGCGTGCAGCACCTGCGATTTTCCGACGGGAAGTACGTCCCAGCGGATTCTCACTGAGCCTAGCGTGGATCCGTCTTAGTCCTAGAACGGAATATCCTCGTCGCCGACTTCCGGCGTGACGCCCTCATCCGCAATCGGCGCAGGGCCTTCGCTATCGAAGTTTGATCCGCCGGCCACGGAATCTCCCGCGCCCGCTCGCGCACTCGCAGCCGCCGAATCCGCGCGTGAACCAAGCATCTTCATCACGTTACCGACGATCTCAAAGGTCGTTCGCTTCTGTTGCGTTTTGTCTTCCCACTGGCGCGTTTGGATGCGGCCCTCGAGGTAGATTTGCGTCCCCTTCTTCAGATACTGTTGCGCGATTTCCGCAAGCTTTCCCCACAGCACGATGCGGTGCCACTCGGTATGCTTCTGCCGCACGCCGTTCCGGTCCTTGTAAGGTTCGTCCGTGGCCATCGTGAAATTGCAAACGGCCTGCCCTCCCGACGTGTACCGGGTTTCGGGATCGCGTCCGAGCCTTCCGACCAAAATGACTTTGTTGACCGACATACGTTCTCCTTCTTCGGGGACACTGTCTGGATGGGCGCGAAGATAGCACGCGCCGGGCACGCGCGCAAACCGCTATTGAAGCTGGGAGAGCCTGGGCACATCGTATCCCCCTAGTGAGATTGAAATGCATCAGTCCGAAGCGGTGGGAAGAGATCGCCGCCCGGCGGAGGGGGGAGGAGCCGGGCGGCGCGGCGCGCGTACAATTCAGCCGCCATGGCCACCCCGGCTCGCTATTTCGATCTCGTGCGTGAGATGAGAGACGCTTACAACCATCGTCTGCGACTGGTAGAGAGCGCCCAGCAGCGCGGCATCAAAGCCACGGCGCGGTTCTTCGCCGCAACCGTGCCTACCGTCCGCAAGTGGCTCCGCCGTTTCCAGCAGCACGGCCCTTCCGGGCTGGTCGAGCACTCCCGTGCCCGCCATCATCAGTCTCAAAAAACTCCTTCCCGCATCGAAGCCCAGCTTCTGGAGCTGCGCAAAACCCTCCCCACCTTCGGAGCTCGCCGCCTAATCCGCGAGTTCGATCTGCCCGTTGGTCATTCCGCCGTGGAACGCATCTGGCGCGAGCACGGCCTGATGCACAAACGCCGCCGAAAATACCAGCGCAAACAGGACCTGGCTCACATCAAGGCGCAGTGGGCTTTATTTCAACAGATCAGTGCGGATACCAAGGATCTCGACGACATCCCCCACTACTGGCCGCAGGCCCAACGGCTCCACTTGTCTGTGATTCAGTACACCGCCCGCGATGTGCGCAGCGGCCTGTTGTTCTGGTCTTTCGCCGAAAAACGCAGTGCCGCTGCCAGCGCCGTCTTCGCCTCTCGCATCCAGCAGCATTTGGATCGCCACGGAATCTCTCTCCGCGATCTCGTCTGGCAGACGGACAATGGAGGCGAATTCAAAGGGGACTTCCCCCACGCGCTCGGCGACAGCCAGCATGTGCGCATCCCGCCGGCTGCACACACGTACCAGAGCGATGTCGAAACCGTTCATCGCCTCGAAGAAGACGAGTTCTTCGATCTGGAAGACTTCTCCAGCCGTGGCGAATTCCTTGCCAAGGTGCACACCTATCAGCTCTACTTCAATCTCGTGCGGCCCAACTCTCACAAAGAAAACTTGAGTCCCTGGCAAATCATCGAGCGGCTCGCTCCCCGCTCGCCGCTCGAACTTTGCTTGCTCCCACCCGTCTTCCTGGATTATCACCTCAACGGCCAGGGGGGATACGATGTGCCCAGGCTTCCCTAACCGCTATTGAAGCCGGTCAAGCACTAGGGACTTGGCAAGTTCGAGGCTGGAGATCGCCGCTCCTCGGGAAACAGTTGGGAAATCGTCGAGGAATTCGTCCAGGGTCTGCCCCGCCTCTAAGTAATCGATTAGGGCGCGGAATGGTACGCGGGTGCCACGGAAGACGGCTATCCCGCCGAGAATGGCCGAGTCACTCACGAGAATTTCGTTCACTGCTTGCATGAGGTCGATCCCGTTTTTCCCGGGGGACGAAACAAGTCTATCTCATGTCGCAGCTTGTTGCCCCGCGCGTCATAGTACGGCTGGCAATCCCGAGCCCGCCATGGTTTTCGCGAAGGCGGGTGTCTGTCATCTTGTTCTTCGCTGTAAGAACGACGAAGCTAAACGGCAAGCTCGCATCGCTGCGCAAAGAAACTCACAATTATTGTCATTCTGAGAGGAGAGGCGGCTCTACTTTCTTCCGCCCGTCCGCCGCGGCGGACGGGCGAGCCGCCTCGGAGCGAAGAATCTCGCGGTTTCGCTCGGCTAAGAAGATTGATAACCGGACGGCGGCAAAATGTCAGGCCGTGATTCCCAGTTCCTTCAGCTTGGCGCGCGCGCGGCGCTCTTCGTCGGTGTTGGGGAAGAGGCGCACGACGGTTCGCAATTCGCGCACGGCAGTCGTCTTCTCTCCGAGTTCGAGCAGCGCGAGGGCTTTTTTCAGGTGCGCCGAAGCGAGCTTGAAACTTTTCGGATAATTGTCAATGACCTTCGTGTAGGCCGTGACCGCATCCGCGTATTTCGCCTGGTTATACGCAATTTCGCCGAGGTAGAACTGGGCGTTCGAAGCCAGATCCGTGTTGCCGTAATACGCCAGGTAGTCGCTGAACTCCTGCGCGGCCAGTTCGTAGCGCTTGCCCGACAGGTCGTGCAGCGCATTGGTATAGAGCGTGTCCGCCGAAGGCGGCGGCGCAGCGGCCGGGGCGTTCGACGCCGGTCCGGTGCCTTCCCCGCCCGTGGGAGGAGCAGCGCTCGGGGGTCCGCTCGACGGGCGATTCGGAGTCGGCGTCGGGGCCGGGGCGTTGCCCGCAAGCTTCGCGTCCACCGACTGCAAGAGGTTCTGCGTGTCGGTGACCTTCTGGTCGAGCTTGCCGATGCGCGCCTGCAAGTCCGCGACGTTATCGGACAAGCCTTGCACCTGAGTGCTCATCGAATCCATCCGCGAGCCGGAATTCGCCTGCAGGTCCTGCACCGATTTCTCGAGGGTCGCCATGTTGGCGTTGTACTTGTTCACCGTGTCGGCGAGCTGGTCGAGCAAGGTCTTCTCCACGGCGAAACTCTGCGTGATTTGCGTTTGTATCTGCTGCTGATTTTGCAGCATTTGCGTCACATTCTGCTGCAGCTCGATGATCTCCCGCGCCACAGCATTCGCCGGCGTTGGTGCAAAGAGCGCCCCGCCGATGGCTCCCGCGGTCATCGCCGCCGCGAGCATCAGAATCGTTTGCTTACGCAAGAAAGTTCCTCCTTCTCAATGGGGACTGCCGGCCGGGCGTGATTTCGTGGCGCGCCGGACTGCCACGCCAATTTGCGCGCCAACTTCCGCGCCGAATTCTGCGCCAAATCTTGCGAAGGGTCCGCCGCCGCGGACCCCTCGCCGTGGATTGGGCTACTTGGCCAGGACGAAGTGGCCGCGCCGGTTCTGCTGCCAGCACGATTCATCGTGCTCGGTACAGAACGGCTTCTCCTTGCCGTAGCTCACCGTATTCAACCGGTCCGCTGAGATTCCCAGCGACACCAGGAACTGCTTCACCGCGGCCGCGCGCCGGTCGCCCAGCACGAGGTTGTACTCCGTTGAGCCACGCTCGTCGCAATGGCCTTCGATGACGACCTTGACTTCCGGATGGTCGCTCAGGAACTGCGCCGTTTTCCTCAGGGCTCCACGAGCGTCATCCCGGATATCGGCCTTATCGAGGTCGAAATACGCGTCCTGGACCTGTTGGCTGAAAAGTTCCTCGATCGTGGGTGCCACAACTACGGGAGCCGGGGGTGTTGGGGCCGACACGGTGATTCGCACGCTGGCAGTGGCGCTCCCGCCCGGGCCCGTGGCCGTAATCGTATACGTGACGGAATCCTGCGGCGTCACGGTTGTCGTTCCTTCCGGCGCCACCGTGCCGACGTCAGGCGCAATCGTCAAACTGGTTGCGTTCGTCGAGGACCACGTCAGCGTAGTTCGTTGTCCCTGCTGGATCATCGTGTTGGACGATTGCAGCGTAACCGTGGGTTGCGCCGGGGCGGCAGGGGGTGGAGCGGCCGGCGCCGGCGGCGTGGCCTGAGGGTGCTTGCATCCTGCCGAGACAACCGCGATGGCGAATAAGGCCAGGATGGCGGCCTTGCCGTACGAACGAGTCCACATGTTCACATCCTCCTTTGAACTCAACATAAGTCGAAATCAGAATAGCGAAGACTCATCTTATACGTCTCAATTCCTCTCGGTGTCAAAACCCGCTGTAGCCGCGCCCTGGCGTCCGCCCGAGTCCGGGAGGCGCGCCGAACGCCGCTCCAGCGTACAACGGGCCGGGGTTTCAGTTCGACGAATCATCTTGTTCCGCAATCCGGGCGTCGTCCTGCGCTCATCTTCCGGACCAGTTTGGCGATTCATTTTGCCCCGCAGTCGTCAACTGCCGCGGTTCGGAGCCGTCCGCGAGCATCGTCCAGATTTGGCGCGTGCCGGTGCGCGTGGACTCGAATACGAGGTGCCGCCCGTCGGGCGCCCAACTCGGCCGCTCGTTCCGCCCCGCATCGCGCGTCAGTTGCAGCAGTTGGTGCGACACCACGTCCATTAGGTAGATATCGTAGTTTCCGTCCGGGCGCCGCCAGGAAAACGCCAGCAACTGCCCGTTGGGAGACCACGCCGGGTCGATGACGTAGCCCATGTCCGGCAAATCCAGTTTTGCGATGTTCCCGCCGTCCGCGTCCATCGTATAGAGCTGCGGAGTGCCTCCGCGATCGCTTACAAACGCCACCTGCTGTCCGGTTTTCGGGTTCCACGTAGGCGAAGTGCTGCCGCCCGCCGAGTAGGTCAGGCGCTTCGGCCTTCCTCCGTTCGCGTCCGCCAGAAACAGCTCGGGATTGCCGTACATGCTGGAGGAAAACATGATCCTCGTTCCGTCGGGCGACCAGGCCGGAGCGCTGTTGGTTCCGCGGTATCGCGGCCAGGCGATCTGCTTGTTTGTCAGCATCGAGAACAGGCAAATCTGAGCGCTCAAATACGTTCCCGCGGGCGGATAACACGTGTAGGCGATCCGCGACCCGTCGGGCGACCACCGGGGCGTCAGAGCGATGGAACGAAGATGCGTGAGCTGTTGCTGGTTCGCGCCGTCGTAGTCCATCACCCAAATCTCTTTGTTCCCACTTCGCGAACTGACGAAGGCGATCCTCGTCGTTGCGATCCCCGGCAAGCCGCCGGAAAGGCGCTCGATAATCTCTTCCGCGAATTCATGCGCGAACTCGCGCACTTGCGGATCGGTCGCCGCGCCGCGATACACCTTTCCCAGGACGGGAGGCAAACCAGCCGAGCGCACGTCGTTGAGCCAGCCGTCCACTTCGACGTTGTTGCCGGTAACCGTCAGATTCCCGTACGCAACCAGTTGCGCGTTGGCGGGCGGATCGGTCCACGACTGCACGTTCAATTCGCCGGGGAGGGAAGGCGATTGGGTGGGATTGAAGCTCTTGCTGACAACGTCCACAATGCCGCTGTAATCGAGATCCGCGCGCACGGTGTCCGCGAAGTCCGTGGTGAGTACTTGCGAATCCGGATTGCGCGCCGCCCAGTCCGCCACGCCGAGGCGCGCCTTGTTTACGCCCATGCCTGTTCCGGTCTTGAACCAATCCTGCGCCGAAAGGGGTCGCGCGGCCGCCCCGAGCAGCAGACTGCCCAGTAAGCCGCTCAGAAGAATTGCAAGCCGGCAAATTCGCCCATGAATCCGTTCTCCAGGCATCGTGGCGTTCAATGCTTCCCCCTGAATTACCGCCGGCTTGCTGGCCTTCCCCGCGTCAGCGCCGGAAATCAAACCAGAATTCCACCGTCACGCTCGATCCGGAATACTCCGACGGCAGTCGCGCGAGCGGATTGGAGCTTTGGATCGCGCGCAGCGCCGAATTGTCCACGGAAGCGTTTCCGCTCGACTGCAGTTTTTGCACGTTCACGATACTGCCGTCGCGCAGGATCTGAAACGTGAAATCCGCCCGCGGCGCCCAGCGCACCGAAGGATCCACCGTGGATTGGAGCCAATTGCTGCTGATGCGGTTCCGCACCGCGTCCACATAAGTCGGGAACCGCCCCAGGAAGTCACCGCCGCTCGGCCCGCCAAACTCCAGCGCCCCCTGCGACGCGCCCGCCATCGTGAACTGCGAATAGGGAACCGACGGCGCGCCGCCCTGCCCGTATGGCACGGCGTTCTGCGGCGGGGGCGTCGTGTCTTCCAACGTGCGCGAAGGACGCGTCACGTAGTGCGGCTGCTTTTCTTTGTTGAATTCCGGGACTTTTGCCACCGCTGTGTCCGTTTCCTTCGGCTTGGGCTCGGCTTTGTAGAGGCCCTGGGAAGTGTCCACCACCCGGTTCGTCGTAACCGTGTCGGGGCGGGGAAGCGGCACGCCGGAAAGGCTGCCCACCAGCCCAACGGTTACGGCGCCTCCTCCACCCTGGCTTCCCCAGCCTGTCCCCGGATTGTTGAAGAAGGAAGACAAGATGAGCGAAGTCAAAAGCGCGCAGTGAAATGCCGCGGACAATACCAGGGGCCCGGTCAGCCGGTCACCTCCGGGTTGGATGGCGTGTGCGGACATGCGTTCATTCCACCTTCGGACGCGAACTGAGCGGCTCGGTCACGATGCTGATGTTTTGAATTCCCGCTTGGCGTAGCGCGTCCACCACGGTCGCGAAACTTCCGAAGGGCACCGTCTCGTCGCAGCGCAGGAAGACGGCTTGCTCGCCTTTCATCTGCGCGTGAATCTTGGCGCCCAGATCGTGGATGTTCACCGGGTCGTTGCCGAGATAAATCCGCTGCGCGCGGTCCACCGTTACCACGAGGCGCTCTTGGTCGATTTCTTGCACCGTTTTTGTCTTCGGCAGGTCCACTTCAATTCCAGACTGCAGGATCGGAGCCGTGATCATGAAGATCACGAGCAGCACCAGCATCACGTCCACAAACGGAACGATGTTGATCTCCGAGAGCGAGGTTCCGGATTCGCGCGAAAGCTGCGGCATGGCTTCAATGTTCCGTCTGCTGCCGGTCGTCCTTCTGTTTCCGGTGCTGCGCCCGGCGGCTCATTGCTGATTCAGTTTTTCGATGCGCGCGGCCACTTCCAGTGCGAAGTAATCCATCCGCGCGGCGAAATCCTTGATGTTGTGCAGATAGTGGTTGTAGGCGATGACGGCCGGAACCGCAGTAAAAAGCCCGGCGGCGGTCGTGATCAGCGCTTCGGCGATGCCCGGCGCCACAACGCGCAAGCTCGCGGCGCCCGCCGCTCCCAGTCCGGAAAACGCATCCATCACGCCCCAGACCGTGCCGAACAATCCGATGAAGGGAGTCACCGATCCGGTCGTCGCAAGCCAGGGCATGAATTTTTCAAGCTTCCGCACCTCGTCCGAGATGGCCAGCTGCATGCTCACGGTCACCGCGTTGAGGCTCGTCAATTTTCCGTGCGGGTTGCTCGCCCGCAATTGAGAGTCCAGCTCGCGAAATCCTGCCGCGTACACGGCCTCGAGCGGCGATCCGGTGTTGCCGATCGCGCGCGGGTCCGGCAGCGTGGGGCTCGCGCGGAAGACCCGCAGAAAAAGCGCGGTTCGGGAGTGGATGCGGGCGAACAAGTTCGATTTCTGGAAGATCAAGGCCCAGGAGAAGAGGGAAAAGAAAAGAAGAATCAACAGGACGACCCTCGCGACCCATCCCGTCTGTTCCAGCAGGCCAGACAAAGGCCCCGCGAGCGCGACACAGGCAATCAGTGAAATCGTTTGTCTCCTTCACCGCAGAACGGCGAAAAACTTCGTGCCCTCGTACCGTAGCATACGGCATAGATACGGTCAAAAGATTCGGATGCGCCGGGTGTCAAATGGGGCTGCCCCGGTTCACATATCGCAATGCGATGTAATGACATGGCCCGGCTTCCGGAGCGTGGAGGCCAACGGCCTGGCGCGTGCCTGACGTCCCCGCCGGACGCCGCGGATGCCCCGGACATTTCGTAACCTGCTGCTCAACGATTTCGTCTAAACTGGTGATCGGAGACGAGTCCGCTTGCAATTGAAATCCATACTCCGGGTTTCCTCCTCGGCGCTGGCGCGAAACAAAATGCGCACCGCGCTGACCATGCTCGGCATCACCATCGGCATCGGCGCGGTGATTTGCACGATTGCCATCGGGCAAGGCGGTTCCGAGCAAATTCAGGCGCAACTCGACAATCTGGGCGACAACCTCGTTTGGATCGAAGCCGGCGGCCGCAACGTCAATGGCGTACGCACCGGCAACGGCGGCACCAAGACCCTCCTCCTCGACGATGCCACGGCGATCAAACAGACCGTCACGACGGTCAAAGGCGCCTCGGGTGAGGTGGACGGCAGAGCCCAGGTCGTTTTCAACAGTTTGAATTGGAGCACGAGCTATCGCGGCGTCGGCCCCGACTTTTTTGACATTCGCCGTTGGCCCGTCGCGTCGGGTGCCGCCTTCACACAGAAGGACGTAGACGGCCTCGCGAATGTCTGCATCCTCGGCCAGACGGTCGTCGACCGCATCTTTGGAAACCAGCCTCCACTCGGCGAGACGATTCGCGTCGGAAACCTGCCATTCATCGTGACCGGGGTGTTGTCGCAAAAAGGCCTTTCGACCTACGGCCAGGATCAGGACGACACGCTGATCATGCCCGTCTCGACCGCCATGCACAAAGTGAAGGGCGTGTCCTGGCTCGACGATCTTTTCGTTTCCGTGGATTCCACCACGGACATTCCCATCGCGCAGGACCAGATCGCGCGCCTCTTGCGCCAGCGGCACAAAATCCGCTGGAATCAGCCCGATGATTTCAATATCCGCAGTCCGCAAGACGTGCTGAACGCGCAGGCGCAAACCAGCCAGGCGTTCACGTTCATGCTGGCAAGCATCGCTTCCGTGTCGTTGCTCGTCGGCGGCATCGGCATCATGAACATCATGCTGGTCTCCGTGACCGAACGAACGCGCGAGATCGGTGTGCGCATGGCGGTCGGCGCCACCGAGGGCAACGTCAAGACGCAATTCCTGCTCGAATCCGTGATGGTCAGCCTGCTCGGGGGCCTCGCCGGCGTCCTGAGCGGCATTGTCGGCTCCGAGCTGTTCGCCCGCGGGCTCGGCTGGCCGATGTCGGTTTCGGTCTGGTCTGTCATTCTCGCCACTCTGTTTTCCGCGGTCATTGGCGTCTTCTTCGGCTATTATCCGGCGCGCAAAGCGGCGGCGCTCGATCCCATCGAAGCCTTGCGATACGAATGACGCGGCGCCCGGCCGCTTCTGCACGCCTGTGATACGATGAATTGCCAAGGGGTGAACTGCCAAGACCATGGGCGCGCTTATTGACGTTCGCCTGGAGACGCTGACGGGGCGTGGTGCACCCACTTTCGCCGCTGAGCTTATCGCCGACAGCGCAATCGCCGCGTGCGATACGGCGACGGAATCGCGCCGGGCACGCGAGGCAGCCGCCCTGGACGCCCGTACGTTCTACCTCGAGACCTTCGGCTGCCAGATGAATGCCCATGATTCGGAGAAGGTGGCGGGATTTCTCCTCGGCCGCGGATATCGCCAGGTGGAAACGCCCGGCGAGGCGCAGCTCGTCCTCTACAACACCTGCAGCATTCGCGAGAAGGCCGCGCAAAAAGTGTTCGCGCGCCTCGGCGACATGAAGCAGATGCAGGGATCGGGGAAGTGGATCGGCGTTCTGGGGTGCCTGGCACAGCAGGAAGGCGAGGAGATTTTCGAGCGCGCCCCGTGGGTCAGCCTGGTCTGCGGCTCGGCGAGTTACCGCAATCTGCCCGGCCTGCTTGCCGAGCTCGAAGGCGGCAACCCCCGCGTCGCCGGCCTCGATACGGATACTGACGAAACGTTCGAGACCGAACTCACGCGGCGCGACAGTCCGGTCCGCGGCTACGTCACCATCATTGAAGGTTGCGACAAGTCCTGCACGTATTGCGTTGTGCCATTCACGCGCGGGCCGGAGCGCAGCCGTCCGAGCGCGTCCGTGATCGAGGAAGTCCGGCAACTTGCGGATTCGGGCTTCACCGAGATTCAATTCCTCGGGCAGACGGTGAATTCCTATCGCGATCCGTCGTCCCGACGCATGAGTTTCGCCGAGTTGCTGGCGGCCGCCGCGGGCGTTGCCGGCATCCGGCGCGTGCGCTTCACGACCTCGCACCCGCGCGACTTCGGCCGCGACATCGTCGAGGTGATCGACGCGACGCCGCAGCTCTGTGACCACGTTCATTTGCCCGTGCAGTCCGGTTCGACCCGCGTATTGCGCGCCATGCGCCGCACGTATACGCGGGAGGAGTATCTGGAAATCGTGGCGATGCTCAAATCTGCGCGGCGAGCGATCAGTTTGACCACGGACATCATCGTCGGCTTCCCGGGCGAGACCGACGCGGATTTCGAGGAGACGCTGAGCCTGATGGATATGGTCCAATACGATGGCGCGTTCACGTTCACGTTTTCTCCGCGGCCCAGCACGGATGCGTTGCGCCTTCCCGATGCCGTGCCGGAAGAAGAGAAGGCCGCGCGGCTCGCGGTCTTGATGCAGCGGCAGCGGGACATCCAGCAGGCGCGCAACGCGGAGCTTGTCGGCCAGACGTTCGAGGTGTTGACCGACGGCGCGTCGCGGCGTGAAGGGCAGTGGGCGGGTCGCACTTCGAGCAACCGCGTCGTAAATTTCGCTTCCGCCGGCCCGGTGCTGCTGGGAGAATACGTTTCGGTGCGCATCACCAAGGCCGGGCCGAACAGCCTTGTCGGAGAACGCGTCATCTAACCTTCCTGGGAGGCGGCGATGGAAGTGGAAATGAAGATTCGCGGCCTGATGATGGATCCCGTCACGAACATGCCAATCGTCGTCCTCAAGGACGCCCACGGAAGCGCGGTGTTGCCGATCTGGGTGGGAGTTTACGAGGCGAACGCGATCGCCCTGGAAATTGAAAAGGTCCAGACGCCGCGGCCCATGACCCACGATCTGCTGCGAAACGTCCTCTTGGGCCTCGAAGTCCGCGTGCAGAGAGTCGTCGTGAACGATTTGAAGGATGACACGTTTTACGCGCTGATCTGGGTCGAGCGGGCGGGCCAGATCCTGTCCATTGATTCCCGGCCGAGCGACGCGCTGGCCCTGGCGCTTCGCGTGGATTGCCCGATCTTCGTGGACGACGAAGTGCTGAAGAACGTCACGCGCGTCGAGCGCCGTGACGGAAAAGACGACGAGCGAAGAATTGCGGAAGTGGCTCGAGAATCTGTCCGACGACGATCTCGGCCGTTACAAAATGTAGCTGGTCCGCAGGCCCCGGAACCTCCCTCCCCGTTCCGATTTTTCCCTTGCGCTGGCACAGTTCCGCAGGTAGATTGAACCAGCTTAGTGGTCCGGACGAAAAACACCACTAGGTATTGGGACGCGGTTGCGGTCCCGGGAAGGTAGTGCGTCCGCCCGCTATGCGGGCACTTATGACGACGATCCTCTCGATTGCCAATCAGAAGGGCGGCGTCGGAAAGACCACCACCGCAATCAACCTGGCCGCAGCGGTCGCGCACCGGGGCAAGCGGACCCTCCTCATCGATCTCGATCCCCAGGCCAATTCGACCATCGCGTTCTTCGATTCCGCCGAAATTCAAGGCTCGATGTTCGATGTGCTGGGCGAACATCATGCGGATCTGGCCTCCGTCATACTGCCGACGCACACGCCCCTGCTTTCGCTGGTGCCGGCAAAACTCGCGCTCGCCAAGCTCGAACAGCAGCTTGCGGGCCAATTCGACGCGCCCTTCAAACTGAAGGACGCGATTGTCCCCGTGCAAAAAGAGTTCGATTACATCGTGATCGATACGCCTCCCGCGCTCGGCATCCTCACGGTGAACGCGATGGTGGCGTCCACGCACCTGGTCGTGCCCATTCAAGCCGCCTACTTCGCCATCGAGGGGACCGACGATCTGCTTGAAACCTACGAGCGCATCCGCGCGCGTCCGAACCCGCAGCTCAAGGTGCTGGGCGTCCTGATCACGCTCTTCGACAAGCGCACGAACATTTCCCGCGACACCCACGAGCAGATTCGCTCCGTATTCGGCTCGGTGCTTTTCAAGACGCGCATCAGCAAGAACGTGCGCCTGGAAGAGAGCCCGGCTTACAAGGAAACCATTTTCACCTACGCTCCAAAATCGCCCGGCGCCAAGGAATATATGAAGTTCGCCCTGGAGGTCATCCATCGTGTCGAAGAGGATCGGATTGCCCGTAACACTGAAGATGCGGCATGACGCCCATTACGTCGAGTCGCTGACCAGTTTCAGCGGCGCGGCGGTGGGCCGCATGATTCCGCTCGCCAAGATCCGGCCGAATCCCGACCAGCCTCGGAAGGCCCTGGGAGATTTGCGCGAACTCACCGAATCCATCCGCGAGAAGGGCGTGCTCGAACCGCTGCTGGTCCGGTTCGTGCCGCGCGAGGATTGCTACGACATCATTTCCGGAGAGCGGCGCTGGCACGCCGCCCAGGCCGCGGGTCTGCGCGAAATCCCGTGCATCGAGAAAATCGCCGACGACGCGGAAACGCTCGAACTGGCGCTGATCGAAAACTTGCAGCGCAAGGACCTGACGCCGTTCGAGGAGGCCGACGGCTTGCAGCGTCTGGCCGATCATTTCGATTACACGCATGACGATATCGCCAAGAAGATCGGCCGCGCGCGCTCCTCGGTGACCGAGACGCTCTCCCTGCGCGGAATTCCCGATGGCCTGCGACGGCGCTGCATTGAGCGCGGACTCTTGTCGAAGTCGCTGCTGTTGCAGGTGGCGCGCCAGCCGAACGAGAAGAAGATGACGGAAGCCTTGCACCGCATTTTGCAGGGCGGCCTGACGCGCGACGAAGCCCGCCGCGAGCGCAGGGAAGAGAAGTCCTTGGGGCCAAGGCCGCAGCCGTTCCTCTTCAATTTCGAGCCGGAGGATGAGTCCTTCCGCCTGCGCCTCCAGTTCCGCAAAAGCGGCGTCAGCCGCATCGAAATCGTGGAGACCCTGCGCGCCGTTGCCGACGCCATCGAAAACGGCGAGGACCAACCGGCCCCGCAAGACGAGCGTTCCAACGGCGCCGTCGCCTGACGAAGTTGCAGTTGTGGGGGCGGAGCTTGCCTCCGCCCATCTTCTCTACCAAATTGCAATCCCATGGCGTATCGCCAGTCTGGGCGTCGCACAATTCGCCTTGTGGGGTGAGATTATTCCTCGGCCTGGCACGTGCTTCCTCACGATCTGCGCATTCCGACGGGCAATGCTGTTCGGCGGGATCCGCAGAACGAAAATCTTCCCCGGCGCGATTGGCGCGATCGTAGAAGCGGCGTGGCGCGAATTGCCGCATGGTCTTCCTTCGGTTGCGATCGATGCCTTTGCAATCATGCCGGATCATTTGCATGGGATTGTCGTGCTGCGCAAGAAAAAGCGGGCGGAGACAAGCTCCGCCCCTACCGCTGACAACCCATCCCTTACGCTTGCACGCGTCGTTCATGCTTTCAAATCCACCGCGCGTATGCAGGTGGGGCGGCAGACCGGGCGCCATCCGGGCCGCGCCTCCGGCCGATTTCGCCTGGCTCATGAGGTGGATTGCTTCCGGATGGCCGGCAGCCCGGTAGTATGATGGGTCAAGGAGCAGGGAGCCGTGGCCACGCCTCAACAGAAGACTCACACCCAGCTTGGCCGCGCCGCAGTCCGGATCTTTGCCGCCAACGATCGCATGAACCAGATTCTCATCGAGCGTCTTGACCCTGCCGCCTGGAGAGCCAAGCCGCCCGGCAAGGTCCGCAGCATCGCGGCAATCTTCACGCACATGCACAATGTGCGTACCAAGTGGATCAGGCTTACGGCTCCGCACCTGAAAGTTCCACGACAACTCAACCGCGCGCGCTGCACGCCGCAGCAGGCCCGCGCGGGACTCACCGAGAGCGCCGCTCGCTGCGCGGAGATGCTCGCTGAAGCGCTCGGCGGTGGTCGGGGCCGCGTCGAGAAGTTTCGCAGAGACGGCTGGGCCCGGCCTTGGCCGGTCGGCGTGGAAATGCTGTGCTACATGATCTCTCACGAGGCCCACCATCGCGGGCAGGTGTGTATGCTCGCGCATCAACTCGGATTCCCGCTGCCGATCGGTGTGACGTCCGGGCTCTGGAATTGGGAAAAGCTGTGGAAGGAGTGCGGGTCGCCCGGCGGCCCCGGTTGCTTGCCTGATTAGCCGGTGACACCCGCTGCGATCATCGCAGCTATTTTGGTAATAATCTGCGCGCGTACGTTGAGGATCCAGGAGAAATTACATGCGATCTGTAGCTGTGATTCGCCAACTTGCGCGGTACCCCGTCAAATCCATGTTGGGTGAGGTGCTGCCTTCCGCAGCTCTGACTCTTCAGGGATTCGCCGAGGACCGGCGCTACGCGTTCGTTCAAGCGGCCTCGCGCAGCTCATTTCCGTGGCTCACCGCGCGCGAGCTGCCGGAACTACTCCATTACCGAACGTCGATCGAAAACGCGGGTTCGCCGGAGGCGGTCGTGACGGTGGCGACGCCCCGCGGCGAGAATTGGGACGTTGGGAGCGACGAACTCCGCAAGGCGCTCGAGGCCCGATCGGGGAGGCCGCTCTTTCTGCTGCGCGATTACCGCGGCTGCTATGATGTCGCGCCAGTTTCTCTCATCAGCCGGCAGACGATCGCGCAGATCGCACAGGAGAGCGAAACGAAAGAAGATCCGCGGCGGTTTCGTCCTAATCTGCTCGTCGATTTGGCGGAAGCCGGGGCTTTCGACGAATTGAAATGGGTCGGCCGAATTCTTCGCATTGGGGACACGGCGAGAATCGCGATCACGCAAGTGGATCAGCGCTGCGTGATGATCTCTCTCGACCCCGCCACCGGTGAGGCCAGCCCGGAGATTCTGAAATGCGTCGTTCAGAACCACGCGAAATGCGCGGGAATTTACGCGACGGTCCTCGCGGCCGGTGAGGTGCGGACGGGCGACCCCATCTTGCTCGAAGAGTAGCGCGGCGGCGGGGGCCTAACCTTTTCACTTCACGCACGGCGCGCCCGCTGCCTACTGTCTGTGGTAAGTCGCGGTTACTTTGTCCGCCTTGACGGTACAGTTCTTGCCGTGGAACGACACGGTCACCGGACCCATGGGAGTCACCTGTCCGCCCTTCTTGAGGGTTAACACGAAAGTGTGGTCATCAACCATCTTGTACGACCGCGTGTCCGCGTTGGGATCGCCCGTGACGGGGTAATCCATGCCGTCGAATTTGCCGGTCCACTCGAAGTGCGCCGCGGCGAGCTGCCCCTTCACGTAGACTCCATCCACCGTAATTTTGACGGCATCGCCCGCAGCCTCGTAAACAACGGTGACGTCCAAGGGAGGGACGTCCGCCGAATCGAGGGCAAGTTCCGGTGTGCCGCTCGGTCCCATGACAACATGTGTGCCGGTGATGGAAGCTTCCGTCTGCTGCAGGTGCCATGTGCCCAGATATGCGGCCTTGTCCTTCGCAAAACACGCGCCCGCCGCGACAGCGCACAGCAATGCGATGACCAGCACAAGGGCCTTTGTTTTCATTGTTTGCTCCTGGGGCACGGCGGGAGGCGCAGCCGTCCGGGTGTCTTGTTTATTACATTCTCCGCGTGCGGATGATACCACTCCGCTGCGCCGGCGGTGAGCGGCGGCTTGGCTTTTCAGCGCGCCCGCCGATCCGCGCGATCCGTCGAAGAAGTACACGACCGCGTGGTTTGACATGTGGCGGTTCAAGGACGGCAGGGCCGACGAACATTGGGACGGCGCCACAATCAATCCGCCTCCGCCTCAGAAAGCCAACTAATCGATTGCCGCCGCCGGTGCGCGGCTGGCTTGGCTTTTCAGCGTGCCCGTGGCTGAGGGCGAACGGCGCCCGAAAGTTCAAACCAAGGGCTGCGCCACCCGCCTTTCGCTCCTGTGCTCTGCGATGGAATGTTCTTCTGTTTTCGATTGACGCCTTTTACGGTTTCGTTTTGTTCCGCCCAGGATCACTCTCAACACACTCAAAAAAGAGTTTCGCTGCGGCGCGATGCAAATCCTTGATCCCGCTTGGCACACTATCCCACTCCACGCGGAGTGCCGAGAACGGCGACAAGCCCATTCGCGTCGCGTGCGGCGCGGAAGCCATTTCAGCCATCATCTTCAAGCATGTCATCATGGTCCGTAGAAAAAATCTTTGCCTGCTTCTTATCGGATGTAGTTGGGGTCGCTCCTTGATAGCCACCTCCTCTGTCGCGACCATCGAGCACACGAGATTCGAGATCCGTTCTTCTTCGAAAGTTCTAGAGAAAGGCTTGTGAGCGAACTCATTTCGAATTTTGCGGATCAAGTGAAGATTGAGATACGTGGTTTTGTCCAGCCAGTACAGGGCAGCGGCCATTTGTATTCGTGCGCTCGATGACCCCAAAGGACCAAGGGCTCCAAAGAGGCTCTTAGAGCCACCCGTGATTTGTGGATTGATGACATGCGAGAACAAATCCCGAAGCCGATCATCAATGTATGACCAAGCTACGATTGCCAGAACTGCATCTGACTCACCCAGAAGTTCACGAAAGAATGCTTCAAACTCGCCTGCCTTCAGGTCGACTTCACTTAGTTTCTCGAGCAGTCCGCCCACAGCAACGGCCTCGAGCTCCTTGGCTATCTTCGTTACTTCCTCTTCTGAGGCTTGATACCCGGATGGATTTGTCAATTTCTTGTCCACGGAAATCACCGTTTTGGGCGAGTGGGCCACCCTCTATGACGTTGTCGGGCGGGAGGCGCAACCTTCCCGCATGTCTTGTGACTCACATTTTGCGCGTGCGCATGATACCACTCCGCTGCTCCGACGGTGAGCGGCTGACTTGGCTCTTCAGCGCGTCCGCCGATGAGCACGAAGGACACCCAAAGTTCAACCCCGAAGGCTGCGGCAGCGCCCGGGCGGCCCGGAGATTTACCGCCCAATGATGCGCTACGCTTCGCCGACGCGTGCCCCACTTTTCGCGCGGACCCTGCACGAAAGGCGGGAGCTTTTAGGTTTTCTTTCTTCACGAACAGCAAATCACTCAAAGCAATACGCCGGAGCCTGTCCCGAGCGCAGCCGAGGGAACACGCAGAACAATCTGCTGAACATTGGGGACGGTGATTTGGGGTTGGACGTTCCGTGCTCGCTTGTGTCGGACCTACGGGAGAGGCGGAGAGAGCGAAGTCGCGGAGGGTGCGAAGAGAGATTCTTCGACTTCGAGGCGGCACGTCCGCGCGGCGCGGACGTGGAGACGAAAGAGCCGCCTCTACGCTCCCGCCTTCGCCGAGGCTTCGGCGGGCAAGCAGAATGACAACATTGGCAGGCCGCGAGCGGCGGCGGCATACCTAAATCTTCAGGCTTGCTTCTGCTCACCCACGAAAAAATTGTAGAGCCAGCCGAACAAAAGCCCCGCGATCGCTCCGTCCACCAGTGCGTCGACTCCGCCAATGACAACGTCGGCGAGATGCCGCGACGCGTGAAACCACGGATACACGGAGCTCACCGCTTCGAGAATGCTCAGCCCAAAGGCCGGCTTCGCAAGGTTGATGAGCCCGAGACACAAAATGCAGCAGCCCCACAGCAGCCCGCCGGCAGCCGCCATTCCTTTGAGAGAAAGTCGCATGATTTGACCCTCCTGTTGCAGGGCATTATACGCCCGGCTTGTCACGGCGCGGCGATCGAAGGGAAGTCAAAGCGGTGTCGAGCCACCGCACTCCAAAAAGCCAGGCGGGTGCGCCCACTTTTCGCGCGGAGCGAAGCTGTGAAGAAACCTCTTGCGCGCGTGGGTTTTGTGGCGCGCGGGGGATTGTGTCTGGTCGCACCGTTCTGCTCGTTTTTGTTTCCTTCTTTTTCCTGGCTCTTGCGTTTTCTGAATCTATCCCACGGCTGGCGCGGTTAGCGGTTTGCGCAAGCGGATCCACTGTTGCAGGTTGTAGGTGAGGCAGGCCCACAGCATTTCCATCTGTACTTTCACCAAACCTCGGACGTGGAACTGTCGCAGGCCCAGTTTGCTCTTGATCCACGCGTGACAAAATTCCACGACTCTTCCACGCCGACGATAGCTTGCCCGCGCTTCCTCGGTTCCCATCCTCCGCCGAAAGGCGACCACGGCCGCACTTTCTTCCAAACGCAAAATCCCCCGGCCCCCGCTGCGATTTCCCGGACAGCACTCTGGCTTGCGCGCGCAGACCTGACAATCCTTGGCCCTCGCCAAATAGCGGCGGGAAACCAGTCCTCGCTCCTTTTTCAAGCGTCCTTCGTGGCGCAAGAACTTGCCTTCTGGACACACGTAGCGATTCGTCTCGGGCTGAAAAATGAAAGCGCTCGGTGGCAGTCGCTGGGGAGCGGTTCTCCCTGTGGTCGCGTCTTCTCGCGGCATGCTCCCGAGAAAATCCGTCTCTCGTTCGGCCATCTCTTCGATCGCTGCTCGCGTCGTGTAGCCCGCGTCGGCCACCATCTGCTCGGGCTTCCGTTGCAATCGTTGTTCGATGCGTTCCACTGCGGGAAGTAACTGGGCGGTGTCGTTTCCTTCCTGTGTCACCGTTACGCCCACAATCAACCCGTGTGCCGCATCCGCGGAAATCTGCGCGTTGTAACCGAGCGCCACGCCCCCATCAGGCAGTTTCATCCTTCGCGCTTCCGGCTCGGTGACGCTGATGCGATCCTTCCATGGCTTCTTCTCCCGCAGCTTCCCCAACTCCGCAAGGGCTTTTTCCAAACGCTCCTGCTGCTCGCGCCGCGCCCTGGCATGTGCTTGCTTCACTCTTGGGCTGCCTTCGTCGTTTCGCGGATCGCCCATCTCCGCCACACGCCGCCGCGCACGATCCCAATGTTCCCGAATCGAAGTCTCCCATTGAAAACTTCTCGGGCTGGCTGCCGCCCGGATCTTCGTGCCGTCCTGCATGACCTGCTCCAGCGTCACCAGCCCTTCCTTGCTGAGCGCTGCCAATACCTGCGTGAACAGTTCATCCAACTCTTTTTGCTTCGCCACACGGAAATCCGCCAGCGTGTGGTAGTTCACTTCCTCCAGCCCCGTCAGCCACTGGAACGCGGGATCGTACTCGCAGCGCCGCGCCACTTCCCGCGCCGAGCCAATCCCCTGGCTGTAGGCGTACACCCACAAGCTGATCAGCAGTTGCGGATCGATCGCCGGCCGCCCCCCTTCTTCCGCGCTGCTCTCGATGCCCTCGTAGAAGCGGCGGAGGTCCAAGCGTCCCACCAGCGTCCAGATCGCCCGCGCCGGATGGTCTTCCCCGATCAGGCGCTCCACGTCCACCGTCCGCCAGCACATCTGTTGCCGGTTCACAAAGCGAATCAACGGCTGCTTGTTCGTCGTATTTTCTTGGCTCATGCGCCGAGCATAGCCAGCTTCAGTTTGTTTTCAAGAGATGATTGAAATTATTTTGAGGGTTTCTTCACAGCTTCGCGGAGCGCGAAAGGTGGGAGCTTTTGAATTTTCTTTCTTCACCAACAACGGGAAGCAGATGTCCCGCCTTCGCCAAGGCTCCGGCGGGCAAGCGCTCCATCCCGACCAAGTCCCCGTGCCCGGGGCAGGCGGGACTTGCGAAAATTGCTCGTCGTCGCACCGGGCGGAGGCAAGCTCCGCCCCTACATTGCGAATGGCAGAAAGATCCCAGACGCGGGTTCCGTTTCCTACTTCTTGTATTTCTTGCGGTACTCTTCTTCCCCCCGCGCTATCAGGCGGTCCCAGGTGGGCTGCAGTTGCTGCGGATCGCGAATGGAATTCGTGAACATGGCAAGCCCGCCGGTCTCCGGTGGCATACCTCCAATAAACCGGTAGTCCGCGGGCAACGGCGGCCCACCCGGCTGGCCTGCCGCGGGAATGACCTCGGGGAGTTGCACGGCGTACATGCTGCCACCGGCGAGCGCCAGGTGCGGATAGTCCATGAGCCAAATACAGTTTCCGGCATCGAACATATAGTTGCCGGAGACCACAGCCCACTGCCCTCCATCCTTCGGCGCGGGGTTCTGGCAATCCCAAGGCTGCGCCTGGGGAACGAAAGCGGCAGGCTCCACAATTCCGTACTCATCCAGGAGCACGTGCTTCCAACCGCGCTGGCTCACGAAACTCTCCACTTGCGGAAGAGCCTGGTTCCAATCGAGATTCGAGTCGTTGACCAGGGTGTAGCCGGGGCGGCCCATGCTGAGCGTGTTCAAGAATGGAAAATAGTTTGGGTAAGCGCGAATGGCCGTGACGATGGAGGCCAGCACCAGCGCAACTGTCAGCCAGTTCCCGATGCGCGCCGCTTGCGGTTTCCGATCGCTCAGTAGCGCCATCATGCGCGGCAGGGGAGCAAGCAGTAACACGAGAAGCACCAGCGCCACCGAGAAATGGCGAATGCTGATGTCCAGCCGGTTCAGCATGCAGGCCGCAACGAAAACGACCAGGGAAACCCAGACGCTGCGCCATTCCATCTCCATGCCGGCGGGTATCGCCGGTTGCGCGGCGTGATCGGCGCTTCGCGAGCAAAGCCGCCGCGACGGCAAGAAGGAGCAAAAGAAGGAACGCCAACTGTGATTTCAACAGGAAGAGCGCGGGGAAATAGAACCAGACTCCGTGCGGATAAGAATGGCCAAGAATGAAAGTGGGCCGGCTCCCGGCACTGAACGCAAAGCCGACCAAGCCGCGCAGGTAGATCCACATCGGCATGAGCAGGCGTCGCAGGATCGGCGAAGCGGGGAAGTGCGGAATGATCTGGAATGTGTCGGTCGGTTGGTTCCAGGACAGAACGAAATCCACGACGTAAACAAACAGTGCGGCCCAGAGAGTTCCGCGTGCGATATTGCGCCGTGCCTGCCGGCGCCAGCGGTGCAGTTCGGCCTTTTCAACCGGCTGATTCGGAAGCGGCTTGAACCGTAAACTCAGCGCAAAACCCACGAAGACGAAGAACAACAGTCCCGACGAAAATTTCGAGAGGAAAGCACCCGCCAGCGCCAGCGCAAACTTCACCACTGTGCCGCGCGAGGGAGAGCGCCACATGTTCGGCAATTGCCAAATCGTCAGCACCCAGAAGAGCGTGACCGCGATGTCCGTGATCACGAGCGGGCCGAAGGCGAGAAAGGCCGGCATGGTCACGAAGGCAGAGAGGCATAGCAAGCCTCCCCAGGGACCGCCAAACCGCGACCCGCATAGGTAGAGAATGAGGCCGAGGAGCAAGGTCATCAACAACATCGGCACCCGCGCCCACAGCAACGTGGACTGAGGATCATTCCACCGCATGAGGAACCAGTGTCCGAAGACCCACTCACCCAGATACTCGCGGAAGATTTGGCCGGAGAACGTCCAAGAGACGTGCGTATAGTCGGCATGCGCCCCTCGGAGAACCAGCGGCAACGCGGCCACGACTTTCGCCAGCGGCGGATGCTCTTCATTCATCCGCAGATCTAATTTCTGGAGATAGCTCACGCCGGCGCCGATGTGCGCTAACTCGTCGAACGTCACGGACTCATGCCTCGCGGCGCCGCCCGCGAGCAGCCCCATCAAGGCAAGCAGTAGTACTGCGGTGGAGGTGAAGAAGAATCGTTGGGGTGCTTTCAATTCAGTTGACCTCACGATCGACTAAAGTTACCGGTAATCTAACTGACCGGGCAAGTGGATTTGGCCGCGAGTCGTCCGTTACCGAGCATCGGCGACGAGCGGGCAATCGAGCACAATCCGACCTCGGGACCATGTCGCGCGCATTGCCGATCGAGGACGGGGGGCCGGCCTTTAGACTACTCGCTAACCCGAGCTCCCAAGCCGGATCAAGCCCCTAAAGAATCGAATCGCGCCGAACACGGCGGGGCCCCACAGAATCAGGTAGGTTCCACCGCTATCCGAAACGAGGGAATAGGTGAAGACGGTTATGGCGATCCCACCGACACAAAGCGCACCACCGATGAGCATGTCTCGCTTCGCGGCCTCCCGGGGAGTCTTCATCAGCTGGGCACGAAGTCGCAGCTTTCCATCCTTCAAAAGCCACTGGATTCCAGGATCGTCCGGGCTCTTCTGTATGCGCACTTGGGAACCCTGATTCACCACCTTAACCTTCGAGCCGACGTAGCCATCCCGGCCGTCGGCAAGCCTCACCGGTATCCAAGTGTCTCCGCCACAGGTTGTCGTCAGGCCAAACTGTTCGAGAAGGGCGCCTGAATTCAGCACCGCGACAACAGGCGATACGCTGAGAGGTTCAGAGTAAATCTTGGCTTGACCGGATGCGATCGTCCACAAAGGAATCTGGAGTGTTTTCACGTCCGGCGCAAGATAACCCCGCCGGCCGTCACTCAGGATGGTGGGGAGTCTCCCGCCCTTGGTGGTTGCGGGCGAGATTTCAGCAAGAGGAGCTCCGGACAAATAGGACAGCGTGGAGTCGTCCGTCTCGGAGGCATAGAAGGGAACGCTGTCTCCAAAAATCCTTATTTTCACCCAACGAGTTTCCATGTCACGTCCTCTCATCAGGCGCGGATCGGCCGGGTAGTGTAACACGAGACCCGCGGCTCAGCCCGCATCTCTTGTGACTTACATTCTGCTCGCGCGGATGCTACTGCATCGCTATGCCGCAGGTGAGTGGCCGGCTTGCCTTGTCAGCGCGCCCGTCGATGAGAACGAAGAGCAGTGGAAAGTTCGGCCTCAAAGCTTGCGTCAGCCGCCGCCGCGCTGGAGAAAGGCGGGAGGCATTCCTCGCCTGGGCTCATGGGGTATGAACAGTTTGAGACATCCCAGTGAGGTTCGGATGTGATAGCGTCTCTTTCCGTTCAATGTTTCTAGCGTGTTCTCGATTGTCCGGAATCCATTCGGGGACAATTTCAGATAAGAGCCGGGGAGGACAATCATGTCCGAAGACGAGTTGATCTTTGTGGGAGCGGCGATCCTGCTGGCGCCGATGGTGGGACTGAACGCCGAAATGGCAGAGGCGGGAGAAAAGAGAATCGGAATCGCCGTGAGCAACGCCCGCAACCTGCGCGCTGCAATCAAGAAAAGCATTCATGAAGACCCGGCCAGGCAGACGCTTGGATTGATGGAGCACGACAAGCGCCACCCAGCATAACCCTAGACCCGTGGGCACACACCACGCTCAGATCAAAAGCGAGGGCGGGTAGACCAGCCTTTCCGGAGGCGGGAGCTTCACGCCCGGCTCCGATAATCGCATTGCGATGTCGCGAACGGGCGGGATGCGCTTACAATACTGCCGTTTCGGGAACCGCAATGAGCACAATCCTGGTTACGGGCGGGTCGGGCTTCATCGGCAGCCATTGCATCTTGCAACTTCTGGCCGCGGGGCATCAGGTTCGCACGACGGTTCGGAGCTCGAAGCGCGAGGGCGACGTGCGCGCTTTGCTGAAGGAAGGCGGAGCCGAGCCCGGCGATCGCTTGCCATTCTTCGCCGCCGATCTCCTGAGCGACGCGGGTTGGCCGGACGCTGTCGCCGGGTGCGATTACGTGCTGCACGTCGCGTCGCCTTTTCCCCCAAGCACGCCCAACGACGAGGACGAGCTGATTATTCCCGCGCGCGAAGGCGCGCTCCGCGTGCTGCGGGCCTCACGCGACGCCGGCGTCAAGCGCGTGGTGCTGACCTCTTCGTTCGCGGCGATCGGCTACGGCCACGGAACGCACAACGCGCCATTCAACGAGACGGACTGGACGGACCCCAATGGCGACGGCGTCTACGCCTACGTGAAATCGAAGACTTTGGCCGAACGCGCGGCTTGGGATTTCATCGCCAAAGAGGGCGGCG
Organism: Terriglobia bacterium; assembly: GCA_963819015.1. GTDB lineage: Bacteria > Acidobacteriota > Terriglobia > Acidiferrales > UBA7541 > DASPOJ01. Next base: position 408,796 of record CAWFUN010000005.1, read on the forward strand.
CCCTCGAGCTATCCGTCGTGAATCCGGTGGCCGTGCTCGGTCCCGTGCTGGGGCCCGACTATTCGACTTCAATCCTCATCGTGCAGCGCCTGATGAACGGCGCCATACCAGGTTGCCCGAAGCTTTATTTCGGCGTCGTGGATGTGCGCGACGTTGCCGACCTGCACATCCGCGCCATGACTCATCCCGCCGCCAAGGGTGAACGTTTTCTGGCCGTCGCCGACGATTTTATGTCGATGCTCGAGATTGCCAAGGTGCTGAAGGCCCGCATGGGTGAGTCCGCCAAGAGAGTGCCGGCCCGGCAATTGCCCAATTGGCTGGTGCGTCTTGCCGCGCTGCGCGATCCGGCCGTGAAGGTAATCCTGCCCGAACTCGGCAAGATGAAGAACGCCACCAACGAAAAAGCCAAGCGCCTGCTGGGCTGGTCGGCGCGCTCGCGAGAGGAGTCCATCGTCGCCACGGCCGAAAGTTTGGTGCGGCTCGGACTCCTGAAAGACTTCCCGAGAAACGCCCCCCCAATAAGGCGGATGGCCCAGCTTCCATCGGGGAACTAAGAGCCAACACGGAAAGCCCTCAATATCCCGCCGCCATTTTTCACCCGAAAAGCAGACTTCTCGTGTATAGTGCCCGCCGCTTCCGACCCGGGAGCCGGGAATTCTTACGTACAACTTTCAAGGAGGAAAAGATGGTTCGACCGAGTTCAGTGCTGCGAGTCTTGTTCGTGTTGGGGTTACTTGTAGTCGGCGTATTGTACGCGGAAGAAAGGCCTCTCAGGGACGTCAATCCAAGGATCAACCCGAACATCGCCGCGGCACAGACGCATATTTCGCAGGCCTGGGATTTTATCGGCGTGGCCCAGGAGCAAAACAATTTTGATATGGAGAACCACGCCGCAAACGCCAAGACCTTGCTCGTTCAGGCGAGTAAGGAACTGAGTTTGGCGGCAAGGATTGCCGACTCAAAATGAACGGAGGTCAATGCGGCTGGCCCCGGCCGAACCCCCGCTAGGGGGAAGGGGCGCGGGCGGCAGTTCCTGGCTCGGCGCGTGTCGAGCGCCCAGCTCCGCCGCCCGCCCGGCGGGTTCGCCTGGCACGGTTCACCCCCGTACTGGGGTGAACCACGAGCGTTCTCCGCGAGCGGCAGGTTAACTTCTGCCGCGCCTCGGGCGCTGGAGTTTTCGGTCACCGCACCCGCGAAAATCTTTATGCGATTTTGCGAACGGGCGGGATGCGCGTATAATCCCGCTTCTTTCGGGCCGTGAGCGAGATTTCACTTCAAGCTATTGGGAGGGAGGCGCCATGCCGAAGTTCATGATCGAACGCGAGATTCCCGGGGCGGGGAAGCTCAGTGCCGCGCAGCTTCAAACCGTTGCACAGAAATCTTGCAGCGTCCTGCGCGGGTTGCCGAAGGTGCAGTGGGTCGAAAGCTACGTCACCGACGACAAGATTTATTGCGTCTACATTGCGCCCGATGAAGCGGCCGTTCGCGAGCACGCTCGCCAGGGCGGATTCCCGGCCAATTCCGTGGCCATCATCCGAACCATGTTCGACCCCACTTCCGCCGAAGTTTCCTAGCGGTGGGCCGGCGACGCTGACGGATCGCTAGGGTTTTGGCCCGCGGCGCGCGTCGAAGGACCAGGCTCCGCCGCCTATGACAATCAAGAGCAGGAGCGAACACAGCATCGCGAAATCGGTGCGGGCATCGCTCACCATGTACCAGACTCCCTGATTGGCGCGATGGAGCTCAGGAATCTTCGTCGTCGAGATTGCGGTCAGGATCACGATCAGCAGGGGAGTCGCGGCCAGGCGTGTCCACAGTCCGAGCAGAACCAGGCAGCCGCACGCAATCTCGAACGCTCCCACAAAATTCGCCGTGAAGAAAGGGTGAGGAAACCCGATCCTTGTGAAGCGTGCAACGCCCAGATTGGGATCGGTGAATTTCAGAATGCCCTGCGTCAGAAAGATGAGTCCGACTGCGAGCCGGATCAACACGATGCTCGCGGGACCTCTCGCGGGCCTGAGATTGTATTGAGAGACGGAACTCATAGGATTTCCGGTCCTTTCCTCGGCTTGTTCTCCGGTCTGCCGCTGCGCCGGACGCACCGGCCTCCTGCATCGAGCATTATAGCCATGCGTCGGGGCCGGAGGTGCTGCTTTGGGGGCGGCATTAGGGATTGTGGGGAAGAGGAGAGCCGCGAGGACTAAAATCAGGGCATGGAGAAGAAGGTCTTCTGGGGGACGTTTACCGTCCTCGGCTTGGTCGCGGATTTCGCGCTGCCCATCTGGCCTTGGGCGGTGTTGGCGACGATCCCGATCTTGTATTTCAGTTGGTGGGTGGCGTACCGCAGTGAATGGTTTGGGTGACGCAGCCTGGAGGCCGCCGCAGAGTTCGTCTCCACGCAAAACTAGATTTGGTAGTCGATTTCGATAATCGCCTGCAACTCGTCCGAAATGGATTGTAGTTCGGCCGAAGCGGCTGCATCGATCAATTCAACGCCCTCCAGGTGCTGCACGCGCCGTCGCAAGTCTTTCACCTGGGCCGCCACGACGGAAAGGGCAGCGGAAAGCGGATCGTTGATCTGCTTCGGATCGGTGATCACAACGCGCTGGCCGTTTTGGAAGACGATGTGCCCGGGAACGCCCACAACCGTGGAATCGTCCGGGACATCTCTGAGCACAACGGAGCCCGCGCCGATCCGGCAGCGGTCCCCGACACGGATGTCGCCCAGGACCTTTGCGCCCGAGCCAATCACGACGTTGCTTCCGATCGTGGGATGCCGCTTGCCCTTTTCCTTGCCGGTGCCGCCCAGCGTGACGCCCTGGTACAGCGTCACATCATCGCCGACGATTGAGGTCTCCCCGATCACCACGCCCATCCCGTGATCGATGAAGAACCGGCGCCCAATCTGCGCCGCCGGATGGATTTCGATCCCCGTGAGCAGCCTTGCGAATTGCGAAAGCGCCCGCGCCAGCAACCGCAGATGAAGTTTCCAGAGTCCGTGATTCAGGCGGTAGAACCAGACCGCGTGCAAGCCCGAATAGCAAACAACGACCTCCACGACCGATTTGGCCGCCGGGTCGCGCTCGAACACCGATCGGATATCTTCTCGTACGGATTTCAGCATGGCTGCCCCAAGCTATGTCGTAGCCGCGGTCATTTGTTGCGCCTCATTCCTCAAACTTTCAAAGAGGATACTGCTCAGGTAGCGTTCGCCGTAGTCAGGTAGCACCACCACGATGAGTTTGCCGGCGCTGGCTTCGCGATTTGCGACTTGAAGCGCGGCGACCACGGCAGCCCCCGAGGAAATGCCCACGAGCAAGCCTTCTTCGAGTGCCAATCGGCGGGCCATCTCGATGGAATCCTGGCTCGAGACCTGAATGACTTCAGCGATGTAGTCCGTTCGCAGGACCTTCGGGACGAACCCTGCGCCGAGGCCCTGAATCTTGTGCGGGGACGGCTGGCCGCCTGACAGCACCGGACTCTCCGTCGGTTCGACGGCGATGGCCTTGAAAGATGGCTTCCGCGGCTTGATGTATTCCGTCACGCCCGTGAGCGTCCCGCCGGTCCCGATGCCTGAGATGAGGATATCGACCTTGCCATCCGTGTCGTTCCATATCTCGGGCCCGGTCGTCTCGAAGTGGATCTTTGGATTTGCAGGATTGTCGAATTGTTGCAGGATGTATCCGTTTGGCGCAGCCGCCAGGAGCTCTTCGGCCTTTGCTATGGCCCCTTTCATGCCCTTCGGGCCGGGAGTAAGAACAATGTCGGCGCCGAGCGCCTTGAGGAGCACGCGGCGCTCCAGGCTCATGGTCTCGGGCATGGTCAGAATCAGCTTGTACCCCTTGACCGCGGCCACGAATGCGAGCGCGATCCCGGTATTGCCGCTCGTGGACTCGATGAGGACCGTCTTGCCGGGACGAATTTTCCCCGCTTTCTCCGCCTCCGCAATCAAGCTCACGCCGATGCGATCCTTGACGCTGGCGTGAGGATTGAAGCTTTCCAGTTTAGCCAGCACCGTGGCCTTGCTCCCGCTGGTGACTTTGTTCAGACGCACCAGCGGGGTATTCCCAATCAACTCGGTAATGTCTTTCGCAATCTTCATTCCTTCCTCCTCGCGTGTCTCGATTTGATTCGCGGCTCAACTTTCAGAGTGAAATAGCCTTCCAAAATGAAACGGCCCACGATCAAGAGCTCGTGGGCCGTCGAAGAATCCTTGTCTTGCCCGTTACTTCAAGTAGTCCAAGGCCCCTCGCTCAGTCCACAACCCTTTTCAGGGAAGCGACAACAGGCGCAGGGACACATGCTCCGCAGTGCGTCGTAGCGTTTGAGGAACAGCATCACATGGACTGACATTTGTCTGGAGTTCCCTTTTCCGTCTCGAAGACAACTCCCATTCTATACCCATCTCGCCGGTTCGCGAAATTGCGAAACAAGTTTTCTTTGGGACACTCCCGGCCGGCCAGCCGGCATCCCTCGCGACAACGCCGCAATCGCCTCATGCCCCCTGGGAGAAACGCAGGCGGCTGGGTCAGGTGCGGGAACCGGTGGCGCGGAAAGAAAAAAAGACGGAGGCCAAGGTCAGAAGTAACGTCAACGCGATCCAGCCGGCATCGTCGGCCTTCAGGGCCGCCAGACGACCGGCGGCGAGCAATTGGAGCCGGGAAAAGGTGGCGGGCCCGGCTCCGTCTGTCACGGGAGCGCGCAGCGCGAATCCGGCGACAATCAGCCCGGCGAGCGCGGCGATGCCAACCACAATGCCGGGAAGCGCTCGCTTCCAGGGGAAGGGAATCGGCGGGGGCGTCGCGGCTTCGCGGCGGACCGCGTCCATCACGGAAGCGGCAAAACCGGAGGACGGGACGATGGGCTCTTCGGCCGAGAGAATGCGATCCAATTCGTCACGCGTCATGGAATCTCCTCACCGAGGCCGGGCGAAACCCGGACTGTGGCTAGTTTACTGCGAAGAACTTCGCGGCCGCGAAACAATCTCGCTTTGAACGTGCCTTCGGGCATAGCGAGGCTGCGCGCCGCCGCAGGGACGTCCATCTCATGGAAGTAAAAAAGAAGAATCGCTTCGCGATACTTGGCCGGCAGGGCGTACACGGCCTCGCGAACGACGCGATCGCGATCTTCGTCTTCCAGGCCGCCGTCGATCGCGCGCGGATCCCGCAATTCGGGGATGTCGGCGAGCGGGAGCGGGTGAATCGGGATGCGGCGAAGATCGGTGCGAAAAAGATTTGTGGCGAGCGCGAAGAGCCAGGTGGAAAAGGCAGCCTCGCGGCGCCACGAGGCCAATGTGCGAAATGAACGGAGGAATGCGTCTTGGGCCATGTCCTCGGCGCGCGCGCGGTCGCGGCAAAAGCGATAGGCGAGATTCACGATGGGCCCCTGCCAGCGGCGAACGATGCCTTCAAATGCGGAAGCGTCTCCGGCGAGCACCTTATCGACATCTGCCTGATCCTCAGTTGCGGACACGCGTCGTCTCGCTCCTTCGACCTTCCAATACGGTATGACCTGGCCGTAAGGCCAACGGTTGCATTTTATTTGGTTTCCAGGACGACGCAAGAAAATGCAACCGCGGCCTACTGGGCGTTGTCATACCGAGTGCAAGACAAAGAGGGTCCAAAGGAGGACGCGATGGCACCTGCAATTTCACTGTTTTTCTTCCTGGCAGTCGGTGCAGTGGCGCTTTTTTCGTTCCTTGCGGTTGGCGCGTGGTCGGGAACGCGGCTCAAAGAACGGGAAGTCTACTACGAGAGCGAAACGTTGAAGAAGATCGCCGAGACGCAGGGGGCTGGAGCGAATCCCGCGCTTGAGTATCTGCGCGAAAGAGAGAGGATTGCTGCGGCGAGGCGCACAGCGGGGATGAAGCTCGGCGGGCTGGTGAATGTCGGGGTCGGTCTTGCCTTGTTGATTTTTCTGCGCGTGATGCTGGGTAACGACGGCGTGTATCTCGTGGGGCTTATACCTCTGTTCATTGGTTTCGCGTTGCTGGCTTACCCGCTCTTCCTGGCCCCGAAGGGTTGAGAGGCGCCGCGCGCGCAGCGTGCTGGTCGGGGCGCGCGCGGCCTCTCGCTGTCATCCCGCTGTGCTCTGGGCCAGTTTCCAGCTCCCGCGTATGCCAGGATTTAGCTGCTCTTGCCGAAGCGACAAATCCGTTGTATCCACAGTCGGGCAAGCATACGATGCGATGGGTGGCGGTCCAAGTTCCGCTTCTGGGTTAAGGCGTACAGTCGCGAGATGGCTTCTCGCAGGAGGTTGGGAAAAGATGGCGACAAAGTGTTCTACCTCCCGTAGAAATTTCCTTAAGACTTCACTAATCGGCGGGTCCGCGGCGGTGGTGGCGTGGCGTTTGCCTTCAGCGCGAGGCGGTGAAATGGCGGGCGCAGTTAAGAGTCGATTCACAAGCCGCGTCTCGCTGACAACTGGCAATGACCGCGTCAACCTGGCGTTCAAAGCGCTTGAGCCCTTCAGGCAGGAAATCGCGGCCGCCATTGGGGATAAACGCGTCATCCTGAAGCCCAACAACGTCATGATCAATAATCCGCTGTGCGCCACGCACGCCGATAATCTGGAAGGTATTCTGGAATTTCTGAGATCCATCGACAAGAACAACGTCGTGATCGCCGAATCGCCGGCGAACGGATCGGCTCTCGATGGATTTGCCAATTATGGCTACAACAAATTCGTGGGCCGGTATGGCGTCAAGCTGCTGAACCTCGATACGCAGGGATACGAAGTTGCATACTGCATCGACCAAAAGGACTTTCAACCGCATCCTTGCCGTGTGTCCAAGGTGATTCTCGATCCCAACAATTTCATCATTTCCGCCGCCAAACTCAAGACGCACGAACTGGTTGGCGTCACCCTTTCTCTGAAAAATATCGTCGTAGGGTCGGGGATTAAAGACTCGTCATTCTGGAGCGGGAAAAGCGACAAACCTCTCATCCACGGCGGTGGACCGCGCGGCATCAACTACAATCTCTTTACGCTCTCCGCGAAACTGCACCCGGATCTGGCGGTCATCGATGGCTACGAGGGCATGGAGGGCAGCGGCCCGATAAATGGCACGCCGGTAGAACAGCGAGTCTGCGTCGCCAGTATGGATTGGCTTGCCGCGGACCGCGTGGGGGCGGCGCTGATGGGTGTTGACGCCAGCAAGATCGGCTATCTGACGTACTGCACCCGGGCCGGCGACCGCGGCGAAGGCGATTTGAGCAAGATTGAGATCGTTGGCCCGGCGATCAAGGACGTCGCGAAATCCTACAAGCTGCCAGGGACCTGGGAGCAGATCACGAGCTGGCAGCTGCCGGCATAACCGCCACAGCTTCACACACAAATTTAAACCGGAAGCTGACCGGCTACCTCACTACCGGAACGCCTAGAAGAATGTCAGGCGGGAGAATGGACTACAGCCTTCTTGATGGCGCCTGCGGAATTGAAGAACTCGTAGACGAGGCACCGCGGCGGGGCCGGTCGCGGGCGGAGTCAGGGCGGCCGCCGGTTGAAGGAAGTATTAGACTGAGGGTCAATGGAACTGAACGAGACAACGAAACGCCGGCTGATACGCATCCTGACAGTTCTTGTCGGGTTCGGTCTTTTCGCAATGGGTCTCTTGTCTTTCGTTCATGGCAGCTATTGGCATTTCCCGCTTGACCCGAAAATAGGGGCGGACCAAGGCGGATCGACCTTGGGTTTGGCAGCAACAGGCCTGATCCTTTTGGCCGTTGGTCTGTTGCCGTGGAAGAACTTGCGCCCGCCGGAGAGAGGACCGCGAAAAAGGAAAACGAGGTTTTAAAGGTTGCAGCTCTTGCTTCGCGCGCCGATGTGCGTGCTGCGTCTAGAATATTTCGGGGCGGGAGATTAGAATGAGCCGACATGGCGGACCCCCGATTTGTTCATCTGCACCTCCACACGGACTACAGCCTTCTCGACGGCGCCTGCGGAATTGAAGAACTCGTAGACGAGGCAGCGCGGCGGGAAATGCCGGCCGTGGCCGTGACCGACCACGGGAATCTCTTCGCGGCGGAGAAGTTCTTTCACATCGCTTCGACGCGCGGCGTGAAGCCGATCATCGGCTGCGAAGTGTACGTGGCGAGAGGGAGCCGGCTCGATCGCGGGAACTCGGAAGGCACGGGGCGCGACGTGAGCGCGGATTCCGGGCAGCGCGGATCGAACCACCTCGTATTGCTCTGCCAGAACGAGACGGGTTATCGCAACCTCATCAAGCTGGTGACTTCAGGATTCCTCGAAGGTTTCTATTACAAGCCGCGAATCGATTACGACCTTCTGTCGCAGCACAGCAGCGGACTGATTGCGCTCTCCGCGTGCCTGCGCGGCGCGGTGACGGAGAACGTCATGCGCGAGCGCTACAACGAGGCGCGCGAATCGGCGTACAAGCTGCAAGACATTTTCGGCAAGGGCAATTTCTATCTGGAAGTGCAGGACCAGGGTATCGAAATCGAACAGCGCGTGAATAAGGATTTGGTCCGCTTGGGCCGCGAGACGGGAATTCCGCTGATCGCCACGAACGATTGCCACTACCTGACGCAGGAGGACGCGCGCGCGCAGGAAGTGCTCCTGTGCATCCAGACCGGCACGACGATGAGCGACGGCCAGCGCATGAAATTCGCGACCGACCAGTTCTTTTTCAAGACCGCCCGGCAGATGGCCGAAGTGTTTCGCGAGATTCCTGAAGTGCTGGAACGAACGCTGGACGTGGCGAGCCGCTGCAACGTGAAGATCGAAGCGGTGCGAAACGCCTTCCCGGAGTTTCGCGTGCCGGAAGGGCACACGCTCGACAGCTATTTCGAGAAGATTGTCCGCGAAGGATTCGCGGAGCGCGCGCCGCGTCTGGAAGCGCTCGCGGCAGAGGGGCGGCTGCAGGTTTCGTTGGCGGAGTACGAGCGGCGGCTTTCCGATGAAATCCGGATGATCAAGCAGATGCGCTACGCGGGATATTTCCTGATTGTCTGGGATTTCATCCGTTACGCACGAGCGCAGAAAGTGCCGGTGGGGCCGGGGCGGGGATCGGCGGCGGGGAGCCTGGTGAGTTACGCGCTGCGGATCACGGACGTGGACCCGATGCGGTACGGGCTGCTCTTCGAGCGCTTCTTGAATCCCGAACGGATTTCACTGCCCGACATCGACATCGATTTCTGCATGCGGCGGCGCGGTGAAATCATCGATTACGTGACGCAGAAGTACGGGCGCTCGAACGTCGCGCAGATCATCACCTTCGGCACCATGGCGGCGAAAGCGGCCATCAAGGACGTCGGACGCGCGCTCGATCTGCCCTACGGCGAAGTGGACAAGCTTGCGAAACAAATTCCGGCTCAGCTGAACATCACGTTGGACGATGCGCAGAGGCAGTCGCCGCAATTGCGCGCAATGCTCGATGGCGACGAGAAATACCGCGAACTGTTCGAGATTGCCATGCGGCTGGAAGGGCTCGTACGCCATCCTTCGACGCACGCGGCGGGCGTGGTGATCTCGCCGGAGCCGCTCACCGAGATCGTGCCGCTTTACAAGACCAACCGGGATGAAATCACGACACAGTACGACATGAACGGGCTCGAGCGGCTCGGCCTGCTGAAGATGGATTTTCTCGGGCTGACCACGCTGACGGTGCTGAGCGACGCCGTCGAGTTGATCCGGCTGAACCGGGGCGTAACGTTGGACCTGGAGACGCTGCCGCTGGACGACGCGAGAACGTACCAGCTATTTGCCCGAGGCGATACGACCGCCATCTTCCAATTTGAGTCCCACGGCATGCGCGACATCCTGCGGCGGTACCAGCCGGCGCGGCTCGAGGATTTGACGGCGCTCAATGCGCTCTACCGCCCGGGGCCCATCCAGGGCGGCATGATTGACGATTTCATCGCGCGGAAGAACGGCACAAGAAAGGTGGCCTACGATCTGCCGGAGCTGAAGGGAATTCTCGCGGAAACGTATGGCGTGATGCTCTACCAGGAGCAGGTGATGCAGATCGCCAGCCTCCTGGCGGGCTTTTCGCTGGGGGAAGCGGATATTCTGCGCCGCGCGATGGGCAAGAAGAAGAGGGAAGAGATGGCGGCGCAGCGAGAGAAGTTCATCAGCGGCTGCGCGGCCAACAAGGTCGCCCCGAAAAAGGCGGAACGCATTTTTGATTTGATGGCGGAGTTTGCCGGGTACGGCTTCAACAAGTCGCACTCGTGCGCGTATGCGCTGCTCGCCTACCAGACGGCCTACCTAAAGACCCACTTTCCGGTCGAATTCATGGCGGCGTTGCTGACCTCGGAAACGGGCAACACGGAAAAGGCCGTGAAGTACATTCACGAGGCGCGCGGAATGGGAATCACAGTGATGCCGCCGGATGTGAATTCGAGCGACGTCGACTTTACGCCCGTGGGCGACGCGATCCGCTTCGGCTTGCGCGCGATCAAGAACGTCGGGGAATCGGCGGTCAAGAGCATTTTGCAGGCGCGCGAGGCGCTGGGACAATTCCGGTCGCTCTATCAATTTTGCGATTCGGTGGACATTCATCTGCTGAACCGGCGCGTGCTGGAGAGTTTGATCAAGGCCGGGGCCCTCGATTCGCTGGGCGCGGCTCGCGCGCAAATGCTCGCTGCCATCGACCACGCCATCGAGCGCGCACAGCGGCGCCAGCGCGAGAAGACCAGCGGCCAGAACGCGCTGTTCGGCGGCGCGGCAGCGGCCACGGCTCCGGCGGACGAGCCGTTGCCGGAGATGGACGAGTGGCCCGAGCACGAGCGGTTGGCCGCGGAATACGCCACGCTGGGCTTCTACATTTCCGGGCACCCGCTGGCGAAACACACTGCCAGGCTCAAGGAAATCGGGGCAATCGATTTGGCCACGCTCGAAGGGCGGCGGGAAGGAGAAGAAGTGACGGTCGCGGGCATCGTCATCTCGGTCAGGCCGATGCGCTCGAAAAGGGGCGACCGCTGGGGAATCGTCAGCCTGCAAGACATGACCGCGGGAGCGGAAGTGCTGATGTTCCCCGAGGCGTTTGCGCGGCTCGAAGGTATCCTGAAGAGTTCGGAGGCGTTGCTGGTCAAAGCGCGGGTGAAGGTTGAAGACGCCGGCACGCGGCTGATTGGCATGGAAGCGCGGTCGATCGCGAACGGCGCCGCGCGGAAACAGTTGCTGCGCGTGCGCGTGGACCTGAACGTGATGGATGAGTTCACGCTCGACCGGTTGCGTGAACTTTTTGCAAGCAAGCCGGGCACCTGCCCGGTGGCGTTCGACCTGCTCTCGCCGGACGGCTCGGTGGCGACGCTGCGGGCGGAGCAGCGCGTGAAGCCGGATGAGGCGCTTTTGCAGGCGGTGCGCCAATTGTGCGAGGCGGACGCGGTGAGCCTGGAAGGCGGAGCGTGATGGAATTACCTGATCGGAAACGAGAGATTGAGAAGCTCGAGCGGCAGGTCAAGGCGCTCAGGGAGTTGACGGCGGCTGCGCTACCGGCTGATGGGAACGATCTCGCTCGTCTGCGCGAAGAAGTGAAAGAGCTGCAGCGGGAGTTCTACGAGAACATGGGAGCGTGGCAGCGCGTCCAATTGGCGCGGCACGCGCAACGGCCCCACACGCTCGATTTCTTCCGGCTGCTCTTTGAGGAGTTCCACGAGCTGCACGGCGACCGTGCGTACGGGGACGACCCGGCCCTTGTGGCGGGCTGGGCGAAGTTTCGCGGGCGCGCGGTGATGGTGCTGGGTCAGCAGAAGGGTCGTGACACCAAGCAACGCGTGGCTCGGAATTTCGGCCAGGTCAAGCCGGAAGGCTACCGCAAGTCGCTGCGGTTGATGCGGCTTGCGGCGAAATTTGGAAGGCCTGTACTGACGTTCATCGATACACCCGGCGCGTATCCCGGGATCGACGCGGAGGAGCGCGGCCAAGCCGAGGCGATCGCGCACAATCTGCGCGAGATGGCGCGGTTGCCGGTGCCGATTGTAGTGACCATCACGGGCGAAGGAGGCTCCGGCGGCGCGCTGGCGATCGCCATCGGCGACCGGGTGCTCATGCTCGAGAATTCGATCTACTCGGTAATTTCGCCGGAGGGGTGCGCCTCCATTCTCTGGCGCGACGCTGCGAAAGCCGAATTGGCTTCGGCCGCTCTAAGGATCACCGCGCGGGATCTACTGGAAATGGGGATCGTGGATCGAATCGTTCCCGAGCCCGACGGCGGCGCCCACGTTGACCACGAAGCCGCCGCGAACCTCTTGCGGCCCATTCTGGAAGGCGCGCTAGGGGAACTTTCAACCCTGCCTGTGGCCGAGATGCTGTCGCAACGCTACGATAAGTTTCGCCGCATGGGACTATTTTTTGCCGGTCAGGGCGAGTAAGTTGGCAACATTCGTCGAATGAATCATTTGTTCTAGGGCCCCGTTCTTTTCGTCACGCCACGGAATTTGGAGGGCTCAATGTACTGCAACCATTGTGGAAGACCGGTTCAGCCGGGCCAGCCGTTTTGCGCGGCTTGTGGACGGCCGCTGGCCGCCGTTGCGCCGGTAACGCCGCGCAAAGGCCGGGTTGCGGAGCACATCAGCATCGTGGCCGCACTGTGGCTGGTCGTCTCCGTGCTTACGCTATTCAGCGGCTTTTTCCTGATTGCCTTGAGCGACTTGTCTTTCACCCGGTTCTACACGCCGAGCCAGCAACAAACCATTCCTTTCGAGCAGGCCCGCAATCTCACGAACTACCTGCAGGGGCTTTTTGTGGTCATGGCGTTCTTTTTCATCGCAGAGGCGGCCGCCGGTTTTCTGGCGGCATGGGGATTGCTCCAGCGCAAGCCCTGGGCGCGGACGCTGGCGCTGATTCTCGCCTTCCTGGCACTCATTCATGTTCCGCTCGGGACGGCGCTGGGCATCTACACGATCTGGGTGTTTCTGGCAGGGAGCGGCGAGCATGAGTACCACCGGCTCGTCGGTTCCGCCTCGCGTTGAGGTTTGCCGGGTTTCGATGCCGCTATTCGGGCATTAGTTGATTCGCAGCATCTCTGCGCACAGTTGTTGTCCCTCCTGCCTCAGAGCCTTAGCCTAGTATGACCTGCAGTGGAACGCAGCCGGAGGCTGGGCACACTCATGGATGACCTGTTTCGTCCGTACGAGCGGCTGATCGAGATCAAGATTCTGGGGCAGACAGTTCTCGTCCCCGAAAAGAATACCGTTCTGCGCTGTTTGCAATACCTAAGCCCCGAAACAATTCCGTACGGCCGTTTCTGCTGGAATCAGGAATGCCAATATTGCCGGATCATTTGCAAATTGCCCGACGATGACCAGGCGAGGGAAATGCTGAGCTGTAAATTCCTGGCAATGGCCGGAATGGAAATCGTGGACATGAGCCCGGAACTGAAGTTTTGTCTGCGTTCCAAATTGGAACAGAAGCAGGTGCTCCAGAGGCGTTAGCTTTGAGGGCACTTTCTCGAATTAAATAAAGGACTGGTTTTCGCTTACCTCGCATGGTGGTATACTTACCGGGGGAGGCAGATTCCGAGCTGGGGCGTGTTGCTGCAACCTTTTCGCTCAGCTCGGGTTGAGAAGGAATCGGGGAGAATTCCAAGCAAGACAAGATTGCCGGTGTCCGGGCGCACCCTACCACCCCGGAGCCTCCTTACGTCCGACATCGGCAACCTGGGGCGCCAGGGCCAATGGCCCGGGCGCCCCTTCCTTTTCTCCGTAGTCTGCTAGAATTCCCAGCATGCCGGCCGAAGCGCTGACCCGCAAAATCTCCTGCGATGGCTGCGCGCGCCCCGCAACTGCCGAGCACATCCGCGATAGGCTTGCGCGCCTGGAATGGGCCACGCGCTTCCGTCCAATCCACATCAATGTACTCCTGCTGATTTCATCGCCGCCGCTCGAAGCGGATTTCTATGATGCTTCGGCGGAGGATTCCGGCGGCCGGTCCTTGGATGTAGTGTTCGGCGCGTTTGGGATCGCAGTTTCGGAGACGGCTTCCGGCGCCGCGGCGCCTCGCGAATCGCGGCTCGGCGAATTTCAACGCCTCGGAATCTTCCTGGCGCCCGTGTGCGAATGCCCGCTCGGGGCACTGGAGATCCCCGGCGCAATCGCACGCCTGGGGCCAACGATTGCCAAACGCATTCGTTTTTCGTACAAGCCCAAAGCAATCGTCCTGCTTTCCCCGGAGTTGGCGATCCTCCATGCGCGATTGGCGGCAGAAGGGCAGGGGATGCGCGTCTTGGACGCGGGCAACGCTCTGACACCGGCCGCCCTCGGCGATACGGCAGCTGGCGCGCAACTTCGCGCCATCGTTTCCAAAGCCCTGCAAGCCTGAACTCGGACCCGCCTTGTGCTAGAATCATCGGCGAATCAAATGAACCGTTTGGGGGACGCGTGAAGCCCAAAGTGAAGTTCGGGATCGGTGTGGGAATTATCCTCGTGGGGCTTTCGTGCCTGGCCTGGGTCGGGGCGCGAGAGAGCAAGACCTACTACCACACGATTTCAGAGATTTCGACTTTGCGGGGTGCCGCGCTCCATCAGCGCATGCGCGTCGGGGGAGACGTCAAGGCCGGCAGCATTCAACACCTCACGGGCGAGACCGATTTCGTCTTGACGGAGGAAGGCCAGACGCTGGCGGTCAGCTACGTCGGGTCGGACCCGCTCCCGGATACATTCAAAGACGGGGTCCAGTGTTTGGTCGAGGGCCACGCGGCTTCCGACGGACACTTCGTCGCGGATAACGTCCAGGCGAAGTGCGCGTCGAAATACGAAACGGCGCCCGGCGGCGCTCCAGCCGGGACCACTAGTGCCGCAGGCTCGCAGAACAGCAAGAGCTGAGCGCAGGGGCTGAACCCGGGGCGTAACGTTTTTCTGCTGGCATGGGGGGCTTGTTTGGACCTATTCGGTTCCTTCGCACTGCTGTTGGCGTTTGTCTGCGCGATTTACGCGATGGTCGCGGGTATCCTGGCCATTCGCACCCGCAAACCGCTGCTCGTCAAGAGCGCCCGGCAGGCCGGAATGGCCGTTTGCGGCCTCATCTGGATCGCGTTCGGTTCCCTGGTTTACCTCTTCTTCAGCGACAGCTACTGGATGGCCTACGTCGTCGAGCACAGCAATCGCGCTCTGCCGGGCTTCTTCAAAGTCGCCGCCGTCTGGTCCGGGCAGCAAGGCTCGCTGCTGTTCTGGAGCTTCATCCTATCGATCTACGTTTTTTCGGTTCTGTTCGTGTATCGCGGAAAGCATCCGGAGCTGATGCCTTACGTCGGCGTGGTGCTCGCCGGCGTGCAGCTTTTCTTTTTGATGCTCAACAATTTCGTGGCCAGCCCCTTCCACGTGTTGGGAGTGACGGGGCCGACGGGCGCGCTGCACATGGCTTCGATGCCGGACGGCAACGGCTTGAATCCGCTTTTGCAGTATCACGAGATGGTGGCCCATCCGCCGATGCTGTATTCCGGCTACACCGGCTTCACGATTCCGTTCGCGTTTGCGCTGGCCGCGCTGCTGGGCCGCTATCCCGGCGAAAAGTGGATTCACCTGACGCGCCGCTGGACGATGATCGCCTGGGGTTTCCAGAGCATCGGCATCCTGATGGGCGCGCATTGGGCGTACGCCGTGCTGGGTTGGGGCGGATACTGGGGCTGGGACCCGGTGGAGAACGCGTCCTTGATGCCCTGGCTGACGGGGACCGCCTTCCTGCACTCGGTGATGATGCAGGAGAAACGGGGGATGCTGCGCGTCTGGAACATCTGGCTGGTGTTCACGACGTTCCTGCTCTGCATCTTCGGAACATTTCTGACGCGGAGCGGCGTGGTCAGTTCTGTGCATGCGTTCGCGCAGTCTTCGATCGGGCAGTGGTTCATGGGGTTTTTGATTATCGTGATTGCGGTTTGCCTGGTGGCATTCCTGAAGAATCGCGATTACCTGCGCAGCGACAATCAGCTCGATTCGGTGGTCTCGCGCGAATCGAGCTTTCTCTTCAACAACCTGATTCTGCTGGTGGCGTGCATCGCCGTGATTTCGGGAACGCTTTTCCCGGTGCTCTCGGAGTGGGTCCGTGGAACGAAAATCAGCGTCGGCCCGCCGTTCTTTAACCGTGTGAACATCCCGATTGCGCTCTTCCTGCTGTTCCTGACGGGCGTGGGACCCCTGCTGGCCTGGCGCAAAACGTCCACGGAAAGCTTGAAGCGGAACTTCGGCTGGCCGCTTCTGGGCGGGTTTACGGTCATGATCGTGGCCATCGCGTTCGGGCTGCGCGATTTCTACGTATCGGTTTGTTTGCTTCTGTCGGTGTTCGTGGTGCTGACGATCGGATCCGAGTTCTACCGCGGCGCGCGCGTGATCGCGTCTCGCACCGGCGCGAATCTCTTGAGCGCCGTGGGCCAGCTCACCATGCGCAACACGAGGCGTTACGGCGGCTACGTCGTGCATTTCGGGATCGTCCTCGTGTTCATGGGGATTTGCGGCCAGGCGTTCAATCGCGACAAACAGATGGAAATGGCGCCGGGGGCATCCATGCAACTCGGCCCCTATACGCTGGTCTGCCAGAATTTCGACTCGACTCCCGAGCCCAACGCCGACGCCCCGAACTACACCGCCGAGCGCGCCACGATCGAAGTGGATCGCGACGGCAAGCAGGAGATGATGCTCTATCCCGAACGGCGCCTCTACGCGAGCAATCAGGAATCGGGCACGATGGTGGCCATCTATTCGACGCTGAAGGAAGACGTGTACGTCGTATACGCCGGGCGAAGCAACGATACCGGCCAGCCCGTGATCCATGCGTATTTGAATCCGCTGGTGAAGTGGATTTGGCTGGGAGGCGTTTTCGTCATCCTGGGAACTATCCTCGCGCTTATGCCCAATAGCCAGCCGGTTCTGGTGGTGCGCGCGGCGACGCAACCCGCCGCCTCGGGCACGCAACCCGCCGTGGCGCGCGTGACTCGCCGTGAAGGCCCCAACTAGATGAAAATGACGAACATGACGAAACCTCGCCGCGCATACCTCGCATCTGTGATCGGCATCGCTTTGCTGGCCGCGGCGATTCCGCTGGTAGTCCGCGCGCAGCAAACCGACCGCGCGAAGCGAATCGGCGGCAAGTTGATGTGCATGTGCGGTTGCGGGCAGGTCCTGACGCAGTGCAACCACATTAATTGCCCGCTCAGTGTGCCGATGATGAAGGAACTCGATGCGAGGATTGGCAGCGGCGATTCGGATGATTTGATCATGCAGGCTTTCGTGCAGGAATATGGCGAGGCCGTTCTCGCGGAGCCCCCCGCGAAGGGATTTAACCGCTTGGCCTGGTACTTGCCGGGCATCGCCTTCGCGATGGGACTGGGAATCGTCGTGCTCGCCATCCGTCAGTGGCGCAGCCGCATGCTCACGCGCGCGACGGCTCCCCCGGCCCCGGTTTCCGCCGAGCTGCTCGAACGAGCTCGAAAACAGGCGGACCGGGAGACGGAGGAATAATGACCGCGGCCATCGCTTTTGCGGTCGATTCCGACTCGGTGATGCTGCTCGCCTGCGCGGGCCTTGCGGTTGCGACGCTTGCGTTTATCTTTTGGATTCAACCCGACCCGGCTGATTCCGCGCCGCACCGCTCTCGCCTGGACCAATTGATCGACCGGCGCGACGCGATTTACGAAAATTTGAGGGATTTGAAATTCGAGCACCGTGCCGGCAAGTTTGCGGAGCCGGATTACGAGCAGATGAAAGACGCTCTCGAACGCGAAGCCGCCCAGGTATTGGCGGAAATGGAGAAGGTCACGGGCGGGCCAGCGCGGCTGCCGCGCCGCGATGTGGCGAAATCACAGACATGAAGAAGATCAAACTATTGAATTTCCTGGCTGCCGCTACGCTCGTACTGGCGGTCGTCGCGAGCGCGTCCGCGGGCACGGTGACGGGCGTGGTGCACAACGGCACCAACGGCAAACTCGCTGCCGGCGTCAACGTCTATCTGATTCAATTGCAGGGCGGCATGCAGGTCGTTGCCAACACGAAGACGGATTCGCAAGGGCGCTACCACTTCGACTATCCCGCGATCGGGCAGGGGCCGATGCTGCTTCGCGCGGCCTACCAGGGAGTGAACTTTCACCAGCCGCTTACCCCGGGACGCGATACCGTGGACTTGACCGTTTACGAGAAGACCAAAAGTCCGCTGGCGCGGCAGGTGACCTCGCGGCTGATCGTCCTCCAGCCGAACGGAACCTCGCTCCTGGTCGGCGAGGAATATACGATCGAGAATCAGTCGCAGCCGCCGGCCGCTTTCTACGACGAGCAAGGCGACTTCGAATTTCAAGTACCGGACGGCGCGGACATGAATCAGGTGTCGGCGTGGGGACCGTCGGGAATGCCCATCGTCCTCGGGACGATTGACAAGGGGAAGAACCACTACGCGATCGCCTACGCTTTTCAACCGGGCGATAACGGTGTTCGCATCTCCTACCAGATTCCTTACGGTTCGAACAGCGCCAAGCTGCTGCTCGCTTCGCCTTACGATGCGCAAAAGATGTTGATCGCCGCGCCGCCCACCGTGCAGGTTTCGAGCGAGGGATTTCAGCCTGCGGGCAGCGACCAGGGGTACAGCGTTTATTCGCACGGGCAATTGCCGGCCGGTTTCCCCGTGCAAATCGCCGTCTCCGGCACGGCGCCGCCGCCGAGCGACGACACGAACGCAGGCAACGGAGCCGGTGGCGGTGCGGAGAATGGCGGCGGGGGAGCGGACCAACTGAATGGCCGCGACTCCGGCCAGACGGTGCAGGTCCTGCCGACGCGCCTCGATTCGCTGCGATGGGTCCTTGTCGGCGGGTTTGCGGCGATGTTCGCGCTGGGACTTGTGTACCTGTGGCGGCGGCCGGCGGCGGCTGTTGTTGCGAGCGCTGGCGACGCGGATATTGCGGTGCAGACGCCTCGGCCATCCAGCCGGTCGAAGCTTCGGGACGATCGCTCGCCTGAGGCGCAGACTGCTGTGGCGAATGCGGCGCCGAGCGCGCCCTCGGGCACTTCAACGGAGCAGGTGAATCGCGAAGTCGGCCAGAGTCTGGATGCGCTAAAGGACAATTTGTTCAAGCTCGAGCTCCGGCGGCAGGCGGGCACCATCTCCGAAGAGGATTACGCCCGCGAACGCGCTCGAACGGAGAAGGTCCTGCGCGATCTCCTTCGCGGATGAGTTCTTCGGCCACGTGACACCGGTCATATCGCCCATGTCCACGGGCTTCAGCGTCCAATTCGAGAACATCGAGAAGCGGTTCGGAATGCGCCTCGCGTTGCGCGGCGTCACGCTGAGCATTTCTCCCGGTGAATTTGTGGCCCTGGTGGGCGCGAACGGGTCGGGGAAGACGACGCTGCTGCGCATTGCGGCGCTCTTGATGCGGCCGAGCAGCGGAAGAGTAAGAATCAGCGGCGAGGGAACGGAATCGCCGTCGGCGATTCACGCGCGATGCGGAATGGTTTCCCATGCGACGCTTCTCTACGACGAATTGACGGCGCAGGAAAATTTGCGCTTTTTCGCGCGCCTGTACGGCGTCCCGAGTGTGGAGCAAACCTGCGCAACAGCACTCGAACGCGTGGGCCTCTCCGACCGGGCGCGCGATCTCGTCCGCACCTTTTCCCGCGGCATGCGCCAGCGGCTATCGCTGGCTCGCGCGATGATGACGCAGCCGCGCCTGCTGCTGCTCGACGAGCCCGCGACCGGCCTCGATCCCGAAGGGCAGGTGTGGCTGGGGAACGAGGTGGCCCGCGTGCGCGACGCGGGATGCACCATTCTCATGACCACGCACGGCCACGGGGAAGTGCAGGCCGGCGTGACGCGGGCGATTCGGCTGGAAGCCGGCGGCGTCGCCGAGGATTCCGGCGAGAGCGGCGATCTGCGCGAAATTTTGGGCCGGGTCGGATCGGAGCGCCCACGCGGGCCGGCGAACCCGAGTCGAGGAGAGCGATGAGCCTCGGGCGCGCCACCGGTCTGATTTTCGCGAAGGAGTTGCGCGTCGAGCTGCGCTCGCGCGAATTGCTTTCGACGACCCTGGTGTTCGTGCTGCTCGTCCTCGTGCTTTTCAGCTTCACGTTCGATCCGTCGGCGGAGGAAGCGCGCCGTTTCGGCCCCGGGCTGCTATGGCTCGCATTCTTGTTCGCGGGATCGCTGATGTTGCAGCCGTCGTTCGTGCGCGAGCGAACCAACGACACGCTGTCGGCGTTGCGCATGGCGCCCGTCGAGCCTTTTGCCGTGCTGCTGGGGAAGCTGGCGGCGAATGCGCTGTTTCTGTTTCTGGTCGAGTTGATTCTGCTTCCGATTTTCGCCGCGCTCTACGACCTCGCGATCCTGCCGGTGCTCGGGCGGTTGGTGCTCGTCCTGTTTCTCGGCACGGTGGGACTGGCCACCACGGGAACCGTTTTCTCCGCGATCACGGCCCAGGCGCGGCTGCGCGAACTTATGCTTCCGCTGTTGCTGTTTCCGATCATCGCGCCCGTGCTGATCGCCAGCACGGAGGCGACGGTGGGCCTATTGTCCGAGGAGCCATACTTGGACAGCGTGTGGCTGATTTTCCTCGTCGTGTTCGACGCGATCTTTTTGACTGCGGCATGGCTTTTCGGAGAATATCTTTTCGAGGAGTGAGTGGGCGCGTGGCCGAAAACACAAAATCCGGCTCCGGGTTGTCCGTCCTTTGGACTCTCTTGAGCTTCGCATGGTTGGCGCTGGCGGGCTATGCTGCGTTGTTTGTCGCGCCGACCGAGAAAACGATGGGTGTCATCCAGCGCATATTCTATTTTCACGTGCCGAGTTTCTGGACGGCTTTCGTGGCCATTGGTACGACGACCTACGCCAGCATCGCCTACCTTAAGACGCGCGCGCCGAAGTGGGACTGGCTGGCCGTGTCTGCCGCGGAACTGGGCGCCGTGTTTTTGACCATCGGGCTCGTCACGGGGCCCATTTGGGCAAAACCCGTTTGGGGCCACTGGTGGGTCTGGGATCCGCGCACGACTTCAACCTTCGTGCTCTGGGCGATGTACGTGAGTTACCTGCTGCTGCGCACGCTGGTCGACGAGCCGGAGCGCCGTGCATTGCTGTCCGCCGTGGTGGCGATCTTCGCTTGCCTCGACGTGCCGCTGGTGTACTTCTCCATCTGGACCTTCAAGAAGTTTCAGTTCCGCACGCAGCATCCGCAACCCGTGATCGGCGATGGCGGATATCTCGATCCGCAGATGCTCGCGGTCTTGCTGTTCTGCTGGGGAGCGCTTGTTATGTTGTTTCTGGTTGTGGTGCGTCAGCGATATCAGCTGGAGAAATTGCGTTCGGAAGTGGATGGTCTGAGCATGGAAGCGGAGCGCCGCGCGTCGTAGCGCATGCGGTTGAAAGGAGCAGGCGTGAAGAATCTGAATAGCGTCTTTGCAGCGTTCATGGCGGTATGGGCCGTATTCTTTGCCTATCAATTGAGCATCGGGCGCCGCGTGGCGCGCCTTCAGAATGAGATCGCGCGCCTGAAGGACCGCCTGAAGTAGGCGCAGGGCTTCCCGCGAATGAGCGAGCGGAAGCGCATCGGAGTCGTGCTGTTCCAACTGGGCGGGCCGGACTCGCCCGAGGCCATCGAGCCGTTTCTCTACCGTTTGTTTTGCGATCCCGACATCATCAATTTTCCCGGGGCCTGGCTGGCGCGAAAACCGCTGGCGTGGTGGATCGCGCATCGCAGGTCTCGCGTGGTGGCGCAGCACTACGCCGCCATCGGCGGGCAATCGCCCATTCGCTTGCTGACCGAGCGTCAGGCTCGCGCGCTCGAATGCGCCCTCGCTCCGCATTGTGAGGCGCGATGTTTCGTCGCCATGCGCTACTGGAAACCGTTCACGGCCGAGGCGGTCGCGGCCGTTCGCGCCGCGCCGATCGCGGATCTGGTCCTGCTGCCGCTCTATCCGCAATATTCGTTCGCGACCACGACCAGCAGTTTGAAGGAGTGGAATCGGCTTTACCGTCCCGCCGAACCCGCTCCGCGCGTGCACCAGATCAACGATTTTTGTGCGCACCCGCTGTACATCGAGGCGCTGGCCGCGCGCATCACCACGGCGTTATCCCACTTCGCGGACCCGGACGGCGCGCATTTCGTTTTCAGCGCGCACGGACTGCCGCTCTCGCTCGTCGAACGCGGCGATCCCTACCCGCAACAAGTGGCGGAGACCGTCAAACTCGTGATGGAACGCGGCGCGTGGGAGAACGAGTTCACGCTGTGCTACCAGAGCAAAGTCGGCCGGCAGCATTGGCTTGCGCCCTCGCTGACGTCCACCATCGAGCGTCTGGCCGAGGAAGGGAAGAAGGAGCTTCTCGTCATCCCGATTGCGTTCGTCACCGAGCACATTGAGACGCTGCACGAAATCAATATTGAAGCGCGGGAACAGGCGAGCCGTCTTGGAATCGAGAAGTTCGAGATGATGGCCGCCGTCGGCGATTCGCCCGTCTTTATCTCCGCGCTGGCGGACCTAGTGCTCCGCGCGGCCGGAATCGAGGCGAATTAGTCGCGCGCAGCGATGTGCGAGATGGCTGAGCAGTGGCTCAATTTCCGGTTATCCGTTCCATCCCCGACAAGGTCATCAGCAGGTTCTTGGCATAGTCGTCTTGGTTTGACCGCCAACTCCCGAAGAGGTCAACCACAGGACGGCAACGCAAGTTAGCCAGAGCGTCAAGCCAACAGCCGCGAACCCGGCGACAGTCCGCATGTGGCCGCGGTGTATCAGGAGCGAACCAAGCGCTGCGACGACCATGACGCCGCCCGTCCAGTAGAATTGCTGCATGCGGAAGATTTTTCCCAGCGCGAGATAGTGCACGCCAATGATCACACCGAGGGTCTGCGGTACCAGGTCAAAACGGCCGCGTACTGTTAGAACGAGCGCCGCGACGCCACACAGTCCCCACTCCAATCCCACATCGAGCCAGTAAAACTTACGGACGGCCCTCCAATGCTCCATGTCCGCGGCGGATGTGGGGAGATTGCGCGTCGCTCGAACACGAAGGATCGCCCAAGCGATCAAACCGACGGACGACACTGTAAGGATCGAGAACCAGAACGGCGTCGTATGGCCGGAGAACAAAATAGCCCAGTACAGGCAACCAGAACCAAACAAGGAGCGGATCAACGAGCCGCGGGCGCTGACCTTCAACTCCAATGCGCTGATATCTCGGACTCTGGGAATGGTGCTCGCTATCTGGCTCATGCTCGGTCCTGACCTCTCACACTCGCCGGCGGCTAGCGATCTTACAAGCTCCCCCGGCTGTCCTTCTTCTCCCTGGTCGAGATCATACAGCTTGCCGAATCGCCTTGACACTGCTTCCGCTGAATATTATAAATTCCAGTTCGGTTTTTGCCCGATTCGATGTCTGTCACTGTGGGGGTGACGCGCCCTAATGCTTGACCCCGGAGAAGGGAAGCCGGCTGGAGCTCCAGATTCACCCGCGCCTGCGGCAGGAGGAACTCCGCCGCCTGCGGCTGCTCCCGCAGCGCCAGCCACACCAGCCAAGCCCGCCGCAAAAGCCGGCGTGCCGCAAAAGTCCGCCGACTCTCCCGACAGGGGGCGCCGCAGGCTGATTTGGGCCTGTATTTGGGGCTATCTGGGCATCAATTTCCTGATGTTCCTGCGATTTTTCTTTCCGCGCGCGCTTGTACGAACCGAACACCGTCTTTTCCATCGGCTATCCCGCTGATTTCGATATTGGAATCGATCAGCGTTTCCTGATGACCAATCGCATCTGGGTGGTGCAGGGAACCGGGCCGCCTCTTTGTGATCTACGCGCGCTGCACGCACCTGGGATGCACGCCCGAGTGGAAGCCCGCGCGAGAACAAATTCAA
Source organism: Terriglobia bacterium (assembly GCA_963819015.1). Lineage (GTDB taxonomy): Bacteria > Acidobacteriota > Terriglobia > Acidiferrales > UBA7541 > DASPOJ01. The sequence goes on from CAWFUN010000005.1 coordinate 432,567, forward strand.
GTGCCCGTGCCACGGCAGCGGATACGACAGCGAAGGCGTCAATTTCGAAGGGCCCGGCGCCGCGTCCGATGGACCGGGCGCACATGCGAGCTGGACGCGACGGGAAAGATCATCGTGGATACCAGCCGGCTTTTTATGGACGATCCGCGCGCGGGCGTGAATCAATTCAATGACCCAGGTGCGTTTCTGAGCGTCTGAGCCTGGCCCTGGCGGGGCGGGCGCGTTGCGCCGAGTTGTTGCGCAGTGAAGATTTCGACGGAGGGGGCAGAATGCCGGAAGAGAACGGCGAAGGGAAGAAGCCCGGGGTTGTGGATCGCGTCCGTGAGGACGTGAAGGGCCTCAAAGAGACCGTCAAGGTAAAGGGCAAGCAGGAAATCGAGGGGTTGAAAGACCCGGAAAAGACACAGCTCTATCGCTCGATCTTTCGCGTCAAGCACGACGAAGAACCCCGCAACCGCGCTCTCTCGCGTCCTGACCAACGTTTTCTTCCATCTGCATCCGGCCAAAGTCAATCGCGATGCCGACCAAGTACAACTTCACGTGGGGCATGGGCGGAATCACGTTCTATCTGTTCATCGTGCTGACCTTCACCGGCGTGCTGCTGATGTTCTATTACCACCCACGAAGGTGCAGGCCTTCCGCGACATTTTGTATCTCGAAAACGACGTGCCTTTCGGCAAGTTGCTGCGCAATATGCACCGCTGGGCCGCGCACTTGATGATCATCGCGGTGTGGCTGCACATGTTCCGCGTGTTCCTGACGGGCTCTTACAAGAGGCCGCGGGAATTCAATTGGTGCGTGGGCGTGTTGCTGATGGTGCTGACGATGCTGCTTTCTTTCACCGGCTATCTGCTTCCGGACGATCAATTGGGATTCTGGGCCGTCACGGTGGGCACGAACATGGCGCGCGCCACGCCCTTGTTAGGAAATGAAGGCCCGTTCGGCGCGCAGCTGGGAATGACGCCGTACAACGACGTGCGATTCGCGTTGCTGGGCGGTTCGATCGTGGATGCCAACGCACTTTTGCGCGCTTACATCTGGCATTGCATCGCGATTCCGCTGATCGCTGCGGTGTTCATGGGCGTTCATTTCTGGCGCGTGCGTAAGGATGGCGGAATTTCCGGACCCGCGCCGGTCATGCTGGAATCGGAAATCAAGGAAGAGAAGGGTCCGCGGCCGGTGATTATGCGGCCCGAGCGGCATGCAGATAATGAACGTCCGCGCATCCTGGTAACTTGGCTCGAGAGGAGCGCGATATTAGGAACTGGCATCAGATCTGGGAAGTCGTTTCGGCGCCGGACAACGTGCCGATTGTGGCGTTGCTGTTTCTTGTGCCGTTCTACATCTGGTACGCCTTTCGCCAGGCGCTCGCAAACGACCGCCTGATCGAGAAACTCGAAGCCGATCCCGCCGCCGCGAAAACCGCGTATCGCAAAACGCAGCCGTGGAATCCGAAGTGGGAGCGCGAAGTCCACACCTGGCCTTACCTGATGCGCATCGAATTGTGGCGGCGATTCTCGTCACTGTTCTGCTGATGGTGTGGTCCATCACGTTGAATGCGCCGCTCGAGGAGCCGTCGAATCCCAACGTCACGATGAATCCGGCCAAAGCGCCGTGGTATTTCCTGGGCCTGCAGGAGATGCTGGTTTATTTCGACCCGTGGATCGCGGGCGTCGTGATGCCGACGCTGATCATCGTGGGTCTCATGGTGATTCCGTATATCGATGCGAATCCTCTCGGCAACGGCTATTACACCTACCGGCAGCGCAAGTATGCGATCTGGACGTTTTGGTCGGGTTTATCGGACTTTGGGTGTCGATGATCGTCATCGGCACATTCATCCGCGGCCCAGGATGGATGTGGTTCTGGCCGGGCCAGACTTGGGACGCCAGCCGCGTGGATTTCGCGGTGAATCGGAATCTGGATCAGGATGCTGTTCAGCGTCAACGGCTCGCTGGTGCAAATTTCTTCCGGGAGTGACTCCGGCGTACGCTCCGATTCTCGCCCGCACTATCTTCGGGATTTTCCCGATCGGGCTGTTCTTTATCGTAGCATCGTACGGGATGTACCGGCTCATGACGCTGACTCCGTTCGCGCGGAAGATTTTTCAACGGATGTCGCTGCTGCAAATCGTAACCACGGACTTGTTCTTGGTCCTGATGGTGAGTTTGCCGATCAAGATCGTCTTGCGGCTGGTGTTCGTCATTAAGTATGTCTGGGTGACGCCATGGTTCAGCATTTGAGTCCAGCAGGCCATCGCGGCTTCGCCATGCTAACGCCCATTGCCAAGGAGGCACGGCGTGCCTGAGATTCCTCCGGATGATCCGGTCACAACCCGGCCGCTCGCGCCAGCGATCCTCGATCTCCGTTTTTCTTATTGATGCTGACGGTGGCGTGGTCGCTGTACGACGAGTTTTACGGTTTGCGGCCGTGGCTCTCGTACCAGAATCGCTTCATCGCACGCGTATGTGCCGTATCTCCAGGCGCAATTGAAGCAGCGAAAGGCCGACGAAGCCGCGATGAAAGCCACGCCGGAGTACCAGAGGCTGCGGCGGCGCTGAAGTCGGCTACCGATGCGGCGGCTCCGGCGGATGCCCGGCTGAGCGCCGAAATGGACTTGCTCGATCAGCAGCGAGCGGCCATGACCGACGCGTTCCAGCGCGCCCGCGGCAAAGTCGGAGCGCTGATCTACCAGCTCGAGAGATTCCCGCTTCCGACAAGGATGCAAAGGCTTCCAAACTGAAAGAATTGAACGAAGCCAAGGCGGAAGTTTATGTTGTCGAATGCCCGTCGCCGGCGGCGGCGTCCAGGCGCAGAAGCTGAACTACGACCAGCTCAGCCAATTATTCGCGAACTTGATGGCCGCGAAGGCCGCCAAAGTTGCCGAGCAAGGCGACGCGGATCAGGCGGTCAAGGATGCTCAACAGGCGCTCAACGAATACGTGAAGGAGAAATTGCCGGGCATTAGCGCCAACGATCTCGCCGGTTTGATCACGGGTGTGAGTTCGATGGACGTGATGCTGCGGCAAATTAACGTCAATCCATCGGGCGCGAAGATTAATTATTTGGGCGGCGTAGGATTGGTGGATCGCTGCCAGTCGTGCCACATGGGCATGGACCCGCTGGTGGTTCCGGTCACGATGACGCTGACCAAGGCCGATCTGAAGCTCGCCAACAATAACGATGCCCCGTTCACGAGCCATCCCGATCCGGATTTGATGAAGTATCATCCGCTCGAGAAATTTGGCTGTTCGCCGTGCCACGGCGGAAATGGCCGCGCCCTGGACACCGTCGAAAGCGCGCACGGCCGCTACGAGCACTGGCTGTGGCCGCTGTACTACAAGGAAAATTACGAGGCGGGCTGCCAGCAGTGCCATGCTTCCGATATGGTCACCGAGCACGCGCCGGTGCTGAACCCGGGCGCGCGAGCTTTACCGCATCAAGGGTTGCGTCGGCTGCCACCAGTATCGGGGCTTCGACAATCAGGACGAACAGCTCGTCTCCACGCGCCAGCAGATTCTTCAACTCGCCGCCGAAAAAAGCGCGGACCAGCTCGAAATCCGCGCCTCAACAAGCAGGGCGACCTGGCCAGCGACAACGACGCCGCAGCGCGTTTCTACCAGCAAGCGACGAACCTCACGGTCGACGATCAGCCGGATGGACGCGCGCGCGGAGGCGCTCGAGCAGTCCTCGCACAACTTGCTGCGGGAGATCAAGAAAGTCGGGCCGGACCTGAAAGAAGTCCGCATGAAGTTGCGCCAGGAATGGATCCCGTACTGGCTCGGCGCAGACGCAGACTTCCGCCCTGCGACGAAGATGCCGCAGTTCCGCTTGCAGCAGGATGAAATCCAGGCCATCGCGGCGTTTATCTGGCAATACGGCATTACCGGGTCCGGCGCTGCCGAAGCAGGCGCCGGGCGATCCAGTGAAGGGCAAGGCGGCTGCTCGAATCGCGCGGATGCCTCGCGTGCCATTCGATTGGCGAAGGCTCGAACAGTGATGGGCGGCGATTTCGCCGCGAATCTGAGCCGCATCGGCGAGAAGGAAAATTACGAATATCTCGTGCGCTGGATTCACAATCCGCGCGAGCGCACGCGCCCCTATGATCCGTTCGAGAAGCGCGATCTCGGCCCCGACGATTACGCCAAGGCCGGCTTGCCGTTTGTATTCGATCTCGATCACTCGCGCATGCCCGGACAGCGGCCACGAACTCGTCGTGCAGCAGCCGACCGTCATGCCGAGCCTGCGGCTTTCTGGGCGGAATCGCGCGACATCGCCAGTTACCTGATGACGCAGAAGCACGCCGACGCGACTTACCCTCCCGCGCCGTACCTCATGGATGATCCCGCAGCTCAAGGCCAAAGGCAAGGCGCTCGTGCAGCACTACGGCTGCGCCGGCTGCCACGAAATCTCCGGCCTCGAAGACGAAGGCCGCATCGGAACCGAACTGACCAACGAGGGCAGCAAGCCCATCGAGCGGCTGGATTTCGCGCTCTACACCGAAGATGCGAAGCGCGGCATCCTGCCGCCGGGCAACCCGACGCTGCCGCGTGGACAGTGGTACGACTGAAGGGCTTCTTCGAGAATAAGCTCGGCGAATCCCGGCGTCTTCGACACGGGCAAGTATCAAGCCCGATCCGATGGATCGCCTGCGCATGCCGAAGCCGAACTCGACCAAGACGGACGTCGACGCGCTCACCACGATCCTGCTCGGCTGCGTGATCCTCGCTGCCGCCGGATTACATGTACAAGCCGGCCGATCAGCGCGACGCGATTCAAAAGGGCTGGTGGATCGTCACGAAGTACAACTGCATCGGCTGCCACCAGATTGACATCGGCCAAAACTCCGTGCTGAAGACGCTGCCGATGTATCGGGCCGAAAACAAAGCGAATTTGCCGCCGATGCTCACCAGCGAAGGCGCGCGCGTCAATCCCGAATGGCTGAAGGGTTTCTCGCGAATCCATCGCTCAGCGCCACGGACACGGAACGAGAACGGCGTCCGCTAGTATCTGCAGGTCCGCATGCCGACGTTCTTTTTCTCCGACGACGAAATCCGCAAGCTGGTGCTATTCTTCGAGGCCATGTCGAGCCAGGCCCGAGCCGTTCATTCCGCAGAAGCTCGCGCCACTCACCACGGCGGAAATCGGCCATGGCGCGCGATCTATTCACCAACCCGGCGGCGCCTTGTTTGAAATGCCACATGACCGGCGTCCCCGCGCACGACAAGAACGGCCACCGCTCCGAATTTCCTGCTGGCGAAGGACCGCTTGCGCCCGCCGTGGACCGAGCGATGGGTCACCGAATCCGGCGAAGATCGCTCCCGGCACTCGATGCCTTCCGGACTGTTCCGCAAGGAAGGGGATCGCTGGGTCTTTGCGGGCCCGCTGCCGCCCGCCATGAGAGCCTACCAGGGCGATCATGCGGACTTGCTCGTGCGATATATGTTTGAATTGACGCCGGAGGAGCAGAGAATGCTCCGGGCGCGCGCTCCGGAGGCGGTGGGCCCGGCCAGTAGATTGGCGCGGGGCGCGCGGGAATTTGTCTCAGCGCGGAGCGTGCGTTAGTGGAATGAAAACAGGAGGAAGTAGCTCGTCATGAATCGCAAATACAAGTTGTCTTTTCTACTCGCGGCTACACTCGTGGTCATCAATGACAGGTTGCGGCAAGAAGCCCGAAGAATCGGAAAGCGGGGCGGCCGCACCCGCGGCGCCTGGAAAAACCGTTGATCCCTCCACCGCCGGCGAATCACCGGCACGGTGACACTCAACGGCGCCGCGCCCAAGATGAAGGCCATCAATATGTCGCAGGAATCGGCTTGTGCCGGCCAGCACTCGACGCCCGCGCTCACCGAGAACGTCATCACCGGCGACAAGGGCGCGCTCGCCAACGTCATCGTTTACGTTTCGTCCGGCCTCGACGGCTATTCGTTCACCCCGCCGTCGTCCCCCGCCACGATCGAGCAGAAGGGTTGTCAATATCATCCGCACGTCGTGGCCCTGCATGGCCGGCCAGACCCTCGAGGTCGTCAACAACGATCCACCACTCACAATATCCATCCCGAGCCGCAAGCCAACCGCGAGTGGAACGAATCGCAGCCGCCGGGAGCTTCGCCGATCGATAAGACCTTCGCGCGCCCGGAAGTCGCGATCCCGGTGAAGTGCAACGTCCATCCGTGGATGAAGGCCTACATCGGCGTGTTCGACAATCCGTATTTCCAGGTCACCGGCAAGGACGGCGCCTTCGAACTGAAGAATCTGCCGCCGGGCACCTACACGGTCGTCGCGTGGCACGAACAATACGGCGCGAGCGCCCCGCAAACCGTGACCATCGGTCCCAAAGAGATCGAAGGCGGTGGATTTCGTCTTCAACGCCACCGCCGGCGGTGATTGAGTCACGCCGGGCTAAGCTGATGGAAGGGAAGTCGCGGCGGGGCGCGAACGGTAAACTGCGCCCCGTCTTGTTTTTGCAACTTGCGGCACACCTCCGCGTCCGGACGGTGTATTCTTGACGGTCAAACTTGGGTCATGAACACGCATCCTAACGCCGCGCTGCATCGCTTCGCTGTGTTCACGGCGTGCAGCACCTTTCTGTTGCTGATTGCGGGCGCGCTGGTCACATCGAACGACGCCGGCCTTTCGATCCCCGATTGGCCGCTGGCATACGGCGGACTGCACCCGCCGATGGTCGGCGGCATCGTTTACGAATTCAGCCATCGCGTCATCGCCGCTACCGTGGGCCTGCTGACCCTTGTGCTCGCAATTTGGCTGGAGATGCGTGAGCCGAGGCGTTGGGTCCGCTGGTTGGGCGTGGCTGCGCTCTCCACTGTCGTGGCGCAAGGTCTGCTCGGCGGCGCGACCGTGCTGTTCTTCCAGCCTTCGTCCGTGTCGGCGGCCCACGCGACACTCGCGCAGATTTTCTTCTGCCTCACCGTGTCCCTCGCGATGTTCACCGGCCGGTGGTGGCAATCGGATCTGCTGCCTGTCGAGTCCGCGGAGAACTCCCGCATCGAAACGCTCGCGCAGGTGACCGTCGTCGCCGTCTTCCTGCAATTGATTCTTGGTGCCGCGTTCCGGCACAAAGCCTTCGGCATCATTCCGCATTTGATCGGCGCCGTGGTCGTCACGCTCCTGATTTTTGCGCTCGCCGGAAAACTCAAGCGCCGGTTCGGCGGCGTGCGCGCTTTCCGGGGCTGCGCCCTCGCGCTGCACATCCTGATCGGTTGCAACTCTTGCTCGGCGGCGCGGCCTGGTGGTCGCGCGTGTATGCCGCCGAGTTTCCGCAACCCATCGGCATCACGGTCGCTCTCACCGTCATTCACACCGTCACGGGCGCGCTGGTGCTCGCATCCACTATTGTCACGGCGCTGGTTTGTCGTCGCCTTCTGAGGCCCGTGGCGAGCGCCGCGCTCGCGGGCGGCGGCGCGGCTGGACCAGCCGCGAGCCGGCAGGGAAGCGAGCAGACCGCATGAGCAGCGCGCCGGTTGTTGCGGTTCCCGCGCAAACGCGCTCGATGGCGTATCTCGCGCTGACGAAGCCGGACGTCTCTTTTCTTGTCGTCCTCACCACGCTTGCCGGTTACGCTCTTGCAGCGCGCGGCCCGCTTGACTGGCTGCGCATGCTGCAGGCCGTTTTCGGCACCACGCTCGTCGCGGCCGGCACTTCGGCCATGAACCACTATCTTGAGCGCGAGTCCGATGCGCGCATGCGGCGCACGTCGTCGCGCCCGCTGCCGAGTGGCGTCTTGAAGCCCCTTCAGGTTCTGGCCTTCGGCGGAGGGCTCATCCTGGCCGGGACGCTTTATCTCTGGCTCGCCGCCAACGTGCTTGCCACCCTGGTGGCCGTTTCCGCTTCGGCGAGCTATCTGCTGGTTTACACGCCGCTCAAGCCGCGCACGACTCTCGCGACGATGGTCGGCGCGTTTCCGGGAGCCGCGCCGCCGCTGATTGGCTGGGCCGCGGCGCGCGGCATCTCGGTCTGGATGCGTGGATTCTCTTCGCAATTCTATTTCTGTGGCAGTTCCCGCATTTCCAATCCATCGCCTGGATGTATCGCGAAGACTATGCCCGCGCCGGAATCAAGATGCTGCCGGTCGTGGACCATTCGGGCCGCCGCACGTTCCGCCAAATACTTTTGACGGCCGCTGTCCTGATCCCGGTGAGCCTGCTGCCCGCGGTGACCGGCCTGGCGGACGTCCGCTATTTCTTCGGCGCGGTCGTTCTGGGATTGTTGCTGATCGGAATTTGCCTCTGGGCCCAATCGTCGAAGACGAACGCTCGCGCGAAGTGGTTGATGCACGCCACGGTGCTCCACTTGCCGTTGCTGCTCGGCCTGCTTTGGTGGGACAAGATTCCGCGCTAACAGCCAGCGGTTGCGTTTCAGGTTATGTCCCTGGGGTCACGCGATGAAAGACAAGAAGGGAACTCTCGAGCATTCTCGGCATGTGCGCCGCGCTGGTGGCGCTTTCGCTGCTCGGCATCGCCTCCGCGTTCATCACGCACGTGTTCGATTCGCTCGATGGGCTGTTGCTGCTGGCCGTCTGTCTGATGATGGCGGGTATTTTTACTCTGATGATCCTGTGGTTCTTGAAAGACGCCGGATGGCTGCCGCGCCGTTCCAGCGCCTCCGGCGATAACACCGCCGCGCAAGCGAAGTAGCCTTTTTCTCTCGGTCCAGAAGGATTTTGCACTTGCTCTCTCCCCCAGCCTGGAATGCCGTTCTCAACGCTGCCAGCGGCGTTCTGCTCCTCATCGGCTACGCCATGATCCGCCGCGGCCGCATTCTCGCCCACAAGACGGCCATGCTTTCCGCCGTCGCCTGTTCTGCGATTTTTCTTGTGAATTACGTTGTCTATCACGTGCGTCACGGCGTGATTCGCTTCACGGGCCAGGGCGTAATCCGCCCGGTTTACTTCACGATTCTCATCTCGCACACGATTCTTGCGATCGCAATCGTGCCGCTGGTGATCGTCACGTTGATTCGCGCGCTCCGCCATCGCTTTGACCGCCACAAAGCGATTGCCCGCCGCACCCTGCCCATCTGGCTCTACGTTTCGCTCACCGGCGTCATCGTCTATTTTCTGCTCTACCAGATCTACGCGCCGCACGCCTGATGCCTGCTACGCCGCAATCCGGTGCCGGTCGCCGCGAAGAACGGCGCGAACAGCCCCGGTCCTCGCACCGGTGGCTCGCCGCCGAGAAGCAAACGCCGCTGGCTTTATGCCGTGCTTGTTCTCGCGCTGCTCTTCGTGCTGATGCCGTTTCTTTTCTGGCAAGCCACTTGGTTCGGCCGCCCGCTCGACGACGCGCAGATCACAAAATTCCTCGAGGATCACGAGCACCCGCGCAACGCCCAGCATGCGCTCGCGCAAATCGAGCAGCGCATCGAAAACCCCGATCCCTCCATCCGCGCATCGGCGCGCCAGTGGTATCCCGAAATCATTCGCGTCGCGGCGCTGGGTGGCGACGAGTTCGGCTTACGGCCGCCTGGGTCATGGGGCAGGACAATTCCGCGCCGGCGTTCCATCAGGCGCTGCTCACGCTGCTCGGTGACGGGAATCCGATGGTTCGCCGCAATGCTGCGTTGGGCTGTTCGTTTTTCGGACGCCGCCGGCCACGATGAAATCGTCGGCATGCTTTCGCCTTACACGGTAATTGCGCCTGCCGGCGGCGCGATCGCCACGCGGCTAAAGCCCGATGAGACCGTCAACGCCGGCACATCGTGGGCCGTATCGTAGAAGGGAATCAGAAGACCGAAGTGCGCTCGCAGGTGCCCGGCACTTTGGATCGCTGGTCGTCGCGGACGGCGCCACGGTGACTGCGGGCGAGCCCATGCGGTACTGGATCCCAGCAGCGATATGGTCTGGGAGGCCTTGCGTGGCCTTTATTTCATCGGCCGCCCAGAGGATCTCCCTGTCGTTAATTCTTTCGCCCGCGGCTTGCCCGGTTTCTCGCCTCAAATCCAGCAGCAGGCCCAATCACAGCCCAAGCCATCTCCTCGCGCTCCCAGCACTAAATCTGCTTTCCCTAAGGGCTATTGCACAATCTGGCACAGCCGTTTGAATTGCCGTATTCGCGTAATGTCCATGGCCTAAAATTTTAAGTTCGTCTGCGAGAAACGCCGGTTTGAGAAAGGCAACTATGGGGCCTCATAGAGAAGTATCCGAATCCTCCCGCAACGCTTTGGCGCGCGGACAAACGGCTGGACGGCTTAGCCGTCGTGGTGATCGGCGATGTTGCATGGCGGGTTGTGCCAATACGTTTAACTGGCGCAACAATTCCTCAGGCTCCGGAGGATCTCCGAATCCGGGCCCCTATACCATCGGGGGCACCGTACTCGGCCTCACGGGGACGGGCCTCGTTCTTCAAAATAACGGCAAGGACAATCTCGCCATCAGCGCCAACGGCTCCTTCACCTTTGCTACAGCCGTAGCCAGCGGTTACCTTGTCACTGTGAAAACGCAGCCCACAAATCCTATTCAGACTTGCAGCGTGACCGACGGCACCGGCACGACCACGCTAACGTGACCAGCGTTCAAATCGTTTGCGGTGATATCTTCACCGTCGGCGGATCGGTCACTGGACTGAACGGATCAGGCCTCGTTTTGCAAGACAATGGCAAAGACAATCTCCTGTTTCCGGCACAGGTAACGTGAACTTTACGTTTGCAACGCCGCTGATTGCCGGCGCGGCCTATGCCGTACGGTCCTGACCAGCCCTCCAGTCCTTCGCAGACCTGCAATGTCTCCAACGCAAGCGGCACCATCAGCGGCAACGTCACGAACGTCCGGTTTCCTGTTCTCAACCTAAATTCACGATCGGCGGGTCGGTCGTCGGCCTCATCGAGGGCCCGGGGATACCCTCGAATTGCAGAACAATGCCGGAGATAATCTCAATGTACACCGGCGACACGAACTTCACATTTCCCACGCTGATCACTTCGGGGGCATTTACGATGTTCGGTTTTCCTCCCCCGTCGAGCCAACCCCAGCCCTGCAACGAATTCGACAATACAGGCGTCGCGTCCGGCAACATATCGGGCGTCCTTGTGGATTGCCAGCACAATGACTGGAACTGGATTTCTTGGTACGTTCCGACCACCAACACGGCGACAACTCGCTGTGGTGACCACGCCGCTCTTTCCCCCGAACAAGACCCTCCCCCCAATATCAGCACGCCGGGCGGCAGAGACTTTCCGGCGGCCTGGACCGATGCGCAAGGGAGGAAATGGCTTTTCGGCGGGTTAGGCCTACCCTATCCTTCGCCGCTCGGCAGCACTCCTCCGGGTTTCCTGAACGACCTCTGGGTTTACGACCTTTCAGAAGGCGGTTGGGTCCCTGCTAATGTGCCTGTTTTTGAAGATCAGACCGTCGTCCCTGCTGTCTGGAAGGTTAGAGTCGACCCCCCTCGAGGCCACGAACGTCTCGGGCGTTTACGGCACTCTGGGCGTTTCCTCGGGTGGCGCCCCTGGCTCTCGCTGGGGCAGTTCCACTTGGACCGATGGCTCCGGCAATCTCTGGATGTTTGGCGGTCAGGGATACGACTCCTCGACACTGGATTTCTCCCTTCTCAACGATATCTGGGAATGGATTCCGGGTGCCAGGGACCCCAACGGTGCGGGCACCTTCACCGGTGAGTGGATTTGGCAGGGAGGTTCGTCGGTCGGCAACCAGCTGACGGTCGCAAATGCTCCCGGCGGACGCTGGGCTGCGGCAACCTTTGCGGATTCCGTGGGCAACGTCTGGCTATTCGGCGGCCAGGGTGTCGATTCGGCGGGCAATACAGGATTGCTCAGCGACTTGTGGAAATATAACACTGCTTTGAAAACGTGGACCTTGGTCTCCGGCTCAACTCTTGGCAACAAGAACGGAGTTTACGGCACCCAGGGAACACCGGCTGCGGGCAATTTCCCCGGTGGCCGACAGCATGGCGTCCTTTGGGTTGATGCTTCCGGGAAGGTCTGGCTATTCGGCGGCTTTGGTTTCGATTCGGCCGGCACTGGCAGCCCCCTGGGCGCCCTCCTCAATGACCTTTGGGAATTCTCCGGCGGCCAGTGGACTTGGGTTTCCGGTAACGACCTGGCAAACCAGACCGGCACGTATGGCACTCAGACGCTGCCAGGCGCAGCGAACGTTCCCGGCTCCCGCTGGGGTTCCGTCGCATGGACCGACGCCTCTAGCAATCTCTGGTTCTTTGGCGGCTGGGGATACGGCTCCGTCAATACCCATCCCACGGGCTTTCTGGACGACATTTGGGAGTACCAACACAGCACCGGCCAGTGGATCTGGTGGAAAGGCGCAACTGACACCAACCAGAACGGCCAGTACCTCACCAACGGGATACCCTTCGTGAACAATGTGGCGGGCGCGCGCAGAGGATCTTCTCTGTTCTTCGCCCCACCCACCGGACAGGATCCGAACTTCTACGTTTGGATCTTTGGCGGAGAGGGCTTTGACTCCTCCCAAGGCGCCGCTCCAGGCTACCTCAACGATTTATGGACGTATCTGCCGTTCCCATGAGGTAACGAACAACTGGGCGGGCGAGGGAAGCGACTCGTCCCAAATCCTGACATCGAAACTGACGGAAACAGCCGGGGTGGCCAATCGCCCCGGCTGTTTTCTTGTGCGAATCCTCTTACCGCGCTTGCCACCACAAGTCCACCAGCAAGCCGAACTCGCAGCCCTGGCCATCTCCTCTCACTCCCACTCCTGACGAAAAGAAGTCCCCCTGACGCGCTGACCGTCGGGACGAACTCCGGCGAACTGCGAAGACAGGCCTTAGTGGCGCAGGCACTCCTGCCTGCGCGGTTTTCCGTACGACGAACACCCGACGCGCGCCTGTATTGCCTCGCCGCTTCCGGCCGCACGCACTCGCCCAACCGATGTCATCCCGAGGAGCGCAGCGAACAGCTTGTCCGCCGTGGCCTGGCGAAGGCGGGAGAGGGACCTCTCTGCGGTTCCGTAGTGCGCCTCTGAAGCCGCCTGTCGCAACCTCATGCTGACCTTTGCAAGTGGTATGATCCGTCCGCCGCGCTCCGAATTTTGCAAGGAGGTTGAAACATGCGAAGAAAAGATATTGCGAGCGTGGCATTGCTGCTGTGCGTGCTCGCTGCGTGGTCCTGCACGAGGCGGCACGATTTTTTCGCCGTGGTAATCGACACGGCGTCGAAGAAGCCGGTCCCATCGGCCAGACTCATACTCGCCCCGAAGAAGGAAGGGAAATACGAGTGTACGATTGACACTTCCCTGACGGGAGTCAGTAACGACCGTGGCGAGGTCCGGATACCGAATGTGGCGCCTGGAGAATACGTGGTTTTCTATAATCTTTCAGCAAGTCTCAATCCGGGTTTGAACGGAAAGGTCGTGAACTACGATCCGGCCCGACAGGGACTTCCTGGTCCGAATCAAGGGCAAGTAGAGCTAGCTCTTATTGAATCGCTTGGCCCCTTCGAGGCCATGGCAGGCTCAAAAATTGCCATTTTTGAGAGCCAATTGGTTGTCTTCAGCGGATGGCTCTATTGGCCTGGCTTGGATATCGGAGCCATCAAAGCAAACGGAGAACTTCTGAAACTGCACATACCCAGTGCCGGAAGCGCCCCCGTGACAATAGAGGTCAACACCGACCTTCCCTCGCCGAACCCGCCGCAGGGAGCCCCAAAGAGCGGCCGATGATGCTCGCCTTGGGAAACAGCCCGGCCACCACAGGTACACCCCCGCTCCGCGGGACGCGAAGCCGGGAGCGCGGCTGGCTTTAGGCCTATCGCGCTCGGGGACGGACGGCGACACGCAGCTCCCGGAACACCAGGACCACCCAAAACGCGTGCAGGCCTCAGCGTTGCTGAACCGGTATTTCGACTTCACCGACGTCGATTGTGGGCCCGGTGTTTTTGGAGACCCGAATCCGCAGGAGCTGGTGGCGCTTCTCGAGGAGGACAACATGGTTTACCGCCGACAACTGAACTGCCACCACGTATGTGGTGCCCTGATCGAGATCCTTGCAATCGAACGAGAAGGCCCCAGTTGACCCCGTCGCGGGCATCGAAGTCTTCGGCAGGTTCGAATCGATGAAGACGCGGCCCGCGCCATCGTAGACGGCACTGACGTTCCCCCCGCGCCCAAGGGGTGCCAGCTGGAGGTACGTATCGCTTGTAATCAGTTGCTTCGCTTCCGCGAGATTGGTGATTATTCCTTTGATGGTGACGGACTGCGACTTCGTCTGGCTTCCGAGTAGCTCCCCCCGCGACATCAAGAGGCCCACGAAAGTCAAGCAGCCCAATACACAAGCAGCGAAAATTCTGGCCCGCATTTCGCCCTTCCTTTCTCCCACAACGGGTCGTTTCACGATTTCACGGAATACCGGCGCGGGGAACCGGGCCATTATAGCCGCTTGGAGCGTATTGACCACTGCTAGAGCTATTTCCAATTGAGTATCAGTGGCGGGCGGCGGGTGCCCCACATTTGCGCAGTTTGCAAAGACGAGGATTTTTCGGAAGTTCCCCCACGCCCCATTCGAAATACTTTCCACAGAAGTTAACACACTTCTTTATTGACGCCCTCGACACTCCCTGCTATCCTGCTCCGTGTTGGTCGTCCCCAACCCCGGCCTGATTCCCATTTCAATTCCTCGATCCCTGTCTCCTCGAATCCGGCCAAGGATGTGCGCTTTTTGCATCCCGGATGCCTTTCCGGGGCGAGTCCCGAGCGCGCCCTACAAGGGGCGAATCGAGGGGCCGCCAATGCGCGTTGATCCGCCCCCAGCTGCGATTGTAATCTCCCCCTCCGCCCTCCCCAAACTTGCACCATTTTTGTGCAACTCAAAACTGATACACAGCAAAGGACTTAGCGCGCCCACAACCCCTTTAGAATCAGCAGTTACAGACTCCTCGCGCATTTTGCGTATCTCATTGAAAACAAACGGTAGCCAAGTCCTTTATAATCAGCACTTACGTGTTTTTTCGTCGCAAGTCCTTTATATTCAGCACTTACATAAAAACATGGGGGGAGGGGGTAGGGGAGGGGGAGTATCTTCTGAGTCACCGCAAGCACTGGCACGGCCATCGCAAGCCTCGCTCACCTGCGGGGCGCCCTCACCGCCAACAGGCAGCGCGGACGCGCACTCCCGCCCGGAGAATGGCCAATGATTGAAGGCGCTGGCAACCGTCGCTTAGAAGGGAAGAGTGCCCTGCTTGGCTTCGTATTCGGCCAGCGGCACCATGTCAATCGCGTCCCAGGGACACCCTTCGAGAAAGGCCCCGTCGGGTCCCTTGCTGGTGCAGAGTTTGCAGCCAATGCAAAGCAACGGGTCAACGATGATGCGGCCCATGGGCGGGTGGTCGGGATCCGGCTGCCAGAACATGCAATCTTCGACGGGGCAGTAGTCCACGCAGGCCGGCGAACCCGCGCAGCCCGTGCAACATTCGTTGATGACGGCGAGAATGTGAGGCTTGCGCTTCCGCTTCGTCGTTGTCCCGCCGGACCGGGGCAGATCCTTGACGACCTGTCCCGCAACGTACTCTTCGATGGTCGGCTGTGTGTAGGCCACGCGTTGCCCCCAAGCGAAATGAGGAAAACCATTCTACAAAGGGACGCGTCAATGTCAATCGCCGCAATCAGGACAAATTTCGGCCCACGTGGCCTCGGGTACAATTTGCGAACAGAACCAGCTTGCGGCGGAGCACTGGTTTGCGGCATCTGATATAATGAGCACATAGGAATGAAGCCGGAGTCCCGGCAAGGAGCGCAGATAAAATCATGATCACGGTTACGCCGATCGCGACCTCGAAGGTCAAAGAGATTATGGGGCAGCAAAACCCTGTGCCGGCGGCTTTGCGCATTGCTGTCGTGGGCGGCGGCTGCTCCGGATTCAGCTATCATATGGCGTTCGACACCCAGGAAAATCCCACGGACAATGTGTACGAATTCGACGGCTTGAAAGTCCTGGTGGATCAGATGAGCGAGATGTACCTCGAAGGCGTGTCGATCGACTATATCGAGACCCTCGAAGGCGCCGGATTCAAGTTCAATAACCCGAACGTGAAGAGCACGTGCGGCTGCGGAAGCTCGTTCAGCGTATAAAGCGGCGGCCCTGACGCTTCCTTGTGAACACAGTCATTTTGACGCGGGCCTCGGGATTCTTCCCCGTGGGCCCGCGTCGTTTTTCCTGCCGCTGAATTTTGGTCCGGAGCTTCGGGCGCGATGAAGATCGCTCTGGCACAGCTCGATCCGACCGTCGGCGACTTCGCCGGCAATGCGGCGCGCATCATTGACATGGCTCAGGCGTCGCGCCAGCGCGGTGCCGACATGGTCGTCTTCTCCGAGCTTTGCCTCTGCGGTTATTTGCCTCAAGACTTGCTCGAGCGCCCTTCATTCCGCGAGCGCAATCTCCGCGAGTTGGCCTGCTTGGCGGAGAAACTCCCCCTCCCCGCAATCGTCGGCTACGTCGGCCAGCCGAGCGAATCCACGGGCAAATCCGCCACCAATGCGGCGGCCGTAGTTGTGGATGGGCGCGTTGTGTTCGAGCAGCAGAAGATGCTGTTGCCCACCTACGACGTCTTCGATGAGTCTCGCTATTTCCAGCCTGCGCGGGCGCAGAATGTATTCCCCTTCGGCGGGCAGCAACTGGGGATTACGATCTGCGAGGACATCTGGAACGACAAGAATTTCTGGGTCAACCGGCTCTACGAGCGCGATCCCGTTTCGGAACTCGTGGGGCAGGGAACTACCCTGCTCGTGAATTTGTCCGCCTCTCCGTACGTGATCGACAAACGCAATCTGCGCCTCGAGATGCTTCGCTCCATTGCGCGCACGCACCGTCGGCCCATCTTGTACGTCAATCAGGTTGGCGGCAACGACAGCCTTGTATTCGATGGGAGCAGCCTCGCCGTCCTTCCGGATGGTCGCGTGGCGGCGCAAGCCGCCGTATTCGAGCAGGACTTGGTGATGTTCGACACCGCCACGGGCATGGGCGACATCCATTCGCAACCCGCCGATGAATTGGAAGTGGCCTATCGCGCCCTCGTCTGCGGCACGCGCGATTACGTGCGGAAATGTGGCTATCGCCGCGTCGTGGTGGGGTTGAGCGGAGGAATCGATTCCGCCACCGTCGCGGCAATTGCCGCGGCAGCCGTCGGGCCCGAAAACGTCCTGGGCGTGTCGATGCCGGGTCCCTATTCCTCCGAAGGCAGCCGCACCGATGCCACGCAATTAGCCAAGAACCTGGGCATCGATTTCCTCGTCATGTCCATCACGGATATCTTCGCGAGCTATCGCGCCACCCTGTCTCCGGCATTCGCGGGCAAGGCTGAGGACGTGACGGAAGAGAACTTGCAAGCACGCATTCGCGGCAATATTCTCATGGCGCTCTCCAATAAGCATGGCGCGCTGGTGCTGAGCACGGGAAACAAATCCGAAATGGCGGTGGGGTACTGCACTCTCTACGGCGACATGGCCGGGGGACTCGCCGTCATCTCCGATGTGCCGAAGACCATGGTCTACGCAATCGCCGAGGTCATCAATCGACAGCATGAAATCATTCCGCGTGCGACGATCGAGAAAGCCCCCTCTGCTGAACTTCGCCCGAATCAAAAGGATAGCGACTCTCTTCCGCCCTACGATCTTCTCGATCGCATCCTGAAAGCTTATATCGAGGAGCTGCAGACGCCCGAGCAGATTGCCGGCCACTGCGGATACGAGTTGGAGCTGGTTCGATCGATTGCGCGTAAAGTGGATCGCAACGAATATAAGCGGAAGCAGGCACCGCTTGGACTCAAGATTACTTCCCGCGCTTTTGGTTTTGGCCGGCCGTTTCCGATTGCGCAGAAGTTTGATCCCTAGGAGGGAGTCGCCGTGCGAATCATGCCCCGGATTGTGGTTGCCATCTTTGCGAGTGTGGTGATCGGTTTCGCCCAGGCCCCTGCACCGAAGCCGGCGCAACCTGCGTCGAACTCCGCGGCATCACCTGAAACTGTCGCTCTGCAAAAGAAGATCGAGGCGTTCTTGCGCCGCGTCTATGCCTGGGGCCCCGAATACAAGATTGAAATTGGTCCACTGAATGAGACCGGTGTGGCCGACCTTTATGCCGTAAATGTGAAGCTCGACTACGCGGGCCAGACGGATTCCACTGTGCTTTACGTGAGCAAGGATGGGCGTTACATGGTTCGTGGGCCACTCCAGGATATGTCCACTGATCCCAACGCGGACACGAGGAAAGCCATCCACATCGGGAATGCGCCTGCCAAGGGGCCTGCTGACGCGCCAGTTCTGCTGGTCGAATATGCCGATTACGAATGCCCCGCCTGCAGGCAATTCAATTTGCTCTTACCCGGCATCTTGAACAAGAATCCGCAGGTGCGGCTGGTCTTCAAGGACTACCCCCTGGCGGACATCCATCCTTGGGCCATGACCGCAGCGACTGCGGCTCGTTGCGTTCATCAGTTGAATCCTGGGGCATATTGGAAGTTTCATGACGCAGTCTTCGACAGCCAAGACCTTATCTCACCTTCTAATGCATGGGACAAGCTATTAGATTTGGCTTCGCAATTTGGAGTGAGCACCGGCTCGCTGAAGGCGTGCATGGTGGACCCGGCAACAACTAAAGCCATCCAGGACGAGGAGCAGCAGGACGAAATCCTTGGAATCACGAGCACCCCGACGATCTTTGTAAATGGACGCAGAGTCGTGGGCCCCGACGTACAACTCTTGCAACAATACGTGGATTACGAGTTATCTCACCGTCCGCCGGCGTCCCCCAAGGCACCTCCCAACTCCGCCCCCACAAATTAGCGCCGCTCGCCCGTCAGCCCCCGGCGCCCCAGACCGGAGAGGGGAACGAAATGTAGGCGCGTTTCGCCGCACTCCAGAAATTTGTCGACCCGCAACGTCCCCCAAAGCACCCAGTTTCGGCCCCTAGCCAACCATTCAGACCGTAGCCGCCGCGCGACAGTACCTCACCCAGTTCGCCAAGACCCCGACCTGCGCGCCAGGCAAGTCAGGGTCAGGCACCGCACCTCGCCCGCGTTCATCTATATATACATAATATATCTTAGCGGACTGTAGAAAGCAAGGGGAATCTTTGAGCGGGGCGGCGCGGGTGAGACTGGGAGAGGGTGGCAGGGGTGCAGGGCGACGGGGGCATCTGAATAGGCGCTAGGGCTTGGGCTCAAGGGTTTTGGCTCAAACGGGGAGCCCGACGTCAAATAGGGCTGAAGCGCTACGGCTGGGGAGCTGGGAGTGGAGCGCGTAATCGCGTGGATGTGGGCTACTGCTTGAAGCAAGCGAAGAGCAGCCATCTAGATCGAGCGCCCTCGGTTTCGGTCGCTGGTACCACTGGGGCTGAGATTGGTGGGACGGAGCGGATGCAGCTGCGATTTGTCGGAGTCGGAGCTGCGGGACAGGCGGGGAAGCATCGTCCGGAGACGCGCCGCGACCACGATTGTTGGTGAGAGCGGGACGAGTTTTGCGCGCGGGGGCCAATTCCCTTCTGGTTGCTTCTGCTTGGTCGGCGGGGGCCCACGCGCGCGACATCATGACGTAGAGGGCGGGAGAAAGGAGCAGGGCGTGTGGAGACGAGCCCGGCCAAGGAAAGGCAGGCCGCCTGCCCTGGCCACGAGCAGGCAGGCGGTAGGCATGCTCGAGCTTCTTCCCGCCGACTTACGTCCACTGCCGCCACCCGCCGCGGCGGGTGAACTCCGGGCAGGTCCGCCAGGCCGGATCTTCGGCCGCCCCTACGTGCGGAAAAGGGCGTGTGGCGATCGCACGGTGCATACACATTGGTTGCACAGAGCCGTTTGCGCGTAACCACGAGATTCTTCACTGCGCTGCGCTGCAAGGGCGGCCGCGCCAAGTGCTCCCTTCGGAATGACAGGATTGCGATAGGCGACGTTATCGAAGAGCGTATCGTGGCCAGCCCGCACAATAGGCATGCTCAAGCTTCTTCCCGCCGACTTACGTCCACTGCCGCCACCCGCCGCGGCGGGTGAACTCCGGGCAGGCGCGCCAGGCCGGATCTTCGGCCGGCCCAACATGCGGAGAGAAGCCTGCCGCGATCGCGCACGGTCAGCGGAAGGCCTGCCACGCAACGCCTTTGTTTAGCCCTGTCGCGCTTGAAATATTAAATGCTTTGTTTAGAATATCTAAAGCATACTCCGGGCAACAGATCGACCCGTCTCGCGCCCGCAGACCACGCGGCGCAACCCCGGAACCGAACGGGGAGACAACCCGAATGGATCTCCACCAGCTCGAGATATTTCTCGCGGTCATGGACTCGTCCGGCGTCACGCGAGCCGCCGAGAAGGTACAGCTCACTCCTGGCGCCGTAAGCATCCAGATTCAGCGGCTTTCGGCGGAACTCCACGCGCAACTTTTTGTCCGCAACGGGCGGGAATTGAAGCCGACGCCCGCAGCCCTGCGCCTCAGCGAACACGCGCGGCGCGTGCTCAAACAGGTGAGGCACATCCAGCAGGATTTCGAGGACGATCCGCGCGCCGATACGCGGCCCTTTCATTTCGCCACGGGAGTCACGACGCTGGTCTATCGCCTCGGAGGTCCGTTGCGCAAATTGCGGCTGCAATTTCCGCAGTGCGATTTTCACGTGTCGGTGGGGCCCACCGAGGAAATCGTTTCCGGATTGCTCGACCGGCGCCTCGATCTCGGCCTCATTTCCCTTCCCGTGGCCGAAGAACATCTGGATATCACGCCGCTTTTCGACGAGGAGCTCTTCCTGCTCAGTCCCTCCACGACTCTGGTCCGCGGCGGCCCGATCACGCACGTCTCGCCGGCGGATCTGGAAGGCGTGCCGTTCCTGCTGTATCCGAAACGAAGCAACATGCGCGTGAAGATCGACCGGTTCCTAAAAGAGTTGGGGATCACACCGCGCGTGATGATGGAAGCCGACGACACCGAAGCCGTCAAACGGCTGGTGGAATGCGGATTCGGCTATTCGATTCTTCCGGAGCACGCGCTGCGAGGCCGAGCGAGATTCTTCCGCGTGCACCGGATCGGCCACAAGCGGTTGATCCGGAAGCAGGCACTGGCCACCGCGCGCTCCGATTTTCCGCGCAAGCTCACGACGTCCATCGCGAGTTTCCTCTTGGCGGCCATGCGCAAGCCGTAACCGATTTGCGGGGCGCGAAGCCTCGGTACTTCCCTCTTGCGGCGGCCTGCAGACCTTGCTTTCCGCGGTGCTGATTGGTCGAAACCACGAGATTCTTCCCGATAGCGACCGTCGGGACTCGCAGAAGTCGCTCGTCGCTAGGCCCGAGGCGGCTGGCCCTCCTAAGGAGGGCCAGGGGAAGAAGAGCCCTTCGACTTCGCTCAGGACAAGCCGCCTCTCCGACTCAGAATGACAATAAGTCTCTTCGTGCGCGTTGGCGAGTCTGCCTAGTGAAGATTCGCGGCGCGGCGCGCCCGCGGACAGTTCCCTGCAAAGGGTGCTACGATGCGCCCATGCGACGAAAACCTTATGTCACAGAGAAGAAGCTCACCGCGGCCTACTCAAGGTTCGTGCACGCAAAACCGGTGCCGCGCACTTCGGTAAAGGCCACCGGCAGGCGCGCGCCACGGCGGCCATGAACGTCTCGTGGTTCCTTGCGGAACCTGCTGCCTGCCGGTCGCTCGCTGAGAACGCTCATGGTGAACGGTGCCGGGCTTGTCTCCGCTCACTCTACGCTCTTCCTTCTTAAGCGCACAAAACCGCGCGATTAGCGAACGCTTATATTTGTAAGCGGTAGCCAAAGCGGGGTAGGATGCGCGTGAGAAGCGCCCGCCAACCGGACATTCCGGCGAATTTCATTCCTTTGGGAGGAATTCATGTCGCAACTCACATCCTATTTAGCCAAGCTCATCGGGCTCTACTGCATACTCGTCGCGCTCGCAATGGTTACGCACAAGCAAGCGACCGTGGAAATGGTGTCGGCGCTCGTTCACAACCCCACGGCGATGTTCCTGGGCGGATTGATGACGCTGGTCGCCGGCCTGGCGATCGTTCTCGGCCACAACGTGTGGTCGGGCGGCGCGCTGCCGGTCGTCGTCACGCTGGTTGGCTGGTTGACGCTGGCCAAGGGCGTGATGATCCTACTTCTCTCGCCAGAACAGCAGCCCGTGTTCTTTCTCGGCGAACTTCACTACGCGAAGCTTTTCTACGTCTATACGGCCTTCTCGTTTCTTATCGGCGTTTACTTGACCTACGCGGGCACCGCATCCACAACGCGCCGGCCGTCGTAGGCGGCGGAGGAGACCCTCAAAGCGGGGATAGAAGGAACGAAGAGCGGGCGGAGGCCCGCCTTCGCCCCAAGCCCAGGGCTACGGCGAGGCAAGCAAGCTCCCACCACGCCGGATCTTCGGCCGCCCAGACATGCGGAAGAAACACAGACCGCGTCGGGCCTCATCCCATCGCGGCGATGATTTATGGGTGCGCAGCGGGCGTTGCCGGCTCCTTCGGGTAACCCAGCGATTGCGCGAGGATGATCGTCTGCGTTGGCTGCAATTTCAAAAGTTTGGCGAGAGCCGGCTTATCGACGCTGGCTCGCACCACGACGGCGAGTCCTTCGGAGGCGCAGTAGAGATAGACGTTTTCCGCGATGAAGCCCGCGTCGGCGGCGTTATACATCGCGGCGTCGGGGGACGGATTGGCCCCGGCCTTGGACGTGTCCGCGACGTAGACCAAATCCACAGCCGCATCTTTCGCGTACGCTTGCGTCCCCGTCGCCGCGCGAAAATCGCCTGCGAGCACCGGGACGAGCGCGTTGGCCTTGGCATCGTAGGTGTACACGCCGTCGGGCGTCGCAACGTAGATCGTGATTTCCTGCATGTTCATGGCCGAAGGCGAGGTGCGACGGCCATCGGGGCGGTTGACGCCAAAGGCCGCCCAGAGCAGGTTCGAGAGGGTTTGCGGCGAAAGTTTCGCCGGACCGAATTCGCGCGTGGATTTCCGGTCGCGCAGCACCTGCATCAACGGGCGGCCTCCGCTGGTCTGCGGAGCCGGGAGTGGAACGGGTTTCAGATCTTGAGCCGCCGTGACGATCGAAAAACCGATGAGGATCAGCAACAGCCGTAACAAACATGTCGTCCGCTTCATGAGAGACTCCTCGCAAAATCGTGATGGCGGCCGAACGAGCGCTCGAGCGGTCGCCGTACAGCGCACTTCCCTTCTCCACCTCGACAACGCCGCCATCGTACACCCGTCTCGCCCGTTCGCGACATTCCGGGGCGGGCGCGCCAACCTCGATTGACTCAGCGGACCGCGACGACGGATGCAATCTTCCCTCGATAGTAGACAAACGCCGCTCCAAGCTAGCGCCAGGAGACCTCGAGTCGCGCGCGGAAGTGCGCAGGCATTGTATGCGCGGCGTAGTCCATAGGTACCATTGACCAAGTATCTTCCTAGGACTATTAAATAGTTAGACTGGTGCTGTGCCGACTCGTCAGGCCAGGTCGGAGCCAGCGTATCACCCGGCGTCTCGCATCTGCATGCCTCGGTGCCCCCGAGATCCGCAGCGGCAGGTTGAAAAGATTCTGGAGGTGTGTGAGTTATCTTTTTCGGCGCCCACTGGTGCCCACCATGACCGAAACAATCTCCACTTCGCTGGCGCCGTTCCGCAGGTTTCGAGTCCTCCTCGACGCTATCCCCGAGCCTGCGATCGTGAAGGATACGTGCGGGCGCATCGCGCTCGCGAATGAGGCCGCTTCACGCCTTTGGCAGAAGACGCCGGAGCAGCTCGTGGGTCTCACGGCCGGAGATCTGGTGGACCCCGCCTCGGCGTGCTGGGCGGAAGCTGCGGACACCATCGCGCTCCATTCGAGCGCGCCGAGATTGTTGCGCCACAGAATGAAGCTTCGCGGGCAACAGCAATCCTTCCTCGTCAGCGTCGCGCCGATTTACCTCACGCGTGAAGAACGGCCCGACGGCATCATCCTCGTCGTGCATCCCAACGGGAATCCCGCGCTGGCAGCGAGCGAAGCGGCCGACGCCGTCGCGCAACGCCAATTCGCGGAGCTGGCGCTGATCAAATGCCGGGTCGGCAACGCCGCGGAACAATCCGAGAAGATGCAGCGAGTCCTCGATTTCCTTTGCCTTCCGGACCGGCTTGCGTCCGCAACGGATTTTTCTACCGATCCCCTGCAAACTCCTACCGAAGGCTACTGGTGGCCGCTCAAACGCCTGATGGAATCGTAGTAAGTCCGGCGTGAAGTCGCGCGCCCGCCCGATGGAGGCTTGTTGCTTCACGGCTTGGGAGTCGCAGTCGTAGCGTCTCCGGCGCCGGGCGCGGGCCCCGATCCTGCGTCCTTCGGCTTCGGCAGGGTGATCTTTCCGCTGACCGTGATGGAGTTGTCGTCGGGTTTGCTCTGCGAAGAGTTGGCGGAGTCCGCGCCGATGTCCTCGACCAAAGTCCCTAGCGGCGGGCTGTCCAGAAAGCTATTGGTGTCCGGGCAGCCTTTTTCATAAGGAATCAACTGCGAGTTCGTGATCCTGATGGCGCGCCGTTCCACGACCACCTGCACGGTGATTTCCGCCAGCGCGGGCGTGGCTGCGCCTTTTAGCAACCCTCCGCTGGCGACCGTCGTGATCAGGCTGGAAATCGGCAGTGCGCTCAGAATTGTCGAGAGCGTCTGATCGGTGACTTGTCCCGACGCCTCACTCAGCGTGCCGTCGCTTGCAAGATGGTAGTCCGCGCTCACACTCCCTACGAGGGGAGACTTCGCGTTCAGCGTGTAAACGCTCTCATAATCTACGAAGAGCTTCGTTGTCGTCGAATTGGAAACAAGATATTGCGGCCATCGCTGATTCTTTACCGCCTCGTAGGGGTTCGCGGACTTCTGATTTCGAATGTCAGTCCAGTCGTGAGTGACGACCCCGAACTCCGTAACCGTCAGAGGATTCTCGCGCAACAGCGCGAGAAGGCTTTGCACGGTTGTGTCCTCGTTGAAGTCCTTTTCTGAGATGGTCATGGTTTCAGCGCCCTGGAACTTTTGTCCGTTGAGAGTCTGCAACGTAAGCCGGACGTACGGCATGACGTAAACCATTTGGTGCAAACAGTCCGCATCTTTCACGTAGAAAGGAATGCCCTGCACGGGAGCTCCGTCCTTCGTGACACGAAAGACGGGTCCGCAGCCAATGAGAAGTATGAGCGGGATACAGCATGTCAGGAGCCTCCATACGGTTCGCATGGATAGTCCTCCAGTTCTAGTTGCGCGTCCGGATCGTCCGATGCGCCTAAAAGGGCGAGATTCGAGAAGAGCATAGTCACTCCTAAGGCACTTGTCCAGCACGTAACGCATGGACGAGCAGTCGAAGGTCCGCCGTGGCGGGCCTGCCCGCCGCTCGCGGAGAGCGCCGGCGGTGAATCGTGGCGGGCTCGCTCTCCGCTCTTCTCTCTTCTCCCCCGCGCGCAATTGCAATATTCCGTGTAAGCCGTGCGCGTGCTAGGCTCTCGGTCTGTGAAACCACAACCTTCCAAACCGAAGCCGGATCGCGACGCTGCGCCGTCGCTTTTTGGCGCGCGCCCGGAAGAACCAACGGGAGAGAAAGACCGGCACGCTGAACTGCCCGGCATTCTACTCGGCACTTCCGCCTTCACCGCGGACGGTTGGGAAGCCACATTTTATCCGGCCGGGATGCGGCCCGCGGACTATCTGATGTTCTACGCGACGCGATTCCCCACGGTGGAAGTGGACAGCACGTTTTACCGCACGCCGCTCGCCGCGACCGTGCGCGGTTGGTACGCAAAGACTCCTCCGAATTTCATTTTCGCGGCGAAGGTTCCCCGCGCGATCACGCACGACAAAGTGCTGGTGGATTGCGACGCGGAGTGCAAGGAGTTCCTCGCGACGATGGAACTGCTCGGCGAAAAGCTCGGGCCGATTCTCTTTCAATTCGGCTACTTCAATAAGAGCGCTTTTCAGAACGCGGAGGAATTCCTCGCGCGGCTGCGGCCGTTCCTCAAGAAATTGCCGAAGGACCACCGCTTCGCCGTCGAAATTCGCAATAAGAATTGGCTCGATGCGCGATTTGCGGATGCGCTTCGCGAACAGAACGTCGCCCTGGCCCTGATCGATCAAGCGTGGATGCCGCGCCCGTGGGAAATGAAGGCGATGAAGAGCAAGTTCGATCCGATTACGGCGGACTTCGCGTACGTCCGCTGGCTCGGCGACCGCAAAGGCATCGAGAAAATCACGACCACGTGGGACAAAACCGTTGTCGATCGCCGCGCCGACCTCGCGAATTGGGTGGGAGTGTTCCGGGAGTTCGTCGCGCGCAATTTGCGCGTCTTCGCCTACGCCAACAACCACTACGCCGGAAACGGCCCCACCACGGTGCATCTGTTCCGCGCCCTGTGGGACAAGGAACAAGTAAGGTCATCAGAAGGCAGGTCCATTCGCTAAAAGTGCCAGCTTGAGCGGTCGGTTCCCCGCCCTTGAATAACGTCGAGGACGGGCCAGCCGGCCTGCGCAAGCGTTCAGAAGATCCAGTCGCGGGGCTCTTCTACAAACCGGAAGCCGCAGCTGGGCGTGGGCGCCATTTCGGGCCATCTGATCCAACCGAGTTGAGCCTGTCCGATAAACCGGCGAGCCGTCCGTGTCCACAAGAAGACTTCCACGATGGCGTTCTGGTTCAGCAAGACGCTCAGGCTGCAAGAAAATCCGCGTCGGCTAACGTCCTCGGTCGATGTGACGATCTCGAACGCCCCGTCCTTTTCGTCGCTCCCACGCAGCTTTATGCCGATTCTCAGCCGGATGCGCGGTTCGACTCGACGGTCTTGGGGAGCCTTACTTACAACGGCCGCGAGTTGCGTCTCCAATAAATCGAAATCAAGGGGTTTCTCAAAATAGCCTTTTGCGCCCAGGGCATATCAGAAATCCTTGTAGAGCGCCCCCGGCGCCCCGGACATCACAAAAACGGGAATGAGCTTCGTGAAACTCAATCCTGTCAAAGTTTGACAAACTTCAAAGCCCGAATGCTCCGGCATCATCAAATCCACAAAAATCGCGTCGGGCTTGTGCTGCAGCGCCAGCATCAGACCCTCTTTCGGAGATGCCGCATTCAGGATGTCGTAGGAATCCTTGAGCCGAAAGTGAAACATCTTCCGGACCAATGCATCGTCGTCAATAATCAGAACGCGTGGCATGTCGGCTCCTTGGGCCATGATTCCATGGCCGCGACCGCTTGATGAGATTAATCGGAATCCCCCGTTAAATCGGCGGCGATGAGGCTGTACACAAATGCGTTGTGCGGGCGGCCGGCCAGCACCAGCCGGTTTCGCAGAATGCCCTCGAATTTGGCGCCGGCCTTTTGAGCCACGCGCTGGCTTGCCGGGTTGTGCTCGGAAACGAGAATCTCCAACCTGTTGAATCCAATTTCCATCAGTCCGAATTTGGCGATCAAGCGCGTGGCCGACGTTGCCACGCCGCGCCCCGCGCACGATCGGCGCACCCAGTAGCCGAGATTTGCCCAATTGTGGACGCGATCAATCCGATTCAGTCCGACGCCGCCGAGCAGGATTTCGCCGGTCGCATCCACAATTGCGAAGTTGTATTCCTCGCCCTTCTCCCAGGCGGAATCGCTTTTCGCGACGAATTCCCTGCTCTCTTCCAAGCGGTAATCAGGACGGCACCAAGTGAGGAAAGCACAAAGGTCATCGAGCGATTCGCGAACGGCATCGAACAAGGCCGGCGCGTCGCCCGGGCGATATCGCCGGATGCGGACGGCCTTGCCATCAAAGAACATCGCTACTCCCTGAGGCGCGTTGCGAACCGCTTGGCAATCCGGGTTTACGGCCTCCCAAGCATTCTTGAATTCCCTGCTCCGTTTGCGGCGAAGTGTACCATCGCTGCGGGCGAGATCGAAGCGCTGGGTCGCGCGAACGGCATAAGACTTGCTCTTCTGCAATAGCCCCATTTCTGAATCGGGATTGTTTATGGCTGTTGCAAAATGAAACTGCCCTGCGCATTCCTCCTCATCGCTGCCAGTGCGATCGCTCCCGCTTGCGCTGCGCAAACAATGCCCGTCGTCAACGCGGATACGTCGAGCCGTGAGATCGAATGTTTTGCCGGCGGCGGCGTGGGGACGGACGGCGATGGGACTCTCATCCCGAATTGGAACCTCGGCGTGCGCTACGGCTGGATGCTGACGGACCGCCGCAGCAACAACTTCTACTCGACGCGGTTTGAATATGCGATGGACGTCGTCCCCGTTTTCATGAATTTCCAGCGGCACGGCCCCTCGTATGGTGTTGAGTTTGACCCCGTGGTATTGAAGTGGAACGCGACGCCGCATCGCGGACTGCAGCCGTTCCTGGAGCTTTCCTTCGGGATCTCGGAATCCAACATTCGGATTCCACCGGGCACTTCTCGATTCAATTTCACGCCGAACGGCACCGCCGGCGTGCGCATCCTGCGCGGAAGATATGATTGGTCGATCGGCGTCCGCTATCTCCATTTCTCGAACGCGCACTTGGAGCCGAATAATCCCGGGGACGATTCGGTCGGCATCCGCATCGCCCTCAGCAAGTGGCTGAAATAGGGGTCACAGGCTGGACGAGACGAACGGCCGAGGCCCCCGCCGCGGCGCATCTTCGACCGCCCCTACAGGGATCGCGCAGAGTTGCGCGCGCCCTGCCGCGCGTCCGACGTGCTGATTGCGTTCCGGCTGCGCCGGATGTACGTTAGCGCCGAGATAAGAACCTAACCGGTGACCCCTCACGCGACCATAGGAGCTCCATCCATGCAACGCGCACACTGCGCCAGAAGACAGAACGGCCGATGGACTCGACTTCTTGCGCCGACGCTGCTGGCCACGGTGGTCGTCCTCTGCGCGCTGGCGGCTCCGCGCGGTGCGTCCGCGGCGGACGAGGCGGACAAGCAAGCGGCGCTGAGAATCCTGCAGCGTACGGCGGCGACGTATCAGAAGCTGCAAAGCTACGAATTCAAGGTGACCATTCACCTGACCCGAGGCCCGGTGGTGGCCGAGCGGCGCCTCACGGAAAGCGGCGAGCGGCCGGGAAAATTCAGGATCGAGGATGACGACGCGCCCGGCACATTGCACGTCGGGGATGGACATTCGGAGTGGGTCATTGCCGCGGGAGCGACGACGCACACGGCGGAGAGCGCGACTCCCATCAGCGACTTCGAGAATATCGATCAGCACGTGGCCGATGCCGTAATCATGCGCGAGGAGCATTACATCGCGGAGGGAAAACCCGTGCTGGTCTACGTGGTGGCGGTGGCGCGCGACCGCTGGCCTCCGGGGACCCTGCCGGGCGCGCAATTCATGATGTACCGCATCGATGAGCAAAGCTTCGCGGTGCATGAAGTCACCACGCACACGCCCGACACGGTCAACGTCACGCAAATGGCGGTGTATTCCATCGTAAAGTGGAATGAGCCCGTCCCCGAGTCGGACTTCGATGTCGCGCCGCCGAAATCGGAGCCGCAAGCGGCGTCCGCTCCGGAAACCACGCCGGCGGTGCAAGTGACTTCGCTGATCGGGACGCAAGCGCCGGACTTCACGCTTCAGGATACGAACTGGAAGACCGTCAGCTTGCACGATTTCCGCGGCAAGGTGGTGATCGTCGATTTTTGGGCGAGTTGGTGCGGGCCGTGCCGCGCGCAGATGCCCCGGCTTCAGGACTTGTACCGGAAGCTGGCGGACAAAGGATTGGTGGTTCTGGGTTTGGACATCGGCGAGGATTCCCAAACGGTGACGCGATTCGCCTCACAAACATCGTACACGTTCACGCTGCTGCTCGGCTGCGAACCTGAGGTCGACACGAAATACTACGTCGGCGCCCTCCCCACCACGTTCGTGGTGGATCGCCAGGGCAAAATTGCTTATCGCGACGAAGGGCTCAGCCCACCCGAAGATTTGGATGCCGCGGTGAAGGCTGCGCTGCAGTAGCGCGCGACTTCGCGGTGCAGCAAGTTGACGCGCAAGCTGGTACGCAAGACGATGAGACAGGTCCGCGAGGCTGGCGTGAAACCGATTGCCTTTCTCGCGCTCGTTGCAGCGGTCGCAATGCCCATGCTCGTACACGCGACACCGGCGTGTGTGGCACAGCGCATGCGCTCTTGATGATCGAAATCCCAACTTGAGACAAGCGCCGTAGGCGCTGGGGAAATCCCCACGAGCAAGCCCGACGTATTGCGACCCCGCGGCCCAAGGGCGGGCACGGCGGTTCACGGGCCTGGGGTGACTACGATGCGGCGAATGTCCTCGAGTTTGAGCTCGTTGTACTGATCGCTTCCCGAAAGCTGTTGCCGGATGCGAGGCCCGGCCGCTGGATCGACGGTGAAATCCGACGTTTGTCCGTTTGCGAAGACGCATGTGACCCGCAAAATGGGCTCGCCGCCGGGGTCGTTACCCGCGCTCACGTCGGCCTCTTTGAGGCTGGTCCAATTGATATCGAACGTTGCTTTCCCCCGCCAAAGGCGGATGCCGTCCCGGACATCGTTCGCGGAGTTGAGGTAGGTCGCGCCACCCACAATCGTTGGATAGGCGGTATCAGCGGAAGCGTCCCACGTTTGCGTAGTTCCATTCGCCGCCGTGATCTGAAGTTTGTCCTGGGAATAGCCGAGCTCCGGCAGGACCGGCGGCTCGCCGTCCTCAGCTACGATAATCGTTTTGAGATCGGCGATCGAGACGCTGTATCTGGCGAACTCCGCTGTGCCATCGAGTTCATAGCTGGAGACGGATACCTTTCGCGTCGTGCCATCGCGGAGTGTGAGGAGCGCCACCGGGTTTGGATGCGCGCCGTCGCCGGCGCCCTCCGTCGGAACGAATACGACGGATGCAAGCTGACTCCACAAGATGTCAGAACGAACGCCTCCAGGGCCGTTTTCAATCCTGAGGCCGCCCACTTCTTGGTAGGGGCATACGTCGCTGGAGCACGTGCCCGAAATATAGCGCGTGACCAGAGGCTGATGAACCTCAGTTGTGGTGCCTCCGACGTCGGTTACGCGCAGAACGCGCCGATCTAGAGTTTTGGTCCTCATCAACACGAGAACTACGGCCCCGGCTACAAAAACCAGAACGCATGCAGCCCCGACGACTAAGAGCCTTTTCATCGCAAGGCGATTCTACCTCTCGACGGACGCGCACCGACAGAGTGAGTATTCGCAATGATTCGCACGGGGAATTGCAACGTCGGCTCGAAGCGGAAACGTCCCCTCTTCTGCTGGCGCGAGGATGCGTCACCCCACAGATTCCAATTCTGAGGCGCGGCCACCTCCCTTACAGGCCACATAGCCCTGGGGAAGCCCAGCTAGTCCTGGTACTCACAGTCCCCGACTCCCAGCAAATTCCAACCTTAGCCCTATCACGCCCGGTCGGTGCCTGAGACCAGAATGGGCCATGTTTCAAAGGCAAACACTTCGGGAGTTGGTTCTCGCAAGCTCCCTCCTCGCATTGGCAACGACTGCCCTCGCCAAACCGAGCGGCCCGTCACAGCAACTGGGTCCCAGCGCGGTCGACGCGCGACTGAGCGAACTCGCGAACGCGGATCACCCCTGGCCGCAGCCCCGCCGGGAACCAGCGCAGGAGCCCATAAAACGCCAGTCCTCTCCAGAGCGCCGGTACCGCATCCAGCACGCGAAGCTGTTGTCGCTGAATCCCGCAGCAAAAAGTTAATTCAACGCAGGGCGGGCGTGCGGCGCGGCCTTTGAAATGCCCTTGGCTGGCCCTTGTTCGATCTCTTTCCCTCTTCCCCCCCATCCTCCATTCATTCGGTTCAGCAAACTGCTTGACCGTCGGTGCAATCGCGAATATGCTGGGTTGAGCCGGACGGGTGACTGTCCGGCGTTTTTTTTGCACGGCGACCGCTTGGCTGCGCAAAGGGCCAGGCGGTTTTTCTTTGGAGGAGAGATGAACTGGATGGCGATACTGTCAGCCGCCGGGGCCGTAGCGATCGTCCCCGCGCCGCAATCTGAATCGTCGGAGAGCAAAATGCCAACCGCACAGGTGGTTCGCGAAGGATCGTTTGAACTGGACACCAGTGCTGAGCGGGCGTTGCACTTCTTCACGCCGGAGGGCGAACGCGCCTGGGTGCAGGGCTGGGATCCGAAGCCCGTCTACCCGCCGCAAGCGACCGTGGCGTTCCAGGCGAATTCCGTGTTCCGTCTCGACCACGGCGGCGAACGCTCGCTATGGACCATCGTTGCGGCAGATTTGCACAATCGCGTCGCAGAGTACATCTACGTGGTCGAGGGCGAGCGATTGTCGCGCGTGCGGGTGCAGGTCGAGCCGCTCGGCCAGCGGCGCTGCCGCGTGCGTGTACAGTACGTGCATACGGCAACTTCGGAATCGGGCTTGCAATTCGTGGCGAGTGTGTCCGAAGAGGCCTACGCGCAGAAGATGCGCGACTGGCAACGCATGGTCAGCGCTGCGATTCGGTAAGATCGTGATGGGTTGACCCGCCTGCTTTGCCGGCGCATTCGTTGTGCTGGGGGCGGGGAAAGCGTACGATGCGCAGGACTAAGGTCGGGGACAGCGATTCCGGACGATGGCGGTTAGGAGATTTCCATGAGCGGCCGCAATAAAGCTGCACGCGTTTTCGTCATCTTGGGCAGTGTGGTGCTGATCGCAAGCGCCGCGCTTCATTGCTTCGCCGGTTACCCCAAGGTTCTTTCTCCGGCGATGGCCGCGTCGAATTTGAATCCCGGCCTGCAAGCAGCCCTGCGAGTCGTCTTTCTCTCGCTGGGGTGGCACTGGGTGGTCACTGCGATCGTCGCGCTTCTGGCCGGCGTCACGGAAACGAGATTGCGCAAGATCCTCGTTCTGCTCTGCGGGTTTGCCGTGCTGATTGAGGCGGGAGCCGGCGCTGGCATGATGGGATTCTTTATCGGCAACGAGATGATCGGCTCGGCGGCGTTGTTGCTTGTTTGCGGCGGCCTGCTCTTTGAGAAGGCCCGCGCGCAAACGTGAGGCTCGTGCAGCCCCTGAACCGCGCAGCTCGGATTGACGACGGCTATTTCTCCGGCGGCGTGATATCCGTGACCGGCAAATCCCAGTGGGCCAGCAAGATCTCGAACCGCCGCTGTTCCTCGCGTTTGAAAGTCTCCTGATCGGGCCAAAGCTCTTTCTTGACGGATTCCCCCTGAGGGTTCGATGTTGTCGCCGCGGTTGAGTTCTTGAACTTGATCGTGACGCGATAGTCCCAGCGCGCATCCTCCGTCATGTGGTGGGCGGGAGTTTCAATCTTTACGGAAATCATGCGGCCGCATTCCACGCCTTTCTTGAGCAGCGGGTAGTGGTTCTTCAGAAAAAGTTGCAGGAACTCCTGTTGGTGTCCCCATCGGAGTTTGTAGTAGTACTCCATGGTGTAGGGCTGGTCCGCCGCAAGTTGTGGCGGAGCGCCGTCTGCAAGGGCAAACAGTGGCGACGCAAACGCAGAAACCAACAGCGCAGAAAGTATGTCCCTCATGGGCCCTCCAATGAGCGAGTCTTCGGAATTGTAGTCGGTCCGGGTGGCGCTCATCAATCCGTGGCGGAAATGATCTGACTGGCGAGTTGCTTAACCACGGGACCCAGGGGAATGAGTATCCAGCGCTTACGCGCTGGGCCTGCCCGCCGGCGGGCAGGCTAAATTCTGCCGCGCCTACGATGCTGGGGGAATGCCCCGCGTTGACGTATGCAAGGCCCGCCACAGCTTGCAAGCTGCGGCAAGCTTCTGCCCCGCGAGTGAGTGGAACGGAAAGCGGCGTCGAGCCGCCGCACTCCAAAATGGCGGAGACAAGGTCCGCCCCTACAAACGGACGCGGAGCAACCTCGGCAGAGTCAGAGAAGAGCGTCGGTCACGGAAGCAAGGGCCAGTACTCCGACTTGATCGCCAATTTTGAGTACGGGAGTGAAGGCGCCTGCGGCCACTGTGCGGCGTTGGGCTTTCCGGAACTTGCGAGGAGCTTCACGCCTGCGGCGGCGTCCGGATCTTCCGGATGCGTTTGCAAGACGCTCCGATAGAGTGACGCCGCTTCAGCCGTATCGCCGTGCCGGGCCGCGAAGAGCGCGAGCGCGTCCTGCGCCTCATAAAAATCGGGCTTGGCTTGCAGCACCTGGTTCAGGAGCGTCGACGCTTGCTCGTAGTCCCCCGCTTCTCCGGCGGCCACCGCGAGAATATACCGGCCGCGCCACTGGTCGTTGCCTTCCTTGTCCACGACGCCCTGAATCTCGCCCATCGCGAGCGTCACTTGCCCGACTCCGAGATGCGCGAGCGCGAGATTGTGCCGCACGTCGTACGTGTCCGCTCCGAGGGATAGGGCCTGCAGGAGCGGCGCGATCGCGGCGGCAGGATTTCCCTGCTCGAGGCGGAGCTCACCCAGCATCGCCATGGTGACCAACGATTGAGGATCAAGATCCGCGGCGCGCTGCAAATTGGCCACGCCTGCGTTCAAGTCCCCTTTGCCCACGGCCGTAACGCCCTTTCCGTAGAGCGCGACCGCGAGCCGATAGGCGTGTACACGCTGGGCCGCGAGGGCCAAGAGGAGGGCTGCGCCGAGTGCCACAGTCACGAGAACACGATTATTTTTCTGCTCCTGCACCGGCGCGGGGCCAGTGCCGGGCATCGCGCCCAGTGAAATTGCCGAAGCGTCCGGCCCCGCGGAAAGTGCGGCCTTGATCACGGGCGGGAGAATCGCGCCGAGCGCGAGTCCGGCGACGAGGCCGCCCACATGCGCGGCATTGTCCACCGAAAGACTGCTCGCGCCTCGCAGCAAATTGTATCCGATGAAAATCGCCATGTTTCTCAGGTTCCGTCTGACCAGGGCTGGATCCATAGCCGTCTTCTTGAGCAAGAGATACGACACGAACGCTCCGGCGATGCCGAAGATTGCTCCCGACGCGCCCGCGCTGACGCGCCACGGATTCCATGAGTCGCTCGCCAGACTTGCCGCGAGCCCGCTGCACACGTACATCAGGAGAAATGCCAAGCGTCCCATGAAGCGTTCCACAGCCGGGCCCAGCGCCCATAGGCACCACATATTGAAACCGATGTGGATGATTCCGAAATACACGAAAACGCAGGTGAGCAGCCGCCACCATTGGCCGCTCAGCGAGAGCGGACCGAAGTCGGCGCCCCAGCGAAGGGCGTCCTTGATGGATGGCTCCGTCCACGAAGCGCCCGAGAGGCCCATCGCCAAATACACGAGAACGTTTATCGCGATCAGCGCGTAGGTGACGACTGGAACCGCGCGCGCGGGAAGCGAAGAAGATGGAGTCAGCACGGCCGCGCTCGGGACATCGCTCTTTAGACCAAGCGCAGCCGCTCTCGCATTCGCGCGGCGGCAATCCTTGCACAGCGCGTTGGAGAGCGAGCCGAACGAGAACCCCGTGATTGGCTTTCCGCAGCGCGAGCAGACTGCCACGCTAGACCTCCGTCGCGTTCGACTAAATTACGTCGCGCACCACAATTTCCGATTTGGACGGGCGTCTCGCGCATCGTACCCTTCCCTCGTGCTTGGGACAACGGATTTGGCGGGCGTCGCGTCGGTGCCTTTCAAGGGGCCCCCACCGCCGGGCAAATTCCCGGAAGCGGCGCCCGGGATTCGCGACGGCCCCGGCCTAGATAATGCTTGCCATTTAACGCGCTGCATTATATCCTTGGGATGTGATCAAGTCCTTCCACTGCCCCGACACGGAGAGGCTTTTCAAGGATCAGAACGTCGCCAGGTTCGCGAACATCCGGCAGTCAGCGCGGCGGAAATTATTGATGCTACACGCGGCCAAACGATTGACGGATTTAAGGGTGCCTCCCGGCAACAGACTTCATCCACTGGAGGGAGATCGCCAGGGGCAACACAGCATCAGCATCAATGACCAGTGGCGGATTTGTTTTCTGTGGAAAGAGGGAGACGCTTACAACGTAGAGATTGTTGACTATCATTAAGGAGAGGGGAAAACATGGCCAGACTGAAACCGATTCATCCGGGGGAAATCCTTCGGGAAGAGTTCATGGTGCCGCTTCATCTGAATCCGAACAAACTGGCGCTGGCTCTGCACGTACCCGCTCCGAGCATCTACGATATCGTTCACGAAGAGCGCGGCATCTCGCCTGAAATGGCTCTGCGACTTGGGTATTTCTTCGGGACCACGCCCGACTTTTGGCTCAATCTTCAATCGGAGTTCGATTTGCGTGTTGTGCGCAATCAAAAGGAAGCGACCGTGAAGAGTCAGGTTCGCCGGCTCGAAGTACCGGTTTGAGCGCCCCGCTATGGCGGGCAGGTTCCGAGCTCACGGAGGAGGCGGATGGGAACCACTAGATTCTTCGGGCCGCACAAAGCGCGACCCTCAGAATGACAGGAATGACGAGTTGCGCCCACCGCGGAGCACTTCTTTGCGATGGAACACACACGCGAGGTTCACGGCAGCGGGTGCGTTGGCCGGGAGTAAAATTCAGTTGACGAATTTGGGCGCCCCGTCCCGGCAGGTTGCCTTGTATTGCAGGCGTCGCATCCCCGCATCGCTGGCCTCACTCAGCAGGACCGAGCCAATGCAGCCCAGTCACTCGCCCTTGCACCGTCGGCCACAAGCAGGAAAACGCGCACTGAAAAAGGAAATCTACCCACAGAACCACGGAGGTAACACCATGCGTCGATTCGTTTCTATGGCGTTTCTTTTGAGCCTCGCCTGCCTCGTCGCCGGCATTTCGGCCAAGGACAAGGGGCCACAATACAAGAATATCGAAGTGAAGCATTTCACGGTCGCGGGCGGCGTAACGCTTCCGCCGACTTTCATCAACGGATTTTATGACAATCTTCGCGCGCAACTCGAAAAGGACAAACTCGCCGATCAAGTTCTCGAAGACGGAGCCACGGTGCCCGACGCCGACGCCGCGGAGTCCATCGTGATCGAGGGCAAGTTCACGTCCTTCAAGCCCGCCGGTCACACCATGGCGTCGCCGGGGAAATTCGGTTGGGAGATCAACGTGTATCGAATGAGCGATCACACGCTGATCACAACCGACACAAAAGGCACCGAGACGATGCCCGGTTGGAAAGAGGAGCAGTTGGAAAAAGGCACCGCAGTTTACGCGGCATACGACATCAAGAAGGATCTGAAGTAGCGGCGGCAGGCGAATCGTACTTGGCCGTTTTCGACCGGCGGCATTTGGGATTTGGTGTCCGCGGCGGGAACAAACTCGGAGCAAGCGGAGTCCAATGAGCTAGGTTGAGCCGATGGAGTGCCCGTCATGGCGAATGAGCCAAGATGGTCTAACGATTGGTTGCTCGGAGTAACACTGGGCGGATACGCGTTCTTGACGATCTATATGGCTTTCTTCTTCGTGTCCGACTATTTTTGTGCTGATGTTAACCCACCGCGCAGGCCTGACCCCACTGCTCTGAAATTTCTCTTGCCGGGCCTACTCGTCGCACTCGTGGTTGCGGTGCAGGCGTCACTCGAGCGCTGGTTACATCGAAAAGTTTCCGACAGAATGACACGGCTGTTTCTCTGGTTGAGTGTAATCGGCGTCCTTGGCATAGGCACAGGCCTCACCGTTCAAGGTGAACTCGTAGCATATGCAGCTTATCTTATAGGTCTTGTTTGCGTTCCGCTGAGCGTGCTTGTGGCCTTGGGAAATATCGGATGGGGTCTCTTTCGCGGGCCACGAGTATGAGAGCGACCCGCCGGGGCCGCCCCGGAAGTCCAGATCGAAGGCCGGTCCACCCTCCCGCGGGGGACGGACGGCGTTTGTTTGAACCAAGAAAGAGACTCGCCGCCAGGACTTCGGCGGCGAGTCTGTCTTATGGCGTTTGAGAAGTATCGGACTGCGGTCTGGGAGGCAGTCCCCGGAAAGAAACGCTAGTAGAGTTTCTTGTAAATACTATCCGACACGATTGTGCGTATCTTGCTCAAGTCGGCCAACCACGCCTGGTAGTCGCTGCTCGCATTTAACTTCGTAGAGGCGTCCGCGAGCGCGGCCATGTCCGGAAATTCAATCGTAACGACAACGGTTCCTGTGTCTGAGCCGGCGAATGTCGCCTGCCAGACCTGAGTGTGTGGCGTCACTCCGAGGCTCTTCTGGAGTTCAATGCCCTTGGCGAGCAGTTGCAGATAGGCGTCCACGTGGTCCGTCTTGATTATGACAACGCGCTGGACCGTCGTCTTTTGCGCAAATGCGGCGCTGGAAATACCCAGGATAAGCGTGAGGACTACCAACACGAGCGCGATTCTTCTTAGCAAGTTGAACTTCTCCTTTTTCGATCGATTTTTACGACGAAACCCAAAGGAACTTCTGGCCGGATCACAAATGTGAGGAGAGATGGCCGGCGGCTCACTGCCCATGCTGGCCGCGCCCCCTCAGACATGTGACGTGGGGGATGACTATATCGACTCTTCCGCAGGAGTCAAGCAAAGCCCTGCGCGTAGACACGGCGTGGGCGGCGCCCGCGGAGAGATGACAGCAATGTCGCTCGTGCACGTGAATCGAAGGCTGGGCCGCGCGGCGAGAGTGGTGTACTATGGCGGCGTTATCGAGATGTAAAAGGAAGTTCCGCTTGAAACGGATGCGCCCACTTCCCTACCGCCGATATCGGGGAGGCCACCTCAATGAAACAACTTTTCGCACTCATTGCGTTCTGTCTCGTGTTCGCGGCAAGCGGGCTCGCGCAGCTAGCTCAGCAGGCGCCGCCGGCCCAAGCGGCCCCGCAAGCGCAGTCCGCACAGCCGGCGCAGTCGTCCGGTCCGGATTCGCCCGCCACCAAGGAGGACGTCGAAGCGTACCTTCAAGTGATCGACTCCCACGAAATGATGACAAAGATGCTGGACGCCATGTCCGCGCCAATCCATCAGATGGTTCACCAAGAATATCTGAGAAACAAGGACAAGCTGCCCGCCGACTTTGAGGCGCGCCAGGACAAAGAAATTGACGACCTGATGAAAAACATGCCGTTTGACGAAATGTACCAGGCCATGGTCCCCAGCTACCAAAAGCATTTGACCAAGGGAGATCTGCAGGCAATCGTGGCGTTTTACACCTCGCCCGCGGGACAAAAGCTTTTGAATGAGATGCCCGCCATCATGTCGGACGCCATGCAAGACGTGATGCCCATCATACAGAGGTACGTGGACACCGTAACAGCGCGCATGAGGCAAGAAATCCAGGTTGCGCTGAAGCAAGGTCCGAATCCGCCGGCGAACACGCCTCCCGCCACCCAGAATTGAAAAATGGGGCTATGCCGGACCAGTGGTGATTTCTTAGCGGTTTTCCATAGAGGGCGTCTGCCTCTGGACGGCTACGGCGGGATGTGTCGCCCCTCCGGGGCTCGGGGTCTTTATCTGCTGGGTACCCAGCGCTTACGCGCTGGGCTAAATTGCTCCGCCCCTCCGGGGTTAAGAAGGGCACACCGCCCGCCTACATGCCTTTCTCGACTGGGTAACCGAGCTCGACCCAATCTTTGGCGAGGCTGTTGGGTAGCACCAGCACGCGCAAATGTTGAAAGCCCAGCGAGCGCAGCGTCTCGAACGCGGGACGAATGTTCGGACAATGGTCGGGCGGGCAGCAGCCGCAATAGACGATCAGGTTGGTCGAGCGAGGAATCCCCTGCGCCCATTTCTTCAGGTCATCGAGGCCATCCGCGTGCCCCGCCGGGCCGTGAAAGACGGCGCCGGGAACATGCGCGCCGTAAAAGAGAACGCGAAAGCCGGCGCAAACAATCACAGGACGATTGGCGCCCTTCGCGTTCGCCAATTCTTTGACGAGGGCGGCGGGAGTGACGATCTGCGCCGACGTCCACGGGTCGGGTGGCAGCGCCGACTGCGCGCTCGCGCCGGAGCGATCCGCCATGACACGCTCTGCCGGCGAAAGGGCCAGATATGTCCCTGCAATTGCGATGATCACGAATGCGAGCAGGGCGCCGGACATTCTCGCTGCGCTTGAGTCGATCCTCGGCGGTAGATTCATGTTCTCCTTATCTTTTAGTTCAATCAGCAGACCGCGCGCTCGAAGGGTGATCTGCGGTCGGATCATACCACCTGCGTTGGCTTGGTTCAGGGTCTGTGCGGCGGAATGTGTCGCCCCTCCGGGGCTTGGCGTGGATTTGTTCCGGTTACCCAGCGCTTACGCGCTGGGCTAACTTCTGTCGCGCCTCCGGCGCTGAGGAAGAGGTGCGGGCTGAGACAAGTTCCCTTCGACTTCGCTCCCCGGCTGGGCCGGGGCAGGCAGGACAAGCCGCGCCCTACTAGAGAAAAAGCCTAGGCGACGCGCGCGCTGACGACCGGAACCATCCATACGGCGTAGCCGCGCGGGTCGCGGATGTTCTCTATCATTTGATTGAAATAGGCCTCGGCGGATTCGCGCGTGATGGGCGTCAATTGGCCGATGGATTCGGCGTAGCCGTCGCGCCAGGCCTCGATGATGGTTGCGAACGTTTCGCGCGGCACGCGGAGCGTGTCCACGATGACGTAGTCCATCGTGATGTCCTTGAGGTTGTGAGCGGCGAACATGCCGAAAATCTTGCGGCCGATGAGGAGGTCGGTCCCGGTGGCGGAGCCGAAGCTCGCCGGGGCGCGATGCCAAAAATCGCTGGGATCGAGCGGGCCACTTTGGAAGTGGATCATCCCGTAGTCCTCGGCAATGATGTGCAGATAGCCGCCCGTTCGCGTGACGCGTACCAGCTCCGCGATTGCGCGATCCGCGTGCGGAATGGCTTGAATGACGTGGCGGCAGACCGCAAGGTCGAAGCTCTTGTTCGGGGCTTCGAGCTCGAAGATGCTTTGATGCTCGAAACGCAGACGGGGCGCGAATGCCGCGTAGCGCGAACGCGCGAGCTCGAGGTGAGCGTCAACGATATCGACGCCGAGAATGCTCGCGCGCGGAAAAAGCTCGGCCAGCCGCGAGGACGCTTCCCCTGTGCCGCAACCGGCGTCGAGAATGCTCGCTTCAGCCGAAA
This sequence comes from Terriglobia bacterium, assembly GCA_963819015.1. Classification (GTDB taxonomy): domain Bacteria; phylum Acidobacteriota; class Terriglobia; order Acidiferrales; family UBA7541; genus DASPOJ01. The sequence continues at coordinate 473,428 of CAWFUN010000005.1, forward strand.
TGGCGTAGCGGCGGAACAGCGGAGCTTCCTGCGGCCAAATGGCGCGCGCCTGCGCGTCGAGATTTCGCACCATGGACTCGTCGGCCATCTGCTTCGCCTGCGGATTGAGATCAGTCACGGCGTTCTCCTGGCGATCGGCGGCAACAAAGGCACTGAATCAAAAGATGAGTTTACCCTGAATTTAGAAACACTTCCTCAGACGAAGACCGGCGGAGGCCCGCCTTCGCCAAAGCCCAGGGCTACGGCGAGGCAAGCAAGCTCCCTTCGGCTTCGCTCCCCGGCTGGGCCGGGGCAGGCAGGATGAGCCCTTCGACTTCGCTCAGGACAAGCCGCCCCTACAGGGGAGAGGAGGCGAGTTGCGGCGCGGCAGGCAGTGGAGAGGGCCACGCGTAAGCGCGCACCCAGGCCGTGCGGCCTTAAATTGCAGAACTAAGGTCGCTCCAGCCGACTGTTGTGACGAAAAGGTCCCCACCCCGCGTGAGACGCACCAATCAACAATAGGAGCACTGAGCTTATGAGGGCTACGAAATAGAACATCACAAGAGGTTCCTTCCAGTGGTTTCTAATGAACGGCAAGGTTTCGCCAGTTCGAAACCTGCCCCAATTATATTTATATTCCATGTAGCCGTGGGCTATAGTGAAAACGTAAAAAACAGCCCAGAAGAGTTGAACTAGGGGGTCATGCGCGAATCAACGGAAGCTCTCCTTGTTAGGCTCGAAAGAGTACCTCATTGTTAGATAATAGGAAAGATACATAAACAACAAGAATGAGAGAAAAGTCGTCACCAGCCTCGGGATGCCCGCCCGAGTCAGGAAATTGGGCTTCCCCCAATCGCTCCACAACCACTTCCACAAATCAGCTAAATTCGTCATGGGCAAGCCAACGGCACTAACCGATGGATAATAGCACTGCCGTAAGTCAACGTGGAGTTACCTTATCGGAGTGAAAATCGAGGATCGAGGGTTGCGCTGGCGCGGGGAAAGGTGCACAGTTGTCGCACGGTAGGCAGAAGTGGTGGACAGTTAAGACCCGCGCCCTGGCGACAGCTTAAGACATAAGCACGCATCACCCGGCTCGATGACATTTCGCGAGCGATGGAGGGTTCATGCCTGAGGAGACGTTTCCAGAGAGGCGGAAGCAGCCTAGATTCTCGCTGATAACTGAAGCTATCGTCACCGAGGCGGGTGAGGGCGGTGCGCGCTTGAGCGTGCGCGTTTCCGACCTGTGCACGGGCGGCTGCTACGTGGACACGCTCAATCCCCTTCCCGTCTCCACCGCGATTCGATTGCGCATCGAGCACGCCGGCGTAACGTGCGTGCTTCCGGCGAGGGTCATCTACAACCACCCGGGTTACGGCATGGGAGTAGAATTCGTCAACGTGCCCGCTGACCAGCGAGCGATTCTCAATGCGTGGGTTGCGGAGTTGGCCGGACCGAAGAGCGAGTGAACGCTTGCCGCGGTCGCGCACAGCGCGATCGACCGTAAATAGAACCCGCACGCTTAAGAATCGAAAGGCACGGCCGGCAGCCCTCGCGAGCGGCGATTGGTGGCTCACGCACTCTTGCCGGCGCGATTTCTCTGCCGGGCGTAATTCCGCCCCGGCGGCCGAGTGGCACTGCAGTGGCCCCACTGCCCTTCGCGATTGACAATCCGCGCTTGGCGTGTAGACTCGCGCACTGATTTGCAGGCACCCCACCCCGGTGAAATGAATTCTGAGAGGAGAGAACATGGCGAAGGTAATCGTGACGGCGCAGGTTCAGGACGCAGTGAAATGGGAAGCAGGTTTCAGAACGCACGGCGATTTCTTCAAGACTTACACGATCCGCAAACCCGTCCATTACGCGGTGACCGCGGGGAATCAAACCGCTATCATCTTCGAGCCCGAAGACTTGGCTACGTTCATGCGACAGATGGAGTCGCCGGCGACGGCGCAAGCCATGGCGTCCGACGGCGTCAAGCGCGAAACCGTGAAGGTGTTTGTCCTCGATAAAGAGCTGGCGATTTAACGAGCCGCGCCTCCCGGCGCCCTCAAGACAGAATCGTTCCACTCAAAACAAGAACGCGTTGCCGGGGCCTTCCAAGCAGCCCGGCAACGCGTTTCCGATTCTTCCCGTTGTTTACGTCGCGCGTTTGAAAATGCGCGTGATCCCCACCAAAATCACCGCACCCACAAACGCCACGATCAGCGACCCGATCATGCCCCCGGCGGGCCAAACTCCCAGCTTCCCGAAAATCCACCCGCCGAGGAGGCCTCCGAGTATTCCGAGGATGATATCGACGATGACGCCGTATCCTCCGCCCTTCATCACTTGGCCCGCGAGCCAACCCGCGATCAGTCCAACCACAATCCACTCAAGAAAATTCATATTCAATACCTCTTTCTTTTGCTTCTCGATGCAGGAGGGGCCCTGTGCGTCCTCCTTGTAGTCCCGTTGCCCGGCGATGTCAATGCGCGCGGGAGGCGCCAGCGGGCGCGCCAGACGGGCAAGGCGATGGTTACGCTTGCGGCAGACGGAAGAGCGCGCGGAATTGCTCCGCCAGGCCGCAGCCCGAATTCCGCGCTCTTACGCGGAACTGCCGCTCCATTCGGAATGCGACATTAAATTTCGGGAAAATGAATATTCAGCTTGAAGCAAATGTAAAGAATCAGGATCGCGCCGAGCGTGGAAAAAATAAGGCCGGCGGGATGATATCGTTCGTTTCGCGGGCGCAAAAACATGTGGGTAACGGCGCCGCCGAGGATCGACCCGATGATGCCGAGCGCGATCGTCCAGAACATCGTTAGGTGCACGTGCATAACGTCTTTCGCGATGACTCCCGAGATCAGCCCGATCAGAACGTACCAGATCAAGTGAAACATACGTTTTCCTCCCTCACTTGCCTTCAAACGGCGCCGAGTATAACTCACGTTCAAACAAGGAAGTACACATTCCTATCGCGTGGATCGACCTCCGAAATTGAAAGCGCGAAATTGGCTGTCACAATCCGCGCGAACGTGGATTCCTTCAGCTAACGTTCAGCTTCGCGTTTGTGGCGGATTGAAGAGCGCGCGGAGTTGCTCGACAAGGTCGCGGCCGGCATCGCTCGCGAGCGTGGTGGAAAAATCGGAGGAGAGCAGCAGGAACTTCGCGCGTGGAGCCGACTGGCGAACATTCTCTACGGCGAATTCGTTGGCGCGCAAGCCCGGCCCGCAGACGACCACATCGGGCTTGGTCGCGTTGACCAGCATCTTTGCGTCGGCGACGCTCTTCGAGGTGATGACTTCGTAGCCGGAGCGCTTCAGCAGCGCGCTCAAATAGGCCAGGAGATCGGCAGAGGTGTCAACGCAGAGAATTCTCCCGACCTGGCCCGCAAGCGTCGTGGCGTGCGATCGCCCGCCTTCCAGGAACGCGTCCACGGCCTCTTTTTCCGTTGCAAACGTGGGGAAGACCTTCAGGAGTCCGGTGGCCTCGAGCACCTGGCGAACGAACGGCGAGATCCGGCACAGCATCAAATCGCCATGCTGCGACCGCAACGCGCCCGCAATGCGAACCATCGCTCCCAAGCCGCCGCTATCGACGTACTTGACCTCCGCCATTTGCAGAACGATCTTCTTCGTTACCGGCGTGTGCCTGTCAATTTCCTGTTGGAGCGAGCGTGTCTCTTCGCCCGTGACGATGCGCCCGCTGCACCGGATCACAACGACCTTGCCGACGGCTTCGGATTGCAGGACGAGATTCACGAGACGCGAAGGTATCACACTCATTGTGGTTACGCACGGCGGAAGCGGACGAGGGTTGCGCTGGCGCGAAGAATAGCGCACAGTTGTCACTAACTAGAGTAGGTAAACTCACGTCCCGCATTCTAGGGACCGAAAGGTGCCGCACCGGAATCGAGGTCAGTTCCTGGACGGCGGAGCGAGCATGTCTGAAGAGTCGTTCTCAGCGAGGCGAAAACTCCCGCGGTTCGAGTTGGTCGCCGAAGCCGAAGTCGACGAGGCGCGTCGTGGCGGCTCTCGTTTGCACGTGCGCATTTCCGAACTCAGCGCCGGCGGCTGCTATGTGGACACGCTCAATCCTCTGCCTCCAGCAAGCGAGATTCTACTTCGCATCCAGCACGGCGGCGTAGCGTGCGCGCTGCCCGGAACGGTCATCTACGTCCACCCGGGCCTTGGCATGGGAGTGCGATTCAGCGACTTGCCCGCCGACCAGCGCGCCATTCTCGATGCGTGGCTTGCCGAAATCGGCGAATCGTAGAACGAATCATCGCTGACAGCCAGCGGCTGTTTACGACCGTCAACAAAATTATTGTCATTCCCGCCTGGTGTGCCGGCAGGCACGCTGAGGCCTCGGTATCAACGGCCCGCTTGCCCGCCGTGGCGGCGTTCTGCGTGCCGGAGAATACCGTACCTGCAAGAGTGCCTGCGCCACCAAACCTTACGTGCGTGCTTTCGGGGCCTTCCTGCGCGGCTTCCGGCGCTTCGCGGATTTCGCCGTCTTCTTGGCGCGCGATACGGATGCTCGCCGCGCCCCCGGCTCTTTTCCGATGCGCGGATCCCCAGCCAGGATCAACTCGCAAGCGTGCAGCGCGGCCTCCTCGAAATCCGGCGCGTCGGCGGGCAGAATCTGCCAGCTCGTGACGTCGCTCCCGAACACGCCAATGGATCGCATGTTCGGAAATTCCCGCCGCAAACTTTCGTGATGCTCCTTGCCGGTGGCGAGCCAGACGCCGTTGTCGTCCGCGTAGGTGGGTTTGTCGCGCACGATGAGGATAATCTTTTCGCCGGCATAAACCGCAAGGCAGCCGAACATGGGGCGCGTCCACGGCGAGAGCGGCGCAAGCGCGTCGAGCACGAATTCATGCGGGACGCGCTTCCGCTTCTTGACGGCGAAGAGCCTCTCGTCCGGCGAGAGAAAACCCGTATTGCGGCGTGATTTTGACATGCGCGCGGCGAATCGCGGTTCAGTTCCCTTCTTCCTCCGGTCGACGCTAAATATATCTCACGCGTCGGCCGTGTTTCGCAACTTCCGCTAGAAAGGGTATATACTCCCGGCCATGGAGAACGTCGAAAACGTGGAGAAGGTGGAGAAAATGGAGAAGATAAAGATCGAGCAGCACACGATTCTCAGCGGCCTGTGGTTCGGGGCATGGCTCTTCACGATCGGATTCCTTCACCTGACGTTTTGGAAGGGCGTTCTCGCGATTGTGATCTGGCCGTACTATCTTGGCGCGAAGCTGAGCGTCCTGCTGCAGTAAGTACGCTGCTGCCTCCGCGACCCGTGCCGCTCGGCATTTAGCGTTTGGTTTCTGAGACCGAATGGCCCATGCAAGAAACGCACGCCACTTCCTCGCCAAAAAGCGGTTCTGCTGAGCCATCGCCTCCCGCTTCTCCAAAGCCTCTGCCCTACCGCTGGGGATATTTTCAAGGCGCGATACTGATTCCAGGCTCTCTGCTTACCATTATTGGTTCTCTTGCGGACCTAGGGAAGCTCCATTGGCATCCTTGGCCTCTGGCGACAGTTTGGTTGCTGATGGGACTTGTGGGAGTACCACTGGGGGTCGGACTCCTGGAGAGAAAGCGGTATGGCTACATCTTGGTGCACGTGATGTTCGGACTTGCGGTGTTGCTGGTCCTCGTCAAGATCCCCGTCGCGGTCATGCACCTCACAGACATCGCCGACAACGGAAGTGTCATTCCCGAAGCCGAGTTCTTGGTTGTATGGCTGTTGTGTACGGCCTACTACCGCAAACGTCAAGCTCAGTTTCGCTGATGATAAAAATCAGCTGCATGGTAACCCCAGCACGCGTCTCGCAGTGCCCTAAATCCCTCTCGCAGCGACGGCAAGAACGTTGTGTCGCGCGCCGGCGGCGCGTAGGATGCGTGCGTTAGAGATTCAAAACGGAAGCGCGGAGTGAAGCCGCACACGCAAGGAACGAGCAGGAAAGAGGATCTCGCGCCGCGCGGGGGGACTGGTACGGGAGGAATTGCGTTGAGAAGACTCCAGATCGTCTTGTGCGCGATCCTCGCGTTGGGCGCGGCGGTTCCCGCCGTGGCGGGCGGAACGAAAATCAAAAGTTTCCAGAAGTGGCCTGCCGGAGCGTCGCCACAGGAAATCGGCGCGCGCGTTGCCGAACGCTTCCTCGCCTCTCCGCGCGCGGGTACCGCGATGCCGGACGGTCCGGGCCGCATCACTTACCCGGAAACGATCACGTGGTATGGCGCGCTCACTTTTGCGCAGCTTGCCGGCAATAAGTACATGTCCTCGCGCCTGGCCGCGCGATTCGCGCCGCTCTTTACCACCGACGCCGCCCTCATCCCCGACCCGGTCCATGTGGACTTCACCGTCTTCGGCGCCGTCCCGTTTGAACTCTACATCCAGACGAACGATCAACGGTATTTGGATCTCGGCCGGCGCTTCGCCGACGCGCAATGGGCGAATCCGCAGCCCGACGGCCTGACCAACCAAACGCGCTATTGGATCGACGACATGTACATGATCGCGCTCGTCGAGGTGCAGGCGTACCGCGCCACGCACGATACGCAATATCTCGATCGCGCCGCCATGGAGATGACCGCCTACCTCGACAAGCTGCAGGAACCCAACGGCCTTTTTTATCACGCGCCGGATGTGCCTTTTTTCTGGGGACGCGGCAACGGTTGGGTGGCGGCGGGCATGGCGGAACTGCTGCGTTCGCTGCCCGCGGATCATCCGCAGCGAGCCAGAATCATGGCCGGCTACCAGAAGATGATGGCGGCCCTCCTGAAGTATCAAGGCAAGGACGGCCTCTGGAAGCAATTGCTCGATCATCCCGAGACTTGGCCGGAGAACGTCCTGCACGGGCATGTTCACCTTCGCCATGATCACCGGCGTGAAGAATGGATGGCTCGATCCGAAAATCTACGGGCCCGCCGCGCGCAAGGGTTGGCTGGGCCTCGTGAGCAAAATAAATGCGGATGGCAACGTCAGCAACGTCTGCGAAGGCACCGGCAAGAAGAACGATCTCAACTACTATTTGACGCGCGCGCGCAACACCGGGGATTTGCACGGTCAGGGCCCGGTTTTGTGGTGCGCGTCAGCGTTTTTGCGCTAAGCGCTCCCCGCAGCAGGCCGCCATTTGCGTTCACTGAAAGCGTCGGTGGGCACCCGCAACTCGCACGGGCGAACTACTTGTCAGCGGGCGTGGCCGAAGGTGGCACGCTCAGTCTTTTCACATCGTTCACCAGATTTGTCATCCCCCGAGCGACATTCTTCTCCCAAGTCTCTTTGCGCATCGCGCCATTCACGGGCTCAATAAGACTCCACAGCGTGAAATGCGTCTTGGCATCCACGATTGTCAAATCCAATTGAGGGTCGTACGTGGTCACTTTCCCGAAATCAGTGATCGGGGCGGTGAAGCGTATTTCAAAGACCAGGTCGGCATCGGCGGGATTCGCGACAAGTTTATAGCGTCCCCAACTTTTCATGGCCGCGTAGAATTCGTTGTACGGTTGGTCCGGGTCCCCAGCATTTCGGAAAACAGAAAGGGACATAGAATCCATTCCGGCGTTCGAGATGAATGCCGTCTTGCCGGTGACGATCGGCGCGGGCACGGGAGCCGCCGGGGTGCCGTTTGGTTGTTGCGCTTGCATAGCCGGGGCTGCCCCGACCGCAATTGCGAGAAGTACGCCGTACATCCCAAGCCTGCCGATTCTCAGCATGCTTTCTCCTGTCTGCCGATCGAAATCGCGAAGCGCAGGGCGCGCAACGGACTAAAAGACTCCGGGGATCATGCGCGATGTGCGGGCGCAGTACGCGGCGTACTCATCCCCGAACTCGTCGCGCAGCAAACTCTCTTCCGCACGGATGCGCGACAGCAGCGGCACTAAAGTCAGCGCCGTGAGAATCACGCCGACCCACGAACGAAACGCGAGGCTCCATCCCAGCGAGTTGATGAGCAAACCCAGATAGCTGGGATGCCGGATGACACGATAAATGCCGCTCGTGACCAGCGTGTGCCCGGGCTGAATGGCGACCAGCCCGCTGAAGCGATTGCGCAATACAAAAACCGGCCAAAGCCGCAGCACTCCACCCACAACAAACAGACCGACGCCGAGCCAGCGAGTGGCATCGCCGTCAATCGTCCAGAATTCTTTTCGGTCCGTGTACGCCGGCAGGTAGGCGCCAAGCGGCCCCATGAGGCTAAGGGCTACTACGACCCAGCGGTTGCGACGATCCTCGCGCACGCCGGAACTTATATTGCCGCTGCTGAATACCGACGCGACCAACATCAGGATGAGCGCCACGGCAAGCGCGATCAGCGCCGGGTGAGAGAAGAAGACCGCAAACCCGCCCCAGCCGAGAATGGCCAAGCCCAAGTAGGCACAAGTGCCCACGATGGCGGAAAGCGTCCAGATAGAAAGCGTCAACTTAGAGTTTGGAGTCGCCATCGCCCACTTCCCGGCTCCGCCCTGAACCGGCATTCACCAGCCGCTCCATTAGACCAGAACCTCGGCTCAATTCGCTGGATTTTGCGGTGCCTGGGCTTCGCGTGCGGCGGCGATGAGTTTCTTAAGCCGGCCTTCGATCGAGGCGTCGCCGACGTGCTCCGCTTGCACGGCGCCGTCCGCGTCAATCGTGAACGTGGTGGGAATCGCCTCCACGTCAAACAGCCTCGCGATTGGGCCGGTGAAGCCGCCGTCGCGATATTGCAGCCAAGTCATCTCGTTTTTCGCGATAAAGTCCTTCCACTTCTGCGCATCGTCATCCAGGCTCACGCTGAGGATCACCAGCGGCTGGCCTTGAAATGTCTTGGCGATTTCCTTCATATGCGGTAGCGCCGCCCGGCAAGGCCCGCACCACGTGGCCCAAAAATCGATCAACACCACCTTGCCTTGCAAACCGTCCAAGGAAATCCGCTGTCCGTCGACCGTGGTTACTTCGAACGCCGGCGCCAGCCTTGCGCGCGCGAGGTCCGGGCGCTTGAGGTAACGCTGCGCGCGCAGGCAGCTGGGATCGCCGGGAGGCGCGAGCTTCAGAAACTGATCGAACCGTGCTTTCGCGGCGTCGTCCTGCTGCAAATTCGCCAGCGCCCGGCCATCGAGGAAAAGCGCGCTTGCGAAATTCGGAAATGCGGCGAGCGATTGGGTGAGTTCGTCGTGCGCGCGCGTGAAGAACTCGATTTTGTGCTTCGGCATACCTTCATACATGAAGATTACCGCGAGATCGTAGTGCGCCTGGGCCGTTTCTAAATTTCCTTGCGCTTCCGCCACCATTTCCGTCGCGCCCAGCTCGGCGGCCTTCCAATCACCAAGTCTCTCGCCGTACTTGATCATCTGCTTCTGGCAGGCCCGACAGTGGCCGCCGTCCTGCTTGTCTGCCTTCTTGAAGGAATCCAAAGCCCAATCTTCCCTCCTTTCTTGCAACAGTTTCAGCGCATCCTGGTACGTCTTCTGAGCCTTGGCGTCCGTAGGCCCGTCCGGTACGTTCTGGGCGAAGACGGGCGTCAAAACGCAGGCCACCACCAAACTGATGTGGACGAATCGCACGGGAAGCCTCCTGCTACTGAAGAAATTCGGCGCGAGGCTGCTCTTCGTCCGGAACTTAACTCACCGCTCCCCTGCGCGCAATTCCATTTGTGAAAATTATTCTCTTGGTTATCGCCGCGTCATCGGGCAAGCGGGCGCAATTCCCGAGCCAGTCGTTCCGAGGAGTCCGCACCTGCCGGCCGCCTGCCTGCCGGAAGTCCGGACAGGCAGGCGGCGGACGACAGCTTGTCCGCCCTGGCGGGTGGAATCCCTCTTCTCCTTGCATTGTGCACCGAAGAGAGATTCCTCAGCATGCAACGTGCTTCGGAATGACAACGTTGTGAGGCTTTTTTCGGCCTGTTAGGAGACGTGAAGATTACCTGATCGTGAAGGAGTTCATGAACGCGTCGCGGTCCTTCGCGGTGTAGTTCTTGTTCGTGACGATCATCACGTCATAGAGGCGGCGGCCCGCGAGATACTGATGCACGTCGAAGGTCGTTCCGTCCGAATCCCGATACGAATACGCTCGACCCGGTACGCCGTTCAAGACGACGGGCGTGTCCGTCAGAAGCGTCTTCCCCTGCGTAGCCCCATCCCGAGCCCTTTGCAGCACGGCTTCCGGCGCATCGTTGGCCAGATCCGGCGGGTAGTCGTTGTACAGAACCATGTAGGAGATATTGTCGTTCTGCTGCGAAACGGCAAAATAGTAGAGGGTCGCGTTTCGCGCCGGAGTGTCGTTGGTCAGCGCCACCTGCTCGGAATCGGCCTTCGGTGTGCCCGGCATCAGGATGCTGAAGCGTCCCTCGGCCGAATCGAATTCCTGCATGTCCGAAACGTCCGTGATCGTGAAGGAATTCATGAACGCGTCGCGATCGGTCGCGGTGTAGCCCTTGGCGGCGAAGATGATCAATTGATAGAGACGCCGGCCCGCGAAGTACTCGCGCTGATCAAACGTGCTCCCATCCGTATCCCGATACGTGAACGCCCGGCCCGGCACGCCGTTCAGGCTGACGGGCGTGTCCGTCAGCAGCGTCTTCGTGCCCACAGCTCCGTTGCGCCCGCGTTCCAACACGCCCGCCGGCGAATCGACCGCGACATCCGCCGGGAAATCGTTATAGCCCACCATGTAGCCGACGTTGCCGTCCCCGACTGTAAGAATGAATTCGTAGAGCGGCGTGGTTCCCGCTGATGAGCCCGAGCCAACCGCCACCTGGTCCGTGCTGGGGGTCGGCGTGCCGGGCATAAGGACGGTGAAACGCCCGTCCGCGGAAGTGAATCGCTTTAGGGTCGTAACACTTTGTCCCGCGCCCGCGGCATTTTGCCCCGAGCCCGCAGTGCTTTGCTTCGCATTCGAGGCGGCTTGCTTCGAGGCCTGGCCAAGTTGCCTCAATTCCGAAGCGTTCGCCGTCGCCGCAGCCGCGAAGAGCAGCAACGATCCCACGAGACCCATCACAATTCGTCGCATGTCGTTCCTCATTTAGTGGAGCCCGACCCCGCCTCGGGCAGAATTGCATTCATCGTATCACTTTGCCCATCGGGACGGCGCATGAATAGCGGCGACCCCGCGCGAAGTACCGTTTCCGCCAAGCGGGGGCGGAAGGGGTACCCGGTGGTTCGTCGCGGAAAGCGCCGAGCCTGATCGCGGTCAGTTCGGCGAATTGGTGATCGCGGCGCCGACCCGGAACAGCAGCGCGAGCAATTCCACGATGATGCGGCAGTACACGATCCACAGGAACAGTCCCGCCGCGCCGAGAATCAACGCCAGCAGCCCGTCCGGCGTGGACGATTTGAATCCGCTGAACACGTACCACACGGCGACGACGAGGCCCAGAAGCAGATGCAGGCTGTAAAGCAGTTTCAACATTCGCGGCGTCACCATGCGCTGAAACGAAAAATCCATCAGGTTCGCCATCAGACCATCTTCCCGCGCGACTTGCCCCTCGACATATGACGGCACGCTTGCCATGAGAGTCGTTCCTCCTCGGTAGACGTTGCGGCTGGGTGGTGCGGACATTCTATGTGAGCGCCGGGGGAATCGCCGGGTGCCGCGCGACGAAGTGCGTATCGTGTAGCTGGCCTGCCGGACAGGTGGCCGCCGCCGTGTCAGCGCGAGCGCGACACGCTCTGCTCCGCATTTACGGGCCGCCCAATATCTGCCCCATCGGAAGCCTGCCGACAGGCAAGCCGGCAGACTGGTCCCCGCCAGCTCTTTTCAGAGTGACAATGAGCTGCGCGGTGCTAGGTATACGCCTCTAGTGGCCGGGATGCGCGCTGCCGCCACCGCCGCCATTCCCGCCCCCTCCACCGCCGCTATTACCGCCGCCACCGCCACCACGGGGCGCTCCGCCACCTCCGCCGCCGTAGCCTCCTCCTCCGCCGCCGCCACCACCACGGGGCGTGCCACCTCCGCCACCACCACCGCCACGGGGCGTGCCACCTCCGCCACCACCACCGCCACCACGGGGCGTGCCACCTCCGCCGCCTCCCCCACCGCGCGGACTGCCTCCGCCTCCACCGCGGGGAGGATTGCCACCGCTGCCGCCGGACCCGCCACGTCCGCCTCCGCCTCCACCGCCGCGCGAACCCCCGCCACCGGTCCCGCCCCCGGAATACCCGCCATTTCCGCCTGCGCCTCCGCCGAAATTGCGCCCCGAATATCCGCCATGCACGTCGAGACGGCCGACCACCACGGGCCTGCCCGGCTGCCCAACGATTGGCGCGCCGGGCCTAACAAAGTTCCGCGTCTTGTAGTCAAACGCCACGGGCGTACCCGCGTGTCCGCCGAAGGCTTCGCGCCCGAAGATTTCCGGCCGCGCCGCGCTGACGAGTGTCGGGTACGGCAGGTTGCGAAACTCCACGGGCGCTTCCTTCAGCACGACATATCTTTCCTTCGGATCGTATTCCACGCGCTTGAAAGGCCCGCCCGGCCCATTCGTTGCCTTGAACACTCCAAACTTGAGATTCAGCGGCGGCTTGCCCTTCACGTCGCTCGGGTGCCTCGGTACGTACACGTCTCCGTGTCTTGTGCGCATCCAGCGCACCGGCGGGTGGTGCCGCTTCCTTCCCGCGACAAACGTGTACTGCGTGCTTCGCCCCGGCAGGTGAACCCAAGCGCCCGAATGACACAACGCCCAGGGCCAGGGCCAGAGCCACCCCGGTTCTCCTCCGGGCCACCTGTAGGTTTCTTGCACCACGTATTTCTTCCCCGTAACGGGATCCTGCACGGTCCTGACGTGAACCTCATAGGAATCGCACATCCCCGCCGGATAGTAGTAGTCCGAAAACATCGGCTTGGGCTTCTTGGGAGGAGGCGTATTCGAGGGAGTTGTTGCGGGCGCCGGCGTTTGTCCAGGTGCGGTTGTGGCTCCAGGAGTCGCGGGCGTCACCGGAGCGGGCATTTGGCCTTGCGGCTGAGGCTGCGCTGCCGGGCTCCTGCTTTGCGGAGCATCGGTCTGCTGAGGCCCAACGCGGAACGCTGCAAGCTGGAATGTCCCGCCTATTGCGTTCGCGTTGCCGGCCGGCGCGGGCGAAGCTGGCGCGGCGCTGGGCTGCGGTGATGTGCTGGGCGTCTGTAGCGCGGCAGAGGGCGGCGCAGCGTCGGATGGCGGCGCGGCCGGCGCCGGTTCGGTCATCGGGTTTGGCTCCCAGCACGTGCCGTACGGCGGGCACGGGAAAAAGGTTCCTCCGCGGTAGAGATCCGTCAGGCCGGGAACGAACGAAGGAAGCCCCGAACCCTTCAGTGCCGCGGCCGTGTCTTCCGCTCTTTGTTTTACCCTCGCTGCCACCCACGAATTCCAATCCGCCGGCGGGCCGGGAACGCCCCTCGGCAAACCGCCGGTCGCCTGAAGGGGGTCTTCCGATACCGAATGCCACTGTGTGGGACCCGCCTGGCCATCAACAAAATTTGTAACCGCGGCACCATCAAGGTAGCTGTCCACTCTTGATATAGAAGTCGTAGAGAACACCGCCACCTCCATAGGCGTTCTGAGAAGAAACACCTCCTTCGGAATGGGGAGAAATGCAACCGTCGCCGTTCCCGTGACGAGTTCCATTTCCGTGGCTGGCACTCCGTCGGTTGTGGTCAGCGTTTGGAATAGAAGCACCGAGTTCTCCGCCAGATACAGGGTAGAGCCATATTCAAATTCGATTTCAGCGCGCCCGTCGCCGGTCGCCAAGCTATAACCCGTCAGAATCGGGAGGTTCGGCACGGCCTGCTCCCAGGGTTTGGTCAGGTCCGGCTTCTTGCCGTCGCCGCGGGAAAATCGCACGTCGCCTTGCATGTAACTGATTCGCACGATCTCCGGGTAGACTTTGGCTTGGGATTTGGCTTTGGCCGGTGTAGTTGCAAACGCAAAGAGGAACAATGCGAAACACGCAAGCCTGAAAACTGGGCTGAACCGGAAGAAACTGCGTGAAGAGGTATTCATCGAACCCCTCCAGCTGGGATTGGGGCGTCAATGATTTGACGCATCTGGAAATTACCCGGTTTCGCTATTCTTCATCCCATCGTGGCGGGGTCACGCGCAGTCGGCACAGCGCATCCCAACGTGCTCCTGTGCCGACGGTCGCAACCACGAGATTCCTCACTGCGCTGCGCGGCGGAAACCGCCGCGCAAACCGCTTCGTTCGGAGTGACAGGAATTGTGGTTTGCGATGGAATAAACGTCGCGACCAAATAGAAGGGCGCTGTCATTCTGAGGGCCGCGTCGTGTGCCGCCCGAAGAATCTAGTGGTTACGCGCGAATGCCTCGGTGCCAATCAATGTCCACTCGCCGCGCCATCGCGACACGCTCTTCTCCGCTTGTAGGGGCGGTCCACCATCCGCCGTGGCAGGAGTTTGCTTGCCGCGCCGTAGCCCTGGGGTTGGGCGAAGGAGGGCCTCCGCCCGCTCTGCCCCTCCTCGCCGCGCGATATCCCTAGATTCCCCGACGAAACAGAGTGAGAATGCCAACGAATACAGAGGTGCAACATGGTTCTGCAAGCGACGAGGGACGGTGGGAAGAGCACAGTTATGCGTGACTGTGCCACTAAACCCCGCGCGCGGATGGCGAGGTGCACGGTCATGAGCTCACGACTTACGGTGTGCGGTGTTGTATTCGCGGCCCTGCTGCTGTGCGGCCTGGCGAAGAGTGGTGCCGCGCCGAAGGGCGCGCCAATCCTCGCGGCCACGCCGCCGATGGGCTGGAACAGTTGGGACGGCTACGGCGCCACGATCACCGAAGACCAGGTGAAGGCCACCGGCGATTGGTTCGCGAAGAATCTCAAGCCCTTCGGCTGGCAATACGTCGTCGTGGACGCGGAATGGTACGTGACGAATCCGATCGCCGAGGGCAACAGCAAATCAGCGCAATATACGATGGACGCGTTCGGCCGGTACACGCCCGCGCCGAATCGTTTTCCCTCTTCCCTTCCCGGCGCGGACTTCAAGCCGCTGGCAGATTATTTGCATTCGCTGGGATTGAAATTCGGCATTCACATCTTGCGCGGGATTCCGAAGAAAGCCGTGGAGGCGAATCTCCCGATCGCGAATTCGAGTTACCACGCGAGCGACGCCGCCGATACGAATGATACGTGTCCGTGGAATCCGGACAATTACGGCATCGACGCGTCGAAACCCGGCGGGCAGGCCTATTACGATTCCATCGCGGCGCTTTACGCGAGCTGGGGCGTGGACTTCCTCAAAGTGGATTGCATCGCCAGCCATCCCTATCGCGGCGATGAAATCCGCATGTTGTCCGAGGCTATCGCGAAAACGGGGCGGCCCATCGTGCTGAGCCTTTCCCCCGGCAGGCGCCGATCGAGAAGCTCGGCGAGTTCCGAAAATACGCGCAGATGTGGCGCATCTCGAATGACATTTGGGATTTGTGGCACAGCACCAGCGACTATCCGCAAGGCGTCAGCGACCAGTTCGCCAACGCCGCAAAATGGGCGGGTCTGGCGCAACCCGGCCACTGGCCCGATGCCGACATGCTCCCGCTGGGCCAACTCGGCCCCGCGCCAGGTTGGGGAACGCCGCGCGCCACGCGCCTCACGCACGACGAGCAGCGCACGCTCGTCACGCTGTGGTGCATCTTACACTCGCCGTTGATCGTCGGCGGCGATCTGACGAAGATGGATGATTGGACGCTCTCGCTGCTGACGAATCCCGAAGTGCTCGCCGTGGATCAGCATGCGTGGGTCAGTAGCGTGCCGTATGACGACGGTAAGATAACGGCTTGGACCGCGGACTCCGGTGTCGCGTACTACATCGCCGTGTTCAATCGCACGGACACCGCGCAGGACGTTGACCTCACCTGGCAAGACCTTAAGCTCACCTGGCACGGCCGCAACTCGCCGCAATCGAATGCAATGGTGCGCGACCTCTGGGAACGCAACGACAAAGGCCCCGCGGTCGGTCTGCGATTGCATCTACCGGCGCACGGCTGCGCGCTCTACGAAGTCCGCGCCCGGCAGGACCAACGCTGATCATCACTACCTGGCCGAATCTCTGATGGAATTTGGCCTGCGAGACGCTCGCTGACTGCGCAGGACTCTTAGTGGGACAGGCACTCTTGCCTGTCCTCTTTCGTCAGCCGGGCGTACTAGGCGTTGCAGATAGATTTAACTCGCGACAAGAAATGGACAGACAGGAATGTCTGTCCTACCAAGACCCGCGCGGGGTCAGTGCGGTGCCTGATCGCCGACCAGAACGTGTAATTCCTCGGCCCAATCTGACGCTGAACCACCAGGGCCTCGAACTCCGGCAACCATCGGTGGGTTGCGCACGATCGTGTTACTGCCATCGGCAAATATCACGAGAAACATGGTGCCGTCGAAAGTGTAGGAACAACGAAGCTGAGCACTGGGCTGGCAATTGTTACTCTCGGTGCGTTGACGGAGCTTCGCGAGCTTGTCTAGAATCGCTTGCGCTTCGTCGCCAGTGAGCTGCAATCGCCTCTTTTCAATCGGGGCGCTCTTTGCAGCGTCGATGCACTCCGATGAGGTAACGAACACTCCTCCGTGCCTGTTCTGAACCCACGCCTGCAGCGGGGCGT
This sequence comes from Terriglobia bacterium, assembly GCA_963819015.1. GTDB lineage: Bacteria > Acidobacteriota > Terriglobia > Acidiferrales > UBA7541 > DASPOJ01. The sequence continues at coordinate 489,947 of CAWFUN010000005.1, forward strand.
CATACGCGGTGACGGCAGGGCCATCCGGAGTCTTTGCAAAGACAATCGCAGAGGTCGCGCCACCTGGCAACCGCAAGACGTAAATCAAGGCGAGGAGATCGCTTTGTTTCGTTTCGTGAATCGCGGTGGCGGACACCTCTGAGTTCAGATCACATGGCTCCAGCGCCGGAAACTTTTCCTCCTTCTCCAACTCAAAGCTCGTTCCCGCGCGGCGATAGGTCAGCAGAATATTGTCGTCGCAGACATCGAATCGTGCGCCGTCTCGGCGAACAGGAACCGAAATCCGAACTTCGCCTGCTTTTGTGGCAGCTATCTCCGGAACCGGACAGCCAAGAACCTGGCAGAACGTGCCGCCCTCCGGCGTCGCGCTGACGGACCAAACACGGTGAATGTCTTCCCCGTGATGAGCGAAGACTTCGGCCATGAGGCATGGAGCTTCCGGCGAGGAAACGACCAGGAGAATGTGGTGATCGTGGAGCGTCTTCCCGTCGATGAGGACAATGTGTTTCGACGCGTCGCCATCGGATATGCCCGCAGCCGCGCGCACTCTGCGAGCATCCGCCTCGGAAATATTTGTGCCCGACTGCGGGCCGAGCATCTGACTTGGGCTGAGAAGAGGTGGAACGTTGGCGCCGCTGCCGCCTGCCGCCTGGGGAGGCAGGCCCGGCCAGCCCAGTGGTGGGGGGTTGGAAATCTGCGGCGGGCGCTGCCCGGCCGCGCGCAGAGGAATGAGCCAGAAGAAAGATGCGATGGCGATGCTGAGCCACTTCATGCGCATAAAAGGCCTGGCAGCATTCTTGCGGCTTAATACTAGCGCGATTCTAACACCTATATGCGGCGGAGCGATTTATGGATGCTTCGTGCGCGGAGTTTGGTAGGACAGCCATTCCTGCCTGTCCGATCCTTCTCCGCCACTCGAAACCGCTAGATTCTTCGCTCCGAAGCGGCTCGCCCGCCGTGGGCGGGCGCGAGACACGAGAGCCGCCTCTCCGACTCAGAATGACAGTAATTGGGTTTTGTGAATGTTGGACACGAGCAACTTGCGATTGCGACGTAAATCACAATTCCTGTCATTCTGAGGGCCGCGTTTGGTGCGGCCCGAAGAATCTCGCGGTTGCGCGCGGCTGCCTAGCTGCAAACCAACGAGCGCGCCCCGCGCGATCGCATCCCGGTTCTGGTGGCACAGGCACTCTTGCCTGTGCGCCTTTCTCCGTCGCGCGAGAGAGAGCCGCCGAAAAAAGGGCGGAGACAAGCCGCCCCTACAACAGACAATACGCGGATCGCGATGCGACGCCGCCCGGGCGTATACTCCGGCCACATGGAAGGAAGGTGCGCTTTGCGAGAAATGTTGCGAAACGCGAGATTTCACCGGGCTGCTCTGATTGCCGGAGCGACTGCGATTTTCGCCACGGCCGCGATGGGCACGGGGAGTGCCGCCGCGGCCGGGCCGCATGGCAACGCCCGAGAACGCAGCGCGCAGGCGCAGCCCACCGCGCCAGCCGACCCCAGCGCCCTTTTCAGCGCGAGTTCAACGGGTCAGGCGGACGTTGTCGCCTCTCTGCTGGCGCAGGGCGTCGCCGTTGACGCCAAGGACAAAGATGGCACGACGGCGCTGATGTATGCGGCCAAGTTTCGCTGGCCGGATATCGTCACACTGCTCATCGCGCACGGGGCCGACGTCAACGCCAAGTCGAACGACGACGTAACGCCTGTGATGTGGGCGTTCTCGACTAAGGACCTGCAGGCCGCGCAAATCCTGCTCGATCATGGCGCCGACGCAAAAGCCAAGGACAAAAACGGCGACACAGTGCTGATGTTTGCCGCGGCGCGTGCCACCGCGGACCTCGTAAAACTCCTACTCGATCGCGGAGCCGACATCAACGCGCGCGACGCCAAAGGCTGGTCCGCGCTGATGGACGCCGCGTCGGAAGGCGACGCGGACGCCGCGAAAGTGTTGATCGCCGCGGGGGCGGATGTCGCTCCGAAGAATAGCGACGGCGTTACGGCGCTGATGTACGCCGCGTCCAACGGAATGGACGACGTTGCCGGGCTGCTGCTCGATCACGGCGCCGAACTGAACGGCAAGGCGGACACGGGCCGCACGCCGTTGATCTACGCCGCCGGGAAAGGCTACGCGAAGACCGTCACGCTGCTGCTCGCGCGCGGCGCCGACGTGACCGCCAAGGACAACGACGGCTTGACCGCCCTGATGTGGGCGTTCGAGGGAAACAGCTTGCTTTCCGCAACAGCGCTGCTCGATCACGGCGCGGACGCGAACGCCACCTCGAAAGACGGCTGGACGCCGCTGATGTACGCTGCGATGTACGTGGGCACCGCGGACGCGGCGAACCTCCTGATCCAGCACGGCGCCGACGTCAACGCCAAGAACCGCAAAAGCGAAACGGCCCTAGCGATTGCAGAGAGCGCAGAAAGCGACGATTTCGCCGCGGTCCTCAAACAGCACGGCGCGAAGTAGTGAGAACAAATTCGTTTCTGCAGGTTGGCCGCGAGCTACTCGCCGATTCGCGCGCAAATCAACTTTACTGTCATTCTGAGGGCCGCGCTCGATGCGGCCCGAAGAATCTAGTGGTTCCTCGCGGCTGCCTAGCTGCAAACAAACAAGCTCGTCCCGCGCGATCGCATCCCGGTTCTGGTGGCACAGGCACTCCTGCCTGTGCGCCTTTCTCCGTCGCGGGAGAGAGAACCGCGGAAGAACGGGCGGAGGCCCGCCTTCGCCAAAGCCCAGGGCTACGGCGCGGCAAGCAAGCTCCCTTCGACTCCGCTCAGAACAAGCCGCCCCTACAACAGACAAAGCGTGTCGCGCTATTTTTGCGAGGCGGCGTTCGCGGCGGCGGCGAACCGCGCATGCATCTCGCGCGTGAGGTGCGGCGTAATGCCGATGATGCGCTCCATCACCATCAACTGCCCGCGATGATGCATCTCGTGCTCTTTCACCGACATCACCATTTCGAAGCGCGTCTTCGACGCCGGCGCCATCCCCGCGCGCATCTGCACGCGCTCGGCGAGAAAATCGTCCGGTTGAGCCTCGAGCCACGCGGCGAATTTCTCGCCATTGGCGCGCAGCAGTTCGATGATTTGCTCTTTGGTGCGCGGCGATTTTTCCTCGGCGGTGAATCGCTGCACCAGCGCGGGGAAATCGAAACCCTCCAGGGTCGTGCGGCGCTCCTGCGCGTGGACCTGATACTGGAAGCCATGCGAGATGGCGATGTGCGTAAGCGTTTCGCCGACGCTGCGCGTCCCCGGAGTCGCGCGATACGAATATTTCTCCGCGGGAATGTCCTGCGCAATCGCAATCGTGTTCTTGCGGACCGTGCGAAACGCGTCCGCCAAATCTTTACCGCCGTAATAGTTCATTGGGCGCTCCTAAAGGTGAGTGAGTTCGTTCCGGGGAAATTGTATCACGCGCCACGGCACGACGGGCGGACTCCTGCCCGCGCCAGTTGTGTCTCTCCTTGCGAGAACTGGGAACGCGAAGATTTGCCGTTGCTGGCGCAAATCTGCGTCCGGCATGCGACTTTCGCTCTTGCGCGAACCCGAAATCCGATGTCTTCAGCCAGAGTTTCGAGCGCACGGTCAGCATTGCCAAGGAGCACAGACGCGTTGAGGCGGGCGTACCGCACATCTGGCGACGATATGTCCTCCTGCTCCAAAAGCCCTGTACAAGCGAAATCACCACGCGTCCGGACGGACCTCGCCGCTAGCGCTGAGCGTTTAGCTTTGGAAGCAATGCTGCGAAAGGGAGGTCCGAGACGCGGAGATAGAGCGGAGCGTCCACCTCGACGAAGTGTTCGCTCCGCTTAGCCCGCTTATCCGTGCCCAAGTGGAAAAACTGTTCCTCAAATTTGACGAGGAGTCCATCCGTGTCGAAGATCCAATCCCGGTCCGCATACAGCTTGGCGTTGGAGTCCATGAGTTGTGAGGTGATCTTCGCGGTGCCGCCGTCGGGGCGGAAGCAGTAAAGCGCGAGGTCATCCCAAGCAGCGAGCTTCCCAAAGATAAGACTGACGGCAACGACATGGCCCTCTTCCACCCAGACCCAAGCCTCGTCCTCCGTACCCACAGCGTTGATCGACGCCTCAGTTACGTCGTCAACAGAGGCAAACTGCCGCCACGGGGCTGAACTTTCTATTGCCCCGTCACTCCTCCCAAACACGAGATCCGGGGAGAGCGTGCGAGCACCCACTGACCGCGAGAAGATACCGCCGCAATACGCTTCAGCGGCCGCGATTATCTGGGCCGAGGCCGCGCGTTGGAAGGGCTTCTGACGCTGGGGTGGCGAGCCGGCGGACCGTTCGGGTGCGGCTGCGGCGAAGACGGTCGTGAGTCGCGGCGTCTCGACGAGGGACATGAGCGCCGACGCGATAACGATCACGATTGCGGTAAGCCCGCGCATAAGATCAGGGCACGGGCGGATTGGCGGCGTCGCGCAGCGTTTGCGAATGGACCGACGCCGGTCCCGCCAGGAATTGCGCGACGACCGGGCCGATGGAGATGCATGAATTGCTCAGGTGGCCGCAGGGCGAATCGAGCGTGAGGACCGGCGCGCCGAGGGCGTTTGCGAATTGCATCGCGGGCGTGGGATTCACCATGTGATCTTCGGGCGAAACGACGACCAGCATCTTCGCGCGCACGCGGTGCGCCGCGTCTCCGAGCGTGCCGCCGAATTCCGCGGCCACGTCGAGCGCCATCATCGCCTCGCGCTGGCGAATGTGATTGCAGACTTCGGCGGCAGTGAGCGTGGACTTCTCCGTGTCCGCGAGAAACGCGTCGAACTCGCCCGGCTTCGTGTGCGCTACGCGATAGGCGGGCGACGTGATCTCCATCGAGCCGATCTCCGCTTCGATCGCGGCGCCGCGCGTGAACGTGCCCTTCGGATCGCCATTGTTCCACGCGGGATCGAGCTCCACGGCGTCGATCTGCGAGGTCCAAAGCAATTTGTCGAAGGAAGTGAGTTGCGGCGAGCCGAAGATCGGAATCGCGAGGTCCATGAAATCCGGATGCGACACGGCCCATTCGAACGTCTGCATCCCGCCCATCGAAATTCCCATCACGGCGTGCAGATGCGGGATGTGCAGCACGTCCGTGAGCAGGCGATACTCGGCCTCGACCATGTCGCGAATCGTGAATTTGGGAAACTCCATCAATGGTTGCGCGGAATTGTTCGAGGGCGAAGAGGAAATTCCGTCGCCGATGGCATCCACGAGGATTAGGAAATACTTGCTCGTGTCCACCACGTTATTCGGCCCGGCGAACGCGAGAAGATCGTGCGTGGTGCCGCCCAGCCACGTGGGCCAGAGAACAGCATTCGATTTCGCGTCGTTGAGCGTCCCCAGCGTGCGGTAGGCAATCCGAAAATCGCGGATCATGCCGCCGCTCTGCAATTTGAAATCGCCGAAGCGCGCGAATTGCTGCGCGCCGGTCGCGGGCGTGCGGGGCTCCGCCGGCGCCTGCGGCGCTTGCGCGCGGGCGGGAGCGGGAGCGATGCACGCACACAGCGCAAAAAGCAAAATGATCGCGAAACCAACGGATATTGTGCGTCTCATGCAGCGAAGTCTAGCACAGGTTCGCGGAGGTGTTGGAGGGCTGCATCCTATGGGAACGCTGATGGGATGCGGAAGCGGAACGGCGGGCTAGACGAGGCGGGGCGAAGAGCTGCGGCGGGGATGGCGGGCTATGTTCTGACCGATCTTGTTGCGGGCGCCGGTGGAGCGGCGCGGCTCGTACATGTCGAGGGCTTCCACGGCTTCGATCACGCTGCGGTAGATGCAGCGCTTCGACGGCCGGCGAAGCGGATATTCGCGTCCGGCGATTTGCGCGGCGCAACGGCGGCAGACGGATCGCCCGCGCTTTTCCACGGCAGCGCGGTTCCCGCACAGCGCAAAATTGAAGCATGGCGGCGGAACGATTTGCTGAGCCGTGCCTACCGGCATGCAGGGCGGCTGCGCACTCGACGCGGCCCGCGATTTGGGCGCTACGCCCGTATCGTGCGTGGCCTGCGATTTCGCAGCCGCCCGCGCAAAGGGGACGAACGAAGAGCGGGCGGAGACAAGCTCCGCCCCTACCGGAGAAAAGAGCGCGATCCGATCCACCGGCGCCTCGGGGACGGGGCGATTCCCTTCCCCGTGTGATATCGTTTGCATGATTCTGTGGCGCATTGAGTGCGCTGAAGAGAAAACGACGGCTATGAATCAAGCGGGACAGCAGGAAGTCTTGCATCATCGCGGAAACATCCTGGTCCGGCGTCAACGCCTGGCCCCCGGCGAAGCCTCACCGTGGCATCGCGATCCGTTTCATCGCGTGACCGTTGTTCTGAGCGGCGATCTATTGCAGATCGAGTTTCGCGATGGCGGAGCCACCGTGCCGTGGAAAGTCACCGTCGGCGAAGTGGATTGGGTCGAACCGAGCGATCGCGTCCATCGCGCCGTGAACGTGGGGAAAGAAATATTCGAGGAGGTTGTAACTTTCTTCCTGGATGCCCCGGACGCCGTGCCGCAGCCCGAAGACGAGTCCCAGTAGGACCGGCATTCCTGCCGGTCCTGTCTTTTGAGCTACGGAAACAGAGAGGACAGGCAAGAATGCCTGCCCTACTAATGCCGAGCGCCCCGCGGCGAAGCCCGCGAGTCTCAGTAGCGCAGGCACTCCTGCCTGTGTGTCTTCTTTCGCCCGCTAGTGCCGCGCCGCCAGCGCCACGACGCCGCCCACGCCCGCGCCGATCGCAAACCACTTCGCGTTGCGGCGCACGCGCGCCCAGAATTTGCCGCCTTTCGCGGCGATGACCGCGGCGTCGCGCTGCGCCGTGAGCGCCGTGATTTGCGTTTGCTCGTCGGCGAGATTTTTGCGCGCGGCGTCGCGATCGGCCGCGGTGGCGCGGCAATCCTCGATGTAATCGTAGAGCGGCTTTAGGTCCTGCTGCGGAATTGTCGCCGTTGCAGGAGGCGTCGCGGCCGTGGTGCCCGAGGGTTGGGGCGCGGAGGGCAACAACGCATTGTTTGCGCTCGGCGCCGGCGCCTGGTTCGCGCCCGGTGCGGCGGGGACATTTGAATTTGCCTGCCTGCCGGCGGGCATGGCAGCCGGGGGCACGGAGATCGTCACAGGCGCGGGCAGCGGCGGCAACGCCTGCAAGATCGCGGCGGCGGCTTGTTGCGGAGTCTGCACGCGTTGCTTGAGATCCGCGATTTGAGCGAGTTGCTGCGAAAGTTGCGCGTCAGTCTGTTTTTCCTGCGCCGCGGCGGAATCAATTTGCTGCTGCGCGGCCGCCAGCGTTGCTTGCAGCTTGGCGGCGTCTGCGCGCGATTTCAGCCACGAGTGCACGAAGAGCGCGCCCGCGGCTAAGGCAATAACGATTGCGGCTCCGCGCCAATGCTTTGCGGCTGCGCGGAGTGTTACGTTGAGTAGTGTGAGCATGGGGGAAGTGGCGACGAATTAGGGCCTAGTTGCGAGTTCCGAGTGACCTCACCCTGTCGCGCGAGTGACCCGGCGAAGATGCCGGGCTGAAGCCCGGCGCTACACAAACTTCTCATCGTGCGCGATTGCGGGTCTAATGTAGCGCCGCCCTTTAGGGCGGCATCCGCGGTCAGCGCGGCGCGCGAAGATTACGGCTGCGAGTACCTCGCGACGCGCGCCAGCACTTGCGCGGGATACGATTTGTTTGCGCCGCCGTTCCAGAGAAGAAGCGCGCGCTGCGCGTCGCCGTTCGCTGCGGCGAATTTCGCTTTGAGCACGCGGCAGCCGTATTCCAGGCCCGTCGTAGGATCGCAGAGCTGCGGAATCGGAGTCGCCTCCGGCAAACCCTGCTCGCGTGCGACTTGCCCCATCACTTGCATCAACCCCCAGGACATCGCGCGCGTGTAGGCTTCCGTAGCGCCGATCTTCCCCGCCGTGTAGAGCGGCGCGACGTAGCGCGAGAGAAATCCCGGTTCGTAGCGCACGGCCCACGTGTTCCACGCGGACTCCTGCTCGGCCACGGCGCAGACCAGCGCGGCGTCGAGATCGTGCGCGGCCGCGGCGGCCAGGGCCAGCGCGACGAGTTGTGAAGGTGCGGACATGAGAACGATGCACCTAAGCAAGCTGACAAAGAGGTCTGCTATACTATTTGCGACGAGCGTCCATCCCCTATGAAAAAGCAAGAGCACGTCGCGGAAGTCGAAGAAGTGGCCATCCGCGTTCGCGTTGAGAAGCTAAAGCACGGCCGCTACCTCGGGATGAGTCCCGACGTGCCGGGACTGGTCGCTGAGGGCCGCAGCGTCGCTGAAACGGTTGAGATCGCTCAGGGTCTCGCCCGCAAGATCGTGGAATCCTGCCTCGAACATGGGGATCCGCTCCCCGCTGTATTCCGCAACAAGCGCCGCACGGCGCACGAATTCCGAGTGCCTGTCCCTGTGTCGTGATGGACGAGCCTATCGGCTTCCGCTCCCTGAAAAGCAGCTTCCAAGGGTCAGACGCGTGCCGTTATTCAGCCCTGTTCGGTTCTATTACTGCGAGGTGAACCGATGGGTAGGCTCTCCGGATTCTCCTATAGGGAGGTAGTGCGGCGGCTTCGCATAATTGGCTTTCGATTCGATCGCTCCGGCCCCGGCAGCCACGAGATCTGGCGCCACGCTCAGACGGGCCGATAAGTGACCATCCCGCATCACCCGGGCGATATGGCGGAAGGCACCTTGCGAGCGATTCTCCGCGAAGCCGGAATTGACGTCAGATCCTTTCTAGCAGCATAGCAGTTCACCCCTACGGCTGAACTTCGCCCCCCTATAGGACCGCGGCGCGCACTCGCGCGGCCTGTGGCCGCGCAGCGCGGAGTTACGAATCGCGGCGGTCCTTGCCGTCCAATTCCACGAACTGGACCGGCGGCGGCTCGTCCAATTCCACACCCAGGCGGGCGGAGAATTGCCAGAGTGCGTGATAGATGTGCGGCAGGTGATTCACCGCCATGTCGCGCACAAAGGCGCGGTTGATTTCGTCATCCCGCGTGCGGCGATGCAACCAGCGCAGAAAGATTCCGAGCTGAGCGATTATTGTGGTCGCTATGACGAACCAATAGGGATTCATGGGAGCGCCAGTCTGAAATCGGGGGGATGGAGGCTGCGTCAGTTCTTACCGGCCACGGTTCACTCGATCACGTGAAACGAGTAGATCGAGCCGGAGCTTGCCATGTTCGAGGAGCGCATCGAACCGGGGGGCAGAAAGCCGTAGTCTCCAGTTCTGATTTCGGGGCCCAAGATTATTTCGTACATCCGCGGGGCCAGCTTCTTCCAGGTGAATTGCACCTCATCGCGTTGCGCGCCGCCCGACGAATGGACGACCCCGCCCGTCATAGAGCGGAATTCCCGGGAATCCCCGCTCTCGCGCAATCTCAGCAATTGGTACTCTGTCACGGCGACGCCCTCGGGCATGTAAATCAGAAAATCCAGCGGCGTCTTCAGACCGAGCGGACTCATCTTGCCCTTAATATGCCCGTTCAGATCGCCCTTTACGATGCCGTCCGTCGCGATAGATTTCAGGACGCCGCCTGTCTTCCAATTGACAACTTCGGGCATCATTTCAACCCATTGATTGTCTTTGTTCTTGTAATAAACGGCGACCTCGTCCACGCCGGCAGGAACCGCATTCGCAGCGGGAGGCGCAGACGGTGCGAGCGCCGGCGGCGCGGAGTTTGCCGCGTTCTTCGCAATCATCGCATTCAGGACTTTGTCCGAGACTCCAGCGTTCTTCAGTTGGACGAGCGAATCCGGGTCAACCGCGTAAATGCCCGGCTGGGTATTGACCATGGAGATGATCGTGTCGTCCCCAAGCCCGGCCTTCACCATCTTGATGACCGAGTCGTTGTTCAGCGGCTGTTGAGCTGACACCACGACGACAAGCACGAGAAGCGCGGCCACAGCGATCGCCACTCTTTTCATCTGAAACCCTCCGCACACGCTAACTGAAGACCGGGGCGCCACTGACTTCAGCAACCGATGGTTATAGGCGGAGAGTATACAGGCCACTTACTACTGTCAATACTATTTACTACGGCAGAATAGGCGCGGTGTCTAAACCAGTCCGCTGACTGTACTCGCTAACGAGCCTGGCCGCCCGCCCCAGCCCGCTTCCCAAAGCCTGCGCCAGGGACAAGCCAAATCCGGGCTGCGGCTGGGAGGCGCGCTGCAGCACGCTGAGCAGATCCGACGGAATTCCCATGGCGCGGCCGAGCAGCGAGGAGTCCGTGCCGTAAATTCCGGACAAGCCCTGCAGCGCCGCGAGCTGGTCCGATTGGGATTTGTTCGCGAAGGCGATCTGCGCCTGTTGCGCGGTGCTCGCGGCGCTGGTGCCGTACTGACGCGCGAGCTGATCGAGCAGGTCGTTGTAGCCGGCGTCGTTCTTGGTGCGCGCGGCGCGGTTGGCGGCGTTGTTCTGCAGCGCGTTGAAGGCGCTGCCCAGCGCGCCCATGGATTGCCCGAGGATCGCGGCCTGCTGCGCCGAGGTGTAGCCGGGGTTCGCGAGCAGATTTTGATACGCGGGGGTGAGCTGGTTGTAGAGCGACTGATTTTGATTGAGGAGCTGCTGATTCGTCGCATTCTGCTGCGCGAGCTGCGCATTCGTCGCGTCGATCGTTTGCTGTTGTGCGCCGCGTGCCATGGGACACCTCCTGGGAATGTGCCGAGTGACGTGAGTTTTGTGAATTGTGTGCCGCGATTCGTGAGTGGAACGGTTTTGTAGGGGCGAGCTTGCCTCCGCCCGGTCTGCGCATTTCTCGATTGCGCGTAACCGCTAGATTCCTCGCTCCGAGGCAGCTCGTCCGCCGCGGCGGACGAGGGAGACAACAGCCGCCTCTCCGACTCAGAATGACAATGTTTAAGCTTGTGCTCGCGCGATCAGCTATTGCCGGCCACGGTGTTCTTGCCGAAGCCGGAGCCGCCGGCTTGACCGCCGGCGGTGCCGCTGCCGGACGAGGTTTGCAGCGGTGGTCCGGCCGCGCCTCCGCCAACGACGCCCGTGGGCGGCGCGCCGAACGCAACCGGCGCCGACGGTTGGCTTCCGAGATATTGCGAGTAGGCTCGCCAGTAGAGCGTCTGATTGCCGAGCGAGACGCGCAAGTTACGCGAGCTGCCGAGAAAATAGACGTGCGGCGCGGTGAAATCGGGGGAAGGGTCGGACTCGGCGAAATAATAGATGCCGCGATGCACGGCGGAATTGTCCGTGATCGCGAGGTCGAAGATGCCGTCCGCCGCGACGACGGAAATCCCGCCGATGGAATCGGGCGCGGCGATGCTGCCGGATGGGTCCACACCGGTGGCGCGCCCGATCGAGTTCACGGCCGACACCAGATGCTTGATCGCTTCATAGGTCCGGGGCGATTCATTTTTGATGCTCGCGAGTTGAGGCAGAGTCAGCATGGATTGAGACGTGGCCCATGGGCCGTGACGGGTGAACGGCTCCCGGCTGGCGCGTTCGGGCCGATGGGCACAATCGACGTTACTGTCATTCTGAGTGAGCGTTTCGGCCCGCGGTGTTCGCGGGACGGCGAGCGAGGAATCTCGTGGTTGCGCCCGCCGGCTCGGCGATGCCCAACGCGCACGACCCGCGCGATCGCGTACGGCTTCTTCTGCATGTAGGGGCGGAGCTTGCCTGCGCCCGCTCTGCGCGTTTCTCGATTGCGCGAAACCGCTAGATTCCTCACTGCGCTGCCCGGCAAAAGCGGCCGGGCAAAACGCTCCGTTCAGACTGACCCGAATTTACATTGTGCTCTTTGCTGACGCCGTGCCGTACGCTCATCGGCGGAGCGCTGATTACAGCTCGCGGACCGAGCGGCAATAGCACGGCCAGGGATCGCGCAGCCAGCCGAGTCGCGCGAGTCGGCGTCCGAAGGCGCGCGCGATGCGCGGCGGGAGAAACGCTTCCACATCGTCGAGTCCGCGAGCGGCGGCATCGCGTCGCACGGCTTCGTGCATCGCAAGCAGACGCTGCCAGCGCTCGCGCGGCGCGTCGCGATTCGAGCGCTCGGGTGTAAGTGGCACAGGCACTCTTGCCTGTGCGGTCTTCTCGATTGCGTCGTCGCCAGACGGGCGGAGACAAGCTCCGCCCCTACTCGCGGAAACATCGAGCCCCGGATCGTGCAGCAGGAACGCCTCGGCAGTGAGCCGCAGCAGCGCCGCCATCGAGATCTCGCCGTCATCTTCCTCGAGCACGAGCTTCGTGATCAGCAGCGGGCTTTCGAGATCCGGAAACGGGTAGCCGAATCCCTGCGCCGCGTGCAGACGCTTCAGCGCGTCCAGATCGGCCGGCGTGTACTCGCGTATGCGCACTTGAAAAGGACGCACCAAGACTCGAGACAAAACCAGCGGTGGTTGGAAGCTAATCGACCAGCTTGAAGAGCTTGCTGCGTCGTAACGCTCGGCCTAGTTCTCCTAGCGTCTTAAGCATATCGGCTCTGGACTTCGCGTCCAGACTCGCATCGCTGCTTATTTGCTCAGGTGAAAGTACTCCAGCACGCACGACTCCCAGGATTTCGGAGTAGGACTCCTCGTGCGTAAGTCCGCGCTCGCGATAGGAGGCAGTCCTCGTCGCGATCCCATACATTACGGTATTCCCGAGAGGCCAAAGCCTCGCGTTGGCTAGGAGGAACAGGTTAAGCGCAACGACTGCGGTCCTCTTGTTTCCGTCCACAAAGGGGTGGTTTGCAATTAGAGAATGGAAAAGTGCTGCGGCCTTCTCTTCGATGGTCGGATATGCATGTTCCCCGAACGCGGATTGGAACGGGCGATGAACTGCCGATTCGAGCAACCCGCGATCCCGGAGCCCACCCGGCCCGACTGGTTTAGACCCAGGCCATAAGCCGACCACCATCGCGTCGTGGATTCGCTCCACGAATTCCGCTTTTATCGAGTACGCTGAGGATTTACGTTTTGGCAAGCTTGTTCAGCGCGCGATAGTACTGGGCGACCACAAACACCAATGCCGGATCGGCCTTGATGCCTGCCTTCTTGAACTTGCGTTCGACCTTTGGCGTGTTCTTCTTGATCTCCTTGAAAGCACGCTTCAAGGCCAATTTCTGTTTCCGGCTCATTGTACATACAAATTTAGCAGACCGTTGCGGTTTGCACAACCGCCCCAGGAGAAGCCGTTGCCTCAATTCACCCCGCGGATCAGGGCCCACGGGTCGGGCGTGAGCGACGGAATGAAGCGCTCGAGCCGGAACCACGACCCCGGCGAGTTGGTGCCGAATTGGAAGGCGACGCGCTCGCCGATCACGTTGATGGGCAACTCCAAATCTTTGGGGCCGGGGGAATAGAGCGAGAGCGGCGGCAGCGCCTTCGGATACGCTTCGTTGTCCACGAACGCGGAGAGATTCAGCGCGCCCGAGCCCTCGGCGTACACCGCCAAGTACGAGAATAGTTTGCGATGCGAGCGGACCTCGTACTGCTGCTCGAGGTCGTTGCTCAGGAAGAAGAATGTGGTGTAGTAGGAATTGATCGCGGCGCCGTCGTCGGAATATTGAGTGTCCGACAATTCGTAAATCTTGCCGTTCCCCGCCCCGCTGACGACGCCGTTGCCGAGGAAGAACTGCGCCGTGCCGTCGGAGCGCTCCGCGAGCGTGGCGCAGTTCGTGACGATGTTCCATGGGCACCAGCGGCGCGAGCGGCCCGCCGCGAATAATTTGCCGCTGTACGTTGAGAAGTGATACGGCCCGAGCGATTCGATTTCGCTTGACGTGAAACAGCTCCGGTAATCGAGTGTGAACACTCGCGACGGCGTCGTGGCCGCACCGATGGGCACGCCGCACAGGATGCGGCGATTGCGCGTATCCACGCGCACCCAGATCGTGTGGCCGTAATTCCAATTGATGCTGTCCCAGAGCGGCTGAATCTCCTGCGAGATCTTCACGGGCTCGCTGCCGTCGTAGATGTAGAGCCCCTGCCGCGAGGCGATCACGGCCCAATCCTCGCCAACGTCCACGCCGTTCACCGAAGGCGTTCCAACGACGCGCGAGATTTCGTTGACGGTCCACGCCGCCGGCTCGTTCACGCCGTCGTCCTGCGTGGAGTACAGCGATCGCTCTTTCACCAGGTACAATATGCCGCGCAACTCAAACGCCGCGCGAACGCACGTGCCGTCGCCCGGCGCCACTTCCAGCAGCCCGCTGACGCCGTCGTAACTTTCCGGATTGCCCGCTTGCGAGCAGCGTACGACCCCGGTGTTGTACGGCTGCGCCGTCGGGAAGATCTCCATGTTGTCCACGACGAAGCCGTTGCCGGAAGGGCCGGGCGTGCCGTCCGCATAAACGCGCAGCACGAGATCGCTGGGAATCGTCGACAACGGCGCGGTGAGCGTGGCGATAAATTCCTGCCACGAACTTGTGACTTGCGCCGCGGTGACTTGCAGGCCCGTGGTGTTGATTCCGCCCGCCGCGCTATAGAGATGAACGTGCAGCGTGCCCGCGGTGGGCGCGCCGTAAGCCTTCACGCGCGCGCGCACGGAATACGACGTGAAATTCGCGATGCGCGGCACGCCGTTGCTGTCGGCCACAGCGGATTGCGTGATGAGTCCGCGCGTCGCCGTGGCACCATCCCCGATTAGATCGTACGCCCCGCCCCACACCCCGAAATCTCGCTGGCCTCCGGCGAAAAATGTCGCGTCGGGCGTCCAACCGAGAGGCGCGCCGCCGCTGACGTCGAATCCGCCGTCGAACGTGAGATTCTGCCAGTTATTTTGCTTGTTGCGTTCGCCCCACCAGAACAGGCGATCCGCATAGCCGATCACGCCCGCGGATTCGCCCAGCTCGACGAGATTGAAAAGAGGATCGGCCAGCGTTCCGGCGAGCAAATCGGAATCGGAGAAATCGAGTTCCCATGTCGTCGTTGTCGTGTCGTTGATTTGCATTTGCGGCGAACCGTCGCTGCCGGTCGTGTAGTAGAACGACGCGCCGCCCGCTGCCGTAAACATCAATATCCGCGCGACTATATTCGAGAGGCCCAGCGCCAGCGGAATGTTCACCACCTGCGCGCGGCACGCTCCCGCCGAAGTCCACGAAATCGCCGGCGAGGGCGCCGTGATGTAACCCTGCCGCGTCAAATACGCCACCGCCACCTGGTGAACGCCCGGCGTGAGCGAGCCGAGCGGGTTCGCCGTGCCGCCGGTCCCGCTTTCATTCGCGCCGATTTGCGCGTAGGTCACCTTCGTCGAGTTGACGATGGACGCGACCACGAACGTGCCGTTGAGATCGGATGGAATGCCGGCTGTCCCGCCGCTGCCGGCCTCGTCCGCGCCCTGCTGATAGAAAGTGAAGATCGTTTGTGTGCCGTCCACGCTGAGCAGCGTAAACGTGCCGTTGAAGCTCGTCGTGCTTCCGGTGACGCCCGCGACGAGAATTTCCGCGCCCACGGCGAGCGTCATCGCCGACGAAGTCGTCAGCGTGACGACGCCCGTAGCGCGCGCAATCGTCGCGATCGCGATCGGCGCCGCGGTCGTCACGCCCGCGATCACCACTTGATCCGCGGGGAGAATCTGGTGCGGCGTCGCCGTCACCACCGTCACCACATTCGACGCGCGCGAAATCGTGCTGATGTTCGCGATGACGTCCGAAGCCGCCGCGCCCGTGGGCCATCCGCCCACGCCGCACTGGCTGACGCGATCGAAGTTGGTGCCGTCGTACTGGCGCGGCACATCGAGGCCGAACTTGCCGTCGCCGAACGCCAGGTATTCGCGGCCGAAAAGCGTGGACGACGCGCCGCGCGAGCCGGGCGACATCTGCGACGAGACGAGCGCCAGCGTCCCCGGCGTGGTTTCACCCCACAGCTTGCCGCTCGAATCCAGCGCGAGCAGCGTCTCGGCGAGATTCGGCCCGGTGTATGTCTTCAGATAATTGATCGTGGGATTTCCCGCGATCGGCGAAAACACGGAGACGAGGCCGGGCCGCGTCTTCACCGCGCCGTTCAGGAACGCGACGTCCTGGCAATCCGGCGACACGCCGAACGGCAGGTCCGGCGGCGACATATCCGTGACAATGCCGCCGAAAAGATCCAGAGGTACATCCGTTGTGCCGAGTACGGTCATAAGTGTCCAATGACGAGTGATGAGTGACGAGTGGCGAGACGCTGCCGCAGGGCGCGAGGAACATTACTGTCATTCTGAGGCCGCGCCTTTTGCGGCCGAAGAATCTCGTGGTTACGCCCAAATGGCTCGATGCTGCCAATGGCCGGCGCGTGCCCACGCGGCGCAACCGCTAGATTCTTCAGGCTCCGGCCAAGCCGGAGCCCTCAGAATGACACCTACTTTCGTCGTACGCAGTGCCTGTGCCACTACACAATCGGCCCGTAGCCGCTGCGCGAGGAGTAGGGGCGGCGTCGGCGAATCGTGTTCTGCTCACGCTGCACGGCCCTAGCGACCAAATCCTCGAGCGCGTCGTCGCCGGCGTTGTCCCAGCGCTCGGCGAGCGGTGAGCCGCGCGAGGCCGACGCGAGCGCCGCCGTGTAATACGCGACCGCTTCCTGTGCGTTGCGGATGAGCACGGGACTTGTGCCGTCAACCAAATCGGGAAACGCTTTTTGATAACGCAGTCGGATCTGCGTGTCCTGCGTCGCGCCAAGAAACCACAGCCCGTCGGCGCGCCACTCCCACAGGTCGAGCGTGAGTCCCTGCTCCTGCGATGGCAGGCCGCCGTGATCGGTGAGGTCCACCATCTCGACGAAATCGTCGCTCGAGCCATTCACGCGCTCCCACAATTTCGTGGGCACGATCAGATCGTTCGGAAGCTGATTCGGCGGCGCGGTGGAATCGGTGATCGAAACTTGCAGTGACGGGTCCACGCCGGCGACGGCGGGCACGACGAGCAACACGTCGTCCGATAGAAATCCGGCCGAGCCGATATTCGCGAGTCCCCGCTGCACTTTTCGATACGCCGCGTTCGCGTACGGGATCAGCACCGTGTCCGTGAACAGATTGCCCGCGGCGTCGTTCAGCAGCGAACGCACCAGCGACGTGATCTGCCCCGCGGTGTTATATGCGGATGTGCCGAGTACCGGCATGGGATCCTCCAGAGAACGATGCATGGATGCACGGCGTCAACGAAGCAAGGACGCAGAGAGATTTGGCGCGCGCCTTAGTGGGACAGACATCCCTGCCTGTCCTGCGACGGACTACTGGGCTCGCAGTTTCTTGCCGATGTAGATCGCGGCGGCGCCGCCGAGGAAGAATGCCGCGATCAAATAGTGATGAATGCTCAGAATCCCGCCGATGAGGAACGCTCCCACTCCGGCGAGTTCGACGATTTCACCGATGTACTGCGCGTGCGTGGTCATGACATTCTCCAGTTGTGAAATTCGTGAAACGGTTCTTGCAGTTGTAGAGGCGGCTCGTCCTGAGCAAAGTCGAAGGGAGCTTGCTTGCCTCGCCGTAGCCTCGGGCTTGGGCGACCAGCGGTTTCTGCGAGTCCCGACTCGGTCGGTAAGGCGCGTCTCCCCCCAGGTCTTTCCGTGTGCTGAAGCAAGACGGGCGGAGGTGAACTCCCTTCGACTTTGCTCAGGACCAGCCGCCCCTACGGCGGAAACTTTGTGCGCAGTCGCGCCTTACGCCGTTGCGGGCTGCGGGTGATGATGCTTGGCCCGCGCGGAGGCCGGCGGCGCGGGGGCGTTCGCGTCGATTGAGTCGGACGCGCCAGGCGCCGCGGGCACAAGGCCGAGTTCCGCGGCCTTCTCGCGATTGAGAATGGCGCCGCAGGATTTGCAGACTGCGACGTTCGGCTTGAGGCGCTCGCCGCAACCGGGGCATTCGGCCGATTCGCGCAGCTCGTAATTCCATTCGCGTTCCAGGCCGAGCGTGCGCGCGGCGCGGCGCTGCAAGTCGTCGAGAAAGAGATGCGAGTGCGAACGCGCCCATTCGCGATCGGCTTCCGCGACCTTGCGGCGATAGAACGCGTCGAGGCGGCGGCCGGCGGCGGCGAGTTCCTCGTCGGTGGGCGCATCGCCCGCGCAAACGAACACGCCGAGGAAGCTGTCTTCGCCGGCGTCGCCATTGATCTCGCGACACAGGTCTTCGGCGATCTCGCGCGCCGTGACGCGCAGCTCCATCGTGCGCTTGTCACCCAGATCCATGATGCTCGTGCGCGGCGTGACGATGGTGAGCGCGCACGCGCGCGCAGCCACCGCAGGCGACTCGGGCGCTCCTGGTGGCACAGTCACTCCTGACTGTGCGTCCCCTGCGCCGGCTGAGAAAGGCACACCGGCAAGAGTGCCGGCGCTACCGGGCGCCTCAAACGAAGGCGCGACGCCCTGAATGAAGAACGTGCCGTAGGTGCGATGCAGCGTCCAGCTATTTTCGGTTACGTTTGCGATGACTGCGGTTTCCGCGGACATGCGAAGAATCCCTCCGGAGATTCGTGTGTTATACGTTGCTTAAAGTTGTTCTTGAGGTTACCCAGTGCCGGTGCTAGATTCGCGGTAGTGCGATCCGCTCTGCTTTCCGCGATCATTTTCTGCTCCCTGGGAGCACAGACAATCTCACAAGCCCCCGTGCCCGGGCAGGGCGGCGTGACCGGGCGCAAAATTCCGTGCAAAACGCCCGAAAACGCAGCGACGTGTTACTGGACTCACGGCCGGCTCGGCATCTACTTCGGCAATCCAACCTGGCGAATTTGGAAGATCGGCACGCATCGAGTCTTAGGTATTTATAGCGGCCCGTCCCGCTTCCCCCCACGGACCGATGCCGACAGTGAAAGCCCCGAGTTTCCTCTGAATCTCAACCGTGCGTATGACGCCGAATACACGCAAAGGGTCGCCGATGGAGACCCGGATACCGCGTTTCCGGACACAGTCTATGGAGATTTTGAGATTTGCCCGCTGGAACCTGAGCGAAGGGGCGAGATGCAGGCAGCTTGCATCGAATCTGCGAAGCATTTCGTCTTTGAGCGATTCTTCCCGCTCTACTAGCCCATTCATTTTTCGGTATAGGTGTTGAGCCAGACCGTGGATGAAGGGACCTGCCCACGGGTGTAAGAGTTGTTATACGGACCGGATTGCGTGCTGATCGGCACGCCCTCAGAATTGCCGTGCGCAAAGACGTAGTTTCCCCGATATGTATTTGTCTTTTGGATGGACCAAAGAGCCCCGTAGCTGGGGTCGTGGCCAGCCAGGAACGCTTCGCGAGCCGCCTTCATAGAAGAATCATAGGCTCCCCAAGTCGCTGGGTCGCGCAACGCTTGCTCCGAGGGCTCAATGGCAAGGGCCGTTCTGGCATACTTCATTCGGTCCGGTCCCCACTTGTCATCGCCATTGAGAATGACGTGAGCCATTTTCTCTCGAGCGGCGTCATTCGACTCGTTCGAGTCGGGCCGCTCGGAAAAGGAGCGGCTCTCATTAAAGACAATGAGGCCAACGTCATGCACCGTCAAGTTCTTGAGTTTGTATTCCTCCACCGATTGATCCCAGGCACCTTGATTCACCGGGGGAGGTGGCGGCTCGGGCGGCGACGGCTGAGGTTTAAAACGGTCGAGCACTCTGTCGAAGAAGGACTCCTGCGAATTTGAACCATCATTTGGCATGAATTCCCTCTAGTGACGGAAGTAGCTTGCTCTTGGGGTGCGTCTGACAAATATTCCCCGTGCGCCGGCCGTTCGCGAGGCCGCGGCTCGCCCGCAGAGTGCGGAAAAACCGCCCTCGGCTAATCCACGGTCACGAACGGGGCGCCGTGGAACGCGCGCGCGGGGTCGCCCAGCGCGGCGTCGGCGAAGGCGTCGTAGCTGCTCTCTTCGTGTTCGTTGCGACGCGTGAGCGCCGACTTGCGCACCGACGGCGCGAGCCCGCGCGACCATTCGATCGCCCGCGCGACGTGCGCAACAACCTCCGGGGTGAGCTGCACGAATTCGCCGCGCGGATCTTCGAGCGTGAAGCAGTGCTCGTATTCCCCGCGCGAGGGATAGGGACCGAGCGCCGGAATGCTGAGGCCGTTCTCGATTTCGATCGTCTTTGCGAACCACGCGCGCGGCGATCCGTAAGCCTCCGGCGGGACCCAGCGCTCGAGGTGCCAGCGGTCGGGCGGCGCGTATTTCGGTTCTTCGCGCAGCTCGACGACTTCGCGCAGCAACTCGCCCGCGGCGTTTCGGTCCTCCCACTTGCCCCCGATCCACGTGAGCCTATTCCAGCCCCACACGACGCGGTAATTGTTGTCTCCGAAGCGATTGACGCCGCCCGCCAGGCGCAACGCGCGCGTCGCCCAATCGGGCGTTTCGTGCGTTTCGCGAACGACTCGGATCATAAGGTGAATGGTTCGAGGTTTGGAACTTGTAGCGCCGCCCTTCAGGGCGGCATCCGCACTCGGCTTCAGGCAAAGGGGAAGATGCCAGCCTGAAGGCTGGCGCTGCATGAAAACCTAAACCGCTACGTTAGTTTGCGGAAGACGGCGGAAAACGTGATCGTGTCGCTCGTGGCGGAACTCGGATACGCCGAGCCGCCCGTGAATTCCGCGCCGGTTGAGCCGCTGGTGTAGCCGCGGAGTTTCCACGTGTTGGGAGCGGAGCCCTGCTGCAAATTGTAAATGTTCGGCGTGCCGCCCTGCACGGTGAACGCCGCCTGCACCGGTCCGATGGCGGGGTTCGCCATGCTGGACGCGACGATCTGGCCCTCGAAACCGATTTGCGATTTGATGCTGGTCCAATCCACCGTGTCGCCGCCGCTCGGATACGTGCCGGAGAGCGTGGCCGTACCGAAAACGTAAATCAGACCGACGCCCAGATCCACGTCGGTGACATTCAGAGTGACTGCCATGAGAGTCTCCTTTGTGCGAGGAAAGAGCGGGCGGAGACAAGCTCCGCCCCTACTGCGGAAACACCGGGCACGATCGCGAGCGTTTTGGTAGGACAGGCACTCTTGCCTGTATGCTTCTCTCCAACGCAGCGGCTAAATGTAAGACGCACGAAGGAGAGGGCGCACGTACCATCGATGGATTGCCCCAAATGGACGAATGGTTTTGTAGGGGCGGAGCTTGCCTCCGCCCGTTCCGCGCTCTTCTTTTGTGAAGAGCCAACCGTGCACAGTCAAGAGTGACTGTGCCACCGGGCACGAATCACAATTGTTGTCATTCTGAGTGAGCGTTTCGGCCCGCGCTCTTTGCGGGACGGCGAGCGAGGAATCTAGTGGTTGCACACAAGTGGCTCGATCCTGCCAGTAGCTGCCGCGTGCCAACTTGGCGTAACCGCTAGATTCCTCACTGCGCTGCGCGGCAAAACCGGCCGCGCAAATCGCTCCGTTCAGAATGACAGTAAATTTGATCGCGGCATGCGATCGGTGCCACGCACCTTGCGATGCGTGGCCGATCGTCGTTGAGAGAAGAATTAGTAGCCGCTCGGGCGAGCCAACGAATCGACGTAGCTGCCGCTGCGCGGCGAGTCGTTCCACACCTGGAAGCCGGTGTCGAAGTAGAAGATGAAGGCCGCGGCGATACCGCCGCTGGTGCCGTAAATCGGGAAGACGGTCTGTCCGCCGATCTCGAAGTAATCGATGTCCTTCATGACGGCGCGTCCCCAGTGGGATAAATCGAGGAAATCCACGCGCGTCTGGTCGGCGTTGATGGAACTCTTGACCGGAATGCCGGACATCGTCTTGCGTCCGCTGAAGAGCAGATCGAGATCGCCCGCGCGTCCGCCGGAGCCGCCTTCCTTGATGATCTGGCTGATGGTGATGCCGAGATTCTCCCAGGCATGTTCCTGCTCGACGCTGGTGTAGGCGATGAGTTTGCCGAGCTGCGCGATGCCCAGGGCTTTGCGCACCTTGTTGATGGCGAGGCGAACGTAGCCGGGCACGAGCGCCGAATTGCCGCCGTTGACGCGCGGCGTGGCGAGCTGCTGCGGATACGTCGCGCGATTGAGGTTGAGCCAGGTGCCAGTGGTGGCGTTGTTCTGGTGATACTTCAGGCCGAACAGGGACACGGGCTGCGAGCCGGTGAGGCCGTCGTGCACGATGACGTCGTTCGCGGACGTGCCGGTGGGCACGTTGTCCACGGTGATCGTCTGCGCGTTGACGGGATCGGCCGCGAGCACGGTCGTCACGACGCTGGCCGCGGTGTTGCGGTTCGTCGTGAGCGTGGGGTCGTAGATCTGAATCGTCTGGCCGACGTACACGAGCGCGGCGCCGGTGGGCACCGTCATGGTGAAGGTTGAGCCGCCGACGGAGGCAATCGTGCCGAGCACGCCGTTGCCGCCGGTCTGGATGAGTTTATCGAGGAAGGCGCGGAACTGCTTCATGCCGTTGGCGACTTCGCGCTTGGTCGCGTTCTCGATCGCCTTCTCGCGAGCGTTCGAGGCGTACTCGACGAGCTTGCTGATTTCAATCGCGAAGCGGAAGAAGATCGGCGAGACCTGCGCAACGTCGTAGCTGGTTCCGGAGCCGCGGCCGAGATCGCCGCCGTCGGCGTTGTACGAGCCGGCCTTGCCTCCGGGATTGACTTGCAGGGGCAGCCGCATGTTTCGCGAGCTGACCTTTTCAACGTCACCGCGCTGCTGGATCATGGTCAGGAGCACATCGTCCCGCTCGTAGAGCAGCGGCACTTTGTCCCGCACCTTTTCCAGCTGCAGCGCGATGGTTTGAGCGTTCTGCTGCTGTGCCATGGTGTTGTCCTTTTCTGGGCGGGCTGTA
The DNA here is from genome assembly GCA_963819015.1 of Terriglobia bacterium. GTDB lineage: Bacteria > Acidobacteriota > Terriglobia > Acidiferrales > UBA7541 > DASPOJ01. Next base: position 512,566 of record CAWFUN010000005.1, read on the forward strand.
AGTACAGCCCGCGCCCGTCGTGTGTGACTGTGGGAGTGTCCCGCGGCTCGCCGCCAGCGAAGGGTTTCGCCTGCGCCGAACAAGGTGCGGGAGGGAAAAGCTGTCAGTGGCACAGGCACTCTTGCCTGTGCGCTTTTCGATGCCAGATGGAGCCGGCAGACTCCAGAGGTGTACGACCGAATGGTGTTTTCAATCGTAGGGCCGGAACTTGCCCGCCGCGGCGGAGCTTGCTTGCCTCGCCGTAGCCCTGGCCTTGGGCGAAGGCTTGCCTCGCCCGTTCCGCGCTCTTCTTTTGTGAAGAGCCAACCGTGCACAGTCAAGAGTGACTGTGCCACCGGGCACGAATCACAATTGTTGTCATTCTGAGGCCGCGCCTTTTGCGGCCGAAGAATCTCGTGGTCACGCCCGATGGCTCGATGCTGCCGATGGCTGCTGAGTGCCAGTTGCGCGTAGCCGCTAGATCCTTCGTCCGCCGCGGCGGACTCAGGATGACAACAATATTCGTTGTGCGCGAAGGACGGTTTATCGCCTGCGACGCGCTACATCGAGAGGATGTCGTCGTCCGACATGCGCGCGTAATCGATTTCTTTTGGCTTCAGGGCGCGCGCGGGTTCGCTGTTGCCCGCGGGACGCGAGGCGGCGTTGCCAACGTCCACGTGGCTCGAGGCCGCTTCGCTGCGCGCGGCGCGCGTGCGCGCCGTGGCGAGGACGGAGCTGGTCCATTCGCCGATGACGCGCCGCGCCGCCGAAGGCAACAATTGCCGCGCGCGGCCCGCGAGGAGCGCGTTCACCTGCTGCTGCTCGGCCGGGCCGAAGCGCCAGCCGCGCAGGACTTCGCCGACTTGCGCGGACAGCTGCGCGTCCGAGGCGAGCTGCTTGCCGATGTCTGTGTAGATATCGTCCGCGATGCGCCGCGCCGCGCCTTCGGCCGTGCCTTCGGGGAGAACTTGCTGGAGTGTGCTGCCGATCGCGCTGCGGACGTCGCGGGAGAGCGCGTCGTTCGTGGCGCTCTCGAACGCGCGATACTCCTGGACCGGGAAGACAGGTGATGCCGGGCTGAAGCCCGGCGCTACATTGGGAGCAGAAGCGTTTGCGTCGGCGTTTGCGCGCACGTTTGCGCCAATTCCTTCGGGCGTGGAGCGGGCGGAGCCCAGCTCCGCCCCTACGGCGGAATCACCGGGCGCGAGGCGCGATGGTTTTGGTGGCACAGGCACTCTTGCCTGTGCGCTTTCCTGCGGCAGGCCGACCTGCTCCTGCGCTACGGGCACGCCGAGCAATCGCGCGGCCTCGTTGAACATCGCGCGAAACGCCGCCGGGTCGCTCGCGAAAAGCGTCTGCGCAAATTGCGCGCGCGCCGCGGGCTCGGGCGAATAGTACGCGGCGTCCAATTGCTCGAGCGTGGCGGCGGGCAATGCATGAATGGTGATGCTGGTGTCGCGTTTACCCCCGTCCGGGGGCGCCGTCGCCGCTGACTCGCGGCCCGTGTCGGCGGCACGATCGGCGTCTTGCGCGGCGGCTGGCGCGTTAGCGTCGGCGTCGGCGGCGCGATTGGGGTCGTCTTGAGCTTCACGCGCGGCCGTGGTTGCGGAGGCCGAGTTTGCCCCGCTCAGGAGCTCCGCGTCGGCAGCGTCTGCGAAACCGTTCGGCGGTTTGGCCGATGACGCTGGCGATCCTGCGCCTGGAGCGCTGGTGTCGGGCTCGATGCCAAGGATCGCTTCGTCGCTCAGCCAGGTACTTGTCAACGTGCTCGCTGCTTGTGACATGCCTTCTCCTGCCCTCTATGGTCCTCTGACCGGCTATCTACCGCACTTACAGGCACTTAGACGTATGAATGTGTCCTTTAATTGCGCTGGCCGCTATTAAAGAAAATCGCCGATTCCTTTAATAAGCGCGGTTGGTTTAGGCCGGACGGGCAGGGATCCCCATCTTACTCTGACCGATTACGATTTGCGGCGCGCGGCGGATTTCGCGGCGGCGGCGGTGAGTGCTGCGGCGGCTTGTTGTTGCGTCAACGCGCGCTGGTGCGCGGCGGCGTGCGCGCGGACGTTGGCGAACCCCAGCGGATTTTCCAGCCGCGCGGCTTGGCCGGTTTCCGTCGAGGACCATCGGCGGATCTCTTCCAGTTCCGTGGCGTGATCGTCCAGGAGATCGTCAACCGGGACGGAGGGCAGCACGATTTCTCCAGCAGGGATTGACGTCGGTGATTGCGACGCGGTTGGCGCAGCCGAGGCGCTGGTTTCGTCGGTGGAATCCGTCCCCACGGAAGCGGAGGGATTCCTCGTCGCCTCGGCCTCGCTGCCGCTGCTCGGAATGACTCCATTGTGGCCGCGCGCATTGTCTGAATCGGCGGCGGAATCGGGCGCGGACGTTCCCTGCTTCCCTGCCTCCTTATTTCCTTGCCTCACGACCGGCACGACGATGGGCGCGCTGGCCAACAATTGCTGAGTCTCGCGCATTTGCTTCGTGCGCGAGTCTTCGCCGGGAACCACCAATTCGCTCAGCCCGAGCACGTTCTTCACATAGCCGATATTCGCGGGATCGGTGAGCGCGCGCTGGATGAGCGGATCGGGAATTCCCATCAATTGCTGCAGCACCGCGCGCTGTTGCGATTTCAGGCGCGGGAATGATTCGTCGCTCTCCGGATGCGCGAAAATATTGCCTTTCAAGTCGGCGAGGCGGATCCAGCGCGAACGGAACACTCCGTCTTCGCCAAGCAGCGGAATCTCCACGTCGTCCGGCCGGTTCTTGCGAAAGCAATCCACGCCGAGCAGCATCACGTCGGCGTAAAACAATTTCAGCCGCCGCCACACCAGACCGAGCCGCCCGAGCGCCTGATCGCGCGCCATGGCGTAGCCGGTGGCCGTCTTTTGCGATTCCATTTCGCCGCCGAAGACCGCGGGGAAAAGTCCCGTGAGGAATTGCGAGATCGGCCCCATTAATTCGGCCTGATGGCGTTGCATGTCCGGCGGGACCTGCGCCGGCGCGGGCTGAAAGAAACTCGCGGCGAGCGGTTGGCCAGGGCGAGCGCGCGCGGGATAGTGCGCGGCGGGCTCGGCGGTCTGCTGCTGCAGCGCGTCGAAATCGAGGACCTGCGGATCGGCATAGATCGGCGGAATGCCGTACTCGTATGTTTCCGCCTGAATGTTCGAGAGCGTGTTGTAGCGCTCCTGAATTTCCACGAGCGAGCTGCCGACGGCGGGGCGATTCTGGCCGTCGCCCGGCAGCGCGTGCAGGACGCGCCAGTGATCGTCCATCGTTTCGTTGCGGGATTCGCAATACGTTTCGCCGGCGAACGCGGCGTAGCAGCCCTCGGGGAAAAGCGTGAGCAAAGCTTCGCGCACGGGCTTGTCCTCGATCGAGTGAAACGCCCACGGGCGAATCCACGAACGCGAGAACGTGATGAGATTCATGAGCGCGTCGCCGGGATGCGTCGTCGGCATGCCTTGCGAGATCGCGACGCGTGAGGCGCGCGCGTAAACGTCGTCGGCCTCAATCGGGCCACCCATTTCGATTTTGTCCGCCGCGTGCGGATACGCGGCCTTCAGCTTTGCGCGATGCACTTCCATCTGCCATTGCAGATAGGGGAATTCGTGCATCTCGTTGGCCCAGACCGGCGTGTTCAACTCGAGCCCGCCGATGATGGAGATCACTTCCTGGCCGTTGGGCACGCGACGCGCGCCCGTTACACGCGGGACCGTCACGCGTTCGGCGGGACGCAAATCGTCCGGCGTGAGCGGCGCGTTGCAATCTGGGCAGGTCAGTGGTACACGCACTCCTGCCTGTCCAGGTTTTTCTGCTTCTCCCGCAGCAGATGCGGATCTCGGGCTGGAGGCGGGCTGGGCGGCGCGAATGGTTTTTGCAGTTGTAGGGGCGGAGCTTGCCTCCGCCCGGTTTTCTTGTTCCGTCGGTGCCGGAGTTTCCACCCCGCACTGCGGGCAGACGTAATATTCGGGGCCGAGCGCGATTTCGACGGGCTCGATGTTCGGTTCGTCGTGCCAACCGAAGCGCGGGCCGTCGGCGACGTAGCGGACGTAGCCGCCGACCTTGCCGTCGGTCCACAGGAAGAACGCGAGATTAGTCAGCATGCGCTCGGCGTGATTATTCTGCTCGACGAGTGTGGCGACCTCGCTCGCGGCGCGCGCGGCGGAAATGTCCACCAGCGATTGCGCCGACTGCGGAAAGAATCGCGTTGCGGGAACGTCCTGGCTCAGCACGGAGATGAACGAGAGGCCGAACGCCTGATACAAATTCGTGACGAATTGATAGCGCGGCATTTCCTCGAAGGCTTGATCGTCGTAAACGCGCGACTCGAACGGCAAGTGCCATTGCATGTCGTTCGGATTCCACCAGGCGTACTGCAGCCCTTGCCAGAACAGCCGCGCCTGGCGGATGCGCCGAATTTCGTGGCGCCGCGCAACGAGGCCTTCCTCGCGGTATTGCAGCACGAGTCCGCGCAACGCATTCACCAGGCGCGGCGCGAGTTCATCCAGGCGTTCGTTGTTCGGGCCGAGTTCCTCCGGCGTCGGCAGCGGGATCGGCGGCTCGCCGGCGGGCGGTGCGCCGTCGAGTGTGGCGGCGTCGGCGGCATCGAGACCATTTTCGTTCGGGACTGTGCCGGGATTGCCGCCGTCGCGTTCAACCTCGTAGCCTGGGCCGGATTGGCCGGGCGCTGCGCCGGTTCGAGCGGGCGCGCCTTCTTTCAAGCCAACGAGTCCGCGCAACGCGTCAAATAGAGTTGTGGCCATGATTTGTCCTGTTGTGCGAGCTGGGAACAATGGTGCTGGAAACAGTCAATTGCGTCGCGTGATGGTTTTGTAGGGGCGGAGCTTGCCTCCGCCCGGTCTTAGCGCCGCACGCAACCGCACACAGGCACGAGTGCCTGTGCTACTGCACCTACGAGTGTGAATTGCATTGCGGTGCTCGCCGGAAGATGCGGGCGGAGCAAGCTCCGCCCCTACGGAAACCAACTACGGCGCGCCGGGCGAGACTGTGTGCTTCTCCCGCACGGCGGCTTTGCGCGTGGCATCGATCTCGCGCGTCAACGCAATTTGCGACCAGGAGCGCCGGCGCGTCGCGGGGCCTGTCGGTCCCGCAGAGCGGGACTGTGCGTCGCCGGCCCTCGATCGGCGGGATGCCGCCGTCCCCAGCAGCGAGTTCACGAGCGCGCGATTTTCGGCGCGCAGCGCGGAGCACTTCCTCGCGCAGGCCGGCGTTATCGGCGCGTTCGCGCGCGATCTCGTCTTCGAGCGCGCAAACGTATCGCCCTCTCATCGCGCGGATCACGCGGGCCCACAATGTTCCAGTCGGCATCCTGATTCCCTTCTCTCACTTCCAGCGCTACCCGCGCGGCGACCAGCGCCGCGGTAGTGGTGCGGAGCCGCGCGAATGTGCGGCTTCGGACTCGAATTTGCGCATCCAAATCGCGCGCGAAGTTGGATCCTCGGCCGCGATGCGCGACGCCGCGAGCTGATCGCTCGGCGCGCGGCCGGGATCCAGGCGCGATTTCAGGCCATAGCGCGCGGCGTCAGCGGGATCGTCGCCGTCGCATTTGCGAATGTCCTCGACGTTGATCGTGTCGCGCGTAAGGATCGGGATGCACTCGATCAATCGCTCGCAGGCGGACGAAATCTGCCAGTAGCCGCTCTCGAGCATTTGGTACATCAGCATCCAGCCGCCGATGCGATCGTTATCGGCGGGCGCGGGGCGCGGCAGGCCCGCCGCGGCGAGCGCGTCGCCCAACTGCTCGGCGATGGAGGACTCGGCAGTGCGCTCGGCGAACGCGTCCGGCGAGAGAAACACGTCGGCGATGCGTTCGGGCTGCGATGCGGCGCCCGATGTATTCGCGCCTGCCTGCCCGTAAGCATGTCCGAATGCTACGCTGCGTTCCGCGATGGCCGCCCCGAGCATCCGCGGCGACAAATGATTCTGCACGAATTCGCGGTACGTCACGACGACGCCGTCGGGCCGCGGCTGCGTGCCAATACGTTGCCGCGGGATGCTCGAAGCCCCAGTCAATCGAAATCCAGCGCGGCCACCACGGCTGCCATTCGATTTCTTCGGCTCGCGCGGTGTTGCGTCCGAGATCGAAGCGATCGAAATACTGGCCGGCGAAAACATCCCAATCGCCGTCGAAAAACGCGCGCTTCAGATTGGTCGGCAGCGCCAGCAGCGTCTGCTGATAATTCTTGATCCGCGGCGTAAATCGGATTGTCGAAAAACGTCGCGCGAAATAAAATCGTAATTCCTGCGCATCGTATTCCTCGGCGCGCTCCATTCCCGGCGCGGGCTGCTTATCAATCCACAGCGCCTTCACCCACGCGTGGCCAATGTTGCCGGGATTGGTGGCGCCGGCCATGCACGGAAACGTGCCGGGCACCGGACAGCGATTGCGGCTGGTGAGAAATTGCCACTGGCGCAAAGTGAAAAGCGTCAGCTCGTCAATTCCGATAAAAAGATATTCCGCGCCCTGGTATTGATAGACGTCGTGCTCGCTCGCGCAGTATCCAAATCGCGTGGTGGAGCCATTGATCCAGTCAACCAGATGCTTCGATTCGTGGAAGCTGCGTACAGGTGCCGCGGAACGTCGCGGCGAAAATAGTGCAGCAGCGAAGCTTCCAGTTCCGGAAAAGTGCGGCGCAACAGAAGCGTGTTCACGTTGTCATGCGTCAAGCGCTTGCAGTATCGCTTCCATCAGCAGCGCTTTCGTTTTTCCCGGTCCCGCGGCGCCGCCGAACAGCCGGTACTTCGCGGTGGAACAATGAAACTGGGACTGCTTCGGAAACGGCCCATAGTGGTCCAGAATCTTGAACCGCAGATGCGCCGGGACGGGGCGTTCGGCCTTCTCATCCTTGTCATCCTTTTTGTCGGCGGTCACTCGGAGATGCGAGGTGTGCGGCTCCCTCGGCGACGCCTTTCCCTCGCGTTTCGATTTGTTCTTTATTGCCATTGTGCCGGCCATCGGCCTCTCGTCGACCGGCCGCAACCGCTAGATTCCCCGGGCTCCGGCCAGGCCGGAGCGCTCAGAATGACAAGTACTTTCTTCTTTTATGTATTTGACGGCGGGACCCGTTGTGTGAATCGCCCGGCAGAGTCGGCGGATGGCGACCTCGGCGCGCGTTACTCCGCCGGCAGCGGCGACTGCTTCAGGTAAGCCGCGACGCCGATAATCCCACTCATGATGGCGCTGACTCCCGCGATCGCGAGCGTGGCGCGTAGGCCCGCCCGCAAATTAAATTTGTCGGGATCGATTCCGACGGCCGCGAATCCGGTGATGATTCCGTTGGCCGCGCCGGCGATCGCCGCCGCCGCGAGGCCCTTCATCCAAATCTCGAAACTTTGAATCGCCATGATTTGCTTCACATCCTTTGGAAAGATTGGGGGGAGGCACGCTCCGGATCAGCCGTTGAAGACGTTCCGCCAGGGACATGTTCACGCCACGGCGGATCTTCGATCGTTTCTACTGGAGACGTTCGCCGCGATTCATCGTGGATTACTGCATGCGGTACTGCACTTCGACGTTGACGTTGGCGGGCGAAGTGGAGCAGCCCGTGGCGGCCGTCGAGACGCTGATGGTGAGCGCGGTGCCCGCGGCGTAATTCTGCGTGATCGCGCCGGAATCGTTGGCCGCGGCGGACACGGTGACGTTGACAGGCGTGGTGCCATCGCTGACCCGAACCACGGCGTTGGTCGAGCACCCGGACGGCGCCGTGATGGCCTGTGCCTGGACGCGCGTGAGCGTCACGCCCCTGTCGAGCGTGAGCGTCGCCCCGGTGGCCGTCGCCGTCAGCGCCGGAAGAAACGCGTGATAGATGCCGCGCGGCGAATTGGTGAACGCCGGATCGCTCGTCCCTGCGACGAAGCCCGACTGCCCGCGCACGGTGCCGCCCGCAACGTCCAGCTTGATGCCGCTGCCGGAGCCGGGATCGATCATCGTGCCGATGCCCAGGCGCGTGTTGCCGACGTTGTATAGCGCCGGCTGGTCGGCCAGCAAGTAACTGAAGGAACCAACGTCCGTCTTCAGTACAGAATGGAAAGCGGTGCTCGCAGTCGGAGGGGAGGCCGAATTGGAGGTGTAGGTGCCATCGTCGGTAAATCCCGTGCTTGTCATCCCTCCCGTGCCAAACGTGTAGTAGGTGCTGGATTTGTTCAACCAGACGTTCTCGCCGCCGCTCGTCGTGCCGCGATAGACCTTCGCGCCTCCGATGCATCCTGCGACGCTCGCGTGGTTTACGGCTATCGTGATTTCTCCGGTTGAGGCCAACGTGCCCGCCACCTCGCCTGTCGGCAGCGTCTCGCCGCCGTCCGGATTGACGCAGGTAATCATGTAGTAGTAGGTTCCCGCGGCCAGCGAGCCTGCGCTTGTGCTTGTGGAGACGGTGAATTGGCTGGTGGGAAAGGCTGAGACCAATTGTCCCCACTGAACATCGCCCTGCCCGCCGGAGTCGAGGACAGCAAGATTGTTAAAGAGCAAGCCCCCCGAAGAGCCGATGCTTTGCCCTGCTGAGAGGTTCGGCGTGAACCTGCCTCCGCCGGCAACCCCGGCTCCGGCTCGCGTGTTGATGGCCGAAACAGGAGCGTCCCGCCCGGAGGTATTCACTCCTGTAGCGCCGTTGGCTGTCGCGGCCATTCCCACGCCAGCAAAGTCCCCGTAGACGTTGACCACCGCATGTGCACCGATCGAGAGAACGGTGGGGTTGTAATTCGAGTAATTCGAGTCCTGGGCGATATCTCGAAGCTCGATGCCATAAATCGTGGCGTCGTCGTCCACGATGAAGCCGTGGTCGTAGTTGCTCTCGGTCTGTGCGTATTCCAGGCTGACAAGCTGATGGCCGGTGGAGAGGGCGCCAACAGGCGCGTCAGCTTTCACCGAATGATAGGAAATCCACATCCTCGTGAGCCGCACGTCCGAATCCGCCGTGGTGGTCGTCTCCGCGTTGAACCAAATCGCGGGAGGGCCGCCCGTTGCCTGCGACGCCACAAGATTGAGGTAGTCACCGTAGAATCCAATCACGTTGCCGTCAAAACGCAGCGGAGACCCAGCGGCGTTCGCGGCCATGTACATGTTGATGTTTTTAATCCTCGCCGCCGTCCCTTGCAGCACGACAATCCCGTCGCCATATCCCCCCGAGGCGATGTTCTCGATGTCGCCCGCGCTGGTTACGAATACGGCCCCGACGTGAGAGCTAACGTAGATGGGACTCCATTCGGCGTTCATGTTCTGCGCGCCACCCGAACCACCGTAACCAATCCAGTGCGGATTACCGAAGATGGGTAGCCCAGTGAGATAAACCGTGCCGCGCTGTTCGATTTTTGGCACCCAGGTTGCGTTCCAGTTTGCAGGAAGATGTGGGAACCAAAAAAGACCAGGGGGAATTACAAGAATTGTGGCGTAGCCGTCGGTATTAACGGACAGTGCGGATAGCGCCGCAGCCAACATCCAGGAATCGTCCTGATAGACCGGCTGGCTGGTCGCCGAGTTCGACGCAGCAGCCGCCAACGTAAGCGTGGATGTTCCGCCGCCGCTCGAAATAGTCGTGAAGAGCGCCTGCGGAGTGACGGCGCTGGGCGCGGTCGAGGGCGCGAAGTCCGGCACCGGCGCGGACGCGAATCCCATGTCGCAGTAGGCGGCGACATACGAGGTGCCGATGGCGGTATATGTACCACCGGAGGTTGCGGACTCGTAGATGACGTAGGCGACCGCGTTCGTTACTGTCGTCCAGTGCAGAAAATTGTAGCTGTCCCGCCCAAGCGCCGCCGCGCCATTGCTGATGCAGGTGTGCGCCGACGCGACGGACATGCCGAGATTGTTGTCCGCCGCTGCGACTTCGTAGCAGTAGGTGGTTGAGCCGGTGTAGGTGTGCGCCGCGACCGTGACCGTCCCCGGCGTGCTCAACGAAGAATTCGGCCCTGCGCCGTACACGGCCACGCCGCAACCGTTCGTCGCCGCGTATGCGCCGCCGGTGATCGTCAGCGTGTGCGAGCCGGAGGCAATCGTGCCTGAGGGCGGTGCGAAATAATAGACTTGCGGGCATCCGCCCGGCGGCCCATAGGCTGTGATGTCGCGTTCCGGGACCGGCCCCTTAAAGCGCTGGTTCGAGGACCACTGCAAATCCTGCGCGGTGGAAGGCACGGGCGCGCCGCCCACGGTCAGCGTGCCGGTGACGGCGGAATTTCCGGCGACCGTGAGATTGCCTCCCAGAGAGAGAAAAGGCCGTGATGCCGCTGGTGGTCGTGAGCGTCGAAAACGTCGGCGCGGAAGGATCGCTGGGCAGAATCACATCGGAGAGAACGCGCGTGGTGATGTTCGGGCCGTAGATCTGCACCGTATATTTTCCGGGAGCCGCGTAGAAAACGTAGTTGCCGAGACCGTCGGTGGTGAGGGGATTCGCGAGCGCCTGCGTGAGCGCGGCATTGGAGTAGAGCGTTGCGAGCGGCGAGCACGGCGCCGTGGTCGTCACGGCGGGTTGCGTGCAGATCGCCACGCTGGCGCCGCCGAGCGGCGTGCCCCGCGGGCCGATCACGATGTCGTCCCTTCGCGAGCCCTGCGCGCGACCCGGGCGCGGCGCGGCCACGAAGGCCAGCGCGAGAAGCGCCGCCGCGATGGCAAGCCGCCGGCCGAACGTGCACGTCAGATTGCGTTTCATAATCATTGCGGATGACCCCACGGTTGAATTGCGCCCGCGCGCGGCGCGCACCTTACACTACGCTCCTGCGGCGCCCGATGCAGCCAAAACTACAATTCCTGTCATTCTGAGTCGGAGAGGCGGCTCTTTTCTCCCTGGCCCTCCATAGGAGGGCCAGCCGCCTGGGTTTTGCGACCCACGACTTCTGGGAGTCCCGACGGTTCTTATCGGAGGAATCTAGTGGTTTCGCCCGGCGAAGTGCGCTGATTTGTTTGCGCATTGCCAATTGCTCGCAACCGCTAGATTCTTCGGCCACAAACGGCGCGGCCTCAGAATGACACCGTCTATGGCCCTGCGTCCGCGTGCGCGATCAGTCGCAGCGCCCAGCGTGCAACAGCGTGAGCGACGGCGAGCACGCCCCGCCGGACGATGCGCCCTTGAATGTCATGACGGCGATGGCGGTCGCGTCGGCGGCGCCGATGGAAAACGTCACGGTCTGCGCTCCGGACCCGCTCGTCAACGTCAGCGATTCCATTCCCGCCGAGCAGCCGCACGACGATGAATTGAGCACCGAGACACTGTTACTGAAACCCGTTCCGGCGGTCCAGGTGCGGCCCGCGCTCCAATCCATACCCGAGCCGATGACGATTTCATTGCCTTGCGCGATCGCGCCCGACGTCGTTGCGGAGGGACTCGCGCTCGATGGCGTGGCAGTGCCGGTTTGATCCAGGGGCGAGGATGCCGCCGCTCCGCTAATCTCTTCCGCGGCGGGAATGCAGTACCCCGATCCGCTGATGCTGCACGTCACCGTGTCGGCGCCGCCGTGAATATTCGCCGCGTAGTAACACACAAGCGCGGCGCTGCCGTTATTGAATCTCGCAATCGCGCTGGAAAAGGTGTCGCCCTGCGAGTCGCTGAACGTGGGCGCGTTGGTGCCGTTGTTGAAGCCGCCGCACGCGACGATTAGATTGCCCGCCGTCGTGTTCGACGCAAAGCTGAAGCTGCACGACGCCTCGTAGGTGCACGCGTTGTTCGAGGCCCATTGCACGTGCGTTTGCGCGCGCGCGGCAGGCGCCGCCACGCAAAGAGCGGCGACAATCGCCGTCGCCGCAGCGAGCAAGAATTTCGATTTGAATATGCTCATTTGTCTGTTCGGCCTGATTTGTCGCTTTCGTACAAACAGCAGATGTCCGCAATCGAGCAAACCGAAACCTATTGTCATTCTGAGTCGGAGGGGCGGCTCTCTTCTTCTTGGCCCTCCTTAGGAGGGCCAGCCGCCTCGGAGCGAAGAATCTAGCGGTTTCGCCCTGCGGCGAATGGCGCTGATTGGTTTGCGCATTGCCAGTTGCGCGCAACCACGAGATTCCTCGGGCCGCATAAACCGCGGCCCTCAGAATGACAACAATGTTCGACGTGCCTAAACGCGCCGCCGCGCCAACAACGAGAGTCTCCGCAGAGTCGCGCAAGGCGCGCAGCCTCTAGTGGCACAGGCACTCCTGCCTGTGCGTTATTCGCCTCGATGATTCGAGCGGGAAGCTGATTCGTTGGTCCGAGACTGCGCGCGCTGGCGAAAAGGTTTTGTAGGGGCGGACTTTATCTCCGCCCGTCTTCTTCGCGCTAATACGCCGCGCTCAATTGCACGTAGGTCACGTTGCCGCTGGCCTGGCCGCTGCCGGAGAGAAGCAGGCAAACGTTGTCGCCGGAGCTGGCCGTCTTCATCACCCAGGCCTGCCCGCTGCCCAGCGCAAAGCCGCCGTTCGCAGCCCAATTTTCGCCTGTGGCCGCGGTCCCGCCACCGGCGAGTGCCGCGGTGCTCGTGCCGCACGTCGTGCCAGTGCCTTCGACAAACGCGATGTTTTGCGCTGTCGCCGTGACCAGAAGGACCGAACACAGAAACGTGTAGTTCGAGCCGGAAATGATTTGTCCGCTCGCCGTGAGATTGATGTTCGCAACCGAGCGCCCCTTCTGTTCGCACGGGTCCACGTAAAATCCCGTGAGATTGCCCGAGGCGTTCTGCCCGCCGAGATACGCCGCTTTCGACGGAACGGCAGAGCCCGTCGAGCCGTCGGCCGCATCGGAGGTGCCGAACGTTCCGGTGCCCGCATTCGCCGTAACCGTCGGCGTGCCCGAAATGCTCACGCTCGGCGTGCCGCTGACGCTCACTGACTGGGCCGATGGGAATTGCACGTAGAGCGCGCTGCCGCTCGTGCCCATTTCCGCGCCCGAGGAATTCCGAAGGTTGATGTGCACCGCGCGATACAACGTCAGCCGCGCCGCTGCCGCGTTGCCCGAACTCAGCGCGGCGAGCGAATCGTTGTAGACGCCGCCGATATTTGTTTCCGCGGTCGTCCCCGCGGTGAACGCGGAATTATCGGTGAATCCCGCCGAAGCCGAACAGCCCGTCACGCAATCCACGAAGAGATAGCTGTTCGCGTCCATGCGCACGCGGCCGGCGTCCCCGCTGGAAATCGCAGGCGCGCTGCCGCTCGTGTAATACGCGCCGATCACGTTGATCGCCGTGCTGCCCACTGAGAACGCGGCGTTGTCGGAGAAGCCCGACGCGGCCGTGCAACCCACGACACAATGCACCAGCAGAGCGTTGTTCGAGGAATCGTAGAGTGCGCTAGAGACCGCCGTCCCGCCCACTTGTGCGAGATTCATTTGGCTGGTGCCCTGCTGGAGCTGCGGGTACAGCGCGTTGGGCGGGATGGCGAGTGCGAGCAAATTATTTTCGGCGTCGCGTCCGCGAAGCGACACCATGCCGTGCCTGCCGGCAGGCAAGCCTTGCCAACCGGCAGTCAGGTTCGGCGGCGGAGCCGCGTGCGCAGTGCGCGGCAAACCCAGCGCCCCGAATGCGACCGGACAAATGACGAACACAATTACAGGCAAGAGTCTCGCGAGCCAACCGCGCGCGTGCGCAGGTGCGGGCGGCGCCGGCGCGGCGTGCAATTTCGGCCCTGCGAGATCCAACAGACCGCGCAAAATTCCGAACTCCACGGCGGTCGCCTGCTCTGGGTCGTCCCTCGGCGCGAGGATTCGCAATTCGCGATCGCCGTGCACGATTCCGCCGGGCCGATCCACGATCACGGGCAATTTCGAGAGTTGCGAGACGTGGCGCAGCACGGCGGCTTCGAGCGGCGAGTCCGTCGAGTCGAACGCAATTTGGCTCCCCGCGTGCGTTTCCACAGTGATGACGTACCCCGCCTGCGGCGCGTTCATCACCGCGTCCGCCGGGAGAAATTCCGTCACCGCAAAGCCCGCCTGGCGCAGCAAGCCGCGCGTCGCGCGGGCGCAATCATTTTCGCCAACGATTTTGATTCGCATGGGTTCCTTGTGCCGAGTGGCTAGTGATGGGTGGCGAGCGGTACGCGCCGCGCGCGGTTAGCGGACGAACGTGACGATGACCGGGCCGGTGCCGGACGCCGCTTGCAGGTACGCGATCGTGTCGCCCGCGAGAAAGCGCGCGCCCGTCCCGGCGTCCTGCGGATTCGAGCCGTGCCGTGGCGCGAGGATGCCGTCCTGCGCGCCGGCGGGGATCGTGTCCTGCGTGGTGGGGTCGCCGGAATCCGTGCGCACGGAAAGATTCACGAGCTGAGAATTCTTGATCGCCACGCCGACGCAGTCCATCGGCGCGACAATCGGCGTCCACGAAACCGTGTCCACCGAAATCTGCATCTTGCGATAGTTGGGATGCGATGCCATTGGTTCTTCATTCAGTCCGGTATGTTCCAACACTAGCGCTGGGTCGCCGGGAAGGCGGCTTCATACGGCGAATCGCGGGGCAAAGCGATTCGTTCGGGCACAAATGCTGCCCTTTTCTCACCTTCGCGGCATTTGTGGGGGCTGCGGGAACAGGGGAGAGGCCAGAGTAATCTGCTGCATTGCTGCAGACTTTATAAAGGCTTTTCCCATATGATTCTCGATAATCTTCACCGCGGGGGTGGCTCCGAACGTGTGTGAGGCGGCGTGGAACACGGACAGTACAGCGTCCTGCGTTCGCTGATCCGATTCCAAGTCCTCTATTTCTAGCCCCAGCTGACGGGCGTGGTCGCGATTGATAAACCTATTGTGCGATTTAAATTTTGTGTGGTTGGCTAATTCGGCGGCGATTCCCCTCGCTTTGTCGTGCATACCAGGCATCATATAGTTCGCGAGCCAGTCCGAGACCAATTCCACAGACAGCTCCTTGGCAAGCTGGCATCTTACGATCAACGCCGGGCCATACTGTCGCAGCATCGGTAGCCACGCGGACAGGGCCGCCGGATTCGCGGCGCACTCCTTTTTTGCCAGTTCAAACTGCTCAACAATTGCATGCGCGGGATACGGCAGCCGACCCAGCTCTGTGTTCAAAACGAACTGCGGATCGGTCGGGCCGAGAAACGAGTGCTTCCCCATCGAGATCCGATTGGCCGAACACGCGAGCATGGTCGCCGCCGACATAGCGGCGTGTGGCACAAACACACGCACATCTGAAAACTTAGTCCGCACATACGAAACCAACGATTCGGCCGCCTCTGCCGATCCCCCTGGTGAGTGCAGTATCAAATCTAGCGAGCCTTCCGGAACACCGTGCATCACTTCCATAAAACCCTGGACATCCTCCGGAGTGATTGACACGAGGTCTGGATCTACACTGGGCTTCGGCACGGTCCAACTCGTGGCATAAAGGATGACGGGGCGGGATGTGCGATCAAAAAGAGCGCGGAGATACTTCCGTCTCACACCATCGAAATCGACGGGGATTGGGGTATTCGGCGGCAGTTCGCCGCGGAGAATCCGTTGTTGGATCTGCTGGCTCGGCGACTGTAATTCCTTAAGGATGTCGCCCCAAGTCGGCATGATGGTTCAGTCTCGTATGTTTGAACTGCTAGTGTTGGAAAAGCTCACGGGCAATGGGTTTAGAAGATTCAGGTAGGCATCAGTTTGCAGCATTGCGGCTTCAAACCCGCCGTAAACTCGAAGGACATCAAGTACTCCGGCGCCTGCTGCTTCCGAAACCTTCTCCATGTTCGCGAAATCCCGCTCAACTTGCTCTCTGACATCCTTTTCGCGACCTGGGCTTGTTGGCATTGGGCTCTCCCTCGATCGACTCAAATACCCCACGACTGCTGGCAAGTCCGTATAACCTACTTAATTATGGGCTTCCGCCTTGCGTTCGGGCAAGCGACTTTTTCGACAAACGAACTGTTCGAGAAAATAAGCCCAATCTGTGCCATCCCCACGCCTTCAACTCATTATTAGATATACTACTTACGTTCTTTGGAAAATACAAGACGTTTCGCTGGGGCCGCGACGCGGCAAAACCTGCGCGCTACGGCAGCAGCTTTGCCGTGAACGTGCTGCCGCCGGTGGCGCTGGCAACCTTGATGCGCAGGAAATTCGCGCGGACGCCGGCGACGGTGCGCGCTTCGCCCGCCGTGCTCGTGGACGTGTCGATGGTGGCGTATTCGGTATCAACGTCGGCCATCGCGCCTTGCAGCGCGACGCTCACCGCGGAGGGCGCCGTGGCGAAGATCGTCTGCCAGCGCACGGTGCGGTCGTCGTTGGGAAATCCCGAAGGATTCGTGAGCGCAAATTGGCCGCCGGCCGTGGCGCTGGTCGGCAAGTTCTCGGCGTTGAATGAATAGCCAACGTCGCCGGGAGACAGCGACAACGGCGGAAAGGTGTTCGCGTAAGCAGGCATCTGTGCCTCTTTCTGCGGCCCTGGCCGGCCGGCGCAAAATTAAGTTCGCTGGAATTCGCTGCGAGATCCGGCGGTCGTTGCAGCACTGCCGGGAGATGATGGCGAAGAGCGCTGGCCAAAAACAAAAACGCCCGAGAAGCGTGCTCTCGGGCGGCCACTGACTATACCCTTACGACCCCAGCATACCACGCGTGTCAAGTTTTTTCTGCGCGTCGCGCAAATCGCCAATGTTTATGCGTCTGCGAGCGTGCTTCGCAGCAAGCTACTCGCGCGAATCCTTTTTTCTGCGCGCGCTGGAAGAACTTCCAAACGTTCCCCTCCACAGCGACTCTGCGAGCTCTCCCAGCTCCCCGCGCCTCGCGAGCCAACACGCACCGGTCGCCGCGAAACCCCCGAGGACGCCCAGCAATTGCACTTCGAACACATGGTCGCCCGGATTGTTTAACCTCCGGCCGAACACGTGATTGTCCACCCATCCGGCAAACGTGTCACGCGGGTCGAGAATCAGACCGAGAATGATAACGCCTCCAATCGAGAGAGCCAGTCCGATCCCGAAGAGAAACGGAAAGCGGGTAACGATCGAAGACTTGCGGCACTGATCCAGCATGACACACAGATAGTGGTCCTCTTTGCTGATGTCGGCCACGGCCTGCTTCCACCGCGCGGGGGCTCCCGGGGATTCTTTTTTGTTGCGCTCTCGGGCGTTGCGCAACAGGTCCGCGATTTTCTTTTCGTAGTCGGCGCGGTCGTAATCGCGCTCGAATTTGCAGTTCACTTCGTACGCGTCAGGCAGCGGATCGCAGCTCACGGTGAAATAGAGCATCTTGCGCTCGACTTCCGAGAGCGGCACGTTCTCCCGCTGCGCTTCGTCCAGGACCTGGGCAATCAGGAATTCCTTCGCCTGCTGCGCGCGAAGTCGTGTTTCGGATGGCTTGGCTTCGTCGGTCATGGTGGGCGGGCTGAGGTTGTCCCGCGAGAAAGCAACTGCCGCCATTGTAGGCCGAAATCGCTAACCCTGAAAGTGCGCATCGCGCGGACGCTGCTCGCAAGGAGGCTGCGGACTCCTTGTGTCGCGCATGCGACACAACTTCCCTATTCATTACGATACATGCACGAAATCAGGATTGCGTGTCCTTGCGCGAATTCGGTACACTGCGGTTAAGCTCTTGACCGCAGCCCCGAGCCATTTATCGCTACGGCGCGCCCGCGTTTTTCCGCAGCGCAATGAAGTGAGTGGGCATTGAACGAAACTAAGCTGCCTTTGTCGGTCCTCGTCGCCGACGATTCCGCCGTCGCGCGTAAACTTGTGTGCCAGACACTGCCCGCTGACGAGTACACCATCCTGCCCGCGCGCTCGGGCAAAGAAGCTCTCGAACTTTTCGTCCGCTCCCGCCCGGAAATGGTCATCACCGACTGGGTGATGCCCGACCTGACCGGCATCGAACTGTGCGCCGGAATCCGCGCGGTATGCAAGGACTCCTACGCCTACATCATTCTGCTCACAACGCTGAGCGGCACCGACCAATTGCTCGAGGCGCTCCACGCCGGCGCCGACGACTTCCTCACCAAGCCCTTCAACCCCGCGGAGCTTCTGGCGCGCGTGGCGGCGGGCCGGAGAATCATGCTCCTGCACCGCCAAATCCAAGCCAAGAGCCATCTGCTCGAGCAGCTCGCCCTGACCGACGCGCTCACCGGGTTGCCGAACCGCCGTGCCATTGACGACTGGGCGGTGCGGGAGCTGAAGGGAGCCGTGCGCCACGGATTTCCCTTTTCGGTGATGATGGCGGATCTGGACCACTTCAAATCCGTGAACGATCAATACGGACACGAAGCCGGTGATGAGGTGCTAAAGCGATTTGCGGAAATTCTCGATGCGAACGTGCGGCAATCCGACATGTGCGCGCGCATCGGCGGGGAGGAGTTCCTGCTCGTCGTGACGCACGTCGACCGCGATGGCATCGAAGTCGCCGCCGAGCGCATCCGCAAGAAAATGGAAACGCAGCGATTCCGGTTCGGCGGGCTAGAGGCTCACGTGACCGCGAGTTTCGGTGTGGCCTGCCTCACCCCCGGCCCGCGGCAGGATTTCGCGCGGCTCGTCGCGCTCGCGGACGGGGCGTTGTACAACGCCAAGCGCCGCGGGCGCAATCGCGTGGAATTTGCCGACGGCGGAAATCGCTAGCGCCAATCCTTCCTACTGAATCCAACCTAAGACTTCGCGCCTGACTTGCGAAGGATCGTCATCATCGGACACCAGTTCGTGAAGGCGGACTGGAACAAGTTCAATCCAACAAACGCCGTAAAGAGAAACCAGTAGTGGTTTACCCAGTAGCCCAACGCAAGGGACGCCAGCACAAATGCGCCCGCGATCAGTCTGATGTATCGTTCTACGTTCATCGTCTGTCCTCCAATCTAGCTTTGGATTGCGGGAACAGCTCCGCCGGACGTTGGCAGAGGCTTCTCGGCGCCCCGCTCACTCAGGTAATAAAGAACCGGAACCGTCATTCGTGAGAGCACCGTCGAGGCGACTTCTCCCGCCATCAGCGAAATCGCCAGGCCCTGGAAGATCGGGTCGAACAATATCACGCTTGCGCCGACAACGACCGCCGCCGCCGTCAAGAGCATCGGCCGGAAGCGCACGGCCCCGGCGTCCACGACGGCCTGTTCGAGCGACATTCCATTCGCACGGCGCAACTCGATGAAATCCACGAGAATGATGGAATTGCGGACGATGATGCCCGCTCCCGCGATGAAGCCGATCATCGAAGTCGCCGTGAAGAACGCTCCCATCAGCGCGTGCGCGGGCAAGATTCCGACGAGCGTCAGCGGAATCGGCGCCATGATGACCAGCGGCGTCTTGAACGAACGGAACCAGCCCACCACCAGCACGTAAATCAGCACCAGCACGGCCGCGAACGCCAGGCCGAGATCGCGAAACACCTCCACGGTGATGTGCCATTCGCCGTCCCATTTCATCGCGTAACGATCCGTGCGTTCGGGCAGCGTCGTGCCCGAGTACTGCTGCACGTGATAGCCGCCGGGCAATTGTATTTTGCCGATGGCGTCGCTCATTTTAAGAATGGCGTACACCGGGCTCTCGATCTCGCCCGCCACGTCGCCCGTGACGTACACCACGGGCCGCAGATTCTTGCGATACACCGACTGGTCGATCGTCGTTTCGCTGAGATCCGTGACCTCCCGCAGTGAAACCTCTCCGCCGGACGCTGTGGGCAGCTTCAACTCTTCCAGGCCTTCGATGCTCGAGCGATCCGGCCGCGAAAGACGCACCTCGATCGGGACCTCCTCACGCGAGGAAGGATCGTGCAGCAGCCCGGCGGACGCTCCGCCCAGCGCGATCTGCATCGTGCGAGTGACTTCCGCCGCCGAAACTCCCTGCAGCGCGGCCTTCTCGAGATCCACCTTCATGTCGAATTTCCTCTGCGGATCCTCTACGTACCAGTCCACGTCCACGACGCCGGGAGTTTCCTGGAAGATCTTCTTGATCTTCGCGGCAAGCTCGGTCTGCCCTTTGTAGTCCGGCCCGTACACTTCGGCGACGAGTGTCTCCAGCACGGGAGGGCCCGGCGGAACTTCGGCGACTTTGATGCGCGCGCCGAAAGGAGCGGCAATCCGGTCGAGATCCGGCCGCAGGCGGCGCGCGATGTCGTGACTCTGCGCTTTGCGATCTTCCCGCGACAATAGATTCACCTGGATATCGGCTTGATTGGGCTGATTGCGCAGAAAATAGTGCCGCACGAGGCCGTTGAAGTTGTACGGCCCTGAAGTTCCCGCGTAGATTTGGTAGTTGACGACTTCCGGCTGCCCGCCCAAGTAACTGCCCAACGCCTGCGCCACGCGCGTGGTCTGTTCGAGCGGCGTGCCGTCCGGCATATCAATCATCACTTGAAACTCGCTCTTGTTGTCGAACGGCAGCATTTTGACCTGCACCCACTTGAGCGGCACGAAGGCCCCGGCCATCAGCAGCAGCACCACGACGCCGCCCAGAAATATCCATCTCCGGCGTGAATTGTGAATCAGCGGATTCATCACGCGGCGGTAGAGGCGCGTCGTCCATCCTTCCCTCTCGTGGCCCGACTCGGGGCGATCGGCGTAATGGCGCAGCAGGCGCAGCACGGCCCAGGGCGAGACCGCAAACGCCACCACGAGCGAAAACAGCATCGCCGCCGAAGCGCCCACGGGAATCGGCCGCATGTACGGCCCCATCAATCCGCGCACGAAAGCCATCGGAAGAATGGCCGCGATCACCGCGAACGTGGCCAGGATCGTCGGGTTGCCGACCTCGTCCACGGCCTCGACCGCGACGCCGGCGAGCGGGCGGCCGCGATTTTCAGGCAGGCGGAAATGGCGAACGATGTTCTCGACCACGACGATAGCGTCGTCCACCAGGATGCCGATGGAGAAAATCAGCGCGAACAGCGTGACGCGATTCAACGTGTAGCCGAACAGATAGAAAATCGCGAGCGTGAGCGCGAGTGTCACGGGAATTGCCAGCAACACCACTCCCGATTCGCGCCAGCCCAGCGCCAGCGCGACCAGCAGCGTCACCGAAAGCGTCGCGAGGAAGAGATGCTTCAGCAGCTCGTCGGATTTGTCTTTGGCGGTTGCGCCGTAATTGCGTGTGACGCTGACGTTCAAATCACCCGGAAGCGTATTGCCGCGCATTGCCGCCACTCTTTGCAAAACGTTTTCGGCTATCACCGTAGCGTTCGCGCCCTTGCGTTTGGCCAAGGTGATGGTCACGGCCGGGTATTCGGCGTTGGAATCGCTGCCGGCGCTGCCCTTCGCGTTGGCGAAAAGGACGTAGCTGTCGGGATCGGCGGGGCCGTCCTCGATCTTCTCCGCGACGTCGCGCAGGTAGACCGGGCGTCCCGCGTGAACTCCCACGACGACTTCCTGCAATTCCTCGGAGCGCGTGAAGAAATTGCCGGCTTCGACTTGAAATTCCTCGTTGTCGCGCGCAAACGCGCCCGCCTGGCTGCGCGAGTTCGCGTCGCCCAGCTCGGCGACGACGGCGCCCGGAGTCAGCCCGTACGCCGCGAGTCGCTCGGTGTCCAAAACGACGCGCAATTTCCGCGGCTGGCCGCCGATGATGGACGTGTCGGAACGTCGTCGAGTTGTTTGAGCGAGTGCTCTAGCTCACCGGCGATGCGCCGCAATTGATACGCGTCGTAGTTCTTTCCCCAAAGCGTCAGCGCGAGAATCGGCACATTATCGATGGAACGCACCTTGATGACGGGCGGCGAAACGCCCTGCGGAATGCGGTCGGAGTTGGAATAGAGCTTGTTGTAGGTGTTGACGATCGCGTCTTCTTCTCTTGTGCCCACGTAGAAGCGCACGATCACCATGCTCAGCCCCGGGTGGCTGATGGAATACACGTACTCGACGCCCGGGATCTCGCGGACTAATTTTTCCGTGGGCACGGTCGCGCGCAGCGCCACTTCCTCGGCCGATGCGCCCGACATCTGCACGAAGATGTCCAGCATCGGCACGACGATTTGCGGTTCTTCCTCGCGCGGAGTCTGGTGAATGCTGAATGCGCCCAGCAAGAGCGCGCCCACGATGGCCAGCGGCGTCAGCTTCGATTGGATGAAGATGCGCGCGATCCGGCCGGCGAGACGCGGAGCGGGAGCGGGACTTCCAGGTTTGGCCGCGGTTTCGCTCATGGCAGAGCCGCGATCCTCTTTCCGCTCAATTCGTTGTCGCCGGGCGCAGCCACAAGTTTGTCGCCGTCCTGCAGCCCCGAGAGCACCTCGACGTTTTCTCCCGCGCTCGGGCCGAGCGTGATGTAGCGCAAGCCCGCCACCTGGGTGGCGTCGAGCACGTAGACTCCTTGAATTTGTCCTCGCTCGACAACCGCGCCTCGCGGGATCAGCAGCGCCTGCCGCTCGCCGCGCGCGAAATGCGCGCGTCCGAACAATCCGGAGCGCAACCGCGCGTCCGCGGGCAATTCAATCTTCACGAGAACGCTGCGGCTGGCGGGATCGGCCGCGGGAACAATTTGCATAAGTTTGCCGGTGAGTTGCGCGTTTTCCAGGCCGTCGATGGTCACAGGCGCGGATTGGCCGGCGCGAACGAGATGAATATCGCTTTCATCCACCGTCGCTTCGAGCCGGTAGGCGCGCGTATCTTCGATGGTGAAAAGGGGCGTGCCGGGCGAGGCGAGCGTGCCCACATCGGCTTTCTTCTGCGTCACCACACCGGCAAAGGGCGCGCGAATGCGCGTGTAACCGAGCGCGGTTTGCGCCTGAGTCAGAGCGGCGGTTGCTTGCGACTCTCCGGCTCGCGCCATGTCGCGCCGGGCCGTCGCCGAATCGAAGCGCGCTTTGATTTCGTCGAATTCCTGCGGGCTGACCGATTTCTTTTCGTAGAGCTGCTGGTAGCGCGCCTGCGTCGCCTGCGCGAGCGCCAAGTCCGATTCTGCGGCGGCGACTTCATTTTTCGCGGCGGTCACGGCAGCCGCGGCGCGCTCCACGGCCGCGCGCGCTTGCGTATCGTCCAGGATTGCGAGGACCTGGCCGCCGCTCACGCGGTCGCCTTCTTGCGCGCGCATCTCGACGATATTGCCCATCACCTGGCTCGCGACTTCGCTCGTTTGCGCCGCGCGCACCGTCCCGACGGCTTCCAGCCAATCCGGCACCGTCGTTTTGTGCGCGACGGCCACGGCGAGATTGCGCACCGTTTCCGGCGGCGCGGTCGCCGCAGGCGGCTGGCTCGAACAGCCGGCCAGGGCGCCGTCGAGCGCCATCGCACATAGAAACAACGCTGTCGTTGCAAACTTCTTTTGAATCATGGAGTCACCACGGGAGACTGAGGGCTCAGCGTGCCGCTGGCAAGTTCCAGGTTTGCGTACGCGGTGTGATAGCGATAGACCGCTTGCCAGTAATCGGTTTGGCTGCGGCGCGCGTCTTCTTCCCCGGCCAGCAGATCGCTGATCGTCGAGAGGCCCGAATTGTAGCGGTCTTGATTGATGCGCAAGCTCTCCCTCGCTTCCGCGATCGTCGTCCGCGCAACGTCCACCTCCTGGCGCGCGGCGTCCAGATCGTAGTAGGCGCGCCGCACTTCGAGCCGGATCCCGTCTGTGGCCATTTCTTTCACGGCCGAAACCTTCTCCTCCATCGCACGCTCGTGTGCGAGCTGCGCGCGCTTCGCCCCGCCGGCGAACAAATCGAATTGAATTTCGACGCCGGCCATCCAATCACTCCCGCCTCCGGTGAAGAGAGCCGGATTATCGGCCTCCCAGTCCGCAAACGCGTTCACGCGCGGGCCGAACGACGATTTTGCGATCGCCACGCTCTCCTGCTGGGCGGCTTCTTCCGAACGCACGCGCTCGAGATCGGGCCGCTTCTCGACCGCTTCCTTTTCCAAATCGTCGAGCGAGACGGCCGGGAGATTTGCTTCCGAAAGCACGTCCGCCGGATCGAACTGCGTCTCCGCGGGGAGCCCCATGGATGTGTTCAATTGCGCCAGCGCAAGTTCCACGTCATTCCGCGCGCGGATGAGATCCTGATTGCGCATGCCCAGCCGCACTTGCGCGCTCAGATAATCGGATTCCACCACGACGCCGCTCTCGTAGCGGTTCTTGCTCTCGTCGAGAATGGCCTGCGCCGTCTTCAGGCTTTCCGTGGCCACATCCAGTTGCTTTTGCGCGAGCAGCAAACCGTAGTACGCGTCCACAACGCGGAAAATGATTTCCTGGTCGGTGCGCTCGAGCTGGTGGCCGGAAGCGTCCTTCACGCGCTGCGCGCGGCTGACGGCGCGCCAACTCGCGAGCGAATCGAAGAGATTCCACGTCCCGCCGAAGCGTGTCGCGAAATTGCCGAAGGGAGGCGGCGTGTTCAAAGTCGTCAGCGAGAAGTCTGCGGCCGTGAAGCGCTGCTGGCGCAGTTTGCTGCCGAAAACGTAGACCGGATCGTTTCCCACCGTAGCCGTCTCGGAAAACATCGCGTGCGGCAATAGAAATGACCACGCCACTTTCACGTCCGCCGAGGCGGCCCGCGTGTCGGCAAGCGCCATTTTGCGTTCCGGGTTCTTTTCCAGCGCGATCTGGACCGCTTGCTGCAGCGTGAGGGGCGCGGTTGGCTGCTGGGCGCGAACTTGCGCGGCGAATGGCCATGCGAATAGCGTCAGCAGCAAGGCCCGCATCGCGAAACGGAAGGCGCTGCTTCGGCCGGCGGCAATTCCAGGCCGCCTGCAGCGCACGTCACGGAACTGTTGTGCGCGGTTGCTCATCGGGAGTTTTCAGGCGTGCGCAATCGCCGGACCTGGCGCGAGCCACTCCGTCTTCTCTTCGACAATTTCGTAGGTCGTGTGCAGCCCGGCGGTTTGCTTCACCATCGCGCCCACCGAGCAATATTTCTCCTCGGACAATCGAATCGCTTCCTCGATCGCGGCGGAATCGATTCCATAGCCGGTGACGACGTGGTGGATGCGAACCGAGGTGAACACCTGAGGCGGCCGCTCGGCCTGGTCGGCTTCCACGCGAACTTCATAGCCCGTCACCTTCTGATGGAATTTCTGGCGAAGGATGGTGATGACGTCGAATCCAGTGCAACCCGCGAGCGCGACGGCCACCAGCTCGATCGGCTTGGGGCCCGTGCCGCCCGCCGCATCGTCGATCAACAGGTGATGCTCGCTGCCCGTGGTCGCGGCAAATTGCCGTTCCATCCGAAGCGGCTGATTCAAAGCAAGTTTCGCAGTAATCATGATTTCCTCCCCATGCGTTTTTGGCTAAGTACGCGGCGTGCGACGCGGCGGAGCCTCCAGCCGTTCGATTCTTGCCGGGGCTGGAGCACCTTCCAGCGGGATCGCTCCGCATTGTCTCCATGCCCGGCGGCACTATTTTTGTGGAACGGGCTTCGTGGCGCTCGTATTGATGCCGCAGACTGCCCAAGCTGGACAGATCTGGACGAGCCCCGTGATCAGGGCAATTGCGCCCACGATATATGCGCCAATGGCCCACGCGCCCAGTACGACATGGAAAAGGGCCAGAGCCAGCAGCGCGATCCCCAGCAGTATGCGAACCACACGGTCCACGCCTCCAACATTTCGCTGCATTTCTTGTTCTCCCTTCATCCGGCCAGCGAACACGCTTGCCGGGGTCGCTCACCTAGCCGCCTTCCTGCGGCCACATGAATAAATGCAAACGGGCGCGATCTGTTACAGGAATATGCGGAGTGAATCGGCAGAATTCGCGAGGGGCGCCAACTCATTGTGGATACAGCGGTTAGGGTGTCATTCCTCGCCCGCCACGGCGGGCGTGGTTCTTCCGCAGGTAGGGGCGGAGCTTGTCTCCGCCCGCAACGGGAGTCTGCCCGAGCTGGCCGGTAACTTCCTACGCGCGCTTTGCGCGGTTCTTCCCGCGCTTTACGGCTTTCGACATCGCGCTCTGATATTCCGACAGCACTTCGCGCCGAAGCCGCGCGGCGACGTGCGTACCGGGCGATTCCCGCGGCGCCGTCCGGCACTGCTCGATCGAGTGTTCCAGGCTGGATAGAAACGCCTGACACGGCTCGCACCCGCCCATATGTCTTTCCAACTCTTCGCACAGCGAATCGTCCAGCTCATCATCGAGATAATCGGAAAGCTCGGCAAACATTTCCTTGCAGCGCCGCTCGCGTGGTTCACCGCGAGGGTTCACCACAAGCGGGAGCGCGCTGAGATGCTTTTCCTCGCGCGCTCTCGCCGGCTGAGGGCGCGCGCGACGCTGCTCCTGCTTCGCCAGTTCCTTGCGCACGAAAAGCCGCGCGCGATGCAGCCTCACGCGAATCGTTCCCAACTCGAGGCCGGTGATTTCGGCGATGTCTTCGTCAGCCAACTCTTCCATGTCGTGCAAGACGAGAATCAGCCGGTACTCCGAAGGCAGCTTCTGCACCGCTTCCCGCAGGCGCTTGGCGCTTTCGCGGCGCAAAAAGGCCGTCTCCGGCGTTCCGTCCGTGGCGCCTCCCGAGAATCTTTCGAGCTCCTTCCGGTCCGGCATCAATTCCTCGAGCGAAAGATCCTGCTTCGGAGCGAACTTGCTCTTGCGCCGGTTCATCAGGCATTGATTCTTCGCGACTTTGTAGAGCCACACGACGAGCGCCTTGGGATTATCGAACTTCGGCAGGTTCGGAACCGACTTCAGCAGAACTTCCTGCATCGTGTCTTCGGCGTCTTGCCGCTGGCCGCACACTTTCATGCTGAACGAAAACACCGTGCCCTGCAGCAGCGCCAGCGCCTCTTCGAGGGACTTCGCGTCCTTGCGCCCCAACAGCTCGACCGCGCGTTCGATCTCAGCCCGCACGTTCCAACTTTACCACGCGCGAATTCCCTACCGAGGCCGCGTTTTTTCACACCGCCCCCGCGCCCCGAGACGCTGTTGTAGGGGCGGAGCTTGCATCCGCCCGCTACGACCCCAGCCCCGGAGGGGCGGCACAATTTAGCCCAGCGCGGAAGCGCTGGGTACGCCCAACAACCCCGCGAATCTCAATGCGAGCCCCAGAGGGGCGACACAATCTTGTCCTGGGCGCTTGCGCAGGTTGCGCGCTACACCCGAAATGCGCGCCCAAACCGTTCTATAAGGTTAAGGACCCGAAGGCCGTTTGTGGCCAGTGAGGGGCACCCCTGATGAGATCGTCTCAAATCGTCGCACCGGCGACTTGGCCGTATAATTGGGCCTGATCAGCAGGGAGACAGCGCGGATCAGACGGAGATTCAGCATGGGAACAAGGAACCTTGCAGCTACAGAAATCGCACAGAAGTTTGTGAAGGCTATCAATGCACATGACACGGAAGGCTTGACAAAGCTGATGTCCGACGACCATGTCTTCGTTGATTCGCTGGGGAACAGGGCCCCGGCTTCCGCCATGCGGAGTGCATGGCAAGGATACTTCACGATGGTGCCCGACTATTGGATTAAGGTCGATCAAATCGTCTCAGAAGGGAATGTGATCATTCTCTGCGGCAGCGCTGGGGGCACGTTCGTCCCCAAGGGTGGGTTGATGAAACCCGAGAACAAATGGGAGACCCCAGCCGCTTTGCGAGCACTTGTCAAAGAAGGAAAAGTCGTGGAGTGGCGTGTGTATTGCGACAACGAGCCGATAAGAGAAAAAGTGAGAGCCGCTGCGTCGTAAAGGACCTCACGTTCACCCCTAAAATGACGGCGTGCGGCACGCGCCACGCGCCTCGTGGGAGAATCCATGATGGGCAGCGCAAGACTCTTAACACGATTGCTTCTCTGGACCCTGATGACCCTGCTTCTTTTCGCGGCGGCGCTGTTCCTTCCCGCCGGCACATGGCGGTTCTGGCAGGCGTGGGTCTTCCTCGCGTTGATTTATATCTTCATGATTCCGTTTGGGATCTATTTCTACAAACACGATCCGCAAATGCTCGAACGCAGAATGCAGATGAAGGAAAAAGTGGCCGAGCAGAAACTCATCATGCGCTTCGGCAAAGTGTTCTTTCTTATCGCGTTCCTGCTCCCCGGATTCGACCGGCGGTATGGATGGTCACATGAGCCGCTTTGGCTGACGATTCTCTCGCAGGCGATCGCGGTCGGCGGCTTTCTGTTCGCGTCTTCGATCCCGATCGTCAATCGCTACGCCGCGCGCACGATTCAGGTCGAGTCCGGCCAGCAGGTCATTTCCACCGGGCCCTATCACGTCGTGCGCCATCCGATGTATCTCGGCATGCTGGCGATGTTTCTCTTCCTGCCCCTTGCGCTCGGCTCGTACTTGTCGCTGCCCGTTTTTGCCCTCATTACCCCGGTGCTCGTTTTCCGCTTGCTCAACGAAGAGACGGTTCTGCGCCGCGACCTTCCCGGCTACGACGAATATTGCCGCCAGACTCGCTTCCACCTCATCCCATACGTCTGGTGAGGCGGCGATTATATTTCGCGCATCGCCAGCCCCGAAGGGGCGGCAGAAGTTAGCCCAGGGCGGAAGCCCTGGGAACGCGGCCCACCTCCGGCGAGGAATCCATGAGCCCCGGAGGGGCGACACATCCCTGCCTCCGAGGGGTGGCATCGCGGATCGCGGATATTCACAGGAGAAGATGATCTCGCTCACGGATTATCTAACTGCGTGCGAATCTCTTGCAGGTTTGTGTCGCCCCTACAGGGCTTGGCGTGCTGGCGCTACGATTACCCAGGGCTTCCGCCCTGGGCTATGCGGTTGTCCCGCCCCTACGGGGCTTCTTTCTTGCGGGAACAAATTCGGGCTTGAATTGATATCCGAGTGCGGCTGCAATGCGAATGAGAGTAGACAGTTCGATATTCTTCGGGCTGCCCTCGATGGCGGAAATCTTTGAAGCGCTCATTCCTGCTAGCGCGGCGAGCTGCGTCTGCGTCAAATTGCGCTTCTCCCTCATCTTGGCAATTGCAACGCCAAGTCGCAGTGTAGCCAATTCCCTCTCGACAAGGCCCTTGAGTTCAGGGTCCTGCATCTGCCGATCAAAGTAACGAGTCCACTGCCGTCCCGGCTGAACTTTCGTATCCATGTTACGGATGGCATCGCGTTGAGTGCGTAGTCAAGCGGGCACCTACAGGGGCCTGGCGTTAGGAACAGCCGGAACTACTACGCCGGCCAAGCCAAGAATAACCCCACCATGCGTAGTGATGCTTCCCAGGGTGGAAATTTCTGACAAATCCGTCCCTTTTGGCACGATGGCGGCGAAAATTGCCACAGTTCTCGGCTGATTGAACCTCGCAAGCGCAGGTTGGCTGAAGCTCACCTCTATTTTTGCTGCTCCAATTTGAAACGGGTTGCTCTTGTCTATTACCTGGTCTGAAAGGGCATCAATTCGGTCGTCTTGGACCCTCACGACAATGAGCACTTCATACTTGTCCTGATACTTCTCGGCGAACGGAGTCGGGGTTATCACCGCGTAAGCGACGCTAGGAACAGGCGACCCAATTGCGCTCTCGACGCCCCACTGAGACAATACTATTGGGGGTTGTTGCTGGACGGGGGTCGGCGGCGAACTCAATCGCAGAACATACGGTACCCAGGTCGCTGCCACTAGAAGCACCATCGTGGCGAGGGGCCAATACCGCCGGGCGGCCGCACTTAGCCGTGCTCCCCAAGTTCTTGATTCAATATTCATCGCTCGCGCCTGTAGCTTGTTCTGCTTGTTGGTTAGGTAAAGAGCGATAACTTGCAGCACTAGGAATACCCAATCCTTTGCTTCCATGGAATCGCATTATAGACCCTTCCCATGTCAAAGAGACGCCTCTGCGGGAAATTCTTGGACACTTCGCCGCAAACATCGCCTTCATTGTCCGAAATACCGCGACGGCGGGAAGACGCCGCGCTTAAGGAGTTCCCGGCCGGCGCGGCGGCGAATCTCGTCGGCCCAATCGGCCCAGGTGTCCGGCGAGATGCCGATCTCACGCCGGACGCGTTCGTAATCGCCGCCGCCGAGATAAAACATCCGAAACAAAATCAACCTACTCGCGCTCCCGGGATCGCGCCGCTTAACGCGATGCGCCAACGCGCGTTCGCCGGCGATCGCGAAATCGGCGATGAATTCCGCGAGCCGCGGGCGACGGTCCGGCCGCCACTGATATTGCGACGACGATTCGTGATGCAGGATCGTGATCTTCTGGGCGAGCAAGTCCTTCGCTGCGCGATAGACTTCGAGGCAGACATCGAACGCAAGACCCGGCTTGCCTGCGCCCAGCTTGCCCCCCGCGGACTGGGACGGTTCACTCCGTCGCGCCGAGATGCCCATCGCCCGAACGTCCGCCGCTCTTCTCTCCGCGCATAATCCCTCCCCCGGCCTTTTCTGGCGTCGTAAATCAAAGTTCCTGTCATTCTGAACGGAGCGTTTTGCGCGGTTGTTCTTGCCGCGCAGCGCGGTGAGGAATCTAGTGGTCTCGACCTCCAGTAAGGTGCGCCAATTGGTTCCCGCATCCCCAATTACTCGTAACCGCTAGATTCTTCGGGCCGCACAAACCGTGGCCCTCAGAATGACAACAAACAATCGGCTCATCCGCTGGCTCCGCCGGGCGTGCCGCGCCCACCCGCCGCCGCGCGACGCGCACGCTCCAGCGCGGCGGGCTTAACGCGTGCCGCCGAATGCGGGCCCAGCACGGGACCCGCGCCCACGTTGATTTCTCGTGCGACGCGCATCGCTCGTTCGTCGCGGCCGTAATTCGCCGGCGTTGCCACGGATCTGAAAGAGCTCCTGGGTTCTTCCGCGCTTTTCTCAGCAGGAAATAAGAATTTGGTTTGTTTGCATTTCTCCGGGGCTGCTTGCGCTCTGACCGCTTCGGCCCCCGGCACGGGTGCCGCTTTCAATTCCCTTTCCCTGTTCGTATCCAAGTCCAAACCCAAACCCTGTGCTTGAGCCGGCTGAAGCGCCGGCTTGAGCAGCTGCGCACCGGCCTCCTCGACGTTCGTTGCGCTGCATGGGGCCTCGCTGTGCACTGCAATCTCCGCTGAGTGCGCCCTCTCCCACTCCGCCGCATGCGCCGCCGAGGCCGGCTTCGTACCGCGCGAAAATCGCGCGACGTACGCCGCGAGCTGCTTCTGCGGAACCGGTGGCGCGAGTTTTTCCAGGCGCGCTCGCCACGACGGCGGCGGCAATCGCCCCGGCACGTCGCTCCCGGTCCAGTGACCGTAGCGTTTCCCGCTTTCCTCCCATGTAAAGAGCAGGCCCCGCGCGATGAACTCGTCGAAGATTTGTTCGAGCCGCACGATCGTGAGGTTGCTGCGGATGGCCGCGACCCGCCCCCAGATCACGCGCAAGTTCGTCATCTCGAAACTGCCCGAGGCGTCCGCCAGGCCGTAGAACCACGCGTACTCCGCCTGCGCCCACCCTGCGCACGACGCCAGTTTGTCCGAGGCCCACATTGCGTCGAAGTCAAGCACTCGCTTCGGCATTTCTCACCTCGTTTCGCTCGAGTTCACGATGTCTTGCACCCGCACCCGTCTGGGTTCGGCGTCACGCTGTGCCGCGCGTCGTGCGTTCGGATTCGCGCTCTTGCGCCGAGCAGCATCGTATCTACCGCACCACGCGATACTCCCACCCTCCCAGCTTTCTCCCATACGCGCGCCGCGATTCCCCGCGACGGCGACCCCTCGCCTGCGTTGCGACCGGCCCAACGGCCCCGATCCCACTGCTGGACGTTTTTCTATCCGGCCGTGAGACGATAGTCTCCCCGGCGCCGATTCGCCGGCGCTTGTCCACGCGATATCCCCCGAAGGTCGGCTTCCGCAGGTGGCGCAACTGCGCCGAGATCGAGGCTTCACCGTAGCGCGTTAATTCGGCGATTTCGTGCAGAGTCAGCCAGGTATTGCAGTCCGACGCCGAAAGCATCACGTCTCGGATCACCTCAACCTGAGTTCTCAGGTCCTCGGCGTCGAGCGATCGAATCTGGTTCCTATAACTACCCGGATACTCAATGCGTTGCACTGGCCTTTGCATGTTTCGCACCCTCCTTTTTGGCGGACTTCAAGAGTCCGATAACGCCCTCCGAGCGGCCCGGAGGAATCCTCTCCAAACTGCTTGCGTCCGATAATGTTTACGATCACCTTGAATCAAGCTTATCTCCCGTTGATTCAGCGTCATCCGTCTCGCCCCGATTCTCGCCATCCGGCCCATCCCGCTCGGGGTTTTCCACATCCTCCTCCCCCGCCGCAGGGGCCGTCAGATCGGGATTCTCGTAGTCTCCAGAGCATCCGCTACACGCTTCGTTAATTAACTTAGGGTGTATACACGCCTGCCCCGACCCTTCATTCGATACGCCTCCGCACGCGAGGCGAGGGAAAAGAACTTTACATTGTATGCAATTGTTTGCTATATACCGCCCAGCGAGGAACCTTAGGAGGCCTGGCCCATGACTCTCAAACGGAATGACCCCCCTTGGGACTATCTCTCGAACGCATCGCCGAATTCGCTTCAAAGCTTCGAGCTCAGCCGCCTGAACCACGCGGCCAATCTGCGACGCGAAATTGGGGTTCTTCTGGACCAGTGGCTCGACGAGACCGCCCAAGCCTTGCTCGCTCGATGGCTGCTCGAGAATCCGCAGTTGCTTCGGGAACCTCCCCTCGCCGCAGCACTGACAGGTTCCGGCGTGGAGCTCGACGAGGCGGAGGCGCTTCCCGAACTGCCAGCACCCGTGATTCGACCAAAACTCGTCCGGCAGGTTAAGCCGCGCGTTCGAGTAGCTGGCCAACGCGGCTAGTTCCGGCGAGCCGCCCGACACGCCCGAAGGGTCGCCACAAACCACGGAAGAACATTCCGCCGCCCCTCCTCTCGCTCTCCCCCCGATCCGCTTCACTCCCCCTGGCGCAGTCGACTGTGGCTGGCTCCGTTCCTCGCGTGAGCCGTTGCAAACCGCATTTCCGCCCTTGTTCCAATCGAGCATTGGCCTCGAGCCGCCCTCTTCTCGCCGTTGCCGTTTCGATCTAAATTGAGCCATCTGCCACATCCAGACCCCACTCAACCTAGGGGGCCCCCGATTCCGCCGACACAGCTCGTCTTGAACAGCAAACCCGCAGATCCCAGTACTCTTCCGGCCAACGACTATCCGGCGGCCGCAATTTGCAAAGTAGTGCGGAAAACCAGGGCCTCTCCAGTCCCCGCACCCGCAATCCAACGCAAACAAGCCTCCCGCCGCCATGCCGCAAACCCATTCAGGCAGCGCTTGTCCAAACACAGCTCGTCGCACTGCCTTGTCTGGCTTGTCTACATTCCATCTCCTACTCGCCTCCGCAGGATGGCCGGATCTGCTTTCCATCTCTCGATCGCCACCACCGTCACTCCACCTTTGCCCCCGTTCCGCTCACCGCTCTTCTTAATGGACCATTAACTCCATTCCCGTCAGCCCCGCGTCCACCTGCTGATATAATCCGCTCTTCTTCTGTAGCCTTTCCTCGGTACGCCCTCTACTTACGCTGGTCCATTCTTCTTCGTCCGTGATCTCCTTGCTACGTTTCGCTCAACTTCTTGTGAGTTCCTTCTTGCGCATCCGAAGCTTCTTCTAAGAATCCCCTGCGTCTCCACACCAGCGTGCCCACAACCGCCTCGTCAATCGGCACTCGAGGCTCATGATCGTGCCTTCCATTTGCCACTCCTTGTTCTTGACGGTTGTTCGCTCATTCCCGCGTACTTCCCGTCTGGGTGTGTTCGTAATTGCATTGTGGCTTTCGCTTCGGTCTGTCTCTGCGTCCAGGTTCAGATCTGGGTCTTGAATTGACTCCACGTTCGACTGTGGCTGTAAGTGTGAATGTGACTGCGCGTTTGGCTTTCGGTTTGGATTTCGGGCCAACTCTGTCATCGAATGCGCCTGCGAGTGTAACCATGAGTAGGAGTTCGAGCTCGCATTCGCGTTCGAGTTCGAGCTTGACTTTGAGTTTGCGTTTGAACTTGTGTTTGCGCGCGACCGCGAGTGCGACATTGAGTGCGAGTTCGAGCTCGAGTGTGATGCCGGCTCAGTTTGTGGGCTTGAGAGTGAATGTAAGTTTAGGTGTGACTGTCGCCTTTGCCTTCGGATTGCCTGTGAGGAAGCGCGCGACATTGAATGTGAAAGCGGGCTTGAGTGTGAGTCCAAGTTTGATTGTGAGTTTGACCCTGGCTTTGACAGTGAGCGTAAGTGTGGGTTTGATTGTCCGTATGACTTTCGCATTTCCTCTGAGCGTGAGTGTGACCTTGAATCCGAGCGCGGGCGTGAGGGAGAGTGTGAATGTGAGTCTAGATGTGATTGTGGTTCTGGCCTTGAACTCAAGCACGAACGTAAATGTGAGCTTGATTGTCCCTTTGACTTTCGCACTGCCTCCGAGCGTAAGTGTGACGCTAAATGTGAGAGCGGGCGTGAATCTGCGTGCGAGTGTCCCCTCTCGTTGGTCGTCTTTGCTTGCATCGCTTAATTCTCCTTGTTACCCGATTCCCATTGCCGCGTAATTTCCATCGTCACATCCCCCCTCTAAGCACTTCTGTTCCACTGGCAAACCCCTACGTAAATAGACCCGCTATATATCCACTAAGATAGTTAACCCTGGGGGAAGCACCGGGAAGAGATGCCCTCTCCGCAGAGGGAAAGAAGAGCTAGGCGGGATCGTGGAAACGGAATGGGCGGATCGAAACTAGAAAAGCCAGGCGGCGAAAGGAGGCACGATTGGTAAAAAAGCAAAGAGGGAGCAGAATAGGGAGAAGGCCAGTCACTGAGTTGAACTGCGCGAGCGGAAGAGCAATCGACATACTAGGAGCTGGGATGACAACACGGCGCGAAAAGGACTCACTCGGGGAGCGTGAAGTCCCCGCTGAAGCGTATTACGGGATTCAGACTCAGAGAGCCATCGAGAACTATCCAATCAGCCGCTTGCGAGCCCATCCGCAGCTAATTCGGGCGATGGGAATGATTAAGAAAGCAGCGGCGCAGGCAAACCAATTTCTTCGCCTGATCGATGCACAGAAGGCGGAGGCGATCGTTCGAGCCTCGGAGGAAGTGATTTCGGGAACGTTCGACGATCAATTTCCCGTGGACGTCTATCAGGCGGGGGCCGGCGTTTCCTTTCACATGAACGCGAATGAAGTGATTGCCAATCGGGCGAACGAATTGCTCGAGGGCAAACGTGGAGACTACTCTCTGTGCCACCCCAATGACCACGTGAACTTCGGGCAGTCCACGAATGACGTCTTTCCGACGGCCATGCGTCTCGCCGGCGTCATTTTGTTCGACCAGCTGCTCGAAAGCGTTTCGACCCTCGGGAAGTCGTTTTCGCGGAAGGGCAAGGAATTCGATCACATCTTGAAATCCGGACGGACGCACATGATGGACGCGGTACCGATCCGTCTGGGCCAGGAGTTTGCGGCCTACGCGACGGCATTGCGCCGGTGCGCGGGAGTAATCGTGCAAGCGCAGGACCTGCTGCGCGAGATCGGTCTGGGTGGGTCAGCGGTCGGGACAGGCGTCAACACGCATCCGAAGTATCAAAAACTGGTCGTGGCGGAACTGAGCAAAGTGTCCCGCCAGCGGCTGATCCCCACCGACGATCTGCGATATACCATGCAATCGAACCTTGCGCTCTCGGTGGCCTCTTCAGCGCTGCGCAACCTCGCGCTCGAATTGATTCGAATCTCGAATGACCTTCGACTCCTCTCCAGCGGACCGAATACGGGACTGGCCGAGATCGGACTGACGGCGCTGCAGCCAGGCTCCTCGATCATGCCGGGGAAAGTGAATCCCGTCATGGCGGAACTCACCGCCATGGTGAGTTTTCAAGCGGTCGGCGCGGACCTCACGACAGCCCTTGCCGTTCAGGCAGGCCAGCTCGAGCTAAACGTGATGATGCCGGCGATGGCGTGGAACGTGTTGCACGCCGCAGAGATTCTCAAGAACGCGATGCGGGTGCTGGCGGAAAAGTGCGTGGACGGCATCGTGGCCAACGAACAGCGCTGCCGTTTTTATTCCAGCGCCACGATCTCCCTTGCGGCGGCACTGAATCCCTATATCGGCTATGCGGCTGCGGCGGAAATCGCGAAGGAAAGCGTCAAGACAGGGAGGACGGTCACGGAAATTGCGCTCGAGCGGAAGCTGCTCGATGAAAACTCGCTTCGTGAAATTCTCGATCCTTATCGCATGACCGAACCGAGCGCCCCAATCGAAACGGCGAAAAACAAGACGAAGAAACGCGGCCGATAAGAATCAAGCGTGCGCAAGAGGCTGACGGACCGGACATGCTGCGCGGAGGATGGAGCGTTAGTTCGCGCGCGTCTCTGAGGCCGTTCGTTCGAGGAGATCTTCTTTTCGTTTCACCAGGGCACTGATGTCATACGTTGCGAGCTCGAAGCCGTGGCCGTGTGTAATGGCGTCGGTGGGGCAAGCTTCGACGCAATAGCCACAGAAAATGCAGCGCGAGTAGTCAATGTTATAAACCTTGGCGTAGCGCTCGCCAGCCGAAATACGCCGGGCATCGGTGTTCTCAGCCGCCTCGATGTAGATGCATCGCGCCGGGCAGGCGGCCGCGCAGAGGAAACAACCAACGCACTTTTCCAGGCCGTTCTCATCGCAATGCAGGACGTGAATCCCGCGATATCGCGCCTCGAAATGCACCGGCTCGTCAGGATAATTCTCGGTGACGGGTTTGCGCCAAAGATTGCGGAAGGTTACTCCGAATCCTTTCACCAAGGCGACAACGGTGCCACCGACTTCACCTAGAATGGATGCCATCGGAATTTAGTTTAGCAGTCCGGCGATGGAGGCGCAAACGGGCTGTCTCAGGGGCGAGCGATTACAATGGCGTCGAATCCGATTTAGAGTATTTCTTGGTAGCGTTTGTGTCGCCCCTCCGTCTGTGCGTGCGAGCTACAAAACAGGGGAAAAGCAGATTCCTCGGGCACAAACCGCCTTCGGAATGACAACGCCGCGTGTTCTTCAGCACCCTGTAAAGCCGTGCCCTGACGCAATTCCCGACCCCTTACGCAGACCCTATGGGGCTGGGTGAGAACTCCGAAAAGCGGCCGTCACCAAGGCCTGCTCAACCGGGGTCTTGGAGTTGTGTCGCCCCTACGGGGCTAAATCGTTGGGGCCGATTCGAGACCGTTTCAGGTGTTCTTTGAGCTAGTGAGCGCGCGAATGATTTGCTTGCCGTGGAAGCGGCCGTTTTCGATGAAGATATCGTTGGTGGCGTTGCCGCCGATCACGACGCCGGCGAGGAAAAGGCCGGGGACATTGCTTTCGAGAGTTTCCGGATTCAGCGCGGGTTTATTGGTCTCCGGATCGAGTTGCACGCCGAGGCTGCGCAAGAAATCGAAGTCCGGGTGGTAACCTGTCAGCGCGAAAACTTGATCGGCGGGGATTTCATGTTCTCCGTCGCGATTTGCGACCCAGACCTTTCGCGGCTCAATTCGCGTGACGCGTGTGTCGAAGAGTGCGCGAATCTGACCAGCCTTGATGCGATTTTCGATGTCAGGCCGAACCCAGTATTTGATTCCGGCACCCAGCTCCGACTTCCGATGCACCAACCTCACGCGAGCTCCGGCGCGATACAAATCCAGAGCGGCTTCGGCCGCGGAATTGTTGCCGCCGATCACGACGACATCGCGGCGCCAGAATTCGTGGGGTTCGGTGTAATAATGCGAGACGTGCGGCAGGTCTTCGCCGGGGATTCCGATGCGCATCGGAAGATCGTAATATCCGGTGGCCACTACGATCTTGCGGGCGGCGTAACTGTGGCGTTTTCCCTCCTCGCCGAGGGTCCTAACGTCAAAATTCCCGTCGCCGCCGCCGACTCCCTCGACGCGCTCCCAGAGCCGCAGCTCCAGTTGATAGTGCTCGGCGCACTTGCGATAATACTTAAGCGCTTCAACCCGCGTCGGCTTCTCCGAAGGGCTCGTCAGGGGCAGGTCGCCGATCTCGAGCAGTTCCGGCGTGGTGAAAAAGACCATATTCGCCGGATAATGGTAGATCGAGTTGCAGAGTGAGCCTTTGTCGATCACCAAGGTCCGTAGCCCGGCTCGAACGGCTTCAATCGCAGTGGCAAGTCCGGTGGGGCCGGCGCTGATACAGATGATGTCGTAGCGTTCGCTCACGAAACTAGTTTGCCTTGCGGCATGTTTGTTTGCAACTTGGCGTAGGAAGCGCCGAAATCTCGGTAATGCCGGTCAAGACCGGCTTTAACGAATGCGTCACATCGCTGTAACGGTTTGTTCATAGTTTCGAGATACGCTCGCACGCCAAACGGCAAATGCATTGAACGCTCATTCCCCAATCCGGAGTTCGAGGCCCCCAGCGCGCGGTGAACGCCTCTTTCTGGGCGGCCGCACGGAGTTTCCGGGGGCACTGGTTGTGGTGGAGGGGATCGACGGCTCGGGAAAGAGCACGCAGCTCTATCTGCTCAAGCGCTGGCTCGAGATCGGCGGCTACCGCATTCACTTCACGGAGTGGAATTCGTCGCCGCTGGTGAAATCCGCGACCAAGCGGGGGAAGCAGCGCCGGCTGCTGACGCCGGCCACGTTTTCGCTGATCCACGCCGCCGACTTCGCCGACCGCTGCGAGCGCCAGATTCTGCCGCTGCTTCACGGCGGGTATCTCGTGCTGGCCGACCGGTACATCTACACGGCATTCGCACGGGACGTCGCGCGCGGCTGCTCCCCCGCCTGGCTGCGAAATCTCTATCGTTTTGCCCCGATCCCGAACCTCACGTTTTACTTTCGAGCGCCGCTCGACGTCGCCGTCGACCGGATCATCGCGGGACGCCCGCGCCTGAAATACTACGAGGCCGGCATGGATTTGAATCTGTCGCTCGATCGCGCCGAGAGTTTCCGGATGTTTCAAGCGCGAATCCAGGAGCAGTATGACTCGATGGTGGAATCGGACGGATTCGTGGTCATGGACGGAACTTTGCCGGTGAACAAGCTGCAGCGGCAAATGCGGGATATTCTGCAGAAACGCGTGAATCTTGCTCCCTTCGCGCCGAAGCGGCGCGCCGAGGTGCAGGAATGAAACGGGAAACCTCCTCAGGCGACGTCACTAGGCGCCCGGCGGCACCGGCTCAAGCCGCGCTCAAGACAGCGAGCAACAAAGCAGGCCCGGCGCTTGCCAGGTTCTACGGCGCTCCCCTGCCCGGGGTGAAAGCCGGGGGCATGGGCGGCACGCTGATCGTGCTGGAAGGCACGGACGGCTCGGGGCGCTCGACGCAAATTTCGCTTTTGACCGAATGGCTCGAATCACAAGGCTTCGCGGTGCAAACGATGGGGCTGCGCCGATCGTTTCTGGTTGCGAAGGACATCGACACGCTGCTGGCCGAAAACACGATCACGCGGATGACGCTGACGCTGATGTACGCGACGGATTTCTTCGACCAGCTCGAGTACCGCATTATCCCGGCCCTGCGGTCGGACTTTATCGTGCTCTCGGACCGTTATTTCTATACACTCATTGCGCGCGCCGCCGTGCGCGGGATCGAACGCGGTTACCTGCGCGGCCTCTACGAGATGGCGCTGCGGCCGCACTTGACGTTCTGGCTGAATGTCGGCCCTGAGGCCGCATTCGAGCGCGAGTTCCGGAAATCGCACGCCATCAGCTACTGGGAATCGGGGCGGGACATGTCACTCTCCAACGATCTGTTTCAGTCGTTCATCCGGTATCAAGCGCGGATTCGCAAGGAATTTGAGGCGCTCTCCGCCCGGCACAAGTTCATCGAAGTCAACGGCGAACAGAGCGTTCGGGATGTTAATGGGGAGTTGCGAAAACGGATCGCGGCGCTTCTCGGAATCCCCCGCACGCGCTACACTCCCTCGTCGGCCCTAGCCCACTTGTGGCACTAAGACTCGGCAAACCGCTTCGCATCGGCGCTATAGACGCTGGCTCTAACGCAATCCGCTTGATTGTCGCCGACG
The DNA here is from genome assembly GCA_963819015.1 of Terriglobia bacterium. Lineage (GTDB taxonomy): Bacteria > Acidobacteriota > Terriglobia > Acidiferrales > UBA7541 > DASPOJ01. Next base: position 552,208 of record CAWFUN010000005.1, read on the forward strand.
CCTACTCTCCCACGGAATGGGAGCAGGTGGAAACCCTGCGGCTGCAGATCCGGCTCGGCCATCACGCTTTCACCGGCGGCAGAATGACCGAGCGCACGATTCGCGAAGCGATCGACGGCTTTCGCGAATTTCGCGAGCACATGGAGAGAGCGGGCGTTCAGCTTTACCGCGCCGTGGCCACCAGCGCCACACGAGAATCGCGCAACGGTCCGAGGTTGGTGGAGCTGGTCCGGCGACGAGCGGGCCTGGAACTCGAAATCATCCGCGGAGATGAGGAGGCGCGGCTGGTCCGCTCGGCCGTGCTGCACGCATTGCGCCACGGCCCCTACCCTGGGGTGATTCTCGATTTGGGTGGCGGGAGCCTGGAGCTGAACTGGCTGCGCGGGAACGACATTCGCCGAGTGGCCTCCCTACCGCTGGGGGCAGTCCGTTTGATGGAGACGTACGGCGCGGCAGGGCCCATCCCGGAGCATCGCGCGCTTGAGATCCAACAGCACGTTGAGCACATCATCACAAGCGCGCTCGGGAGGAAATCTCCGCGGTCGGCAGGCTACGTGGTAGGGTGCGGAGGGAATGCCGAAACGCTCGCTCGGATCGCGGCGGGCGCCGGGAGAAACGGCTATCCGGCGCTGAGCATGATGTACCTGCGCGAACAACTATGGACGATCCTGCGTCTCGACGCCGAGCACCGGAAGCGATGGTTCAAAGTGCGGCGGGATCGCGCCGAGGTGATGGGGGTTGCGGCAATCGTGCTGCTATCGATCGGAGCCTGGCTGGGCGCGAGGAAATTCATCGTGCCCGGCGTGGGCGTCCGCGAAGGCATGATTACGGACATCGCGCAAACCTTGTTCGCTCCGCGTGGTCCGATCTCTTTTGAAAACGGGAGACCAAGATCATGATGCGCCTCTTTTTGATCCGGCACGGAATTGCCATCGACCGCGCGGAGCCGAAATGCCCGCCCGATCCCGAGCGGCCTCTGACCCCGCGCGGGCGGCGACGGACACGCGCCTCGGCGGAAGGCTTGCGTGCGCTGGGCGTAGAACCCGATGCGCTTCTTTCGAGCCCGCTCATTCGCGCCATGCAGACCGCCGAGATTTTTGCCGACGTGCTTCGCTTCCCCGTGCCGAAGATCCAGCAGACCGACGCGCTCAAAGTGGCGAGTCCGCCCGGCGAGTTGCTCCGCGAACTTGCGAAGCTTCGCGCACGCCAGGTGCTGTGCTTTGGGCACGAGCCGCACCTGCACCAGGTCATCGGACACATTCTGCGAGCGCAATCGCAGGTCACGGAACTGAAGCGCGCGGGGATTGCCTGCCTGGAACTGAGGACGTTTTCACCCGCGTCAGGGCAGCTTTTCGCGCTCTATCCCGCGCGGACGCTGCGCATGCTGCGGCAATAGCGGCGTGAGCCACCCAATCCGCTGGCGGCTCCATTTGCCGGGAACCTGCGCTCATTGCCTCTTCAGACGGGGCCCAGCAAGATGAGAATCTCTTCGGTGAAGCCAGCCAGTTCCGCCAGACGGTCTTCGGTGGCCTGCACTCGCCGGCTCTTCCAGACGAACCATTCACCCTGGGCGTCGCGAATCCGCACGCTCAAATTGCCTTCGACCAGGTAACACGGCGAGCCAACCAGGCCAAGAGTGCCGTCGGGCAGAGGATCGAGCAGCGCCGCGCAATTCCCTTTGCGCACCCCGACCGCGGAAGCGTACATCGGAAAGGCCACAATCGTGAATCCGGCGCGGATGAATCGTTCGAGTCTTTCGACGTGGCGCGGGTGCAATTCCGCCATGGAAGAAACTCCGGGGGCCAACGCTTCGGCCGCGGCGTCAGATGACGTGCCCGAGGCCCAAAGGCGTATCTTCACCGCAAAACAATCGGCGTCTGATCCGAGCCTTATTTCCTTTTCTTCTTGGGCGACCTTGATTTGCCTTTCGACTTGCTCTCCGCGTGCGCTTTCTTCTTGGCGGCCGCAGCGGCTTTCAGCTTCGCGGCAAACGCGGAGCGCCTGGCCGGATGTGCGGCAGCCGTCTTCTCGACTGCGGCGTGTGCGGGAGGTTCGACCTTCTTCTCCGGCTTTCCGGCAGATTTCGGTTTCTTTTCCTCTTTGATCTTCTTCTTTGGCGGTTCCTTAATCCCGGCGAGCTTCCGCAGCAGCCTCGGATGCTCTTCCGGCTTGCGTCCCTTCCCTTCCAATTGCGCCCGGAAGAACTGCTCCATGACTTTGCCGAACTTTGGCCCGCGGGGCAGACCGATCTGTTCGAGCTCGACTTCGACAGAGGGCAACGCTTGCCGCAGCGGCCGCCACTTGTACAGGTAATTCTTGATCTTGCCGAGCGCCTTGCCATTGGAGGATTCGGCGAGGGTGAAAGCGACCAGATCGAGCGGAGTCTTCTCAAGCAAAGCATAGGCGTCGCTTGGCGCGGCGGTCTTACGTCCCGCCAGCAATTTGACGAACTTCAGGGATTCCCCTTCCAGGGAGTTGATCGCATCCGCTTCCGCGGCGCGGTATCCGGCCCGGCTGAGCGCGGCGGCACGCTCTCTGGATTTCAGGCGGCCAAGAATGGCGTGCGTCATGGGAACGGAAAGCCTGGGGCGCAGGCCGGCGGATGCCAGGTCCTCGCGAACTTTCATGATTCGCGCGATGGCGTCGTAGTGCGGATGCCGCTTGGCCAACTGGGGGTAAATTGCAGCGACCAAATCGTGGGCTTCCCACGCTTTCAAAACCGGGATGGGCTTCTCTTCCCGGGCGACGTCACGCAGTTCCTGCCCGGCATCCTCCGGGTCAATCGAGTGATGCAGTTCCCGCTCCATGGCCAGGGCGAACCATTCCGCGGTGCGCGATTCCATCTTGAATCCCATCCGCGCGGCATAACGGAGCACGCGCAACAGGCGAATCGGCTGATTGGTAAAGCTATGGATGGTCAGCGCGCGGACTTCGCGTCGTTCGAGGTCCGCCAAGCCATTGGTCGGATCGAGCAGCAGACCTCGCGAGGCAGGATTCAGCGAAATGGCGATGGCATTCAGGGAAAAATCGCGGCGGCGCAAATCCTCCATCACTGTGGACCAACGGATCTCGGGCCGCGTGCCCGGACGAACGTAGAAGTCGTCGCGGGCTGCGGAGATGCTGGCGTCCACATCACCGGCCAGGACGAGTTCGACACGGCGCAGCTTTTCGTCTTCGAACAAAATGCGGGCTCCGCCCTTTTCCATTTCGTGGGCCAGGCGCGAAGGATTGCACTCGACGACGAAATCGAGGTCGCGGATGGGCATTCCGGAGACCAAATCCCGGACGGCACCTCCGACCAAGTAAAGATTCGCCTCCAGTGTGGTGGCGAGTTCCTGTAACCTCAACACCGCAGCCCGCTGCTCGGCGGAGAGACGGCTTTCCAGCATGTACATGTAGTCAGGCATACGCTTTAACGTCCTCAATTTGCGGCGGCGCTATGCGATCCCGGTCGCCGCAGCATTCTTCAGATGGTGCCAAAATCTCCGCGCCGGTCAAACGATTGTCTCGCATCACGCGCGCGGATGGTGCGCTTTATAAACCTGTTTCAGCCGCGCCTCCACGACGTGCGTATAAATTTGCGTCGTGGAGATGTCGGCATGGCCCAGCATCAACTGGACGGAGCGCAGGTCCGCGCCGCCTTCCAGCAAGTGAGTCGCAAAACTGTGGCGCATCTTGTGGGGCGTGAGCTTCAGGCGCAGCCCCGCCTTCCGTCCGTAAAAGGATAACGTCTTCCAGACCGTCATCCGGCTCAGATGGCCGCCCGAGCGATTGACGAAAAGAAACGGCACGGGCGGGGCATCGCCGCGCGCCCGCATCATCAGGGGCCGCGCACTCTGGAGGTATTGCTCGACGGCGGAGAGGGCCCTTCGCCCGATCGGCACGAGGCGCTCCTTGTCTCCCTTGCCGATGCAACGGACGGTGCCCATGCGGGAATCGACATCGCTCACGCGCAAGGACGTGAGTTCGGAAGCGCGCAGGCCGCTGGAATACAACAATTCCAGAATCGCGCGATCGCGCAAGCCGCGAGTTGTGCTCAAGTCGGGCTGCTGAAGCAGCTTGTCCACTTCATCCAGGCGGAGGAAGGAAGGCAGGCTGCGACGAAACTTGGGCGATTCCAAAGTCAGTGTCGGGTCGATCTTGATCGAGTCTTCAATGAGCAGAAACTTGTACAAACCGCGGAGAGTAACGAGATGGCGCGCCACGGAGCGGCTATCCAACTTCTGCTGGTAGAGGTGCGTGAGATACTGGACGATATCGTCCCGCTGGAGGGCCTTCACCTTGAGCCCGCGCTTCTCGACATAGGCCGAGAATCGTTTAATGTCGCGGCCGTAAGCGCCGATGGTGTTGTCCGAAAGGCCCTTTTCCACCCGCAAGTAATTTACGAAAGCCGTCGCCAAGGCGTCCATGTTCGCTTATCCCGTCAGACCAACATCCATGGGTTCCGTGTGCTGCCCGCGCGCGACAATCAGATAAAGCTCACCCAGCTCTTCGCATTGGAACAGTCTGGCAACGCCAAAATATACCGTAATGGCGCCGCCAAGCAACGCAAGAAACACACCCAGCCGGGGGACAAAGCTTTGGATCGCATAAAAATGGGAAACGCGAAGCCCCGCCAGGCAAGCCGCCCCCATGACCGCCGAGGCAAGCCCCACCTTTGCCATCGAGCGCAAAAGGACGCTTTCTTCGAGCGCGCCGATCCGGTGCCGCAGGATGGCGAAGAGCATTCCACAATTCAGATAGGCCGAAAGAACAGCCGCGACCGCGGGGACGCCGTTTTGGAAGATACGGAAAAAGAAAGTCAGAAGCAGCACGTTGAAGACAATGTTCGCAACCAAGGCGACGGCCGCAGCGTGCATGGGCGTCTTCGTATCATGAGTCGAATAGAAGGCGGGCACGATCAACTTGGCCGCCGCGAAGGCGGGCAGTCCCAGAGAATAGTAGAAAAGGGCGCGGCTGGTCAGCATCACCGATTCCGCGCCGAATCTGCCGTGCTCGAACAGGACCTGCACGATGGGCTTTCGCATCACAATCAATCCAACGGCCGCAGGGATGGTGATGAACGAGACGATTCGCATGGAGAACGAAAGCGTAGCTTTCAGGCCCGGGATGTCTCCCGCGGCAACCTGCCGGGCCATTCCCGGAAGGATGGCCGTGGCCACCGCGATCGCGTAGGCCCCTAAGACGAGCTGCATAATGCGATCGCCCACGTAGAGGGAGGTCAGGCTGCCGACCGGCATGCGCCGGTCGGTGGCAAAAAGAGTCCCTACCAGCACGTTTACGTGCAGAATCCCGACCCCGAAGAACGCCGGGAGCATCAGACGCGCGACGCGCCGCACGCCGGGATCTCCGAGAGAAAGTCCAAAATCGAACCGCATGCCCTTGCGCACGAGTTGAGGGAGCATGATCAGGAATTGCAGCACCGCCCCCACGACCACTCCGGCGGCCAGCGCCTTTGCCGGATGGCCGAACTTGTGCCATACAAAACCCATCGAAAAGAGAATAAAGGCGGCGTTGACCAGAAGGGGCGAGGCGGCAGGGACGCCGAAGATCTGGAATCCGTTCAGAATGGCGATCGCCACCGCTCCCATTCCGACGAAGAAAACGGCAGGAAAAAGAATCCGGTTCAACTCCGCGCCGAGCACGTGCAGATCACCCGTGCCCCTCGGAGAGAAGGAATAAATAACGGCCGTCGAGAAAACCATCCCCAGGAGGGTCACCACGGCGAGCAAGAGGGCCATCGTCCAGAAGACGCGATTGACCAGTTGCCGCATCTCTTCGCGCGTGCGGTTCCCCATGTAATCCGAGAGCACCGGGATGAATGCGGCGTTCATCGAGCCTTCGCCAACCAGTCGGCGCATGATGGAAGGCACACGGAAGGCGAGCAGAAAGGCGTCAGCCGAGACGGAGGTGCCCAGAAGGAGGGTGAGGCGCTGGTCGCGAACGTAGCCGAAGACCCTGCTGAGCAGCGTGAAGAACCCGATTACGGAGGCGGATTTAAGAATTTGCCGTTTATGGCTCAAAGGTGGCCGGCGCTTCTAAATTGCTGAAATAGAACGACTTGACAAGTTAAGTCGCACAACATAACATAGCCGGGTCTCTGGGCGCAAGTTTGACTCCCGAGCGCTCCTCCTGTGAAGATTCGCGCGTCAACATCCACCCACAAGAAAGTCATCGTTTTGCTGGCGGATCGCAGCGAGCTGCGCGCGTATGTCAATCCGGCAAACCTCGGGACCGCGGAATCCGTTGATTTTCTGACTCAGGATGGAGAACACCGGCCCATCGCACTCGACGCCATCCGGTCCATTTACTTCGTGCGCGAGTTCGACGCTCCCTACGAATTGCAGCGAAAAGCATTTCTTTCCAGGCCGAAACTGGACGGACTCTGGGTGCGATTGAAATTTCGGGATTCCGAAACGATTGAGGGCGTCGTCACGAACGATCTTCTTTCGCTGCTCGACCGGGGCGTCCAGATCACGCCTCCCGATCTCCAGGGAAACACGCTGCGCATCTTCATTCCGCGCCCCGCGTTGACGGAGATGACAGTCCTTGGCGTGACGGGCGTCGCCCGGCGCAAGACTGCTGCTGCCGCCGCGGCCGCCGCACAGCCAAAACTTTTTGAAGATTGATCCCCGGACGATTCACTTCCCGCGCCTGTATCCTGGCTCCCGGCTGTTGTACATTGGCTGGGGCGGATCGCCCGCCGCGGACAAGGAGAACCAGTCATGAAATTACGCGAGCTCGCTGAGCGGCTGCAATGCCGCGTGGAAGGTAATCCGGATGTTGAAATTTCCTCCGGGGCGGGAATTGAAAAGGCCAAGAGCGGGCAACTCACCTTTCTAGACAATTCGCAGTACCGGGCCGCGTTGCTGACAACGCGAGCCTCGGCTGTCCTCATCGGGGAGAAAGAAGCGATGACGCGCGACGCTTCCCTGCCGCCGATCTCCATCTTGCGGTCCGCAAATCCCCGGCTGGACTTCGCACGAGCGCTGGAATTGCTTTACCCGGCCCAGGCCTATGAGCCGGGGATTCATCCCACCGCGGTGGTGAGCAAATCGGCCAAGATTGCCGGGGACGCACACGTGGGTCCCTACTGTTTTGTTGACGATGGCGCCGAAGTCGGGCCGCACAGTGTTCTTCATAGCTTCGTCACTCTCTACCTCGGAGCGAAGGTCGGCGGAAATTCATTTCTGCACTCCCAAGTCGTGGTGCGAGAGAACTGTGTCCTCGGCGAGCGCGTGATCCTGCAAAGCGGGGTTGTGATCGGCGGCGACGGCTTCGGATTCGTGAGGGAGGCGAATGGCACGTGGCGCAAAACGCCGCAAACTGGAATCACGATGATCGAGGACGACGTGGAGATTCAAGCGAACGCCTGCGTGGATCGCGCGACAGTGGGCGAGACCCGGATCAGGCGCGGCGCCAAAGTTGACGACCTCGTCATCGTGGGCCATGCGTGCGAAGTCGGGGAAGATACGCTCCTGTGCGCTCAGGTGGGCCTCGCGGGAACAACTCACATCGGCAACCACTGCATCCTTGCCGGGCAGGTTGGGACAGCCGGGCATCTAAGCGTCGGAGACGGTACGACAATTAGCGCCCAGAGCGGAGTTCCCAACGACATTCCCGCCGGGGCTTTCTACTCCGGTTACCCGGCCATGGACAATAAATTATGGCTGAAGTGCATGGCCGCCATTAAGAGCCTGCCCGATCTGCTCAAGAGGGTGCGGCAATTGCGCGCGGAAGTTGACCGGTTGAACGCTCAGTCCGCGAGCCGCTAACCGGCTCGTTCCTCGGTGCGCTGATCGGGCCGCTGGTCGGGAGGCAAAGCCTCGGCCATGATGTTGTGCACGCGCTGCGCCAGGGCGTCGCGCTGCTCGAAGGTATAAGCGGACGCGTCAACCTTCGGACAGAATTGCACCACCACTTCGCCCGGGTAGATGCGCCTTTTCTTTTTTGGCCAAATGCGGTGCGCGCCCGAACAGGCCACGGGCACGATGGGCACGCCCGCTTTGATTGCGAGAACGAACGCACCCTTCTTGAAAGGCAGCAGGCGTCCATCGGCGCTTCGGGTTCCCTCCGGATAGATCAGGAACGAGACTCCCTCCTTCATCTCGCCGACCGCGGCCTCCACGCTCGCGAGCGCGGATTCGTGGTCGCTCCGGTCCACCGGGATAAACCTCGCAATGCGAAAGGCGCGGCCCACAAGCGGAATCTCGAATAGAGACTTCTTCGCAATCACCGCGATCTGCCGAGGGATCGAGCCGACGATAGCCGGAGCGTCCACGTTGCCGGTGTGGTTCGCGATAAACAGACAGGCGCCGTCCGGGATATTCTTCGTGCCTTCAACGCGCACCCGCACCCCCAGCATCCGGGTCAGTAAAACAAGGCCTCCCACTCCATTGCGATACATGAAGCCCGACCGTCCGGTAAGGACCGCGTGGAGGATGAGCACGGGTCCCGCGATCACGATGAAGAGTGTGAGGGAGATGTATGCAATGAGGAGCCGGATCATCGAGATCCTCGCGCGAGTCAGTGAGCCGAAGTGGCCCCGTGCAACAGGCCATCTCGAATGCGGCGCTGCAAGTCCGTCGGCTGGCCCATCTCACCAATCCGGTAGGCGGGGACGCCGCCTCCGTCCGAATGCAACTCGAGGCCAGCCTCCGCCAGGATGTCGGTGAACGGCATTTCCTTGGCGCCGGAGACATAGTCAGCGAAGAAAGAACTCAGATCGGCCGATGCTGCAGGGACGCCCGCGCTGCGCAGAAGCGCCTCCGCTGTACCACGGATATCGGCCGAGTCGTTATAGAACCGGCCTTTCCTCGCGAAGTCGTCGTACATCCGGCGCATCAGGTCGTCCAGGCCGACGCGATTGCCGGACGCATGCCGCATGACAATGTCGAGCATGACTCCGATCACATCCCCTTTTTCGTAGTACGAAATGCTGAAGTCCGGCTCGGCGTACATGGGATATTTTTCAAACCACGCGTCCAGACTGGATTCCTCAGCGCTCTGCCAAAGATGCGCAGGCCGAGCCTCGACCCCGGCTATCTCCGCGGCCAGCTCATCATAAAACTGTTGCGGGGTCCACAGCCCGGTGCGGACCATCGTGTAGTGCGCATAGGCGTCCGTGACGCCCTCGGCGAACCACAGGGCCTTCGTCGGCATCGGGCGGGTGCGGTCCAGGGGCTCGAGCGATTGCGGACGCAAACGTTTCACGTTCCACTGGTGAAAGAATTCGTGCGCGGCAGTATCCGGCAATTGCGCGAAGGAGGCCACCGAAATAGCGGAGGAGTCGGAGTGCTCCATCCCGCCTCCCCAGCCGAAACCGATGTCGAAGAGAAACATGTATTCCCGATCGGGAGCGCCGCCCATGAGAGAAGTCTCGTAATTCGCGATGCGAGTCAAGGCGTCGGTCAATTCCGCGCGATTCCAGCCTTTTCCGCGGACGACGACGCGCAGATTGCGGCCGCCGGCGTAGAAGCTGAAATCGTCGAACGCGCCCAGTTCGGCCGGAGCGTCCGCCAATGCGTCGAAACTGGGCGCGCTGAATGTATCACCCGTCGCGTCGGCAGGGTCGGAGGGAAGCTCGACGGCGACGCGCCAGTCTTCCGGGACATCCTGGAATTGCACACGGACGTTTTCCGTGTGGCGGCTTGGGAGATACAAGAGTACGGTCGCAAAATTGATGAAGGCATGTTCCCGATTCAACTGCGAAGAAAAAGGGCCGCTGTCGTTCCATTCGATGTCGTATTCCACTGTGACCGTGCCATTGCCTTGGATGTTCCACGTCTCCACATCGAGTTTTTGAGCGAAAGCCGGGCCGGAAGCGTCCTGCGCGCGGAGTCCAATCACGCGATTGGCGAAGTCGCGGATTTGGTACAGGCCATCCCACGCAGCCATTTGCGCCTGAACATTCCCGGTGACGCCCGGAATCGTCATGCGCACGTGGAACCGATGCTGCTCGGGCCGCGCCAGAGAAATGGCATAGTTCACGGTCGCCCGGGCGGGCACCGCAAATCCCGCCAGCACCGCGAGCACAACCCCAACACGAAGGAGAGACCGATGTGAAATCATGCGCGGGCGGTCTCCGGACTGGCCGCACGCTTGGAGAGACAGTTCAGAAGTTTGTCGCAGAGGCCATCGAAGCTGCCGTTGGACATAACGAGGACCACATCGTTTGGGCAGCTCCGATCGGAGATAAAGGCGGCAATTTCCCCAGCAGAGCCGAAATGACCGGCCGGCTTGCCGGAACGCCGGATGGCATCGATGACGCGATCGGGCGAGAGACGTTCCTCATCACTCAGCAATTGCGCGCGATTCACGGCACCGAGGGCCACGGCATCGGCCGTTGCGAGCGAGTCGGCAAGCTCTGCCTCAAAAACGCGGCGGCGCATTGTGTTGGAGCGCGGCTCGAAGACCGCCCAGAGCTTGCGGCCGGGCCAGCGCTCGCGCGCGGCTTCGATTGTGGCGCGGATAGCGGTAGGATGATGCGCGAAATCATCCACGATGATCACGCCCGCGGCTTCACCCCGCACTTGCAGACGCCGCACGACGCCACGAAACGTCGCCAGCGCCTCTTCCACCGCACCTCGCTCAACTCCCCGGCCCAAGGCAATCGCGGCCGCGGCAAGAGCATTCAGGACGTTGTGCCGGCCCGCCAGCGGCATGCGGATCCTCGCCATTTCCGTTGCGTCATGAACGATGCGGAACTGTGAGTTCCCTTCCGAGAACTCGAGGTCGCCCGCGATCCAGTCCAGGTCACCCGAACAGCCGTATGTTTCCACGCGACAAAACGCCTTGGCGACCACACCTCGAACTGTCGAGCTCTCCCCGTAACACAGAATCCGGCCACGGCGCGGCACCAGATTCACGAGGCGGCGGAACTGGAGTTCGATGGCGGCGAGATTGTCATAGATGTCGGCGTGGTCGAACTCGAGAGAAGTAACGACGAGTTCGTCGGGATGGTAATGCAGAAACTTGGGGCCCTTGTCGAAAAACGCCGTGTCGTATTCATCTCCTTCGAGAACGAACTCCGTGCCGCCGCTCAATCCAAAGCTGCGGCCGAAGTTCTCGGCGAGTCCACCGATGAGAAAATTCGGCTTTCGCCCGGCCACATGAAGAATCCACGAAAGCATTGACGTTGTCGTGGTCTTACCGTGCGTGCCGGTCACCACCAGGGAATCGTGGCCGGGCAGAAAAACGTCCTCGAGCACTTGCGGCATCGAGCGATAGGCGATTCTTCGATCCAGCACGGCTTCGACTTCGGGATTGCCGCGCGAAATGGCGTTGCCGATGACGACCCAATCGGGCGTGGGCTCCAAGTTCGATTCGGCAAAGCCATCGAACCAGCGAATTCCCAGGCTGAGAAGGAGTGTCGAAGAGGGCGGATAGACGCCGGCGTCGGAGCCGGTGACGCTGTAGCCGCGCTCGGCGAGCATTCCGGCAAGAGGCGCCATCGCCGCGCCGCCGATGCCCATCAGGTGAACGCGTTCTCCCCGATTCATGCCGACACCGCCGGCTCGAGAATGTCCAAACGGCCAGGCCCTTTGGCCACCAGCCGTGCGCGAACTCCGAGCGGAATCGTCAGCATCGCGCGCCGCGCGTGACCCACGGGCGCGCCGAAAACCACGGGGACGCCGAGAGGCCCGAGCAACCGCCGGCAAACATCCATCACGGTGAGGCGGCTGCCGATTGCGGGCTCCGATTCCGGGAACTCGCCGAGCACGATTCCTCGGACGCCATCGAACTTTCCGGCCTGCAACAGGTGCACGAGCATCCGATCGAGCTGGTAGGGACGAATCGCGCAGTCCTCGAGCAAGAGGATCGAACCGCGCGTGTCCAGCTCCCAATCGGTGCCGATGGAATCTTGAATCAGTGTGAGGCAGCCGCCGAGGAGCGTACCGGAAGCGGAACCGCGAGCGAGCGTGCGTCCGCGCAGAGGAATGCTCCACCCGCCTTCGTGGGTGGAAAGCGCGCGCCCGAGGGAGACCGGATCATATCCGCCCGGACGCCGTTCTCCCGCTGCGAATCCACTCGCCACCATCGGGCCATAAAAGCCGACCCACCGAAACTTCCGCCACAAGGCGAGTTGCAGGCAAGTGACGTCGCTATACCCGAGCAAAACCTTCGGCCGCGCTCCGCGAAGTTTGTCAAGACATTCCACGAGGTACGCGCTGCCGTAACCGCCGCGGATGCAGAACACGCCGCGGTTCCGCGTGCCGAGCAGAGCCGTCAGGAGTTCCGCGCTGCGCCCGTGAACCGAGCCGGAGAAATAGCCCTCGGGCCGCTCAGCTTTCGCGGCCCAGTACGCCTGAAACCCGAGACGCTTGAGCTCACGCAACCCGCGACTCGTCGCCGTGGCTGTGGCGCTGCTGGCGGGGGAAACCAATGCGATGCGGGAACCGAATTCTATGGCCCGCGGCTTGAGAGTTTTGGGCATGCGACGAAATCGAAGTATACATCCGGCGGGTCCGCCGTCGAACGCGGCCGTGGCGCCGCGTGCTAGAGAGTGAACTGGGTCAGGCGATGAAAATGGCGCGCCCTTGCGTGGATTTCCCTGCGGGTGACCGCGCGCAAACGCTCGAGCCCGAATCGCTCCACCGTGAAGCTCCCCATCACCGAGCCGTACACCATCGCGCGGCGCAGGTCCGCTTCGGAGGATCGGCCGACGCCGGCGAGATAGCCCATGAAGCCGCCTGCAAAGCTGTCTCCGGCGCCGGTGGGATCGTGAACTTCCTCGAGCGGAAATGCCGGCACACAAAAGACGTGAGTGCGGTGGACGAGCATGGCGCCATATTCGCCGCGTTTGATGACGAGAGCGCGGGGGCCGAGGCGGAAAATGTGGCGCGCCGCCCGGAGGAGGTTGTGTTCGCTCGAGAGCTGGCGAGTCTCGGAGTCGTTGATCATCAGAATATCGGTGTGCTTCAGCGTCTCGCGCAACTCCGCCGGGGTCCGCTCGATCCAATAGTTCATCGTGTCGAGCGCGACAAGTGTTGGTTTGCGACGGGTTTGTTTCAGGACCGACCGCTGCAGGGTGGGGTCGATGTTCGCGAGAAAGACGTACTTCGAGTTGCGATAGCTCTCCGGGAGTTTCGGATCAAAACTGGCAAACACGTTCAAGTCCGTCACAAGCGTCGTGCGCTCGTTCAGGTCGTCGCTATAGCGTCCCGACCAGAAGAACGTCTTGCCGGGCGCGCGCTCAAGACCCGTGATGTCGATTGCGCGCCGGGCAAAGATTTCGGCATCCCCGGCAGCGAAATCCTCGCCGACAACGCCGACGAGATTGACGCGCGTGAAGTGGCTCGCGGCAAGTGCAAAATAGGTCGCCGCTCCGCCCAGCGTGCGATCCACCTTCCCACGCGGAGTTTCAATCGCGTCGTACGCTACCGATCCGACAACAAGGAGGGACAAAAGGCAAATCTCCTTACTTGAAATACTTTCCGACAATTGCCCAAAGACGGCTCTTCGCAGTCTTCGTTACTCTCCTGCGGTCCGTGATCAGCGCGTGCGCCAAGGATGAGCCGCAGCGGCACGCGCGATCCACGGGGAGCAAACGCACGGCCTCCCGCAGCACATTTTGAGCGGCTTCGGCGTTGCGATTCAAATTGTTGACGATTTCCGCGACGGTGACGGATTCGTGCTCCGGGTGCCAGCAATCGTAGTCGGTAATCATGGCGACCGTGGCGTAGCAGATCTCCGCTTCCCGCGCGAGCTTCGCTTCGGTCACGTTGGTCATGCCGACGACATCGAATCGCAACTGGCGATGAACGTGAGCCTCGGCGAGAGTGGAGAACTGGGGCCCTTCGATGCAGACGTAGGTCCCGCCGCGGTGCGCGCGAACGCCCGCGAGAATGCAGGCCTCGCCCAGCGTCGCGGAAAGGTCCGCGCAGGTCGGCTTATCAAAGCTGACGTGCCCGACAAGACCCTGTCCAAAAAATGTGGAGATCCGCAGCTTCGTGCGGTCCACAAATTGATCGGGAATCAGGAATTCCATCGGCTTCAATTGCTCCTGCAGGGAGCCGACCGCGCTGACCGAGATGATGCGTTCCACCCCCAGCATCTTCATCGCATAGATATTGGCCCGGAAATTGATCTCGGAAGGCATCAACCGATGGCCGCGCCCATGACGCGAGAGGAACGCGACGCGTTTCCCTTCCAGCGTGCCGATCGCCAGCACGTCGGATGGCTCGCCGAACGGGGTGCGCATCCTTCTCTGGGTTACGGCCTGCAAGCCGGGCATCGAATAGAGGCCGCTTCCGCCGATGATTCCGATTCGCGGGGATTCTGCGCGGGCGATACGGGCTGAGCTAGGCTTCGGCATTTGTCAGATCCTTAGAGTACATTTAACGGCTGATATGCTTCTTCAATACCGATTCTACCCGCTCCCTGATTTCGGACTTATGGGAAATTCGTCGCGTGACGATAGAGGTCGAGTGCGCCTTTGAATCAAATCGGGTCCTCGGCGATGAACCAACCAAAATGTGGATCGTAGTACCCGGCGCGGTAGTGGAAGACATTGGTTCCGGTATCGAACTCGCAGGCGACGCAGCGGAAATAATTCGTCAGCGTGTCCGTGGAGTTCGTCGTGTTCCCGAACGAATCGCCCCTGCTCACGCACCGCCCCGCAAGTGTACCTTGGCAAAGGCTTGGTCCCTTCCGAGTGGCCCCGGCCCCTGGCAATATCATCGTCGAAGACGACTGCTCTATTGTTAACGTCTGGCCAGCCGCGTTGGCCTCGTGGAGACAAGCCCCAGCAATAATATGACGAGAGCGCCCAAAACGCCAATGATGAGCCTACTCACAGAAGTAGCGCCCTTGTTCTTCCATAGGCCATAGTCCCGGCTAAACGCCACTTCCGCTGGCGTAACCACAAACACGATGTAATTCTTGGCCAACTGCTGGCCTGAATTCGTAAACCCCGTCGTTTTAAACTGAGGATAAACGACATCAATGGAGGCACTAATTTGCAGCGTCTGATGAACGTCCTTCGGGTCCAACTGTAGGCTGACCTCGAACGAAGGCTTGGGATCATACCGGGCAGCGAAGCTTCCGGCAGTCTTGACCTTCATCTCCTCTGGCGTGATCACAAACACCGTGTAGTCCTTGGTCAAATGCTGGCTTGCATTCGTAAACTCCGTGTCTAGGAGTTGGGGATAAACGACATCCATGTCGGAACTCAATTGCAGCGTACGATGAACGTCCTTCGCGTCTAATTGAACACTGACGTTGAACGATGGCTCGGGATCCGTCTCGACAAAGTTCCTTCCGGACGTCTCGATACTGTCGGTCCAATACCTTTTCGTGTGAGGCGCTTCGAAGCCGGCGCTCGGGATTCCTTGAAACCTCCTCTCTCCTCCATCGATTGCCACGGACACATTCTCGCCATACCAATAGCCTTCGAGTGCCGCAATTTGTTTTTCAAAGGAGAAATGCAGGGCGAGGGGAGTGGGCTGGTATGCGAGGAGACATGTCGGTGAGACATGGGATGAATGAAATGCTCTTTCACAAGGCGACATCGTAAACAGTTCTGGAGGACTATCGATTGGTACGGTGTCGGGCCAAGCCCTTTTTGCGTACTGCGGGGTTCCTTGAAACTTCCTCGCTTCCCCATCGATCGTTACGGACGCATTCTCTCCGTACCAATACCCCTCGACCGCCTCAATCTGGCCCTCAAAGGAGAAACCCAGAGTTAGGAGAGCGGGCTGGTATGCGAGAAGGCAGCTCTGAGAGAGATGGAATGAATGGAATCCACTCTCGCAAGGTGACATTGTGAATAGCTCTGGAGGACAAGCGACGGGTGTCTCCGGCTTCCTAACTAGAAAGGCCAACAAAGCAAAGCAAGCGAAAAGCGAAAGCCATGATAACGCCACGATTTTGAAACCGAGGAACCCTGCGGATGGTTTCTTTATATCCTGAGGGCTTTCCCTCGTTACGCCCGGAACCGGCGGCGGGGCATTGGGGCCAACCGGATTCCCGCAAGAGACGCAGAACCTCCCGTTGCCCTTGATTTGCTTCCCGCACTTTGTGCAGAACATAAACCCTTGAGACCCCAATTCCCGTTCAAGCCGGAGTCTCCTATTTGACTACAAACACGATGGCGATCTTACACCTATCCCCTTGTTCGCGAGATTGTGCAAAACAGTTTCACGCGGAGCGCGCCCAACGGTCTGAGATCCGCACCAGCACCGAGGAACTCAGCGCGAACCGGCGTCTCATAGCCTTCCTCCCTCGGTGAGTTGGACGGCTTCGACGACGAACTTGCCGTCTCGCTCGCGCAAATATCCGGCTGGCGTGTGGGGATCGTGAGCGAAGAGCGCGAGCATGCCTTCCTTGGCCACCTTGGGAATCCACTTCTTCTTGTTCTCCAGCGTCGTCAACGGATAGAGGTCAAAGCCCATGATCCAGGGGTAGGCGAGGTGGGCAACCATGGGAACGAGGTCGGCAAAGAAGAGCGCCGATTTCCCGCCGCTCGAAAGGCGGACGCACTGCATATCCGCGGTGTGGCCCGGGATGCGGATCAATTCGACGCCCGGCACAATTTCCGTGTCGCCCTCCAGCAATTGCCATTGGCCCGCTTCCTCGACCGGCCGGAAGTTCACGGACCGGTAGCTTGCCCGTTCGCGTTCGGTGGGCTTCTTTGCGTGCTCCAATTCCCCTTTCTGAACGACGTACCGCGCATTCGGAAACATCGGGACAATTTTGCCGTTCGTAACCCGCGTGTTCCATCCGCAATGGTCGAAATGCAGGTGCGTATTCACGACGAAATCAATTTGTTCCGGATCCGCTCCGGCGGCCGCCAGCTGATCTGGTAAACGTGGCGGCCAACTGATGTTGAAAATGTTGGCGTTCTTGGCGTCCCACTTGTCCCCGGCGCCGGTTTCGACCAAGATCCATTTGCCCGCCGCGTGAATCAAGAGGCAGTTCAAGGCCAACTGGATACGATTCCGGGAATCCGCGGGACAATGCCTCTCCCAGAGCGGTTTCGGAACCACACCGAACATGGCCCCGCCATCCAGCCAAATATCTCCATCTCGAAGCATCGTAAATTCGATCTCGCCTAATCTCATGGCCGCTATCTCCTCATTCGAATCAAAGAATCGTGTGTACGTTGATTCATGAAACTCTCAAATTTCCGCGTCGCGCAGAAGCTCTTCCACCGCGGTGTACGGATCCTTCCGCCGGCCCGCTACGTCTCTCGCGTGCGATTCCAGACGCCTCGCCCCTTCGCTTCCGGGAAGCGCGCGGCGAAGCAATCGTTGCTCCAGAAGATCCAGCAGCCGTTGCTTCCAGTGCTCGACTTTCCTGGCGGCTCTCGCGGCGCCGCCCTCAAAATGACGCCGGAATTGCGCGATCGTCTCCGCCAATTCCTCGACGCCGCGACCTTCCGTCGCCACCGTGCGCACAATGGCCGGCTTCCATCCTTGCCGGTCCGGCGCGAAATCGAGCATAGCTTGTATTTGCTGCTGGAGGCGGTCCGCTCCTTCGCGATCGAACTTGTTCACGACAAAAATGTCGGCAATCTCCATCAGCCCGGCTTTCATGCTCTGGATGTCGTCGCCCAGCCCCGGCACCAGGAGAACGACAGTACAATCCGCCAGCCGGACGATATCCACCTCATCCTGGCCCACTCCCACCGTCTCGATCAGGATGACCTGCTTGCCCGCCGCGTCAAGGACGAGCGCGATATCCGCGGTGCTGCGCGTCAGACCGCCAAGGGAACCTCGCGTGGCGACCGAGCGGATGAAAATTCCCGCATCGCCCGCATGCCCTTGCATTCGGATGCGATCCCCGAGAATCGCTCCGCCGCTGAAGGGGCTCGTGGGATCAACGGCAATAATCCCGACCGAATCTTGCACGCTGCGATAGTGCGCCGCAAGACGGTCCACAAGCGTGCTCTTGCCTGTGCCGGGGGCGCCGGTGCAGCCGACGAGATAGGCGGCGCCCGTCGCCGGAAATAGCCGCCGCAGCAATTCTTCCGCGCGGGCATCCTGATCCTCAATTGCGGTGATGGCGCGCGCAATGGCCCTCACGTCGCCCGCGCGAATCTGC
The DNA here is from genome assembly GCA_963819015.1 of Terriglobia bacterium. Classification (GTDB taxonomy): domain Bacteria; phylum Acidobacteriota; class Terriglobia; order Acidiferrales; family UBA7541; genus DASPOJ01. The sequence continues at coordinate 570,253 of CAWFUN010000005.1, forward strand.
TCGGCCCAGCGCTCAACCCCCTCCGTCATAGGAGACGATACCGCCATCACTTCTTCCCGAGAAGCTGCCTGGCGATCACGAGGCGCTGAATTTCGCTCGTGCCCTCGCCGATCGTGCAGAGCTTGACGTCGCGATAATACTTCTCCGCGGGATAGTCCTTGATGAAGCCGTAGCCACCGTGGATCTGCACCGCTTCATTCGCGACACTCACAGCGACTTCGCTCGCATAAAGCTTCGCCATGCTGGACTCGCGCGTGAAGCGCACATCTTTGCGGTCCGCAAGCCATGCGGCTTGATACACCAGCAGCCGCGCGGCTTCGATTTGCGTTTCCATGTCCGCAAGCTTGAACTGAATGGCCTGGAACTCGGCGATCGCGCGGCCGAATTGCTTTCGCTGCCGGGCGTACTTCGCCGCGGCCTCGAAGGCGCCCTGAGCCATTCCGAGCGCCAGCGCCGCAATCGAGATCCGCCCGCCGTCCAGAACCTGAAGGCTGTTGATGAATCCCTCGCCTTCGGCGCCAAGCAAATTGCCTTCCGGCACCCGGCACTCGCTGAAGACGACCTCCGAGGTGTCGCTCGCGCGCATGCCGAGCTTGTTCTCCTTCTTGCCGGGCCGGAAACCCGGCGCGCCCCGCTCGATCACGAAGGCGGAGATGCCGTGTGAGCGCTTCTCCTTGTCCGTGACGGCCATGGCGACGCACACGTCGGCGTACTGGCCGTTTGTGGTGAACGTCTTCGCGCCATTGAGCACCCAACCGCCGCTTCGTCGCACGGCAACGGTGCGCGTGCCCCCGGCGTCCGAACCGGCTTCGGGTTCGGTCAGCGACCAGCAACCGAGCTTCTTGCCCTGCGCGAGCGGCACGACGTATTTGCGCTTCTGTTCCTCGTTGCCGAATTTGTAGAGGTGATTGGTGCAGAGGGAATTGTGCGCGGCAACGGTCAACCCGACCGACCCATCCACTCGCGCGAGTTCTTCGATCGCGATGACGTACTCGATGTAGCCGAGGCCGGTCCCGCCGTACGCCTCGGGAAAGATCACGCCCAACAGGCCCATTTCGGCGAGTTTCGGAATCAACTCAGAAGGAAAGTGAGCGGCTTCGTCCCACTCCATCACATGGGGAGTAATTTCCGATTCGGCGAATTCACGAACGCTGCGGCGAAGGTGTTTTTGTTCGTCGGTGAAAGAGAAATCCACTCGCGCCTCGCGGGACCTGAGGTGCCGCCAAACTCAATTTATACCACAGCGCCGCGCGCACCGGCGCGAACCGTGACAGACTCAGTTCCTCAAAACGCTATGGAGCGCTTCCAGCGCCCGGTCGATACCCGTGCGATCCACGTCGCAATGGGTGACCATACGAATCTCGTGAGGACCGGTCGAGAGAGCCAAAACCTTCTTCGCTTCAAGCGCGGCGCAAATTTCCGCAGCCGTCTTTCCCGTCCCTAGAACATCGAAGATAACAATGTTCGTCTGCACTCTTCTGAGATCGACGCGGATGCCGGGTAATTCGGCCAAATGTTCGGCGAGGTGGCGCGCGTTCTCGTGGTCGATGTGCAGGCGGCCCGGTGAACGTTCGAGCGCGATGAGCCCCGCCGCCGCCAGCACACCCGCCTGGCGCATCCCGCCGCCGAGCATCTTCCGGTACACGCGAGCCTTCTCAATCAGCTCCTTCGAACCCACCACCATCGAACCGACCGGCGCCCCCAGTCCCTTCGACAGGCAGAACTGCACAGAGTCGAACTTGCTCGTGAGTTGCGCCACGCTTCGGCCCAGGGCGACCGCCGCGTTGAAGATGCGCGCCCCGTCCATGTGAACGCGCATTCCGGCGGCATGCGATTTGTCGCAAATCTCATCGGAGATTTCTTGCGGGTAAACCGTGCCACCCGCCATGTTGTGGCTGCTTTCCAGAGCGACGAGCACGGTCTGCGGGCGGTAATACGTCTTCGGCCGAATCAGCGGCTCGACCCGATCCCAGGTCAAAATCCCATCTTCGACGCGCGTCGTGCGCGGCATGCAACCCGCAATCGCCGACATCGAAGCCATCTCGAATTGGCAGATGTGGCCGCGCTCCTCGCAAATAATTTCGTTGCCCGGGCGCGTGGAGCACAAAATGGAAATGATATTTCCCATCGAGCCGGAGGGCACAAAAAGCGCCGCCTCGCGGCCGAAGATTTCCGCTGCGCGCGCCTGCAAACGATTTACAGTCGGATCTTCGCCGAAGACGTCGTCGCCCACTTCGGCACCGGCCATGGCGCGCCGCATCTCTGGCGTCGGACGTGTGACGGTGTCGCTGCGCAAATCGACAATCGAATTCATTAGCGTTAGTCCTCGATCAGAATCTGCATGTTGCCAAGTCAGCCGGCGGAGTTATCCGGACCGGAATGGGATCCGACTCGATGAAACCGTCAAACAGATAACCGTAATGGCGCCACTGTCTTCGCAGCTTGGCCGGCGCCCCGGGAGGACCACCCCAGGTCCGAAGTTCCACTTTCAAGAAGTAGCTCCCTGGGTCTGGAGCGCTCAACGGTACATTTCGATTCGGGGGGACGCGAAAGAAAATACCCGTAGTTGCATCCAGGTCGAAGGACTGCCCTGGCTGAATGACTTCATAATCTTTGAGATCCGTCGGATAATCCTTATCGAAAAGGCCAAAAGTGTGAGGTTCCATCTTGTCTGCTAGATCTCCGACGCTCCCGTCCGAATTGACGTTGTGCAGAACCGGAGTCCAAACGCCGGTATATTTTCTGCAAAGTATGACAGGCCGCTTTCCCTCATTGTGGATCTGGACGTGAAGCTGAAAATCGGCATTGCCGATTGCTTGGTCTTCCCCGGACACGCAGTAGGCTTGCCCTATTAGCTGAAGTGTTGCGCGGAGAGGAGGCGGAGTGCTCGCCTTCGCCGGTGAGGAACCACCCGGCACGACCACAAGACTCAGCAGCGCAAGAAGAAACGTAGCAGTCACGGTTGTGGGAATTCTCACGGGGGAAAGCTTATCCCAAAAGCTCGACGAAGACTTCATTGGACACGGTCAGCTTATCCTTCGCCAATCGCAAACGCGAGCCTTCGACTTCGACCAAGCCCTGCTCGCAGAGAGCCTCGATCCGGCCGGCCAACTCGTCGCGGCGTGATGGCTCCATCTCCGCAAGGTCAATCCCATCCAGCTGGCGAAGACCGAGAAAGAGCACCTCTTCGTTCGCCTGCTCCTGCGAAACCTTTTCGAGTTGCTCGAACGGCAGCGCGCCCTCTTCGATTGCAGCGATGTACGCGTTCGGGTCGTGTGCGTTGGCCCAACGATAACCGCCGCTGAACGAATGCGCGCCCGCGCCGAAGCCGAGGTACGGTTCGCGGCGCCAGTATTTCAGATTGTGGCGAGAACGCAAACCCGGCAGCGCCCAATTTGAGATTTCGTAATGCTCGTAACCCGCGACATCGAGACGTTCGCAAGCCAGCTCGTAAAAGCCGGCCATGGCGTCTTCAGTGGGTACGGCTTTGGCACTGTAGCGTGAACCGCTGGTCAGGATCTCCCGGCCCAACCGGCTGCCTTCATCCACTTCCAACAGGTAAATCGAAACGTGCTCGGGGCGAAGATCGAGCAAGCGGGACACGCTGTCGCGCCATGAAGATTCAGTTTGGTGCGGCAGCCCGGCAATCAAATCAAAGCTGAGATTGGCGAAACCCGCGGTGCGCAAACGGCGCTCCGCTGCGTAGATATCATCGCGCCGGTGCATGCGACCCGCCGCGCTCAATTCGCGATCTTCAAAAGATTGAACGCCCATGCTGATGCGATTGAACCCGGCATTGAGCCACGCGGCCGCGCGATCCGGCGTCACCGTTTCCGGATCCGCTTCGAGCGTCGCCTCGCTCCAACGAGAATCAAACGCCGACCGGGCCGCCGCCAACAATCTCGCAAGTTCCTCCGGCGGGAGGAGACTGGGCGTGCCGCCGCCCACATAGGCCGTGTCCACGCAAAATCGAGATTCGGGCGCATTGCTCCAGGGAATTCCGCTGTCGGCGTAAAGACGAGCGTGGTCCTCCAGCTCGCGGCAAACCGCGCTTGCATAGGGCGAGCGCAGCCCCTCGGGAAAAACGCCGGTGTGAAAATTGCAATAGGTGCACTTCGACTGGCAGAACGGGACCTGGATATAGAGACCGTATTGGCCCACGATTCCCAACCTTACATCATCCGCGCCGAGAGTCTCAGCATGCCCGCGCTCATGAATCGGCGGAAACACGGATGAAGACCTCGCGCTCCCGCGGTCCATCAAACTCGCAAAAGAAGATTGCCTGCCAGCGGCCCAGCAACGGCTGGCCGATTGCACCATAACCGATTGCGAGGAGCCGACCAGCGCCGTCTTTATGTGCGAGTCGGAGTTTCCCTCGGCATGACGGTAGCCCGCATCGCGCGGAACGAGGCGGTCCAGCGTGGCCTCGATGTCCCGCGCCACGTCCGGGTCGTAGCCTTCGTTGATGATGACACCGGCGGTGGTGTGCGGCACGTACACGTGGCACACACCTTCCCGCACGCCCGAACGGGCGATTACCCCCGCCACCTCCGCCGTGATATTCACCAGCTCGGTGCGGCGGGACGTCCGAAGGCTCAATTTGCCTGAGCGGTCCATTAGGGGCGCTTGCGCGGGGGGCCGACCGGCCGCCCGCGCGCGAATGTCGCTTACCTACTTCAGTGCCGATGCCGTCTTGGCGCCGTAGAAGCTGAACCACGGCTTCGCAGCGGCCAGACGAGCGTTCACGTTCTGGATGTTCTTCACGCCCTGATTGGCGAGCCAGTCTTCGAGGGCCTTGACGCCCTTCTCGGCGTAGACGGGAATGCCTTCCTTCCAGGTCGCGCGTCCGCAAAGGACTCCGGAGAATTTCGCCTTCGCCTCGGCGGCAAGCTCCAGGGTGTCGTTGAACGTTTCGTTGCTCACGCCGGCGGAAAGATAAATAAAAGGCTTCTTCGCCACGGCCGCGGCCTTGCGGAAATGCTCCTTCGCTTCCTCGCGCGTGTAGGCGGATTCGCCCTTGCAATCGCGAGCGCCCTGCACGAAGGCCATGTTCACAGGGACTTCCACCTTCAGCACGTCCACGGCGTATTGCGGCTTCGAGAATTCCGCCATGCTGCCCGTCGACGACTTCTGGCTTCTTGCGGGCGAACTCGATGGCCTTCTCGTCCTTGCCTTCCTCGTAGCCGACGAATTCGAGGAAAAACGGCACGTCCGCCGCGACGCACTCCGCGCCGATTCGCTCGACCCAGGCGTGCTTGACGTCGTTGATCGCAGGGGGATCGAACGGCGTGTAGTACAGCAATATCTTCACGCAATCCGCGCCCGCTTCGACCAAGCGGCGGACCGAATAGTGATCCAATAAGTCGGGCAAACGGCCGGGCTGCGTGTTGTCGTAGCCGCTGTTCTCGTAGGCCAGCAAAAGGCCGGCGTTCTTCGAGCGCTTCTTGGCGGCAGCGAGCCCGTACTCGGGATCGAGCAGGATTGCGCTTGCATACGGCGTCAAGACTTTTGTGACGGCCTCTTTGAATTCGCCCATCATTTCGGGCGTCACGGCGCTCTTATCGATGCCTTTGCCCTTGGCGATCGATGTCTTAAGGGAACCGCGCTGATCCATGGCCGCGGCGGCAATTACGCCGCGCTTGTCGGCAACCGCAGTCATTCCCTTGATTTTTCCAGGAGTAACCTTCATCTCGTCTTCCTCCAACGGTAGGTTGTGCACAGGAACAAGTCGTGCAGGACATCTTAACACGCATCAGGCCCGCCCTCGGTTGTTTGCATGGCGGAAGCGGCGTTTCTGCCCTGCCCTCTGAGCATGGTTCCCCGCGGAGAAACATCCGCGCGGCGCTGCCAAATTCGATAGAATCCGGCGCAACGTAGAGTTCCACATCGGCACGGCGAGGTGGCCAACCATGCGAAGGCACATTTCACGGGTCCTGTCACGGGTACTGCTCGCGCTGGCCGTAAGTGTGAGCGCCACGATCGCGCTGACTGGAATCCCGATGCGCGGCCAGACTGCCGCGAAGCCCAAGCCCGCCGTGGTCGTATTCTGGGAGGACGGATTCCCCGCTGCGGACACGGCTCCACCGGCGCGGGCGCAACTGGCCGCTCTGCTGCCTGACGCGGGGTTTACGCCGCTGGCGCAGCTCGGCGACGCCCTGAACGCAAACGAGACCCGATTGCTGGTGCTGCTGTTCGGCTCCGCATTTCCGGAATCGGCGTGGCCTGATATTCTTCGATTCCTCGAGCGCGGCGGAAACCTGCTCGTCATCGGAGGACGTCCATTCACGCGCGCGGCCTACCAGGAGAACAATGCCTGGCATCTCCGGGCGCCCGATCAGGCGTTCGCGCGCACCTTTTTTCTGAACTACTATGCCGAGACTCCCGGTTCAGACGGCTTGCACTATCTACCCAACGCACAATTTCAATTCCTGAACCTGCCCGCCTTTGCGTGGAAACGCGCCTGGAGCCTCACCGCCCGATTGTCCGAAGAAGGGCTTTATCCCCGGCAAGGCACGGCCGGGACACTCGACACGCGGTTCGACACGTTGGCTTGGGGCACATCCGAAACAGGCCACCGGCTCGCGGCGCCGCTCGTCGAGCTCGATCACATCGCAAACCAATTTGCCGGCGGACGCTGGATTCTGTTGAACGCGGAACTCGCTCCCGGCTTTTGGACCGGAGCTGAGGCGCGGCAACTCATTCCGCTGCTCGTCCAGCGCGCGGCCGACGGGGCGGAAGATTTCACGGTGCAGCCGTCGTGGCCGTTGTTCTTGCCGGGCGAGCCGCTGACGTTTTCCGTGCATTGGCAGCGATTTGCGGGCGCGCCTTCGCCGGTGCGTGTGGAATTGAACGTTGCTCCCGAGGAAGGCGCTGCCAGCACGACAAACTTCCAGTTCGCGCCCGGCACGTTCCCGTTCGCGACGCAGATCTCGTTGCCGCCGTCCAGCGGACACGGATTGCACCGCGTCACCGCGAAACTCTACGAGGGCGCGACGTTGCGCGCGATCTACCGCACTGGCTTCTGGCTGCGCGATGAACCGTACCTCGACAGCGGGCCGCGGCTCGGCGTCTCCGGCGATCATTTCACTCTGGACGGCAAACCGATGCTCGTCGCGGGCACAACCTACATGGCCAGCGACGTTCAGCGGGAGTTTTTCATGCGGCCGAATCCGTGGCTCTGGGACCAGGACATGGCCGAAATTCAGGCCGCCGGATTGAACACGATCCGCACGGGTTGGTGGACCGCCTGGGACCAGGTGATGAAGCAAAGCGGCGTGGTGCGCGAGGACATGCTGCGCGCGCTCGAAGCCTATCTGATGTGCGCCAGGCGCCACGGCCTCGCCGTACAATTCACATTTTTTGCGTTCAGTCCCGACGTGCTGGGCGGCGAAAACCCGTATCTCGATCCTGAAGCCGTGCGGCGACAGAAGGAATTGATTCTGGCCTTCGTCGAGCGTTTTCGCGGCGTGCCGTTTCTTGCGTGGGATTTGATCAACGAGCCGAGCTTCTCGAATCCCAATCGGCTGTGGTCCACGCGGCCGAACGGCGATCGCTTCGAATTGCAAGCCTGGAACCACTGGTTGAATGCGCACTACACCAGTCGCGGGGCGCTCGCCGAAGCGTGGCGAACCGTCCCCGTTCCGGACGATCAGCCCGTGCCCCTGCCCACCGAGCCGGAATTTTCCGGGCGCGCCGCTTACGAAGACTGGCCGGCGAGCAATTCCCTGCGCGCAATGGCTTACCAACGCTTCGCGCAGGACGCCTATCGCGGCTGGGTCGCGGAATTGCGCGACGTCATTCGCGCCACCGGCAGCAGGCAGCTCGTCACAGCCGATCAGGACGAAGGCGGAGGCACCGACCGGCCTTCTCCCGCGTACTTCGGCGACGCGATCGATTTCACGACGACGCACACGTGGTGGATGAGCGACACCGTTCTATGGGACTCGCTTGTCGCCACGCTGCCGGGAGAGCCGATGCTCGTGCAGGAAACAGGCGTCGCGCAGGAATTGACGCTCAGCGGCGACGACCATCGCGGCCCCGACGCCGACGCCGCGCTGATCGAACGCAAGTTCGCCATCGCCGCCGGCACGGGCGCCGGCGCAATCGAATGGCTCTGGAACATCAATTCGCAAATGCCCGACGATCGCGAAGCCACCATCGGCGCGCTCCGCGTGGACGGCACGGAGAAGGCCGAGGCCGAGATCCTGGGCCGCCTTGGGAAGTTCGCGGCTGTTGCGGGCCCCCGCCGCGCCGGGGCCGTTGCGCCCGACGTCACCATCCTCGCGGCCAAAACGGCCCAATACTCGCCACTCGAGAACTTGGCGATCGAAGCGCAGCAGAAAGCGGTGCGCGCGATTCACTACGGCTGCGGCGTCGCGGCGAATGTCCTGCCGGAGAACCAGATTGCGCGACTCGGCCAGCCGAAACTCGTCATTGTGCCTTCGTCGCACGCACTCGCTGATGACACATGGAATGCCTTGCTCACCTATGTCGCCAGTGGCGGAACGCTTCTGCTAACGGGATCGTTCGAGCGCGACGCCCATTGGAATGCGACCAATCGCCTTGCGGCGCTCGGCTCGCCAGCCGCTCCGGTGCCGCTCCTGCTGCGGACGGCCTCGCAGCAGTTGGGCGACAACACGGTCACACTCAGCTTTGGCTTCGATAAACAAGAAGGGGCGGAAGCCCTGCACTTTGCCAACGGCGCAACGTTTCAAACGTTTCAGCACGGAAGAGGACGTATCTTCGTCGCCGCCGAGCCGGTCGAGTTGGCCGACGGACTCTCTCCCACCGTTGAGCTCTATGCGTGGGCTCTCGCGCAGGCGGGCATCAAGCCGCTATTCGATGGCGCGATTCCTCCGGGCGTGTTGATCCGCCCCGTCGTCCTTGCGGACAGCGTGCTTTACTTGATTGTTTCGGAGTCCGCGGATGACGCCCCGCTCGATCTGCACGACCGTACCACTAAGGCCGCGATTCATTTCACGCTGCCCGCCGGCCGGGCGCGCCTCCTGCTTTTCAGCAAGAGCGGTGGACAATTGCTCGCAAGTTTCGGCGATTAACCGGGGTGCCCCTAGTTTCGGTACATCGCGGTTTATTGCAACAGTGGTATCCTCTGCGCGATGGACACAGTCAACAGAATCGAGCCGACGGACGCCCGGCCCACCCGCCTTTTGACGCGGTCAGCGTGGATCACGACAGGACTCCTCTGGGCTGTCCTCGGGTGCTCGTTTTTTGCGACATGTGGGAGAGCCCAAATCCGTCAACCGCTTCCTAATTTGCCTGGCCGGGTCATTGATGAAGTTTCGTCTGCCCCCGACCGAAATGGCGAGGTCGGGGTTGAAGCCATCACGGTGGATTCCGACGATCACGTCAGAACCTACCGCTGGGATACTAAAGGGGATGCTGTCATTTCTCGTCCGAAGGTAGAGGATTATCTGGGGGAATCAGTCCAGAGAAGTGGGGATTTGTCTCTTGCGGAATTGTTACCGAAAGGCCGTGCCGCAACTGCCGCAGTAAGGGCCACATACGGGGGGACCGTTTTCCATGTCATCGTCGCATGGCAACTTGATCGAGAGAGCTTGCACGCGTTTTACGACCTGTATGTGCTGGCCGAACCTGAGAGAACGAAGGGCGCCCATATCGTTTACAGTGAAGAAATGATCGAAATGTCGTTGGACCAATTCCTGGTACGGGATCTCAGCGGAGACGGTTCTACGGAGATCATCGATGTCGGGTCGGACGGCGGGACGGGTCAAACCGCGACCATACGGAAGTTGGCAAGAGATGGTACGGTGCGAACTTTGCAGGGCTTCGATGATGATGAAGTTTTGGTTACGGGGGACGCAACTGTGAGCCTTGGCTACACGGTCTTTACAACGGATCGTCAGCGGGGGGGAACGCACGCGAATGATCCGTGCAGGACAGTCTTTAGGGTCTACGATTGGAGTAAGGGCAGAGAGCAGTTCGTGCTTGAGTCACCCAAGCCGCGGCTACGATAAACAGTCGGGTGACCCGAACCGTTTGTCGGTATGACTGCTCAGCGGTTACTGGGTCGCCAGATCTTTGAATTTGGGTGGGCCCTTCCTTTTCCCGCTAGTGGAAGCTGTGAAGAAACCCTCAAAATAATTTCAATCATCTCTTGAAAACAAACTGAAGCTGGCTATGCTCGGCGCATGAGCCAAGAAAATACGACGAACAAGCAGCCGTTGATTCGCTTTGTGAACCGGCAACAGATGTGCTGGCGGACGGTGGACGTGGAGCGCCTGATCGGGGAAGACCATCCGGCGCGGGCGATCTGGACGCTGGTGGGACGCTTGGACCTCCGCCGCTTCTACGAGGGCATCGAGAGCAGCGCGGAAGAAGGGGGGCGGCCGGCGATCGATCCGCAACTGCTGATCAGCTTGTGGGTGTACGCCTACAGCCAGGGGATTGGCTCGGCGCGGGAAGTGGCGCGGCGCTGCGAGTACGATCCCGCGTTCCAGTGGCTGACGGGGCTGGAGGAAGTGAACTACCACACGCTGGCGGATTTCCGTGTGGCGAAGCAAAAAGAGTTGGATGAACTGTTCACGCAGGTATTGGCAGCGCTCAGCAAGGAAGGGCTGGTGACGCTGGAGCAGGTCATGCAGGACGGCACGAAGATCCGGGCGGCAGCCAGCCCGAGAAGTTTTCAATGGGAGACTTCGATTCGGGAACATTGGGATCGTGCGCGGCGGCGTGTGGCGGAGATGGGCGATCCGCGAAACGACGAAGGCAGCCCAAGAGTGAAGCAAGCACATGCCAGGGCGCGGCGCGAGCAGCAGGAGCGTTTGGAAAAAGCCCTTGCGGAGTTGGGGAAGCTGCGGGAGAAGAAGCCATGGAAGGATCGCATCAGCGTCACCGAGCCGGAAGCGCGAAGGATGAAACTGCCTGATGGGGGCGTGGCGCTCGGTTACAACGCGCAGATTTCCGCGGATGCGGCACACGGGTTGATTGTGGGCGTAACGGTGACACAGGAAGGAAACGACACCGCCCAGTTACTTCCCGCAGTGGAACGCATCGAACAACGATTGCAACGGAAGCCCGAGCAGATGGTGGCCGACGCGGGCTACACGACGCGAGCAGCGATCGAAGAGATGGCCGAACGAGAGACGGATTTTCTCGGGAGCATGCCGCGAGAAGACGCGACCACAGGGAGAACCGCTCCCCAGCGACTGCCACCGAGCGCTTTCATTTTTCAGCCCGAGACGAATCGCTACGTGTGTCCAGAAGGCAAGTTCTTGCGCCACGAAGGACGCTTGAAAAAGGAGCGAGGACTGGTTTCCCGCCGCTATTTGGCGAGGGCCAAGGATTGTCAGGTCTGCGCGCGCAAGCCAGAGTGCTGTCCGGGAAATCGCAGCGGGGGCCGGGGGATTTTGCGTTTGGAAGAAAGTGCGGCCGTGGTCGCCTTTCGGCGGAGGATGGGAACCGAGGAAGCGCGGGCAAGCTATCGTCGGCGTGGAAGAGTCGTGGAATTTTGTCACGCGTGGATCAAGAGCAAACTGGGCCTGCGACAGTTCCACGTCCGAGGTTTGGTGAAAGTACAGATGGAAATGCTGTGGGCCTGCCTCACCTACAACCTGCAACAGTGGATCCGCTTGCGCAAACCGCTAACCGCGCCAGCCGTGGGATAGATTCAGAAAACGCAAGAGCCAGGAAAAAGAAGGAAACAAAAACGAGCAGAACGGTGCGACCAGACACAATCCCCCGCGCGCCACAAAACCCACGCGCGCAAGAGGTTTCTTCACAGCTTCCGCTAGTGGAAAAGGGTGGGGGCCCCAGACGTAGCCAATCACTCCGAAGTCATGTAGCTTACCCGACGACGACAATGTGATTGCTGCCGCCGGGCTTGATGCATTCCTTCAGCCCGTCCAGAAACTCCAATCCGCGCGGAGCGCGATGCCTGGACAGGAGCGCTTCAGTCCTTTCGGCATAAGACACCCCGCACGCGTAAAGCCGACGCGTGGGGCACCCATGTCTGCGTCCATTGCGGTGTATTATAACAGTGGTATCCTCCCGTCGATGGGCGCAGCCAACAGCAAAGAACAAACAGCTGCCGCCTGGGCCACCCGCCCACGTAACTTGGGGACCATGTTCCACGAGGTGGTCGCGCACAACGTCGCTGGGCTAACCGACTCAGACGCACAAAGAGCTCTTGGCTTATACGAAGGCCCCGATACGTCAAACATTTCGTGGAAGCTTTTCGGTGATTGTTTTAATTTTAAGAAGGAATGAACCGATGAACCCATTCCTCAGGTGGATTCTGGTGATAATCCTGGCGCTCCCAGCCTTGGCAGTACCTTCTTTTGCGGTTGGGACAGAGACGGAAGGCCGTGTGTTCATCACGGTGGTGGATGGAATCGGCGGAGAGGCCAAGGGTGGGCGGCTAGTCTCGTTTGTCGCTAAGGGAACGGGGACGAGTTTCGCAGACCGCTTTCACTCTATCGAGTCCGACGCCTTTGAGGGCGATGCAATACCTTACGGTGAGTACGATTTGAAGATGCAGGCCGCCGGATTTCCGGACGTAAGTAGGCCAGTAACCGTATCCAAGCCCGAGGTGTACATCGAGGTCTCGATGCGGACGGCTACAGTTCACGTGATGCCCGTTCTCAACAACGGCTGGACCGAGGAGGGGTTTGTCGAGACAATCGCTGAATTCAGATTTAGCGACGACGACTCGGATCTGGCTGACCGCTTCAAAGGAGGCACCGCAACAGAGGTGCCCTACGGAGAATACTCTCTGAAAGTTTTTAGCACGGGCACCTTCTCGGCCTATCGAAAGGTATACGTGTTCAAACCAGAGGTTTGGGTGGTTGCCGGCCTTAACTTCGAGCCACAATCGCCGGAGTCCATGGCACCGCGGAACGTGCTCACTGGCGCTGTCGAGCATATTCCCCCAAACGAGGAACCTGTCTATGTTCGCATGGTAGGCATTTACCTGGATTATCGCATCGACGACCGGGTGCAGGTATTCGGCGACATTGGAACCTTCACTTTGACAGGAATTAACCCCTACGGAAGCTTCCTCCTCATCACGACCGGGCGGACAGGGGTCCTAGATATCCGACAAATTGAAATTCCAGAAGCCGCAAAGAGACCGATTACGATTGATCTGCAACCAGAGCATCAGAAGCCGTAGGCGGGTGGCCCTCGTCTCGGTACGTTGCGGTGTATTGCAACAGTGGTATTCTCTGCGCGATGGACGCTGTCAACAGAATAAAGCGAACGGACGCCCGGCCCGCCCGGCTGAATGAAAGGCGCCAAAAAACCGTAATGCGTTTTCTGAATCAAGAACGGCATGACACCAGCGCGGGTCGAGGTCGCTTTGGTTGGCGGGTTTGCTCAATGATTGCCGTGGGCTTGTTTGTGGCCTTCAGCTGCGCCCCTATCGCTCGAACGCAGCGCATCGAGGACGATTTCAGTAATGCCGTGAATCCCCATGAAGTGTCGGATCTGTTCTTTGTTGAAGCTTTCCACGGCTGGATAACGGTCCAAGACCACAAAACCCAGACCTCCCGCCTGTTCAGGACTTCGGACGGTGGGCGGTCCTGGGCTGAGTTAATCCCCCCCAACGGACTTTTCCGTGTTTTCTTCGTAACCTGGGAAGTGGGGTGGGGCCTGGTCAAACGGGACGAGAGCACGGTTTACCTGTTCCGAAGCTCGGACGGTGGCACATCATGGAAGCAGTCCTCCACTCAACCTGCGGTCGTCCAGGCCGACTATGGCCCCGCGCCCATGGACACCCTGGCGTTTGGTGACGAACAAAACGGATGGTTCCAAGGGGGGCTCGGATGCCCGATGATGAAAACCTCTGACGGGGGCGAGACCCTAGTCAGCGAGCAAAACGTCGTTGGCACTCCTTGTTACGGCGTGTATGTGAGCAAGCGCACCGGCATCCTGGTCTACGGGGATCGATTTGTCACTCGTTCTTATGACGGAGGAGTAACTTGGGACGATATCCCCTTTGGTCCGGAGGGTCTGGGCCTCCGCTCAGATTACTTCGATATCGACTCCGCATTCTTTCGGAGCGATGGGCGCGGATGGTTAGTCGGAACGGACTTCGATAGTGGAATTATCCTCGCTACGACGGATTTCGGCCGGCACTGGAGAAAAGCGCTCGCGTCAAAAAAAATAAACCGATTCGATAGCGTTTCTTTCTGGGACGCAAGCCACGGATGCGCTACAGGTATCCTCACTTATTTGGCCTGCACGGAGGATGGGGGAAAGACCTGGAAAACCCGCCGTACCCTGCCGCCCGCTGATCGGAGCATCAACCAAGCGCCTGTCTTCAAAAAGTTGGTAATGCTCGCCAGCGGGCGTGGTTGGGCCCTGCGCTTCGGCGGCTTCCTATACCAAACGAACGACGGCGGGCAGACATGGCAGGGAGTTGACCCGATCAAGGAATTTGCGAAGCATTAGTTGGCCCGTGCGCCTCACCCGACAACGACAATGTGATTGCTGCCGCCGGGCTTGATGCATTCGCGCAGCCCGTCCAGAAGCTCCAATCCGCGCGAGGCGATTGCGGGCAGCAGACAATGCACCCGTTCCTGAAGCTGGCCATCCGGATAAAGAGCCGTGGAGAGCTCCTTTTCGTGGGTTTCGAGCACTCCGGCGCGAAACGCGCCGGCCCTGCCGGCCTTTTGCTCGAGCGCCTGGAATTGATGCAATATCTTGCCTTCCGCGTGTTCGAGCGCGCCGAGCAGCGTCTTGTCGAGCTTCTCCAGCGGTGCGCGCAATCCTTGGAGCGCTTCCCGAATTGTTTTTTCGCCCGCCGCGAACTGTTCCGCAACCGCCTTCGGCAACGCTTCGCGCTCCATCAACTCACGAAGCTTTGCGCTTCCGCCGAGCACGTCCGCAACGGACAATTTGTATTTCTCCAACAATTTCGCCGCATGGGGACCGACAATCGTCATGCTCGCGCGCGGCACAATCGCCGGCATCCTGCCCAACAAATGCTTGTGGACCACTGAGACCTGCGCGAAGTAAGCCGTCTCCGCGGGCCCGGCGATGTACGCGACCGTGGGCAGCAGAGTGTCCTGCACGACTGGCCGGAGAAGGACGTTGCCCGAAAACTCGATGGGCGCCCGTTCAATCGCCCGGCGGATTTCTTCCCCGCTGAATTCGCGCTCGCCAACGCGGAACTTCGCTCCCAAGCAGCGCACGGGCAAGCGTTGCCCGTCCAGCGTCCAGAACAGAAGCGTCCCCTGCTCGCCGACTTTGACTTGCGCGTGAAATGCGCGCTGCGCAAGCGCGGCTGCGCGATTGCGGAGTTCCTCCGAGAGCGCCGCATGTTCGTCGAGCGCGCGGAGAAAAACCGGCGTGGCCAGCCGGTGCAACTCCGGATCCAACGGGTCCAGCAGGATCAGCCCCATGCGGCCGAGCAGCCGCGCCATCAGCCGGCCCAGAGCCGATGCGAAAGTTTGCTCCGGCGTGTAACTCGCGCGCAGCGCGTCGCCGACGACTTCCGCGGCAGGCCCCTCCAATGTCTCCGTGGCGCGGTTCACCAATTCCACAACTCCATCGCCGAGCCGGACCGGGCCAACGCTGCCCCCCTTCACTCCCGCAGTCTGCAACTCGAATCGCTCAAGGCCGTCGCCGGAAGGCCAGAAACAGTGATTCACCTCGGCGAGATCGTGATCTTCCCCCGCCAACCAGAAGATCGGAACCGCGGGCGTCCCCGCAGCCGTCAACTCCTCCGCCAGCCGAATCGCCGTCAACGCTTTGTAAAATGTGTAGGCAGGCCCGGCAAAAAGGCTGAGCTGGTGACCGGTTACGACCGCGACCGCGCCGGCCCCCAGACGATCGAGATTGCGAGCCACGGCTGGTCCGGAGCCGAACAGTTCGTTCTGCGCCCGCAGCCGCTCCACGACCATCGCACGCGTCGCCGCCGGGTAACTCACTTCTTTCGCCGCTTGCGCAACGCCGGCGAGCGAAGGCGAATGGGAATAGAATTCCGAAACGCTGCGAAAATCTTCCAGAAATGCGCGGTAAAGAGAAGTGGTGTGCGGCAACTCCGCCGCTGGGATGTACTGAAACTCCATCGGAGCCGTCATGATACAATCCCCGCGAATTTCGGGCAATCACCGCCGGCCATCATAAGAGTTTGATGAGATTTCCGCCCGGAAGTTTCAGCGTGTCGAACCAGACTCGCTCCCCGAACGTGCAATGCGGAAACGGCAGGCGGAACGAAATCAGAGAGTCCGCGATACCAGAGGGGACGCCAGGAGCGGAGCGAGAATCGCGCCCACCTCGCGCCGCTCCTCGGCAGTCAGAGGAAGCAGCGGCGGGCGCGGCGCGCCGCCGAAATATCCCGCTTGGTCCATGGCGTACTTCGTAGCGGGGATGCCGAGTTCACTGCCGATTCTTTTCGAGGCCGGCTTCAATTTTTCCTGGACGGCGATTGCACCATCCACGTCCCCCGCCTGATACAGCGAAAAGACGCGCGCACACCAGTCCGGCAGCGGAGATGCCAGTGCGAGGATTCCGCCCCGAGCTCCAGCCCGGAGGGAATCCACCAGAATCGTTGGGGAACCAACGAGCACGGTGAAGGTTTTCGGCGCCAAACGCACGGTCTCCGCGGCGCGATCCACGATCCCCGAGCTGTCCTTAATCCCGATGATGTTCTCATGTTCCGCGAGCCGCGCGGCGATTTCCGGTTCGATCGTCACGCCGGTGAATTGCGGAATCGAATAAATCAGGATTGGGATGGGCGACGCGTCCGCGATGCGGCGATAATGCTCCACGAGCACTTCGGACTTCAGCAACGGCTTGTAGTAGCTCGGCGTGCGAACCAGCGCCAGCCCGTAGCCGAGCTTCGCGGCTCGCCGCGTTCGATCGATTGTTTCCGCTGTGCTTTCAGCGCCGGTGCCCGCGATCACGATCCGGCCCGTGGCGGCGTGCTCGATCACGGTGGCCCAGACCAACTCAGCCTCATCCAGGCTCAACAGGGCGGACTCGCCGGTCGAGCCGACGGCGACGTAGCCGCTTAGCGCCGTGGAGTTGTACCTCTCGACGTTGCGCCGCAGCCGCGCGCGATTCACCGATCCGTCAAGATCGAAGGGGGTCGTAAGCGCGGCGATGACGCCCTCAAGTTTCATTGGTCTTCCCGGGGCAATTGCAGTTCCCAAAGTGGATGAACGTTACGGGCCCGCTCTCAATCCGTTCCCGACGGCTGTTTCTGCGCGGACCGCCTCTTCGCGTGCAAGCTCTGCAAGGCAGCGTACTCCAGGCTCTTTTGCACCAACGCTTGAATGCCCTGCGTCGCGGCCTTGGCCGCGGACAAAGTCGTCACCGAAGGAATGTTGTACCGAATCGCGGCGCGGCGAATCGATTTTTCGTCGTAGAACGATTCCCTGCCCAGCGGCGTATTGATGATCAGGTCGACCTTGCCGGTCTTGATCAGGTCCACGATGTTCGGGCGGCCCTCGTTCACCTTGAAGACCGCCTCGACTTCCACGCCCGCCGCGGTAAGCGCCGCGGCCGTGCCGCGCGTGGCAATCAATTTGAAACCCAGCGACGCCAGTTCGCGCGCCAGCGGCACCACGTGGCGCTTCTCGCGGTCGTTCACGCTGAGAAAAATCGTTCCCTTGCGCGGCAGGCCCTGGCCCGCGGCGAGTTGCGCCTTGGCGAAGGCTTCGCCGAAGTCTGCGCGATGCCCATCACTTCGCCGGTCGAGCGCATCTCCGGCCCCAGAATCGTGTCCACGCCGCGGAACTTGTTGAACGGAAACACCGGCGACTTCACGGCGTAGTAATCGCGCACGGCCAGTTCCGCCACGCCGTCGTGCTCGACGACCGGCAGCTTCATGTCGCGAAGCTTTTGCCCGGTCATCAGCCGCGCCGCCACTTTGGCCAGCGGCACGCCCGTGGCCTTGCTGACGTACGGCACCGTGCGCGACGCGCGCGGATTCACTTCCAGCACGTACACCGTGTCGCGCTGGATGGCGTACTGCACGTTCATCAAGCCGACCACGTTCAGCGCTTGCGCCAGGCGCTTGGTGTAATCGCGAATGCGGGCCAGCACCGAAGGCGTCAGCGTCACCGAAGGCAGCACGCAGGAAGAATCGCCCGAATGCACGCCGGCTTCTTCGATGTGCTCCATGATGCCGCCGATGACGACGTCTTCGCCGTCGGCAAGCGCGTCCACGTCCACTTCCGTGGCTTCTTCGAGGAATTGGTCGATCAGCACCGGACGCGCCGGGCCCATCAGCGCCGCCTGCGCCACGTACTCCTGCACCGTCTTGCAGGTCGTACGCGATGACCATGGCGCGCCCGCCCAGCACGTAGCTCGGCCGCACCAGCACCGGCAAGCCGATCTCTGCGCGCCACGCGCACGGCTTCTTCGGGAACCAGCGCCGTGCCGTTGCGCGGCTGCGGAATCTTCAACTCCTCGAGCAATCGGCCGAAGCGCCGCCGGTCTTCCGCGAGGTCGATGGATTCCGGCGCCGTGCCGATGATGGGCACGCCGTTGCGCTTCAGGTCCAGCGCCAGATTCAGCGGCGTCTGCCCGCCGAATTGCACGATCACGCCTTGCGGCTTCTCGCGCTCGATGACCGCCAGGACGTCTTCCAGCGTCAGCGGCTCGAAATACAGCCGGTCGGAGGTGTCGTAGTCGGTCGAGACGGTCTCCGGATTGCAGTTGACCATGATCGTCTCGTAAGCCGTCTTCGCGCAGCGCAAAGGAAGCATGGCAGCAGCAATAATCGAACTCGATTCCCTGCCCGATGCGATTCGGGCCGCTGCCCAGGATGGCGATCTTCGGCCGCTCGGTCGTCTCGGCTTCGTCTTCGTCCTCGTAGGTCGAGTAGAGATACGGCGTGAACGATTCAAACTCCGCGGCGCAGGTATCCACGCGCTTGAACACCGGCGCGATGTTCGCCTTGGCGCGCTGCGTGCGCACCGCCGCCGGCGTCGTCTTCCAGATCTGCGCCAGTTGCTCGTCGCTGGCGCCGCAGCGCTTGGCTTCGCGCAGCAATTCTTCCGGACACGGTCTCCACGGTCACCGCCGCCAGGCGCCTGTTCACCGTGGCGATTTCTTCCAGCTGCCGCAGGAACCACGGATCGATCTTGGTCAGCGCCACCACTTCCTACGGAGCTCAAGCCGCGCTCGATGGCCAGCAGCAGCCAATGAATGCGGTCCGGCCGCGGCGTGGCCAGTTTTTCCCGCAGCAGCGAAACCGGCGTTTCCGGCGGGAGCGCGCCAGGGCGTGTGCGGCTCGAGCGAGCGAATGCCTTTTTGCAGCGCTTCCTTGAAGGTGCGCCCGATGGCCATCACTTCGCCCACCGACTTCATCTGCGTGCCCAGCGTGGTCGTCGGCGCCGGGAAATTTCTCGAACTGCCACTTGGGAATCTTGGCCACCACGTAGTCGATGGTCGGCTCGAAGCACGCCGGCGTTTTCCGCGTGATGTCGTTCGGGATTTCGTCCAGCGTCATGCCCACGGCCAGGCGCGCCGCGATCTTCGCGATCGGGAAGCCGGTGGCCTTGGACGCCAGCGCCGAGCTGCGCGAAACGCGCGGGTTCATCTCGATCACCACCATGCGCCCGGTCGCCGGCTCGACGGCGAATTGAATGTTCGAACCGCCCGTCTCCACGCCCACTTCGCGAATGATGGCCGCCGAGGCGTCGCGCATCCGCTGGTATTCCTTGTCGGTCAGCGTCTGCGCCGGCGCCACGGTGATGGAATCGCCGGTGTGCACGCCCATGGGATCGAAATTCTCGATCGTGCAGACCACCACGAAGTTGTCGCGAAAGTCGCGCATCACTTCCAGCTCGTATTCCTTCCAGCCCAGCACCGATTCTTCGACCAGCGCCTCGTGCACCGGGCTGGCGTCGAGCGCCAGGGCGATGGCTTCTGCGAATTCCTCGCGGTTGTACGCGATCGAGCCGCCCGTGCCGCCCAGCGTGAACGAAGGCCGGATCACCACCGGATAGCCCAGTTGGTCGGCCAGACGTAGCGCGTCCGGAACGTTGTTCACCAGCGCCGACGCCGGCACGTCCAGCCCGATCTTGCGGCAGGCGTCCTTGAACCAGAGCCGGTCTTCGGCCACTTTGATGGCGCGCAGCGACGCGCCGATCAATTCCACGTCGTGCCGCTCGAGCACGCCGCCCTCGGCCAGTTCCACCGCCAGATTCAGTGCCGTCTGCCCGCCCACGGTCGGCAGCAGCGCCTGCGGCTTCTCGCGCGCGATAATTTGCTTCGAGCGTTTCGCGCGTCAGCGGCTCGATGTAGGTGCGGTCGGCGACTTCCGGGTCGGTCATGATCGTCGCGGGATTGGAGTTGACCAGCACCACTTCGTAGCCGTCCGCGCGCAGCGCCTTGCACGCCTGCGTGCCCGAATAGTCGAATTCGCAGGCCTGGCCGATCACAATCGGGCCGGAGCCGATGATCATGATTTTCTTGATGTCAGTGCGCTTTGGCATTCTTTGCTTTCCGTACTCTTTCCTAGAAGCGCGCCCCAAGACACGTCGCGCGCCCGGATCTTCGTCGGGGCACGGCTTCAGCCGTGCCGCATGTCCAACTCATCCATCGTGAGCAGAATCGATCGGGCGAGCCGCGCCTCGACTTCCGCCCTCTTACAAGACTACACGTCTGGTCCCTGCTTGGAACTCATTTCGCGCTCGGCTGTCCGCGCTTGAGCGCGCCGGAGAGTTTGCATCGCTCATCATGTCCGTGAAATGGCGGAACAGGTAGTGCGAATCGTGCGGCCCGGGCGAAGCTTCCGGGTGGTACTGCACGCTGAAAAGACGGCAGCGAGCGATGCCGCATGCCTTCATTCGTCTGGTCGTTCAGATTGACATGCGTGATTTCCACGTCGCTCGCCGGCAGCGAATCCGGGTCCACCACGAAACCGTGATTCTGCGCCGTGATTTCCACGCGACCGGTCAGCAGATTTTTCACCGGATGATTCGAGCCGTGATGCCCGAATTTCAGCTTGTACGTCCGGCCGCCAAGCGCCAGCCCGCACAGTTGATGCCCGAGGCAAATGCCGAAAGACCGGCACTCTCCCCAGCAGCTTGCGGATGGATTCAACCGCGTAGTCGACCGGCTCCGGATCGCCCGGGCCATTCGAGAGAAACACGCCGTCCGGCTGCAGCGCCAGCACATCGTCCGCCGACGTCTTCGCCGGCACCACGCGTAACCTCGCAGTGCTGGTCCACCAGCAGCCGCAGGATATTCTGCTTGATGCCGAAATCGTAGGCCACAACGCGGAACCGCTGCGTATCCGGCCCGCCGAGTGTATCGTCCACGCCCTCGTGCCAGGGCGAAGCCGTCAGCTCGATCGAGCCCTTGGTCCAGTCGTACGGTTTCTCGCACGTGACGCGGCTGGCCAGTTCCAGGCCCGCCATGGTGGGCAGAGCCCGCGCTTCGGCAATCAGTTGCTCCGCGGGCGTGCCGTCGGTCGCCACCACCCCGCGCAGCGCGCCCACGCGGCGAATATGCCGCACCAGCGCGCGCGTATCCAGGTCCCAGATCACGGGAATGTTGTGCCGCTCAAGATAAGCTGCGCCGATTCCGCTCGAGCGCCAGTTCGACGCCAGCGCCGAAAATTCGCGCACCACCAGCGCCTCGATGTACGGCCGCTCCGATTCCTGATCGTCGAGATTCGTTCCGACGTTTCCGATGTGCGGGTAGGTCAGGCAGACGATCTGCCCGGAGTAGCTGGGATCGGTGAAAACTTCCTGGTAGCCGGTGAGGCTGGTATTGAAAACGACTTCGCCGCCGCGCCGCGTGCGTGCTCCCGCCGCGCGCCCCTTAAAAATCCGCCCGTCCTCCAGCGCGAGGATGGCGGGGCGTGCGGGTCTTCGGTCAGTGTTCCTCCGAAATCTCACTCGATTCATTTCCCAGCACTCTGCGCTTCCGCCGATGCGCGCAGTCGATGCCGAACTGCGTCATCGGCCAGTAGGCGAAAACCGCTTTGCCGTAGATGTAGCTGCCCGCCACGGGCCCGAAGATGCGCGAATCGTTCGAGCTGATGCGATGATCGCCCATCACAAAATACGAATTTTGCGGGCACGCGCAATCGGCCCGAAAGTCCGAAAAGTCCGCATACTGCGGCGGCACGTAGGGCTCGTCCAGCCGCTTGGCCGTTGATGTAAACGCGCCCTTCGCGGATCTCCACCAGATCTCCCGGCAGACCGATCACCCGCTTGATGAACGATTTCGTGCGGTCCAGAGGATACCAGAAGACGACCACATCGCCGCGCTCGATGGGCTCGAAGCGATAGACAAACTTGTTGATGAAGATCCGCTCCTGGTCCTGAGATGCAACGGCGCCATGCTGGTGCCTTCCACCTTCACCGGCTGGTAGAAGAAAACGATGATGACCAACGCCAAGCCGAGCGCGATGACCAGGTCGCGCGCCCAGGCCCGCAGTTCGCGCCGGATGGGCCTCTGGGGCGCAGACTCAACTGGTTCCACATTCGGCTGAACAGGTAAGTCCATTTGTGGCTGCCTTCTCTTTATACCATGCGGAGCCAAGCCACGCCACACGCCGCCGCGCGAATCGAATGAAGCTCTGGCGACGGAAATAAGCCGGTCCGGCCGGTATGCCCTCTCCAAGAGGTAGCCGCGCTTCGCTTCCGCCGTTGATACCAGAGTTAAGGATTAGAGGCTTTGGATGGATGGAAAAGCTGAATGTCCTTACTCACGCCGAACGTGAATCCAGTTCGCGGATCGTTGGCGTAGAGGCCGGCAATTCCCGCGACGTCCCAGCGAAATCCCCCGGCGGAAATCTGCATGCCGAGCCGCGCTTCTCCGCGGCTCTCGGTGCCAAGGAGGGTCGGATTGAACTTACGCGTGTCCTGCCGCCCGGCGACCTCGCCGACAAGATGAATCCGCGCATTCAGGGGATACGTAAATGCCAGGCCATACAGCAGCTCGTCGTTCTGCGAGTAGAGCGCGTTCGGAGACGTCATGATTCTCGAGCCCCAGATTTCCGAACAGGTCCAGCTTGCCGAAGTGGCGCCCCACAACAAATTCCGCGAAGACGTTGGTGGCATTGTTCCCGATCCCCCGCGTCTGATTCGTATTCGGAAGGATGAATCCGAATCGCACGGAGAGCGCGGGCCGGCGCCCGCTCTCCCCGAAAACTTTAAACTTGGCGATCATCGAATAGTCGCCGGTATCGTGCGTCGAATCCGGCCCCGTCAATTGCAGGGGCACGAACGACATTCCCTGGCTCTTGACGTCCAGAAACTGTTGCACCGCCCCAGCCAATTCCACTTCGGCGATTCCCCCAAGCCCGAGACGCAAATCAATGTCGCCGACGGAACTCAGGTCGCCGCCCAGCCCCGAGAGCGGGTATTCAACGCCCTGAAGAAAATCGAAGCCCAATTGCCCGCGCAGCGTGCCCGGCGGCACAACGTCCACCGTCGCGGTATCGAGGGGCCGGTCCTGCGCCGACGCGCGATCCGCCGCCAGCGCGCAGACGATTGCGCACCCCAGCAGGACAACGCCGAATCTGATTCTGTTTCGCATCGCAGCCAATCTCGAATGATGCCTTCCCCGCTCGACAGGGTCAAGCGGTCATCCCAGCGCGAACTGGATCGAAGCAAGCGCTGCGCAGACGGCAGTCTCCGTCCGCAGAATCGTTTCGCCGAGCGAACTCTCCAGGAGCCCCGCCGACCACGCGGCTTCGAACTCCGCGGCGGTCCACCCGCCTTCCGGCCCAATCGCAACTGCGGCGGAGGCGGCGTTTTCGGCGCTCGCGCTCCGCAGAACGTGCCGCAGCGGCGGGGCCGTTTCTCGCTCAGAGAGCAAGATCCGCACCGCGCTGCGATCTGCCGCAAACGCCTCGGCCGGGCGCGACGTCGGTAACAATTCCGGGACGCGCACGCGCCGCGCCTGTTGCGCCGATTCCCGCAGAATCCTTTTCCAGCGCGCCGCGCGTTTCTCCGCGGCGGAAATGAGCGCGCTTTCGCTCCGCTCCGCAGCCAGCGGCACGATGACGTTGACTCCCAATTCCGTCGCCTTTTCAAGCGCCCACTCGAAGCGGTCGAATTTCACAACCGCGAGCCACAGCACGAGCGCGAGCCGCGGTTCCCTCGCCGGCACCTGCTCCACGAGTGAGAATTCAATCGCGCCGCGGCCCACCGTCTCCGTCTTCGCCAGCCACACCTCGCTCCCGTCGCTCAGCTCAAAGAGCTGCCCGGGCTTCGCGCGCAACACCCGCTCGAGGTGCTCGGCCGTCTCCCCGCGCACCGTCGCACGGTTCGCGTCAAAGCGTTCAACAAAAAAGCAACGTCGCATTCCGAGTATGTTATATCAGGCCAATGCGAATTCCCGCTTTTGCTTATAACCGTTTCCTCGGCGCTGCGATCGCGGCCGCGCTTGTTCTTGCTGGTTTCCCGGCCTCGCGCGCAGCGGCCTCTCCCCGCCGCCCCGCGCCCACGTCGCACTCCGCGACGCCCGTCATCGTGGACACCGACGCCGGCGTAGACGACATGCTCGCACTCGCGTTTCTCCTCGGACGCCGCGACGTCCACATTGAGGCCATCACCATCGTCAACGGCGTCTGCCACGTTTCTTCGGGCGCGAACAACGTTCTGCGTCTCTTGCAGCTTGCCGGCCACCCGGAGATTCCGGTTTACGAGGGCGCGACTGCGCCGCTCGCGGGCAACGCGGCCTTCCCCGAGTCCTGGCGTAAGGATGCCGACACGCTTCCGGGCGTCACGCTCCCCGCGACCACTGCGAAGCCGCAGAAGCAGTCCGCATCCTCGTTCCTTATGCGGCGGCTGGCGGATTCCAATCGCCCCGTCCGGATACTTGCGCTCGGCCCGCTCACGAACCTCGGCGCCGTCCTGCGCGTGGAATCCTGGGGCGTCCAGGCGATCACGGAGATCGTGATGATGGGCGGCGCCCTGAACGTTCCCGGCAATTTAGGTGACGGCGGCTACTTCAAGACCGACAACAAAACAGCCGAGTGGAATTTCTATATGGATCCGCTGGCGGCCTCGATTGTGTTTTCTTCCAGCGCGCCGATCCGCTTGATTCCGCTCGACGCCACGCAGCAGGTGCCGATTAAGTCTGATTTTCTCGAACAGTTGGGCGCAGACACGAAGACTCCACTTGAGAAATTCGCCGCGGAAGTCCTCGGCGTGCAGAAGAAATTGATCGCGGAAGGAGTTTACTTCGCCTGGGATCCGCTCGCCGCCGTCGCTCTGGCCGATCCTACGGCCGTCTCCACGACCCCAATGAACATCAGCATCACGGAGTACGGGACCGATACGGGGAGATCTGTTTCCGTTGCGGGCAAGGCGCCGAACGCACAGGTGGCAACCTCGGCAAACCCTGCTCTCTTCCGCCGTGAATTCCTGGGAGCGCTCGCGACTCAGCCTCCGGCGCCGCCGCCGCCAGCCGCTGCGCCGCCAAAAGCTCCTTCTCCCACTCCGAAGCCCGCGCCGGCTGCAGCGCCTGCAGCAGCGCCTGCGTCGCCACCCAAGTCCCCATCGCCGCCGGCGAACACAGCTCCGCCGCCGCAGCCCGCTCCGAATCCACCTCCGAAGAGCTGAAAGGCGCTACCCGAAAATATCTTTGACTTTGTCGAAGAAGGAACTGCTGCGCTGCACGGGAAGGTTATCGGTTTCGAGCGTCTGGCCCAATTGTTCGAGCATGCGCCGTTGCTCGCGATTCAGTTTCGCGGGCGTCATGACGCGCACGTCCACGTAGAGATCGCCCTTCCCGCCGCCGTGCGGGTCCGGCAATCCCTTCCCCTTGAGGCGGAAGATCGATCCGGTCTGCGTGCCCTCGGGAATTTTCACTTTTTCCTCGCCCGTAAGTCCCGGCACGGTCACTTCGGCGCCCAGAGCCGCCTGCGTCACGCTGATGGGAATCGTGCAGTAAAGGTCCGCATTGCGGCGCTCGAAAAAGGGATGCTCGCGAACTTCGAGAATGACGTACAAATCGCCCGGCGGCCCGCCGTTCATTCCGGCTTCGCCTTCGCCCTGCACGCGCAGACGCGTTTGCGAATCCACTCCGGGCGGAATGCGCAAATCGATTGTCTTGGTCTTCTCGACGCGCCCTTCCCCGCGGCACACCAGGCATTTCTCGCGCACGACTTGCCCCGCCCCGCGGCACGCCGGGCACGTCCGCGAAATCGCGAAAAAACCCTGCTGGTAATGCATCTGACCGCGCCCGCCGCACTGCGGGCAGGCGACCACGCCCGTTCCGGCTTTCGCCCCGGTGCCGTTGCACGCCTCGCAGAATTCCTGCCGCGGAACGCGAATCTTCGTGGTCAGGCCGGTGGCGGCCTCCTCGAAACTCAATTCCATGTCGTAACGCAAATCCGCGCCGCGCTGCACCTTGCTGCGCCCGCGGCGTCCTCCGCCGAAAATATCCTCAAAGCCGAAGAAATCGCCGAAGATATCCTGAAAATCCTCGAAAATCGTGTGGCTGATTCCCGTGTCGAACGCGCCAGTGATTCCCGCGTGGCCGTAGCGATCGTACGCGGCGCGCTTCTGCGGATCGGTCAGGATGCTGTAAGCCTCGGTAGCCTCGCGGAATTTCTCTTCCGCCGGCTTCTTATCGTTGGGATTGCGATCCGGGTGCCACTTCAACGCGGCTTTGCGATACGCGGATTTGATCTCATCCGCGGAAGCCGTCTTCGAGACCGCCAGGATTTCGTAATAATCTCGCTTGTGCCCGGGCGCCATGATTCCTCAGTTGACCGCTTTCGTCTTGCGCGGGTGCGGCTCGTCGTGACCCGCCGGATGCACCGCGACACGCACCGCGCTCGGCCGCAGCACGCGATCGTGGAATTTATAGCCCTGTTGCAACACTTCCAGCACGACGCCGTCCGGATGCTCGGTGGTCTCGACACGCTCGACGGCCAAATGCACGTGCGGATCGAAATGCTTGCCCTCCGCGTCGATTCGCGCCAGACCATGTTTTGAGAGCGCGTCCCACAATTGCTTTTGAATCAGCTGAATGCCCTTGTAGTGCTCATCCGCGTCCCCGTCACCGCGCGATTGCAGCGCGCGCTCGAATCCGTCCAGGACCGGCAACAAGTCCTCCAGGATACGTGCGACGCCGCGGCGGGCCTCCTCATGGCGATCGCGCTCGACGCGCTTCCGATAATTCTCAAAATCGGCCTGGCGGAGGACCAGCGTCTGCAGCAGCTCGTTCTTCTCGGCTTGTAATTTCGCAAGAGGGTCCGGCACGGCGGCCGGCGCGGGGGCCGCGTCACTTTCCGGAATGGTGTCGTCGTCCATTCTGTTTGCTTGAATCTTTTTGGATTCAGATTCCTTCACGGAATTCTCAGCCCTCCGATTCCCTGCGCATCGTTTCGCTGAAAGCGCGAGCCACAAAAGCAACCGCGGTAATGGCCCGCTCGTAGTGCATCCGTACCGGCCCGAGCACGCCGAGCGAACCTTGCCCCTCTTCGCCGCCGCCGTAGGGCGCGCTGATCAGCGCCAGATGCTCGCCCGCCGCCAACATTTCCTTCACGCCGATCTGCACGTGGACCGGCTCGGGCGTGTCAATGCAAGTGGAAAGCAGCGCCACAAGCTTTTCGCGCTCTTCAATCGCCGCCAGCAGATCCCGCATCTGCCCCTGCCCGGCAAGTTCAGGCGCGGACGCGATCTGCGACGCGCCCTCGACGTAGATCTCTCGCGCGTCGCCTTCGCCCAAAACGCTGGGATCGCAAAGCGCGAGGGCGTCGCGCACGAGCCGGTTGTAGCGTTCGCGCTCGTTCGCCAATTTCGAGAGCAGGTCCGCGCGGATCGCGTCCAGCGTGCGGCCCGTGTACGAGCGGTTCAGGTATTCGGCCGTGCGGTCGAGATCCCCCTGCGTGTAATTCTGCTCCGGGCGAACGATCTTGTCGCGCGTCGCGCCGGCGGTCGTCACCAAAACCGCAACCACGCGCCCATCCGGCAGCAGCGTGAAGTGAATGTGTTCGAGCGCGGTCCGGCCAAGCGGCGGCGAGACGACAATCCCCAGCCCTTGCGACATTTTCGCCAGAATGTGCCCGGCGCGCTCGGTGACTTCCTCCGGGGTGGACGCGGCGGCCAGCTCCGCGCGAATCCATTGCTGATCTCCCGGATCGAGCCGCGCCTGCGTGGCGATGATTTGCGCGAAGAATTGGTACGCGGCCGCCGTCGGAACGCGCCCAGCGGATGTGTGAGGCTGGTAGAGGAAGCCTTCGTCCTCCAGGTCCGCCATGACGTTGCGGATCGTCGCGGTGCTCAGCGATTCGGCGTGCGCGTGGCTTCGGGAAACGACGCGCGAGGATACCGGCTCGCCGCTGTCGATGTACGCGCGGACAATTTCAGCCAGGATCTGCTGCTTCCGCTTCGAGTTGAGGACTGCATCCGACATGAACGCCCCTCGCGCAGTGACCCGTTATTTAATTGTATGCGCGGCGTCAAGCCGCGTCAACGCGAGGAAGGGACTGCTGTCCCGCGTCTACGCCGACGGGCGGCTGGGCTGCGTCCAGCAACCCGGCGCCGAGCCGCGATTCTACAAGCCCAGCGCGAGCTATGACCACGGAATCGGAACCTTTCCTTTGGCTGGCTCGTAGTTTGTGTCCCCTATCCGGGGCTGGTGCCGTTCATCCTGCCGTTCCATGGGCGGGGGCAGGCTTATTTCTGGAGGAAGTTTGCGCCGGCGATGAGGGCGGCTAAGCCATTCCAGGCGATCTGCACTCCGATGCAAAACAAAAAGAAAGAGACGACGCGCAGAATCCCGTGGGCCGTCTGCTGAGAGACCTTTCGTGCAATGACATCCGCATAGGCATAGCAAAAGTAAACGACCACGCACTGCACGGCGATCGCACAAAAGATTCCGAGGTGCGCGAAACCCGCTTCAACCAGCGGCCTCTTCGAGGCGTGAGCGCTCAGCGTCAATGTCACGACGAGGGTTCCGGGCCGGCCGTCACGGGAAACGTGAACGGATAGAAGACCTTTCCCCGTAACCTCGCCGGGTCCGCCGCGGACGCAGCGGGCTCGCTCTGAACCAGAACGTCGCTTTCATTCAGGAGCCGCCAGCCCATTGCGGCGACGACAAGTCCTCCCGCCAACTGCATTACCGGCAGGGAAATCCCGAACAGCTTCAAGAGCCCAGCGCCTCCCACATCCACGATAACCAGGAACAGTGTGGTGCTGAACGCAACCCTTTTCGAAAGGCCGCGGATGACCTCGCGGGGGACTCGCCCGACCATGCTGAGAAAAACCAGCGCCGAGCCGACCGGATTGATCAAAGGGAATAGAGCGCTTAGCGCAATTGCAAAGAATTTGAAATAGACGGCGGCCATGGCGTAAGGATTCTATTTGTCCAGTGAGCCGAAACTTGCGGTGTCAATTTGCGCGCGCTGGAGGCGATCGGAGTAGTCCACGTAAATGGTTTTCCACTCGGTGTAGAAATCGACCGCAGCCACGCTGGCCTCGCGGTGGCCATTTCCGGTTTGTTTGGTGCCGCCGAAGGGCAAATGCGTTTCGGCCCCAATCGTTGGAGCGTTCACATAAACGATGCCCGTCTGGAAGTCGCGCGCGGCGTGCAGAGCCTTGTTCACATCGCGCGTGTAGATCGAAGCCGAAAGTCCGTAAACGACGCCATTCGCGATCTCGAGCGCATCTTCCAGCGTGTCGAAGGGCATCACCGCCACGACCGGGCCGAAAATCTCCACCTGCGCGACGCGCATCTTCGGAGCGCAGTCCGCAAGAACCGTCGGCTCGTGGAACCATCCTTTCGCGTGCCTGCCGGAATCCAGCCGCCTCCCTCCCGCCGCGAGTTTCGCGCCTTCGCTCACGCCGATCGCGACGTACTCCATCACGCGCCGCAACTGCGATTCGTTGATGAGCGGGCCCATTTCGGTCGCGGGATCCAGGCCGTCGCCGACGCGCAGAGTCCGCGCGCGCTCCGCGAGCTTATCCACGAATGCGCGGTAAACTTTCTTCTGCACCGCGATGCGGCTCGTGGCCGTGCAGCGCTGCCCGCTGGTCCCAAACGAACCCCAGATTGCGCCATCGAGCGCGAGATCGAGATTCGCATCATCCATGACGACGATGATGTTCTTGCCGCCCATTTCGAGATGGCACGGCCGGAAATCGCGCGCGCACGCTTCGCTCACCGTGCGCCCCACTTCGGTCGAGCCGGTAAAACTCACGGCGCGGACTTTGGGATGATTCACCAGCGGCACGCCGACTTTCGCGCCGCTGCCATTGACGACATTAACGACCCCGGCGGGGATTCCCGCTTCCGTGAGGATCTGCGCCAGGTTGTAGGTCGAGAGAGGCGTGTCCGTGGCGGGCTTGATGACGACGGTGTTTCCGCTCACCAGGGCGGGCATCATTTTCCATGACGGAATCGCCATCGGGAAATTCCACGGCGTCACCATCGCGCAGACGCCGTGCGGCTGCCGAACGCTCATGGCCATTTTGTTCGGCAATTCGGACGGCGTGGTATGGCCGAAGAGACGGCGCCCCTCGCCCGCCATGTAATACGTCATGTCGATGGCTTCCTGGACGTCGCCGCGCGTCTCGGCCAGGACCTTGCCCATTTCGCGCGTCATCTCGCGCGCCAAATCCTCCTTGCCCGAGACGAGAATCTCCGCCGCGCGGTACAACATTTCCGCGCGCTTCGGCGCGGGCACCAGCCGCCACGTCTTGAAGGCAGCCTCCGCCGCGTCCACCGCAGCGTTCACATCTTCTTCGCCCGAGGCTGGAAACATTCCAAGCAGTTCGCTGGTGTCGGCGGGATTGCGATTCTCGAAAGCGTGATTGCCGCGCGCTTCGACCCATTCGCCGTTGATGAAATTCCTGAAGACCTTGGGGACAACTGTAGTGGCCATGCTGCCTCCTCAACCGCCGGGGAGCCGGCAGGTTTGCCTGCGCGAGCAGCGTTCAGCGCGGCTTTTCGCTTCGAGCGAAGAATCTAACAAAGGGGGTTGCGGGGGTCAACGAAGAGGAAACGCCGGTGCTGCGTCGGCTTCCGATAAGCGCACAATTCAGGCGCAGCGACACCCTTCAATAGATGGTTCTAATACGCTCGAAATTCTAGCCCAGTGCCGTGCCCTGCGCGCGCTTGGAAGTCGTTCGGGTCGTCGTAACTGAGGTCGTACGCTTCAATTGTCCAATGTGGTGTCTGGTGGACCTTCGCCGTATACTTTCCCGGCGGAACATGTAAGTGAAACCAACCATTCCGGTCGCTCGTCGCGCTGAACGTCCTCCCACCGCCTCTTATGACCACCCGGATGCCGGGCGTGTGCGCTCCGGTGTCCGGAATACCTGAAAACGAAATCCGGCCTTCGATGAGAGCGTCTTGCGGAACGACAATACCGCGTAATCTTTCAATGGTAGCCTGAGCGTCCGACGCTAACGCGGAATTGCCGCAGCAAGTAATCACGAGGCGTCCTTCGTACGTCGAGGCGAACAGCAAATACTGTTTACCGAGCTCGAGGGGAAATCTCGCACTGTCGTTCCCAGTGAACACTTCGATTGTATTTGTCTGAGGTCCGCGGAACAGCTCCTGCACTGTCAGATCGTATAACCAACCATCTGTGTACTCGCCTTGTGACGGCTCAGATTGTGTTGAAATGACCGCCCCGACGAAGACGGCTTCGCTATTCAGAAATTCGCACGAAACCGTCGGCTCCGGCTGCATGCAGAACCCACAACTCGGAAGCGCGGCAAAGAGCAGCGCGAAAATAAGTGCCGCCAGCTTTGGCAAAGTGGACAGGTCGGCTCGCAGGGGACCACTCCCATGCCTAGGATGAATCTATTCTAGTACACATTCCCCTTCGGAGGGACAGTGTCAGTGCTGCTTCGCGCACCAGTACCCGATTATCGAATTCCGGAAACCAGCCCACCGCCGAAACCCTGGCAGATGGCGGCCTCCCGACATGGTCCCCGTGCTCGGGGCAGGCGGGGCATGTTCCGGCCGCCGCTACGCAAGGCAAACCGGGGCAGGGGGTTAGCGGACTTCGGTGATCGGGGAAGAATCGGTGTCGGGGCCGCTCGGCGGAGTGGGAGCGCCCTTTCCCGCAACCTCGGAGCCGAGGCCGAGCTTTTGCAACGTGAGGGCGTCAATCTTGCCGGTGGGCTCGAGGCCGTTCGCGGACTGGAATCGCTTCATCGCAGCGATGCTGGCGGCGTCCCACTTTCCGTTCGGCTCGCCCTGATAGGCATTCTCGCGTGCGAGCGCCGTCTGGATTTCCTCGATGCGGTCCGGCGTGGGGGCGTTTTGCCCGCGGTCGCGCGTGTGATGCGGATGCTTCTTCGTGGTCTTGTGCGCGGGACTCGAATGAGTGGCGGACGAGTGTTGTTGCGCCGTCTGCGCGAAAATCGAGGCGCTCGCACCCGCAAGAAGCGCGGAGGCCAATAGCGGGACGATGATGCGGCGCGAACGAGTCACGGTCACTGTCCTGGCGCGGGAACCTGGCCCGCGAGCATGACCGTAAGCAAACGGTCATTTTGTTCATCGCCGCTGTGGCGAATCACCTTGAAGAGAACATCATCGCCGGGCTTCAATGCGCTGACGAGCCGGCGATAGTCGGCGATGGAGTTGACAGCCGTGTGATTGATTTCCACGATCAAATCGCCGCGGCCGAATCCGAGGTCCTCCGAAAAGCTGGCCGGCTCAACGTCCGTCACGATAATGCCGTGCTGGGAACCGTACTGGAGGCGCCGCGCGCGATCAGGCGTGAGCTCTTCGAGGCGCAGGCCAAATTCGGCCGGCGCGGCCTCGCCGTGTTGGCCCTCGTTATCGTTCTCACTGTCGTCCGCCTGCTCCGGGAAAATCTTTGTGCGGTCGGCCACGGTGACGCTGGTCTCGTGCTCCTTCTTGTCGCGGACGAATGTGACGCGCAGTTTGTCGCCAATGGGGCTCTCGGCGATGGGATTCACCAGGTCATTCCCGGTCCGCACCGCATGGCCATTCAACGAAGTGATGACGTCGCCTGGTTGTAGGCCGGCTTTGTCCGCCGGGCTCCCCGGCTCGACAGACTGCAGCACGATTCCGTAATCCGCGCCGAGTTCCTTGAGAAGAACGGGATTGCTGCTTTGATCCTCGCTGAAGCTGACGCCGATAGAACCGCGCGTGACGTGGCCGGTCGTCACAATCTGGTTGTACACCGTGAGGGCCGTATTGCTCGGCAACGCGAACCCGACGCCTTCATAGCCGCGGCTCCCGGTGATGATGGCCGTATTGATGCCAATCACCTGCCCCGCGAGATCCACGAGCGGGCCGCCGGAATTGCCGGGATTGATGGCGGCGTCGGTCTGTACGAAGCGCTGGAATTGCCGCGCGCCGACGTTGCTGCGATCCTTCGCGCTGATGATTCCCGCCGTGACTGTGGCCTGAAGGCCGAACGGGCTGCCAATCGCGAGAACCCAATCGCCAACCTGAATGCCGTCGGAATTCCCAAGCTGCGCGATGGGCAAGTCCTTGCCCGCTTCAATTTTGATCACGGCCAAATCGGTCTCTTCGTCCGTGCCGACGACCTTCGCGGTGTACAGCGTCTGATCGCCGTTCAACTGCACTTGAATCTTGGTGGCTTGCTCGATGACGTGGTTGTTCGTGAGAATGTATCCCTTCTTGTCGAGCAGGACTCCGGAGCCCAGGCTGCGCTCGGCCTGGTCGGCTTCGTCGGGGGAATTGAAGAATCGATTGAAAAAGTCCTGGAATTGATCCTGGTCGCCGTCCTGGTCGCCACCCTGCCCACCGTGCCGGCGGGCCTTCGGGCCGCGCTCGATGACCTGCGTGGTGGATATGTTCACCACCGCGGGCTCGACCTTGTTGACGATGTTCGCGAAAGTGCTCGAGAGTTGCACGGGGTCGGGCTTCGCCAGCGGCGACGTGCCGAGAGAGAAAAGAGACCGCGTCGCGCTCACCCGGCCGGAAACGAGCGTGCCGATCAAAATGCCGATTCCCAGGGTCAGGCCAATCAACAGCGACGCAAACAATTTGCGGCTGCGCGCCCAACCCAGGATTTCCTTCAGCGCGATCCCCATTCCCGTGCTCCTTCGCCGGATGCAGCCGGCAGCCCAGCTTCGAAAGTATATAACACCGCCAGGCTTTCACTCCTTAGACGCGGCGGAGGCGATTCCAGTTTGCTACGGGTGCTTTGAGCACCGGGAAACCGCCCCTGGGGCCGGGATGCGGCGGGTGCCAAATCTTGCTATCCTCGGCAGGACATTCCGAAGCTGATCTGAGGGACTCCAATGCAAACACACAACACCTATCACTTGATCTGGGCGGCAACGGTATTGGCGGCCTCTTTGCTGTTCTCGCATGCGTCGTCGGCCCAGCAGGCGAGCAGCCCAGCGCCTCCCCACAGGAACGTTATCATTTTCGTCGCGGATGGTTTGCGTCCAGGCTCCGTGAACCAGACGGATGCTCCGACGCTTTGGGCCATTCGCCAACAGGGCGTGAACTTTGTGAATAGCCACAGTTTGTTCCCGACGTTCACGACGGCGAACGCGTCCGCAATCGCGACGGGCCATCTTCTGGGAGATACGGGCGATTTCAGCAACACCCTTTGGGTCGGCTACCCGACCTTCGACAGCGGGAATTTCAATTTGCCGCGAGGCACGCCGACGCCCTTCATCGAAAGCGATGAAATCCTCTCCGATCTCGACGGTCATTACGGCGGGAACTACCTGGATGAGACCACATTGTTGACTGCAGCCGCCGCGAATGGCTACAACACCGCAACGATCGGAAAGTTGGGGCCGGCGGCGATTCAACAGGTCGAGGCAATTGCCCCGGTCCAGCGAGCGTTTCCGCTCGCCGGAACAGCGCTCATCCTAGACGACAGGACGGGAGCGCTGCCCGGAGGGCCTCAGGGCGTGCCGCTATCGCCGGCGCTTGCGCTGCAACTGGCGGATGCGCGACTTTCGCCGGAATCGCCGACGCGCAGCAACGGATACGACACTAAAGCCGATTGGAACAACGGCTACTTGGGCGATGTCGCGCACCCGGGAACGCTGGAAGCAAACGCGAAACAACAACAATGGTTCGCCGATGTGGCTACGAAGGTGATACTGCCGAAATTCGAGCGGGACGCGCCGAGACCCTTCGTTCTGGTGTTCTGGTCGCGCGATCCGGACGGCACGCAACACTTCCAAGGTGATAGCCTCGGGGCGCTTTCGCCAGGGATCAACGGGGACACATCGCGCCGGGCCGTGCAGAACGCCGACCGGAATTTACGGCAAATCGTCGAGTGGCTGGACGCCCATCCGGAGATAAAGGCGAACACGGATCTTTTCGTCACGTCGGATCACGGGTTTGCGACGATCAGCCGGCAGGAAATCAGCCTGACGCGACGGACTTCAAGCGAATCGGCGAAACAGGTCTACATCGACAGCTCAGGGAAGCTCGATACCCATCTAGGGACACTGCCCAGCGGGTTTTTGGCCATTGACCTCGCGCTGGACATGCAGACGAATCTTTTCGATCCGGACCAGCCCGGCGCGGAGGGAGATGCAAATGCCTATCGCCAAATCCCGCTGATTCCCGAAATCTATCAGCACCCGGTGGCGGGTAACGGTCTGCTGGGCCTGACGGTGCGGAACCTGGATGGCTCGGACGCGCGAGCAATCGTCACGGCGAACGGAGGCTCGGATCTGATTTACGTGCCGGACAAGAATCCGGACATGGTGCGGCAGATTGTGGGGCTTCTTACAACCTACGATTACGTCGGCGGGATCTTTGTCGACGATCAGTACGGAACCATTCCGGGAACCCTGCCGATGAGCGCCGTCGGGCTGGTGGGTTCGAGCAAAACGCCGAGGCCCGCGATCGTGGTCGCGTTTAAGACGTTCTACCTCAACCCCGCGGACTTGCAGACGGCGATTGAGGTGGCCGACACGACGCTCCAGGAAGGACAAGGCATGCACGGCGGCTTCGGGCGCGATTGCACGTTCAACAATATGGCCGCGATCGGACCCGACTTCAAAGCGGGCTTTACAGACCTCGCGCCGGTCGGAAACGCGGACATTGCTCCGACGATTGCCCATATCCTGGGCCTGGTAATTCCGTCACACGGCGTGCTGAAAGGACGGGCTCTCGTGGAGGCGCTACGCGGCGGCGCGGACACGGTTCCCTTCACCGCGGGCGTTCTCAAGTCAACTGCCGCGAACGGCAAGCTCACCGTTTTGCAGTTCCAGGAGGCTGGAGGCGAGCGGTACCCTGACCGCGCCTGCTACGTGGACACTGCGAGTGCAACAGGCGCCAATCCCTGTCCGTAGGCCGGGCCCGCAAATCCTCTATTCGCTCTTGCAAGGACCGCTGTTGTCGTCGGCCCGGCAGACGGTATAGGTGTAGTTATGGTCGACCGCCGGTTCTTGCGTTTGCGTGACGACCCTTTCGCCGAACCGGGCATCCAGAAGATGAGCATTCGTGTTTTCGGTGCTGTCGCATGTCATGCCAGGATTGGCCGTACACCCAGGATGGCCATCCACATACATGGACAACTGATATTGGGTGCGATTATTGAAGGTGATTTCAATCTGGCTGGACTGCGCCTGCGCCAGTGCCGCCACCCCCAAAACACAAAGGACGAGTGATGCGAATAGAATCCCGCTTTTCATGGAGCCCTCAATTCTTGCCAACCAGTTCTGCCAAACGGCGACCGCAAACCCCGCACGCCGCACTGGCAAGCAGTAGGACCCCGGCTTGCCTAGTTCTGCGGGCAGGCCGGGCGGCTGTCGTGCCAGCCGTTCTGGATGTAGCTGAATGCTTGGTCCGTCAGGTTGTCATAAACGCTTCCGTAGTCCGCATACGTGTACTGACCGGAGCCGAGATTGGCGATGAACCCCTGCCCCCACCCGGAAAACTGAAGGGAGCCACTGAAATGATTGCTTCCGTCGTTGTTCAGGGTGTAGGTCAGGTAGAAGTTCGGCTGCACGCCGTTGGCAAGGGTGAACGAGTCGCCGTTTGCCTTCCCGTCCGCGTTCAGGCGGTTAAGGATGTCGGCGGCATCCAACTCGCGTGCCGCATTGAGGTCTTCCGGGTTGTAAGAGAAGTTGACGGTGATGAAGACCGTCAGAGTCGTGTTGGAAATTGGGCTGACCGGCCTCGTGCAGGGAGACGGGGCTTGGGCGTGGTACGCCGTGGGAAAGGTACATCCGGACAAGGCAAGCGCAAGGGTCAAAACAAGGGCTGCGGACAGGTGACGCAATCTGTTATTCACGTGTGACCTCCTCTTGTCATCCCTGGGAAGCTTTCCGGCCGCGCGGTGGCGGCAGTCTTATGGAATTTGGATAAGGCCCAAGGCGTCACTTAGAGCCTAGAAGTTGCATGCGCAGGGGCGAATAGCCCGCAAGTACTGAGTTCCTAAGCATCAACGGTTGCGCTATAGGCGGAAGGCCGGCCGGGCGCGAAAAACAAGGGACTGGAGGTGGGGGTCTACGCAGGAACGAGCGATTTAGTCCCTGCATAAAACATATCTATACAAATTGACAGCGGCCCCTCTTGCTCCTTATAGTGGCTTTTCAAAAGAAAGCAGCGTTGAGGACCATGCCCCCCCGCACACTGTACGAAAAAATCTGGCAAGCCCACGTGGTTCGTGAAAGCCCAGGCGAACCGGCCCTGATCTACATTGACCGGCACCTCATCCACGAAGGCACTTCCCCGCAGGCGTTTTCCGGATTGAAGTTTGCCGGCCGTCCCGTTCGGCGGCCGGACCTGACCTTTGCCGTCATGGACCACTCAGTTCCAACCAAGGACCGCGATCTCCCCATCCTCGATACGGACGCGCGAGCGCAGTTCGAGGCGCTCGACCGCAACTGCCGGGAATTCCGCGTGCAGTTGTTCGGCATGGCCAGCCGCAATCAGGGCATCGTGCACGTCATTGGGCCGGAACTGGGGATCACGCAGCCGGGACAAACCATCGTGTGCGGAGACAGCCACACGTCCACGCACGGCGCTTTCGGCGCGCTGGCCTTCGGAATCGGCACGAGCGAAGTGGAACACGTGCTGGCGACGCAGTGCCTTTCGCAATTCAAGTCGAAGACGACACAGGTCAAGGTCAGCGGCAAGCGTTCGCACGGCGTGACGTTGAAAGACATCATTCTTGCCATCATCGGAAAGATCGGAATTGCCGGCGGCAACGGGCACGTCTTTGAGTACTGCGGCGAAGCGATCCGCGGGCTCTCGATGGAAGGACGCATGACGATTTGCAACATGTCAATCGAGGGCGGGGCTCGCGCAGGCATGGTTGCGCCGGACGAGACGACGTTTGCATACATGGAGGGCCGTCCGTTCGTGCCGCGCGGCAAGGATTTTCAACTGGCCGTCGAGCGCTGGAAGGCGCTCGCGACCGATGACGGCGCGACGTACGACGGCACGGTGGAACTCGACGCAGCGCGTCTGGCGCCGCAGGTGACTTGGGGCACGAATCCCGGCATGGTCACAAGCGTGACGGGCCGCGTGCCCGACCCGGACGTCATGCGCGATCCCGATGAACAAAAGGCCGCCCGGCGCGCGCTCGAATACATGGCACTGAAACCCGGCACGGCGCTCATGGACATTCCCGTGGATCGCGTGTTCATCGGTTCGTGCACGAATTCAAGGTTGGATGATTTGCGCGCCGCCGCCCGGCTAGTGGCCGGAAAACACATCGCCCGCAGTCTCAAAGGCGCTCTCGTGGTTCCCGGCTCGCGTGTAGTGAAAGCGGAAGCGGAGGCCGAAGGCCTCGACCGGATTTTCCGCGACGCGGGCTTTGAATGGCGCGACGCGGGTTGCAGCATGTGCATCGGCATGAACCCCGACGTCCTGCCCGCCGGCGAGCGCTGCGCGAGCACGTCGAACAGGAATTTTGAGGGGCGCCAGGGAAAAGGCGGCCGAACGCATCTGGTAAGTCCCGTGATGGCAGCGGCGGCGGCGCTTGCCGGGCATTTCGTGGACGTGCGCGAGATGAATGTGGACGCGGTGGAGTGACTGCGATGCAGCCCTATTCAACACATACCGGACTTGTACTGCCGCTTGACCGCGTCAACGTGGACACCGACCAGATGGTCCCGAAGCAATTCATAAAGTGGCTGACGCGCGAAGGCTACGGCCGCGTGCTGTTCTACGACTGGCGGTACCTGCCGGGCGAGAGACCGAATCCCAATTTCGTCCTGAATCTCCCGAAGTACAAGGGTGCCTCCGTCCTGCTTGCGCG
Organism: Terriglobia bacterium; assembly: GCA_963819015.1. Classification (GTDB taxonomy): domain Bacteria; phylum Acidobacteriota; class Terriglobia; order Acidiferrales; family UBA7541; genus DASPOJ01. The sequence goes on from CAWFUN010000005.1 coordinate 609,365, forward strand.
CGCGAATTTCGGCTGTGGCTCCAGCCGCGAGCACGCGCCCTGGGCGATTGCCGACTATGGATTCCGCGCGATCATCGCGCCGAGCTACGCCGATATTTTTTACAACAACTGCTTCAAGAACGGGATCTTGCCGGTCACCTTGCCCGAGAGACAGATTGACGAACTCTTTCGCCGCGAGCAGGCGACGCCTGGATATCGGCTCACGGTGGATTTGCCGAAGCAGATTGTCACGGACGCTCGGGGATTGTCGTTCCCGTTCGAAGTGGATTCCTTCCGCAAGCACGTCTTGCTCGAGGGCCTCGACGATATCGGGCTCACTCTGAAGCATGAACCCGACATCACGGTGTTTGAGAAATCGCACGCGCAGACCGCCACCATGTACGAGCCGGTAGACTTCTCAAAGCAGTGATTGGCGCTGGGCTGGTCCCCTTTCCCCTGATTCCCCTCGGCTCTATTAAGTTGGCAATTCCGCCGATGACGGCGCGGGTCCTTTCAATTCAGCAAGCACAATCCCGAACAAGATCAACAGCGCGCCGGAGATCGAGCGCGCTCCCCAGCGTTCCCTCAGCACGACGTACGATGTCAGCGAGGCGAACACGGGCTCGAGGGAAAAGAGAATCGCGGCGTGCGTGGCCGTGGTGTAGCGCTGGCCCCACATCTGGATAGAGAACGCGACGGCTGTCGCAAGGACCGCAGTGATGAGAACGGCGCCGGCCAAGTCGCGATCCCAGTGAACCCAAGCAGGCTGCACATGGGTCACCGCAAACAACGGAAACGCCAGCAAACTAAAGACGGCGGTGGTAGCCACCTGCACAAAGCTCAACCCTCCGACCGAATGGTGATGCGTATAGAAACCCACAGCAATGACCTGGAACGCAAAGAGGATCGCACAGACAAAACACAAGACGTCCCCGACAACGAGTCCGCTGAGACCGCCCGGCGGGACGGTGAGAAAATACAGCCCGGCAAACGCGGCGATGGCCCCAGCCCAAAGCAAAATGTTGCTATGGCGCCGCCAGAACAAGGCGAGAAACACGGGAACGAGCACGACGCCTGCGCCGGTGATGAATGCCGCCTTCGTGGGCGTCGTCGTGAGCAAGCCCAGCGTCTGAAAGACGTAGCCGCCGAACATTAACCCGCCAATCTGCACGCCTGCCCAAAGCTCCGCGCGATTCATGGCGCGAAGCGCGCGCCGGTGAATCACCGCCATGATCAGGGCTGCGAGGGGAAAGCGCAGCGCCATGAAAACGAATACCGAGGCGTGCGCGAGGGCGCCCTTGACGACGACAAACGTCGCGCCCCAGAAGAGCGTGCAGAGCGCGAGGGCGAGATCTGCCTGCACGCGGCGAGAAGTGAGTGCGGCCATCGACGCAGGATTCTACCGCCGGCGCGGCACGCATGTTGAATGAAAGATGAGTCTCAAGGCGCGAGGCCCGCGGCGCCGGTGAGAATGAGCAAGATGCGCTGCAGACCGAGTTCCCGGCCTGTGGGATCGTACCATTCCAAAGTCGTGTGCGCGCCGGCCGACTGGCCGCCACAGCCGATCGAAATCGCCGGAATGCCCGCCGAGAGCGGCAGGTTCGCGTCCGTCGAGCTGCGCTCGGTGCGCGACCGGTTGCCCAGCACGCGGTCCGCGTCGTAAACAGCGGCCAGCAGCGGCGAATCTTGCGGAAGTTGCCCGCCCGGCCGAACGCCGAGCACGTTCACGGCGATCGCGAGCGGCGCGCGTCCGGCGGTCATTCCGCGCGCCCGCGCGGCAGCCATTTCCTGGTCCACGCCGGCCTGCACATCCGCGCGCAACTCGCGCTCGAGCACGGGCAATTCGCCTTCCTGTTCCGATCGCAAATCCACTTTCATGGATGCGCGCGCGGGAATCGAATTCACCGACGTGCCCCCTTCGATATCACCGATATTGAATGTGGTGCGCGGACTATCCGGCACATGCGTTTCCACGAACTTGGCAATGGCACGGGCCAGCGCGTTGATCGGATTCGGGGCGCCGAAATCGGACCAACTGTGGCCGCCCGGACCGCTGATGACGATCTCCACGCGCCGCGAAGCGATCGCCTCGGTGGAAACGTAGTCGATCGCCGAGCCATCCAGTGCGATCACGCTCTTCAGGCGGCTGCCATAGGCGTTCATGAGCGCGTGCATGCCGCGAAGATTTCCCTCGCCTTCCTCGCCGACATCCGCGACGAACCAGATACTGCTCTTCGTTTGAATCTTCGCCACGTGCATGGCGCGCGCTACGGCGATGAGCGACGCGAGGCCCGATCCATTGTCCGAAATTCCCGGCGCAATGAACCGCGAACCGTCGCGCCGGACGTGCACGTCCGTGCCCGCGGGAAATACGGTGTCCAGATGCGCGGTGACGAGCACAATGTCGTTCGCGTTTGTGCCCGCCAGCTTACCGATCACATTGCCCACGGAATCGCTTTCGACGCTCAGCCCGGCCTCAGCAAGCAGTTTCTTGACGTACGCCGCGCGCGCTTCCTCGTGGAACGGCGGAGCGGGAATCTCCGTGATGCGAATCTGCTCCTCTGTGGTGGCCTCAACGGAAACCTTTAGCAATTCCAGGCCGCGCTGGACGCGAGAATCCGAAGCCAAATCCTGCGCACGGGGATTCCCCGAGGCAGGGCCCCTGCGCGACGGAACTCGGGACGAGAGAGACGCCATGGTGGCAAGGATACAGCAGAGCAGCGCCGGTTTCACAGTTGCAACTCGAAAAACGAAAGTTGGAGCACGTAGGTTCAATGCGGGCCGCCCACATCATACAGTGAACGCATCTCCGCTTCCCTCAAAACGCGACCGGATCTATTGGCAGCTTCGAAAATTCGGCTCACGAGAGGTCCGGAGATGGCGACGCCGTGCTTGTCGAGCCAATTGGTGACATCCGACTTGCCGCTCCGCGGTCCGAATCGGGGACGGCGCGAACCTAGTATCGCAGCGTGTAGCTGTTGGGCATCTGCATGGGGTCGGGCCGGTAAAGCGTCTTGCAGAATTCGCAGCGGTAGATTTCCGCATTCGGCCCGATCAATGCCTCAATCTCCTTCGGATAGTCGTACCAGCGCTTCAAATGGCCGGCGCAAAGTTTCCCCTTTGCGTCCTTCTCGTCGCAGGAGCGCTGCTTGTGCTTCCGGACTTTGATCTTTGGCTGCGCAGGCGCCGAAGGCGCGGCGGCCTGGGCCTGCGCGGGTGCTGCAGGAGAGGGAATTTCAGGAGCGGCTGGTGTGGCTGGTGTATCGGCCATGTAATCGATTTCTCCTCATCGTGGCGTGCAGGATCTCACACGCGGCCCCGGCGGAAGGCTGTGCCGAGCGCGCCTCGCACGTTGCGCCATCGCTCGATCCAAGTGGGCGCGTACATCCAGGCAATGAAACTATCGGCCGCGGCGCTCAACTCCGCGCTGTCACCATACCACCATGGCTTCGGCCAGCGCGGCAGCCGGTCCACGTCCACGTATTTTACTTGAACCATTTCCAGCAGGCCAATCCGCGAATGCGTTTTTCCCAACCGCCCGGCGAGCGGGAGCGCTCGGAACGAAGAACTCATCGCGGGGATTCTACCGCGATAACTCGCTGCTGTGCATGTTCACGTTGCATTCGCACCGGGCGTCACGTCCGTGAGCCGAGCGAATCAGCGGAATCGGGATACTCCACGGAAAGAAGGAACAGCCCGTGCGGCGCGAGCGTCGGCCCCGAACGCGACCGGTTTTTCATCTCGAAAAGCTTCGGAATATCATCCGGGCGCAACCGCCCGCGGCCCACATCCACGAGGGTGCCCGCGATTTTCCGAACCATGAAGCGCATGAACGATCTTCCTCGCACGACGTAGACCCATTCATCCGGTCCGGGCCGCGCGATGCCGAGCGCGTCCAGCGCGGGCAAACGCGGGCCGGCTTCTTCCCCACGCAGAACTTCCGATCGAAAAATCGTGCGCGTGACGTTTCGTTCGTGGTCGTCATCTTCCGAACCCGTCGAAGCGGCGAAGGAAGTGAAATCATGCTCACCCTCGAACAGCCGCGCAGCTTCACGCATCGCTTCAAAGTCCAGGGGGAAGGGATCGTGCAGGGCGTAGCGGCAAACAAACGGCAGAACGACCCTGCCTCGATGAATGCGATAGCAATACGTCTTCGCCTGCGCGTTCCAGCGCGCATGAAAATCCGGCCCGACCTCCTCCGCCGCCACCACGCGAATCGCCGGTGGCAACAACGCATTGAGCGCGCGCTGAAATTCCAGCGGCTTCAGTTCGGAGTGCGTCTTGAAATGCGCCACCTGCCCCAGCGCGTGCACGCCGGAATCGGTTCGTCCGGCCGAATAAATCGTCAGCCGCTCTTGCGTAAGTTTCGCCACCACATCGGTGATCGCCTGCTGAATCGTCGGTTGGCCGGGCTGAATCTGCCAGCCGCGGAAATCCGTGCCGTCGTAGGCGAGATTGAGTTTGATGTTGTGCATCGCGCGGCGGGATTATGGCACAAGGAACGTGCGGTTGAGCGGGCAGCGCGGAGAAGGATGACTCAGGACGCAGCGCGCTCGAACCGGCTGCCGGGACGCGTCGCCACTCCGCCCGCCCGGCAGAACGGACACTCGTCCGGATCGTAACTGTCAATTTTCATATCGAGCAGCGCGCACGACGGCACCTCAAACTCGATCGCGCCGCCGGAGCGGTCGATGATCGCGCCGACGCCGATGACGCGTCCGCCGGCCTCTTCGATCACGCGCATCGTCTCGAGTGTGGAGCCGCCGGTAGTCCAAACGTCTTCGACCACGAGGACATGCTCGTCCGGCTCGACGCTGAAGCCGCGGCGCAGCGTCAGGACGCCGCTCGCATCCCGCTCGGCAAAAATCGCGCGAACGAGTTTGCCCGGCCGTTTCCCCGACAGCGCCCGCGCGACTTCGTGGCCCAGGATCACCCCGCCGAGCGCAGGAGATGCCACGCAACCGATGTCCAATCCGCCGAATTCCGATGCGAGTAACTGTCCCAATCGCTCCGCGTGAGGGGGATATTGCAGTATCGCTGCGCATTGCACATAGCTTCCGCTGTGCAGGCCCGAGGACAGCACGAAGTGCCCCTGCCGAATTGCCCCGACCGATTCGAGCAGCTTAAGAATGGCTGAGGATTCCATGTGGCTCCCGTCCACTGGGCTGTGTGGCGTCGCCTGCACCGACAGCCCCGCCCATGGGCGCCGAGGGGCTCAGGACGAGGGTAGCCTAGCCACCCGGCCTCGGCATTGTCAAGGAAGCGCGGGCCAGTTAGACTCTTTCTCTGGCGGGCCGAGGTTGGAGCCCGGCGTAGCGGTCGGAATGCGATGATTGCCGCGGCGATTGAGCCGGAAATGGCCTTTTCCCCAAAAAATTTGAAACAGAAGCCCGTCTCCAAGCGTTTCTATTAAGTGGCGTGCTTGTGCCGTTCCAACTCTTTGACCCAATATGGAGCAGGTTGGAGCGCGGATGATACGCGCCGACGGGAGCGTTACCCGAAGCCGGGGCGAGGAGGGCGCTGCATCGGACGGCGGCTCGCCTCGTGGCTTTCCGAAATTCGGAGCAACAAGTTGAAACGGCACTTATAATCGGTTGTGTAGACCCCACGAAGGAATGAGGTAAAGACGAAATGAGCGTAAGTTTCTGCCGCAAGTCCCTGACGCTGGCTCTCGTTTGCGCGACAGCTCTCGCACCGGTCGCTCCCGCTTTTGGTCAAACCCAGGACCAGCCCCCGGCTGTTTCCCAGCCGCAGGCTCAAGCTCCTGCCCAGCCGCCGGCCGCGCCTGCACCTCAAGTTCCGGCTCGTACGATTCCCGTATCCACCCCCGACTACACGCACGGCAATTCGGCCTTTCCAAACGTCCTGGGCCCCTACTTGCCGCCTCGCGTTCCCGAGCCCAACCTGACGAACTCTGACCGCCTGCACCAGATGATCAAGGACGGTCAGATTAAGCTCAGCCTGCAAGACGCGATCGAACTGGCTCTGGAGAACAATCTCGATATCGCCATCCAGCGATATAACCCGTGGATCGCGGAAACCAATGTTCTCAAAGCCAAAGGCGGCGCGACATTCGCGTTGGGAAACCTCCCTTCGGTGCAATTCGATCCCGTGGTTTCCGCCTCCACGTCCATCACCGACGACAATATTCCCGTCAATAACCCGTTCCTGACCGGTTCGGGCCTGGGACTGAGTTCCCTTACGGTCCACCAGACCAGCATGAATTTTGGTTATTCGCAGGGATTTGAGACGGGCACCAATTTCTCCCTGACGCTCGATTCGACTCGGCAGAGTTCAAACTCCAGTGCGAGCACATTCAATCCCTCGGTGCAATCCACGCTGCAAGTTTCGCTGACGCAGCAACTGCTGAATGGCTTTGGGATCCTGGTCAATACGCGCAGCATTCGCATTAGCAAGCTCAACAAGCAGATTTCGGACGCGCAATTCCTGCAACAGGTGATTACCTCCATTACGGCCGTGCAGAACGCTTATTGGGAATTGGCCTACGCCCGCGAAAACGTCAAGGTCGGCGAGCAGTCGGTCATCCTCGCGCAACAACTCTACGACGACAATAAGAAACAGGTCGAAATCGGCACCATGGCCCCGCTCGATGTCGTGCAGGCGGAGGCAAACGTCGCGACGGCCCAACAGACACTGATCAACGACCAGACCCTGCAGCAGCAGGATGAGACCAATCTGATTTATCTAATCACGAAGAATGCGAACGACAACGCCGTGCTCTCGGCCGAAATCGTGCCCACCGACGCGCTCCAGCCCTCGCTCGAATCACCCGTTCCCACGCTCGATGATGCGGTGCGGCGCGCTCTCGGCGAGCGACCGGACGTGCTCCAGGCGCAGTACACCGTGCAGGCGGACGAGATCAACGTGAAAACGACGCGCAATGCCCTGCTTCCCGTGTTGGAATTGCAGGGCAGCTACGGCACAACGGGTCTGGCGGGCAACCGGACGAACACTACCAGTACGCCCAGCGCTTTTGCGCCGAACCTGGCGGATCCTATTCTCGACGCCGAAGGCAACCCGATCCTGAATCCAGTTTCGCTGACTCAGGAGTACGGCTCCACGCCGACGGCTTTCACCACTACGTCCACGACTACAATCTCCGGGATAAATGATGCCTTCAACGAATTCGTCCACAACGAGTTCCCCGATTACACACTTGCGATCACGCTCTCGATTCCGATTCGCAACCGTCAGGCCGAAGGCGACGCCGCCCGGGCTCTCTTGACCAAGCGCCAGGACGAAACCCGCCTGCAGCAGACCGACAACGGCGTGCTCGTCGCCGTGCGGAACGCTTTGATTGCGGTCATTCAGGGCAAGGCTGCCGTGGAAGCGGCCGAGAAAACTCGCAATTTCGATCAGCAGACCCTCGACGCCGAAGAAAAGAAGCTCAAGCTCGGCGCCTCAACGATTTTCAATGTCGTGACGGATCAGACCACACTAGCCGCCGCCTCCAGCGCCGAGGTCCGCGCCCGGGCGAACCTGATCGAGGCGCAGGTGAATCTCGACGCGGCCATGGCCACGACGCTCGATACGAACCACATCACGATTGCCAACGCTCGGACGGGCGTCGTGCCGCATGACACGCTCATCCCCGGCACATCCGCGGACGGCCAAATTCTCGGCTTCGATTTGCCGCCCTCGTCGGCCAACTCTATCGCCCCGTATGCCGGAGGCCGAAACTAGCGCCGTAGCCACCGCAACCAATCTCGTTGTCGCTCGCGAGGCCGCTACCTGCGGCCTCGCTCCCTTTAGGGCGCTCCAAGTTCCCTCATAGCGACGTCCGGCGTTCTATCTGAGAGCAATGCCGGATGCTTGTCATTCTGAGCGCCGCCCACTACGCGGCCTGAAGAGTCTAGCGCCTGCCTGCCGGAAGCCTGCCTACCGGCAGGCAGGCCCGCCCGTAGCAGGAGGGATTACGCCGAATGGCTACGTTCGCACTGTAGTCCAACACCGCACTATTCCAACGCAGGCAGGATTCCTCCCCTCTTGCCCCAAATGTTGGAACTTTCCTCCCTGCCAGACTGAATAAGGAACGAGGGCCAGTTGCGGGGCGTCTAAGACGGTGCATGGTTCCGAAGGCCTCCATCCCGACCGATGACGCTTTGATCCGGCGGCTGCGCTCCGGAGACGAAGAGGCGTTCACGGCGCTTTACCGTGCGCACCAGGCGGAGATCTACCGGTTTGCTTTGCATATGAGCGGGAGCCACTCGATAGCGGAAGAAGCCACGCAGGAATCTTTCTTCGCGCTGATTCGCGAACCGCAGCGCTTCGATCCCACGCGCGGCCCCGTACTGGCCTACTTATTTGGAATCGCGCGGAATCAGGTGCGCCGCGCCTTCGAGCGAGATCGGCGCCTCCAGCCCCTCGCCGGCGATAAAACTTTGGATGACCTGCCCTCTGCCTCGGCCGCCGAGGCCGATGCCGAGCGCTCCGACCGCGCCGAGCGAATCGAGCGCGTCCGCCGCGCCGTGCTGTCTCTGCCGACCCCCTATCGTGAGGTTCTGGTGCTTTGCGATCTGCAGCAGCGGAGCTACGCGCACGCCGCGGAACAATTGGACTGCCCGGTGGGAACCGTTCGCTCCCGATTGAACCGGGCTCGCGCGCTGGTGATGGCAAAGCTTTCGGGGACCGCCGTCTCGCGGGAAACGGGAGAGCGAGCCCCAGGTCGCGAGCGGGCCGCTTTTCTGCGGCTCCGAGCCGGAGGATGAGTATGACCTGCAAAGAATTCCGTGATGTCGCGCACGAGTTATTACACCCCGAGAACATCGCGGTGGAATCGGTGCGGCTTGGCTTGGCCCATACTCTCGTCTGCGAGGAGTGCGCCGCCTATCTTGCCGCCGAGAGAATGCTCGACGAGCAACTGGGCGAGCTCGCTGCGTTCCACGCCGAATCCGAGGCGCCGCCCCGTGTGGAGCGCGCCCTGCTGGCCGCGTTTCGCGCTCAAAGGGAAAGGAAGCCCACAAAGCGCGCGGCTTTCTGGGTGGCGGCAACCTCCCGCCGTTGGGCCGCTCCGGCAGTACTCGCCGCAGCCGCTGTTGCATTGCTGGTTGCGGGCGCTCTACATCATAGGCACGCCTCAAACATCACGGCGCATACTCTCTCTCCCCAAACTTCGCCGGTGCGCTCGCAAGCGGCCCCAACCCCCGCCGCTCTTTTGGCTTCGCCGGCGGCCGATTCGGCGCAATCTGCAAGCACCGAAACTGCCTGGAGTAACGGATTTGTAGCTTTGCCCGATAGCGCGACCGGCGACTCTCTCGATGGCGGGGCGATCTTGCGCATCGAGATGCCGGCCTCGGCACTTGCCTCGCTTGGGCTTCCGACTACGGGAGCCGAGGGAGACCAGTTGATTCCCGCCGATGTGGTCGTTGGGCAGGACGGCACGCTGCGCGCGATTCGGCTTGCAACGGATTGACCCGGCCCGTAAGGACGGGATTCGTATCTAGGATTCACGAGGGAGGTAGTTCGCAATGAAGATCACGATCGCAAAATGGATTCCCGCCGCGCTCGCTTTGTGCCTCGCGGTGATGGCGGCCATGGGCCGCGGACAAACGCCTGCGCCCTCTGGCCCGCCCGACGCCGATGGCAATAGGATGTACGGCGGCGGACCCGATGGCGGCGGAAATTTCGTCCGCTTCATCGGGGCCGAAGCCATGCTTGGCGACCGGCTCGTCACCGGTTCGCCGTTTTCAGCCAACGTCGTCAATGAATTTAAGCGATCCTTGAGCGATGGCACTGTGATTGACCGCAAGACGAGCGGCAAGATCGCGCGCGACAGCCAGGGCCGCACTCGCCGCGAAATGACGCCGCCCGCGATCGGTCCGTTTGCAACCTCGGGCGCTCCAACGATTATCCTCATCAACGATCCCGTCGCGCACAAACACTACGCTCTCAATCCCAAGGACAAGACCGGCCGCGAACTCGGCCCCGCACCTCACTTTGCCGGGATGGGCCGCGGCGGAGACGGCGAAGGGGGCCCCGGTGGTGGGCGTGACGATCACGCTGGTCTCGCCGAACGCGGTCCCGGTCGACATAGCGATATGCGCGGCGGCGAGCCCGTCACGATTTCCCTCGGCACAAAGACGATCGAAGGCGTAACGGTGAACGGCACGCGCACCACGCGTACGATCCCGGCCGACACAATCGGCAACGAGAAGGCCATCGAGATCGTTTTCGAGCGCTGGTATTCGCCCGATCTCCTTACGGACGTGATGACGAAGCGCTCGGACCCGTTCTCCGGCGAATCCATCTTCCAACTCACAAATATCAAGCGCGAGGAGCCCGCGGCGTCCTTGTTCCAGGTTCCCTCGGATTACAAGATGGAAACCAGGCATCCCGGCATGGGCGGGCGCAATGGCGCAGGCATGGGTCCTGGTATGCATCGCGGCGGTCACAACGGTCAGGACGGCCAGGGCGGCGGCCCTGACTCGAACCAGAATCCGCCCGCGCCGCCGCCGTCGGATCCGCCCGCGCCGGGGCAAGGGCAGAACAATTAGTTCGGAATTAGGCTAGGAGCATTTTGCTGACGCGCTGGACTCTCCTCCGGTCCGGCAAGGCGCGGGTGAGGCCGCATGCATGCCTCCTCAGGTTTCACCCGCGCCGACTCTTTTCACAATCGACCAGAATCGCCCATTCCTTCGGCACCGCTCGTCATCGATGAACCGCATTCGTCCCAGCGGGACGGGTAATTTGTTGTCATCTTGCCGCATGCTCGTCCATTCCCTACAATCGAACGAATGGACCACGCGCAGGCGGAGTTCGAGGCGGAATGAACGCTAGAGGCAAGCACGAATCGACAGCCGGCACTGAAGCATCGTCGCGCCGCCCGTCGGCTCGCGAGCGCGCGTGGGAGAAGAACACGCTCAAACCGGCCCTGGCGCAATCGCCCGAGCGAGCCGCGCAGTTCACCACAATATCGGGACATCCGATTCGCGTCCTTTACACGCAGGCTGATTTGGCCGATTGGGACGCGCACCGCGATCTCGGCGCGCCCGGGGAACCGCCGTACGCTCGCGGCATTCACTCCTCGATGTATCGCGAGAGACTCTGGACGATGCGCCAATTCGCTGGATTCGGCGCGGCGGAAGACACCAATCGCCGTTTCCGCTATCTGCTTGCGCAAGGACAGACGGGCCTCTCAGTAGCATTCGATCTGCCGACGCTCATGGGTTACGACTCCGACCATCCCCTCTCGGAAGGTGAAGTCGGCAAATGCGGCGTGGCGATTAGTTCCCTCGCGGACATGGAAGTCCTCTTCGATCAAATTCCGCTGGCGGACGTCACGACCTCGATGACGATCAACTCCCCCGCCTCGATTCTCTGGGCGATGTACCTGGCCGTCGCGCAAAAGCAGGGCGCGGACTGGCGCAAGATTTCCGGCACGCTGCAAAACGACATCCTGAAGGAATACATCGCGCAGAAGGAATACATTTATCCGCCCGAGGCGTCGCTGCGCCTGGTGGTGGACACGTTGGAGTTCGGCGCCCTGCGAACGCCGCGCTTCAATCCCATCTCCATCAGCGGCTACCACATTCGAGAGGCGGGCTCGACGGCGATTCAGGAGTTGGCCTTCACGCTGCGCGACGCCATCGAGTACGTCGAGCGCGGCGTCCAGCGCGGACTCCCCGTGGACGATTTCGCGCCGCGGCTTTCGTTCTTCTTCAACGCACACAACGATTTCTTCGAGGAAGTCGCGAAGTATCGCGCCGCGCGCCGCATCTGGTACAAGACGATGCGCGAGCGCTTCGGCGCGTCGAGCGCCCGCTCGTGGGCGCTACGATTCCATTCGCAGACTGCCGGCTGCTCTCTCACCGCGCAGCAGCCCAGGAACAACGTCGTCCGCACGGCGATTCAGGCGCTCGCGGCCGTGATGGGCGGCACGCAGTCGCTGCACACGAATTCTCTCGACGAAGCGTGGGCCCTGCCCACCGAAGCCGCGGCCACCACGGCTCTGCGCACGCAACAGATCCTCGCCCACGAAACCGGTGTGACGAATACGGTGGACCCGTTCGGCGGCTCGTATTTCGTCGAGACGCTCACCAATGAAGTCGAGCGCGGCGCCTGGGATTACATCGGGAAGATCGACGCGATGGGCGGCATGGTCGCGGCGATTGAGCGCGGGTTTCCTCAGCGCGAGATCGCGGATGCGTCCTACCGCTACCAGCTTGCCGTGGACCGCAAGGAAAAGATTATCGTCGGCGTGAACGAGTTCGTCGGCGAAGAGAAACCCATCGAAATTCTTCAGATTGACGATACCGTCGCGCGCCATCAGGAGAAACGCCTGCGCACGCTTCGCGCGGAGCGCTCCTCGGACGGCGTCGCGCGCTCGCTGGCCGCATTGCGCAAGGCTGCGGAAGGCACGGCCAATACGATGCCGTATATTTACGATGCCGTGTGCGCCTACGCCACGCTGGGCGAGATCTGCGATGCCTTCCGCGACGTCTTCGGCACCTACACCGAAACCGCAATCACGTAGCGCTGGCAGCGGAGAGATGGCCCTGCTCTGCGAATCTTTTGGTTCTCCGCGCCTCCGCATCATCTTCTTCCACCTCCGCGAATCTCTGCGCGGATGGCTTTATCCTTCCTTCTCTCTCTGCGAGTCTTTGCGTTCTCTCCGCCTCTGCGTTATCTTTTTACGCTTGGGTTGCCAAATGAAAGATTCGGACCTAACCCACGCCATTACAGGTATGTTTGGCATTACGAAGAAGACGGCAACGCAGAGACGCCGAGACTCGCAGAGTTTGGCAGAGAATGACTGACAAGAAGATTCGCGTGCTGATTGCCAAGCCCGGCCTGGACGGCCACGATCGCGGCGCCAAGATCATTGCCCGCGCCATGCGCGATGCCGGCATGGAAGTCATCTACACCGGCTTGCGGCAAACTCCGGAGATGATCGCCTCCGCAGCCGAGCAAGAAGATGTGGACGTCATCGGCCTCTCGATTCTCTCCGGCGCGCACAATACTCTCTGTCCGCGCCTGATGGACCTGCTCCGGCAGAAGCATATGGAGGATGTTATCGTCCTCGTCGGCGGAATCATTCCGGAGGCGGACATCGCCACCCTCAAGCAGGTGGGCATCGCCGAGGTATTTCTCCCCGGCGCTTCGACGCAAGCTATCGTGAAGTTCGTTCTGGAACGCGTGCCGGCCCGATCCTGAATCCTGCGGCCGCAGAGGAGCCAGCAATTGTCCAGGTCCGAGATCGAGACCAAAGTGAATCCCAGCTCCCCCGGGTACCTGAAAAACACGCGCCGGATGGTGGATCTCCTCACTGAAATCAAGAACGAGGAATCGGTCCTGCAACAATGCGGCGGCGCGAAAGCCATCGAATCGCAGCATAAGAAGGGCCGCCTCACGGCGCGCGAGCGCATCTCCAAACTGATCGACCCCGAAACGTCGTTCTTTGAATTGGGCCTCTACGCCGCGTTCGGCATGTACGAGGAGTGGGGCGGCGCGCCCGCGGCCGGCACGATCACGGGCTTGGCGCAGGTGTGCGGGCGGCTGTTCATGGTCATCGCCAACGACGCGACAGTGAAGGCCGGCGCTTTCTTCCCGATGACCGCGAAGAAAGTGATTCGCGCGCAGAACATCGCGATCGAGAATCGCGTTCCCACGATCTACCTCGTGGATTCCGCGGGCATTTTCCTGCCGCTGCAAGAAGACGTTTTCCCCGACACGGACGATTTTGGCCGCGTCTTCCGCAATAACGCCGTCATGAGCGCGATGGGCATTCCACAAATCACGGCCATCATGGGAATGTGCGTCGCGGGCGGCGCCTATCTGCCCGTCATGTGCGATCACATCTTGATGACCGAAGGGTCGGGCCTTTTTCTTGCGGGCCCCGCGCTCGTGCAGGCGGCCATCGGACAGAAAGTTTCGGCCGAGGAGCTTGGCGGCGCGAAGATGCACGCGCAGATCAGCGGCACTGTGGATTTCCGCGAGCCGGACGACGAGGCCTGTCTCGCGCGTATTCGCGCGCTCGCCGATAAAATGGGCCATCCCCCCGCGCCGCGCTTCGATCGCATCACATCCGAGGCGCCCCGCCATCCTGCCGAAGAGATCTACGGTCTTTTCTCTTCCGACGCGGGACGCCAGTACGACATGCGCGAAATTATCGCGCGCATCGTGGACGGAAGCCGCTGGGAGGAATATCGCGCCGAATACGGACAGACAGTGCTCTGCGGCTACGCGCGTATCGGCGGCTGGGCCGTGGGCATCGTTGCCAACCAGAAGAAGCATGTCCCCACGATCGATTCCGCAAGCGGCGAACGGCGCATGGAATTCGGCGGCGTGATTTACACGGAAGCTGCGGACAAAGCCGCGCGCTTTATCATGGATTGCAATCAGAATCTCGTGCCGCTGGTTTTTCTGCACGATGTCAACGGTTTCATGGTGGGCAAGGAAGCGGAGTGGAGCGGCATCATTCGCGCCGGCGCGAAGATGGTCAACGCCGTGTCGAACAGCGTTGTGCCGAAGATCGCAGTCATCTGCGGCGGAAGTTTCGGCGCCGGCCACTACGCCATGTGCGGCAAGGCCTACGACCCGCGTTTCATCTTCGCCTGGCCGACGGCCCGCTACGCCGTGATGGCGGGCGATTCGGCCGCATCCACGCTCGTCGAGATCAAGATTAAGCAGCTCGAGCGCGAAGGGAAGAAGCTGACCGAGAAGGACAAAGCGGAGCTGTACGACTCCGTTCGCTCTTCGTACGAGCGGCAAACCGATCCGCGTTACGCCGCCGCGCGCCTTTGGGTGGATGCGATTCTCGATCCTGCGCTCACGCGCGACGCTCTGATTTGGGCGCTCGACGCGGCCGCGCTCAATTCCGAGGTACGCGAGTTTCGCACCGGTGTCCTCCAAACCTGAACGAAAATGGCCGTTGAAAACAAATCCAATGCAAGTGGCAAAGAAAGCGGCCCCATGGATTCGGTGAAATTAATCGAATGTCCGCGCGACGCCTGGCAGGGACTTCCTGAGATGATTCCCGCGGAGGAAAAGGCGGAGTATCTGAAGGCGCTCGTGGATGCGGGCATGCGGCACATCGACGCCGTGAGCTTTGTTGCGCCCAAGCATGTCCGCCAGATGGCGGACAGTGAAGAGGTGATGAAACGCCTGCTCGATTCCCTGCCCTTGGACACGGCGCGGCCCGAATTGATCGGCATCGTCTTGAACGAGCGAGGTATGGAACGAGCGCTGGCCACGCCGGGGGTGACGACACTCGGCTATCCCTATTCCATCTCGGCTTATTTCCGCCGCGCCAACGCGAATATGTCGCGCGGCGAATCGCGCACGCTCATGGAACAACTCCAAAAGGCGGTCAAAGGGACGGACAAGCAACTCGTTGTTTACATCTCGATGGCTTTCGGCAATCCGTACGACGAGCCGTGGGGGCCGGAGATCGTCGAAGATACGTTGGAATGGCTCAAGGATATTCGAGTGCGAACGGTTTCGCTCGCCGATACCGCCGGAACCGCGACCGCTCAGACCATCGGCGAATTGTTCGGCCGCGTGAAGGAACATGTGGCCGGAATCGAGTTGGGAGTTCATCTGCACAGCCGTCCTGAACGTCGCAGCGGAGAAGATTCTCGCTGCGTACGACGCCGGCTGCCGCCGGTTCGATTGCGCGCTCACCGGCCTGGGAGGTTGCCCCTTCGCCGGCGACAATCTGGTCGGCAACATCGCGACCGAGACGCTCGTCGAGACGCTATCCGCGCGCGGCCTAGAGGCAGGCATTTCTGCCGGCGCGCTGCAGCCGCTCGTCGAGCGAACCAAGCGCCTGCGCACGAAATACGCTCACGCGCCGCTGGTGAATTGAGCGCCGGATGGGATCACACTCCAGGCGTTCGCCACAGCGGAGCCGCCCGAGGCCGTTGCGGACGGTCGCAATCGAATTCTATGCGGGGTGAATCATGAGCTTTGAGACCATCAAGTTGACCACCGAAGGCCACGTCGCGATCCTGACCCTCAATCGCCCCGATAAACGCAACGCCATCTCTCCGCATATGATCGAGGAGTTGCTGGCCGCATTCGACGAGATCGAGTCCGGCCCCTTTCGCGTCGTGATTCTGACCGGGGCCGGCAAGGCATTTTGCGCGGGCATGGATCTCGACGCGCTGCGCGTATCGGCGGATGCGTCGCACAGCCAGCACATCGAGGACAGCCGGCGTACGGCGCGCCTCTTTCGCCGCCTCTGGAGCTTCCCCAAGCCCACCATCGCAGCTGTGAACGGCGCGGCGATCGCCGGAGGCAGCGGGCTCGCCACGCTATGCGATTTCACCCTGGCCGCGCCGGAAGCCACATTTGGCTACACGGAAGTGAATATCGGGTTTATCCCCGCCTTTGTGTCCGTGTTTCTCGCGCGGCAGATCGGCCAGAAACACGCGCGGGATCTATTGCTCAGTGCGCGGATTTTCGACGCCAGGGAAGCCTGCGAAATGGGCTTGGTCACCATGGTCGTCGCGAGCGACTGTTTGCTTGGCCGCGCGCGCGAAATCGCTTCCGCGATCGTCGCCGCCAGCCCCTCCAGCATTGCGCACACCAAGCGGCTTCTCCTTTCGAGCGAGCTTGAAGCTGTCGATCGAGAACTCGAAGCCGCGATCGCCGCGAGCGCTGCGGCTCGCGCAACGCCCGACTTTAAGGAGGGCCTCGCCGCCTTCCTCGAAAGACGGCCTCCGAAATGGGCCAGCCACTGAATCCGTCCGCCGGGCGCCGCTTGCGCCGGCTGCGCGGCTGCTGCTTTCTTCAAGACTCTGCTACACTTTGCCCTCAATGAACGGCCATTTCGACACACTCGTTCGCGTCCGCTACGCGGAAACAGACAAAATGGGCGTTGTCTACCACGCGAATTACTTCCTTTACTTTGAGATTGGCCGCACCGAATACTTCCGGAGTATCGGCGTCGAATACAAGAAGATGGAAACCGAGGACGACTGCTTTTTCGTCGTGGCGTCGGCAAAGATCCGCCACATCCGCCCTGCGCGCTACGACGACCTGCTGCGAATTCGCACGCGTATCACGGAATCGAACCGGCGTACCGCGCGCATCAGCTACGAAGTCTTCAACGATGCAAACGGAGAATTGCTCGCCCGGGGCGAAACCTATCACGTATTCTGCGATCACCTCGGCCGGCCGAAACCCCTGCCCGACAAATACCGCAAATATTTTGAGGCTGGCGCCACTCCGGCCTCCACCCCGGGCGAATCACAATGAGCATCGCGCTTACCGGAAACGATCTCACGCTCGAGCAGCTCGAGCGAGTGGCGTTGCGCGATGCAGGGTGCGAACTTGCTCTCGACGCGCGCGCGGCGATGTTACGTTCGCGCGCCGTGATTGACCGCGTCGTTGAATCGGAGGCAACCGCCTACGGCGTCAACACGGGTTTCGGCGAACTCGCCGAGGTGCGCATCTCCTCGGACCAGATTCGCAAGCTTCAGCTTAATTTGATTCGCAGCCACGCATGCGGCGTCGGCGCGCCGCTCAGCAAGGCCGAGACGCGCGCGGTGATGCTTTTGCGCGCGAATGCGCTTGCGAAGGGCCTCAGCGGCGTGCGTCCGGTGATTGTCGAGGTGCTGTGCGCGATGCTGAATCGCGGCGTTCATCCCGTGATTCCCTCTCAAGGATCGGTCGGGGCCTCGGGCGATTTGGCGCCGCTGGCGCATCTCGCGCAGGTCGTAATCGGCGAGGGCGAAGCTGTGTTTCGCGGCGCGCGGATGCCGGGCCGCGATGCACTGGAAGGAGCCGGAATCGCGCCGCTCGCGCTCGAAGCGAAGGAAGGTCTCTCCCTTTTGAACGGCACGCAAGGCATGCTGGCGCTGCTGGCGCTCGCGATCGGCGAGGCGCAACTCCTCGCCGACGCCGCTGACGTCGCCGCAGCGCTTTCGATGGACGCGCTGCGCGGGAGCCCGGCGGCGTTCGACGCGCGCATCGCGGCGGCGCGACCGCATCCCGGCCATGCGCTCGTGGCGAAGAATCTGATGCACCTGAATCGTGGCAGCCGGATTCGCGAATCGCACCGCTCGGCAAAGCACGATCCGCGCGTGCAGGATGCGTACAGCCTGCGCTGCACGCCGCAAGTTCACGGCGCTGTGCGCGACGCGCTCGCGCAAGTTCGCGCGACGGCCGAGATCGAGCTCAACAGCGCGACGGACAATCCGCTCGTTTTCGCGGAATCCGGTGGCGCGGCGGGCGCAGGCGTCGTAGTCAGCGGCGGGAACTTTCACGGCCAGCCGCTGGCGATGGCGGCCGATCAGATGGCCGTGGCGCTCGCCACACTGGGCGGAATCTCCGAGCGGCGCATTGCCCACATGACCAATCCCCAGACCAGCTTGTTGCCGGCATTTCTCACCGCGGACCCGGGACTCAATTCCGGCTTCATGCTGGCGCAAGTCACGGCGGCGGCTCTGGCGAGCGAGAACAAAGTCTTCGCGACGCCGCATTCCGTGGATTCCATTCCAACTTCCGGCGATCAGGAAGACTACGTTTCGATGGGCATGGCGGCCGCGCGCCGGCTGAAGCACATGATGGAGAATCTCCGGCGGATTCTCGCGATCGAACTGTTGTGTGCGTGCCAGGGGATTGAACTCCTCGCCCCGCTGACGACCGGCGCAGAAGCGGAAAGAGCCAAGGCGCTGGTGCGATCGCGCGCGGCGCGCCTGGATGCCGACCGCTCGCTCGCGCCGGACATCGAAGCCGTCGCAGCGCTCATCGCGAGCGGCGAATTCTCCCAGTGTCTCGTCTAGCATCGCTAGGCGAGGTTCTCGAACAGAAACCGGCCTAAACGGCTTCCCGCCACCCAACTGAACGGCGGCAGTTCAAGCGAATAGTGGCCGCACGGCAACCGCAGCAGATTGAAGTCGATTCTCTTCTCGCGCATTTCGGCGATCATTCGCTCGGAGAGTTCCGGCCACATCGAGGGATCGTATCGCGCGGTGACGACGAGCATCTTCTGCGTCGAGCCCGCAAAACGGTCCAGGTACGGATGCGGGCTGATCGGCTCCCAGAAATTGGCGATCTCCGATTCGCTCACATTCCCGCGCAGGCCTTCCCAGACGTGCGCGGTCGTGATTCCGGTGCGCACAACGTCCCCGAAATTGCGCGAGACGTGCAGAAACGCGCCCGCCCGCACCGCGCGATCGTGAACCATCGTAATGAAACCCACCGAAGAGCCGATGCTCGTGCCCAGCAGGCCGAGCCGCGAGTAGCCTTGCGATTCCAGCCAGCGCAGGCAGCGGCGCGCGTCGGTAATAGCTTGGCGATTCGCCTGAAGCGTCAATCCGATGTTCGGCCCGACCAGGTAATCGGCGCGCTCGTGGCCCGGTATCGCGCGGCGATCGTGATACGGCATGGACATCTTCAACGCCGTCAAGCCCAGACGATTCAGCCAGCGGCAGAGATTGACTTGGCCGTTCCACTTCGCGTTCCAGTTGGCGAGAACGACGACGGCGGCGCCGCTTGTGCGCGCGGGGAAAAACCGCGCGACGACGCGATTGTTCTCCGCCCACGGAGAACGCACCCCGCTGGGAAACGTGAGAACGAGATTCGACCCGCCGGTGCCATTTTCGGAAACCAGCTCAAACGACTCCGGAGGCGTTGCGGCGAACCACTTGTCGCTGTGGGCGATGGTTTCGGGAACCCAGCGGTTGAGATAGCCGCGCGGGTCGGGCTCGTCGCTGCGCCCGCCAATGTGCTCTAAGCCCCACTCGAACGGCAGAACGCGGCGATTGTCGTCAGTGGTCCAGCGGGCGTGTTCGTACTCGCGGATTGCTTGTTCGAGCCAGCGCATAGCAGCGAATCATTCAATATAGGCAGTGCTCGGCGAATGTGTCAAATCACCGCCGCGGCGGCTAGCTGGTCAATTTGTCTATCGACTTCCGGCGAGCAGACTGTTCGAGGAGTAACACGGCCCGCCGGGAGCAGTTAACTGGTGATGAAGGACGTATCGAAATGGATCGACGGTCTATTGGGTCGCCTCCAATGTCCCGTTATCCGACTTGCCAGGAGTCTGCCCCACGCGTCCCGTTATCATTCATCCAGAAGTTGGCTGCGATTGAAGTTAGTTGCAAGAAATGACCACAGGCGGGCTGCCACGATCCATTGAAAAGCGTGGAGAAATAAAAGCACCACGAAGACAAAAAGCGCGAATGCTGTGACTGGCTCAAACACGTCAATCCTGGCTGCGGAAAGAGACATCGAGGAGTACTCAATTGCTCGTAGTGTGGCGAACACCTCATTTGCGAAAACAATCCCGAACAGGAAGAAAAGCAATGTGTGGAACTGACGCAGGGTTTCAATCCCCCTGGTCATTTCAATTAGGCGACGCTTCACAGAGGCCCTGTCGGTTGTTGCTACATCCTTTCGCAGACGGCGAAGACGAGACACGGTCCGAGCAAGAATATATGTCGTGTATGCCGCGGCCGCCAGCAGACAAAGAACATAGAACCTAGCCGTGACGGTAAGAACAGCCCACAATAATCGTAAATCCCAGTGCACAGTGAGAATGAACATAGCGCTGTTCTTAGGACACCAGAAGACAGTACTTGGTTCCCGTCATAGAGAGATTCCCCAACCTCCTGATCAACGCACTAATCAAACAAGTGGTTCTCGCCCATGGTAACAGGCTTATCGCCACCCAAGCCGGACACAGCGGGCGCGACGCGCTTTTCTGAAGATAGCGAGGCCGCTGCAGCTGGCCCCTCGCTGCCCGCTGAAACTGGCCGAGTCCCCGGGCGCGAGCGGGCTTGTGGGCCGCTGGGGGCGAATGCTAGACTGAATCGAAAAATAGCGGGTACTGCGCAGGCCCTGAGGGAAATTCCGTTGGCCGATCCCAAACACGAAGAGACTTTCAAGGTTGTAGACCGCCGTCTTTTTACCGCCGAGGGTGAGTTGCGGGAAGAAGTTGCGGCGGAGGAGAAGCTGCGGCGCGAAGAGCCGGTAGCAGCACCGAAACCGCAGCAGAGCGCCGCCAAGCCGGCCGGGCCGTCGGCCGTGCCGCAGCAGCCGGAACCAGCAGCGCCGCCTGAGCCCGCGGACGTCCCCGAGCGGATGCGCGGATTCGAGTCGCTGGTGAATTTCATCGCGCAGAATGCGGCGATGCTGCTCGGCGCCTATCCCGACCCGCGAAGCAGCCAGCCGATGCTCGACCTCGAGGGCGCGCGGGAACTGATCGACATGCTGGACGCGCTGCGTGAAAAAACGCGCGGCCATCTCGCGCCGGAAGAAGACCGCCTGCTGCTGGACGTCCTGGGCAGTTTGAAGCTGACGTTCATGGAGATGACCAAGGTCGCAGCGCAGGCCATGCAGGAAAAGGCCAAATCCCGCACTTGAACGCACCCTCCTCGTCCGTTGAAGCGCGTCCTCCTTCCCCGCGGCTTCGCGTCCTCGGCTCCGGAACCTCGATGGGCGTGCCGACGCTCGCGTGCCACTGCAGCGTCTGCGAATCGAGCGATCCGCACGACCGGCGGACGCGCCCTTCAATTCTGTTGAGCCGCGGACCCGCGAACGTCGTCATTGATACGACGCCGGATTTTCGCTTTCAGGCGTTGCAGGCGAGGCTTGACCGGCTGGACGCCGTCGTGCTGACGCACGCGCACGCCGATCACATACTCGGCTTCGACGACATCCGGCCGTACAACATCCGGCAGAAGGCCGCCATGCCCGTGTATGGCTCGGCCGCGACGCTCGCGACGCTGCGGCGAACCTTTTCCTACGCGTTCGATGGCGCGCCGCCGGGCACCGCAATTCCGCTTGTGGAGTTGCACGCGATCGACGGCCCGTTCGAGTTGATGGGAGTGAAGTTCACGCCAGTGCCTGCGGCTCACGGCGATTTGACCGTGCTCGGATTTCGATTCGGCTGCGCCGCGTATCTCACCGACTTCAGCCATGTGCCGGATTCCTCGAAAGCAATGCTGGCCGGCCTTGACGATTTCATTCTCGACGCCCTGCGCGATACGCCGCACCCGATGCATCAGACGGTCGAACAAGCCGTCGAACTCGTGCGCGAACTTAAGCCTCGGCGGGCGTGGTTCACGCACATCGCGCACGAATTGTCCCACGCGGCGACCAACGCGCGCCTCCTATCGCTCGGTCTGCCCAACGTGCAGCTTGCGTACGACGGTCTGGAATTCGAGGTGAAATTGTAATGCCGCTCGAAGTATTGCGATCACCGTCCGAGTGGCTCGCGCGCTACGGCAAAGCGAGCGGCGCGCAAAAGCGTTCTGCGCTGACGGTCGGCTGCTTCGATGGGCTGCATCTGGGCCACCAACAGGTCCTCAAGCGCGTGACGGCCAAGGCTGCTGGAGCCGGGTTGCTGCCGGGAGTTGTCACGTTCGACCCGCATCCCTCGCGAATCCTGCGCCCGGGGAAGGCACCGTTGCTCATCGCCACGCTCGAACAGCGCCTCGCCGGATTTGCGGCTCTCGGCATTGAGGCCGCCCTCGTCCTGAAGTTCGACGCGGAACTCGCGCAAGTGACGGCTGAGGAATTTCTGAGCGGCATTCTGGTGGAAAAGCTTGGCATGGCGGCGATTCTCGTTGGGCCGCACTTCCGCTTCGGCCACCGGCAAGCAGGCGACGCGCGCATGCTCGAAGATGGCGCGAATCGCTTCGGCTACACGGTGGAGTTGATGCCCCCCGTGCGGCTCGGCGGCGAAATTGTGTCGAGCACGGCGATTCGTACGGCGGTGGCGGAGGGGCGCGTGTCGGAGGCAGAGCGGCTATTGGGCCACGCGTTCAGTTTGACGGGAGCGATCCAAACGGGAGCAGGCCGCGGGCGCGCAATCCTTTTTCCGACTCTCAATATCGCCGCCGAACAAGAGCTATTGCCGAAGACCGGCGTCTACGTCACAGAGACACGCATTGGCGATCGAGCGTACGGCTCGGCGACAAACGTCGGTGTACGGCCGACCGTGGACGGCAAAGACCTCGCGATCGAGAGCCACCTCTTCGATTTTTCCGAGACTCTCGTGGACGGCCGCATCGAACTCCGATTCCTCGAAAGGCTGCGTGACGAGCGCAAGTTCGCGAGCGTCGAGGAACTCCGCGGCCAGATCGCGCGAGACTTGGAATCGGCCAAGAAATTCCTGAAGGCGCTCCCGCGACGCTAAGCGCGTGGTTCGGGCCGGCAATTCGTGCAGTAGCCCCCGACCTCGGTGCGCGTGACGGTGATATCGAAGCCGCAATCGCGGGCGATTTGCCGCTTCAACTGCTCGAACAGGTCGGACTCGAACTCGCGCACCTTGCCGCAGCGCAGGCACGCGACGTGGATATGGTCGCGCGGGCCGTGGCTTTCGTAAAAGTGCTGCCCGCCGCGCAGATGCAGCAGATCGAGTTCGTCAACCAGGCCGTAGCGTTTCAGCAGATCGATCGTGCGATAGACGGTGACGCGATGAACGCGCGAATCCAGGCGCTGCGCGCGTTCGAGGATTTCGCCGGCATCGAGATGCCGTTCGGCGCGATCCATCACCTGCAGCAGAACACGGCGTTGCCGCGTGAGCCGCACACGGCGTTTCGTCAGCGCCTTTTCGAGCTGGCCGGGCCGGGAATTGGCGTTAATGCGCTCGCCAGTGGAAACGCGGTGTGCTGCGGGGGTGTGCATGGGGCAAATCTCAAAGACGCGGGAACAATCTTAACACGTCGTTGTACATCACGACCGCGAAAACGAGCAGCAAGAAGACGACGCTGACCGTGACGAACCGCTCTTTGAAACGCAGACTCAGATCGCGGCGAATTCCTCCCTCGATCACGAGAAGAATAATATGGCCACCGTCCAGCGGGCCGATGGGCAAGAGGTTGAGCACGGCCAGATTCACGCTGATCGTGGCCATCAGTTGAAGCAGTTCGCGATAGCCGCTGCGCGCGGCGCGTCCCGATTCGCGGGCAATCCCGAGCGGCCCTTCAAGCTGTTTCAGCGAGACCCTGCCACGGAAGAGATCGCCAACGACAAAAACGACCTGTTTCGCCATAAACGTGTTGTACTCAACCGAGTGGCCAATTGCGGCGAGGAACGAATAGCGGCGGAGGGCCAGTGGGAACTCGGCGCCGATTCCGACGCCAATTTGCCAAGTCTGGCCGCCCTTGGGCGACGCATTGAGTTCCGGGCGAATTGCAACCGACAGCTGTTGACCTGCCCGTTCAATCACCAGTTGGACCGGAGCGCTGGTCGTCCTCTGAACTCGAGCGCTCAACTCCGATGGATTGGAAAGCGGCACGCCATCCAGCGAAAGAATGTGATCGCCAACCTTCAGCCCCGCGCGATCCGCGGGCATTCCCGTGCTCACGCTGAGGATGGCCACCCGCGGCGGCACCGGATAACCCACGGCCGAGATTTCGTCCACTCCGGAGGCGATCTTTACGGGAATCATCGTGCCGTTGCGATTCACGGTCGCATTGAGCGAGCTTCCCGGCAAAGAAAACAACAGGTCCAGGTACAGACGATCCCACGTTGGATCTTGCACTCCATTCAGCGCCACGATGCGATCACCGGGCTGAAATCCCGATGTGGCCGCCGGCGAGTCGTCATAAACACCGGCAATTTGAATCTTCTGGTCGAAAAACGCTGGCTGTTCCATGCCGAGCATGTAAACAGCAGTGATAATGACGAACGCCGTGAGAACATTCATCGCAGGTCCGGCGAGGGCGATGAGGACGCGTTGCCAGCGCGGCTTGGAGAGCAGCTCGTCAGGCTCCCTCTTTCGTTCCTCGAAGGAGTTTTCTCCCGCCATGCGCACGTAGCCGCCGAGCGGCAGCGCGCTGAAGCGGTAGTCGGTCGTGCCGCGCTTCACTCCGAACAGGCGCGGGCCGAAGCCGATCGAAAACACGTCCACGCGCACGCCGAACGCTTTGGCGACGATGAAATGGCCCCACTCGTGGACCAGGATCATCAGGCCGAGTCCGAATACGATTCCGATTCCGGTTGTGAGTATGTTGAATGCCAAGCTAGTCTAGTTCGCTCCCTTGATTGTATCTCGACGGCGAGTCAATTCCCCGCCGAATGCGCCGCAGGCAATGCAGCCAGGCGCGCACTCTCTTCGGACGCCCTTCGCCGGGCCTCGCCGTCGGCAGCGAGAACGTCGGCGATGCTGCCAAACTTCACGCGCGCAGTTCCCTCGAGCACGTGTTCGATCACGCGCGCGATCGAAGAAAACGCGAGCTTCCCGTCGAGAAACGCCGCCACGGCTATCTCGTCCGCGGCATTGAACGCGCACGGCCAAGCGCCGCCCTTTCGCAACGCCTCGCGCGCGAGCCGCAAACACGGGAACCGGCGCGTCGAAACCCGCTCGAAATCCAAGCGGCGCAGGCTCGTCCAGTCCAACTCCACCCCATTGGATGCAGCCCGCTCCGGGTAGGTTAGCGCATATTGAATGGGCATGCGCATGTCGGTTGGGCCGAGTTGCGCCAAAATAGAACCGTCCACATATTCCACCATAGAGTGAATCGTGGACTGCGGGTGAATCACGACGTCTATCTGGTCGGGACGCATGTCGAAGAGCCAGCGCGCCTCGATGACCTCGAAACCTTTGTTCACCAGCGTAGCGGAATCCACGGTGATGCGCCGGCCCATGCGCCAATTCGGGTGAGCGAGCGCCTGTTCGGGCGTGACGTGTTCGAGTTGCGCCAGCGGAGTGCGCCGGAACGGGCCACCGCTCGCGGTAAGCACGAGCCTGCGAACCTCACCGCGGCTGCCCGCGCGCAGGCACTGGTGAATCGCGTTGTGCTCGCTGTCCACCGGAAGCAGCTCGCAGCCGCTTTCGCGCACGGCCGCCATCACCAGCTCGCCCGCCGCCACCAGCACTTCCTTGTTCGAGAGCGCGACGCGCTTGCCCGCACGCACGGCCGCGTAGGTAGCCTCCAGCCCGACGACGCCGACGGCGGCCGAAACGACGATTTCCGCCTTCGGATGCGTCGCCACGGCAAGCAAGCCCGCAGCCCCGTGCTGAATCTCCGGCAACGGCGCGTGGCCCGCAGCTCGTAGGCGTTCGACAAGCTCCGCTGCGCGATTCGCGTCCGCGACCGATACAAGCTCCGGCCTATGCCGGGAAATCTGGCCAACCATTTCCTCGAGATTGGAGCCCGCTCCCAGTGCCGCGACCGAAAATCGCCCGGGCATAGCCTCAACCACGCTCAGACACTGGCGTCCTATCGAGCCGGTCGAACCGAGAATGGATATTGATTTCAAAGGGCGCCTTTCGTGCGAATCGCGGGCCGCTACTGCCGCGCCAGGACCAACTGAAGATAGTACCAGACCACCGGAAGCGAAAGAATGAGTGCGTCGATGCGGTCGAGAATTCCGCCGTGCCCCGGCAGAAGCGAACCGGAGTCCTTCGCGCCCGCGCACCGCTTGTACCCCGACTCGAGCAAATCACCGATCTGGCCCGCGGCATTTGCCAGCCCCGCCATCACGAGCATGTGAACCTTGGGAATGTCCACCCAGCGCGCGAACAAAACGCCCACGAGAAGTGAGCCTGCCAGGTTCGCCGCCGCACCCTCCCACGTCTTGCCGGGGCTCAATTGCGACGCGAGTTTGTGCCTGCCAAACCAGCGCCCGCAGAAATAGGCAAACGTGTCGCCCACCCAGATCATCGCGAGGGCGAACAGAAGCAATCGCGGGCTGATGGCGTCGATCCGAATCGCGGCGCTGAACGGAATGGCAATGAACAGAAGAGCCGCGGAGCTGATGGAAAGATCGGGAAGAATATCCGAGAGAGCCGTGCGGCCAAAAACCGCCAGGCCGGCGGCTCCGATCACGAAAACGATGAGTAAGAACTGAAGCGAAAGAGTGAATCCCGCCGGAAGGTACAACATTTCGATGTGAGAACTGATGTGGGTGCGCGCAGCCTGGCTGGCCAGCCACTGTTCGAAGAGCATGGCGACCGCCACGGTGCACGTCCAGAAGCGATAGCCTCGGAGGCCGACGCGCTCACCGAGCGCGAAGAATTCGAGCAGGGCCAGCAGCACGACCAAGGCCGCCAGCGCCGTCACCAGCGCGGGAGTGCCCCACCAGACGATTCCGACAACGACCGGAATCAGCACCACGGCCGTCAGCACGCGCAACGAGGTCAACGCGCGCCTCCGGAAAACATTCGCGCGCCGGGACAATTCAGAATGGATTGCAATCGCGGCATCAACGGAAGGTCGCGAGAAATGTCACGCCGTCTCTCGCTGCGACTTCGCAGCCAGCCCGCCGTAGCGGCGCTCGCGGCGCTCGAATTCGAGCAACGCCTTGTACAGCTCGGCCCGCGAAAAATCGGGCCAGAGCGTTTCGGTGACGTAGATTTCGGCATAGGCAATCTGCCAAAGGAGAAAATTGCTCACGCGCATCTCGCCGCTCGTGCGAATCAGGAGATCGGGATCGGGCAACCCGAATGTGTACAGATGCCGGGAGATCATCTCCTCATCCACACGGAACGTCCCCAGACCGTTGTTCCGCACGCGCTCGAAGATGGCGTTGAAGGCGTCCACCAACTCCGCGCGGCCGCCGTAATTCAGCGCCACGGCCAGCTTCATGCCCGTGTTTTTCGCCGTCAGAGCGCTGGCCCGATCCAGATCGGCCCGGACAGCCTGGGGCAATTGGTCGCTCCGGCCGATCACGAGCAGGCGAATATTGTTCTTGTGGATGACGGGCAATTCCTTGCGCAGATACTCGCGGAGCAAACGCATCAGGAAATCAATTTCGTGTTTCGGCCGGCGCCAGTTCTCCATCGAGAAAGCGTAGAGTGTGAGCGCGGGGATCGCCAAGTTTGCGCAGGTCTCGATGATTCCCCGGGCTGCGCGCACGCCGGCGCGATGCCCCGCGATCCGCGGCAAGTGGCGGCGCTGCGCCCAGCGGCCGTTGCCGTCCATGATGACGGCGACGTGCTCGGGCAGGCGTTTGCGGTCGATCTGTTCCAGCAGTCGAGCTTCTTCCTTGCTGGAGGGTTCCAGTTGTTGCGGGGCCTTCACGATCCCTTTCCTATGAACGGCAAGCTGGCAATGAATTGAAACAACACGGTTCTAAGAGGGCAAACTAACACACCGCTCCGTCGCCCGCAACCCGCGCCGCCCATGCGTCCCTAAGGGTACAGCAAGATGCCCGGCATCGGCGTCGGGAAGATGGCCGTATAGACCAGAATCAGAGTCAGCGCAATCATGGCGATCGCGGTGACCCAGGCGATCACATTAAATGTGGGAGTGTTCACGAACTCGCCCATCAGGTCGCGGCGATTTACGAGGAGCAGCATGAAGATCAATACGATCGGCAGCCAGATGCCGTTGCCAACCTGCGACAGAATGAGAATCCTCTGAGCGGCGCGTGCGGTATCAGAATCACGGCCCCGCCCACAACGATCATTGCGGTGTAGAGACTGTAGAAGATCGGCGCTTCCTTGAATTTATGGTCGATGCCGGCCTCGAATCCCATGCCCTCGCAGATCACGTGCGCGGTCGAAAGCGGCAGGATCGACGCGGCGAACAGAGACGCATTCAGCAGTCCGAACGCGAACAGGAGCGCAGCCCAGCGCCCGGCGAGAGGAACCAGCGCCTGCGCCGCCTCGCCCGCATCCACGATGTTGCGGTGGCCGTGAATGTACAACGTGGCTCCCGTGCAAACGATGATGAAGAAGACCACGATCATGCAGGAGATGCTGCCGATCATAACGTCCGCGCGCGCCTGCGGGTACTGTTTCTTGCCGACCCGCTTTTCGACGAAGCTCGCCTGCATGTAGAAGAACTGCCAGGGAGCGATGGTTGTGCCCACCAGCGCAGTCAGCATCAGGAGATAGCCAGCATTGAGATGGACCGACGGGATGACGGTGTACTTCGCCGCCAGAAGCCAATTCGGCTTGGCGAAAAAGGCCGAAAACACGTAGGAAGCGTAAAAGAGGCAGGCGACGAGAAATATCTTTTCCACCTGGCGGTACGTTCCTCGCATGACCAGTATCCACACGACGATCGCCGCGATGGGGACGGAAATATACTTCGAGATGTGAAAAATCTGGCCCGAGGCGGCTACCCCTGCAAACTCGGCGGCCACGTTGCCCATGTCCACCACGAAACCTATCAGGATAAGGAAAAAGGTGGGCCGGAAGCCGAATTCCTCGCGGATCAGATCCGAGAGGCCTTTGCCGGTGATCACGCCCATTCGTGCGCACATCTCTTCGGTCACGTACAGGGCGATCGTCATGGGGATGATTGACCACAGCAGCATGTAGCCGAACTTCGCGCCCGCCTGCGAGTAAACGGAAATCCCGCCGGCGTCGTTGTCCACATTCGACGTGATGACGCCCGGGCCCACCACCGCCAGGAATAGAAGCAGACGGCGGCGCATCGTGCGCGTGCGCTTGCCCCACTCGCCCGCTCGCGCGCGCCACGCCTCGGTGCGTTCGGTGATGGAAGCCCAGTTCATAGTTGCCGGTGCATTCGAGTGATGACGTCGTCCACGGCGATCGATCCGATGGGACGGCCGTTCGCGTCCACCACGCTCAGGCTGCGCAGGTTGTACTTGTCGAAAAGATCGAACACTTCCTTTTCATTCGCGTCAGGCCGGACCGAAACCAGCGGCTCGGACTTCAGTTCCACCACTTGCTGCTCGGGGCCGGCGAGTAACAGCCGCCCGACCGATACGACGCCGGAAAAACGGGCGCCGTTGTCGATCAGAAACACGCTGTCGAGCGACTCCATGTTGACGTCGCGAGAGCGAATCCAGCTTACGACTTCGTCGCGGCGCGCGGTCTCGCCGACGTAAACGAATTCGGTGTTCATCATGCCGCCGGCGGTGTCTTCCTCGAATTGCAACAGGGCGCGAACGTCGCGCGCCTCGTTGCCCGGCATCTCCTGGAGAACTTCCCGCGAATGTTCCGGAGCGAGATCGGCGAGCACATCGGCGGCCTGGTCCGGATCCATCTCCTCGAGAATGTCGGCCGCCTTGTCGGGAGTCATGGTCTCGACGATTTCCTTGGTCAGCCGCTTGTCCAACTCGGCCAGCGCTTCGGCGGCCGTCTCCTCATCGAGCGAGGCGATAATTCCCTGCCGTTCCGCGGTAGACAAATCTTCCATGATGTCGGCCAGGTCCGCCGGGTGCATCCGGGCAAGTTGCTGGTTTGTGATGCGCAACTTGACGCGCCGCAGCGGGTCCGGCTCGATGAGATTCACAAACTCCCAACGAATCACTCGCGTCGGCAGCTTTTCCTGCAGCCGCCGGATCAGGCCGGGCGAAGCGAGGCCCTGCAAGAGACGCCGCGCCGCGCCGGTCAAGCCAACGTCCACTTGCGTCACGCGAAGTTCCACTGTGCCGTTCGTGCGCTGTTCGGCGAGATCGATGTCGTTCACTCGAACGACCTTGCGTCCGCTCGTGTCGATGATCTGTTGATCGAGGAGATCCTTGCCCACCGCCAGCCAGCTCTCGTTCGGGCCGTAGTAGTCGAGCGCCTTTTCCTCCACGTTCAGCTTGATGACTCCGGGTGCGACGAAGCCGATGTGATCGTAGCGGGCCACCAACGGCAGGTACTTGCCGCGGCCCAGCAGGACGCGCGCCACGCGGTTGGGCTGGTCGGCGGGTTCGAGGAAGAGTTCGGTCACTCGGCCGACGAAGTTTCCGGCCGAATCGTATGCTTCCCCGCCCAGCAGTTCTGTGGCATGCAGCATCGTGGCTCCTTCCGGCTGCGCCCGGGGCGTTCCGGGCCGGGCGCAAATAAAAAACCGCGGCCGAGTGAAATGCCCGACCGCGGATCATCCGGAAAGACGATGTCCGCTAGCCGGGTAAGACCTCGACGCGATGCGTCAAAAAGCTGTTTCCATCGGACTTCGAGAACCCAAGCCAGGCCTTCGCGGCGGAATGATCCGCCCGCGCGACGCCGCTCCTCGTTACGCGACTAGGGCCAGGCTCCGATTCGGTCGAAACATTCATCGGAAACAACTCTCCTCAGAATTTATCTAGTTAAATGGAGCGAGTGACTTTGTCAAGCAAAGAATGACTATTCAGACGATTTCTTGCGCGAAAAGAGCATGTCCTTCGGTTCCAAGCCGTGTTTTCGGCAATCCCTGATGTACAGCGCCCCGTAAGACTGCAAAATGTAGTCGTTCACGGTATAACCGAGTGCCGCCGCGGCCCGATCGATTCCCGCCGGGGCGCCTTCCAGCTCCAGAAACACCCCAATGGGCGTCTCATCGAGATCGATCTTGGCGCCCGCTACGCGCGGCAACCGGTAGGCGGTCCTATATTTTTCGTACCGGAAAAGCGGCCGCAAGCCCAGCGCCTCCAGGATCAGGCGCATCTGCTCCCCATTCTCAACCACAACTTCAAATTCCTCGCGAATCTTGAAGCGCCGGCCGAGTGACTGTGCGGGTTCGTCCACCCGTTGCATCGGCCCTTTGTAAGTCAACACGGCACGCAGGGGAGAAGAACCCGCATTTCGTCCGCGTCCGGCGCGTGAGCGCCTGTTCGCTTTGGGCGCGGGGACTTCCGTTCGCAGGCGAATCAATTGGCCGTGGCGCGCGAGACCTCCGTCCGGCGTGTCGTAGAGGGTGTTTTGCTCCAGGACGCGCGGAGAAACCTCCCTCGCGCGGAGACGCGCTAGCCTGCGGCGCAGGCCCGCTGCGTCCCTCACCGCCAGCTTGATCTCGACCTCGTAGTGCCCGGTCCGCACAATGAATGAGTATAATGCCCCAGCGCCGCCGGGCCATTCCCCGGCTATTCCATGACCGAACCAGTCACCCCATTGATGCGCCAGTACCACGCGATCAAGACGCGCTACCCGCACGCGCTCTTGCTGTTTCGCCTGGGCGATTTCTACGAGCTGTTCTACGAGGACGCGATCGCGGCCTCGCGCGAATTGCAAATCACTCTGACGTCGCGCAATCGCGAGCGCGGCGAGCCCGTGCCGATGTGCGGCGTTCCCTATCACGCCGCGGAATCCTACGTCGCGCGGCTGCTGCGCGCGGGATACAAGGTCGCCGTTTGCGACCAGATGGAGCAGCCGGGCCCGGGCAAGAAGCTCGTGCGGCGGGAGGTCGTGCGCGTGATTACGCCCGGCACGGCCACAGACCTCCACGTGCTGGAGCCGCGAGAGAACAATTTCCTCGCGGTCGTGGCGCCTTCCGCGGCAGGCTCGGCCGTGGGTCTCGCCTACGCCGACGTCTCAACGGGGGAAGCCTGGGCCACCGAATTCGCCGGCCCGGGTGCGGATGAGAAGCTGCGCGACGACCTGCAACGCCTCCACCCGCGCGAAGTTCTTTTGCCGCGTCAGACCGGCCTGTTCGGGGCCCCGGCGTCCAGGGACTCCGACGGCGCCTCCGCCGCGCGCTTCGATCTTCGCGACGTCGTCGAGACCCGCCTGGAAGAATGGGCGTTTCGGCTCGACTACACCGATCGCCTTCTACGCGAGCAGTTCGGCGTGGCCGGACTGGAAGGATTCGGTCTGGCCGATCATCCCGAAGCCACCCGCGCCGCCGGCGCTTTGATCCACTATCTCCGCGAAACGTCGGCCAAGGGCGCCGGGGAAACCAAAGCGGAAGACGCCCTGCGCCATCTGGACCGCATTCGCTACTACGAACAAGCGGACGCCATGATTCTCGACAGCGTGACCGTCCGCAACCTGGAACTGATCGCGCCGCTTTTCTCCGAAGACGCGGTGCGCGGCGCCGCCGTCACATTGTTTGCCGCGCTCGATGAGACCTCGACGGTCATGGGTGCGCGGCGGCTCCGGGCGTGGATCCTGCGTCCCGAACTGGACCGCGCCGAAATCGAAGCGCGGCTCGATGCGGTTGCTGATTTCGTGGCTCAAACGGTTCTGCGCGAGGAAATTCGCCGCGACCTCGCGATCGTTCAGGACCTCGAGCGCTTATCCGGGCGCATTACGCTCGGTGTAGCGACGCCGCGCGACCTCCTCGGCTTGCGCCAGACGCTCGCGCAAGTACCGCTGCTGCGCGATTTCTTGGCTCGCGGCAGAACCGCGAAGCTCGCGCAGCTTCGCGAGGAGCTCGACGATTTGGCCGACGTGCGCGAGCGCGTCGAGCGCGCCATCGCCGACGATCCGCCCGCGCTGGCGTCCGACCCCGGAGTGATCCGCGCGGGCTACGACGCCGAGCTCGACCAGTTGCGCGAACTCTCCCAGCACAGCAAGCAAATCATCGCCGCGATGGAAGAGCGGGAGCGCAAACGCACGGGCATCGCTTCGCTCAAAATCCGCTACAACCAGGTCTTCGGCTATTACATTGAAGTGTCGAAGCCGAATCTCCATCTGGCTCCTTCGGATTTCGAGCGGAAACAAACCCTCGTCAACGCCGAGCGGTTTACCACGCCGGAGCTCAAGGAATACGAGCGCAAAGTCCTCGATGCTGATCAGCGCATTGCGGAGATCGAACGGCAGCTGTTCACCGAGTTGCGACTGTGGATCGGCGCCCATGCCCCGCGCCTGCGCAAGACGGCGGCCGCCATCGCGCAACTCGACGTGCTCGCCTGACTTCGCCCGGCTCGCCGTCTCGCGACAACTACGCGCGGCCGCAATTCGTGGGCACCGGCGAATTGATGATTGTTGCCGGCCGGCATCCCGTCATCGAGCGGCTCCTCGAACAGCGCGGCGAGCGGTTCGTTCCCAACGATCTTTATCTTGATCCGGCGTCGCAGCAGATTCTGCTCATCACCGGGCCCAACATGGGCGGCAAGTCCACTTATCTTCGCCAGGCGGCGCTCACGGTGCTCATGGCCCAGATGGGCTCATTCGTTCCGGCCGAGCAAGCGCGGTTGCCAATCACCGACCGCATTTTTACGCGCATCGGCGCCTCGGACAATCTGGCGCGCGGCCGCTCGACGTTCTTGGTCGAGATGAGCGAGGTCGCCGCAATCCTGAACACAGCCACGCCGTCGAGTTTGGTTCTTCTCGATGAAGTCGGCCGGGGAACGGCGACATTCGACGGGCTCTCGATTGCCTGGGCCGTCGTCGAACATTTGCAGGCGCACACGCGCGCCCGCACGCTGTTCGCAACGCACTACCACGAACTGACCGAGCTGGCTGAGATTCTGCCCGGCGTGCGCAACGTTCACGTTTCCGTTCGCGAGACGCCGACCGAGATCGTATTTCTGCGCCGCGTGGAGGAGGGCAGCGCCGACAAAAGTTACGGCATTGAAGTCGCGCGTCTGGCCGGGTTGCCGCGCGCCGTCATCGAACGCGCTCGCGAAATCCTCAAGCGGCACGAGCAGACCGAGCACGAATTGAGCACGGAACTTTCGCCCGGCGCGCCGGAAACAAACGGCCGCGCCGCCTCGCAGCCCGCGCTCTTCACCGCAATCGACCGCGATATTCTCGAAGCGCTGCGCGGCGCCGATCTCGATAATCTCAAGCCGATCGACGCGCTCAATCTTCTGGCGAAGTTGAAGAAGCAGATCTCATGAGCCGCTCGCGACCCCGTACCGCGTTGCTGCTGGGAATGATGTCGGGCACCTCGGCCGATGGAATCGACTCGGCTTTGGTTCGCGTCGAGGACGCAAGCCGCAGTGGATTCCCCGCCGCCCGGCTCCTAGGCTTCGCATCGCACTCGTATCCTCGCGCTCTGCGCGACGAAGTTTTGCGCGTCGCGGAGGGAAAGGCCGCGTCGGCGGGAGAAATCAGCCAGCTCAACTTTCGCGTCGGTGAAGAATTCGCGCGGGCCGCGCTCGCGGCATGCCGGCGCTGGCGCGTGCAGCCGCAACGCATTGCGGCAATCGGTTCGCACGGGCAAACAATCTTTCACCAGGGCGCTCCCACGCGGTTTCTCGGCGCGCGCACTGCTTCCACGCTTCAAATTGGCGAACCCGCCGTAATCGCCGCACGCACGGGGATCACCGCCGTTGCCGATTTCCGTCCCGCCGATATCGCCGCCGGGGGACAAGGCGCGCCGCTGGTGCCCTTCGTCGATTATTTTCTGTTCCGCGACGCGCGTCGCGGGCGGATCGCCCTCAATATCGGAGGAATCGCCAATATCACCGTCATTCCCGCGGGAGCTGCGCTGGGCGATGTCGTCGCGTTTGACACCGGCCCGGGCAACATGGTCATTGACGCGCTCGTTCGACGGGCCACCAGTGGCAGCCAATGCTTCGATCTCGATGCGAAGATTGCGTTGCGCGGCACGCTGCTGCCGGAATTGCTCGACGCGCTTCTTGCGCACGAGTATTTCCTCACGCCGCCGCCCAAAACCGCCTGCCGCGAGCAGTTCGGCGAAACGTATGTCCGGCGCCTGCTCGCCAATGGCGCTGCCCGCCGTGCGCGACACGCCGATTTGATTCGCACGGCAACCGTCCTCACGGCGCTCTCCATTGTGGATGCGATTCACCGCTGGGTGCCGCGCCGAGCGCGCATCAACGAATTGATTGTTTCCGGCGGCGGAGCGCGCAATCCGCTCCTCGTGGGGCAACTGGCTGCCGCGCTCGGCGATGTTCGCGTGGTTCACTCGGGCGAACTCGGCGTTCCCGAGAACGCAAAGGAAGCATTCGCCTTCGCGATTCTTGCGTGGGAGACGCTGCATCGCCGCCCTCGAACGTTCCGAGCGCCACCGGCGCCGCGCGCCCGGCGCTCCTCGGCAAAATCTGTTACGCTTCACCGGAAAGTTGAGCCGATGCCTCGCGCGCGATCTTCCGCCCTGTCCATCTTGCTTTCGTGCCTTGCCGCTACCCTGCTTCTGCTTTCCTGTTCGAGCGCGCCGCATCCCGAGCCGGGTACGGTGACGTTCCTCATCGAATCCATGCCGGCGAATCTCGATCCTCGCATCGGCACCGACGCGCAGTCCGAAGACATTGACGGCTTGCTGTTCAACAGTCTCGTCTCGCTCGACGGGAAAATGAATATCCAGCCGGATTTAGCGGCGAGTTGGGAAGAGCCCGATCCGCTCACTTGGATATTTCATCTGCGGCCCGGCGTGCGCTTTCATGACGGCAGGCCGCTCACGTCGGCGGACGTCAAATTCACGTTCGATTCGATCATGGGAACGGCCTCGGCCGGCGCGAGCGGGCCGATCGTCTCGGCGAAGCGCGGCTCGTTCGACATGGTTCGTTCGATTGAAGCGCCCGACCCGGCGACCGTCATTTTTCACCTGAGCGAGCCGGATTCCTCGTTTCCTTGGGGGCTGGTGCGGCCCTCGGTTGGAATCGTTCCCGCGGGCGCGCCGGCGGATTTCGGCCGGCACCCCGTGGGCAGCGGGCCATTTCGATTTGTGAGCGCCACCGAGGATAGCGAAGTCGTCCTCGAACGCAATCCGGACTATTTCGGCGCCGCGCCGAAGATTTCGCAACTGCGGTTCCGGATCGTTCCGGAGGCGATTGTGCGCGCACTCGAATTGCGAAAAGGCTCGGCCGACCTCGAATTGAGTTCCCTTTCGCCGGACATGATGCCCGTTCTGGCGCGCGAGCGCGGGATTGCGGTGGCCGATCAACCCGGCACGCACTACACGTACATCGCATTCAATTTTGACGATCCCGCCGTGGCGCATCGCGAAGTCCGGCAGGCGCTGGCGTACGCTACGAACCGCGATGAAATTGTGCGTTACCTCCTACGCGGACAGGCTCGCCTCGCCGATGGGCCCCTGCCGCCGGAGAGTTGGGCGTACACGCCGGACATTGCGCGTTATCCCTACGATCCCGCCCGCGCCGAGCGATTGCTCGATGCTGCCGGCTTTCCCCGGCGCGCGGAACTCGGCGGCATGCGCCTGCGCCTCACGCTGAAAACTTCCACCGAGGAATCCACGCGGCTCTATAGCTCCGTCTTGCGCGAGCAGTGGAAGAAGGTTGGGGTGGACCTCGAAATCCACCCACTGGAGTTTGGTACGTTTTATGGAGACGTCACGCGCGGGAGCTTCGAGCTATTCACCATGCGAGCGGTAGGTTCGAACGCAGTGCCCGATTTCTTCGCCCTGGTGTTTGGATCCGACCGGATCCCGCCCTACGGTTTCAATCGCGGCCACTACCGCAATCCCCAGCTCGATGCCCTGCTGCGGCAGGCGCGCCTCGAACAGGACCTGCAGCGCCGCAAATTGATTTTCGCGCAGGTGCAACAGCTTGTGGCCGAAGACGTCCCCTACATCAGCCTCTGGTTCAACGACAACGTCTGCGTGCATCGCGCGCGGATCGCGAATCTTCAGCTCTCCCCCACCGGCGATTTCGACTTCCTCACTTCGATCACCGCGAACTAACCGCGGAACGCAGATGCGCGGCCGGAGCAAGCAAAGAGAAAGATGGTGGAGGGACTGCGCTTACAGAGCCGCTACGCCAGAGCGTCGCGGATATCGGCTTCGGGGACGAGGCCTTCGCGGATGACGTGCCACTTATCCTCGCTAAGGCTCACGATTGTAGAGGCGAGGCCGACGCCGGTTTCGCCCGCATCGAGGACGAGGGGAAGTCGGTTGCCTAATTGCTCCATCAATTCGTCCCCGGTCGAACACGAAGGAGAACCTGAGACGTTGGCGCTGGTGCCTGTGATCGGCCCGTCGAACCCGTCAATCAGCGCGCAGGCCACGCGAGAGTTCGGCCAGCGCAGGGCTACGCGCCCCGTAAGGCCGGTGACCCGCAACGGCAGCCGGTTCGAGGCTTCGACCACAAGCGTGAGACCACCGGGCCAGAACGCCTTCGCCAACTTGAGAAAATTATCAGGCAATTCGCGCACCAACGTGGCTGCCTGAGCGATGGAATTTACCAGGATGGGCAGGGCCCGATTGTCCGGGCGGCCTTTTACGCGATAAATCTGCTGCACTGCGGCGAGGTTGAAGGGATCGGCCGCGAGCCCGTAGAACGTGTCGGTGGGAATGCCGATGACTTTCCCTTCGCTAATTAGATTGACTGCGTAGCGAATCGTAACCGGATCGGGTGCTTCCGCGGAAACTTTCAGAAGCTCAGCAGGCAAAGTTTTTTCGCCTTGTTACGTTGGGCAGCCACACACAAATGCGCGATGAACTCCGCAGCGTGTCCAGAGCCCATTAAGTTCAGCACGCTACCATAGCCGCCTGCCCCGCGCAATAACCATGCGCGCTCTTTGACCACAACCAGGCGCTTTGCTAGGCTGCTGAAGATGAAGGCCGCGCGCAGCATTCGGTCCAGTTCACCGGGCTCGCCGGGTTCACGGCACCCCCGTTCGCCGGAGGAGATTTCCAGCCGCGATAATCGCTGGCTGAAGGGTTTCCGCGCGGCGCTTGCCGGCGCGGAATCACCGGACGGCTCGATCGCTATCGAGGGACCCCACTTGGTGGAAGCGTCCCTCGCGGCCGAAGTGCGCGTGGAGGCCATCCTCATTTCGTCCTCCGGCGAGCGGCGGCTCGATACTTTGCGGCCGCTCCTTCCCGAGGGCGCGCGCCTTCTGCGGACGAGCGACCACCTGTTCGCGAGCGTCGCCGCGACGGAGACGCCGCAAGGCATCGCCGCGCTGGTCTATCCACGCGCGTGGGCGTTTGAAGACCTCGCTCGCGGAACGCCATTGATCGTGGTTCTCGCCGGTCTGCAAGACCCGGGCAACGTGGGCGCGATCCTGCGCGCGGCGGAAGGACTTGGGGCGTCCGGCGTCGCCACGTGCGCAGCCGAGGGCATTGGCACGGCGAATCCGCTCGCGCCGAAGGCGCTTCGCGCGTCGGCGGGCTCGGCGCTGCGCCTCCCCCTTCTGCGCGGCGTGCAAAGCGCGGCGCTGCTCCTTCAGCTTCGCATGGCAAGCATCCGGATCTACGCGGCCTGCCGTGCTGAATCGAATCCACGCGCGAGGCCGCCCGTTCCGGATTCCAAGGAAGCTCTTCCCCGCTGCGCCGCCCCTGGGAAATTGACTGGCGGGGTCCTTCGGCGGTATGGATTGGCAACGAGGGCGCAGGATTGCCGCACGACGTCGTTCGTTCGGCGGACATGCGCGTCACGATTCCACAAGCAGCGGCGCAGCCCGGCGCGCTGGAATCACTGAACGCCGCCGCTGCCACCGCGATTCTGCTGTACGAAGCCGCGCGCCAGAGAAGCAATCTCACATGAGCCTCTTCGCTAGATTCGAACCGCAGGACGAAGGCGGGGCCTCCCGTCCGCTTGCCGACCGCATGCGCCCTCGCACGATCGAGGAATTCATCGGCCAGGAGGCGCTGCTCGGGCCGGGCAAGCCGCTGCGTACGCAGATCGAGCGCGACGAACTCGGGTCTCGATGCTCTCTGGGGCCCGCCCGGCTGCGGCAAGACGACGCTCGCGCGGCTCATCGCGCGCCTCACGCGCTCGGAGTTCGTCGCGTTCAGCGCCGTGCTCACCGGCATCAAGGAAATCAAGGACGTCATGGCCGCGGCCGAGCGCTCGCGGCACTCCGGCCGGCGCACCATCGTCTTCATCGACGAGATGCATCGCTTCAACAAGGCGCAGCAGGACGCCTTCCTCCCCCACGTCGAAGCCGGCAACATCACGCTGATCGGCGCGACGACGGAGAATCCCTCGTTCGAGGTCATCGCGCCGCTGCTTTCGCGCACGAAGGTCTACGTGCTCGGCGCGCTCTCCACCGCGGACATCGTCGTCGCTTCTGCGCCGCGCGCTCGCCGATTCCGAACGCGGCCTGGGCCGCGAAGCCGTCGCAGGTGGACGACGCCGAGCTCGAGCGCATCGCCGTTTTCTCCGGCGGCGACGCGCGCGCTGCCTACAACACGCTCGAGGCCGCCGCCCGCGCCGCAACGCCGGACGCGGAGGGCAGGCGCGTCATCTCCGCCGAACTGCTCAACCAGATGTTCCAGCGCAAATTCCTGCTCTACGACAAGGCCGGCGAGGAGCACTACAACATCATCTCCGCGCTGCACAAGTCCGTGCGCAATTCCGATCCGGACGCCGCGCTCTACTGGCTCGCGCGTATGCTCGAAGCGGGCGAAGACCCGCTCTACGTCGCGCGCCGTCTGGTTCGCATGGCGAGCGAAGACATCGGCCTCGCCGAACCCGGCGCGCTCGCCGTGACGATTGCCGCGATGCACGCCGTGGAGTTCGTCGGCATGCCGGAAGGCAATCTCGCGCTTGCGCAGGCCGCGGTCTATCTTTCCCTCGCGCCGAAGTCCAACGCGCTTTATACCGCCTACGGCGCCGTCACCGGCGATATCGAGCAGACTCGCTCCGAACCCGTGCCGCTGCACTTGCGCAACGCCGTCACGGGTCTGATGGCCAATATCGGTTACGGCAAAGGATACGAGTACGCCCACAATGCCGCGGACAAACTGACCGGCATGACCTGCTTGCCCGATAGCCTCGCGGATCGGAAGTATTACCAGCCCACCGACCAGGGATTCGAGCAGAGGCTCAGGCAACGCCTGGAGGAGATCCGGCGCATCCAATCTCAAAGGAAGACCAAGGCCTGAATCGTGCCCATTTCGACCAGCCCCTTACATTCGAGCGAGCGCCGCACGACAGTACATATGGGCCGGCAAGATTCCTCCGCGCTCCGGTTCGCGCCGGCGCGGATCATCTTCGTCGCGGCCGCCTTTCTTCTGGCCGCTGCGATTCCCTTTTTCGCTCAGGAGGAGCGCCCCATTCTGCGTGTTCAGGAGGACTGCACTTCGTTTGGGTACGCGTCCGACGGCCGGATCGCCTACTCGGTTCGCCAGATCTTTCACGTCAAGAAGGCGATCTATGAACGGGACGACATTTGGATCGTCGCGCCGAGCGGCAACAAGCGGCGCCTGATTGAGGGCGAAAAGTTCACGCGCGGGGACGCCCCCTTCAGTTACACCGTCCGCGCATTCCGCTGGTCGCCCGACAGCAAGCAATTGGCAGTGGAACTTCTCACCACCAAGTTCACGAACGCGCGCGGCGGCACTTCTCAGGGAATTCAAACACTCTTGCTGGACGACACGGGACGCGAGATCACAGTCCAGGGCGGGGACAGTCTCGTTGCCGGCGCCGGCGACGCGCAATGGCTCTCCGACAACGATACCCTCGTTTATCTAAGCCAGGCCACTTCCGCCGCTGGTCCCTTTGCCGTGACGCAGCTCCACCCGACTTCCGGCAGCAGCGCTCCGCTGTTCGCCGGCCACGGATTTGCCGATGTGGCATGGGAGCCTGCGCGTCAGGGCGGCGTGGGCGTTGAACTGAGCGGCTCGCGATCCGGCACGATCAAATTGGTCTGGCTCGACCTTGAGCACCAAACCGTTCGCGAGCTCGCGAATCTCGACGCGTACCTTTCCGGCCTGAGCATTTCCCCTTCCGGGCGGCGAGTGGCCTACTTCATCGATCCCGAAGTCATCGAAATTCGCGACCTGGATTCCCCGCAGCGTGTCGCTCGCGCACATGTCGCCGTAGGCACTTACTTCTGGGCCCAGGATGACTCTCGTATTCTTCTCAAGCGAGGGCCCGCGCACAATACTCGCGACATTGTTTGGATCCAGCTGCCGCCGCTCAGTGTTCCGCGGCCTGGGACTGCAATTCCAATTCCCGAGGTTATTCCCCAACCGATTTTTCACGACCTCGAATATCCCGCCTTCGCGATCTCTCCCGACGGCCGTGACATCGCCGTCATTGATTTCGCCCACGCAAACTTGATCGTCTATCCGCTGCCTTGAAAAGCGCGTTGATCCGAACGATGAGCCGTGGGCGGGACGCCTACTTGCGCTTCGATTTCCTGGAGTCCTTCGCGGCCGGAGGCTTCGTGCCGGGTTTCGGGCGCAGTGCGGCCAGCAGCTTCTCGAGCGGAAGCGTGTTGATGACATCGTGTTTTTCGAGCCATCCGCGCCGCGCCATGCCCACGCCGTAGCGCATCCATCCCAATGATCGCGTTGAATGCGCGTCGGTTGAGATTACGATGCGCACGCCGCGATCCTTCGCCATGCGCAGGTACGTGTCGCGCAAGTCCAGCCGCCCGGGGGCTGCGTTGCATTCCATCACGACGCCGTGCCGCCGCGCGGCGTCCATGATCTTCTCCATGTCATACTCAAACGCGTCGCGCCGCAGCAGAATCCGTCCCGTGGGATGGGCCAGAATCTGCGTGTACGGGTTCTCGATGGCCGCGAGCAATCGCTCGGTCATCGCGCCACGATCGAGATTCATGTACGAATGCACCGAACACACGACGGCGTCGAGTT
This sequence comes from Terriglobia bacterium, assembly GCA_963819015.1. Lineage (GTDB taxonomy): Bacteria > Acidobacteriota > Terriglobia > Acidiferrales > UBA7541 > DASPOJ01. Next base: position 651,349 of record CAWFUN010000005.1, read on the forward strand.
GCGCGAGCACTTCGTCGTCCAGATCGAGCCGCCCGTCTTTGAGAATGTCCACCTCGCAGCCCGCCAGCAGGCGGATTCCTTCCATGCGTTCGTTTGCCGCGTGAATCTTGCGGATCTGCTCGAGTGTCCGCTTTTCATCCATCCCGTTCGCCACGGTCACGGCCTTGCTGTGATCGGTCAGCGCGATGTACTCGTATCCGAGCTCGCGGGCCGCGCGCCCCATCTCTTCGATTGAATTTGCGCCGTCACTCGCCGTCGTGTGCATCTGCAGATCGCCGCGGATGTCGCCGAGTTCGATGAGCTTCGGCAAGCGGTGTTCTTCGGCGGCTTCAATTTCGCCCGTGTTCTCGCGCAACTCGGGCGGTATCCAGTCGAGCTTCAGCTTGCCGTAAATTTCTTCCTCGGTGGCGCTGGCCACGCTGCGCTCCCCCTTCAGTGTCGAGAGCGTGTATTCGTTCAGCGTCAAACCCATCTTGTTCGCGCGGCCCCGCAGCGAGACGTTGTGCTCCTTCGAGCCCGAGAAATAAAGCAGCGCGGCGCCGAAACTCCCCTTCTCCAGCAACCGCACGTCCACCTGCATTCCATTCGACAGCCGGAAGCTGACCTTGTTCTCGCCGCGCGCCAGAACCTGCTCGATCTCGGGATACTTCAAAATATGATCTGCGATCGCCTGTACGTCCTTCGCGCTGCTCCCGCCGCGCGGCAGCGTCACCAGCAGGTCCAGATCGCCGATCGTCTCTTTTCCTCGCCGCAAGGAGCCCGCCGGCGTCACCGATTCGATCCGCTTCCCTGCTTCGCCGATAAACGCCACGAGCTTCGCCGCCGTCTGGTCCGCTTCGTCGATGTGAAACCGTCCAGCGGCTTTCTTGTGGACCTCGACGGCCTTCAGGATGTTCTGCTCGCTCTTCTCCCCGAAGCCCGCGAGATCGCGCAGCTTCCCTTCGCGCGCCAGCTTCTCGAGCTGCTCGACCGTCCCTGCCTTGAACGTCTTCCAGAGCATCGCCACTTTCTTCGGTCCGAGCGACTGGAGCGTCAGCAAGTCGAGAATCGTGGCGGGATATTTCTTGAGCAGTTTCTTTCGCAAGCCGTAGTCGCCCGTCTTGACGATTTCCTGAATGTGCTCAGCCATGCGGTCGCCGATGCCGGGAAGTGCGGTGAGCCGCGCGGGATCGGAAACCAGTTCGCTGACGGGTTCGGGGAGGGAGTCCAGCAGTTCGGCCGCGCGCTCGTAACTGCGGTAACGGCCGATCATCGCGCCGTCGATTTCGAGCAAGTTGGCCGTTTCGCGCAGGACGCGCGCGACCTCGCGGTTTTCCATGGCAGTGCGCTCCGCCTACTGGCCGAGCACGTAAGCAAAGAGCAGTGGTGCGACAATCGAGGCGTCCGATTCGATCACGAATCGCGGCGTGGAGGCTTCCAGCTTGCCCCAGGTGATCTTTTCATTCGGCACCGCCCCGCTGTAGGAACCGTACGAGGTCGTGCTGTCGGATATCTGGCAGAAGTAGCCCCACTTCCGAACATTTTCCCGCAAATCCTGCTCGATCAACGGCACGACGCAAATCGGAAAATCGCCTGCGATTCCGCCGCCGATCTGGAAAAATCCGATCGAGTGCTCGGCCGAGGTCGCCCGGTACCAATCGATGAGGGCCGCCATCTGCTCGACGCCCGATTTCACAACGTGGTAGTTCGAAACATCGCCGCGCATCACGTTCGCGACAAAGATATTCCCCAGCGTGGAATCTTCCCACCCCGGAGAAAAGATCGGCAGGTTTCGTTCGCAGGCCGCAATCAGCCACGAATCTTTCGGGTCGATCTCGAAGAACTCGCGGATCATGCAGCCGCGAATCAGCTGGTACATGTATTCGTACGGGAAGTAGCGCTGCTTCTCTTTGTCCGCCTTCTGCCAGAGCTTCAACACTTGCCGCTCGATCCGGCGCATCGCCTCTTCCTCGGGGATGCACGTGTCGGTGACGCGGTTCATGCCGCGCTCGCGCAGCGCGACCTCCTCGACGTCGCTCAGATTGCGGTAGTTCGGAACGCGCCGGTAGTGGTCGTGCGCCACAAGATTGAAAACATCCTCTTCGAGATTTGCTCCGGTTGTGCAAATCGCGTGGATCTTTCCTTGGCGGATCATCTCCGCCAGCGACAATCCAAGCTCGGCCGTGCTCATCGCCCCGGCCATCGCCAGAAACATCTGCCCGCCGCTTTCCAAATGCGCCAGATACGCATCGGCGGCGTCGCGCACGACCGCCGCGTTGAAGTGGCGGAAGTGGTGCTTCACGAATTTTGTGATGCTCATATCCTCACACTCGCGTGATTGAATTTATTCGGCTGAGCCATCACGCGCATCGTAGTCCACTGTCGTCCGCGATTCAACAGAAAGACGCAGAAAAAGAATTTGGCGTCGGATCTTTCCCGCACCGCACGCGTTCGGAGGACGATCGGGGGAGGCCGGAATCCGGCATCGAAACGCGCTAGCGAACAATCCATCGCAACCAGGAACGAGCGAGAGTCACTTTCTCCGGACGAATCTCGCGTAGTAAAGCGCTCCCGCGACGGTTTTCGCGTCGTGGATCGCGCCGCGCTCGATCATCGCCAGCGCCAGTTTCAACGGGAACCGCCGCGCGCTGATGTGCTCGTCGTCTTCGGGCCGCGCTTTTCCCTCGATCAATCCCTCCGCCGCAAAAATCCACATTCGCTCCCGAACGAATCCCGGCGTCGGGAAGACATTCAGCATCTGCGTGTAACGCCGCGCTGCGTAGCCCGTCTCTTCCAGCAGCTCGCGCTTCGCGCCGGCGAGAGGACTCTCGCCCGCCTCTTTGCGGCCCGCGACCAATTCCCAAAGATATTGCTCGGCGGAATGCCGGTACTGCCGCACCATCAGCACGTCCCCATTTGGGAACACCGGCATCACCACCACCGAGCCGGAGTGCGTCACGAACTCCCGCGTCGCTCTCAGACCGTCCGGCTCCACAATCTCATCCCGCCGCACGCCAAACACGCGCCCTGAAAAAAGCGTCTCGGTCGAGATAATCTTTGCGACTTTCCTGGCCACAGACCGCCTCCTTCGCTGCGCGCTGGCCTTCGCGTGAATCATCCGGCGCGCAATCGCGCGGCCATCATAACAAACCTGTTGCGCCGGTTCTGCCGCGGGTCATCGGAACGCGCAGGTTTCAAGAGAGCGCCACGCGCGATGCTCCCCGCCTTGCTGCGCTGCAACGGCATTGCGTATACTTCGCGTGTCCTCTCCCGGCGGACACATCATGCCCATCACCACCCTGATTGTGGACGATGAAAAACCCGCGCGCGACGAACTCGCCTTCCTCCTCAAGAGCTTCCCCGAGATTCGTTTGGTCGGACAAGGCAAGAACGGCGTCGAAGCTCTCTCGCTGATCAAGGAGCACTCGCCGGACCTCGTCTTCCTCGACGTGCAGATGCCGGGCCTCGATGGATTCGGCGTGATCAAGCGCCTTGTCGATCGCAAGGCCAAGCTGCCGCACATCGTTTTCGCCACCGCGTTCGACAATTACGCGGTGCAGGCCTTTGAAGTGAACGCCGTCGATTACGTGCTGAAGCCCTTCGACCGGGCGCGTCTCGCCAAGGCAATCCAGCGCGCGAAAAAACTTCTGGAAGCCGAAGGCCCTCCCGCGCTTCAGCTCCAGCTCGAAACGCTCGTCAGCCAGATTGGCGCCACGAAAGCTTCGCAACCCGTGAAGCTGCTCGTCAAGACGCAGCAGCGCTTGCTTCTCGTGGACGCCGACGACGTCATTTTCGCTTCGATCGACGACGGGCTCATCTCCGTCGTCGCCAAGGAGGTCGAGGGCAGCTCCAACTACCGCACCATCGATGAGCTGCAGGAGTCGCTCGATTCCGACCGCTTCTGGCGCCCGCACCGCTCCTACCTCGTCAACATCAATCACATCAAGGAAGTCGTGCCGTGGTTCAAGTCGAGTTACATGCTGAAAATGGCCGATAAGCGCAATTCGGAAATTCCCGTCAGCCGCGCGCAGACCAAGCGCCTCCGTTCCCTTCTCCGCATATAGCGTCTATGGATTTTTCTCTCACCGACGATCAACGCCTCCTCCGCGATACGGTCCGCCAGTTCATGGAGGCCGAGGTTCGCCCCAATCTTCGCGAGCGCGAACGCAACGAAACGTTCGCCGCATCGGAATTGCGCCGCATCGGCGAACTCGGCTGCTGCGGCATGCTCGTGCCCGAATCCTGGGGCGGCGCCGGAATGGACACCCTCTCCTACGCCGTCATGCTCGAGGAAGTCGCGCGTGTGGACGCCGCCATGGCCGTCGCGCTCTCCGTTACGAATTCCATCGTCGCCATGCCGCTGTGGAAGCACGGTTCCCAGGCACAAAAAGAAGAATACCTGCGCCGGCTCGCCCAGGGTGAAATTCTCGGCGCGTTCTGCCTCAGCGAGCCGCAAGCCGGCTCCGACGCCGCCGCAATCGCCACGCTCGCCACGCGTGCCGCGAGCGGCTACGTTCTAAACGGCACGAAGAGCTGGGTGACCAGTGGCGGCCAGTCGGGCGTATATTTGATTTTCGCGAAGACCGATCCCGCCGGCGGCGCGGCCGGCATCACCGCTTTTCTCGTCGAACCCGATTTTCCCGGTTTCCGAGTTGCCCGCTACGAGGATAAGATGGGGCTGCGCACTTCGCGCTCGGCCGAACTGGCCCTCACCGATTGCGAAGTGCCGGAAGCCAATCGCCTGGGCGAGGAAGGCCACGGCCTGAAGATCGCGCTCGAAGCGCTCGACGGCGGGCGCGTGGGAATCGCGGCGCAGGCGGTCGGCATCGCGCAAGGAGCGCTCGAAGCGTCGGTGGCGTACGCGAAGCAGCGGCGCGCCTTCGGCAAATCGATCGCGAATTTTCAGGCCATTCAGTGGATGCTGGCGGACATGCAAACCGAAATTGAAGCCGCGCGCGCGTTGGTCTATCAGGCCGCGTGGATGCGCGACCAGTCGTTGTTGTCCGGCGAAAATGCGCCGCGAGTCGGCGCCTTCGCCTCGCGCGCCAAACTCTACGCGAGCGAAATGGTCAATCGCGTCGTTTACAAAGCCGTGCAGATTCACGGCAGCACCGGCTATTCGCGCGAATCCAACGTCGAGCGGATGTATCGCGACGCCCGCGTGATCTCTATCTATGAAGGCACCAGCGAAATTCAACGCATGATCATCGCGCGCGATCTTCTTTCATCCGCCGGCTCCCACGCGGGAGGCCGTTAGCGTGGCGCCCCCTGAAACAACGAAGGCTGCCGCCGCAGTCAAGCGCCAGCGTGTCCTCAGCGGCATGCGGCCCACCGGCAAGCTCCACATCGGAAATTATTTCGGCGCGCTCCCCAATTGGCTCAAGCTCCAGGCCGACGATTCCAACGATTGCTATTTCTTCGTCGCCGACTGGCACTCGCTCACCAGCGATTACGCCGACACGTCGCAAATCGCGCAGAACTCTATCGAGATCGCGACCGATTTTCTCGCTTCCGGCCTCGATCCGAACAAGTCCACGATCTTCCAGCAGTCGCAGGTGCCGGAGCACGCCGAATTGCACTTGCTTCTCTCGATGGTCACGCCGCTCGGCTGGCTCGAACGCGTCCCGACCTACAAAGAAGCCCTCGAAAACATCAAGGACAAGGACCTGCATACTTACGGCTTCCTCGGCTATCCCGTGTTGCAGACAGCCGACATCGTCATGTACGGCGAGCCGAATCTGCCCCTCGTCGTCCCCGTCGGTGAAGACCAGGTGGCCCATGTCGAGCTCGGCCGCGAAATCGTGCACCGATTCAACATTTTGTACGGGCTCAAGATTTCCTGGCTTTGCCAATGTAGCGTTATGTTCGACGGCAGGATTTTCCAGTTGCTTCCGCAGATTTGAAGTTTTCGCTAAGCTGGGCACGAGCTCCACTTCGGCCAAGATAGAGACAGCCAGGCCCCTGAATGACTCACGTTAGATCATCGGCGCGCATTGATTTCGGCAATCCGAGACCAGCGTCTCGGAAGTTGGGCTGGAGAATTTCTCGGAGACATGCATCGGGAGCGTTTTCTCCCCTATTTGCCTTTGCCGACCAATTGGTCGGCCCGCAGGTTTTACTGACCCCGACTCCGCGAATTCCCGGCACCGACGGACGCAAAATGTCCAAGAGCTACAACAATTCCATCGCCCTCGGCGAATCGGACGAAGAAATCCGCAAGAAAACGCGCGGGATGATGACCGACCCCGCCCGCAAGCTGCCGCACCGATCCCGGCAATCCCGACGTGTGCCCCGTCTTCTCCTGGCATAAACTCTTCTCTACGCCGCAAGTCATCGAGCGCGTCAATCGCGATTGCCGCACTGCGGCGATTGGCTGCGTGGATTGCAAGCATGTGATGGCCGACGCCCTGATAAACTGGATTGAGCCGATACGCGCGCGCCGCAAGGAATACGAATCGAAGCCCGGCGAAGTGCTCGAAGTCCTCGACGCCGGCTCGAAGAAGGCTCGCGAAGTGGCGAAGACGACGATGGCGCGTGTCCGCGAGGCCGTCTTCGGCTGGGACAAATTGCGAACCGGCATTTCGCCGGTGCGAAAGGCTAAGCGACCGAGGGATGCGAACGCGGGAGATTGAGGAGAAGTAGTATGTAGCGCCGCCCTTCAGGGCGGCATGGGGCTGTTGAGAATACAGGAGCAAGATGCCACGCTGAAGCGCGGCGATACACGAAGACGCTTGAATCATTACCGCGGGGCAGGGTTTGAATGTAGCGCCGCCCTTTAGGGCGGCATCTTTGCAGCGGGAAGCGCTGGGAGAAAACGTGGCATCGCCCTACAGACTCCATCTCGAACATTACGAAGGCCCGCTCGATCTCCTGCTCGATCTCATCAAGAAGCAGGAAATCGACATTCACAACATTCCCATCGCGCAGATCACGGGCCAGTATCTCGATTATCTTCACAAGCTCGAAGAGCTCGACATGGACGTCTCCGCCGATTTCATTTACATGGCCGCGACGCTGATTTACATCAAGTCGAAGATGCTCCTGCCACCCGATCCGCTCGCCGGCCCCGAGGGCGAGGAAGATCCGCGCACGGAACTCGTGCATCGCCTCGTCGAACACGAAAAATTCAAGAGCGCTGCGCAGCTCCTCTACCAGAAGCAGCAGATAGAGCAGCACGTATGGTCGAAGCCCGACCTCAGCCTCTACGAGGGCGAAGGCACGGAAGCCGAGTTGGTCGTCTCGCTCGTGGATCTGGTGCGCGTTTTCCAACAAGTCCTCGAGCGGCGCAAGGAAATCACGCGCATCGAGCTTCGCCACGAGACGGTCAGCGTGCCGCAGATGATGGATCTGCTGCGCAAAGAGCTGATGACCTCCGCCGACGGCCTCAGCCTCATTCAATTCTTCGAGTCCTGTCCCTCGCGACAGGCGATGATCGTCGCCCTCTTGGCCGTTCTCGAACTGGTTCGCTTGCAAGCCATTCTCCTCGTGCAGGAATCGATTTTCGAAGACATTCGCCTCCGCAAGCACAAAATGTTTGAACGTCGTCTTCACGGAAGGCGACACGCTGGGCGAAATCGGCAAGGAATACGAATAAGGAATCCGCAACCAAGGAAGAATGATGAACCCTGCAGAACTCAGAGGCGGCCTCGAAGCGATTATCTACGCCGCGGACGAACCGGCGACTCTCGATCAGCTCGCCTCGGCGCTGGGCGTCGAGAAAACGGAAGCGCGCGCCGCGCTCGACGAACTCGTCGCGTCGTACGCCGCCGAGGATCGCGGCGTCGAGATTCGCAACGTGGCCGGCGGCTACAAGTTTTATACGAAACCGCAGCATCACGAGTGCGTGCGCCGTTTCATCAAGGCGCTGCGTCCGCCGCTGCGTCTCACGATGCCCGCGCTGGAAACCCTCGCCGTCATCGCCTACAAGCAGCCCGCCACGCTGCCGGAAATCCAGGAAATCCGCGGCGTGAATTGCGCGGGCGTCATTCAGACGCTTCTCGAAAAGCGCCTGATCACCACCGCCGGCCGCAAGCACGTCCTCGGGCGCCCGATTCTGTACCGCACGTCGAAGGAATTTCTCATTCGCTTCGGTTTGTCCGACGTGGACGAATTGCCCAGTCTCAAGGAATTCGAGCAACTCGCGCGCGAAGCCCTCGGCGCGGATGAGGGCATCGCTCCCGCCGAGCCCTCCGATGTTGCCGCGCCCGGCGAATCGCAGAGCGCGTCCACGCCGGATGCCGCCGCCGCATCTCTGCCGGCCCAAGAATCGCCGGCCGGCGAAGCGCCCTCCGAAAATGCCGCGGCCGCCGACCACTCGTCCTGACGGGAGCCCATGCTCGAACGGCTGCAGAAAATAATCTCTCGTGCGGGGATCGCCTCGCGCCGCCACGCGGAGCAGTTGATTCTCAGCGGCCAGGTGAGCGTTAACGGCGTGGTCGTCACGGAATTGGGCACGAAAGCCGATCCCGCGCGCGATCGCATCGAAGCCGCCGGCCGCGTCGCGCGTCCCGCTTCCATTCCCACGTACATCCTGCTTCACAAACCGCCGCAAGTTGTCTCGACGCTCGCCGACCCCGAAGGCCGGCGAACGCTGCGTCATCTCTTGCCGGGCGTCGCCGAGCGCGTCTATCCGGTCGGCCGCCTCGATTACGCCGCGAGCGGACTCGTCCTTCTCACCAACGACGGCGAGCTCGCGGCCCGCGTTTTGCGCGCGGCTCCGCGCTTGGCGCAAACGTATTGGATCAAAGTGAAGGGCCGCCTCTCGGAAGAACACCTGCGCGCGCTTGGCAGTGCCACCCGGGCCCGCGTTCGACCGCTGGGCGCCTCACGCGGTTCTGCGGCGAATCCGTGGTACGAAGCCGAACTTTCTGGCGCTCGCCGCGACGCGCTGGGAAAAACCCTTCTCGATCTCGGGCACCGCATGACAAAGATGAAACGTGTGCGCCTCGGATCGCTCGATCTGGAGCGGCTCCCCGAGGGACACTACCGCCGCCTCGAACAAAGTGAAGTGGAATCGTTCGCCCGAGCTGTGGAACGCGCGCTTGCGGGCGCCTCCGGCAATACGCCCGCCATCGCGAGCGCCACGACGACAAGCAAAACGCCCCGCAAGGCCCGCTACCGCGCCCGCCCCAGAGCAACCAAAACAAAATGACTGCGGACCCGATCCGCGATTTGCTTGCATCATCCAAGGTCATCGCGGTCGTAGGCCTCTCTTCACGCACATCGCGCCCAAGTTACGGCGTTTCGCGCTATATGCAATCCGCGGGCTATCGCATCATTCCCGTCAATCCCGCTGAGTCGCAGATTCTGGGTGAACGCTGCTACGCGCGTTTGGAGGACATTCCCGATCGCGTGGACATCGTGAATATTTTTCGCCGGCCTGAGGCGGTGCCCGAAATTGTGGAGAGCGCCATTCGCATCGGCGCCCGCGCGGTTTGGATGCAGGAAGGCGTTGTGGACGAGGCCGCTGCCGAACGCGCTCGCCAGGCCGGACTCATCGTCGTGATGGATCGCTGCATCTTCAAGGACCACCACGCGCGTTTCGCCGCGTAGCGCGCCCCGGCGCTACTGCTGCTCCTCGAGATTGATCGTCCCAACGCCGCCCTGCACGTTCAAATCCAGCGTCACCGGCGATTTCCCGAGCGCCTCGTTCACGTACTCACCGCCGTCGCGTTTCAATCCGTGCGCATTCACCGAGCCGATTCCGCCTTCGGCGTGCACTCGCACCCCAACGTCCTTCGGCAACTTTATCGTCGCCGTCCCAACGCCGCCCTCGATGTCGCCATGAAAGCTCTGCTTCCACTCGCCGTTCAGATCGAGGTTCAGCGTCCCGGCCCCGAGGTGCACTTCCAACCCGCTCAGGTTCAGATCGTTCAACCGCAAATTGCCGGTTCCCGCGCCCATGTCCACGCTCAGTTCGGTCGGCATCGCTCCGTTCAGACGCAAATTCCAAGTGTCGTCGGAAGTCCCGGCGAAGTGAACGTTGGAACGCTTTGCCGAAACATCCAGGTCGCCGTGGCCCCCCGCCACGTTATAACTCACTTGCGGAGCGGTGCTGTCGCCCCAGTAATCAAAGTCGCCGTCAAAGAGCCCCGTTGCGCCGCTCGAGACGCCCAGCGTCCCCGCCGGCATCTCGATATGCGTTCGCACCGACTGGGCCCCCTGCGCATCCACTTGGCGGCTCGTGTGAACTTCCTGTCGAGTTCCCGGATGACGCCACAGCCCCACAAGAAAGAGCAGCGTCAGAATCAGAAGGGCGGCCATAATGCCGAGCGAGCGGGGCGGCTGCTCTCGATGCCCACTCGCCCAGAGGTAGTCAATCAAACTTCCGAGGCCGACAAAAATCAGAATCAGCGGCCAATAACGCGCAAACAACGGCCATGGATCCATGTTCGGAATGAAATGCGCCATCAAAAAAATGACGCCGATCACGATCAAGATAATCGCGCCCGTGGGCGACCCTCTTCTCCGCTTGCCGCTCTCGTCAGCCATGTTCACCCTCCGCCAAAGGATGGTACGCCATTGGCTGCCAAATAGTTCCATACCATCCCTTGTGCCCGCCGCCCGCACCACGTGCCCGAACCGAAGGATTCGCATGCGAATTCAGCCCTCCCTCGGCGCTCTCAACCCCAGCGTAGCCCGCCGCGCGCTTATGCCTTGACACCAGACAAGATATGTGACAAGACATCACTATGAGACTCGCAAAGAGTGCTCGCCGGCCGCTTCCGCCGCCGGCGCGAACAAGCGAAGGCAGCACGCGCCGCAAGAAGATTGTGGACCTGTTGCGCACGCGAAAGGCGCCCGTGCAAGGCAGCCTTCTTGCGCGAAAGTTCCGAGTCAGCCGCCAGTGCATCGTGCAGGATCTGGCGATCCTCCGTGCGTCCGGCGCGCAAATCGAGGCCACTCCGCGGGGCTATTTGGTTTCTCCTCCCGCGCGCCGCACTTTTCGCGCCGTGATCGCCTGCCGGCACAGCCCCGAACGCACCGAACAAGAGTTGCGGATTCTGGTCGACCACGGCTGCAAGGTGCTCGACGTCCTTGTGGAACATCCCCTGTACGGCGAGCTGCGCGGTTCGCTGATGCTGGAATCCCGCGCCGACGTTGCCGATTTCTGCCGCAACTGGCGAGGCACCCACGCGCAGCTCCTCTCTTCCCTGACCGGCGGCATCCACCTCCATACGATCGAAGCGGCGCGTCGCGAGCGGATCGCGCGCGCAAAGACTCGCCTTCGTGCGAGTGGCTTCCTCTTGCGCTAGAGACTCGATGCCATGTCCTTCTCTCGCGTCCAACTCGTCCAGCAGTGCCTGTTCCGGGGCCAGCAACTGGTTCTCTCGAATGCCTTCTACGAGGAATCCGTAAGGACCTTGACGGACAGTCTATTGCGCCAGGACCTCGCGAATCGCGACTTGACCACCGAGCTGTTCGATCTCGGAAGCCGCAGTGGCAAGGCCGAGGTTTACGCGAAAGAGCCCGGAGTTGCAGCGGGCTTGGCGGAAGCGGCGTGGCTCTATGGGCGTTACGGCGTGGCTGTGACCCTCCACAGAAATGACGGCGACGACGTCAGCCCGGGCGATCCTCTCCTCTCGATTGAGGGCGATGGCGAACACGTGCTGGCCCTCGAGCGGCTTTCCCTGAATCTTCTCCAGCGCATGAGCGGCGTAGCCACGATGGTCCGGCGCCTGCAAGCCGAGGTTCGCGCAATTTCCTCCTCCGCCTGCGTCGTCGCTACGCGCAAGACACCCTGGGGCCTGCTCGACAAGCGCGCCGTGCATCTCGGCGGCGGAGGAACGCACCGCCTCGGCCTCGGCGACGCCATCCTCTTGAAGAACAATCACCTCGCGCTTCTCGGCCCACGCGAAGAGGATTCCGCGCGCCTCGCCATCCAGCGCGCTTGGGAATCACGTCACCTGTGCGCTTTCATCGAAATCGAGGTACGCACTTCCGAAGGCGCCCTAACGGCGGCCAGGACGTTTCGCCGCTTGCGCGTTTCGCGCGGCGAGTTCTATCCCTGCCTGCTGATGCTCGACAATTGGCCGCCGGAGGCGATCGCACGTTTGACGCTCGCTCTCTGCGAGGAACGCCTCTGGGAACACCTCCTGCTCGAAGCGAGCGGCCGAATCACCGAATCGAATCTGCGCGACTACGCCGAGGCCGGCGTGGATGCCATCTCCATGGGCGCTCTGACGCATTCCTGTCGCGCCCTCGACGTCAGCCAGAGCCTATTCCTGGAAGAAGGGACAAAGAATGTCGACCGCACCCGGCTCGTTCGAGACGCGGTACGTTCTCCCGCCAATTGAGGCCGTGGCGGAGACGGCCGCGGAAATCCGCGACAAGCAAGCCCGCGTGCGCGAGCTCTGCGTCGAGACCAGCGCCGTCTTGCTCGCGCACCATTACCAGCGGCCGGAAGTTCAGGACGTCGCCGCTTTTGTGGGTGATTCGCTCCGCCTGTGCCAGGCCGCGGCGAAAGGCTCGGCCTCCGTCATCGTTTTTTGCGGCGTCCACTTCATGGCGGAGACAGCTTCGATCCTTTGCCCGGACAGGACTGTTCTTCTGCCCGATCTCCGCGCCGGTTGTTCGCTTGCGGCTTCCGTGACGGCCGTCGAGCTGCGCGCCTGGAAAGCGCGTTTCCCGGACGCCGTAGTCGTGGCCTACATCAACACCTCGGCTGAAGTGAAGGCCGAGAGCGACTACTGCTGCACCTCGGCCAACGCCGCCAAGGTTGTGGCCGCCATTCCCAAGGACCGGCCCATCCTGTTTCTCCCCGACAAATTCCTGGCCAGCGTTATCGCGCGCCAGACCGGCCGCGCCAACATCATCGCCTATCCCGGCTATTGCCACGTCCACAAGATGATTCGGCCCGAGGACGTCGCCGCCATCCTGGAAGAGCATCCGGAGACCGAACTGCTTCTCCATCCCGAGTGCGGCTGCGTGAGTTCTTGCATGGAGCGCGCGCTGGACGGCACTCTGCCGCGCACCCGTACTTTCTTCCTTTCCACGGAGGGAATGCTGCGTCACGTCGCGGCCTCCCCGCAGCGCGAATTCGCCGTCGGCACGGAGATTGGAATTCTCCACGGCTTGCGCGGCGCCCATCCCGACCGCCTCTTCCACGCCGTCACCCCCGGCGCCGTCTGCGCCTTTATGAAAACAATCACGCTGGACAAAGTGATTCACTCGCTCGAAACGCTTTCCCCGCAGGTGCGCGTCCCCGCGGGGACAGCCGCTCGCGCGCGCCGCGCGATCGACCGCATGATGGAACTCGCCTGATGCCCGGCCATCCTTCACGTATGAGAATCGGCGTCTTCGGCGTCGGCGCCATCGGCCAGATGGTCGCCCGTCACATCGACGAAGGCCGCCTCAACGCCGGCCTCTCCGGTGTCGCCGACGCGGATGGCCCCAAAGCCGCCTCCTTTGCCGCGAGCTTGCGAACCCCAACGCCGGTCCTCGACATCGCCGGCCTTCTCGCGCATTCCGACTGGATCGTCGAAGCCGCCAGCCAGGCCGCGCTTCCCGCACTGATCCCGGAAGTCCTCGCGCATCGCAAAAATGTCCTCGTGATGAGCGTCGGCGGTCTGCTCGGCCGCGACGATTGGTTCCGCGAAGCGCAGCGTTGCGGGTGCCGGATTCTCTTCCCATCCGGCGCAATAGCCGGCCTCGACGGCCTGCGTGCCGCCTGCGTTGGCCGGATGGAAAGCGTCACGCTCACCAGCCGCAAGCCGGTCCGCGCGCTGACAGGGACGCGATACGTCGCTGAGCGGGGCATTCAACTTGCTTCGTTGACCGAAGACGCCGTCATCTTCGACGGCCTCGCCGCCGGCGCCGCGCGCGCCTTCCCCGCGACCTCGAACGTCGCCGCGGCCATCGCGCTGACTGTCGGCGATCGCTGCGAAGTCCGCGTACGCATCGTCGCGTCGCCCGCGAGTTCCCGCAACGTCCATGAAATCGAAGCCCGCGGCGAATTTGGCTGGCTGCGAATAGTGATCCAGAACGTCCCCAGCGAAGCGAACCCGAAGACCTCGAAGCTTGCGGCGCTCTCGGCCCTCGCCACGCTCGCGAGCATCGCCGATTCGCCGCTCGCCTCGGACAACTTCCCCCCGGACCACGTCCCTACGCCGGCCCAGTTCTTCCCCGCGCCCGTTTCCAAATGATTTGCTCCCAGCTCCGCGCGAAGCAGCCATGCCGCAATCGCTTTGATTCTTCCTTGTTCTTCCGCTAGGCTGTAGCCGAAATGGAAACGGCATTCTCGAGCATTGTTTTTGCCGAGCCTGAACGCGCGCGCGCCAATCTCGAGCAGGTTGCGCCCCGTCTTCCGGCGAGCCTTTGGGCAAAACTCCCCGCCCTGCTCTCGCAAGTGCCCGACCCGGATGCCTCTCTCGCGTATCTCGATCGCTTTCTGTCTCCCGATCTCTCCCCTGCTGCCGACGCCCTTCACGGTGTGCAAGGCATCGGCCAGCGCGTCCGCTATCTCGAGGAGCACCCCGTCGCGCTTCACCATCTCCTGGTGCTGTTCAGTTACAGCCGTTATCTTTCCGAATTCGTCTTGCAACAGCCGCAACTGATCGCCTGGCTGCACGGCCCCGCCCGCCATCTTCCGGCCCCTGCCTCGGGCCTCGAAGAGTTGAAGTCTCCCGAAGATCTGGTCGAAGAATTCGCGCGGTTCGAAGCGATCTCCCGCGAGGGAAATCCCGCCTCGGTGCTGGTTCGTTTTAAGCGCCGCGAATATTTGCGCATCACCCTGCGCGACGTCCTCGGCCTGGCCACCATGGCGGAAACCGCGCTCGAGCTTTCTCATCTCGCCGACGTTCTCCTCGAACGCGCGCTCCTCATGGCCGCGCTTCGCATCGAGCACGATTACGGCTCGCCTCAATTCACCGATCCCGATGGCCGCACCCACGCTACGCGCATGTCCATTCTTTCCCTCGGCAAACTCGGCGGCCAGGAGCTCAACTACAACTCCGACATCGATCTCCTCTTCCTCTACGGCCACCAGGGACAGACCACCGGCGGCGGACAGGGCAAAGCCACCAACGCCGAGTATTTCACGCGCCTCGCGCAGGAGGTCTTGCACCTCATTACCGAGCCCACGCCCGAAGGCGCCGTCTACCGCGTCGACATGCGCCTCCGCCCCCAGGGCGGCGAAGGGGATCTCGCCACTCTCCTCCCCAGCGCCCTCGAGTACTACCGCCATCGCGCGCGCGAATGGGAATTGCAGATGCTCATCAAGGCGCGCGGCTCCGCGGGCGATCACGAGCAGAGCCGCGATTTTCTCCAGGAAGTGCAGCCGCTGGTCTATCGCAGCGAGTTTCACTTCCCCGTGGTCGAAGCCGTCCTCAACGCGCGCGAGGAGATGACGCGCGGCCTTCGCAAGCGCGCCGCCTCCAGCAATCGCACCCCCACGTGGAACGTCAAACTCTCCCCCGGCGGCATCCGCGACATCGAGTTCCTCGCTCAGTGCCTCCAGCGCCTCTACGGCGGCTCCGACCACTGGCTGCGCTCTCCCTCGACGCTTCTCGCCCTGGGCCGCCTCCACGACAAAGGCCACCTCACCGGCCGCGATTTCTTTCGCCTGAGCGCCGCGTATCAATTCCTGCGCAAGGTCGAGCATCGCCTCCAGCTTCGCGACGGTTTGCAGCGCCACACCCTGCCCGAAGCCGCCGGCTCCCTCGAGCGCCTCGCGCGCCGCTGCGGACTCGAGCCCGGCCCCGCCGACGCCCGCTCCCCTCGCGAGATTCTCCTCGATCGCGTCGCCCAGCATTTCAGCGACGTCCGCGAGATCTACGAGCGCATCCTCACCGGCCCCGGTCCCGAACCATCCGCCGGCGAAGACGCCGCGCGCTCCGATCCCAGCACCGGCTCCATGCTGCGCCGATTGCGCACGGAGTATCCCGCCGTGTCCGCGGCCGCCGCCCTCGCCTCCGATGATCGCCCCGAAGCCGAGGCCACGCTCGTCCGCCGCGGCCTGCTCCGATTTCTAAGCTCCGCCGCGCTTCAACCCAAGCTGATGGCGCAACTCGAAAGCCATCCCGAGTGGGTTTCGAGCGCCGCGAAAGTTTTGGCGCGCAGCGATCTCGCAGTGGATCTGCTGTCGTGGAATCCCGAGGAAGTCTCCGCCGTTGCCGATCCGGGTCTCGCCGGTTTCCGCGGAGCCCTTCCGCAGCTCGAACGCGGCGTGCCTCTCAACGCCCAGGCCGCCGAGGACGCCATGTCCGGCCTTCGCGTCGCCTACCGCCGCGGCGTGCTCGCCACGCTTGTCCGTGCCCTGCTCGGCACGAGCCAGCCGTTCGATAACTTCCGCGCGCTCACACAGCTAGCCGAGGAGGCGATCCAGCGCGCCCTCGACCTCGCCTCGATCATGAACCAGGACACCGCCGATCTCGAAGGCGCTCCCTTCGCGGTCCTCGCCCTCGGTCGCCTCGGCACCGGCGAGATGGACATCGGCTCCGACGTCGATCTCATCTTCCTCGTGGACGAGGGCCTCTCCGTGGAAGTGCGCGAGCGCTGGCGCCTACTCGCCGAGCGTTTCATTCATATCGCCAGCAGCCAGACGCGCGAAGGACTCCTCTTCCCCGTGGATACGCGCCTCCGCCCGCGCGGCACCGACGGCGAAACGCTTCAGACCGTCAGTTATCTCAAGGAATATTTTCAGTCGGAAGCCCAGGCCTGGGAGGCCGCGACGTTTCTCAAGGCCCGCCCCGTCGCGGGCAATTCCTATCTCGGTATGGAAGCCCTCCGCCAGGTCCACGAGTGCATCGTCCGCCGCTTCTCCGAGCCACACGTGCTCGCTCGCGATCTTTCCCACACGCGCCAGCGCCTCGAACGCGAGGGTGCCGATCCCGACCGGCCCCTCGGCCAGAAGGGCGAATTCAAAAAAATGGCCGGTGGCTTCTTCGATATCGAGTACGTCCTGGCGTTCCTCTTCCTCACGCGCGTCCTGCCCAACGAGCAGCTCACCGAGGCCGTGCTCTCCGAACGCCGCGGCCACGTTTTGCGCCAAATCGCCCTGCTCGAATCGCTCGGGCCGAAAATCTCCGGCCTCGGATCAACCGAGGCGCAAACCCTCCGCGCCGGCGCCATGCTCTACCGCAGCATTGACCACGCCTTGCGCATTGTCACCGGCCGCGCCGCCAATCACCTGCCCGAATCCGGCATGGCCGATCGCGTCCGGCGCTTGCTCGAACAGTGGCAGTTCCCGCTCCCCGAAGGCATCGAGGCCGCCGTCGAGACGACGCGCCGCCACGTCCGCAGCCTATACGAGCACACCGTCGTCAGCGCCGCCGAATCCTAGGCCACTCGCTTGGCGTGTTTTGACAAGTGCGGGAGGGGTTACTCCGACTCCGCCATCAAGGGCCGCAAGAAGTGCCGCTGCAAGGTCTGCCCTTGCCGTTGTGCCCGCCCCTGCCTGGATCCTTCGGGCTGCGATACACAAGCCTCCCCCGAATAAACAGGTCGAGTATCGATCCGACGAACCATCCCACGCCGGCAAAGACTGTCGCATCTAAGATCGCTGTGAGCCCGCGTCCAGCTGTGCCGGCAGGTCGCGCGATACCCAATATCACGCCCGCTCCCACCCCAATCAAGACTGCGGTCTCCACTGTGTGGCGCCCAAGTACACGGCCCGGATATCCCTTCGGCGAAAGTGGAGTGCTGGCAGCGGCAGCCACTTCGGCCCGTCGGCCTCGCAACTCAATCCGTCATCGCTGACGTCCGAAAGGAAGCAGTGGATAAAACCCCAATGGTGTTTGATGGTCACCGTAATCTTTGTTCCCAGGGAAATGTCCTCGACCGCTTGCCAGTCCCCAGTTTGTGCCCGCAGAGTCGGCACGAAGGTGAGAATGAGAAAGCCAATTGTGGAAATGCTGATTCGTAGGTTTCGCATACCCGCATCCTAGGCGCGGCATTTCAGCGATGCGGGTGCGGCTGTGACACTTTCGCAAGTGTCACATTTATGGAACGAGCGGGCTGCGGACGAACTCCTGGTGATTACGGAGTTCGGTAATGGAAGTATCGGAAAGCAGGGAAAACTGCACGGCGCGCAAGTCTTTCGGCAATTCGGCTGCGGTTGCGCAATCACAGACGACCGCCGCCGCCTCTTTCAATCCCCTCTGCCAGTTCGGCTTACGGGCATCGCGAAATAACAGGCCATCCGGATGGAAACCCGCAGCAATCAGGATCGTGCGAGCCACCTTGAGAAAGTGGGGCCAGCGCGACGCTATCCCGATGAGTAGCCCCGAAGGAGCAGGCAACCAACCCGCAAGGGAGGACGGTACGGATCGAACTTGAAGAGTGAGCAATTCCTTTCCGGCCGGCAAGAGCTTCCCTACCGCCGCCACTCTGTTCGGCAGCGCGACAGGGATTGCGCTTTCGAGTTCCTCAGCGAGGCGAACGCCTTGCAGACCGCAGCTCTTGACGGGGAATGTCACGGCCTGCCGCATTTCGATCGCCAGAATTTGTCTTAGTTCTTCGTCAGGCTCAATAAGAAGGAAATGGTCGGGAGGTTGCAGCTCCAACCACAGACGCAAACGAGAGCGCACGGCCGGTACAGAGGCGCCCAATTTGCGCGCGGAACGCAGGAAATTGGCAATCAGCTGATCCAGCGTGACTGCGGAGGAAAGTGAGACCTCCGGTTTGCTGTCCCGGACATACACACCGCTTCCATGCCGGAACTCGACCCAGCGCTCCCGCTCGAGTTGCCGGTACCCGGCGCTTACTGTATTGGGATGCAGTCGGAATCTTCTTGCCAATTCGCGCGTGCTGGGAAGGCGCTGCCCCGGGGCCAAATCGTCGCTCAGAACGCCCAGAATAATCTGCGTAACGAGCTGTTCCCGCAAACTGACTTCGCTCCTGTGCGCAAACCAGAGTTGCATGCGGCTCTACTCGGGGAAAGTCTTCATCTTGCTTTTCCAGCGACCGAGATTGTACAGCAGCTCTGCTCCTATTGCGCTAGGCGCCCGTCCACGAGAGCAAACGCGCCACGCTCGATCTTGCTGGGGAATGCATTCCTGCCTCTCCGATTCTCTTCCTACCCGGGCAATTATTTCCCTCGTTCCCTTAACTTCCCAGCCCGGAGATCTCCCCTCCATTCGAAACACTTTCCACAGAAGTTATCATTGACACACTCGATACTCCCTGCTACTCTGCTCCGTGTTGGTCGCTCTCCATTTCGGCCTGATTCCCACTTCAATTCCTCGGTCCCTGTCTCCCTCAATTCGTTTTCATCCGTGTCCATCCGTGGTTTCAAACTCCCTCTCCCCGCTCCCCAAACTTGCACCATTTTTGTGCGGCCCTCGAAACTCATACACACGAAAGGACTTTAAGTCCTTTAGATTCAGCACATACAAGCATTTTCTTATGATGTTGAAAACAAAGGACTTTAAACCCTTTAGAATCAGCAGATACACGATTGTTGCCCGTAACCCCTTTGGATTCAGCACTTACATAAAAACATGGGGGGGGAGGGGGGGTACCAAAATGTGTCAGGCATGCGCCCGGTCTAAAACCTCAGGGATCCCCCCGGCCGCACACTGTCGACGGCATCCCGCAACCTCGGCGATGGTTCGGCAACCGTGCGCCGCGCTCGCTGACTGTGTTATTGTTTTTCGTCCGCGTGAACCGTTTCAGTCCGCGCAGGAGGACTCCGCAACCATGAAGCCGTCGTACAACGGCAAGCCTGTCCCAGCCGATGGCCAACCCGTCGAATATTCTGCCGGGACGATGTGCGTCCCCGATCACCCCATCCTCCCCTATATCGAAGGCGATGGCACCGGCCGCGACATCTGGAAAGCGTCCCAGCGCGTATTCGACGCCGCGGTAGCGGCGGCTTACGGCGGCAAACGTGCCGTCGCCTGGTTTGAAGTCTTCGCTGGCGAAAAAGCCTTCAATACATTCAAGGAATGGCTGCCCCAGGACACCGTGGACGCCATCCGCGATTTCCGCGTCGCTATCAAGGGTCCGCTCACCACTCCGGTCGGCGGCGGCATCCGCTCGCTAAACGTCGCGCTGCGCCAACTCCTTGATCTCTACGCGTGCGTCCGACCCGTGCGCTATTTCGCCGGCGTGCCTTCGCCCGTGCGCCATCCCGAGAACATGAACGTCGTCATCTTCCGCGAAAACACGGAAGATGTTTACGCCGGGATCGAATGGAAGTCCGGCACGCCCGAGGTGAAGAAGCTCATCGAGTTCCTGAACAAAGAAATGCTCGGCGGCGGACCGAAACAGATTCGCCTCGATTCCGGCATCGGCATTAAGCCGATGTCGCCCACGGGCACGAAGCGCCTCGTGCGCCGCGCGATTCGCCACGCCATCGAGAACAATCGCCGCATCGTCACGCTCGTTCACAAGGGCAACATCCAGAAATTCACCGAAGGCGCGTTCCGCGATTGGGGCTACGAACTCGCCAAGGATGAATTTCGCGCGGACATCATCACCGAGCGCGAGAGCTGGATCGTGGACAATAAGGACCGCAATCCCGCCCTCACCGTCGAGCAAAACGCCGCCGCAATCGAGCCCGGCATCCCGCAGGCCACCGACGCCTTCAAGCAGCAGATTTACGCCGAGATCAAGCAAGTGCTCGATTCCATCTACGCCACGCACGGCGGCGGTCGCTGGAAGCAGAAGATCATGGTCAACGACCGCATCGCCGATTCGGTCTTCCAGCAGGTGCTCACTCGCGCCGATGAGTATCAGGTGTTCGCCACGCCCAATCTCAATGGCGACTATCTCTCCGACGCTTGCGCCGCGCAGGTCGGCGGACTCGGCATGGCCCCCGGCGCGAATATCGGCGACGGCTTCGGCGTATTTGAAGCCACGCACGGCACCGCGCCCAAGTATGCGGATAAGGATGTGATCAATCCCGGCTCCGTGATGCTCTCCGGCGCGATGATGTTCGATTTTCTCGGCTGGGGCGAGGCCGCGCGCCTGATCGAAGAAGGGATCGCGCGCACGATCCTGCAGAAGCGCGTAACATACGATCTGGAACGTATGATGGAAGGCGCGACCAAACTCCCCACCTCGGAGTTCGCCTCCGCCATCATCGAAAACATGCAGCAGGCCGCAGCCGCGCGTTTGCATTAGGCGAGGCGATCACTTTGAATAGTCATTCCGAGTCCCGACGGTTCCAGTCGGGGCGAGGAATCTCTCAGCCGCGCAAGATGCTGAGAAAGGCTCGCAACGAACACATCGGCGTAACACAGTTCACCTAGGAGCGAATGCATGCGGAAAAAAGTCACAGTCGTTGGCGGCGGATTCGTCGGTTCCACCACCGCGCAACGCATCGTCGATCTCGAACTGGCCGACGTCGTCCTGACCGACATTCTCGACGGCCCGCCCGCGGGCAAAGTTCTCGACATGATGGAATCCGCGCCCATCATCGGCACGGATTCGCACGCGGTGGGAATCTCAACCGCGTCGGGCGATTACCGCGAAACGGCCAATAGCGACATCGTCGTCATCACCGCCGGCTTCCCGCGCAAGCCCGGCATGAGCCGCGACGATCTGCTCCGCGCCAACTACGACGTCGTCAAGGGCGTGGTCGAGCAGGTCGTGAAATATTCGCCTAGCGCGATTCTCATCATGGTCACCAATCCGCTCGACGCCATGGTGCAGGCCGCGTACAAGATCTCCGGCTTCTCCAAGAATCGCGTCATGGGGATGGCGGGCGTACTGGATTCCGCGCGCATGAGTTCCTTCGTCGCGCAGGAGCTGAATGTTTCGGTCGAGAACGTTAACTCGTTCGTGCTCGGCGGGCATGGCGACGACATGGTGCCGCTGCCGCGCTACTCCACCGTCGCCGGAATTCCCCTCCCCGATCTGCTGCCGAAGGAAAGAATCGACGCCATCGTGGACCGCACGCGCAAAGGCGGCGCCGAAATCGTCAATCTCTTGAAGACCGGCTCTGCCTACTACGCGCCTTCGGCCGCCGTCGCCGAAATGGTGGAAGCGATTCTGAAGGACAAAAAGAAGATCCTGCCGTGCGCCGCTTACCTCGAAGGCGAATACGGCATCAAGGGCCTCTACGTCGGCGTGCCGGTGAAACTCGGCGCGCGCGGCGTCGAGCAGATCATCGAGATCAAACTCACGCCCGAAGAAAACGCCGCGCTGCAAAAATCCGCCGCCTCCGTGCGCGAACTCGTCGGCGTCCTCGGCGTCGGCTAGCACGTAATTGCGCCGCGTTGCCTGGCGATGCGATTTCCCGCGCGCTTCAGTGCGCGGCGGGTGGTTTGGGAGCCGGGGTCGCGGCCGGCTTCGGAGCCGGGCTCGCCGCAGGCTTCGGAGCTGCCGTCGGCGCTGCTGCGGGCAATACGATCTCGGCGGTCTTGATGCTGTCGAGCTTTGGGAAATTCTTGTCGAGAAACGCGCGGCCCTTGTTTGCCACATCATCCTGAGTCGGCCCGTGTCCGTCCGGCGCGCCTTCTCCGTAGCCGCTGTAAAGTTGATTTACAACGTCCATGCCCTCGGTCACCTGTCCGAACGCCGCGAAGCCCATCGAATCGAGCCGCGAATTATCGGCGAGATTGATGAAGACTTGCGTGGTGCGTGTGTTCGGTCCCGCTGTCGCAAAGGTCACGAAACCCGCGGTATTCGACTGCTTGACCGGATCGTCCTTGATGTTTGCGTTTGCCCAGACCCTATTCACATCGGGATACGCGCTCAGTCCGAACTGCGCCACGAATCCCTTGAGCACGCGGAAGAAGCTCGCGCCGTCGTAATAATGGTGCCGCACAAGATTGTAGAAGCGGTCCGCGCCGTTCGGCGCCCACGCGCGCGTCACCGTAATCACGAACGGCCCCTTCGTCGTGACGAACTTCACCTCGTAGACTCCAGGCGCTCTCGCCGTCAGCCCCGACGGAGTGAGCAGTGCGCGATCGTACGTTGCCGCTGCGTGCGGCGCATTCTGCGCGGGCGGATGCGTTTGCGCTGCCGCGAACGAGCACGCGACCGCGAGTGCGAACACGAAACCGATGCCAACAATTCCCTTCCTCATAAATCCTCCTTTTGCATTTTGCGGCTCGAGCGTCTGCACCGGAATCACGAACTCGCGCCGGCCGCCGCTTCCTGCGCCACGCGCTCGGCCTCCGCCAGAACGCGCAGCACGTTCTCTCCCAAAATCTTCCGGATGTCTTCGTCCGCGTATCCTCGCCGCAACAACGCCTCCGTGATACGCGGCAGCATCGACGCATCTTCCATTCCCTCGGGCATGAACGCGCCGTCGAAGTCCGACCCGAGCCCGACGTGCCCCGCGCCCACGAGTTGCGCCGCGTGATCCACGTGCTCGACGATCTTCTCCCAGTTCACCGGAGGCAGTTTCCCTTCGCGCACCATCTCCGCTCTCAGAAGCTCATCCTGCCGGAGTGTGCGCGCTTCGTTGTCCGCGAACTCCTCGTTGCGGATGCGGCTGCGCGTCTCGAATTCCGCCATCACCGCGCACATCTCAGCATGATACTCGGCGCTGAGGAATCCAACATGAAATGTAATCTGGAGCAAACCGCCGCGGGCGGCCAATGCGCGGATCATGTCGTCGGTGAGATTACGCATGGCGGGACAGATGGCGCGGCAGCACGAATGCGACGCCATCACCGGCGCGGCAGTCGTCTCGAGCACGTCGGCAAACGTCCGGTCGGAGACGTGCGAAACATCCACAACCATTCCCAGACGGTTCATCTCCCGCACGACTTCACGCCCGAACTCGCTGAGTCCCTTGCTTCCCCCCGCGCCGACCAATCCGCCCGACGAACCGGCCCAATCCGTATCGGCGAAGTGCGTGAGCGTCATATACCGCGCGCCGAGCGCCCCGAACGCTCGAAGAACGGCAAGATCGTTGTCAATCGAGTGGCCGCCCTCGACGCAAAGCACCACGGCAATCCTGCCATCGCGATGCGCTCGGCGAATCTCTCCTGCTGTGCGCGCAAGGGCGAGGTCGCCCGGATGCGCGCGCACCTGCTCCCGAACGGCATCGAGCAGATCGAGCGCGCGTTTTACCGCAAGCGCGCCGGAGAGCTTCGCCGGGACCCAAGCGGCGCAGAACATCGCGCCGACGCCGCCTTCGCGAAGGCGCGGAATATCCACGCTGCCCTCGGCGTCGCGGCGGCCCATGTCGAACCGCTCGAAGAAGTATCGCTGCGCAACGTCAACGTGAGTGTCGACGACGAGGGAGCGGAAGTGAAGTTCGCGCGCGCGGCGCTCGGTCGAATCCGCGGCGGCTGACGCAGGAGAAAACTGGCCGCCGACTCCAGCCAGCGCCAGCAGCGGTGACGACAGCATCGCGTTACCCGAAGAGGAGGCCGCTGATGGCGCGGCGAATCGCCTCGCGGTTCACTTCCGCGATCGATTCGGTGAGAGGGATTTCCTTGGGGCAGGTGTTGACGCAGTTCTGCGCGTTCGCGCAGTCGGCGACGCCGCCGGGGCCCATCACGGCGTCCAGACGCTCGCGCGCGTGCATCGCGCCGGTCGGGTGCATGTTGAAGAGCCGCACCTGGCTGATGATGGCGGCACCGATGAAATCGCTGTGCTCGTTGACCTGCGGACAGACCTCGAGGCAATTGCCGCACGAGATGCAGCGCGAGAGCGGATACGCCTTCTCCTGCTTGTCCGAAGACATGCGCGGGCCTTCGCCGAGATCGTACGTGCCGTCGATCGGAATCCACGCTTTCATGCGCTTCAAGTTCTCGAACATGATCGAGCGATCCACGGCGAGGTCGCGGACGACGGGAAACTTACTCAACGGCTCGAGGCGAATGGGCTGCTCGAATTGATCCACGAGCGCCGAGCACGCCATGCGCGCGTGGCCGTTGATGACCATGGCGCAGGAACCGCAAACTTCTTCGAGGCAATTCGAGTCGTAGCTGACGGGTGTGGTTTGCTTGCCGGCGCGGGTGACGGGATTTTCGGCGATGTCGCGCAGGCAAACAATCACGTTCAGCTGCGGCCGCCATGCCAGCTCGAACTCCTCCCAGTGCGGGAGGTCCTTGGGGGAAGCCTGCCGCTTGACGCGAACGATGATGGATTTCTTCTCCGCCATTTCTCCTCGCGCTACTTCGCCGCGGTGTAGCTGCGCTTGCGAAGCGGGATCAGCGAAACATCCACAGACTCGTAATTCAATTCGATCCTGCCGTCGCGCCAGGAAGCGCGAGTCGTCTTGAGCCAATTCGGGTCGTCGCGCTCGGGGAAATCCGGTTTATAATGCGCGCCGCGCGATTCGTCACGCGCCAGCGCGCCGAGCGTGATGACGCGAGCGAGCAAAATCATATTTTCCAACTCGCGCGCAAAATTCAAGGTTTGATTCGACCATTGCGTCCGGTCCGACAAATTGACTTTCCTGAAGCGCTCCTGCAATTCCTGAAGTTTCGTCTCCGTGCGTTCCAGATTCTTGTTGTAGCGCACTACCGTGACGTGCTCGGTCATCCAGGCGCCGAGTTCCTTCCAGATCGCGAGCAGGTTCTCCGTAGCCGTCCTGGCGCAACAGCCGCGTGTTGCGCTCCTGCTGGCGATTGATCTCCGCTTGCGAAACCGAAGACGGCGCCGCATCCGCGCCGCTCTGGAGTCCCTCCGCGTATTTCACGGCGGCCTGCCCCGCCACGCGCCCGCCCCAAATGCAAGAGAGCAGCGAATTCGCACCGAGACGATTCGCGCCGTGATACTGATATTCGCACTCGCCGGCCGCGTAGATTCCGGCAACATTCGTGGCCTGGTTGTGGTTGTCCACCCAGATGCCGCCCATCGTGTAGTGCACGCCGGGGAAAACTTTCATCGGCTCGACGCGGGGATCCACGCCGAGGAATTTCTCATAGATTTCCAGAATACCTTCGAGCTTGCGGTCGAGGACTTCCTTCGGGATGTGCGTCAGATCAAGATAGACGGCCTGCTCGCCGCTGATTCCCTGTTTCAGCTCGAAAACAACTTTGTGAATGGCGCGCGTCGCGACATCGCGCGGAACGAGATTGCCGTACTTCGGATACCACTCCTCGAGGAAATAAAACCGCTCCGCGGCGGGAATCGAGTTCGGCGCGCGCGTATCGGCCGGATTTTTCGGCACCCAGACGCGGCCGCCTTCGCCGCGCGCGGATTCGCTCATCAGGCGGAGTTTGTCTTCGCCGGGGATAGCGGTCGGGTGAACCTGAATGAATTCCCCGTTGGCATAGTCCACGCCCTGCTGAAAGAGCGCGGATTGGGCGGAGCCGGTGCAGACGACGGAATTCGTCGAGCGGCCGAAGATGGCGCCGATCCCGCCGGTGCAGAAAATGGCGGCGTCCGCCGGGAAGGCGCGAATCTGCCATGGATTTCAAATCCATCGCGCAGATGCCACGGCAGACGCGAGATTCATCCAGGACGGCGGAGAGGAACGTCCAGCCTTCATATTTTTTGACTTTGCCTTCGGTCTCGAAGCGGCGAACCTGTTCATCGAGCGCGTAGAGAATTTGCTGGCCCGTGGTCGCACCGGCGAATGCCGTGCGGTGAAACAAAGTGCCGCCAAAGCGGCGATAATCGAGAAGGCCCTCGGGCGTGCGATTGAACATGACGCCCATTCGATCGAGCAGATCGATCAGGTCGCGGGCGCGGAATCGCACATGGCCTTGACGGGCGGCTGGTTGGCCAGGAAATCGCCGCCGTAAATCGTGTCGTCAAAATGGAGGGCGGGGGAATCGCCCTCGCCCTTCGTGTTTTTCGCAGCGTTGATTCCGCCCTGCGCGCAGACAGAATGCGAGCGCTTCACCGGGACGATCGAAAACAGGTCCACCGCGGACGCCCATTTCGGCGACGCGAATCGCGGCCATCAATCCGGCCAGCCCTCCGCCCACGATGATGATTCTAGGATTCTTCATGGTCGATAAAATTGGAACGGATGCCAGTCGTAACGGAAACTCACGGCGATCGCCAGTCCGACAACGGCAAACACCAGGGCCACAGCAATTCCCAGATATCCCGCGGCGCGCTGCGAGCGAACCGTCGCGGCGACTCCCCACTTGCACAGGAAATTCCAGACCCCGATGCCGAGGTGCACCGAAGCGGCCGTGACGCCGACGGCGTAAAACCAGAAATAAAGCGGGTGTCCGAGATTTTCCTGGACGCCGGCGAACGTGGAATTGCCGTGAGGCAGGAAGCGCTCGGTCCAGACGTGCCAGCCGATGAAAACAAAAGCGATCAGACCGGTGTAACGCTGCACCGCGAACATCCAGCTTCCCACCCATACGTACTGCGAAACGTTGCTCTTCCCGCGCAGCCAAACGTAAATTCCGTAGAAACCGTGATAGAGAATCGGCAGCCAGATCCCAAAAACCTCGGCAAAGATCAGCCAGGGCGCAGATTCGAGGTCGGCAGCCGCCCGATCGAATCTTCCGGGGCTGACGAGCGCGGCGCTATTGGTCCAGAAATGTTCGAGGAGAAAGAAACCAATGGGCATGATGCCGGTGAATGAATGGAGTTTGCGCAGGTAAAAGGAAGTGTGCCCGGAGGAAGCCACAGCAGAGGACATGAGCGCTCGAACCCGTCCTGTTGAGTGAAGGTTCGCGCGAACTGCATACTCAATTTCACCGCAGCGCGAACGAAAAGAGTATAGGCAGAACGGAAAGGCAATGCAAGGCAGCGAGGAGGGCGATGCAGATTTCATCGTCACGCTGAACCCTGAAGACTTCCCGAAGAACCGGCTTAAGGCAAGAGTCACCTCACCAATCGCTCTCTTGTGGCGTCCATGTGACCTGGGCTATTCGGCGCGGAGGGCCTCGGAGGGGTCCACGTTTGCGGCGCGGCGTGAGGGGATGTAGCTGGCGAGGACGGCGGTGGCGATGAGGCCGGCGGAGACGGCCAGATACGTCATCGGATCGCTCGGCTTTACGTGGAATAACAATGACTTCATCAGGCTCATGGCGACGCCAGCTCCGGCAAGTCCGCACGCGACGCCCACACTCACCAGCAGTAAACCGTGGCGGACGAACATACGTGTTAGGTCCTGCTGCTGCGCGCCGAGGGCCATGCGGATGCCGATTTCGCGCGCGCGTTGCGACACCGAGTACGCGATGACGCCGTAAAGGCCTACTACGCCCAGCAAGAGCGCCATTCCCCCTGCGATGGCGAGCATCAGCAGCGTGAACGAAGTGCGGGCCATCGAATGCCGGTAGTAGTAATCGAGAAGATGAACGTCCGCGATGGGCAGGTTCGGATCCGAGGCCCATACGGCACGGCGGACATTATCCATGAGGGCAGCCGACCCAGCGAGCGGAGTGCGGATAACGTAGTAGACCCAACGATGAATCATCAGCTTGTTTCCTTCGAAATTGGCTGCCTTCATCGGCCAGTACACCGTGGGGGGTGGATCCTTGGTCACGCCATCCTGATAAACGTCGGCGACGACGCCGACAACTTCCCGCCAATCATCCACGTTATTGCTACGAATCTTCTTTCCGAGCGCGGCAGCGGGATCCGTTTTCGCGGCTGGGGCGAGTTCTCGAGCGAGACTTTCGGAAACGATGGCCACCGGAAGCGTGTTGTGGATATCGTCCCAGCCGAAATCGCGCCCGGCAAGAAGCGGCGTCTCCACAGTCGAAAGATAGCCAGGAGAAATGAATTTATAGCGGCGCAGTGGAATCATGTCGCCGGCGCGGTAGGGTCGATCCTCTACGAGCACGATGTCGTTCCACCCGCCCTGGATCATAGGGACGGTCGATCCGAAAGCGACGGAAGAGACGCCCGGAATTGCCCCGATGCGATCCTGGATGTCCTTTTGGAGGCGAACGAGCTGCTCGGAATCGGGGACTTCGGTATCGGGAAACAAGATCGAGAATGTCTGGACGGAAGCGGGATCGCTGAATCCAGGGTGGACCTGAGTCATGGCACGGAAAGTTCGGATCATCAGGCCGGAGCAGATCAACAGGACAAAGGCAAGCGCCACCTGACCGACGACGAGCGCGTTTCGCGCACGATGGCGCTCGCGGCTCTCGCTGACGGTGCGGCCGCTCTCGCGCAGACCGGTGCCAAGATGCACGCCCGCATACTTGAGAATCGGAAGCAAAGATGCGAGCAAGCTCGCGAAGAGAGCGACTCCGCATGCGAACAAGAGAGCCCGGGCGTCGATTCGGATGTCGCCGGCGCGCGGGAGATCGGACGGCGCCAATGCGATCAACGCCGGCAAAGTCGCCTCGGCGAGAAAAAGGCCTAGCGCGCTTCCGACGATCCCAAGCACAAAGCTCTCCAGGAACAGCTCAACGGCAAGATGCCTACGACTCGCCCCGAGAGCGGCGCGGACGGCCAGTTCATGTTGCCGGCCCTCTGCGCGGACCAGAAGAAGATTGGCTACGTTGGCGCATGCAATCAACAAAACGAAGCCGATGCCTCCCAACAGGACCCAAAGAACGCCGCCAATATCTCCCACAATCGCGCTCTTGAGAGAGATTGCGGTAGGTGCGAATTTTGCGTCGTAGAACATCGACACCGAGATTCCCGGCGGAGGAGGAAAGCTATGGAGCACGACGGGAAGCAGGCGAGTCATGTCCGCAACGGACTGTGCGATCGTGACGCCGGGCTTGAGTCGCGCGATTGCCGAATAGCTGAAGTTGCCGAGAGGCGAATGCGAACGATCAAGTTGTAGAGGAAGGTACAACATTGGCTCAATCGGGTAGAAGACGCAGCGAAAATCCTGCGGCAGCACGCCAATTACCACGCGAGGCTTCCCATCGACGGCGATGGTTCGCCCAATAGAGGCAGGGTCACCGCTCAATTTCGTGCGCCAAAAACCGTAACTGACGACGGCGGTGTCGGCTCCGCCCGGAGAATCATCCTCTGAAGTGAAGAGCCGGCCCAAGGCAGGCTGCGCGCCGAGAATCGAGAGTGTGCCGGCAGTGATTTCAAGAGCCTGAACTTGTTCCGGATGCGTTAGGCCGGTGACGTTCACGGAGTCGGGCTGGTATAGGCCAATATCCTGGAACGAACGGTTTTGCTCGCGGAAAGTGAAGTAAGTCGAGGGGGACTGGCCCAGATCCTTAAAGCCAAGTCCCGCCGCGTCAAAGGAAGGCTGTACGAGTTCGTCGGGATGAGGATACGGCAGCGGCTTCAACAATACGCCATCGACGACGCTGAAGACGGCGGTATTCGCGCCGACGCCGATAGCTATCGTGATCAGCGCTACGGCGGTGAACATCGGCGCGCGGCCTAGCCTGCGCAGAATCTGCCGGATTTGCCTGCCGAACGATCGCATGAGTAAGCCTCGTTGGGACGAATCTCGAGCGCGCTTCCCCACCTACAGCAGGATGCGTCCTCTCGATAGTAGTACGTCGCGGGGCCAAGGAAGTTCCCTGAAACTGTAGGCCCTGGAAGCAGCAGTAATGTTTCGAATCGGAACCGACACTTCAGACGCCGATATTTACGAAGAGGACGGCGGCTTTCGCTATAATGAACAAGACCCCCTACCCCCCGCGAGGAGGCAGGATGACGGAACGTTTGGTCGTTCCAATTGGCCAGCTAATCGATCGGCTGACAAAGGATTCCATAGCGCCGGATGACGACGCACGAAGTCAACTAGGGGAAGAGCTCGCAAAGATTTTTCACGTCAAGTCCGATGAAGTCGCGATCCTGCGCATCACGAGCGGCGGGAATTTTCTGCGGTTCGTTTTGCCGAAGGAGCTCCGGGTCATCGGGACAATTCCTTTGAACAGCACCAGCGCTCTCGCGGCGCGCACCGCACGCGACCGCAAGGCCGACGCGTTGAACAATTTCAGCGCGGTGCGCCACGCATCGGTCTTCGAGGGCGTGCCATTGGGCCGCAACCCGGGCGAAATGATTCAGAAGATCATGAGCGTGCCGATCCTGAACGACGGCAAAGTCGTCGGCGTCGTGCAGATTTCGCGCAAGGGATACTCGACCAAGGACGCAGGTCCCGATTTCACCCAATTCGATCTCCGCGAGCTGATCGCGTTGACCGGCGCTCTCGCGCGTTTCGTTCTTGCATGCGAGGATTCCTGACGGCGTGCGTAACTTCCTTCGCAGACCACTTCACGGCGCGTCCGCCCCCGCCAGAATGCGGCGGGGCATATCGCTTTTCCCCTTCTTGTGGGTGATTTGCGTCGCGCTGGCGGGCTCGCTGGCGTTCACCGCGCCGCCGGCCCACGTTGCGCCACGCGCTCCGACGCCTGCCGATTCCGTGCACATCACGCTGCTCGGAACGACCGACCTCCACGGGCACGTCGAACCGCTGGACTACTACACGAACAAACCCGCCAATCTCGGCCTGGCGAAAATCGCGACCCTGATTCGCCAAGCGCGCGCCGAACAACCCAACGCCTTGCTATTGGATTCGGGCGACACCATTCAGGGCACGCCGCTGGCGTATTACTACGCCGAGAAAGACACGCACGCCATCAACCCGATGATGCTGCTGATGAACTCGCTCGGCTACGACGCGATGGCCGTCGGGAATCACGAATTCAATTTCGGCCTCGACGTCCTGTGGAAGGCGAAGCGCGAGGCGCAATTTCCGATTCTTGGCGCCAACATCGAGCAGGCGTATTCGGGGGGCGTGCCGTACTTCAAGCCATACATCATCAAGCAGGTGGATGGCGTGCGCGTGGCGATTGTGGGGTTTGTGACGCCGGGAATTCCGAGATGGGAAATCCCCGAACACTACCGCGGATACATATTCAAGCCGATCGTGGAAGCGGCCCAGCGCGTGATTCCGGAAGTGCGGAAGCAAGCGGACCTCGTTGTGGTGATCGCGCATTCGGGGCTGGGCCCCGATCCCGGCCGCGAACCAAGCTGCGAGTTCGGACGACATCGCTGGAGAAAACGTGATGTATGCCCTGGCGGAGCAGGTGCCCGGGATTGACGTGATCCTGTTCGGCCACACGCACCGCGAAGTGAAAGAGATGATGGTGAACGGCGTCCTGCTCGTGCAGGCGAAAAACTGGGGCGGCTCGCTGGCGCGCGTGGACGTTGAACATGACCCACGACGCGGCAGGCCACTGGCAGGTGCAATCGAAGCATTCAACGACGATTCCGGCGACGGATTCCGTTGCGCCGGACCCGGAGATTCTGAAATTGGCCGCGCCATACGAGGCCGCCACACAGAAGTATCTGGATACGCCGGTGGCGACGTCCCCGCGCGAATTGAGCGGGGCAACGGAACGATTCGTGGACGGCCCGCTCGTGACGTTGATCAATCGCGTGCAAATGGAGTACGGCCAGGCGGACGTTTCGATGGCGACGATGTTTTACCCCGGCGCGCGCATCCCGGCGGGAAAAGTGACGATTCGCCAACTCGCGGCGCTCTACGTATACGAGAACACGTTGTACACGGTGGAGATGACGGGCGCCCAATTCCGGCAGGCGCTCGAACACGCGGCAACGTTTTTCCAGCCGTGGCCTTTGCCCGCGGGCGACACGCTGAAGCTTCCCGATTACGGCGCGGACTCGGCGTCAGGAGTGAATTACAAAATTGACCTGACGAAACCAGTGGGGCAGCGAATTACGGGCCTCACGTTCAAGGGACACCCGCTCGCCGATGCGGAGAAATTGCGCGTGGCAATCAACAATTACCGGTACACGGGCGGTGGACAGTACGGTTACAAAGGATTGCCGATTCTCTACCGCTCGCCGCAGGAAATTCGCGACCTGATCATCGAATACGTGACGCGCACGGGAACCATTCCCGCCGAACCCGATCACAACTGGGAGATCGTGCCGCGCGAGGCTGTGGACGCGCTGCGGGCGCTCTCCGAAAGCGATTCGGGCCATTCCACGACCCGTCGCGCGTTTCCCCGCGTTGCACCGGCGGCGTTCGCGGCGCAGCCGGTGGGCGTGGCGGCGGGGGCGCGTTGATTGCTTCGCACGACAATTCATTCGCACCGTGGAAACGTATTGACAGCCCCGAACGAACTTGTTACTTTTCGCACGCTTGTGATTTTGAACGAGTCCCCAGTTCGAGTGAGGAGGCACCGCTACACCGGCACACTCCATGGCGTTCGTCGCTAAGAAGATCTTTCTGACCAAGGGCGTAGGCAAACACCGCGAGCGGCTTTCCAGTTTCGAGCTGGCGCTGCGCAATGCGGGCATCGCCGCATGCAATATCGTGCGCGTCTCTTCGATCTTTCCGCCCAATTGCAAGTTGATTTCCCGGAGTGAAGGGCTGAAGCACCTGAAGCCGGGCCAGGTGGCGTTCACGGTGATCAGCGAGAATTCCACGCGCGAGGCGCACCGGTTGATCGCGGCGGGAATCGGCCTCGCGCTGCCCGCGGACAAATCCATCTACGGCTATCTTTCCGAGCACCATTCCTTCGGCGAGACCGAGGAGGTCGCGGGCGAGTACACGGAAGAGCTCGCGGCGGAAATGCTGGCGACGACGCTGAACGTGGAGTTCGATCCCGATCTTTCCTGGGACGAGAAGAAGGAAGTCTACCGGATCTCGAACAAGATCGTGCGCACGCTGAATGTCACGCAGTCCGCCGTGGGAGACAAGCGCGGGCTATGGACCACGGTGCTCGCCGCGGCCATCATGATCGGCGAAGACGACTGATTCTTTTCGCGGAGCGCGCATCCCTCTTCAAAGAACATGCAAATAAGAATCTTCGTTTCGCAGCACTCTTTCATCGGCTGGATTCTGATCGGGCTGATCGCCGGCTGGCTCGCGGGAAAAATCGCGCGCGGCCGGGGATTCGGTTGCCTCGCCAACGTGCTGCTGGGGCTGATCGGGGCGCTGCTCGGCGGCTGGATCTTCACCAAGCTGGGTCTTTTCGGCGGAGGCTGGCTCTACAGCCTCGCAGCGGCGACCATCGGCGCGGTGCTCCTCGTCTTGATCGCGCGCCTCTTCTTTAGCGGGGATAGGTAGCAGCGTCCAGAATTCACCATTGCCTCAGCATGAAGTTGTAGCTGTGGGATTCGATCCGACCGGTCCAGACCTTGAATTTAGTCGCCTCCGCAGTTGAAGGTACCTCGTAAACTGCTTTCAGCCTGACTGACATTTCGTCTCTCTTGGGAAGCATAGGATGTGTTTCCCACTCATCATCAAGCCGGATTGCGAAAACTTGATGCTCGCCCGGATTGATAAGGAACGTCGTGGGCGCATTCTTTGTGAACCCTTGCTGCCGCTTTGAAATAATGAAGGTCTTGCCTTCTGCTGTGGTCAGCTCGAATGAGATCGTTTGATATCCCCAACTATTCCGGGTTTCCCATACGGCCTGAGTCTCCTGGGACTGGTTGGTAAGCACAACGTAGAATTCCTGTGGCGTCTTGGGAGCCATTGTGATGCCCTCCCCGTCGTAGCTGACGCTGGGGACGACGGCAAGCGAAAAGGGAGGCTTGGGGGCGTCGGGCCGCGGGCTAGCAGCGAGAGTGAGTGCCACAAGCGATATGAAAATAAGTCTCATCGTATCCTCACCTGTATCGTAACCATAGTAGCTGAATTATGTGGCCTCTCGAGTTAGTTGTCGCACCTGGAACGAGTAAGGGCAGACTCGGGACCGGCCCATGGCTGCGGCGGCGTGCGGGGCGGCGACACGTACTGTGATAATATAAAGTGTTTGGAGGTTTGGTTCCGAATTGAGCAAGTCTTCTCTATGGGCAATTCCGCTCGGCGGTCTGGGCGAGTTCGGCATGAACATGCTGGCGCTGCGCTGGGCCGACGACATTATCCTGATTGACGCGGGCATGATGTTCCCCGAGGCGGAACTGCTCGGCGTGGACATCGTCATCCCCGACATCACGTATCTGAAGCAAAATCGCGATAAGCTGCGCGCCATTCTGCTCACGCACGGGCACGAGGATCACATCGGGGCGCTGCCTTATATTTTGCGGGATCTACGCGTGCCGGTTTACGGCACGCAGTTCACGCTGGCGTTGGTGCGCAAGCGGCTCGAGGAGTTCGGGCTGCTGGATCAAGCGGACCTGCGCGAAGTTGTGGCGGGTCAAATGGTTGAGCTGGGGCCGTTCGGCGTGGAATTCATCCACGTGACGCACAGCACGATCGATTGCGTCGCGCTGGCGATTCGCACGCCGCTGGGAGTGGTGATTCACAGCGGCGACTTCAAAATGG
The DNA here is from genome assembly GCA_963819015.1 of Terriglobia bacterium. GTDB lineage: Bacteria > Acidobacteriota > Terriglobia > Acidiferrales > UBA7541 > DASPOJ01. The sequence goes on from CAWFUN010000005.1 coordinate 686,327, forward strand.
ACGCGACGCCGATCGACGGCCACCCGTTTGACTTCCATTCGTTGGCGCGCTACGGCAGCGAAGGAGTGCTGGCGCTCTTCAGCGACAGCACGAACGTGGAGAGGAGCGGGTACACGCCTTCCGAGCGCGCGGTGCGCGTGCGGCTCGAGGAACTTTGCCGCGCGGCGCCGCGCAAGGTGCTGGTGTCGTGCTTCGCGAGTTCGATTCCGCGCATCCAGCAGCTGATCGAGATCGCCGAAGCGGCGGGGCGCAAAGTCGCGTTCGTCGGCCGAAGCATGGTGGACAACGTCGAAATCGCGCACGACCTGGGCCGGCTGCGAATTCCCGACGGCATGGTGGTGCGCGCGCAGGACATCAAATCATTTCCTCCGGAACGGCTCGTGATACTGGCGAGCGGAAGCCAGGCGGAACCGATGTCCTCGCTCTCGCGGATCGCCGTGGACAGCCACAAATGGGTGACCGTGGACGAGAACGATACCGTGATTCTTTCCGCGCGCATCATTCCCGGCAACGAAAAATCCATATTCCGCATGCTGGATCACATGTTCCGGCGGCGGGCGCTGGTCTATTACGACGGTGACGGGGGGACGATCCACGTCTCGGGCCACGGCAGCCAGGAAGAACAGAAGCTGATGATCAATCTGGTTCGCCCGAAGTATTTCATCCCGGTTCACGGCGAGTACCGGCAACTTTTCCGGCACGCGGCGCTGGGGCACAAGCTGGGAGTCGTCTCGGGCGAGATATTCCTGCTCGAGGACGGGCACCCGATCGAGTTCACTGAAACCGGCGCGTTCCGGCGCGAACCGGTGCCGGCCGGGCGCGTGTGCGTGGACTCGGGCTCGCTGGAGGAAATCGAAGAAGTGGTGATTCGCGACCGGCGGCATCTGGCCGAGGACGGGGTCGTCGTGCCGATTATCGCGATCGACAAACTGACGGGCCGCATGGAATCGGCGCCGGAAATGGTGACGCGCGGGCTGCTCCCCGCGGACGACGGCCAGGAATTGCTGGCGGGAGCGCGCGCCGTGATCGTGCGAACGATCGAGCAATCGAACGCCGAGGAAAAGAGCGACTGGGGCGTTATTAAAGAAAAGATTCGCGTGGACTTGAAGCGCTACCTCAACAAGCAGACGTCGAAGCGGCCCTTGATCCTGCCCGTGATCCTGGAAGTTTGAAGCCGCGCAGACAGATCGCGCCACACATTCCCGATTTTCTTCCCGGGCCAAGCGTGCCATCATCGGGCGGCATGCTCCGCGACTACACTCCCGCCGATTTCGCCGCGCTCTACGAGCTCGACCAGGCGTGTTTTCCTCCCGGCATCGCCTACTCGAAGCGCATGCTGCGGCCGTTTCTCGCGCAGCCGGGCGCCGTCTGCATCGTAGCCGAGAGCGCGGGCGCCATCGCGGGATTTCTTCTCGCGGAAAGCGACGGGCCGCGCGGGCACATCGTCACGCTGGATGTCGCCGCCGGGCACAGAAGGCGGGGAATCGGTTCCGCGTTACTGGATGAAGCCGAGCGCCGGCTCGCCGCGGCGGGCGTTCGCGAAGTGGAAATCGAGACGGGAACGGAGAATGAAGCGGGCGTTGCATTCTGGAACAAGCACGGCTATGGTAATTCGACCGTCTTGCGCGGCTACTATCTCGACCGCCATGACGCGTTTGCGATGCGAAAGCGGCTGGCGCGCTAGGCATTCACAGGTGCCGCCCTAACCCTTCCCGGTAAGCGATTCAGGCAGGAGGAACGTTGCACGACTATCTGTTGTCCCTGATTCTCGGAATCGTCGAGGGCCTCACGGAGTTTATTCCCGTCAGCTCGACGGCGCACCTGCGGATTGCGGAAGCGCTGCTGCATATCAGCCTGGGAGACGCCTACTGGAAGATGTACACGATTGTGATTCAACTGGGGGCAATTGCCTGCCTTCCTGTGTACTTTCGCGGGCGCATTCGGAAATTCCTTTCCACGTTTCCGCGCGGCGAGCGCGGCGACCGGACCATACTGACGCATCCGCTGGGTCTGACCGTTGTGGCATTCGTGGTGACCGCAGTTCCCGCGTATCTTCTGACAAAGGTCATCGGCAAACATCTGGAGAGTCTTTGCATCATGGGATCGGCGCTTCTGCTGGGCGGAATCGTCATGTGGATCGTGGACGCTATGAACGCGAAGTGGGAATCGGCAGGCCCGGGCGCTCCCGGCAGCCGCATTCACACGTGGCACATGGAAGAAATGAGCCTGCCTCAGGCGATTTGGATCGGAGCGTGCCAGATCCTTTCGGCCGTATTCCCCGGCACATCACGTTCGATGTCCACGATCGCTTCGGGACAGATCGCCGGGATGTCGCGCGCTTCGGCGCTCGAGTTTTCGTTCTTTCTTTCGATGCCGACCATGGCCGCCGCCACCGGCTACGATTTGCTGAAATCGCTGATGGGGAAGGGAGACAATCCCATCGGCGTGGCGCAGATTGACACGCATGGATGGATTGTTCTGGCGATCGGGACACTCGTTTCGTTCCTCGTGGCGTACGGCAGCGTGGCGTGGTTCATGGCGTGGGTGAGGAAGCACGGATTCGCGGCGTTCGCGGTCTATCGAATCATTCTTGGCAGCGCTCTGCTCATTTGGATTCTACGGGCGAGCCACTAGGACGGATTGCAGCCCTTCCTTCGAACGTTACCCCCAGACACCCGGGCCGAAGATCTTTGTTGTCCGCGGGATCCAGTTTGATATATTCGTCCTGCCTTTGATATTCCTCCAGATGGGCCCCGCGCGCCAGCGCCCGCGTGACCCGTCGCCCGCAAAGCATCGCGGGTTGGCTTTTTCCTTCCCCAAAACAGGAGAATTGTGTGCGCGTACTGACTCCAACGGAAAATCACCGTCTGAACGAGATGGTGGGCTTTCTCGGCATCACGATAGCCGTATTGATCGCGCTGTCCCTGCTTTCCTACAGCCCGCACGACTCGTCGTTTAACGTGTCGGCGCCGCCGAGCGATGCGCGGCCGGCAAGCAATTGGATCGGGCCGGTCGGCGCGTACGGCGCGGACTTGCTGTTTCAGGGCTTCGGGTATGCGGCGTTCCTGTTGCCCGTGGGGATTTTCGCCTTGAGCCTCCGGTGGTTCCGGAGCCGGGCGTACGATTCGCCGGTCGCCAAACTGATTGGCTACGCAATGCTCGTGCTCTCGCTGCCGGGCCTGCTCGCGCTGTGGCATTTGCCGGAGGTGCGCGGCTCCATTCCGCCCGGTGGAATGTTGGGACACCTGATCGCCTCGGGCATGGCCACAGCGCTCAACACCGTCGGGGCGAATCTCGTCGTGCTCGCGGTATTCTTCGCTTCCCTGTTTCTGACGACGCAGTTCTCCTTCACCGCCGCGCACAAGTGGATGCGCGTGCCGATGGACAAGCTCGATCCGATCGGGCGCATTCGCGTTCGCTGGGAGAACTGGAAAGAAGCGCGCGAGGAGTCGCGAAGGCAGAAGCGGCTGGAGGAAATCAAGACGGTGGGACGCCAGCCGATTCCGTCGCAACTGGCAACGGCAAAGACGGCGATTGCTTCGCCGAAAGACGCTCCTGAAGGAGAGAATTCGGAATCGGAGGACGAGGGGCCGCGGCCGGGACTTGTGCTGGTGCAACCACAGGAGACTCGCAACTCTTCATGGAGATCCGGGGCCGATCCCCAGATCGCGCGAGGCGCTGCCGGCTTCCGGCTGCCTTCCCGGGCCTGTTGCGCATGGCGGAGAGCGGCGAAAAGATACAAGAGGATGAACTCAAGGAATGCGCGCGCGCAATCGAATCAAAGTGCCGGGAATTCGACGTGGGCGGGCACGTTACGCAGATCAATCCAGGGCCGGTCGTCACGACGTATGAATTCAAGCCCGAGGCGGGCATCAAGTACAGCCGCATCACGAGCCTGGCCGACGATCTTTGCCTCGCGTTGCGCGCGGAATCCATCCTGATCGAGCGCATCCCGGGAAAATCCACGGTCGGCATTGAAGTGCCGAATCATCACCGTCAAACCATCAGGCTGCGCGATCTGATCGAAGCGCCGGACTTTGTGAATTCGCCGTCGAAGCTCACCTTGGCGCTGGGGAAGGATTTGATCGGGCGCAATCGCGTATCGGATCTGGCGCAAATGCCGCACCTGCTCATCGCGGGCTCGACGGGCACAGGCAAGAGCGTCTTCTTGAATGCGCAGATTGTCTCGATGCTCTACAAGTGCACGCCGGATGAATTGAAACTCGTGATGGTGGACCCGAAACGCCTGGAACTCGGACTGTATGAAGAGATTCCACATCTGCTCGCGCCGGTGGTGACCGATCCCAAAGTGGCGTCAAACGTGTTGCGCAACGCGACGCGCGAAATGGAGCAGCGGCTGAAATTGCTCGCGCAACGCGGCGTTCGCAACATCGACCAGTACAACCGCACCTTTGCGAAAGGCCAGTCGCTTTCGCTCTTCGAGGACAGCACCGAGAACGAGCACCACCCGTTGCCCTACATCGTGATCGTGATCGACGAGTTGGCCGATTTGATGATGGTGGACACGAACAACGTCGAGCAGGCGATCACTCGCCTGGCGCAAATGGCGCGCGCGGTGGGGATCCACCTGATTCTGGCGACGCAGCGGCCGTCGGTGGACGTCATCACCGGGCTGATCAAGGCGAATTTCCCGGCGCGCATATCGTTTCGCGTGGCCAGCAAAGTGGACTCGCGCACGATTCTCGACGCGAACGGTTCGGAATCGCTGCTCGGCAAGGGCGACATGCTGTACCTGCCCGCGGGCTCCGCGCGGCTGCACCGCATTCACGGGCCGCTCGTGAGCGAAGAAGAAATCACCTCCGTCTGCGAATTCTGGCGCTCGCAGGCCAAGGCCGTTTACAACCAGCAATTGCTCGAGCCGCCCCGCGAGGAGGAGCCGGCCGCGCAGGGGAAGGGCGAGGCGGGCGGCAGCGGCGCAGTGGACGAAGTGGACGACGCGCTCTACCACGACGCCGTGCGCGTGGTGTGCGAGATGGGGCGCGCTTCGACGTCAACGTTGCAGCGGCGGTTGCGCGTCGGCTATGGGCGCGCGGCACGGCTGATCGACCTCATGGAGAAGGACGGCATCGTCGGCCCGGCGGAAGGCACCAAGCCGCGCGAAGTGCTGAAAAAGAAAGACTGGATGCGCGAGTTCGACGAGTCGGTGCACTGACATTGGGCACCCTCCGTTGTTGCGAGGCGCTTGCCTAGACTGAGCTCCTCTGATTATTCTCAGTCTTGTCGCGCGGGCTTTTTGACGGCGGCTATCAGCGAGTTCTCGATTGCGGCAGCGACGCTTGACGAAGAAGAGAACGATCGATGAAGTACGTGTCTGGTCTCGGCCTATTGTTTCTACTCGCGATCTCCACCATTGCCTTGCCTCAGTCCCAGAAGAATCAAGAAGTGACGAAGAATTTCAAGTTGGACAGTTGCGACAAGAAGAGCGATTGGCGTTCCGCAGTGTGTCGCGGGCCTTGGTCTTCGAAGACGGTGTCGCTGTTCAACACCTGGTCAGGGTTTGACACGAACCCCGAGCGACGGCTTCGTCTCCCTTCCCCAGACGGCGAGAAGGTGATCGAGGTTGATGGATTCGACGTTCGGTTGCATGTCAAAGGCAGGACATACGGGGCGCCCTTTGGTTACATGCATGATGCAGAAGTGGGATGGGCGCCGGACTCCATGCGGCTGTTCGTCACTTGGTCTGAATCGGGGGAGTTGGGGCCCTGGCACGTGCAAGTATTCGACGTTGCGGACGATGCCCTGATAGAAATCAAGGACGTGACAACCAGCGCATCCAACGACCTTCTAATGCGCGAGCACCGGGCACCAATTCCAAGGTGGGCCAGACGTAAATATCGGTCAATGTGGGAAACGCTGGATTACTGCGAACCGAGCATCGTCGGCTCGCAGTGGCTGAATGGTTCATCCGAGATCCTTGTCTCGGCGCTCGCTGGTCCTGATAGCGGGTGCAAGTACATGGGGGACTTTGAGGTGTACCGGATCGAGGTCGTTACAGGAAAGATTCTTCAGGCCTACACAGCTACGGAAGCGCACAAAATATTTGGCGATCACGACCTCCCCATAGTGTTTGATGACGGCGAAGACCTGTAGCGAATAGCGTCGGAGAGCGTGTCTTTGACACTCCCGCGATACACCAGTAAAATGCTGCGTTGCACCGGTGCCGGGGTAGCTCACCGGTAGAGCGCGGCCCTGAAAAGGCCGGCGTAGGCAGTTCAACTCTGCCCCCCGGCACCATCCATGCTGCCACACCCCAATAAGTTCCAGGTTCCAGTCGCGATGTAGGTCTTTCCACCTGGGGTTAATAGGATCTGGCGCACATGCTTTGCGATCTCCGAACGGATCGTCACGGGATCGAAATTGAGCAGACGACGCAGATCTCTCATCCGGGTCTCGACAAATCTGCGAACGTCTTTGAGCCGCGCGCGCACCGACTCAGGACGACGTTCCCGCAGTAGAGCGTCAATCCAGCCCGGTGCCACAGAACCACAGTCTGAGGGCTGAAGACGAGGAGGGGCTGCTTCCAACTCGACCAAAACCGGCGCGCGAGAACGCAGAAGACCTTATCGCGTAAGTCCAGCTGAAGGTTCGGGTGTTTGCGTTTGAGAACGATGAGCTGTCGCCGAAGAACGAGGTTTTCGAGTAGCAAGCTCCGGTGGGTGCGAAAGCAACGGAGAAGCGGAGTCGGAACCAGTGCGATGATCTGCAACATGGCCGAGTGCTACCCCCAAGCTGGCTGTGGCTGACAACGCCTTATGCTGTAGAGTTCACACGCGGACAGAGTTCTCGTGCGCCGCGGGAATTTCTGTTCGGTACAGTTATAATAATCTCCGAATGAACCTGCGAGTTCAGCGCTTCGTGACCATTGGGTTGATATGAGAAGTCCGCTTAGCTATGAGTAAGATCATCGGCATCGACTTGGGGACCACCAATTCCGTCGTGGCGATCATGGAAGGCGCGACGCCCAAGGTGCTGGTCAACGCGGAGGGCTCGCGGCTCACGCCGTCGGTGGTGGGCTTCACGGACAGAGGGCGAGCGGCTGGTGGGTTTGCCGGCCAAGCACCAGCAGGTGACGAATCCGACGAATACGGTTTTTTCCATCAAGCGGTTCATGGGTCGGCGGCACAGCGAGGTGAGCGGCGAGGAGAAACTGGTGCCGTACAAGATTGTCGGCGGGCCGGAAGAACTGGTGAAGGTGGAGATCCGCGGGAAGCTCTTCACGCCGCCGGAAATCTCGGCGATGATCCTGCAGGACCTCAAGAAGACGGCGGAAGATTACCTGGGCGAGAAGGTGACCGATGCGATCATCACGGTGCCGGCGTACTTTCAATGATTCGCAGCGGCTGGCGACGAAGGAAGCAGGGGAGATCGCGGGGCTGACAGTGAAACGCGTGCTGCCCGAGCCGACGGCCGCGGCGCTGGCGTACGGGATGGACAAGAAGAAGGGCGGGAAGATCTGCGTGTTCGATCTGGGCGGCGGCACGTTCGACGTGTCGGTGCTGGACGTGGGCGAGGGCGTGTTTGAAGTGCTCTCGATCAACGGCGACACGCACCTGGGCGGCGATGAATACGACCAGGCGGTGGTCGATTACATCGCGGAGGAATTCCGCAAGCGAGCAGGGGATCGACCTGCGGAAGGATCCGATGGCGCTGCAGCGGCTGAAGGAAGCGGCGGAGAAGGCGAAGATCGAGTTGTCGGGCAACATGGAGACCTCGGTGAATTTGCCGTTCATCACGGCGGATGCCAGTGGTCCCAAGCACCTGCAGATGTCGATTACGCGGAGCAAGTTTGAGTCGCTGACAGCGGCGATTTCGGAGCGTTGCCGGCAGCCGGTGCTCAAGGCGTTGCAGGATGCCAGGCTATCGGCCGAACCAGATCGACGAGATCCTGCTGGTCGGCGGATCGACGCGCATCCCGCGAGTCCAGCAGATGGTGAAGGAACTTTTCGGGAAGGAAGGCAACAAGTCGGTCAACCCGGACGAGGCGGTGGCGGTGGGCGCGGCGATCCAGGGCGGCATCACCGCCGGCGAAGTCAAGGACATTCTGGTGCTGGATGTAACGCCGCTGTCGATGGGCGTGGAGACTTAAGGCGGCGTGATGACGGTGATGATCCCGCGGAATACGACGATTCCGACAGCAAGGGCGAGACGTTTTCGACCGCGGCGGACAATCAGACCAGGGTGGAGATTCACGTCTTGCAGGGCGAACGGGAGATTGCCAAGGACAACCGGACGCTGGGCAAGTTCCAGTTGCAGGGGATTCCGCCGGCGCCTCGCGGAGTGCCGCAGATCGAGGTGACGTTTGACATCGACGTGAACGGCATTCTGAACGTGTCGGCGGTGGATTTAGCTACCGACCAGGAGCAGAAAGTCACGATCTCGGCCTCGACCGGCCTGACCGAAGAGGAGGCCGAGCGCATGCGCGCTGACGCGGAGTCTCATGCCGAGGAAGACCGCAACCGCCTGGCGGAAGTTGAAGCACGGAACCAGTGCGGCGCCCGGGTGTATCAGGTGGAGAAACTGCTCGAGGAGAATCGCCAGAAGCTCAGCGACAGCGACATCCGAGCGGTTGAGGAAGCCCTCGATCAATGCAGGCGCGCCTTAGCCGATGGCGCCGCCGATCGCATACGGTCCGCCTCCGAGGCGCTCGACAAAGCCACGTGCGAGGTTGCGGAGGCGTTGCACCGCTCAAGCACGGCGGCTGGCGCAGCAGCTGATGCTGGGTCCGGGGAGGGGTCCAAGAAGCGAGATTGATCGGCCGGGGTTCAATCCTTGAATTATCTTCTTACTTCTCAAACTTGAGAGTCAGCTCAGCGGCCTGGAGAATCAGCTCGGCGGCTTTCTTCCTGAGATACAACACGCTCCGGCACGCTTCGCGTCGACCACCATCAACGTTCTCGTGTTCTTTCAGGACGGTTTCGACCCTCTGAAGCAGCTCCCGGGCATGAGAAGCCTTCTCGGCAATGGCCCGGGCGAGGTTGATCCTCTCGTTGATCAGCTGAAAGTCCGATTCCGCCTTTTGGCACAACGGACATTCGATTTGTTGATGAACATCCATCTCGTCACACCTCCAAGGTCCGCCGATTCATGGTTATGTTCACTATTTGGTCCGACGATGTCTTGATCCGTCTTTGCATCCTCTGCTTTCAAACCATCTCGGAGGACGAGCCCGGGGAACAAGCTCCCTCAGTCGCGGCGATCAGCCTACTCGGGCTTACGGTCTCTGAGCGCCTCATGGACGTGACGAATGAGTTTGCCGCGGTCAAGCGGGTCGATTCTGGTGAACTGGCAACCCGCCTCGTAAGTTTTCCGGCCATGAAACCGCGCGCTCCAGACCACTTCGGCCTGCGCCCGAATCGGCACCGTTTCATCAGGGAGCGTCAACTCCAAATTGAGCTTCGCGCCTCGGGACAATCGCTTGTTCACGGGAAATCGGATTCCGCCCCCGCCCACGTCCTTGGCTGCGCGGACCACGTCCCCCATCCGCGTGCCGACCACTCCATACTTGACCTTGATGGCTGAAGCTTCCATGCGAATATACATGCGGCTAGGCCTTTCCGTATTTGACTTGCTCACCTTCAGTTTTGGCTCCTTGCGTCGAGACACGTTCGCCGCACTTTGGGCAGAACTTATGTTGATAATAGAACCGCCATGTCTTGCCGCACCTGGAACACTCCACGGTCCAGGGCGTGCCGCAGTGCGGACAGAACTCCGAGTCTCCAGACGCGGCTGCCTGGCACTTGGGACATTTGAACGAGGCCATGAATCCTCCTTTCCGGCTCGACTCTTGTAGCCGTCTTTCTTGACTTGCCCGTTGCGACGCGCACCACTCCCGCTGCTGCACTTGCGAGGATCCAGCCAGGAACAAGCCCGGCGGGATCCCTCGAACTCATACTTCCCCAGCGGTGTCGCCCCGCCTGCGGAGTCTCAGACGGCTGAAGTCACGGATTACCCCGTCACCGTCCAGGCTGACTTCGTAGTAGCCCAGAATGTCCATGCTGTCGGGGACCGACTTCTTCTCAATCATCTCAATCGAGACGACCCAACCGTCCGCATTGCGAGCGATGGCAACGACGCTGGATGCTTCGAGGTTGATCATCGTGGGAAAGTCCGCCACGAGCTTGTTAACCACTTCTGTCACTTCCATGAAAACGGCCTCCTAACTTGGTGTTGAGTTGTTGGTTGGTCCTCAGTTCCTGCCCCTACGACCCCCTTGCCGGAGCATCGGTTGCAGGGGAGTTGCCACGCGCCCTTCGCTTTCCCGGTGCCGTGGCAGGCAGGACAGCGCTCGACAGGCTCAATGACGCTGACGGCCCCTTTGCCTCGACAAACCACACAGGGCATCCCCGGCTGCGAGTGCGCACGACCACTTCCGCCGCAGAATGCGCAGGGGGCAATGGGTTCGGCGAGGGTAACCACTTTGTGTCCTCCACAGGAAGGACACCGGCCGAATGTCCTGAGATTGGTCCCTTGGCCCTTGCAGAATGCGCAGCGCAGGCTCACCCAGCCGTCTTTGGACTTGAGGACAGCTGTCTCGTAGAAGCTTTCGTCTTGGAGGTACCGGCCGAGCGCGCATTTTCTTAATCGCATAGCGTTTCAGCAATACTTATCGATTAACTCTTCGAGTAACCGGCCCGGTTGAGTCGCCTGGATCTTCTTGGCGTCCGCGACATGTTGCTGAGCGGTCAGGATGTGGAGACACACTTTCCTGAAGAACGGATCTCTCTTGGATGGGTGAATACCCCTGGCCTTCAGAACTTTGGCAATCTTGATCGATTCGCGGACGGAAGGCAGTTGCCCGCGCTGGCTTGATTCTCGAAATGCCCGGACCATATCGACGAGTTTCCTGGCGTCGATCTCAGCAATTCCGGAGCGGCGCGTAGTGATGGCCACCTCCGTGTCCCGGTCAAAGTAGCCGACATGGATAGTGACCAGCCGGTCTTTCAGCGCATCCTGCGCCTTGTGGATGCCGGCATATTCCTCGGGATTGGACGTGAAGATGGCGCGGAACTTCGAGTGGACCGCAAGGTAGTTGTCTGCCCCGCCGCCCGCGGGCAAGTCCAGGAGTTTCTCCTCCAATATGGACAGCAGTGTGTTGTTTGCCTCAGGTTTGGATCGTGTGAATTCATCATAGACCAAGGTGAGGCCGTGTTTGCAGGCGACCGTCAGGCGGTTATCCGCCCACCGCTTGACGACATCCTCTTCGATCTTCGTGACAGAATGGATGTACTGGTCTCGCAGACGCTTGAGACGAAACCCGTACTCGGCTCCTACGAGATCTGGCGTCTTAAATTCATCGTCGCCATGGATAAGAACGATTGGCCGGCCCAACGTGGCGGCCACGTGCAACGCCAACGCCGTCTTCCCTGTGCCGGCGGGCCCGCAGAAGTGAAGGGGCAGATCCGCTTCGAGATATGCCAGAGCGTGTTCCATCAGATCTGTGACATAGGGCGTGACGACAAACCCCGAGTCGACATCCGGTTCCAATAAAGTGGCTAGACCTTCTTCCGCCATTGCCGCCTCTCACTTATCTGCAGGACTCATTCCTGCGCTTCGACCTTGGCTTCCAGCCGATCCAGACGCTCTCTGAGCAGCCGATTCTCGGCTTCCATGTGGTTCGTCTTCGAGGAAAGTGTTGGGTCCGTCTCCCACCAATCAATCCCAATCTCTTTGGCGCGTTCCACCGAGGCGACCAACAGGCGGATCTTAATGGTCAGCAACTCGATGTCGGTCAGGTTGACCTTAATATCCCCGACGATAACCAACCCCTTGTCGAGAATGCGTTCAAGAATGTCCGCCAGGCCCGTAGCCTGCACGGATTGCACAATCTGCTCCGCCATCTAAACCTCCACTACATAAGTGAGCCCAACGGACCCAGATCGAGATTAAGTTCCTCATCGTTGAGACCGAAGACGCGCTTCAACTCCACCATTTTGGTCTCGAGCCGCCGGAATGCCTCGCCGAGCCCCTCTACCTGAATCTCGGTGAGTGTTCCACCTTCCATCTTTCGAACGGCTTGCCTCTCCATCAGGCGGCGGAGGAGCTCAACCAGGGTCAGGACCAGCTTCGCCAAGCCTCGCTCCACCTTCGCTGGGTCAAAGTTGGTCCGTCCTGCTCGACTCGGCAAGTGAGGCAGTCGCGCAGGATCGGTTTTGGACAATGCCCGTTCGGCGTCGCGGTCATGCACGCATGGGGTTCCCTCGAATCGGGCCATTCCTGGGTGGAGCGATTCGCTGGGCTCCTCTTGCCCAAAGGTCGGCCGCGAACTCAAGACTCTCTGCGCTGTGCATTCCGGTTGGACGTCTGCGACGACCTTCGACTCGGCTCGTGCAGGGATGAGAGGCTCTGGATAGCTCGTCGAGCCGAGAGAACCTTCTTCCAGCGAGTCTCCCAGTGGAATGTCAATCGGCTCCGCAAGGCGGGTTGCACTGCCCTTGCTGCGCTGCTCCAGCGTCGCTGAGGAGGCGAGGACCAGCTTCAATCCCAGGTGGACCAGATTGATGTCTGCTACGGACAAGTCTATCTCCCCGTCCACTACCACACCGGTCGCGAGCAGCCGGTCGAGCAGGTCGAGCAAGGTTGCGTGCTCGTATTCGACCAGCGTGTCATGCATGGGCCGCGCCCTCCGGCCTGCCCGCCTGGACCTGCCCATCGCATGCGGGCAACACGCTGAAGCTATAGGGCGGAAATGGCCCGACCAATTCGAACTCAAGACCGCGAGGCAGGTACTCTTGGCGTAGCGCGTTCACTTCATTCTCCAAGCCGCTGAAAGCTGTCTTTTCGACCAAAAGCGAAGCGTTGAGGACCATCTGACGGCTCGACGACTCATGCGCCGCCGGGTTGAACTTTGTTTCACGCGCCACGGACAAGAGCCGGCGGGAGATGGATTCCAGATGGACTGCCAGGCGGAGACTGCTCTCTCGCCGGAGCAATTTTTCCGACTGCTTCTGCATGAGGTAGGCCGTGCCGGAAGGCCTTGCAGCGATCCGGGCCTTGAGCTGCCTGAGGCCGTCATTCTGAACTTCGACAGCCGCCTGGATGCATTGGGGGTCACAAAAGACTTTAAGTCCCCATTCTTCCTTACCCTGAAGCCTGCCAAGCAGTTCACGCAGTGACTTATCGCGTGCCAGGAGACTCTCCAGAAGCCGCTCCTCTGTCTTAAAAATTGTGAGGAACTTCATCGGAATGACGGTGCCGGATCTCAAAGCCACTTCGAGAACGCGGGCGTGATGCCAGACTTGTTCTTCCAGCCACTTAGGGTCTTTCATGCGTTCCTTGAGCGCGTCTTCGCCGAACTCTTCCATTGCGACGTCCCTAATCAGTGCCCCCAGATTTCCGATGGAGAGGCAACGAATCGGAGCAAACGTCTTGAGTTCCTCAAACGTAGCTAAGACTTCCGCGTGATTGACGACGCCGTATAGATAGATGGCTTTCGGGAGTTCCATCGTTCTTAGCCTCTCACCGTTCACTTGGCGCTGTCCCGCTCCTGAGCTACGTTGAGCCTTGCCATCAGCGTTTCTTCGGCTTTTTGAAATTCCGCTTCGGTGATCATCCCCGAATCGAACAGCTCCTGTAATTCAGCCAATCGGGCTTTGATCGCCGCGGCGTCGAACAGTTGGCGATTTGTCTCCTCCTGGATCTGCTCGGCCAACCACATGATGCCTTTCACCGGCGCCAGGAGGAGATCATCAAACAGAAACATGGCTCACCTCGTGCAGGTTGATGACAATCGTCACGAAATCAAACGGCGCGACCTGGCGTTTGACCGTCCATTTGATCTGTTCACCGTGCGCGGCGCGGAGCTCGCTCAGCGCCTGATCGAATGCGGTTGTCTTCTCGTTTTCGATCAAGAACGCCAAATAGCAGATGCTCTGATCGGCATAGAGTTTTTCGCTGTTATTGCGGAACTCGCAGGCATGGGGCTTCAGCGCATCGAGGATTTGTGCAGCGGTCGTTGTGCGCTTTTCCTTGACCATCGCTTGGACTGTCTTCCCGATCTCGATGAAGTCGTAGTAGGCGGCAGCTACCGGCTTCGCGGCGGCATTGGCTTTGATAGCCTGGAGCGAGTGACTCTCCTCCAGCAATTCCCGGAACACGACGTCCATATTGGTCCACGAAGCCCTGACCTCGACGCTTTCCTTGCCGGAGATCCAATGGAGGAGTTCTTTGAACTCGTCGTGGCGCGGGCTCAAGACCTTCTCAATGATTTCCTGATCGCTTTCGGCGATCGTCGAAAAACGGATCGGCAAAACAGCGTAGTCCTCCATGACCCGCTCGATCGCGCGGTAGTGAGTCATGGTGTGCTCGCGCATGATCCGATACTTGATGATCGGGGAGCTGCTCACCACGCAACTCAGGCCGTCACAGGCGACGCTGACCAATTCATCGCCTCGTCCACCGATGCCCAGAGTGCCGAAAGTCTTTGGCTCGCTTTCTTCGATGATGCAATAGAGATAGCGACCCTCTTCCATGGCTACACCACGATCCTTAAATCCACGAAGTGGTAGGGCGGCAGCGGGTCGGTGTACTTGAAGTCGACGCGGCCATCATGCCGGTTTCCAAGTTCCAGGAGGCGCTGCTCAACGTCGGAGTAGGCGTCACGCCTTACCAAGAAGGCGCCCGTGAAAATTACGGTGTCGCCGCCGGAGGGTTTTCCCATGCAGGCCTGGCAGGCCCGCACTGCGCCTCTCTTTAGGACGTTATAGAGCTTCTCGCCCTCCCTTTGCCTCTTCGTCTCCAAGGCATCGGCTACGATCTGCCCGATTCTCAAGCGATCCTGGTAGGTCTGCTCGTAGGGCTTGCTCTGGATCTCCCGCTTGTAGCTGGCGATCATCGGATGCGCTTTTACGACCTCTTCAAAAATCGCTTTCATGTCGTGCCACACTGCCGTCACGTTCACTTCGACGGTTCCGTTCAGCTTGACGAGGGCTCGCTGGAATCGCGAATAATTGCTTTGCAGGAGTTTCTCCACTGCCGCGATGCCGGGAGCGATCGTGCCAAATTCAAACGGCAGAACTGTTTCCGTCTTGATCACATCGCTGAGCACACGTTCGTGGGCCAGGCAATTCTCCGGCGTGGCAGGCACGACCTCCGAAGCCCAGGGGTTAGCCACCGCTGCGATCTCACGGAACGGGATCGCGCAAACTTCTTGCCTCTCAAGCCCAAGGGCTCCCCAACTCTTGTGGTCGGAGGCTTCAACCACGCCGTACAAGTAATACCCTTGGGCCATCTCGATCTCCCATCTGCTCCGTCGAGTCCGTGCAGCGACCGGTCCTTTTCGTTGAATCTCTTCTGGAAAGGGCTACAAGCCTGGGAAGTCAGGCCGTCGTTCCTTGGAAATCACGACCAATGTCTTGCCGACTCCTTCCCGCGTCAGGGGAATTGCCTCAGAGGAGTCGCCATCGACGGTCGCCCAAAATCCGAGCAAAAGCTGATAGCTGGCGGCGAGCTTCTCAAATCGTTCCTTCGCTTCTGTGTCCGCCGAGTTTCGGTCCGGGTGACATTGCGCCGCAAGCTTTCGGAAGGCCTGCTTGATTTGGGGCAGGGTGACCCGGTCGCTAAGCCCCAGCGCTTTTCGAGCCTCATCGACCGCCTGGAATTCGACCGTCATCACATGCAGATTGACAAAGCTGTAGCAGGGGAGCGGCCCCGCATATCGGAACTTCAGAATTCGCCCATGGAGGTCTCCCAGCCGGTAGATCGCCTCCTCGAAGGGCTTTGTCTGCTCCGCTTGGACCAGGAACGCTGCATTGAAAACCTTCTGTTGTGTGCGGTCTTGCAGCGAGCGTACTAGCTCCGAACAGGGTTTAAGTTCCGCCTCAATGACACTTGCAAACTCTGCTCTTTGCCGAGCGATGGCCTCGGCGACCATCATTCCGGCCGCCAGTTGATCTTCGGGCGCCAGTCGCTTGCCTGTGGCGGCTATCTGTTCCTTGTATTTGCGAATCTTTTCGTCTCGTTCGTCAATGAGCCTGAAGATCTCCTGACCATTCCACTCAGCCTCCACGTCGAATTCGACTTTGTTCTTGATTTGCCTCAGAGCTTCGCGCAGCGGGCGATATGCCTTTTGGAGAAACGCTTTCACCTCCGTCTTGCTCCCGGCTACGGTCCCCAGGCGCAGGGGGAGGACGGGATGGGTTTTCATGACCTCTTCCAGCACGCGATTGTGAGCGAGAAGATCGTCTTGGGTTGTTTCATGGACCTCGCTGTCCCCGTCGCTGACAATCGCGCTCAGGCGGTCATGGCGGATCGTGTAGATCGCCGTCGCGCCTCGAACGCCCTTCATGCTCCAACGCAGTTCGTGGTCGTCTTGGACGATCCCGTAGAGATACAGCCCATCGCCGTGGATGTTCACTTCAGCCACTTTCGATTCTCCACGGCCAACGGCGCTGCTAGCGCGCCGCCGGCCGTCCTCTGGTGCAGGCCTAGCGCTTCGCTCCTGCAAGATCGCGGTACTCAGCATCCACACTCCTGGGACCTATTGGGGGCCTGAGTTCTCACGCGGCTAACGCCCGCCAAGTCCATTGCCAAGACTTTGAGGCGATGTCATCGGTGCCTGGGTGAAGGCGCCACGTATTCAATGGCAATTCACCTGCCACGGCGGATAGCCTTCTTCAGCGTTTGACATCTCTCTGCAGGGACGGGACTTACACGCTCTTGCACGCAATCCGGCCTTTCATCGGCTGTTCCGCATGTGCATCGCCGCACAGTTCCTGTGCGATCCCGCACGTGGGGACGACTGCCGAATTGAATGAACGGACACAAAAAGTTCCCGGGCTGCGTGCAAAGTGATGCCGGAAGCTGAGGAACTGCTTCGGGTAGCCAGGATTGAGGCTCCCGATCCGGCTGGCGGGGTATGGCCCACCAGGGCCGGCCCGAGACTAAGAGAGCCCGAACCGTTTCATCCGTGTCCTCAGGGCGAAGCGGGTGATCTTCAGCAGCTTGGCGGCCTCGGTTTGGTTCCCGCTGGTTCTCTCGAGAGCTTGTGCGACCAAAGTCCTCTCCGCTTCTTCCAACGCGACGCCGCCCTCCGGCAAACGGATGGCGTCTTCTGTGATTAGGCCAATCGGACCCAAGGTGAGGTGCCGCGGCGAAATGAGCTCGCCTTGTTCGAGAATCACAGCACGCTCGATGATATTGCGAAGTTCTCGGACGTTTCCCGGCCAATGATACGCCGACAGTTGTTGTTGCGCGGCAAAGGAGAGCCCGTGGATTTGTTTGTGGAATGCGCGGCTGAACTGCTCGACAAAATATCTGGCTAGGCAATCCATGTCCTCTTTCCGCTCGCGCAAAGGGCTCACGGGAATGCGCAAGACGTTGAGCCGGAAGTAGAGGTCCTGGCGAAATCGTCCTTCGCGGACGAGCGTCTCCAGCGACCTGTTGGTCGCTGCAAGAAAACGGACCTTGGCCGTATAGTCTCGCGTGCCTCCCAACCGGCGCACACGCTTCTCCTCCAGGACTCGGAGGAGTTTGGCCTGGACCGGAATCTCCAGATCGCCGATTTCGTCCAGAAATATCGTTCCCCCTTCAGCCACTTCCAGGAGGCCTTTCTTGGCGGCCTTTGCATCCGTGAACGCTCCCGCCTCATAGCCGAAGAGCTCGCTTTCCAGCAGGGTGGCAGGCACTGAGGTGCATTCCACAACAACGAAAGGCTTCTCCTGGCGAGAGCTGTTGTCATGAATCGCCCGGGCCACCAGTGCTTTGCCCGTTCCCGTCTCCCCGACGATCAAGACTGTGGCTGGATCCGCCTGGATCGCCTCGGCAATGGACCTGCGAAGAGCGCCCGTCTGTGAGCTTGTTCCCACGATCTGCTCAAACTGGACCGGCCGCTCTCCTCGCTCGTTCACTCGACGTTTCTCTCGCTGAACTCGATCGAAATTCAGGGCGTCCGTGACCGCGATCTTGACCTGATCCACCCTAAGGGGAGAGGCTTTGGCTACGGCGCTGTGACTTTCCATGGCGTCAAGCTCTTGGTTAACCTGTTTTGGATTTGCGGGGGCTAGGACCGAAAGTTCCGGGCTGATCTGCCGCAATGCTTCCAGGACATGGACGGCCTTGCTCCCATTCAGGCCTGTCCCTAAGAAGACCACCTGGGGCGCCTGCTGGGCCGCATGCTGCAACGCATCATTGGATGTTGCAGCGACGACCACCTGGAAGCCCCCATCGGTCAAAGCTGTTTCCCAGAAGCGCTGCAATCGCGGGTCCGACTCGATCAACAGCACGCTGTGGGGCCGATCGCTCTCTGCGTGCAACTTATCCTCTTGAGGTGCACTCATGGGCGATTCACTGGTTTTGGCCGGTCCCTCTCCGGGAGTCGGCAAAAAGCTCGGAGGGGGCGCATGGCCCCTTGCGGGCCTTCATGTGGTCCAATGCCGTACGAAAGTGCCTCATCGCGAGCGAGAGCTCCGGCGCCGTTTTCGACTCAATTGCCTCGCTAATCGCGATCATGGCAGCCTCTTGGCAGACGGCCTCGATATCAGCCCCAGTGAACCCGTGTGCTTCCTTGGCAAGCGTCCCCAGGGCCACATCGCGGGCAAGCGGTTTCCCTTTCGAATGCACTTGGAAGATCATATGGCGGCTCTTCTCATCCGGCACCGTCAGCGGAAGAATCAGATCAAAGCGTCCCGGACGAAGCAGCGCGGCGTCAATCCGATCCGGCCGGTTCGTCGCCGCAACCACGAGCACTCCCTTTAACTCCTCGATGCCGTCCATTTCCGTCAGGAACTGGCTGATGACTCGTTCTGTCACTTGGGAGTCCATTCCGCCCGCACCCCGATGAGGAACGACGGAATCGATTTCATCAAAGAAAAGGATGGCGGGAGCGGCCTGCTTGGCCTTGCGGAAAATCTCACGGATGCCGCGTTCACTCTCACCGACATACTTGCTCATCAATTCGGGACCCTTGACCGAAATGAAGTTCACCTCAGTCTCCGCGGCGAGGGCTTTCACCAGCAAGGTCTTCCCGCAGCCCGGCGGACCCGTCAAGAGAATGCCCTTGGGAGGCCGCATTTTGGCTCGCGCAAAGAGATCCGCGTGTTTGAGCGGCCATTCCACCGCTTCGATGAGCCGCTTCTTGATTTCATCCAGACCTCCGACATCACTCCAAGTGATGTTGGGGGTCTCCACAAAAACCTCACGGATCGCTGAGGGTTCGACCTCCCTCAAGGCCTCCAGAAAGGCTTCTTGGGTGACCTCCAGCTTCATCAGCTTCTCAACCGGGATTTCCGCGAGGTCAAAATCGACCTCCGGAAAAAGCTGTCGCAAGGTCACCATGGCCGCTTCGCGGCATAATGCTGCCAAATCCGCTCCCACAAAGCCGTGAGTGATGTCCGCGAGTCTGACAAGATCAACGTTTTTCGCCAGCGGCATTCCGCGTGTGTGGATGTGGAGAATCTCCAGGCGCGAGTTGCGATCCGGGATGGGGATAGCGATTTCCCGGTCGAAGCGGCCAGGCCGCCGAAGCGCCGGATCGATGACATTGGGGATATTCGTCGCTGCGATCACAATGACTTGCCCTCGGGACTCAAGGCCATCCATCAGGGCCAGCAACTGCGCAACGACTCGGCGTTCGACCTGTTTTTCACCGCCCATCTCTTCCCGTTTCGGCGCGATGGAATCGATCTCATCGATGAAAAGAATCGCAGGCGCATGCGCCTGGGCGTCTTCAAAGACCTTTCTCAGGCGTGCTTCCGATTCCCCATAGAACTTCCCCATAATTTCCGGACCGCTGATGTCTGTGAAGTAGGCGTCGGTCTCATTGGCCACCGCTTTCGCAATCAAGGTCTTGCCGCAGCCGGGAGGACCATGCAAGAAAACCCCTTTGGGAGGCTCAATTCCCAAGCGCTCAAAGACCTCCGGGTATTTCAAGGGCAGCTCGATCATTTCCCGGATGCGCCGGATGTGGGAACGCAAGCCGCCAATGTCTTCATACGAGGTCGTCAGGCCACGCTTTCCTTTGGCGGGTTCATTCGACTGGAGTTGGATCGTCGTGCCGCTGGTGAAAACGACCGGGCCGTCTTTTGGAAACGTGCTGACCACGGAGAATTCGTAAGTTCTGCGTTCCAAACAATGAGGCGCGAATTCGGTCGCCGGAAACCGCGGTGAGTCCCTCGAGAAGCTTTACTAGGTATTGGTCGCCACCCTGGCGAGCGCTGCGCATCAGAGTCAGGGGGGAAAGTATGATCTTTTCGGCGGGCTTGGCTGTTATTCTCGTGACCACGACCTTCTCATCAAGGCTGGCCTTGGCATTCTCACGGACCAGGCCATCCATATGGATCGTCGATTTGCCCCGGTCTTCGGGATAGGCGGGCATGACCTTGGCCACGGTCTTCCGCTTTCCCTCGATCTGGACGCAGCCTCCGATCTCCAGACCGAGCCGCTCCAAGTCAATCGGGTCAATGCGAGCGATTGCTCGCCCCACATCCTTGGCCTGGGCTTCGACGACCTTCAGCGTCAGTTGCGTGTGCGCCTCTGCGGCCATGGCATTCTCTCTGCAAGACCCTTTCCGATTGCATTTTAGTTTCAGGGGAAATGTTGCTTGGGAGCTTCCCGAAATCCAGGCGCGGCTTTCCTGTTCAGAGCGTTCGACTTATCAACACTCTGGAGGTTGCAGTTGAAACAGGAGCGTCACTTGCCCTACAGAAAGTGACATTTTCAGATTCCCATTTTGGGATGATTCCGCTGTCGAATGGTTCTAAAAGAATCTCTCCCCTCAAGGTATTTGTCTGGGGGACTGCTCGCATCCTGAAAGGAAGCGCTTTGCACGGGGTCTTCTTCCGGGAGAATCAAAGGCTGCCCGCGTGCCAACGCCTACTCGGATTACGATCAAAAAGTCTGTTTCTTTCTCGCAGCTTGTTTGCGTGAAGAACTCTCACCGCACCTCACGGTGATCCTAGCTCAAGCCTTTTTGATTTTGATCTCGAGGATTCCGTTGTGAAAGCTTCGCTCGAGGGTTTCCTTCTTAACAGGGCAAGGCAACAGGATTTCCCTGGCGTACTGGCGCTCCTTGCTTGCGCCATTGAGGCTGAGGACGTCCCCTTTCAGCTCAATGGTTAGCCCTTCTTCGCTCACGCCGGGCACCTCTGCGATCAGGCGGACGTAGCCCTCTTCGTCGAACACATCAACGATCGGCTCTCGGACTTCCTCCACAACCGGGCCCTTGGGCGTCTTCTTGATGTTGCCGAAGGTTTCGAAGACCGACTTGCCTCCGTCCAACGTCCGGATCGAAACGCCAAAGATGCCGTTGAGATCCTTGCCTCCGGGCCCCTTCGCGGTAAAGGCCCTTTCTTTCCTGAACTCCCCACCTTCTTCAGCGAGTTTGCCGGCCTGTTCAATCAGATTGCCCAAACCCTTGAAGAGCCCACCGAAGGACAATTTGCCCAGGCTCAGGTCAAACTCGACCGGTTGTTCTTCAGGCGCCCTGCTGGATTTTGTTCTTTGCTTCTCTTGCGTTGCCATGAAATTTGCTCCCCTTTACACAGGTTAGGTTTTGGTTGCACTGTTTCTGGATCAGCTTCTCGACCGCGGCAAACATTTCCCGCCGTTTTTGCTTACGTCCTTGAACTCCAGGGTTCTCACCCGTCAAGACATCGAGGCAGATCTCACGGAAAATCGGGTCTCGGGCGGCAGCGTGGGCCCGGCGGATCTTGAGAACTCTTCCGATCATGACGCAGGCGCGCACCGTCGGGTTGTAGCAGCCGTCGCCCAGAACACGCAAGGCGCGCACCAGCCGGACAATGCGCTCGGCTTCCAGACGCGCAATCCCCGCACGGGCTTCGGTAATCGCCACCTCCGACTCTTCATCGAAGTGGTCGAGTTCGATGGTCACCATGCGATCGCGCAGCGCATCCTGGGTTTTGTGAACCCCGGCGTATTCCTCTGGATTGGAGGTGAAAATAGCCCGGAAGTTCGGGTGCACCTCGAGGCAATCGCCCTCGCCGCTCATCACGGGAAGCGCCAGAAGCCGCTCCTCGAGAATCGATAAGAGCACATTATTGGCCTCGGGCCGGGAACGATTGAACTCGTCATAGATAAGCGTGAATCCTTCGCGACACGCCTGTGTCAGCCGATTGTCCACCCAGCGCCTGGAGACATCCTCTTCCGTCTTGAGGACATGCGAGATGAAGCGGTCAACGACTTTTCGGGACCGGTAGCCGTGCTCCCCGCCAATGAGGTCGGATGAGCCAAATTCATCGTCGCCGTAGATGAGCATTGCCGGGTGGCCGAGTTTGCGCGCAACGTGCATGGCCAGTGTCGTCTTGCCAGTGCCCGCAAGGCCTGAGAAGTGCACTGGATAGCCGGCTTGGAGATAGGAGAGAGCACGCTCGGTGAGATTGCGGACGAGGGGAGTCTCGACGAAGCCCTCTTCGGGGTCCAGTGAAAGGACCGTCGTTTCCTCCGCGCAGACCATCGCTCGACTCATCTTGGGCGTCTTCGCTTCCTGGCCAAGACCGTGGCGGCCTTTTGCCATGCCATTCTTGCTGCCTTGAGTTCTCCCCGTAACGTCTCGAATTGCGTCCGGAAGCCACGACGCCTGCGCGCTGCTTCTCTCCTCAATCGCAGAGCACCCGCCCTCAAGTCTTTCCGCGATGCCTGCCTTTGTTCGCGCGAGGTTGCGATGGCCTGGCATAGTCTTTGCATCGCGTCAGGTCCTCCTCACCTTGACGGCGCGGTACTTGCGCGGGCGATTCCTGGATGGCTCGCCCGTGCCGCCGGACTGCGGCGCGGAGGAAGTGGGCACACCCTCCGTGTCGAGCCACCGTTGTTTCTGCAGAGCGTGCCGCAGAACCATCAGCCGCTCATTCTTCGCTTTGGTGGCAAAGAGCCTGCCCCGGGTGGCTATCAATTTCTGACGAGACCGCGCAAGGGCTTGATTCTGGCGGACGAATTTCCGCCGCTCATTCTCGATCTCAACCGCAATCGCTCGCTCGTTGATATGCGGCTCGAGCTCCTTTTCGAAGGAAGCACGGAAGCGGGCGCCGGTGGTCTGAATTCGCCTCGGCCCCCGGGCCAAGTCGAGGCCCGTCTTTATCTGCCGCATCGTACGAAGATAGTTGAAGCTTTCTCTCCTCATCCCATTTGCCCTCCCCTCAGCAACCCGACAGAACTAGAATCCCGCAGGCAATCCATGTTCATGCGTACCGGCCCCTGCTTCGCCAGAATCCGTCCATCGCACCCGGCTCTTCCGGCCTTCTATCAAATCGTCCCGTGCCAAGCTTCTGGACCGATTCACTGACTACCAGGTTCCGACGCGGCCAAGGCCCCCGCTTCATTGACCTTCGCGCCTAACTGACCAGGTACAGATGGTCTTTCTTCCGGATCGCCGCGCCCTTGCGCTTGAGCATCTGCTTCAAGATCTTCGAAGTCGCAACGCTCGGCATCTCCATCGCGTAAGAAAGCTCAGCCAGAGTCATGCCTCCCGGGGTCTCCTTCAGCAGCTTGACGACCGCATTCTCTCGTTCACTGCGCCGCCCGGGCCCCGAAGCAGCGGAAGGCTTTTCAGGACCCGCGTTCCGTTTCTTATCCATGGCAGTCGCCATTTGCTGCCATGCACGTTGGGCGTTTCTGTGGTCTTCGTGAAAGCCGCCCATCAACTTGTGGGCGTCTTTTTTCATCTGCTGCACAGTCTGACGGACGCTCTTCAGGAACGATTCGGTTTGTTCTCGCACCGCCTCCGCGCGCTTGTTCTGTTCGGTGCGAAACTGCTTGCGCAAGTGCGCGGTTTCTTTGACATTCCCTTTGACGCCCTGCGTTAATGACTCCCTCTGCGCCGCGGCCATGTGCTTGTGCTGCGTGTCGCAGCTTCTCAGGTATTGCGCGGCCCGTTTCTGGTTCTGCATGCGAAAGCTCGATAGGAACTCCCGGATCTCCCGGCTCATTTTTTGCTGGTCCTTGTGGAACGCCTTCACCATGCCCTGTGCCGCCTTGCACAGGTCTTCCGCTTGCGACTCAAGGGACTTCACGAACTTTGCAAGGTCTTCGTGTTGCTGGCCGTTCATGGCCTTGTGCGTAGAGCGAAAGCCCCGCAACGTATCCCGAGTCTCCTTCGCAATGGTCTCGGTGAGTTTCTCGAGCTGCTCGTGGAGTTCACCGCTCATGCGCCTCCGTGCGGTGCGGAACCCCTTGATCGCCTGATCAACTTCCTTGGTTAGAGTGTCGGCAAATTGGCCCAGCGTCTCTTGCAGCGAGTCCGTATTCTCCAGACGTTCGGTATGGAGATCTCGCATCATCTTTCGGGTATCAACGAGGTCTCCGTTGGTCTCCTCCGAGATTTCTTTCAGCTGGTTCGCGCGCAGAGTATGTGCTTGTAAGAAGCTGTCCGTTATAGTGTGCATCTGATCAGCAAGACCCATTGTCCTTTCACCTCCGTTCACCCGCCCGTGGCGGGGAGTTCCTTGCGATGTCATGATTCTTCACCGGCTTGTGGTCATGATGGGCGCCATCGGTAACGCGGGTGATGGAGCCATCCTGGCAACCCCGAAATCAATGACAGGCTGGCTCGCGTGCCCTGATCACAGCAGGGTCAGGGCACGCGGAGCCGCAACCTGTGTAAAACATGGCTCATTTGCTTAGGCAGCTGCGCCGGCAGTAAGCCCGATGGCCTCGGCGTACTTTAGGTAGGTCTCGACGGATGCAATGACGACCCTAGCCTCGATGCCGAGGAATTCGATCCCGACCAAGGACGCTCTCACCCAGGCATCGATAACGAGCCCCTTGTCCAGGACGCGGTCAAGAACTTCCGCGAGACTGGCACCTGCGATAGTCTTCTCGACTGGCATGTATGTTCACCTCCTTTCTTCGCTTATTTTTTCCACTACGAACTAGCGAACTCGTGGCCCCCCTCGATTCAGAGCTGTTGGCTCTCCAACGGCTCCCGCATGAGCCGGAGCAGCTTTTCCACTCGAAAAGGCTTGTCCAGAAACCCAAGCGCCCCGAGCTGCGCAGCTTCTCTTTTTAGTTCCGGGGTACCAAATGCGGACATAAGGATCACGGGCAGGCGAGGACTGAGTGCCTTGAATTTCTCCAGGAGAGAAAGACCTTCGGTCTCTCCAGCATCCGAGAGCCGAACGTCCAGCAACGCAAGCCCGATCTGCTGATCGCTTTGAAGATGCTTAAGAGCCTGGGCCGGAGTGTGAGCGGAAAGAACCAAGTAGTTTAAGTCCTCGAGTACCTTCGTGAGCGCCCAGCAAAAACCCTCTTCGTCATCAACGATGAGCACTGGCAATCCCTTGTGCGTTCCCGGTTGAGTTCGAAGATCTTGCACTGGTTGGCCCCAATCTCCTCCACAGTAAAACGGCGCATCTGGCAGCCGTCTTCCCGTGGGACGATGTGAACAGTTTCATCGGAGGGCCTATCGGGCAACCGTGTCTCTGTTTAGCATCTGCTCTGCCAAATGGAGCGATCTGCGTCTCTCGCAAAGAACTCTTGCGTAACCTGAAGAAAACCAAACGGAATACAACGCATCAAGGGTTCATCGCGAGATTGCCGGCAAGATCCGGGATGACCAGTGCGTGGAGAACCCTGGAACTCGCGCCATACTCTCTGGAAAGAATTCCATGAAAGGAGCAAGAGAACTTGGCAACTCGCTTGGAAGAGCGCGTGTCCTCACGAGTGAGAAGCGCTACAGGTCTGGTCAGCAGACAAGAAGCAGATCGCTAAACAGTTCTCAAACGGAACAGATCATTCTAAAATCGTTCCGTTTCCGGCTCGGGTCACACTATTCCGCCCAGCTTGCCCAACGGCAGTTTCTTGGGGCAGGAAGTCTCGCTTAGAGGCTCTCTTTTTGACGTAGCAGGCTGAATGGCAAGCGGAAGATGAGATAAGAAACGTTGATATCCTTGGGCAAATACTTGTCCACGCGGTGGGCCATGCCGGCAAAGAGGATGCCTGTTTCATCTTCTTTTAATGTTTTATCGATCCGCCGGGCGATGAACCGGTCACGCTGGCGCAGAAGCGTCTTTCTCTTCATGCTCAGCGATTTGGCTTTTCTCCGTTTCTCGGCGGGTTCGTGCTCCCTGCAGATCGCCTGGATGTAGTGATACTCCTCAAGCAGAAGCTGTATATCCTCCGTTCCCTCCAGGGAGGCGCCGCGCTTGACTAAGGAAAGCACGAGCCGGTGATTTTGGCTTCCTTGGGCCGCCACGTCGCGCACGATGTCCATCTCCCTGCCGCAAAGGGGCAGCCCATCCTGGTAAATCCTCACATTTGAGTGGTCAACGTCCATCTTGCGGAAGCGGTGTGCAATCCCCGTCCACATCTCGTCCACAGCTTTGATATGTTCATTCCAAACACGCACGCCGAATTGATCGGTGAACTCCTTCTTGTGAGGTTCGGCTTTAGTCCCCATGTCGGCCTCAGAATGGATGACCGGCACGTAGATTAGTTTTCTCATTCGCGTTGTCTAGACACCGCCAACGGGTTCCCCGATGAGTTCGCCCACGAGGTGTTTGAGATCATCGAGGTCAAACGGTTTGGAGATATATTCGTCGGCACCCAAGCGCATCGCCTTTCTGGCGCTTTCGATGTCCCCGTACGCTGTCATCACGACAATGACGAATTTCCGTTTGGTCTTTCGGATGCGCCGTAAGCACTCGAGTCCGTCCACGTGTGGCATTTTGACATCCAGGAAGAGGATGTCCGGCGGATTCTCACGGATCTTGAGCAGCCCCTGCCGGCCGCCGCTGGCGGTCGAAACTTCGTACCCCATCTCCGTCAGGACGCTCGCGAACAAGCGGGAAAAGTCCGGCTCGTCATCGACCACTAAGATCTTGGAAGTCATCACCCTGCTCCTCGTCCAGAAATTCGATTCAAGGATGAACGAATCATGATTCGTGGTCCCGGGTTATCCGGTAGGCCTTGATCTTGTTGTAGAGCGTCTTGTAGTCGACTCCCAGCTGGCGAGCGGTCTGCGCTTTGTTCCAGTGGCAGTTCCAAAGCGTTTCCAGGATCAATTCTCGCTCCGCCTTTATGGCCACCTGCTTGATGGAAGCGGTCTTCAGACCCCCAATTCGAGCACCCGGCCGTCCTGCTATGAAATCTCCGTTCCGTTTGGAGGTGTTGCAGGTTTCTGACTGAGTTTGCCCGTCCCCATCCGCAATCATGAGCCGGGCGGGCAAATGCTCCGGAAGGATCGAATCTCCTGCGAGGATCACTGCGCTCTTGATGGTGTTTTGAAGCTCACGGACGTTGCCGGGCCAGTCATAGCGATGCAGAAGCGCCATCGCCTCGTCGGATATTCCCAGTACCGATCGGTCCAGCTCGCGATTGAACTTCTCCAGGAAGAACTTGGTCAGGAGTTCCAGATCGCCCTCCCGTTCCCTGAGCGGAGGCAGCCAAATCACGAATACATTCAAGCGATGGAACAGGTCATCTCGGAAGTCCCCAAGCCTCCCCAATTCCTCGAGGTCCATATTCGTCGCAGCGATCAGCCGCACATCCACTGAAATGGCCTGCTTGCCCCCGAGTCGTTCCACCTCGCCTTCCTGGAGCACCCGAAGCAGTTTCATCTGGACGTGAGGCGCCAAGTTGCCTATCTCATCCAAGAAGAGCGTCCCGTTGTCGGCGCGCTCAAACCGGCCCGGCTTGCGGTCCAGCGCTCCTGTGAAAGCCCCTTTCTCATAGCCGAAGATTTCGCTCTCGACTAAAGCCTCCGGCAAAGTCGCGCAGTCGAGTGGGATAAAGGGGCGCCCTGCCCGGTGGCTCTCGGCATGCACCGCACGAGCTACAAGCTCTTTTCCGGTTCCACTCTCCCCGCGCAGCAAGACCGTCACGTCGTGGGTGGCCACTTTCCGCACTAACTCAAACACTTTCTCCATCTGCGGGCTCGCGCCGATGAACCGGTCCCAGGACCACCGTTTCGAGGCCTCTCGATTCAGTCCGCTGATTTCGCGGCTCGAGTCGACCGTCTGGAGGGCATGTTTGACGATGATCTTGAGCCGATCGCTCGGCAGCGGTTTGATCAGATAGTCGTAGGCTCCCAGTTTCATCGCCTCAACTGCCGTGCTCACCTCCGCATGGCCGGTGAGCATGATCACCAATCGCTTTGACCTCGACTTTTGAATGCTTCGTAAGACTGCGATCCCATCTTGCCCCGCCAGTTTGACGTCTAGAAAGATGAGGTCCGGCCGCTCCTTCTCGATCTTGGCGAGGGCCTCTTCGCCCGTTTCTGCCGTAAGGACATGGTAGCCGTCGTCGCCCAAGACTCTTCCAAAGAGCCAGCCGATCTCAGGCTCATCATCAACTACCAGGATTTTGCCGGTCGCAAGTCTCACGGGCGATTTATCCAGTGGAGGATTCCTCTTGGGGCAGCGTGATCGGGATTTTGACCGTGAAGGTTGTTCCGTGTCGCCGCCCCCGCGCCTTGCTGGTGTAGGTGAGGGTGCCGTGGTGAAGATCGATGATCCGGCGGGAGATAGCCAGTCCGAGCCCCGTGCCTTTGCGCTTCGTCGTGAAAAAAGGCTTATGGAGCTGTGACTGCACATTCCGCGGAATCCCGCAGCCGGTATCACTGATATGGATTACGGCCTGATTGTTCCGCAGATCAAAGTGGGTCTCGATCGTGAGCTCTCCGCCCTTGGGCATGGCCTGAATGGCGTTCATCAAGAGATTCAAAAACACCTCGTCCATAAGACCGTGGTCGCAGGTCACTTTAGATGGACCGCGGTCGAAATGTTTGATGACCCTGATCCGTTGAGCCAGGAACTTGGAGTTAGCCAGACAAAGCACCTGGTTGAGATTTCTGTGCAGATTTCTCACTTCTGGCTTGAGCTTCCTAGGACGGCCGTAGTCGATCAGTTGTGTCGTGATCTCATCGAGCTGCTTCACCTTGCTCACAATCACACTCGTAAACTCCCGGAGCGCGTGGCCCGGTGAGAGTTTGGAGTGCAGATACTGCACGGACATCATGATGATGGCGAGTGGATTGCGGATCTCGTGGGCCACACTGGCGGCCATTTCTGTCGAAACAGCCAACCGCTCCCGGCGGACAAGTCCATCCTGCGCTTTCTTCAATCGTTGGTAGGCTTCGTCAAGCTCAGCCAGAAGGGACTCGCTTTCGGACTGCGTGCGGTTCAACTCCGCCCCAAGCTGTTCCTCTATCGTCGAATCCCGAACACTAACCACAACAAGTTCTGCGCCCCTCTCTTCCCGCTTTGGGAGCGAGAAGCTCAGAGATACTGGAATTGACGCTCCGCGGAAAGTTAGACAAGCGGCGCGAATGTCTTTGATCTTCTGCCCCATCGCGACATTACCTATGGCTTCATCGATGCCCGGCCGGAATTCCCGCGCGAAGAATTCAGATATGCATTTGCCAACCGCTCCTCCGGGTTGCTTGCCTGCCAGATCTGTGAAGGCGTCGCTGATCAGGAGAATGTGGCCCTCGACGTCGCACAGTGCGACAGCTCCAGGGAAGGCCTTCAGAAGCGCTTCCTCATCCGCGTGAATCGATAAAGCGATTTGTTCCGCTGCCTGTGACACCCAGGACCTCCCGAATGCCGTGGAGTCAACCTTGGACAAGGGCCTCGCGAGTCTTCCAGAAGACTCGTTCGGGTTCTGCGCCCTATCCGCGCCCGTTCATAACCGGCTCGCTCATCCAAAGCTTCCTACGTAGCGGCTACCTGCCGCAGCGTCCTTAATCCCTAAGAGAACTCGTGAAGGTGAAGGCTGTGAGCGAACAAGCGTACTGGTTTCCACCCAGGGTTTGCAGACCACAGAATTCTGCTATGTCGAGAAACGTTTCGTCATTGGGAGGATGTGAGGAAGGGGGGGACTGCTCCGCGCAGCGAGAAGCTGCTCCGGGCAGGGCGAGGGTGTCATCCAATACCCTCAAACATCACTTCAGCCAATTCAATTCCGCGTCTCCCGATTGCCCATTGCTGCAAAGTGGAGACAGTACAAAAGAGCGATCACCTCCGTATGCAAGTTCGCGGCTCAATCATGGTCCGGTGAATATTCGCAGTCAAGGTTAATTCCTTGAAGTTTCTCTAAAGGTGACCCTGTGTATTGCCAAAATACAATCCGGCACCGAAGAGAGTGAATTCCGGTGCAACTGACCGGCCCAAGTCTTTGCACCGCGGCGACTGAAAGGTTCTCACGCTTCGTCGCCGAACGGCACGCTCTCCCCAGGCACCATTACAGTGCAGACTCCCGAGTGAACCTGTAGATCGTGAGCGTTAGTACGTCACGGATTCCTGCTGGACTGGACAGAGAGCCTCCGCTGGCTGACACGTCGAATGTAGATCTTCTTGTAACTGCGAAAGCACCCAACTTCGAATGGATTCAACAGCGTTCGCCTCATGCATTGGGTTACATTTGCTACCTCGCGAAGCCAGGCCGCCAAACCGACCTCGAATTTGATCTTCGGTCGTGGCGCTATGGTGCAACTTCCTCCCCCGGCGCCACTTCCCTTCCATGTTTGGGTTTCCTTGGCCTTACGCAGAGAGAGTCCTCGTCCGCTGCGCGGGCTCGGAATGACCGTGTCAGGCGTGTTCGGCGCGATGAATGGTCAGTCGCTGAAGGCGCCAGCGAGCAAGAAAGCCAGGAAGATGATGATCGTCAGGCCGATGCCGCCGATAATCACATACGCCAGCAGATAGCTGGGCGAATTCTTCGGCTGCTGGACGGGGACAGCCGGGGCGTAGGGCTGCGGAACTTGCGGATAGTTCTGAGGATAGGTCGGCCGCGAGGCATCCGGCCGCAAGGACTGCGCCCCGTAAACGGGCTGTCCGGGAGGCTGTTGCGAGAAAGTCCGGGGCGGCGTCTGCTGCACGGGCGGGGGCGGAGGTTGCTGGACGGCCAGATGTTGGGGCGGGCGCGGCGCAGGCGGCTGCGGAATGGGTTGCGGAACATACTGCGGGACGGGCTGCGGCGGTGGAACCACAACCCTCGGAGGCTGCGGCGGAACAGCTTGCGGCACCGGGCGCGGCGGTTGCGCAACCGTTGGCGGAGGCAGAACGGCACGCGGGTCGCCCACGGCGCCTCGCCATTTCTCGGTCGCTTCGTGAGCGTCCAGCGCTTTGCCGAACTCCTCGCAGGATTGAAAGCGCTGGTTCGGATCCTTCGCCAACGAGTGGAGCACCGAGCCTGCGATTCCAGCCGGAATGTGCGGATAGAAGTGGGTCGGCGGAGGCGGCGGAGTCCTCACGTGGTCGTTCATGACCTTGTAATCGCTGTCGGACTCAAAGGGCACATGCCCGCTGATGAATTGGTAGAGCGTAATGCCGAGGCTGTAGATATCCGAGCGCGCGTCAACGGGCCGGCTCTCCACTTGTTCCGGCGACATATAAAGAACCGTGCCCATGCGCGTGCCGGCGCGGGTCACTTGCCGTGCACCGGCCACTTTGGCGACGCCGAAATCCATCACCTTCACGTAGCCGGTGCGGCAGACGAAAATATTGCTCGGTTTGATGTCGCGATGAATCACGCCCATCTTGTGAGCGAAGCCCAGGCCCATCAGCGCCTGCTTGAACAGCGGAATGGCTTCCTGCCAGGGAATCGGGCCGCGGCGCTCGATCATCTGCTCGAACGTTACGCCTTCGAGATATTCCATGACGATCATCCAGCGTCCGCCGGCCTGCTCGAAGGAGTGCAACGTGGCGATATTGGTGTGGTTGAGGCGCGCCTGCGCCTTGGCTTCCGTGCGGAAACGATTGAGCAGCTCGGGCTTTGAGGTGAGATGGTCGGCAAGAATCTTGATCGCTACGAAGCGATCCAGGCCGGTATCCACGGCCTTGTAAACCACACCCATGCCGCCGCGGCCGAGCTCCTCCAAAACCTGATAGTTGCCTATACGAGAACCAATCATGGCCGGGCCGCGAAGCGAATTTCCCGCTCCTTAGAGACTGCCGCGCATTCTAGCACGAACTACACACACGAAAGCCGCCGGAGGAACAGCGGTTTAAGCAAGCGGCACGCTGCGAAGCGGCCTCACTGACCTGAGGACAATTGCCAGAGGCGAATTGTGCCGTCGCCGCTCGAAGAGGCGAGAATTCGGCCGTCGCGCGTAATCGATAGGCCGTTGACTGCGTCTGTGTGCCCAGCCAGGGTGCGCACGACGTTCCCGCTCTGAATGTCCCAGATGCGAATTGTATGCGAGGCGTGGGCCGAAATCAGATACTTGCCGTCAGGCGTGAAGATGACGTCGTTGATCGGACTGTTGTCGTCGCTCGTGTAGGTGCGGAGGGCCGACTGCGTCCCGCCCTGCACCGCCCAGAGCATAATCACGCCCTTCGTATCGGCGCTGACGACGTACTTTCCGCCGGGACTGAATCGCGAAGTGCCAATGTGACCGAGAAGACCCTTCATGTCCTCGAATTTCGTGCCCCTTGTGACATCCCACACGCGGACAAGGCCGTCATCGCCGCCCGCCACGAGAAGGTTTCCATCGGGGCTGAAATCCACGCGGGAAATGCTCTTCCCCGTCGCGTGCAGGGTCGCGGTGAAGGCTTGCGTCGTAACATTCCAAACGTCCACTTCGGTCGTGTCGCCCGCAGCGGCGAGAAATCTTCCGTCCTTGCTATAGGCAACCGTCCACAATCCGAACTGCGTGGGCGCACTGAGCACAGGGTCTCCTGAGGAGGCGTCCCAGACATACAGATTGTTGTCGAGCGAGGCGCTCGCCAGGCGGCTTCCGTCCGGATTGAACGCGACTCCGAACACCGGCTTCGAGTGTTTCGCAAGTGTCAGGAGCAATTGCCCAGTCGATGCCGACCACAACTTCACTGTGGAATCGTTGTCGGCCGAGGCCAGCCTCGTGCCATCCGGGCTAAACGTGATGTCGTAGATGCTCCCGCTATCCGGTCTGAGAATGTGCCACGGGACAAAGGCCGGCCCTGCCTCCGAGGGGGACACCTCCGCGGTGTTGCCGCCGCCGGAGCCGTTATTCTCCGTGCCGTTGACCGCGGGGGCGAGACCGTTGTCGCCTGCGGAGGACGTGCCGCTGCTGCCCTCTTCCGATGCGCTACCCCCCTGAGCGGCCGAGCTTCCGCTGGTCGCGCTGGTGCTTGAAGTTCCGCCGGAATTGCCGTAAGCCGATCCGCCGCCCGAACCGCTTCCGCCACCGCCGTTGCCGTGCGTAAACCAGCCCTTCATGTTGCCGACCACAATCAGCACGACTCCAAGAACGATCACCGCGAGCGCGCCGCCGATGACGCCAAAGAGCCATCCGGGCCGCGACGCAGATTGCGCCTTGGCCGCAGCCGGCGGCAGAGGAGTCGGGACAACAGGGACCACGCGCGCCTGGGACGGAACCTGCGGCGCGATCGGCGGCGTGACTGGCGGTACAACCCGCGGCGCAACCTGTGGTGCCGTCGGGAACTGGGGCGGCGGGGAAAACTGCGGTTGCGTGGATACCTGGGGCGGAGCATAGATGACTTGCGGCACCTGGGGCTGAGTCGCCGCGATCGCGCCTGGCCTTTCCAATGCCGCGCCGAACTCCTCGCAGGACTGGAATCGCTCCTGCGCATTCTTTGCAAGCGCCCTGAGGTCCGCGCCCACGATGCCGTCGGGAATGTAGGGATAGAAGCGGGTCGGCGAAGGAGGCGGAGTCGTGACGTGATCGCTCATCACCTTGAATTCGCTATCGGACTCAAAGGGAACATGTCCGGAGAGGAGCTGGTACAGCGTGACGCCCAGGCTGTAGATGTCCGAGCGAACGTCAACCGGTAGATTCTGAATCTGCTCGGGAGACATATAGGCAAGCGTGCCCATGCGCGTCCCGGTGCGCGTCATGCGCTGATTGCCCATGACTTTGGCGATGCCGAAGTCCATCACTTTCACAATGCCGCCGCGCGCCACCATGATATTGCTCGGCTTGATGTCGCGGTGAATGATGCCGGCGCGATGCGCGTATCCAATTCCAAGCAGGCCCTGCTTGAACAGCGGCACCGCTTCCTCCCAGGGAATCGGGCCGCGCCGCTCGATCATCTGCTCGAAGGTCTCTCCCTCGAGGTATTCCATGACGATCACGCAGGTTCTTCCCACCTGCTCGAAAGCGTGCAGCGTCGCGATGTTCGCGTGGCTCAGGCGCGCCTGCGCCTTGGCTTCCGTGTGGAAGCGCTCCATCAGGTCTTTGTCCGAGGCGAGATCTTCGGAGAGCACCTTGATGGCAACGAAACGCTCGAGGGAAACATCCATTCCCTTGTAAACGACACCCATGCCGCCGCGGCCGATCTCCTCAATGATCTTGTAGTGGCCGATCTGGGTGCCGATCATGGCTGGGCCCTTCCTGCTGCTCGCCCGAGTGGCAAGCAATCTGCCGGATTCTAACATGAACCGCGCGGCCCAGAAGTATCCGCCGCAGCGGAAGAGGCCACAGGGTAACTGTTGTGGAGTTCGGCAGGAGCGGGGCGCAGGAAGCTGGATTTCCCCTTGGACGCTTCGATAGCATGGCGCCATGCGCTGGAAGAAATCGCCGGAGGCCACCCTTCAGTCGGGCCTGCGCGCCAACGCTCCGGCGTTCACAATTCTTTCCTTACTCGCCGCAATTCCCTACCTCAACACGCTTCTGAACGGCTTCGTCTACGACGACAACTTGCAGGTGGTGGGCAATCCGTACGTCCACAGCTTCCATCATCTGCGGCAAATCTTCACGACCACGGTCTGGTCCTTCCAAGGTGCGCAAGGGGTCACAAATTACTACCGGCCGATGATGAGTTTCGGCTACCTGATCTGCTACCAACTGTTCGGTCCGGTGCCCTTCAGCTATCACCTGGTCAACATCGCGTGGAATGCGTGGGTCGTGTGTCTCGTGTTCTGGGTGGCTCAGCGGATGCTGCGCGACCGGTTCGCCGCGTTTGTGGCGGCGGGACTGTTCGCGTTGCATCCGATTCATACGGAATCCGTGGCGTGGATTGCGGGCGTCACCGATCTCGAATTGGCAGCATTTTACCTGTTAACGTTTTCGCTTTACCTGAATCTCTCCGCGAGACCCGGCGAACTGGATCACCGGGCGGAACTCCCTCGCCGGTTGGCGATGGCGGGCGTGTTCGTGCTGGCGCTGCTTTCCAAGGAGCAGGCGCTGACGCTGCCCGCGCTGGTGGCCGTTTACGAGCATTTCTTCCGCGATGACCGCGAGGCAACATCGATTCGCGAGAAAGCGTCCCGGTATCTGCCGCTCTGGGTGCTCGCGGGGCTGTACCTCTTTATTCGACTTTTCTTTCTTGGGGGGATGGCGGCGGTTATTTCACGAGCCGGACTCACGGGGAAGGAAATCGTGCTCTCCGCGATCGCGCTCGCGGGCCAATATCTCGGCAAACTGATTTGGCCGGCGCACCTTTCGGCATTTTACATTTTTTACAAGAGCAGCCAGATTTCAGACCCTCGCGTTCTCCTCGGCCTCGGCGGAATCATTCTCTGCGGGGCCGCATTCCTATGGCTCTGGAAGAATGCGCGGACCGCGGCATTCTCTTTGCTGTGGATGGGCGCGACGCTCGCCCCCGTCCTTAACGCGCGCTGGATGCCCGCCAGCGTCTTTGCCGAACGCTATCTCTATTTGCCTTCCGCCGGATTCTGCTGGCTTGCCGGCTGGGCGGTCAGCCGCATCCGCGCCAACGCGCGGATTCCGGCCCTTGCGCGCGCGACGCTCGCCCTCGCGGTGGGATTCGCCGGTCTGGCGGGCGGCATCGCAACTGTTCGCCGCAATCGCGACTGGAGGAGCGAACAGACGCTGTTCATTCAGACGCTGGCGACAAATCCCGATTCCAGCCTGATCCGCTCGAACCTCGGCTCCGTTTACTTCAATACCGGCGACCAAGCGGCCGCCGAGCGCGAATGGATTCAAGCACTCGCGGCGGGGCCGCGAAACGTATTCACGCTCACCGACTTTGGCCTGCTGCGCGAAAAGCAAGGACGCTACTTCGAATCGCAGGAATTCTTCGAGCGCGCGATCCGGGTCCGCCCCGATGACATGGACGCGCACATGCTCTACGCCCAGATGCTGGGATCCGTCCACCGGGACGCCGAAGCCGATTGGCAGTACCGGCTGGCGGTGGCGCTCGACCCGTATGCCTCGAATGCGCATTCTTCGTACGGGGAGTTTCTCTACCAGCAAGGGCGGTGGCAGGACGCACAGACTCAATTTGAAGCTGCCGTGCGCGATGACGCGGTGCCCGAGGCTTACGACGGTTTGGGCGACATCTACCAGCGCTGGAACCAACTTGCCCAAGCCGAGCAATCCTTTCGGCTGGCGGTGAAATCCAATCCGTTCGATAGCCACGCCCATTTCGCGCTCGCTGCCATCGAAGCAGCCACGGGGCGGACCGCCGAAGCCATGCGCGAATACATGGCAGGGCTCGAAACCGATCCCACCAATGCGGACGCACTGAGCGCGCTTCACAAATTGCAGGGTGGGAAATGAGTTTCTGCGCTCCTGCGGCCCGTGCAGGCGCCGCTGCCCGCCATGACAACCTCACCTGAAGACACGAACGATGCGCTGGCCGGCGCGGAGCGGATCCTTCTCCGCGCACTTTGCCATAGCGGCACGCCGCGCTCGCTGCTGAGTGAAATCCTCCAGCGTGCCGAGGGCCATGCGTTTCGCGAAGCCCGGCATCAGATTGTGTTTCGCGCGCTCCGGGAAATTGGGCTGCACGGTTCACCCGGCCTCGAACCACACCTTGCCGCACATCTGACGCGGCTCGGATTCCCCGACATCGACGTCGAAGAGTTGTTCGCGGGCGCGGCCCCCACAGAAGCGGAGATTCGCGCCGCGCTGGGCCGTCTCGCAGGCGCGGGCCCCGCAAAAACGTAGTTCAAGCCGCGCAAATCAACTAAACTTATGAAAACCATGAATGCGAGATACGACACGTGTGGTTAGACAGGCTCCGGCGATGGCTCTTCGCCCCCGGGAGCTGGCTCGCCCTCGCATATTGCGGCTACTGGTGCGCGCTCGCGCTCGATCGCGTGGCCGTTGCCATGCTTCTCGGCTCCTGGGCAGGGTCGCGTGTGCTGGCGTGGCGCGTGACACCCTTCGGCGTGATGATCGCGACGACCGGCTATCGCACCATTCCAAGCGCCGCCATCTTTTCGACGCTCCCTCTCTTTCTGCTTCTGCTCTTGATTGCAGGCATGGCGCTGGCCGGCCACCGCATCCGGCCGTTGTTTGCGCGTGTGGCGCTGGAATTCTCCGCGCTTTGGGCCATGTTGCTGATCCTGCTGGAGTGGACGCTTGTCGGCCGGACGCCAGCCCCACTGATTCGGCGATTCATCCCGCCCCGGTTCGTTTGGGGTGTTTCACCGTTGCTTTGGATTCTTCTCACGATCGGACTCAGCCTGGCGCTGGGCGTCGCGGCGCGGCCGATCGCCGGGCAGCTGATCGAGGCTGCGCGCGCCACCTGGAAGCGGACACCTCTGGCGATCGCGCTACTCCTCGTTTGGCTCTCCATGGCGCTCGTGCTTGCCGGAGCATTCCATGTGTCGTCCGCTGCCCGGTTTCTTGGATTTCGTGCGCTGGAGTGGCTGGCGCTGCCGGCGGGCGTCTGCCTGCTGCTCATTCTGCTCGGGCTGGCGTGGAAGCGGCCCGGCGAAGCGATCATGTCCGCGCCGTGGCCCGCGGCGCAAAGCGTCACGAGCGTATTGGCGGGAGTTGTACTGCTCATCGCGCTGCTCAATTCGCAGACGCTCCGGCGCTGGTACGCGGAGCGCACGATGTCGCGCGTGGATTCCGCGCACTACGAAGTTCTTTCTCCCCCCGGCGCATTCACCGCCGCTCAGATCAGCGACTTCGTCACCGCTCGAGAAACATTGCTCAACGACATGGCCGGCAGGCTGCACGCTTCCGCGGGGAAAGTGCGGCTCCAGGTAATTCTCTACCCCGATTTTCCATCCATGGCCGCGGCCACCGGCACCATGCACGCGTACGCCGTGAATGGAATCACGGTTCGCGCGGTGCTCGGCGGTTCGATTGAGCGAGTGGACCCCGCGGCCGACGCGCAGGCGCTGCTGCATGCGCTGTGGGGCGTTCCGTCCAGCGAGCGTATGGACAGATGGACCGCGCGTTGGCTCGCCGGAGAGTGGGACGGCGGAGACGTTTCGGAAGCCGCGGCGATGCTCGACCGCAACGCCGGTCATCGCACGCTCGTCCAGCTTCTGGACCCGCAGCTCGACGGCGTGATTTCTCCTCTGATCCGCGAGCCGATGGGCGGGGCCTGGATTGCATCCATAGAGGACCAAGGAGGAGTCGAAACCGTCCGCCGGATGTATCGCTTGAAGGCGAGCGATCCGACGGCTGACAATTTGGCTGCGTCGCTCAGCACCACTCCGCAGGAGCTCGAGCGGAGGTGGGAATTGTGGCTCTACGCCTACCAGGCGGGAATGCCCACGGCCGCGACGCCGAATGCAGCCGGAAGCTCGATGCGGATGTCCATGGCGATGCCGATGTCCATGCCCATGTCGATGCCGCAAGAGAATGAAGCGCCCGCGATTTCGCCCGACTTCTTTTTCCGTGGCGTCAGCTTCACCCACGAGGGCTGGAGCGGCAACGCCGGCGGATACGCTTCAGACGAAGCGGTCGCGCAACTTCGGGACATTCACGACCTCGGAGCGAATGCGATCGCGCTCGTGCCCTACGCCGATGCGCGCCCGGGCGACAATCAAATTCATTACGCCGATTCGGAGGAGACCGACGAAGATCTCGGGCAGGCGTTGTGGGCCGCGCACGCGCTCGGCATGAAAGTCATGCTGAAGCCGCAACTCCGGGTGGGCCGCGACAGGTCCGCCGGCGAGATCCAATTCGATGACGACGGCGCGCGCACAGCGTGGTTTCGATCCTACCGTGAATTCCTTCTTCATTACGCCCTGCTGGCCGAGCGCGATCATTTCGATTTGCTTGTGATTGGCACGGAACTGCGCGGCGTCAGCTCCGACGCCGGCGCGTGGCGCGGGCTCATCGCGGATGTGCGGCGCGTGTACCATGGACCGATTACCTATGCGGCGAGCTGGGGCGCGGAATTCGATTCCATTCGTTTCTGGGACGCGCTCAATTACATCAGCGTGGACAACTACTACCCGCTGCTCGATGCGTCGCAGGATGTCTCGGACGCGCCTCCAGCGGCGAGCCATCTATTGACGGGCGCGGATCATTTGGCAGACGAGATGGGCATCATGTCTGCGCGCTGGCGCAAGCCGATTCTCTTCACCGAGATCGGCTATCCCAGCCTGCGCGGCGCGGCGAGCGAGCCGTGGTCCGACGACGATTCCCGCGGCACGAGTCCGGAGGAACAGGCCGCTGCGTACGAGGCGACGTTCCGCGCCTTCTCAGGCCGCGCATGGTTCCGCGGAATGTTCTGGTGGAATTGGCCATCGAACGGCCGCGCCGGAGACCCGGCCGGCGGCTCGTACACTCCGCTGGGGAAACCCGCCGAAGAGGTCCTGCGACAGTGGTTCGTCCGTATCGCCGCTAATGCGCCTAACACGCAGGAGTCCGTGCCATGACGCCTCGCCTCTTGCGCTGGCTTTCGCTCGCCGACGTGATCGGAATCCCGCTGCTCGTGCAGTGGGCGATCTGGCGCGTGGACGGAACGCCTCGTTGGGTATTCCTCGCGATTCCGGCGTGGTTGCTCTTGAGTTTTCTGCTGCACCGCGACACGCCGAAGACGCTCGGCATGCGCGCCGATACTTTGCCTGCGGCCACGCGCGAGGCGGCCCTGGTGCAGGGCGCGCTCGCGGCGGTGATCCTCATTATCGGCCTCGCGCGGCGCGCGCCGCTGACCCCGCCCCCTCATTACAACCTGGTGCGCAGTCTCATCAACTATTTCGCGTTTTGCGTTGTGCAGCAAATCGCGATCAATTCCATGTTGATGAACCGGATGCTCGAGTTGTTCGGCGTGGCCCCGAAGGATCGTGGCCGCCCCCTCGCGGACCGGGCCTTCGCCCCCACACACGAATCGCGCATCGCGCCCGCGGCGATTCTCTCCGGTGTGATCTTCGGCTTGATGCACTGGCCGAATCCCTTGCTCGTGCCCTTCACGATTATTGGCGGCATCGCGATGACGTGGCTCTTCGCGAGGCAGCGAAATATTGTGCCGCTGGCCGTCGGACACGCCGTGATGGGCATGCTGGTCGCATGGGCGTTTCCGCTCGCATGGCATCACAACATGCGCGTCGGGCCGAGGTTCTACAAGCCGTACCGATAGGAGCGGAGGCCCGGATAGAATGCGCGTGCGAGAAACAGACCCAACCCAGTACCATCTCGGTCAACACGGAAAACCCAGATTCCATTACAATCCGAGGGGCAAGGAAGCAGCTATTAGGAGGTGCTATGGCAGATCCATCCTATGACGAACTCAAAGCGCGCGTTGCAGAGTTGGAAAGCCAAACAGCGGGACGCCGCTCGGGAGAATTGGAATTCAGAGTCGGCGAAAAAGGCGGCGTGAGCGTGTACGGCTTGGGGCGGTTTCCCGTCACACTCTATTACGAGCAGTGGATTCGCCTGCTGAATTCCGCGGAGAAGCTGCGAGCGTTTCTCGACGAGCACAAAGAGAAGGGCGCGCTGAAGCTCAAGCCGAAATAGGCGTTCCCCGCGCTCACTTTGCTCTTCTCGATTGCACGCCTCTAGAAGAGTTTTCTCAATCGGTATCTTGAGCATTCTCGCGGAACGTCATTCCGAGCCCGCTCCGGGCGAGGAATCTCTCTTCAGCGTGTGAGCGGAAAGAGGGATTCCTCGTCGTCCGCTTTGGCAGACTCCTCGGAATGACCGCACGGGGGGTTCATCGGGAAGCTACTACAAGTTCAAGTCGTCGTAATCGCGGGCGGGTTTTCGTGCGGGCAGACTCGTTGGCCCTGCGGGCTGCGCGAGCGGATTGCTCCACCGGCCGGGGACGGCCAAGCCGCAAGACGGGCAATTGCCGTCGCGGAGGCGGTTCTCCAGGACGTCGTGCCAGGAGCGGCGGATCAGGGTTTCGCCGCACGACGGGCAGATCGTGTTGCCCGCGTCGGTGACGATGTTGCCTTCGTACACGTAGTGCAAGCCTGCCTCGAGCGCGATCGCGCGGGCGCGGTGCAACGTTTCCGGCGGCGTATGCGGTTTGTCGCGCAATTTGAAGTCGGGATGAAACGCGGTGAAGTGCAGCGGCACATCGGGGCCGAGATGCTCGAGAATCCATTCCGCGAGGCGGCGCGTTTCGCCTGGATCGTCATTGAGCGTGGGGATGATCAGATTCGTGATCTCGAACCAGACTTGCGTCTCGTTCTTTAGCCACGTCAGCGTGTCGAGCACGGGCTGCAGGTGCGTGAGCGTCGTCTTGCCGTAGAATTCCTCGGTGAAAGCCTTCAAGTCCACGTTCGCGGCGTCCACGTGATCGTAGATGTCGTGGAACGCCTCGCGCGTCACGTAGCCGTTCGTGACCATGACGGTCGCGAGGCCCGCCGCGTGCGCCGCGTCGCAAATGTCCACGACGTATTCGCCCCAGATCGTCGGCTCGTTGTACGTGAACGCGATGGACGGGCAGCCGTTGCGCAGCGCGAGCGTGACGACGTCCTCCGGCGGCACGAAATTCGAGCGCACCTGATCCGCTTTCGATTTCGAGATGTCCCAGTTGTGGCAGAAGAAGCAGCCCATGTTGCAGCCGGCCGTGCCCATGGAAAAGACGCGCGTGCCGGGGAGAAAATGATTGAGAGGTTTTTTTTCGATGGGATCCACTTGCAGCGCCGCGGGAGCCGCGTAACCGAGGGAATAGAGCGCGCCGCCTTGATTCACGCGGATGAAGCAGAAACCGCCTTGTCCCTCGCCGATGTGGCAATGGCGCGGACAAAGATAGCAATGCACGCGTCCGCCGGGCTCGGCCTCCCACCAACGAGCTTCGTGGAGAGATTCAGTTTTCTGAAAGATGCGAAGTTCTTGCATTTGGTGAGCAGCGCATGGCCGCTCGGAGGGCATGTCTGTACGCTTTTATTATACCGCGCCGCGCAAGCCAAACACCGCTAGCCAGAACCAATGGGGCTGTTCCCACTAATGCAGCTGCACGTTCGAGTCACAACGAAGCTCAACGAGACTTCACCTGATAGGCGCGGCGATTCGCCGGCTCCGACGCGTAGTTTGGGTGTCCGCCGATTCCTCTACTCCCACCGAATCGGTCTGAAGCTCGCGGCAATGCTCTCGAGAATTGCACCGTCTCCAGACTCATGGGCGCGGACAGTCTCAAGTCGCAAGCAATAAATAGGCGAGCCGCCGGGACGCAACGCTATAAATACCCTCAGCACTCGA
The DNA here is from genome assembly GCA_963819015.1 of Terriglobia bacterium. Taxonomy (GTDB): domain Bacteria; phylum Acidobacteriota; class Terriglobia; order Acidiferrales; family UBA7541; genus DASPOJ01. Next base: position 728,535 of record CAWFUN010000005.1, read on the forward strand.
TCGCCGCACACGAGACTTCCCTTCGCGCCACTGACTGTGCCGACGCGGGCTTTCTCAACCTCTTGCTCGCCGGAAATGCAGGCTGCATCCGTTATTTCAGCTCTTACACCATCCTCCGGATTTTTCCACTCGAGACTGTTGGGCTCGCCAAAGACAACAATCTTGCCGCCGGAAGGCAATGAGATTCCTACGCCCCGCTCAGGCCCCGCCTCATCACCCGCTACGCCTCGCAGGCCACCTGGAATCTTGATTGAATACCCGAGAGCGGCATTGCGGTAGGTCCCTTCAATCGACCTCGCGTTGTCCTGTGCGACAGCGATGCAAGTTGCCTGAACCAGCAGCACACCTATCATCAACACGCGTGAGACCATTTAGACCACCACATGAGAATCTATCACGCGGCGACGACCAGGGCTTGCGGATGCGATTGAGTCTTTAGACACTGAGAGGATCGAGGCGCCCATCAAAAACGCAATTCCGAAACCAAGCCACTAGCCGACTGGAGTTGCCTGTTCAATTGGCAGCTTCAAGCTTTTCCGCGATCTCAAGCAACTTGTTGACGCTATTCCAGTTTCGGCCGGTGCCGGAAGCGTTCAGCACTCGCTCGATCTTGGCCCAGGGGAGTTTCGGGCGCGCCATGCCGTTTGGGTAATAGGCGTAGAGTTCGCGGCCGTCGATGCGCACTTCGTCCGGCGCCATATTGATCTTCAGGAGATTCGCGCGTCCCTCCGCGTTGGGTTCGCCGGCTAGGAATATGACCAAGAAGCTCCGTGGATCGATGTCGCGGCGCTTCGCGAAGGGATTTCTTGCGATGACGTTTCGCAGTTCGGAAGCGGTGCGAAGGATTACGCCCGGGCGAAAACCGAATTTGCGTTCGATTCCGTCTTGAATTCGCTTGGTAAGAAGGGCGATGTTTTTTTCTTTCGTTCTGAATACGACGTTGCCGCTTTGAATGTGGGTCTCTGGGCTCTCCAATTTGAGCGATTCGTAGAGAGCGCAGAGCGCGTCCATCTTGATCTTGTTGTGGCCCCCGACGTTGACGCCGCGCAACATGGAGATGATCACCGGCATTTGATCCTCCGCGGAGAGATCACGGGCGATTCTCGTCGGCCCAGGACATGAAACGTTCGAGTCGCTCGCGTTCGCGCCAAATCAAGCGGAAGAATTCGCCCGCGCGGAGCGAGTGCATGTCGCCGCCAAAGAAGGTCTCCATGCGCCAGCGAATGTACGGGCTGGCCCAGGGGCAAAGGCGGTAGCCGCGCGCGGCGACCCAGTAATAACGAATGGCGCTGAGCATTTTCGAGTTGAACGTAACTCGGAGACGAATTCTACGCTCGTTCGCCGTAGGCGACTAGCGCAACGGCGCGCAAATCAATTCCAGCCCATGCGCTCGCGCAACGCGGTTATGTGCGCCACGTGATGCCGGCCATGCCAGGAATACATCCCCAGGTTGCCATCCAGCGTGACAACGCCCATCTCCGGATGCCGGAGCGTGCGCGCAAAATCCGCGGGCTTCATGCTTTGCAGCAGCGCAACCCAACGCTGGTGCAAGGCCGTGAGGAGCGAGAGCGAAATTTCAATGGGAAGCTGGCTGTCCGGAAGCCCGGCCCAGAGGTCCTGCTCGTACGGCTTGATGGTGGGCTCCTGCTCGGTCATGGCGAGCTTGAACCGGACGAATGCGTTCATGTGGCTATCGGCCAGATGGTGCACGAGCTGGCGCACGGTCCAGCCGCCTTCTCGATACGGCGTGTCGAGCTGCGCGGGCGTCAATCCGGCGACGGCGATGCTGAGGCGGCCGGGCGCTTCGGCGATTTGCTCGATGGCGACGCGGCGCTCCTCGGGATTCAGAACCGACGTGCGTTTGGGTTTGCCGATCGGATAGCGCAAATCCACTGCTGGAGCTTCATTTGCCATCATGTCCTCCGTCCCATTCTTCTGCTAGTGCTTTCCGTCGTAGAGGTGGAGCTTGTCTCCGCCCCAACAAAAGCGATGGGCGTGCGCCACGCGAGCAACATTCTCGCGACACCTTCGGCAAGATCCTATCGCGTCGCGCGCACCCAGATGCGCGTCGTAGCCGGTTTTCCGAGGTGGACGCGGCTGCCCCCGACCTGGAGCGTCATCGTTTCGTCGTACTCGCGGCGCTGCACGCGGACGCGCGCGCCCGGGCGAAGCTTCAAACCATCCAGGAATTTCAGGAAGTCCGCATCCTTCTCATATACCGAAAGGATTTCCACCGTGCTGGGCACGCTCACTTCTGCGAGGGAAACCGCTCCGACGCGGAGTAGGCGTTCAAGTCCTCCGGCCAGGGGCACGCCATGCGGGCATGAACCCGATGTGCCAAATCGCTGGATCAAGAGCCGCTCGACCTCTGGGGAAATGCCGTGTTCGAGGCGCTCCGCCTCGACGTGCGCCCGCGTCCAATCGAGCCCGATCACTTCCGTGAGCAATTTCTCGGCGAGCTGATGGCGCAAAGCCAGCCGCGACGCCTGCGCGCGCCCTTTGCCCGTCAGAAGGATCCGCCCATCGCGCTCGACGCGAAGCAGACCGTCGCGCGTCATGCGCTTGAGCGCGGCGGTCACCGCGGGCGGCGTCACGCCCAGTTCATCGGCCAGGCGCGCGCTGATCGGCTCGTGCTGCTCGTGCGCCAAATCCCAAATGGCCTTGAGATAATCTTCCCGGGACGCGCTGGTTTTATCGCGCAGCACTCAATTCCCTCGCTTCTCCCGATGCGCTCGACCCGCCGCTCGGGGCGCGGCCGTTCGCTCGGACTTCGGCAAACTCTTCAGTTCCGCGGCAAAGTCTGCAAGCCGGGATTCAATTTCATCGCAAATCTCACGGTAAACGTCAAGGTCGGAGCCAAACGGGTCGCCAACCTCCCAATCCTCGATGCGCGGGCCGCCCTGGGTGGCAAGCAGAGCACCCGACCGGCCGCTCATGTTAATGACGACGTCCGTCTCGTGCAAACTCTCCTTCGAGAGTTGTTTGGAGGCAAGCCCGCCGGCGGGAATCCCGCGCTCGCTGAGCACGGCGCGCGTCTCACGCTGGACGCTGCCAAACGCAGCCAAGCCCGCGCTGGAAACCTCCATCAAATCAGGATAGCGGTGCCGCGCGATGGCCTCAGCCATGGGACTCCGGCAAGAATTGCCGATGCACACAAAAAGAACGCGCACGCGAGGCGGCTGAGTAGCCATCGGCGCCGTCAGGCTCGCAATTTCCCGCCGGAAACTGCGGCGCGCGCGTCGCGCTCACGACGCCCCCGGCAGATGGCGGGCGCTTCCCGGCCGGCGGAGGTCGCCATGCGCAATAACAATTCATGCACTGCGGTATCCGCCGTGAGCTCGGGATGAAACGTCGCAGCCAGAATATTTTCTTGCCGCACAAGAACGGGCTTCCCTCCGCAACTTGCCAGAACTTCCACCGACGGCCCAACGCTTTCGATGATGGGCGCGCGAATAAAGACCATCTCCATCGGCGCGTCTTTGAGGGAGCACAGTTCGTGCCGCACTTCACTGGCGATTTGCCGGCCATAGGCGTTGCGAGACACTTCCGCGTCCAGCAATCCCAGCGAACGCTGCGCGGGATTGCGCACTTCGCGCGCGAGAAGAATCGTTCCCGCGCAGGTCCCGAAGATCGCTCCGCCGCGCCCCGCGAATTCGCCCAGCGCCGATTCCAAGCCCTCTTCCTCCAGGAATTTCAGCATCGTCGTGCTCTCGCCGCCGGGCAGAATCACGCCGTCCACGCCGGCAAGATCGGCGGGGCGGCGCACCCACACGGGTTTCGCGCGCAGACGTTCGAGCATGCGCCCGTGCGCCTCGAAATCGCCTTGAACGGCAAGCACGCCGATTGTTGGTTCCTGGGTCACGTTCGGTGCGTTCCTCCGCAGCGCACTGTTACCAGCCGCGAGTCTGAAGCAAATCCTTCTCCTCGATCTGTCGCACGTCGAGGCCCTTCATCGCCTCGCCCAATTCCTCCGATGCCTCGAGCACGGCCTTCGCGTCCTGGTAATGCGTTGTCGCCTTCACGATAGCCTTCGCGCGCTTCTCCGGGTCGGAAGACTTGAAGATGCCCGAGCCCACGAACACCGCCTCCGCCCCCAGGTGGCGCACCAGCGCCGCATCGGCCGGCGTGGCGATTCCGCCCGCCGAGAAATTCGGCACGGGCAGCTTGCCGGTTCGCGCCACTTCGCGTACCAATTCGAGCGGCGCCGCGTGTTCCTTCGACGCGCGCACCAATTCGTCTCCGCGCAGCGTCGTCAGCCGGCGCATCTCGGAGACAATCGTGCGCATGTGGCGCACGGCCTCGACGATATTGCCCGACCCCGCCTCGCCCTTCGTGCGAATCATCGCTGCGCCTTCGGCGATTCGCCGCAAGGCCTCTCCGAGATTCCGCGCGCCGCAGACGAACGGCACCTTGAAATCGTGCTTCCAGATGTGATTTTCCTCATCGGCCGGCGTCAAGACTTCGCTCTCGTCGATGAAGTCCACTTCCAGCGCTTCGAGCACGGATGCTTCGGCAAAATGGCCGATCCGCACTTTGGCCATGACCGGAATGGTCACGGCCTTCATGATTTCGCGGATGATGCGCGGCGCAGCCATGCGCGCCACGCCGCCTTCCTTGCGGATGTCCGCCGGAACGCGCTCGAGCGCCATCACGGCGCACGCTCCGGCCTTCTCCGCGAGCACGGCTTGTTCCGCGGTCGTCACGTCCATGATGACGCCGCCCTTGAGCATCTCCGCCAGGCCCACTTTGACGCGCCACTGATCGGCCGCATTGCCATTCTTCGATGCCATCGTTCTCTCCTTCATGAGTGCCAATTGCCTATCATACCAGCGCCACCCGGGACGTTTCGACCCGCCGCGAGCTTCCATGCCGCTTGCGCATTTCGACGCGCAGGACTTCCGCCAAAGCCGCCACGCCCTTGCAAATCTCCTCTTCCTCGACTCCGGCGAACCCCAGCCGCAGCGTGTTCGGCCGGTAGTCCTGAGAATAGAAATAGCGTCCCGGCGCGAAGCTGACGCCGCGCTCGCGGGCGTGAATCAGCAGATCGTTCGCATCGAAGCCCGCAGGCAGCTCGAGCCACACGCACATGCCGCCGCGGGGCCGAGTCCAGCGCGTGCCGTCCGGCATCTCCCGCTCGAGCGATTCTTCGAGCGCCTCCAGCCGCGCCAGATAAGCGCGCCGCATGCGAATGAGATGTTTCAGCAGCAGCCCGCGCCGCGTGAATTCGGCCAGCGCAGCCTGTGCTAATTGTCCCGTATGCAGGTCGCTGGCCTGCTTGATCCAGCGCAGGCGCTCGATCACATTCGGCGGCGCGATCATCCATCCCACACGCAGTCCGGGAAACGCGAATTTCGAGAAGCTGTCAATCTGCACGACCACATTCGACCTGTCGAGCTGCTTCAGCGAAGGCACCTGCTCGCCGCGCAGATGCAGACGCGCATAAATATGGTCTTCCACGATCGGCACCTGGTATCGCGAGGCCAGCTCTAGCAGCTTGCGCCGAGATTCCAGCGGAAGCGTCGTCCCGGTCGGATTGTGAAAGTCTGGCGTGACGATCATCAGCTTCACGCGGTTGGCCGCCAGCGTGGCCTCCAGCGCGCCAAGGTCGATTCCCTCCGCGCCCGGCGCCTCCCACTCCGTGCGTACGGCCACCCCGAGGCAGCGGGTCCGCGCGCCCGTACATATCGTGATCGCCCCGGGATACCCTGGGTTTTCGAGAACTATGGCGTCCCCGGGACGCAGAAATGCCTTTGCCAGCAAATCCAGCGACTGCTGGCAGCCGTTCGTGATCAGGAGATTCTCTTCCTGGGCCGCAAGCCCCTCGCCACGCAGGAATTCGAGAAGTTCGCGCCGCAGCGCCGGGTAGCCGTCGGTCGATCCAAGTTGAAAGACGCTGGGGCCTTCGCGCCGCAGGACCGCGTCGAGACACGTCCGCAGCTCGTGCATGGGAAACAGCCTGTCATCCGGCCTCGCCAGCACGAATGAGATGCTGTCCTTCGGAGCGGGCTGCGACAATCGGTGCAGTCCGTCTTCTCCCCGGTCTTCCGCAAAGAGCGATTCCCATCGCACGCTGCCGCCGTTGCTGGTAGCGGGCGGCGGCGCGGAAAACTTCAGGGATTCCGAGGCCGCACGAATATAAGTCCCCCGCCCGACGTGCCCCTGGATCAGCCCCTCGGATTCGAGTTCCGCGTAGGCGTTCGCCACCGTCGTCCGGTGGACGCCGAGTTGAGCGGCCAGTTCGCGGCTGGCGGGAATGCGGTCGCCCGGTCTGAGTTCGCCGGAATGAACCAGCGAGCGCAATTGGTCGCGCAATTGGACGTATAGCGGGACGTGGCTTTCGGGCTGAAGTTGGAGAGGTAACATTGTCTCCTCGTTAGAGCCAATATACTAGGTCATTTGGGGCTGTAAAGAGCCATTTTGTCTCTAGCGAGCAGTCGATTCCCCTCCGGGCCGCATGGTCACGGGTGTCTTTGGCAGGTGCGCGATCCGGTACAACGAAATGGGAGGATGGAGCCGTGCAGGAGGGCGGGGGCGCACAGAGGCGCCCCGCACCGCGTTACTTCGTGCCGGTCTGTCCGAGTTTGCGGAGCCGCTCTTGCAATTTGCGGCGCAGCGCGGTTGGCGTGTTGGGGTTGAACGCGACGAGGTACCAAAGCGGCTGGCTGCGGTCGCGCGATAGCCAGGCCAGCGTGGACGGATCGGCGTTCGGGTGGCGCGCGACGTTCTCGCGAATCGCCCCGTACGGGTGCTTGGCCAGCCGGCTCAGCGTTTTCGAAGACACACGCGGGTGCTCGCTAATCAGCCGCAGCAGGTAGAAATCCGAATCCGGCGCCTCGCGAGCCAGCTTTTCCAGCAAGTCCGCCTTGGAGTCCGAACTCAGCACCAGCCCGATTTTCTCGTCCCAGGACTCGTTGATTCGGTTCAATTCCTTGGTGCGCTCGTGAATCAAATCCTCGAGCTGCCGCCGCTCCTGCTGCAAACGGCCAGGGGCCAGGGTGGTGCTCTCCAGTGAGTCGAGGACGCGCAATAAGTGCTGGCGTTCCCCGAATATAATTTGCGACGTGCGCAGACCGGCCGCCTTCACCGGCGACTGCACCAAGTCCGAGCGTCTCATGATCTCCTCATTTCGTGAGCCCGAGGTCCGCGGCTACCTGGCCGAGTTCCTCGTCTCGAAGCAGCAGGTGCGCTGAATCGAGCGGCACTCCGGTTTCCAACTGGCGCTTCAACCAAAGTCCAGCCAGATCCACCTTCTCCTCACGCGAGAGGTGCCGACGCCCGCGCTGGAACCGTTCGAGAGAGGCACCGCTGATTCCGACGACGGTTTCCTCGCCGCCCACGCGAAAGAAGAAGAGTTCGGGCCGATCTCCGGCGGTCAGGAAACCCGATTTGACGAACTCCACGGAGCGGCTCTCGCCTTCCGGTCCCCCCGCCTCGAACCGTTCATAGAGCGGCTCGTAGTGCACACTGAATTATGTTCGCGGGAGGAAGACGAGTAAAGTTTGGGCGCCGCGCCGCGTTCCATCCGTGCAACACGCTCCTCGCGCGCAGCCCTTGTCCGCAGGCCCTTGCCGAGGACCCCGGGCGGCGTTAGTTTGGGAGGTGCGCACCCGCCAAGGGATCGGCGGACGGCGCCTCTTAGGGGGAGACACGCGATGTCCGCTTTCGACGATCACAAGGAAGAGCTCGACCACTACGAAACGATGATGGGCCGCCACCGCGGACGCCTCGCCGTCACCCTGGACCGCCTTACGAGCGCGATGGTCTTGATCGGCCAGCACGCGGTCTATTGCCACTCCTCACGCATCCCCGACCAGCCCGCCTTGGACGTCCAGATCGTCAACGGAGAGTTGCGAAAGGCCAAAGAACTCATTCAAAGCGTCATGGAAGAACTCCGCGCCGAGCGCGACGCGCGCGATTCCCGGGACGTCAACGGCGGCGATCGCCCCCTATAGCCGGTTAACCGCCTTGCAGGAAGGGATTCGCCTCGCGCTCTTGCCCGATGGTTGTGGAAGGACCGTGGCCAGGGAAAACGATCGTGTCATCCGGCAGCGCCAGTAGTTTCCCGCGAATCGACGCCAGGATCTCCTCGTAGGACCCGCCCCAAAGATCGGTTCGCCCGATGCTTCCCGCGAAGAGCGTGTCTCCCGCGAAGAGTCGCGACGCCTCCTCCACCCCCGCGCGATCGCTCGCCCGATCCTTTGACGCACTGCGCGGCTGCCCCGTAGGGAGGACGGGCGGCTCCGCAGGCAGATAGAGCGTGACGCTGCCGGGACTGTGCCCTGGCGTGTGCAGCACCCGCGCCTCGAACGCGCCCCAGCGCACCGAGTCCCCTTCGCGCAGGAATTGGTCGACAGCGGCCATCTCGGGCGCCAGCATGCCAATCCAAGCGGCTTGCACGTCGAGATGCTGGTAGAGCGGCATATCGGCTTCGTGCAGCATCACCGGGGCGCCTGTCGCGCGAGCCAACTTCGCGATTCCCCCGACGTGGTCAATGTGGGCATGCGTGCTGACAATCGCGCGAACCTTTAATTTGTGCCGGGTTAGGATCTCCTGAATGCGCTCGATCTCGTCGCCCGGATCGAGCACCAGAGCTTCACGCGTTTCGGCATCGCCCAGCACGTGGCAATTGCATTGCAGCATGCCCACCGGGAGCCACTCGTGGATCAGTCGTGAACCCATCGCGAAAACTATAGCATCAGATGATGGCCGGAAGGCCTGCCGGCAAGCGTTCTGCTAAACTGGCTCGAGCGTCTTGCCGCGCTTCGGAGGCTGCACGCAATCGTCATGACCGTGGAGAATCCTCTGCTCGACTTGCATCGCGCCGCCGGCGCCACGCTCGGCACGTATTTCGGCTGCGAGCTTCCCGCGCGATTCACGAACTCGGCAGCCGAATATCGGGCTGCCCGCGATTCCGTCGTCCTCGCAGACACCACTTTTCACGCGATTTTCGGCTTCGCCGGTCCCGATCGCGCCCGATACCTCAACGCCGTTCTCACCAGCAACGTCCGCGACCTCGCGTCCGGTCTGGGCACCATCGGCCTGCTGCTGAATCCCCAGGGCCACATTCTGGCTGAGGTTGAGACGCTCGCGCTGGATGATTCCATCCTCGGCGTATCTCACGCCAGCGTTCGTGAATCCACCGCCGCAACGATTGAGAAATTCATTATCATGGACAACGTCGTGTTCGCCGACGAAACCACGTCCACCGGCTCGGTTGCCCTGGCGGGCCCGCGCGCCGCCGAGGTTCTGCAACATCTCTCGAAACTGGACATCGCTTCCCTTCCCGAACGCGCCCATCAAGAAATATCCACTCGCGGGATCACCTCGCGGCTCGTTCGACGCGACTTCGGACGCCACGCCGGGGCAGAACTGTTCGCCCCGCGCGAACATTTGCCCGCGCTCTGGAAAGTTCTGGCCGCGGAGGTCGCGCAAGCGGGCGGCGGCCCGATCGGCTTCGATGCCATCAATTCGCTTCGGCTTGAAGCGGGAATCCCGTGGTTCGGCTGCGATTTCGGCGACGGCGTCATTCCTCACGAAGCGGGCCTGGAAAACTCCCACATCAGTTATACGAAGGGCTGTTATACGGGGCAGGAAATTGTCGAGCGAGTTCGTTCGCGCGGCCAGGTGAATCGCCGCCGCGTAGGTTTGCGTTTCGATGGCGCGGATCTCCCGGAGGATGGCAGCAAGCTGTTGTCAGGCGCGGCCGAAGTCGGACACGTCACCAGCGCCGCGCACTCCTTTGCGCTGGGCAAGAATATCGGTATGGGCTACGTCCGCCGCGAACACTCCGCTCCCGGTACCATGCTGCAGTGCCAAACGGGCCCCGCCGAGGTCATCGAATTGCCGCTCAACCACCGATAGATCGGACTCGGCCGCGCCTTGAATTGACGCCCGTTAATTGAGGAGGTAAGCTGCACAAAAAGTGAAGCAGGGAGTGAAGCATGGGCACTTTGCACCAGTGGCTCTTCGTACTTGCATGTGGCGGCGGCCTCGTGCTTCTGGAATGGCTCCGAACCCCGAATGCTTGGGAACGCCCGACGAGAGAGAAGCCGCCCCTACTCCTGCGCGTCTGGAACTATCTCAATGAAGGCCTAGCAGGCGTTGGGTTCGGGATGGTAATCACTTTTCAACTGCGTGTCTTTCACGGCCAGCTTCTCGTCATGCTCTTGCTTGTCGCGGGCCTTCTCCTGGGCTCGTCACTGGCATGGCGGCGAGCGAATGGGAACGCCGCACTCGGAAAAGCGTAGAAGAGCCCAAGTTTAAGCGTCATCCCCACCTTCTGAAAACAGATTGAGGGCTCTTACTGCCAGCTTCATGGTATTCAGCCCGCGCTTGAAACTTCCGCGCTCGTTCTTAATCTTCTTCTACAATTGCATGATGGCGCAGAGCAGTGCTTCCGGCCGCGGCGACTTATCGAACTTCTCCCCGTTTGATTTTGCGGTCAACTCCACTTCCCCGGTAAGCGCGCCCATCCGGTAGGTCAATAACGTCGAAATGAACGTCATTACTTTGCATCTTGACGGTGCCGCCGCCGAGCATGCCAAGCGCAAATCCATGATCCACCGCACATCCCCAGAGCGATAAAAGCGCTGGACCACTCATCCGGATTATGCGAGTGAGACGCGACTCGGGGCGCATGGAGGAGCAGAAACCAAAGTAAGAACATTGTTCCCAGCAGAGCCGCCGCCCACTGATCCATCCATTTCGTCGCGATACTGATCGCTGCGGCGATGAAACCCGCGCCGCTCAAACACACCCAGAACATTCCCGCATGCATCCAAGCCGGCACCAGAGTCGCGATAAACTTGAGACCCAGAAAATGGTCAATGCCGAAAACCAGCGACGAAGCTGCGAAGAGGTAGGGACCCAGCCTGATTAGCTTATCCAACACTTTTCCCCATCGCCGCACGGAGCCACTCGTTGGCAGGCTCCCGGCTAAGGTCAGAGCCGAGCCGCCCATTGCCAGGGCCTCAAAGAAAACGGTACGAACGCCCATATCCATCGGATTCGCGGCTACTTCGGGTAGCTCGAGAAACAGCGCATAGAGCAGAAACAGAATTCCCAACAGGGTGGCCGTCATACGTGCTTGAACGTTGGTCGCAATGCTGAGACCAGTCGCAAGAAGCGCAATTCCGGTGAGGCATGCCAAGAATGGGTTTCCCGGAAACCAGGGGACGCCGCGAACCGTGAGCCCAAAGCGAGCACAGACCAGATCTTCGACGCCGAAAGTCGTCAGCGCAATGCCGAACAAAAACTGACCACTTCCAAGGATCTTTTCCATCCCGACACGGAGGTAGCTCATAAATTATCTTCTCCAGGAGGGCGCGGCTTCGGCCGTGCCGAAACGCATCTCGAAATCGGGGTCTCAACCCCGGGAGTTGCCGGAATGCATCGTAGCTCTCTTTATGAGAAAGGTCATACGCCGAATCGCATGTTGTGAAGGAAACTGCGTGAAGAAGAATCTACGCCAGATTCAGCGCGCGCTTGAAACTTCCGCGCTCGTTCTGAATCTTCTTCTGCAACTGGATGATGGCGTAGAGCAGCGCCTCCGGCCGCGGCGGGCACCCCGGCACGTAAACGTCCACGGGAATCACCTGATTGACGCCCTGCACGACTGCGTAATTGTTGAACACGCCGCCGGACGTCGCGCATGCGCCCATGGAGATCACCCACTTCGGCTCCGGCATTTGGTCGTAGAGCTGCTTCACGACCGGCGCCATCTTCTGCGAGACGCGGCCCGCGACGATCATCAAATCGGCCTGCCTCGGCGAAGGCCGGAACACCTCGGCGCCGAACCGCGCGATGTCGAACCGCGCCGCCGCCATGGACATCATCTCGATCGCGCAGCAGGCGAGGCCGAAGCCCATCGGCCAGATCGAGCTCTTCCGCGCCCAATTCACGACCTTATCGAGCTGCGTAAAAATGATGCCTTCGTCCGCCAGAAATTTCCCAACGTCCTCCGGCCGCTCCAGCTTTACGCCATGCGCCAATCTGTCGCTCATCGCAGATTCACCGTAACCTCATTTTCGCACAGCTACGCCGCGCGCGCCACCTCGCCCGGAGCAATCTGGCCACAAATGCGAAGAGGAGAGTTCAGCCCTTGCGGCTGACTTTCTCAATCAGGCTTTTGAATTCGGGATCGTCGTGGAGACAGGTGAGGTCCGGATCGCGCGCGGCCCAGGAGACGTTCGAATATCCCGCTTCCTCGGCCTGCTTCAGATGTTTGAGCGCTTCCGCCTTGTTCCCGATGATCCCGTAAGTGCAGGCCGCGTTGTAGAGGATATTCGAGTCGTTCGGGCGCAGCATAATTGCCTTTTCCAATTCGCGAATACCTTGCTCGGCCCGGTTCACTCGAACCAGGTCACCGGCGAGCAGGATCCGCGCGCGCACATCCTCCGGCACCTCTTCGAGCTGGTGTTCGAGCGCCTGAATCTCCCGCAACCGCAACTGGAACGAAGCTTCTTTTCTCCCCAGTTTTTCCAGGCTGTTGGTGAACGGGATGTACATGTTGTAATCGTTCCCATTGGCTTCGATCGCGCGGTCGGCCAGATCGGCGGCCTCCTCGAAGCGATCCGAGTTAAAGAGCGATCTCCCCAGAACGTTGTAGGCCCCATCGCAATCCGCTTTCTTGCGCAGCGCGGACTGGACGTCGCGGATCGCGTCTTCGTAATTTCTCAGCTCGTAGCGAATCCGGCCCCGCGCGACCAGCGCCTCCGGCAACTCCTGTTCGATCGCCAGCGCGCGCTCGCAAGCCGCCAGACCGCGTTCGATCCACCGCGAATCGTGATCGTGCCATTCGTACATCGCGCCGCAGGCGTTCGCGATGCCCGCGTAGACCAACGCGAATCGCGGGTCCATTCCGATCGCCGCGTCGTACATCTGGAGCGCGAAGGTCAAATCCGGCTTGGTTTCGCGCCGCGCGAAGCTGCGTCCGCGCAAGTAGAGGTCGTACGCCTGCGCGTTTTCCGTCGGCTTCCGCGCGATGGCTTTTTCTTCCTGCGGCGAAAGCGTGATCCGCAGCGCCTGCGTGATGTTCCGCGCGATTTCGTCCTGCACCTCGAAGAACGTCCTTCAGTTCGCGGTCGTAGCGCTCCGCCCACGCGGAGTGGCCCATTTGCGTGTCCACCAATTGCGCCGTGATGCGAAGACGGTTCCCGGCGCGGCGCAGGGTCCCGGTCAGTACGTAGGTGGCATTCAACTCCTTCCCCACCTGCGGCCCGGTCACTGCGCGATCACGATAGGCCAGCACCGCCGCCCGCGGAAACACGCGCAGCAGCTTGATCTTCGAGAGCTCCGTGATGACATCCTCCGTCATGCCGTCGCGAAAATATTCGTCTTCCTTCGCGCCGCTCAAGTTCTCGAAATAAAGCACTGCCAGCGATTTTTCCACCTGCGCCGCCCCCGGCGATTTTCCCGAACTCATTTCGCGCTTCAGCCGGTCGAGATCTTCATGGAGTTTCGCTGCGCTCTGGTAACGCACCTCGCGCTCTTTCTCGAGGGCCTTGTTGATGATTCGCTCGAGCTCCCCGGCACGCTCCAGTTCAGCCGCACCGGCGCGACAGGCGTGCGGTGCAGGATTCCGTCGAACACGGCCGCCGACGTGTCGCCCTTAAACGGCGCCACGCCGGTCGCCATCTCGTAGAGCACCGCCCCAAACGAGAAGAGATCACTCCGCACGTCGAGCGGCCGCCCCAGTGCCTGTTCGGGAGACATGTACGCGATGGTGCCCACCGCGCTGCCCGGGCTCGTCAAGTTAACTTCCGATATCCCCACCGTCTCGCTGCCCAGTTCCGTCGCTTGCGAAGCGGGAGAAGCCGTCACCTTCGCCAGACCGAAATCCAGAATCTTGGCGTGACCGTGTATGGTCACGAAAATATTCGCAGGTTTGATGTCGCGGTGAATGATCCCTTTCGCGTGCGCCGCTTCGAGTCCCTCGGCAACGTCCAGCGCGATGTCGAGCAAGCGCCCCGTCTCCAGCGGCTTCCCCTCGATCAGGTGGGTCAGCGTCTCGCCTTCCATGAGCTCCATCACCAGGAAGGCTTGCCCTTCGTACTCCTGAATATCATGGATCGTGCAGATGTTCGGATGATTCAGCGCCGATGCCGCGCGCGCTTCGCGCTGAAATCGTTCCAGCGCCTGTTTGTCTTTCGCGACATCTTCGGGCAGAAATTTCAGCGCGACGTTGCGTCCCAGCCGTGAATCCTCGGCTTTATAAACGACGCCCATGCCGCCGCCGCCCAGTTTCTCAATGATCTTGTAGTGCGATATCGTTCGATTCAGCATCGCTTCGCGCTTCCGCTCCCGTATCGTTGGAGGTGAAGATAATAAGGAACATCCCCTCCGGCGTCAAAGCCTTCGCCGCCCAGGGGTTCTAATGGTTCAGTTCGGCAACGCGCTCCGGTCTACAGAAGGTAGGGTACCGGGTTTTCCTGCCACAGCATGCAAGCTGGTGAGGATACGATTGATTTCCGGCTGTGAAAGCCAAACGCTGTCTTTCGTGTTCGTCAGGAGGATCTCAACATGCCGGTCGGCCATACCAAAAACTTCGAGGTCCACGCGCCTCGATTTCCGCGGATCGCCGATTTGAAATCCACGCTTGTCCGGAAATTCAAACGAGAAGACCCCGGTCTCCTGACTCGAGTTGAAAGCGATGGATCTTATCGTCAGTAGCGTGGCGCCGCGGACAGCTCGCGCTCGCGGCCCAAAGGCTCGAATACTCTGAGGTGTCGCGTTCAACAATGCCGCACACTGATCGTACGCTGAAAGTTTCATCAGATCGCCGAGGAGGAGTTGCAGGTTCTTCATGTTCAAGGATTTATCCTGCGCGAGTTCGGTTAACAGGCCGTTCTGGTTTTCAGGTACGATCAACGTCACACTCTGGCCCGACTCAAATCCTAGCTGTACGATGCCGTTTTTTCCAAACGCCTTCACCTTGGAGCTCGCATTCCACGGGACCTCGAATTCATAGCCGAAATACGACAGCGCCGTCCCCGGCGCATTGGAAACCGAATAATCCGCGAGTGGCTGCGGAGTCACCTTCACTCCCGGAAAGCTCCTAGCTTCCGATCTCACCGCAAAGAAAATGGCAATTGGAGGCCCAAGAAGCACGATCAGAACGTCCAGGAGGACCATGAGTATCGCGACGCGAGCGAACGCGCATAGCACTCGTCTCCACAGTGCTACTCGTTCCCAAGCTGTAACGTGAATTAGCCATCTCATCCATTAGATTCTTGCAGCCTGACGGGAGAGTCGCAACGTGACCGGCGCGCACTGTTGCCGAAGACGCCAGCCGTCCCTAAGGCCAAGCGGACCTGCAAAGGCTGGCGTCTCAATGGCGGTGCAACCGGATTATCGGAAACAGAACCCCTTCGTATTACAATACTCCCAGCGTGTGACCGGCAAACCTCTCTCCTGCTATCCTTGCAGGGCATTCCAGCGGAAATGAATTCGCACCTTATCGGTGCGGGGTGAATCGCATGTCCAAATGGCATTCCAAGACCGCCGCCGAACTTGCCTGGTCCGGCGACATCGCAAATCTCAAGGCCAAGCAGCAAATCGCCGAGCGCATCGCCCAGCAAACTCGCCACGGCGACGTCATCGGTTTCGGTTCCGGCTCGACCTCCTTCGTCGCCATCCTCGCGATCGCCGCCAAAATCAAAGCCGAGCAGCTTGGATGCCTCGCGATCCCAACGTCCCCCGAAGTCGAGCTCGCGTGTTCCACACTCGGCATTCCCACAACGACTCTACTCGCCGCCCGCCCCGACTGGGCCTTCGACGGCGCCGACGAAGTGGATCCGAAAGGGAACGTCCTCAAAGGGCGCGGCGCCGCCATGTTCCGGGAGAAGATGGTCTTTCGCAGCGCGACGCGCCGATATATTTTGGTGGATTCCTCGAAACTGGTGCCCGCGCTGGGCCAGAAGTTCCCTGTCCCGGTCGAGGTCTTTCCCGCCGCCATTCACTTGGTGGAATCCGCACTTCAATCGCTCGGCGCCATCGAAGCGCTGCTCCGCAGAGCCGTCGGCAAGGATGGTCCCGTCATCACCGAAGCCGGCAATTTCATTCTCGACGCCCGCTTCCCCAGCATCGAACCCAATCTCGAAAAAGAGATCAAATCCATCACCGGCGTCATCGAGTCGGGCCTCTTCCAGGGCTTCTCCCCCGAAGTCCTCGTCGCCAAAGACTAGATTCCGCACTTCACGCGCAGTGCGTCCTCAACCTGGAGCTGGCAACGGGCAGCCCGTCCCGGTTGAGGGCTAATCCCTTGCGCCTGTCCATGTCTCGTTTCATTACAGCAGTGTTAGTCCGTGTTCATCCGTTATTCAACATCACCCGCAAACCCTTTGCTTACAACAACTGCTAAAGCAGTGGGTGTGCTACAGCGGAACAATCCCAGTTCCTATCGTCGCGGATTGGGGAGGAGCGTTGAAATTCGGGGAGGCAGCGCCAAGGAGGCAGGCCAAATGTTCGCCGGTCCTGAAATGTTTCAAATTCAAAAATTCGTTACTGGAAGTACTAAAAGTGTGCAAAAGTGAACAGTCTCCATTTTCCCCTAAGCGCAACCTGCAAATCTGGGGGAGATCATGGCGCGGGAAACTCCGAACATTCTGCTGATTGCTGCGAGTCCGTTGGGAATGAGATCGCTGGTGAAGCGGCTAAACAAATGGGCGTGCGAGATCCACACTTGTTCCTCCTCCCAAGAGGCAAGAGCGCTCGCCGCAAAGCAATCGTTCGACCTGGTGCTCAGTGAGTTTGGCTTGCGGGGCGGCAGTTCTTGCCCTCTGGCAGCTTTGCTGATCGGGTCGAACGCGACTTTGCTCTATTCCTATCCCGTGGAAGCTGGATGCTGGTGGTTGCCTGCCGTCAAGAACGGCCAATCCTGTTGGGGCTCTCCGGCGATGCGGCCCGCGGAATTCCTCGGCTTCCTCGAGGCGTTTCTGGCAGAGACAAAATTGCGCCAAACTTCGCTTTCAGATGAATTCAGCGAGAAGTTGTTCGAAGAGATGGCCGATCAGATCGTCGAAGAAAACATGCAGTCTCAGCGAATGGAGACCAGCAGGACAAGACGCCACGCCGCCGACGCCGCGTGATTGCTGATCATTCTCAGCGAGCGGCGGGGACTCGGCGAGCGATCCCCTTTGCGCATGACCGGCCTTGCGTACTCCGGCCCCCACCCCTCGCGCTCGCTACACCACCGCCTCTTCGCTTACACCGCCGCCCGCGGCGACGTAGCGGTGCTCACAATCGTCAGATGCGCTGAGGCCAGTCCAGCCGATTCCGCCGTCAGCACAAGTTCACCGCTCTGTTTCGTGGACTGCACGATCACTTGCGCGAGCCCGCAGAACACACTTCGCGCGCTTGCTTTGTCGGGCTCGTGGCAACTCGGATCGCCGTTTCCGACGCCGATGATCTTTCCTGGCCCCTCAAGTGCAAATTGCACGCTGTTGCCTGCCGTCGGCACGATTCTCCCCTGCGAGTCCAATATCGAGACGGTTACCACGGTCGCATCTTCGCCGTCCGCGTTGATCTTCGCCGGATCCGCCACGAGACGAATCGACGCCGGTGCGCCCGCTGTCTCATTCCTCACCTCGGCGGCAACTTTGCCGCCGTTATAGCCTCGCGCCAGCAAGACTCCCGGGGCGTAGTTCACGCTCCACTCCAGATGCGAATTCCGCGTCATGGCCTTTCGCCCGAGGCTCACTCCATTCAGCCACAACTCCACTTCGTCGCAATTGCCGTGCACCCAGACGCTGATCGGCTGGCCTTCTTTCCCCGGCCAGTTCCAGTGCGGCAAGATGTGCAGGACCGGTTTGTCCGTCCACCAGGCCTGGTAGTAATAGAAGTTGTCCTTCGGAAACCCGCACGTGTCCAACACGCCGAAATGCGAGCTGATGCACGGCCACGCGTAGGGAGTCGGCTCGCCGCGATAGTCGAAGCCCGTCCACACGAATGCCCCGGCGACCCACGGCCGCTCAACGTAGTACTTCCACCACTTTTCCGCGGTCGCTCCCCAAGGCGGCGCGTTCAAGTCGTACGCCGAAACGTAGCCGCGCTCCTTATCGTTCTCGTAGATGCCGCGCGTCGAAAGCGTGCTCGCCTCTTCGGTGCCGATCGCGGGTTGCTTCGGAAACGCGGCGTGAAATTGATCCATCGAGCCCGCCGACAGGTAATTGAATCCCTGCACGTCCACGACGTGCGAAAACCCTTTGCCCCACTGGCCGTTCATCGCCACCGTCACCGGCCGGGAAGGGTCCAGCCGCTTTGCCGTCCTCTTCAACGTGCGGCAGATCCGTTCGCCGAGCTCCGTTCCCTGATCCGCGCCCTCCTCGTTCCCCAACGACCACATGAAGATGCACGGATGGTTCCGATCGCGCCGGATCATTCCGAGAGCTGGCTCTGTCCTTCCGGGTCCGAGGACATCATGCGCGCTTCGCCGAGCACAACCATTCCCAGGCGATCGCAAGCGTCGAGCAGTTCCGGCGTGGCCGGATTGTGCGACGTGCGGTACGCGTTCACGCCCATTTCCTTGAGGCGCTTGATGCGGAATTCCTGCAAGCGGTCCGGCAGCGCCGAGCCTACTCCGGCGTGATCCTGGTGATTGCACATTCCTTTCACCTTGAGCTGGCCGCCGTTTAGATACAGCCCCGAATCCGCGTCGAATCGAAACGTGCGAATTCCAAACTTCGTGTGCGATTGATCCCCTGCGATTCCTTCGCGCTCGATCGTGGTCTGCAAATGGTAGAGATGCGGTTCCTCGACAGACCAGAGCTTCGCCTCGGCAACGCGCACTTGCTGCTTGACCTGCGCCGTGCCCCAGGGCGAAACGTCGGTCGGGGCCGAGCGCGCCATCCCGACTTCCACTCCGTTTTCGTCCACAACCGAGGATACAATTTGGCAGGTCCGCGGCGTGTCGCTGTCATTCTGCACTTCCGTCGCCACCGTCAGAGTCGCCACTCCGGTCCCGCGCGCCACCTCGGAGCTAACGAACGTGCCGAACTCCGCGACGTGCAGCGGATCCGTCTTCTCCAACCAGACGTGCCGGTAAATTCCCGCGCCTTCGTAGAACCAGCCTTCGTTCTCGGTTGCGTCCGCACGCACGACGAGCACATTGTTTCCGCCGTAATTGACGAAGTCCGTGACGTCGAAACGAAACGGCGTATAGCCGCTCATTTCCCGTCCGAGAAAATAGCCGTTAAGGGCCACTATCGCGTCGCGGTAAACGCCGTCAAATTCGATCCACAGGCGGCGTCCGAGATCGCCCGCAGGCACGGTGAATACCTTCCGATACCAGCCAATGCTCGTCGCGGGATAGGCGCGGCCCAGCGGCTTCGAACCGTGACCGACAAGTTCCGGATCGTTCACGAAGGGCAGCTCGACGGCCCAATCGTGCGGCAAGTCCAGCAACCGCCACTCGTGATCGTCGAAATCCGGGCGAGAAGCGGGGAACAATTCTCCCGTTTTCGCGAACGCGCTGTTCGAGCCGAAACCAAAATCAGCTTTCTCGTCGTTCGCATTGCCGAGGTGAAAGCGCCAGCCGAAATCCATCAGCAGTTTCTCGCGCGTCGCGGGGACGCTCACGGCCGGCACGACCGGCGCATGGGGCGTGCTCGAGGCGGGCTGCCCTTGGGGATGAGTCTGCCGCGCGGCAGACAAGTCACTTGCAAGAGCGCCGGCGGCCGCTGGCGCCGCCACGCCCAATTTCAAAACATCGCGCCTAGACCAATCACTCACGGTTGCCTCCAAGCCTCCGAAGATTTCCGGGTCTCCTAATTGTCCCTCTGCCGCGACGACCTGCGCCGGTCGCGGCGCCGAAGCGCACGCACACCATCACCCTGTTTTCAGCAATTTGAGCATCAAGAACGTCAGGCAAGCCACAAGCTCCAGGCCCGCCCTGACATAGGAGTGCGACAGCTCTCATCGGGAACGACGCTCCGGCGGAGGAAAATTATCACCGCCCGATTCGCCTGTCCAGTCGCGCGACGCTCGCTTCCTTAATGACGGGTCCCAGCTCGGCGTAGTCCTTTGCGGCCGCAACATTTCTGACGACGGCAATCACCCCGGGACAACCAATCATCGCCTCGAGTTTCGTCAGCACGCTCTCGAACGATTTGGACGAGGTCACGCTGAATCGTTGAACCGAGGTTTGTGTTATCGGCACCTTCCGCCCCCATTTGCCTGAAGTGTAAGATTCTGTTTAGATTAGTCGCGAGGCTTGAATGGTGCGTCTCCATCAACGATTTATCTGGATAGCGCCCCCGGTCGTCCTTCTTTTGTGGGTTTGCTCGATCCCTTTCTGGGGTGAGCTCTGGCACGCGGTGCATAAGAAGACGATTAGCTACGGAGGGTTAACCATCGTTGTGCCATCAAGTTTCTACGTTTGGGATTCCTCGCCTAATGTCACCATGTGGAGACTTAGCATCGGTTACCCCATCTTCCATGGACCTTTCGGAATGATTTCTGTATATGAGTCACCGATCAACCACCCATTTGAATTCGCAACCGACTACCAGAGGTTCGTCTACAGTTTCACTTGGGCTGCAAAACAGGAAGGCCTGGAGTTAGTGAAGAGTCAAAGGGTGCCAGCCAACAAGACGTTGGTAGACTGCCTTGAATTTCGCCTTCCAAACAACAATGCCGATTCCTCAGTTCGCTGTGTCGTCGAAAACAGCCGGGTGGTCATCTTCTACTACGGGCATCCGAAGTACGCCCCCATTTTCTATTCCATGCTTCGATCGATTTCGATCGCAAACGCTGTGAACGAGACGCCGACCAAGACAGAGGAGACGACTGCGGCGAGTCTGATGCTCCCTGTTACCGGCATTCTCAAACGTCCTGTCGCATTGCCCTCTACTTCTTGGGCGGGTACTTGTCGATGGCCTTTTTGACCATGTCGTTCAGCTTGTTTTCGATGTCGGTGGGATTGCTCTTGTCTTCGCTGGCGATGCCGCGCCAAACGAGCGATTTCGTGGTCGGATCGCGCAGATCGATGACCAGGGTGCCTTCGCTGTACGGCACTCGCACGTAGCGCGTACCCCAGCTGTACCAACCGGCGGGATAGGCTTCGACTTCCGTTTTGCGGGCCGCGCCGAAATGGTAGCGGACGTTGAGGTCGGACGCGCCGTCCGTCACCTCCGTCAATCCTTTGGCCGTCAGGTACTTCTCGATGGCAGCGTCAATCTGCTTCTTGACGAGGTCGCTGTTCAGCGCCGGGTTCTGGCTGTTCAACTCGCGGCCACGGATGGCGAACGTCTTGAACTTCGTAAAATCGGCGTTCTGGTCGAATTCCATCGTGATTTTTTGCGCGGACGCGCTGTGCGCAGCAAGCAAACTCAAAAGAACCAGCGGCAGCGCACGCAATGCGAGCAATCTGAATCGCTCAAGATTTCCCAGCTCTTTGACGCTTGCCAGCACGTTTCACCTCCGGCGAAGCAGGCGGTAGTGTAGCAGGGGTCCGTGCCGTTCGGCATGAGTTGCAGGGCTAATGGATGGCGAAAAGTGCAACCAATTGACAGCACCCGGCGCGGGCCGTACCCTGATCTCGAGCGGACGACCCATGGACCTCTTCGAAGAAATCGTGCGCATGCGGCGCGAAGGGCGCCGCGGCGCGCTGGCGACGATCGTCCACACCAACGGCTCGATTCCGAGCTACGAGAGTTCGCGAATGCTGGTGCGCGAAGACGGCTCGATCGCGGGCACGATCGGCGGCGGCTGCGTCGAGGCGGAAGTGTGGGCCGCGGCAAAGGAAGTGCATGCAGGCCGAAGCGCCGCGCAAGATGACCTTCAGCCTCAACAACGAAGCCAGTTACGACAACGGCCTGATTTGCGGCGGCACGCTTGAGATTTTCGTCGAGCCGATTCTGCCGCAGCCGAAGCTCTACATTTTCGGCGGCGGGCACGTTTCGATGGCGCTGGCGCAGGCGACGCACGCGGCGGGATTCCCATCTGGCATCGTGGATGACCGCGAATCGTTCGCCAACGCAAGCGATTTCCCATGGCGGAGGAGATTTACACGAGTTATCAGGACGGCTTCGAGCGCATCCGGCCGAATGCTTCGACCTACCTCGTGATCGTCACGCGAGGGCATCGCGACGACATGCGCGTCCTGGAATGGGCCGTGGGCACGCCCGCGCGCTACATCGGAATGATAGGCAGCAAGCGCAAGGTGTTGTCTGTGTACCGCGCGCTCCAGGAAAAGGCCGGTCTGAAGCCCGAGGCGTTCGACCGCGTTTATGCGCCGGTCGGGCTCGAAATCGGCGCGCTCACTCCGGAGGAAATCGCCATCAGCATCGCGGCGGAGTTGATTGCCGTGCGGCGTGGCGTCGCAAATCTCGCGCACAAGTCCGTGCGGCACGCGGAAAGCATTCCGGCCCCGGCCGGCTGAGGTCCTCGCACCCATGCTCGCAGCCGTGATTCTTTCGGGCGGCGAATCCCGCCGGATGGGCTCGCCCAAGGCGCTGCTCGAGTATCCAGGGACGACCTTTCTCGAACATCTGTTGGAGATTACGCGGCAACCACATATCTCGACGACGCGCGTCGTGCTGGGCGCGGGCGCCGAAAAGATTCGACAGCGTCTTTCTCTAGCGGACGAAATGCTCGTGCTCAATCCGGATTGGGAGAGAGGCCAGCTCTCGTCCATTCAAGCCGGGATTCGTTCCCTGCCGCAGACGGGCGTGGACGGAATCATTCTTTGCCTGGTCGACCACCCACTGATCAGCGGCGCGTTGGTGGCAGCGCTAATTCAGGAGTTTTACGCGGGCGGAAAGCGCATCGTCTTGCCGGCCTACAAGGGCAGGCGCGGGCATCCCGTGATTTTCGCGAGTTCGCTATTCGAAGAGCTTCTCAACGCGCCGATGGAGAGAGGCGCGCGGAGCGTTGTCTGGGCGCACCCGCGCGAAATCGCGGAAGTGCCGACCGAGGAGCAGGGCGTGATCCTGAATTTGAACGATCCTGACACGCTTCGCCGCGCGATGGAAAGCTGAGGGCTGCGGGGCGAGCGCGCCGTGGCGTCTCAAGCGATTCGAGCGAGGAGCGCGTCCAAGGCATCGCGAGCCAACTGGCTGCCGTGATACGTGGCGGGCGGCAAGCCGCCAAGCGCGGCGGATATTTGTTCCGCGGTGATCGCGCGGGCTTCGGAGATAGACTTCCCTTCCAGCGTTTCCGCAAGAAACGACGCGCAGGCCATCGAGGTCACGCAGCCGCGCGAGAGAAAACGCGCCTCGGCAATGCGGCCGCCTTCGATTCGCGCGGCGAGCTGCAGAATATCTCCGCAGGCGGGATTGGACACTTCGACGCTGACCGTCGCGCCCGGCAAATCGCCGGCGCACCGCGGATTCTGAAAATAATCCAATACTTTCGGACTGAACACACCCGCAGTATGCCCCGCGATTTACGGGATCGCAACGCGCCACCGCGCAAAGCGTTCAGCGCGCGGCAGCGGCAATGGATTTGTAGCCGGTATCGCCCGCCAGCTTCAGCGCCTGCAAACCCTCAGCAGTGCTGAGCAATTGCGTCGTCTTCACGCTGCGGCAGGAGCCTCCCGCGGCGAAGGCAATCGCGATCGCCGCGGCGCTGACCGCGTCGGGAAATTCCGTGATCGCAATGATGTCGTAATCGCCGAAAGAGAACCACCCGGCGACTTGCTTGCCCCCGAGCTTTTCAATTGCAGGACGAATCGCCTCGAGGCGATTCTGCGGGTTCGCGACCAGGGCTTGCCAGGCTTCGAGCGTATAGGAAACTTGGTGCATGTACAGCGCCATGGGACCTCCTCATGTGCCTGCCCGCTCTGGGCGGGCTAGTTGACGTTCCGACAACGAAAGGCAACCAAGAACCATCAAGGGTCCGAACGGGGAATGGAAACGGGCCGGATAGTGACAGATGCGGCGAGGGGATGCAAGTTCGCGGCGGCGAGTAACCACAAAGCTGGCATACGCCTCTCGGCAGGCAAGCCGGCCAATAACAACAGGACAAATCAGGCTAGGAAATCAGTACGCCGCGAGCTGTTCGATGGCCGCGACGACTTTTTCGGGATTCACGAGGAAATATTTTTCGAGCGGCGGCGAGAACGGAATCGCCGGGATGTCCGGACCGGTGACGCGAACGACGGGCCCGTCGAGATCATCGAACGCTTCCTCGGTGATGATTGCGGCAAGTTCGGCGCCGATGCCCATCGTCCTCTTGTCTTCGTGAACGATGAGGGCTTTGTTCGTCTTGCGGACGGACTTGAGAATCGTCTCTTTGTCGATCGGCGAGAGCGTGCGCAGATCGATCACTTCCGCCTCGACCCCGCGCTTGGACATGGTCTCGGCGGCTTCGAGAACAACGTGCATCATGAAGCCGTAGCTGACGATCGTCAGATCTTTTCCTTCGCGGCGCACGGCGGCAGTGCCGATCGGAACGGTGTAATCCCCTTCCGGGACCTCGCCCTTGATCGTGCGGTAGAGCTTCTTGTGCTCGAAGAAAAGGACGGGCGAAGTATCGCGGATCGAAGCTAGCAGCAGGCCCTTGGCGTCATAGGGCGTCGAAGGCATGACGACTTTCAGGCCGGGTTCGTGGACGAACCACACGGCGTTTTCCTGCGAATGGTAGAGGCCGCCACTCACGCCTCCGCCGCAGCAAATGCGCACTGTAATCGGGCAGGAGTACGCGCCCGCGCTGCGATAGTGAATCTTGGCCGCCTGCTGGACGAGTTGATCCATGGCGGGCGTGATGAAATCCGTGAATTGAATCTCCGGCACCGGGCGGAGGCCCATCATGGCCGAACCGATGGCCGCGGCGATGATGATGCCTTCGGCGAGCGGCGTATCGAGGACGCGCTCCTCGCCGTACTTATCGAGAAGATGGGCCGTGGCCTTAAAGACGCCGCCGGAGAGGCCGATGTCCTCGCCCAAAATAAATACGCGCTCGTCGCGAGCCAGTTCCTGGTCGAGCGCCTCCGTAATCGCGTCAATATAATTCAGTACACGCGCCATGTTGCGGAATCCCCCTCAGGACCAAACGAAATCGGCTGCGTCTTCCGGCTTGGGATACGGGCTTTCCTCAGCGAAAGCGACGGCTTCGTCGATTTCCGCGGTGATATCCGCGGCGACCTTTTTCTTTAGGTCATCGTTGAGAAGCTTCTTCTCGGTGAGATATTTCTCGAAACGGACCACGGGGCAGAGCTTCTTCCATGCCTCGACTTCTTCCTTAACGCGATACTTCGCAGGATCGATCTCCGAATGGCCGTACCAGCGGTAGGTCTTTGCTTCGATCAGCGTGGGGCCTTCCCCGGCGCGGGCTCGCTCGATGGCAGCCGTTGCGGCTTCGTAGACGGCCAGGACGTCATTGCCATCTACGCTGATGCCTGGAAAACCATAGGCCTTGGCGCGGTCGGACAGATTCGTGAGCGCGGTTTGCAGACGCAGCGGCACCGATTCCGCCCAGAGATTGTTCTGGCAGAGATACACGACGGGCAACCGGTGCACAGCCGCGAAATTCAGCGCTTCGTGGAAACCGCCGATGGACGTGGCGCCATCTCCGAAGAAGCAGACGACCACGCTATCCTGGCCGAGCTTCTTGATGCCGAGCGCGACGCCGGTTCCCACATTCAATTGTCCGGCGATGCTGCTGGCGGGTGTGATGATGTGAAGCGGGGCATAACCCATATGTGCAGGAGAGGAGCGGCCCTTGTCGGGACTCGTGGCCTTGGCGTAGAGCTGCGCGAAGCAAAACTTCAGCGGCGCGCCCTTAATGATGTTCGAAGTCCAATCGCGGTGTGAAGGAGCAATCCAGTCGTCCTCGCGAAGGGAATAGGCGGCGCCGACTTCGCCCGCTTCCTGGCCGACGTTCGAATAGAAATTGCCCGCGAACTTGCTCTGCCGAAAGAGAATGCGCGCCTTTTCGTCGCACATGCGGCATTTGACGAGCATCTTATAAAGACCGAGAAGAAGATCGCGCGAATAGGCAGGTTTAACTGCCGAACTCGGCTGCGCCTCGGCTGGAGTTGTCTTCGTGGCCATACCCGTCCGTCTCCTATGAACTAAAACCCGCTAAAGCAATCTGATGATAATAGCACACGCTTCGATTCCGCCGCACCTCCAAACGGAACGAAAAAACTGATGCGATGAAACGCGCCGCCGGGGCTCTTCACGCTGAGGCCGCCGAGCCCGAGGCAAGCTGCGTGACCATTTCGCGATCGGCAGGAAGAAACTCGTAAGCCGCCAGGCCGGAGCGCAAGACCCATTCGATGCGCTCGAATGCGAGGTTCCGCGGCGGCGCGGCAAGCGTCGCCCGGAAGAAGACGAGCTCGAGGGTCAGCCGGCATCTCCGCGTACTGATGCTGCACGCGATGAAATTCGGAGCCGATTGAGGATTCGACGCCGAGCTCTTCCAAAAGCTCGCGGCGCAACGCCGCTTCCAGGGTTTCGCCGCCCTCCACTTTGCCACCAGGAAATTCCCAAAGATGAGCGAAACGATCCCCCGCGCGACGCTGGCAAATCAGGATGCGGCCTTCCTCCTCGATCAAGGCTGCGACGACCGCGATCATCAGGTGAGCGACCGCCCGCCGTCCACGACCAGGACTTGTCCGGTGACGAAATCGGCTTGCGCGAGGTAAGACACGGCGCCCGCGATGTCCTCGGCCTCACCCGTGCGCTTGAGCGGAGCGCGGCGAACGAAATCTTCCGAGATCTCCGGCGGGTCGCCTGGAAAAGAGATCGTGCCGGGAGCGACGGCGTTGACGGTGATTTCGGGAGCGAGGGCACGCGCGAGGCAGCGCGTCAGCATGATCACCCCGGCCTTTGAGACGCAGTAATGCGGATAGTTCGGCCAGGCCAGAAGTCCGCCGAGCGAAGCGAGATTAATGATTCTGCCATTGCCGGCGCGGCGCAGATGAGGAGCGGCGGCCTGCGCGGCGAAGAATTGGGACTTCACGTTGGTCGCGAGCATCGTGTCCCACTGCGCTTCAGTGAGTGCGGCGACGCTAGCCGGAGAAAACATGCCGGCGTTATTGACGAGAATGTCGAGCCGCCCGCGAAACGCAGCAGCGGATTCGACCGCGGCCTGGAGATCGGTGACACTCGTAACATCAGCGCGGAGAGCCACGGCGTTGCGCCCGAGCCCGGTGATCTCGCGGACGAGCGAATCCGCATCCTGCTTCGAGCTGCGATACGTGATGGCAACGTCCGCGCCTTGAGAGGCAAGGCGCAACGCGATGCCGCGCCCGATCCGGCGCGCCGCGCCCGTCACCAAAGCGACCTTCCCTTCCAGCGGAAGTGCCATGCGATTACTCCCGGCTCTGATCAACACCCGAAAAGTGGTGTCTTCTCAGAATATGATGTGTACTCATGCTACCGCCAGCTAGGCCTAACCAGCGGGAATTATCGGCTTGGTAAAATCACTCGCCGCCTTGGGCGATGGCGTAGCCGGGCAGGTTCTGTCCGGTCGCCGCCCGCTCGACGTGAACGCGTATGGGCGGACCCTGCTCGTCGTCGGTGGAACGCAGAACCGCTATCGTGGCGAGCGCCTCGGTATAGAGGCGCGTCACAAGAAAGGTCTCCTCGCTCCCGACCTTTCGCCACACTTGCCCGACTTGAACGCGACGCTCAGCCATGGATGGCTTCCCCGATTTCATGGCAATCACGGCCCCATGTACGACGATAAATGAATGTAGAAGGAAGATCCGCGAGTGTCAATGAGCGGATCGCAAGCATGCCTCAGCAGGCGGCGGAAAAGCTGCCTAAGGCCGTCATTCCGAGCCCGGAGACCGCAACTTCAGTTACGGCTTCCGTTGCGCGCTGAAGCCTTAATCAACTGGATGATTACCCGATTCCTGCTAAAGGGCGCTGTCGCCTCGCTCGTCGTTGCGAATCCTGATGGCATCCGCGATCTTCGATAGAAATATCTTTCCATCGCCGATCTTCCCCGTGCGCGCCGCCGTCACGATGGCCTGGATGGCCTTATCCACCATGTCGTCCGCCAGGACCATTTCAATCTTTATCTTCGGAATCAGATCCACCGCGTATTCTCGGCCGCGGTAGATCTCGGTATGCCCCTTTTGCCGTCCGTGCCCTCGGGCTTCGAGCACAGTCATCCCTTCGAAGCCCGCCTCCTGCAGCGCATTCTTGACGGCATCCAATTTCAACGTCTGGACAATTGCCTCGAGTTTCGTCATCGAAGTTCATCTCCCAATCTGGATCTCGGCCGCAATCCAAAAGCTGGCCCGAGCGCATAGCTATGATGAAGTTTCCCAGTAATAGCCCTCTTCTCCGTGCTGTGAAAGATCCAAACCCTGCGTTTCCTCTTCGCCGGAAACGCGCAACCCGATGAGAAGATCCACAACCTTGAGAAGGACCAGCGTTCCCACGCCGGCCAGAACCCACGCCGTCGCCACGCCCACAGCCTGGTTGAAGATCTGATGGTAATTCCCTTCCAGAAGGCCCGATGCCGTAACCTTGCCGCTTGCATCACTAAACATCGGCTTGATGGCGCTCGAAGCAAAGATTCCCGTCAGCAGTGCGCCAATCGTTCCCCCGGCCCCGTGCACTCCAAAAGCGTCCAGAGAGTCGTCGTAGCCGAACCGGGACTTCACCGCGGTGACCATCCAAAAGCAAAAAGCTCCCGCTATTAATCCAATGGCCAGCGCCGACATCGGGCTCACAAACCCCGAAGCAGGCGTGATGGCGACAAGACCCGCCACGCAGCCTGAGATTGCTCCCAGCGCGCTCGGCTTTCCCTTGACCAGCCATTCCGCCCCGCTCCAACCCACCACGGCCGCGGCGGCTCCGAAATGCGTGGCCACGAAAGCGCTCGTCGCCAGGCTGCCGGACGAGAGCGCGCTACCCGCATTGAACCCGAACCACCCAACCCACAACAGACACGCACCGATGAAACTCAACACAACGCTGTGCGGTGGCATTGGTTCCCTCGGGTATCCGAGGCGTTTCCCAAGATAGAGTGCGCAGACCAATGCGGAAACTCCTGAGGTGACGTGCACGACCGTGCCGCCCGCAAAATCCAGGGTCGGAATGCGGCCGCCCGCCGCATTGAGGAATCCGCCCTTTCCCCACACCATATGAGCCATGGGGTCATAAATAAAAAGAGACCAAAGGACAATAAATACAAGCATCGCGCTGAATTTCATGCGCTCCGCGAACGCCCCACAGATCAGCGCAGGCGTGATGATCGCGAACATCAATTGGAACACCATGTAGGTTTGGACCGGGACTGTGGTCGAGTACGGCCGCGTCCGGCTCTGAGCCCACGCCGCGCAGGAACATATTGTGGAATCCACCGATGAAACTATGCCCCGACCCAAACGCCAAACTGTAACCCACAATCGCCCAGACAACGGTGATCACAGCCATCAATGCGAAGCTCTGCATCATCGTGCCGAGGACATTCTTCTTGCGCACCATTCCGCCATAGAAGAGTGCGAGGCCCGGCCCCGTCATCAACAGCACGAGCGCCGAACTGGCCAACACCCAAGAGTTGTCCGCCGAGCTTTGCGCACTGTCGGCCAAGGTTTTCGCATTGTCGGCCGACTTCTGCGCATCTGAGGCCTCACGCTCGACAGCGGCAAGCCGATCCACTTCAATGTCCGGGGCCACAAACGTGGCGGAGACGGTTGGGGAAATGGCGGTGGGCGCCTGTGCAAGAACCGCCGGAGAAAAGCAACCACAAACCAACAAGAGAAGAACAAGTAGCCGGAAAAACAATTGGCCTGACATGAGTTTGTAGATTTCTCCGTTCACAAAGTCTTAGCGAACGCCGACTGATGAAGGCGAATTAGCATGTAAAGAATTTATAAAGAAATTTGCGTCTTCACCTTTCAGGGCGGCCGTTAAAAGTACACCCGCCTACATCAACATGCAACGCTGACTCAGTGAAAATTCGTTCCAGCATACGGACGGAAAACCCGGGGCGAGTGCCCTGGCGAAGGAGCTTTCACGCTAACGATGCGCTGGAGACTTTCGCCGCGAGAGTCTCACGACGATGGCCGCCCACAACGGAGCTCATGGTAGAGACAACTCATGCCTAACGCTCTCGTCCCTGCGTGTTTCTGGTCTCCCCGTCGTTCCCACTGGAGCTGCTCCGGTGGGCCCGAAAAAAGTGCTTGCATTTCCCTATACAGTGTGGTACCCAGTAGTGGGTGCTACATTATTAGAGGTGCCGAACAGTGAAAACAATCCCCACCCCCGACGTGCCCGACAACCTGGTCCTGGAGCTGCGCCGCGGCGCCGTGGTCCTTGCGGTCCTGGCGCAATTGCGGACCGAGCAGTACGGCTACTCGCTGAAGAAGTTGCTCGGTGACGCCGGCCTGGCCATGGACGAAGGCACGCTCTACCCGCTGCTGCGGCGCCTGGAATCGCAGGGGCTGTTGCGGAGCCGCTGGCGCGTGGAGGACTCGCGCCCGCGCCGGTACTACCGATTGAGCTCGCAAGGAGAGGCCATGTTGCCGGCCTTGCGCGCGGAGTGGGACGGCCTCACGAAGGCCGTCCGGAGGGTAATCGAATGACGAGCACAGAAGCGGGTCTCGAACTGATTCGACGCTATGTCTACCAGGTAGGTGAACTGCTGCCCCCGCAACAGCGCGACGACGTGATGGCGGAGCTTCGCTCGCTGTTGGAGGAGGGGGTGGAAGAACGGGCGCGAGCTTCCGGCCGAGAGGTAGACGAGGAATTGACGGCGGCTTTCCTGATCGAGTTCGGCACGCCAGCGAAGGTTGCCGAGCGCTACGGGGGCGAACCACGTTACCTGATCGGACCCCGGCTCTACCCGACGTTCCTGCGGGTGCTCAAGATCACCTGGGTTGGCATCGGCGTGGCGTGCCTGGTCGGGTTTCTCTTCTCGGCGATGACGGTTCCGCGGTGGGGCCCGCGGAGTTTTGGCACGTGCAAGACTTGCTGGGCTGGTTGCTGAAATTTGCGCAGGGAACGTTGGCCAATATGGCGATCTTAATCTTTACGTTCGCGCTGGTCGAGCGATTCCTGCCGGCGACGTGGCGGCCGAAGAGCGCTTGGGATCCACGAAAGCTGGCGCCGGTTCCGGCGGCCCCGGGGACGGACCGGGTCTCGCGCGCGGTCCAAGTCGTCAAGATCTATGCGCTCGCGTTGCTGGCCGTGGTACTGAACTTCTACCCGGAGTGGTTCGGAATCGTCTCCATCAGCAGCCATGGTGTGCAGAAGATTCCATTCAAGGACTTGGGACTGTATCTGCCTGTGCCGCTGATTGACGTGGGGTGGGCGATGGCGGTGGCGCTGAGCATCGTACTGATTGTGCGGGGCAGGTGGGAACGCTGGAGTCGCTGGGCGGAGTTGGCGGTCGGCCTATATGGCGCGGTGATCCTGTGGCTAATGCTGACGCATAGCTCGCTGGGCTCGATGTACGGTACAGGGATCGCACTGCGAGGAAGGGAGGCCTTCAGGGACCAGAACGTCCCGATCTACTGGCTGTCACGGATGCTTTACATTGCCTTGGCCGTCGGGCTGCTAGCGGCGCTCGCGAAAACAGGGAAGCGGCTTTATCATCTGCTGTGGAAACGGACAGCCTGAGCACGGCATGCTTGCCCGCATTAGCCAGCAAAAAGGACATCCTTTCGCAGGCTAGCCGGCCGTTCCGTCACCCATGCGTCCGGGTTGGACCCACAGGAAGCTGGCGCGCCCGGAGGGATTCGAACCCCCGACCCTCTGCTTCGAAGGCAGATACTCTATCCAGCTGAGTTACGGGCGCGCGACTTATGCTGACTCTAAATCATTTCTCGCGCCTAGCGATACAATTTTCCTGGCAGGCACAGACCTCTCCCCGTCTTCCCTCCCGCCCCCTAGCCAGGGGGCGAGCCGAAAGTTGTGCCGCCTGCCCCGAAGATTGGGACCCGGTCGGGCGCCGTGGCAAGGCTTGCCGGGAGGGGACGACTTCAGTCGTGCCGAAAGGAGCCGGGACCTCAGGGGTTTCAACCCCTGAAGTCATTCGCGTGGCGAAGCAGCCGAGTTCCAAGACTTGGGAAACCATTGGCGGGCCTTCGACATCAGATAACAAGGGAACCTGTCCGCCTCGCATGGGTGTACACTGCAGGTAGGCGAAGCATGGGATTCAGATTTACGGAGGAGCGATGATCAAGCGCGTTCGCGTAATCATCCTCGGTGGTTTCGTTTCCGCGATTTTGGCCTGGCCCGCACTCGCCGCGCAACAAACAACTCCGGCAGCGCCACAACAACCCGCTGCGCAGAGCGCCAGCCAGCCGCAATCACAGACGCCGCAACAGAATCAGCAGAACCAGCCCGCGCAGGCGCCGCAGGCGACGCCACAAGCTTCGTCGCCGTCGCAGCCTGCCGCCGCGGATGGCGCAACCACGCCGAGCGCGAACGGGTCACAGACTTCCGGCGGAACCTCGAACTCGACCTCGCAGCCACAGGTTTCGCCATCGCAGGGGCCGCCGGCTCCTCCGCCGGACGCGAGTTCCAACCGTCAGCCGCAAGAGCAGCCTAAGCCCAAGCCCGGCTCCTTGCAGGACGTCGATTCCATCGGGAACCGCAACGTCGGCAAGGGCCTGGACATGTATTCGCTCGAATCCGAAATCGCCATGGGAAAAGGGTACGCACAGGAAATCGAGCGGACGTCCAAGCTCGTGGATGATCCGATCGTCGTGGAATACATCAATCGCGTAGGGCAAAACCTGGTTCGCAACTCGGACGCAAAAGTTCCCTTCACCATCAAAGTGATCGATTCGGATGTAATCAATGCGTTCGCGCTGCCGGGCGGGTTTTTCTACGTCAACAGCGGGCTGATTCTCGCCGCCGATAGCGAAGCGGAACTGGCCGGCGTGATGGGTCACGAAATCGCGCATGTCTGCGCACGCCACGCCACGAAGAACGCCACCAAAGCGAACATCATGGAATGGGCGACGATCCCCTTGATCCTGCTCGGCCCCGGCGGCTGGGCCGGCTACGGAATTTATGAAGCTTCGCAATTGGCCATCCCGATGTCCATGCTGAAGTTCACGCGCGATGACGAACGCCAGGCCGATTACCTCGGGTTGCAGTACATGTACAAGGCCGGATACGATCCCAACGCGTTTGTCAGCTTCTTTGAGAAAATCGAAGCCGAGGACAAGCGCAACCCCGGCACGATTCCCAAACTCTTCTCGGACCATCCGCCGACGCCGGACCGTATGGAAGCGGCACAACGCGAAATCGCCACCATACTTCCCCCGCGCGATCAGTACATCGTGACAACGTCCGAATTCGATATGGTCAAGGCCCGGCTGCGCCGGATCGAAAATCGCCAGAAGCTGCAAGAAAACAAGCCCGATAAACCCACTCTCCGCACGCGCACCGAGAGGCAGGGAGAACCCCAAGGGCAAGCACAGCCTGGCCAGTCGGGCGGCGACGGCTCCACTGCGTCTTCCACCTCCTCGGATGACCCGGATCGGCCGGTGTTGAAGAAGAGGACGGAAGCGCCGGACAACAGCGGCACGAATGGCGGCAGCAACAACGGCGGCACGAATAACGGGGGCTCCGGCAGCGGCGGCACGGGCAACGGCGCGGGGGGCAGCACGACTCCCAGTAGTGCGCCGAGCACTGCACCGAGCACGGATCCAAGCACGGCTCCAAACACCGCTCCCAGCACGGCTCCCAGTGGCAGTCCTACGCCCGCACCGACCGGCGGCGGTGGGACCTCTAACTAAGCGCCGTTCGGATTTTTTGAGTTCAAGACTTCAAGATGCGCGGGTTTCCGGGCTGGGATTAAGAGTTGGAGCTGTGCGAGGTTTGATGGACTACGCCCATGCGGCGCATTTCTTCGGAGTAATATCGGCGGTATAGTACTTCCCACTCCTCCGTTCCCTCCAGGATTTCCCGTTTCTGCGAACCGATCTTCTTCCGAACCTCTGCTTCGACCTGTTCCTCTTCTTTGAGCAGGGTCTGCAGTGTCTGGATGATCGACTGTCGAATCGTGTCGCGGTCTTCGACGAAAACCACATCTTGACTGGCGACGAGCAGGTCGGTGATCACGTGCGAAAGGCGATTCGTCTTCTCGCGGCTCAGCCTCATCGCAGGATCAACTTTCTCTGGCGCGCCAGCTCGCCTTTCACCTTCTTGAACATCTCCTGGTACGATGCGCCGGTCCGGCGCATCTCTTCGGCGTGATCGGTGAGAATCTGGCGAACTTCTTCGTTGAGGCGCTCCTCGATCCCGATCTCGTCCTGCATGGTCTTACGGACGCGTTCGGTAAGCGCCTCCGCCGACGGCGATTCGATCATCCTGGAAGAAAGCAGGCGCTTCACCACTTCCTGCGCCATGTAGCCGACATAGTCCCGCGACAATAGCAAGCGTCCGGCCTCCCAACGAAACATCAGTCTAAAGGCGGGGTCGGAATAGTGTCAAGGAAGCATCCGAGGATGTCTTGCGGGCGATGGAATCCCCGCGGGGGATCCCCGCGGGGATTCCTCGCACGTTTGCGGAATTTGACGGTGCGCGGGAAGTCGCGTAATCTGTTTGACGCGAAGAAGATGCAGCATGGGCGGTTAGCTCAGCGGTTAGAGCATCCGGTTTACACCCGGAAGGTCGTCCGTTCGAATCGGACACTGCCCACCATCCTTGGCGCATAGCGGGGCCGTAGTTCAGCCGGTTAGAACGCCTGCCTGTCACGCAGGAGGTCGCGAGTTCGAGCCTCGTCGGCCCCGCCAATTACTTCCTTATTCTCAATGAACTCGCTCTGATGCCTGAGCGCCGGAGACCAAACTTGGGTCCAAGTACGAGCCTCCCGACGCTTTCCACTGCTCGACGCTGTTCTTCCGCTATCGCGTGCAATAGATCTCGCGCGTGGCGAATACTAGAGCGCTTTTTTCAATACCGACAGGACAAATGCGAGCGAATATTTCCGCCGTCTCCGTCCCAATGCGGATGGTTCGCGCACTACGCTTCGTTTTCGGTTTGTCGAAGCGTCCGTCGGACACCGTTTCGCGAACACGGAGTAGACGAATCTTCAAATCGATGAGGCCCTTTGTCTCATTCGTTGAGTCCGTATTATCGGACATCTTCCGAGGACTCAGATTCCACTTCTCCGGTACGCCGCTGGCAGGGCCTGTCGGTGACAATTCACGATCAATTGTCACTTTGTCACTTCTCGTCGCCCTTGTTCGTGAGGATCGCGCGCAGCCGCCGTACCGCGTGGGGGATTTCCGCAGCCGACATGCCGCCAAAACCCAAAATCAGCCCTTGCTCAGAGGTCGGGCCGACATAGGACGGAGAGAGTGGCCATAGCCACAGGCTCTGACGTGCCGCTCGTTCGGATATGGTGACGTCACGGTAACCTCTTGGCAGCGTCAAAGTCAGATGGAGACCAGCCACTGCGCCATAAATCTGGAAGGCGGGACCGAGTTCTTTTTTGATAGAGTCAACAAGGACCTCCCGGCGCTCGCCATGGGCCAGACGCATTCTCCTGACATGACGCGAGAAGTGTCCTTCGTTGATGAAGTCCGCGAGCACAGCTTGATACAGGTGCGGCGGGCTCACGTCTATAGCGTGCCGCACTGCAACAAAATGGTCCACAAGGTCGGAGGGGATGACGACATAGCCTACTCTTAACGCGGGAAAGAGAACCTTGCTAAAGGTACCGATGTATATCACCCGGGACGTGCGGTCTAGACCTTGCAACGATGCTATGGGTTTGGTGTGGTAGCGATACTCGCTGTCATAGTCATCCTCAACGATCCAGGACCCCGAAGTTTGAACCCAATCCAACAATTGAAACCGACGTGAAGCGCTCATCGTCCCACCGAGCGGGAACTGGTGAGAAGGTGTTACATAGATCGCTCGAGGCTTCCGGCATCGTTCGATGCCCGCAACGACGTTCAGTCCTTCATCATCAACGGGAATGGGTACCAGCCGACAACCGGCAGCCGCGAAAACGTGTCGCGCTAACCAATACCCGGGTTCCTCAACCCAGACCGGGTCTCCGACCTCCAGCAGGACCCGCGCTGATATGTCGAGCGCTTGCTGTGAGCCACTGACAATCATGATTTGCTGCCATTCGCACATTACTCCACGAGACGCTCTGAGATACGCAGCGACAGCCTTGCGCAACTCCTCTTGGCCCATCGGGTCGCCGTACTGGAGTGCAGTTAGTCGCAGATTCCTGCAATAGCGCGACACGAGATTCGACCACACTCGGAACGGGAAGTCATGAACAGCTGGCTGACTTAAGCTAAACGCCCCCTGCCCCCTAGCCCATGCTGGTCGTTCGAAACGGGGAAGAAACGAAGTGCGGCGTGCAATCGATCGAGGCACTCTGCGAACTCGGACTGACCTGCCGCCGCGATCTTCGGACCGAGTGAGTTGGTTTGGCAAGGAACTTGACACGAACGTTCCCGCCCCCACGCGGGTCTCAAAAAAACCCTCGGCCAGAAGCTGAGCATATGCGTCCAGCACCGGAATACGGGAAATACCCAGCTCTGAAGCAAGTGATCGAGTGGACGGAGTCCGCTCGCCCGCGCGCAAATTCCCATTCACAATCGCCGCGCGAAACGCATCCCCGACTTGCAAATGCAGGGGGCGACGTAGCCTTCGGTCAACAGAAATAAGGGGTGAAAAACCGCCCTCGCCCTTTTTCATAGGCACATTGTAGTGGTCATAAGGATCTTGTTGCAAGTGGCTATTGTGCCCACCCACTCAGTGTGCGAATTTGCCAGCCGGGGTGGGGGGAATTCCAAAGCGCCGGGTGTTCCTAGCTGGTGGAAGAAACGGCAGTGAACCTAAGCGCAGCCGATCGTTAAACCCCCTCCAGTTTGCAGACGCAATCGCCGGATTTGACGAGATGTGAGCCCCATGGCGGGGGCGAACATTCGAGTCGTCTGGAAAAACCATTAGGAGGTGCCATGAGGCCAAGTGAATTGCTGCGAAGCATTGGCAGTAACTCGCAGGTGAGATGGATCCTTCGCTTATGTGCGCTGGCTGTGCTGTTTTGCGGCCTGCCACAGGTGGCGAGGGCGCAACAAGGTACGATCCTTGGAACCGTTACCGATCAATCAGGCGGGGTGGTACCCAACGCCACGGTCACCATTACCAATACCGAGACGAACTTGGTAACGACCGAGACGACGGGAAAAGAGGGGGATTTCGTAGCTCCTCTTCTGAACATCGGCCAGTACACGATCGAAGTGAAGGCCCAAGGTTTTAAGACTTCAAAGCAAACCATTACTCTCGAAGTCGGCGACCGCCGGCGCATCGATGTTAAACTCGAAACCGGCGCCATCACCGAAGTGTACACGGTTACGGCGAATCCAATCGCCGTGCAGTCCGATACCAACGATATCAGCAGCGTCATTACAGGACAGCAGCTCAAGGCGCTGGAAATTGGTTCGCAGAGCTACTTCAACCTCATCGACTTGGTGCCGGGGGCAAGCCCTGACAACCAGGACATCCAGGTTCCGACCGCGAATACGGGCGACTCTATGATTAGCTTCAATGGTCAGCGATCGGCCCACCAGTTGAACTTGATTGATGGTGGCGAAAACTCCGATCGTGGCGGCCAAGGACCCTATGTCATGCCGTCGGAGCAAGCCATTTCGGAGGTTCGCGTGATGACCTCCAATTACAGCGCGGAGTATGGCCTCGAATCCGGGGAAACCTCCACGATGGTGATTCAGTCCGGCACGAGCCAGTTCCACGCGTCAGGGTGGGAATGGTTCCGCCAAAATGGACTGGGGAGTGCCAACAGCTACTTCAACCCGCAGGGGTACCTGCGCTATAATGTGTTTGGATTCAACGTCGGCGGGCCTGTTGAATTCACCTCCAAGCATCCGAAGACGTTCTTCTTTTACAACATGGAATGGCGGAGAGTTATTCAGGGCGGCGGCGGCTTGTTGTCGGTCGTCCCTTCGACCAACTATCCAACCAGCAGCGGGGCAAATCTGACCGGACTGCCGGGCCTTCCCGGGTTCACTCTGAACGGTGGATTCGGCGCGCTTCAGACTCCGTACGACTGCCAAGTCTCCACCGCGGTTCAGACCGCGTTCGCTTCTGCAGGGGTAAACCTTAGTCACTGCGCCAGCGATCCGGGCGGGCAGGTTATCAACTCGTTTCCGAGCAATACGATTCCGGCCTCGCTGCTCAGCGCAAACGCAGTTACCATGATGAAGGCCGGCATGATTCCGTTGCCGTCAGCGAGTCTCCCTTCCGGCGCTGCTGCGAATACCTACGTCAACAGCGCGAAAGCGCCGACGATGTTGAGGGAAGAGATCGTCCGCATCGACCACCAGTTCAACGACCACTGGTCGATCTTCGGCCATTGGATTGAGGAGTCCTTTCAACAGAGCGATATCCCGTCCCGTTGGGATTTTGCCACCTTGCCCACGGCCAGCGACACATTCGCCAATCCGGGCCGCCACGCCGTCGTTCATCTGACGGATACGATCAGTCCGACACTACTGAACGAGATCGCCTTTAACTACGGGGATAACCCCATCACAATCTCGCCCCTTGGTGCTGCGGGCTTCGCGAGCAGTAACGACAGCATCGCAGGGATACCCGCCTCGGATGGGACCTTCACCGAGGGCAGACTCTTCGGCGGCACGCAACCCACTCTCCCCCAGATCAATCTTAACGGGAACGAAACTCTTCGTTTCGAAACTAACTGGTGGCCTTGGGTCAACACGGATGCCAGCTACGAAATCCGCGATGACCTCTCCTGGACCAAAGGAACTCACCAAGTCAAGCTTGGATTTGGCTGGTATAAATACAACAAAGGTCAAGACCTTCAAACCACTCCGCAGGGTGACTTTGAGTTCAGCGGGCAATACACTGGCTTGCCCTACGCCGATTTCCTCCTCGGCTTGACGGGCAGCTACAGCGAAGCCGCCCTCAAGGACTTACGGCAGTGGAATAGCGTTTCTTGGGGCGTCTACGTCGAAGATGACTGGCGAGCCACGAAGCGCCTGACCTTGAACCTGGGTTTGCGCTGGGACGGCATGCCGCACACGGCCGAAATCAACAACCAGATGGCCAACTTCTATCCCAATCTTTACAGCGCCTCTGGAGAGGCAGCCGCGCAAGCGGCGAACGCGGGTTTCGTCCCGGGAACCAATGGAGGCCTGATGTGCAGCGCCTCTACTGTGGGCCCGAACCCCCTCACCCAGTGCTCTGCCGCGAATCCGTACCTCGGCACAGGTCCAAACCCCATCCTCAACGGCCTCCAACAATACGCCAACGGCATCGGTGTTGCGAACGTCACTGCCGGGGTTACCGGCGCGCTCGTGCCGAATTACTGGGACACGTTCGGTCCGCGAATCGGTTTTGCCTATGACATCAGTGGCAATGGCAAGACCATTCTGCGCGCCGGATTCGGCATGTTCTATGAGCGCATCCAGGGCAACGACATGTACCAGGTGGGGATGAACCTATTTGGAGGAAGCGCCGGGCTTAGCAACGTTTCTTTCCAAAATCCGCACACTGGGATCAGCAACGCGAATATCACCTACAGCACAACTTCGCTGCCGGTGACGGTCAATGGCCTCTCGGGACTGCTCGCTACTAACTATAAGACTCCGACTAGCTACCAGTACAGCATTGGGGTTCAGCAGCAGATCGGTGCCCAAACTGTGCTATCGGTTGCCTACGTCGGAAACCAGGGCCGCCATGAGAGCGAGCACTACGGATTCAATAACACGGACCCGAGCCAGTGGCCATTGCTTTTCAACGGCAGTGGCAACGGCAACGGAACGACCAACCTGTACTTGCCGTATGCCGGCTACGGGGGTATTACCATGGCCGCGGACGATGCGAGGTCCAGGTATAACTCCGTGCAGGTTTCGTTGCGGTCCCAATTCCGCAACTTGACCATAAACTCGGCTTACACCTTTGCGCGTGCGTTCGATGCCACGTCCAACAGCCAAGATGGCGGCGACCTCAGCAACCAGTCCAACCCGTACCTGGGCTGGCTGGACCAATACGGTCCCGCGGTCATCAATCGTGACAACATCTTTTTTGTCGACTTCGTTTACACACTCCCGACTTTCGCGGGCCGTAACGCCTTCTTGAGAATGACGGCTGGCGGCTGGCAGATTGCGGGAATCATCACTGCGGAATCCGGCGTCCCGATGAACATCGGTATCGGGAACGGCGTGAATACGGTCTGCAACGTGGTGCCAGCTCAATGCAGCGTCCGCCCGAACCTGGTCGGGGCAATCACGTATCCAAATACCGACACCGCCTTGCAGAACGGACACGGGAGCAGGCAGGTGTTCAATACGTCTGTATTCCAAAACGACTACCTGCCTCAGTCCTCCAACTACGTAGCCGGCCACTCCGGCATCGGTCCCAATCAGGTGGCGACTTTCGGAGACTTCCCCTATAACGGGATTTGGGGTCCGGGCCGCCAGAACTGGGACATATCGCTCGTCAAGGACATCGCCTTCACGGAACGGTTGAAGCTCGAGATCCGTGGCGACGCGGTCAACATTTGGAACCATCCACAATTCAACGCCGTCGATACCGGAACGGGCGACCCGAACTTCGGTAAGGCCACGGGGGCCTACGAGGGCCGCACGTTGCAGCTAGGCGCGAAGATCAACTGGTAAGCCTCACAAGCTGACAAACGTTTCTTCAACCCCCGCCAGCACCGAAATTGGTGCTGGCGGGGTTTTCTTTTGCGGCTCAATTTGTCAGGACATTCCAGGGCAGTTGACGTCCCTCTCTGCGGCGTTCCACAATTGCCTGACAATCGAATGGGAGTTGAATGTGAGCTGGTCCCAGGGGTGAAAAACCGACCTCGCCCTTTCTCATAAGCACATTGTAGTGGTCATAAGGATTTGGTCTCAAGTGGCTATTGTGCCCGCCCACTCAGTGTGCGAACTTGCCGAGAGGTGACAGCCGCAGCGGGCTGGGGTATCCGGACGATCCTTCTCATCAATCTCCGGATGCGCTTCGCCGTTGTAGACAAATTATTCGGGCACCCGATGCGGCTGCGCGTTTAGCCTCGTAGTTTCGGGAGCGTTGTTTTGAACGCATTTCAGTGGAGCGGCTCTCCTAGTAATCGGCTTGCTAGAAGAGCAACTCAGGAGGTGAGAAGATGAAATTTGCGCTTCGCATACTTGCTCTTGCGGTGGCCTTGGCGGCGACGCCGAAAGCATCCACCCCGCGTGGGGTGTTGGCGGAGGCAGCCGACACCCAGGTCGGTCGAAAGCCCGTCATCGTCGAACTGTTCACATCCGAGGGCTGTTCGTCGTGCCCGCCCGCGGACGCGCTGCTCTCGAGCTTGGAGAGCGAGCAGCCCGTCACCGATGCGGATATCATCGTTTTGGAAGAGCACGTCACCTATTGGGATAATACCGACGCTTGGATCGATCCGTTCTCTTCGGAGCAGTGGACGCTTCGACAGCAGGCCTACGTCACAAAGCTCAAAGCGTCTACTCCACCTTACACACCTCAGATGGTGGTGGAAGGGCACTCTCAGTTCGTAGGAAGTAATGCGCAGCAGGCTACGCAGGCGATCGAAGCCGCCGCGCATCTGCCAACGACAGCCGTTGAAATTGTGCCCGAGGCTTCGACAGCGAACGGCACGGAAAAACTTAACGTCAAGGTAGGCAGCCTGGAAGGAAATGCTCCAGGGGATACTGTGGAGGTGTGGCTGGCAGTCACGGAAAGCGGTCTCCATACGCCCGTCGGCCGGGGCAAGAATGCTGGTCGAGATTGGCATCATGGTTCGATCGTGCGGACGCTCTATAAAATTGGGGTGGCGAACGAAAGCACGAGTCTTCCGTCCTTCGCCCAAGATTCTACTGTAAAGATTGACCGCAAGTGGAATCGCGAAAACCTTAGGATTGTCGTTTTCCTGCAAGAAAAGAAGAGCATGCGAATCTTGGGTGCGGGCTCTCTTCTGGTCAACGCAAAGTGACCTGCCGAATCCAAGGTCGCCGTATCTCGGATTCTCTGCGACCATGCGGAGTATCAAATCTCAGACCTCTCTCGAGATTCGCTCCCTTCCGACTGCTTGACGTACCCTGGAGATCGCCCTTCAATAAAGCGCAAAGCCAGCCCGATGCCACTGAATCACTGTTTCCGGACTGAGGACGATGAGGGCTTGTTTCCAACCGAACCAAAATCGGCACACCAGAATCCAGAAAAACTTATCGAGGACGATCAGCCTGGGCCTTGGGTGTTTGCGCTTGAGAATGCCGAGCTGCTGCCGGAGAGCGTGATTCTCGAGTCGCAGGCTTCGCCGAGACGAAAGCGAATGAAGAATGAAGGTCAAGAGAAGAGCGCCGGTCTGTAACATGGCCCCGTGCTGCGGCAATCCAGCTGTGGAAGACAACGTTTTATGTTATTGATTTCATACGCGGACAAGGTTTTGGGGCGGCACAGGCATGGTAGAAACTAGTATGCAATGCCCTTTTCAGTTCAGCCCGGACTGCGTGGCTTTGACCAGGGTCGCCCCAGTCTTCGTCGCGTAGTAAATACTGGAAGCTCCGGTAAGACTGCTGTCGTTGTCCATTATGATGCCGCTCGTGCCTCCAGCGGCGGCCAGCGCGGTAGTGCTGGCATTGATTGTTGGAAAGCCGCCGGTGATGTCCAAGCTCATGACGCAGCCGGCAGCTCCGCCGCTCGTGGTAGCTATGCAATTGTTCGTGACCCCCACGAAAATGTAGTCCTTGTGGAGCGTGGCGTTGTAGAACTCCGTAACCGGCGAGGAGTCCGCCGTGCCTGTAGCCAGAGCTGCCGTGGCACTGGCACTGGTGTTCATCACGCCGCTGCCGTTGAACCCGACGCTGTAGAGGGTCGGAAGCGTCCCAGTGCCCGTCCCAGCGACGTACATGAGAGGCGTCCCGGATCCGGTGTACCAGGCATTATTGAAGTCCGGCTGGTACGGCCCCGTATAGATCGTGCTTCCCGTGCCTATGGGTGCGGAGACGGTGCTCGCCATACTGGTGGGAGCTTGCACGATTACGGCGTTGATCCCGTTCGAGTTGAATGTCGCGTAGACCATCTGATTCGTGCTATCGATGACGACTGGATTCTCGGACGTCGCGCCGCTAGCCAAGACCGCGCTATATACAACCGGCGGTGAGCTGCCGGCGTCCGTCACATAGTCGATACGACCGCTTCCATCCGTGAAAAAGACCTTATTGGATACCGAATCGTATATGGGAGCTGAGGGAACTGCTGTGATGGGGACGCTCCAAACGATTGTTGGAGTTGCGCTTCCGTTGAAAACGTTGGCGATCTTGTACAGGTAGCCGGAGCCGCTCCCGGCCGTGCTGTAGGTAGTGAGGTAGGCGAAATCGCTGGCATCGTTCGGTGTGTAAACCACGAAAGGGGCATTTGTGGAGCTTTGGTTTGTGTTGCCGCCGTCCGGCGAAAGAAGCACTCTCTGGTCCACGGCATTGTTCCCGCCGGCACCGCCCGGCACGACTGCCGCCGTCGCGCTGGTCCCGTTGGTCCCCGTGGTGCCAATGGTTAGGACGTGGAAGTAGGAGCTGCCAGTCGGGAGATTCTCAATGTAGGCAATCTGGCTCCCATTCTGTGAGAGAACCAAGGAAGCCGGCACCTGTCCGGTACCTGAGGCGTAGGCGAACTTCACCGTCGGCCCGGTTGAGCACAGTGCTCCACCGCCGCCACTATACAGGTTGTTCACTCCAACGATGTTAGCTTGACCGCCCGACGCGGGGTTCGTCGGGATACCAATCACCACAAAGTCGTTGGCGCAGCTCGGCGCGGCGGTCACGTCAAATACATATTTGGCGGGAAAGGTCTGGCCTCCACCAGGAGCGACGCTCAGAGTGAAGGGTTCTCCCGCGGCGTCATTGGTATAACCACCGCCGATATAATCATCGAATTCGTAGTTACTCGCAGAATTGCTCCAGATGTTGATCTCCAAGCCGCCACCGATAAAGAGAGGCCCATCCAAATCAATCGGTGGATCGATGGACGGGTAGAGTACATTGTCGTAGATGAAGGCCCCCGCCGGGCTTGTTGTTACCGCCGGCCCACCTGCATGCAGCGGGTACGAGCCAACGTCCGAGCCGCCCGTCACCGTGAGCGTGCCGACAGTGGCGAGGAATTCGCCGTTGAAAATGTCTGTCGTGTTGAGGCTGCCGTGCCCCGCGTTGGGACCGATGCTGAATGCGAAGTCGAATAGTGGCTCAAAAGCGGACGTTGAAGGAGACGAGGACAAGGGCACACTCCAGTCTCTGCGGCTACTATCCTCTGCCCCCACGGGTCCGCGATGGCGGTTCGGCCACCAGGTTTCCCTATGGCGGAGATACCAATTCTGTACCCAGCGGGGATCTCTTCGGATTCGGGCCAAAACGAAGAAGTCTTTCGAATCCGGGTAGAGAACATGACGGTGCGTCCAATCCGACGCAACTCCCAGCGGA
Organism: Terriglobia bacterium; assembly: GCA_963819015.1. Lineage (GTDB taxonomy): Bacteria > Acidobacteriota > Terriglobia > Acidiferrales > UBA7541 > DASPOJ01. The sequence continues at coordinate 772,873 of CAWFUN010000005.1, forward strand.
CTGTGCTGCGCGGTCTGGCCCAGGAGCGCCTGGGCAGACAACGCCCACAATATGCCTACGGCAATGACTTTCACAATCACCCCCACGCGTTGCCAAAGACGCTCGGCACCGAAAGCATAGAACCGCAAGGGCTGATGCTGACCTATATTTCTTATCGAGATTGCAAAGAGTTATTGTCACTCTATAAGATAAGGTCTTGATGCTTTTGCTTCGATAGTTTTCAACCGGTTCATGCGGCCAACGCGCGCGGAGTAGTCCAACATCCCAAATAGATCCCCCATTGGGGCTTCTTTGCAATTGCGTCGGCACAAGTGCGCCCTTCTGGATCATCGCGGTCCACAACGACCGAGCGACCGGCGCCCTATCTTACGAGCGACTCCCCAAGGAGTTCGCACCCACGCTGCGAGCCCTGGTTCGCGTTCCGCTTATCTAGGAGTAGCCGCGTGATTGGAACAACGCGGACTTTCGGCTTCACACTCGGCGTCCGAGAACGCCAATGAGGACTGTGGTGACTGTTACAGGAACCCTGCATACACAGGGCAACACTTACACACTTCCAGATACAACTCCCTCAGAGAAATAAGCCTTGTGATTCCTTTTGAGTGATTTAAACTTCGTGACCTACGGGAGTTGGTTGGTATGCCTGTCACGCAGGAGGTCGCGAGTTCGAGCCTCGTCGGCCCCACCAAATGTTTCGACCAGGGCTGGTCGTATTCCTGTACGATTCGAGAGTGTTGGTTGCCGCGTCCAAGATTCGAGCTGCTCCCCTGTCATGACTTCGAACAATGATATTCACCACGGCATCTGCAAAGTTCGCTTTATCATGAAACTCGTCTGCCGACCCTCGCTGCTAGCCTTGATGTTGTGCGCTGCGCCGCATTTGCTCCACGCACAAGCACCCGCCGCAACGCCAACATCACCAACGGTCGTGCCGGCATGGGCGCAGCCGGGTTCCGCCACGCATGTCCAGGTGGCGCCACCGGCGGACTTTCACAGGCCCAGCACGAGTTTCGCCACGCCGATCGGCATATTTGAGGGCCAGTCTGACGTCGGAAGCGCGGTGGTGCCGGGCAGCGCCAGTTACGACGCCGGCACGAAGCAGTACACCATCAACTCCGCCGGCTACAACGTCTGGTACACGCGCGACGAATTCCGTTTTCTCTGGAAGAGAATGTCGGGCGACGTCTCACTCGCGGCGGATATCACGTTCCCGGACCCGAACGGCTACGGCGACCGCAAGGTGGTCCTCATCATTCGCCAGGACCTCGATGATGATTCCAAGGAAGTCCTTGTCGCCCTCCACGGTTTCGGCATGATCCAACTCGCGCAGCGCCACGAAAAGGACGCGCGCATCAAGGACATGGAGTACCGCATCGGGGGCCGCGGGCGTCCCGGTGGCGACAGCCCTGACAGTCTCGTCGGCGTCATGGCCAAGCGCATCGGCATCGAAAAGCACGGCGACTCCTTCACGCTCTACGTCAGTTTGGAAGGCGAACCGATGCACCAGTTTGGCCCACCCATCACTCTGCACATCGATGGGCCTTTCTACGTCGGCATCGGATTCTGCTCGCACCTGCCGGACAAGTCCGACACTGCGATGCTCTCGAACGTCATTCTGGAGAACTCGGCGGGCAAGGTTCGCTAACGCCGCGCGGAGTGGGATTCCGTACAGTTTGTCGGAGTCGAAGACTTAGGCGCATGCCCGGCAAGATGACGTGCGGGAGGGCCGTACACCAAGACCTGAGAAGACTCCTGCGCGGGCCTATGCAATGCAATGATCGGTTGAGCCATCGATTGTGCCCGAGGATTCCGTTGACAGACTAAGGATAAAAGGCTATATACCCTCAAACATTCATTTCGCCCGGCGGGGAGGTCGAAGGCGTCGGATGGAAGCGCCGCGCAGTTCGATTTGAGTGCGAGCAATCCCGCAGAGGCGAGCTGTTGTTTTACTTCCGGCGGCCGTAATGAGGCGCTGGATCCAGGAAGGCTTGGGTTGAACTCAGAGGGCTGTTCCTACGTCATCGAACGAGACGCTGCGGGGCCCCGCGTAAGGCTTGCGCATATCGCCGGATTCCTCCCTTCACGCTCCTTTAGCTGTTTTGGGGAGCTAAGTTTTTTTGCAACGAATTTCTTTTGCTCGGAGATTACTTCGCGCCGCGCTTAGCGCGTGCGAAAGTGCACGGATGGAAAGGAGCCTTGGACATGGCAATCTCATTTAACCCGCGGAAGAGCGGGAGTATTCGCAGCGCGGTAGCGCGGCATTTGGCTGCGCTGGGAATCGGTTTCGGACTCGCGCTGGCCGCGTTGGCACTGCTGCTGGCGCCGAAAGTGGCGGCACAGCAGGGCGGAGCGCTTTCGGGGAAGGATATCGCGGAGATGTTCAAGCCTGGCGTAGTGCAGGTGGAGACCGACTGGACCGCGAACGCGTCGGTTCCCCAATGGTCGTTGCCACCCGCAAGCGTGCAGGCCCTCGAGGCTGTCGCCACCCGGGAGATCAAGGCGGGAACGATCTCGGGTTCGCAGACGGATATCCTCAACGCCATGATCACGGAGATGGCGAGAAACCCGCTCCAGTACCTGGTTCCAACCGATCAAGCGGATCCAGCGGTGAAGAATCCCCTGGGCGTGAAAGCGACGGGCTCCGGCTTCATCATCACGCCCGACGGCTACATCGTGACCAACGAGCACGTCGTGGCGCAGACGGACGAAGTGAACGAGCTCTTTGTCAATACTTTGATGCAGCAGCTTACCGATACCGATGTGGCGAATCTGCAAAAAGCGCTGAACGACATCGTGCTCACGGAGGATGAGAAGAAGCTCTACACGCAGGCGATGGCTGCGTACTATTCGAAGTACGCCCAACTCTCCGTTCAACCTCGCGCCGTGAGCGTGCAAATCGGCATCGCCATTCCCGGCCTGCCCACGCTTGCGAAGGGCATCGTTTGCGACGTGCGCAAGGAAGGACAAGTCACTCCCGGCAAGGATGTTGCTGTGCTGAAGATCGAGCAGACCAACCTGCCGACGGTTCCGGTCGGAGACGATACGAAGATGGAAGTGGGCGACAAAGTGTTCGTGATTGGCTTCCCGGCGGTCGCCGATCAAGCGGGCACGTCGAATCCCACCGGCGTCGAGCCAACGTTCACCTCCGGCGACATCAGTGCGCGGAAGACCATGGAAGGCGGATGGCAGGCGCTTCAGACCGATGCGGATATCACAAATGGAAACAGCGGCGGTCCGGCGTTCAACGAGCAAGGACAAGTGATCGGCATCGCGACTTTCGGCGTTCCCACGGCCACGGCCGCGGGCATCAATTTCCTAGTGCCGATGAGCATCGCCGATCAGTACTTGAACGAATTGAACATCAAGCCTCAGGAAAGCCAGCTCTCGAAGCAATACATCGAAGCCCTGGGCGACTATCACGCCGGCAAGTGCTCCACGGCTCTGAAGGAATTCGAGAACATCAAGGAACTCAACCCCGGATTCCCCTTCGTGCAAAATTACATTACCCAGTCCAGCCCCGGCGGCGGCTGCGTACCCGTCTCAACTTTCCCGATGACCTATGTGATTGTGGGCGGAGTCGTATTGCTGGTCGTGATCATCGTCGCGGCATTCGCATTGATGAAGAAGAAGCCCGCGCCGGCCATGGCAGGAGCGGGCGCTGGGGCAACGGCCATGCAGATGCCGACGGGCGCCGGGGCGCCGCCGCAGATGCAAGCCGGGTACCCGCCGGCCGGCATGCCGGGGGGCGCACCTGTGATGGGAGCATTGCCGCCGCGAAGCTACGGAAGCCTGCAGTGCACCTCGGGCTCCGCAGCGGGACGCCGGTTTGAAGTCACGAAATCGGGGTTGCTGATCGGGCGCGACTCGGCCAAGTGTCAGATCGTACTGACGGACGATGCCGTGTCGAAGGAACACGCCTGGGTCGTTCCCGTGGATGAAGGTGTGATGCTGATCGATCGCGGCTCAACCAACGGCGTCTTCGTGAACTCGGTGGACTCGCCGAAGGTGAGCAAGGTCCAACTGCATCACGGAGACAAGATTTACATCGGCAAAGGCACGGCCGTGTTCACATATCTGAGCAGCTAATCGCTCAAAGCGATAAGCGATAAAGGATGGGAGGACAGCATGGCAAAGTTTTGCGCAAACGGACACCAGATGGAAGATTCGTGGGAGATTTGTCCGTACTGCCAGAAGACCGGGTTTGACGCACCACCGCCGGGTAAGACGCGGATCGAATCCGATCCCGTGCCTGCCGCGCGCGGCGGGGCGCCGGCGGCGGGCGGAGGTGGAGCACGGAGGACCGTGGTCATCGGCGAAAAGCCGTCGGGCGCGGTCATCGGCTGGTTCGTGGCGTTGAACGGGAACCAGATGGGCGAGGACTTTCGGATCCGCGAAGGGCACAACGTGCTGGGGTCGTCACCGGAATGCGAAATCGTGCTCGACGACGGCACCGTCTCGGCCAAGCACGCGAGCCTGCGTCACAAAGACGGCAAGTTCCTGCTCACGGATTTGGATTCCACGAACGGAACGTTCATCAATGACAAAACCGATTCCATCGCGCGGGAAGAGATCAAGGACAACGACACGATTCGCCTGGGCAAACTCGCCCTGAAGTTCAAGTGCCTGTAGGCGACGGCCACGGAGACTCATGGAAATCCGGCCGGGAGTGGATCTCGCGAACCTGACCGACGTGGGCTGCGAGCGAGAAAATAACGAAGACTATTACTGCTACGCTGAACCCGAGGATGAGGAAATCTACGCGAAACGGGGACGGCTGGCGGTAATCGCCGACGGAATGGGCGGGTACGAAGGCGGCCAGTTCGCGAGTCGAATTGCGGTCGAGAACGTCCGCGCCGCGTACCTGAAGGATCCGGAACAGGATCCGGTCGAGGCCCTGCTCGAAGGGTTTCGGCTGGCCCATCTGGAGATCCTGGGCAAGGCGAAAGAGAATCCCGGGCTCGAAGGAATGGGAACCACATGCACCGCGGCGGCGATACTCGGAAGCAAGCTGATCTACGCCCACATCGGGGATTCGCGCCTCTATCTCATTCGCGGCTCTGAAATCACCCAGGTCTCGCACGATCATTCCTATGTCAACAAGCTGCTGGAGGCGGGCATGATTACGCCCGAGGAAGCGAAAGTCCATCCACAGCGAAATGTCCTCATGATGGCGCTGGGCGCGCGAGGCCAGGTGCGCGCGGATTGCCCCAACGATCCGATGCCGCTCCAACCGGGCGATACTCTCCTGCTCTGCACCGACGGGCTATCCGGACTGGTCACCAACGAGGAAATGCAGAAAGCCGTCACGGGCATACCCCTCACGCAGGCGTGCAAGGATTTGATTGAGTTGGCAAAATCGCGCGGAGGGTACGACAATATAACCGTGCAGCTGTTGCGCGTGGCAGGCAACGATTTGAAGAAGACTTCAGCGGAGTAATAGGCAACAAGGACCCGGACGATGATCGGAACACAAGTAGCCAATTACAAGATCCTGGAGCAAGTGGGCGAAGGCGGCATGGGCGTCGTCTACAAAGGTGTGGACGTTCACGCTGGACCGTTTGGTCGCGATCAAGGTGCTGTCCGCCGAACTGGTCGGCAATCCTCAATTGGTAGAACGATTCCGGGCGGAAGCAAAGGCCCAAGCCACCCTCAATCACACGAATATCGCCACGCTGTACAGCTTTCTGCAGATTGAAGGGAAATGCATCATCGTCATGGAGTATCTCGAAGGAGAATCCTTCGATCAGATGATTCGCCGCAGGGGCGTGATTCCGGCCGAGGAGGCGGTGCCGTACTTCAGACAGGCGCTGCTCGGGATTGGATTCGCGCACCGCGCGGGAATCATTCACCGCGACATCAAGCCCGGCAACATCATGGTTACGCGGTCCGGGATCGTGAAGGTGATGGACTTCGGCATCGCCAAAGTTCTCGGCGGCCAGCGGCTGACGCGGACCGGCACGCGCATGGGAACTGTGGCGTACATGTCGCCCGAACAGATCCGGAACATGCCGGTGGATATCCGCTCCGACATCTACAGCCTCGGAGCCACTCTCTACGAATTGTTGACGGCCCACCTGCCTTTCGAGAGCGACAGCGATTTCCAGGTAATGTCCGATCATGTAAACGCGATGCCGCCCCCGCCCACGCAGCACTATCCCTACATTCCGCCGGGGTACGAGCAATGCGTGATGAAGGCGCTGGCGAAGAATCCGGCGGAACGCTTTCAGACGGTTGAAGAGTTTGGCGCCGGACTCGAGCACCCGGAAGGCTTGCCTGGCTACGTGCCGGGAAGCCCGATTTATGCACCGGGAGGCCAGCCGGTTACATGGGGACCGGGAGGGCCAGGCCAGGGCGGGCCCCCGCGCTCGACGCCGCCTCGCACTCCGTCACCGGGTTGGTTGCCGCCCGGCACACCACCTCCGGGAGGCCCGTGGACGCCTCCGGGCGCGCGCGTCGGCACTCCACCACTGGGGCAGCAGCCGATGTCCGGCGCGACGTGGGTAGAGGGATCGCCGGGCGCAATTCCCGGCCTGCCGGGCGGGGGCATGGGCGGCGCGACCCAGATGTCGATGCCGCAAATGGGCCCCGGCGCGGTGAAGCCGTCATTTTGGACGCAGAAGAATATCTTGATTGTCGCGGGCGGAGCGGTGCTGCTTTTGGTGCTGCTCGTCGCCATGGCAGCGGCGATCGTACATCACAATCAGGCAACGGCGGGCGGCGGTGGTGGCGGTGGTGGCGGTGCAGCCGTGACGCGCTATTCCACCGGCGGAGGTGGTGGGGGCAACGCTCCGTATTACGCTCCCGTCGGCGGTTCTGGATCTGGCGGCACCTCGGGCGGTGGATCAGCCGGGGGCGGGCCGCCAGCCGGAGGTGGTGGACAAGGGGTTGGCGGAGCGTTGGCACCGCCGCCGGGACCGGCTGGCGGCAACGCTCGCGGCCCAGCGGGACCGGGGCGCACGGGACCTCCTCCCGCAACGCCTCCTACGCGCAAGACGGGTGGTGGGGCTCAGCCTGCTGCGCCTGCGCCACCTCCTCCCCCATCCTCGGGCGGGGGCTCGCAGCCTGCGCAACCGATGCAACCTGCAGCCAATCCGGCGGCAACGGCCGCGCAGACCGCACGGAGTGAGATGTCACAGAATCGCGTTCTCGAGCCGCACAACGATTGCGCGCTTTACTGGGCGATTGTGGCGCGACAGGGAGGAAACCAGGACGGCGCGACCATCGAGAACCAGATCATAAATTATGAGATGGCGCAGATCAGAACGCTCTATGGGCAACACAATCTCGAAGCCGCCGGCACCATCGTGAACGACATGCTCGCGTTCTATCCGGGCAATCAGCAACTGCTGCAGGATAAGGCGACGATCGAGCAGGCGGGCGGCGGTGCGCCGGGGGGCGGAGCCGCGCGGCGGTTCGTTGTCAACCACCGGCACGTCAATTGGGCGCGCGGCGCGCAACAGGCGTATTGCCAGGGGACTCTCACGATCGGGGCCGATGGCTCAGTAGCCTACTACTGCACGAAAACTTTTGATCCGACGGGACGTTGCGACCGCGTCTCGTTCCCCAAGGGTTCAATTAAGACCGCGAAGATGAACGGCACGGAACTGCATCTGGAAGTGAATGGTCAGGGTAACTGGGACTTTTTTGGAGCAAGCAACGATATCGCGTCGGCGTACCAGGCCATAGCGCCGCTCGCACTCAAACACTGATTTGAAGCGACAACCCGCAGCCGTCTTGCTGTTCCTAACGATGGCGGCGAGTTGTCTCACCGCTCTGGTAGCACGTCCACAAACTCATTCCACGCCGGCATCATCATCGCCAACTCCAACTGCAACTCATGCGTCGAGCACTGAATTCCTGCTGCGCATTTACGCGATAGCGCCGCCGGCGAGCGCTCAAGCCATTCCGCGGGGTGCCTCCGCGCGGCTGGTTCCCTGCCCCGGCTGCGCCTCCCGCCGAGCGAGCGGTCCGGTGGAACTGCGCGCCACAGACGCGCGTGTCGTCGTGGGGAGCGCGCCGCCGGTAAGATCCGTGACGCTGCTGGGAGCGTGGCGGATTGTGCCGGACCTGGGCCGCTCCACGGAATCCAGTGAGCGCATGGTCGCAACAGCCGCGGGAGGCCGCCTGCAACTTACTCTCACCACGCCCGAAGAAGAGTACGTCGCGCGTGTGCTCGCGGCGGAGGCCAGTAATTTCAAGTCGGAGGAAGCGCTGAAAGCCATGGCCGTCGCGGTGCGCACGTATGCGTTGCGATTTCGCGGCCGCCATCACGCACAGGGATTCGATTTTTGCGATGCGACGCATTGCCAAGCGCTGCGCCTCGGCAGCCTGGGCACGCGCTTCCTGAAAGCGGCTCAATCCACGGAGGGGCAATTGCTCTGGTACGGCGGAGCGCCCGCCGCGACGTACTACTACCTCGATTGCGGCGGGACGACCGAAGCCGGGGGACAGGACTGGCCGGAACACGACACTCCGTATTTGGTGCACCACGCCGATCCCTATTGCGTGCTGCACGGCCGCACTCCGTGGACCACGTCGCTGACGCACGAGGAAATCGCGCAAGCGCTTGTCGCGCAAGGCATCCAGGCGCCCGCGGATTGGAAGACGGTGACCGTCTACTCACACAGGAAATCCGGCCGCGTGAAGTTGCTGAAACTCGCGGGTGAAACGCGGCTCTTGATTTCGGCCTCGAAGTTTCGCCTGGCCGTGAACCGCGCCCTCGGGGATCGAATTCGCAGCGATCTTTACGAAGTCTCGATGCAAAACGGCGCATTCGTATTTCAAGGTTATGGCTCGGGGCACGGCATCGGACTCTGCCAAAAGGGGGCCGACGTGATGGGAATGTCCGGCAAGAGCTATGGCGAGATTCTGGCGTTCTATTATCCGGGTACCCTGCTGGGGACCGGCCCGCCGCCCGCGACCCCACCCCGGCAAATCAGCGAGACGATTCGCGAGAGGTGATGCTGCCATGAGACGCAAAGCCAAAGAAGAACAGAACCACGACCGAAACTCCCGGGGAATCTCGAGACGCGAATTCGCACGGCGCGCGGCCGTGGCCGCCGCCGGAATTTCGGCCGCGCCGCTGGGAGTGTTTGCCGGCGCCGGCGCCTCGGGGGCTCCGGCGCAACAGCCGCCCGCCGAAAAACTCTCCGCGGCTGGGCAAGCGGAGGCGGAGGCTAAGACTCAGTACCTGCTTGCAACCTACGGCGCTCGACTCAACGACGCGCAACAGAAGGATCTCCGGCGGCTCATCAAAGAAGGAATCGTGCCGCTCGAGGAATTGCGGAAGTACGCGCTGACCAACGGCGTTCAACCCGCCACCGTACTGCGACTCTACCCGGAGCCGCAGTCGAAATCAAAAACGACGGCCACTCCCGGCACGAGAGGCGGGCAATAGTCATGCGCGAGGCAGACGTTCTCTTTCTTCATGTGACGGAGCTGGCGGCGAAGATCAAGTCGCGCTCCCTTTCTCCCATCGAGCTTGCGGAGTTCTATCTGAAGCGAGGCGAGTCGCTCGGGCCGCGCTACAACGCATACGCGACGCTGACGGCTGACCGGGCACGATTGTCGGCACAGAAAGCGGAATCCGAGATTGCCCACGGCCACTATCGCGGGCCACTGCACGGGATTCCGTACGCGGCCAAGGATCTGCTGGCCGTGCGCGGGTATCCGACGACGTGGGGCGCGGCACCGTTCGCGAACCAGCAGTTCGACTACGACGCCGCCGTGATCGAGAGGCTCGACAATGCCGGAGCGGTTCTGATCGGCAAATCCGCCATGATCGAGCTCGCCGGCGGAATGGGATATCGCTTCGCGTCCGCGTCGCTGACGGGGCCCGCCAAGAATCCGTGGAATACAAACTGCTGGACGTGCGGCAGTTCGAGCGGCTCCGGAGCGATCGTCGCGGCGGGACTGGCGCCTTTCGCCATCGGCACCGAAACGTGGGGGTCAATCCTCTGCCCCGCCTCCTTCTGCGGCGTCACGGGGCTGCGACCGACGTTCGGGCGTGTCAGCCGGTGGGGCGCGATGGCGCTTGCGTACTCGATGGATAAGATTGGCCCTCTTGCGCGCACGGCGGAAGATGCCGCGCTCGTGCTGGAGGCAATCGCGGGCCCGGATCCAAGGGATCGCAGTTCGTTGCCGCCGGGCCAGGCGGAGTTCGACGCGGCCGCCGGCACGCCTGCGAAGCCGCTCAAAATCGGCCGGCTCACGAATGCGTGGCAGAAGCCCGCGCCGGAGATCGCCGCCGCTTTTGACGCAGCGCTGCATGTGCTGGCCCGGCAGGGTTGCCATGTCGAGGACGTAGAGTTGCCCCAGGGACCTTGGGAAGATGCGGGCGGGGTCATGATCGCGGTGGAGTGCGCTTCCGCGTTTGAAGACCTGATCGAGTCGGGGGATGTGGCGAAGCTCACCGACCCACTGGGACAGATCAACGGCTACGCATACAAACAGGTTTCGGCGTCCGACTATTTGCAGGCCCTGCGCGTGCGCGAAGTTGTTCAGGAGAAGATTGACACGCTCTTCGATAAATTCGACGTTGTTGCCGCCGCGGGTCAACCCGTCACAGCGACAACACTCGACACGAACCTCGAAACCGACTTGAGCTTCGCCGACCCGCTCGGCGGCATCGGCAATCTCTGCGGGCTGCCGGCCATCGGCGTGCCTTGCGGCTTCAGTTCCGAGGGGCTGCCGATGGGGATTCAGTTTCTCGCGCGCGTTCGCAACGACGCGGCAGTTGTCGCGGCGGCGCGCCTCTTCCAGCGACACACCGGCTGGCACGCGCGTCGCCCTGCGATCCCCGAATAGTCCATTCCAGCCACTTCCCGGGCGAAACGCCGCCCGAACCACTGTTAACCTTTTGTGAAGAGGGGTGCCAAGCGGCAGCCACAAGCCGCCGCGCTTCGCGATATCGTGTCCGTGAACAAATCAGGGCGCCCAGCCCTTCGGAAAGGAACCTTTGAGCCGGATTTTTGATGCCATAAAACGCGCGGAGCGGGCACGCAGCACCTCAGTGAAGAGTCAGACCGCGGTCACGAGCGACGGAGAAAGTTGGGAACGCCGCCGCAGCCGCCGCTGGATACTCGACGTGCCGGTCTTCGTCTATGGGCATAGCGCCAGTAAGGAACCCTTCCACGAAGAGGCGCACACTCTCGGCGTGAGCGCGTACGGCGGCCTGCTCGTGCTCGGCGCGAACGTCCGCCCGGGGCAGAAGCTTCTACTGACGAACAGATCCACTCAAGTCGAGCAGGAATGCACGGTCGTGTACTTGGGGCCGCGGCGAGCGAGAACCACGGAAGTTGCAATCGAATTCAACCTGCCGAACGCCAGGTTCTGGCCGGTTCCGTCGCGGCGGTGGTAAGAATTTGCGTGATCGCACGGACTAGCCGGCGGTTCCCCCCACTCACAAGATTCAGGAGAGTTTTCCGAGGTAAAGGGCCATGCCGACCGCGGCATCCATCCCAATGCGCGCGAGAGCACGAATCTCGCGGCGGCTGCGAATTCCTCCCGCCGCAGTGATGGGCAAACGCGTGGCGCGGCGAAGCTCGCGAAACCATGCGAGGTTCGTGCCCCGCATCGAACCTTCGGTATCGACGTAAGTGCAGAGAAACGCTGAGGCGTACGGCTCCAACTCCGCCAGGACGTTGCGAGGGCTCAAACGCAATCGCTCGCGCCAGCCGCGAACCACAATTCTTCCGCGTTCGGTGTCGAGCGCGAGCATAATCCGGCGGCGGCCGCAGGCGGCCCGCAAGCGGCGGAGAAACGCGTGATTCACGCGTCCGCCGCGAAACGCCGCGCTGCCGACGATAATCTTCTCCGCTCCCCACCCCGCGATCCGGCGCGCCCGAGCCACACTGCGGATTCCCCCGCCCACGCGGACCTTCATGTGGGCGCGGCGCCCCGCGTAACAAAGCTCACGGACAAGGCGTGCGTTCCTGCCTTTCTCCATCGCGGCATCGAGATCGATAACGTGCAGCCGCGAGTAGCCGCTGAATTTCTCGACCAGGCCCAGCGCGTCGTCCACAGCCAAGCGCAGACGGCGGCCGCGGACGAGCTGCACGGCGCGTCCATCTTGCAGATCGATGCACGGGACAAGCATGTGTTAGTAGCTCACGCGCATGGGTACGCCGTGCTCCGCGAGGTATCGCTTGAGCAGTGCGAAGCCCTGCAGATTGTCGTGGAATATCGATGCGGCGAGGGCCGCGTCGGCCTTGCCCTCCTCGAAAACTTCGAGAAAATCATCGGGGATGTCTGCGCCACCCGAAGCGATTACGGGAACGGAAACTACTCCCGATACCGCGGCCGTGAGTTCGCAATCGAACCCGCTGCGAGTGCCGTCGCGATCCATCGAGGTAAGCAGGATTTCGCCCGCACCGCGCGCGACGCCTTCCTTCGCCCACGCGACCGCGTCGAGGCCGGTCGGATCGTGGCCGCCGCGAACGTAGGCCTCCCAATGATCGCCGGTGCGGCGCGCGTCGATCGCGAGAATGACGGCCTGAGCGCCGAATTCCGCGGCCATTTCGGTCAGCAACTCGGGGCGGCGAATGGCCGCGGTGTTGACGGTGACCTTGTCGGCTCCGGCGCGGAGAATGGCACGGCCGTCGTCGAGTTTGGCGACGCCGCCGCCCGCGGTCAGCGGAATCGCGAGTTCCGCGGCGACGCGGCGAATCGTTTCCAGGAACGTCGGCCGATGATCCCGCGAGGCGGCTATGTCCAGCACGACCAGCTCATCCGCGCCTTCGCGGTTGTAACGCACGGCGAGTTCGGCGGGGTCGCCGGCATCGCGAAGATGCACGAATTGAACGCCTTTGACGACGCGTCTGCCGTCGGTATCAAGGCACGGAATGATGCGGCGGGCCAGGGTCATCGTGGCGCGCCCGCAGCCGATTGCAGAAAATTCGAAAGAAGCTTCGCGCCGGCGCTGCCGGATTTCTCCGGATGGAATTGCACGCCGTAAAGATTGCCGCGCTCCAGCAGCGCGATGAATCTCGCGCCGTGATCGCAGGTCGCCACGGAGGCGCCCTCCGCGGCCATGGCCGCGTAAGAGTGGGCAAAATAGAAATACTCGTTTTGAGAAATTCCCTCGAGGAGCCGCGACTCCCCCGCTCGCTGCAATTGGTTCCAGCCCATGTGCGGGAGCTTGGCCGTGGCAGGCAACGCGGCCACCCTGTTCGGGAACATGGCAAGGCCCGTGTCCTCAGGCGCCTCGTCGCTCGAAGCGAAAAGCGCTTGCAGGCCAAGGCAAATACCGAGGAACGGCCGCCCACCGCGAATGTATTCTTGGAGTGGCGCGATCATGCCCTGCGCACCCAGTTGCCGCATGAGCGCGCCGAAGTGGCCGACGCCCGGAAGGATGACGGCATCCGCGTGAGCCAACGCCTCCGGAGACGCAACGCGCTCAGACTGCACGCCCAAACGCGCCAGTGCCCGCTCCACCGAAGGGAGGTTCCCGGCGCCGTACTCCACGAGCGCGACTTTCACAGCAGGCCTTTCGTCGAGGGGAGAATTCGCCTGAGCTGCCGGTCGCGCGCCACTGCGAAACGCAGGGCGCGCGCGAACGCCTTGAAGACGGCCTCCACCTGATGGTGAGACGATCGCCCATAGATCAATCGAACGTGGACGTTCGCTTTGGCGGCCTGGGCGAACCCGCCAAAGAAATCCTCGACGAGTTCGGTCTGAAAATCGCCCACGCGGCGCGCCGCAAACTTGCACTGCACGACGCAGTGCGGCCGACCGCTCAGGTCGATCGCCGCCGCTGCCAGCGTCTCGTCCATGGGCATCAGGAAATAACCGGCGCGAAAAATGCCGCGCTTGGAGCCCAGGGCCTTGTTCACCGCTTCGCCGAACGCGATTCCCGCGTCCTCGACGGTGTGATGCTGATCCACGTCGAGGTCGCCGCGCGCGACGAGTTCGAGATCCATCGCGCCGTGACGCGCCACGAGCTCCAGCATGTGATCGAAGAATCGGATGCCGGTGGAAACACGGGCGCGGCCCCGTCCGTCGAGATTCAGACGAAGGCGAATGTCCGTTTCCTTTGTCGTGCGGCGAAGCGTCGCGCGTCTCATGGCCAGAGGTTCTCCAATTCGTTGACGTTGTCGAGGATGCGAAGTGCGCCGAGCTTGCGCAGCGTCGCGCCACGGACGCGCCGCGCTTCACTGCCCTTCGGCAAGACGCCCCAGAAGGGTACGTGCGCTCTGCGCGAAGACAACGCGTCATCCACGTTGTCTCCGAGATAGAGCGCCTTGCGCGGAGACAGGCCATCCAGCAATCGAAGCAGGCCGTCGGGATGCGGCTTCAGATTCTTCAAATCGTCCATGGTTACGATGCTTGTGAAGAAGCGGCGCACGTTCAACCGGTCGATCGTATAGCTGAGCTCGTGCCGCGTTCGCCCCGTGAAGATCGCGAGCGTCGCGCGCCGCGACCACCGCTCCAGGCGGCGCGCGGGTACGAGCCAACGCTCGCGCTGGACGTTGCCGGGACGCCCCTTCTCACCCCAGTAGAATTTCATGAATTGCCGCTTCACCTCGGCGTACGTCGTGTTTCCTCCGAGCGAAGCAATCCAATCGGTCGAGAGCCGCCAATCGTCATTGTATCCCGAGCGATTCTTCCAAAGGTGAACTTGCGCGTAGGTCACGCGCCGCCCGGTGAAGAAGTGAACGGTGTCCAGAATCGTGCGGTGAAACGAACCGCGCACCTCCACCAGGACCCCATCCGCGTCAAAGATAATCATCTCCGGCGCGAGTTTCACCGCGACACCTCGATGGCGCGCAGCAGCCGGCGCGTTTGTGCGGGCGTTCCCACGGTCACGCGGACAAATCCTTCCCGGCCAAATTCGGCGGAGCGATCGCGCAACAGAATTCCCCGGCGTTCCAATTTGCGGACCAGTCGTCTCGCGCCCGGCCCGAAATCCGCCAGCACAAAATTGGCCGCGCTCGGAAACACCCGCACATTCAATCGCTCCAGGCCTTTCGCGAGCAAGAGGCGGCTCTTCAGGATTATTCCCGCGTACGCCCGCACGCTTCGTTGATCGCGAATGACGGCTTCGGCCGCAACCAGTGCCGCCACATTCACGGGATAAGGCGAGTCCGCGCGCTTCAACGCCCCAATGATTTCGCGGCAGGCGAACAAGCAGCCCAATCGCAGTCCGGCCAGGGCCGGCGCCTTCGAGAACGTGCGTGAAACAATCAAATTCGGGTAGCGGCGGATCCAGGGCAAAACGGTCACGCCGCAAAACTCAAAATAGGCTTCATCCACCAGAACGAGCGTGCGAGGCGCGGCCAGCAGGATTGCGCGAATCTCGGCGAGCGTAACCAGGCTCGCCGTCGGATTATTTGGATTCGCCAGAAGAAAAGCGCGCGGCCGGCGCCGAAGCTCTTTCAGTACGCTCGCGAGCGGAAACTCCATCTCCTTCGTGTAGCGCAGCGCGCGGAATCGCGCGCCCGCGAGCTGGCCATAGAAACGATACATGTTGAAGGTCGGCTCGACGAGCACAACCGTGCTCCCAGGCTCGATGAACGTGTCCATCATGACGTGGAGCGCGTCGTCCACGCCGTTGGTCAGCAACATTTCTTCGGGACGCACGCGGAAAAACCGCGCCAGCCGCCCGACGGTGGCCTCATATTCCGGGTAAATCCCGATCTGCTCGCGCGTCAGCCGCCGCAATGCTCGCAGCACGGCGGGAGAACAGCCCACTGTATTCTCGTTGAAATCGAGGCGCAGTTTGCCGGCGCGCCCTTCGACGGGAGGAACGTAAGGCTCCAGTTTCTCCACCGAGCGGCGCATCGGAATTCGCGGAAGCCGCGGCGTCATCTCCGCACCTCCACAGCGAGCGCATGCGCTGATAATCCTTCCGCCTCCGCCAGCGCGCGAACCACGGGCGCCAGGCTCTCGAACCCGCGGCGCGATATTTCCTGCACGCTCGAAGAACGCAAGAAGTCGGCCACGGTCAACCCGCCGCGCACGCGCGCCCAGCCGCCGGTCGGCAGGACGTGGTTGCTGCCGCTCGCGTAGTCGCCGATGGGCTGCGCGCTCCACGGTCCGAGGAAAATACTGCCCGCGGCGCGTAGGCCTTTGAGAATTGCCCGCTCGCCGCCTGGGACGCCCACATGTTCCGCCGCGAAGCGATTTGCGAAGTCGATCGCAGATGGCAAGTTTGCGGCCAGCAGAATGCAACCATTTCGGGCGATGGCCCGCGCAGCAGGATTCGACGATGGCAACCGGCGCAATTGCGCGGCGGCTTCCGCCTGCACAGCGCGCGCGAGGCGCCGGGAGGTCGTGACGAACACCGCGCGTGCGTCCGGATCGTGTTCCGCCTGCGCGATCAAATCCGCGGCGATGAATCGCGCGTTGCCGCGCGTGGCGATGATGAGCACCTCGGTGGGGCCCGCGGGCAAATCAATCGCACAGTCGGAGCTGACCAATTGCTTCGCCGCCGTGACGTAGCGGTTCCCCGGCCCGAAGATTTTGTCGACCCGCGGGACGCACTTCGTGCCGTAGGCCATGGCCGCAATCGCCTGCGCGCCGCCGCAGTGCGCCACTTCGCTCAAGCCCAATAGATTCGCCGCCGCAAGCAGCGCCGGATTCGGGCGCGGGCAAACGACCACGATCCGCGCCACGCTCGCGACCTGCGCGGGCACGGCCGTCATCAACAGCGTCGAAACGAGCGAGTGCCGCCCGCCGGGGATGTAGCAGCCGATGGTGTCCAGCGGGGAGTACCGTTGCCCCACACTCACACCGGGCTCAACAGCGATACTCCACGAGCGCGGCAATTGCCGCTCGGCCACTCTGCGAATGTTTCGAGCCGCGTGCTCGATGGCGCGAAGAAGCTCACCCGACACCTCTTTCCGAGCCGCCGCCATCTCCTTGCGCGAAATCCACAGCGACCGCGGCGTCAACGGCACACCGTCAAGACGTTTCGTCCACGCAAAAAGCGCCCGATCTCCGCGCCGACGGACGTCGGCGACAATGCGCGCTGCGGCGCGTTCGGCGGCGGGGTCCGCGGCGCGACGGCGTTCGAGATAACGCCGCGCGGTGGAATCGGTGAGTGAAACGATGCGCATCACAGCACGATCTTATTCAACGGGTACTCCACAATTCCCTGCGCTCCCGCCGCCTTCAGCCGCGGAATGAGCGTGCGCACCACGTCCTCATCCACGATCGTATTGACCGCGACCCACTCGGGATCGCTCAGCGGAGAAACGGTCGGCGTCTTCAATGCCGGGAGAACGCTCACGAGCGCCGGCAATTGATCGCGGCGAACGTTCAAGATCAGCCCCACTTTGCTGTATGCGGCGATCGCCCCTTCCAGAAGCAGCGCGACGTTCGCAAGCTTTTCGCGCTTCCAGAGATCGGCCGCCGCCGCGCGATTGCCGATCAGCACGGTGCGCGATTCGAGAACGGTCTCCACGATGCGAAGGCGATTCGCGCGCAGCGATGAGCCCGTTTCCGTCACCTCCACGATCGCGTCGGCGAGTTGCGGCACCTTGACTTCCGTCGCGCCCCAGGAAAATTCCACGCGGGCGTGAACGCCATTGCGCTCCAGATACTGCCGCGTGAGGTTCACGACCTCCGTGGCAATCACTTTGCCTTCGAGATCCCGAACCGATTTCACCACAGCCTCTTCCGGAACGGCGAGCACCCAGCGGACCGGCGCGAGGCTCTGCTTGGCGTACGGGAGGACGGCAATCTCCTCGACGCTCGCTCCGGTCTCGAGCACCCAGTCGCGGCCGGTGATGCCGGCGTCGAGCGCGCCGGATTCAACGTAGCGCGCCATCTCCTGCGCGCGGACGAGCATGCAATTGATTTCAGGATCGTCGATCGCGGGAAAGTAGCTGCGCGGATTGATCGAAATCCTCCAGCCGGCGCGGCCGAAGAGCTGAACGGTCGCGTCCTGAAGGCTGCCCTTCGGGATACCGAGCTTCAGTAAACTCATTGCCCGCCCCCTTTGCCGTACACGGCCTTCGGATCGAAAGTGCGCTCCGCCACCACCACGGCGGAACCGTCGGGCTCAAGCCGGCGGAAAAAGCAGCTTTGGTAGCCTTCGTGGCACACGCCGGGGCCCATCGCGTCCACGCGCACCAGCACCGCGTCGTCATCGCAATCCACGCGGATTTCGCGGACGCGCAGCGTGTGGCCGCTCGATTCACCCTTGCGCCAGAGTTTATTGCGCGAGCGGCTGAAGAACGTCACCTCGCCGCTCCCGCGCGTCGCTGCAAACGCTTCCGCATTCATGAAGCCCACCATCAGGATTTCTCCGCTCGACGCGTCCTGAACCACCGCCGGGAGAATCCCGCCTAATTTATCAAATGCAAGCTGCATCATGCCTCCAGATACCCACAAAAACAAAAAGCCCGCCGGCGCTTTCCGCGCCGGCGGGCCGATGAGAGCTTATGAATCTTCGCTACTCAGGCCTCCGCGGGCACGGCACGATTCCGTGATGATGGTGATGCCGATGCGCGCGGAGTTTCACAGCGAAAAAAGTCTAGCAGGGTCCGCCGGCAGGGTCAAGACGATTCCCTCAGCTGCGCTTGGTTTTCGATAAAGTGTCGCGGACGGTGCGCGCGAGGGTCACGCGCGTGAACGGCTTCGTCAGCAAGACCTCGCTCTCCGCGATGTCGCCCTGACGCGAGGTCGCATATTCCGTGTAACCCGACATGAACACAATCTTCATCTCCGGCCGATGTTCGGCCAATCGTTGCGCGAGTTCACGCCCGGTCATCCCGGGCATGATCATGTCGGTGACCAACAGATGAATGGGGCCACCGTGCTTCTCGGCCAGCGCCAGGGCGCTCGCGCCGTCGGACGCTTCGAGCACTGTGTAGCCGGAAAGCTGCAGGAACTCCCGCGCGATCTCACGCACTGCATCTTCGTCCTCCGCGAGAAGAATTGTTTCACGGCCTTTGGGAGTCTCCCCATCCACATCGGCGCCGCGCGAAGCGTCGACTGGATCGTCGACGCGCGGCAAATAGATTTTGAACGTCGTGCCGCGGTTCTTTTCGCTGTACACCCAAATGTATCCGCCGCTTTGTTTCACGACGCCGTACACCGTGGCGAGCCCCAGGCCGGTTCCCTTCCCTTTTTCCTTGGTCGTAAAAAAGGGCTCGAAGATGTGCGCCTGCGTCTCCGCATCCATACCGATGCCGTTGTCGGAAACGGCCAGCAAGGCGTAGTGTCCCGGAGAGAGCGGCGGGTGGCGCCTCGCGTAGCCCTCATCCAACTCGACGTTCGAGGTTTCAATCACGAGTTTTCCGCCATCCGGCATGGCGTCGCGGGCATTGACGGCAAGGTTGAGGATCACCTGCTCGATTTGGGTTTGATCCGCCTTCACTCGCCCGAGATCGGCCGCCATGCGTATCGCCAGATCGATGTCCTCGCCGATTAAGCGCGGCAGCAAGCGGCCCATTTCCGTGACGACCACATTCAGGTCAATTACACGCGGCTGCAAGAGCTGCATCCGGCTGAAGGCCAGCAACTGGCGCGTCAATGCGGCGGCGCGATCAGCCGCCCGCTGCACCTGCTCGACTTTCTGGTGCGCCCATGAGTCCGAGCCCACACGCTCGAGCAAGAGTTCCGCGTGCCCTTTGATGACCATCAGAAGGTTATTGAAATCGTGTGCGACTCCCCCGGCCAGTCTCCCGATCGCTTCCATTTTCACGGCCTGGCGAAGCTGAGTCTCGAGCGCGCGCCGCTCCGTAATGTTTTCGGCGACCAGTTCGTAGTAGACGCTGGGCGACTCGGCCCCCCGCACCAGCCGGACGGAAAGGCGCACCCGGATGGAAGTTCCATCCCGTTTCTTCCAGTCCGTCTCGGCGTCGCGATTGCGGCCTTCCGCCTCTTGCAAGATCTGCCTCGCATAGGCAGGGTCGGCGAAGACCTGTGCGACCAGGTCCAACCCGAGCAAATCACCCTCCGACGCGTAGCCGAGCATTTCGACCAGTGCGGGATTAACGTCCAGCAGTCTTCCCTCCGCGCTCGCGCGGCAGACCCCGTACGGCGCGTTCTGGATGAGGGAACGGTAATTCGCTTCCGAGCGCCGCAAGGCTTCGCGGGCGTGGTGCCTTTCCGTGACGTCCGTGGAAAAAACAATCACGCCGATGATGTTTCCGTGCTCATCGCGATAGGGAATCTTGTCCGTGTGCAGCATCCGGATTTCGCCGGACGGCAGCTGAAATTCCTCCAGAATCCCGAGTTTGGGCTGGCCGGACTGGATGACCTCGAGATCGTCGCGATGAAACTTTTGCGCGCGCTCGGGAGCATACTCGGAAACCGTCCTTCCCTCGAGCTCTTCCACCTCCATGCCGTGGGCCAGAGCCGCCGCGCGGTTTGCACGGAGGATCCTGTTCTCGCGGTCCTTGTACAGGATCATCAGCGGGGCCGAATGGAAGATGACTTGCTGTTCTTCCTGCTGCTTGCGAAGTGCGTCGTCGGCCTCCTTGCGTTCGATCGCAAGCGCGATGTGCCCGCCGACGGAGGTGAGAAAATCGAGGTCCCGCTCGGTATAGACGGTCGAATCTTCGTAGTGCTGCACGACGAGGACTCCGAGGGTCGCGGACGGTGTGCGCAGGGGCACTCCAAGCCACGCCGGGGAAGGCGTGCCGACCAGTTCGACGTCGCCGCGCCGCACCATTTCGTCGAACACTTTCTGCGTGATCAGCATCGGCCAACCGCTGCGAAAAACATATTCGGTGCAACTTCGGCCGAGTTTTTGCGGAGGGGGCACGGAGTCGAAACGATCGGCGAAAAACGGGAAACGAAAGGTCTCCGTCTTTTTGTCGTACAATGCGACGAAGCAGTTCTCCGCGTACAATACTTTCTTCAGCGCGCTGTGAATCTGCACGAACAGTTCGTTCAGCCGGGACGATACGTTCAGCGCGTCAATGATTTCCGAGATCACCAGCCGTTCCGTGTCGGCGCGCTTGCGATCCGTGATCTCCGTGGCGTTCACCACCACGGCATCGACGCCCGGCGTGTGCAGCAGATTCCTCGCGGAACCTTCCATCGAATGCCAGGCTCCGTCCCTCCCCTGTGCCCGAAACTCCCACACGGATCGCGATCCCGGCTTCTTTGCCAGATCGCGGAACATCTCTCGCATGGCATCGACTTCTGTGGGGTGAATCAGTTCAAAGGCCGGGGCCCCGGCCAATTCCTGGCTGGTGTAGCCAAGAAGCCGCGAAATGGCAGGGTTGGCGTAGAGTATGGTTCCTTCGGCGGACATCAAGGCGAGCATCTCTGCGCTGTTTTCGACCAGCGCGCGGAACTGCGCCTCATGGCCGGTGGCCAGGCCCACGGTTTCCCCCGCCGGCGATTCGTGGCGCGCGAGGCGTTCGCGCGCTACCCCGATTACGCCTGAGATTGCCCCAGTTGCCGAACGCAACGGCTCCAAATGGGCCTCAAATCGCCTGCCGTTCCACCCGCCGTCAAACTCCTGCGGCGCTCCTGCGAGCGCCTGATGATGGGCGATGAGCAGAGGGGATGCGACGGCGTCGGCTTGCAGAATGTCGGGAAGCGTGCGACCCAAGAGCTCTTCGGCTCGCACATTCAGGAGGGGCAGCGCGGACCCGTCCATGGAAGTGACGCGGAAGCTGCAATCCACTGTCCAGAACAGCGCGGGACGCGTGGCGGAGGCCGATGCTCGCTCCGTGGAGCGCGGCGAAGACAAGAATTTCTTCGTTTGATCAGCGTTGGGTGCCATGACCAGGAAGAACCGGCTCCAACAACCACACTGTTATCTTACGGGGTATGCCCGGCGAGAAACGCGATGCGAAACGGACTGTACCGAAACGGTTATCTCAAGTTCGCGTTAGTTACCCCCTGCGCTCCGCGGGGCTCGACAATCGCTGACGCAGAAGCGCCACAGGACATTCAGCGCCGGCATTCGGCGGACTTTCAGCAGTTCATGCCCACCGGGCGGATTGGCTGGGCAATCGCGCTATAATCAATCCGGCTGCGTGATTACCGCAACCTACGAGCCGTCTGTGGAATCTAACGTACTGGACCGGCGCCTCCTGCCGCGGACCCGCCGGCAGCCCTGAAACGGTAACCGGGAGGGTGCTGCCATGAAAAAGTCAGTTTCGCACGGATTTCTCCTTACATTCTCTGCTTCGATACTCCTGGCTCTAGGGCCGGCGACTGCTTGGGCCCAGCACGGCGGAGGCGGTTCTCATGGCGGCGGTGGGGGCGGTGGCTTCCACGGCGGCGGTGGGGGCGGTGGGTACCATGGCGGTGGTGGGGGTGGCGGAGACCATGGAGGCGGAGGCGGCGGTGGCTACCATGGAGGCGGTGGGGGCGGTGGCTACCAAGGCGGCGGTGGATACCAAGGCGGCGGTTCTGGAGGCGGCGGAAATCACGCTGGCGGAGCTCCTGCTCCTCGGCCCGCGGGTGGAAACGCCTATCGTCCCTCTGGCGCGAACGCATACCGGCTGGCCGGTAACTCGAGTTCAGGCCGGGGCCCAGCGTCCCGCGAGCCGTCCGAGCAGCACAGCGCGCCCGCCATTGCGGACGGTCAGTGGCATGGGTTCGGGGGAGGCTCTCGCAGTGGGACGCCTCCATCGGTCGGAAGGCAAGCTACAAATGGCGGCGCCACACAGGCTGGCCCGCGCGAATCGACCGCTTCCAATGGGCAGTGGCATTCGTTTGGAGGGAATCGCGCGAGTGGCACGACCGCAGTTAGAAGCTGGTCGGGCCAAGGTCACGAGATTTGGGCCAATCAAAATCGCGCCGCATCGCCGGCGGCAACGGCGTCACGCGGAAGTTTCCTCGCGTCAAGGAATTGGACTCTTAATTCATCCCGCCTCAACTCGAGCAACATCCTGTTCTCTCGATTCGGAGCGGGCGCGGCGCCCGTCGGCCGGCTCGGCCATGGAGAGACAGGCCGGTTCGATACACGCTGGGGCAGTCAAGATCGGTATGGCCGAGGATGGCGATACCGTTTTCATGGCGTTGACCGGTTCCGTGGCTGGGGCTGGAACTATGGATTAGGATGGGGCTGGGGTTGGGGCCTGGGCTACTATGATCCCTGCTGGAACAATTTGTATTACGGTCCCGTCTGGGCCTGGGACTATCCCTCTTGCTACGGATACTCGGACTACGGTTCATACATCAACTACTACCCTGCGTACGATGACTCGTCTGATTCCGTAGATGCGTCAGACTACTCGGTGCCTGCCGACAACACGCCGGTAGATGACGAGAACGCCGCCTCGCCGGACAATTCTGCGGCGACGGATGAGAATGCGGATAACACGGCCGCCGATGGCGTCAACAGTGCTCAGCCCATCTTGATATTCTTGAAAAACGGAGCTGAGTTCGACGTCACCTCCTACTGGTTCGAAGGCGGCAAACTTCACTACACGTTGGCGGACGGCGGTGAAATCGCAATCGGCGTGGATCAAATCGATCTCCAGCGCACCGTCCAGCAAAACGCCAGGCGCGGGGTCCACTTCAACTTACCCGATTCTCAAGAGGGATCGAGCCCGGCGCCGGCTACAAATTAGCCTGCACCACCGACCGATTGAGCCCGGCTCAGGCGGAGGCGCCGAGCAGACCCTCGCGGCCGGCAGCGACGGTGCGCGCGATGTCCTCTTCCGTGTGCGCGGCGGAGACGAATAGACTCTCGAACTGCGAAGGCGGCAGGAGTACGCCTCTGGACAACATTTCGCGGAAGAACGCGCCGAACCGCTTTGTATCTGAGGCTTTGGCACCCTGATAATTGCGAATCGGATCGCGGTTGAAGAAGATCGTGAGAAGCGAGCCCGCAGATGTGATTTGCGCGGGCGTTCCGGTGTCCGCGATCGCGCGGTTCAATCCTTCCACCAGCGAAGAGGCTCGCGCATTCAGCTTGTCGTAAAACCCCGGCGCTTCGAGTTTGCCCAGCGTCTCAAGACCGGCCCGCACGGCCAGTGGATTCCCGGACAGCGTACCCGCCTGGTAGACCGGTCCCTCCGGGGCCAGTCGCTGCATCAAGTCGCGCCGCCCGCCATAGGCCGCAAGCGGCAACCCGCCTCCAATGATTTTCCCGAGCGTGGTGAGGTCCGGCGTGATTCCAAACATCGTCTGCGCGCCGCCGCAGCACAGACGAAAACCGGTAATCACTTCATCAAAAACGAGTAGCGCGCCGTCTCGTTGCGTCAGTTCGCGCAACCCTTTGAGAAATCCGGCCACCGGCGCGACGACGCCCATGTTGGCGGCGATCGGCTCGACGATCACTGCGGCGATTTTTCCCCGATACGCCCTGAAGAGTTCTTCCACCGCGCCAAGGTCGTTGTACGGCGCATTGAGCGTGAGCGCGGCGAGCGATTCCGGCACGCCGGGACTCGACGCGATTCCCAGCGTCGCGAGGCCCGAGCCCGCCTGGGATAAGAAACTGTCTGCGTGGCCGTGGTAGCAGCCTTCGAATTTCAGGATGAACTCGCGGCCCGTCGCCGCGCGCGCCAGTCGAATCGCGCTCATCGTGGCTTCCGTGCCTGAGCTGACCAACCGGATTTTTTCAATCGAAGGCAAAGCGCGAATGATTCGCGCCGCGAGTTCTGCTTCCAACTCGGTCGTCATCCCGTAACTGGTGCCGCGCGACGCCTGGTCCGAGATGGCCCGCACGACGTCGGGATCCGCATGCCCGAGAATCAATGCGCCCCAGGAGCAAACATAGTCGAGATACGCGTTCCCGTCGGCGTCCAGAAGGCGCGAGCCGGAAGCGCGCTCGACGATCACCGGCTCGCCGCCCACAGCCTGGAACGCCCGGACCGGGCTATTCACACCGCCAACCAGAATCTCTTGCGCTCTGCGAAACAGTTCCCGCGAACGCGTGCGCTGGCATTGGCTTCAACGCTTTGCCTTCTCGTGGCCATCGCTTCCTCAGACTTCAGCCACCGCGCCGCGTCTTTCGCGTGGTAGGTGAGAATAAAACTTCGCACCCGCGCGCGTGATCCCCGTGAGGATCTCCAGCACGACGCGCTGCTCGTCGATCCAACCGTTGCGCGCCGCGGCCTTCACCATCGCGTACTCCCCGCTCACGTTGTACGCCCCGACCGGCACATGAAAGCGGTCGCGCACTTGCCGCACGATGTCGAGATACGGCAACGCGGGCTTGACCATCACCATGTCGGCGCCTTCGGCGATGTCCAGCGCCACTTCGCGCAGGGCTTCACGCGCATTCGCCGGGATCCATCTGGTAACTCCGCCGGTCGCCAAATTGCGGCGCCGATTGCGCCGCTTCGCGAAACGGCCCGTAAAAGCCGGAGCAATATTTCGCGGCGTAGGAAAGAATCGGCAAGATCCGAAAAGCCGTGGAGGTCGAGCCTCTGCCGGATCGCGGCGACGCGCCCGTCCATCATGTCCGACGGCGCCACGATGTCCGCGCCGGCGCGCGCGTGAGACAGCGCTTCTTCCGCCAGCAACTCGAGCGTCGGATCGTTCGCGACCTCGCCATTCTCGATCACTCCGCAATGGCCGTGGCTTGTGTACTCGCACAAGCACACGTCCGTGATGACCAGTAATTTCAGTTTGGCCTTGCGAATCGCTTCGATGGCGCGCTGCACGACGCCGGTTGCCGACGTACGCCTCGGTGCCTCTCTCGTCCTTTTTTTCCGGCATCCCGAACAAGATGACGGCGGGAATGCCGAGCGATTCCACTTCGCGGCACTCCTCCACCAACCGGTCCGCGCGATTGCTGAAAGACACCCGGCATGGACTACACTTCGTTACGCACGCCGGCTTCCCGGGCAGACGAACATCGGATAGATGAGGCCGGAAGCCGAAAGCCGCGTTTCCCGCACCAGACCGCGAATGGCTTCGCTCCCCCTCAATCGCCTCGGCCGTTCAATCGGAAACGTCATGAAATCCTCGCTTCAGGAAACGAATTCACCGCGTAGTACTCGCAAACGGCTTCGACCAGCGAAGCCCCCGTCGCTTCGCGCGCCTGGATCGCGACGGGCAATCCAGCGTCGCGAATCGCAGCCGCCGTCACGGGGCCCACCGCCGCCAGCGCCGCGTTCGACGCCACCCGGTGCAGTGTTTCCGCGCCGAATTCCGCGCGAAGATTCTCCAGCGCCGAGGGGCTGAAGATCGCGACGACATCCACGCGACCGCTACGGAAGAGCTCCTCGGCAAGCGCATCGGGCGCGCCCATGCCACCGGTTTGATACGCGACGACCTCCGTCACCTTCGCGCCCTTGGCCGTCAGAGCGGCCGGCAACTCCGAACTCGCGCGCTGGCTTCGCGGCAGCAGCACCCGGCTCCCCGCAAGGGCTGCGCCCATTTCCTGCGCCAGCGCAGCGCCGCTGTACTCCTGTGCGACGATTTCCACTCGAACGCCTTCGGCAGCGGCAGCGGTCGCCGTCGCCGGACCCACTGCGGCGTAGCGCGGCCGCTGCCCAACCGGCCTATCGGGCAACTCGCGTCCCAGTTCTTTGCAGCGGCGCACAAAAAAGCGCACTGCGTTCGCGCTGGTGAACAGTACCCAATCGAAATCCGCCAGCGCCGCGACGGCGCGATCCAACTCCTTCGAGTCCGCAGCCGGCGAAAAACTCACGGCCGGCAACAGCAGCACGTCGGCCCCTAACTCGCTAAATCGCTCGATCAGATCGCGCGCCTGCTCCCTCGCGCGCGTAACGACAATCCGCTTCCCTGCAAGAACCGGCTTCACGGCTTGGCCTTCACATCCGCCCGCCCGGGCAATCCGGCTTCGACTTCGCCGAGAATGCGCTCAGCGCCCGCCGCGCGCAACGATGCGGCCACTTGTTGCCCGAGCGCTTCCGCTTCGTCGCGCGCTCGGGTCGCACTTTGCCGTAGGCACTGCATTCCGTCGGCCGAGAGTACCGCAGCATCCAGCTTGAGCGCATCGTTGGGCGGCTCGCCTTCGATGCGTCCCCAGGCGCCGATGGGCACCTGGCACCCGCCTCCCAGCGCCGCGAGCAACGCACGCTCCGCTGCCACGCTCCGGCGCGTCGCATCATGATCGAGTGCGGCCAGCAAATCAGTCAATTCCCGATCGCCGGCGCGCGCCTCAATCGCGAGCGCGCCCTGTCCCGCGGCCGGCAAACTGATCTCCGGAGGCAAAACCTGCGAGATGCGCTCGCTCAAGCCCAGCCGGTCCAAGCCGGCCTTGGCCAGCACGATGGCGTCGCACTCTCCGCGTTCGAGTTTTGCAAGCCGCGTGTCCAGGTTCCCGCGCAGCTCGCGCATCTGCAAATCGGGACGATAGTGGCGCAACTGGCTCTGGCGGCGCAAGCTGCTCGTGCCGATTCGCGCGCCTTGCGGCAGATGATCCAGCGTTTGATCCGATCGCGATAGCAAGGCGTCGCGAACGTCTTCACGCTCGCAAATCGCGGCCAGCGTGAGCGCAACGGGCAGTTCACTCGGGACGTTTTTCAGACTGTGTACGGCTATATCCACGCGGCCATCGAGCAACGCGTCTTCGAGTTCCTTGATGAACATGCCTTTCAGGCCGACTTGCCCGAACGGCAGTTCATTCAGTTTGTCTCCGGATGTCTTGATCACGATTACTTCGGCGGGGACTCCGGCGCGCTCCCGAAGGAGTTTTCGCACATGCTCGGCTTGCCACAACGCGAGAACGCTGCCGCGCGAGCCGATCCTCAGCGGCTTCAAGGTTTCCCCTGATCCAGGCGGAAGAGATCGCGCAAGGCCTCGAGGTTCTGAAGTTTCCGCCGCAACTCGCGTTCGCCCCGCAGCCGTTCGGCCGGATCCAGCAGCACGCGGTTGAGAAAATCATCCAGCAATACCGCCATCTGGCTGCGTTCGGCTTCGGTGAGATGCGGCGTTGCCGCCAGGCGCTCCCGCAGGAACACTTCGCGCTCCGCCGTAAGGCGCTCCCGCAACGACTTGAGAACTTCGTTCGTGTCCACGCCAGCCCGCCAAATGAAGAACTTCTCGACATGCTCCTCGATGATCGCCTCCGCGCGGGGGACTTCCGCGTGCCGCGCCTTCTTGTTTTGCTCGACGATGTCCTGCAGGTCGTCAATATTGTAGAGGTAGAGATTGTAGAGATCGGAAGCGCCCGCCTCGACGTTGCGCGGGACTCCCAGATCGATCACGAAAAGCGCCCGGTTCCCTCGCGCTTCCATCGCGTGCGCGAGCATGCCCCGCGTCAAAACGGCCTCCGGGCTCGAAACCGATGTGACGATCATATCCGGCCACTCGAGCGCCCGATCCAGGTGCTCCCACGCGACGACCTCCGCGCCGACCCGGTGCGCAAGCTCCTTCGCATGCAACGGCGTGCGGTTCGCCACGCGTAAAGCCGCGATCCCGCGGTCGCCCAGGTGTTCCACCACCTGCTCGCTTACTTCTCCCGCGCCCAGAATCAGCGCCTTGTGCTTTTTCAGGCTTCCGAATATCCGTTCCGCAAGTTTCACGCCCGCGAATGCCACAGACATGGGCCGCGTTCCAATGTCGGTCTCAGCGCGCACGCGCTTGCCAACTTCCAGCGCGCCCTGGAACATTCGATTCAGCACCGGCCCGGTCGCGCCGCAATCGAGCGCCGCTCGATACGCCTCTCGCACCTGGCCCAGGATTTCCGCCTCGCCCAGGAGCATCGAATCCAGGCCTCCGGCAACTCGATACAGGTGCCGCACCACCTCGCGGTCCCGGTGCCGGTACAAATTCTGATTCAGTTCGTGCGGCGGAAGCTGGTGAAACGTGGCCAGAAATCGTTCCAGGTCGGCGACGCTGTTCGCGGCTTCCTCCGGCGGCACGCCGTACAGCTCGCTGCGATTGCAGGTCGAAAGCACCAGCGTCTCTTCCAGGATCCCGCGCTCGCGCAATTCAGTCGCGGCGCGCCGCGCCTGCTCGGCGCTGAAGGCGACACGCTCCCGCAATTCGACCGTGGCCGTGCGGTGATTCAATCCGATGAGAACGAGTTCCATGGTCAGAAGAACCGGTGAAAGCGGGAGAGATAGAGATTCACGACACTATAGCTGAAGATGACGATCAGGAAATTAACTACGCACAGCCGCGAGGCCCGCGCTCCCCGCCACGTTCCCGTTTGCGACAGAATCCAGTACGCCGAATACGCCGCCAGAATTACCAGCGTGACGAATACCTTCCAGTCGCCGTGCCAGTAGCCCCCCAAAAGCCGATGCGCCCACACGAATCCCATGCACACGCCGATTGCCAGCGAAACCACTCCCACGCCCGCGCTGCTGCGACTCACCCGCTCCAGCACGTCGAGCGCCGGAAATCGCCAGCCGATTACGCCGAGCTTGCGATCCCGCAGCAACCGGTTCTGCATGAGGTAAATGAGGCTCGTGACGAACGACAGCGCAAATGCGGCGTAGGCCAAAATATTCAGGGTCACGTGAAAGGCGAAAATCACTCCCTTCGCCGGAGCCGGCGTCACCGGACGGCTTGCCGCGCGGTGAGCAATCGCGAAAACAACCAGCACGACCGGCAGGACGAACGCGCCCACCGTGCGTTGGCGGTGCCAAAGCTCCAGCCCCAGGTAAGTCGCCGCCAGCAGCCACGCGAAAAGCGACAACGATCCCGGCAGGTCGTCGTACGGCACCGCATTGATCAGCCGGGAACGCTCCAGCAGCGCAAAATAGTGCAACCCCAGCCCGGCCGCAAGAGATGCAGTCGCCCCAAGGCCTACCGCGAGTCTTGGCGCGTAGAGATACCAGATATACAGCGCCAGGCTGGCGGCGTAGACGATCAAGGTTGCGGGAACGAAGTAGTTCGTCATGTGGGCGGGCCATCTCGCGAACCTGCCTGCAGCAGGGCCGGCAGTGCCGCGAAGGACGCGATTTCGACCCGCCCATTATAGCGAAACTAGGCGTTCGTCGAGCATTTTCGCCGCCCGGTCCGGGTGCGCCGCAGGAGTACATTTGTTATCATGTCGCTCGAACCTCCTCGCATGAGCCAACCGGGCAATCTCGCGGGCCGCAAGGCCTTGTTCCTTCGCGCGTGTCGTTCCGAGCCAACCGAGCGCGTCCCCGTGTGGATGATGCGCCAGGCCGGACGCTACTTGCCCGAGTATCGCGCCCTGCGCGAGCGGCACACTTTCCTCGAGACGTGCAAGTCGCCGGAGCTCGCCGCCGAGGTCTCGTTGCAACCCTTCCGCGCGCTTGGCGTGGACGCCGTCATCGTTTTCTCCGACATTCTGGTTCTTGCCGAGGCCATGGGATTGCCCATTGAGGTCGGCGATGCCGGGCCGGTCATCCGCGAGACGATTCGCACGCAAGCGCAAGTGGACTCGCTCGCGCTCTTCGACCCCGAAGTCGAGACGCGCTTCACTTGCGATGCTATCCGCCAGCTTACGCGCGAGCTTGGGCCGGACGTGCCGGTGATCGGCTTCGCGGCCGCGCCGTGGACGCTCGCGTGCTACCTGATCGAAGGCCGCAGCGTCGAAGGTTTCCCCAAGGCCAAGGCAATGCTCTGGCGCGAGCCTGCTCTGTTGCGCGCTTTGCTCGAACGCATCGCACGCGCCACGGCCGCGTATCTCCGCGCGCAGATCGCCGCGGGCGCAACGGCCGTGCAGCTTTTCGACACGTGGGCGGGCGAGCTCAGCCTTGCCCAGTATCGCGCGTTCGAGCTGCCCGCCACGCAACTTCTGCTCGCTGAGCTTGACGCCGGAGACGCGCCCGTAATCCTGTACACGAAAGCGTCCAGTCACCTGATCGAAGCCGTTGCGACAACCGGCGCGAGCGTCCTCAGCGTGGATTGGCGCGCCGACCTCGCGAATCTGCGCGCTCAATTCGGATCGCGCATCGCGCTGCAGGGAAATGTGGACCCGTGCGCCCTGCTTGGCTCGGCGGAATCCATTCGCGGGGCTGTCCGCGCGGCCGTGGAAGCTACCGGGGGCGTGGGACACATTTTGAATCTGGGTCACGGCATTCTGCCGCAGACGCCGGTGGAAAATGCGCGCGCATTCGTCAAAGAAGGCCAGTCCGCGCCCGCCGGTGCGGCGACCACGGCACGCGCCGCCGCCCCCGCGACGCCGCCCGCATAGAATATGCCTAAGCTCTCAGGTGTTGCGGCAGGACGCTGCTATAGAGTTTGCGGAATGAGTGGGTTAGTTTGTCATTCCGAGCCCGCCGCGGCGGGCGAGGAATCTGCTTTTTCTTGCTCCTTCCGCTGTTAGAATTTCGCTATGTCCGACGCCCCTTCACATCTCGAGCTCGACGGCCAGCCCCTGGAAATCTCCGAGGCTTTCCTGGAGAAGTACAATCGCCCCGGCCCGAGATATACGAGTTATCCAACCGCTCCCGTCTGGCAAGACGACTTCGGCCCGGACGATTTGGAACAGCGGTATCGCATGGCCGACGAAACGCGCAGCCCCGTTTCGCTCTACATGCATCTGCCGTTTTGCGAGAGCCTGTGCTTGTTCTGCGCCTGCAACGTGGTCATTCACAAGGACCACGCGGTCGCGCCGCCGTATCTCGCCACTCTGCGAAACGAAATCGGGCACGTGGCGCGTTTCGTTTCGCGCAATCGCCCCGTGCATCAATTCCACTGGGGCGGCGGCACGCCGACGTATCTATCCCCCGCTCAGATGGAGGACCTCTTTGGCTGGACGAAGGAGCGCTTCGCCTTCGCTCCGGACGCGGAAATCGGCATCGAGGTGGACCCTCGCGTTACGACGCGGCCGCATCTCGAATCGCTGGCCCGAATGGGCTTCAATCGCCTGAGCCTCGGTATCCAGGATTTTCATCCCGAAGTGCAGCAAGCCGTCCATCGCGTTCAACCGTTCGAGGCGACGCGCGACCTGATCCAGCTCTCCCGCTCGCTCGGCTTCACGAGCATCAATGTGGACCTCATCTACGGGCTTCCCTACCAGAACCCCGATCGTTTCGCGCGCACAGTCGAACAGGTGGTCGAGCTTTCTCCCGATCGCGTCGCGATGTTCAGCTACGCTCACGTGCCCTGGCTGCACAAGCAACAGGGAGCGTTCGCCGTACACTTGCCGGAAGGAATGGAGAAATTTCACATATTCCGCGCGGGACTTCAGTCATTCCTCGCCGCCGGCTATCTCTACATCGGCCTGGACCATTTTGCCCGCCCCACCGACGAACTCGCCGTAGCGCAACGCGAGCGCACTCTTCATCGCAATTTTCAGGGTTATACGACAAAGGCCGGCGCCGACCTCTACGGCATGGGCGTCAGCGCCATCAGCGGCGTCGCCGGCGCATACGCGCAGAACGTCCGCGAGGTTTCCGGCTACTCCGAACGCATCGCGCAGCGCGGCCTTGCAACCATGCGCGGATACCGCCTTTCGGACGAGGATCTGCTTCGGAGGGCCGTGATCAGCCGGTTGCTTTGCCACACCGTCGTGCGGAAATCCGAGATCGAAAACGAATTCCACATTCAGTTTGACGAGACCTTCGCGCCCGAGCTTGCGCGGCTGGCCCCGTTTGCCGCCGACGGGCTCGTCCTGCTCTCGCCCGGCGAATTGCGCGTGACGGGCCTGGGCCGCGTGTTTATTCGCAACGTCGCAATGATTTTCGACCCGTACCTGGAACAGCAGCAGTTGAACGCCCGGCCGCTGTTCTCGAAAACGCTCTGAGCTCGCGAGCCAACGTGCCGACTTCTCCAACGGTCCTCGTGATCGGCGCCGGAATTTCCGGCCTGGCGTGCGCGCATTTTCTGCGTGCGCGCGGCGTCAACGTGCATGTCCTCGAGGCCAGCGATCGCCCCGGCGGCCTTATCCGCAGCGCCGAGCAGGGGGAATTCCATTTCGAGCTTGGCCCGCAAAGTTTTCTGTCCTCCGAACCCCTGCCCCAGTTGATCCAGGAACTCGGCATCCAGGATCAGCTTCTCACCGCCGATTCCCGCGCTCCGCGCTACCTTTTGCGCAATGGACAATTGGTGCGCGCCCCCATGAGTCCTCTCGGGCTCCTTCGCACTCCACTGTTCGGCGCGCGCACAAAGTGGCGCCTGGTCACTGAGGTCTTTCGCCGCGCGCATCCTCCGGAGGACGACGAATCCGTTGCGTCCTTCACGCGCCGCAAATTCGGAGATGATCTGCTGAAGAGCACGGTCGAGCCGATGGTCTCCGGAATCTACGCGGGTGACCCGCAGCGGCTCAGCCTTCGCGCCGCGTTTCCTGAAGTGCATCGTTTCGAGCGCGAATACGGCAGCGTTCTTCGCGGCGCGATGAAGTCCCGGGGAAAATCAGGATCGAAGGAGCGGCCAGCGCTCTGCTCATTCCGCGACGGAATGGAGACGCTGCCTCGCGCTCTGTCCCATTCGCTCGGCGCCGCGCTCTCCTACAACGCTTCCGCGGAATCGCTGCGCCGCTCCAAGTCCAATGGCCACGCGGCGTTCGAGATTCGCTTTGCCGCCGGGAGCGCCTCCGAAGTGCTTTCGCCCCTCGCGGTGGTCTTGGCGACGCCCTGCGAGGTCGCCGCTCGACTCCTCAACGAAATCGATGCCCGCTTTGCGGACGCCTTTGCTGCGATCGAATACGCGCCCGTGGCGGTCGTGTCGGCGTGTTATGCGCAAGCCGCATTCGCCGGCCCCACGCGGGGATTCGGTTTTCTCGTCCCACGCAGCGAAGGCCTCCGCATGCTCGGCACGGTCTGGAATTCTTCTATGTTCCGCGGCCGCGTCCCCGAGGGCCACGTCGGCGTCACGACTTTTGCCGGCGGCGCGACCGATCTGGAAATTTGCTCCTGGCCCGGCGAGAAGATCGCCGAACTCATCTGCGGCGAACTCGCCCGCGTGATGCAGATCAGTGCGCCGCCGATCGCGCTGCGCGTCCAGCGCTACGCCCGCGGGCTGCCGCAATACAACCTTGGCCACGGCAAGATTCTCGAGCGTCTCTCACAGCTCGCTGCAAACCAGCCGGGCCTTTTCTTCGCCGGAAATTATTGGGGCGGCCCCTCGATCGGCGCCTGCGTCAAGCAGGCGCAGACCGCGGCCGCGGCCGTCTCCGACTATCTCGCCTCCATCGGCGAACTCACTTCCGGACTAGCTTCGCGCGCTGCCAACTGAGCCCGCTCGCTTCGCGCACTCTCTCCACTCCAACGCGCGTGCCGAATCGTAGTAACATTCACGCGCCCAAGAGCGCCGTTGCCTGCGCCGGTGCCGAGCAGGCGGCGCGTTCGGGGCGTTCGGCTCATCCGTTTGTCCCGCTCTGCCGTATTTATGGAGCGGAGAAAGTTCGGGATCGTGTTCCTGTTCGCTTTCCAGGAGTCGGGCGGCGAGGCGCCCTCAGCCGACGGAGTGCTGATGGAGCGGCTCATTCAGCGCGACGCGAGCGCTCTAGAGGAACTCTACGACCGCTACGCCCGGCCGGTTTATTCGCTCGTGCTGCGAATATCCCAGCAGCCGGCCTCCGCCGAGGAAATCGTGCAGGATGTTTTCCTCCTGCTGTGGCGCAACGCTGCGCGGTATCACCCCTCGCGCGGTCCTCTGGAACCGTGGCTGTTCACCCTGGCCCGCAATCGCGCGCTGGATTTTCTCAGGCTGAAGCGGGAGAAACAGCGCCGCCGCGAGGACTCCTACGAATTCGATACGCCCGACGCGGTTTCCGCGCCGAATCCCGTGGCTTTGATTGACGGCGCGCGCCGCGCCGAGCGCGTTCACGCCTGCATGGGAGAGCTCCCGGAGCCGCAGCGCCGCGCCATCGAGCTGGCCTTTTTCGAGGGCATGACGCACAGCGAGATTGCCTCGGCATTGTCGGAGCCGCTTGGGACTGTGAAGAGTTGGATTCGCAACGGGCTGATTCGTCTGCGCGAATCGCTGGAAACCGCCTCCGCGGCCGGGAAGGGATAGCAGTGGCAGACTGCGAGCAACTTCGCGATCAGTACGAGGCCTACGCCCTCGGCGCGCTCGAAGGCACGCAACTCGCCGAACTCGAGCGCCATCTCGCGCGCAACTGCCCCGTCTGCACGCCGGGCGTTGCGGAGGCGCGTTGGCTCGTTGCCCAACTGGCCTATCTCTCGCCGGACGCCGCCCCGTCGCCCGCTCTGCGCTACCGAATCATGTCTGAAGCCACCCCGGCTTCTTCCGCGCACCCCACTCCGGCCCAAAGTTGGGTTCCGGCCTGGGCCTGGGCGATCGCCGCCGCGCTGGTCGCGCTGACAGCTTTCACCGTCTACCAGAATTGTCGCGCCGAAAGCGACCTTGCCGCCTTGCGCCGGCAGCTTCAGACGGCCGAGTCCCAGGGCCAGCAACTTCAAACCGAGCGCGCCTACTACGTAATGGCGACGGAAATCGTAATGGCCCAGGACGCCAGGCCCGTCAAGCTGATGCCCCAAAAGCCGGCAATGCCGATGTTCCACGCCGTCTGGAGCCAAAAGATGGGGCTGCTCGTCATGGCGAACAATGTCCCGCAATTCCCGCCCACTATGACGCTCCAATTGTGGGCTGTGCCTAAGCAGGGCAAGCCGTTAAGTCTGGGAATGTTCCGCCCGGATCAGTCCGGCCAGGCGATGATGGTGATGTCACCGGACACAAACATGAACGAGATCGCCGCCCTCGCCATCAGCGAAGAACCAGCCGGCGGCAGCTTGCAGCCCACCAGCGCCCCGGTCTGGGTCGGCCCGCTAAGTTAGCTCGCGTTCCGCCCGCCCCCTCTACTCCTTCCGCTCCCCTCGTTTCTCATGCGCCACGCGCATCTCTCTGCGCATTCCCGCATCGCGCCAACGACGCCGGTCGTCGGCAGTCTCGAGGATGAGCGGCGGCCCCGCGTGCGGGCGCCCCTCGGAGTCAACGGACACAAATGTGACGTACGCGCTGGTGGTGTGTTTCCGCTCGCCGGTGAGCGTGTTTTCGGAAGACACTTTCACGCCGACTTCCATCGAAGTGTGAAACACGCGATTCACGCTCGCTTGCAGAACCACCAATTCCCCCATCCGAATGGGGTTGCGAAAATCCACGTGGTCCACCGACGCCGTCACGACGTGGCTCCGCGAGTGCCGCAGCGCCGCCACCGCCGCCGCGATGTCCACCAAGTGCATCACGCGCCCGCCGAGAATATTCCCCAGCACGTTGGTATCTTGCGGCAGGACGACCTCAACCATCTCCGTCCGCGACACGCTGACGGGGCGGCCACGCATGCCGTTGCCATTCTTTGCAGTCTTTCCATTCTTCTTTGGTTGAACCACAGGCGCACCTTCTACCCGGAATACTGGCTGGGGGGCAAAAAGGCATTATAATACGCCCCTGACCATGACCCAAGCCCCACAAGCCCCTCAAAAGAATCGTCGCGCCATGTTGGAAACCTTCGTAGCCGCCCACCCCAAGGACGCTTTCGCCCGCTACGGCCTGGCCATGGAATGCGCCAATTCCGGCGATTTGGAAGCCGCTGCAGGCCAGTTCCAGCAGCTCCTGGCCAACAATCCCGACTACGTTGCCGGCTATCATCAATATGCTCAATTACTTACGAGGATGGACCGCAACCCCGAGGCCCGCCAAACCCTTACCGCCGGCATCGAGGTCGCCCGCCGCGTTGGCAACGACCACGCCCGCTCCGAAATGGAATCCCTACTGGCTTTGCTGACCTGACCAGGTCTAGCTCCAGCTTCCGTCCGAACATTCCGTCTGTTAGCATTCATCATGGGCAGCCCACCGAATTACGACCGCATACCAATTTTCCCCCTCGAAGTCGTTCTTCTGCCCGGCACCATGCTCCCGCTGCACATTTTCGAGCCGCGCTACCAGCTCATGATCCAGCGCTGCATTGAAAAGAGCCTCGTCTTCGGCGTCCTCTTCCAGCGCGCCGAGGAGGCGGCCCGAGTCGGCTGCACCGCGGCGATCGCCGAAGTCGTAAAGACCTATGAAGACGGTACAAGCGATATCGTCACTGTCGGACAGCGCATCTTCGCCGTCAATGAAACATTCGACGATGAGCCGTACGCGGAAGCTTCCATCCACTATCTCGCCGACGAAGTAGCCGCCCATTCGCCCCAGGCCCGCAGACTCAGCCATCGCCTCTGGAAGCTCTGCGTCGAATGCCACAAATTGATCCGTGATTCCGAGCCGGACGAGTTCAATCCTGAGCCCGGCGACTCCCTGGCCTATTACGTGGCTCGAATCCTCCCGATCGAGTCGGAGATCCGGCAGGAACTCCTCGAGATGCGGTCGGAATCCAAGCGCCAGGCTCGCCTGGCGGATCACATTGAAATCTGGATGCCCAGTATCGCTCGCGTGCAACGCACTCGAGTGAAAGCGGCCGGGAACGGCCACGGGCACCACTAATACTCCAGACCAGAGGAGCCATGAGCCCAGAACTGAATCAAGAACTATGGACCGCCGTGGACCGCTATCTAGAAGGCTCGATCGTCACCCAGAATTCCGCCCTGGAAGCCGCGGTCAGGGCCAGTGAGGCGGCCGAACTCCCCGCAATTCAGGTGACGCCCGCCCAAGGCAAGCTCCTACATCTCCTGGCACGCAGCGTCAGCGCTCGCAATATTCTGGAGATCGGCACGCTCGGCGCGTACAGCACGATCTGGCTGGCCCGCGCGTTGCCTTCCGGCGGCCGCCTCATTACGCTCGAAGCCAATCCGAAGCACGCCGAGGTCTCCCGCGCCAATATCGGTCGCGCGGGCCTCTCGGAAATCGTTGAAATCCGCCTCGGCAAAGCCATTGATTCCCTGCCACGCCTCGCCGCCGAAGGCCGCGGCCCATTCGATTTCATCTTCATCGACGCCGATAAGCCCAGCAATCCCGACTATTGGGCGTGGGCGCTGAAGCTCGCGCGCCGCGGCAGCCTCATCATCATAGACAACGTCATCCGCAAAGGCGCCGTAGCCGACCCCGCCAGCACCGATCCAAGTGTCATCGGCACACGCAAAATGTTCGAGTTAATCGCCGCCGAACCCGGCGTCAGCGCCACCGTCATCCAAACGGTCGGCAGCAAAGGCTACGACGGCTTCGCCCTGGCCGTCGTCCTCTCCGATTGATTGTCCTGCGGGAGCGCCCCGCCGACAGCCAGCCGCCGCGCCGGCGCGGAGGCTCAATCTTTTGGTTCTTTATATGACATCCGGCTGTTCTTTTCTGACCTATACTCAGCGGCAGGTGACTTATGACAGAAAACACTGATCGTCATTCGCACGGTTTGCGAGCAACCACAAGAATCCTGACTCGCGGCTTCGATCCCACCCTCTCGGTCGGCTCGGCGCGACCCGCGGTCTTTCGCTGCTCCACTTATGTCTTTTCCAGTCCGGAAGCGGCCGAGCGCGCATTCGATGTTGCCAACGGCCGGTCCCACCTCGAACCCGGCGAAACGGTGGAATTGATCTACGCGCGGCTCAATCATCCGAATGCTGAAATCCTCGAGGCGCAGACGATCCCGCTTGAACCGGGCGCCGAGGCCGCAATTGCATTCAACTCCGGAATGGCCGCGATCATCACCTCGCTTTTGACTTTCCTGCGTCCCGGCCAAACGGTCGTTTACACCATTCCGATCTACGGCGGCACGCAGCATTTTGTCCGCGATTTCTTGCCGGGTTGGGGCGTTCACACTATTCCAGTTCCCGCCGGCCATGGCAGCGTCTTGGATGACGCGATTCGGTCCGCAAAGAATCTCGGTGTGGTCCTCGTCGAGACGCCCGCCAATCCTACTCTTGCGATGACGGACATTC
Organism: Terriglobia bacterium; assembly: GCA_963819015.1. Classification (GTDB taxonomy): domain Bacteria; phylum Acidobacteriota; class Terriglobia; order Acidiferrales; family UBA7541; genus DASPOJ01. Next base: position 811,404 of record CAWFUN010000005.1, read on the forward strand.
GCCGCGTGTGCCAAACCGTCGCTTCTCTCGAACCATCCTCCGCAGGAACCCGGCCGCTCGTGATGGTGGACAATACGCTTCTGGGTCCCGCCTTTCAGCACCCGCTTACTCTCGGCGCGGATCTCGTCCTCTATTCGGCGACCAAGTATCTTTCGGGATTTAGCGATTTGCTTGCCGGCATGGCTTTGGCTAAGGACCCCGAGATCATTCAGCAGATCCGGCTGTTGCGCCATCTATTCGGCAATATCCTTCAGCCGGATGAATGCTGGATGCTGGACGGCCGCCTTCCCACCCTGACTTTGCGCATGAACCGGGCCAGCAAGAACGCTCAGCGCGTCGCCGAACATTTGGAAGGAAACCCAAAAGTGGCGCGTGTGCTCTACCCAACCCTGTTTGAAGATCCTGAGCAAGGGAAGATTTACCGGTCCCAATGCGATTTTCCCGGCGCGATGCTTTCTCTGGAGTTGAAAGGCGGCAAGCCGGCCGCCTTTCAGTTCTTGCGCAATATTCGTATCGCTCGAAATGCTGTTTCCCTCGGAGGCGTAGAAAGTCTCGCTTGTCATCCTAAGACCACCACACATTCCGGTTTCACTGCGGAAGAATGTGTTCAGGCCGGTGTTACGGACGGCCTCGTCCGCATTTCGGTGGGCATCGAGCACTGGCGGGATCTTCTCGCCGATTTCGAACAATCCCTGGCCGCCCTATGACAAACGACACGTTTCTTGTTTGCAGATGTGGCCACGGCCACTGATTAGAGCGGCTTTCTTGTACCAACTCCAGGGTGAGTTTTCGGCCGTTTGTAACCCAATGAGATCGCGGCCTTCCTGCTGCGAGAGCAGGCCGTGCTACGACTTTCGTTCCTCAAATAGTCCGGAATACACCAAGCCTGCGATCGCTCCGCCAATGATGGGCGCCAGCCAAAAGAGCCACAATTGGTGGATTGCCCAACCTCCCACAAACACGGCAGGACCCGTGCTGCGTGCTGGATTTACAGAGGTGTTGGTGACGGGGATACCCACTAGGTGAATTAGCGTCAGACCGAGACCGATCGCGATTCCCGCGAAACCCGCGGGGGCGCGCCGGTCTGTTGCTCCGTGAATGATAAAGACAAACGCGAAGGTGAGCACGAGCTCGGCGACGAAGCAGGCCAGGAGCGAATAGCCTCCCGGCGAATGAGCACCATAGCCGTTCGACGCGAATCCACCGCTCAATTGAAAACCGGCCTTCCCGCTGGCGATTGTGTACAAGACCGCACTACCGAGAATCCCTCCCAAGACCTGGGCGATGACGTAAGGGGCGAGTTGCGCAGCCGGAAATCGTTTGCTTACGGCTAGGCCCACTGAAACCGCCGGATTCAAGTGAGCGCCTGAGATATGACCGACACAATAGACCATGGTCATCACTGTCAGGCCGAATGCGAAAGCAACTCCCAGGTACCCAATGCCAAGCTGCGGAACCGCTGCGGCCAATACCGCAGCACCGCAGCCACCGAATACCAGCCAGAACGTCCCAATGAACTCCGCGACAAGCTTTTTCGACAGAGGCATGTGAGGTCTCCTTTCAAGGCCTACGATCAGGGGCTAAACCGGGGGGCGATCTCCTCGCACTTTTCAATCCACATGGAATCATCTGCATGGCGGCCTCTCTCACCGACACCTTTAGAGGCCGCGGCCGGACTTGCGGTCAAGTCAGCAGCGAGCGGCGCCGGAGATGCGAGAAGGATCGTCTCGCAAGATTGCCGAACTACACATAGCGCCGCTCACTGCCTGGACATTTGTGTCCGATGCGCAAGATATCCGTCGTATGCGTATGGCCTATTGCGTTTTCCCTTTCGTCTTGGTCACTGGGGCTGGCTTCTTCCCGACACCCAAGGCCTTCGTGTTGAGAAGTGTCATGGCATCAGCGGCGTTGAAGGGGAATTGACGAACCGATTCCTCCCCCGTCGTGCTGAGCACAACATCTACGCGGCGGTTTTGAGCGAGCACAATCACCGCCAAATTGTGGAGAATCTTCTTCCGGTCCGCCGCACTCAACTCAGTATCCTGTGCGATAAGGTCCTTGACTTGGTCGGCGGTGAGTTCCTGCTGGCTGCCAAAACCGGCCGTCACGATGTTGGCCGCGGGAATACCCCGATCAATCAGGAACTGCTTTGTGGTGCCGACGCGTCGGTCGGAAAGCGCTTTGTTGTATTCGACCGTGCCTCGCGGGTCCGCATGACCGTTCAGGGTGAGAACGGCATCCGGCTTGTATTCAAGGTACTTCTTGAAGTCGGCAGCCAGCGCTTGCAGCGTCGCCTGCTGACTGTCCACCAGACCGGCATTGGGACTCTCGGCGGTCGGCTGGGCAGTGGGAAAGAAAATGCTGCGGAGCGCCAGGCGCGTCTCGAGTCTCTTAACTTCCTCCGCGGGTTCGATGGAGCCTGTCAGATGAACGGTTGCCGTCCGCGTCTCGGATGCGCCGGAGGGGTTGCTGGCCTTGAGCACGTAGGAGAACGTCTCGTCAACCGGCCCCGCGGTCGTGTGCTGAGGCGAAATGTCCAAGGTGCGATTGCCCGAGGCGTCCACCGAGCCGAGCGGATCGACGGAAATCGCAGTGGCGTTCGAAGTGGACCAACTCAAGGTCGTTGTGGGCTGTTCGAGCACTTTGTCGCCAACGCGGCGATAGTGGACTTCCGCAGGCGATGCGGAAAGCGTCGCCTGGATCGAAGTGTTAACGGCTACGGAGAGGGATGACTCCGCAGTCCCTCCGGGCCCGGAAGCCGTCAGGGTGTACGTGGTGTTCGCGCAGAGCTGCACTGATTTTTGGCCGGACGGATCCACTTTGCCAAGGCCGGAGATGTCGACCAGCGGCGCATCGGTGGTCGTCCACGTGAGCTGAGTCGTGCCGTTGCAATTGATCTGCAAACTGCTGGCGCTGAGCTGCGCGGTGGGTTTGGCGACCGCAACCGTGGCGCTGGCGGTCCCAGCCTTAAAGCGCGGCAAAGACGTGAGCTGCCCTCCCCGGGGCCATGGGATCGTCTTCCGGACACCTTTCGGAATGTCGATGACGACACGCTGGTTGGCGGGGACGTCCACCGATCCGGACCATACTTCTTTGTCCGCTTCCAGAATCGTCAGTAGGTGCTTGCCGGGAGGAACAATGAGTTCTTGTTTCAGCCAAAATTCATTGTTGAACTCATCGATGTGGCCGACAAAAAAGTCTGGCGTTTCCCCGTCGAGGAGAACGGCGTCACGTGGGGGCCCTTCAATCGTGATGCAGCCCCACGGACCGGACACATTCCCCGGAATGGCATCGAGCGTGACGTCAAGGCTTGCGGTCTGTCCCGCGACGATAGCGACTTTGCGGCTGGCGGGTTTGAAACCATAGTTGTAAATGTCCACGCTGTGGTCGCCGGCACTGAGCTTGAAAGCACCGCGACTGGCCTCGTGCATGGCCTTCCCGTCAACGAAAACGTAGGCCTGCGGGGGCACTGAGTGAATTCTAAGCTTGCCCTCCTGGGCGCGAGCTGGAAGGGCGAGGAAAGAGACTATCACAGCCAGTAGAAGTGTAATGCCGATCAGGAGTGATCGAATTCGCATGTATTTATCTCCTTGCAGGCGCCAGCGTAGCGACCGTCAAGAATCCGCGCTGTTCTCTTTTATACAGTCGTGCGTGAGGCGTTCCTGGCATGCTGAACATCGTCAAAAAACACGCATTTCGAAATCGTGTTTTGGGCTGAATATACAACCAAAGAAACGCAAGAGCAATCGAAGCGTCGTCACCGTCACTTGGAACTGCCAATCGCACACAGCGTCGAGATGCCGATTCAAGTACAATGCGTCCCATTTTCGAAATCAAAGAGGAAGTCCCAGCTAAATCTTCAATAAGGAGAGGCAAATGCCGATGAAATTGACGATCAGTGCAGGGGCCCTGTTCCTGCTCCTCGGGTCAGTTGCTCCTGCCTTCGCGCAGGGCGGTCAACAGCAAGGGGACCACAACAAACAGCAACAGGGCCAGCAGCACCAACAGCCGAAGCAAGGGCAGCCACAACATCAACAGGCCCCGCCGGCACAGCAACAGCATCAGCAACCGACCAGTAGACCCGCGCCTCGGCCGCAACAAAACTACGGCGGCGCCTATCATGGCGGCGTCCGGCCCACAGAAGCCACCCATGCCGGCGTCCACCCCAGCGGCGTCCCGCAACACCAGGGGCAGGTACACAGCGGTTTCCAACAGTCTCGCGCCGGTTCATGGAATAGCGAACACCGAACCTGGACGCAACGCGGCGGCTACAACGGCTACCGAATTCCCGACAATCGCTTCCGGGACTACTTCGGGCACGACCACCGCTTCCGCATCAGCCGGCTTCCCATGCTCTTCGTAGGCGGGTATCCGCGTTTCCAGTATGACGGCTATTGGGTTACGTTCCTTGATCCGTGGCCGGAATCGTGGGCTCCGAACTGGTACGAAAACGACGACGTGTATCTGGATTACACCGGCGACGGGTACTACCTATATGACCCCGCGTACCCCGGCATAGGTATCGTCGTCACTGTTTCGTTCTAACAGGAAACGCGAGAGACAAGGAGCTCATTTCTAACTCGGATTTGAGAGCGGTGCTCGCGTTGCCAGTGCGCGGGTGAACGCGGGTGTTCTCCCGAATGATCCGTTGAAGTGTGCTCTCTTGGATAGACACCAGTGGTGGGGTGTCTCCCCTCTCGGCAACAGTCAACACCGAACGCCCCGCGCAGTGGGTCTCAACTCCCGGGGCGTCAGCCTTTTCTTGCCTCCTTGACTCCTCGCTTCACTGCCTCCCGCGGGCTTCCACTTGGCCCCTGTATCCCCAGTTCCGCCCCTCCAAACTTTCGTGGGCCTTCTATCGCCATCCAGCATCTAAATGAGAGAAACTAGCGAAGCACCGGGATTTTCGGGGAGAACATGACCAATCGAGCCACAACACTAGGGGAACTGAAGCAGGATCCAAGGTACGCGCCGGGCGCGCCGACGCGCACCGTGAAGGACGAGATGCGCGAGAATGTCCTCAAAGGCCTCGCCTCGGGGAAACCCCTGTTCCCTGGCGTTCACGGCTACGAGGAGACCGTCCTGCCCCAGATCATTAACGCGCTCCTCGCGAGGCATAATTTCATTCTCCTCGGCCTACGCGGCCAGGCGAAGAGCCGCATCCTGCGCGGTCTGGTGAATTTTCTCGACGCGGAAGTGCCCTATCTCGAGGGCTGCGAAATCCACGATCATCCCTTGCGGCCTCTCTGCAAGTCCTGCCGCGATTTGGTCGCCGAGCAGGGTGACGCCGCTCCGATTGCTTGGCGGCCCCGCGCCAACCGCTACGTCGAGAAGCTCGCCACGCCCGACGTCACGATCGCCGACATTCTCGGCGACGTGGATCCTATCAAGGCCGCTCGCAGTGGACGCGCCCTCGGCGACGAACTGACAATCCATTACGGCCTATTGCCCCGCGCCAATCGCGGCATTTTTGCCATCAACGAATTGCCCGATCTCGCCGGCAAAATCCAGGTTGGCCTGTTCAACATCATGCAGGAGGGCGACGTCCAGATTAAGGGTTACCCCGTTCGCCTGCCCCTCGACGTTGTGCTCGTTTTCACCGCGAATCCGGAGGACTACACCGCGCGCGGCAAGATCATCACCCCGCTCAAGGACCGCATGGGCGCCGAGATCCGAACCCACTACCCCGCTTCGATCGAGGAAGGGATGTCCATCACCGCGCAGGAAGCCTGGACGGATCGCCCGGGATCGGTTGGGCCCGAAGTTCCCGGCTATCTCCGCGAAACCATCGAGGAAATCGCGTTCATCGCCCGGGAAGACAAGCGAGTCGACAAGCGCTCCGGCGTCAGCCAGCGGCTGCCGATCGCGTGCCTGGAAAGCGTGGTCAGCGCCGCTGAGCAACGAGCCGCGCGCAATCGCGAGGCTCGCGTCTCCGCCCGCGTCGCCGATCTCTACGCCGCCTTGCCCGCGATCACGGGCAAGCTGGAACTGGAGTATGAAGGCGAATTGCGGGGCGCCGAAAGCATCGCACGCGAACTGGTGCGCTCCGCCGTGGGCAAAGTCTTTACGAAGCATCTCAGCGGCGCGAATCTCCAGGCCGTCACGCAGTGGTTCGAGGCGGGCAGCGAGCTGAAAGTTCCTGAGTCGGCGCCCGGCCTCCGATGCCCTGAAGCAGATGCGCCGCATCGAAGGGCTGCTCGAAAGCGCGGGCCGCCTCCTAGCCGATGGTTCCGGCGGAGATCCCGCGCTGGCCGCGGCCGCTGAATTCGTTCTGGAAGGCTTGTGGGCGCACAAGCGCATCAGCCGCAGTGAAGAGCGCGGCTTCTACGCGGATCGCCCCAAGCCCGCCGAGCCGCGCGAGCCGGTGAACCGCCCGCCCCGCCGCCAGTTCAACTGAGAGTGGGAGGAAGCGAGATCGCGCCGTGAAATACATCCGCTACAAGCGCTACACCGGCGAGGCCGCTGATGCCGTTGACCTCGAGGAGCTTGTCCAGCGCCTCTCGGATTTCTTCCTGCAGAGCGGCTTCGATTCTCAGTTCTACGACATCACCGAGTTTGATCCCGATCGCACCATGGACGCGCTGCGCCAGGCCATCGAACAGGCCCTTGCCGACGGCGGGTTGATTCCCGACGATCTCCTTCAGGAATTGATGAAGCAGCTCAACGAGCAGCCCGAAGGCGAGGGCGATCCGGGCGACTCGAACCGCTCCAATCCTCAACTTCGCGACCTGATCGACCGCCTCATCCAGCGCCTCACGGAAGAGGGTTACATCGACGGCCCGCCGCCACACATCACGCCTCCGCCCGATAAGACTCCGCGTGGCGGCGTCGGCCGTCCCCGCGAACGCCAGCGCGAAACGGAAGCGCGCTTTGAGATCACCGACAAAACGATAGACTTCCTCGGCTTCAAGACTTTGCGCGACCTCCTCGCCTCGCTCGGCAAGAGCAGCTTCGGCCGCCACGATACGCGCGACCTTGCGACCGGCGTCGAGTCCGGCGGAGCCTCTCGCGCCTACGAATTTGGCGACACGCTCAATCTCGATATCGCCTCGACGCTTTTCAACGCCGTGCGCCGCGAAGGCGCCGCAATCCCCATCGAGCTCGATTACCCGGACCTCATGGTTCACCAGTGCGAATATCAAAGCTCCTGCGCCACGGTGCTGATGCTCGATTGCAGCCACAGCATGATCCTCTACGGCGAGGATCGCTTCACCCCGGCCAAGAAAGTCGCCATGGCGCTCTCTCACTTGATTCGCACGCAGTATCCCGGGGATTCATTGCATCTGGTCCTGTTCCACGATTCCGCGGAAGAGATGCCGCTCGGCGAACTGGCCCGCGTGCAGGTCGGCCCGTACTACACGAATACGCGCGAAGGTTTGCGCGTCGCCCAGCGCATCCTCAGCCGCCAGAAGAAAGACATGCGCCAGATCGTGATGATCACGGACGGCAAGCCGTCGGCTCTGACGCTGGAAGACGGCCGCATCTATAAGAATGCCTTCGGCCTGGACCCGCTCGTCGTCAGCCAGACGCTGGAGGAGGTGGCCAAGTGTCGCCGCTCGGGCATTCTGATCAACACGTTCATGCTCGCGAGCGATTACAGCCTTGTGCAGTTCGTGCAGAAAGTCACCGAGCTTTGCCGCGGCAAAGCCTATTTCACCACCCCGCGCACGCTCGGCCAGTATTTGCTGTTGGATTATCTCGGCAAGAAGACCCGCCACATCCACTGAGCTGCGGAAACCGGAACGGATTCGGTCACGCTAGCGTTCGCCCGCACAGCGCTTCGAGCACTCGTACCGGCGCCCCTTGCGGCGCCACCAGCGCGTCGGGCGGAATGATGAACGTTTGCTCCAGCGCGTGCTGACCCGCGAGCACCGCGTGCGGAACTCCATCCGTGTACACGAGCCAGGACGACCCCGGCGGAAATTCCAGCCGCGTCTTCTCGCCGCCGGTCTGGAATGCGCCGTTCTCTTTCAGGTAGTCGTGAAAGCGCAGCATGAATCGGTCGTACGCGGAGTAGCGCGCTCTGCCCACTGCAAACCATCGCCGGACTGCCTGCTTTTGGTTCGCAATGCGTTCCAGGCCCGCATCCGCGGCGTACTGTTTTGCCAAAGCCGGAAACGGTTCGCCGACGTTCCACACGCGCGGCTTGGTGGTGTGGACATTGATGAAGAATCGCAGGATGCGGCCGCCGCGCGTCGGGCGGCTCGGAAACGCATCCACGTGCAGCAGATCGTTCCGTTTGTGCAGGGGCAACTGCCGGCCTTCCTCCTCCAGCGGACGGAAACTCGTGTAATCCATCTGCAATCGTTCCGCATACGCGGGGAGAAAGGCGGCAACGAACTCTTTCGCGCTGCTCGAGAATTCGGCGAGGATGCGTTTCAACCGCTCCTCGGTCTCGCGCTGGCCCGACCATCCGCGAAGCACGCCCGTCGCCGGCCGGTAGGAGACGTTTTTGTGCACGGCGGAATCGTCGCGCCGCTGTGCCACCAGAAATTGCCGGTCGTCCTCAGGGAATTCGATCGGTGGCCGGCGAAAAAACACCACACGGCCTTGCTCCAGCTCTCGCGCGTGACGATCGTCTCGCGACGCCGCTGGCCGTCGCCGGAGATCCAGCGCGTCTTCGACCTCCACCCACGCCCCCATCGCGCTCCCTTGCATCGTCGAAACAGCTCGCGCACACTCTCTCGCGCGGTTTCTTCCTGAATTATATCCTCTCCGGTGGGAGCCGCAAATCGCGGTAAGATGTGCGCCCGGAGCAGGCCGGCTAGGATGCGTAGCGAACGATTGCTCGTGATTGGTGGCGTTGCCGCGGGAATGAGTGCGGCCAGCCGCGCGCGCCGCCTCGATTCGAATCTGGAAATCGTCGTCCTGGAAAAGGGCCGCGACGTCTCTTACGGCGCGTGTGGTCTGCCCTATCTCATTTCCGGCCGCGTTGCCGACGCCTCCGAACTGGTTGTTCACGACGCTGACTATTTTCGCAAAGAACGCGGCATCGAAGTCCGCCTCGGCCACAAAGCCGTTTCGATCGAGCCGGGATTCAAACTCGTCGTCGCCGAAACCGATCAGGGCCAGCGGGCGGAAATCCACTACGACAAACTTGTTCTCGCCACCGGCGGCGCCCCCGCGCATGACATTCCCGGCTCCAACCGTGCAAACGTGTTTACGTGCAACGATCTTGCCTCCGCCGTCCGTCTTCGCGCGTTCCTCGAGCGCGAGAAGCCGCGCCGGGCCGTCATCGCCGGCTCCGGCTACATCGGCCTTGAAGTTGCCGACGGGCTCGTCAGCCGCGGCCTCGAGGTCACTATTCTGGAACGCTCGGAAGCGGCGCTCGACGGAGTGGATTCCGAACTCGCCGCCGAAATCGAGCGCGTGCTCGCCTCGCACGGGGTCGCGTTGAAGAAGAATGCTCCGGTGAGTCAGCTAGCGGGCCCCGCCGGAGCGCTCGCGACTTCCGTTCTCCACGGCCTCGCGGGAAGCATTCCGGCCGATCTTGTGATTCTTTCCACGGGAATCCGGCCGCGCACCGAACTCGCCGAGTCCGCGGACATCGCGCTCGGGCGAACCGGCGCCGTCGCCGTGGACGATGCGATGCGCACGAACGTCCATTCCATATTTGCCGCGGGGGATTGCACCGAGGTGCAGCACATCGTCACCGGCGCTCCCGCGTATTTCCCTCTCGGCACCACGGCGAACAAGCAGGGACGCGTCGCGGGCGAAAACGCCGCGGGCGGCCGCGCGCGTTTTCCCGGAATCGTGGGCACGCTGGTCACGAAAGTGTTCGAGCTGGAAATTGCGAGGACCGGACTATCGCTCGCGCAAGCAAAAGACGCCGGGTTCTCGCCGCAAAGCGTGGCCATCACTTCGATCTCGAAAGCGAAATACTTCGATGGGAAGCCGCTGCTCGTGAAATTGATTTGGGACCAGCCGACCGGTCTGCTGCTCGGCTGCCAAATGGCGGGCGAGGACGGCGCCGCGAAACGCATCGAACGTCGCGGCCATGGCGTTGCACGCGCGGATGCGCGTCGCCGAGATGTTGAACCTCGATCTGGGCTACGCGCCGCCATTCGCGCCGGTGTGGGAGCCGATCCTGATTGCGGCGCACGAAGCGATGAAATTAATCGCGCGAAGTTGAGCGGCGATCATTCGCGCAACTTGTCAGAGCAATTCCTCGTCGAGCCATTTCTGCTTGTGTTTGGGAGTTTTGGCGCGCTTGTCCGGAATCACGCGGCTTGCGGGAGGCGAGCCCGCGACTTCGCGGGCGCGCCTCCGCGCTTCCGTAGCCGCTTTGAATTGTGGTTTGCGCCGCTTCGAAGGCACAGTCGCAACCGTATCGCAACCGCCGTGATTAGCCTTGCTGCAACGTTGTCAGCGCGGCGAGAACTTCTTCGCTGTGATGCATGGGCTGGACGCCGATGAATTCCTTCACGATGACGCCCTGCGGATTGATGATGAACGTGTTTCGCATCGCCATCGTTCCCATGGATCCCGTCCACAGCGAGCCGTACTTCGCCGAGACGACGTGATCCGCGTCCGAGAGCAGCTTGAAGTTCAAGCCTTCCTTGGCGCAGAAACCCTTGTGCGAATCCACGGAGTCCACGCTGACCCCCACGATGACGGCATTCTTTTTCGTGTACTGGTCGATGTCAGCCTGAAAGTTGTGAGCCTCGAGCGTGCAGCCCGATGTGAAATCCTTCGGATAAAAATACAGGACCACCCACTTGCCGCGGAAATCGCTGAGATGGACCGGCGTTCCCTCCTGCGAATTCAGAACAAAATCCGGCGCGGCGGCGCCCACGGCCGGAGGCTGCGGCGCGGTTTGATCGTCCGCGCGCACAACGCCCATTGCCGCAACCGCTAGAATTGCCGCAAACATTGCAAGGACTGCATGTCGAGCCACGTTGTTCTCCCTGGTCGTCATCGAAATTCCCTCCCCCAGAATTTGCCACTGAAGTGAAATGGCATCCCGCTCGCGCAACAAGTATGCCTCATTTTAGAGACGCCGCGCGAGTCTGCCGGATTTCGCTAGAGTGCAAACCGGAAGATCCCGGAGTACGATAAGGGCGCGGTCATGGGCTAAGCGCAGGGCTCCGCAGGGTTCTTCAGTGTTGATGCGATGGAGACCAATCGACAAACAATTCGACCGTTCCCGCTTCGAGCACGGCTCCGCATGCTTTTGCGAGCTGTCCTCGGCATGTATCTCGTCGCGCTCTGCATTCCCTCGTATGGCAGCGAAGCAAGAGTCCCACATCCGACTCCGGAGGAAATGAAAAACACGCTGCTGAATGGCACCACCGCGCAACGAGAGTCGATGGTAAAGACGTTGCAACTATTCATGCCAAAGGAGGACCGGAACAAAGCGACACAGGACATTCCATGCCGGGACATAGATTCCGTCGATTTGGAACATGTCACATTGCGGAGCTCCGGCACGCAGGCTGTCCTCGTCGCTCGCTCCCATGAGTGCGAGTACGTCTTTCTAGTCGTTCTGGAACGCAATGCAGGTGGCACCTGGTCGCTGGTGCAAACTGTTCCCCTGGTATCGCACGTTGCGGAACCGCAGATCGAATTTGAGAGTCTAGTGGAGGCTGGCCAGAAAGAGATCGTCGTTCGACATAACCAAGAGGATTACGGCACGGGAATCATCAAGATGGACATGACCATCTTCAAGCTAACTCAGATGGGACTAGAAGTAGTATTCGACGAGCCTGAGCATTCGGTGTTTGCAACTCCGTCGGACCAGCCCGAGGATTTGCCGGAAGAGAACACCGAGGAATCCATTGAGAGCGAATTCCGTTTTGTTGATCCTGATAGCTCTACCGCGACTTCGTTGCGTTGGATCGAACAGAAGGAAACAATTCGCAAGCACCAGGCGGAGATTGTACTGAATTGGAGATACGTGTGGAACCCACGAACCCTAAGATTTTACGGCGTGGCGTATTCACCTTAAGGGGGTCATGAGCGGGCGCCCGCTGATTGCAAGCGCCCGGCTCGAATGGAGTGGCCGATTGCGCTGAACTCAATCTACCAAAGGAGCTTGAGGCCAAATTGAATCTGGCGCGAGGTGGTGGTGGTTGAAGTGATGAGCCCGGCGCTGGTCAGCGCGCCGGACGTGGCCGAGCTGAAGACGATGGGATTCGGCGTGTTGAAATTGGCGTGATTCAGGATGTTGAAGAATTCCGCGCGAAACTGGAGGTTCACGCGCTCCGTTATCTCGAACTTCTTCGTGGCGGAGAGATCGAGTTCGGCAATGCCCGGGCCCGTGAGCGAATCGCGGCCGACGTTTCCAAATGTTCCCGTCACCGGAGTGCTGAAGGCCGCGGGATTGAAGTACTCGTTGGGGTTGCCGAGGATTACCGGGCCGGCGAAACTCGGATTCCAATTTGGACGGACCGGATTGCGCGAATCGCCGTCGTTCGAGGGGTTGTAGCCGAGCTGCGGCGTGAACGGGAAGCCGGTTGAGACGCTGACGATTCCGCTCAGCACCCAATCGGAAATCAATTCACTTCGCAAGCGGGATTCGCCGGAGTCACTCGCGCCGCGGCGCCCGAAAGGCAAGTCGTACGTCCCGTTGATTGCGGCGGAATGGCGCGTATCGAACGTCGAACGGCTCCAATCCACCGCGGGATCGAGTGGATACGAGACGAAGGCCGGTGAATTCGTCGAGATGCTGGTGTTCGTCGTATCGCCGTTGTCGAGACTCTTCGAGTACGTGTATACGCCGCGAAGCTGGAATCCGTGGCTCAGCTGGTGCTGCACGTCCACCTCGAGCGCGTTGTAGGAGCTATTTCCTGCCGAGAACCACAACGTCGTGTTGGCGACCGCGGGATTCGCGTCCTTCGAGCCCGTGGCGATATACGGCGTTCCGGCAGCAAGCGACGCAGGGCACGGAGCAGCAGGGCAGATCGTGGGCACCGGAATATTCGCGTCGAGGGAGAGAAGCTCGTGGTACCCGTGCGAGCCGACGTAGCCGACAGTGAGCGTGGTGTTGGGCGCGATCTGCTGCTCGATCTTGAATGAATAGGATTCAATCGTCGGCGTGCGGATGTCCGGCTGCACACCGGAGGGCGAGATCAGCGTCCCGGTGGGCAACGCGCCGCCGGGCACGAGGTTCTCGACGCTGGTGAGCGGGATATTCTTGACGGTGAGAGTCGTGTTGTAGGGCGCGGTCTGATCGAGGCGATAGCTCAAATCGTCCAGCAAGTAGTAATAGATTCCGAAGCCCGCGCGGAAAACGGTCTTGTGGGACGCAAAAGGCGACCACGCGATGCCGATACGCGGCGCGGGAAGAAACTTCGCGCGGTTCTCGGCGAGCGCGGAGTTTTCGATGCTCGGCTGCGTATTAATCACGCCGTTTGTGAAGAGATAATTTGACGCCCGGCCGTGCGACTCGTTCCAGCCGCTGGTGTTCTCGACGCGCAACGCCACGCGCACTTCGAGATTCGGCCGCAGGCGGATGATGTCCTGCACATAGTAGGCCTGCTCGAGCTGGCGCCAGCCGAGCGGAGTGGGCGAAGGCACGGCCGCAAACGTCGCCACGGTTCCCTGCAAGAACGAAGTCAGGGTCGTGAATGTCGCCTGGCCGTTTTGCGTCTGAGCGAGACTGTCGTTTGCCTCGAGGCGCTCAAACCATACGCCCGCCTCGAAGAGGTGAATGCCGTGCGTGATGCTCACCTGATCTTCTGCCGTAAAGAGATTGCGCACGGCGGGCAGATTGCTTCCCGCGGCGGTTCCGGCCAGGGTGATGGACGATGTAGAGTTCGGCGCCGAACTTCCGCCGATGACAATGGCGCCAATGGGCCGCCCCTGAATGAACGCGATGGGATTCGACGCCGCCACGCCGTTGAAGTAGAAGGCGCCGCGCGAAAAGCCGAAGGTCGCCTTGTTCAAGATCGAGGGCGAGAACAAGTGCGTTTCGGAAAGGCTGACTACCTGCTCGCGGAGGAACTCCGCGTCGCGGCTTAGTGGATTTGCGGTGGGGGTATTGTCGGCGCTGTCGTCAATCGTATAGACGGCGGCGAGGAAATCCTTGTCGGAGAAATCGTGATCCAGCCGGGCGGTACCGAAATCCTCGCGTATGGTCTGGAGTGGATGGCTAAATGCTTCGGCGATACCGTTTCCGAGTTCGGGGCCGTTGGCGACGGGCCAGAGCGCGAGAAGCGGCGCCACGCTTGCATTCACGCCGACAGTGGTGGTCCCGACGATGCCGTTGCGCGCGCTATTATCGGGAACGAAGGTGACGTCGCTCAGGCCGAGATGCTGCCGGAAGCCTTCGTAGTTGACGAAGAAGAATGTTTTGTCGCGGCGAATCGGGCCGCCGAGGGCGCCGCCGAAATCGTTGCGCGAAAAATGGGGAATGGCGCCCTGATCGAAGAAGTTGCGGGCGTCGAAGGCGCTGTTGCGTAGAAATTCGTAAAGGGTGCCGTGCAACGCGTTTGTGCCGGACGCGGTCACAATGTTGATCTGCGCGCCGGGGCGCTTGCCGTATTCGGCGCCGTAGGCGTCGGTGACGACCTGAAATTCGCGCACGGCGTCCACGCCGAGCAGTTGCCCGCTCGCGCCGCCGGGCGTGTTATTGATCTCCGATGCGCCGGTGAATTCAACGCCGTTCAAGAGAAACAGATTCTCCTGCGGGCGGCGTCCGGAAACGGCGAACATGTTGCCGACGACGGAATTGGAAGTTCCCAGTGCGCCGCTGCGCTGCGAGCTGTAGCTGACGATGCCCGGATTGAGCGTCACCAACTGGTCGTAGCTGCGGCCGTTGAGCGGAAGATCTTTCACCTGGCGCTCGCCGACCAAGCCTTCGGGCTGCTCCGTGCTCACCTGGACGCCGGAGTCGTTGGCCTCGATGCTGACGGACTGTTCGATCTCGCCCACGGTCAAGCCAACGGATACTTCGAGGCGCTGACCGAGAACCAATGTGACCCCTTTCTTCGATTCCCGGCGAAAGCCGGTTTTCTCGACCGTCACTTCGTAGCTGCCGACGGCGAGCGACGGCGCATCGAAACGCCCGTCGTCGTCGGTGACGTACTTACGCTCGGCGCCTGTCTCGACGTTCTTCACCGTGACGCTTGCCTTGGGAACTGAAGCCCCGGTGGAATCCGTCACGATTCCCCAGATGGAGGCTTCGCCTTGCGCGCGGCCCATGACCGCGAAAATCAAGACAAGCGCGGCAGGCAATGCGAGCCAGCGCCGTACAGCCCTCGGAAATACACTCACTCCCAGTTTCACGTTTGAAATCATCTTGCAATTCTCCCTGTCTGGAATTTTGGAATACACGCCCGCGCTTGCGGGGCACTCAGCTTTGCTTTGGGTTTGCAGCAGGTTCAAAACCTGCCGCGGCCGAGCGGACTACTTTGTGTGGGTCAACAACAACAGCAACGACAGGACAGGGAGTCCTGAAGGCGAGAGACAAACCAAGTTTGTACGAAATATCGCATCACTGAAGCTCGAAAAGAGTACACGGACCTCAATGGCGTGTCAAACCCGAATCGGCGAGAAGCGAAAGATGCCTCTCGCCGTGTTCCGGGCGAAGGTCAAAACCCCAAATTGGCCGGATGCGACAGCCGGAGCAGCAGCCATCTCCTCAGCTACTCGTTTCCGCTGCTCGCAGCATTATTGACGTCCGATTCAGCCTGGTTCGCGTCCTGCTGTTGCGACTGCAATTGAGCCGCGGCATTTGCGTCGGGCGTCACTTGACCCGCCGCGTTAGGCACTTGGCCCGCCGGTGGAGCGGCCGGCATGCCATTCTGGCCGGCGTTCTGCGAAAGCTTCTGCAGGCCATCATCGACCTTCTGGCGGAAATCGTTGTGCATGTCCTGCAGATCCTGGACGGAAATCGGGAATTGCGAGCCCGAACTGCAATCGCCCCTCTGGCTGCTCGTGACCATGACATTTACATTCCCATCGGCGTCGGGAGTATCGGTGATTCGCGTCAAGACGTCGCCCGGACTCAGCACGCATGCCGAGCCATCGGCATTTTGCTCGTCGATCGCCGTGGAGACGATGAACGTGCGCTGGTTGGGATCGAGCGCGGCCGGAAGCTGATCGCTGCCGTTGCTCGGTGCCGCGCCACCGCCACCGCCCGGGTTGTTCGAGGCGGCATTCTGTTGCTGGGCAAGCTGCGCGCTCACTTCGTCGGCAATCGCCTGCTTGACTTCCGGCGATAGCGTGACGTTGTTCGATTCTCCCTGGTCTGATGTATCAGGAGGCGGCTCCGAGTATTCGTTGGACTGAACCTCTGCCGCGGCGTCCGCCTGGGCTTGATAGGCTGCCTCAAGTTCGGCGGCGATAATATAGTCCGTGAGCCAGAATGCCGCACTCGCGTACACGGGATACGGCGAGAAGTAGTATCCATAATACGGGTACCACGGCCCCCATCCCCAACCCCACCCGATCGAGACGCCCCAGGGACGGTACGCCCATCCATAAAATGCCGGGGCAAAGCGGTAGGCGGGGACGTAGCGATAGTAGAGTCCGCCGTGCCAGTGGAAGCCCCGGTAAACATGAGCGTAGGCGCGCCCGTTCATTACATACGTGCGCTGCAGGTACGGAGCATTGCCGCGCGTGAACGTCCGCTGCACGTAGCCCCGGTTCCCGCCGAAATTGACGATGCGCACATTGTTGTGCACGGTGACGATCGTTCGTCCTCCCCGCGGCGCGTGAATGATCGTCGTATTCTGCGTATGAATCGACGCGACGTGGCCATTCGGACCGAAGTGAGCCACCGCTCCGTTGTGCGTAATGACGCTGGCTACGTGGCCATTCTGGCCGTAATTAAACGTGTTGCCGGAAGATGTGCGCACGGTTCGCGTTGGCCCCGGCCCCGGGTGCGTCCCGGCCCCATATCCATTGGACCCGCCCTGTTGACCGCCGTGCTGTCCGCCTGGCTGCGGTCCCCCACCTTGTTGGCCGCCGTGATGTCCACCACCGCCTTGTCCGCCACCTTGCTGACCGCCGGGCTGACCGCCAGCCTGCGGTTGCCCGCCTTGTTGTCCGCCGTGTTGCCCACCACCGCCCTGTCCACCACCTTGTTGACCGCCAGGCTGCCCACCAGCCTGTGGTTGCCCGCCTTGTTGTCCGCCGTGTTGCCCACCACCGCCCTGTCCACCGCCTTGCTGGCCGCCGGGCTGCCCACCAGCCTGTGGTTGCCCGCCTTGTTGACCGCTGTGTTGGCCACCACCGCCTTGTCCACCGCCTTGCTGACCGCCGTGCTGCCCACCTGCCTGCGGTTGCCCGCCTTGTTGACCGCCGTGTTGGCCACCACCGCCTTGTCCGCCACCTTGCTGACCGCCGGGCTGCCCACCTGCCTGCGGTTGGCCACCTTGTTGTCCGCCGTGTTGCCCACCACCACCCTGTCCACCGCCTTGCTGACCGCCGTGCTGCCCACCAGCCTGCGGTTGCCCGCCTTGTTGACCGCCGTGTTGCCCACCACCGCCCTGTCCACCGCCTTGCTGGCCGCCGGGCTGCCCACCAGCTTGCGGTTGTCCGCCTTGTTGACCACCGTGTTGGCCACCACCGCCTTGTCCACCGCCTTGCTGACCGCCGTGCTGCCCACCTGCCTGCGGTTGCCCGCCTTGTTGACCGCCGTGTTGGCCACCACCGCCTTGTCCGCCACCTTGCTGACCGCCGGGCTGCCCACCTGCCTGCGGTTGGCCACCTTGTTGTCCGCCGTGTTGCCCACCACCACCCTGTCCACCGCCTTGCTGACCGCCGTGCTGCCCACCAGCCTGCGGTTGCCCGCCTTGTTGACCGCCGTGTTGCCCACCACCGCCCTGTCCGCCACCTTGTTGACCGCCGTGCTGCCCGCCGGTGTTCGCGGGAGGATTCGGAGGAGGCGTGTTCTTCTTGGGAGGATTGTTGTTGTCCTGCGCCAGAGCGAGCGCGGGCACAATCAACAACATCAAGAGCAGGGACCAGAACCACGAAAAGCTATTCATTTTCTTTTTCAAGATCATCGAATCCTCCTGAACGGCAGAAGCACGAGTCGTGTGCTCCGGCGTCGAACAAACGGTGTCGCTTGAATTTCGTCAAAGCAAGGCGCCCATCGACGGCTGGAACCGCCGTCGGGCATGCGCCACATCCGAGAGGCCGCGAACGCTGCACGCTATTGAGTCGGACGAGCAAGAGATCGGGAATCGCAGGGCGAACGAGGTACAGCGTGAAGGGTATGGCCGAACTTAGCAGCCTGTCAAGCAGGCGTATCGGCATAGGAACGGCTCTGCAGATATCCCCTTCTAGCTCCACCCCGCACCCGTAGTCATTCCGAAGACCTCGCAGCCCACTTGCAAATGCTTTTGCCTCGGCCGCGCTGAACCTGTACCCTGTTGAATCAGGCTTGCCCGGAAGGCTGGATATGAGCGTTTTGCACCCGACGGTAGGCGAACTGCTGGACCGCCAGACGATTCTCGCGCTGAAGATACGTCACGGCCGCAAGGCCGGCGTGGATACGGAAGCGTGGCTGGCCGAGCGGTCCGAAATCGATGCGCGCCTTGCGGCCCGGACGGCGGGGTTTGCGGCGGAGCAACGGCAGCTTCTCGCGCGCCTCACGGGGACGCTAGAATCCATCAATGCCTCGCTCTGGGCGGCCGAGGATGAAGTACGCGCCGCGCCGGAGAGTGAAATCGCCGCTCTGGCGGTGTTGGCAAAGCGCATTGCAAGCCTGAACGACCAGCGCGCCCAAGCGGTGCGCGAATTGAACCGTCTGGCCGGCGAAAGCTCTGCGGGGAACGAAAAGGTTTATAGCGCGGAAAAGCCTTCGGCATCCCGGTAGACGCGCGGGACTCTCTTCAGCTCTTCTTCACCGCAACGGAAGCGTGCGCCTCGAGCAGCTCGAACACTCTCGGGGCCGTGCACACCTCGTAGTAAGGGTGGGAACAGGCCGCGCCGATTCGCCCGTCGGGGAGGATTTGCCTCACAAAACCCTTGCGGACCACGATCGGCTCTAGACCGCCGCCGATGGGCGCTTCGCCGACGTAAAGCGTGTTGCGCTCGCGTCCCCAGGGCATCGAGCACTCGAATTCTGCGGCGCTTAAAGCAATCTCTTCGGTCAACTTCTGGAAGCCTTCCTCATTCAGTTCCACGCCGTTCAAGTTGAAGCGAATCAGAAATTCGCCGGCTTCTTCCTCCGTAGCGCCTTCCAGGACGGTCTGGAACAGGAAGAGATTGAAAAGCGAAGTGTGGCCCGAGAGCAGGCGGCGCGCGACTTTCGAGCAGCTCGACAGGCGGTCGGATTGATTTAGGGCGCGGGAAATCATGATGCGCGAATCCGCATCCACCCAGTAGGTCGGCGCGGAGCCCTGGTAGGCGATGCCGACACCCAGCTCCAGACGCGGCAATTCGTTCCCCTCGGCGCGATCGTTGTAGGCTTGCAACACGGCCAGAATCTGCCGCGCCAAACCGCACGCCTTCGAGACCGCGCGCTGGCTGCTGCGATTCGACTCGGTCTCAAAGATCGCCAGGACCATCGCATCGCCTTCGATGAATACTTTGGCCGCGCCGTACCGTTCGAGGATGCGCTTCACGGGCTCGTAGAAATTGAGGCTGAAGAGCGACGCGGGATTCAAGCCGCGGTCCATCAGCTCGGACGTGATTCGCGTCGAGCCGCGAACGTCCGCCTTGATGATCGTGTGCGAGATGACGCGGTCTTCGACCGGCCGCGCCTCTTCCAGCAGCAGGAACTCGTACAGGCTGTTGTTCAACCGCGAAAGTTCGCGCGTCTTTTCGTTGCGGACCAGGTTGACCCGTTCCATCGCTGCGGTCAGCCGCTCGTAGTTGCGCACGTCCCGCCGCAGGCGCATGAAATCCTCGGCAAATCGCATTGCGATGGCGCGCACTTCTTCGCGCGGGGTGCGGCGCAGCTTCTTTGAGAGATCCTCGATCCGTGACAGTGAGTACTGGCGCGCCGGAAACTGGTTCAAAACATTCTCGACGCGCTTCAATTCTTCCCGCGAAACCAGCGCCTTCTTGAGTTGCTGCAAGTGAATCGGCGGACAGTAATCGTGGTAGAGATGCCGCATCTGGTAGCTCGCAAGAACGTGAACCAGCAGATCGCGCTGTTCGAGCCGGGCCACCCACTCATCCAGCAGGCGCGCGCGTCCTTCCGCGCCTTCCGGAGCGATCGAGGGATCGAAAAGGCGTCTCGCATTCTCCGGCTGATTGAGAAAATCGCCCAAGCGGCTCTGATATTTTTCCGCAAGAAACGCGGCCGTCTGCTTCGTCGCTTCCATTTGCGGGCCGAGTGTTTCGAGCTTCTTCTGCAGAGCGGCGCTCTGCCGGTTCACCTCCGCCAGGGCCGCCGTCACCTGCGAGCGGTCGGATCCCAGCCCCATGCGGTTCAGCAAACCGTCCCCGCGGCCGAGGCGTCGATCCAGCGCCGCGCGCTCCTGTTCCAACCGGCTGTGTTCGGCGCGCACCGCAAGCGCCTCATCCACGATAGCCTGATGGTCGCTCTGCGCCTTTTTCAGTTCGTCGCCCTGCGAGCCCGAGAGCACCGCCTCGTGCAGGAAATCCAGAAGCAGCGCGTCGAAGGTTTCCATCCGATCCTGGTCCCTCAGGTAGTTTCCCAAAAGGACGTATTGCTCCAGAAAGAGGGTGTCGTCCTTGCCGCCTTCGACGAACGCCAGGCGATTGTTGAACATCTCGTAGGCGCTGAAATCTTCGTCGCCCAACAGAGCCCGGCGGGACTTCGACAGCGAGACATCCTCGATGTCCTGCAACGTCTGGAAGAGATTCTGACCGACCTGGCGATAGATATCGCGGCGCCCCGCCTGTAACTCCGCAAGCCGGGCCTTCATCACGTGGGCGCTTTCGCTCCGCTCAAACGCCTCGCCCCGGCTGCGAATCCACTGCTTGCCTTCCAGCACCAGGTTGCCGAATTGGGTCGTGATCTCCTGCGTCAGGAACTTCGTGAGCGCGACGCGCAGCAGCAAGTCCAATTCGAGATTCTTCTCATACTTGGCCCGGGTGAGAGAATCCTGCAATAACTCCGTGAGTTGCTTCTTCCACGCGCCGGGCTCCGGGGGACGCGGCGGGCGGCGGTCCGTCTGGGTGAGAAACGACAGGTTTGCGGTCTGGCGAATCAATTCGAGCAGATAGGCGGAAGTAGTCTCAACAAATTTCGGGCTGAGGAAGACATCGTGGTGGATATTGTCCACACCAACGGCGAGCGAACCGAGCGAGAGCTCGGACGTATAGGGCTTCAGATTGACCCGCCCGGTCTGCGGCCCGGCGGTAGCGAACAATTGGTCGATCATGCGCGCTCGGCAAGAGGTTCATTCCCAGCCTAACAAGGGCTCGGACGCGCCCGCAAGGATGAGGAGCCGAGTGCGTACCAGCACGGTTAACAGCCGCCTTGGTGGGATGTCCCACCTAGCCGAATCTCTAACGCGAATGCCCGAACGGGGGGTAGAGCGGCCTGCTGACGTAGCGGCTAATCGTGAGAGGGGGATCTCGGAGCCCCGTAGCGGCGGGACAAGTTAGCCCAGCGCGTAAACGCTGGGTGGCATCTCAACAATCCACTGTGATCAATTTCCCGTATTTGTCGCTGCCGCTCCTTCCACATCCTTCAGCACTTGCCCCACCGCATCCGCTGCAGCCACGCCGTTGCGGCTGTAATCTGTAATCAAGTCGTAGCGCTGCTGTGCCGGGTCCGGATTCAATTCCCTGTTGTATTCATCCGAAATGTCTTTGCCCATTTGCTGAAGCCACACATCAGCCTGGCCGTTCATATTGGTGGCGGACACCGTCTCTTGCTTTCCGATGTATCCCGCCGCGATCCGCTGCACGATATTCCCTGCGTCGCGATAATAAAATTCCGAAATCTGCCGGTGCCCGTCTTCATGTTCGATCACGTGCTGCGCCGCGCCGGCCGGCAGCCAAATCGTGATTTTCAGCCCGAGCGTCACGCGAATCTGAGTGATCGTCACAATTTCGTGCGTCGAATCCGTATCCCGCGTATCCCCGCTGACATTCACTCCGGAAGTGAAATTCGAATCGCACACCGCCGCTTCTCCCGGACTCATCGGCGGCATATCCGCCGGCGGATTCGCCGGATCGAATGTGCGCGACGCAAAGTCCTCCCCCTGCTTCTCGACGATCACCCCATTCGATCTCGCCCTATGCGGCAGGACGTTGCTTCGTCGCCATGCAATCCAGCCAAGCGCGATCGTTCCCGCCAACACGCAAAGAAGAATCAGTGTCCGCCGCGACACGCGCATCGCCTCCGCAGACCATTCTCTGAAGAACTCCTCGCGGGAGCCACGCCTTTGTGCGCGTCGATGCCGCGATCGCCACTCTCACCGCGCGCCCGTCGTTTCAAGCCGCAAGGAGTGTGCGCGAGAACTCCGAGCTTGTGTCACGGCACGACTTCACAGGGTGCTGAAAAACACGCGAACCTGTCATTCCGAGGGCGGTTTTTGCCAGAGGAATCTGCTTTTTCTCTGTATTGTGGGGAAAAGCAGATTCCTCGCCCGCTGCCCGCCATCGTGCGCCAGCGCCGGGCTCGGATTGACGCCCTAACCCACTTCTTCCGCAAATTGCTAGGCTTGGGATCGGGGCTCTGGCTTATCGACCAGAATCCGGCGCGAATCGCCTCCCAGATGCTCGAGATGTATCGCAAGGCGGGGCCAATCGCTCCGAAGATGAAAACGCTCGGACCACTCCACCAGCAATACGCCTGGCTCGGCGAGCGCGTCCTCCAGGCCCAGCGTTTCAAGATCGTGGAAATCGGTCACGCGGTAGAGATCCACGTGATAGACCTTCGCGTGGCTTTTGGAAACGCCGTGAAACACGTGAACGAGCGTGAACGTGGGGCTGGTGACGTCTTCTTCGCGCGCCGCGCCGAGCCCGCTGATGATTCCTTTTGCGAGCGTCGTCTTTCCGCTGCCCAGCTCGCCCGAAAGCAGGACAAGAAGCGGCGCCTGCATCGTGGCCGCCAGCTCGCGCCCCAGAGCGATTGTCTCATCGGCGGTTTGCGTGATGAATTCGGTGCGGTCAGACGGCACGGCTTCGCTCTGCAAGCACTCTGGCGTAGGCTTCGGGAATCGCCTCGATCAAGTCCGTGGCAACCAGCGGCGCTTCCCCGACGCGCGACGCCGCGATGTCCCCGGCGAGGCCGTGCAGATACACTCCGAAGCCGAGCACGCGCGGCCAGTCCGCCGTTCCAAACTGCGCCGTCAATCCGGCCAGGATGCCGGTGAGGACGTCGCCCGTGCCGCCGGTGGCCATGCCGGGATTGCCGGTGGAATTGATGAAGGCGCGGCCGTCGGGCGCGGCCACGATCGTGTGGTAGCCCTTCAGCACGACGATGGCGCGCCAGCGGCTCGCCGCTTCGAACGCCGTCTCGAGCCGCCGCCCCTGCACCTCTGCGACCGTACGCCCGAGCAGGCGCGCCATTTCGCCCGGATGCGGCGTGAGCGCGAGCGCCGGAGACTTGCGATCGTTCAGCCGGTCGGCGGCTCCGGCGAACGCGTTGAGGCCGTCGGCATCGAGGACGATCGGCAATTCACTGCCTTCCACCAGCGCGCGAATGAATTGCTGCGTCTCCTGATTCGTCGAGAGGCCGGGGCCAATCGCGACCGCCGATTTGCCGCGGGTGATCTCCTCAATGCGGCCATAATCCAGATTGCGAAGACTGGCGGTCCCGGCGTCGGTCGAGGCGAGCGGCACGGTCATGATCTCCGGCATGCCTGCGGTGACCGTAGGAAGCGCGTCCGCCGGCGTCGCCACCGTGACCAATCCCGCGCCGGAGCGCAACGCGCCGCGCCCCGCCAATACTGCCGCGCCGGACTTCCCCACCGAGCCCGCGATGATGAGCGCGTGGCCGTAGGTTCCTTTATTCGATTCGCGGCGGCGAACCAGCGGCAACGCGCGAAATTCGCCCGGCTCGAGCCAGTGCAATTTCAAATGCTCATCGCTGTCGAGAAGCTCTCGCGGCGTGCCGATCTGTCGCACCACGAGCCGGCCCACGCATTCCGCGCGCGGCGATACCAACTGGCCCACTTTTGGCGCGGTCAGCGTAACGGTTAGATCGGCCTCCACAATCGGGCCGCCGAAATCGCGCGCTTCCGAGGAGAGTCCCGAAGGAATGTCCACCGCAAGGACGAACGGCTTATCCGGCGCGCCTTCGCTCTTCTTCCTCGCGGCGTTGATGTCCCCAATGACGCGCGCAAGCAGACCTTCCGCAGCGCCGCGCAGGCCAGTGCCCAGCAGCGCGTCCACAATCACGTCGGCGCCTTCGAGAACGCCTCGCGCGCCATCCCATTCCGCTTCGCTCGCGCACACCCGCAATTCGCCGGTGCCTTGCTGCCAGCGCTTGAGATTCACGGCCGCGTCGTCCTGGACCGAAGAGGGATCGGCGAAGAGAACCACCTGCGGCGTTACGCCGCGCTCATGCAGAACGCGGGCGACCACCAATCCATCGCCGCCATTATTGCCTTTGCCGCACAGCACGACGATTTTTCGCCGCGGAAGATCGGAAATCTCGGCGAACAGAACTTCTGCGATGGCGGTTCCCGCATTCTCCATCAATTGCAGACTGGCAATGCCGTACCGCTCGGTCGTGAGCCGGTCCGCTTCGCGCATCTGTGCTGCAGTGAGGAGTTTCATGGGCGTGGCCTACGTGCCGCCTGCCTGCCGTCAGGGTAGGCAAGCTTCGATACGAGGCCAAGTATAGCCGAAGCCGCGCCGCCCGACGCGTCCAGTGTCCCACGTGGAACATTTTGGAGCCTCGCTAAGTCGTTAACTGCGCAAGAGATCTCGCGCATCTCGTACAGACTGTTCGAAGAGAACGCGAATAGAGCAGCAGCCCCATCCGCGGTTGTGGTCCGTTTCCGATAATCCAACAAACAAGCAACCCACGAGAGCAATCGGATACTCATAGCGGAGGGGAAGGCGCATGACCAGCGTATACTCTTGAATCGGAGGTGGCTGACCTCTTGAATTCAACGACCCATCGTTTCCGCAGAATGCTCGCATCCTCGGCCATGCTCATGCTCATTGGCATTAGTGGCTGCGGACAGAATGTACCTGCCGCGAATCCCACGCCTGACCAGAACGTCCGTTCGTGTCTCGCCCAGGGAGGTTGAAGCTCATCGAATCGGACGATCGCCAATGCTTCGAGTTAATCTAATTGCGGGCGTGCCCGACGAACTTGCGATCGTCGGAGTGGTGGTGGAAGTGACCGTGAATCCCGATGGGGCAGTTACATCGGCACATACTGATGTTCAAGATTTCTACGAAGGTATTCCGTCGAGCCTAGGAAGCCAAGTAGAGACGCTGGTGGGCAAGATGCGCTACAGCCCGTTCGAGCGTGACGGCCACGCCGTGTGGGCGACATTTGAAGAACGGGTCGTTGTCCTGCCCCCGGAGCTCAAACCGATCTTGCATATGCGCTTTCCGGAAATACGGGATTGGAACTCCATAGTTATCACGCTCACGCGGACTGGATGCCTGGGCTCTTGCCCGTCGTATCGAGTCGAAGTTCATGGCGACGGTACCGTTCTCTATGACGGGAAATCGTCGGTGGCCATCAAAGGGCAACATCAATGCGCGATTCCTCATGAAAATGTTCACGAACTAGTGACTAAATTTCGGGACGCCGACTATTTCCCGCTGCGAGACGAGTATGCCTGGGGAGGGACAGATTTTCCGACCTACACAATCTCCATCAGATTCGACGGGCACACGAAGCAGTTGAAGGACTATGGAGGACTACTGATCGGAATGCCGACCGCAGTTAATGATTTGGAGGAATCAATCGACCGCCTTTCCGAGGTCGAGAGATGGACCAAAGGCAATGACGATACAGTTGGATGCCTCCAAGCGGAGAAATGGGATTTCAAATCCGCGAAAGCTGCGAACGCGCTTGCAGAGGTCGCAAAAGAGGGTACTCCCGACGCCCTCCGTGATTTGGTGGCGGCCGGGGTTCCACTGAACGGGCGAGATGACAGTGGCGAGACTCCGTTATCGGAGGCAGCATACCGGGGAAATATTGAGATGCTCCACATCCTGTTAGCTGCAGGCGCCGGCAAGAAAGACACACAGGAGATTGGGGAAGCCTTCGAAGGAGCTTGTAAATCCAGGAATTCTGAGGCGATGAGACTGCTATTGAGTATTGGCGTGCCAGTCGGGTTCGTTGACGCGCGAGGCCAGACGACGTTGATGTCGGCGGCCTCATCTGGAGTCCCAGGCATTGTGGCCGAGGTACTCAAACATCGCCCGAACGTAAATGCACAGGACAAGGACGGCAAGACGGCCCTGATGGAAGCCGTAGACCAATACGAGAGAGATGATGCGGGGTTTTCGGAAATCAACAGAGCCCAGGTAGTGCAAATTCTGCTTCGGGCTGGAGCTGATCCAAATGCCCGGGATAACAACGGAACCACTGCCTTGATTGATGCGACGTGGGAAGCCGACGCCGCGCTAGCGCTCATTCGCGCAGGCGCAAACGTCAACGCGCAGGACAAGTACGGAATCACCGCGCTGATCAATTGCGACTCGCCCGAAGTGGCTCGAGTGCTGTTGGCAAATGGCGCGGATCCATCGATTCGTGATTCACAAGGCAAGACTGCCCTTGACCATGCGAGGGAAGGCCACAAGAAGGAAATGGTAGCGGTTCTCTCTGGCGAGAAACCCTAGAGAAACAATCACCACGAGTACTGGCGAGGCGGGGTTACGGGTCAGAGCGCCGCCAGCGCCAGACAAGAAAGCTCCCATCGGACATTTTCTACTGCCCGAGCGCCTTCAAGAACCCTAGTGGGGTTCAGGGAGAGTTCGGCGGGCGGAGGGGGACGGGATGGGCGGCGGTGTCGCTGAGCGCGCGGAACAACTGATCGGCCTTCGTGGCGGCTGACGGCGCGGCGAGATCGAGAATTGCGAACTGCTCCTTGTCGATGTCATTCACGCCCATCTGGAATGCGCCCTGGGACTTCTGCGCGGCGATCACCCAGTTCGCAATAATCTGATAATCCATCACGTTGTTGAAGCCGAATTTCACGTTGCGATCCACGATGTAGCGCTGCGGCGCGACGATGTACGGATGCTGCGCGCTGTGGAAACCTGTCCAATCGAGCGGCGTCGCGGACGTTGAACTAGCGTCCTGGCACGCGAGCACGACGGGCTTATCGCCCTGCAACTCCGCCACGGCGTTGAGCGCGGTGATCGTGGCGGCTTTGTGCGCGCCGTGCGTGTCCGCGCTGGGGAACAGCGTGAAAACGAAGTCGTATTTCCCGACCTCGAGACGATGCTTCACTTCCTCCAGCACCAGCGGCGCGTTCCAATGCTGTGTGAGAACCTCGTCGATATCCAGCGTGTAGCGGACGTCGCGTTCGTCCAGAAAGAAATGCGTCGTGATGCCCAGAATAATGCCCGCTTCGAGCACTTCCCTCTTGCGAATGTCCGGCAACATCGCCCGTCCCACCGCTTCGTTGGTGAGCGGCTCGTGATAGTAGCCCTCCGCCAACAGCGAGTAGCGATAGCCGCCTTCGCCATTCGTGATGATGAGCTGGTCCACGCTGCCGCCGATGTTGTGCGTGATTTCGTAAACGGTCGCGGAGAAGCACGATTCGTCATCCGGGTGCGCGACAACGATCAACACACGGGGATGCGGCCCCAAGGGTGGCGGTGCAGTAGCGGACTGGCTGGTTTGCGCCCGCCCGAGGGCGGGGACGAGCAGCAGCGCGAAGAAAAGAATTGCAATTGGGCGCCGGAATCGCATGCAAAGATTTTTCATTGCCTTTGAAAAAGAGTTTGGAGTATAAACTCCGCCACAAATGAACGCAACTGGCCCAATGACGCGCTCCGGCCGGCCCGAACTCGCTCGCGCGCTCACCCTTCTACCCGCAGTGGCGCTGGCGATGGTGGACATGATCGGCGTCGGCCCCTTCGCCACCCTGCCGAATCTGGTCAACAAAATGGGCGGCGCGCAGGCGATCTACGGCTGGACCGCCGGAGCGCTGTTGGCGATGTGCGACGGCCTGATTTGGGCGGAACTCGGCGCCGCCATGCCCAAAGCGGGTGGCTCCTACGAGTATCTTGGGGAAATCTACGGACGAAACAAACTCGGCCGCCTGTTCTCCTTCCTCTTCGTCTTCCAACTCATCGTCAGCGCGCCGATTTCGATCGCGACGGGCTGCGTGGGCCTGGCAGGCTACGCCTCCTACATTTTCCCCAAGCTGGGCAACGTTTTTTACCAGGCGAGCACGCAATTCAGTTTCTTCGGATTCAAATTCATGGGAAGCGAGAAGCTGGCGTTCGGCGTCAGCGGCGCAACGCTCGTCGCCATGGCCGCGGCACTGCTCGCCACGTTTCTTGTCTATCGCAGAATCACCGGTGTGGGCCGCATCGCGAAATTCCTATGGGTCGGCGTGCTCGGCACAATGGGCTTTGTCATTTTCACCGGACTGACTCACTTCCACAGCAGTCTGGCGTTTCCGGCCGGGTGGTCGCGCCCACAGGTCTCCGGCTTCTGGACGGGTTTTTCCGCGGCGCTGCTGATCGCGCTTTACGACTATTGGGGCTACTACAACGTCTGCTTCCTCGGCGAAGAAATCAAGGAGCCCCGCAAAACGATTCCCCGCGCGATGCTGCTTTCCATCGCAGTGGTCGCGATTCTCTACATCACGATGAACATCAGCATCCTGGGTGTCGTGCCGTTTTCCGAACTGCACACGATGGCGATGAATTCCGCATCGAGTTTCGTCGCCGCGCGAGCCGTGCAGCTAGCCTATGGACATTGGGCCGGAACTCTCGTCGCCGTCATGGTCATCTGGACGGCCTTCGCCTCCATCTTCGCGTTGCTCGCGGGATACTCGCGAGTCCCCTTCGCTGCGGCGCGCGACGGCAACTTCTTCCGCTTCTTCGAGAAACTTCATCCCAAGCACAATTTCCCAGGGCGAAGCGTCCTCTTTCTCGGACTCTTGGCCGCCGCCTTCAGCGTTTTCAGTTTAGGCCAATTGGTCACGGCGCTGGTCGTGATCCGTATTTTGTTGATGTTTGGCCTTCAGGCCGTCGGAGTGGTGGTCTGGCGCATCGTGAAGCCCGATCAGCCGCGCCCATTCCGGATGTGGCTCTATCCCCTACCGGTGCTGATCACGCTTGCTGGTTTCGCGCTGGTCCTGCACGACAAGAAAGCCCTTTACCATCGCGCGCTGGTCTTCGCCGCGATCGGCGTCTTGATCTTCCTCATCCGCGCCGTGAAGAATCGCACGTGGCCGTTCGCTCGCGCTCAAGCGAACGCCTAGCCCGCCTCACCCAGCGCCGTGCGCCGCATCCGCCGCGGCCGATGACGCCAAAAAGCGCGCGACGATCACGGTCATATCGTCGGCCTGTTCCGGCGTCCCCGCCCACTGATCCGCGGCGGCCATCAGAGCATGCGCCACAGCGCTCGCCGGCGAACGCGTATGGCGCACGGCCTCCTCCACAAGCCGCTCCGTCCCAAATTCTTCGCCATACACATTCTCGGGCTCGATCAGACCGTCGCTGAAGGCGAAGAACAACGTGCCCGGATCGATTGGCACGGTTTCCTGCTGGTAAACGCGATCGTCGAAGATTCCGAGCACCATCCCGCCCGCTTCGAGCTTGCGAATCTCACCGTTCGAGATGCAGACGGGCGGCAAGTGGCCCGCATTCGTGTATTGCAGTGTGCGCGCTTCGAGATCGTACACGCCGTAAAAAAACGTCGCGAACCGCCCTTCCGCTAGGCTGCGGCAGAAATGCCGGTTGAGCCGCGTAACGACCCGGGCCGTCTCCACCGGCGCCATTCCGTCGAGCCCCGCTTCGCTACGCAGGGCGGCCTGCAGATTCGCCATCAGAAGCGCGGCGGAGATTCCCTTCCCGCTGATGTCCGCGAGCGCGATGCCCAGGTGGCAAGGACTGAGCACGAGAAAATCGTAATAGTCGCCGCTCACCACGCGCGCAGCCCGGCAAATCGCCTCCAGTTCGACGCCCGGCATCGACGGAAGCTCACGCGGGAAGAGCTGCGTCTGAACCTCGCGTGCGAGAGACAATTCGTTCTCCATGCGCTCGGTCTTGCGCTGCTCCTCGAGGAGCGAGGCGACCGATGCCGTCATCGTGTCGAAGGATTGGCCGAGTTCGCCCAATTGGTCTCTGCGCTTCAGGCGCACGCGATACGTAAAATCTCCGGCCTGCACGCGCTTCGTGGCGCTGTAGAGGTCATTCACCGCGCGCGTAATCGTGCGCGTCAGAATGACGCCCGTGATCAGCGCCACGAATTCGATCACGAGAAATACCACCCCGACGATAAGCAGCACGTCTACGGCGATTCCTCCCAGTTCGCCAACCGAGACAAACAGACTCTGGTTTAGCCGCGAGGGCCTGGTGCTGAAGGAAACAAATACTGGCAGGTCCGCTGCGGGATTCGGGATTGCGGCGGCGTCGATCGCACTGAGCTTCGCGACGCCGGAAATACTCATATCGAACCAATAGGCCTTCGGTGGAATGCTGCGCCCCGGCGACACGATCTCCCGCTCGGCGACGAAGCGCCGCCCGCCGCTGGAATAGGCCACGCCTGCCGGGTTGGCCTCATCGGTCCGGCGCATGACGTTTACCTGGATCGGGCCCAGCTCCGGCCCGAGCGTCGCGATCAGGCGCGGCGTTACCGGAACCATCACGGAAACAACGAGCCGCCCCTTGGGAATCGGACGCGCGACAACCGCCGCCAGCATAAGCTGGTTTTTCGACTGAACCATTCCTGAAAAATGAGAGTCCGGCGGGGCCGGCGAGCGCTGCAAGAGCTCCTCGTCTTTCCCGACATTGAATTCCAGACCGGGCAGATCTCTTCGCGCCATATCGAGAAACGCGGCCGTACGCGGCGGCAGCGCGAGCGCGTTCACGGGCTTCCCCGTGGAAATCTCTTCAACCGCCAGCGATGTGGCAAGCGTCTCCGCTGCGACCGCGACTTCATCCTGCCGCTTCTGCAAATCGCTGTACACCAGATACGCGCCGAATTGCCAGTAGAGCAGGTAAGCGGAAAGCACGGCCATCGTGACCAAGAGCAGGATTGGAACCACGGCGATGAATAGATAGGCCACGATCAGCCGGTTGCGCAGCCTCCAAAGCAAACGGCGGCGCACCCAGCCGATCCCCCGCACAAACACGAAGTACCCAATCGCAACGACACACAGAAAGCCAAAAACCGTCGGGATACGAAAGTTTGCGCCCACGCTGCGAATCGCAGCCAGCAGCGCATAAAACACGATGATGAGAAAAGCGCTCCGATCCCAAAGGTTGGTTCTGCGCAAAAGTGAGCGCAAGCGGTCTGTCTGCGACGATGCCATGGGCGTGTGGGGCAGTCCTCTGCCCCGCAACACTCTCGCTCACTCCCGCCAAAAAATCCAGTCGCACGGCAATTCTGCCCCGCGGAGTGGGCCGGCTTGCCTGCCGCCCCTACAAGACATCGAGAACAACAATGGCCCTCAGACTTCCCAGGGCTCTGCGGTCAAATTGGACGGGAGCATCACCTGGGGATTCTCGCGGTCAAACTGCCATCGAGCGGGATTCTCCCAGATATATCGCTGAATTGCCCTCAAAGCTTTTCCGCTTCTCACGATGTGCTCAAAATAGCCGCGCTGCCAAAGGGGGATGGCCCGCCCGATTTGTTGTTTAACGTGCAAGCGCGCGATGGATTTGAATGTTTGAACGACCCGTGCGACCGTCAAGGATGGTGTGTCAGTTGTAGGGGCGGAGCTTGTCTCCGCCCGCTTCTTCCTATGCAGCACGACGATCCCA
This sequence comes from Terriglobia bacterium, assembly GCA_963819015.1. Lineage (GTDB taxonomy): Bacteria > Acidobacteriota > Terriglobia > Acidiferrales > UBA7541 > DASPOJ01. The sequence goes on from CAWFUN010000005.1 coordinate 843,147, forward strand.
TGCAAATGGTTCGGCATCATCGCAAAGGCGTCCAGCGCAACCGACGGAAGACGATGTGGCAGGTCGCTCCAAGTCGCTTCGATGATCGCGCCCAGAACATTGGGGATCATTTTCGCGCCGCGGATCTCGCCGAACAGCATCGCCCGGCGGAATGCGCAGATCGTTACAAAGTACACGCCAGCGGAGGAGTAGTCCTACCCCGCGAGATGGATCGAACGGCGGCCAGGCGGAAGAGGGGTCATGCGTCTGCACTTTGGCAGAGAAAGGCGGGCGGAGACAAGCCTGCCTCCCGTCCGCCTGCCCGCAGGCAGGCTTACGGCCAGCGAGAAACGCGGGCTCGCTCGCGTCGCCCCCGTCAATCGATCGAGGTGACGATGACGCCCGAAAATGCCCCGCCCTTCAAACAACGAAGGACGGCCCACCCAGAAGTTCTAGGTCAGAGGCCAAGCTAGCCGCCAGCCCTAGAGAAGGCGGCTGACTGGCGGTTCAGTCCGACGGGTTGCCGCGCACCGGAGTGGCATTCCTGCGCCACGATCGTTCGCCAAACAATAGAGCACGAAGGCATCGGTCGCTCCGCATCTCTGTTGGTCCACCTTTTTGTGGATGCGTGACCCTGAAGATGGGATAAACTATAGAAGTTATGACCTCGCGTCCCAATATTTATCCCCCGCGCGTGAATCGCGTGCAGGCTTGGGTTTATGCAATCCTCAATCCCGTGATCGAGAGAGTTCGGCGTGAATTGGCGTTGTCCGAGAATGGCAACGTGAGTTGGCGATTCTACTCAAAGAAATGCGAATACATCCGCCCCATCGTCGAATACATCGATGAAAACCAACGGCCGAATCTCGAGGACTTCCTCGGGGATTCGCTCAATGAGAGCTTCGGAGAACTTATCGCTGCTCACGACAACGCTGTTTTTGCCGTTGAGGCGGCGGCAGCGACTTTCTTCGCTGGCCTCATGCAATCCAATCTCTTCAAGGAGCAAGTCGAAGAAGCACTCAGGGAATACAAAGCGCGAGCGTATAGCAAACCGTTGTACCCAGATCTGGACTCTATAAAGCGAGACCTTCCAAAATATGTCGCTGAATATCTCATTAACGGGACCGACTTGCTTCCAAACCACTACACGACGCACAAGTTCTGGGAAGAATTCCGAACCACGTTTGAGCGCTCCGCAGAGGAGTTCGAGCCATACCAGCAACGTGAATCTTTTCGAGCTTTTAGACGATCCGTTCAAGCGTTGAAGGGTGCTTCGCTAGGGCTGCTAATGACCCTGGAAAGACATCGTTACTCACTTTGCAGCATGTATGACATCCCTGCAGCTCCGATTCCCACGAGTTGAGCCAAGGTGTAGATGCGTACGTCATCAGAAATTACTAAACGCCATGAATTGTTGATCCTGGATACAGGCCCGATCCGGGAGATGGTTTTATTTCACGCGGTGACGGAATTCCGGCTGGAGCATCTGAGGCGGACCCTGCGGTTTATCAAGGACGACGAATCCTACGAGAAGTGTGCCAACTTTATTGCTTCATTTAGACAGATGACAACTACGAGCGCCTCCGTGGTTGTTGAACTTTATCACTGGATAAGAGAGACCGAACCGCACGATCAGAATAAACTTTGGCGGCGCGTCTATGAGGAATTTCTAAACATGGGCATGGATGAGGAGGTTGTAAGGCTCTTGGACATGGAGGTCGGCATTGTCATGCGGTTTGGGCCGGTGGATGGAAGCTTGCTCGAACTGGCACGCCGCCACGCCCCTCGAAATCCAATGATCTTGACAACTGATTCGCCCCTATGGGGAGAGTGCAAAAAAGCAGGCTTGGGTGTCTCCCACATAGCGGAGGTTACACAGAGCGAGCGCTGAGAAAATTGGCCGGCGGGCAGCGCAGCGTTCGGGGTTGAACTTCCAGGTGCCCGACCCTTCGCGAGCGAAGAGTCGGATGTTCTTGAATCCGACGTAATTGAGCCCTCGATCCGAACCTTCTTTTCGAACAGTATCCTATAGAATATACTTGACATATGGTAACTGCGGCGCTAACATGATGCGTGAACTCGGAACAACATTTCGAACGATTCCTGCCCGGCCTCGCAACCCCGACTCTCCCCCTCCGTGTTCATCCGTGTCCATCTGTGGCTTGCCCCGAGCGCCCTTCGCGAGGGGTTTACCCCGAGCGCTCCTTGCGAGGGGTTACGATCTCCCCCTCCCCGCTCCCCAAACCTGCACCATTTTTGTGCACACCCCGAAAGTCATACACAGCAAAGGACTTTAAATCCTTTAGATTCAGCACTTACAAGCATTTTCTTATGATGTTGAAAACACAGGACTTTAACCCCTTTAGAATCAGCAGATCCACGATTCTTGCCCGTAACCCTTTTGGATTCAGCACTTACACAAAAACATGGGGGAGGGGGGTAGGGGAGTACCTTTCCAGTTATGATCTTCCGCCGCGAGAATCCGGCGGCGCGAGGCCCACGCGAACGGCCTCACTCCCGCCCCCTTTGCCAGACGCGGCTGTGTTTGCGGCCGTAGGAGAAATAGATAATGAGGCCAATGACCAGCCACACGCCGAGCCGCAGCCAGTTCTCCTTAGGCAGGGAAAACATCAGCATCAGGCAACTCAGGATGCCCAGGACCGGCACGAACGGACCGAACGGCGCGCGAAACGGGCGATGCACTTCCGGGTGGGTGCGCCGCATGATCAGCACGGCGGCGCAGACGATCACGAACGCGAGCAGCGTGCCGATGTTCACCAGCTCCGCGAGAATCCGCAGTGGAAGAAGGGCCGCCATCGTCGCGACGCACGCGCCCGTCAGTATGGTGGACTTCCAGGGCGTGCGGAATCGTTCGTGCACGGCCGCAAAAAACTTGGGCGGCAGCAGGCCGTCGCGGGCCATGGCCAGGAAGATTCGCGCCTGGCTCAGCATCATCACCAAAAGCACCGACGTGATGCCCGCGATGGCTCCGAGCGAGACCAGAAACTGCGCCCAGGGCAGACCGGCCTGCCGGAAGGCGTCCGAGACAGGCGCGTCAATGTTGATCTTGTGGTACGGCACCATTCCCGTGAGCACGGCCGCCATCGCGATGTAAAGCACCGTGCAGAGGATGAGAGACGTCATGATTCCGATGGGCACGTCGCGCGAGGGATTGTGCGCCTCCTCGGCATGCGTGGAGATCGAGTCAAAGCCGATGTATGCGAAGAAAACGATGGCGGCGCCCGCGAGCATGCCCAGCGGCTCGCCGGAGGGACCGGTTTGACCAACCAAGGTATGGCCGAAGAATGCGAACCCCGCGTAACCGAACGGGGCGAACGGCTTCCAGTTGGCGGCATTCACGTAATGCGCGCCGAGTCCGATGACGAGAAACACGATCGAGAGTTTCAGAATCACGATCCCGGCGTTGAACGAAGCGCTTTCGCGAATGCCCTTGACGAGAATCACCGTGATGAGCGCGGCGATCACCACGGCTGGCAGATCGATCCAGGTTCCGGTCAGCGCGAGCCGGCCGCTCGTCGGATTGAAATCAAAAGGGGCGTTCGTAAAGTGGTGCGGCACATGCAAATGGAAAAACGTGATGAAGTCCTGAAAATAATGCGACCAGCCGTGAGCGACGGTGGACGACGCGACCGCGTATTCCAGAATCAGGTCCCATCCGATGATCCAGGCAAACAGCTCGCCGAGGGTCGCGTAGGCGTAGGTGTACGCCGATCCCGCCACCGGCACCATCGAGGCGAATTCGGCGTAGCACAGCGCGGCGAAAACGCACGTCATCCCCGCCACGACGAACGACAGCATCAGCGCGGGGCCGGTGCGATCGTGCGCCGCGACTCCCACCAGCACGAAAATCCCCGTGCCGATGATCGCTCCCACGCCGAGGCTGGTGAGCTGAACCGGACCGAGCACGCGCCGCAAGCGGCTGTGATCGCGAAGCTCTTCCATCAGCGTTTCGTGCGTCTTTTTCACGAACAGTTGATTAACCATGTTCCCTTTCGCTTGCAACGTGCCACAGTGCCTGAAAACAATATCTCCTATGAACTTCTCAAGAAGCTCTTTTCAATCAGAGGCTGGCCCGGACACAGATTTCTCACGGTCTCGCGGAGACCAAATCAAGTACACCGGAACTCCCACAAGCACAATCACGAGGCCGGGCCACGCGGTCTGCGTCTTGTAGAGGAGGAGAACCGACATGATGACCAGCGCGGCCGCGATATACAGCACCGGCACCACCGGGTAGCCAAACGCGCGATAGGGGCGTTCGGCTTCGGGCCTCAGGCGCCGCAAGCGAAAGAGGCCGAAGATCGTAAGCACGTAAAAAATCAGGACGGCAAAGACGACGTAGTCGAGGAGATCGCTGTAAAGATTTCCATACTTCACGGTTCCCTTCGCGGGATCCACAATTCTCGTGCGCATCAAAACGAGAAACGCGGCCCAAACTCCCTGCAGGATGAGCCCCTTCGAGGGAACGTGATGGCGGTTCAGGCGTCCGATCGAACGGAAAAACAACTTGTCCTGAGCCATCGCGTAGTACACGCGCGATCCGGCGAGGATCAATCCGTTGGCGCAACCGAACGTCGAGACCATGATCGCCAACGCCATGATCGCGGCTCCGGCGCCGCCGAAGATCACGCCCAGCGCGGCCGAGGCCACGCGATCGTCCGGAGCAGACTGAATCTGCGCGAGCGGCAGCGTCAGAAGGTACGCAAGATTTGCAAGCACGTAGAGCGCAATCACGATCGCGGTTCCCGCGGCAAGCGAGAGCGGCACATCGCGCCGGGGATTCTTCACCTCGCCGGCCGTGAAGGTGATGTTATTCCACGCGTCCGCGGAGAACAGCGAGCCGACCTGCGCAACGCTGAACGCAATCACGACGCCGAATGCGCCGGAAGCGGCGGACACGACTGGCAGCAGCCGGCGCAGAAAATCGGCCCCGGGCTGAATCGCGTTGGGAGAATGCAGCGCCCAGAGAGAGGAGAAATTCGCGTGGACGGCGGCGGCATTTCTGCCCCAGAAGATGCCGAGGAGAATCAGGCCGGCCAGCGCCAGAGTCTTGGCGGAAGTGAACGTATTCTGCACGATCTTGCCCAGGTGCAGGCCGCGGGTATTCACCCAGGTGAGCAGGAGAATCAGGGCAACGCCAACGAGCTGCTGGCTCGAGAGGCTGATGGCATAGCGGGCGGAAAGCCGCAGCGGCGGGATGATCCAGCGCGTCTCCGCAATCTGCGGCAGAAGAACTCCCAGATATCGCGCGAAGCCCACGGCCACCGCCGCGATCGTTCCCGTTTGAATGACGAGGAACAGCGTCCAGCCGTAGAGAAAGCCCCACAACGGCGAGTACGATTCCCGCAGGTAAACGTATTGTCCGCCCGCATGCGGCATCATGGCCGCCAGTTCGCCGTAGGAAAGCGCCGCGGCCAGCGTCAAAAATCCGGTGATGATCCAGGCGAGGAGAAGACCGGCCGTCGAGCCGGTTTGCCGCGAGATGTCGGCGGAGACGAGAAAAATACCGGAGCCGATCATCGAGCCGACGACGATCATCGTCGAATCGAAGACGCTCAATTCGCGGATAAAACCCGTTGTCGTTCCGGGCGTTCCCCCGGAACGGGCGGCCTCGCTCATGGGCGTGCGCCCTCCGAAGCGACGCGCAGATACGCGCGGGCGCGGGCCGCGGGGTCCGGCGCGCACAGCAGGTCACGCGCGACGCAGATCGAGTCCGCACCCGCGGCATAAACTTCCGCAGCGCGATCGAGGGTGATGCCGCCAATTGCGACGAGGGGCTTGCGCGTCCGCCGGCGAGCTTCGCGCAGGCCCTCCAGACCGACGACGGGGTCCGGATTGTGTTTCGTCGCGGTCGCGAAAACGGGGCCGAAGGCGATGTAATTTGCGGAGGTGTTGTCCGCTTCCCGAAGCTGCTCGAGATTGTGTGTGGACACCCCAACCCAGTGTTCCGCGCCGCAAATCGCCCGGGCATCCTCGACGCTCAAATCCGTTTGACCGACGTGGACACCGGCCGCGCCGGTCAGGAGGGCGATGTCGGGGCGGTCGTTGACGATGAATCGAGCCGGCGTATTCGCCAGCGCTTGCGCGAACTGCAGGGAGATTTCGTAGTATTGGCGGGGGTTCGACTGCTTATCGCGGTATTGGATGAGCTCGACCCCTGAATTTGCCAGCATTTGAGCGATTGCCAGCCCCGAATCATTCTTGGGTAACTCTGAACCGGAAAGCAGCGACGCGTCGATTATGGCATACAGCCTCGGGAACACAAGACTCCTTCGGCATCCCGGCGGCAAGAATTGCGACCGCCCGCGTGCCCGATCGCGACGATACGCCTCAATCGCCGAGCGCGAGGCAGAGATTAGGTTCCATTGCCGGGAGCGTATCGCTCCATGAAATGCGTGTCGATCCGGCCGGCCTCAAAATCCGGGTCGGCCAGGATGCGTCGGTGCAGGGGGATTGTCGTCTTGATTCCCTCGATGACGAACATCTCCAGGGCGCGCCGCATTCGGGCGAGGGATTCTGTGCGGTCGCGGCCGCGGCAGATCAGTTTGGCAACGAGCGAATCGTAGTGGGACGGAATCACGGCGTCGGCGTACGCGGCGGAATCCACTCGGACGCCGGTGCCGCCGGGCTGTTGAAACACGGTGATGCGCCCGGGCGACGGCACAAACGTCTCCGGGTCTTCCGCGTTGATTCGGCATTCGATGCTGTGCCCGCCCGATGCCACCTGCCCGACGACCAGCTCGAGTCCTTCGCCCGCGGCCAAACGAACCTGAGACTTGATCAAGTCGACATTCGTCACCATCTCCGTGACGGGGTGCTCCACCTGGATACGCGCGTTCATCTCGATGAAATAGAACGAGCCGTCCTCGTCCATCAGCAATTCCACAGTTCCCGCGCCGGAATAACCTACTCGTTTGAGCGCGCCCACAACCAACTCTCCCAATTCTTGACGGCGCTCGGGACTGAGCGCCGGGGAAGGCGATTCCTCGATGAGTTTCTGGTGCCGGCGCTGGATGCTGCACTCGCGCTCGCCGAGGTGCATCACGTGCCCGTGCTGATCGCCTAAAACCTGGAATTCGATGTGGCGCGGACGCTGGATGAACTTTTCGAGGTAGACATCCGGCACGCCAAAAGCCTGCAGGGCTTCGCTCCGTGCCGTGGCAAATGCCGCAGGCAGTTCCGTGCTGCGGCGGGCGACGCGCATTCCGCGGCCGCCGCCTCCTGCTGTCGCTTTGATGATGATCGGATACCCGATGCGGGCTGCTTCGGCCACGGCCGCCGTTTCGTCCGCCACGATGCCGTCCGAGCCCGGAACAACGGGCAGGCCCCCGGCGGACATTTCACGCCGCGCCTGGTCTTTCTCCCCCATCAGCCGCAGGATGTCGGACGACGGCCCGATAAAAGTGATCCCCGAGGCTTCACAAACTTCCGCGAAATTGGCGTTCTCGGAAAGAAATCCGTAGCCCGGGTGGATGGCATCGACGTTCGTAATTTCTGCGGCGCTGATGACGTGCGGAATGTTGAGGTAGCTGTCGGCAGAGCGCGGCGGCCCAATGCAGACGGCCTCGTCGGCGAATTTCACGTGCAGCGAATTGCGGTCCGCCTCCGAATAGACGGCTACGGTGGCGATTCCGAGTTCCTTGCAGGCGCAAATGACGCGCAGCGCAATCTCGCCCCGGTTTGCGATGAGAATTTTGCGAAACATCGTCGGAAGGGATGCCCCGGTTACGTCTTCGCCGCCGGGCGAATGGCAAACAGAGGCTCGCCGTATTCCACGGGCAGACCGCTCTCGAGAAACACCTGTACGACTTCCCCGCCCAGATCCGCCTCGATTTCATTCATCAGTTTCATCGCCTCGATGATGCAAACCACCTGGCCCGCCTCAATGTGCTCCCCCACTTTGGTGAAAGGCTCGGCTCCCGGGCTCGGAGCCGCATAGAACGTTCCGACGATGGGGGACTTGATGAGATGAAGCGCCTCTTCCTCGGGGCTCGCTTGAGGCTGGGCGCGCTCCGCATCGGCCGTTGCGGCCGTATGCGCCGGGTCTGGGCCGCGAGGAGCGGAAGGCGCAGGAGTTTCCGGAACGGGCTGCGGCAACGAAGAAAACGCCGCGTCCGCGCGCGGCAACATCCTTGGCCCGGCGTCCAGGCTCAGAGCCTTCTTCAGCCGAATCCGCAAATCGCCATGGGCGTACTCGAATTCCTCGAGGCCGTGGCGGGACATGAATGCGAGCAGGCGTTCAAGCTGCGCCAAATCAAGGCCGGGCACCTCGAACGAAGAGCTGTCATTGGGTTTTTTGCCGCGTTTCATCGGAAGTCAAAGTTCCAAAAGGTCGCGACCAAGTCGCGTGAGAAGCTCCGAACCATTCGCACCGACAAGCACGTCGTCCTCAATGCGGATCCCACCTGTCCCTTCCACATATATTCCTGGCTCGATCGTGACCACCATCCCCGCTTCCAGCCGGCGATTCTGGCCTCGTGCCAAACGGGGCTCTTCGTGGATCTCCAAGCCCAAACCGTGGCCTGTGCTGTGGACAAAATACCCGCCCAGGCGGCTGTTGTCCAGGATACGCCGTGCAGCCCCGTCCACTTCTTCTGCAGTCACGCCAGGGCTAAGGCATTCGCGCGCCGCCGCCTGTGCTTGCTGAACGGCTTGGTACCATCTGCGTAGGCGGGTAGGGGCGCGACCCACAAATACCGTGCGTGTCAAGTCGCTGCAGTAGCGGCGGAGTATAGCACCCAGGTCCAGGACGACCAACTCATTTTTCCCGATTCGCCGGCTACTCGCGCGGGCGTGGGGCAGCGCCGACCGGGGCCCGGAAGCGACAATCGGCTCGAACGACTCGCCGCTAGCTCCTTTGCGGCGAAGACGATAGCCGATTTCAGCGGCCAGGTCGAGCTCAGCCACGCCAGGTTGGACCATGCCGATTACCTCCTCCATGACCCCGCAGGCGATTTCGCCCGCCTTGCGGATTGTCTCCACCTCAGTGGGGTCTTTGATCGCACGCAGGCCTGCCACAAGTCCTTCCGCAGCCCGCCAACGAGCCCGCGTTCCTGCCGCGCGGCGAAGCGCCTGCCAGGCGGCAAGCGTCCATTGAGAGGGCGAATACGCCACTCTTCCCCGGACTGTGGACAAGTGTTTCCCTATCCCCGCGATCAGGGAACCTCGGACGGTTTTCAGCTTCGCGCGGGGGGGCCTCCTCCCTCGCCTGGGCGGCAAAGCGGCCGTCGGTGAACAGCGTCACTTTCGAAGGCTCGACGAGAAGGGCTCCTGCGTCGCGCCGTGAAGCCGGACAGATAGAACACGTCCGAAGGCGAGGTCACAAGTAATGCGTCCGAACCCCCGTGGGCCATCGCCTCACGGATTCGCTTCAAGCGATTGTCGGATCTCTTGGGTCATAAAAAAAGGGAGGAGACCGGGGTCTCCTCCCTTACAGGGAGCTCGGCGCCCGCCGCGCCTTTGCCTCCGGACCTTCAGTCCGGAAGAATACGCGGCGTAATAAAGAAGAGCAATTCCTGCGAATTGGTTGAGACCGACGTCTCCTTGAACAGATTGCCGATAAGCGGGATGTTGCCCAGCAACGGCACCTGATTGATGTTCGTCGTCTGCGAGGAAACGATGACGCCGCCGACCACAATCGTGCCGCCGTCCCGGATCGTCACCTTCGAGGTCGCAGATTGGGTGTCCAGAGCCGGAATGCCCTGGATTCGTGGGATACCGTTATCCACTTGGGTGTTTTGGACAGTCAACGTCGAGAAATACGGTGCCGTCCGCGGTGATTTGCGGGGTGACGGTGAGTTCGAGTACAGCGTCAATGTACTGGGTCGAGATCGTATTGTTGATGGTGGTCTGAATCGGAATCTGCTGCCCTTGCTTCACAACGAGCTTCTCGTTGTTCTGCGTGATGCCTTCGGGCTCGGATAGCAATTTGCCTACGCCCTTGGACTCCATCATCGTAAGCATGAAATCCAGGGCGAAGTTGGCGGACTGGTTCGCGAAGGTGAAACCGCTGGTCGGCGCGACGGCCGGGAAATTGCTTTCGAGAGGAAGCTGGGCCGTAGTCCCGAGCGCGACAAGCGGCGGCACGATCGAATGTGTGACCGGGCTCGCAGCGTTGGGCGCACCGGCCACGCCGCCATACACATTATTGCCGTTGCCGTATGCGAAGCCGAATTGCGTGCCAATGTCCCGCGCGAAGCTGCGCGAAGCTGAGACGACTCGCGCCTCGATCTCCACTTGTTGCGACTTGCGATCGAGTTGCCGGATCAAGTCGTTAAGGGCCGGCAGAGTCGCGGGAACGTCACGGATAATCAGCGTGTTTGTCCGGTCGTCCGAGAAGATGTCGCCGCGGGGAGAGAGGAACCGCCGCAAAACGTCGCGTAATTTCGTTGCGTTTCCATAGCTCAGCGTACGAGTCTCGGTCACCAATTCCACCGATTCGGACTGCGCACGGGCCAGATCGCGGCGCTGCTCGGCCTCCCTTTTCAGCGTATCTTGGGTGGCAATGCGGAGAACGTTGCCCTGAATTGAGCTCGACAACCCGTTGTTCTGCAGCACGATGTCGAGCGCTTGATCCCATGGTACTTCGTCGAGCACCAGGGTGACCGTCCCGTGAACGGACGGGTCGAGGACCACATTGAGGCCGCTGATTTCGTGAATCAGACGGAAGAAATCCTTCAGATCGACATCCTTGAGGTCAACCGAAATCGGGTCGCCGGTGTACCGCTTCTCCTGAACGGGAGCGGACGCTGGTCCGGGGGCGGGCGCTGTGCCTTGCGGCTGAGCCGGCGTCGAAACCGACTTCGGTGGAGGTGGCATGTCATTGGGTGCCGCGAGCGAACTATTTATACCCACCAGGGACTCAGGCAAATGCATACTGGGAATGGCGGGTAATTCATGGGCTGCCGGCCTTCTCGGCAGCGCGGCGGTTACTCCGGAGGGGACAGTCACATCGAAGGTCACCGTCCAGTTCGAGCCGTCGGTCTTGATGTTGTAGGGAACAACGCGCTCCAAATCGATGACGACCCGAACCTGGTTTGCGCCGGGATGGCCCAGACGGACGCCGCGCACCGGCAGGCAGGAACTCCCAACGCGGTTGTCCGGCATCGTCAGCCGGGCGTTGGAGAAGTCAACCACGAGCCGCGGCGGATCAGACAACCGCAGCACGCGATAACTCAACGGGCCCGTGCCCTCCACGCGAACCGTCGTCTGCTGGCCGGAGTGACCAACTTCGACGGCTGCGATCGCCGTAATTGCGGCCGCTGCCGGCGCGGTCCCGGCGCCGGCCCAAAGAGTTGTCATGGCGGCGCTCAAGACCAGTAGCAGGCAGGCAAACGGAACGAGCGGCCTGCGCGCCTGGGCGGACCAGTAGGTCTTCATTGCTGTTCTCCTGAACTGGGATACAGTCTCTTCGTCACTTCGCGTTCGACGGGTTTCCCGAAGGCATCCTCGCCCGATTCATGGAACGAGACTTCCTCTAGTGTGATCTGCTCGACGGAGCCGTCGTACAGCTTGTCGCCTGTGTGCAAGAAATAGACGCGCCCCTGCGGATTCGAAACCACCGCAATCATCCCGTCCGGCCCGCGCACGAGTCCATCCACGCGGATTTCGCTCACTACCAAACCAGCCTTCCCAGGCGGGAGGTTTGCCGGACGTCCACCCCCGGAGTGTTCCTGCCCGACGAGGGGAACGAACGGATCTCTCCGCGGACCGCGGGGAGGATTTGCCTCGGCCGTCGTGTTTGTTGCCGCGGGTGGCGCGGCAGTCGTGGCCTTCTTGGGCGGCGCCTTCACGGGCGGCGCGGAGGCAGTTGTGGTGGTCTTCGGTTGCGTCATCTTATTGGGAGCAGGCTTCGGCGCCAACTGCGCGCTCGGAGCGGGTTTCGGCTTGGGGGCCGCGGGTTTCGGAGCTGGTTTCGGCATCGGCTTTGGCGCAGTCTTCGGCGCAGGCGACTGGGCCGCCGGCGCCGGGTTCTGCGCGTTATTCAGTTGATTGCGAATCTGCGAGGGCTGGACGGGCACTTGCCCGGCGTGACCCAAAACCGCAGTCCCACCGGCAAGCGCCAGGAAACCGAGAACTCGAAGATAGGACTCTGCGCGCATCAGTTCACCACTCTCCCGGTCGCCGGTGCCGGGGGCTTAGGCGTGGGATGGCTTGCGGCTGGAGCCTGTGCCGGCGAAGCTGCGAAATTGTCCGGATTTGTGAAAAATGTGACTACGATGCAAGTGCCGGTCACCGAAGTCCCCGGACGCATTGGATATCTCCCGCCCTTCGCCGCATCGACCGCGCCCAGCGACAAATCCTGGACGTTGATGATCCGCGACAGCCGGCTCAAGCGCGAGAAAAAGTCCACGACGTTGAAGTAGGGGCCGTCCACGGTGACGAGAAACGGCATTTCGTAATGATATTGGTGCGGAACGACACTCTGCGCCGTCAGCGACCGGAGCTGAACTCCAGAGGCCGCCGCCGCTCCCTGCAGCAGCCGGATGAACTCATCCTGCTGCTTGTCTTCGGGAACGATGGCCTGGAGCGTGTCCAGTTGCTTGTGCAGCGCGCCCACATCCTGACTGAACTCAGCGTAGCGCCGCTCGTAGACTTCGAGCGAGGTCACCTGCTGGTCCAGGGCTGCGGCTTGATCGTGCAATTGAGCGACTGCGTTGCGTTTGGCCGCCACGGGCAAGACCGGTAGAAAGATTCCTACACTGATCAGGACCACGGCCAGCGCCACAAAAATGAGGGCCTGGATGTACCAGGGAAATTCGCGAAAGGAGATCGCCATCGCCCGCTATCCTTTCCTCGCCGGAACAGGCGCCGGGCTCGGTGCCGGGGCGGAAGCCGAAGTGGAAGGCTTGGCCTGCGGAAGCGCGAACTGCGCCGTCAGCTCGAAGATGAATGTTTCCACTGTCTTGTTCGCATCGTCCTCGTGAGATTCCTTGATTTCCACGTGGTCGAAGTAGCCCGAGCGTTTCAGTTCGGTGATGAAGTTGGCCACCGCATTGATGGAGCCCGCCGAGCCACTGATTGAGAGCGCGTTTCCCTTTCGATCCAGGGAAGTCAGCCAAAGCGTATCGGTCCGGCCGACCGTATTTGCGAGCGCGTCCAGAAGCTCCTGGCCACCGGTGCGGTTGCGCTGCAAGTCCTCGATGATGCTGATGCGTTGTTGGAGAACCGCCTTCTCTTTCTCGAAGTTCTCCACTTGGGTTTTTAGGTCCTGGAGACGCGCTTTCTCCCGCGTCTGCTGGGAGATATGCGCACTCGTCTTCTGCGCATCGGCGTCGAGTTGAGCCCATTCATACCAGAGCACGCCGATGGAAAAGACCACCGCGGCGAGCAACAGCCCCGCTTGTAACGCGCCTTCCAGCGGGACCGCTTTGCGCGCGGCCTTCGGGCGAGCCCTTCCGAGCAGGTTGATTCGGATCATGGCTAGTCGAAGCTCCTCAGCGCCAGGCCCACGGCGATCGCGAGACGCGGCGCCAGTTCACGAATCTGATCTTCGTTATGACGGCCCGGATTGATGATGACCTTCCGGAAGGGATAGAGCTCCTCGACCGGCATCGCGAATTCCTCGCGAAGCAGTTCCACCAGTCCGGGGACTCGGGCCGTTCCGCCGCCGATGTAAATGCGCTGGATGTTCTCGCCGCTGGCGGTCGCGCGGAAGAAGTCAAAGGTCTTCTGAATCTCCAGGATCAAAATGTCGGAGACCGACCGGAGGATCTGCACTTTGTGTTCGTCTGCGACGCCCGCGATGGCCTCGCCCCGCTTGAGTTTCTCCGCGTCTTCAAAGCTGAGGTCCAGCTCTTTCTGGAGCGCGTCCGTGTACTGGTTGCCGCCCACGGAAACGTCGCGCGTGAACAACGGGATTCCGCCGCGCACGATGTTGATGTTCATGACGCTGGCGCCGACATTCAGGAGGGCCACGGTCTGTCCGGGGTCCGGGTCGTAATTGACCTCGAAGCAGTTTTGCAGGGCAAAGGCGTCGATATCCACAATCGTCGGGTTCTTCCCCGCCTGCGCCAGAACGTTCGTGTGGTTCAGAATTTTGTCTTTCTTCACCGCCACGAGCAACACGTCCATTTGCGAGTCCACTGACTCGAGCAACTGGTAGTCGAGGCTGACGTCCGCGATATCGAACGGGATGTGCTGGCTGGCTTCGCTCTGCACGCGATCGAACAGCTCTTCTTCGGACATCATCGGCAAGGTCACGCGTTTGACGATGACCGAATGACCCGATACCGAAGTCGCGACGTTCTTGGTCTTCACCTTCTGCTTGTCGAAGATTCCGCCGATCGCGCCGGCCACCAACGGCGCGTCCATGATTGCGCCGTCCACCACGGTGTCCTGCGCCAGCGGCTCAAGCCCGAAGCTCACCAGTTCGTAACCTTGTTTCGTGGATTTCAGCTCGACGGACTTGATCGAGCTCGAACCGATGTCGAGACCCACCACCGGGACCTGTCTTGGCTTTCCAAACATGTCACAGCCCCTCAGACTGCGCGGGCCGCAGATTCAACGAGACATCTCGCTGAAAACGCTGGCCCTGGCCACTCGTCGCTTCGCAGCTTTCTCACGGGTCCCCAAAAATCCCGTGTCCACTTCGGACGACACCCCTCAGCAGCTATCGAGGGTGACCGTACCTGTCAGCGAATTTGGCATTCGGTAAGTAGAGTGTCAAGCAAACCAAAAGACGTGGTGTCCTAAGAATACGCCTGACACTTGGGCCGGGCAGACTGCCCTTCCGGCCAGTTTCCGACAAATTTTGGCAATCTGTGGGAATTGTGCGGCAGATAACGGCTAAGAACGAACCAAACTCGCTCCCTATCGCTTGACTCCCAGCCGGCTCCAAAGAGCGTCCACGCGGGCGCGCGTGGCATCGTCCATCTTGATTTCATCCGGCCAGGGACGCAGAAAACCCTCCGAAGCCCATTTCCGCGTGGCGTCAATCCCCATCTTTGAGCCGAAGTCCTGCATGCGCGCTGCGTGGTCAAGCGTATCCACCGGGCCAAGCACGAATTGAACGTCGCGCTCCGGATCGAGAGCGCAGAGAGTTTTCCACACGACTTCTCTCGGGTCCTGCACGTTCACGTCGTGGTCCACAACCACGATGACCTTCGTGAACATCGCCTGCCCGAGCGACCAAATCGCGCTCATGATCTTTCGCGCGTGCCCCGGATACGATTTCCGGATCGAGACCAGCATCAAATTGTGGAAGATGCCCTCCGCGGGCATCGCAATGTCCGCAATCTCCGGATATTGCATCTGCATCACCGGCAGAAAGACGCGCTCGACCAGATGGCCCATGAAGAAATCTTCCTGCGGCGGCGGACCCACCACGGTCGTGAGGTAAATCGGGTCGCGGCGGTGGGTGATGCAGGTGACGTGGAAGACCGGATACTCGCCTTCGAGCGAATAGAATCCCGTGTGATCCCCGAACGGACCCTCCGTGCGCGTTTCTGCCAGATCGACGTAGCCTTCGAGAACGATTTCGGCGTTCGCCGGGACTTCGAGCGCACACGTCTCGCAGGGCACTAGTTCCACCGGTTCGCGCCGCAGAAATCCCGCGAACATGAATTCGTCCAGGTCCGGGGGAACCGGAAGAATGCCGGAAAGGCAGGTCGCCGGGTCTGCGCCGATCGCCACCGCGACTTCGATGCGCCCGTTCGGATCGGCCGCGCGCGCGCGCCGGAAATGTTCGGCGCCGTGCTTCTGCGTCTGCCAATGCATGCCCGTGGTGCGCTCGTCGAACACTTGCAGGCGGTACACGCCCACGTTGCGCTTGCCGGTCTCCGGATTCTTGGTGATCACGAGCGGCCAAGTGATGAACCGCCCGGCGTCCTGGGGCCAGCACTGGAGAATCGGGAAATCAAGCAGGGAGAGATCGTCGCGGCGGATCACTTCCTTGCACGGCCCGCTGCGCACCGTCTTCGGGAAGAAGGAGCCCAGTTCCGCCAGCTTCGGCAGCATCTTGATTTTTTCCAGAAGGCCCTGCGGCGATTGAAAATCGATCATCGAGCGGATGCGGTCCGCAATTTCGCGAGTGCCGCTGACTTCAAGCGCCAGATTCATTCGCCGTTCGCTCGCGAAGAGATTGATGGCGAGCGGGACGCGCGAGCCCTTTGGATGCTCGAAGAAGAGACCGGGGCCCGCGTCTCGCAGGACCCGCTGCGCAACCTCGGTGATCTCCAATACGGGGTCCACGTCGGCGGAAATTCGCCGCAGTTCCCCTTCCTTCTCAAGCTTCGCAATGAATTCGCGCAAATCGCGGTAAGCCAACGATTCCCCCAACTCCGGCTGGCCTGCCTGCCGGTAGGCATGGCCGGAGCCGAGTCACTTTAGCACGATTGATAGTAAGTAGGTTTGCGCGCGCGAGTCGATAATGAATTGCCCTCCGAGTCGGTGACAGCTCGTCTGGAATCGTCGGGCTTGGCTCCCTACCATATTAATGGCGACATTTCGGGTTCAAACGTCTAGGAGCTTTGCGTCCACCGCCCGAGCTAAGTCCTCGTTTCAACATGATAGAATCCAACGACAATTGCGGGGTATGGCGAGACATTGAGAATGAAACAAAAAATAAGGAGCAAGAAACCCCTCTCGCGAAGAGAATTCATCGAGAAGACTGCGTTGGGAGCGGCTGTTCTTACAGGGCTCGCTGGGACTGAAGCGCAGGGGCGCGGAAAGCCCGGCGGCGGGCAGTGGGACAAAGAGGCTGACATAGTCGTTGTGGGGGCTGGTGCCACAGGGCTCCCTGCGGCCATCGAGGCAGTCGAGCAGGGTGCCACCGTTGTTTTGATCGACGCGAATTGGGACGTCGGTGGGCACGCAATTTTGAGCGCGGGGAATCTGGCTCTCGGCGGCGGGACGAGTGCGCAGCGAAAATACGGCATCGCGGATTCGCCGGATATTCTATTTGCGGATCTGACAGACTGGTCCATCGTGGAACCCAACGGATTCCCGGACTACAGATACAACGACAAAGAAATCATCCGTGCGTTTTCCGATGAGAGTGCTCAAGCGTTCGAGTGGCTCAAGGCCCATGGCGTGACATTTATTTCACGTGCTCCGGACGCGTTCGGATCGAATGCGACGGGGAATTCCGCTCCAAGATCGCACCATATAGCTGCGATGAACTGGCCGCTAGTTCAGACTGGCCTGCCGGTCGGGCCCGAGAATGAACTCACGACCCCGTCAGGCGTCGGGTTAATCAGACCGCTCGAAGCCTCGGCCCGGAAGATGGGAGTGCAGATACTTTTGCAGCACAGGATGACGGCCATTATAAGGGAGCAATCCACGTCTGGAAGGATTCTTGGAATACAGACATCGAATCAAGCGAAAACCTTAAAGATCCGTGCGAGCAAAGGCGTCATCATTGCCACGGGCGGATCGAGCAGTAACGTGAACTTCCGCCGCATCTTCGACCCCAGGCTGACCGAGGAATACGATGGCGTGGCTGGAGAGCCGTATTCCAGTCAAGATGCCAGCGGAGAGCTTGCAGCAATTGCGGTCGGAGCGTCTCTTTGGGGAACGTACAACCAAACGGCGGAATTCGGTTTGAACATCACGAAAGCGGGCAGGATTGGGTGCCAGTATGGTTATGCCTTTTTAGCGTGGCAGCCCACTAGTCCAGTATTTCCTCTCGCGCGTGCGACAGGCCTCTCCGTACAAGACTTCCAGGACTTGATCCTCGTGAACCAGCTGGGGCTGAGGTTCTATAATGAGATGGAAGGCCGCCAGACTCCGAATGCTGCGAACTCTTACGATTCTGTCGAACCGTACCTTCCCGGAAGTTACCTGAACGCCTCCAATGGTAGGTACTCTCCATCTAATTTCCTCAATGCTGCCCTCGCGGGGACGGGAGACGGGGCAAATGGCGGGGGACCAATCTGGGCAATATTCGACGCAAACGCAGTGAAACGCGAAGACTGGACCGTTACCGCTCCTCACGTGGATAGCGAATCCGGATACTTTTTCTCTGGGAGGACGATTCGAGAGCTTGCAGGCAACATTACAAACAAACATCAGCGAAAACCAATGGTGCCTGACGCTCTGCAGAACACAGTGAACAAATACAACTCGTATGTGGATACAGGCAAGGATCTCGAATTCGCGAAGCCAGACCCTAAGTATAAGATTCAGACTCCGCCTTTTTACGCTGCATGGGCTACACCAGTGATTCATGACACGCGTGCGGGGCTGCGGATAAATGCGAAGTGTCAGGTGGTAGATTTCTACGGCAAAATCATACCCGGCCTTTATTGCGGAGGCGAATCAGCAGGCGGCTTCAGCTTGCATGGAATGGCAAGGTGCATCGTCCAGGGCCGGATCGCCGCGAGAAACGCCGCTGGAGAGGCCCCAATAGACGATGCGGGAGCCTAACTGACGACGTTGCGTGCCACGACCTGATCGCGATCTCATTCAGCAATCATGAAAACGGATGATCTCAGTCGTCACCCAGGCAATTGTGGCCAGGCGATGTTGCTCTCGGAAATTGACCTACTGCGCGCGCGAGTCCGCGCCTCCTGTGAGGGAAGTTGCTCCCGGGAGATTAGAGAAAGAGATGGAACGAAGCGTAGCCCAGCGCCGCGCCGATTGCCGATCCCGCCAGGACATCGCTGAGGAAATGCATTCCAAGGATGACGCGCGAAACCGCGATGCACACGGCGACGAAAAGAAGCGCGTCCTGTAACTGCGGATAGAACAGTCCCACGCATACGGCAATGGCGAAAGCCGTAATCGAATGGCCAGACGGAAATGAAAATTGATCCGGTGGAAGCACGCGCGACCAGCAGTGCGGCTCCAACTGGCAAGGACGCCGCCGATGGCTGACATGCTTCAGAAGCTTGAAGAGGCCGATTCCGATCAGGGCCGCGGCGCCCGCTGCAATCACAGCCGTCAGGCCCCGCGGTCCTCCGAACATCAACAGAATGACGCCCAGCGCGTACCACAGCCAGCCATCGCCGCAGCGCGTGGACGAAATCATCCAGATGCGGAACCACCGCGGCGGCCTCCAGCGATGAACGCGCCGCATCAGCCTTCGGTCCCGACTGTCGATGTACCCCCAGACTGCCCGCGCCACGGTCATGACGTCTTCTCCATCGCCGCCGGCCGCAGCGAAGTCCCAAGCGATGTGCCGAGCAATCTCTTGCTCCCGCGCTTCCGGCGTGACGGCACGATCCGCTTCGCCCAGTGGCGCGCGAAAAGCTGTTCCGCCGCGAAATTGCCGTACGTGAACGCGGGGACCAGAATCGCGAGCGGCGCCAGCAGCGCCGTCCAGCGCTCCTCGCGCAGCACTTCCCACACGACCCGGAGCGAGACCCAGGTCGTCTTGAGGTAGCTCCCGTTCGAGCCGCGGGCGCGGCAATACCCTCGGCGCAGCCCGGCCAGAAATTCTTCCTTGTTAGCGGCGCCCGGCACTTCCGTGTAAGCAGTTGCCGCCGCGTCCATCGTGTGAGCGTCGCTGCCGCCGAGAGCGATCTTCTCCGTGCGGCGCGCGAGGCGCGCGGCGTGCCGGTTCGTCTCGGGCAGCATGTGGCCGTTCAAAGTCTCAAATGCGGGGAAACCGTCCACGAACCAGCGGAAATCTTCTTCTTTGCGCGCGCCGGTGAGCGAGGAAAAAACGTGGTTCACCGAGAAAAACAGCTCTTGCTCTCCGAGGTAGGCCAGCAGCGCGGGCAAGTCTTTCGCGCGCCTCTGAATCTCAACGTGCTGGCGCGCATTCAGGTCATAGACGCCGATGTGCGCTTCGGTGCCGCTCGGCATGCAACACGTGACCTCTTCGCTCGCGAAGAAGTCCGCGCGTTCCCTCAGCACCTCGCAACCATCCAGTGAGTCATGGTCGGTCAACGTGACCAGGTCCATCCCACGGCGCTTCAATTCCAGGTACACTTCATCCGGGTCGCTGTATGACTCCAGGCAAAATCCCCTCAGCACCGGCAGCGTCGATGGCCCTGAGAACCGCGAGTGAATGTGCAGGTCGCATTTCATGTTTCTGTTGTAAGCGCGCATTGTTACGGCCTGATGACAGCTGTGCAAAGCTCTTGTAAATAAAGGACTTATTACTCTTTCGGCACACGAACCCATCCTTCCCCTAAGCCGGGCGTTCCCATTGGCCAGTCCTGTGCTATTCCTATCCCGCCCTATGAAACACATTGAATTCGTCTTTTTCGACGCCGGTGGCGGGCACCGCAGCGCCGCAACCGCTTTGCGGCTGGCGATCGAATCGCGGCAACCGGATTGGGACGTGCAACTGATGAATTTGCAGGAGGAGCTCGACAAGCTCGACGTCCTGCGCCGCCTCACCGGGATTCGCATCCAGGACTTTTACAATTCGATGTTGCGAACGGGATGGACGCTGGGCAGCTCGAAAATGCTCCTCCTCCTGCAAGCCACAATTCGCGTGTATCACGGCGCGCTCGTGAAACTTCTCACGAAGTACTGGCGATCCGTTTCGCCGGACATGGTCGTTTCCTTCGTGCCGCACTTCAATCGCGTGCTCGGCGAAAGTTTTCAAATTGCGTTTCCCGGCAGGCCGTTTGTTACGATCCTCACCGATCTCGCGAACTATCCGCCGAATTTCTGGATGGAGCGCCGCGAACAGGATTTCATCTGCGGCACGGATTTCGCGGAGCGCCAGGCCCTCGCGTTCACCGCTTGCCCCGAGCGCGTATTCCGAGCGTCGGGAATGATCCTTCATCCCCGCTTCTACGAGCCGCAGACCGCGGATCGCGCCGCCGCGCGCGCCGCGCTCGGACTCGGCGCGAATCTTCCCACCGGCCTGGTTCTCTTCGGCGGATTCGGATCGAGCACGATCGAGCGGATTCTCGATCGCCTCGACAAAGCGGATTTGCCCGTACAGCTCATCCTGATCTGCGGGCGCAACGAAAAAGTTCGCGCGCGTCTTGCGGCACGCCGCACGCGCATACCAATTTTCGTCGAAGGCTTCACGACGAACATTCCGTATTACATGCACCTCTCGGATTTCTTCATCGGCAAGCCCGGCCCCGGAAGCGTCAGCGAAGCGATCGCCATGAGACTGCCGGTCATCGTCGAGTGCAACGCGTGGACGCTTCCGCAGGAGCGCTACAACGCCACCTGGGTAACCGAAAACCAGGTGGGAATCGCCGTCAAGAATTTTCGCCGGATCGTGCCGGCCGTCGAACAATTGTTGCGCAACAACACCCTCGAGCGTTTCCGCGCCAATGCCGCCGCTCTTGAAAATCGCGCCGTCTTCGAGATTCCGGACATCCTGCGGCGCATTCTCGAGCGAAGCGCTGCGTCTCCCGCACCCTTGGCCAAGGCGGCGGAATGCCGTTGACGCGGCCCGCAGCGCAGATGCGAAGGAATGTGCGACTCCCTTCACGCAGCACGAGGATGGGCGACGCGTGGTAAGACCCGTTCACAATGCGGTCCTGATTTACAACCCCGTCAGCGGCCGGCGGCGCCACCGCCGACTCGCTGAGATCGATGAAGCCGGAAAGATCCTCGCCGACGCCGGCATCACAGTCGAATTTGCCCCGACGACGGAGGCGGGCTCGGCAACCACGTTCGCGCAAAAGGCCGTCGCACAGAAATTCAGCCTCGTCATCGCGTGTGGAGGCGACGGCACAGTCAACGAAATTATCAACGGCCTCGCCGGCAGCAATGTGCCGGTGGCGCTGCTCCCGGCGGGCACGGCCAACATCCTCGCCAAGGAACTTGGCATCCCGTGGGACATCCCCGCCGCCGCGCACCTGATTCCCACGAGCATTCCGCGCCGCATTGCGCTCGGCTGCATCCCGTCACAGGAAGACGGCGAAACCGCCGGCCCGCCCCGCGCCCCCCGCTATTTTCTGTGTGTGGGCGGCAGCGGGCCCGACGGCGCCATCGTCAATCGTGTGGATGCAAGATTGAAGCAAAACGCGGGCGTACTCGCGTACTGGTTCGAAGGGTTCCGGCAACTACTCACTTACAGTTTTCCGGTGATGCGTATTGAGTCGCCGGAGCGCACGATCGAGGCGTCCCTCATCGTCGTTGGACGCACCGCCGAATACGGGGGCCCGTTCAAGATCACCAGCAACGCCAGCCTCTTCGAGGATTCCTTTGAAATCGTCGCCTTCTCGACGCGCAGCCGATTGCGTTACCTCTTCGCGCTGCCCGCGCTCTATTTCGGCAGGCTGCGCAGCGTGCGGGGAATCACCGCTTGGAAGACCACGGACGTCAACTGCACCCCCATGACCGGCGGCACACTCTATGCGCAGGTGGACGGCGAACCCGTCGGCGCGCTTCCGCTGCGCTTCCGCATCGTTCCGGACGCGCTCACGCTGCTCGTTCCGGCCTCTACGGAACCCGCAGAGCACTAGCGGTGAACGCGTCCCATTGCGGACGAATGCGGGCAGTGGTAGCCTCTGATTCTAGCAACCTCGAAGCGTCGGGGCGGGCGTCGTACAATGGCAGTATAGAAGCTTCCCAAGCTTCGGACGTGGGTTCGATTCCCATCGCCCGCTCCATAACTCACGATGTTTCAACTGCCCTTACACGGCTAACCTACTTGAATCTGACTTGAAAATGGGCCTTTTTGGACCCCAATTGGACCCCACTGGGTTCAATTGGACCCCGCGAGATTCGGCCTGGATTTTTCTGCGCGAAGCTGGTCTTCAACGCACCGCGCGGGCGCATCGCTTCTAACGTCCTTACCATCTGAAAGGGAACACCTACATCGAGCAATTCCATCGCAGCTTCAAAGAAGAAGTCTGGACGGCGGAAAATCGCACCGTCCAGGAGGCACGGGAGTCGGTCGCTGTGGCCAGGAGTACAATCACGACCGGCCGCACCGTGTAGTCAGAAATCGCGCTCCGCACGAGGCCTTCTTGGCTTTCACGGCTGTACTAAAAAACGAGGCCCTGACTGTCTAAATTAGCGAGGAGCACTACATGCCGATTCACACGGCTTACAAATGCCTTCTCAAGAGAATGGAGAGGTTGAAGGCTGCTTGTGCTCTTCACTTCGCCTGGTATAACTTCTGCCGGATTCACCAAACGTTGCGCGTTACCCCGGCAATGCCGGCGAGAGTGACTAGCGAGCTGTGGGGAGTGGAAAGGCTAATTCAATCGTGAGCACCAATGCGCCAAACAAAACACGGTCCTGCCTGTTTTGCTCCAACAAAGCAAATTCCAAAGAACACGTTTGGCCCCAATGGATAATAGATAGGCTGCGCCCGCAACTTCCAATTCGTCATGTCATCGGAGATACCACACCCAGACTAATCAACAGTCCTGCGTTGACATCCAAGTGCGTTTGCGGAAAATGCAATCAAGGTTGGATGCATGATCTCGAAGAAGAAAGCAAACCAACACTCGGATGTCTGATGAAAGACATGACACTACTCCTAGACCACGCACAACAAATCATTATTGCGCGTTGGACAGCAAAAACCGCGATAGTCATGGAGTCGGTGAGAGGGCGAAAACACAACAACTTCTATAACAAAAGTGAACGAGAACAGTTACGCTCAAACTCCTCAATTCCTGCGGGGACCGACATTTGGATCGGAAGATACTCCAAGAGTTCCTTCGGTTTCGACGCAGGTGGGTTCCAGGTTCATGCGGGAGAATCTAGTCCGGTAGTTGCAAACGGTGGCGTGACAACAATGATTATCGGTCATCTGGCCATTCAAATCGCCACCATTCACTTCACCCAACAAAAGAATCACGGGCTCCCAATCACTCTCACTAATGTTAGGAAGGGACCTTGGAGCAATCTCCTTATTCCTATCTGGCCGTTGAAACAAATTGCCCAATGGCCACCACTTCTCTCTTTTGGAGATCACCCTGATTTTCCTGTTGAATCGCTTGTTCATCGGTTTAAGCCGAATACTGCTTCGTGATTGCAAAAAAAAACGTAGTAAACAGAAGCACCGCCGCAGCGATTAGCTGCCAAATTGAACAAACCCCTATTTCGCTTCGACAATCTCAAATTCAACAACCGTGCCATTCGGGTCCGTGTAATCCAGCATTGGATGAGTCTCAGGATCGTCCTTCATCGTTATGACCTTGTGCAGATAGGGAAGCACTTCGGAGCAAACATCCTCGTTAGGATTCTCGCTGCCCGTTTTACCCGTAGCCTCTTGCCATTGCCGCCTTGACTCTATTGGATCCTCCCCGCGAAAAGTCGTGGTGAAGCACTCAGCTCTGTAGTGCACCCCATCCTTACGAAACACGTACCCTGTGTTGGCGTTGTAGCTCTCAAATATCCACTGGCCGGGGGGATCTGCACGGTGACAACCAACCGCAAATCCACTTAGCAGCAGTCCTAACACAATAAAAATTCTCATACAGCGCCCCCTTGCTCTTTCTTTGGCGGAGGCACCAACCGTCGAAGACTAGAAATCAAAGGTAAAGAGATCATCATCTCGAAGGACCATCCGCGAGCGCCGTTGTCATGCACAACGCCAAATTCTTTTTCGAGCATCTTTAAACCCTTAGTCACCCTACCAACATCAAAGTCCATACGCTGAGCTACGTGAGCAGCGGTAAATATCGCCGGATGATTGTTCTTTAACCAATCGAGCACCACGTCCGCATACATTTCTTCAAGTTCGCGCTTCTGAAGTTCCGCTCGGTCATACTCTTCACTCCACGCATTGTAGAAGGCGATAACGATGCAGATAAGAGCCGCGAGCCAATAAACCCAGCGAGGGATAACGTGCTCGGTGACAGCAGGAACCAATCCCAAGAGGTATAGAGCTACTCCCATCCAAACCCACCAATGCCGTCCCAGAGACCAGAAAAGTGACTTTGCCTTCGCTTTTCCCATGCCCTGCCTCCACAGCACGGCATTCTGGCATAGTTATCCTTCCATAAGTGATACGAGTCTTCCACAAAGCACACATCCGTACCCATGGTCACTCTTTGTCTCTCAGCGCATTCCATGCTTCGAACGTTTTCATCACACCCGTCGATATCCTTCTTCCTTTCGCCGCATCTCCAAAGCCGGCAGACATGAATTGTCCCGCGTCGGGAAGCACAAATATGGGATGGCCAGGCGCGGTCGCAAGACAGGAGTCTCCAACCTGAGCGCGCGCATTCTTTCCGACAAAGAGCCAATATTGCAGACCGTTCAAGTAGAGCCCGAACATTTGACATTCGCTCTCTCGGTAACGGCGCGGGGACGTTGTCGCGACGAACGGCGGCGTGCCGGAATCCAAGAACGCTATAAGGTGGATATTCTGCGGAAACGGAGTCGCCCCGAGCACGAATTGTCGGATGGGTTCTTTGTATGGCCCGAGTTCAAGCTGTGGTAGCGGCCCGTCGATCACGTTCCACGCTCGCGCGGCCGCTTTCCAAAAGATTCCCATCGCAAGATGGACAAGCTTTTCGGTTTGCAATCCGACAATTGAATCGCAGTAAAATCCTTTGATATTGGGCTCATCAACGACCGGAGGCGCTGCCAGAACCATATCCCGGAGAGGAAACGCCGTGAGCGTAGCGAGTTTATCAAGGACCCAGGCCTCGCCTCCTTTGTCGAACACATCCTCGCAAACGGCGCAAAAAGCGTGCGCGGTAATATGCCGCGAGGTTTGGATCACTCGCTTGTTCGTTATCACCATTGGTTCATTCACGATCAATCTCACTGCGTGTAGGGGCTTGTAGGACCCGGCCGGAAGAAAGTGACTCTTCACGAGGTCTTTTTCCAGGCGACAAAGCGCACAGTTCCCGCGCGGCATAAATCCTCTCGAATCCTCTTGAATCCGCTAGGCAAACAAAAAGCGAAGCCGTATTATACCGCCGTGGACGAGGGAAGAAAACGAGTCTTGCTCATCGCGGCGAGCATCCTCGCCGCCCGAAAGCTTTCCCAGCTCGAAAGCACCCGGCCGAGCCTCGCCCAAGTGTCCGCAATCAATGACGCGATTGCCTTTGCCGAGCGGATCATGAAGAAGATCGACGAGCTCTTCCCTTCCCGCTCCTGATGTACCCCTCGACAACCGCGCCGCTCAAAATTCACCCCACAAGCGACCGTCGCATTAGCATTGCTCAGGGAGATTGCGGCGTGAGGATCTATTACTTTTTTGGCTTGAACCCAGTTCTTGACAGCGGCTACAGCATGAAGCTGTGGAAGATAGAACGTTGCGGAAGAACAGTGAACGTGGGTTGGGCGTCAGCAAGGCTTCTCAAGCGGAAGCGAAAAGCAATCCCCGCCCGAAAAGTGCAGTGGAAAGAATTGTCCTTTGCCTCCAAAGCCGAAGCCAAGGCACAGATGTGGAAGCGCATTGAGGACAAACTCGCTGAGGGATACGAGCGGGCGCCCCGCAGGAAATCCCACCGCTAACGCACCAAACCAATGATTCGATTTCTTCCCCGGTGGTGGTCAAAGCGCGCATATATCTGAGAACTTGAAAAAGAGGCGGCCACTTGCGATCCCAGCCGGTCAGTTTACTGATCCCTTGAATGCTCATCCCTTTGCGCTATCGACTTTGGTAGGGTCGAACGGTCCCAAACCTTCAAGAACAAATGACACCACGACTCACAGGGGACGCGCCTGCTTTTGCAGCAGGCAATCAGCCCGCCGAGGGATCCGGCCACGGACGACAGGCTCTGCAGGGCTAGTTCTACCGCAGGGGGTAGTGGGGACAGTTCTCGAACGACACATTTAATTGTGAAACCCCCGCGGACTTTCTGATCGTTAGTCAAGATGGCCAGTAACTATTCTCAGTCCACTTTAGGCGTCCTTCCTTGAGATCATCTGTCGATGCAAGGATGATTCTAGCCTCTGTCTTGCTTTTAAGTTCCTGAATTAGCTTTAAAGCGGCTTCGAGATGAGGTCGATTCTGGTCAAAGTATTTGCTTGGTGCCAGAACAAGCCCCCAAGCACCCCGAGCTTTTTGGAGATTTTTATTCGCCAAACTATGTCTGATAGCGTGCTGTTCGATGTTATGAAGATTAAAGCGAGTTAGGCGAATTTGGATTAGATTTTCGACGACGGCAAACCAAGGATTTGCGTCGGTGACTTTTACTTCAATCGCAATGGGATGATATCTGCGGCGATGCTGAATAAACCCCAATGCATCGCATAAAACCTGCCCCTTGGGTTGCTTTGCTAGTGGGAAATTCTGATCGGTTACTTCCAAGGAAAGAGTCCTACTTTTTTCGCGAACAATTTCAATTGGAGACCGTTCAAACAACAGTCTTTCGATTTCCTTTTCGCCACGGTACGATCCATCCTTGGATTTTTTGCGATAACTCAACGCATGAGACCAACCCTCTCGCTGGGCTTGATCACTTTCCGCAATGGCTTGTGAATAGTAAGCCAGCACCTGTTTGATTGCCATTTCTGTGGGTTGTGTAAAATCTTTAAGACCCTTAAAGCCATCGGCCCATTCTTGATAAACTTCACTCATTTAACCTCGCAGCAAGACTCTCTGACAATACGAGTCAAGAATATCTTTTCTAACTCCACCGCTGCGGTTGTGTGTATCGGCATGATTTTTATTGGATCTACCCGCTCAATAAATTCCATGATGTCCTGATAGTAGATGTGGCCGCTGGCATGGACAAGATCGAACCCACACCCGGATTGTTTCAGCTGGGCGCGAAGCTCCTTCAGCCGGGGTTGAGTGTCGAGATAGCCGGGCCAGTAGGAGTAGAAGAGCCTCGACCCTGGAGGTAGCTTCCTCTCAAAAACCCGCTCGTACATCCATTCACGAAAGATCATCAAGAAGTTTCTTGGCGCAGCGAGAATTTCCGCGCGAGAGACTTCCACCTTTTTCATCCGGGGTATCAGCTTTTGCAAACGACGGCCCGCCATGCTACGCAAAAACGATTCTGCGACGAATATCCTCATGTGTTTGGCCTGAAACGGATCGGGAACCTTGCACTCGCTCTTGATCAGATACAGGATAAAGGCCGCATAGGGATCGAGAATTAAGGTGCGATCGGTGCGGACCGCTGCACGATAATAGCTCACCAGACGATCCACGTTCTGGGGCGAAAACATCGCCAGAGCTAAACCCGGCGTCTGTTTCAGTGAATTGACCAGCACCGTCTCAACGTCCTGTTCACTCAGTCCGGGGTCCTGCTCCCGAGATAAGCTGGTTCCCTCCATGATGAGCAAATCCAGAGGAGCTTTGCGAATGGCTTTTAACAAAACCTCTGCCATCCCCGGTTTGCGGCCATGCACGCGCAGGTCTCCCGAATAAACGATCCGCTTCCCTCCAGCTTCAATCAGGAACGCCAGGGAGCCATAACTGGAATGATCGACTGGGAATGCCGTGATGCTGAAATCTCCGATGCGTCTTGGTTTGCCCGGCGTGAGAATCTTTTCCCGCGCCTTGGGCACACCATGCTGTCCCGCAAACAGGGAGCCTGCCAAGAGCATCTTGCTGGCACCGCGACTGAGATAGACGGGAATTTCAGGACGCGTGTACTTGATCAGCCCAAAATGATCGCCATGGGCATGGCTCAGAAGGATTCCCTCAATCTCTGAGCCGGGACTGAACAAACCCGGTATGGGTAGGATGACACCACGCCGGATCAGGCCATCACGATCCGGTTTGCGCCTTCTTGAAGCGCGGTCGTCCATCATCTCGGACAAGGGCATGCCCGCATCAAGGATCACGCGCGACTTGGTCGTGGCAATTTCGACGCAGTTGCCTCCAATTTCATTGCTGCCGCGATGAATCGTGACGGTGATCGATGAGCCTGCCATTAGAGGTCCGCTGGCGAACATCTGCTACCTGCCCAGGATTGATTCCATGAAAATTTGCAGGACAGCAAACGCATTTTCGACTTGACCTGATAGATCGCACTCGCGCGCAAGCGCGCGGTACGGGTTCTGCCACTCCGCAGGAGGTACTGGAAGCGTGCCTGGTAATGCGTGTGTCTTGCGACGCTCGAAAGTGACGTGGATTGCCTCAGCGACCTTGTCACTGGTCAACGTGCCGGACTGAATCAATAGAACCATGTCCACAAGGTCTCTCACGCGAGTATTTGCCTCACCCTGTCGTGGCAGAGTGTAGGCGTGAAGTTTTTCGGCAAACTGTTGCTCGCGAGGGATCATGTATAACGACGGGCTCGCAATACGAGCAAACCCCAACCAGTCGCGCCCTCCTAAAGAGGACAAGTTATGAGCTGCCCTCTACGTCCCGAAAGTCATCCTCGCGAGCTCTTTGCGAATCCGGAGCCGCTCTTTCGGATCGGAGGATTCGGCGAGCCGCTTCGCAAGCAAGAGGAATCTTTCCTTCTCGACTCTTTTCGATTTATCGCGAATCACAATCAATTGCACTCTCGTTACGCGCGGGCCTTGTCGATCATTTCTTCCCAGCGGCCCTGCGACTTCAGCAGCAGCTCGACCACTTCGCGGATCGCGCCGTCGCCGCCCGCTCGCGCCGTGACGTAGTGCGCCGCGCGCTTCACTTCCGGTTCGGCGTTGGCCACGGCGACCGCCAATCCCACGCGTTTCATCAGCGGAATGTCCGGGAGATCGTCGCCGACGTAGGCAACCTCAAACTCTTTTGCGCCGCTCTTCCGCAAAATCTCCTCGTACACCGGCATTTTGTACGGGACGCCTTGATAGATGAATTCCACGCCGCCCTCCGCCGCGCGGCGCGCCACCGCGGACGAGGCCCGGCCCGTTATGATTCCTGTGTGCAGCCCAGCCAATTTCAGCAGCATCATGCCCACGCCGTCGTGCGCGTCGAAGCCCTTGAGTTCCTTCGTGCTGCCGTCGGGCTCGGAGAGCAGCCAGACGCGGCCGTCGGTCATCACGCCGTCCACGTCGGTGAGCAGGACTCGAATCTTCTTTGCGCGCGCGCGGACGGCAGCGGAAGCTTTTCCGGATTTCGATGTCGCCAAGGAAATCTCCTTTGGGTGATCCCGCTCGCAAGGCTACCACGACGCTGCGCGCGGCCAAAGTCCCGTCCCGCTTCGTTCCGCGGCGCCCTTTTGCCTGTTCCTCCGAAATCTGGCATACTCTCGCGTCATGAAGGGAAACCCTAAAGTCATCGCAGAACTGAATAAAGCGCTTCGCGAAGAACTCACCGCGATCAACCAATACTTCATCCACGCCGAAATGTGCGAAAACTGGGGCTACAACAAGCTCGGGTCGTACATCAAGAAACAATCCATCGGCGAAATGAAACACGCCGAAGCGCTGATCGAGCGCGTTCTGTTTCTCGACGGCGTCCCAACGATGCAGCCACTCGAGCTCATGGTGGGCGGTTCCGTGAAGGACGCGCTGGAGAGCGATTTGAAACTCGAGTTGGGGGCCGTTAAGCAGTACAACGCTTCGATCCAGGTCGCCGTGGAGCAGGGGGACAACGGCTCGAGGGACCTCTTCGTCACTCTTCTCAAGGACGAGGAGGGCCATGTGGATTGGCTCGAATCCCAGGTCCACCAAATCAAAGAGCTGGGCTACGAGCGGTATCTCTCTCTGCAAAGGGGCGAGTTCAAGGAAGAATCCTAGCGTCGCTTCGCCCTTCCGACTTTGCTTCTATCGCACATCGCGATCGCGAAATGAACTCCGTGATATCCTCCGCAAGCCCTTCTGAATTGGCAGAAAGAACCGAGACGAGTTGTGCACGGGAGTAGGAAATGAGCCTCGCGGCGGGAACAAAATTCGGGCCGTACGAGATTGTCTCGCCGCTGGGTGCGGGCGGGATGGGCGAGGTCTATCGCGCGCGCGACTCGAAGCTTGGGCGCGACGTGGCGCTGAAAGTCTTGCCCGAGGCGTTTGCCGCGGACGCCACTCGCCTGGCGCGCTTCCACCGCGAAGCGCAACTCCTTGCATCGCTCAATCACCCATGCATCGCTTCGATATACGGCTTCGAAGATTCCGGCAAAGTGCACGCGTTCGTGATGGAACTCGTCGAAGGGCCGACGCTCGCGGATCGAGTCCTTTCGGGCGCGATTCCCGTCAGCGAGGCGCTGGGCATCGCGAAGCAAATCTGCGAAGCGCTCGAATTCGCGCACGAGCGCGGCATCGTTCATCGCGATTTGAAACCGGCAAATGTGAAGGTGACGCCGGAAGATGCGGTGAAGGTTCTGGATTTCGGCTTGGCGAAGGCCCTCGAAACGCAGGACTCCGGAATGAACATCGCCAATTCGCCGACGCTCAGCGTCGCTGCCACGCGCGAAGGAATGATCCTCGGCACGGCCGCCTATATGTCGCCGGAGCAGGCGAAAGGACGCGCTGCCGACCGGCGCTCGGACGTTTGGGCGTTCGGCTGCGTGCTCTACGAAATGCTGAGCGGCAAGCAGCCGTTCAGCGGCGAGACGGTTTCGGACACACTGGCGGAAGTGCTGAAAGTCGATCCGGACTGGAATGCGTTGCCCGCGAATACGCCTGCTGGCATTCAGAAACTGGTGCGCCGCTGCCTGGTGAAAGATCCGAAGCAGCGTTTGCAGGCGATCGGCGAAGCGCGCATCGCGATTGAACAAACGCTAAACCCGACAGCGCAGGTGAGCGGGATCGATTTTATTGCGCCGGCCGGAGCGGGTGTTGCCGTCGAGGGTGCGCAAAAGCAGCCGTGGCGCCGTGCCCTGCCCTGGGCCGTGGCTGCGGTCTGTTTCGTGGCGGCAGCAATTATCGCGACTTTGTTTTGGCGCGTGTCTTCGAATCCGGATCGGTCGGTTCGTTCCTATATTCTTCCGCCCGATCAAGCCACTTTTGTCTTCCAGGCTGCATTCGGAGCCCCGGTCCTCTCGCCGGACGGCAAGAGGCTCGTGTTCAGCGCGAAAACCGGCGGCGCCAATGAGATGCTCTGGGTCCGGGAGCTCGATTCACTGACAGGCCGTCGGCTCGAAGGCACCGGAGGCGCTTCATTTCCCTTCTGGTCGCCGGACAGCCAATTTGTAGGCTTTTTTGCATCCGGCAAATTGATGAAGATTGATATCTCCGGCGGACCGGCCCAGACGGTTTGCGACGCTCCGAGTGGGCGCGGGGGCACCTGGAGTGAAAGCGGCGTCATCGTCTTCGCTCCAAAGGTAGCCGGATCCCTCGAGAAAGTTTCGGCCGCTGGTGGAGAACCCGTAGCGGTTTTTGCGGACGATAAACCTGACCAACAACTTACGCTTCGTTGGCCGTTCTTTTTGCCTGACGGCAATCATTTTCTATACTGGTCGGGCAATCCCTTCGCTGTAGGCACTGCGGGAAACAATGGCATTTTTCTGGGATCGCTGGACGGCAAGCAACGGCAATTTCTCTTCGCGGCCGATAGTGATGCGCTTTATTCGTCTTCCGGATACCTGCTTTTTCTGCGGGGCGAGACTTTGATGGCGCAGCCCTTTGACGCGGGTGGCCTGAAGCTTACCGGTGACGCCGTTCCAATTGCCGAACATATCGGAAACCCGCAGAAGTATCGGCTCGGTCATTTTTCCGTCTCGCAGCATGAAGAGCTGATTTATGAAGGGTCGGAGACAGACGCGGGTCAAGTTGTTTGGATGGACGCGAACGGAAAGCAGCTCGGTACTTTGGGTGAACCGGGAGGCGTCCTGGACGCGCGGCTCTCGCCGGATGACAAGACAATTATCGAGGCAATCGAGGATCCGCAATCCACTAACGCTGATCTCTGGCTTGTGGATTTGACGCGCGGAGTGCGCACACGCTTCACGTTCGACCCGGCATCGCACGGCTACCCCGCGTGGTCGCCGGACGGGAAAGAGATCGCCTTTTCATCGACGCACGCAGGAAATCTGAGCATGTATGAAAAGGCGGCGAACGGAACCGGCGACATTCAGCCGCTGGCCGGGGACGGTGTAGAACAACTCGTCAGCGACTGGTCCAGAGACGGGCGTTATATCGCCTACAATCGTTTGGATCCACAAACAGGGGGTGGATTCGGCATTTGGATTTTGCCGCTCTTCGGAGACAACAAACCGTTCCCCTTCATCCAAAATCAGTACAACCTACTGACTCCGACCTTTTCCCCGGACGGCAAGTGGATTGCGTATTCGTCGCAAGAGTCGGGGAGGCGCCAGATATTTGTCTCGTCGTTCCCAGGAGCGAACAGCAAATGGCAGGTCTCGGCTAACGGGGGAGGGGCACCGCGTTGGCGAGCGGATGGGAGGGAGCTATTTTATCTCTCCGAGGACAACAAGCTGATGGCCGTGGAGATTCAGGAGAAAGGCGGCTCGCTCGAAATCGGGAGTACGCAAACGTTGTTTCCGGTGAGCGCTTCCTCAAGCCTGCTGTTGCCGTACGACGTGACGAGTGATGGGAAGAAGTTTGTCATTGTCGTCCCCGTCGCGGGATCGGGCGGAGAGCCGATCACTCTGGTGACAAACTGGGTCGCTTCATTGAAGAAACCGTGAGTCTTAGCGGCAGGGAAAAGACACCGGCGTCTGAGAATCGGACAAGTGCTGCGGGCTGCGTTCCTTAAAATCAGGGCGCGGCCGAGCAGCCGCTGCTCGTGCCTTTCGCTTGGTCCTCTTGATACTGGATGATTTTCTTCTTGAACTCAGGCACTTTGCCCGATTCATCCGAGTCGGCTGAGGCCGCTGTCACCGCCTCTTGCTCGGCGGCCACGGCGTCGGACCAGCGGCAGTTGACGGCGTAAGCCGCTGCGAGCGTGTCCAAATTGTCTCCGTCTCTCTGCTGCTGAACAGCTTGTAGCGCGTGTTGGAGAGCCAGCTTCGGATTTCGAACTGCGGGGTTCGTGCTCGTAGCGTAGATCCAAGCCGAATCGTTCTCCCCGCTTGAGCTTCCCTGGTCGGCGGCCTTGCGATACCAGTAGAGGGCCTGAGCGTCGTCCTGCGACAAGCCACCGCCGCCGTTTGCGTACATGTAGCCCAAGTTGTTCTCGGCGGGCGCATAGCCCTGATCCGCCGCTTTGCGGTACCAAAGGACGGCTTGAACGTCGTCTTTAAGTAGCCCGCCCAAGCCCTGATGGTAAGCTACGCCCAGGTGATTTTCCGCTTCTAGGAGTCCCTGATCCGCGGCCTTGCGATACCAAAGGACGGCTTGAACGTCGTCCTTAAGTAGCCCGCCCAAGCCCTGATGGTAGGCCACGCCCAGGTAATTTTCCGCTTCTGGGAGTCCCTGATCCGCGGCCTTGCGGTACCAGAGAACCGCCTGAGCGTCATCCTTTGGCAAGCCGCCGCGTCCAAGCTCGTACATGATGCCCAGGTTGCTTTCCCCCATTGGGTCACCCCGATCCGCAGCTTTGCGATACCAAGCGACTGCTTCCGTTTCATCCTCTGGCACGCCGCCGAGTCCGTATTCGTGCATGTAGCCCACGCTGTTCTCGGCTGAGGCATAGCCCTGGTCAGCAGCCTTCTGAAACCACCGAAGGGCTTGGGCATCATCCTTCTGCCGTCCGTACAAACCGTACTGGTACATCATACCCGCTTCGTTCGCAGCGGCTGCATCGCCTCGGTCCGCCACCGCAAGCAACCAGTCAACCGTGCGGCCTTGATCAAGTTGCAGAGCGCCAAACCACTCCTCGTACCTGTTTTGCGGCTTAGGCTGCTTCGCGGTGCCGCCCTGCGCTATTGCCCTGCTGTACCAGTAGCCGGCAAGGACTTTGTCCTTCTTCAATCCGCCTCGGCCGATTTCATACATGAGGCCCAGTGCATCCTCCGCGAGCGCGTCCCCTTGGTCCGCCGCTTTGCGAAACCAGTAGACGGCTTGCTTGTCGCTGCGATGCAATCCACGCACCTTCTGCCGGTACATGATTCCGAGGTTGTACTCGCCAGGCGCGTATCCCTGATCCGCTGCTTTGCGATACCAAGTGACAGCTTGCGTCGCATCGGTTGGCAGGCCCTCTAGACCGTGCTCGTAAAAAAATCCGAGCCCGGCCTGGGCGGATGGATTCCCCGCCTCCGCCTCTTCGCGGATGTCCGAGACGAGGTCCTGAGCGCAGGCGGAATGTGCGCAAGAGACCAAGACAGCGAGAATGATCAGGCCCTGCCTCAACGAATTGTCTTGAACCATGGGTGCGGTTTTTCTCGGCAGCAAGCATACTCGGAAATCGGAGAAATCCTCGTCGAGTATATTGGAATAGATCAGAAAAAGGCCGGCCGCTCCCTCAATTGCGAGACCTGCCGCATATGCGAACGCATCATTCCAGCGAGGGAAAATAGTTCCGAGCGTTCCCACGAGCAAGCCCAAGGGAATACTGACCACGAAATAAATTCCGATGCAGTAGGCGAAGGTGCGCCAGGAATATGTCCACCAGATTCGGAACGCGCGGGCAAAGGACGGTTGCAAGACCTCGGCCGCAGCACCAGTGTGAGTTGCGACCAAGCCGATGCGGAAATCACGGAATCTCTTCCTGAGGATGAAGTGAATCACCGGCAGCGCCACCGCGTAGTTGATGGCGTACGGGCCAAATTCCAGCAAGTAGTGGAACAACCAGTATGGTATGGCGCCACGCTGGTAGAGCGGATTCACGGTCAACAGGAGCGCCGTGACAAAGATCGCGAAAACGAGGGATTTCCGCCAATAGAAGGCCCACCAGACGCGCAGGCCACGCCCCACGGTCTTTGGAATGCAGTCAATCCCGGTCGCGCCGGTGCGGGCTCCGGGCACCTCTTCAGGTATGGACGGCGTCGAACTCATGAGATTTGCCGGAATACTATCGCAGGGAAAGTTTGACGAGCAGTGGCAATCGCCATCGGGTGTTTGATTGGCGGCAGGACGCGGTCCTCTGGCTCAGGTTGTTGCTGAAGGTGTCGCGGCCACCGGGGCCGGGATCGGAGTCTTCCTCGGCAGAAGGCACACCTGAAAATCGGAGAAGCCCTCATCGAGGATGCTGTTATAGATTATGAAAAGGCCGACTGCACCGCTGATGAGGATTTGCTCCAGAAAAATGAAAACGCCCGCGAACTGAGGCATCATAGCCAAAAGGGCCCCGAAGAGAATGCCGAAAGGGACGCTGGCGATGAAAGAAGCGATTAGGCCAAAAATGACGGCGCGCCATGAGAACGCCCACCAAATGCGCACGGTACGACGAAGGTTTGCCGGAAGGACTTGATCGCCTAAGACACCGTTCTGACATGAAACCAACCCGATGCGAAACTTCCGAAACCTCTTTCGCAGAATCATATAAAACACGGGAATCGCCACAGCATACGTGAGAAGGACCGGGCCGTACCTCATCGTTGGAAGGTAATACCAGTCTGGGATGTAGCCCTTCTCGTACCAGGGCCGCACGACCAATATCACGCCGGCGAAGAGAATCACGGTGACTATGGTGTTTCGCCAGTAGTAGGCCCACCAGATACGAAGGCCGTGGCCCAGAGTCGGCTGGACATACGACTGATCGAACGGGGTGGACGCAGCAGCGGCAGGCTCACCGTCGCCCAAAATGGAAGGCGTGGGGCTCATCGGCGTTGTGCGGATGGTAGCGGAGGTTAACGCTCCGGTCAAATTCATTTGTCGGAAAATGGGCGACGCAGCTAGAAGAGTTCCAACGTCCACAGGTCGTGCAGGTGGAGCACGCCCAACGGGCGGCGCTCCGTGTCCACCACCACGATCGAGGTGATGCGGCGGCGCTCCATCAAATTCAATGCGGTGCCGGCCAGTTCTTGCGGGGAGAGGGTGACGGGGCTCGGCGTCATGCACTCGCCCGCGGCAACATGAAACGCTTCCGAGCCGCGCTGCTGCATCAAGCGGCGCAAATCACCGTCGGTGACGATTCCCGCGAGGCGGCCTTCGGCGTCGAGCACGGTCGTCATGCCGAGCCCTTTGCGGCTCATTTCGTAAATGACGTCGGTGAGTTTCGTATCGAGATTTACGCGCGGCAGAGCGTCGCCGGAATGCATCAGGCTTTCGGCGCGCAGCAGTTTCCTGCCGAGGCGCCCGCTCGGGTGCAGCGCGGCAAAATCCCCCTCCTTGAATCCGCGGCGTTCGAGCAGGGCGATGGCGAGGGCGTCGCCCATAGCGAGCGTGGCCGTGGTGGAAGCGGTCGGCGCGAGATTGAGCGAGCACGCCTCTTCCTTGACGCGAATGTCGAGGACGACGTCGCTTGCGGCGGCGAGCGTGGAACGCGCATTCGCGGTCAGCGTGACGACGGGCACGCCCAATCGCTTGATCGTTTCCAGCAGCGCGACAATTTCCTCGGTCTCGCCGCCGTAGCTGATGGCGAGCAGCGCGTCGGCGCGCGTGAGCATCCCGAGATCGCCGTGCAGCGCTTCCGCGGGATGCAGGAAGAAGGACGGCGTGCCGGTGCTCGAAAGCGTGGCCGCGATCTTTCGTCCGATGAGCCCCGACTTGCCCATCCCCGTCACGACGACGCGCCCTTTGCACGCCAGCAGCACATCGACGGCTTTCACAAATCGCGCGTCGAGCCGCTCGATGAGATCGCGAATCGCATCGGCCTCGATCCGCAGCACGCGTTTTGCCGTTTCGAGACTCACGCGCTCTCCCACTTGCGGACCAGCGACCCAAGTTGCGCGAGTTTGCCGAACAGGCTCGGCACGAGATCGAGGCGCAACGCATTGGTGCCGTCGGATAAGGCCATCGGAGGATTCTCGTGCACCTCGAGAAAAACGCCGTCCACACCCGCGGCGACGCCCGCGCGCGCCAATGGCTCGATGAACTCCGGCTGGCCGCCGCTTGACTTCCCCTCCCCGCCGGGCAGTTGCAGCGCGTGCGTTACATCGAACACGACCGGGCACCCCGTGCGGCGCAAAATGCTGAACGATCGCATGTCCACGATGAGGTTCTGGTAGCCAAACGAGCTGCCGCGTTCGGTCAGCAGGACATTCCCATTTCCGGCGCTCGCGACTTTCTCCACGGCGTTCGCCATCTCCCACGGCGAAACGAACTGGCCTTTCTTGAGATTGACGACGCGGCCCGTTTTGCCCGCGGCGACGAGCATGTCGGTCTGGCGGCAGAGAAACGCGGGAATCTGAATAATGTCGCACACTTCCGCGGCGGGCCCGGCTTGCTCGACCGTATGAATGTCCGTGAGGATCGGCACGCCCAACGCCTGCTTGACTCGCTTCAAGATCGCCAAGCCATCTTTCATTCCCGGCCCGCGGTAGGACGAGATCGAGGTGCGATTCGCCTTGTCGTACGACGCTTTGAAAATGAAATGAAGGCCTGCGGCCGCGGCGATCTCGGCCAGGCGCTCCGCCAGCATCCGCGCGTGCGCTTCGCTTTCGATGACGCACGGCCCCGCAATCACGCACAGCGGATGCTTCCCGCCGATGCTGAACTTGCCGACCGGGATTTCGCGCGTCGGGGACATATTCGGAATTGTAGCCTATGCGGGACGCGCGCGATTTGCAATCGCTGCGAAGTCCGGCGGCAGTGGGGAGCAACAGCTTCGGGTCAACGCTTGGTCAGATGATAGCCGGTGAAGTTCATGTCAATCGCGACCACATCGTTTGGAAGAGCAGTCTGGTATTCGACATTGGCAGGCAGTTGAAATCCTTCGATTGGCTGATACTGAATCTGGAGACTCAGTTTCTCCTCTTCATTGATGGGAGAGGCTTCGACGGTCTTGTCGGTATCTACGCTTGTCATCAACCATAAGCCTCGATCCGTTTTCGTGAATTTGGGTTGGATGATTACGGTCGTGCCTTCGCTCGTCGTTCTCATGGTTGTGAGCAGGGAATCTTTCGTCAAGACAAACTCCCTACTCCCGTCCGCAAATGACCCGGAATAATGAAATCCATCCGGCTGCTCCCAAGGCATCATCTTCTTTTCATCGTCGGACCCGGTAAACATGCCCGTGAATACCAAAGAATCCCACATCTGGAAGAAGGCCTCTACCAGCTGCTGCCCTTCCGAAATCGTTACATCCAAATTGTGATCTAGGGGTTTTCCATTTGCTCGTACTGGAGTTACTTCGGCGCTCCCTTGATCGTCGACCACCACCGAAAACTGAATCTTGTTCAATTGTGCGAACTTTGACTGATCGCTGTTGGATTGGTTCACATTCACCTGGACAGTGCATCGGAATGCTTTGAGGCCCTGGCTCTGAAGGTAGTAGTAAGACTTATCCGCATTCGGAAGAAGTGCTGCCTTCTCCGCCTCAGCGGCTCCCGATTGCCGGCAGCCCTGGATCGAAGAGAGGATCACGGCAACCGCAACGGCGAGGGACAATCCGAGCCGTCCGCATGCGAACTTTCCGGGGCTGGATTTCTTCATTGAGGTTCCCCTGAACATTCTAGCCACCAGGGCGCATCAGGTGCGGCGGACGCCCGCGATTTGCAATCGGTGCCGCGTGCGGATGGGGCTGGCAACAACGCCGGATCAACGCTTTGTTAACTGGTAGTCGGTGAAGCTCATTTCAACTGCGATCACCTGAGCTGGAATAATCACCTGGAATTCGGCCTTGGCCTGGCAGTTGAAATCCCTCGACTGGCTGATACTGGATCTGCACATTTACCTTCATCGCCCCGTTATTGAAATCATTGTCCACACTTGTCATCAACCACAAGTTCTTGTCTGTCTTGGTAAACTGGGGTTGGGAATCCGCGATCGTCGAAGACGATGTAAGCTTCATATCCGTGAGCAAAGCCTCCTTCGTTAAGACAACCTCCACCTTTGACTCTCCGACACGCTCCGCAAAGTGAAACCCATCCGGCAGTTCGGAAAAAGAATCATAAGTCTCATCCTCGGAGGGGGAAAAGATGCCCAAGAAGACGAAGCTGTCCCAGGACTGAAAGAAACCTTGAACCATTTGTTGTTCACTCGATATCTCTTCATCCAGGCTGTGATCTATGGCTGCCCCATTTTTCATGAATGGTGTTACTTTCGCCTTCCCTTGGTCGTCAACTGCCACCGAAAACCAAATCAGCTTCATCTGCGCGATTTTTGATGGATCGTCCGTAGGCCGCACAAAACTAAGTTGAACGTTGCACTGGAACGCCTTGAGTCCCCGAGCTTGGACGTAGTAGTAGGATTCCTCCGCCTTCCGTAGAAGCTCTTCCCTGTTCGGCGGCTTGTCGGCGGAAGCCGTCCCGGTGGCTGCGCTTTGCGCCCGCCCACTACTCGCGGCGAAAGTCGCGGCAAACGCTATGGCCAGGCACAATCCAGTTCGTGAGAATGCGCCTCTGCATCCGTAGAATGTCTTGGTTGAGGAGCGCCTAAACATTTTCGGGAAGTGCCGGTGTCAGGCGCGGCGGACGCGCGCGCCGGCGGAATCGCGTTCGGCAGATTCCAGGCTGTGTTTGCGCGACGCGCCGACGAACGCGGAGAACAGCGGGTGCGGAGCGAGCGGCTTGGATTTGAACTCCGGATGAAACTGGCAGCCGAGGAACCACGGATGATCCGGCACCTCGACGATTTCGACATAGTTCCCGTCGGGCGTCGTGCCGGAGATGCGCAGGCCCGCGGCGGTCAACGCTTTCTCATATTCGCGGTTGAATTCGTAGCGGTGGCGGTGGCGTTCGCTGATTTCGAGGGTGCCGTAGGCGCGATGCGCGAGCGAACCCGGCTCCAGTTTGCAAGGCCACGCGCCCAGCCGCATCGTGCCGCCCATTTCGTCCACGCCGAGCAATTCGCGCAGCTTATAGATCACGCGATGCGGGGTGCGGGATCGAACTCGGTGCTGTCGGCGCCGGCCAGGCCGCCGACGTCGCGCGCGTATTCGATCGTGGCGCACTGCATGCCGAGACAGATTCCGAAGAACGGAACTTTGCGCTCCCGCGCGTACTGAATCGCGTAGATCATTCCCTGGATTCCGCGCTTGCCGAAGCCGCCGGGAACGAGAACGCCGTCCGCCTCGCGCAAACGATGCGCGGCGGTCTCGACCGAATCGAGTTCCTCGGCCTCGACCCAGTCGATTACGGTGTGCAAGCGATGCGCCAGGCCGCCGTGCATCAGCGCGTCGCGCAGGCTCTTGTAGGCGTCTTCGAGCTGAACGTACTTGCCGACGACGCCGATGCGCACTTCCCCTTCGGGATTGCGGATGAGCTCCACCAGATGGCGCCAGCGACTCCAGGTCGCGATTCCGGGGCTTCCATGTGGAGCAGGCGCAGAATCAGATCGTCGAGTCCTTCGGCCGCGAAGAGCAGCGGGAACGCGTAGATCGTGTCCACATCCAGGGCGCCGATCACGTGGGGTTCGGGAACATTGCAGAACAGCGCGATCTTGGCTTTCAATCCGTGCGAGATGCGCGGTCGCAGCGGCAGAGCAACAAGTCCGGCTGAATTCCCAGGCTGAGCAACTCCTTCACGCTGTGCTGCGTGGGTTTTGTCTTCAGCTCGCCCGCGGTCGGGATGAAGGGAACCAGCGTGACGTGGACGAACATCGTGTTTTCCGCGCCCAGTTCCAGGCGCATCTGGCGGATGGCTTCCAGGAAGGGAAGCGACTCGATGTCGCCGACGGTGCCGCCGATCTCCACGATGACCACGTCGGTGTCGTGCGGAAACTTTCCGGAATGCCGCTTTGATTTCGTCGGTGACGTGCGGAATCACCTGTACGGTCTTCCCGAGGTAATCGCCGCGGCGCTCTTTCGCGATGATGGACTCGTAGATGCGGCCGGAGGTCCAATTATGGTCGCGCGTCGAGTTTGGCCGACGTGAATCGTTCGTAGTGGCCCAGATCGAGGTCGGTTTCCGCGCCGTCGTCCGTGACGTACACTTCGCCGTGCTGGTACGGGCTCATCGTGCCCGGATCCACGTTCAGATAAGGATCACATTTTTGGAGAGTGACTCGGAGACCCCGGCTTTCCAGCAGGCAGCCTATCGACGCCGCCGAGACTCCCTTGCCGAGGGAGGAAACAACGCCGCCGGTTACAAAGATATACTTCGGGCCCATTCTCACAGTTCAACGCGCAATCCCAATCCGCCGGTGAACTGGATTTCTTCCTCCAACGTTGTCTGCGTACACTGCATTGTACCAAACGCGGGCGTCGTGTCAACGCGAATGGAGCCTATATTCGAAGCGCCTCTTGTGTTCGGGAGGCGAACCGAATTATCCTCCGGCACATTACGAAAGCCATTACTTCTATGAAAGTGACAACACACAGCCGGCCGCGGAGTTTCTCGCGGATGGCGGTCCTAGCGTGCTTGCTCACGCCACCCGCCCTCACGGGCGCCCCACAGGATGAGCTGGGCACTCCGTATCCGCCCAACATTCGCACAATTGAAATTCCACCTCTGAAGCCGCTCACTGTTCCAGCGTTTGGCAGCGCACCGAAATTCTGGCTGGCCGACGTGAACGACCGGTCCGGCAACCCTAGGCCTCTGCTTGCGACGGCCTGGGACGTGTACGATACCGACAGCAAAAAGGATGTCCTGCACGGCATCTATCTCAAAGAACATCCCGCCACGATTGTGCGGCACGCTTTCGATCAAGTCCTGCGCCAGAGCGGGTTG
Organism: Terriglobia bacterium; assembly: GCA_963819015.1. GTDB lineage: Bacteria > Acidobacteriota > Terriglobia > Acidiferrales > UBA7541 > DASPOJ01. The sequence continues at coordinate 885,380 of CAWFUN010000005.1, forward strand.
GAAGCCGCCGAAGCCAGTGCGGCAGACCTTACCCTTCACATTTACCTGCTTCGTTTCGGCGTGGCCGGGCGATCCGGTCCGGATCGATTGGTGGAAATCAAATTCGTAGCGGTTCTGGAGAATCCCAAAACGCGCGAGACACGCGAGATTCACGCGCTCGGCACGGCTATCGCCGACCACTCCGTCGATGAGGCCTGGTTTGCCCATTTATTGGCGAATGCATTCGCCTCCGCCGTGCAGCAGGCTTTGCAGAATTTCTTCTGGGGCCAGCAACTGCAACAAGCGATTCCCGATTTGACCTCGGCTGCGCCCGCGCCATCCGACACGGGACCGCCCGTGACGACCGACGGAGGCCGACAATGAGGCGAGCAGACCGCCGAACTATATTCTTCATCGTGCCTGCGCTGGCTTTGCTGCTGGCGCCGGCTTCCGGCACCGCGAAGAATCCGCAGCGCTTCCAAGCCATTGAAGTTACGCGTTTCACCAACTCTCCCGATGTCGAGCTTCCCCCGAGGCTTCGGACTATCTCTACGCCGAAATTCTCGAGGAAGTGCGCCAATCCGGCCTCGCCGCCGAAGTTCTCGGCGAAGGGGAAGTCATCGGCGAAGGCAAAGTTGGTCAATCCCTGATTATCACGGGCCAGTTCACCCATTTCGATATTGGCGTAAACCTGGCCGTCGCTTTGGTGGCGGGGGTCAAGCTGCCCAAACTTCACCTCGAGCTCGATGCGACGATCCTTCGGGCGAGCGACCATGAAATTCTGGGGCCAGTGATGCACATCAAGTCGAGCGGCGCTATCTACCGGGACTCCGCGAACGAAGTGCTCAAGGCGCTTGAGAAAATGGGTCCTTCCGGTTGGCCCGAACCGTACAGCGCTGCGAATCGGCAACTTGCCGGAGGGCATTTGCGGAGGCAGTACGTCGGGGGCTACATCACTGCCATTCGCCCGGAGGGTTTCTCCATTCTGGACGACCAGATTAATGTCAGTCTCGCGACGCTTCGCCTCTCGCGCGGTGAAATCTTTCAGGGGAATTCGCAGCGCCGCCGGAAGGACAAGCACAGCCCGCCCCTGCTCAAACCGGGCGACCTCAAATGGGGAATGCTCGTCCAGGCCAAGGGACGCTGGATGAGCGAGCACTCCTTCATGGCTGATTACGTGGCCGTGCTGTCGCCCTGGTTGAGGGAGAAAGTATCCGAGGGTGAAGCCTACCTCGAGGGAGATCCCCCCGACGCGCCAAAGCTGGCCTCCGGCCAGCCGGCCCAACTGGAGGTTGGGGGCTACACGCTCAGCATAGGCGCGACTACGCAGCGCAAGTGGAACCCGCCCGCAGGGGGAAGCCTGACTGGCCTTCGGGTGAGATACACGGGGACCCCAAACGAGGCCGGCACCATTGATGTTCGGACGCTGGAACTTGGCACGCCTCCGCCCGCTGCCGCCTTCAAACTTCCGGACGATCTCAAGGTAACTCGGAGCATAGACCCGGACACCGGCACTCCGGGACTCGTGTTTACAGAGGGGACGACGGTGGTCAATCGGTGCAAACTTGTGACCGACCCCGCCGTCAAGAACTACGTCTCCCGACTCGGGCAGTCCCTGCTCCCTGCCGCGATACCGGATTCCTTGCGCGCGTCCGGCATTCAATTCTTTGTTATCGAGGACCCTGAAATCAACGCATTCGCGCTCTCGGACGGGAGGGTGTTCGTCAATACGGGGCTACTCGGTGCCGTCCAGAACGAGGCGCAACTCGCATTTGTTCTTAGCCATGAGACAGCTCATGTGCTGCAGGTTCACACCTCGCAAGAGACCGTCTCCACGCGTCCTGCCAGAGTTGCAATAAGCATCGCTGAGGTTGTTGAAATTGCCGCCGGCATCGAGGGTTACGCTATCGGCACGCTCGCCGCGGAATGGACGATAGCAGGGGCGGAACTGTCCATTTACGGGCATGAGCGGCGGTTCGAGGAGCAAGCCGATATTCTCGGCCTGCAAAACATGATCGAACACGGCTACGACCCTCGCGAAGCTGCGAATTTCCTCCGGGTAGAGATGGAGCGTCATGGCGAACGCGCCGGAACCTCCGTTTGGTCCGATCACGATTCCACCGAGACACGCGGGAGTTGGCTCACGGACATCCTCGCCTGGGAGTATGCAAATCATTCCTGGTCAGGAACCAAGTTGGACTCGGCCGAGTTTCAAGAGATGAAGCGCGCCCTCGGTCCCGTTGAGATCCAGTAAGCGGCCGGCTGGCGAGCCCGTCCCACGAACTCCACGCCGCCTCCTCCCATGGTTCACACTACTAACCTGTGCGAGCTGCCTGTGTCCCGGCAGAGCCGGGCATTGCGTTGGGACGCGATTTGAGGAAAAATGGCGTGCAACTTTTTTTCAGCTTTGCGTGTCCTACCAGAGGCTGGTTCTGGCCGGCTTGCCGGGGGCCCCGAAGAAGGTTCAAACCGGTCAAGATTCAGGTAGAATTCACTGGAACCATCGCGCACGGCACAGGAAAATGATATTGGGGATGAGAATGGACTTGGGAGCAGTGAAGAAGTCTGGAAAAACGGTTCCGGCGGCCGCAGGCAGAGGCGCACGATGAAGCGAGTATTTCTCGCGGCGGCCGTGCTGGCGTGTCTCGGCTCCGGCGCATGTAAGAAGAGCAGCACCGCGACCGCCCCGCCGACCGTGACGATCAGCCCGACCTCCGCGAATGTGGAAGCCGGCACGCAGGAACAATTCGGCGCGACCGTGGCCAATGCCACTGCCGCCAGCGGCACCACCATCACCTGGCTGGTCAACGGCGTGGCAGGCATCTCCGCGCAGCAGACCGCGGGGTTTGGGACCATAGATGCCACCGGCCTGTACACCGCGCCGAACGTGCTCCCGGCTTCGTCGTCGGTTATCATCACTGCGGAGCTGACGGGGGATACTTCCATCTACAGCATCGCGCTGGTGATCATCACTCAGGTTCCCGTTGTGACCCTCTCGCCGACCACCGCTACGGTCGCTGCCGGGCAGCCGACGACGCTTACGGTCTGCCTGTTCAATGTGCCGGTGGACGCAAACAAGAATCCGGAGACCGGGGTGACCTGGTACGTGAACGGCATTGCCGGTGGAAATTCCACGTTCGGGACCGTGGCGGCCGCGGCCGTCACCGGCACTCCCACCTGCACGCCTTCGCTCTCCAACCAGCCGGCGCCGCAACAAGCGGTCTATACCGCGCCGAAGATACCTACGTCGGGCGGGCAGGTGCTGGTTTCCGTCGTGTTGGACGCCGATACGACGCAAACCGCGTCTTCGACCATCACCGATACATTCTCGTCTTTTTCACTACAAGGCTCATTCGTCTTTCATCTTGCGGGCACGTTTTCGTTCACTCAAGCGGGCTGCACAAAGTCGGGAAATTTCGCACGCGCGGGACGCTTCACCGCCGACGGGCAGGGCGGACTGACTGTCGCCGAGGACCTCAACGTCGCGGGGAGCCCACCGCAGAATCCTCAAATCTTGGGAACGTACGCGATCGGCTCGGATGGCCGGGGCACGGCAGTGATCAAAGACCCGTTCGCCTGCGGGACGGCCGCGTCGAACTATTACTTCGTTTTCGTCAACGAATCCGAGGTCCAGATCGCCGAAGCAGACACATTCGCGACCGGGCATGGCGAGGGAGACGCGCAAGACCCGAACGTGGCGTTCACCGGAAATCTCCCCGCGAACAATTTCGCGTTCGACTTCTCCGGTTCGAGCGTCGTGGGCGGCCTGACGAAACCGACCTCGGAAATCGGCCAGTTCACTCTAGCCGGCAACTCTATCGTGAAAGGGCAGCAGAACGTCAACGCGGGTGGCACTCCCACCTCTTCGGGTTCGCTCACGGGAACGTTCGTCTCGACCGACGCAAACGGCCGAGGTACGGCCACAATCCAGGGGGCATCCTTCGCCTACTACATGATCACGGCCGGGCGCGTGCGCTTCCTCGAAACTGATGCGTTGGGAACCGTCACCGGCGATGCGCTTCAGCAGCCGAACAATCCAACATTTTCGACAAGTTCGCTTTCCGGGGAATGCTCGTTTCTGACGAGCGGACAGAGTCCGACTGGATTGGCGGCGACAGGCGGAGTCTTCTTCGCGGATGGGACAAGCGCGCTCTCGAACGGCGTGGTTGACCAAAACAATGCCGGCACGGTTCAGCCCAACGCCGCCGCGAGCGGCATTTACGCTGTGGACCCGAATGGACGGGGCGCGTTCTCGCTAACGACGAACGCGGGGACGCTGACGTTTGTGTTCTACTTTGTCCAGGCGGGGCAAGCCGTGGCGCAAGAGACCGATTCCTCGATCGAAGCCGATGGCATGCTTGTCGCGCAGCAGGGATTGCCGCCCAACTTCTCGACGCAAAGCCTGGTCGGCCCATTTGCCCAGCAATGGACGGGCGCGGCGGCGACTTCGTTGAATGAAGCGGACACCACGGGGCAGATTGTGCTGACCGGCCCGACCGCGGCTGCCGCGGCGGCCGTCACGGGGAATTGGGATATGAACAACGCGCTGACTCTCGTGCCTGGAAGCGCAGTGACGGGAACGTACTCCATGGCAGGCAATGGCCGCGGCACTCTGATGATCACGGACGCGAAGGGCAACGTCTATAACATGTCGCTCTATATGTCCAGCCTGACTCCTACGGGTTCCGTAGTGTTCGTGTTGGGGACGGACACGACCAGAGTTCTTGCGGGCCAAATCACGGAGCAATTCTAGCGATCTAAATTCCGGAATCCGAAGACGGGCCCTTCCGTTCGCGCGCCATTTCCCGCATCAGCCGCTCCACGCGTTCCACGTCCGCGGGCACGTCCACGCTCACCGAATCGTGGGTAGTTTCCGCCACGCGAATCGAATAGCCGTTTTCCAGCCAGCGCAATTGCTCCAGTTGCTCGACGCGTTCCAGATCTCCCATCGGCAGCGTGGGGAATTCCAGCAGCGCTTCCCGCCGATAAACGTAAAGCCCCAGATGTTTCCAATGGCGCGCATGGACCAAGCCGTCGCGGTCGCGCACCCAGGGAATGGGCGCGCGTGAAAAATAGAGCGCCCTGCCCTCGAAATCCAGAACGGCTTTGACGACGTTGGGATCCATGATTTCGCTGGGAACCGCGATGGACACGGCGAGGGTCGCAACGGGAGCCTGGGGATCCTCCGCAAGCGCTGCGATCGCGGCGTCAATCACCGCGGGCTCGATGAGCGGCTCGTCCCCCTGAACATTGACCAGGACGTCGGCGTCTCTGCCCAATGCGCCCGCCGCGACTTCAGCGCAGCGCTCCGTGCCGGACCGGTGCGCCGCGCGCGTCATCACACCACGCCCGCCGAAGGACTCCACCGCCCGGAGGACGCGCTCGTCGTCCGTGGCCACAACGGCGCTCGAAACACCTTTCGCCTGCCGGACGCGCTCCCAAACGTGCTGAATCATCGGCTTGCCTGCGAGGGACACGAGAGGCTTGCCGGGCAGCCGCGTCGAAGCGTAACGCGCCGGGATCACAGCCAGACAATTCATGGGTTTCGCCGAAATCTCCATACGAAAGTTGGTGCCTGTCCTGTTCGGAACCCGATGCTACCACACGGCTGGCGCCCCCGAGAGAAACGGTTGCGCTTCGGCCAGTTGATGGTAGAATGCAAAACCAGCAACAAGAACGGTGGAGCCTCTCAACCGCCCAATGGTGCCGCAGTTCACAATGGGGGGACGGTGAAGGCAAGAAAAAGTTACGCGCCCTGGCGCATGCTCGTATTGAGCGTCTGCGCTCTCGCCGCGATTGTAGCCCGGGCCCAAGTGACTGGCCCGGAAGCGCCTAGCGCGTCTCCTGCGCCCGCACCCAGAAGAATCCCCGATAAGAAAGCCATTCAAGTCGAAGTGAATCTGGCGCTGGTGAACGTGACGGTCACGGATCCGTTCGATCGTCTCGTCACGGGGCTTGAGAAAGAAAACTTCCGCATATTTGAGGACGGCATCGAGCAGGAAGTTGTCTCCTTCTCCAGCGAAGACGTGCCCATCTCGATCGGCGTGGTCTTCGACATGAGCGGGAGCATGTCCGACAAAGTGGACAAGGCGCGCCAGGCCGCGGTTGAATTCTTCAAGACCGCGAACCCACAGGATGAATTTTTCCTGGTCAGCTTCAATGAGCGGGCCGAACTGACCAGCCGGTTCACATCGAGCGTGGAAGAACTGGAAAACCGGATGATGTTCACCCGAGCGCGCGGGCGCACGGCGCTTCTGGATGCAATCTACCTGGGCCTTTCCGAGATGAGGGGTGCACGCAACGCCAAACGAGCCTTGCTCATCATATCGGATGGAGGCGATAATCATAGCCGGTACAACGAGAGCGACATTAAGCAATTCCTGAAAGAAGCCGATTGCCAGTTGTACGCCGTCGGCGTTTTCGATCCGGTGGGCGGCAGGCCCACGTCGGAAGAATTGAACGGGCCTTCGCTGCTGGACGAACTGACCGACATGACGGGTGGGCGGGTCTTCCCGGTGGAGAACTTGAATGATCTGCCCGACATCGCGGCAAAAATCGGGATGGAGCTGCGCAACCAATATGTCCTGGGGTACAAGCCGAGCAACAACCGCCACGACGAAACGTGGCGAAAGATCAAGGTCAAGCTTCGTCCGCCCCGGGGTCTACCTCCCCTCAGCGTCTACGCCAAGACCGGATATTTCGCGCCCGCGCCGTAAGAGCCTCTCATTCCTCTTCGGGCTGGTTTTCTGCGCCTTGATTTTCCTGGCCGCATCGACTCTCGCCTTCGCGCAGATTTCCGTCCAGCAGCCGCCTCCGCCTCCGAACACGCCGAAGCCCCCCGCCGCGCCGTCCGGCGGATACACGATCCACAGCAACGTCAATCTGGTTCTGCTGCACGTTTCGGTGTTGAACGAGCGGGGGATCTTTGTGCCGGGGTTGAAGCCGGAGAATTTCCGGGTCCTCGAAGACAAGGTTGAGCAGAAGCTCGCGGTGTTCAAGCAAGAGGACGTGCCGGTGAGCGTGGGCCTCGTGATCGACAACAGCGGCAGCATGCGGGATAAGAGGCCGGAGGTAAACACGGCGGCGCTGACGTTCGTGCAAACTTCCAATCCCCAGGACGAAGCCTTCGTCGTCAATTTCAACGACGACTACTATCTCGACACCGAGCACGACTTCACGAACGACATCAATGAAATGAAGGCTGCCCTGGAGCGGATTGACGCCAGCGGCACCACCGCCCTCTACGACGCGATCATCGGCTCGCTCGATCATCTGAAGAAGGGACACAAAGACAAGAAGGTTCTGCTGGTGGTCACCGACGGAGAAGACAACGCCAGCCGCCACCACCTGGAAAACGTCATTGAGGAAGCGCAGCGCTCGGACGCGCTGATCTACGCGATCGGCCTTTACGGCAAAGAGGACTATCAGGAAAACCGCAAGGAGATGAACAAGGCCAAGCGCGGGCTACAACAACTGGCGGAGGCCACCGGGGGACTCGCCTTCTTCCCTGAAGCCGTCGATGATACCGAAGCAATCTGCACGCAAGTCGCGCACGACATCCGTAACCAGTACACCGTCGCCTACTACTCCACCAACACCGCCCAGGATGGCACCTACCGCAGCATCCAGGTGGAAGTCCTTCCGCCGAAGGGCCTAGGCAAACTCAGCGTGCGAACGCGCACCGGGTACTACGCCCGCCGCGCGCCCAGCACCGGCGATTGAGCCAACGAACTCCGCCCGGCCTCCTTTCGACTTCAATTGGGGGAAATCAAGAACAGAAAGCTCGTGCCGTGTCGAATCAGGCCGCCGAAGTTCTCGGCCACGGTCTGGCCCATGTCGGCGAGGGTATCTCGCGTACCGAGCGCGACGCCATGCCGGCTGCCCGGGCTGAACGCCAGAATCGGAACGTACTCGCGCGAATGGTCCGTCGTGGGCCAGGCAGGATCGGGATCGCAACCGTGATCGGCGGTGATGAGCAGCAGGTCGCGCGGACGCATCGCGGCAAGAAACGGCCCCAGTAGCGAATCGAATTCCTCCAGCGACCGCGCGAATCCCTCCACATCTTTGCGGTGACCGTACAGCATGTCGAAATCCACGAGATTGCAGAAGATCAGACCGCGGTCCTGGCGGGCAAGCGCCACATGGAGTTTCTCCATTCCATCGGCGTTGTCCTTGGTCGTGATGTAGTGGTCCACGCCGCGCCCGTTGTAGATGTCGTGGATCTTGCCGACGCCGAACACGGGAACGCCGCGCTCCGCGAGCACGTCGAGCAGCATCGGGCGCGGCGGCTCAACGGCATAATCGTGGCGGCGCTCGGTGCGGCGGAAATTTCCGGGAGAGCCCGTGAATGGCCGCGCGATCACGCGGCCGACTCGATGCGGGCCATCCAGCATCTTTCGCGCGATTTCGCACATGCGGTATAGCTCGGCGATGGGGATGACGTCTTCGTGCGCGGCGATCTGGAAAACGCTGTCTCCCGACGTATACACGATGGGATATCCCGTGCGCACATGCTCTTCGCCGAGTTCCTTGATGATTTCCGTTCCGGAGGCTGGCTTGTTGCGGAGCGTCTTGTGGCCGATGGCGCTCTCGAACTGCTCGATGAGTTCGCGCGGAAAGCCATTCTTGTAGACCGGGAACGCCTGCGGCAGCCAGATGCCCGCCATTTCCCAGTGGCCCGTCGTGGTGTCCTTGCCGGGAGAATGCGTGGCGCCTTTGCCGAAGCATGCCTCGGGCGCGGCGGGCGGAACGAGGTGTTCGAGCGGAGCGATGTTGGCGAGGCCGAGACGCACGAGATTCGGGAGACGCAGCGGGCGCGAGCGCGCGATGTGGCCGAGCGTATTGCGACCGGCGTCGCCGTATTCGGCCGCGTCCGGCAATTCGCCGATGCCGACGCTATCGAGAACAATCCAAATGACGCGGTCGAATGCGGGCACAGCATCACCTCACGACTTCATAGGCGAATCTAACACAGTCGAGAGCGGGCCGGCGCCGGGGCGCTTGCGCCTCAGCACACTGTGGTATAGCATAGTCCTAGGAGTATACAATGGCTACCCTATACGTCGAGAATATTCCAAAGGACCTGTACGAAGCCCTTCGAGGCCGAGCAAAAGCGCGCCGCAGATCCATTGCGGCAGAAGTCCTGGCCCTGCTTGAAGAGAACATCCCTACGGAGAAGGAACTGAAGGCGCGGCGCGCAATGCTTCAGACGCTCGAGAAGACGCGGCTAAAGAAGCAGCCCTCCAACGGCCCCTTCCCCGCGACGGAGGAGATGCAAAGACAGGATCGGGCGCGGTGAAGACGATCGTCGTGGACGCCAGCGTCGCCGCGAAGTGGTGTCTTCCGGCGAAGGGCGAGCCGCTTGCAGACGAGGCTTTTGACCTGTTGGAACGGTACGTCAAGGGAGAGGTTCGGTTTGTCGTGCCGGACCTTTTCTGGGCCGAATTGGCGAACCTGCTGTGGAAGGCGGTGCGCCAGGGGCGTTGCACGAAAACCGCGGCGGAAGCGGCGCTCGCCGCGTTGCAGGAGCGCGAACTGCAGACGGTGTCGTCCCGCTCCCTGCTTGATCTGGCATTTGGGATCGCGACCGCGTTTGACCGGACGGTGTACGACAGTTTGTACGTGGCTCTCGCGGTGGAGTTGAAAGCACGGTTGATTACGGCGGACGAACGCCTGGCCAACACGCTTGCGGCGCAGTTGCCCGTCAAGTGGCTGGGCGCTCTCTAGAACGCGGCCGGCCACCCGCGCGGAATCCGGGCGCGGCCAATCGCTTCCCCACAGGATGCGTTCGAGGTTCGCAGCGATGGAACTACAACTCGCGCAACGCGACTGCGATGGGACGCCGCGCGGCGCGAATCGCGGGCGGGACGCCGCCGATGAATCCCATGAAAAGCGCAAAGGCAATCCCGATTGCGAAGAGCAACGGCGTCACGCGAAACGCAAACGACATGTGGGAAAACGTTTGAAAATTCAGCGTGCCGGCCGTGAAGCCGTTGAGCGGAAGGACGAAAATGCAGCCGACGAGCCCGCCGAGAAACGCAATGAACAGCGCCTCGAAAACAAACGACAGCACGACGCTCGTTCCGCTGAAACCCAGCGCGCGCAACGTGGCGACTTCGCGGGAACGCTCGGAGACGGCGGAGTACATCGTATTGAGCGCTCCGAACACGGCGCCGATGCCCATCACGATCGCCACAAGCGAACCCATCACAGTAATGAAATCGGCCATGGTTTCGGACTGCTTCGCGTAGTAGTCCAGCTCGCGGTCCACGGAAACCGTCAGCCGCGGATCGGAGGTCAGCGCATCCTTGAACTTGGTAAAGTCCGCCGGCGAAGGCAAACGCACCGTGACGGACTGGAAGGCTGTGGGCGGGCGGTTATAGGCCTGATCGAGCAGAGTGGCATCGCACCAGACCTCCGAATCGAACGCGCTTCCTCCCGCGTCGAAAATGCCGACGATCTTCCACATGACTCCGGAAATTTTCACGCTGCTGCCGAGATCCAATCCGGAGTAAGAACTTTCGGCATTCTTGCCGACCACGATTTCGTCGAGGCCGGGCGTGAAATTCCTGCCCGCGACGATATGGACAGACGGCCGCACCTCGAGCGCCTTGCTCGAAACTCCTCGAACTTGCGCATTCGCGTCCGTTCCCGTGGTCTTGAGCGGCAGCGGCGCGATCACAACGACTTCGGGGCTGACGAGCGGGCCGTCCGGGCCGCGCATAATGCCCGGAGCGCTTTGGATAATCTGCACTTGGTCGAGCCCCACGGCGCCGACCATTTCGGTGTTTGAGCCGGCGCGCATGATCAGCGCGTTCGACGGCGAACCGGATGCCACGAGCGTGGCTCGGAAGCCTTCCGCCATGGACAGCATGGCGATCAACACGCCCACCGTCCCCGCAATGCCCAGGACCGCGACGACAGACGAGGTCCACCGCGCCCTGACACTTCGCAAATTGTAGATGATCGGAATCGCCAAAGCCGGTCTCCTTGCTCAGATTCTGCGCAGCGCGTCCACCACTTTCAATTGGCTGGCTCCGAGGGCCGGCAACAAGCCGGCAAGGCCGCCGACCACAACCGCCGCCGCGATGCCGACGACCACCTGGTCCGCGGGGAAATACAACACCGGGAGCACCGACGCAAGCGGGTTGCCATAAGCCATCGCGAGTTTGGCGAGCGCAACGGCGACCCCGATTCCGAGTGTTCCGCCAATCAAGGCAATAGCGATGGATTCGGCGAGCACAAGAACCAGGATGAACCGATCGGAGAATCCCAGCGCTTTCAGAATCGCCAATTCGGCCGTCCGTTCGCGCACGGTGATGGCCATGGTGTTCCCGGTGACCAGCAGCAGTGTGAAGAATACGATGGAGCCGATCACCAGGATGATGAGTTCGATGTTGCCGGTCTGCTTCACGAAGGCTTGCGCGAAGGCCTGCTCGGTATCGGTCTTGGTCTCCGCGGAGGAGTTGGCGAAGGTCTGGTCAATCTTCTTGACGACCGCGACGGCGTCGTCCGGATTCTCGAGTTTTACAACGTACCAGCCCGCCTGATTCACCCCGAAGCGCGCGCCCCTTTGCTTGAGGGTTTCGTTGAGATAGTCGTAATGAAACCAGAATTGAGTCGTATCGTCCTGGGCTCTCGCGCCGGTGTAGATGCCGACAAGATTGAATTGCCAATGGCCGGAAAAGATCGTGCCCTCGATCGGGATGCGGTCGCCAATCTTCCAGCCGAAACGCTTGGCGGTCGCCTCCCCCGCGATGGCGGATTGCCGATCGTCGAGAAAGGCCTTCCACTCCGCGTCGGGAACGAGATACTCCGAATACATTCCGCGCCAGGTGTCGGGGTCGATCGCGAACTGCGGGAAAAAATTCTTAGGATCCTGGTACGTACCCCCGAACCATGTCGCGTGCGTGACGCCCTTGATGCCGGGCATCGAGGCAATTCGATCCATGTACGACATGGGCAGGAACTCGATGAAAGTGACGCGGTTCATCACAATCAGGCGGTCCGCGCCGGCGACCTCGACGCCCTGATTGAACGCAAAACGCACGATGACCAGCAGGCCGAACAAGAGCATGGCGATGGCGAACGAGCCGATCGTGAGGCCCGTGCGGATCTTCTTCCGGAACAGGTTGACGAGAAGCAACCGGAGATATTTCACGCCGGCCCTCCGGCGCCCTGCGCTTCGACGAGCGCGCCTTTGTTCAAGTGCAGGACCGCGCCGGCGCGATCGGCAGCGAGCGGATCGTGAGAAACCATGAGGATCGTTTTGCCGTGCTCGCGGCACAGGCGCGTCAGGAGGTCGAGGACTTCGTCGGCGCTCTTGCGATCGAGGTCGCCGGTGGGCTCGTCGCAAAGGAGAAACGTCGGGTCGGCGACGATGGCGCGCGCAACGGCGACGCGCTGTTCCTGTCCGCCGGAGAGCTGGCGGGGATAGTGATCCTTGCGGTCCGCCAAGCCGACGATTTCGAGGGCCGTGTCCACATGCTGCTTTCGTTCGGCTTTCGAGAGTTTCGTCAGCAGCAGGGGCAGCTCGACGTTCTGAAACGCGGTGAGTACGGGCAGCAGGTTGTACATCTGGAAAATGAAGCCGACGTGGCGGGCGCGCCACTGGGTGAGTTTGCCGGCGGACATGTGGGTGATCTCATCGCCCGCGACCGAAATGGTGCCGCGCGAAGGCGTGTCGAGGCCGCCGAGAAGGTTCAGCAGCGTCGTCTTGCCGGAGCCGCTGGGGCCCATGAAGGCCACAAACTCCCCTTTCTCAACGTCGAGGTTCAAGCCTTGCAATACGTGGATCACCTCGCTGCCGCGGCGATACGTCTTATCCAGGCCGCGAATGCGGACAAGACTTTCTCCACCCGATGTTCCATCCACTCGGACCATTTCGTGCGCTCCTATTTTTGAATTGCAACTGCCTCGCCGTCGCGCAGACTCGCCGGCGATTTCACCACAACCGTGTCTCCGGCATTGAGCCCGGCCACGACTTCGACATCGCTGCCGCGCGTATGGCCAAGCGTAATCGCCTGCCGCTCGACGTGATCGTCTTTATAGAGGAAGACGATTTTCTGGCCGTTGTCGTCGTGCACGGCATCGGCCGGAATCACGACGCCCGCGGGGCCTTTTTGCTCCTCCGGCGCGTTGCCGAGGAACGCGACCTTGATTCCCATGTCCGGCAGCATGCGCGGGTCCAGCTTCAAAAACGAAATGCGCACCTTTACCGTGGCCTTCTCGCGATCCGCAGTGGGAATCACGATGCGCACGCGCGATGGAATCTGCCAATCGGGAAAGGCATCCAGTGTCGCGGTGACGGGCTGGCCAGGCTCAACGCGCGCGATATAGGCTTCGTTCACGTCCACTTCGATCTCGAGCGAATTCATGTCCACGATAGTCCCGATTCCGGTGCGGGTAAAGCCGCCGCCCGCAGAGACCGGCGAGACCATCTCCCCAACCTGCGCGTCTTTCGTGACCATGATTCCGTCATACGGCGCGCGAATGACGCAATTGTCCACGGCCTGCTGCGCCTCCCGAATCCGGGATTCGGCGGCGAGGACCTGCGCTTTCGCCAGGTTGATCTTCGCGCGCAGGCTGTCGTCGTTCGTGCGCGCGGTGTCGAGGAATTCCTTGCTCTCCACGCCTTGCGTTTCGAGTTGCTCCGCGCGGGCCAGCTCGAGGTCCGCGTACTTGAGCTGCACCTGCAAATCCTCGATGCTGGCCTGCGTGGAGTCGCGGTCGGCCTTCGCGGCCTCCAGCGCGCGCTGCACGTCGGAATCGTCCAAGGTGGCCAGGATCTCATCCTTTTTCACGCGCACGCCCTCATCGAAGAAGATGCCGGTGACGCGCCCGGTGATCTTGGCCGCAACCGTCGCTTCGCGGCGCGGCGTAACGTAGCCGCTGGCGTTCAACAGCGCAGGCCGCGCGGAATCCGGCTTCTGCGCGACGGCCACTTGGACGAGCGGCTTTTGGCTGCGGAATCCCCATATCGCCCCGGCCACGCCCGCAAGGACCAGGACGACAAGCGCCACGATGACCATTCGCTTGCCGGTCTTCCCCCCATGGCGGTGCTCATCGCTGATGCGCAGCGAAGACAGGTCTGGCTTCGGCGGATTCGTCGGAGACGCCATCTCTGGTGTCGGCCTCTCAAGCAGAGCGCTACTGGTTCTACGTTCGGCGGTAAAAAACATTACATAGCAAAATTGGAGGAAAGTCTAGTCGTGAACGTTTGCGGCAGTAGTCTGATTGCCGTCGAGCTGACTCAATCACCAGACGGGTCTCGGGACGAACCGGGTACGACGATAACCTCCGATTGGCCGACCACACGACCAGGACCCCGTCTCCCGCTTTGCGCAACCGCAACCGTAATCGGAAACTGACCTGCTGCCTACTCCTTGACCCTGCAACTCGCCGGGTGTCCGGCGACATCCGGGGCTTTGTATCGAACGCCCCTTTTCAATTTGACCAGTGCTGACCGCTGTGGCGTCAGTTGTGCGGTGGCGGTGAAGGTTGCGCGTAGTAAAGCTGGCGAGTGCGCGCGGTTAGCCCCGGTTTTGCGAGACGGATTTCCAAGTGATGATAATCGTTTGGCCCGTCCGGCGGAGGGGGCTCAAAGGAAATCTCGTAGTAGGGCGCCGAATCCGCCACGCACTCTTGGAGAGATTTCGCGATATCGTTGCCAGCGATGAGAGCGAGACCCCCGCTCTGAATTGCGGTCACCTGAAGGGCCACATTTCCCAACTGCGCCTGGCTCGGTTTGCTGATTCCTTTGAGGAACCGTTCATAGTCCGAGGCATGCATCGTGTACTCGCTGGTTCCTAGGGGATCGATGCTGTAGAGCGTGATGCGGCCCCAGAGAAGATTCGTCGAGAGGCCCACAATATTCGCAAAGACCTGTTGTTCCAGCCGCAAATCCATCGTAACTTCCGGGCCGCTTAGGAGAGGCCAACCGGGAGAGACCCATAGGATCAATTTGCGCCCCGGGCGCGAATATAGGCTCGTTACGAGCTGACTCAGGGCGTCGAGGGAAACCTGCAAACGTTCGGACGCGCCCCAGAAGCGGGCGGAGGGGCCGATATCCCGCCGACCGACGTCTTTCTTCTCCAGTGAAGCACTGAGCGCATTGCCATCACTGGAGAAGTCCGCCACAAGCTGGAAGCCATCATCCGTCAGGATCTCGAGGGCAACGGGATACGCGAGGTTCCCTCCATCGGCAAGAAGAAATTTGCCGATCTGCAAGCGTTCGTAGTTCAAGACTTGCGTGGTGGTGTTGACCGCATCTATCACCAGGACGATTTGCATGGGAGCCTCGCGGGCGGTGACGGCCTCAAAAGAGGTGATGGTCTGCAGGGCCTTGTTGTCCAGGAGAGTGAAGTCTTGCTGCTGGAGACCGGCGACATGCGACTCTGTCTTTGAGGTGACGACCACGTCAAGGTAAATCCTAACGGTACCAGGTTGGGCTCGCGGAGTGGGCTGTTGGGCCGAAAGTACAGGGAAGCAAGAGAGACACGCGAGAAGCAAACAGCCGAGTCGTACGTTGGAGAACATGGCTTCCAATTTTCCCCCGAAGCCCTGCGAGACTCCGCCCCAGTGTTAATTACATAATTCTGACTGAAGATTCAAGAGTTTCGACGGCTGACTCACGCGTATTCCCAGCGCCGCGCGATTCTGCGGGCAATCGCGAACAGCACGATGCCCGTTGCGAGAAGTACCGAGACCTGCGGCCAAAGGTGCGACACCGGCTCATCCCGCCAAAACACTTTGGTGAAACCATCGATGGCCCAAGCGTTGATCGTGAGCAATCCGGCTTTCTGCATCGCGGCTGGCATGAGGAAGCGAGGAAACATGCTGCCGCCGACCGAAGACATGATCAGAATCGCCAGCGTCGAGAGTGCGCCCAGTTGCGCCCGCGTCCGGCAGATGCTGGCCAGCAGCATGCCAAAAGCGCCGACCGCAAAAGCGGTGCACACCCCCATCACCACAAAACCGGGGATATGATCGAGGAAATCGAGCTTGAAGACAGCCCAGGCCCAGACAAACATCACCACCAGTTGTGAGAACGCCAGCAGGGTGCTGAACGCCAGTTTGCCCGCCAACAGCGAGGTCATGGTTACACGCGAACTGAGCACGCGCTCCAATGTGCCGCTGTCGGCTTCATCCAGTAGCGACCCCGAAGCACCGCTCGCTGTGAAGAGCAGGAACATCACGCCGATCGCGGCGGCATAGAAAGACACCATGGGATTGTTCTTGTTTTCTCCGACCACGGCTCGGGCCTTGACCGCAATGATCCCGCCGCCGCTGAGCACATTACGGGCGGCGTCTTCTCCGGTACCGGTTCCCGCGTTCTCACTCTCTCGCTGACGCAGCCGTTCAAGGCTGGCATCCATTCGTGTACGTTGTTCCGGCGTCAATCCTCCGACGAACTGATCCGTGTACCTTGATCCCTGCTCCGCCATGACAACCGGCATGGAAGTCATGGCCACCTCTTGCAGAAGACCCCCGACCATCAGCGGCGCCACTGGGTCACTGCTGTCGTTAAGTAGCTGAATCGCTGGGCCGTTTTGGTCGCCGCGGAAAGAGATTGGATTCTCGCCGAAACCACGTGGGACGATGAGCGCGATCGGTACATCGCCCGCCTTCACCGCCGCTTCCGCGGTTGCGGCCGTGTACTCCGGTGATTGCGCGCCACTGTTGGACGCGGGTCTCGTTCTGATGACCAGGGAACCTTCCCGTTCCAGGCCCCTTACCAGTTGTTGCGATGCATGGCTCTGGTCCTCGTCCACCACGATGACGGTGACTTTCGGCACGGTATCCCGGCGGCCGCCGAAGATGACGGCAAAAATGGTGAAGAAGGTGATCGGCAGGATGAAACTCAACGCCAGCGCCGCTCGATCGCGGCGCAGGGAAACCATGGCGGTGCGTATGATGGGAACGATCATTCGCGCAACTCCCTTCCCGTCAAGTGCAGGAACACTGACTCCAGGTTCGGACGGCGCAACGATACGTCAACCACGTCGAGGCCCGCGCTGGCTGCATCGTCGAGCAAGCCGGCAATTTCCGTAGGACGTTCAACGGAGAACTCTGCGGTGGAGTCGACCAAACGCCCCCCGCGCTGTCCGACCCACGCAGCGATCCCGTCAGAGGGGCCCGCGAAGCGCGCCAGAACCTGGCTGCGCGAGCGAAACGCGTTGTGGACCAGCTCTTCGTTAGTGCCCAAGGCGATGATGCGCCCGTGGTCAACGATGGCGATGCGATCGCACAGCCGCTCCGCTTCTTCCATATAGTGCGTGGTATAGATGATCGCAGTCCCTTCGCCATGGAGCTTTTCGATCATCTCAAAGATGCGACTACGCGACTGCGGGTCCACCCCCACGGTCGGCTCATCCATCAGTACCAGCTTGGGACGGTGAATCATCCCGGCTGCCATGTTCAGCCGCCGCCTCATCCCACCGGAGAGATTCTTGGCCAGATCTCCGGCCCGGTCCTGAAGCGACGACCAGTCGAGGCACCATGCGACGGCTTGCTGCAGCCCGGTCCCGGCCAGCCCGTGGTATCGCCCGAAAGTCTCTAGGTTTTCCTTGCACGTGAGCCGCGGATAGAGGGCCAGCTCTTGCGGCACCCATCCCAGCGCCTCACGGGCCGAGTCTGAACTGGCCGGAGAACCGAAGACTGAGACCCGGCCTGCATTCGGAATCACTCGGCCAACAATGGTGCGGATCAAGGTGCTCTTGCCCGCTCCGTTTGGCCCGAGCAATCCCAGGCATTCGCCACCGCGCAATTCGAGCGTGATGCCATCAACGGCAGTCACCTGGCCGAATCGCTTGACCAGCAATTCAATCTGCAGAGGCAACAACGAAGATGAAATCGCACCGGCAGGCTCAGACACCATGCAAACTCCTGGCTTTCGCGAGCTACGCGATATTACTCCTACGCCCCGGAGCTGCGCAGAGTTTCAGCGTGCGCGAGGGGGTTTGTGGCCTGCGGCGCAGCGACGTATAATTCGAGGTTTAGGCGGGGGGCGCTGAATGCGCCTGTAGGAGCGCATCGCGTGAGCGAAGCCAAACCGCTTCCAGCGAGATCGAAGGGGCAAACGGGGCCGGCGCCCGAGCCGGAAGTCCTGCGCGTCCGCGGGGCGAGGGTTCACAACCTCAAAAACATCAGCTTCAGCATTCCGCACAACGCCATCACGGTGGTCAGCGGGGTCTCCGGGTCGGGCAAGTCTTCGCTCGCATTCGACACGATCTATGCCGAGGGACAGCGGCGCTACATCGAGTCGCTTTCGACCTACGCGAGGCAATTCCTCGAGCGCATCGAAAAGCCCGACGTGGACGAGATCACCGGAATCGCTCCGGCGATCGCGATCCAGCAGAAGAATTCCACGCGCAATCCCCGCTCGACCGTTGCGACCGCGACTGAGATTTACGACTATCTGCGGCTGCTCTACGCGCGAACGGGGCGAACACCTTTGCACGCGCTGCGGAGAGCAAGTCCGGCGCGACACGATGGACGAGATCGCGGCGCGCGTCACGGCGCTTGCCGGCGGGACGGCGTTTCTACATCTTGTTCAAGCTGGCGCTTGCCGAGGCTGTTCCGCAAAGCGCGCCGGACGGAAGCGCGCGGCGCAGCCGGAAGCGGGGGTCGAGAATCCAAACCGCGCTCGCGGAACTTGCAGAAGCGCGGCTTCAACCGGCTGTACCAAAACGGCCGCGTGCACGAATTCTCGAATCCTGAATCCCTGCTGGACGTGGATTTCAGCAGCCCGTGTACGTGCTCGTGGACCGGTTGACGATTTCGCCGGACATTCGTTCGCGGCTGGTGGATTCGGTCGAGATTTGCTACCGCGAAGGAAAGGGCGAAACGATTCTCGAATTTCCCGCTGCGGAGACGGGCGGCGCGCCCGAGCGGCTCACATTCAACGAGCGGTTCGAGTGCAAGAAATGCGGTGCGGTGTACGCGGAGCCGGAGCCGCGGCTCTTTTCTTTCAATAATCCGTACGGCGCGTGCCCGCGCTGCCAGGGATTCGGCAATACGATTGACTTCGATCTCGATCGCGTAATTCCCGACAAGGGGAAATCCATCAACGAGGGCGCGATCGCTCCGTGGACCAAGCCGAGGTACCGCACATCTGGAACGAGCTGAAGAAATTCGCCCGCGCGAAGAACATTCCGCTCGACGCGCCTTACCGGGAACTGACCGCGGAGCAGCGCGAGCGACATTCTGACAGGCGACCGGAAGGCGGGCTACCTCGGCGTCAAAGGATTCTTCGAGTGGCTCGAGCGGAAGAAGTACAAGCTGCACGTGCGCGTGTTTCTGAGCCGTTACCGCGGTTATGAAACGTGTCCCGAATGCAACGGCACGCGGCTGCGCCCGGAGGCGCGGGCCGTTCACGTTGCGGGAAAGCCGATTACCGAAGTGTGCGCGATGACCGTGACGCAGGCGCGGCGCTTTTTCGAGGCGCTGGAATTGAGCGCCTCCGACGCGCGCATTGCGGACAAAATCCTCGAAGAAATCCAAAGCCGGCTTCGATTTCTCGACGAGGTGGGCCTCGATTACCTTTCGCTCGACCGGCTGACCTCGACGCTTTCCGGCGGCGAAGCGCAGCGCATTCAACTGGCAACGTCGCTCGGCTCGCATCTGGTCGGCGCGCTCTACGTCCTCGACGAGCCTTCGATCGGATTGCACCCACGCGATACGCACCGGCTGATCGCGATTCTTGAGAGTTTGCGCGATCTCGGAAACACGATTCTCGTCGTCGAGCACGATCCGGATACGATCGCCGCCGCGGACTATCTCCTCGATCTCGGCCCGGGCGCGGGCGAACTCGGCGGGAGATTGCTGCACGCGGGGCCGCTGTCAACCGCAGGCGAAGCGGGCAATCGCTCACGGCGAAATATCTTTCGCGGCGAGTTGCGAATTCCCGTGCCGCGCGTTCCGCCATAAGGCGAACGGACGATTTCTGCGCGTCTTCGGCGCGCGCGCGCACAACCTGCAGAATCTGGACCTGATGGTGCCGCTGGGAACACTGGTCGCGGTCACGGGCGTTTCGGGATCGGGCAAATCCACGCTGGTGTACGACGTGATTTACAAGACTTTGCAGGCGAAGCAGCGTCCTGCAACGATCGAGGATTCCGGGACACGAGCGGCGCGAGCCGCGACGGCTGAAGAAATCTCCAAACCGGGAGATGCATGCGACCGCATCGAGGGCGACGCGCATCTCAGAGAGGTCGTGCTTGTGGATCAATCGCCCATCGGACGCACGCCGCGATCGAACCCCTCGACGTATCTGAAGGCGTTCGACGCGATCCGCGAAGTGTTTGCCTCCACCCCTGAGGCGAAACGCCGCGGGTATGCGCCCGGACACTTTTCCTTCAATATCCCGGGCGGACGCTGCGAAGCATGCCAGGGCGACGGAACGGTTACGGTCGAGATGCAGTTTCTCGCGGATGTGGAACTCGTTTGCGAGGAGTGCCGCGGCACGCGGTTCAAGAGCGGCGTGCTGGAAGTGCGCTACCGGGAGAAGAACATCCACGAGGTGCTGCAGCTCACCGTGCGTGAGGCCATTGCGTTCTTCTCGGCCGTGCCGAAAGTCGTCTCGAAGCTGCGGGTTCTCGAGGAAGTCGGGCTCGGCTACTTGCGATTGGGGCAATCGGCGACGACGCTCTCCGGCGGCGAATCGCAGCGGCTGAAGCTCGCGGCGCGCCTCGTGCACCAGGCCAACGCGGGCGTGCTCTACATTTTCGACGAACCGACCACGGGCCTGCATTTCGACGATATTCAAAAGTTGCTTGCCGTCCTGCGCAAACTGATCGACGCGGGAGCCTCCGTCATCGTGATCGAACACAATCTCAACGTCATCAAGTCCGCGGACTGGGTGATCGATCTCGGCCCGGAAGGCGGCGATCGCGGAGGGAGAATCGTTGCCACGGGAACGCCGGAGCAGGTGGCGCGCAACCCCCATTCGCACACGGGCCGCTTTCTCGCTCGCGTGCTGAACAATAATCGCCGGAACAACAACACGCGTCAGAACCACATACAATGAAACGATTCTGCACCGCGGCCGCTTCCCTTCTCTGTCTGACGTTGGGATTGTGCCCCGCCGCCGTCGCTGGCCAAGCGCCGGCTCCGCACGCGAGGAGCACGCCGGCGCCGAAGCCACAATCGGAGCACAGCGACCCCTTGGCGCCGCTGCTGCAGCAGGCGCAGGACGCCATCGAAAAAGGCAATTACGCCGACGCCATCGCCACGCTGCAAAGATACATCGCCGAGCGGCCCGACTACGCCTACGCCCACTTCCAATTGGGCTACGCCTACTCCGAGCTGAACCGATGGGACGACGCGCAGGCGGAATACGAACGCACCATCGCGCTCGATCCCCACATGGCGGAGGCCTATCTGAACCTCGGGATCATTCTGATCAATAGCAATCCGGCAGCGGCCGCGGACTCTCTTCGCCAAGCCGCGGCTCTCCAGCCGGCCGAGAGCCGGCCGCGATTCCTTTACGGTTTGGCGCCATCGAGCACGCAGGCAAAGTGGAAGCGGCCGTCACCGAGTACCGGGCCGCACTCGCTCTCTCTCCCAAGGACTTCGACATTCATCTCGCGCTCGCGCAGGCGCTCTTGCGATTGAAGCGCGCGCCGGAGGCCGAAACGGAATTTCGCGCGGCCGTGGGGATCAAGCCCGACGACGCCTCCGCGGCGCGCGGGCTGGCGCAGGCGCTCGAAGCCCAGCAGAAATATCCAGCCGCGGCGGAACAACTGGATGCCTATCTGAAACTCCGCCCCGACGACAGCGCCGAGCGCATCGCACGCGCCTACGACCTGATGCAGATCGACCAGTCCGACGCGGCGCTTGCGGAACTCGACCGCGCCGAAGCGGCGGTCCCTCCCACTCCAGACAGCCGGAAGATGCGAGCCGGCATCTATATGCGGCAGAGCCGCTGGAAGGACGCCGGCGCCATTCTCGAGGCCGCGATACCCGTATCGCCGAACGACGCGGAACTCTATGCATGGCTCGGCCGCTGCCAGCTCGAATTGAAAGACTTCAAGGATTCGGTGTACAACCTCAAGAAGGCGCTGCAGTTGAATCCCGGAGAATTCGCGCCGCTGCGCGATTTGGTGGACGCGTATTACCTGGGCAAGGATTGCCCTTCGACCTTGCGCACGATCGACTTGCTCTCGCAGCACGAGCCGCTCAAACCCGTCGCGTGGTTTGTTCGCGGAACCTGCTACGATACACTGGATCAGAAAGCGGACGCCGTGGCCGCCTATCAGAAATTTCTGGACCTGGATCAGGGCCGTCATGACACGCAGGATTTTCAGGCGAAGCAGCGCATCCTCGCGTTGCAGCGCCAACTTCAGAAGCACCACTAACGTGCCCAGGATTGCGCGAGCGGCGATTGTTTTTCTTGCGCTGGCGGGTCTTTGGCCGGCTTCAGGCTTTTGTGGGTCGGACAGTTTCGTACAGTTGCAGTCCGCCTACGACCACGAATCCGATCCCGTCCGCAAGGCGAAGGATCTGGCCAAACTCGAGCCCGGTCAATTCGCCTCCGTGCGCGAGAAATTGACGGCGGGAAACGAGGTCGATGCTTTGCAGGAGCTCGAGCACTTTCGCGATGAGGTGAACTTGACCGTCGCGGCGCTGCAACCGCTCGCCCTTGAGGCCGAACGCCATCCCGAAGGATTCAAGGAACTCCAGATCGCTCTGCGCGAAGCCCTTCGGCAGATGGACTCGATCATCACCGGCCTTGATGTGGACAAGCGGCCGTGGTTCCGTGCCGTTCGCGCCGACCTGCTGGCCTCGCAGAATGAATTGATCGACGTTCTTTTCCCGCCGAAGCCGAGGAAAACGCCCCCAAGAATCCAGCGCCCGGAGGTCGACAATGAAGGAAAGACGATGGCGTTCGGAAGTTCTGGCCGGATTCTTGTCCCTGGCCC
The DNA here is from genome assembly GCA_963819015.1 of Terriglobia bacterium. Taxonomy (GTDB): domain Bacteria; phylum Acidobacteriota; class Terriglobia; order Acidiferrales; family UBA7541; genus DASPOJ01. The sequence continues at coordinate 908,281 of CAWFUN010000005.1, forward strand.
TGCTTGGGACGCTGCCCGCGATAGCGTTCGCAGGTCCCTCGCCGCAGAAGAAGGACTATTTGAGCGACCTCGAAGCCGACAAGATTCGCGACGCCTTCGCGCCTTCAGCAAAAATAAAACTTTTCATTTCATTCGCGGGCGATCGCATCAAGCGAATCCAGTACGAACTGGGGCACCTCGACCCGCAGGACCACCGGCAAATGGAGCGCGTCAACGACGCGCTGAACGGCTATGCCGGGTGCATCGACGATGCCTCGGAGCTGATCGACATCGCCATCGAAAAGCAGCAGGAAATCCACGAGGCGATCAAGGACCTGCAACTACAGACGAAAGATTACCTCGCCTACTTGAAGCAGCTTCAATCGACCGGCCCGGGCCGCGACGAATACAAAGACAATCTGGACGACGCGGTCGAGGCTACGCAGGATGCCCAGTCCGAGGCCGACAAGGCCCAAAAGGAAATTCAGCCGCCCCCGGTGCGGCGAGGACCGTGAAGACCACCGCACTCACCGCACATCGCCGCCGGGCTGAAGTTCAAACCGTGCCCGGCGGGGCGCTCGCATTTCAGCGCGTGTTCACGCGGCTCGGCTGCACGGGCCGCCCGCCGCAATTCGTCGTGCAGTATTACCCGTACGCGAATCTTTCGCACACGATTCGGCTCCACGAGGAAACCGCGCGCGTGCGTATTTCAGACGTGCTGCGAAGGGCGTCGCTGCCCGTCCTCGAAGCGGCCGCGGCGGTCCTGCTCGGGCGGCTGTACCGGCGCCGCGTTCCGCGCGAGATGCTGCACTGCTATCGCCGGTTCACCGCCTCTTCGGCCACGCAGAAAAGAATTGAACGCATGCGTCCCGGCCGCACCCGACGCAGGACGCGTCACGCTCGCGGCGCCGCGCACGACCTCGAACCGCTGTTCGCCGCTCTCAACGCGCGTTACTTCGGCGGCGCGCTTCGCCGCCCGCGGCTGGCCTGGAGCGATCGCCCGTGGCGGCGGCAGCTCGGATGCTTCGATCCGGGGCTCGATCTGATTGTGCTGAACGTCCGGCTGGACCGGCCGGAAACTCCGCGGTACGTCGTCGAATCGATCCTGTTTCACGAAATGCTGCACGTGAAACATCCGTTGCGAGTCGCGCGCTGCGGCCTGGAAATTCATTCCGCCGACTTCCGGCGCGAGGAAAAGCGCTTCCTTCATTACGGCCAGGCGCGGAAATATCTCGAGCGGCTGCGGTAAAGCCGCTCACTTGCTCAGAAGCAGCAGCCCTATTCCCGGAAATTGCCGGTCGTCCAACACGCGCCCGTATCTCGCCTCGCACCAATTCCGCAGAAGGACGCCCGCGGGATCGGGGCCGGTCGGCGTCTCCGCGTAGACGAACACCAGCCAGATGCGCGGCGCATCGAGCCGCACGCCTTGCAGCGATTCGCCGAGCGGCTCCACGATGAAGTCGCGATAGTCCAGCCGGCCGGGCACGTGAGAAGGATAGAGAACGTCCGGGCCTGCGGGGTTGCCGTCGAGCGAACGGTAGTATTCGTAGCTCATCCGGCCCGTGGGAACGTAAAACAGCACGGCGTCGCCGGGCTGCGCGCTTGCGAGCAGAGCGCGCGTGGCGTCGCGCCAATCATCGCCGCTCAAAACGAATTCGCCCGAGTAGTACGCGCGCAATCCCCCGGAAGATAGCACCGCAATGGCGAGAACCGCCGCGGCAACTAGCGGGCCGCGCCGGAGTTGTTCGAGTCCCATCGCCGCGGCCAAGACCAGCGCGGGCAGGCACACAAGCAGATAGCGAATCAGGAAGATTGAATGCCATAACGAGACGGCGAGGCACAGCGCAATGGGCAAAAGCAGCCACACCCATGGCGACGCGTGGCGCCATAGTTCAATCGAACGGCCCTTTTCGCGCGCAACCCGCCAAGTCGCCCACAAAGAGAGAGCGCACGCACACGCGTAGAGGACCAGCAGCCACGGACCGCTGTTGCCCGAAAACAGAAGGAAGAGTTCGAGAACGGTCTTCGGCGCCGGGCGCGGCAGCCAACTGAGCGCCCCCGCGCCGTGTGTCAACACAAAAGCAATCGCGGGAACCAGCAGATATATAAAGGTTCGAAAAGCCCGAAACCATTCGCGGAAGGAAAACTCGGCCGGACGGACGAGCAGGAGTGACGCACACTCCGCCCCAACCACGAGCCCTGCATAAAAATGGCAGTACACGGCCAGCGCGCTCGCTGCCGCCCATGCCAGGCCGTACCGCCGCCCGCCGGACGCCACGTGCCTCGCAAAATAGAACATGCTGAGTGCGACGAGGAACATCGCGAGCGAGTAGCCGCGCGCCTCTTGCGAATACGCGACGCAGCATGCGTTCACCGCTCCCAGCGTTGCCGCGGCCAGGCCGACGCGCCTGGATGAGACGGCGGCGCCGAGCGCGTAGAGCATCGGAACAATGGCCACGCCGAAGATTACCGAAAGGCCGCGCACCCAGCCTTCGCTCGTCCCGAAATGCATCCACTCCCGCAGCAAGACGTAGTAGAGGGCCATGTTCGCCTCGCGCGCCCACAGCAATCGCGCAAAGCCGGAAAGAGGCAGCCGGGCCAACTCCGCGCTGAAACCTTCGTCGTGCCAGAAGCTCTTGGCCGCAAGATCATGCAAGCGCAGTGCCGTCGCGACAATTACAACGACGGAGAGATAAACCCAAGTTGCGCGGGAACCGCCGGCCGCTTGCTCCGAACGAGAACTGGGCTCGCGGGCATCCATTTCCGCTGATTGTAGAGTCCGCCCGGTACGCAACAAAGTGTTGTTCACGCGGCCGCAGTGATTGTTGTCCGCGTTGACAACAGCCGCCGCGCCTCGACACACTATCGGTTCGTGGCACATGCGGAGGATGATTCGTGCGGATGATCCGGCGGTTGCTGCTTCTCCCCCTGTTTGTCTGCGGATTTCTTCCAGCGACCCTGCGCGCGCAAAAAGAATTGGAGAAGGAGTATCAGGGCGATTGGGCGACGCCTCCGCCCGTCCAGCCCAAACTCTCCGGAGATCTCACCGCCGCGGAACGCGCCGAAGCTTCGTCCTGGCTGAACGGTGTGCTGGAGCAATTTCACAAGATGCCGCTGCTCAACGATCCACGCGGATTTCGCGTAATCGTTTACGCGCAGGCGCATCCGGAGAATCTCGATGACTCCGCGACCGAAGGGCGGGCGAGGCACGTCATCGGCTTTGTGCAGTTGAATCTCGCGAGTTTCGAGAAGACCGCAAGTGGAATCGAGCCCGTTGAATCCGATTCCGCCGCTTCCATTCAAATCGCGGTGAACGATCTCGTTCCAGTGTTCGGGGCGGCGTCCCTGGAAACCGGTCCGGAGCAAGCCGCCGATTTCCGGCTGGGCATGCCGCAGCCCGACGGGACAATTCACGGTTTCCCCGTCTACGATCGCTGGGTCGTGATCCAGAAAAGCGACACGCCGCTATTCGCTCCCGTGAGGCGCGGCGATTATCTGAAGTACGAACTCAAGAAGGCCGAAGACAGGCTCGCGGCCATGCGTAAGCGTCCCGCTACCATGCCGCAAAGTGGTGAAGTGCCCACGGACGCAGCGGCAGGCGCCCAGCAGTCAATGCAAGAGGCGCTCGACGCACAGGCAAGTATTGTGGAGCAACTGAAGCAGCAGTCCGCGGGCATGTCGTCGGACGAGGCCGAACTCCCCACCACGCTAGCCGACACCGACGAAAACGGGGCGGTCCAGTTTTCGTCGCCGGATGACCCGAGCGCTACGCCCGTCGTCACCTTCAACCCCGCGCTATTTGATTCGAGTGCGTCCAGGTCGGCGCCGCGGATTCTGGCCATCAAATTTGATACGGACGACGCCGATTGGCCGGATATTCTGGAAACGATCGACCAGCAGTTGGATTGGCAGGGCCTTCAGTCACTGCTGCAATAGGACTTCGCGAGTCACTGGCTCTTCGGCGATTCTCGCGCCAAATCTCCTTCGAGCTTCGCGACGCGTTTGCGAATCTTGTCCGAGTCGGCGCCGCGCGGGAGCAGCTCCAGGAACTTTTTGTAAGCGGCGAGCGCCTTTGCTTTGTCGTGTTTCTTTTCCCAGGCCTCCCCCATCAATTCCCACGGCAGGGCGAGTTTCGGCTGGTACTGCGCGGCGTCTTCAAAGCGATTGATGGCCGCGTCGTAGTTGCCCTTGTCCATATAAAACCTTCCGAACGTCGATGCTCTTCTGCGCGTGCAGGGGATCGAACACCGGCTCCGGCGGCGGAGGCGGAGGGCTTTGCGAAGGATCGATTTGTTGTTCCGGGGGCGGAGGCGGCGGCGGGCCGGACGACGGTGTCGCCTGTTGCGCAACAGCGGGTAAACTCAAGACCAGAGCAACGAACGCGATGAGGAGAGCCTTGCGAGGCGGCATCTGTACGTGGAATTGGATTCGCTTTGCTATCATGAGAGTTGCCCGGCGCGCGACGCCTGAGCCGGTAATTTTACCCCGCCATGGACCTCGCTGAAAAAGTTTCGAGCTTGCCGGCCGAGCCGGGCGTCTATCTCTTCAAAGACGCCCTGGGCAATATTCTTTACATCGGCGAATCCGGCTCGCTGCGCAACCGCGTCAAATCCTACTTCCTCGAATCCAACTGGGCCGACGCAAAAACCGGCTCGCTCGTTCGCGAGATCGCCGATCTCGAGTTCATCGTCGTGGACAACGAGCCCGAGGCCCTGGCGCTCGAAAACGTGCTCATCAAACAGCACAAGCCGAAATTCAATGTGCTGCTGCGCGACGACAAAACCTATCCCTACATTCGCTACACCGCGTTCGAGAAGTTCCCCCGCGTGTACGTGACCCGGCGGCTGAAAAAAGACGGCTCGCTCTACTTCGGTCCCTACTTTCCCCACAGCCTCGCGAACCGCATCGTGCACTTCATCCACAAGCGTTTTCGCGTGCCGTCGTGCACCGTGGATTTGACGCGGGCGCATCCGCGTCCCTGCTTGCAGTACTACATTCACCGCTGCCACGGGCCGTGCGTGCCCGGACTCGTCCCGGACGAGCGCTACGCCGAAGCCGCGCGCGACACCCGCCTCTTCCTCGAAGGCCGCCGCCACGATCTGATCCGGAGCCTCGGACAACGCATGGAAGAAGCGTCGCGCGAAGAGCGGTTCGAACAGGCGGCCAGCTACCGCGACCTCCTGCGAACTCTCGAGGAAATCGAGGAGCGGCAGAAAATCGTCGCGGCCGCCGGCGACGACACCGATGCCATCGCCTGGCATGCGGAGCCGCCGCATGTCGCCGTCAATCTCTTTCACATGCGCGGCGGGCGCGTGGTGGACCGGCGCGACTTCTATTGGGAGGACCTCGAGGCGTTCGACGCGCCGGAGTTCCTGAGGTCGCTGCTGAAGCAGCTCTATCTGGATTCCGCGTATCTTCCGCGGTACATCCACGTGCCGGCGGATTTTCCCGAGCGCGCGCTGCTTGAGGAAATTCTCACCGAGCGTGCCGGGCATCTCGATCCGCCGCGCTCCCGCGTCGAAATCATCGTGCCGCAACGCGGGCCGAAACACGCGTTCCTCGAATTGGTCGAGAAGAATGCGCGGCACTCCTTCGAGCAGCGCTTTCGCGTGAGCAAGCCGGACCCGAAAGCGATCGCCGAGGCGTTCGAACAATCGCTCGGTTTGCCCGAACCGCCGCGGCGCATCGAAAGTTTCGACATTTCCCATATTCAAGGCTCGGACACGGTCGCCTCGATGGTGGTCTGGGAGGACGGCCGGATGAAAAAATCCGACTACCGGAAATTCATCATTCGCGGCGATTGGGGCAACGACGATTTCGCCTCCATGCGCGAAGCGGTCGGGCGGCGCTACCGGCGCTTGCAGGAAGAACGCAAGCCGCTGCCAAGCCTGATCTTGATCGACGGCGGAATCGGCCAATTGCATGCAGCCGCTGCCGCGCTCGAACAGCTCCAGGTCATCAATCAGCCCGTAGCGGCAATTGCGAAACAGGAGGAAATCATTTACGTCCTGGGGCAGGAGGACGAACCGGTCCGCCTGGAACGCCACTCGCCGATTCTCCACTTGGTGCAAGAGGTCCGCGATGAGACTCACCGGTTTGCAGTCGGCTTCCATCGGCAGCGCCGGGCGCGCCGCACCTTGCATTCGGAGCTTCAGGAAATCCCAGGCGTCGGCGCCGCCACCGCGCGCAAACTGCTGCGGAAGTTCGGCAGCGTCGCTCGAGTGCAAAAGGCCAGCCCGGAAGAGTTGGCGCAAGTGATTTCCCGCGCCCAGGCCGCCCGCGTGATCGCCCACTTTCGAGGTTAGTGCTATCGGCAAACGGGTGAATTAAGATAAACCGTGCAAATGGAAGAGGTCCAACAAATCGTCGTTCCGACAGTCTCGAGAGCGAAAATCTCTTGCAATCTCTCGTATCCCATTGGGGCGGCGCGCGTCTCCGCAGTACTCGCCTCAACTGCGCAACTACCTGAACTCACTCTACACTTTTATGCGGGATTCCACAGCGCGATGCGTAGAGGTTGTTACGAGTTCTTGCGGATCGAGTACTTGAACAATGCGAGGCCGATGTGGCAGACCCACCTGTATAGGTGTCAACCGCAAGGTCGATGGGAAATTGTCGTGCAACCTGTTCCGCGGGTTCTCCGCCATCGATTCAAGCAGTACATCATCGAGACTGCGCTGGCGCAGATTGCGCTTTGGCTGGGCGAACGCGCTCAGTTGACGCAGCGGGGAAACGATGTTCTCGCCTTTTTCTACGACGACAAGACCGAGGAATTCACACCGCGACAGCGAACACACTTGGAGCCGTTGCGAGATCGAGGCAGGTAAATTCTCTTGGGACACAGGTATCGGAAGACCCCAGGCCAAGCAATTGTGGCTTCCAGTTGGATGGTTGACAATTAGTCGGGAAATCCGAAACTGACCCACACACAAACTGCATTCCTTGCAACCTCTGCGTCGCTGTGCTAGGTTTCAATTGGGAGATGACCCATGGCCGATAATGTCGGTTCCAAAATCACGTTTTTCCTGGTTGGGTTGGGCGTTGGTACGCTCGTTGGAATCTTGTTTGCCCCGAAGTCCGGCGAAGAGACGCGCGAATTCTTGACGCAGAAGGCCGAAGAAGGCCGCGAGTACGCGCAGCGCAAGGCTCGCGAACTCCGCGACCGCGCCGAGGATTTGGTGGAGCGCGGCAAGCAGGTGGCGCAAAAGCAGAAAGATTCCATTTCGGCCGCTGTGGATGCGGGCCGGGAAGCCTACCTGCGCGAAAAGGGAAAAGCGCAGTAAGCGCGAGTTGAGGAAGAGCGGGCGATGGATAGCTGGCTAGCTGCTTTCGTGGCGATTACTGGGTTGGCGGTCCTGCTTCAGGCCGCCGTTCTCGCGGCCATGTATTTTCAAATACGGCAGGCCACACGCCGCCTCGAACAAATCGCCACCGACCTTCAGACGCGCGTCAACCCGATTCTTTCACGCATCCAGATCCTCACCGAAGACGTGCAGCCGCGCCTCTCGAGCATGGTTTCGGACGCCGCGGAAATCACGCACCTTGCTCGCAGTTCGGCGCAGAGGATGGACCGGGCGTTCACGGAAATGCTCGACCGGCTGCGGATGCAGCTTCTCCACGCCGACCAGATTCTCACCGGGGCGCTCGAGGCGGTGGATCAAGCCGGCTCGCAATTCCGGAAGACGGTTCTGGGCCCCGTGCAATCCGCCACGGCCCTGATTCGCGGAATCCAGACCGGACTCGAGTTCTTCCGTTCCTCCAGGCACAAGCCCCGCGAAGGCTCACACTCGGAGCCTCAGGACGAAGGCCTCTTCATTTAAGCTTTGGTATTCTTACCGCGCAGCACTAGACGATCTTGCGTACTCGATTGTTACCCTCTAAGGGCCTCTCTATTGTGCTTTGCTGAATCCGGTACCATCCAGCCGGACCTTGAATAGAAGCTTCGGAGATTCGAAGTCCTTCACGTCGGGAGCGTCCACGTCGGGCGCGTAATAGAAATAGACAGTGGCAGGAGCGGCCATTGAGACGGACTTTAGCTGAAAATAGTCCTCCCCGTCCGGATACGCCTTACTGAATGTCCTGGGCTTCACGATCCGTGTAGTTAGGTTTGACCCACAACTGTAGACCCAGACGCCGGGAAGGCCATAAATCGGGCTTGTGGTGTAAACAAGAGTGTCGCCAGAAACCCACATCATTCCAGTGACATCGTCAACTCCACGATCCGGTTGCTTGTTTAGAGTGAGAACCAGGAATCCACCCATGCTGCTGCTGATCTTGAGAGTGGCCCGACACTTCCCATTGGGGGAAGCAAATACTCCCGGACGCCAGACCACTTCATTTGCTCCACCGTCAGGTTTGGTCGGGGCTGCTTGGAGCGAAGATCCGCCAACGAAGATTGCCAACGCCAACGTTCCGATCGCAGTCGTTAGTCTCATGGCAATTTCATCGAAGCGCAATTAAAACTATTCGATCCAGCCGCCGCCGAGCACGATGTCGCCGTCGTAGAAAACTGCCGCTTGCCCCGGCGTCACCGCGCGCTGTGGTTCGTCGAATCGAACGCGCGCTCCGCCGCCGGCCAGAGCCTCGACCGTGGCGTTTGCGGCTTCGTGGCGATTGCGAATCTTCACGCGGGCGCGCAAAGGCCCCTCGGGGCGCGCGAACGGAATCCAATTCACCTCGCGCACCTCGCAGCCCGCGCTGCGCAGATCCTGGTCTTCGCCGACGACGACGCGGTTCGAGCCCCGATCGAGCGACACCACATACAGCGGCCGCCCGACGGCGACTCCCAATCCGCGCCGCTGTCCCACGGTGTACCGGTGAAGCCCACGGTGGCGCCCCAGGACTTCGCCGCTGGTCGTAACGATTTCGCCTTCTTCCTCAGGCACAGCCTCGCCGCGCTCGGCCAGATACGACTCGATGAACTGCACGTAGTGGCCCGAAGGCACGAAGCAAATCTCCTGGCTCTCCGCCTTTTCCGCCACCGGCAACGCCGCGCGGCGCGCCAGTTCGCGCACGCTCTGCTTGTCCAGTTCGCCCAACGGAAAAATCGTGCGCGCCATTTGTTCCTGCGCCAGTCCGTAAAGAAAATAGGATTGGTCTTTCGCTTCGTCCACCGCGCGAAGCAATTCGTAGCGGCCGGTCGTTTCGTTGAAGCGGATGCGCGCGTAGTGGCCGGTCGCCAGCCGTTCCGCGCCGATCTTTCGCGCGGTGGCGATCAACGGATCGAACTTCACGCGGTTGTTGCACTGCGCGCACGGAACCGGCGTCGAGCCCGCCAGATACGAATCCACGAAGGGCCGCACCACCGTCTCCTCGAAGCGAGCCTCGTAGTTCAAAACATAATGCGGGATCCCCAGGTGTTGCGCGACGCGGCGCGCGTCGTACGCGTCATCCAGCGAGCAGCAGCGTTGCGGCGCCGCCTGCCTGCCGGCAGGCATGGCGCCCACCGGGCGCAGCTCCGGCAAGCGCCGCTGGTCCCACAGCTGCATCGTCAACCCGACGACAGCCTCGCCGCGCTCGCAGAGAATCGCCGCCACGGTGGAACTGTCCACGCCGCCGCTCATGGCAACGGCGATGGGCGCGCGGGCGTCGCTCGTCATATTGGTCGAACTCACAGCGTCACCGCCGCGTCTTTCCAATGCGGCGAAAGACTCCGCAATCGCTGCACAACCGGAGGAATCACGTCGAGCGCGTAAGCGATGTCGTCGTCGCTCGTGTAACGGCCGAGGCTGAACCGCACCGAGGCGCGCGCGTCGGGCATCGCGAGGCCGATCGCCGTCAGCACGTCCGACGGCTCAGTCGCGCCGGAAGAACACGCCGCGCCCGCAGAACACGCGATGCCCTTCAGGTCCAGCGCGATCACGAGCGCCTCCGCTTCCACGTAAGGGAACACCAGATTGGAAGTGTTCGGCGTTCGCGGCGCGCAGCAACCATTGATGCGCACCGGCGGAATCGCCGCCAGCAGCCCTCGCTCGAAGCGGTCGCGCAACGCCGCAATTCGCGGCCCTTCTTCGGCGAGGACGCGCCGCGCGATCTCCGCGGCCTTGCCCAGACCCACGATGCCCGGCACGTTTTCGGTTCCTGGCCGGCCGTCGCGGCCCGCGTGGCCGCCGAACAGCAACGGATCGAGCCGCGTCCCCTCGCGGACGTACAGCGCGCCCACTCCCTTCGGCCCGTAGATCTTGTGCCCCGAAATCGACAGCAAGTGCGCGCCGAGCCGGTTCACGTCCAGGGCAATCTTCCCGGCGGCTTGCACCGCGTCGGTGTGCAGCAGGATTTTCTTTTCCGCGGCGATTTGCGCGATGCGCTCGACGGGCTCAATTGTCCCAATCTCATTGTTGGCGAGCATCACCGAGAGCAGCACCGTCTCCGGCCGGATCGCGCGCGCGATTTCTTCCGGGCACACGCGCCCTTCGCGATTTACGGGCACGTAGGTCACTTCGACGCCGCGCCGCTCCAATTCCTCGCAGGGTCTCTTGACCGCGCTGTGCTCCACCATGGTCGTCACGAGGTGCTTCCGCTTGTCCGGCGCCACGCCGGCGGGCAAACAAGCCGCGCCGACCGCGCCGAAGATCGCTTGGTTGTCCGATTCCGTCCCGCCGCTGGTGAACACAATCTCCGGCGCGCGAGCCCCCAGCAACTTCGCGACCGACTCCCTCGCCTCTTCCACCGCCGCGCGGCACTTTTGTCCTAAACCGTGAATCGAGTTCGCGTTGCCGTAATCCTCCGAGAAAAACGGCAGCATCGCGGCAAACACTTCGCCGTCCACGGGCGTAGTCGCGTTGTAATCAAGGTACACGCGTCGCATGGATGCATTCGCCATAATCGAAATCCGCGCCAATTGCTAATCTTCCAGAATAGCTGCTGCCCCCAGGAGGGTCAAGGAAACGGCCGACGACTGCGCGGTCCCGCGAAATCAGACGGCTGCAATGGCTTCACGCGTAAGCCCCTAATAGTCTCATCGGCGCAGGATGGCCTATCATAGGGAATGATCATGAGCTCAGCTCCCGCTCGAAGAGTCATTCTCGTTTCCGGCGCGCCGGGCGCCGGAAAAACAAGCCTAGCGGAACCGCTGGCCCAAGCTCTCGGATTTGCGCTGCTCTCCAAAGATCCAATCAAGGAAGCACTGTTCGATACGCTGGACGGCCGCCCCGACGACTTGGTGCAGTCACGACAATTCAGCGACGCGGCGATTGAGGTGATGCTCGCGCTGGCGGCGCAATGCCCGCAGGTCGTCCTCGAGGCCAATTTTCATCCGCACAACGCCCGCGAACGGGAGCGCATTAAGAACCTGGGCGGAACAATTGTGGAAGTGTATTGCACTTGCCCACCCGAAGAGATGGCTCGTCGCTTCGCCGATCGCGCGGCCTCGACGCGCAATCACCCTGCGCACGCGTTGAAATCGCTCTCTCCTGAATTACTCGCGGAGTACGACGGCCCCGTGGGCATCGGCACGGTTATCACGATTGATACCGCCCGCCCCGTCAGCACAGAAGACCTTGTGCGTCGTATCCAAGCTGCATGGTCCGACTGAAGCGCAGTCCAATGATAAAGACGAGGGAAAGAAGTAGAGTTTGCAGGACAAGCCCGCCGGTTCCACACGTCGCCAATCAAGGCAATCTATTGACCCTCACAGAACTTGAAACCTAGCAGCTGCGAGCGCATATGCCCTCTTTTCCTCCGTCAAAGAGGGATGCTCCCCCAGGAAGCGTTCAACGAGCTGCTGCGTGCCGGGATGATGAAGGTGTCCTAACCCGTGAAGCGCAGCACCTTCACAAGTATCGGAACCTAGAAACAATATCTTTGTTAGAGTCTCAAAGAAGATGTCTTGCAGCTGCAGGTCCTCACCTCCCCGCTCTCGGTTTCTGTTCCCGCAATGCCAGTCGTAGCACAGCGAATCCCACCACATATGAACCGATGTATCTAGCGGCTCGGACGCAAAGAGTCGTTCGAAGAGATCGAACATTGAAGTGATGCATCTCGCGCGCACTGCAAATTGCAGATCGGTGTCCAGAACTATGCGATAGACTGAACAATCTAGGTGCGGTCCCTGCATAGCCCAGAATCCCTCCTCAAGTTGGGCCTTCGAGAAACGCTCTTTGAGGAATTCAGGATGTTGAAACAACTGAGTGTAGAACTTGCAGATCTGCTCCGGATCGAAGGTAACTTCAGTGTTCCAATACCATGGTTCTCGTTTCCCACTGGCGGTTTTCGATTCTGGAACGTCCCTTTCAAAAAGAAACGCGACGAGCTGATCGAAAGAATATCCGCTGAGTTCAACGGCAGGCGGTTCCATGTTGCGATGGTAGGGGACGGCTGGCTGCTGGTCTAGTCGTAACGGGACGAGCCGAACGTATCGGTTATTCAAGCATATGGTGGTCGCACCAATTGTGAACCCCTGCGCTGACGTTTGCGCACGCGCCGCCCACGTAGCGCATCGGGCACGCCGCCTTGACACCGCGGAACGCCTCCGTTAGCGTGCAAAGAGGCCGCTATCGCTGCGTATCTCTTCACGCGCAGGGCCTTCACCACGAGGAAGAATACCGGTGCCCGATCCCATCATCACGCTCACCACTGATTTCGGCACGTCCGACCATCTCGCCGGGACGATGAAGGGCGTCATTCTGCGAATCAACCCCACGGCGCGGATTGTGGACTTGCAGCATAACGTCGCTCCCTTTGACGTGCTCGACGGCGCGCTCACGATCGGCGCCGCTTATCCTTATTTCCCGCCGCGCACGATTCATCTCGTCATCGTGGATCCCGGCGTGGGCACGGAGCGCCGTCCGCTGCTCGTCTCCGCCGATCAGCAATACTTTATCGGCCCGGACAACGGCGTTCTTTCCATGGTGTACGAGCGCGATCCCGACGCGACCGTTCGACACATCACCGCCTCGCACAATTTCCTGAGCCCTCTAAGCCCCACCTTTCATGGCCGCGACATCTTCGCGCCGGTGGCGGGCTGGCTCTCCAAGGCCTGGCAAACGGAGTCATTCGGCGAGGTCATCACGGATTTCGTGCGCTTCAGCGTTCCGAAACCCAAACCGGACGGCCGGGCGCTGAAGGGAACGGTTCTGCGTGTGGACAATTTCGGAAACTTGATCACCAATTTGCGGCCGGAACACGTGCCGCACGCCTCGGCCGAAACCGGAAAGATTAAGCTCCAGGCCGGTTCCAAAGTCGTCGAGCGATTGGTCCTCACGTTCGGCCAAGGCGCCCCGGGCGAACTCATCGCGCTCATGGGCTCGACTGGATTTCTTGAAATCGCGATCAACAAAGGCAGCGCTGCGCGCACGCTGGGCGTGACCCGCGGCGCCGAAGTCACCCTCGAACTCCCCGCCACTTAAGCTATGCGCTCGGTGGTTTCAGTAGGGGCGGCTTGTCCTGAGCGGAGTCGAAGGGAGCTTGCTTGCCGCGCCGTAGCCCTGAGCTTGGGCGGAGGCGGGCCTCCGCCCGCTCTTCGATTTTCGCTCTTCTCGTCCGTGTGTAACCGCTGGATTCTGAACGGAGCGTCTTGCGCGGCCGCCCTTGCCGCGCAGTGCAGTGATGAATCTAGCCGTTACCCGCGGCCGCCAACGAGGCTGAATGTGAAGCGCGGGGCGTTCCATACTTCCGCCCGTCTCCTCACCTCGCCAAATCCTGCGTGATGAGAAACGACCGCGTCCGCGGATCGAGCCAATCGCGCAGCGCATCGCCCAACAGGTTGAACGCCAGCACCGCGGCCATAATCGCCAGAGCCGGAAAAATCACGAGGTGCGGCGCGTCGAACAAATGACTGCGCGCGTCGTTCAGCATCGCGCCCCAACTCGGCGTCGGCGCCAGCACGCCCAGCCCCAAAAAACTCAGCGTGGATTCCGCCAGAATCGCGCCCGCCATTCCGATCGTGGCCTGAATCAGCACGGGTTGAATCGTGTTCGGAAGCAAATGCCGCAGCAGGATGCGCGCGTCGCTCGCCCCCAGCGAACGCGCCGCCGAGATGAATTCCATCTCCTTCACTTTCAGCACTTGCGCCCGCGCCAGCCGCGCGTAGCCCGCCCAGCCAGTCACAATCAGCGCGAGAATCACTTTCCCTATTCCCGGACCGAGAAACGCCGCCAGCGCAATTGCCAGCAAGATCCCCGGGAACGACAAGAATGCGTTGATGAGCACGATGTTCACAACGCTGTCGAACGCGCCGCCGAGATAGCCCGCCAATGACCCGATCGCCAAGCCCGCGAGTCCCGCTCCCAACACGACGCTGACGCCCACCAGCATCGAGATTCGCGCGCCGTAGACCGTGCGCGAGAATTCGTCGCGCCCCAGCTCGTCCGTGCCGAACCAGTGCGCCGCGCTGGGCGACGCCAGGCGGTGCGGCAAATCCTGCGCGGCGGGATCGTGCGGCGCAATCCACGGCGCAAATACCGCGGCCAGCACAAGCAGCGCGGTCACCACGAGCCCCCAGCGGCCCAGCGCGTTTCGCTTCCAAAACGATCCGAATGACGATTCGCCGCTCATTGCACGCGCACCCTCGGGTCCACCCATGAATAAATCACATCCGTCAATAAATTTACGACCACATAGGACAGCGCGATCACCAGAATACATCCCTGCAGCAACGGATAGTCGCGCGTCGTGATCGCCTGCACGGCCAGTCCTCCGATTCCCGGCCAGGAAAAAATCTTCTCTGTCACGATCGTGCCCGCCAGCAGCGACCCGAATTGCAGCCCCACGACGGTGATGATCGGCACGAGCGCGTTCGGAAACGCGTGGCGAAAAAGCACCGCGCGTTCGGAGAGTCCTTTCGCCCGCGCCGTGCGCACGTAGTCGCTCGACAACTCCTCGATCATCGCCGCGCGCACCATCCGCGTCAGAATCGCCGCCAGCGCTGCGCCGAGCGTGGCCGCCGGCAGCACGAGATGCGTCCATCCGCCGCGCCCCGAAACGGGCAGCCAGCCGATCTCGATCGAAAAAAGCAGAATCAACAGCGGGCCGAGCGCGAAATTCGGTACCGATAGACCCAGCAGCGTGAAGACCGCGGTCGTGCGGTCGCCCGCGCTTCCCCGCTTCCGCGCGGAGTAAACGCCCGCCGGAATCGCAATGAGCAGGCACACGAGCAATCCCGCGGTCGCAAGCTCGAGCGTCGCCGGAAAATGCTCGAACACGATCGCAAACACAGGCCGGCCGAAGTGAAACGATTCTCCCCAGTTCCCGCGGACCAGCCCCTTCAGATAGCGCGCGTATTGCGTTCCGATCGGCACGTCGAGGCCGAGCTTGTGGCGCAGCGGCCCGATGTCTTCCGCGCGCGCGTCCTCGCCGAGCATTTGCTGCACGGGATCTCCCGGCACGATGTGAATCAGTAGAAAAACCATCGTGAGGATCAGCCAGACGGCGGGAATCGTGTAGAGCACGCGCATGATGATTTTTCTAATCATGGACGCGCCGCCCCTCTCGGAAGCGAGGCACTCGTATCGCCCGCCGCCGCATCCGGAATGGCGAGTTTCAATCGCTCGATCTTCACTCGCGCCACGCGCCGCCGGTCCATCTCGATTACCGTGAAGCGGTTCCCGCCGTATTCGAAACTCTCGCCGCCGCGGGGAATGAATTGAAGCTGGTTCAAGACGAATCCGCCCACGGTCGCATAGGCGGGATCTTCCGGCAAGGCGATGTTGTATTGTGTTTCGAGGTCTCGCACCGGCAACGACGCGTCGAAAATCATCGCCGCGTCGGCCCCGTGGCCCACCACCTGCGGCCTCTCGATCACGTCGAACTCATCATGAATCTCGCCCACCACTTGTTCAATCAGGTCTTCGAGCGTCACCAGTCCGAGGATACTCCCATGCTCGTCCACCACGGCCGCGATTTCCGTGCGATGCTCGCGCAATTCGGAGAGCAATTCCACGGCGGGCTTGCTTTCCGGCACGATGGGGATGTCGCGCAACACGCGCCGCAAATCGAATTCGGGCGCCGACAATCCCTCTTCGGCGCGCCGCTCCCGGTCGAGCAGCACCCACAGCATGTCCTTGATGTGAACGTAGCCCGCGAGATGATCCACTGTGCCCTCGTACACCGGAATGCGCGAGCGCTGCGTTCTCGCGAAGATCCGCAGCACGTCATCGAGTCCGGATTCGACCGGCAGGACGTGCATATCCGGCCGCGGCACCATGATCTCGCGCACCTGCACTTGCCCGAGCTGGATCGCGCTCAGCACGAATTTCTCTTCGCCCGGGTCCAGCAATCCCCGCTCGCGCGCCTGGCGAATCTGAATCTCGAGCTCTTCCGCCGAATGCGCCACGGTGTGGCTGTACGATACGTCGATTCCGAGCCCGCGAAGGATCAGCCGGCTCGCGCCGACCAGCGCGTCGATGGCCCAGCGAAACGTCCGCAGGTACGCCGCGAACGGCACCGCCACAAGCAGCGCGACGCGCTCCGCCCGCTGCAAACTCAGCGATTTCGGCACCAGCTCGCCCAGCACGACATGCAATACCGTCAGCAAAGCGAACGCCAGCACGAGCGACATCGCATGCAGCACGATCACCGCCGGCCGCCCGGGCAGCCAGTCCAACGTCGGCCGCAGGATTGCCGCCAGCGTCAACTCGCCCAGCGCGCCCAGCCCCAGGCTCGTCAGCGTGATTCCTACCTGTACGCCCGAAACGACCCGGTCGAGCCGCCCCAGCAGTCCCTGCACGACGCGCGCCCGCGCGTTCCCCTGCTCCACCAATTGCCGCACCCGCGAGAGCCGCACCGCGACCAGCGAAAATTCCGCCGCCGCGAAAAATCCGTTGATCAAAACCAGCGCAAGAATCGCCAGCAGGCGCAGGCCGATCATGGCTGCCGACTCTCCTGCGGCTTCGCGTTGTTCTCTCGCAGTGAATCTTGCGCGCGCTCGGCTGGACCCGAACCTCCACGAGCGCGGCCGGCGTCATCGGCTCCCGGAATTCCCACGCCGGCCAGCCGGAGTTCTTCCATGCCCGGCGAATGCTGCGATCCGTCGGCGATTTCGACCGGAGTCATGCGGGAAGTGTAACATTCGCGGCCGCGACCGGCGGTCATTGAAGAACTATTTGTGAAAGCGGGGGTTGCATCGCGCACCTTACTGTTCCGCGGCAAGTCCGCCCGCGAGAGAAGTGCGATCTCTATTTCTTGGGCTTCTGCTGACTGGCCTGGATTTGGGCCTGCCATTCGTTTACGGTTTCGGAAATCTTTTCGGGATCGTTGAGCACTCTCAAGAAGATGAGGCGAATGTCTTGGGAATATCCAAAGAATTCCCGCGTATCCGCGGGCAGCGGTGGGCCGCCGGCCTCCCCTGCGGGCGGGATGGGATATGGAAGGTGAAAGGCGTACATGCTGCCGCCCGCCAGCGAATCATCGGGATACCGTAACAGCCACCCGCAGTTGTGGACGTCCAGAATCATATCGGCCGAGACCGCAACCCACTGTCCGGCGTCCTCCGCCGCGGGTCGTTGGCAATTCCAGAGTTGCGCTTGCGGCACGGTGTCGGTGAGGTTGGTGAATCCGTATTCATCCACGGGAATTCTTTGCAAGCCATGTTGATCGGCGAAGCGCTTTACCTCCGGCAAAGACTGGTTCCAGTCCACATTGGAATCGCTGAAAAGCTGGTAGGCGGGGTGCCCCAAGGAAAGCGAATTGACGAAGGGGATGTAGAACGGATACGCATGCACGGCCGCGAAGAGGCTGCACGCCGCGAGCGCCGCCGTCAGGACCTTCGCCGCCAGCGCCGCAGGCGTCTTGATTCGCGCCAGCAAGCGCGGCAGCGGAGCCAGCATGAGGATCAGCGAGACGTTGGGAATCGTAAAATGGCGGATGCTGATGTCGAAATGGCTGGCCATGCACGCCGCGGTGAAAACGACGAGTGAAACCCACAGCACGCGCCAGTGCAGGCTCAACTCAGCCGGAATCGCGCCCGGCTCGCCGGACTCCGCGGCCATTCGCCGGCTGCGCTTGACGAGAATGGCCACCACCAGCGCCAAAACTAGCAGCGCTAGAAAGCCCAGCGTGGACTTCAGCGCGAAGAGAACTGGGTAGTAATACCACACGCCATGCGGGTATCTGTGTCCCAGGAGAAACGTCTGCCGGATCGCCATGATCACGACCATGAGCACGCCACGAGAATAGAGCAGCGGCGGCATGAGCAACCGGCGCACAAACAGCGAGATCCAGCCATGGCCCAAGAAATAGAGAGTATCGCTCGGCTGCTTCCACGAGAACAGCAGGTAGAAGACGTACACGATCAAGGCTGCTTGGAAGACGCCCTTCCGCGTGGCACGCCAGCGCAGGCGCCGCCACGCGCGTGCATCAGACTTCGTCAGCGGCTGGCCGGGCACGGGGCGCCAGCGCGTGCTCAGGGAGAAGCCGGCAAAGGCGAAGAAAAGCAGGCCGGCCGTAAATTTTGAAAGCAACGCCGCCGCCAGCGCCACGGCAAAAAGTGCGACGTTCCTCTTGCTCGGCTCATTCCACAGGTTGGCGAACGTCCATAATGCCAGGAGAGAAGTCAGGGTGATGGCCGCGTCGGTGAGCACCAGCGGCCCAAAGGCCAGGAATGCCGGCGTGCTGACGTACAAGGCCAGACACAAAAGGCCGCCCCACTTGCCGCCCAGCCGCCGCGCGAAGTCAAACAATACCCAGCCGAGCGCCAGCGTGCAAAGCAACATGGGCAGGCGCGCCCATGCCAGCGTGGTCACCGGATCGTTCCAGTGCTTGAGCACCCATTCGCCAAAAGCCCACTGGCCGAGATACGCGGGAAAGAACTTTTTGCTCTGCGTCCAGGAAGCGTTCGAATAGTCCGCGCGCGTGCCGCGCAGCACGAGAGGCACCGCCGCCAGCATCTTGGCCAGCGGAGGATGCTCGTTATTCATCCGCATGTCGAGTTTTTGCAGGTAACTAAGACCGGCGCCGATGTGCGCCAGTTCGTCGAACGTCACCGTCTCGCGCAGCGCCGCGCCGCCGGACAGCCAGCCCATGAGCGCCAACAGCAAAATCGCCAGCGTCGACGCAAGGATGCCGCGTGATTCGCGGGCCGGGCTCGATTGGCCGGCGGGAGAAGCTTCGCTGGGCATACTACCTCCTGGAGACTTCATGAATATCCGCGCGGGCATGGCTCGCCGGCTCGCGCTATCTTCCCTGAGCTTTCAGGTTCATCTCGACGGCTTCGCAAACCGCGCCATCGCCTCCGCGCGCCTCGGTCGCGAAATGCGCCGCGCGTTTCACTTCCGGCGCCGCGCCGGCCACCTCCACGGCAAGTCCGCAACGCGGCATCCGGGCGACTCCAAAGCTATGAATCGATCGCGAGCGCCGCATTTTAGTCTGAGTGAGCCATGAATGCCATTGGTCAATTGCGTGTCGCTGGACGCCTCAGTGTCGCTGGTCTTTCTACATGAACTTCAGGAATGATCCGCGCACTCTCTTCCTCCCTGTCCTTCCGTACAGTGCCCCATTCACCGTCTCCGCCGCGCGCCGGTCCGCCGCTAGCCCTTCCTCCTGCTAGACTCAAATAGAGGCCTCCCATGCCCACAACGCCCCCAAACTCCCCGGCGCCGCCCAAGCCCGACGCACCGGTCACGCCCAAAAACGACGGCCCCTTCAAACTCGCGTACAAGATCGTGCGCTGGTCGGCCCTGGCGGTTTTCGTGCTCGCATTGCTTCTCGTCGCGCACAAATCCCCCGCGCCGAAGATGCCCTACGACGCAGACGCTGCCGCGCGCGCCCAGCAGAAATTCACCGCCGCCAGCCAGACGCAGGCGAGCGGACAGCCCGCGCAGGTCCAACTCGATCCCGCGGAATTGAATTCGTTCCTCGAGCACTCTCTCGCGACGGAAGGCTCGACGCAGCCCAGTTCCACTGACGCCCCGCCGGCCGCGCCGCCCAACGCTTCGCCGACCGGCGCTTCCCCGCCGCCAACGCCGGGCGACACTTCGTCCCCCGATCTGAACAGCGACACCAATCAAACGCTCGATCAAGTGCAATCCAACGTGAAAGATTTCAAAGTGGACATGGTCGGCGATCTCGCCAAAATCTACGTGATCTTCGATTTTCACGGCAAAGATATGTCGCTCGAACTCGATGGCCACATCAGCGCCGACAACGGCTACCTGAAATTCGATCCCGTCGCCGGGAAACTCGGCTCGATGCCGCTGCCGCAGTCCACTCTGCAGGCAGCGGTGGACAAACTGATGTCTTCGCCCGAAAACCGCGAGAAGCTCCGTCTGCCCCCCGACGTCAGCGGCATCCAAATCGTCGACGGCCAGGTCGTCCTCAGCTACAAACCCGACGAAGCTCCCCAGCAGTAACCTCACGCATCTTTTTGCCCTGCGCTTTTATCGCGCCTCCCATCCATGTACAATCCCCCGCCGGGGTCTCCGTGGCCCTCGGTGCTCCACTTGCGGTTCACCCTCGTACGGGGGTGAACGCTCGCGGTCAACCGCGCATTTCTTCAGGAGAGGATCACATGTCCCCAATGACCCGGCGCGAATTCATCGCGGCGTCCGCAAGCTCTCTAGTCGTTGCCTCGATTCCCCAGGCTCTGGCCCAGACCGCCAGTCACACGAGTGCGAAGCCGTGGTACGCCACCATGCGCCGCTGCGGCCAGATCAACTACAACGAAATTGATCCGCTCACGATTGACCCGAATGCCTGGATGGATTTTTGGGCGTCCCTGAAGATTGACGCCGTGCTGCTCAACGGCGGCGGCATCGAGGCCATGTATCCCACCGAAGTTCCCTTCCATCATCGCAGCGCGTTTCTTAGCTCGCGCGATGTATTCGGCGAGATGGCGGCGGCCGCGCGGAAGCGGAATATCCGGGTCGTGGCCCGCATGGATCCCACCTACGTTTTCGAGGAAGCTCTCAACGCCCATCCCGAATGGATCCAGCGCGATCCCGACGGCACGCCGCGTGTCCGGCCGGAATGTCCCTGGCTGATCAAGACCTGCATGTTCACCACATACTTCACCGAGCAGATGCCCGCCATCTATCGCGAAATCAACCAGCGTTACAAGCCCGACGGCTTTTTCACCAATGCCTGGCCGAGCACCGGCACCCTGGACGTATGCTTCTGCCCCACCTGCCAGAAAATCTATCGCGACCAAACCGGCGGCGCCCCGCCGGCCGCCGCCGATGCGCGCAGCTCCGCCTATCGCAAGTATTACGACGTCTATATGGATCGCGTCGCCCAAATCTGGAAACTGTGGGACAGCGTCGCCAAGGAAGATAATCCCGGCTCCGTTTATGTTGGAAATCTCGGCGGCGGCATCCGCACCGTTAAGGATCTGAAGAAGATCAGCGAGGTCGCGGCCTGGTTCAACGCCGATAATCAGGGCCGCGCGGGCGACCGGCCCATTTGGGGCGCCGCGCAACAAGGCCGTGTCGCCAGGTCCGTCATGGGCGACGGCACCGTCACCAACGTGCTCGGCGCTTACAGCAATAGCTCGACGCTCTGGCGGCATTCGGCCAAGCCCGACGCCGAGAACACGCTTTGGACCGCGCAATGCGCGGCCAGCGGCATGGTGCCCTGGTATCACTGGCTCGGCGGATCGCCGCTCGACAATCGCTGGCGCAAACCCGGCCGCGATTTCTTCCAGTGGCTCGCCGCCAACGAGCCTCATTTCCGCAATCGC
The DNA here is from genome assembly GCA_963819015.1 of Terriglobia bacterium. Taxonomy (GTDB): domain Bacteria; phylum Acidobacteriota; class Terriglobia; order Acidiferrales; family UBA7541; genus DASPOJ01. The sequence continues at coordinate 929,867 of CAWFUN010000005.1, forward strand.
CATTCGCTTGCGGACGTTGCCGTCCTCTATCCGCAAAGCACGATCTCCTTCTATCGCTCCGAGGGCAAGGAAGAACGCCAGTTGAACGGCGCGCCGCTCGATTCAGCCGATTATCTCGAAGGGCTGTACTACTCTCTCCTCGAGAGCCGCACCCTCTTCGACCTCGTCCACCAGGGCAATCTTTCACTCGAGACCCTCAAGCCCTACCGCGCTCTCCTGATCCCGAACGCCGCCCTCCTCCGGGACTCCGAATGCGAAGTCATTCGCCGTTACGTCAATTCCGGCGGCTCCCTCCTCGCCACCTTCGAGACCTCGCGCTACAACGAGTGGGGCGAGACGCGCGGAGATTTCGCCCTCGCCGACCTATTCGGTGTCCATGTTGCCGGCAACGTCTCCGGCCCCGCCGTCAATAGCTACATGCGTATAGATCGCGCTCATCCGATTCTCGAAAGTTTCGCGGATACGCAGATTCTTCCCGCGCCCGAATTCCGTGTGCCCGTCAACTATCTCGGCTCGGACTCGACCCATCTCACCCTGGTCCCGCCCTATCCCACGTTCCCTCCCGAGATGGTCTATCCGCGCATTCCGAACACGGAAGAGCCCACGGCCGTCTTCCGCGAACTTCCCTCTTCGCGCGTCGTATATTTCCCCGGCGATATTGACCGTACCGCCTGGCGCTCGGGCAATCCGGATTTGAGCCAACTCATTTCAAATTCCGTGCGCTGGCTCCTCGGCGATCGCCCGCCCGTCGCCTCGATTGAAGGGGACGGATTGGTCGAACTCTTCGTTTGGGAGACCGAGCCCGGCCTCGCGCTCCATATCCTCAACTACACGAATCCGAATGCGACGCGCCCTTTCGTTCGCAAGTTCTATCCGATTGGCCCGCTCCACGTGACGTTTCAACTCCCCGCCGGCAAGTCCATCACGTCGGCGCGCGCGCTGCGCTCCGGGACCACGCTGCCGCTCCGTCAATCCGCCGGAGCCGTCCAGTTCGACGTCCCCGTGGTCCGCGACTACGAGCTCATCGCCCTGACCTGAGACTCCTCAACCAGCCCCGGAAGGGCAACACAATCCCAACACCCCGGTTGAGCAAACACCGCCATCCGTGCTAACAATCGTCGCATCAAACCGTGGGTGGCCGAGTTTGGTCCGCGCGGTTCCGTCCTTCAGCACAGCTGGAACTCAGAGTTGATGAGAGGATATTGGCATAAATGAACGCTACATTCGCAAAACTGAATCTCAAGAATCCGAAGCGCGTCGTCGTCCTCAACACACCGAAAAGCTTCGAGCGCGAGTTGGCCGCGCTTCATGGCGTAACAATCATGCGCTACCTGCGAGGCCGCGACGCCATTGAGTTTTTCCTCGCCTTCGTCACGAAGCAAAGTGAACTCGACGCTCTCGCAACAACCATTGCCCGAAGAGCCAAAGGCGACGCCGTGGTCTGGTTCGCCTACCCGAAGAAAACTTCAAAGAAGTACAAATCCGAGATCAATCGAGACACTGGTTGGAAAGTTCTAGGCAAGCTCGGCTTTGAATGCGTGAGGAGCGTGGCCATCGATGAGGATTGGTCGGGAGCCCGCTTCCGCCGAGTAGAGTTCATCCACACAATGACTCGCGACAAATCCCGGGCCCTGTCCGCCAAAGGCAAAACTCGCCTCACAGAGAAATAGCCTCAATTTGCCGCGGCAGTTCCAGCAGCACAGGTACTCCCATGCCCGCCGAAGCCTTGGCGACGAGCGAATCTTGCAGTTCTCACCCAGCCCCGTAGGGGCGACACAACCCATACACCCCGCTCGAGCAGGCCTTGGCGACGACCGCTCTTCGCAGTTCTCACGCAGCCCCCGAGGCGCGGCAAACTCTAACTCAAGGCAGAAGCCGTGGGCGGCCCATTCGAAATAATTTCCACAGTAGTTAGTATTGACACTCTAGATATCCACTGCTACTCTGCTCCGTGTCGGTCGTCCTCAGCCCCGGCCTGATCCCCATTTCAATTCCTCGATCTCCGTCCCTCTCTATCCGTGTTCATTCGTGTGTATCCGTGGCTTGCCCCGAGCGCCCTCCGCGAGGGGTTTCAAACTCCCCCGCCCCGCTCCCCAAACTTGCGTCATTCTTGTGCAACCCCCGAAAGTCATACACAGCAAAGGACTTTAAGTCCTTTAGATTCAGCACTTACAAGCATTTTCTTATGATGTTGAAAACAAAGCACTTTAACCACTTTAAAATCAGCAGATCCACGATTTTTGCCCGTAACCCCTTTGGATTCAGCAGATACATAAAAACATGGGGGGAGGGGGGGGGCCCCCGGCCGCACACGTCCCCAGTCCCTCCCTGCGGAGAGAGCGAACCTGCTATATTCCCCGCCATGCCGGAAGCCCCCGAACTCGAGGCCTTCACCCGCGCCTCACCCCGCGCTTCTCTCCTGCAATTCTGGCGGACATCCTTCACGGCTCGGATCGCCCCGTGAAACTCGTGCTCACGGACCAGACGCGCATCGCCGGCATCGGCAACATTTATTCCAGCGAATCGCTCTGGCGCGCGCGTCTCGACCCGCGACGCCGGGCAGGCACCCTGCGCGTCCCCGAAATTCGCCGCCTCCACAAAGCCGTTGTTTCGGTTCTCAAGCGTGCTTTAGAATGCTGCCGGAATCCATCGCCCGATTTTCGCGACCCCGAGTGGTGGTTTGCCGGTCTCGATCGCATCCTTGCCGTCTACGGACGCAAGGGCGAGCCCTGCCGCCGCTGCGATGGCAAGATTCGCCGCATCGCGCAGGCGGGCCGTTCGACTTTTTATTGTCCGGCGTGCCAGAAATAGCGCGCCGTCATCCGAAAGCTGAGGCTTGAAATGGCCGTGAATCCGCCGCAAACGCGCAAGGCGGGACCCGAGCCCGGGAAGAAACCCGAGTTCGAGCACTCGCTCGCGCGCCTCGAAGAAATTGTTCGCCGCCTCGAAAACGCGAATCTCTCGCTCGACGACGCCATGAAGCTTTTTGAGGAAGGCGTCGCGCTTTCCCGCGATTGCCAGAAGCAACTGGAACAGGCCGAAGGCAAAGTGGAAATTCTCCTGAAGAAAGCCGGCGGCGAACTCACGGCGCAACCCTTCGAGCCCGAAGGCGAGGAAGAGGCCTGACTGGATTCGCGCGACGCGACCGAGTCCCCGGCTCCATCCCCTGAGCTAATGACGAACTATCCCGCATTTTTCGAGTCCGATTGCCAGCTCGTTGACTTGGCTCTCGAGCGCTTGCTTCCCGCCGAAGACACGCCTCCGCCTTCCATCCACAAAGCGATGCGATACAGCGTTTTCGCCGGGGGGAAACGGGTGCGGCCGATCCTGTGCCTCGAGTCGGCCCGCATCTTCACGGCGCAACTCGATGCCGTTCTTCCCGTCGCCTGTGCGCTCGAGTTCATCCACACGTACTCGCTCATCCACGACGATCTTCCCGCGCTCGACAACGACGATCTCCGCCGCGGCAAGCCGACTTCGCACAAGGTGTTTGGCGAAGCCATCGCCATCCTCACCGGCGACGCGCTGCTCACTCTCGCCTTCGAGGCGCTGGCCGCCGCGCCCCTCGACGCCGCGCGCCGCGCCGCCATCCTCTCCGGGATCGCGCGCGCCGCCGGCACCCGCGACGGCATGGTCGGCGGACAGGTCGCCGACCTCGAGGCCGAGGGCAAGAAAGTCACGCCCGAAGCGCTCGAATACATTCATCGTTCCAAGACTGCCGCGCTCATTCGCGCTTCCGTGGTCTCCGGCGCGATCGCCGGCGGCGCCGCCGATTCCGATGTCGAGCGCCTGCGCCGCTTCGGCGAGCAGATCGGTTGGGCGTTTCAAGTTGTGGACGACATTCTCAACGTCGAGGAATCCTCCGCTGCGCTGGGCAAGACCGCAGGCAAAGATCAGGCCCAGAATAAAGCGACGTATCCCGCGCTGTACGGCCTACAGCGCTCGCACGCCTTTGCGAACGAACTGGCTGCGAAAGCGCTCGCGGAAATCGAGCCGTACGGCGCGCGCGCGGAAAATCTCCGCGCGCTCGCCGAATTTCTCGTTCTGCGCCGCGCGTGAGTGTGCGCGAAGCAATTTCTGCCGTGACGCAATCGAAGAAAATCGAGAAGAAACGGCTCGATGTCCTGCTCGTCGAGCGTGGCCTGGCGGATTCGCGCCAGAAAGCGCAGGCGCTGATTTTGTCCGGCTCCGTTCGCGTCGACGGCGAGCCCCGCGGCAAGGCCGGAACGGCAATTCCCGCCGGCGCCCGCATCGAGCTTGCGGACACGGGCCTTCGCTACGCAAGCCGCGCCGGAACGAAACTCGAAGGCGCGCTCGAGGACTTTGCCGTGAACGCGAGCGGCAAAGTGTGCCTCGACATCGGCGCTTCCACGGGCGGCTTTACGGACTGTTTGCTGCAACACGGCGCGCAACGCGTGTACTGTGTCGATGTCACCGCTGCGCAATTGGCGTGGAAACTTCACACCGATTCGCGCGTCGTGCAAATCGAGAAGAACGCGCGTCACCTCAAGCCGGAGGATCTCGCGGAGCCCGCGGAACTCGTGACCGTCGATGTATCCTTCATTTCCGTGGCGAAGATTCTGGGAGCGGTTGTGGCGTGCGCGCAGGCTGGCGCCGAGTTCCTGTTTCTCGTCAAGCCGCAATTTGAACTGGATCGCGGCGACATCGGCAAAGGCGGAATCGTGCGCGATCCCTCGTTGCATGACCGCGCCGTCGAGCGCGGCCGCGCGGCCGCGATCGCAGCGGGTTTGCGCGTCCTGGGAACGGCGCCATCGCGGTTGCCCGGCACCGAAGGAAATCAGGAGTTCTTTCTGCACGCCCGGCGCGCCGCGCCGGGAGTAAGGTAGAATGCCCGCGTGAGCGAAGCGATTCACAAGGTCGGCATTATTTCGCGGCCGCGGCCCAACGACATCGCGGCCGTGGTTCCCGGCTTGCTCCAGTGGCTTGCCCAGCACGGCATCGAGGTTTTTGTGGACCGGGAGACGGCCGCGTCGGTGCCGCTGCAGGGCCGGGAGCGTGCGCGCGAGGAATTGCCGCGCATCGTCGATCTGTTGATCGTGCTCGGAGGTGACGGCACTTTGCTCGCGGCGTCGCGTCTTGACAATGAGCGCGGCGTTCCCATTCTGCCCGTGAATCTCGGGGGCTTGGGCTTTCTCACCAGCGTGACGCTCGCGGAGTTGTACCCGATTCTCGAACAGACGCTCGCCGGGAAGAACCGCACGAGCGAACGCGTGATGCTCGAGGTCCGCGTGATTCGCGGCGGGATTCCCGCCGAATCTCACCACGCACTGAACGACGCCGTTTTGAACAAGGCCGCGCTTGCGCGCATGATCGACCTCACGCTCACCGTCAACGGCGAATTCGTCAGCGATTTCAAGGCCGACGGCCTGATCGTTTCCACGCCGACGGGCTCGACGGCGTATTCGCTGGCGGCGGGCGGCCCGATCGTGTACCCGCGCGTGTCGGCGTTTCTGGTTACGCCGATCTGTCCGCACACGCTCACGAACCGCCCGCTCGTTGTTCCGGACACTGCGCGGATCGAGGTGACGTTCGTGGGGCCGGGCGAGACGGTCACGCTCACACTCGACGGCCAGGTGGGAATTGCGATCGAGCCGGGCGACCGCGTGGAGATCGCGCGCGCGAAACAAAGACTACGGCTTGTTCGCGCGCCGGAGCGCACCTACTACCAGATCCTGCGCGACAAATTGAAGTGGGGCGAGCGCTGACCGCAATCACGCCGCAGCCATAGCCGAAGTCCGATACACCTCGAAGAAGGAGTTCGAGTCATGAAGTGGCCGCAGCCAAGACACGACGCGCAGCAACAGGGCGAGAAGACGCGCGAGATGTGGGGCTGTGCTTCGCTCGAACGGCTCTGGCAGGACTTGCGCTACGGTTTGCGCGCGTTGCGCAAGAATCCCGGCTTCACCGCTGTCGCTGTTCTTACTCTCGCTCTTGGCATCGGAGCAAATACTGCGATTTTTAGTTTGGTGGATGTCGTTCTTTTTCGGCCTCTTCCGGTAGCGAAACAGAATGAGCTCGTGCGTCTGACAGCGGGGACAACTGGGGGGGGGGAATCGCGATCGGGTTGGATTTCGTTCCCCGCCTATCAGAGGTACCGGGACACTGCGGACGCTTTTTCAGGCATGGCGGCTTATCTGGACCGATTGCCCGTGAATCTCTCCGCCGGCGAGATGGGAGCGGACCGAGTTGATTCGGGCATGATCACCGGAAATTATTTTCAGGTGATCGGCGTCAACGCCGCGTTCGGCCGCGTGATCTCTCCAGATGACGACCGCGCTGGCGCGCCACCCGTGGTCATGCTGGGTTACGACTATTGGCGGCGCCGCTTCGCGGGCGACCGCAGGGCACTCGGAAGACGGGTGATCATTGACGGCTCGCCATTCACGATCGTGGGAGTCACTCCAGCCGGATTCGGAGGCGTGAGTTTTGAAAATTTTCCCAGCGTTTGGTTGCCAATGTCCTACGGATTCCAGGTTGACCCCCTGCTGAGTAGCCAAATTCCACTAAAGGCGGAGTCGTTCCAACCATTCGCGGTGGTGGCCCGACTGAAATCGGGGGTGTCCATCTTGCAGGCGCAAGCGCAACTTGATGCGGTTGCAGAACGGCTTGGAGCGAATGAGCCGACACCTGGCGGGAGAGCGGTCGTGCGTCAGTGGCCCGTCTTGGAACCGGTCGCCCGGGAAGCGAAGCGATTGGGCGCTCACTTCTCACTTCTGCTAATGGGAATTGTTCTGGTCGTGTTGTTGATTGCCTGTGCCGACGCCGCGGGATTGCTGCTGGCGAGGGCCGAGAGCCGCCGGAAGGAAATTGCGCTTCGGCTGGCGCTCGGAGCGACGCGATCTCGGATGATCAGGTTGCACCTAGTGGAAGCGCTCATCGTTTCTGTGCTGGGAGCCGCAGTGGGCGGCTTGTTCGCAATCTGGGGCGTAAAGTTGCTGGTTGCTGAAGCACCGTCTTCGCTGCCAATCCCGATCGATCGCGCGGCGTCTATTTTGGACTTCCGCGTTCTCATGTTCACTTCGCTCGCCGGGGTTCTTGCGGGACTGGCAAGCGGCCTTGCACCTGCGTGGAGGGGTTCCCGTTCCGACCTCGTGGATACCCTGAAAGGAGAATCCCGCGCCCCAAACGTGATGCCTCTGCGACTCCCGCTGCGGAGTGCATTGGTGATTCTTCAAGTGGCCGCGTGCGTGCTCCTGCTCGTTGGCGCGGGTTTGTTTACAAGGACGCTAGTCGAAGCCTCGCGCATCCGCCTGGGATTCGAGCCGAACCATGTCGCCTTCGCCTCAACAGATCCAATCCGCCAAGGCTATGGCAAGACTGCCGCTGCGAGCTTGCTCGGTCCGTTGTTAAATGCACTGCGGGTGCAGCCGGGCGTGCAATCTGCAGCGCTAGGGAGCGCCACTCCGCTTCAAGGCGGGTTGGGCACAGTCATCGTTCCTGAGGGACACGAAGCCGCGGGTGCGAAGCCGGACTGGGTGCAATTCATCATGGTGAGCCCGGACTATTTCAGGACGGTTGGAATTCCGATGCTCAGCGGGCGCGATTTCGTCCTGTCCGATTCGGCAAATGCGCCGGACGTGGCCGTCATAAGTGCCCTCGCGGCTCAGGAGTATTGGCCGGGTGAGAATCCAATCGGGAAACATGTCGAACACGTTGGCCCACGCGACCAGGATTTTGCGGCAGTCGGAGTTGTCGGTAGCGTGGCGCCCGCGGAACTTGGCGCGGCACCTTCTCCCGTTGTGTACGTGCCGATCGAACAGGCTTACCTGATGTTTCCGTTTCAACCTGACATCAATCTGCTCGCACGGACCGGAGGCGAGTCAAGCCTGATTATTCCCGCAATTCGCGCGGCCGTAGCGCGGGTCAATCCCGATTTGCCGGTGTTCCGCGTGCGCACGCTGCGCGATCAAATTGCGCTGGTGCTGGGCGAGCAGCGATTCCTCGCGCGGGTGCTGGTCCTTTTTTCGGCCCTAGCGACGATGCTTTGTGTCATAGGCATTTATGGTTTGGTTTCCTACACAATCGCGGCCTCGACGCATGAATTCGGAATTCGTATGGCACTCGGCGCCCATCCACGCAGCATTATGTGGATCGCCCTTCGGAGAGGTGTGGCACTAATTATTGTGGGCCTGGCTATCGGGCCGGGCGCCGCCATGGGGCTAACGCGGCTGGTCTCTGCGTATCTGTATGGAGTGCGGCCCACCGATCCTCTTACTTTCGCCGCTGTGGCCCTCCTAGCTCTCGGCATCACGCTGGCGGCTTGTTATTTGCCGGCGCGAAGAGCGACGCGAGTGGATCCGATGGTGGCGCTGCGATACGAGTGAGGGCGCCCACGGAAAGGTGAGAATGCACCACAGAGGACACAGAGACCACAGAATGGCTACTCGCCGCGGAGGAGGTCCTCGGGGGTTTCGCGGCTGCGGATGACGCGGAATTTGCGGCCTTCGACCAGGACTTCGGCGGGGCGGAGACGCGCGTTGTAGTTTGAGGCCTCGACGAAGCCGTACGCGCCTGCGCCCCAAAGAGCGAGAACGTCGCCGGGGGAAGGTTCCTCGATCGGCCAATCGTGGAGGAAGGCGTCGCCGGTTTCGCAAACGGGTCCGACGATATCCGCGCGGATTCTGCGGCTCGGTCTGCGCCGCGACGAAGCGGAAGACAATCGCGCCGGCGTAATGGGATGGACGGCTGAGTACAGCGCGGGGCGTATGAAATCGTTCATGGCGGCGTCCACTACGACGAATATTTTGCCGCCTGTGCGTTTCGTGTACAGCACCCGCATCAGCAACACGCCCGCGGGGCCGACGATGGAGCGGCCGGGCTCGATTAGAACCTTGCAGCCGAGCGGACGCGCGGCTGCGGCGATCTCCTTCGCGTAAACGGCGAGGTCGGGCGGCCTTTCGTCGGTGTAACGGACGCCCAAGCCGCCGCCCAAATCAAAATAGCGCAGAGCGATGCCCGCGGCGCGCAGCTCGGCGACGTAACTGCCCAATCGGCGCAACGCCAGGCGATACGGCCGCATCGAGAGAATCTGCGAGCCGATGTGCGCGCTGATTCCCCGCCAGCGAATCCAAAGTGAGCTGCGATGCGCGAGATAGAGGCGCTTCGCCTCGGTCCAGTCCACGCCGAATTTGTGATGGTGGCGGCCGGTGGAAATGTGCGGGTGGCCGCCGGCGGTCACGTCCGGATTCACTCGAATCGCGGCAGATGCGCGGACGCGCGCGCGCGCCGCTTCGTAGGCGAGAAGATCGAGTTCTTCCGACGATTCGATATTAAAGAGCAGAATGCCCGCCGCGAGGGCTTCACGAATTTCCTCGCGCGATTTGCCCACGCCCGAGAACACGATGCGATCGCCCGGAACGCCGATGCGGCGCAAACGGTAGAGTTCGCCGCCGGATACGATATCGAAGCTGCTGCCGAGGTCGGCGAGGACCCGGAGGGTGCCGAGATTGGAATTGGCTTTGACGGAGTAACAGATCGCATGGGAGACGGCGGCGAGGCCGGCGTCCAGGGCGCGATAATTGGCTTCGATGGCGGCGCGGCTGTAAACATACGCGGGAGTGCCCACGCCTTCGGCGACGGCCTCGAGCGCGACTCCATCGCAGAATGCGGCACCCTTACGGCGCGAAAAAAACGGCGTGTGCCGCACAGGGTCGGCGGGCGTGGCGGAAAGCGGGGTCATCGGGCCTTCACCACCAGGAGCGTGCGGTCGTCAGCGAGCGCGGCGCCGCTGGTGAAGTCCTGGATTGCGGCGAGCAAAATATCGGCCAGCTCGCCTGAGGTGACATCGCGATGCCTGGCGATGAGTTCGCGCAAGCGGTTGGCGCCGAACTGGTGGCCGTCGGGGCTGGCCGCTTCGGACAGACCGTCGGAATAAAACACGACGATGTCGCCGACGTCGAGCGTGGTGGACCATTCGTCGTAGGCGACCTCATCGTAGAGGCCGAGCGGAAAGCCGGAGAGGCGGATCAGCTCGCAGCGGTCGCCACGGCAAACGATGGGCTGAGACTGGCCGGCGTTGGCTACGCGGAATTTGCGGCGAGACCTCTGCCAAGTGGCGTAGCAAAGCGTGATGAAGCGGCCCTCGATGCGCCGCTCGCAAATGAGATGGTTGAGCTGACGGAGGAATTCCGCAGGCTGGAGCTTGAGGGGCGAGAGACTCCGCAGAATGCCGATGGCGACGGCGCCGTAGAGCGCAGCTTCGCTTCCCTTCCCGCTGACGTCGCCGAGAGCGACGCCCAGCTGTTGCGAGCCGTATCGCAGGAAATCGTAGAGGTCGCCGCAGACTTCGCGCGCGGAAAGGATTCGCGCGGCGATGTCGAGGCCGTAATCCTCCTTGGGCACGGGCCGGAGCAACGCGCCCTGCATGCGCTGAGCCGCGGACAGTTCGCGCTCCATGCGCATTTCGTTTCGCGCGACTTCTCCGTACAGACGCGCATTCTCGAGCGACACGGCAAGCGCGCCGGAGAGGATCGAAAGCGTCTGAACGTGGTCCTCCGTGAAATAGTTCGGCTGCGGACTTTCGAGATCGAGCACGCCGACGACGCGGCCTTTGTGAATCATGGGAATCGCAAGTTCGGAGCGCGTCTCGGGATTCACCATGAGGTAGCGCGAGTCGGTGCTGACGTCGGCGACGCGGACGGGCTGGCCGCTTGTGGCCGCGGCGCCGATGATGCCTTCGCCGGCGATCACGCGGAGCTTTCCCTGGACGCTCTGGCCGTACTTGATGTCGAGGCGATGCCGAAACATGTTCGTCGCTTCGTCGTAGAGCAGGATGCTGAGAATCTGGTAGTCGATGACTCGTTTGACGAGTTCGGCGGCGCGGCGAAGCAGTTCTTCCACGTCGAGAATGGAGCTGGCCTCGCGGCCGATTTCATTGAGCACGCGAAGAGTGTCCGCCTGGCTGCGGACGCGCTCGAACAATCGCGCGTTTTCAATGGCGATGGCGAGGCGCCCGGCGAGAAGGGCCAGAATGTTCTGTTGTTCGTGGGTGAAGTAATCGGGCTGGGAACTCTGGATGTCCAGCACGCCGATGGACCGGCCCTCGTAGACCAGGGGCACGGCCAGCTCGGAACGCACCGATTCGATCAGATTGATGTAGCGCGAATCGCCGCGAACATCACCGACCCGAACGGGTTTGCGCGTGGCCGCGGCGAAGCCGGTGATTCCCTGGCCGAGCGGGATCTGCCAGGTCTTGGCGGCGTCCAGGCTGTAGCCGATGGCGAAGCGGTGGAACAACTGCTGGGTCCGTTCGTCCAGCAGGAGAACGCTGAAGATTTCGTAATCGATGATCTTGCGCACCAGCGCGGCCGTCTTGGACAAGACTTCATCGAGATCGAGCGAGGCGTTGATCTGCTCGCCGATTTCGGCAAGCGTGCCCAGAACCTCGGCCGGCAGGTCGAGGTGCGGTGTGGTTTCGATCGGTTCCATTTTGACCCAGTATAGCAGGAGCGAGCGGCGGGCTGGAAAAGCGGCGCGCGGAGAATGAAGAGAGGGCGGAGGCAGAGCGGGCGGCAGTTAGTAGGACGTAGCTGGGACGAGCTTATCCGCCGGCTTGCGGCCGGGTGACTGGGAGGCGCGGTGAGCGGCATCTCCGGCGGGCTCCTCCTGCTTGGCCTGCTCGAGAATTTTGATGCTGGCGCTGGCCCCGATGCGGGTAGCGCCGGCGCGGACCATTTTCTTCAGGTCATCAAGGCTGCGGACACCGCCCGCGGCCTTCACTCCCATTTCCTCGCCGACCACGGCGCGCATCAGCGCGACATCCTCGGCGGTTGCGCCCCCCGTGGAAAAACCCGTAGAGGTTTTGACGAAGTCGGCGCCGGCGCGCTTGGCCGCGAGCGAGCCGCGGACTTTTTCCTCGATGTCCAGAAGGACGGTTTCCAGAATCACTTTCGTGATGGCGCCGCCGCGGTGAGATGCCTCGACCACGCCGCGAATGTCTTGTTCGACGAGGTCGTCCTGGCCGGACTTCAGCGCGCCGATATTGATCACCATATCGATTTCCTGTGCGCCGGCCTTGATGGCTTCCTCGGTCTCGTAGATTTTTACCTGGGGGAGCGTGGCGCCGAGGGGGAATCCGACCACAGTGCACACTCTCACGCGGGTGCCGCGCAGAATTTCCGAGGCGAGCGAAACGTACCACGGATTGATGCAGACCGAAGCGAAGCCGAAGCGCGCGGCTTCCTTGCAAAGTTTGGTGATGTCTTCGCGGGTGGCCTCGGGCTTGAGCAGCGTGTGGTCAATCAACGCGGCGATGTCGGCGTCAACGGACTGGACGGCCGGTCCGGCGGATATGCGGCAGGCGCCGGCGTCAACCACGCAGCGTGTCTTGCGAGCGCATTTTTCGGCGCAATTCTGATCGCAGCCGGGGCAAATCAGGTCGTCGCATTCAATGCCGGCGAGCGGCGCGGTGCCGGAGGCGCCGAGATAGCGGAGAATTTCTTCGCTGACAACGCGAACCAGCCGTTCTAGGTCATCCTTTTCCACGAGGACGATTCCAGTCGGAGTGGCGGCAATTCGCGGAGAAGGGCCGCGAAGGCTCACTCTTTTCGATGACGCCGTTCGATGCCGGTAATCTTGTCCACCCGTTTCTGGTGGCGGCCACCCGCGAAGGGCGTTTCGAGCCAGACGGCGACAACTTCCCGGGCCGTCTCGGGCGAAATCAGGCGCGCGCCAAGCGATAACACGTTCGCATCGTTGTGCTCGCGGCTGTTTCGCGCGGTGGCGCGATCATAGCATAGCGCCGCGCGCGCGCCGGGAACCTTGTTGGCGGCGATCGAACTGCCGATTCCGGCGCTATCGATGATGATGCCCCGCCAAGCTTCTCCGTGCGCAACCGCGGAAGCGACGGCTTCGGCGAAATCGGGATAATCCACGGCGGCGGTGCTGTCCGTGCCGAGATCGTTGACGGGATAGCCCCACTCGCGGAGAAGCGTCTTCAATTGTTCTTTGAGCTCGTAGCCGCCATGATCGGAGCCGATGGCAAGGGGATGCTGGTCCGGGCGGGCGGCGGAGGATGATTCCGCGACGCGGATCGTGATGCCGCGGCGCGCCGCTTCGTCGCGGGCGAGGGGAGTGACGAGTGTGCCGGCGGCGACGGTCAACTCTCCGCCATCCGCGACGCCGGCCAAATCAGTGGCGGTGAGGACGGGTCTCATCTCAGGTATCCCATCGGAACGGCACTAGACGGGCGGCAGCGAAAGCACGCAAACATCCTTCAAGTTGCGGAACCGCTCGGCATAGTCCAACCCATAGCCGACCACAAATTCGTTGGGAATCTCGAAGCCCACGTAATCGGACTTGACCTCTTTGATCCGGCGACTGGGCTTGTCCAGCAGCGCCGCGATGCGCAGCGATTTCGGCTTGCGTTGCTGCAGAACGCGCTGAAGATAGCTGAGCGTCAGGCCGGTATCGAGAATGTCTTCGACGAGGATGACGTTCAGGCCTTCGATGCTGGTATCGAGGTCCTTGGTGAGCCGCACCTGGCCGGAAGTCTGCTTGCCCTGGCCGTAGCTCGAGACGGCCATGAAATCGACCGAGACCTCGACTCTAATCTGGCGGATCAGGTCAGCGAGAAATATCGAAGCGCCCTTGAGGACGCCAATCAGGTGGACGCGTTCACCCTTGTAGTCCAGCGAGATCTGATGCCCCATTTCGCGCACGCGGCGCTGGATCGCGCTGCGCTTCAATAGGACTCGAAGATGTTCCTGGCCGCCCGGACTCATATCAGGCTTCCCTCGCACAGAAGGCCGCTACTCTAACTCAGGGGGCAGGGTTCGACAAGGCGGGCGCGGATGGGAAACCGGCAGATTCCCACAGGGGGACTGAGAGATTTAACCTGGCAGTCACAGAAGCGTAATGGAGGCCTGCCAGGATCAAGCGGGGTGTTCAGGGGCGAATTGGGCTGTCCAGATTCGACGGGCTGGGCATCCTTGACAATGAACTCGAATGCTCCTAGAGTGTGCGCCGAACGGGGTGAGGCTAGGAATTTGAATTCAAATAGGCAGTCTCCACTGTCTATGGGTGGCGTCTTTCAATTTTTGCTCCACGGGGATTTCTGCGCCCAAATCCAGTCCGCGAACCGAACTCTCCTCAAGAAAGAAGGAGGATTTTGACATGAGTCAAGCGTCGAGCAGTCGCAGAATCGTTTTTACTGTGGTGGCCGCATTGGCATTGGCACTGGGCTTGAGCGTGAATTCTCGAGCGCAGTCCACAACGAGCGGGGCGATTGGCGGAACGGTGGTGGACCCGCAGGGACTCAGCGTGCCCAAGGCGCAGGTTGATGCCTTGAACGTAGGGACAGGGGACAAGTCGGAAACCACGACGAATGATGCAGGTGATTTCCGCTTCAGCTTCCTGCAGCCCGGCACGTACACGGTCACGATTACCGCGAACAGTTTTGCCGTGTACGAGCAAACAGGAGTTACAGTTGAGGTCGGGCGCGTCTCCACGCTGGAGATCAAACTGACGGTGGCGTCGGCGAAGCAGAGCGTCCAGGTAAGCGGTGAGGCGCCGCAGGTCAATACGACCACACAAGATTTCTCAAGCAATCAGAACCAAACTTTCCTCGCCAACCTGCCGATCAACGGGCGGCGCTGGGACAATTTCGCGCTGCTGACCCCGGGCGTGGTGCCGGACGGCGGCTTCGGATTGCTGAGTTTTCGCGGGGTATCGGGCCTGCTCAACAACATCACGATCGACGGCGGGGACAACAACCAAGCATACTTCTCTGAAGAGCGCGGCCGCACGCGCATCCAGTACGTGATCAGCGCAGACGCCATCCGAGAGTTTCAAGTTAACACCTCGGACTATTCGGCGGAATATGGCCGGTCGGCAGGCGGCGTCGTAAATGCCGTGACGAAGAGCGGGACGAACAATTTGCACGGAGACGCCTTTTACTATTACAAGGATAACGCGATCGGAGCGCAGAATCCCTTTACGACTCAGAATATCAACGGCGTATTCACACCGATCAAACCGACCGACCGCCGGCAACAGTACGGCGGCTCGATTGGCGGGCCGATCCTGAAGAACAAGCTCTTCTTCTTTTACAACTTTGACAAGAATCACCGGAACTTCCCGGGCGTCGCCATCCCAGGTACGCAAGATTTCCTGCTGGCATCGCACTATGCGTTGCCCACCACGGCACCGTCTTGCACCGGGGTAAGTCTGGTCTACAGCAATTCGTCTACAGCAGCGCCGACTCTCTTGTACTGCCGCGGGCTTTCGCAGGCAGAAATCGATCAAGGTCTGAGCTTCCTCTCGAGCCAAACCGGCACTACGGCACGCACGGGCGACGAAGATATCAACATGCCGAAGATCGATTGGCACATCAACCAGAACAACACGCTTTCGATGGTTTACACGCGCATGCGCTGGGCATCGCCCTTCGGGATACAGACCGGCGCGGTGGTGAACCGGTCAACCGATAGCTGGGGCAACGACTACGTGCGTGCCGATGCGTTAATTGTCCGGCTGAATTCAACACCCACTGCAAATATCGCGAATGAATTGCTGTTTCAATACAGCCGGGATTTCGAGTTTGAATTCACCACGCCCGCCGCTCCTGGCGAGCCGCTGACGGCCCCGGGCGGGGCCGCTCCTGACGTCTTCGTCAGTGCAAGCAGCTACGGCAGTTTCGAGATGGGCAAGCCGCAGTTCCTGGACAGGCCTGCGTATCCGCTGGAGGACCGTTACCAGTGGGCAGACACGGTATCCCTGCTCCGTGGAACGCATCTCATCAAGTTCGGCGTGGACTTCAATCACGTGGAAGACACGATCAATAACCTGTATTCCGGAATGGGTTCCTATACATACAGCAGCGCGGGGACGAACGCAGTTGCCGACTTTCTGACGGATTATGCAATCTACCTGCACGAAACGAACCCCGGCACGTACGCTGCGGCACCGACCGGGTGCCCAGACTCTGCTTACACTGGCACGACGCTTCAACCCTGCTACAGCCAGTTGCAGCAGAATTTTGGGCCGCCACTGTATACCTTCGGCACGAACGATACAGGTCTGTTTGTGCAGGATGAATGGCACCTGAAGCCCAGGGTGACTTTGACCCTCGGTTTGCGTTGGGAATACGAGGCCCTTCCGAAGCCTCAGTTCCCGAATCCTGCGCTTCCCCAAACCAGCGTTTTCCCCGCGGATAAGACGGACTTCGGCCCCAGGGTTGGCATCGCCTGGGACGTTTTCGGCAATGGCAAGACCTCGGTGCGGGCGGGATACGGCATCTATTACGGCCGGATCATCAATTCGCTTATCGAAAATGCATTGACGACGACTGGCTCTGCCAACGGGGCTCAGTTGGCGTATGTATTCCGGAATAGCGCAAGCGGCAATCCGACGACTGGCTCTCCGAACTATCCATGCACGTACGGCGGACCACTTGGAGTGGCCGGCTGCACGGGAAGCACGGCGCTTGGGAACACGCCACCGGCTGCGGCGGCACAAGGTCTTGCTGTAGATTTCTTCCAACCTAATGACAAGAACCCACAGATTCAAGAGGCGGATTTCGTGGTCCAACAAGATGTGGGCTGGAACACAACTGTTTCTCTTTCCTACCTGTATAGTCGCGGGCGCCGGTTGCCTGGATTCTTCGACACGAACTTGAATCCTAATTCCACATCTCTCGATCAGTACACGCTCTCGGGCGGCCCACTGGACGGCCAGACGTTTATTATCCCGGTATATACGGGGACGCGGCCGAATCCGAATTACGGGGCTTTGTCTGAAATCACGGACGCCGTATACTCAAATTACAATGCGCTGGTCTTGGAAGTTAACCGCAAGCTGACAAAGGAACTGCAATTCCAGACGAGCTTCACTTGGTCACACGCTCTAGACGCGGGCCAGGTATCCACAACTGGGACAATTACCGAAAGTAACTTCTTGGATCAGTTCAATCCCGGATTGGACTATGGGAATTCCACCTTCGACACTCCGAAGAGGTTCGTGGCAAGTCTCGTGTGGTTGCCGAACGCTTTCAACGGCAATCACGTGGCACATGAGCTGGCGAGTGGCTGGGTGGTTTCTCCGATTCTCCTTCTGTCGGATAATGCCCCCTACTCCGCGAATATTTCGTTTACTCCAAATATTTACAAGCCTATTTCCCCGCTTCCCGCATCCTGTTCGACCGCTACGCCTTGCTTGACGACCGTATCGCCGCTTTCCTTACAGGTTTCGTCGGGGATTTTCGGATTGGGCGGGGGGAACCGCGTACCCATTCAGGGCCGCAACGTGTTCTTCGAGCGTCCGATTCAAAACCTCAACCTGCACATCGGGCGTCGGTTCAAGATTACCGAGACCAAGGCGTTTGAGCTGGACGCGGAGTGCTTCAATGTT
Organism: Terriglobia bacterium; assembly: GCA_963819015.1. Classification (GTDB taxonomy): domain Bacteria; phylum Acidobacteriota; class Terriglobia; order Acidiferrales; family UBA7541; genus DASPOJ01. The sequence continues at coordinate 947,234 of CAWFUN010000005.1, forward strand.
TTCAACCGGATGAACACGACAGGGCTCGCGTCCTCGACAGCGTATAGCGCCACAAAACCGGCCGGCTATACAGGGCCGACTCCGGGGTCAACCACGGTCGGCTATAGCAATGGTGGCACAATCATCAACACGGCGCTTTTGCTCTATCAACCGCTTGCCTCTAATGGATTGTCGGGATTTGGAGCCGTTAACAACGTCTCAAACACGCTTCTCGACGTGCGGCAATTCCAATTTGTGGCACGCTTCATATTCTAGTCGTTCGAGCGAACTCTCGAAGTTAACCATTCTCAAAGGGGAGGGCCGGAAGGCCCTCCCCTTCTTTCTTGTTTGGAGAACTACTTGTTGAAGAACCCTAGAGAGTCATTCCGAGCGCAGCGCGGAATCTCTCTTCGGATTGGAATCCGGGGAAAAGAGAGATTCCTCGTCGTCCGCCTTGGCGGACTCCTCGGAATGACCGGCTAGGGCGGTTCAAGAAACCCTTTGGCGAATAATGCCAAGCCACAGTCAGACGCCGCCGTGAGTGGGCAGCTTCGGCGGAGGTTGTTGTTGTGGTGGTGGCGGCTCGGCGGATGCGAGGCGATAGATGGTGGCGGCGCCGGCGAATCGCACCGCATCCACCTTATCGTCGAGCGATGGGGCGAGCTTCGCGACGATGCGAGCGTCGCCGCGCAGGCCGAGCGCCTTTAGCGCCGCGGCGCGGACCATCCACTGTTTGTCTGCCGTGGCTTTGAGCAGCGCGACGCCGCTCTTCGGGTCAGGATCGCGGGCGAGGGAAAGTGCGGCCTGCGCGCGGACCGGGGCGGTGACATTCATTGAAGTGTGGAGCGCTTGCCAGGCGGCAACGCCATAGCCGCCAAACGGCGCGAACTGAAGACCCTGCTCGATGACCAGCGTAATCATCTTGTTGCGATCGCGCATGGTGTCCCTGGCCTGCTGGTTTAGCGGCTCGCCGCTTTTGCGCTCGCGTGTCAGCAATTCGTAGTCGACTTCATACCCTTCGTCATTCTTCAAGACCACGAGCGCGGCGGCGGCGGCCATCACAACCGTGTATTGCGGGTCGGAAAGTGCGGCTTCAAGCTGCGGAATGGCGGAGACGGCGCGCATTTCGCCAAGCGAGGTGGCGGCAGCGGCGCGCACGTCCGGGTCTTTGTCCGCAAGCGCGGCGGTTACTAAATCAAGCGCCGGGCCCTCGGGCTTCAGCACTCCTGCTGCGCGGATGACCTTGGCGCGGCGCGCGCCTTCTTTGTCGTGCGCGGCGTCGTTGAGCAAGGCCCAGGCGCGTTTCCGCAGCGCGGCGTCGGATTGCGCTCCCGTTTGCGCGGGCGGAGAGCCGGCAGGTCGCTGCGATGAGGCGCCAAAGCGAGGCGGCGCAGTTGTGAGGCAAGCGACAGCTAAAACGAACGACCAAATCCACTTTCGATTCATTTGTTCTCCTGCGTTTGATTGAATTCGCTCCGCGGCCGCGTCAGGCTGGATTCGATTCCCAACGCGCGATGAGTTCGGCAAGCGACGCCGGGGATTGAGATGCGGGCGTGGCGGCCGACTCGCTTGCGCGCTTCAAGCGAAGGACGCTGGGTGCGAGATGCAGCGTGAAAGTCTGCTGGCCCGCAGTGGTGCATCCTAACGGATAGACCTTCATCAACCACGGATCGATCAGCTCGACCTCGTACGGCCCCGAGCCATCCAGCTGCAACGAGATCGGTTGTTCCCAGTCCAGGCCGGCGAGCCAAAGCAAGTAGTGCGAACCCTTCTTGCCGAGCGCGGCGCCGGGACGGACCGCATCGGGCAGGGTCTCCATTTCGTCGAAGGCGCTTTCCGTCATCACTTGCTTCAAGAATGCCAATCGCGCGGGACTCTCGCCGACCAGTTTTCCACCCACCGCCCACCACAGAATGTCTCCCGGATGGACATAGGTTTCGCCGTGCGAGCCGTACGCTCCGGCCATCGTAAATCCCCAGTGGCGGTCCGTCTCCTCGCGCGCGGTGAGATTGCCCCAGGACATCGTGTTGTTGCCTTCGTAGCCGTATTCGTCCACAAGCACAGGCTTGCCGTATTTCTCGCGCGCCCCGAGCGCGGTCGCGTGCGTGTCTCCTCCTTGCATTTGGATAACGCAATGCGTGACCCACGGCTTGGCGTGGTCGTACCAGACGCGGCCATTGTGGATGCCGCGCAGATGGCTCGAAGGGTCCTCAGCCTGTACAACCTGGAAGATGTGGTCCCAATTCTTGGGCGGCTGAACGAAATCCCACTCGTTCGCCATCGTCCACCAGACGTTGCGGAAGCCGGCAAGGCGAGCGATCAGATAGCGCAGATAGGCGTCGTCATGCGCAGGGTCCATCTTCGAGAATCCCCAACGGTCGTAGCCGTGAAAGAGAATCAGGTCCGCCTCGATGCCGAGGGCTTGCAAATCCAAGATGCGCTGCTCGATGTGACGGAAATACCCGGGATTGAAACGATCGAAATCGAAATCCCCTGCGGCATTTCTATCGTACGGGTAAAGCGGCGGCTCGACATGATTGAAGGGATACCACTTGGGAAAAATACAGCAGCGGACCTTGTTGAAGGCGTGGCTCTGCAAGGTGTCGAGCGTTTGCTGCTGCAGGCTCGCTTCACGGTGCAACCAGTTGTAGAGGGTGGTGCCGAGACAAAAATACGACGATCCGTCCGCGTAGCCGAAGTGGTGGGCGTCCCGCACAACGACGGGCCCGTGATTTTGTGGTCCGGCCGGGACGCAAAGGAATTCGCCGCGTTGGCCGTTCAATTCCGGGTCGTTGGAAAGCGTCTCGAAAGCCCACTGGCCTTCCGTCGGCGGCATGAACCTGATCTTCCAATTGTCTTCGCCGTCGTAAAAACCTTGCACCGTTCGTTGAAGATCTCCCGACTGAAATCGACAGGTCAAGGTCACGTCGGCGAAGGGATTGGCGTAGACCTTCGAGGCCTTCAACGGGATCGCGTGCATCCCCCAGCGTTCGACCTCGGAGAAAGGCGCAGCGCTGGCCGCGCTGGGCGGCGCGATGGCGCCGGCCGCGGGTGATTCGCCGTGCGCGTTGCGGCCCGCCCAACACGCCAGCGGCGCGGCGGCCACGAACTTCATGAAACTGCGCCTGTCACTATCAGCACTGGACTTCATCACGCCTCCGGCCTCATCGCGTCTGCTGAGCCGCACGGCTGGGAGACAACCAAGCCGGGGGCCACCGCAAACTTTCGACTCTTGGCAGAGACTAAATCGCATCAGGCCGCGGACTTTGTCAAGGCGAAGAGGCAAATCGGACGCGCGCGCACCCTTGTTCTCGGACTGGGCGGCTCTTCCGGCGTGGCCGATCTGCTTGGCGAGCGGATCCTTATGGCGTGAGGAGGCCTACCGGAAGGGACGAATCTGGTGGCCCAAAAAGGGACGGTCTAGTGTAGAATATAATTTCCGGAGGTCAACAGGGCGCCTGAGGATGGCGAGGGCGTGGGACTTACCCTCCCGGCAGGCGCACAGGTTTATCTCCCTTCGCTGGGCTTCAGGCCCAGGGCTTTCTCTCAAGCCAGGTTGCTCGGGAGAAGGCAATACTGGGAGTGTAGCCGGGCAAAGGGACAACAAAATGACGGAGCGCTTCCAATCGCCGGGTTTGCCACAGGCTCAGGGTCTCTACGACCCGAGGAACGAGCACGACGGTTGCGGAATCGGGTTCGTCGTCAACATCGAAGGCCGCAAGTCTCACGACATCGTCCTCAAAGGCATCCAGATCCTGATCAATCTGACGCATCGCGGCGCCTGCGGCTGCGATCCCGAAACGGGCGACGGCGCCGGCATCCTGATTCAAATTCCTCACGCGTTCTTCGAGCGCGAATGTTCGCGCCTCGGATTCACGCTGCCCGCACCGGGTGAATATGGCGTCGGGATGGTCTTCCTGCCGGTTGAGCGGAGCGAGCGAATTCTGTGCGAAGGGATACTGGAAAAGATCGCCCGGGAAGAAGGGCTGACGGTCCTGGGCTGGCGCGACACTCCGATTGACGGCAACACGATCGGGCGATTGGCGCGCGGCACTCAGCCGTACATCGAGCAAGTGTTCCTGCGGCGCGCGCCCGGAATGGATCAGGACGCGCTCGAGCGCAAGCTTTACGTGGTGCGGAAGCGAGTCGAGGCGGCGGTCGCAGAATCGGACTTCCGGGAGAAGGGCTATTTCTACCTGCCCTCACTCTCTTCGCGCACGATCGTGTACAAGGGATTGCTGCTCGCTCCGCAGATCATGAATTTCTATAAGGAGCTGGCGGAGCCTGACGTCATCAGCGCTCTCTGCCTGGTTCACCAGCGCTTCTCGACGAATACGTTTCCAAGCTGGCAACTCGCGCACCCGTACCGCTACGTCTGCCACAACGGCGAGATCAACACGCTGCGCGGAAACGTGAACTGGATGAATGCGCGACAATCGGTGCTGGCGACTTCGCTGTTCGGCGACGACATCAAGAAACTTTTCCCGATCATCACCCCGGGCGGCAGCGATTCCGCGATGCTCGACAATGCCGTGGAACTGCTGGCGATGGCGGGCCGCAGCCTGCCACACGTCATGGCGATGCTGATTCCCGAGGCGTGGGATCGCGATCGCGCCATGCCCGAAGACATCAAGGCATTCTACGAATACCACGCATCGCTGATGGAGCCGTGGGACGGCCCCGCGGCAGTGGCCTTCACCGATGGGCGCGTGATCGGCGCGACGCTCGACCGAAACGGCTTGCGTCCCGGCAGATACCTGATCACCAAAGACGGGCTCCTGATCATGGCCTCGGAAGCGGGCGTATTGCCCGTGAAGCCGGAAGACATCCGCATGAAGGGCAGGCTCGCGCCGGGGCGCATGCTGCTGGTGGACACGGAGCAGAAGCGGTTGATCTCCGATCAAGAGCTCAAGAAGACGCTTGCGGCCCGCCAGCCCTACGCACAATGGCTGCAGGAGAACAGGATTACTCTCGACCATCTCCCGACGCCGCCGCGCGTTCAGGCGAGCGAGTCCGACACGCTGCTGATGCGCCAGCGCGGATTCGGCTACACCGATGAGGATTTGAAGACGATTCTGATCCCGTCGGCGATACAGGCCCAGGAGCCCGTCGGCTCGATGGGAATCGACACGCCGCTGGCATGCCTTTCCGACCAGCCGCAGCTGCTGTTCAACTATTTCAAGCAGACGTTCGCCCAGGTGACGAACCCCGCGATCGATTCGATTCGCGAAGACCTGGTGATGTCGCTGAATTCCTACATCGGGTGCGAGGGCAACATTCTCGAGGAAACACCCAAGAATTGCCACACGCTGAAATTGCACCACCCGATCATCTCGAACTGGCGCCTCGAAAAAATACGCCGCGTGAGCTGGGGGGATTTCCTGGCCACGACTCTGCCGACGCTTTTCCGCGCGCACGGCGGCGAGCAGGAACTCGAGAGAGCCGTGGAAACGCTTTGCCGCCGCGCCTCGCTGGCCATCAGCGCGGGATACACCATTTTGATTCTTTCGGACCGTGGCATGGATGAGGAATACGCGCCCATCCCGAGCCTGCTGGCGCTTTCAGCGGTCCACCACCACTTGATTCGGGAGAAGACGCGCAACCAGGTGGCGCTCATCGTCGAATCCGGCGAGCCCCGCGAGGTGATGCACTTCGCTTTGCTGATCGGATATGGCGCAAGCGCCATCAATCCTTACCTGGCGATCGAAACGCTGGAGGAACTTCACAAGAGCGGCCACTTCCCGGCCGAGTACACATGGGAGAAAGCCTTCCGGAGCTATATGAAGGCGATGGACAAGGGCCTGCTGAAGACCTTTTCCAAGATGGGCATTTCCACGCTGCAAAGCTACCAGGGCGCGCAGATTTTTGAGGCGATCGGCCTGGACCGCTCCCTCGTGGAGCGCTACTTCACGGGAACGTCCTCACGAATCGAAGGCGTGAACGTGGAAGTGCTGGCGCGTGAAGCGATCATGAGACACCAGTCCGCCGTCCGTCCGGCGAGCGACACCGACACAACGCTGCGCGTCGGCGGCGAATACCAATATCGCGTGCGCGGAGAAAAGCACCAGATCAATCCGCTGACGGTGAGCAAGCTGCAACAGGCGGTGCGGCAATCGAAATTCGAGACGTACCAGGAATACGCGCAGATCGTGAACCAGCAGAACCGCGACTTGCAAATGCTCCGCGGGATGTTCGAGTTCAAGCCGGCGGGGCCGGCGATTCCGATCGAGGACGTTCAGCCGGCGTCGCAAATCGTGAAACGGTTTGCGACGGGCGCGATGTCGTACGGCTCCATCAGCAAGGAAGCGCACGAGACGCTCGCCATCGCCATGAACCGCATCGGCGGGAAGTCGAACACGGGCGAAGGCGGCGAAGACGAAGCGCGCTTCCATCCCGATGCAAACGGCGACCGGCGGCGAAGCGCGATCAAGCAAGTGGCATCGGCCCGGTTCGGGGTCACGGCGAATTACCTCGTGAACGCAGACGACCTGCAGATCAAGATCGCGCAAGGCGCGAAGCCCGGCGAAGGCGGCCAGCTCCCGGGCCACAAGGTGGACGAAATCATCGCGCGCGTGCGCCACTCGATTCCCGGCGTCGGCCTGATATCGCCGCCTCCGCATCACGACATCTATTCGATCGAAGACATCGCTCAGCTGATTCACGACCTGAAGAATGCGAATCCGCGGGCGCGCATTTCCGTGAAGCTCGTCGCCGAATCCGGCGTGGGCACGGTGGCGGCGGGCGTAGCGAAAGCTCATGCCGACGTGATTCTCATCAGCGGATACGACGGGGGCACGGGCGCATCGCCAATCAGTTCGATCCGGCACGCCGGAATTCCGTGGGAGCTGGGCCTTTCGGAGACGCAGCAGGTTCTCGTGATGAACGATTTGCGCAGCCGCGTGCGCTTGCAGGTGGACGGCAAGTTGCAAACAGGGCGCGACGTCGCAGTCGCCGCACTGCTGGGAGCGGAGGAATTCGGGTTCTCGACGATGCCCCTGATCGCGATGGGCTGCATCATGATGCGCAAGTGCCACCTGAACACGTGCCCGGTGGGCGTGGCGACACAGGACCCCGAACTGCGCAAGAAGTTCCAAGGCCAGCCGGAGCATGTCATCAACTTTTTCTTTTATCTTGCGGAGGACCTCCGCCAAGTCATGGCGCAACTTGGATTCCGCACCGTGGACGAAATGGTGGGCCGGGTGGATTGTCTGGTCCAGCGGATAGACATCACGCACTGGAAGGCCAAAGGGATCGATCTCGCCTCAATGCTTTACGATCCGCCGGTGCCGAGCCACGTCGGGCGGCGACACATGCAGGAACAGGATCACGGTTTGGACAAGGCCCTGGACGTCAAACTGATCGAGATGGCGCAAGAGGCGCTGGAGAATCGCACGCCGGTAACGCTGAGCATGCCGATTCGCAACATCCATCGCGCCGTGGGCACGATGCTCAGCGGCGAAATCGCGCGGCGCTACGCTTCCGAGGGGCTGCCGGACGATACGATCGACATTCAGTTCACCGGCTGCGCCGGGCAAAGCTTCGGCGCATTTCTGGCCAAGGGGATCACCCTGCGGCTCGAAGGAGAGTCGAACGACTACACCGGCAAGGGACTCTCGGGCGGGCGCATGATCATTTATCCCCCGCGCGGGTCCGAGTTCGTGCCGGAGGACAACAGCATCATCGGAAACGTTTGTCTCTACGGCGCGACGAGCGGCGAAGCGTTCTTTAACGGCATGGCGGGCGAGCGATTTGCCGTGCGCAATTCGGGCGCGACGGCCGTAGCCGAAGGCGTGGGCGATCACGGCTGCGAGTACATGACGAAGGGACTCGTCGTCGTGCTGGGCCGGACCGGAAGGAATTTTGCCGCGGGCATGACCGGAGGGATCGCGTACGTCCTGGACCTGGAGGGTGACTTCGCGTCCCTGCGCTGCAATCTGACCGGCGTGGATCTGGAGCCGGTCGTCGAGCCGCAGGACATCGAGACATTGCATACGTTGATCCAGCGCCACGGCGAGTTTACGGGCAGCCCTTTTGCGAAATGGGTTCTGCAGAATTGGGAAACGATGCTGCCGAAATTCATCAAGGTCTTCCCTCACGAGTTCAAGCGCGTTCTCGGAATCCCGCGCGTTCCGGGCGGAATCCTCACCGCGCAAAATGGAAAGCCGATCGGCGAGCAGGTGACCCGTGGGTAAAGTCACGGGATTCAAGGAGTACACACGGGAGCTGCCCGGGCGGCGGCCGGTCATCGAACGCGTGAACGACTACCTCGAGGTCTACGAGCCGTTCGCGGAGGAAAAACTGCAGAAGCAGGCGGCCCGCTGCATGGATTGCGGAGTGCCCTTCTGCCATACGGGATGTCCGGTCAACAACATCATCCCCGATTGGAACGACCTGGTGTATCGCGATCAGTGGAAAGACGCGATCCAGGTGCTTCATTCCACAAATAATTTTCCGGAATTCACCGGGCGGTTGTGCCCGGCGCCGTGCGAAACCGCCTGCGTGCTCGGGATCAACGAGCCCGCGGTGACGATCAAAGTCATCGAAAAGGCCATCATCGAACGCGCGTGGAAAGAGGGCTGGGTGCGGCCCGAGCCGCCGCAAGTCCGCACGGGTAAGAAAGTGGCCGTGATCGGGTCCGGGCCTTCGGGACTCGCCGCGGCGCAGCGATTGAATCGAGCGGGGCATGCGGTCGTTTTGTTTGAGAAGTCCGATCGCATCGGCGGGCTTCTGCGCTACGGCATTCCGGATTTCAAGCTGGAAAAACACTTTATCGACCGCCGGCTGGAGCAAATGACCGCCGAGGGCGTGGAGTTTCAGACGCGCGCGCACGTGGGCCAAAATGTTCCGATCGAAGATTTGCGCAAAGAGTTTCATGCGATTCTGCTGTGCGGCGGCGCGGAGAGCCCGCGCGATTTGAACGTGCCGGGGCGCGAACTGAAAGGCATTCACTTCGCGATGGAGTTCCTGCCTCAACAGAACAAGCGCAATGCCGGGGATGCGATTCCGGATCAGATCGAGGCGACGGGGAAAAATGTGGTGATCATCGGCGGCGGCGACACGGGCGCAGATTGCCTGGGTACCTGCCACCGGCAGAAAGCCCGGTCGGTCCACCAATTTGAAATCATGCCGATGCCGCCGCAGGATCGCTCGCCGAGCACGCCGTGGCCGCTCTGGCCGCTGCAAATGCGGACGGAAAGTTCGCACGAAGAAGGCGGCCTGCGCGAGTGGGCCATTGCAACGACGCGCTTCACCGGAGATGACAAGGGCAACGTGAAGCAGCTCCATGCGATTCGCGTCGGACCCCCGCCGAAATTCGAGCCGCTTCCCGGCACGGAGTTCACGCTGGATGTGGAACTCGTTCTGCTAGCCTTGGGATTTCTGGGGCCGGTGAAAAAAGGGATGGTCGAACAGCTCGGCGTCAATCTCGACGCCCGGAGCAATATCGCGACGGATTCCGATTATATGAGCTCGGTCCCCGGCATATTCGCGGCCGGCGACATGCGGCGCGGACAATCGCTGGTGGTCTGGGCCATCGCTGAAGGACGCAACGCCGCGCGCGGCGTGGACAAGTACCTCATGGGGCGCAGCTACCTGAAGTAAACTTCGCGGCGCCGCGTGCCCCGCGCGGCGCGTTCTCCCCCACATTTCCTCCGCATTCCGAGTGGGCGGCGCCTCGAAAGGCATTCCATTCATCTGAAGCCGGACCGCTGAACCTAGCGATGAAAGCTGGGGCGTTTGCGAGCTTGGCACGATCGCGGGCGCCGCGGTCAAGACAAAAAGAATCGGAAGACCGCTCAACGGGATCGCCAAGTTGCGCGCCCACTCTTTGCGCGCGAAAAGCACTCCGGCCGCGAGGATCACGTTCGAGGCCGCCACCGCCAACACAAAAACGGTCATCAGATGAGCGGAGATTTCCCGGCCGTCAAACTCCAAGTGAAGGTGTCCGATCATCTGAGGTCTGACGCAGCCCGCCAACGCGACGGCCACGAGCGTTGCGGCGAACGATTTCCGGCGCTCGAACGCGAGCCGATCGCAAACCCTCGCCAAGAGCAGCATCAAAGGCGGCAGGGCGGGAAGGACGTAGCCCGGCATTTTTGTGCGCGGAAATGAAAAAAAGCAAAAGACGACGAGAGGCCAAATCACCAGAAATAACGTCTGCGCCGAGAGTTTTCCGGACTCGCGAACTCGCAGGCTTCCCTGCGCTGCGGCCCAAATCGCCGCCGGGGACCACGGGAGACATCCGAGGAGCAGAACCGGAATGTAATACCAGAAGGGCTTGATGTGTTCAAACTCCGGAGTGAAATAGCGTTTGAAATTGTGTTCGATGATAAAGATGGCAAAGAAACTGGGATTGCGGCGGGCGCAAAGAACGTACCACGGAAGAGCCGTGAGGCAGAATGCGATGATGGCGGCGGGATGCAGCAAGCGGAAAACATCACGCCAGCGCCCCGTGAAGAGCGCCCAGAGAAATGCTGTACCCCCGCAGAGGACGAGTGCCGCGGGTCCCTTTGCGAGCGCGGCGAGTCCGAGGAAACAGCCAAAAAGGATCGCGCTGACCAAAGTGGAAGAGCCCGCGCGCGAAGGGGGTTTGCCGGATGAGGCGCCAACGGAAATGGGAGCAGGCGCGAGCTGGACAAGAACAGCGGCGCAGACCATGGCAACCGTGAGCATCGCGGAAAACGGCATGTCCATCACTGCGTCATGAGAAAAGGCGATCATGGCGACCGTGACCGGAAGGAAAAGTAACATCCACCGAACGGTTCCCGCGCCATAAATGCGCAATGCGAGCCACGCCAGTGCGAGGGTGGCGAGTAAAGCGTACAGCGCACAGGGAAGGCGCGCGGCAGCGGCGCTCACACCAAAGAGTCTGAAACTCAGGGCCGCGCTCCAATAGTAGAGAGGAGGCTTCTCAAACCAGGGCCGGCCGTCAAAATGTGGCGTGATCCAGTCGCCGGTGTCGGCCATGGCGCGGGCGATCGAGGCGTAGCGCGCTTCGTTGCCGACGAAACCGACGGCCCCGAGACGCCCGAAGTAACAAAGATACAGGGTCACGAGGACGAGAAGCGTTACGCCAATGCGAGCGGGCAAGGATTTGGCGCTGACACCGTCTTGGCCGGATAGGTTATTCTGCACGATGCGAATGTAATCTGCTCGAAGTTGGCCTGCCGACGAGGAGCTGTTGCATGCTGGCCCGGCGACGGCGAATCGGATCGTTACTGGTCGGTGCCCACCAACTGAACGGCGTCTACTTCCTTCCACCCCTGGCTGATGTTGGTCGCCAGCGTGATTTTGACTCGCGCAGTCTTAAAGGGAGTCTTTGGAAATGTGACGATCAGATAATTGAGTCCGGTCGTCGGGTCGTTGCCGGCCCAGACCGTATGAGCCACACTGGTCTCGTCGAAAACCTCTACCTTGATAACCGTGCCGGAATTGAAGGACTCCCGCACGCGCACCTCTGTGGCATGCACTGGCTTGGGATATTTCAGGTCGAGCCATTCAATGCCGCTGTCCTGAGTCTTAAACGTCCAGGCATGTCCGTCGTCGGCGTAAGCCTGGACATCCGGCGCTCCTGTGGCTTGGTTGGCGGACCAGCTTTGTTGGCCCTGTGCGTCGCTGTAACTCGAAGACGCGGCGGCTCCGATGGCCCACTGCCCGTTGGGGTCATTCTTGATCGCGTCCTGCTTGATGGCCCAATCGACGGCGGCGAGTCTCGCGGTGGTGTCCGCTCCATTGGCGCCGGGCGCGGGGGCGGCCGCTGGCGCGCTCGCGGCCGGAGGAGCGGGTTGAGCGGCAGGCGCCGCAGCGGGCGCCGTCGAAGACTCCTGATGCGACTTTCCGCAACCTGTAGCGAAAAGGAAAGCGATCAAGAGAAATGACGCCGCTAGTGAAAACACTGCGACGTTTACGTTGGCGCACACACGCGACTCAGAACTCCTTGGGAATTTCACGAATGCACCTCTCTGAGAAGATATCGGATTTGAAGGATCCTCTCGCGTCTGCAGGAGAAATGATCCGGCAGAGGCGCGGTCAGCGGAATCTAGCACACCGGTGTTAATGGCTCAAGAGGAGCGCAACCGATCATCGGGGCAGACCATCGGGTTCCTTGGTCCGCCCCTCTCGATCAGTTAGTCGTAGTACTCCAACCCTAAATGGGTGATCAGTTCCTCTCCCTTCAGGTACCGCAGCGTATTCTTCAGCTTCATGACCTGGATGAAAACGTCGTGCTCCGGGTAGAGGCCGGGCGCCACCTGCGGGCTCTTGAAGTAAAACGAGAGCCATTCCTGAATCCCCTTGCGCGCCATCTCGGGGCATCGCTGGGCCAGGTCCACGAACAACACCAGGTCCAGAGCCATGGGTGCGGCCAAAATCGAGTCGCGGCATTGGAAGTTGACCTTGATCTGCATGGGGTAACCCAGCCAGCCAAAGATGTCCAGGTTATCCCAGCTCTCCTTCGCATCGCCGCGCGGCGGATAGTATTCGATTCTGACCTTGTGGTAGTAGCCCTTGTAGAGTTCGGGATAAAGATCGGGCTGGATGCAGTATTCGAGAACCGAGGACTTCGTTTCTTCTTTGCTCTTGAAGTTATCCGGATCGTCGAGCACTTCGCCGTCCCGATTCCCCAAAATGTTCGTCGAGAACCAGCCCTTCAGGCCGAGGAGTTTCAGCTTCAGCCCGGGAGCCAGCAAGGTCTTCATGTACGTCTGGCCGGACTTGAAATCCTTGCCGCAAATCGGGATGTGCTTCTGGATCGCCAGATTGGTCAGCGCCGGAATATCCACGGTCAGATGCGGTGCACCGTTGATGAACGGCACGCCCATTTTCAGCGCCGCATAGGCATAAATCATGCTCGGCGAGATATCCGGGCTGTTGGATTTGAGCCCTGCCTCGAACGATTCGAGGGTCTGGTGCACAGGATGGGGTTCCGAGTAGACTCCGGTGGATGCGCACCAGATCACGACGAAGCGGCTCGCCCCAGAGGTCTTCTGGAACTGCCGGATGTCGTTCATGACCTGCTCGGCCAGCTCCATCTTCGTCGCGCCCTTTTTCAGATTGTTGGGATGAAGATTCTTCACCCACTTCTGCTCGAAGGCCGCCGTCATGGGCTTGATGCCTTCGAGAAAGTCCTTGAACTGCTCCAACTGCAGCTTCTCAAGAACTCCGGCTTTGAGGGCCGCCTCGTAAGCGTTGTCAGAGAACAGGTCCCAGCTGCCGAACACCAGGTCTTCCAGCTTGGCGAGCGGGACAAAGTCCTTGATCTTAGGGACGCGCTTATCGGTGCGTTTGCCGAGTCGAATTGTTCCGATCTGAGTCATCGAGCCGATCGGGAGGGCCATTTTGCGGCGGACGGCTTCGACGCCCGCGATCATCGTGGTGGCCACGGCTCCCAGCCCGACGGTCAAAACACCCAGTTTCCCTTTGGGTTCCGCAATTGCAATCTCTGCGTTAGCCACTTCAGTCATGCTCCTCGCAATAGAATTGGATTCCGTTCGTTGCTTCGCCGAACAAGAGACACCGGCGTCTCTCCGTCAGTATGTCTCCCACTGTTTGTGGTTCGTAAGACAGCCCATATACTACTTCAGACTGCTGAAATACTCGAACCTTTCGCGCGCGTCCGCGATGGTGGGCCGGGCGTCATCTCCCACAAATCGGAGCTCACCGCGGCTCGCTCGAAGCTGGTGGCCGAGCTCAGGATTCTTACTCGGTGTTGATGATCGTCTTGATTCCCTGCCCCGCTTCGATCACCGCAAAGGCCTTGACCATGTCGGCGAGCGGGAACCTGTGCGTGATGAACCGATCCCAAGGCAGATCGTTGCGCGAGACGATCTCCAGAGCCTGGTGACAGTGCTGCAGGTTGGAAGCAAAACAGCCGAGGATCGAAATTTCATTGTAGTGAATGGCGTTGGCGTCGATGGGCACTATCGGATCGTCCTTCGGTATGCCGGCGAAGAAACACACGCGGGCCTTCTTCCGCACCAGCTTCAATGCGGCGGCCTGCGTGGACTTCACACTATTCGCCGTGAGCGCCACGTCGAACTTCTCGCCTCCCGCAGCTTCCAGAATCTTCTCGACGCCGTTGCCGCCGGACGTATTCACGGTCTGGCCCAGCCCGAACTCGCGAACGTAGGCCAAGCGTTCTTCCGAGACGTCCGTGACGATTACGAGGGCGCAGCCCCGGCTCTTGAGAATCGCCGCGTGCATCAAGCCGATCGGGCCGGCGCTGAACACCAGAGCGCGGTCGCCCGGCTGCGCGTTCAGGTATTCCTCCCCGTTCAGGACGCAGGAGAGCGGCTCGACCAGCGCGGCACGCTCCACGGACATGGAAGCGGGAAACGGAATGATGTTCCCCTGGGCCACGGCCAATGCCGGAATCTTGACATACTCCGCAAAGCCGCCCGCGTGGTCATATCCCAGAATCGTCAAGGAATCGCACAGGTTGTATTGCTTGCGGCGGCAGTATACGCACTTCCCGCAACCGATTACCGTGCCCACCACAACTCTCTGGCCGATCGACAGCCCTGCGCCTACGCCGGAACCGATTTCAAACACGGCACCCACAATTTCGTGCCCGGTGATGGCGGGAGGCACAACGTTCTTCTGGCCATGGGTGAAGATGCGCTTGTCAGTTCCGCACACGGAACAGCGAAGCACCCGAAGGACTACCTCGCCCGGCCCCGCCACCGGCTTGGGTACGGTCTCGACGCGAACGTCGCGAGGCCCATAGTAGACCGCTGCTTTCATCGCTGAGCCCGCCTTTCTGCTGCGCGCTGTCCCCTGCCGGGCAATTCGCCCCGCGGCGCAATTCGTCCGCCGCGCGGAGTCCTATTCAAATCCATTGCCCGGCACGTGGTCCGAGGTTATGGAATGTCGCTGGAAATGCCTTGAGATTCCGCGTACGCGATCTTCGCGGGCCCCTGCATCCACCGAGAAGATTGCCAGTGTACACTTCCTCTCTGGAGGCGTGCAACTAGCGAAATCCGATTGCGGCGCTCCAGCAAAATCGAAAGAAGTTTTGTGGCATCCGCACGACACGCGTCAAGGAATAACTGAGCCGCGAGGTCCGGTCAGCCCTTCACGTCGGACGCGTCGCAGGCGTAGCCATCTTGAGTCTCTTGACGATAGTGAGGCAAGAAGATTCAAAACCCCCACCTTTCGCGCGCGGCGCGAAAAGTTGGGCATCCGTCAATTCAAAGGCTGGCTCACCCGCCACAAGTTTTCTTGTTCCGCCCACCGGAGCGCGAACCGATATTCCATCGTATGGCACAATACGTTCGCGAAACGATTGACGTTGTGTTGGCCCCCCGCTAAAATGGATTGAGTTCTCCCCTTCCACTGCCGCCGTTCGCGGCATTCATTCCAGCGTGTACTTGGGAACACTCTGACATCTGCGTCCGATCGTCGAGGTGATGGCCTCCAATCCGGTGCAAAGCAGCAAGGGCATTGGTGCGTACAAGAAAGTGGACCGTTTCAGGGGGGTAACTACGATTCCAAATTCAAGCGTTCCCTACGGCAGAAATTCAGGTGGACCTGGCTCGATTGGACCCCTCGTAACGGTTTTCCTGGCTTGGTTTGTCTTGTTGGGCGCCAGCGTCCTCGCTGGCCAGACCGCAACGACCACCGACCTGCAGTTTCGCAAGTTCCAACCTGCGAGAGCGTTAAAACAAGCGGCGTTAGCCGTCCCAGTTAAGGGAACATCGCTAAGTGGAATCGGCCCGGCCGCGCAGTCGCCACCAGACCCACCACGCGTCATCACCAACGCGTACCAAGCCCATGGCCTTACGGTCGAGGAGTCGAAACGCGGTTTGCCCGTGCGCTTTCGCGCCACGGTCACCTACTACGATCCCTACATCGACCCCCGCCGTGGAGTCCTGTTCGTGTGCGATGCGACTGGCTGTGTTTTCGTGTCACTGCCGAAGTGGCCGCTGCTTCCGCTCCGCGTCGGATCGGAGATCGAGATCGAGGGCGTCAGCGCTCCCGGAGATTTCGCGCCGATTGTCGACCGGCCTATCGTTCGCGTCGTCGGAGCGAACGGGAGACTGCCGGAGGCCCCGGGCGTGAATGCTTCTCAATTGATGGCCGGGAACTACGACTGCGGGTGGGTAGAGATAGAGGGGATGGTTCGCCAGGTGCGCGAAATCGGCCAGAACGTCACGCTCGACCTCGATGCCGAGGGCAGCCGGATGAGCGCGACCACCGTGCGGGAGCCGGGTGCCGAATACGAGCGCCTTGTGGATTCTGAGGTTCGCATCCGCGGCACTGCCGCGCCGCTCTACATCGGGAATCGCCTGATCTTAGGAGGGCGCATCTTCTTCCAAACTCTTGCTCAGTTGCGAATTGTAGAGGCCGGCCCAGCGGATCCATTCGCACTGCCCGCGATGCCGGCCAACGATGTGTTGCAGTTCACGCCGGGTCGCCTGTACCCTCACCGGGTCCACGTGCGCGGCCGCGTGACGCTTTACTGGCCCGGCCAAACGCTGTGCATAGAGGATCAAAGTGGCGGCTTGTGCGTCCAGACCACTCAATTGGCGAGGCTCGAAACGGGCGATGTGGTCGACGTGCTGGGGTTCGCGTCGGGCGGAGACTCGACGGTGCTCTTTGACGCGACTTTCCGGCGGGCGGGCCGCGGTGACCCGCCCGCGCCGCGCAGTACCACTGCCCGAGAGGCACTCAGCGCCGAGCAGAACGACGGCCTCGTCCAAATCGACGGGCGTCTGATCGGGCAGGACCATTCAACTGACGATCAGGCTCTGGTGCTGTCTTCAGAAAATTTAATCTTCCTCGTTGTTTTGCCTCCGAATTCCCCGGACAGCGCGACCCACTGGAAGCCGGGCTCGATTCTTAGGGTCACGGGAATCTGCTCGGTGAAGTTCGAGGCCAAAGAACAGACGGCGGGTACAAGCGCCGCTCAGCCGAAATCGCTCTCGATCATGCTTCGGTCGCCCGAGGATGTGGCCTTGCTGAGCGGCCCCTCGTGGTGGACTGCCGCTCATGTGCTGCTGGTGCTTGCGGTTGTGTTTGCGGCGACGCTGGTCGCGCTGTTCTGGGCGATCATCTTGCGCGCACGCCTCAAGCGGCAAACATGGACTATCCGGCGGCAACTCATCGAAGCGGCAGAGCTCAAAGCGGCGGCGGAAGCCGCGAACCGCGCGAAGTCCGAGTTCCTAGCCTGTATGAGCCACGAAATCCGCACGCCGCTCAACGGCATCGTGGGCATGAGTGATCTGGCGCTCGAAACTGAACTCACCCCGGAGCAGCGCGAATATCTTGACACCGTCAAGTTGTCGGCGGACGCCCTGCTCACGGTGATCAACGACGTTCTCGACTTCTCTAAGATCGAAGCGGGCAAGATTGATCTGGAAATGACCGATTTCGGCCTGCGCGATACCTTGGAGGCAACGCTGAAGACCCTCGCCGTCCGCGCCGACGAAAAAGGCCTGGAGCTGCTGTGCGAGATCACTCCCGAGGTGCCCGACGTTGTCCGCGGGGATTTCAGCCGGCTGCGCCAAGTGGTGGTCAACCTCGTGGGCAACGCCATCAAGTTCACGGAAGCGGGAGAGGTGGCGCTGAAAGTCCAGGTCGAGGTTCAGGACGGCGCGGATCGCATCCTGCATTTCGCCGTCTCCGACACGGGAATCGGGATCTCCGCGGAGAAGCAGAACCTGATTTTCAATCCCTTTGCCCAGGCGGACAGCTCGACCACACGGAAATACGGCGGCACCGGCCTGGGGCTGACCATCTCGGCGCGCCTAGTGGAGATGATGGGCGGAAAAATCTGGGTGGAGAGCGAGCCCGGAAAGGGCGCCACGTTCCACTTCACGGCACGACTGGGCGCTTCGGATAAAAGCATCGAGATGGGGACGATGGCCCCACTAGAGCTCTTGCGCGGCGTGAAAGTCCTTGTCGTGGACGACAACCGCACCAACCGGCGGATTCTCGATGGCATGCTAAAGCGCTGGGAGATGAAGGTCACACAGGCAGAAAGCGGAGCAGAGGCTCTGACGCAACTGTCGGCCGCTTGGCAGGCGGGAGAGCCCTACAACCTGATCCTGACCGACATGCACATGCCCAAGATGAACGGCTTCGACCTGATCGAACAGATCCGGAAACGACCGGAACTCTCCACGGCCACCATCTTGATGCTTACTTCGGCTGGCCACCGGGGAGATGCGGTGCGCTGCCAGGAGCTGGGAGTGGCAGCGTACTTATTGAAACCCATCCGGCAGTCGGAATTGCGCGAGGCTATCGCCCGGGCGCTGGGCGCGCGCGAACACACCGGCCCGATCCCCTTAATCACGCGCTACTCCTTGCGAGATGAACGCGAGTCCACGGCTGTTCTGCGCGTGCTGCTCGCAGAAGACAACGCCGTGAACCAGCGCCTGGCCGTGCGCATGCTCGAGAAGAGAGGACATGGCGTGGTGGTGGCCGACAACGGACGCGAGGCCCTTGCAGCGCTCGACAAAGAGAGCTTCGACTTGGCCCTGATGGACGTGGAGATGCCCGAGATGGACGGGTTCGAAGCCACCGCCGTGCTTCGAGAAAAGGAGAAGGGCACCGGAACCCGCCTGCCCGTGGTCGCACTCACCGCCCATGCGATGAAAGGCGACCGCGAGCGTTGCCTGGCCGCCGGCATGGACGACTACCTCGCCAAACCCATCCGCTCACAGGACCTCGACGACATCCTGGGCAAATATTTGGCGCTGCGGACAGAAACGCCGCGCCCCTCCACAGAAGTGGCAGATGCCCCGCACTAGCACCAGATCACTGCCACCACACCACTCCTCTCGGATGGCGGGCCTTTCATTCTTCTCTCGATCACGCATCAAGGCAGGATTATACCGCTGCCGTAACTCACCTTGGAGTTACGATGCCGGGTTTGGGGGAGTGTAGGCCACTCCTGCGGAGCAAACGGTGGGATGATCTGCGGCAAAACTGGTAGGGACGGTGGGGAGCGAACTACTGGGCGTGTTGAAACAGCACAAGCTGTTGAGAGGAAGCGGGCTTGCGAAGGTCAGTGTATAGCGGCGGAATCCTCGACAAGCTTCAGGAAATCGGGGTCGTCGCGATAGCGCGCAAACTCGGCGTTGTCGCGCACGATTCCCCGAAGCGTCTCGGTATCCAGTCCTTTCCCTCGCGCTCGGCGCAACGCGTCAAGGGCGTCTTTCTTGTGACCCATCTGAGCTTGCGCCCGAGCTACTCCGATCAGCGGCCACGGTTCTTTCGGCATGGCTCCACTTACAAGTTCGAAATAGATGACGGCAAGGGCAGCGTCACCGGTGCGCATGCGATCTTCCGCTGACTCATAGGCTCCAACGACGACCTGCCCCAATGCTCGCTGGAGGACGCGGCGCCGATCCTCATTTCGCTCGCCCTGTTCGGCGTCTTGTAGCGCGGCGATCTGCCCGAGCAAATGACGGCGAATCTCGGCCTGGTCGCCGCCATCTTCAGCGAGCGCTGCCATGCCCGAAGAAATTGGTTCCACGAGACGCCGCTGTTCTTCGAAATCCTTCTGTTCCTGCTTCTCGGCGGCATGCAGGGCAGGAGAATTATCAAGTTCTTCGACATGCTTCGTGATGGACGCGACATCCCGGAGACCCGCAAAATCGGCGGCTACAGCGCGATATTCCTGCCACGCCGCGTAAATGTCCCCGCTCTTTTCGAGCTCTTGTGCACGCTGGGTTTCGCTTTCAAATTGTTGCGAAATGAATTCCGGGTCCCGCGGGAGGCGATCCTGTTTCATTGCCAGAAGATTCATCCAGGCTAGAGCCTCGGACCAAACTTCCGCAGGCGCCCATTCATGGGATCCCTGGAAGCGACGCAGCCGGTGCGGCAAACCAAGTTGATCCAGTTTTTGCGCGAGCTCGACTGCTTCCGGATAGTTGAAATCCGACATGCCGATTGAGGCGAAGTAGCTGAAGTGCGCTTGGGCGGAGGGAGATTGGCCCACGGGAAACCCCGCGCCACTGGAAATCACACCCGCGGCACAATCACCGCACGCGAGCGCCAAGGAAGTTGCGATGCGCGCCCCGCCGGAGAACCCCGCGAAATAAACGCGGCGGTCGTCAATCGTGAAACGGCGATGCGAGTCATTCCAGATTGCGTTAGCGGCGACGGCGCTAGGTCCCGTCGGGCCGTTCCGAGAGTTGTTTGAGCCCATCACGATGTAGCCGAATTTTTCGGCCGCATCCTTTGCAAGCGTGACCGGCACGCTGCCCCGCGCCCCCGGATCAAAGACGTACAGGATTGGCCACTTGCGCTCCGGGCTGTAGTTCGACGGAAGGTACAGCGCATAGCTCTGATCCGGGTTGCCGAGGCACACGACGCGCGGGATCACCACGCCCTTTGCCAGCGGCTCCTCAGTCGCATGAATTGAGGCGGGGGACGCGATGCCAACGATCACAACAGCGAGAAGTGCAAAGATGCCTCGCGAGGAAGACATGCAAGCTCCGAATAGAAATCAACAGAGGGAAACCGGGAACGGGCGGGACGTTTCCCACTGTCCAATTTGAGCATCGAATGGAGGTGAAAAGCCAGCGCCTGTTGTGCTGGATCGGGCGCCGCAACATTAACGATTGCGATGCTCCAGAAGCGAGCTTCCACACGAGATATTAGGCAACGTGCGATTTGTCTCCGGTTGGTGGGAGGGCGCTGAGAGCGCTTCTCCCACCGACCGAAGCAGTCAGTCTTGCAGGTTCCTATCGGTCCTAGTGCTGATGCTGGTCCTGGTCCGGCAGAAACTCCAACTGAACCAGTGTATGGCTATCGGCACCGTTGGCCTCGCTCCACGGCACCTCCAAGACGAATAGAACCGTGCGGTGGCACCCGCGACCGAAATTGATAGTGAAAGAGGCGCTAGCTGAGCCGCCCTCCGGTATATCCCCCAGCGCGACCGGGAAAGCTGAAGGTGGAGTAACCACAGGCTGGCATCCTCCCCACAGGCCGATCGGCTCGAGGTTGAATGCGTTGATCTGAACCGTGTAGGCGGTGCCCTGGCCGGGATTGTTCGCCGTAACGGTCCAAACTTGAGTGTCGCCTGAGCCCGTCTTGGAAGTAACAGAGAAACGCAGGTCTTCGCCAGGCAATTGTTCAGGATCCACGATGCCCCAGTAAGCGGGCTTGGCCTGCAAATCTGTGTCGAAGGGAAGCGGGAGATTGAGACGGTTGATTGGGAAACTGTCAAGCCAGGTGTCGTCGTCCGCCATTCCCCAGAACGTGACGCCGCTGAGGTGGCGCCTTCATCCTGCGGAAGACGTCGAAGTATTGTTCGTACAGGTAGCCCTGCTGAGCAATGATCGAGGGCGGCACAGTGCCGCCACCGGCCCCGTAGTTCGAGGTGTTGTCGCCGGCGTTGTAAACGCTCATATCGAACTCGGTCACCTGCTGGTCTACGCCCAGGGCATGGCCACCGTCTTGATGGCGTTCTCCATGGCGCGAGGGAGATGGGTAGTTGATGTTGATGTGCATCTCGTGTCCGATGGCATCAATGGGGATGCCGCGGCTCTTCAAGTCCTTTACGACTTGGACGATACAGGCCAAGCGGGCCGGATCCGAAGTGCTGTAGTCATTGATGAACAGCTCCGTTCCCGGCGGAGCGTACTGGCGAGCGGCTTGCAGGGCGATGTCGATATAGCTTTTGCCGAGTACGTTGATAGAAGGGGCCGTGGACAAGGCAATCTGGCTGCGAGGGATCGAGGGTTCGTTCACCACGTCCCAAGCGTAAACCTGACTGCCGAAGTGCGTGACCTCGGCCTTGATGTGCTCTTGTATATTTGCGGTCACAAGTAGCCTGGTTGGCCGGTGAATTGGTGCCGTCGCCAAAGGCGTAAGAGGGAGTCTGCGCGCCCGTGGCCCACACGAGATTGTGGCCGCGCACTTTCATCTTATTGCATACGGCGACACCGACCTCAGTATCGGCGGGGCCGAAATTGTAATTCCCCAGGCTGTTTTCCACCGAGCTCCACTTCATGTCGTTCCCCGACACAATACTGTTGAAGTGTTTGGTGAGCAATTGCAGATGCGGCCCGGAGACATCCGACGAGTCCACCGCCGCACCGACCGGGAAGAAGTCGGAGAGCGTCTCGAAAATCGAAGGAATATCGGTCTGAATGGTGGGAGGCGGGATGTACGTGAGTTGGAAGTCGTCGATGTAGAACGACACAAGATCGTTGCCCGAGGATGGGAACGTTTGCAAATACAGAGTCGCTTGTCCGGGACTGTAGCTGCTGGACATGTTGTAGGCTGGAACACTAATCTGGTGCCAGTTGCCGTCCGCAAGCACAGTTACGCCGGGGTATCCGGTGACGCCCGGGTAGCTGGTGTTACCCCCTAGCGTGGTCTGCAAACTCATGTTGATAATGTGGCTGGAACCATCCGTGGGCGCTAACATGACCCACACGCTGATCGAATATCGAGAACCGTTGTACATCTTGTTGCTGATACTGATTTGCGGCCCATCCCAGTTGCCGATGCGTCCCGTGACGAGGACGCTATGGCTGCCGTCATGCGCCTCGGCCGTAGTGTTGGCAAGCGTAGAACTCCCGGACCGGGAACTCCAGCCGTCCAAGCCGCCATCTTCAAAATTCGCGGAGATGCCGGTGTTGTCCTGCTGGCTGGGGTCTGGCGGCGGGGGCGACAGTTCACCGATAACGACATCACCGATGTAGAAGGAATCCGAGGCGCTACTGGATTGGATATAAAGGACCAAACTCGAAGGCGCGCCTGGGATGTTGCTGAAGCTGAAGGTTCCTTGCACTTTCGTCCACGCGGTGCTGGATAGTGCTGCGGAAGTCGCAAGGTTGTTGTAGATTCCGGACGAATTGGCACAGTTCGTCAGTTTGGTGGAAATCGTAGCAGTAGGATTGCTGCTGTCCGGGGCAGCGAGCAAAACGTAAAGCGAAACCTGGTAAGTCGCGTTAGCAACGATATTGTTGATGCCGAGCAGGTTGACGCTTGGGCCCATGTAAGTCGCGGTGCGACCTGTGACCAAAAGGCTGCGAAGGTCGGCATTCGGATCAAGGATGGGTGGCGCGGCGTTCGTCAGAGTGACAGAGCCGAATGGCCCCCAGCCGTCAAGCCCGCCATCCGCAAAGGTGTAGGTCGCAACCGGGGTCCCGCCCGGAGGAGGCGCGG
This sequence comes from Terriglobia bacterium, assembly GCA_963819015.1. Taxonomy (GTDB): domain Bacteria; phylum Acidobacteriota; class Terriglobia; order Acidiferrales; family UBA7541; genus DASPOJ01. Next base: position 970,337 of record CAWFUN010000005.1, read on the forward strand.
TCTCCGTGATCACAACGTCGTCGAGGTAGAAAGACTGCGCCGTTGTGGCCCCGACCAGTTGCGCGTAAAGCAGGAGCCCCGTTTCGGTGGCGCTGACGGTATAGGAGCCGCCGATAGTGGCCCAACCGGAGTCGGTCACGGGCACCTGGTAAGTTCCGATCGTGTCATAACACGTTCCGCCGGAGCAGGAGGGGTCGCTGCGCTGAATGGTGAAGTTGGCGTTCGAATTCGGTTCGCCGCTGGTGAGCATCACATAGGCAGTGATCTGATAGGTCGCGCCCGGCAGGAGCAGACCCGTGAGCCCCACGCTGGGGCCGCCCGTGCCGCTGGAGCTCGTGGAGGTCAGGAGGCTCTGGGTCCCCGATACGTTTGAAACGCTCGACGTCACCGGCGTGCTAGCCCCGAAAAATGAAATCCACCCCTGCGTCCCGCTCTCAAAATCATATTGTTTCACAATCTGTGCGCTCGCCGGGACGGCCGAGAGAAGCGCCAGGATCACAACCGAAAGAATTGAGCTCAGTAGGATGAACCGGCCTGCGAAAACTTTCCCAAAGTAAGACATACTCATTCTCCTTAACGAATGTAAGTGCAATTCAGAAATGTGCGTGAGAGGGGACGCGGACACGCCAATTTCGAGAAGAAATCGCGAACGGACCGAGAGGAAAAGGAGCGCATTTACCCCTCCTGACCCTGGGGACTGAAGATTTCCGTTAACGTGCACGGAACTTTACGCTTCACTGTTAATTTGTCAAGCAATATTTGAACGACCCCACGTGGAACCGTGAGTGGCAACGACCGGCGGCGGGTTTCGGGACCACGGCCGGATGCAGGAAAAGAATTACACTGCAGCCGTGAGGGCGTCTAAGCTCCTGATTTTGAAGGGGCACCAGCGGTAAGAATGGAAGCGGCTCCATTCTGCGTTTCTCTGCGCGCCTTCGCGCTCTCTGCGCCTGCCTGCCCTGCCTAACGGCAGGCGGGCGGCAGGCAGGCCTCTGCGTCATCTTTTCGTGGGGGGGGACACACCGTCTAACCGCCGAGGAAGAGGAAGGGTAGCGCAGAGACGCGGGGTACTAAGAGATACGCAGAGAAAAGCGCGGTCAGCCGGATCGGGCTGCCCAAGTTGGTGAGAAATCCGGGCTAGATACCCTGAAACCTTTCATCACTTGGGCTGCACGGGCCACAAGACGAGCCCTTGTGCGCCGCAGGGCCGTCCTCCGCCAGCTCACTTAGAAAGGTGGCGTCGAGTTCCTCGAGGATGACGGCGCTCACTACGTGGTGCCGCCGTGATCCACTTCGGGCACGCTTTCAATCAGTTGCGGAGAAAGTTGAAGGTATCGAGTGGAGCTCAATTTGGAGTCAATCGACTTATAAACGCGCTCCACTTGTTCGACCTTTATTCCGATGCCCGCAGCAACGACTTCGGCGGAAATTCCTTTGTTCTTGGCGTACATGCAGAGATCCATCGTGTGCAGCGGCACGGAGAAATAGAACTCCTCCTGGGATTGCGCCAGGGAATAGGTATCCGTCGTGGGGGGACGCCGCCGGATCTCTTCTGGCACGCCCAGGTATTCCGACAGTTGATAAACCTGGGTCTTATAGAGGTGAGCGATGGGCTTGAAATCAGCCGAACCGTCGCCGTTCTTCACGAAGAACCCTTGGGCGTACTCCAGGCGATTCGGAGTGCCGGCCACGGCGTACCAGAGCCGGTCGGCATGGTAATACTCGAGCGTCTTGCGCGTGCGCTGCTTGAAGTTCGTCGCCGCCACGACTCCGAGATAGGCGTTCGGCGTGAGCCGGACTCGGTGGATCGCGCCTTCCGGTGATTGCGCGACGAGAGTGAACACAGAGTATTGAGCATTCTCCGCGAAATCCGGGAGGACAATCTTGCTCTTCCAACCATTGCCGTACTCCGGCAGGACCAAGCGAATGGCCTCGTCCCGCCGGCGATAGCAGCCCAGGGCTTCCAGCGTAGGGCCGATATTCTCCACAACGGTCGAAATCCCCAGGTGTTCGGCCAGAAGGGTCGCCAATCGGAGGCTGTCTTCCGATGAGTCCATTTCCGGCATCATGACGCCGAGAACGTGTTCCTTGCCGAGTGCGCGGGCGCAAAGCGCGGCGGTGACACTGCTGTCGATCCCGCCAGACAGCCCGACGACGGCCCCTTTTCGTCGCAGACGGCGGTGAACGATTTCACGGATGGCCTCTGCAATCTTATCCGTAGCTCGAGGAGCATCCAAAACAAGAACGTCCGGCGAAAAAGCGCCAGTTGTCTTCACGCTTGAACCTCCAGGGAAGTTCGCAGTTCGCTCCGGCTGATCTTGCCGCCGGAGGTCTTGGGCAGCGCCGCCCGGAATTCGACGTGTTGAGGAATCTTGAAATCCTCGAGGTGCTTCGAGCAATGCCGCAGAATTTCCGTCTTGGACAGGGCAAAGCCTTCCCGAAGAGTTACCACGGCCCTGACGGACTGGCCGAGAATTGGGTCCGGAACGCCAACAACGGCGGCTTCGAGGATGCCGTCCAGCAAATACAACACATCCTCGACCTCCTTCGGGCTCACTTTCTCGCCTCGCGTCTTGATGATGTCGTCCTTCCGGCTGACGAAATAAAGATATCCCTCTTCATCCATTCGAAATAAATCGCCCGTGTGGAGAACCTTCTCTCCGGGCACAGGTCCCGGGCGCAAGGACTTCTCGGTTTCCTCCGGAAGCCCCCAGTAACCCTTCATGACATGCGAGCCGCGCACGACGAGTTCGCCGACAACGCCGGGACCCACCCGGCGTCCCGCTTCATCGATGATGTAGACCTCTTCATTGGGGATTGCGATGCCAACGGAGTTCGGACGAATCTCGATCTGCTCCGGAGGAAGATAAGAGATTCGCTTGCACTCCGTTTGTCCGTACATCAGGAAAATCTTCACGTGCGGCAGTTCCTCACGGAGTCTGCGCGTATGCGCAGGGGGCAAGCCCGCTCCCGCGCACGTGATATAGCGGAGGCTCGACAGGTCCACTTTCTTTAGATCGTGCTGCAGCAGAACTGCCGCGATGGTGGGAACCAATGCAAAGCCCGTGACCCGCTCCGTCCGCATCTTTTCCAGGAGCAGATGCGGGTACATCAGCGAGCGTTCGAGTACGACCGTGCCGCCGACCATGAAAGCCGTAAGGAGTTGGTAGAGGCCGTAGCTATAGGAGAGACGCAACACGTTGAGGATCACATCGCCCGCTTGATTGCCCAGGTACAAGATGCAGGATTCGGCCGCGGAGAACATGTTGAGGTGCGTCAGCATGACTCCTTTTGGCCTCCCCGTTGATCCCGAGGTGTAGATCAACGCTGCCAGGTCCGCGTCGATGCACTTGTTGGGTGGAGCTACTTCGCTGAATTCGTTTCCTTCCAGAATTTGACTGAGTGAGAAAAAGCTCTTGGCGTCATCCGCGGGCAAGGAGCCTTCCGGCCGGACGAGGTAAACTGTCTTCAGACTGGCCGTACTATCGAGAGCTTCCCGCAGGCCGGAGAGTTTGCCCGCGCTCAAAACCAGGGCCGACGCGCCGCAATCCCCAAGGACGCACTGGAGCCTCTCCACCTTCGTCGTGGGGTCGAGCATGACGAAAACAGCGCCTGCTTTCAGGACGCCGAAAATGGAAATTGCCGCTTCGCTGCAGTTCTCCAGAAGCACGCCCACACGGTCGCCGCGCTGCACGCCATGAGCGACCAAGGCGTTTGCGAGGCGACTGGAGAGACGGTCCACTTCCCGGTAAGTCAGCCGGTGGTTTCCGTCCACCACCGCGGTCTTGTCCGGGAACTGCCGGACGCTTCTTTCGAGGAACTCCCCGACGAGCATGGGTTTCTCCTGCCGGCTTACGCCGCCGCCTTGCGCTTGCTTTCAACGAAATCCGCGACACGGCGGACAGAATCCCAGTTCTCCGGAATCAGCTCTTCGTCCGCGACCGTGACGGCGAACTTCTCCTGGACGTAGTTCACCAGGTTCAGGATTCCCATGGAATCGATTAGGCCCTTCTCCAGGAAGGAATCTTCGTTCGACAGCTGCTCTTCGCCCTCACCAAAGAGAAAGTTGTCAACGACAAACTGGCGCAATTCCTGCTCGATTTGCTGCATCTGAATAACCCTCCTTGAGATGGGCCACAAACTGATCGATCAACAGCTGGGTCGTCAAAATTCCGACAAGCGCCGCGTTATCCAAAAAGCCGGTCGCTCTGCCTGCTTTGGCCTTTTCCACGAGCTTCTGCACCGGCGCGGGATCAAAGATTCCAAAGTCATGGATCCGCCGGGGCGACAGCATCTCTTCCACATATTCATGACGGGCTTGGTGCGTGGCCGGATCAAACAGGCTGGCCGCATCGGGGGCCCGGTAAGGCTGCTTCGGCCTCTCCGCCACCGCTTTTGGAATCATTCCGCCGAGCGCACGCTTCAGAAGAAATTTTTCCCGGAGCACTTTCATCTTCAGCCGCGGCGAGATTCTCGAGGAAAATTCGACAACCCGGTGGTCGAGAAACGGATACCGGGCTTCAATGGAATGGGCCATCGTCATGCGGTCGCCCTGGGAGGCAAGTAGATACCCGGGCAACAGGAAGCTGCCCTCCAAATATTGCGCCCGCGAGAACAGATCCCAACTCCCGAACCGGGCGGGCAAAAGCTGTTGCATATCCGTGTAGTCTGATTCCTCGCGCCACCCCGCGCGGACATCGGCCGAAAAGAACAGGTGCGACTTGGCCGTGAGCCCCCATCGGGGGATATGGGAAAAGAGCGGATCGGCCGGCCCTATTCCATCCACATGAAAAAATGCCTGGAGGTACGCGGGAGATTGCTTCTGCAGACCCGAGAGGTAGGGGTACAACCTGCTCAGAAGCAGCGGCCTGCGCTTGGAATCCATCTGGGCGGCCCAAAAGGCACGGATCTTGGCTTCCTTATAAATGTCGTAGCCTCCCTGGAATTCGTCCGCTCCTTCGCCCGTGAGAACCACTTTGAAGCCGCTCTCGCGCACAAGCTTCGAGAGTAGAAACAACGGCGCGGGTGCCGTTCGAAGGACGGGACATTCGGTGTGCCATATGACTTCCGGGAGTACGCGGCCGATTTCGTCTTCCGTGCAGCAAATCGTCCGATGAGTCGTCGCAAGCGCCCGAACGACCTCCTCTTGGTATGCGCTTTCGTCCAAGCCGCGATCCTGAAACGCGACGGAGAATGTGCAGAGTGAGGAGCCCACATATTTTTGGGCCAAGGCGGTGATGATGGATGAATCCAGCCCGCCGCTCAGGTAAGCGCCGACGGGAACGTCGGCCCGCAGGCGTATGCGCGTCGAATCCATCAGGAGTTCCGAGAGTTCCTCCGCACAGCGTTGCTCCTCGGCGGGAGAGACCTTGGCTTTGCTGTCTGTCTCCGAGTAGTCGAGACCGTAATACTGCTGAATCCGAATCTCCCCGTCCTCCACGATCAGCGAATGGCCTGCGGGCAGTTGGAAAACGTTCCGAAACGGGGTCCGTGGCGCCAAGGGAGACCAGTAGGTGAACACCTGGCGAAGCGCCTCGAGGTCCATCCCCACCTGCACTCCGGGGAACGCCAGCACGCTCTTGATCTCCGAAGCAAACACGAGAGAACGGCCGACCTTGGCATAAAAGAGCGGCAGAATCCCGAATCGATCGCGCGATAGGAACAGCCGCTTCTTCCCCGCGTCCCAGAGGGCGAACGCCCACTGGCCGTTCATGAGGTGGACGCAGTCGAGACCGTATTCGGTGTACAGATTCAGAATGACTTCGGTGTCGCTGCGCGTCGCGAACCGGTGTCCCTTCCCTTCAAGGAATTCCATCAATTCGACAAAATTGAAGATTTCGCCGTTGAACACGATGCACGCCGACCGGGCGCAGTTCTGCATTGGCTGGCGGCCGCCGCTGAGATCAATGATGCTGAGCCGGGAATGGGCCAGACCCACTTCGCCGTCCTGGAAGACACCCTCCTCGTCGGGCCCGCGATGGCGCAACGATTGCACCATCGGCCCGAGCCGATTGATCTCTACCGGCGAGCCATCCAGGTTAATTACTCCGGCGATTCCACACACAGGTTAATCCATCCCTCTTTTTCTTTCGTGTCAATCAGCTCGATGTTCAAGTTATTTTCCGTGAGGAAGAAAGCGACATCATGATTGCGAAACGCCTCGCCGGGTTGCGGGGGCACAACGAACCGCGCCCCTTTTTCTTTCAACAAGGGAATCTGGGTTTGCATGTTGTCGCACCGGAAACACACGTGATGCAATCCGCCGCCTCGATGGGCGAATGCGGCTACCGGAGAAGACGCCTCGGAAGGTTCGATCAGCTTTATCGTGAGCGAATCGGGCCTTGAGAGAAAAACAACGCGGACCTTCTGGCGCGTGTTGACCACGATGTCGGAATTCTTCTCGTAGCCGAATAAGCGTTCCCACTGCCGGATCCCTTCTTCCAGGGAGGAGACGACGATTCCGATGTGATCGATAATCATGTGGCCTCAATCCGCCGGCTGGCCATTGAGCTTGAGCCACTTTTCGTAACCGATTCCAGCCCACGGCATCCGCTTGTCAAACCGATACATCCACGGATAGAGTCTGCCCTTCCCCACCGCGACGTACTTCCTGATGTCCATCACGACTTTCGCGGGGTTGCCCATCGCGAAGGAATAATCCTTGAGCGCCCGGGTCACGACGGAGTTCGCCCCAACCAGGCAGTTCTTGCCGACCTTTACGCCCGGCAAGATGATGGAATGCACGCACACCTGCGTGTAATCGCCGATGCTTCCGCCCTTAATGTCGTCGGAGGGCGGGTAGGGATCATTGGTCATCACGGTGTAGGGAAACATGAAGACGAAGTCGCCGATGGTGCAGGTCTGCGCAATATGCACATTGCTGTGCAAGCGAGTGTAGTTCCCGATCTTCACGTCGCCCTCGATGTCGGACAAAGTGCCGACGGAACAGGATTCGCCGATGCGCGTATCCTCGCGGATGGTCACGTGGTGGCCGGTAGAAAAATTCGCTCCCATCGTGGACCGGGCATAGATGATGGAATGGCTTCTGATAAAGGCGTTCGGACCAATGACCGTGGCCGGGTTCTCGTATGCGGGATCGCGGTAATAGCCCATCAGGGGCTCACCGATCACGGCGTAGTCGCAGATGGTGGAGCCGTCTCCGATCTCCACGTTATCGTAGATAACGGCGTTATCGCCGATGAGGACGTTTTGCCCGATCTTCGCCTTTGGGCTAACGTACGTGTTATGGCGATTGAATCTCACAGGTGATTCCTCCACCCGAAACCGTGGTTTGGCAGTCCTCCAGCCCCGGGCCAGTCCGACACGTTTCCCGCAGTAATGACCTGCAATCGAAGAGCCAAGGAACGAGGTGCCATTTTGCGGCAATGGGCGCGGCAAACGGCCCGTTCGCGTGGGCTGGAATGCGTCAGGATGGCAGTGTGGACGAGTCCGGACCTGACCAGGCGAGCTGTGCCTCTTACACAGCTCGGATTCGTCGAATCTTTACTCGAATTCGGAAAAACGGCCATGAAATCCAGTGGTTTCCTAGGATTCAATCGGCATTGCGGGCGTGCCGATTTGTGGCTTTCTCGGGATTCGCTCAACTCGCGAGGGCGTTCCCCTCGCGGAGTTCCTTGCTTCCTAGCGAAAAAAACACCCTCAGACGTGCGGGCGATTCAAGGGTATCTGAAAGTTCCTCACGAATCCGTGGCCGCAATCACACGAAACAGTGACGTACATCACACCCTCACGAAGTCGGGGGTGCGAAATAGTTTTCACTTTGCCGGAAGCGACCTGCCCAATATTGACAGCCTGGTTCGAAATTACCCGATCGCCCCAATCAGCGTTTTAACGCCGAAGTTCTGGGCCTAGTCAGGAAATATGAGTCAGCCGCCCTCGGTGCGGCGTCACATCCCTTCTCGACGGTGCAAGGCGATTCCTTCCGCCGACTACTGGCCGCGCTATTCGTCGGCGCATAATCAACATGGGGCGCCCTGTCCACTTGCGCAGCTGCGACTGATCGAATAGGAATGTTTCAGAAATCAAGTTATCCGCACCACACTCGACGATGCGTGCGGCTGGCTAGCCTCAGGCGTGCCGGTGCGTCAGGAGCAGGCCGAGACCGATGTGCGTCGCGCCAGGACGCGCGATCCTTTGGTGCTGATGGAAGGAACCACGCGGGCTCGAGCGAGAACCTCGCGCAGCACACGCACGGAAACAGAGACCGCTTCCTGCAGAGGAAAACATCGCGATTGGCATGGTAGGGGCGGTGGGGATCGAACCCACGACCTTTGGCTTAAAAGGCCACTGCTCTACCACTGAGCTACGCCCCTAATTCGGGGAAACACATCTTACCCGAAAATCGCGCGGTTCACATCGCGCGGGATTCGAGTGGCGCCTATAGCGCTGCGTTGGTTCCCATCACCGTGGCCAGAATTACATCGCAGAAAAAACTGCGGCCCTGCGCTCTCTCGAACGCTGGGCCTTGAGACCGCAAACAGCAATCTGACGCATCGAGTTATCGAGACGTAAGCCGGGCCCACGACGCAGCCCTGGCCAATTCACCTTCACGGTCAGAGCGGCCAAAGCCAGTTGATAGGTCGTGGCGAGCTTTGCGTCATCCGTTTGAAACTGAAGATTTTCGTCTGCCGGCAGCGCGAAAGCCCGAAGATCATCAGTCCAGGCGGACAGTCTCCCCGCCAGCGCTCCGCCGGCCGCGGCCGCAAAAGTCGTCGACAGGAATCTGCGCCGGTCCATGCCGATTTCCTTTCGATTTGGCGAGCAGCGCTTCTACACGATTTGCCCATACATGGCAAAGGCGCTGCCAGGCCGCAAGTTGAAGCAATTTGCCGAGGCAGGCTTCAGGCCACAGCCACGCGCGGCCGCCTCCGCTTCCACTGATAGTCGCGACGCAACAGCCTGATGTGCTTCTTGAGTTGCGATTCAACATCCTCGAAGGCCAATGAAACCGCCGAACGGACGCTGGGAGCCGTTCCCGTGGAGTGCAAACTCATGGTGGGAAGCGACAGGCTGAGGGAAAACCGATATTCGACTTTCCTCGGATGTTTCTCCATGCAACCATGGAGCTGCACGAGGTCCGGCTGAAAGTGTTTCAACAGTTTGCTGAGCTTATCCGCACGCAGGTTTGTTACGCGATCGAGAGGCTCGCGCCATTCCACATTCTTCGAGCTTATGGTCAGTTTCATGGGAGCACCTTTCGATGGGGCTTCGGGAAGGAACGACAGCTCGCGGTTGGACCCGCTGAAGCATCGCTGAATTCAGGGTAGCAGGCAACGTGGATGGTTGCAATGCGCACTTTAGGCCGCGTGTAGGCGGCTTTCGCGCACCCCCTCGAAACGAGCCGGCAAGCGCACCTGACTGTTCGAAATGCAAATGCGTTAAAGCCCCGCCCTTCAACGGGTTGGCGACGGATTGCGACGTTTCACGTGAAACACTTAGGAGGAGACTCCAAGTTTGTGCCCCACGTTGACAGTTGATGCGGCCGGGGCATAGGCTCCATTCCGCACCATAGGCTGTGCCCATGAAGAAACCGGCTGAGACAACGCGCGAATCCCGGTCCATTCGAGTGGGGCCGGCGGGCTGGTCCTACGAAGACTGGAACGGCATCGTCTACCCTTCGCGCCGGCCGGCGGGATTTCACGAAGCCGCGTATCTGGCCGATTTTTTCGACACCATCGAGGTCAACACTTCTTTCTATTATCCCCTGCGTCCGGACCATGCCAGACAGTGGCTGGACCGCGTCGCGCACAATCTGCGTTTTGTTTTCACGGCGAAGCTGTGGCAGAAATTCACGCACGAACAGAGCGGCACCCTCGCCGATGAGCAGGCCGTCCGCGAGGGATTTCGCCCCCTGCTCGAGGCCGAAAAGCTCGGCGCCGTGCTTCTGCAATTTCCCTACTCGTTTCACCGCACGGCGAAAAGCGTAGCGGCACTCGGAGCGCTTCTCGATCGCTTCGCGGATTTGCCGCTGGTCGTGGAGGTTCGCCACGCTTCGTGGAACGAGAAGGAGTTCTACGCGATGATCGCGGAGCGCGGCGTCGGTTTTTGCAATATCGACCAGCCGCTCATCGGCCGCTCTCTTCGCCCCACCAGCCGCAGCACCGCGCCCGCCGGATACATCCGGCTGCACGGCCGGCGCTACGATACCTGGTTCAGCGACGACCCGATGACTCCGCCCGAGGAGCGCTACAACTATCTCTACTGCGAGGACGAGCTGCAGCCCTGGGCCGAGCGCATCCGAAAAGTGGCGGCGCGCTCCAGAACCACGTTCGTCATCACCAACAATCACTTTCAAGGAAAAGCGATCGTGAACGCGCTGCAGTTGATCAGCCTGCTGAGCGGAGCTAAGGTCAAAGTGCCCGAGCCTCTGCGTCACCAGTACCCAGAACTCGATTCGATTTCGAGCGAACCGGCGCAGGAGCCGACGCTTTTCCCCAATCCTCCGCGTTGACGCCGGGCGGACGAGTCCGAAACGGAAGCGGTGGCGGAAAGCCGTCCGTAAGCGCTCGCGAAACGCGAACGCCGGGGGCTCCGGCGGACTACTTCTTGAAGAGATTCTCGAAGGCCTGGCGCGCGTCGGTGGGACGCGAGGCGCCGTGCGCCTGGATGGACGATGATGCGGGCGCCGTCGGCGCCGTATCTTTCTCGACGGTCATGCGAAATGCGTAGACCGTGCATTCGTTGCGGGTGTCCTTGCGCGCAACGCGGTCGGGAACGGGTTTCATGCACTCAAAGCGCGCGGCGCTATCGAAGTACATGCACTGCTTGCAGCAGTGAAAATCGAAGCCGCAGCTCTTGCACTTGCCCTGTGGATCGAATCCGGCCTGCAACACGGCGCCGCAATTCGAACAGCGCGCGCGTGTGATCGTGCCGACCATGCGCGGCGTGCGCGGACCAAACTGTTCTTGCTTGGGGCGCGGCGCGGTTTGGTGCTTTTCTTTCTTCTGCGGCGCGTCACTGCTCATGTATCCGCGCTGCTTATACTTTCTATCCAAGGAAACCTCCGGGGGGAAACTCCATCATACGCTGAAACTCCCGTGCAACCACTGGAATTGCAAGAACCACCGGCGAACCCGTACTTTTTCGCCGCACGACTAGCCCGCCCACCAGCGCGAAAACCCTTCACTGCGCAGCTCGGGCTTCAGGAACCGCCGCGGCGCGCCATCCGCTTCGCAAATCGCCTCCGCCGCGAGATATCCGCTTCGGACCGCGCCTTCCATCGTGGCCGGCCAGCCGGTGGATGTCCAATCTCCGGCGAGAAAAAAGTTTGAAATCGAAGTTGCTTGCAACGGGCGCCATCGATCGCAACCGGGCTCCGGCGAAAACGTCGCACCCGTTTCTTTGATGACGGTGCCCTTCACAAGATTCGCCTCGCGCGCGGCCGGCAGAACTCCCGCAATTCCCCGAGACAAAGTGCGAGGATTTCCTGCCGCGACTTGGAAACCAAACCGTACGACGCGCTGATGACCAGTTGCAGGTACTGTTGTCCAGGCTCCGGACGGGCTCCGGAGAGCAGCGTCTTGTTGAAAATCCATTGCGTCGTGCGATCCAGCACTGCGAGGAACGGTTCGGACATCACCTCGCGATCCAGCCACAGATGTACGCCCGTGATCGGCGCCGAGCGCAGCCGCTCCACATTTGCGAACGCCGGCTCCCGTTCCCGCATGGCCTGCGGAATAAAAGACGGGAGGACATCGTGAGGCACGGCGGCAAGATAGAAATCCGCAGCCTCGCGCGAGCCATCGCTGAAATCGACACCCGCCGCGCGGCCGTCTTCCGCAACGATTCCCCGCACGCCTGCGCGCAGCCGCACTTCCCCGCCGCGCGTCTCGATCGCCGACCGGCACCCGCCATACAGCTCTCCCAGCGGCACACCCGGTATTCCAACGCGGTAACCCGCGGCATTCGCCAGAAACGCCTTCCAGAAAACTTCAATTCCATACTGCGCACCCATGCGGTCGAGTCCCTCATCCAGCGCGCTGACCAGAACGACGCCCCAGAAGTGCGAAATCGCTCGCGGCGTTTGTCCGTGGCGCCGCAGCCAATCGAGCATCGTCGAGCCGTTGGCGGTGATCTGCCAGGCAGCCGCCGTTGCGCGCGATGGGAGCATGGCTACGGGCAATCGCGCCCTTATCCAATAGTCGAGCATCGGAAAGCTGCAAAGGACGGCGCCAAATGCAGCGGCGGCGGCAAGGGCGAGGATTCGATCGTTCCGCTTCTGCCGTCCGGATCGGCAAACATCAATTGGTCGTAAATCCGATTTTCCCGGCGGCGCCACGCGGGAATAAAAGTCGTCGAGATTCGTGCAGCAACCCAGAGTCACGTGCTGGCAATTGTCGACGTGCTCGCCGTCGGCAAATCGTACGAAGCCGCGCGTCCGCCCAGAAACGGGCGCTTCTCCAACAATCGAATGCGGTAGCCTGCTTCAGCCAGCGCGACGGCCGAGGAGAGTCCCGCCAGTCCGCCGCCGATCACGATCACGCTTTTCGAGGGCATGCGCCTCCGACCACCATCCAAGCTGCGCGCGCACCAGAATGCCGGACTTTTCCGCCGTCTTAAACCGCACGCGGCCGCAGAAAACGTCGAAGCCCCGCACTTCGATGCCGCCAACAAACTGCTGTAGGTGCGCACCAGCGCCCACAGCGCGCCGCGGCTGTCGCGATCGATGCGCCCGACCAATTCCGCGCCTTCTTCGTAAAAGTTCCATGCGCGCTCCGTTTCAAATTCGCATCAACTCCCTCATCTCTCGGGGTCACGCGCCGCCGAGATCCTGGGCGCTGCATCCGAATCGCTCTAGATCTTCCGCGGCAGATAGACGCGGCCCATTTCGAAATCGCGCGCAAAGTCGCGCAGAATATTCGTCAATTGAAACGCAATGCCCAGCCGTTCGGCCACATCGGGGGCGCGCGCATCGCGAAATCCGAAGACGTGAAGACAGGTCAGCCCGACCGTGCCCGCGACGCGATAACAATACTCTCGCAGACGGTCGAACGTCGCGTACGTGGTATCGGTCAAATCCATTTCCGCGCCGGAAATCAGATCGTGAAAATAACGCGGCGGAATCTGATAGCCGCGAGATGGTATCCGCGAAAGCGGGCAGAATCGGATGCCCGGAAGTATCTCCGGCGACGGCCGCGTCCATCGGTCCGCGCCAGCGGGAAAGTCCGCGTTGCTTGCTCGCTAGCTTCTCCGGCCAGCCCGCCGCGGAGGTGTCGTCGGAAACATCATCCACCAGCCGCATGAACGCATAGAGCGCGCAAAGCGCATCGCGTTTAGCTCGCGGCAATAGATAAAACGCGTAATAGAAATTGCTGCCGGCGCGGCGCGCCACGCGGCGGCATTCATCGTAGGAGGCCGCCACGGCTTCGGGAGATGCGTGCGCAGGCGGACGCATTCGCGGTGATCACGCCGGGACGGCTTCGGACGTGCGCGGCAACGCGGCCGTGCGACAACGTGCGACAGGCTCACGCCGAGAACACATCCGGCCCACAGCGCCCGCCCCAGCAAGCGCAGCCTGCTTGCCTCTTGCCAATCGACGGCCGCTTTCGAGCGTGTTGTAACCCGCGCGATCGATCGCGTCCAGCACCGCGAGTCCGCCGCGGCTGAACAATTCGATGTCAACGCGCAAATCGGCATCGACGCGTTGCGGCCAGCGGCATTCCCTCAGCGAATAAGCGCGCGCGTGCGCGCAATCAAATCGCGCATCGGCCCCACATAGCTCTCGTTAAATCGCCGCGCCTCGATGTCATCGGCGGAAAGTCCGTGCCGTGCGCGAGCAGATTCCAGCGGAATATAAATGCGTCCTTTTTCCAGATCGCGCGAAACATCCTGCCAGAAATTTGCAAGCTGCAGCGCCGTGCAAGTCGCATCGGAAAGCCGCTGCCGCTCCGCATCCCGATAGCCACACAGATAAAGCACCAGCCGCCCAACCGGATTCGCCGAATAGCGGCAATATCCGATCATATCGTCCCAGGTCGGCGTAGCGATGCACAGTCTGATCCTGGCGAAACGCCGCGAGCAAATCCGCAAAGGGCTCGCATCGGAATATCGCAAGGCGCGAATCGTGCGGCGCCAGCGCAACAAACACCGGATGCGACGCTACCCGGCGTAACAGCGCCCGCAATTCCTCTTCCCACCCATCCAGAAGTTCCAGCGCGCGCGCAGGATCGGCAACTTCGTCGCCCAAGTCGTCAGCCCAGCGGCAATATGCGTAGAAGATTGTAGAAATGCTGATGCAGGCGGCTCGGCAGAAGCCAGGAGACGACGTTGAAATTTTCGTAATGATCCGTCGCCAGCCGCGCGTGTAGCGTTCCGCTTCCGCCACGCGAACAACCAGCCGGCGGCAATCGCGCGGGCGATTTCAAGTTCGCGTTTGCATGGCAACATTGGACGACTCGATTCCGGGCGCCAACTGCGGGAGCCAGGCGGCTACGGGAATAATTGCCGTTTTCATTTGGCCCTTGCGATTTTTCATCTGCTCGAACACCCGCGGCAAATCGCGAGCGGGATTCGCCGCGTTACAAAATCGCTGGCGCGTATTTCGCCGCGCGAGATCGCGTCCAGCGCCTCCCGCATAAAGTGGGGCGTGTGATGAAAGCTGGATTTGATCGTAATTTCGGAATAGTGCAGCGCCGTGGGGTCGAATTTGCATTTTACGTGCCCCGCGGGCAGCCGCCAAAAAGATTCACCGTCCCGCCGCTGCCGCACCATCCCCATGGCCCACTCCCAGGTAACCGGCGACGCCCGCCGCTTCGATCACCGCATCAGCGCCTCTGCCGCTCTCCGGCATTCTTCGAACTCCGCAATCGGATCGGTCAGCTCTGCGGACGTCGAATGTCATGCGCGCGCCCAAGCGCTCGCCGCGATTTCGACCTGGCTCGCTCGTTTTGCCACCGCGATCACATTGCGCGCCGCGCGCCGTCAGCATGCGCACCAAAATGCAGCCCCATGTGGTCCGCATCCGATCAGCACGACCGTGTCGCCGGGTTGCACATCCGTCTCATCGATTCCGCGCAACACGCAAGCCAGGGGCTCCACGAGCGAGGCATCGGTAAACGAAACGTGGTCCGGCATCTCCAGCAAATTCCGCCGCACAATCCGGCCCGGAATGCGAATGAATTCCGCATAGGCGCCATTGTTGAACAGGAGATCCTCGCAAAGATTCGGCTGATCCTTGCGGCAGAAGAAACAGGCATGACAAGGAGCCGAATTCGCGGGCACCACGCGCATGCCGACGTCGGAATCTCTGCGCACCTCCGGCCCGAGTTTTTCGATCTCGCCGGAGAGTTCGTGCCCGAAAACTGCCGGCGGCGTAATCATCTTTGCGTGATATCCCCGTCTCCAAACTTTCAAATCCGTGCCGCAAGTCGAGCGCCACTCTACGCGCATCAGGACTTCGTCCGCGGCCGATGTCGGGCAATTCCATGCGCTCGATGCTGATGAGCTGCCGTATAGCACAACGGCAGTACCGCTCGCGGTCATTTGGCTGTACGTGAAACGTGCGTCCTCACGGCAGCACCATACTTTCAGGGATTCGCGCGTCGGGTCTCGCCGCCAAAGCCAGGTCCCGTTCAAATTCTTCCAACGGAAACCGGTGCGTGATCAATTGCGCCACAGGAAGCTCCCGTGAAAACACCAGATCGGCGCACAATTCGTCTGAGATCCAGTGCCGAACTATAGCTCCCCAGGATTTCCTTCTCGTCCACGCCAACCGCGGCTGCGGGAAACTCCAGGCGCATCTCGGGTCATTTTGCGCAAAAAGCAGGACTCGGCCGCCCGGGCGCGCCGCAGCGAGGCCTTCCGCGAGCGAGGCCGGAAAGGGAACCGCGACGATCACCGCGTCCGCGCCGCGGCCTTCCGTTCGCGCGCGCATCTGCTCGACCAGGCGACCCTCCGAAGGATCAAATGCGGCGGCAGCGCCAAGCGCGAGGCTCTTCGCGCGGCGCTCCGGCATCGGATCGCTCGCGAGCAGGGTCGCCCCGGCCAACCTCGACAGCATCATCAGCAGCAAACCCATCGGCCCTGCCCGATCACCAAAACCGTCTCGCCCGCCGCAACACGCGCATACTCACCGCCTTCAAACAAGTATTCACGGGCTCGACGAATGTCGCTTCCTCAAAACTGACGCCTTCCGGAATCTCTATCAGGCCGCGCTCGACGATCCACGGCATCGCGCGAACATATTCCGCAAACCCGCCGCCATTCGGAGTGAAGCCCGCCGTCAGGCCGACCTTTCGGTAGCCCGAACACTGCGAGAAGAGGCTCCGCGCGCAATAGAAACAGGAGCCGCAAGGAACGTGATGGAAGCCGATGACGCGGTCGCCGGGCTTCCAGCGCGTCACCCCAGCTCCCACCGTAACGATGGTGCCCGCCATCTCGTGTCCGAAAATCTGCGGGGGCGCGACAAAGCCGTGCTTGATCTTCTTGAGATCGGTGCCGCAAATCCCGCACGCGGCCACGCGAATCAGCACCTCGCCCGCTTCGATTTTGGGCACCGGCACGCGTTCGACGGCAACGCGGCCGGCGCCCCGATAGACCCCCGCGCGCATCTCGGCGTCGATCCCGGGGTTCGGCAATCGCGCTTCAGCGGCTGTGAGCGTCTCACTCATATTGTTGCAAGCAACTCCGATCGGCTGCGGCGGCAGTCCGCCGCGAGATGATTCGTATAGGCGTCCAAAAAGAGCGCGAGCCTTTGCGCTGCGCCCCGGCAATCTCCGGCAAACCGCAAGAGTGCCGGCAAACGGCTTGGTCTTCGCCCGATCTGCCGGAGAACCCGGCCAAGTTGAATGTGGCCGCTTTCATCGCACGCTCTGGAAAAATCGTAAGGCAAGTCGGTATCCGCCGTATCGGATACTGCGCGAATCGCCACGGCCGGAACTCCGCGAACCGCCGCCTCCGCCAGCACCGCAAGGCTTTCCATTTCCACGGCGTCGGCGTGCTCGCTCAACCGCCGCTTTTCGGCCGCCGTCGCGACGACTTCCCCGGCCGTGAGAAATCGCACGGCGTCTTGCGCCCCGCACTGTCCCGCGAGCTTCACCAGTTCTCGATCGCTGGCGACGGCCACTGGTTCGCCTTCCTTCAAGATGATTGCCGCAACCAGGATCGTCCCTACTGCATACTCAGGACGAAGCGCGCCGGCGAGCCCCGAGGAGATGCACACGTCAGCGCCGTCCAAGAGCGCGTCCCGTGTGGCCTCACGCGCCGGACCGGCTCCCATGCCGGTAAGTACCGCGCGAATCGTCAGAGCGGGGCGCACGGCTTCGTACCAACTCGCCGGCCCTCGGCGAACAAGCTTGAAACCACCAAGCTTGCGCCACGGCGCCAGTTCAGCCGCCACCGCAAATGTGACCACGACTTTCATGGCAGTTCCGTGGCGATTCCGGCCATGGCAAGGGCTTCAAGCAGCGTGCGCGCGCGCCAAACGCTCCAAACGGCCCGCCGCAACGTAACCGTTCGTCTCGTACCACCGCACCGCGCGTTCGAGCGCCGCGGCCACGGGTCCCGCTGAGAAACCCAACTCCCGCGGCGCCCGGCTGCAATCCACAAACATTCGATGCCGCGAAATCCTCACGGCTTCAATCGGGATACTCGGCTCGTGGCCCGTCAGGTGGGCGAAAGCGGTATTGGCACAAGCGGCGGCATACGCCACCGCGTGTGGCAGGCGCAACCGCGGAGGACGCAGGCCGCTGGCGCGGGCCAGCAGTCCGAGCACCTCGCGCAGCGTGAGATTTTCGCCGCCCAAGAGATAGCGTTCCCCGATCCGGCCGCTCTCGCCGACCAACAAGTGACCCGCCGCGGCGTCTTCCACCGGGACAAAATTCAATCCCGTGTCCACGTAGCCCGGCATCCGGCCATTCAGAAAATCCACGATGATTTTTCCCGTCGGCGTGGGCTTCCAATCGCCCGGGCCCACGGGCGTCGTCGGAATGGCGACCACAACCGGAACGCCGCGATCGACCGCCCGCAGCGCTTCCTGCTCCGCGAGAAACTTGGATCGTTTGTAGTCGCCGATCATCTCGCTCGAGCGACGCTTCCGTCTGCTCGTTCGGCAGAGCACCGTGCGTGGGAATCGCGACCGTGGCAACCGTGCTCGTATAAATGAAGCGCTTCACGCCGGCGAGCCGCGCAGCCTCGAGCAGATTCCGCGTGCCGGTGACGTTGGATTCGTAGATCTCCTGCGGGTGCCGCGCCCACAGCCGGTAATCCGCGGCCACGTGAAACACGCAGGAAACGCCCTCGACTGCGCGATCGAGCGAAGGCAAATCCCGCAAGTCGCCGTCGACTCTCTCCACCGCAAGCCCCGCCAGAGCCCGCAGATCGCTCGTGGGCCGGGCGAGCACACGGACGGCATCCCGCGCGCGACCAATTGCCGCGCCACATGGCTCCCGAGAAAACCCGTTGCGCCCGTGACCAGCGTCGTCATAGAACCCGCAAACTCCGATCCCGGCCGACGAGGCTTTCCGGCCCGGAGGGAGGCGGACGGAGGCGTGCATTGCCGCGCGACCGCCGTTGCCGCCCTGCCCCACGAAGCGCGTGCCGCCCATCTGGCCGCTCATCTGCCACTTGAACATTTTCCAAGTGTCGCTCATCTTGCGGTTCGCGCCGAGAACCGGGGTCGTCTCGAACCCGACGTGCACCATGCAATCCGCACAGCGCGGATCGTTTCCCGGACCATATTTCGACCAGTCCGTTTTCTCGACAGGTCCTTGATAGGAATCGTGATGCTCGTCCGTGATCAGGTAGCAGGGACCCTTCCAGCCGCGGGGATTGAACGTCGGCGTGCCCCAGGCGGTGCAGTCGAGTTCGCGTTCGCCGCGGAGAAAATCCAGATAGATCGGCGAAACCATCAGATTGTGTTTGCCCAGAAGCTCGAGCGCGGCGCGGAATTTGTCGCCGGACGTCTTCGCGCGACATGAAGATATCCCTCGTGTGCACGGCCGCGTACGAATAGGCCGGGGAAAGCATGTAGCCATCCACGCCCAGCTGCGTCAAGGTAGGCGAACAGTTCCGCGATCTCTCGAGGTCGGTCTCCTTGTAAATCGTCGTATTCGAGCAAACCAGAAAACCGGCCGCCTTGGCGGCCTTGATGCCGTCGATCGCATCGCGGAACACGCCGTCGCTTTTCGACGCAGAGATCGTGCGTGCGCTCCATGCCGTCCAGGTGCACGTTCCAGAAGAAACTCGATGTGGGCTTGAATTCGTGCAGACGCTTGCGAATAAACATACCATTCGTGCAAAGGATGATATGGCGGCCGCGGTCTAGGATCTCCTTCGTGAGCCGTCCGATCTCCGGATAGATCATCGGTTCGCCGCCGCAAATGGAAACCACCGGCGAGCCGCAATCGTCCACGGCCTTGAGGCATTCCTCCACGGTCAGCGACTCGTTGATGGTGGACTTGTATTCGCGGATGCGGCCGCAGCCCGTGCACGTGAGATTGCAGGCGTGCAGCGGCTCGAGCATGAGCACCATCGGAAATTTTTCCTCGCGATTGAAACGCTTCTTCGCGATGTAGCGCGCCAGGTTCGCGGTCATTTTCAGCGGATATCTCATCCAGCCCTCCGGCTTCGTGCAGGGAGATTCAACGATTCGGGCTCGGCGCGCAGGGCGCAAAATGTGGTCACTTTCTGCGTAAGATTGCGGTAGCGGCCCAGCGCGTAGAGCGGGAAATAGTCGCGATACAGGTGGTATTTCAAATAGAACACGCACGGAAATCCCGTGCCCGTGGTTTCATTTTCATTCCAGGAACCGTCGGAATTCTGCGTCTCGACCAGATGCCCGGCCGCGCGGGCGATTGCAGGATCTTCCAACTCCGCGGCCGCCAGCAGCCCGATGAGGCCCCAGGCCGTCTGCGAGGGAGTGCTCACTCCACGACCTTTCAACGATGGATCGTAGTACGAGCCGATCGTCTCGCCGAAGCCCCCATCCGGATTCTGCACGGAGCGCAACCACCCCACCGCGCGCTGGCAGTACTCCTGCGCCGAGAGTGCGAGCGTCTCTAGCGCGCGGAGCACCCCGCCCGTTCCGTAAATGTAATTCACGCCCCAGCGGCCGTACCAGGAACCATCTTCGGTCTGATCTTTCCGCAGGAAGCGCAGCGCGCGCTGAATCACGGGATGCGAGGGCTGCCAGCCGAACCGGCCCAGACACTCCAGCACGCGCGCCGTCACATCCGCGGTCGATGGATCAATCATCGCATTGTGATCGGCGAACGGAATCTGCGTGAGGAACTGGCGATGATTGTCGCGATCGAACGCGCCCCAGCCGCCGTCGCGATTCTGCATCGAGAGCAGCCAGATGAGGCCCCGGCGAACCGCGGCCTCCATGCGCGCCGGGTCCGGATAATCCACGCGCTGCAACGCCATCAAGATAAATGCCGTGTCGTCCACGTCGGGATAGTGGTCGTTGCGGAATTCAAACGCCCAACCGCCGGGCTCCGCGTCGCGGTTCTTGACCATCCAGTCGCCCGGACCGGCGATCTGCATCTTCAGCAACCAGTCCGCGGCCCGCACCAGCGCGGGATGATTCGCGGCCAGGCCTGCCTCTTCCAGGGCCACCATGGCGATCGCCGTGTCCCACACCGGCGAAACGCATGGCTGCATGCGAATCGTGTCCGCATCCTCGATCTCGAACCGCGCCAGCTCGGCGATTTCGCGCGCGGTCAGCGGATCCTCCGGCGAATGGCCCATCGACACGAGCGCAAAGATCGCATTCATCATCGCCGGATAGATGGCGCCGAGGCCGTCGCTCCGATCGAGGTGTTCGAGCAGCCACGTCTGCGCCTGCCGCATGGCGCGTCCTCGCAGGGGCTTCCACGGCAGCCGGTCGTAAAGTTTGTATGCGCGGTCGAACGCAAGAAACACGTTCCGCCAGCTGAAGAATTGATCGCTCCAGGCGAAAGCGGCGCGTTTGTTTTTTAGATCGCAATAGAGTTCTTCGACGCTGATCGGCTGCGCAAGTTTCCATTCCGGCTTGCGCCCGTAAAGAATGGCCAGTGGAATCACAATGCCGCGCGTCCAGGAAGACATCTCGTAAATGTTCATGGGAAGCCAGTTCGGCAGAAGCATCAGCTCCGGCGGAACCGCCGGCACGATTCCCCAATCGACCGCCCCCACCAGCGCAAGGTAAAAACGCGTGTAGGAATTCGAGCGTTCCAGCCCGCCCAATTCGTGGGCTCTCTTCCGCGCCCGCTGCATCTGCGGCGCGTCCGGGGAGTCTCCCGCCAGCTTCAGAGCGACGTAAGCCTTCACTGTCGCGTTCAATTCAGAAGGCCCGCCCTCGTAAATATTCCACCCGCCATCCGGCAGTTGGCGCTGGCGGACGTAGCGCGCCAGTTTGGCCACCCTCAGGGGGTCGGCTGTTCCAAGCACGTTGAGATAGAAGATATAGTCGGATTCCAGCGTGGTATCCGCTTCCAATTCACCCAGCCAGTAGCCTTCCTGGGCCTGCAGGGAGAGCAAATAATCCACACCCCGGACGATGGCTTCTTGCAGGTTCTCAGCGAGCGCGGAGAAGGTAGTCCCCTGTCTGCCGTTAGCCGGCGACTCCGGATCAAAACCGATTCTTGTTCCAACAGCCATTTCTAATTCTGACTCCCTGCCTGCGCGAAAGGATGCATTCCCCTGCCCCTGAATCTGTCCGTCTTGACAAACTTCAAGGCATGCGCGTTTATTGCCGACTCGCCCGAATTGCCCCTGAGGCAAACAACGGACCCCAAGTACTCATCGCCCCTTGCCCCGACGCCACTATCTGACTCTATTATCAGGAGCTTTCAGACCAAGGTCAACCTCGAAGATATGAGTTCTAGTAGATCAGTAATTCGCCATCGAGCTTTCGTGGGAGGCGCGATAGGGTCCCAGTTCCTGCTCAGTCCGGGTATATGGATGGCTCGCCTTCCGGCCGAGTCTTCCATCTGCGGTGCACCCACAGCCATTGGTCAGGGGCCCTGCGAACAATCGCTTCGATTACGTTGGTGAATCGTTGCGTGTTCGCCACGATATCGGCCGCATCGTCGCCGCTGCGCACCAGCGGCACCGCGGGCTCGTAGCAGAGCCGGTATCTTCCCAGTGACTCATCCCATAAGGTATAACCCGGCACTACGGCGGCATCCGTGTGGAGTGCGAACCGGGCCAATCCCGCCGTTGTGCACGCCGGAATGCCGAAAAAATTAACGAAGACCCCCTCGGAACGTGAAGTGTTGTTATCCGCGAGGATGCCGACAGCCCCTCCGGAACCCAGAGCGCGCAGGACCGCCCGCACGGATTCGTTCTTTTCGATGGGCTGATTGCCCAACAGGCCGCGGTAGCGGTTCACGAGCGCGTCCACGCGCGGATTGTCCACCGGCCGCACCAGGAATCGGATCGGCTCCGCGTAGACGGAATGTGCGAACGAGCCGAGCTCCCACCCACCGATGTGGCCGGTGAGGAATAGGACTCCCTTGCCGCGCGCCATCCCTGCCTGAAAATGCTCAAACCCCTCCTGGGTCACGACGCGTTCCACATTTGCGCGATTCAGGCCGGGGAAATGCGCGAATTCCGCCGCAAGCCACCCGAGGTTACGCACCATCCTGCGGATGACGGCGTAGCGGTGCGCGTCGCTCCAATCCGGGTAGGCCAGGCGCAGATTCTCGATCGCCGCGCGCCGCAAGGGGGGCCGCAGCAGGAAGAGAATTCGCGCCAGTCCGTGCCCGGCCATTCGGGCCAGCCGCCGTGGCAAAATCCCCAGCCCCTTCAAGAGAAGCCAGGTCGCCGCGTACTGGAGTCGTTCGCGCATCATCGCAGAATGATTCAGCCTTCAGCGGCGCGGCCGGCCTGTAGCCGTAGGAGGAAGGTTCAACAGAAAGAAACTCACGATCCGGTTCTCGTAACTACGCTTTTCTTCGTCCAGCATTCCAGCGTAATTCCCGCGGGGTAGCCCAACCTGGTCGTGCGGCAGCGGTGAAAGCGAATAAAGCCGGCGCGTCTCCTCGGCCAGGCCGGGCTCGTCCATCGCCTCAATGAAAAGCTTCGGCTCGCCGGAAAGCCTGGAAAGTCGCGTCGAAAGCGGCGGCGTGTCGCGGTAGGGTCGCGCCATCCACTCGAATCCGATCTCTGTCCCACGCTTGACCAGCGGCAGGGCCCCGAGGCCGAAATGCGAAGTCAGCATATCCAGTTCCTGCCGCGGAGTGTCGTAAACGGATTCCACGGCGATCGCGGCAACACGCCGGTCCCCTTCCGCCTCTCCCATCGCCGCATAGGCGCCGACGTTAGTGCCCCACAACCCGAAGCGGCCCGGGTCCACGTCGTTCCGCTGCGCCACCGCGTCAATCGCCGCGCGCAGTTCGAGCACTTCCCGGTAGCCCAGAGTCGAAGTTTGCGTGCTGCTGCTCCCGGCGGAGAAATCGAACAAGAAAACGTTGAACTGCTGATCTTGCAGCGCGGTCGCCAGGGTGAGCAACTGCCCCCGGCCCGTCTGGTACCCGGGACAAAGCAGAATCGTCGGCGCTTGTCGCAATCCGGGGAAGAACCAACCTGTGCGCGATCCCTCTCCCGGCACCTGGTAGGTCACTTCTTCCGGATGACCCGGGAAGTCCGAGAAATCAAGCTGGCTGCGGCTCGGGACGGGGGAAACGACACGATAGAGCAGAAATCCGGAAAGCGCCCCTACCGCCAGAAGCGAAAAGACCGCGAGAACAAGGAGAACGACGAATAACTTCGAGTACCAACGCGTCGGGTGGAGAAACTCGGACAGTAAACCCATGCGTTTGGTGGCTGGGAGACGCTGCCAGCGTCGTTCGGCCGTTCCCTTTCCTACCGGGCTCGTCCACGCGCACGCCTGCCTCGCGAGTTGCTGTGCACAGGCAAAACTTGCCCGGTTCGCAAATGTTAACACAGATGTTTACGCGCCACGCCACGCCGCGCGAAACCGCACCAAGCCGCTAACTGTTTGCCGGTGACCTCTCCAGTATCAACCTCGGGTTCCGGAATTCTTATCCATCGCCTTCCGTCGCGACCGGCTATAAAATAGGCTTGGAACGTGTCTCATCCATGGGTATCGCCCAACGCCCGATGCAGTCTCATCCCCACCCGCCGAGCCCGATTTCGATTGTGGACCTGCGCCAACTCAGCGTTCGGCAGCTCGAGCCGCTCCTCCAGGAAGAATCGCGCTTCTGGCGCGACGAGCTTCGCTGGGATTACCGCAGCTCGATCGATCTCATCCGCCGCTTCGTGGATGCGCGATCCCTCGCCGGCGCCGCCATCCTGGAAAACGGCCAGACGGCTGGATATGCCTTCTACGTGATTGAGGATTACAAGGGCTTGATCGGCGGACTCTTTGTTTCGCCGCGCTACGACCAACTCAAGTTCGCCGCGGAATTGCTCGCGGACGTCCTGACGACTCTTCGCGCGGTGCCGCAGATCTCTCGCATCGAAGCGCAGCTGATGCCCTTCGGCTGCCCGCTCGACGCCGCGCTCGCGGAGCAGGGTTTCCGCCTTTTCGCTCGGAATTTCATGATGCTCGATTTCACTGCCGAAGGTGCGAATCTCACTGACGCGGCGGCCGGGCCCATCCCGGAACGCCCGGGGCCGGGCCCGGGCCTATTCCTCGAGCGCTGGGAACACGCGCATTTCGACGCCGCCTCGCGGCTGATCCAGCTGGCGTACGCAAATCACGTGGACGGCGAAATCAATGATCAGTACCGCACGCAACTGGGCGCACTCAAATTTCTGAAAAATATCGTCGTGCTACCCGGTTGCGGCCAGTTCCTCCCGGACGCGTCCTTCGTGCTGCGTCCGCCGCACTCTCCCGAACTCACCGGCCTCGTCCTCACTTCGACGGTATCTCCCGGCGTCGCCCACACAACGCAGATTTGCGTCATGCCCGGCTACCAGGGTCACGGCCTCGGCCGCCGCCTCCTTGACGCATCAATTCATGCTCTCCGCGTGAGCCGCTACTCGGCCCTGTCGCTCACCGTAACCGCCGGCAATGCCCGCGCCTGCCAGCTCTACGAACATATGGGCTTCCGCACGATCAAATCCTTTTCCGCCGGCGTCTCCCACACGCGCTAGCCAGCGCGACAAGGGTTTCGTACCGGCGACCTCGCCCTGCGGGGTCGCCATCCCCACCTCTTCGATAACGAATCGATACGGGCGCAAAAAAAAGCCCCGCGACTGGGCGGGGCCTTAAGGGCGCCATCGCTGGCGTAGCCTCACGAGCAAATTCGGTTCTTACTTAGATAAGCGAGAACCGCTGCCGAGATACACTGATGCTATGATAAGACATCTTCCCTTTCAGTCAAGAGGTGATTATGGCCGACTCTCTCGGTACCCCCCATGGCGGCCTCATTCTCGGCATAGACCTCGGGTCCAATTCCCTCGGCTGGGCTCTCATCTCTCTTGAGAACGGCCAGCCCGCAGGAATCTTGCGCGCAGGAGTGCGAATCTTCGAGTCCGCCATGGACGGCAATATGGCTGCCGGCAAGGAAGAGTCCAGAAACCTCGCGCGTCGCCAGGCAAGATTGCAACGCCGCCAGCTTTGGCGCCGTGCGAGGCGCCTCAAGAAAACCCTCCATCTCCTTCAGCGCTTCGAACTGCTCCCGCAAGGCCAAAGCTCCACGCCCGAGGCTCGCCAGGATCTCATCAACAAGCTGGATGACTCCATCCGCAGCTCGTCATGGTTCAATCTCAAGAAGGAATCTGGGCTCTATCCCGAACCTGAGCAAGTCTTACCGTACATCCTTCGAGCCGCGGCCCTCGACGAACCACTCGAACCGCACTTTTTCGGTCGCGCCATCTACCACCTTGCACAGCGCCGCGGATTTCGCAGTAACCGCAAGGACATCCGCCCCGCAAAGAACACGAAGGAAGACGATGAGGGCGCGGTCAAGGACGCCATCAAGGAACTCCGGGCGGAATTGAACGGTCGCACGCTCGGCCAATTTTTCGCGTGTTCGTCTCCGAGCCAGCGCCGCATCCGCCGCCGCTGGACTGCACGCGACATGTACGAGCACGAATTCGCGCAGATCTGGGAAGCCCAAGCCGTGCGCAATCCCGCTCTCACCCCGGATCGCCGGAAACTGCTGTTTCAATGCATCTTCCACCAGCGCAAGCTGAAATTCGACCCGAACGTCATCGGCTCCTGCTCGCTCGAACTTGCAGAAAAGCGCGCCCCCGCTTATCTCCTCGACTCCCAGCGCTTCCGCCTGCTGGACAAGCTCAACAGCCTCTTCATCGACGGCGTAACGTTGACCCAGTCCGATCGCGCCAAGCTCCTTCACGAGCTCGAATGCCTCGGCGATCTCACCTTCAAGCAAATCCGCAAGCTCCTGCGACTAACCAAGGACCACGCCATCAACCTCGAAAGCGGCGGCGAAGAGAAAATTCCGGGCGATCGTACGGGATCGCAATTCCGGGAGGTCTTCGGTGAGCGGTGGGCCGCAATGTCCCAGGACGAACGCAAAGCCGCCGTCGAATACGTCCATGCTTTTGAAAAATCGGACAAACTGAAATCCGCCGCGAAAAAAAGGTGGGGACTCTCCGACGAAGCGGCCGAACGCATCGCCGCAATCAAGCTTGAGCCGGATTACAGCAATCTCTCGCTCAAAGCGATTCGCAAGCTCCTTCCCGAATTGGAGAAAGGCATCCCGACCGCCTCCGCGCGCAGGCGGCTCTATCCCGAGGTATTCAAACCCAGCGCGCCGCTCAATCTGCTGCCGCCCCTCTGCAAGCCCGACAGCCGCATGCCCGAAATCCGCAATCCTGCCGTCATTCGCAGCCTCACCGAACTCCGAAAAGTCGTCAACGCCATCATCCGCGAGCACGGCAAGCCCGCCGAGGTCCGCATCGAGCTCGCCCGCGAACTGAAAAAACCCAAGACGGCGCGCGCGCTACAGTCCAAGAAAATGAGAGAAAACGAATCCGCCCGCAAAGCCGCAGTCGCCGAAATCACGGAAATCACAGGCGACCCATATCCCCACCGCGACGACATACGCCGCGTGCAGCTCTTCCGCGACTCCCGCGGCGAATGCGTGTACTGCGGGTCGCCCATTTCGAAGAGCAACTTCCTCGGTAAGGAATCCCAGATCGATCTGGACCACATTCTGCCGTTCAGTCGTTCCCTCGACGACTCCTATATGAACCTTGTCATCTGCCATGCTCACTGCAATAGAGAAAAAGGCAATAGGACCCCGCGCGAAGCCTTCTCCGGCGAACAGTACGATTCGATTCTCGAAAGGGTTAGCCGCTTCACCGGCGATCGCTCAACCACCGCAGAAAAACTCCGCCGCTTCAAGATGGCTTCCGAAGAATTGGCCGCCCACCTTGAAGATTTCACTTCGCGCCAGCTAAACGACACTGCCTACGCCGCCCGCCTCGCCAAACAGTATCTAGGCCTTCTCTACGGTGGCGAAATCGACGCCGATCACAATCGCCGCATCCACGCTTCCGCCGGTCAGACGACTGCATTCCTCCGAAGCGAATGGAAACTCAATTCCATACTCGCCGACGGCCCGACCTCCAACGGCGGCCATAAGAAAAAATCGCGCGACGACCATCGGCATCATGCCGTGGACGCCGTCGCCATCGCGCTGACCGATGCCGGAACAGTGAAGATGCTAAGCGACGCCGCCCAGCGTGCTCCTCTCGAACACCGCCGCCGCTTCGCCTCCATCCCCTCACCCTGGCCCGAATTCACGGACTCCGTCCGCCGGCGAATTGAAAAAATCATCGTCTCGCATCGCGTGTCAAAAAAGGTGAGCGGTTCTCTGCACAAAGACACTAACTATTCTCCGAAGAGTCTCGACGGCATGGAGGCCGCAAATGTCAGGCGGCATCGCGTCGCTCTTACGGAGATGAGCGAAGAGGAGGTTATGGGAGGGAAGGTGATTGCGGACGTCGGGGTCGCGCGGCTCGTGAGGGAGAAGCTGCCAGCTCTGGGCGGTGGCGAACCGGAGAAACTCTTTTCCGTCCCAGAGAATCTCCCCTGCTTCGTAACAGCGGATGGGCGGAGGGTTCTCGTCAAGACCGTCCGCATTCGGGAAACAGTCAAGACACAAAAGCTCGGAGGGGGGAGTTCGGTCCGCAGCGTCAAGCCCGGGAGCAACCACCATCTTGAAATCTTCGGTGAGCCTGGCTCCGAGGGGCAAGACAGGAAGTGGATGGCCCTCGGAGTGGTCACCATGCTCGAGGCTCACCATCGAAAGGCGGGCGAGATCGTGAAGAAGACCGCCGCGCCTCCGTGGGAGTTTAGGTTTTCCTTAGCACCAAGGGAAACGATTTCCCTCGACGAGGGCCCCTTCAAGGGCAACCTCCTTGTTGTGAGGACCATCAGCGAAGAGGAAAAAACCGGCTCCGTCAAAATCGAGATGGTGAGGCTAAACGACGCTCGGCAAAAAGACGCGATCAAAGGTTCGAAGCAGTGGATCACAAAGTCCCCTAACCAACTGCTTAGATGGCGAGCCCGAAAGGTCGCGGTAGGTCCTCTCGGCGAAATCACCGAAGCCCATGATTAATCGCGTCCTCGACCTTTCCGATCAGCCCGCGCGGCTCAGCGTGAGAAATTCTCTGCTCGTACTTCGATTCACCCCGCCGGCTTCCACTCCTCCGGTTCAGCAGCCAGCCGCCCTCCCGAATGACGCCGAAGAAAAAACCTACCGTTGCGAGCGCCTCGGAGACCCGGACGAAATGACGATTCCGCTTGGCAACGTCGCGGTCCTGATCGTTTCCCACCCGCAGGTCTCCTATTCCAATGCCGTCCTCTCCGGCCTGGCGGTCTCCGGAGCAATCCTCGTCACCTGCAACGAAAAACACATGCCGGTCTCCATGATGCTTCCGCTCGTCTCCCACTCCCTTCAGGCCGAGCGCTTTGCGGCCCAAGCGGCATTGGCCATTCCCGCGAAAAAGCGCATCTGGCAGCAGATCGTCCGCGCGAAAATCCAGGCGCAGGCGCAACTGCTTGATGAAAAGTCGGGAACCGACTGCGGACTCCGTGCGCTCGCGGGCCGCGTCCGCTCCGGGGACGCCGGCAATTCCGAAGCCCTGGCGGCGAGAATCTATTGGCAGGGACTTTTTCCAAACTCGGGCTTCCGCAGAGATCCCGAAGGCGACGGCCTCAACGCCGTTTTGAACTACGGTTATGCCGTCCTCCGCGCCATCGTAGCGCGCAGCCTCTGCGGCGCGGGGCTGCACCCCTCGCTCGGCGTCCACCACCACAATCGGTATGACGCCTTTTGCCTGGCCGACGATCTCATGGAGCCGTTCCGTCCCATCGTGGACCGAGAGGCCGCTAACCTGAACGCCGTGCGCGGAGCCAGCCTCTCGCTCGACAAGGAATCCAAGCGCGCGCTTCTGCAAACTCTGCTCGGGCGCTTCGAGGCGAACGGCGAATCTCGAACTCTCTTCGACTGGGCAAGCCGGGCGGCTTCCAGCCTGGCGGACGCGATCGAGCATCGGGCCGGAAACTCGCGGCCTGTCCGGCTTGATTTGGAAAATCCCCGCCCGCAGTCCCCAGAACTCTGATGCCCCGCCAAAAATTCGCCCTATCAGGATACAAAGCCATGTGGCTATTCGCAATGTTCGACCTCCCTGTGGACAAGCCGGAGCTTCGCCGCGAGTATTCCCAATTCCGGCAGTCATTGCTGAAGCACGGCTTCACGATGCTTCAGTATTCCGTTTACGTGCACTACGCCGTGAGCGAGGAGGCCGAACAGGCCTATCGCACGAAAGTGTTCGCAGTCCTGCCCAGCCACGGGCAGGTGCGCTTGGTGTCTGTTACCGACCGGCAGTTTGAAAAGATGGAAATTTACGTCGGGAAAAAGCGGGAGCGCACCGAAGATCCTCCTCACCAGCTCATGCTTTTTTGACGACAAAAAAGAAATATCCCCCCGGAATTCAAGTGGTTCCGGGGGGACAAGTGTATCTCAGCAGCGGTTCCCGGCAAACCAAAGCTAGGTCCGACGTGATAGCATCTGATCCAAGTGTATCTCAGCAGCGGTTCCCGGCAAACCAAAGCTATCGCTCTGACCGTACCATCGGCCAGTGTAGTGTATCTCAGCAGCGGTTCCCGGCAAACCAAAGCCGTACGCGTAGTTGATTGCCACGTTCTTGCAGTGTATCTCAGCAGCGGTTCCCGGCAAACCAAAGCACGCCTTCGCGCGTGGCGTTATCCCGCTCCAGTGTATCTCAGCAGCGGTTCCCGGCAAACCAAAGCGGCGATTTCGGTTCGGTCTGCTTTGCGTTTAGTGTATCTCAGCAGCGGTTCCCGGCAAACCAAAGCGCGTGAGCTCGTACTTCAGCGCCTCCTGGAGTGTATCTCAGCAGCGGTTCCCGGCAAACCAAAGCCTCCAAGGCGGCGGCCAAGTAGATGTTTCGAGTGTATCTCAGCAGCGGTTCCCGGCAAACCAAAGCTGGGGTGTTCTGCACGGCGCTTCCCTCTTCAGTGTATCTCAGCAGCGGTTCCCGGCAAACCAAAGCCCAGCATGAAGTTTTTACTCCAAGTCCTCGAGTGTATCTCAGCAGCGGTTCCCGGCAAACCAAAGCCAATAATCTGCTGATAGAGCGCATCGTTGCAGTGTATCTCAGCAGCGGTTCCCGGCAAACCAAAGCCGCCGTGGTACCGGCAGCGCGGCGCCTCTTAGTGTATCTCAGCAGCGGTTCCCGGCAAACCAAAGCGGTCGTCGGTGCAGAGGCCGTAGTAGTGGCAGTGTATCTCAGCAGCGGTTCCCGGCAAACCAAAGCTGAGCACGGCAGTTGGGTTTGTCGGCTCGAAGTGTATCTCAGCAGCGGTTCCCGGCAAACCAAAGCTCATAGTAGGCTGCTGTCGCGCCTAGTTTCAGTGTATCTCAGCAGCGGTTCCCGGCAAACCAAAGCTTGCTTCAAATGGGCCACACATGAGTGCAGAGTGTATCTCAGCAGCGGTTCCCGGCAAACCAAAGCGCCAGCTTGCGAAGCTCGTCACGAATCTCAAGTGTATCTCAGCAGCGGTTCCCGGCAAACCAAAGCACGTGATGCTTAGCATGGGCGCGGCTTCGGAGTGTATCTCAGCAGCGGTTCCCGGCAAACCAAAGCTACGGAAAAGACATGGCGACTCGCCGGGCTAGTGTATCTCAGCAGCGGTTCCCGGCAAACCAAAGCCGGCGTCTTGTGGCGTTCGACAAGTTCCCGAGTGTATCTCAGCAGCGGTTCCCGGCAAACCAAAGCACATCCTTTAGCGGATATGCGAGAGTGTGCAGTGTATCTCAGCAGCGGTTCCCGGCAAACCAAAGCATAAGCAAGCAGGTCAACGCGAAAACGTGCAGTGTATCTCAGCAGCGGTTCCCGGCAAACCAAAGCTTCCCGCTCCGCCGATGATTTTCCCAAGCGAGTGTATCTCAGCAGCGGTTCCCGGCAAACCAAAGCCCAGAACGGCCGGCGGACGGGCGGATGCCGAGTGTATCTCAGCAGCGGTTCCCGGCAACCTCTATTCGAATAGTAACATACAAATAAGCATTGACATTTGTTAACTTCCGTGCTATCTAGTTGTGTGAGCTCAAGACAACCTTTCGAATTCTTCCCTGAGGGTCTCGCGCCCTTAGCTTGCTCCATCGGTGTTCATCCGTGTCCATCCGTGGCTTGTCCCGAGCGCCCTTCGCGAGGGGTTGCAAACTTCACCTCCGCGCTCCCCAAACTTGCACCATTTTTGTGCACATCCCGAAAGTCATACACAGCAAAGGATTTTAAGTCCTTTAGATTCAGCACTTACAAGCATTTTCTTATGATGTTGAAAATAAAGGACTTTAAACCCTTTAGAATCAGCAGATCCGCGATTTTTGCCCGTAACCCTTTTGGATTCAGCAGATACATAAAAACATGGGGGGAGGGGGGAGGGGAGTACCTTCCGAGTTACCCTTTGTCCGGCCTGCGAACCAGCGCCGCCCCGAGTCCGTATTCCGGGCAAGTCCTCGCTTCCTTACCTCACTGCTTCCCAGCTTCCTTGCCTCGACCTCAGTGCTTCGCGCGGTCTTTCAGCAGGCCCTTCAGCTCCGCCATGAATTCCTTCACGTCCTTGAAATCCAGGTACACCGAAGCGAATCGCACGTACGCGACTTTGTCGAGCTTCTTGAGCCGCGCCATCAACATTTCCCCGATCGCGCTCGTTTGCATCTCGCGCTCCGGCGCTTCCGTCACGAACCGCTCGATCTCTTCGACCATCGCTTCCAGTTTGTTCGTCGCCACAGGCCGCTTCTCGCACGACTTCAGGAGCCCTTGGAGAATCTTCTGCCGCTCGAAGCGCTCGCGGCGACCGTCCTTCTTGATCACCATGTACGGGATTTCGTCGATTCGTTCGTACGTCGTGAAGCGCCGCCCGCACTTCAGGCACTCGCGCCTTCGCCGGATCAAATCGCCCGTTTTGCCTTCGCGCGAGTCAATCACCTTGTCGTCAAGATGCGAGCAGAACGGACACTTCATCGGAGTGTGTCTCCCTCGTCCTTTTTCTTGTCCGAGGACGCGCCGGTTGTGCTGTCCACGCCGAGCATTTCGCCAGCCTCTTCCGCCGCAGCCTCTTCCGCCGCAGCCTCCGCGCGCGCCAATTTGCGCAGCGCACCTATGGACCATCCTTCACGCAGCAGCATCGGCACGCCAACCAGCAACGAGGCCGCAAACGTCACGAGCCAGAGCACGACCGCCGCTGCCGCCGCCGGTTCGGGGTCAACGCCGAAAATGGTGGTAAACGCGATGAAGCTCGCCACCTGCGCCCCGCCGCCCACGCCGGGCAGTTGCAGCACGGAACCGAGCATGGTCACCGCGAGGAGCAGCATCGCGCTCGGATAATTGAAATCGGAGAAGTCGTCGCCGAAACTTCGCGCGATGATCAGGTAAACTCCCGCGACCAGCGCCCAGTGCACTCCCGAATAAATAATCGCCCAGGCCAGATCGCCCCAGGTCCGAATCGCGTGCAAACCCTCGCGAAAAGCCAAGAATTGCACGGCCGCGCGCCGGCGCCAGCCTTCCCGCGCGTGCCATCGCCCAAGCAACCGGCCGAACGCGTCGGCCCCGTGCAGCCGGTAATACACCAAGAAAATTGCAACGCCTGCGATGATGCCGAGCAGCACGCCGCCGCTGGCGTGCGCTTTCAGCACGGAGCCGGGGTCCGCCCCTGCATCGCCGAGCTGCCGCGCGAATACGAGAAGCGCGAGCATTGCGATCACGGCGGAAGAGGCAAAGTCAAAAATGCGTTCCAGGATGTAAATCCCGAACTGGCTGGCCGCCGGATAGTGCCCCTTGCGCGCCAGCAGCAGCGGCCGCACAGGTTCTCCGGCTCGCCCAAGCAGGAAGATCGTGGCGAACCCCATGATCGTGCCGTTGTAAATCCCCCAGTAATTGGAGGGGCCGAGGTAGCAGCAGAAACGTTGCCATCGCCGGGCGCGCAGGGCGTAGCAGACGTATATCAGGACGACCGCCGCGAGGAGCATCCAGATGTTGGCCTCGCGGACGGCGTGAATCATCCTAACGCCGCTGAAACTGTGGGAGTGAAAAGCGCGGCGCAAGCGGCAGGCGACAATGCCCAAGGCCGCGATTGCCAGCAAGGCCAGCAGGACCTGGCGGTATCTGCCTCGCATTGGCCGCGAGCGTAGCCGCAGGCCGCCCCAGGTGTCAAGGCATCCCCTCGAAGCATTGCACCCGCCTTGTCACCCTTGCGCGCCGAAGCTAAGATGCAGCCGGGTTCCCGGCCGTTCCAGGGAACCTCCCGGGGAAGTGCCCAAATCGAGGCTTGGCGCCAGGCCTGTTCATCAGGGGCGAGTCCCCGGCGCGAGCGATGGAACTTTCGGGCCCTCGGCTTCGTTCCACTATGTGAAGGCCGAGAGGTCAGACCTGCCTGCCGGTGGGCAGGCGCGAGGCGGATGGGGCCTTGGAACCAGATACTCAACTGGTCCAGCTTTGCCTCAGAGGCGACGGCTCGGCCTGGGAAGAGCTAGTGCGACGCCATGCGCGGCGCGTTTACGGCCTTTGTTACCGGTTCACCAGTAGCCGGCACGAGGCCGAGGATCTGAGTCAGGAGGTTTTTCTCCGGGTATTCAGGACGCTCGGAAGCTACAGCGCGGTCCACGGCGGGTTTGCAACCTGGATGACCAGCCTGACGCGCAACCTCTTGATCGACCATTACCGCCGCACCAAGCGTGACCGCATGACCGACTCGATGGACGATGCGATGCCTGAGCTCGAAGAAAAACCAGCGGCGGGACGCAGGCCCGATCAAATCGCCCAATTGGGAGAACTGAACCGGCAGGTGCAGCAGGCGTTGGGTAAACTTTCGCCCGAGTTGCGCGAGGCGGTGATTCTCAGGGACCTGCAGGGCCTGGAATATCAGGAGATTCAAGCGGTGTTGCAAGTGCCGGAAGGAACGGTTAAGTCCCGCATCAATCGCGGGCGAATCGAACTCGCGCGGGTGCTCGAACAGATGGGCATCCGCCCGCAATAGGCGAAGACGATGCAATTGAAGCGATCCAATTGGAATTGTGCGATGACCGAAGACAGGCTGTCGGATTATCTCGACGGTCTGCTCAGCGCCGAGGACCGCGCCGCCTTTGAGGCGCATCGTGACGGCTGCGTTGCGTGCGCTACGCTGGCCGCGCGCGTCAGCGGCACGGTGCAGAAGCTCCACTCTCTGCCTGCGATGGAAGAACCTCGACAACTCGTCCAGGCCATCCTGAACGCCACACTCGGTCCGCGGGAAGCGAAGGCCGGCTGGCGCTCATGGTTCCGGTGGCTGCGGCCCGTCTGGCAGCCGCAATTTGCTTACGGCGTGCTGACCGTGCTTGTGACGATCGGCGTGGTTTCGCACGCCCTCGGCGTCGAGTGGCATAAGCCGACGCTGGCGGATTTGAGCCCGGCCGCAATCGCCCGCAACGTGAATCGCCACGCCCATCTCGCCTATGCGAGGAGCTCGAGATTTGTTTCCGATCTGCGAATCGTTTACGAGATTCAATCTCGATTGCGGCCAGAGACCGAACCCCAAGCGGAACCCGTGCAGTCCCCCGCTCCCGGCCAGACCCATGGCCCGGCACCGCGCGAGCCTCACGACATGAACCGCGTGAATCAGATGTCGCATGAATTAGCGGAAACCGCCGTGCTCTTCGAGTCGCTTCTAACAAGGAGGCTGCCATGAAATGCGCCGTCCATCCGGAAGCGGACGCGACAAACTTCTGTCGCAATTGCGGCAAGCCGATGTGCCCAGAATGCGTCCGCGACGTGAAGGGAGTCTTCTACTGCGAGCCGTGCCTGGCCGCGATGGTGCAGCGGGCGCACTCGCCGGTGGATCAGCACCGGGGAGAACGCCACCCGGCCGCTGCGTTCTTTTTGGGATTTATCCCCGGGCTCGGCGCCGTGTACAACGGCGAATTCACCAAAGCCCTGGTGTTCGTGGCAATTTTCGTCGGGCTGGTCACTCTAGATTCCACCGGGGCGCGGCAGCCGCTTTATGGTCTGATGACAGGTTTTTTCTGCGTCTACATGCCGATCGAGGCATTCATAACGGCGAGAAAGAAAGCGGGGCTTAACGCATCGATGGCCCCGGCTCCGATTCCCGCGATGGAAGCTTCGCCGGCTCCGGGTGAACCCGCGGAAGGCGTCCCGGCGGCCGATCGCCCGCCTCAACCCCCGGTCGCCGCGATCATCCTGATCGTGATAGGAGGGATGTTTCTCCTGGATACGCTCGGTTTGTGGGATATGGGGCGCGTGCTTGACGTGGGCTGGCCGCTGATCCTGATCGCGATTGGCGGATACTTGCTCTGGAAACGAAAGTGGCGCGCAACGTAGGAGGAGGATTTTCCATGGCCAAAGGAACCATTTGCAATTGCGCGAGGTGCGCGTACCGCGGGCTGATGGGCCCCGTCGTGCTCATCACGCTGGGCGTTCTGTTTCTGTTGGACCACGTGAATTCATACCTGAGTTTCGGCCGAACGTGGCCCGTGATTTTGCTGGCCATCGGCGCGCTGAAAATATTCGAGTCGATGGCTTCGACCGAAGGGCACAAAGACGCATAGCGCGATTTCGCCGGGCGCAATGAGATCGGCGGTTCGAGGCAAATATGAGCGACGGAAGATATAGACGGCCCTCCATCTTCGGCGCGATCGTGCTCGTGGCGATCGGCGTCATTTTCCTTCTCCACAATTTCTACCCCGGGTTCGACGGATGGGATTTCCTCTACCGCTGGTGGCCGGTATTCCTGATTCTCGCCGGTGTGGCCAAGCTTGTGGATTACGCGTTCGAGCGACACTCCGATGGAACCGGCGGAACCAGGACGAGCGGCGCGCAGACTTTGCTGATCATCTTTCTCGTCTTTCTGATCGTGGGCTCGATCATCGCGCACCATGTTCATGGGCCGGGCGTTGGCGTCGATATGTCGCCGTTCTGGAAGGGGCTTGGCGAGACCTACAGTTTCAGCGAACCGTCGCAATCGCAGCCGGCGCCTCCCACTGCGCGCATCCACATCTCAACGCCGCGCGGCGACATCGCCGTGCATGCAGAAAATACGGCCCAGATTCGCGTCGAAGTGAAGAAATCGGCGAATGCGATGTCCGAGCGTGAGGCCGAACTTCGCGCCAATGAATTCCACGTCGTGATTACGGACAATCACGACGGCAGTTTTAACGTCCGGCCGGAAGGAACCGGCAAGGATACCGGACGCGTGGAGGTGGACCTGGAGGTGCACGTTCCGCAGAAGGCCACGGTCAGCGCCGACACCGGCCGCGGCGATGTCCAAGCGTTCAGCGTGGGCGGAAACATCGAGGCGAACACGCGCAAAGGCGATATCGAGGTCCACGACTCCGGCGCCGATGTGACGGCCGCAACGGAGAAGGGCAACGTCCGCATCCTGACGGCGGCAGGCAACGTGAAACTTTCCGGCCGCGGCGATGAAGTCGAGATCTCGGACGTCAAAGGCCAGGCCGCGATCGAAGGAGAATTCTTCGGCCCGATCCGCCTCGCGCGCATCGCCAAGGGCGCGCGTTTTCAATCGCAGCGGACGACTCTCACGATCACGGCGCTCGCCGGCCATCTCGACGCCGATTCCGGAAACGTCGAAATCGCCGACTCCACCGGGAACGTCACGCTGGACACGCAGAAGAATGACGTGAGGCTCGAGAACGTGGCGGGCCGCATCCAGGTGGAAGACCATGACGGCGACATCGAGATGCGATTCGCGCAACCGCCGCGCTCCGACATTAGCGTGGACGACGGCTCCGGCGACATCTCGGTCACACTTCCCAGCCAGGCCGCTTTCCAGATGGACGCGCAATCGCAATCCGGCGAAGCCGATTCCGAATTCTCCGACGTCAAGAAGACCGGCACCGAGGACAGCGATCGGACCGGACTTTCAGGGCAACACGGCGAGCGCGGCCCCAAGATTCATCTGCGCACTTCGTACGGCGACATCCATCTCAAGAAAGCGGCGTAGCGGACTATTCCGCAGGCGAAAATTGGCGGGGATCACCGCTCGACCAGACGGTCGAGCGTCTCAAAAAATTGCGGATAGGAAACGCCCGCGCAATCCGAGTCGCGGATGAGGGTCGCGCCCTCCGCGCCCAGAGCCGCGACCGCGAAGGCCATCGCCATGCGGTGATCGCCATGCGGCTCGATTTCCGCGCCGCGCAATTTCCCCGCCGCGCGACCTTCGACGCGCAAGCCGTCGCGCCGTTCCTCCACGCTCGCGCCCATGCGACGCAGATTCTCGGCGAGCACGGCGATGCGGTCGCTCTCCTTCACGCGCAGTTCTTCGGCGTTGCGGATCTCGATGCCCTTCTCCGTGAACGGCGCGAGCGCGGCCAGCACCGGCAATTCGTCAATGAGCTGCGCGATCTCGCCGCCTTCGACGACTCCGCCGGAGAGCGGCGCGTGCTGCACGGAAAGATCGCCCACCAATTCGCCGTTCTCGCTGCGAGCGGAAACCGGCTTGACCGCGCCGCCCATCCGCGCGAGTACGTCCAGCAGGGCGGTGCGCGTCGGATTCAGGCCGACGTTGTGCACGAGCAAATTGGAATCGGGCAGAATCATCGCCGCAACGAGGAAAAATGCGGCAGAGGAAAGGTCGCCGGGAACGATCAATTTTCTTCCCGTGAGTTTCGGCCGGCCCGTCACCCGAATCGCGCGGCCCTCGCGAGCGATTTCCGCGCCGTACTCCTCGAGCGCCAGCTCAGTGTGGTCCCGCGTGGGGACCTCCTCAATCACCGAGGTGACTCCTTCGGTGAAAAGTCCGGCCAGTAACACCGCCGATTTCACCTGCGCGCTCGCGACGGGCAGAGTGTATTCGATCGGCCGCAACGCGACGCCTTCGATCTCGACCGGCGCCAGGCCGCCTTCGCGCGAGCGAATGCGCGCGCCCATCTTCTCGAGCGGCTCGATCACGCGCCGCATCGGGCGCCGCCGCAGCGAGGCGTCGCCATCGAGAGTGGTGCGGAACGATTGCCCTGCCAGAACGCCGGTGAGCAAGCGCATCGTTGTGCCGGAATTGCCCGCATCCAGCGCGGTGCGCGAGGCGCGCAAACCATCGAGGCCCTTGCCGGCGACTCGAACGCGATCCAAGCGCTGATCCACCTCGATGCCGAGCCTGCGGAAGCAATCGAGCGTGCTGCGGCAATCCACCGCCTCGGAGAAATGCTCGATCTCGCTCGCGCCCTCCGCAATGGCCGCGAGGATCGCGTAGCGATGCGAGATGGACTTATCGCCCGGCACTTCCACGGCACCGGTGATCGTGCGTGCGGGAAGGATCTTCTGTCGCGCCACGGCCAAAATTCTATCACGGCACAGGCTCGCCGCTTGCTCCGCCAGAGGGCGCGATCCGTGAGCGCTCGTTTGGTGTACACTCCCGCCCCAGCCTCAACCGGACTCTGCGAGATGCTTTCGGTGAGCGTACCGCCGTCAAATAGGCACAGAAGATGACGCCGGCCATGAAGCCCGTGGTGACGTTGCTGGTGATTTCGGTCTGCATCAAT
Organism: Terriglobia bacterium; assembly: GCA_963819015.1. GTDB lineage: Bacteria > Acidobacteriota > Terriglobia > Acidiferrales > UBA7541 > DASPOJ01. The sequence goes on from CAWFUN010000005.1 coordinate 1,009,294, forward strand.
TACATCGATCGCGGAAATCTTTCGATTGCCGCGCCGCTTCTGAAAGACGAACTCCACATCACGGAGGGCCAGCTCGGCCTACTGCTTTCCGCATTCTTCTGGACCTACGCCGCGTTTCAACTGGTTTCCGGTTGGTTGGTGGATCGCTTTGACGTGAACTGGGTGATCGGGCTGGGCTTCTTGCTCTGGCCCGGAGCAACGGCGTGGTCGCGTCGAATACTTGGGCCATCACGCAAACCATCTCCGGGTCGAGAGCCGCGGGGCAATGGACGGGATTACAGAACTTCTTCGGCAACATGGCCGGAGTTGCGGCAGCGTGGCTGACCGGGGTTCTGTTGCAAAAGACCGGGGGCTTTTTCTGGCCGTTCGCGATTGTGGCGTTCTTCGGGCTGCTTGGGGCGTTCGTTCATATTTTTATTGTGGGCCGCGTGGAGCCTGTGGAATGGGACAGTGAGGGCCTCGCTCACAATGGGATCGGGTAGCGCAGCTACTCGAAGTTACATCGTATGCGAGATTGACAGGATACGACCACGGGCCTTAGATATCCGCACTTCAGCAACACCGCCGAGACAGTAAGTGGTGGTACCGCCTTTCCCATCTGGGCAATGAAGAGTACCGAAAACTGTCCATACGTCGCCGCTAAGCTTGGCGGTGAAGGGTTCTTCGGACGCAATCTGTTTCTTGCCATAGACACGAATAAGGACTACCTCGGCGATCTTTACAGCAGTCTCCGAATCAGGGACTTTATTTCTTTTCGGACCGCCACCTTGGCCGAGCGCCAATGTTGAAAGTAGAAACGCGCAGAAGAGAGTCACGCAAATTCTCATACCTCACCTATCATCATCTTGGGCGGATTATAGCACCGGGAATCGTGCGGCTCCTCAATCAAACGCGCGAAAAACGCAGCACATATCATGGTGAACTGCGCCCCCAAGAGACTCATTTGATTCCTCCGCGGGGCACGGGTAACATGTTGGATTGATGTCTCCGCGCCGCAGTCTCCGTCTGTGTTATCGCCTCGCAAGCGCCATTTCGCTCGTCTCCTTTCTACTGGCACTCACCGCGCCGGTGCGCGCGGCGGACGGGGCGCCTGAAATCTTTCCACTCGACCAGGTGAAGCCGGGGATGACCGGAACCGGCTACACGATCTTTGCGGGCGATCAGATTGAAAGCTTCGGATTTGAAGTGATCGGGGTGATGCCGAACCTCATCGGGCCCGACGAGTCCATTATTCTTGTGCAGCTCAAGGGAGCGAAGGTCGAGCACACGGGCGTCGTCGCGGGGATGAGCGGCAGCCCGGTTTACATTGACGGGAAGCTGCTCGGCGCGGTCTCGTTAAAACTGGGCCTGTTCACAAAAGAGCCGCTGGCGGGGGTAACGCCGATTGAGGAAATGCTGAGTTTGCCGAGCACTCCGCCCGGCTCGGGCGTCGCCGGCGCATTTTCCACCCCCCACTATCCGCTGCCGGACGCGTTTTCCGCGCAGGCCGGAACGGGCGGCCCCGCGTATCTGGAGCCGATCGCTTCCCCGCTGACTTTTTCCGGTTTCAGCGCTGAATCCATTCGCCAGTACGCGGGCGAGTTGAGCGGATACGGGTTGTCCGCGACGCAAGGCGGGACCGCCGCGCCGGCTCCGGACGACGCGAAGGTGGTTCCCGGCGACATGGTCGGCATGGTGCTGGTTCAGGGCGATCTCTCGATCAATGCCGCGTGCACGGTTACCGCGGTGATTGGAGACCGCGTGCTGGCCTGCGGCCACCCGCTCTTTGGATTCGGCGCGCTACAACTGCCGATGGCGCGCGCGCGCGTGCTGACGACCCTGGCTTCGGATTACGATTCGACGAAAATCGTGAACATGGGCGGGATCATCGGCTCGATCACCGACGACCGGACCACTGCCGTCACGGGGCAACTCGGGAAGCCGCCGCAGATGATTCCCATCGAGCTGACACTGGCGACCCCTGCCGGCGAGAAGAAATATCACATGGAAATCGTGCCGAATCCGAAGCTCGCGCCGCTGATCGTGGGCCTGGTCACGTTGAACGGACTGACGCAGGACCCGATCTACAGCGAGGGAGCGACTCTGTCTTTGCACGGCAGCATCGACATTGCCGGGCACTCCAGCGTGCAGATGGACGAACTGTTTGCGCCAACCGACACGGTCGTTCCCGATGCGACGTTCATCGCCGTGGCGGTGCAAGCGGATTTCGCGCGCATCTTCGCGAACCCATTCGAGACTCCGCATGTCCAGCGCATCGAGTTGCGCCTCGAGAGCCGCGCCGAGCGGCGCGTGGCCACGATCGAGGGCGCTTGGTCGGACAAGGTGGAGGCCGCGCCGGGAGAGGCTGTGACCATCAAGGTGATGCTGCGCCCGTATCGGGGAGATCCCATCGTCCGCGATGTTCCAATCTCGATCCCCGAGCAGGCGGCGCATGGCTCGACAATGCAAGTGTTGGTCAGCGATGCGGGAACGCTCGACCGGCGAACGGCTCCATTCGGCCCAGCGGCTATGGGACGGCTGACCGGCCTCGAGCAGTTGATCGCCGTGCTGAACCGCGAGCGTCGCAACGATCATCTTTACGTCGCGCTACTCGACGCAAATCCCACTTTGCTGATGCAGGACAAGGTCATGCCGAACGCGCCGCTTTCCGAGATCGATGTGCTCGATGGAAGACCCGGACAGGGTGGCGGGGTTTTGCTGCACGATTCGAGCGCGGGAGAGTGGTCGGTGCCGATGGATGAGGTGATTACCGGCTATGCGATGGTCTCGATCCGTATTCCATGAGGGCCACGAGGGTTTGATGAGACATTTCATGCAAGGGACGACGCAACGAGCGCGCGCGGCCGCGGCCATTGCGGCGGCACTGGCGATACTCGGAGCCGCACTGCCCAGCCTCGCCGAACACACGCGTTTCTGGCGGCAATCGCGGTACGAGGAATATCAGAAGGGCACCCCGCACGGAATCGCCATTCGCAATGACGGCCGGCTCTTTCTCGCGCCGAAATTCGCTCCGTTCGGAGATGCGGATCTCGCCTATCTTTGGGCCCTGCGCGCCGATTCCAAGGGTACGCTCTACGCCGCGGGCGGCTCGAACGCGAAGGTCGTGAAATTTGACGCTCGGGGAAAAGCGACGAAGGTCTTCGAATCTCAGGAGATGAGCGCGCAGGCGCTGGCCATCGACGCGCACGATAACCTCTACGTCGGTACTTCGCCGGACGGCAAGGTCTACAAGGTGACGCCGGCGGGGCAATCCGCGGTCTTTTTCGATCCGAAAACCAAGTACATCTGGGCCCTTGAATTCGGGCCGGACGGCACTCTCTACGTCGCGACCGGCGATACGGGCAAGATCTTCGCCGTGACGCCGGACGGCAAGGGCGAACTCTTCTATGCGGGCGGCGAACTCCACATTCGCGCGCTGGCCTTCGATCAAAAAGGCAATCTCCTCGCAGGAACGGAGCCCAACGGAAGAATTCTGCGAATTCCCCTTGCGGCGCCCACGACGCCGAAGGGCTCCTCTGCCGGCGGCTCGGGCGATTCCCACCCAAACGGCCGCCGTGCGTTCGTGTTGTATGAAACCGACAAGAAAGAAGTGACTGCGCTCGAAGTCGATCCCGGCGGAAATCTGTACGTCGCGGCGATCGGCGAGAAGACGAGGGCGCAACAGCCGCTCGTGATCTCGCCAGGTCCCGCGCCGCAACAGCAGCCCACCGCCACCACCACGCTGACGTTTTCCTCCGAGGAAGGCGGGCAAGGGAATCCGCCCCAACCGCAGGCGCAAACGCAGACTCAAGTTTCCAGCTTTACGCCGTTTCCGACGCTCACCTCGAGCGCCATCTTCCGCATCGCGCCGGATGGATCGCCGGAGCAGGTGTGGTCCTCGCGGGAGGAACTCGTTTACAGCCTGGGCTGGTCCGCCAAGGGGAATCTTCTGATCGGAACCGGCAATCACGGCTCGATTCTGCAGCTGGAGCCGGGCCGGCTTTTTTCGAAAATTGCGAAAACCGCGTCCGAGCAGGTGACCGCTCTCGTTGCAGGCGCAAACGGCACCGTGTATGTGGCGAGCGCGAATCCGGGAAAGGTATTCACGCTCGGCCCCGGTGATGAACCGCAAGGCACGTTTGAATCGGAGGCATTCGACGCGAGAATTTTTTCGCGATGGGGACGCCTCTCCTGGTGGGGGGAAGGCCAGGACGCGCAAGCCGTCGGCGGCGCGCGCGTCGAGATGTATGCGCGTTCCGGAAATACGTCCAGCCCGGATGACAACTGGAGCTCGTGGGCCGGACCTTACACCCACAGCGCGGGCGAAACCGTGGATTGCCCTCCCGCAAGGTTCGTGCAGTGGAAGGCAGTCTTGCATAAGTTGCCCGCGGGCGCGGGTTCGAGTCCCGATTTGCCGCAACTGGAATGGGTGAATCTGGCGTATCTGCCGAAGAATGTTTCGCCGGTGATTGGAGCTGTAGTGCTACAGGAGCCGGGGGTGCGCGTCCAAGGAATGAACGCGGGGGCGGGACAATCAGCGCAAGGCCCCGCGCCGGTGCAGCTTCGCCTGCCAAACGCCCCGGCAACACCGTCTCTGAGTTTTGAGAGCAGCGGCACGGGACAAGGCTCGGGCCGTTTTGAACCTCCTCCGCAGGGCTTCCGGCAAAAGGGCTATCAAGCCGTGCTATGGAGCGCGACCGACGAAAACGAAGATTCGCTGGAGTTTTCGATCTATTACCGCGGCGAAGGCGAATCGAATTGGAAACTTCTAAAGGACAAGATCGAGGACCGCTTTTTCTCGTGGGACACTTCGACGATGCCGGACGGCGCGTACTATCTGAAAATCGTCGCTTCGGATGCCCCCTCGAATCCGCCGAATCTGGCGCTCGCCGCGGAGCGCGAATCGGACCGCTTCCTGGTGGACAACACGCCGCCTGCCATAGGCTCGCTGAGCGTGCAGCCCGACACAAAGTCCGGTCCGGGCGCCGCACGAGTGCACTTTGAGGCCTCTGATGCCGGAAGCGCAATCGCGCGCGCGCAATACAGCGTGGATGCGGGCGAGTGGACGCTCGTGCTCCCGGGGGGCGAGGTGAGCGATTCGCTTCAGGAAGTGTATGACTTTGCGCTGGCGGACTTGGCGCCCGGCGAACACACCATCGCCGTCCGCGTTTACGATCAATTCGACAACACGACCAGCGCTAAGGTGACTTTTACCCTGAGCTCGCAGAAGCGTTGAGCGAAATGCTCAGTTCGCCCAGCGATCCCCTCGGTTGAACGTTTCGTAGCGTTCGATCCGCAAGCCCACGCCTGCCCTTCCGCCGAGAAACGTGTTGGGTTGAATATGGACCACGCGCGCCGTGCAGTGCACTTCGCTCGCCGCCGTACTCCACAGTTCCTTGGGGATTCGCATTTCGAGCTCGATCTCTGTGCCCACTTGCAGAGGAAAGCTCGTCGCCATGTACACCCCGCGTTGCGAGACATTTACGGACTCAGCTTGCTGCTCTTCCGATGCGGGACGCGTGAGTGGGCGAAAGCTGATGGGAACCTTCAAATCCACACGGGTATCGTTACGTCTTTCTGAACTGCTCATGATTTCCTCCCCGCTCGCTGGAAGGTTTGCGCGCGGTGTGAATTCGGAAGGGATGTATAGAGGATAGCGCGGCTCGCCGGTGACAGACAACGCCTCCGCCCGAAGCGTGTCAACAAGTTGCCAACGCCTCTGGACCGGCGCAACGAAAAATCGCTATTGGACCGGCTTCCAATCCGCCGGAGGAAAGCTGATCTGCCAGAAGTCTGTGGCGGGCTCCAAGAACTCGATGGGAATCAAGTACCCTTCGGAGCTCTCTCGCGGCACGCGCGTTACCCGGCAGGGGACCTCCTTGCGAGTGGCGTCGTGTCGGATGGTGAGCAGCGCGCCGGATTCGAAGGACCGCGAGCACAGGAGCATCGCGCCGTGATCGTTCACAGAAACAGTGTTCCCCGGGGCCACAAGATTCTGGCCCGCAATCTGAAAACTCAAGGTGACGGGTACGCGAAGAACGACTCGTTGGCTGCGGCGCCGCTCCTCCCCCAGGAGAAATGTGCCGCCGCGAGTGGACTGACTCTTAGTTGGTGTCATAGTTCGAGCCCCCAGAAATCCGGTTCCGGCTGCATCAGAGAGAATCCCAGCTCCCAACCCTCGGTGCGTTGAGGCCCGCGCCACACGACGACGGCCCGATTGGTTCGATCGCCGGCAAGATTCGTGAGTTGGACTTCCTGCGAAAGAGCCAGCTCACCGGCAAGGACCACGAGACATCCATACGGGCCGACCACCCGTGTATGCGCGCGCTCGCAGCGCCGCGCGCCCGCTGAGTCTTCCCACTCGATTGAGACAGGAATTCGCGAATTGAGGCGGACGCCGCGGCGCTTCTCGTCGTGGCGGGCCGTGTCCTTCTGCGCTACCTTCTGAGCTACTTTGGGCATTGAGGGAGTGTTCGCTCCGAGACTGGAATGGCGCGAAGCGGCCAGTGGCAAGGCGCCCCGCAATTCTCGATACTAGAGACGCGCTGAGGCAGCGTCAATGGTACGTGCGCGCAAATTCGGACAGGAAGGAGAACTGTCCTTGAGTACAGTAGATTTCCGCGAGCGCCGGAGACTCGGCGACACCCGCGCGGAATGGAAGGAAAACAGCGCGGCTGGCGCTCGCTCAGGGAGTGAGCTTGAATTCACCTTGCAGCATGATCTGTGCCGATGAGCTTCCCACCAGGATGGCGAATTCGCCCGGCTCGGCTGTCCAGCCATGGCTTTTCACGTCGTAGTAGGAGAAAGATCGCCGGTTCAGATGTAGAGTCACGCGCCGGGATTCGCCCGGCTTCAAAGAGACACGGGCAAATCCCTTCAGCTCCTTCACCGGCCGCGGAACGCTTGCGTGCGAATCGCCGACGTACACCTCGGCGACTTCCGCTCCCGCGCGCGGCCCGGCATTCTTGACGTCGAACGAAACAGTGACGGAATCGGGGTCCGATGACGCCGCAGGCATGACGCTGAGATTCGAGTATTGAAACTTCGTGTACGAGAGTCCGAAACCAAAGGGGAACAACGGCTTCACCGTAGCGCGATCGTAGTAGCGATAGCCGAGGAACACGCCTTCACTGTAGTCAACGTGCTTATCATTCTTCTGCGGGTAGTAGCTGTGGTACGCCGGGTTGTCCTCCCAGCGGCGCTCGAACGAGACGGGCAGCTTCCCGGAAGGACTGACTTTCCCGAACAATATCTCAGCCAGCGCTCTGCCGCCCTCCTGGCCGGGGTACCACACATCCAGCAGCGCCGGGACACGATCGATCCAGCTCGTCATATCCACCGCGCCACCGGCCGTGAGGACGACAACGACGTTCCGATTGACACTCGCGACGGCCTGGATCAATCGGTCCTGCCCGTTCGGCAGCCGAAACGTCCGGTCGCGCCCTTCCCCTTCCGTCGCCGGATCGAACCCAACGCATAGCACGACGACATCGGCCTGGGCGGCGAGATTCTTGGCCCGTTCGATTTCCGGCGCGTCCGCCGGTGACACGCCGAAACCGATCGATGCGCGCCCGGAATCATCGAAATATTCCAAACGCACTTTCGTGGGCTTGCCCGCTTCCAGCGATACCGGCTCCAGCTCCAAATCCGTGCTCTCCCAGTCCCACTGGTTCATCACGAGCTGATCGTTCACGTAGAGGCGAAAACCGTCGTGCCCTCCAACGTAGAATGTGTATGAGCCCGAATCCGCCGGCGTGTAATAGCCCGTCCAGCGCACGGAATAACCGCCGGCTGAGCTGCCGGGCCCGTAGCCGTTGCGGCCCCAGTCAAAATGAATGCGGGCGTCGGTACGAGTGAGCGCGGGCGGCCCTTGCAGATTTTTGTTGTTGAAATACTCGCCCACAAGTCCCGCTTGGCCGCCCTCGACGGTTGTGGTGAATTTCGTGGCGTCAAAAACGTCGCCGGGCTTCGGCGAGCCCGCGCTGTAGAAGACTTTTGTGCCCGCTCCCGCCAGGGCATCGCTGATTGCTTCGAGGAAACTCGCTGCGCGAAACGGCGTCGTTTGGGAACTCCCGCTGCCGCCGACCACCGCAGGAAAAGCATCCGGCCCGATGACCGCGATGCTCTTCAGCTTGGCCTTGTCGAAGGGGAGTAGCGAGCCGTCGTTCTTCAGCAGCACTTCGCTCTCGAGCGCTTCTTCGTACGCCACCTGATTGGATTGCTCGTTGTACGGAGCGATGGAGTCGTCGGTCTGGTCGCGATCGAGAAAGCCAAATTCGATGGCCTTGCGGAGGATGCGCCGGACTTTATCGTCGATCGTGGCCATGGAAACGGCGCCCTGCTGAAGTGCGGTGCGAAGCGTCTCGGGCGTCATGTGAACGGCCGAAGGCATTTCGAGATCGAGACCCCCGTTCGCGGCGGCGATGGCGTCATGCGTGGCGCCCCAATCGGACATGATGACGCCGTCGAATCCCCACTCGTTCTTCGCGATTTCAAGATTGAGGTGGGCGTTCGCGGTCATGAAAACGCCGTTGATGAGATTGTAGGCGTCCATGATGGCGGCGACTTTCGCTTCGCGGACCGATGCTTCGAATGCCGGAAGATAGATTTCGCGCAGCGTGCGCTCATCGATGTCCGAGCTGTGATCCAGCCGGCCGTATTCCATATTGTTTCCGGCGAAATGCTTTGCGGTGGCCATCACGCCCTGCGATTGAATCCCCTCGATTTCTCCGACGGCGGCGCGCGAGGCCAGATACGGATCTTCGCCGAAATACTCGAAGTTCCGCCCGTTCATCGGCGCGCGATAAATATTCATGCCCGGCCCGAGGATCACGTGCACGCCGCGCGCCCGGGCGTCGCGGCCCATCGACACGCCCACCCGGCGGGCGAGGTCTTCATCCCAGGAAGCGGCGAGGGCGATTCCCGCCGTGTACGCCGTCGAGGGGCCATACACGCGAACGCCCGTGGGGCCGTCCGACATTTTCAACGAGGGAATGCCGAGGCGCGGAATCGCCTTGGTGTAGTAATTGTCGCGGCCGCCGAGCAACTCGAGTTTCTCATCGAGGGTCATTTGGCTCAGCAGAGCCTCTACGCGCCGGTTCACTTCCGCGGCAGACGGCTGCGCGCTCTGCGCCCGCGCCAGTTGCATGGCAAGCGCGACGACCAAACCGACTCTCCACGACCAGGCCTTTCTCATCGAATGCCTCCCGCCCTCCGGACACTCCCTATGCGAGATGAGTCTACTACGCCACGGCGCAGGTGTGTAAAATATCGATTTTCTTACAGGCCAGGGACATGGATTCCCTTCCGCCACGCGCCGGGCTGGAGCGGCGCGGATTCCTGGTTCCCACGGCCGCCACTCTGCGCGAGAATGATCCCTCGCAACTTAGGAGGCACCAACATGACGCCCTGGCTACTTGTCGTGCATTTCGTCGGAATCGTGATGTGGGTCGGCGGACTGATGATCGTGACGCTCGTCTTCGCGCAGCACGTAACAGAGACCTCACCGGAGGCGAGGGCAAGTCTCGCGCGGCTGGAGGGGAAACTGTTCAAATCCATGGCGGGACCGGGAGCGCTCCTCGCTCTTCTTTCGGGAGTGGGCCTGATCTCCGCCAACGCTCACTACTACCTGCACGCGCCCTGGTTGCATCTGAAGCTTTCCTTTGTAATTATCCTGATCCTCTTGCATGGAATGGCCGTCCGGCGCTTCGTAGCCCTAAAGCAGGAACGCAACATGCCGACGCGGGGGAGCTGCATCCTGCTGCACGTGATGGTCTCGCTCGTCTTTCTCAGTATTTTGATTTCTGTGCTGGTGGGCAGATTCTATCTGACGTAGCAAGCAACGGGAGCGCTGTTGGAACTGACGCTGTCCGTTGCGGGCGGACGCGTGAGGTAATCCGCAAGCGTCAGGCCCAGAAGAAGCAGCATCCAGAAGACTCCAGCGAGGATGACCAGCCGTGTCCGGCGAGGCGCGTAAGCGGCGTGCATGAAGAAGAGCACGACCAATACGGCCTTCGTGCACGCAATCACAATCGCGACGACGATGTTCCACGGGCCCAAATCCACCAGCGCGACGTGATAGGTGACGAACGTCAGCGCCAGCAGCGCGGCAAAAATCAGCGCGTAGGTCTTGAACGGGATGACGTGCTGCTTCGATTCAGACATCGGCGTCTCAACAGGCCTCCTCAGCGGTGAAGGTCCACAAGATAAAGGAGCGGAAAGAGAAAGATCCAGACGATATCCACGAAGTGCCAGTACAAGCCGCCATTCTCGATCGGCGCGAAGTAGCCCCCGGTGTACTTCCCTTTCCACGAGTAGATCAGCAGCGCCAAAAGCATGCCCTCTCCGATGATCATGTGGAGGGCGTGCATGCCCGTCATGGCAAAGTAGAGAGAGAAGAAGATCTGGACCTGCGGCGCGTCCGGGACGTTCAGATGGAAATTCGGTCCGGGGACGAGATGGTGCTCGAACTTCTGCGCGTACTCGAAATACTTCACTCCGAGGAACACGCCGCCCAGAATCATGGTGGACGCCAGAAGAATGCAAAGCAGCTTCCGCTTCCGCATCTGCGAGGCGCGAACGGCCAGCGCCATCGTAAAACTCGAAGCGATCAGCACGGCGGTGTTCCATCCACCCTTGACCACGTCCAGCTCGCGACTGCCTTCGGCGAAGGCGTGCGGAAACTTCAAACGGTAAATCGTGTAGGTCAGAAACATTCCGCCGAAAAACATGATCTCCGTCAGGAGAAACACCCACATGCCCAGCGCGACGGTCTCCCGCTGCTGATCGAGATCGCGAAACTGTCCGAGGAGTGGGCCAGTGCGTTCCACTTCAGTCTCTCCCTTCCAGGCCGGGCGCTTCGAGCTTCTCGGGTTGCGCGCGTTCGGGCTTCGGCAGACCCAGATCCGGCCGATGCTCAAAGTCGTAAGGCTCCCAGGTGACTACGGGAGTCGTCTCGAAGTTTTCGGTCGGCGGCGGCGAACTCGTCTGCCACTCGAGGCCGGTGGCCGGCCACGGATTGGAGCTGGCCACTTTGCCGTAGCGCATCGACCACACGAAATAGATGATGGGCAAAATGTAGCCCAAGCCAAGGATGGATGCGCCCGCGGTGGAGAGCACGTTGAGGACTTGAAATTCCGGAGGGTAGGACGCGTAACGGCGCGGCATGCCGAGGTAGCCGAGCACGAATTGCGGGAAAAACGTCAGATTGAAACCGACGAACAGAATAATAGCCGCCGCGCGCGACAACCCTTCCGGATACATGCGGCCCGAAATCTTGGGCCACCAAAAATGCAGGCCGCCGAGATAGCCCATCACCGCGCCGCCCACCATGATGTAGTGAAAATGCGCGACGACAAAATAGGTGTCGTGCACGTGAACGTCGGCCCCGAGCGAGGCCAGAAAAAGTCCCGTCATCCCGCCCATGACGAACAGTCCGATGAAGCCGAGCGCGTAGAGCATCGGCGTCTGCCAGGAAACCGAGCCGCGATAGAGGGTCGCCGTCCAATTGAACACTTTCACCGCGGATGGAATTGCAACCAAGTAACTCAGCATGGAAAACGCCATCGCGGCGTAAATCGAAAGTCCGGCGACGAACATGTGGTGCGCCCAGACGAGGAAACCGATGACGGCGATCGCCAGACTCGCCGCGGCGACGAACTTATAGCCGAACAAATTCTTGCGCGCGAACGCGGCGACGATTTCCGTCGTCACGCCCATCGCCGGCAAAATCATGATGTAAACCGCCGGGTGCGAGTAGAACCAGAACAAGTGCTGGAACAGCAGCGGATCGCCACCGAGCCGCGGGTCAAAGAAGCCGAGATGGAGGAGGCGTTCGCCGGCGACAAGCACCAATGTGATCGCGAGGACCGGCGTGCCGAGAACCATGATGATGCTCGTGGCGTAATGCGCCCAGACGAAGATCGGCAGCCGCCACCACGTCATGCCCGGAGCGCGCATGGTGTGGATGGTGACGATGAAATTCAAGCCGGTCAGGATCGAAGTGAAACCTGTAATGAAGATTCCGATGACGGCGGCAGCCACCTGGGAATTGGAATAAATGCTGCTGTACGGCGTGTAGAACGTCCAGCCCGTGTCGATTCCTCCGGTCAAGATCGCATAGAAGGTGAAAAGAGCGCCGATATTGAAAACGTACCAGCTCAACAGGTTCAGCCGCGGGAACGCCAGATCCTTCGCACCAATCATCAAGGGAATCAGGAAGTTGCCGAGCACGCCCGGGATCGCGGGAATCAAGAAAAAGAAAATCATCACGATGCCGTGCATCGTGAACAGCCGGTTGTAGGTGTCCGGCCCCACGAGCCAGCCTTCCGGCGTAAGCAACTGCAGACGGATCAAGAGCGCGAAAACGCCTCCCAGCGCGAAGAAGGAGGTGATCGAGATCAGATACAGCAGCGCAATGCGCTTGTGGTCCGTGGTGAACAACCACGAGCGGATGCCGTAGCTTGCGTTCAGGTAGTTCTCGCGCGGAGGCTGTGGCGGGCTGGGGGCCGCTGCCGGGCTTGCCGTAGTCGTGCTCATCTTTCCGATTACTCCTTGCCCGCGGCGGAGGTTTGCGCTCCGGCCGGCGGGACGCCCAGTGACTTCACGTAGGCGATCAGCTGCAGCAATTGATCCTCGCTGATGACTCCTTGAAACGTCGGCATGATCGGCTCGTATCCCGCGACGATTTTCGCTCGCGGGTCGAGAATCGATTCGCGAATGTAGGCCTCGTCGGCGAGCACCGTGCGGCCGTCCGAGAGTTTCACCTTCGAGCCGTACACGCCGCGCAACGCGGGCGCGCGCGGACCCGGCCCCTGCCCTTCGCCGTGACACGAAACGCACGCGAGCTGCGTAAAGAGGGCCTGCCCGGACTGCTCGAGGCTCTCGCTACCCGAGCCGCCGGTCAGCCAGGCTTGATAGTCGGACGGCTCCATTACGATGACCCAGCCGCCCATGCGCGAATGATCGGTGCCGCAATATTGCGAGCAGAAAAGATGATACCGGCCAGTCTTGGTCGCGCGGAACCACAGCGTGGTGTAGCGGCCGGGCAGAACGTCCATCTTCACGCGAAACGCGGGCACGAAGAAATCATGAATCACGTCCTCGGAAATCATCGTCAGCTTGATATCGCGGTTCACGGGAACGTGCAGTTCGTCGAACTCGCGGTGCCCGTCGGGATGCTGGACCTTCCACATCCACTGTTTGCCGACGACGTAAATCTCCAGCGCGTCCGACGGCGGACGGCGCATCGTGACGTAGAGCTTCGAGCCCCACCCGAACATGAACATCGCGATCACAAACGGTACGGCCATCCAGGCGATCTCCAGAAAGAGCGAGCCGGGCACGATCTTGCCCACCGGATTGCTCGCGGTGCGCCGGTAGCGAAACGAAAAATACAGAATGCCGACTCCGACCACCACCGAAAAGAAAAGCGCCACCAGCACCAGGAAAATAAAGAAAGCGTCCACGCCGCCGGCGAAGCTGGAGGCCCGCTCCGGAAATAGTGGAAGGCTCTGGTTCACGTTCTCATCTCCCTCCCGTAGGAAGGTGAGCCGGGGCGTGAGCGTCGCGCCAAAAATGACCGATGGTGTAGACGCCGAGCGCGAGCAAAACCAAAACTCCAAAAAGGCGAATCACATTCAGGATCGTCACGCTGTAGCGGCCGGTCGTAGGATCGTATTCGCAGCAGAACAGCAGCAAATGGTCCACGGGGCTGCCGATGCGCCCCTCGGACGATTCCACGAGGCCCAATTCGACGTCGCGCGGTGGAAATTCAATCCCGTAAAAGCAGCGCGAGATCTTGCCCTCCGGCGTCAGCACGAGAATCCCCGTCGCATGCGCGTAGAGACCCGTCTTCGGGTCGTACATGTAGCGGAAGCCGGCCGCTTGCGCGACGCGGCGCACGTTCGCATCGTCGCCGACCAGGAAATGCCAGCCGGATTCCGTGCCGGGATGATGGTAGTAGTCCGTGGCCGCTTTCTTTTTTTCCGCCGCCATCTCCGGAGTTTCCTTCGGATTGAAGCTGATGAACACGACGCTGAAATCCCGGCCCGGGCGGAATTTCACCACCTTCAGCACGCTTGCGATGCCGCGCTGCACTTCCGTGCAGAGCATCGGGCATTGGTAGTAGCCGAACGCCAGGATCACCGGCTTCGAGCCGAAATAATCGCCCAATTTCACGGCCTGGCCCGCGTCGTCGCGAAACTGCGCGTCCGGCGGGAGCGCCCCTCCGAAGGGCGGCCTGAAATCCACCTGCGACAATACGGAAGGAACGCTGTTCGACGGCGGCGCGGTGGGCGGCTGTTCCCCGCCGGCTCCGAACATCCCATTCTGCGCGTAGAGCGATACGCCGCCGCACGCCGCGAGCAGCGCAGCCATCCCAATCAATCTCCGTCGCGCGTTCCTCAATTTCATAAGCCCTTCTTCCCTGCTGCCGCGGCGGGCGCGGCATTCTTAGGCGCTCCGCCGGACGCGGCCGGTTGCGGCAATCCCTGCGTGGCTAACATTTTCATCGCTTCCCCGATGGGAATGTGCGCGACGTTGTGCTGCGCATCCACCCAGCCGTAGCCGTTCAGCTCGGCCGCGGCCGCCGCCTGAAACTGGCGTTGCTGTTCGGGCGGCGTGAGCGTATCGCCGGGGATTCCCTGCATGCGAGGAGCGGGCGGCAGCTCGTGTCCCCCGGCGCGAAGTCCCGCCGCGATTTCCGGCGTGCCCGCGGGCTGCTGCCTCGTATAGAGGTACAACGTTCCGCCCACGACGGCCAGGCTCACCAAAATCACGATTACAAGGATAACGCCCGCGCGCTCGACCGCGCCGACGCTGACGTCTTCGGCCTCGTAGGCGACCGAGGGATTCACCGGCGCGGGCGCGTCGGGCGACGGGACCTCGGGCGCAGGCGTGTGTTCAGGGGTGGGCTTCATGTGCGATTGCCTTTGCAAGAGAACGGTCGCCCAAAGGCAAGAGCGGCATTTGCCGCAACTGCCGGGCGTAATACGAGAGCCAGATTCCGCCGATCCCCGCCGGAATCAGCGCGTCCATCCAATGAAGGTGAATTCCACCGGGCCAGAATTCCGGCGCCGTCAGCCAGTAGATGTCCACGACGCGCGCGGCCAGGAGCACCACGGCAACCCAAACGAGCCGCGCGGGCCGCTGCTTCAAATCTCGCGAGAGCAACAAACTAAACGGGAGAACAAAATGAAGCACGACCACCAACAATCCAATCACGCGCCATCCGGTGGCCATCCGGACGGTGTACCAGGGAATCTCCTCGGGCAGATTTCCCGACCAGATGATGATGAGCTGCGAAACGGAGAAGTAAGCCCACACCATCACGAAAGCGAACAGCAGCTTGCCCAGATCGTGAAAGTGCCGTGACTGGTAAACGTCCGCCATCGGCTCTTCGCGCCCGACCACCACGAGCGTGGCGATCATCATCGCCATCCCGGAGACGAGCTGCCCGCCCATGATCAGCATTCCGAAAATACTCGAGTACCACGATGGATCGAGCGACATGATCCAATCCACCGCGGCGAACGAGACGGCCAAACCGTAAAGAATGATCCCGGGCCCGGCGAGCATCGTCAGTTTCCTTTTGGATTGAGCGTCGCTGTTCTCATCCTGCCGACGCGACCAGTGGTTCGCCAGCCAGGCGAGCGTCAGCCAAATCGCAAAGTAAACTCCTGCTCGAACGAGAAAGAAATGAATCGTCAAATAGTCGGCCTTGTGCGGCGGGAGCGCCTCTCCCGAAGTCCATTCATAGACGCGCCGCATCCCGAACGCGAGCGGCATGAACAGCAGCAGGCCGAGCGGCAGCGTCCGCGTCGCGGCTTCGAGCGGCCGCCGGATCACCAGGCCCCAATCGCCACCCGTAAGGTACTGCAGCAACAATATGGCCAGGCATCCCAACGGAATTCCCAGCCAAAAAAGAAAGCCGACGAGATACGACCTGAAGAATTGCGTGGGATTCGCGATGCCGCCCGCAACCGAAATCGCGAGCGCAAGAACCCCCACGGCCAGCGCGGCCCGCTGCCAACGCGCGACGCTCGGAGGCGCCATGTAGGAAGGAGCGTTCATCGCGGAGCGTTCTCCTGCGCGGGCTCCTGATTCAGCCTCTGGCCGAGGTTCGCGCGATCGGCGGGCGAAAGGCGCGCGGCCGGAACATTCTGGCTCAATTGCAGCGCGCGGACGTACGCGATGATGGCCCAGCGGTCGCGCGCGGGAATCTGCGAAGCGTAGTCCGGCATGGCGCCAAAGCCGTTCGAGATCACGTCGAAGAAATGGCCCAGCGGCGCGTTGCGCAAGCGATCGCTGTGAAACGTCGGCGGCTCGCGGAACCCGCGCGTGGGAATGAAACCGTTGCCGTCTCCGATTTGCCCGTGGCACGGCATGCAGAAAATGTTGTATCGCTGCCGGCCGCGCGCGAGAAGATCCGGGGTGAGCGGAAGCGGAAACGTGTTCGAGTTCGCCTGAACGTACAAGGGATCGAGTTCGATGCGCCCTTGAGGCAGCGTTCCGGCGACCGGCTGTCGCGCGGACAGCCCGTCATCAAAATAATCGCTCTTAGCCAGAGGCTTGTACCGCGGCTGATTGGCCATCTGCTGCTGGCAACCCGCGAGGGCAGCGCAAACCGCCATCGCGGCGAAGACGCGAATTGGAATGCGAAGCGGCCTCACAGGTTCTCAACCTCCATCACGGCCTGTGGCCCGAGGCTCTCGAGATACTGGCGCGTTTGCGCGCGGTCGAAGCGCGGGTCTCTCGCTTCGATGCAAAGGAAGAAGCGGTCGCGCGAAGCCAGTGCGAAGCGCGGCTCGTTGAAGAGCGGATGATGAGGCATCGGCAGGCCGTTGAGCGCAAGCATCCCAAGCACCGCGGAGAGCGCCGCGCCCAGAATCGTCATCTCGAACGTGATGGGAATGAACATCGGCCAACTGTTGAACGGCCGCCCGCCGACGTTGAGGGGATACGCGAACTTGGAAACCCAATATTGCAGGAGGAATCCGGCCGTGCCTCCCACGATCCCGCCGAAAAGCGTGAGCATCGGGACGTGCGTCGAGCGGCGGCCGAGCGTCTCGGCCAACCCCTCCACCGCGAACGGCGTATACCCTTCCATCCTGCGGTAACCCGCCGCGCGCGCCTCGCGGGCCGCGGCCAGGAGCTGCTCCGGCTGCTTGAATTCGGCCAGCAAACCGTAAATGGGCGGGCGGCGCGGCATCAATCGCCCCCCTCGTGCGTGCTGGTTTCGCTCACCAATTCGCGCATCTCGAAGATGGAAATCATCGGCAGGAAGCGAATGAACAGGAACAGCAGCGTCACAAATAGGCCGATCGTGCCGATGAAAATGAACCAATCCCAGCGCGTCCCCTCGTACATCCCCCAGGACGACGGAAGAAAATCGCGATGCAGGCTGGTCACGACAATCACGAACCGCTCGAGCCACATCCCCACGTTCACGACGAGCGACATCCCGAAGAGCACCTTTACGCTGCGGCGAATCCTCGATAACCACAGCAATTGCGGAGCGATGAGGTTGCAGCAGATAAGCGCCCAGTAGAAATGTCTGTACGGCCCGAACAGCCGGTTCATCGCCGCGAAGAATTCATAGGGATTGTCGCTGTACCACCCCGTGAAGAATTCCATGACGTAGCCATAACCGACGATCAATCCCGTGGCGAGCATGACTTTCGCCATGTTGTCGAGGTGGCGCATCGTGATGAAGTCTTCCAGGCCGTAAGCGGCGCGCAGGGGAATCGCGAGGGTCAGCACCATCGCGAAGCCGGAGTAGATCGCGCCCGCCACGAAATAGGGCGGAAAGATCGTGGTGTGCCAGCCCGGTATGATTCCGACCGCGAAGTCGAAACTGACCACCGTGTGCACCGAAACCACCAGCGGCGTCGCGAGCCCCGCGAGCAGGAGGTACGCCGTCTGGTAACGGTACCAGTGTGTGGCGGAGCCGCGCCAACCCATTGCGAGAATGCCGTACACGATCTTGTACGCGCGTTTGGTCGCGCGATCGCGCAGCGTCGCGAGGTCCGGAAGGAGCCCCACGAACCAAAACAACAGCGAAACCGTGAAATACGTGGAAACCGCGAACACGTCCCACATCAACGGACTTCGGAACTGCGGCCAGACGCCCATCACGTTCGGGTACGGAAACAGCCAGTAGGCGAACCACGGCCGGCCCAAATGCAGCATGGGAAACAGGGCAGCGCAAGCGACCGCGAAGAGTGTCATCGCTTCCGCAAACCGATTGATTGACGTGCGCCACGTCTGGTTCAGCAGCAGAAGAATCGCGGAAATCAGCGTCCCTGCGTGGCCGATCCCGATCCACCAAACAAAATTCACAATCGCAAATCCCCAACCGACGGGAATGTTGATGCCCCAGATTCCCACGCCCTTCACCAGCAAAAAGGTCACGCTGTACAGCAGGAGCAGCACCAGCGAAAACGCGAGCAGGAATCCCGCCCACCAGCCCTTCCCGAACCGCCGCGTCAGAACGATGGAGCCGATCTTGTCGGTCACCGATCCAAACGTGTAGCCCGGCTGGATGAAGGGGGAGCGCCGCACCATGGACGCGTTCGTTGGAGTGGGCACTTCAGGCGCCACGGCCGCCTCCCTTCTCCAATTCGGGATTGGGATTGCGGACCGCCGCGAGATAGGTCGTCCGCGGACGCACGCCGAGTTCAGCGAGCATGCCGTAGTTCCGCGGATTCGCCTTGAGCGCGGCCACGCGGCTGGCGCCGTCGTTCTTATTGCCGAAAACGATGGCCTCCGACGGGCAAGCCTGCTGGCACGCGGTGACGATCTCGCCGTCGCGCACGGGCCGATCTTCCTTGTCCGCCGCGATGCGCGCTTTCGAGATTCGCTGGATGCAGTAGGTGCACTTCTCCATCACGCCGCGGCTTCTGACGGTCACTTCCGGATTGCGCAGCATCTTCAGCGCGGGCGTGTCCCAGTCCGCGTAGGCCAGGAAATTGAATCGCCGCACTTTGTACGGGCAGTTGTTCGAGCAGTAGCGCGTGCCGACGCAGCGGTTGTACACCATGTCGTTGAGTCCCTCGGCGCTGTGGTTGGTCGCGCCGACGGGGCAAACCAGTTCGCAGGGCGCGTCCTCGCACTGCATGCACGTCACGGGCTGGAAGTGCGTTTCCGGATTTTCGAGCGCCGCGGGGCCGCCTTCGTAGTAGCGGTCGATGCGAATCCAGTGCATTTCGCGGCCGGCCATCACCTGCTCTTTGCCGACGACGGGAATATTGTTTTCCGATTGGCACGCCACGACGCACGCGTTGCAGCCGTTGCACCGGTTCAAATCGATCGACAATGCCCACGCGTTGCCATTGTATTCGTGCGCGTTCGGATAGAGAGTCAGTCCCGGCGGCTCTTCCAGCATTTGCTGCGCGAATTTCGGGTTGGCGCGAAATTCATCGAGCGTCGCGACGCGCACCAGCTCGCGGCCCTCAATCGTGGAATGGAATTGCACGCAGGCGAGCGCGTAGGATTCCCCGCGGAGCTTGCTGATCCTCAGACCGGTCCCGCCCCACGGCGCGGCTGAATTTCGCAAAGCGTTCGCGTTGAAGCCCAGGCCATCGCCCACTTTTCCCGCGCGCGAACGGCCGTAGCCTAGATGCAGCACGACCAACCCGTCCGGCAAGCCCGGCACAATCCAAGTGGCCGCATCGAGCGTGCGCCCCAAATAGACCAGCCGCGCCTGGTCCACGTGAATCTGGCCGTGCTCGCCGCCGGTCGAATCAGGCTGCTCGGTTTTGTAGGAAACCCCGAGCGCCTCGGCCGTCTTCGGGCTCACCATTGCGGCGTTGTCCCAAGTCAGGCGCGTGATCGGCTTCGGCAGCTCCTCGAGCCAAGCGTTGTTCGCGAATCGCCCGTCGAAGACGGCGGGGTCCGGCCGAAAAGCGATCTCGTATCGGTCCGCCGCGGGCGATGGTGCAGCGCCGGCGACCCTGCGAATCGCGTCCGGCTGAATTGTCACACTCAATTCTGGCAGCCGCGTGCCTTCGATGAACCCATCATTCAGCGCGCGCCGCCAGGCCGGCTCGAAATCCCCGCCGAGCTGCTTCTTCCAGTACGCGCGCACGATGTCGTATCCGGCCGCTTCGGGCTGGCCCGCAAACGCCGCAATCAATTCGTGCGCGGATTTTCCGCCGTAAAGCGGCGCAATCAGCGGCTGCACGATGCTTGCGGTCCCATCGTAGGCTCGCGCGTCGCTCCACGACTCCAGAAAATGCGTCATCGGCACGTGCCATTGGCAGAGCGCGGAAGTTTCGTCCGGATAGGGACTCAGGTGAATCCTTCGCCCGGCTTTCAACAGCTTCTGTTCGAATTCGAGATCGGCCGGCGCGTCGTACACGGGATTGCCGCCGAGAATGACGAGCGTCCGCACGCGCCCGGCATCGAGGTCTTCCGCCAAATCCGCCAGCGACGCAATCTGATTCGTCGGCCGCGCTTCGATAGGATCGGTGTGGAAGACGGTGGCGCCGGCATTACCCAGCGCGTGATTCATCGCGTGCGCCAACACATGAACTTCCGCCGGTTGCTGCTCGCCCGCAATTACAACGCTCGCGCCCCGATGTTGCTGGAGGTCTCGCGCGACCGCCGCTACCCATTCTGTGGAGACGCCGCTGACGGTTGCGCCCGCCGCGCCAATCCCGAGTTTTGCGGCGAGGGCCGCGGCGAAGCCACGCACCTCGCTGGGCCTCAGCGGCAACCGGTGATCGGCCATCGCGCCCGTCGATGTCGGCATCGATTCGGCCGCGTAGAGGCGCGTCATTCCGCCGGGCGCGTCCGGCAAGCGCCGCCGCGAAAATTCGCGCGCGTAGCGCAGGCAGCCAGCGCCGCTCGTCAGGAAATCCGCATCGAGCGCAACGATGACGTTGGCTTTCTCAAGGTCATAGTACGTGTTGAAGTACTTGCCGAACGCCAGCCGCGCTCCCTCGCGCACCGAATCGCTTCCGGCCGCTTCCCACTGATGCCACTTCGCCCCTGGAATTGCCGCAAGGAACATTTCCATCTGGTCCGCGAGCGTCGGCGAAACGACCGTCCCCGTCAGGAATCTCAGCCCAGCGCCCTTCACGCCGCTTTGCTCGGCAAGCGCCGTTTGGATTTCCGTGAGCAGGGCGGACCTGGTGCGAATTTCTCCCAAGTAGGTCACCACGCTCGATCGATCGGGATCGTAAAGTTCGAGGACGGACGCCTGCGCGAAAACATCCGTTGCGCCGAGGCTCGCCGGATGGTGGGGATTTCCCTCGATTTTGGTCGGACGGCCTTCGTGCGTTTCGACCAAAAGGCCAATGGCCGAGCCGCCGAGCGTCATCGTCGTCGCGTAGTACTGCGAGACACCCAGAATCATTCCCTCCGGCTGCCGAACGTAGGGAACAATTTTTTCTTCCGGTTTGACCCCGCAGCCCGCAAGCCCCGCAAACGCCAGCGACGCGCCCATCACCTTCAGGAATCCGCGCCGATCCACCCGGGACGCAACTCCGAGGCGTGCCGCGGGAATTCGCGGTGCAGCATTTCCTCAAAGCGCGGATCATCCGCGAGTTCTTCGAGGCTGCGCCAGTAGTGCCGCCCTCTCTTGCCCTCGAGCTTCGCGCGAACGGCGGCCAAATCGAGCGGCCTTACGCCGTGATGCTCCGGCTTTTGGTCTTTGCAGTTCACGGTTTCACCGGTGACACGTCGAGCAGCTCGTCAACTCCTGCGCGCTGCGAATGTGATATTCCTGCTTCAATTTAAGCCCCAGAGCGATTTGATCCGGCGGCGCCTGGTACGCCATGTTGAACACCTGATCCTTCGGCCGAAGGTATTTTTCCGGCTGCCGGTGGCAATCGATGCACCACTCCATTTGCAGCGTCGCCACCTGGCGCACCAGGGGCATTTGGTCCACCTGCCCGTGACACGTGGCGCATCCCACGCCTTTGGCAATGTGAATGCTGTGATCGAAATACACGTAGTCGGCGAGCTTGTGCACGCGATTCCATTCGATCGGCGCGCCCGTGCGGTAGCTTGCGCGCACTGGTTCGAGGAACGGGCTGTTCGCAAACAGAAGCGAATGGCAATTCATGCAGGTCCGCGTCGGCGGGATGCCCGCGAAGGCGGAATCCTCGACGGATGTGTGGCAGTAGCGGCAATCGATCCCGGCGTCGGCGACATGGTGCTTGTGGCTGAAGGGTACCGGCTGCTCCACCACCACGTTCGCGGACGTGATATATCCCGAGCGCTGGATTCGGTCCGTCACCATCAGAAGAACGCCCACAATCACGAGCGTTAAATAGATCGTGAGCCGGGATATGGTGTTCGTGCTGCGGTGAAAGATCTGTGCCATGCAGCTCTATCGCCTTGCCAGTCTCCACTGGTGGGTTCGGATGGGGCGCGACGCGGGTCCCGGGATCCCCAGTGCATCCGGTTCTTCGCGCGGCCTGACGCTCTGCAAGTCCCCTGAAAAGTTTATCAGTTTACACCAGCTTCGCGCTCCCGCAAAATCGGAGCGCGTGGGTTCCAAGTGAGTTTCCGAACTGAGGTCTCGATCTGCAGCTGCAATCTCCCGCGCCGCACATCCAGCGTCGCGAGATAGCACTGCGACAAGCTTGCAGACATCCGCGGCTGATTTTTGATACAAACAGGGACGGCGAACGCGCCCGATCGGATTGATGCCAGAATCTCAAACTGAGCAGGCGCCACGAGCAACCAGACCCCGTCGTCTTCTTGCTCTCCTTTCGAGCGATTCGCATTCACTTGTTTCCGGCCTGCGCGTCATTTCATTACCGCGTTGCCGGCGCGCGCGAAAGCCATGAAGTTGTGGACGCACGAGTGCAAGATGGGCTGGGAGCCGGCGTCTGACAGGTGGGCATGCGGGCTGTGCGCGAGCGATACTTCTCGCGAATAAGGAGCGGGCGTGCGGGGTTTCGTCGGCATTCTCGGATTGATCCTTCTCCTGACCGTCCTCTGGGACGGATTCGAGACCGTCATTCTGCCGCGCCACGTGACGCGATCGTTCCGTCTCGCGCGTCTCTTCTTTCGCACGACCTGGGGGCTCTGGACCGCCTTCGCGCGCCGCGCGCATTCCCCCAAGCGGCGACAGAGCTATCTGAGTTATTTCGGACCGCTCTCCGTGTTGCTCCTGCTCGTGTTTTGGGCCGCGATGTTGATGTTTTCCTTTGCGCTCCTGCTGTGGTCCGGCGGCTCGGCGGTGAGGCTCGCGGGAGCAACGCCCACGTTCCGCACGGACCTCTACCTGAGCGGAACCACGTTTTTCACACTGGGTATGGGAGACGTTACGCCCGGCACAACGCTGGCGCGCGTGATCACGGTGGCGGAGGCCGGCACCGGCTTCGGATTCCTTGCGGTCATGATCGCGTATCTGCCGACCCTCTATTCCGCCTTCTCACAGCGGGAGGTGAACATCTCTCTCCTGGACGCGCGCGCCGGATCGCCGCCGACGGCGGGTGAATTGCTTCGGCGTCACGGGCGGCTCCGGGTCCGCGACGGTCTCGCGCAGTATCTGCGCGATTGGGAGATCTGGTCCGCGCAATTGATGGAAAGCCACTTGACGTACCCGTTCCTCTGCTTCTTCCGGTCGCAGCACGACAACCAGTCCTGGCTCGCCGCGTTCACGGCGATTCTCGACGTCTGCGCCGCGCTGATCGCTTACGGCGAGGGAGAAACGAAGTGGCAGGCGCAACTCACGTTCGCAATTTCCCGCCACGCAGTGGCGGATTTGTCCGAGGTCCTGAGGGTCAGACCGCAGCCGCCGCATGCGGACCGTTTACCCCAGGAAGATCTGAAGAAAGTGCGAAGTCTGCTCCTGGAGTGCGGCGTGCCGCAGTGCGCCGACGCGGGAGACCTCAAGCTGAAAGAATTGCGGCAAATGTACGAGCCGCATCTTGCGGCGCTTTCGCGGCTCCTGTGGATGCCGCTGCCCTCCTGGGGAGTGGACGCCGCACCCAATAGCTCCCGAACGGTCTGGGGGCGCATCACCTCGTCGGCCCCCGGAGGCCCGAGCGATGACCCGTCGCACTCGGATCATTTCTAGCCGAGCGAATCTCAGCCGCGCGGCCGATTGCCAGAGGTATTCAGTTAGCGGTCCGGCTTCATTTCAGCAAGAGCTGCGGCGCGAAAAACGGCGCAGTCACACTGTCACCAGAGGCGCCCCGGTGTAAGCTTGCGCGCCAGTTCGAGCGCGCTCTGGTAATACTCCTTGTGGCGAAGATTTGCCGCGGCGTCGCGATCCACGAGAATTGTGGCGTCCCGGTGCAGTTGCAGCGCGGACGCGGTCACTGAAGCGGTCAACGGCCCTTCCACCGCAAGCGCAACCGCGCGCGCCTTCCCGGCTCCCGAACCGAGTAGAAGGATGCGGCGCGCTTCGAGGATCGTGCCGATTCCCATCGTGATCGCCGCGCGCGGCGGCTCCTCGCCCGAGGCAAAGCCGGCGCGATTATCCTGGATCGTTCGCCGCGTCAAAGTTTTCACGCGCGTGCGCGAGGCAAGACTCGAAGCCGGCTCGTTGAAACCAATGTGGCCGTCCTTGCCGATCCCCAGCGTCTGCAAGTCAACCCCGCCGGCGCGGCGGATCGTTTCCTCATACTGCGCGCAGGTTTCCTCAAAGTTGCCGCGCAGAGAACCGTCCGGGATGTGGATCTGCTTTTTCGGAACGTTTACGTGATCGAATAAATTACGGAACATGAACGAATGAAAGCTCTGCGGATGCTCCGCCGGCAGGCCGACATATTCGTCCAGGTTGAACGTCACAACGCGCGAGAAGTCGAGCGCTTCTTCGCGATGCATCCGGACCAACTCCTCGTACATCCCGACTTGCGTGCTGCCCGAAGCAAGCCCGAGCCGCAGGTCCGGCTGGCGGCGAATCGCCCTTGCGACGATCCGCGCGGCTTCCCTGCTGACTTCGGCGTAATCTCGCGCAATGAATACAAGCATGGTGTGGACGGGCGCAACCCGCGAAGAAGAATCATGCTCCGGCACGGCTCGGCACGTCAAATTCAGATGCCACTAATTCGAAGCGACAGCGGTTGGAGGAAAAGTGGCCGGGCCGCGGGAGCCCCTGAGAATGTTCTCTTGCCCGCATTGCTTGTTGTGCGTGCCTCCACGAGGCGCTGAGAGATCCGGGCAGTTTCTGCTCTCTTGCAGGCTCACCGCGCCCCGCTCTGACAGACGCAGCGCGCGCCCGCCTCGCCTCTCGGGACTCCAGTCCGCGTCCCCTCATCGCCATGCGACAATTGTTGGGTCCTGAAGCGGTGCAAGTTTACGCTGGAAAATCGCCAACTCTTCCGTATAGAGTAGCGCGGTTGAATTGCTCAGTCCGTTGAGAAAGGATCGTTTGGATCTTGCTGATCTCGTGGCTGTACAGCTCTAGTGGACACGCAGCTGTCGTCGTTCTTCCGACCAAGGGAACCGGGCGCGGCCTTTTCTCAGGGCCGGCGAACCCCGGAATCGACGAGATGATGCTAAGACGGAGTGAACGCCGGCAATGACCTCAAATGAGCGGGAAGCGCGATCCCTTTTCCCGGCGGGCAGTGCCTTGCCATTCTTCTTGGTAACCGCCCTCTTCTTCCTTTGGGGAATTCCCAACAACCTAAACAACGTCCTGATCCGCCAGTTCATGAAGTCCTTCGAGATCACTCGATTCGAGGCGGGGCTGATCCAATTCGCATTCTATTTGGGGTACTTCGTTTTGGCGATCCCGGCTGGTCTCCTGATGCGCAAGCTGGGGTACAA
The DNA here is from genome assembly GCA_963819015.1 of Terriglobia bacterium. GTDB lineage: Bacteria > Acidobacteriota > Terriglobia > Acidiferrales > UBA7541 > DASPOJ01. Next base: position 1,035,007 of record CAWFUN010000005.1, read on the forward strand.
GGCGGGGCTCATCGTGGGCCTTGTTCTTTATGGGGTGGGCGCGTTGTTGTTCTGGCCGGCAGCATTGATCGGCCGGTATTCATTTTTTCTTATTGCGTTGTTCGTGATCGCCAGCGGCCTCTCTTTTCTCGAGACCGGCGCCAATCCATTTATTGCTCAGTGCGGCGATCCCGAAACTTCGGAGAGGCGGCTGAATTTCTCGCAGGCATTCAATCCATTCGGAGCCATTACGGGCGCTCTCGTCGGCACGATCTTTATTTTTTCCGGCGTCGAGTTGAACCCTCAGCAGGTCAGCGCCATGCGTGCCGCCCACACGTATGACGCGTATCTCAGAGTCGAGACCCTCAGAGTCATTCGCCCCTACGCGGTCTTGGGAATCGTCGTCCTGGCGTGGGCAGTGCTCATTGCGCGCACGAAATTCCCCGCGATTGCGGATGAGGCCGCAACGAGCGATGGAGATCGAGGAAATGTGCGTGAGCTGCTTCGACAACGGCATTTCGTTTTGGCGGTGCTGGCACAGTTCCTATACGTGGGCGCACAGGTCGGCACGTGGAGTTATTTCATAACGTATGTTCAGGACTACACGCACGAGCCCGAGAAGATTGCGGGATATTTTTTGACGGGCACGCTCGTCGCGTTCGGCGCCGGCAGGTTTGTTTCGTCCTACTTGATGAAGTTCATTGCTCCGACGCGCTTGATGGGAATCTATAGCCTCATCAATGTCGCGCTGATCGGCGTGGGAGTCTTTTTGCCCGGGTGGATAGGGCTGTGGGCGATTTTTCTGACCAGCGTGTTTATGTCGCTGATGTTCCCGACGATTTTTGCGCTGGGGTTGAAGGGGCTTGGCGCGAATACGAAGATCGCTGGTTCACTCTTGGTCATGGCCATCATTGGGGGCGCACTTTTCCCTCCAGCCATCGGGCTGCTCTCCGAAAAACTTGGGAGCCTCGCGTTGGCCTTTGCATTGCTCCTGCCGGCGTACGCCTTCATCGCTTACTACGCCTTCCTGGGTTCGAAACCGCGGACCATTGCGGCGGCCAACCCGATGAGTAGTGGAGGCCGTACAGACTGATGAAGGCACTCTTCCTTTACGAGCCCGGCCGTGCGTCCGTCGACACAATTCCGGATGCGGCGCGCGCGGACGAGGAAGTTCTGCTCAAGGTCCGGATGGTCGGGCTTTGCGGAAGCGACTTGAACTCCTACCGTGGCAAAAATCCACTCGTTCGATTTCCTCGGATCCCGGGGCATGAGGTTGCCGCAACCATAGTAGAGGGAACTCGTGCCTGGCCGGCACTTTCCGTGGGCACAAACGTGACGCTCTCGCCGTACACGAGTTGTGGGAGGTGCGCATCGTGCCTGCGGGGACGGCCCAATGCATGCCAATTCAATGAAACGTTGGGCGTGCAGCGAGACGGCGCTCTGACCGAGTATATTTCCATGCCGGCGGAGAAATTGTATCCAGCGAATTTGAGCTTCAAGGAACTTTGCCTGGTCGAACCGCTGACCGTTGGATTTCATGCGGTCGCTCGAGGCTGCGTGACGTCCGGGGATACGGTGGCGGTGTTCGGTTGCGGAGGCGTCGGACTCGGGGCCATCGCGGCTGCCTCCTTCCGCGGCGCCAAGGTGATTGGAATCGATTTGGAAGACGCCAAATTGAGGATCGCGGAACGAGCCGGAGCAGCGCATGCGATCAATAGCCACGATGAGCCGCTCCATGAGCGTCTTCTGGAGATGACCGAGGGGCGCGGCCCGGACGTCGTCGTTGAGGCGATTGGTCTGCCGCAGACATTTCGAGCCGCGGTGGAAGAGGTCGCGTTTACCGGGAGAGTGGTCTACATCGGGTATGCGAAAGAACCGGTCGCGTACGAGACCCGGCTCTTCGTTCAAAAGGAACTCGACATTTTGGGCTCGCGCAACGCCCTGCCGGAGGATTTCCGCGAAGTGATTCGGATGCTCGACGAGCACCGTTTCCCGGTCGAGGACGCGGTCAGTTCGATCGTATCCATCGACGAAGTTCCCCGTATGCTGGCGGACTGGAGTGCGAGTCCGGCGCGTTTTACAAAGATTATGGTGCGCGTTGCTTGATCCGTTGGCACGCCGCCAGATTCTGATTCGGTCAAGCGAGAAACTCCAAGAGCGATAAGGGAGGCGACCTATGTCTTTTGGCAGATCGGCACGTTCGACCTTTTTGTTTGCGGCTGTGTTATGCGTTCTTGCCGGAACGTCCGCAAGCGCGCCCCAGGCCGGTGATACGAACGCTCCGACGGCGTCTACGAGCCCTTCCGCGATCGACGACATCTGGCAAAAAGCCAGCGCCAAATACGATCCGGCAAGGGCGGCCATCCTGGCGCGAGTCGACCAAGTCAATCGCGAAGGCCCGTTCCGGCCCGATTGGGAATCGCTCCAGACTTACCAGGTGCCGGATTGGTATAAGGACGCAAAGTTCGGCATTTTCATCCATTGGGGCGTTTACTCCGTGCCCGCATTCGGCAGCGAGTGGTATCCGCGGATGATGTACGTTCCGGGATCGAGAGAGTACGAGCATCACCTCGCTACCTACGGCCCGCCGGACAAATTCGGCTACAAAGATTTCATCCCTCAATTCAAAGCGGCGAAGTTCGATCCGGCGGCCTGGGCGCACTTGTTCAAGGAAGCGGGCGCCAAGTATGTGGTTCCGGTCTTCGAGCACCACGATGGGTTCGCCATGTATGACAGCGGGCTGTCCGATTGGACTGCCGTAAAAATGGGTCCCCATCGAGATTTAGTCGGCGACCTGGCCAAGGCCGTGCGGGCCGAGGGGCTTCACCTAGGTGCATCGTCCCACCGTGTGGAACACAATTTTTTCTTCGGCGTCGGCCGCGCCATTTCCTCGGACGTCAATGACCCGCAATACGCGGCTTTCTACGGGCCCGCTCACAATTGGCTCGCCAACGAACCGGGCACGCCGCTGGAGAACGATTTCACGTTTGTTTCCTCGGCTTGGACCCAAGATTGGTTGGCCCGGTCTGCTGACATCGTCGAGAAGTATCACCCGGAGATTATGTATTTTGACTGGTGGGACGGGCAGCCTTCCGTACGGGCAGACCTCGCGCGCTTCGCCGCGTTCTATTACAACACCTCTCTCAAGAGCGGCGGGCCGGTCGGCGTGGTCACCTACAAAGACTACGCCATGCAGGAAAACTCAGGGGTTTTGGATATTGAGCGTGGCCAGCTCGCGGGAATTCGCCCGCAGTATTGGCAGACGGACACCTCGGTGAGCAACCGTTCGTGGGGTTACATCAATAACGACAGCTTCAAATCGCCGGAGTTCATCGTTCATCAGCTCGTGGATATCGTGAGCAAGAACGGCAATCTGCTGCTGAACATCGGCCCTCGCTCCGATGGAACCATTCCGGACGAAGTGCAGCAGGTGCTTCTGGACGTGGGTTCGTGGCTGAAGATCAACGGCGATGCGATCTACGGCACGCGCCCATGGAGGATTTATGGAGAGGGACCGACCGAGGTATCGGGAGGCTCGTTTCACGACACGAACACTCAGACGTACACCGCCAAAGATTTCCGCTTTACCACCAAAGGCGGCGTCCTTTATGCGATAGAAATGAGCTGGCCGAGCACGGGCGAAGCGGTGATTCACTCGATCGGCACCGGCGCAATCGGCGAGCAGCGGGTGGATTCGGTGGAGTTGCTCGGCTCAGACGCGAAACTTTCTTTCCAAGAGAAGCCTGACGGTTTGCATATTCAAATTCCCAAACAAGCGCCCGGCAAATTTGCCTACGCGTATCGCATTCGGTTCGCAGGTGCTCGATAGTCGAATCAGCTAGTGACGGTGCGTAAGGCGCTCGGATGAACGTCAAACAGGCCGATCCCAATTCGGCAGAGCCTTGAAAGCGGGGATTCGATCGACTTAACGCACACAACGCCGGCCGTGGCGGCGCCAGGACACTAGGCCCATACAAGGAAGGCAATCAGCGCCGTGCGTCTGCACAGCCCTGCAATGCGATTTCTCAAAATTTGGCCCGAATCCCGAGGAGCCCGGGCTACCGGCAGCCTTCCTTGAAACAGAGGTTCTGGCTGAAGAACTTCAGCACATGGTTCTGAAAACGGTCAGCGACGGCGCTGGTGTGCGTGCCCGGGTAAATTTCAAAACTGTTCGGTATTCCATACTTGTCGAAAACGTCGTGTAGCGTGCCGGCATCCACGCGCAAGCCGTCCTGGTCGCCAACGTCCATGGCGATCGCGCGATACTGCTTCAGATTGCCGATGTATTGGTCCACGAACGCCAGCGGCGCGTTCGCCGCCCATTTCGCCAGAACGTCCGGCTGGGAAACACCATCCTTCGTAGGCAGATCAAGATAAAGCGGCGGATTCTTCGGATCGGGGGACCAAGCCGCCGCGGTGGCAAGCTGAACCCGAACGAAGAAGGGCAGCTTTTCGGAATCCGCCGGCGTCTTCACGGCTGCCAGCGTCTTCTCGAGTTCCGGATTCGCGGGTCCGGCAGGCCGTGCGGACAGGCAGCACGGGCTCATGATGTACAGGCTGCCGAAGACATCGGGATGTTTCATGCCGATGCGGGCTGCGCCGTAGCCGCCCATCGAATGGCCCACCAGGCCGCGGCTCATGCGATCCGGGATCGTCCGGTAATGCGCGTCGATGTATGCAACCAAATCGTGGGAAATGAACTTTTCGAAATCCCCGGTGGTCACCGAACTCGAATACATCGACCCGTTGTGCACCGTCTTGGAATCCGGCAGCACCACGATCATCTCATTCGCGCCCTCGGCGAACGCGCCCTCGATGGTTTGCGGCACATGGATCTCTTGCGTCCATTGCTCTGCGCCGATCGAATAGCCGTGCAGCGCGTAGACGACCGGGTAGCGGCGATGCTTGTCCTTCGCGTAGCTGGGCGGCAGGAAGACGATCACCTCACGATCCACGGCGTCTCCCTCCAGATTGCCTTCCAGAGATTGGCCGTGGACTTTGATGTGCTCCACCGTAACCGGCTTTGCGCCCGGAACCACCGGTGGCACGATCGTCTGAACCTGCGCCGAGAGCGTGGAACTCAGTAAAACGACCATCCCCAGCACCAATGCCCACCACAACGTCTTAGTTTTCATCGTTGTCTGTCCTCATTCGGAAACTGTTTGCCTTCACGCGGTGGCAGAGGGCCGGCATTGCCGGCCCTCTGTCCATCACGCTGCCTACTTCTTCTTGATCGCCTGTCCAAATCTGCCGTGCGCACGCACGCATGCATGCTGAGGCAGGAGAAACTACTGTACCGGAAACGAATAGATGTTGACGCTGAACGGCGGTGCGACAATCGTTTCGGGCACAGCATCGAGCGCCTTTTCCTGCACCTCAACTCCCGGTTCTTTTCCCACCGTAATGGTAGCGTCCACAGACTTCGGGGCCATCTGCCAGAGGTGCCCTGCGCTTGCGAGCTTCACTCCGATGATCGAGAGCTTCATGCTCTGTTCGGCATCCGACGGATTCAGCACAGCGAAGGTGAGCGTCTTGCGATCCTCGCTGAGCGCCGCGCTGACATCCAACGGATAGGTGTCGCTGCCCGGATTGACCGCGGGCTGGTCGCCGCCGGCCGGATAGATCGGCTTGGGCTGCGGCGAGTCGCCGGAGACCTCGACCGGGATGGTGCCGAAGTGATCGCGGTACATCTTGAACAAGAGGCCGGTCGGATTCAAGACGGCCTCGGTCCTGGTCTCACTCATCATGGCCGTGGCGAAGGTGAAGGCGCCCAGCTGGAATACATCGGAGTGGCGGAACATCTCATGAAAGGCCCATGCGTACGCGGGAACGATCTTGTAGGAGTTTGGTCCGCCACCGAAGTAGGCCCACTCATCGATCGCTATCGGGACTGGCTTTGCGCGGAGTGCGGGGATGCGCTTCAGGTACTCCTGGTAGTGCTCGTACTTGGCGCGGACCTGGACGGCCGGCGCGCGTTCCCATTCGATGAAGGACAGCGGGGGATCGATAGGCACCTTCTTCTGCAGCTTCAAATCGGTATGCTGCGTGCCGGATGCGTAGTAGTGCTCGCTGACCATATCGATGTTGTCGAGGCAGTTGAGAAGCATCTGGCCGGTCCAGTCCGCTGCAGAAAGATAGTCGGGAACATATTGGCCGTTGATGCGTCTGGCCTGGTCAGCTCCTTCCATCACGTCGGGCATGGCTCCGCCGGCAATCAATTTGATCGATGGATCCACCTGGCGCATGGCCTTTGCGAATAGATTGTGCTTGATCTCAAATTGGTCAAGCGACATGGCCCCCATCTGGTAATCACCCCAGGGCTCATTGCCAATCCCCCAAAACTTGACGTTGTAAGGCTTCGGATGGCCGTTGGCTGCGCGCCATTTTCCCATCGGGGTGGTGATCGCGCCGTTGGTATATTCCACCAGCTCTCTTGCGGACCAGGCGTCGCCAAAACCGGCGTTGACGGTAATGTAGGGCTCCACGTCGAGCAGACGGCAAAGCGTCAGGAACTCATCCGTGCCCACATCGTTGGGCTGAACGGCATGCCAGACCGGATCGTAGATGGGCGGTCGCTTGTCCCGATCGCCGACGCCATAGCGCCATTCGTACGCGGAGACGAAGTTGCCTCCGGGGAAGCGATAGACGCCGGAATGCAGTTGCTTGAGCGCGGCAATCACTTCCGCGCGGAAGCCTTCGATGTTGTCCGTCGGCATCAGCGAAACCGCGCCGATGTGAAACGAGCCCGCGCCGGTTCCCGTGATTTCGAGCTGCGCATTGTCGCTATCGCCCTGGGCCTGGAAGTGAAATGGGAATGTCCGGTACGCGGCGCCGATGGGGCCAATGGTCACCGTCTGACGATCACTGGCTCCGCTGCCCCACGCCAGAGTCACCTTCACGACGGCACCGGTGCTGCCGGCCAGGACGATGCGGCCCGAGTACGCCTTCCCCTTGCGCACGGCAAGACCGGTTTGCTGAACTCCATGCGCCTCAGTCGGGCTAAGCTTGATCAGCGGCGTGTGATCGCCGGTGTACGGATCTTTCGTATCCATCGTCACCACTTCGTCGCCACCGACGGGCGTCCAATGACGCAGCGGGGGACGCGGCGGCCGGCCCGGCCTGGCGGGGGGCTCCGCAGGGGGCTTCGAGGTCACCGGATTGTAGAACTTGCGGTCTTCCAGCATTTCCGCCCATACGCCTTCGTTGACGATGTTTCCGCCGTGCTCCAGAAATTGCCCGTACAAGTATTTCGAGATTGGCGGTCCGGTCTTCGACGCGTCGATGGTCGCGTGAACCGTTGGAGTTTGAGCAGAAGAAAAAGTCGGAAAGAAAAACAATGTCAGCAGCAAAGCCAGCTTAGTAAAACGCATTGAACTCTTAACTTTCGAATGCACGGTGTGATGCCTCCTGTTATGAACCCGGGCACAGCGGCTGAGTTTGCGGGCAAGGGCCCGGCATCCCATCACTGTGCGTCCCCTCTGAACGAACCATTACAATCCCGAAGCTTCGGAATTATCGATCACTGTCTTCCAGGCGTCCTGTCAGAAAAGCCTGGGCGCAAAATCCTTGAGATCGCGACGCCAGGTTTGCCATTCGTGCGACGTGCCCGGCGATTCGTAAAAAACATGCTTTATGTCGGCCGTCTCCAGCGACTGATGCAGGCTCTGGATTCCCTTACGCATCATGTCCGGCTCCTCTGTCCCGACGCCCAGCCAGAGCAAATGCACTCTCTTCGCGAAAGCGGCCGGGTCCGCAAGCGCGCCATTGTAGGCGGTCTTCACATCCAGGCTCTGACCGGTAAGAGCTTGCATCCCGCCTGCTCCGCTGAACCCGCCGATGTAGGAGAACATGTCCAGGTGATCGAAAGTGACCTGGAACGTTTGCATCCCGCCCATCGAAAGGCCTGCCATGGCGCGGTGATCGCGATCCGCAACAGTCCTGAAGTGTGAATCGATGTATGGGATCAGGACCTGGGTCATGTCATCCTCAAATGCCGCTGCCATATCCTGCATGGCCCGCATCATTTCGGGCGAACCGAAGGGCTTCCCCGTCAAATCGGGGACGGGTTGACCGGCGCGCCGCGCGTAACCATAAGCCATGACGACGATCATCGGCTTGCAACTTCCAGCCGCGATCAAATTGTCGAGAATGAAATTTGCGTGGCCTTGCCTGATCCACCCCGTCTCGTCTTCGCCGCCGCCGTGCTGCAGGTAGAGCACCGGGTAGCGAGCTTTCGTCTGCGCTTCATAGTCCGGCGGAATATAAACCAGCGCGTGCCGCCAGCTGCCGGTCACCTTCGAGTAGTACCAAATCTCGCGGACCTGCCCGTGAGGCACATCCTGGGGTGAATAGTACGTGGCTCCCGGCTCCGGGATCTCAATGCCGCTTGCATACTTGCCGCCGCCAAAATACGACGCACTGTTGGGGTCGCTGACTTCAACGCCGTCTATTATCAACGTGTAATAGTGAAAGCCAGGAACAAGGGGTGGGGTCGTCACCGTCCAGGTTCCGTCCGGCTGCTTCTCCATATCCAGTTTCGGCCCGCTCCAAAAATTCAACCGCACCTTGGTGGCGTCCGGAGCCTTCACGCGAAACTGCGCCCTGCCAGCACTGTCAACGCGGGGATATGCGGCATCCCACACGTTGGTCGTAGCCGGCTGAAAACTGTCCGGCGCCTGCGCCCAACAAACACTCGCGGACAGAAGCACCACAATACCAACTAGGCCAACTAGCTTCATCTTATGCCTCCTCGTTCAAGTCCGGATTCCGATCACGCCGCGCGCCCAAGCGGCGGAGCTTCGCGCTCGCCTATGTAGATACGCAAAGTTGAGAAATCGATTTCACGGCCAAGCAAGCCCGCCGCTAAACAGGACCCAACTCCCCGCTCGTTTGATCTCAAGCAACGCATACTACGCTCAGGAAATATCGAAGTGAAAGTCGTATTTTCGGTCCCGATACATCGAATTGTTCGATGTATTTCTGCTCATGAGCACTAACCTCGATGAATGGGAAACCCTGCAAGCTGTGGTGCAGGTCTAGACATTCATGCTTGTTCATTACTCGACTGAAATAACGGTTACCGACTTGGGCTCCAGTTTCAGAATCAGCTTACCGCCTTCAACCTTCGCTGAAACGGGCTTCGGCACGACGGTATTAGGCGCCTCAAAAGTGTTGATGCTGTCCACCGCGGGCGCCGTCAATGTCTCTCCATGTGCGGATTTCGCCGCGATGCCGGTAAGGTCGGCCTCGATCTCGAGCGGCTCCACGGGGTCCAGGTTGGTGATCTCCAGCCACAGTTTGCCGGTCGCGTCTATCGCTGCGATCGCATCCAGGCGAGGCAGGCTGACACTGCCCTGCGTGTAGGTGCCGGCATCGAAGGCGACCGGGACAAACGTCGCGTCCTGGAACGGAACATACATTTTGAAGGCGTAGTAGGTGGGCGTGAGGACCATCTTCTCCTTGTCGGTCAGGATCATGGCCTGCAGCACGTTGATCATCTGGGCGATGTTGGCCATGCGCACGCGGTCGGCATGGCGAGCGAAAATGTTGAGGTTGAGCGATGCCAGGATGGCGTCGCGCAGGCTGTTCTGTTGGACCAGAAACTGGGGATTCGTGCCGGGCAGCGGCGCGTGCCAGGCGCCCCATTCATCCACCACGAGTGCAACGTGCTTCTTTGGATCGTACTCGTCCATGACGGTCTCCTGCTTGCGCAGGAGACCGTCCAGGGCCAGTGTGGACTTCAGCGTCTCGGCGTACTCGCCTACACCGAATCCCGTCGAGGCCGTCGAGGGGGGCCAGCCTCTCATCGTGTAGAAGTGAAGCGAAAGCCCGTCAATGTCCCAGCTCCATCCGTGATGCTGGTAAGCCTTCATGATGGCTTCGGTCCACTCGGTGGAAGGGCCGCCCGGGCCGACGGCGATCCGCAGCATCTGCTGCTTGTCCTGCTGAGCCGGATTCAGGTTCCTTACGAAGTGGCTGTAGATCCCGAGCTGGCTCAAGTAGTAGTCAGCGGTCATGTTGCCGCCGCAGGCCCAGCTCTCATTGCCAATACCGATGAACCCAACCTTGAAGGGAGCGGGATGGCCATTGGCGGCGCGCTCTCTAGCCAATGTTGTCTCCTGCGCGGCGGTCATGTATTCCAACCAGTCGGCAGCTTCCTTCGGAGTTCCGGTGCCGACGTTGAGGGAGATGTAGGCCTCGCTGCCGATCTGGTCGAGAAAGTCCATGAACTCGTGCGTGCCGAAGGTGTTGGGCTCGATGACGCCACCCCAGACTGAATTGAGCGTTGCGGTTCGCTTGTCAGCCGGGCCGATGCCGTTGCGCCAGTGGTACTCGTCCGCGTAGCAGCCGCCTGGCCAGCGCACATTCGGCACTTTGAGCTCTCGAAGTGCGGACACAACATCGTTGCGAATGCCGCGTGTATTCGGAATCTTGGAGTCCGGCCCCACCCAAATGCCTTCGTTGACGCCGTGTCCAAGATTTTCCGCGAACTGGCCAAAAATATTGCGGTCGATCCTGGCCCTGGTCTTGGACGCGTCAATGGAGAGGTGAGCTTTTTCATCGGCCATGACCGGTACAGCCAGGATCACAGCCACGAAACTTATTGCGACAAGAAGCCGGCGCACCACGAATGCCTCCTTGCAGAAGAGGGGTGGTCAGTTTGACGAAGGTACTCGAGTACGGCATGACAATCCCCGGCCATGCAAATTCCTCGTCATACTTCCGGCCCGCTTCCGACTTCAGGACCGCTTCTGAAACTCCCGGGATATATAGACACCGCGCAAGCAGGGACAAGAGGACCCAATCGATTCATTCCGATCAAGTCCTCCGATGGATGTCCAACCGCACGTGGCTACCTGGAAACGCTCACCGCCTTCGGCCCGATCGCGCCAGACGCTTCCGAAGCTGCCCTCAGCTCAACAGAATCCGGCGCACTTCCCCCCCGGGATCGTCCGCCATGCGGCATTCATTGTCGAAGATCATAGTTTGACAACGGGTCGCATCGCTCGGCGTCCAGGTCAAGCCTGGTTGGCTGGGGTTCCCGGTGCGGGCGAAGTTCGCCCACGCATTGGCCATCTTCGTGGCCAACGCCTGTGCCTCAGGCGTGTTGCCCGTGCCCTGTTCGCATCGTTTCGCGTTGTCGAAGCAGAAGGCGAGCTCGGCCGTATGCCATGCGCCCGCAACGCCATCAAGCATTGGTGATTGCCAGCTGAACAAGTACTGGTAGACGGGAGCTCCGCTCTGTTCGAACTTCAGCTTGACCATGCGTTGCACGTTGTTGCGCGCGCTCACTCCCGCGACACCATAGGACAAAGTCCGGATGCTCTTTTCCGGATTCGCTTTCTTCATTGCGCCGATGAGCGCGGTGGCCTTGGCCTCTCCCAACATTCCCACCAGCGTCTGATGCCACTCCTCTTCGGAAGGATTGGAGCTGTAGCGCATGCCTTCCTCAGTCACCGAGCCGATCAGCATCGGCACATTCTTTGACAGCTCGGGAGCGGTGTCGTTGAAGGATCGGAGCGTAATGATGCGGCCATCGAGCGTCGGCGTCCAGCCGACTCGCGGAACCGCACCCGGAGGCGATCCCGGTCCGAACATGCCTCGCATCGGCGGGTTGATCCTGGTCGCCACGGTATTCCCCGCAGCGACGAGCCGGGACCACTCCATCTTCTGCAGCGAAGCGATGTCATTGGGTTGAAGCCCGAGTTCCTTCACCACCTGCGTGGCGAAATTCTTTGACTGTTCGCCGCTTGGAATATTGCCTCCGCCACCCGACTGCACGGATGCGCGATGGATCAATCCTGCCGCCGACGGCATGCCCAGGAGGCACGTCACTTTGGATCCCCCGCCGGACTGGCCGTAGATCATTACCTTGTTGGGATCGCCGCCGAAGTTCGCGATATTCTCCTGCACCCACCGCAGCGAGGCGACCAGGTCGGTCATTCCTACGTTGACCGAGTCCTCATAAGCGGAACCGCCCACTCCAGACACATCGAAGAATCCCAGGACATTGAGGCGGTGATTCACTGTGACCACCACCACGTCGTGATGACGCGCCATCTGCGCGCCTTCCTGCGAGGGCAGCTCATAGGACGAGCCGAAACTGAATCCTCCGCCGTGGAAGTACACCATCACGGCGCGCGAGCCCGTCAAGCTCGGGGTCCAGACGTTCAGCTTGAGCATGTCCTCGCTCATGTAGCCGTCGTCCCAGTCCTGCAGGAACGACTGCTCGATCGCGGTGTAGTTATGCAGGTTCTGAAGACAGTTGGCCCCGTAGATCAGAGCGGGGTATTCGTCCTTCCAAGGCTTTGGAGGCTTTGCCGGCAGCCAGCGGTTCTCGCCGCTGGTGTCCTGGCCGTACGGAATTCCTTTGAACGTGAGAACGCCACCATCGAGAAATCCGCGCACCTTGCCATATTGAGTGTTGGCCACTGCGGTCCGCGGCGTAGTGCAGTTTCCCGGTTGCTGGTGCGTTGCGGTCTTGGTGCTATCGAGCGCAACGCTCGGCGTGTTTACGGCGAGGACGAGGCCGGCGGTCGCTGAAAGCCGCAGCACATCGCGACGGTTAAGACGCCCGCCATTGCGAGAATCTGATTTGGACATGAAGGCTCCCTCCGCGTTAATTGATCGGCTCACTTGAAACCCGGCGTTTGGCGGCCGGCAGATCCATACCTTCCGCTAACGAAGGCGTTACGATAAGACGACACACCTTGCCGGCGTTGTTTCGGCGGTGCTCCAGAGGATTCTGTCTGTAGGTCTTTACACACCAGGGTCTGATGCCTGCTCGAATCGCAGACCACAGCATGAGGTCCCTACATGATCGCGGCAAGATGATGGTCTCAGCTTCCAAGCGGCGCAACTATACAAACGTCGTTTTATGGAGAGCAAGGAAAATAAATCGCTTCATTCCCATCGACTCTATCGATGAGTCGGACGATCCCTCCGAGGCGCCGGGATGGGCCCTGCCGCGGATCGCGTTTTCAAATCACCTGCGTCTCGCGATTCATGCCCAGCAGGCCGGCAAGGACACTTACCTCGCGGCTGCCAAGATTCGAGTCCTTGCAAACGAGATTGAGGCGCACCTCCCTCGTGCCGCCGACCGATATGCGGAGAGGAAGGAATTCTCCAGCTTCCAACTGAGGCTGCACGCGGTACGCCGGCAGCCAGCCGAAACAGAGCCCGCTTCGAACCGCATCGATCGCAGCTTCGATCGTACTGACCTGCAGGAAGCGTTGAGCGGGACTCCGCGGTTGGCGCTTGGTGCTGCCGGAACCTGCTCCTTCGATGATCACCAGCATGTGTTGCGTCATCTCGATCCGGGCGAGTTTCCGCTTCAGAGAATGGAGCGGATGATCCTGGCGGGCGACGGCCAGCATCCGGATACACAGGATCGGTTTGACGAAATACTCGCGCGACATCAGGCCCGCCACACAGAGATGAGCGTTGTGCGCAGAAAACTCGGAATCCGCGGAGAGAAAAGCGGCCTGGCGGACTTTCTGGTGGACGTACGGAAAGCGCCGGGCGAATTCCGCAAGAGCGGCAAAGAGGCGCTCGTTCGGAAAGAGGCTGTCCACCGAGAGTCGAATTTCCGACTGTCCACCGGAGGCAAGCGAGAGAGCTCGCTGCTCGAGCTGGTGAAATCCAGCCAAGTGGGGGTCCGCGTCGGCCAGCAGCACGCGCCCCGTTTCCGTCAGGTGGGCTTTTCTGCCTCTCTGCTCAAAAAGCTGTACCCCAAGCCGCTCCTGCAGCCGAGAGATGGCGTAGCTGATCGTGGACTGAGAGCGATTGAGCTGTTCGGCTGCCGGTGCGAATCCGCCCAACTGGACGACGGCTTGCAGGATTTCCCATTCATCGAGGGTTGTCTTCATGCCCGGGAATTATATCTAATAAATCGATAGATAAGGCCTAAGAATGAGACTTTTCCGGCGATGTTCCCGGAGTCTAGGATGCACTCGCTTCCCCTCCGGGTGAAATGTTCCGGGGGAACAAGACCGGTACGGCGAAGAATCGATTACTCGCGCGGCGCATTCTTCGGGTGAAGAATCCCTCGAATCTTGCGCGGGCGCGCTGGTGGAGGCGGATGTCAAGCACGTCTTCTACGAATCGCCGGGCGCAGCGCATGAACCGCAGACATTGCCGTCGTGGTCTGAAGGACTTCGTACCAAAGCGCTTGCAGGAAAGCTCAGTGACGCCCTAGACTCTGAGTCTTTGGGAGAGAGTTGGACTAGATTGTGCTGGAAGCGGGAGGTTTCACTGAATCTGTACAAACCGCTCTGGCCTTAAGAGGTGAGACGTGCGCACAGCCGGATTCCGAATTTCAATCGCGATATTTGCTTTCCTGTGTGCGGGCAGGTTGGGGTCCCAGAACTCTGAGCACCCTGCGTATTTGAACACCGCGCTGCCCGCGGAACAACGAGCTACGGATCTGGTTCACCGCATGACCGTGGAGGAAAAAGTCTCACAGCTTGTGAATCAGTCCCGCGCAGTACCACGGTTGAACGTTCCAGCGTATGACTGGTGGAGCGAGGCGTTGCACGGCGTGCAGCGTCCCGGCGTCACCGAATTTCCGGAACCGATCGGTCTGGCCGCGACCTTCGATCCAGATTCAATTCATCTCATGGCCACGGACATCGGGATCGAAGGAAGAATCAAGCACGCCCAAGCAATGCGTGACGGGCACAGCAATGTCTTCGAAGGTCTCGACTTCTGGGCGCCGAACGCCAACATCTTTCGTGATCCCCGCTGGGGGCGAGGGCAGGAAACCTACGGCGAAGATCCCTTCCTGGCAGGGCGCATGGACGTTGCATTTGTCACGGGCATGCAGGGCGACGATCCCAAATACTATCTCACTATTTCGACGCCGAAACATTTCGCTGTACACAGTGGACCCGAGCCGACGCGGCACACGGCGGACGTGCAGGTGAGCAAGCACGACGAGCTGGACACCTACCTGCCGGCGTTCCGCGCAGCCGTAATCGAGGGCAAGGCCGGCTCTGTCATGTGCGCCTATAACAGCGTCAATGGTGAGCCTGCCTGCGTAAACGAGTTCCTTCTGCAGGACCAATTGCGGGGCAAGTGGAATTTTCAGGGCTACGTGGTCTCGGATTGCGATGCCGTCGTTAACATCTTCCGCGACCATCATTTCACGAAGACACAGCCCGAAGCTTCGGCGTTGGCCGTGCAGCGCGGCATGGACAACGAATGCATCGATTTCGCGAAAGTAAATGACGATCACGATTACAGGGCGTACTACGACGCATACAAGCAAGGCATTTTGAAGGAGAGCGAGATCGATACGGCGCTGATTCGGCTGTTTACGGCGCGGATGAAGTTGGGCATGTTCGATCCGCCGGAGATGGTTCCGTATTCGAAGATCGATGAAAAGCAGCTCGATGGCGCCGAACACCGCGCGCTCGCCCGCAGGCTCGCGAATGAGTCGATGGTGCTCCTCAAGAATGACGGCACCTTGCCGCTGAAACCGGGCACAATCAAGATCGCGGTAGTGGGGCCGCTGGCAGACCAGACAAAATATTTGCTTGGCAACTACAACGGCACTCCCAGGCACACCGTATCGGTGCTCGAAGGACTCAGGGAGGAGTATCCCGAAGCCCAGATTACATTCGTGCCCGGAACGCAGTACCTGCGCAACGACGGAGACACGGTTCCGGCGTCCGCGCTGACAACGCCGGAGGGCCAGCCGGGGCTCACTGCCCGGTTCTCCACAGGAAATGTGTATCCGGCCGGGGGCACTCTGCTGGCGACACGACAGGTGAGCAACGTTGATTTGAAATCGGAGGACATTCCCCAGGAGGCCCTGGGCAAGTATCCGCTGTCAGTCGAGTGGAGCGGTTTTCTCACGGCAAACGAAACCGGCGAATACAGCATTGGGATGCGAGGCAAAGGCGACTTCGCGATGGTCGTGGTCGGCGGTAGACCGCTTGCGATGCAATACTGGGATAGAGAGCAATCGCAGGCAAAGACCGCACGCGTCCACCTTGAGCAGGGGAAGAGAGTGGCAATCCATGTCACGTATCGGCTGTCGGAAGCCGGGCCTGTCGAGGCCCAGTTGATCTGGACAAAGTACGATCCCAAGCCAAGTCCCGACGCCGTGGTTGCGGCGAAGGACGCGGACGTCATCATTGCGGTCCTCGGCATTACCAGCGATCTCGAAGGCGAACAAATGCCGGTTCATGAGGAAGGGTTCGAGGGCGGCGACCGCACCAGCCTCGATCTTCCGAAACCAGAAGAGGCTTTGCTTGAAGCCGTGACGGCGACCGGAAAACCCGTGATCCTTGTGCTCGCGAACGGAAGCGCCCTCGCGGTGAACTGGGCCAGCGAACACGTAAACGCAATTCTCGAGTCCTGGTATCCGGGCGAGGAGGGTGGCGCAGCCATCGCGGAGACCCTTTCCGGGAAGAATGATCCCGCGGGCCGCTTGCCGGTGACAATCTACACCGGTGTGGAGCAGTTGCCGCCCTTCGAAGATTATTCGATGCAGAACCGAACCTATCGCTACTTCAGGGGCAAGCCGCTGTATCCGTTTGGCTATGGCCTTAGCTACACAAATTTCTCCTACAGCCATTTGACGCTCCCGAAGGATGCCATCACCGCGGGCGATTCATTTACGGCGGAGGTTACGGTCACAAATACCGGGAAGCGCGAGGGGGATGAAGTGGCGGAGCTCTACCTCGGCTTCCCCAATGTGCCCGGAGCCCCGCTGCGAGCTCTGCGCGGCTTCAAGCGCGTGCACCTGAAGCCGGGCGAATCGCAGAAAGTGCGCTTCGAACTTAAGGATCGCGACCTGAGCATGGTAAGCGAAGCAGGCGAGCCGATCATTGCGGAAGGAATCTATTCAGTGTCGATCGGCGGAGGTCAACCGAACACGGGAGCGCCGACGCTGTCGAGGAAATTCCGCGTAAAGGGTACAAAGATGTTGCCCGAGTAACGGGCGCATCCTATGCATCGCTTTGAAGTGGGTTGCTGAGAGGGACTCGAACTCATGATTTCCAAATGCATTCATCGCGTGGCCACCGCAGTCGTGCTCCTGTTTGTGGTCAATTGCAGCGCTCAGGTCCCGGGCAAACCGGAAACGGCAGCCAAGCCGCTCCCGTTCGTCAGCCCCATCTTCGGCGACAACATGGTTTTGCAGCGCGGCAAACTGAATACAATCTGGGGCTGGTCTGAACCCGGTGACCACATACGGGTACAGATCGGACGCAAGACCGCAAAGGGCGTTGCGGGCCAGGACCGTCGCTGGCAAGTGAAAATTCAGCCGCCTCCCGCCGGCGGCCCTTACACCATCCGGATCACCGGCCATGAAAATGTGGAACTGCAAAACGTCCTGGTTGGCGACGTCTGGCTGTGCGGCGGCCAGTCCAATATGCAGCTCCCGCTCCGGTTCACGCGCAACGGAGAGGACGAAGTGAAGGCGGCAAACTACCCGGAGATTCGCTTTCTCACCGTGGAGGGACATCCTGCCTACCGGCCTGTCGACGTCATCGAAGGAACCTGGAAGGTTGTCTCTCCGGAAACGGCAGACCGGGTTTCGGCGGTCGCGTACTACTTTGCGCGCAAAATCCAGAATGAGATCCACGTTCCCATCGGCCTGGTCGTGGATGCGCTCGGCGGCACGCCCGCGGAGGCGTGGACCAGCGCCGAGGCGCTTCGGCCTCTCCACGATTTCGATATCCCGCTGGCGGAGGTGCAGAGACTGGCCGCCGAGGGCGCGCCCGAATACGGCAATTATGTGATGCACTGGTACGACGAGTACGACATCGGGCTCAGGGGAAACTGGGCGGCTCCCGAACTGGATGACTCCAGCTGGAAGTCCGTGAACATTCCGGGCGGCTTCGCGGAATTGGGCGTGCCCGACACTCCCGCAGTGGTTTGGTTCAGAAAAGAGATCGTGCTGCCGGACCCGCTGCCCTCAGGGCGCGCGTTGGTGTTCCTCGGCTCAATTGAGCGAATGGATTCGGTGTACATCAACGGGCAATTCGTCGGCGCCAGCTCCTGGGTGGAGAACCCGCGCGTCTATTTCCTTCCCGAGGGGGTGCTGAAGCCGGGCCGAAACGTGGTCGCCATCCGTGTCCTCAAAACAAAGCCGGACGGCGGATTCCTTGGCAAGCCGGAAGAATTGCATCTGCTGCTTGGAGACAAGACGAGCATTCCGCTGGCGGGCCAGTGGAAAGGGATGCTCAGCGTGGACGCTCGTCCGCCGCATCCCCTGCCCATTGCCTACGAGAATTGGCCGGTGATGCCTGCCGTTCTTTACGAAGGAATGCTGAAGCCGATTGCGCCTCTCGCGATTACGGGCGCCCTGTGGTATCAAGGCGAACAGAACTCGGACCGCGGCTACCAGTACCGGAGAATTCTTCCGGTGATGATCGCAGACTGGCGAGAGCTCTTCGGACAAGGTAATTTTCCCTTCTACATTGTCAGCCTCCCGGCCTTCCAGCATCGCAGCGCGACACCGGTGGACGACACCTGGGCCGAAACGCGGGAGTCTCAGGCGCTGACTGCCGCCACTGTTCCCAATTCCTGCTTGGCGGTCACCATCGACACAGGCGATCCGAACAGCATTCATTCACCGGACAAACAGCCCGTGGGCGAACGTCTGGCCCTATGCGCGCTGGCGAAATACTACGGCAAGAAAGTGGTGTATGCGGGTCCAACTCTAACGTCGGTCGAGCGCCTTCCAGGCTCGATCCGCTTGCACTTCGCAAACACGGACGGCGGCCTGGTGGTGAAAGGAGAGAAGTTGGGAGAGTTCTCCATCGCCGGAGAGGACCGGAAGTGGTATTGGGCCGACGCACACATCGAGGGCGATACGGTGGTAGTTTCGTCGCCTTCGGTGCCAAATCCGAAAGAGGTTCGCTATGCCTGGCAGTCGAATCCGGCTGCGACCCTGTTCAACGGAGCAGGATTACCAGCCGGTCCCTTCCGGACGGATACCTGGCCAGGCATGACGGAAGCGCATCGGCCATACTGACGGCGCGTAGGACGCATCGCGGAGGCCGGCTCTCTTTGGCACATCCATGTCGATGGTTCGAATCACAAAACTGATCGCACTTGCCGGCTTCTTAGTCCTCCTCGGACACTCCGATCTACGGGTGCAGCCGGCTTCGCATAGCCCAAACCAGGTGCTCTGGTACCGGTCTCCCGCTCCAATCTGGGATCAAGCTCTTCCTCTCGGCAACGGCCGTCTGGGAGCGATGGTTTTCGGCGGGGCGAACTCCGGCCAGAACAACGGAGATCTGCAATTTTCCCGTCAGAATGATCCCCTGATGGATGGTTCCCAAACTTCCGGCGCGGATGAACATCTTCAGTTGAACGAATCCTCGTTGTGGCAGGGCAGCCGTGCGAATCGCCTGAATCCGCGGGCGCACCAAGCAGTGCCTGAGATTCGCCGGCTTCTGCTTGAGTCGCAAGGTCTGGATGGCGTCAGGATTTCTGCCGCCGAAAAGCTCGCACAGGAGAGCATGATTGGCATCCCTCCCGGCATGCCCGGCTACAGTACGCTGGGCGATCTCTATCTGCGCTCATCCAGCAGGGCGACCATCAGCGATTACCGTCGCCAGCTCGACCTGGAAACAGGCGTCGCCCGAATTACGTACGCGATGAACGGCGTGCACTATGCACGCGAGGTGTTCGCCTCGGTACCGGACGAAGTGATCGTCGTGCGGCTTAGCGCCGACACGAAAGCCGCAATTAGTTTCCGGATGAGCATGGACCGGCCGGCGGATTTCAGCGTCCACACGCGCGGGCAGGACACCCTCGTGCTGCGCGAGGGCCCTGAGCATAAGGACGAAATACGATTTGCCGGTGAAGCGCTGGTTGTGCCGTCCGGCGGCGGTGTCCAAGCGGACGGATCGGAGCTGGCGGTTACCGATGCAGATTCTGTGACAATCCTGATTGCGGCAGCCACCGATTTCAAGGGCGGGCCATTCGCAGGCGGCGATCCCGAGGCACAGTGCGAGCGCGCGTTGGCCCAGGCGCGTACGCATAGCGCCGAGGAGATTCTCGCCAGGCAAGAGGCCGTGTATCAGCCGATGTACCGGAGCATGGCTCTCCATCTCGAAGCAGCGCCTGGCGTAAACGAAGACCTGCCCACCGATGAGCGAGTAAAGCGCGTCAGCGCCGGGGCCGACGACCTCGGCTTGCAGCAACTTTATTTTCAGTTCGCCCGCTACCTGCTCATCAGCTCCTCGCGTCCCGACGGTCTGCCCGCGAATTTGCAGGGAATCTGGGCCGCGGGCATCAGTAATCCGTGGGGATCGAAGTGGACCATCAATATCAACGCCGAGATGAATTACTGGCTCGCCGAACCCGCCGGGTTGGGGGAGACCATGTTGCCCCTGATCAACCTCATCGACATGGTCCGCACACCTGCGAGCGGCACGGGAATGCGCGTCGCCCAGGAATACTACGGCGCGAGAGGCTTCGTGATTCATCACAACACGGACCTGTGGGGCGATGCCGAACCGATCGATGGGTATCAATGGGGCATCTGGCCGATGGGCGGCGCGTGGCTGTCACTGGATGCGTGGGACCACTACGCCTTCACGCTGGACAAGAGCTTTCTTCGAGATCGAGCGTGGCCGATCCTGCATGATGCTTCTCAGTTCTATCTCGATTATCTGGTTGACGACGGCTCCGGGCATCTGGTCACCGGGCCGTCTATCTCGCCGGAGAATACGATATCGCTTGCCGGATGGTACCGCGCATTCCTTGACGATGGCTCCAACCATGGATATCGAGATCCTGCGGGAGCTATTCACGCGCACGCTGGATGCGGGGAAAATCCTGGGGGAAGACGCGGCCTTCCTGAAACAGGTTGAAGATGCGCGCAGTAAACTGCCCCCGTTTGCGATCGGCAAGCTGGGTCAACTGCAGGAATGGCAGCGGGACTATGACGAGCCTGAGCCGGGGCACCGCCACATCTCGCATCTCTGGGCGCTTTTCCCCGGCACGCAGATCTCTCTCGAGCACACGCCCGACCTGGCCAGGGCGGCACGAGTCTCTTTGGAAAGACGGCTCTCCTTCGGTGGCGGACAAACGGGATGGTCTCGAGCCTGGGTCGTGAACTACTGGGATCATTTGCACGATAGCAAACAGGCTTACGACAGCCTACAGGTGATGTTTCGCCAATCCACATTTCCCAACCTTATGGATACGCATCCACCGGGTTTATTCCAGATCGACGGCAATCTGGGAGCGGCAAACGGAATGCTGGAGGCCCTGGTCCAGTCACGTTGGACGCCGGAATTCGTCGAGATCGAACTCCTTCCGGCCCTGCCTGAGCAATGGTCGGAGGGGTCCATCGGGGGAGTCCACGTCCGGGGAAATGCAACTCTCGATATGCGATGGAAGGCGGGGAAGATCATCTCATGGAACTCCACGCGAAGAGCGAGGGAGTAATCCGACTGATTCCGCCGCAGGGACAAACCGTTTCCGGTATTCACGCTTCAAACGGAAAATCGGTGGTCGCGGGAAAGGACGGCACCATCCGCACGAAAAGCGGAATGACATACACGATACTCTTCCGCTGAACAGCTTCGGCTTCGTGGATTTCCGGACGCCGCATCAAATTCCGGGAATCCGCAATTAGTTCTCGTAGAAGGTGATCATGAATCGCAGGACATTTATTTGCTCGACCGGAATCACGGCTCTGGGATCGCTGCTGCCCGATCTGGCTTTTGCAGCAGACCTGCCGAACGCGTCAACCGAACAACAGCCATTCGAGTGGAGTACACCGGAGCTGACGTTTGCGTACGAGTTGTCCGAACAAAAGCTCCGCCAGAAGTTCCTCATGCCCACTCGGGCTATACAGGCGAACATTGCGCCCATGGTTTCGTCCGGTGTAGAGACTGCGATTCAGTGCAGTGGGGAGAACTCGCCTGATCCGGGAATGAAGCAGGGCGTCGGTCGGCCGGGAGATCGCCTCATCTTCAAGGGAAGACGCGAGGAATCGACCGGCAAGGGGCGCCGGTTGGTCCTGAGCCACGTTGATCCGGTACTGGGAATCAAAGTGGATTCCTTCTACGACTCCTTCGATGGGGTTCCGGTCGTCCGCCGATGGACGCGAGTCACCAATGCCGGGAGCGCGCCAGTAGGGATCGAGTATTTGAGTTCAGCGATGTTGCACTCCCTGGCCGACGCGCAGAACTACGAACAAGAGATGGTCATTCACCTGGCGTACAACAGTTGGATGGCGGAAGCTCAGTGGCACTCTGTGCGTCCTTCCGAACTTGGATTTGTTGAGAACGGACGAACCAGCTGGTCGGAGGCGTCGGCAGCAAGCGTCGGAACCTGGTCCACGGAGAAGTACCTTCCCATGGCCATGGTGGAAAACACGCGCATGGGCGTGATTTGGTTCTGGCAAATTGAGCACAACGGGTCGTGGTATTGGGAAATCTCCAATTCTTCGCTGCGAGGCATCTTTGCGGACGATGTATATGCGTACCTCGGAGGACCCGACGACCTTCATTCCGCCGCGTGGAAGAATCTGAAGCCCGGGGAAACTTACCAGACAATCCCGGTTGCTGTCGGATGTGTGCAAGGCGGATTCAGCCACGCCGTCGAGGCATTGACCCGCTATCGCCGCGTCGCATGCGAGAAACCACGCGAAGACAATTTGCGATGCCCCGTTATTTTCAACGATTACATGAACTGTCTCTGGGCCAACCCGACCGAAGACAAGGAACTGCCGCTGATCGCGGCCGCGGCAAAAGCCGGCTGCGAGTATTTCGTAATCGATGCCGGGTGGTACGCGGAGCTCCAAGAAGACTGGAGCCAGACCATCGGCGCCTGGCAGCCCTCCGCCTCGCGCTGGCCGCACGGACTGAAGTTTGTGCTCGATCAGGTCAGGCAGGCCCGAATGATTCCGGGATTGTGGCTCGAGCCCGAGGTTGCCGGGGCAAAGTCGTTGCTCGCTCAAAAGCCGGACAACTGGTTCCTCGTCCGCCACGGCAAAAGGGTGTTCAAGAATTCCCGCCTGCTGCTTGATTTCCGCAACCCCGAAGTGCGGGCCTACCTCGATCAGGTGATCGCAAGGATTGTGAACGACTACGGCGTCGGCTACATCAAAATGGACTACAATGTCGATTCGCTGCAAGGAACCGAGCTGAACGCGGATAGCTTCGGACAAGGCCTCCTTGAGCATAACCGCGCCCACCTGGACTGGTTGGACGGCATTTTGAACCGCTACCCCGGCCTGGTCATTGAAAACTGCGGCAGCGGAGGCGGGCGCATGGACTACGCGATGCTCAGCCGTCTCCAGATACAGTCCATGACCGACCAGGAAAACTACTTAAACCTTCCGGCAATTCTGGTGGGCGCGTCTGCGGCAGTTTTGCCCGAACAACTCGCAATCTGGTCGTATCCACTGGCGAAGGCGGATGCCGATCAGGCCAGCTTCAACCTGGTTACGGCCATGATGTGCCGCATTCACCAGAGCGGGCGTCTCGACGCAATTTCTGCCAGCGCGCTGCTCCAGGTGACGAACGGCATCAGCATATACAGGCAAACGATTCGCGACCACATCCCGCACGCTGTGCCCTTCTATCCTTTGGGTCTGCCGGATGTGACGAATCGGAACGCCCCGGTGGCGCTCGGTATGCGCGCTCCCGGTTGGACTTCGTTGGGCGTTTGGCGATTGGAGGGCCCCGACACGGTCGAACTTCCCATTGACGCCGCCAAAGCCAAAGTCCTCTATCCGGCTGACCTCGGGATCGAGGTTCGACGCGGTTCCGGGTAAACTGTCCGTTCGATTTCCGCGGCCGCAAATGGCCTGCATCCTTGGCGTGTGACGGTCCCTGCCGCCGTCCGGCACAGGCCCGAGAAGCGTTTTCATGGACGTTATAGGGCAGATCGGCAAAAGGAGAGCCTCAAATGATAGATCATTCCCGCCGCAGTTTCCTGAAGACGAGCACCGTCGCCGCTGGCCTCAGTCTCTTCCGTTACCTCGCGCCGGCGGACCTCTTGTGCATGGATGCGCCCTCTGACGCAAGCGCGAGGCTAGCTCCGTTTCCGCTGGGTTCGGTCCGCCTCGCTCCCGGCATCTTCAAGGAGCAGACGGAGATCAATGCGGGCTACCTCGATTCCCTTTCCGTCGATCGTCTCCTGCATACGTTTCGTGTCACAGCCGGCATCTCCTCGAGCGCGGTGCCGTATAAGGGTTGGGAAGATCCTACCTGCGAATTGCGCGGCCATTTCGCCGGAGGGCACTTCTTGTCGGCCGTCGCCCTGGCTTCGGCCACTTCCGGCAACGATGTCCTCAAAAGGAAAGGCGATGAGCTGGTCTCCGGCCTCGCTCAATGCCAGCAAAAGATGGGAAATGGATATCTGAGCGCCTACCCGGCCGATCTGTTCGAGCACCTGGTTCAGGGAAAACCAGTGTGGGCGCCCTTCTACACGTATCACAAGATTATGGCCGGGCTGCTCGATATGCACGTCCTGGCGGGCAACTCCGATGCGCTTCAGATTGCGGAAGGCATGGCCCGGTGGTCGGGCGACTTCTTCTCGGGAATCAGCGCCGAGCACCGTCAGCACATGCTGCGCACTGAATACGGAGGAATGAACGAGGTCCTGGTGAACCTGGCGGCACTGACAAAGAAGGACCGGTATCTGGAAATCGCCCGCCTCTTCGAGCAACCGGACATTCTCGATCCGCTGGCGGAGCGCCGTGACGAACTTCAGGGCCTGCACGCCAACACGAATGTTCCAAAGATGATCGGCGCCGCCCGCACGTATGAAGTCACAGGCGATCGCCGGCACCGGCAAATTGCCGAGTATTTCCTCGAAGAAGTGATTACCGCGCGCGATTACGTCATCGGGAACACCAGCCTCGATGAGCATTGGAAGACGCCGCCCGGACAGCTCCAAGGGAGTCTCGGCTGGACGAACGCGGAATGTTGCGTAGCCTACAACTTGATGAAATTGCAGCGGCTCGTCTTCGGCTGGGCCGCGGACGCACGCTGGATGGATGCGTATGAACGTTCCCTCTTCAACTGCCGGCTCGGGACGCAAAATGCGAACGGTCTGAAGCAGTATTTCTTCCCGCTTGCGGCCGGCTACTGGCGCGCCTATAACTCGCCGGAGGAATCCTTCTGGTGCTGCACGGGAACTGGCGCGGAGGAGTTTTCCAAGTTCGCCGACACGATCTTTTTCCGCCGAGGCAGCGATGTCTTCGTGAACCAGCTCATCGCGTCAACCCTCGACTGGAAAGAGGAAGGCCTCCTCATCGACCAGGTCACTCAATTCCCACACGAGCAGGGGACGACTCTCAAGTTGAAAACCTCGCGTCCGATCGCCCGCACCATCCACGTGCGAATTCCGGGTTGGACCACGGATGCTGCCGAGGTGAAGATCAACGGCAAAACTCTGGAAGCGGTTGCAGATCCGGGATCGTATCTCGCAATTCGCCGGGTCTGGCAGGACGGCGACACCATCAACATCAGCTTGCCCATGGAATTGCGGCAAGAGGCGCTGCCCGGTGATGACTCTGTCGCCGCGGTCTTGTATGGCCCCCTCGTGCTGGCTGCCGACCTGGGACCGGGTCCGGCTGACGGTCCGAGCAAAGTTATCCACAGCGGGGCCACCGTCCCGGAGCACCTGCCTTCAGCGGATCCGTTGCCGAAGATACTTGCCGGTCCAGGTGTCGGGCCGGACCAATGGGTCCTGACCGATTCCGGATCGGAGCTTCGTTTCAAGGCAGCCGCAGAAGGCGCGACATACGAGCTTATGCCGATGTATCAGATTCGCGATCAGCGGTACGCGGTTTATTGGCAAATCGAGAATCCCAAACAGCGCTCCTAGCGTGGGGCCCTCGCGGGATTTCTAAAAGGAAGAGTGCGCATTCCCTTTGCGTTCTCGGACGCTGAAGTTGGGGATTCTTTTCGCACGGAAAGGTGCACTGCAATGAGGTTCCGGTCTTCCGCCAGGGGTTCTTTGCCGTTCGTGCTGTCTGTCGTCTTTCGAACCATTTCAATACTGATCCTGTTCTCCATCGCCCGCAGCGCCATGAGTCAGATGCCCGGCCAGGACAAGCCTTCCTTGCCGCCCGTTGCGGTTCAACAGTCGGAACATGGAATGCGCGCCACGGTGGGGTCTGAGGTGATCGAGGTCACGGTTTGTGGCGCGTCGGTGATCCACGTACTGGCGAAGCCCGATGCGTCGGCGCAGACCGGGCCGCAGCCCTGGATGCTCGATGCAAGCCAATCCTGCGCTGGCGCTCCGTTTCAGTTCGCGCAAGATGCGAAGTCCGCGACGCTCAAAACGGAAAAGCTCGAAGTGACCTTCGGGCTTGAACGCGGCAATGTTTCTTTTCGCGCGGCGAATGGAGATGCTCTGCTGCGTGAGGGAGCCAGTGTGCCCCGCACTTACGATCCGGTGCAAATGAACGGCGAGAGTACATACCGGATCACGGATCGGTTCTCTCCTGCGCCGATGGAGGCGCTTTATGGGCTCGGGCAGCACCAGAACGGCATGTTCAACTACCGCGGCGCAACCGTTGAATTGGGACAGAACAACACGGACGTGGCGATTCCTCTGCTGGTATCAAGCCGCGGCTACGCGCTGATGTGGAACACGGCGGCCCTCACCTATTTCGACAATCGCTTTCCGGGCGAACTGTCGCTCAGCTCCATCGCCGGCAAGTCGATTGACTACTACTTTCTCTACGGCCCGGAGATGGACACGATCATCCACGAGTACCGGACCATGACCGGACATGCTCCGCTGCTGCCCAAGTGGGCGTACGGCTTCTTCCAATCGAAGGACCGGTACGTATCGCTCGACGAGATTCTCAACATCGCGGGGCGCTATCGCCGGGAGCACATCCCGCTGGACACGATGGTGCAGGACTGGTTCTGGTGGATGAAGGAGGGCGATCCCATATTCAACACCAACTACCACGATGTCCCGAAGGACCTCGAAACCCTGCACAACGAAAATGTTCACACGATGATTTCCGTGTGGGGCCTGCTCGATCCTGCATCCCAAACGTTCCAGACGCTGAACGCGCAACACCTCCTTATTTCCGGTGCGCATGTGTATGACCCGAGCAACCCGGAAGCGCGGGATCTTTATTGGAACCGGCTGCCCGGCAAACTGCTTGCGCAGGGATGGGATGCCTTCTGGCTCGATAGCGCCGAGCCGGAAGAGTTTTGGCCGCACATGGGGGACGCAATCCTGCGCAACAAGCAGCTTGCCATCGGTAATGGAGCCGAGTACACGAACGTGTTCCCGCTGCTGCATACGCTCGGGGTGCAGAATCATTGGAGGGCGGAAACCGACCGCAAACGCGTGTTTCTGCTCACGCGCTCGGCGTTTCTCGGCCAACAGCGAGTCGGCGCCACCGTGTGGTCAGGGGATGTGTACACCAACTATTGGGCGCTCGCGCGCCAGATACCAGCCGGCCTGAATTTCGCGCTTAGCGGCTATCCGTATTGGACAACCGATATCGGAGGCTACTGGCCAGCGTACCCCGGCGCTACTGAAGAGCCTGCCTATCAGGAACTTTATGCGCGCTGGTTTGAATTTGGCACGTTCTGTCCAGTTTTCCGCACGCACGGTCACCGGCCGAACAATGAATTATGGACCTACGACAAGGTTGAGCCCACGCTCATCCGCTACGACAAGCTTCGCTATCGTCTAATGCCCTATATCTACTCGCTCGCCTGGAAAGTCACGAGTGAGGATTACACCATCGAGCGTCCGCTCGTGATGGATTGGCGCACCGACGAGAAAACCTGGAACATCGGCGACCAGTTCATGTTCGGACCTGCCATCCTGGTCAATCCGGTGCTGAAGGCGAACGCTACTCATCGCAGCGTGTATCTGCCTTCTTCGCCCGCTTGGTACGATTTCTGGACCGGAAACTCGGTGCCGGGCGGCCAGGAGATCGATGCGGACGCTCCGCTCGATCGTATGCCGCTCTACGTGCGCGCCGGATCCATCCTTCCCATGGGGCCGGAGATCGAATACGCCACGCAGGACCCCGGCGGCCCCATCGAACTTCGCATCTATCGAGGGGCGGACGGCGAATTCAATCTCTACGAGGATGCGGGCGACAGCTACGACTATGAAAAGGGTCAGCATTCCGTAATTCCGATTACCTGGAACGACCAAGCCGGAGTCCTTACGATCGGCGCGCGCGAAGGCTCTTATCCGGGCATGATCGAGAAGCGCGCGTTCCGCGTCGTTCTGGTCGGAAAGGGACACGGGATTGGTGGCGAGGTGACAACCGAGGTTGACAAGGAGATAACTTATGAAGGCACGGAAATCAAAGTGAGCCTTCATTTGCAATGAGTATTGGACTCGCCCCTGGTCGACGTGATCGTCTTCCGACTAGGGAGCAACTTCTGAGAGTCAGGTAGCGACTTCTTCAAGGCTGCGGGGAAATGCGAGGAGCGAAGATGAAACACATATTGAAATGTGCGGTATTGCTTCTTCTTGCCGCCACGTCAGCGATTGCATCCGGCACAACACTGCCGGACGGCAACCAGTTTCCGATGTGGGAAAAGCCGCTCCATTTCTCCAAGACCTACTACGTGGACGGACAGGCCCGGAACGCCGATGACAACGGGCCCGGCACGCAGGAGCGCCCCTTCCGCACCATCGGCCGGGCGGCACAGGTGCTGCAACCGGGAGAGCGCGTGGTAATTGCAGAGGGAGTGTATCGCGAGTGTGTCCAGCCAGCTCGCGGTGGGAGCGGGCCGGAAGCGATGATCAGCTACGAAGCCGCGCCCGGGGCGAAGGTTGTGATCAAGGGTTCCGCCGTGGTCAAGGACTGGCGCCCAGGCGAGGGTTGGAACTACGGCTTCGATCCAACGACGGGGAAGCCGGTGAAGGCTTGGGAGCTTCGCCTGGATCCCGCGCTGTTTCATGGCTACAACCCTTTCGAAGTGGATAACGTGATCGGGAACCGCTACTGGATCGACTACGCCAAGGACAATATGGCGACCTACTTTCGGCGGCGCGGGCTCGTGTTTGTGGATGGGAAGCCGCTGGAGCCGGTGGAATCGTCCACCCAACTTGCCGGACCATCCCCGCGCTCGCTGAACTTCTTCAGCGATGTGCACTGGTCGCCCTTGTTTCAAGAGTTTTCGCCCTACGCGGGCAAGGTCTGGGTTGAGTCGAACGGGATGACGCTTCATATCCGTTTGGCGAACGACGACGATCCGGCCAATCACACAATCGAGATCACCACCGAAGAGCAGGTGTTTGCTCCGGCAGACCGGTACCAGGCGTATATCCGCATCAAAGGAATCACCTTCGAGCACGCAGGCAACGGCTTCCCCGTGCCGCAACGCGGAATGGTTTCAACCAACCGCGGCAATCACTGGATCATCGAGGACAACACCTTTGAATGGGCCAACAGTGTGGGCCTCGACATCGGCAATGAGGATTGGCAGGCTTCCAGGCCGCCGCAGCCGGTGGGCTACGACATCATCCGCGGAAATACTTTCCGCTACTGCGGAATCGAGGGGCTTGGCGGAACCGGCGGTCCTGATTTCACGCTGGTGGAGAAGAACCTCTTCGAATGGATCGGCTGGCAGGATGCGGCGATGATGTCGGAATCGGGAGCCACCAAGATGCACGGGGCCAGGAATCTTCTCTTCCGCAACAACATCGTTCGGCATATCCGGCACGCCAACGGCATCTGGCTCGACATCGCAAACGCCAACGTGCGGATTACCGGCAATCTATTTGCCGACATCCCGGGCAACGTCAATCCGCATGCGGTACACATCGAAGGCAGCGAGGATCTGAATCAGATCGATAACAATATTTTTTCGGACCTGACCGGGGGAATCCTCATCCGCGACACCAACAACGTCATCATCGCCTACAACCTCTTCCTCAACTGCAAGGAAGTCGGCGTCGACACCATCTCCGGCATCAACGGGCCCCGGCCCATCTTCGGTCACACCAACAACGTCCACAACCTGATGGTCCACGACAACGTCTTCTACAAGATGGGCCGGTCCGCCATCGAGTTCACAAACGCCCGCAACGAGGCGGACGGCAACGTATATGCAAATCCCGCCGGAGGGCCGTTCGCGGCGTTCGCCGCCGGACCATTCCTGCGTGTGAAGACGCCGGAACCCCCGGAGTGGCACAACCTGAAATCCTGGCGTGAAGAGCACCACTGGGACATGAATGGAGCCATGGCGGACATTACGGCCACGCTGGATCCGGACAAACTCGAGCTGACGATGAGCGTGAAGGGCGATTTGAAACCAGCCGCTGCCTACAAGGGTATCGACACGGACTTCTTTGGTCGCGTGGTCAGCGGAGACAGGATGGCTGGGCCCTTCGCCGATCTGGTGACTGAAACCGGAACGCGGAGCATCGATCCGAGGTGAGCCTGGGAGGCGGGCACTGCAATGCCCGGCAAATTCCGGACTAGAGCTCGTGCGACAATCTATTTTCGTGAAGTGCTGGGAGCTGGCTGACCAATCTGGTGCGCACTGCCCACGATCGTTCAGCCGCCCTCCACTAGAAAGAAGGTCCCTTATGCTTCGCCTCAGGCTCCTGTTTCTGTTCATGGTAGCCATGTGTGCTTCCGTTGTTGCCAGGGCTCAGTTGGCAAACCCGTGCGCGGATCTCGGCCGCCTCAAGATTGAGGGTGTCGAGATCACGAAGGCGGCCATGGTTCCGGCTGGCACAACGATTCCGGCTGCGTTTCCCGGCGCGCCTGCCATCGGCCCATTGCCTGCGCACTGCCGCGTGGATGGCGTGATAAACCGGCGCAATGGTGCAGACGGCGAAGAGTTCGGAATCGGCTTCGCAATCGCCTTGCCTGAACCGGCAGCATGGAATGGTGACTTCATGATGCAGGGAGGCGGGGGCGGAAATGGCGTAGTTGCCTACCCGCTGGGAGCATCGTTCTCCGGCGACAAACCTGCTCTTGTCCGCGGATTCGCGGTGGCCAGCACCGATTCGGGTCACAAGGCGAAGAGGGGTCCGTTTGATTTTTCATTCATGCGTGACCAGCAAGCCTATCTGGATTTCGCATATCTCGCGAATGCCGAGGTGGCGGGGGTGGCGAAGAAGATCATCGCGGATTACTACACGAAGCCCGCGGAGTTCGCTTACTTCGTCGGCTGCTCGACCGGCGGACGCGAAGGCATGATTCTGTCGCAGCGGTATCCCACTTTATTCAACGGAATCGTATCAGGCGATCCGGCGATGCGCACGGGCCTGTCGAATCTCGCCATCAGCGAATGGTTTCCGGTGGCGTACAACCAGGCGGCGCCCAAAGATGCGACGGGGAAGCCGCTCCTTGACAAGTTCCTCGCCGATGCTGATCGCAAGCTCTTCATGGATGCTCTGATGAATCGCTGCGACGCAAGGGATGGGGTGGCCGACGGGATGATCTCCGATCCGTTGGGCTGCGATTTCGATCCCGCGGTGCTGGCCTGCAAGAGCGGCCAGAGAGATGGTTGCATTGCGCCGGAGAAGGTTGCGGCCATCAAGAAAGCGTTTGCCGGACCAAAGAACTCCTACGGAACACAGGTGTACCCGGGGTTTCTGTATGACGCCGGTATCGCGGAGACCGGCCCGTTCCCGGGGTTACTCGCTCTCGGCCCCAACGGCCTATTCGGTCCGTATCCGACCGCGACCGAGATCGATGTCGACAAAGAGGCGCTGCATGCCTCCGATCCGCTGGTAGAGCCGGCGTCGACCAATCTCTCGACGTTTTCTGCGAATGGCGGCAAGCTCCTCTTCTTCCATGGAGACAGCGATCCCTTGTTCTCGCCGCTGGATACGCTTGAGTACTATCAATCCCTCGCCGCGGCGAACGGCGGTGCAGACAAGGTGGCCGAGTGGAGCCGAATGTTCCTTGTGCCGGGGATGCACCACTGCGGGGGAGGGCCGGCGCTCGACCAATTCGACATGCTCGGAGCGGTGGTGAACTGGGTGGAAAAAGGCGTAGCGCCGGACGCGGTCATTGCTACGGGACGGGCATTTCCTGGCCGAAGCCGTCCACTTTGCGCGTATCCCAAACACGCCCAGTACTCGGGGCATGGAGACACGAACGACGCTCGTAACTTCACCTGTCAGTGAAGCCGGCCGGGCGGGCCAGCCTTTGACTTGAAAAGCTGCCGGCGGGGGCACAGGCGGTGTACACGACGAGCGCGGGGCAGGTCAGCTTGGCGTATTATCGGCACCCGGGTGCGGGCTCCACTTGGAGCCCGCGTGACTCAAGGACTGGCTGGGAAGCTCGCGTTTGGCCTCGACGCCGATTCGGACGATGTACTCGGACACGGCGATTGCGCCATTCGGAGAAACCTACGCGCAGGCTGGAGTGACCGACGTGTCGTACACGGGGCAGAATCAGGATACCATCGCCGGCGATTATGATTTCCCCGACCGGGAGTACGAGTCAGTCTCCGGCCGTTGGCCTTCGCCGGACCCAGCCGGTCTCGCCGCAGTCGATCCTAGCGACCCGCTGACCTGGAACCGCTACGCTTACGTCCGCAACAGCCCCCTCGAAGACATTGATCCTTTGGGACTCGATTGCTGGGGACTTCAGGAGACCTACATGATTGGCAATCAAATCGTATGGCAGGGAATCATAGCGTCTTGGTGTGACGGCGGCGGCCCAGGTCCTGGCAACAGCAGCGGTGGCAAAAGCAGCGATGGCACCGTGGGCCCGCCGGGGCTTCACGTCACGGAGAAAGCCTATGAGGATTGTGCGAAGCAGGCGTTTGGAGGTACTTCAGGGATCATCCCGGGAAGCAACGGCAGATCCATTCCCGGCTATGAGGCAGGATTGGACGTATATCAGGTCTCTTTTCTCATGGGCATCGATCCTTCCGTCGTGGCCGGAACCCTCGCCGAGGAATCAAACAGCAACCTAGCTAT
The DNA here is from genome assembly GCA_963819015.1 of Terriglobia bacterium. Classification (GTDB taxonomy): domain Bacteria; phylum Acidobacteriota; class Terriglobia; order Acidiferrales; family UBA7541; genus DASPOJ01. Next base: position 1,067,860 of record CAWFUN010000005.1, read on the forward strand.
GAGGAACAGCAAAAAGAATCCGAATGGGACGGTAGATGTTGGGCCGATGCAGTTGAATAGTGCGAACAATACGAATCCCGCGTTTCAATCTTACGTCCACGGAAATCCATATGGCACCGATTTGTCTCCACAGGGACAATTCAACGGCGACGCATATGATAACATCTTGACAGGGGCGGCATATCTTCGATCGTTCGGTCCAAACAACTACGATCAATACGTGAGTCCTTCTGGAGACGCAACGCGCCAGACCCAACTGGACCAGATGAATCCGTACTTCACGGCTCTCTTTGATTGTATGAGTGCTCATTCATTTTAGGGCGCAGCAATGAGCAATACTACGTATCGCTCCATTGTATGTTTTGTGATTGGGGTAGCGGCCATGCCTTCCTCATATGCTATTCCGCAGGCCCTCCCTTCGCACAAGTCTACAGAAGATGCGAGAGTCGTGGCCAGGCGACCGGTATCTTCCCCAGGCGGCGCGGAAACGCTTTCCGTTGACGTCGATGGTCGCGTCATTCTGACCAATAGCAGGGGCGCGCAGATCCTCGGCTATCAAGCAGTCACGCCTCCTCGCTTTGGGTCTCGTCTGCAGATTCCCACAGATCAGGTCGTGACAAGCGTGCGGAGCCTCAGCAGCGAGCGCGGAAAATGGATACTGTGGGCGGCTCTGTCCGTCGGGCTGTCTCCGAAGGGGTATCTGAGCGAGACCACTAACACCATCTTTGTCTTTCGTGACCAGGGAGAGAAGAACCAGGTCCTTCTCAAGGAAATGTTTCCGGAGGTGACCGATTTTGTTCTGGCGGACGTCAACGGCGACGGAGCAACAGAACTTGTGATCCAATCGATGGAGGACTCGGCAATCAGCCCTTCAACGTATCTCAAGATCTGGCAGATTACTCCCGACGCCAAGTTGCGTCCGGTTTCGCTCGACAATGTCCAACACGACTTTGACCAGGCTCCAGAAGCCCGGAGATCAGTCATGGAATTGGGTGACTATCGCCACGGGAATCCCGGACTTGAAACGACTCAGGAAGTTGCGGAAACAAACGGGATACGCACAATCTATAGGACCTATAAGTGGGATCCTTCGACGCGGGTTTACAAGTTGGTTGGGACGTCCGCCACGCTTGAAACGGACGTGAAGTGACCAACACTCCAGTCCGTATTCTTGATTGCTGTGTGGCCCGGCCTTTGACTTTTCGGGCGGGTGGCCGGGTGCCCCCGCGTGGCGCCGTTGAACGGTTTTAATGACGCGCGGGGTGTCCCATCTCATGAATAACGTGACAACCAGGAAGCGCGCGGAGACGAGCCGCAAGTCTCTGAAGCGGGAGTGATCTGCCCCCCAGCTCCGCGCACAGGATCATACGACACTCGAATCGCCTGGCTGCATGACTTTTACCTCCGGCAGTGATGCAAATGGCGGCTCGCAGGGAGCCGTAGGCGACCGGAGAGCCGCAATTTGCTGCGCGAACGCCGCCGGCGTCCGGTACCCCAGACTGCTGTGCGGCCGCTCTTCGTTGTACTCCTTCCTCCACGCCGCGATCTTCCGCCGCGCCTCGAACAGGTTCGCGAACCAACTCGCGTTCAAACACTCGTCTCGCAACTTCCCGTGAAAACTCTCCACGTGCGCATTCTGCACCGGCTTGCCCGGCTCGATGTGCACCAACTCGATCTTCCGCTCCAAACACCACGCCAGAAAATGCCGCGACGTGAACTCCGGCCCGTTGTCCGAGCGAATCGCTTGCGGCGCGCCGCGCTCGGCGATGATCCCCTCCAACACTCGCGTCACGCGACGGCTTCCCATGCTCGTGTCCACTTCCAGCGCCAGACATTCTCGCGTGTACGGATCCACCACGCTCAGCGCCCGGAACTTCCGCCCACTCTCCGCCGCATCGTGCACGAAATCCAGCGCCCATTCCTGATTCGCCCCGCTCAGCGCCGGCCGCGGCGATCCCTCCCGCCGCAACCGTTTGCGCGCCTTGCGCCGAATCATCAACCCCGCCTCCCGGTACACGCGATAGACCCGCTTGTGATTCACGTGCTCTCCCGTCTGATCCAATACGATCTGCAATCGCCGGTATCCCCAACGCGGCTTCTCCCGCGCCGCTTCCAACAAGCGTTCGCGCAACGGCTCATCGTTCCTCCGGCTCGCATACCGATAGCTGGACTCCCCCAGCACCATCAGCCCGCAGACCCGCCGCTGGCTCACCAGGTAGTGCCCGTAGAGCCAACGCGCTTCTTCGCGCCGGTCTACGAGCTCCACCCGTTTTTTTCAATCACCGCTTTCAGCATCTCCTTGTCCAGACTCAGATCGGCCACTAGCTTCTTCAGCCGCCCGTTCTCATCCTCCAGCTGCCGCAGTCGCTGCGCTTCGCTCACGCTCATCCCGCCGAACTTCGCCTTCCACGCGTAGATCGTGTGCTTCGACACGCCCAGTTCGCGGCCCACGTCCGCCGCCGTCCGCCCCGCCTCCATCTGCTTCAACGCCCCAATCATCTCCACTTCGCTGAATTTCCTCTTTGACATCGTTCCCCTCCCGACGCAGAAATGCGTCACTCGCAGCGGCGGAAAATCATATACACTTCTGCGCGGATTTAGGGGAGCAGGTCAGGAGCAGGCATCACCTCCGACCATCCAGGAGCGGACGCCCACGACGAACCCTTCGCGAGCGCAGATTTTGTGGGCAGCGAGTTTCGCGGCGCTCTTGATCGGACTGTATCTGAAGGCCGACTTCGGCCTCTGGTTTGTGGCAGGCGTGCTGGCGGCTTTGCTTTTCCTCGGCGCGCGGCAGGAGCGGATGCGCGCCGTGGACGGGGCGCTGTTGCTGATTGCCGGGTTCGAGATTCCGTCGCTTCTCTCCTCGCAATACGTGGCGAACAGCATCCGCGCGACCGCGGTGATTCTTGTGGGCGTGCTGGCGTTCCTGTGCGTCCGGCTGACGTTTCGTCACGCCGCGCAGGCGGCTTGGTTCAGTGCCGTCCTCGCTCTGGTGGCCGTCTGGCTGAGCATTTCGGGGATTTGGCAGTTCAACAATCTACAAACATCGGGCGGTAATGCGGCCGCTTACCATCCGTCAACAGTGGCCGGCGCGCTGCGTATTATTTCGAATCCGGCAACGATCGTGCGTACATACCAATGTATGTGCCTACGAAACCACCGGCTTCCTTAGTGCTGAGAATCGTTCCGTCCTGATCGCTGCCTAGTTGCGTCCAAGCCTCGCTCCCAACCCGATAGTAAAAGCGGTAGTGTGCGCCCGCACCTTCTATTTTGAGCTCGACATCATGCGCATTGCCGGGAAGACTCGCGGAGGCGACCTGAGAGAACGTCGCGGTCCCGCCTTTCAAGAATTATGGTTCGCCGTCCCTCTGGGGTTAAATGTACCCCCAGGAAGAACGAATGCGTTTCGTTCTGAAATGCAATGAGACCGGCGTCCGATGCCGCGTCGCTTTCTCGGAAGCGTACTTGTACGCTAGATGAGAAGTTGGCGTGTTGTTGGCGGCGGGCAATCAGCGACGGGTCGTGCTGGGAGTCCAGATACTCCGGGCGGGGCTCAAGAAACAGCGCTGCCTCATTCGCATCCAGACTCCACCACTGGCTTGTTGGCGTGCGCAATGAGTTCAGCGAATAAGGCAGTTGCGTGCCCGTAAAATCCGCTGTCCACTGGAACGGGCCGGTCATTGGCGATGCCGGCGCAGCCTGTGCCGGAAGTGTGGGCCGCTTGACCACGCGTGGGACGGTTCTGTCGGCGTCAAGGATCACAGGCCACCCATGCACCCAATGCACGGGCAGCAGGAAGGTTTCCCGTCCTGTGTTGTAGAAATCGTCCTCATACGGCTCGCACCCCAGAAACACAGCCCACCATTCCCCATTTTGTGTCTCTGCAAAATCGGCATGTCCGGTGGAGGTGACAGGATCAGGTCTCGATGAAGAAAGCGTGCGCTGCGTCAGGATTGGATTTCCGGGGTACGACACATAAGGTCCGTCCACGGACCGGCTGCGGAATACGACCTCGGAGTGTTGTTCCGAGGTTCCGCCTTCCGCCGCGATCAGGTAATAGAAGGCTTTCCGTTTGAAAATGTGCGGCCCTTCGATCCACACGGGCTTTTTCGCCGGATCTGTTCCGCCATTCACGATCATCTTGCCGGGCCCGCTTACCTTCCCCGTCGCCACATCGAATGGGAACAGGTAAAGCGCACGATGGCCCGCGTACAGAGGCTTATTGTCCGGCGGATCGCCGTTGTGAACGATGTATGCTTTGCCATCGTCGTCGAAAAAGAACGAAGGGTCGATTCCTTGAATCTCGGGGAGTGCGATGGGGTTCGACCAAGGTCCAGCAGGGCTCTCAGCCGTCACGTAGAAATTGCCGATTCCGCCCACATTGGTCGTAATCATGTAATAGCGGCCACTGTGATACCGGATCACAGGCGCAAAGATGCCGCCGGAAACATCGGCGCCGCTCAACGGCAACTGCTCCGGCCTGTTGAGTACATAGCCGATCTGTTCCCAGTTGACCAAATCCCGGCTGTGGAAAATTGGGACTCCCGGATACCACGAAAAACTTGAGTTAACGAGGTAGTAATCCTCTCCGACGCGAATAATGCTGGGATCCGGGTAAAAGCCTGCCAGGATGGGATTCCTGTACTCGCCCGCGTTGGGTTTGGCAGGTTGCGTCAGAGAGTCCTCCCCGCGATATTCGAAAGAACGGAACTCGATCCAGCCAGAATGCGGCGCATCCGGCTGCTGCGCGATGAGCGGACAGCCGGCGAAGGCAATCAGAAGGCAAGCTATGAATGTTCCCCACCATAAACCAGTTGTTTCCTTTGTTTTGTCTCGATGCATAGGTCCCCACGCAAAAGAGTCCGGCGCAGTCATCTCCGGCTCATCCGATTGACGGGAGTCCAGTCGAATTGAACTCCCCCGCGACCGTCGGGTTCACGCCCCGGGCTGCCCGCCAGCAGAGTGCCGTTCTGAAAATCCACACGAAGATAGCGAGTTCTTCGTCAAAATGCAAAACGGTCTCCAGAAGCAGGGCTTGAGTTCTCTCGCTTCCGAAACTGGATGCGAAGAACCGCTAAGGGAAGCGTGTCGTGAGACCATTCTGTTGCGAACGGGCGAACTTAAGAACGGAATTCCCGCTGGAGAGAGCTCTTCAGCCTTTCCTCTTAGGCGACACGGCGGGTGGGCTATCGATAAGAACGAAGGCGTTGTCAAGCACAGACCTCTCCTCCGCAGGCACGCGCCCACACCTTCTGGTTCGCCAAGACTTAAGACTGATCCGAGTAGACTGTTTTCCGCCGACTGCAGGAATTTTTGTAATTACAAGAGCTGCTTCTTAGGCGCGTGGCGGGTCGGCAGCGGGACAAAGTTCGTTCCCGACGCGAGCGTGTCAACGCCTGCCGGCAGCGACGCGGTCGATCTTGCGAAGCAGCCGCATTACGACGGCGCAGAGGACGGAGCCGCGATCATCGAAATTGCCGACGAGAGCGCATCCACCATGACGCCTGCCGAAACAAGATAGCGTCTGGCGCGGCCCGTTTGCCTGAACTTGACACCGTCGGCGCGTCCGATGTATCTACGCACGCATGAGAACACGTTTCGCTCTGCTCACATCACTCGCGATTTTGCTGGCCTGCGTCGCTGCGGCAGCGCAAGAGCCAGTCATCGGCGTAACGGGCGCCGAGGCTGACGCCATGTTCACCAGCAAAGACCCCCAGCTCAACATCAACAAGCAGGCCGCATATCACATCATGAAGGACCTGCTCGAGGCGAACCACTGGGAACTGGCGGATAAGTGGATTACGCCCGAATATCACCAGCACAATCCCATGGTTGCTTCGGGTCGCGACCAAGTTGTGAAGTTCTTCATGTCCTTTACCAAGCCTTCTGAAATCCCCGAGCATCTTACGAAAACGAAGATCGTCGCCGTCGTCGCGGAGGGCGATCTCGTCATCGTCGTCACGCCGCGCGAATTGACCAACCCGCGCGATCCGTCAAAGAAGTACACCACGTCGTGGTTCGATATGTGGCGCTTCAAAGACGGCAAGGCCGACGAGCACTGGGACGGCGCTACGATCAATCCGCCGGCGCCCCCGAAAATGAACTAGCCCCGCGGCGCAGCCGCCACGTTCGGAATCTCTCGCTGATTCCGATTTAACCGCCTCAAGAGGTCTGGAATCTGGTTCGGTACCAGGGGGCCAGGCAGAAGGCGCTTCCGAACCTGCCAATCCTACGGGTCTGGCTGGAATTCCTATGAATCCTGGCGACACACCCGTGTCACAGGGGAACCAGCTGAGTTCCTAAGCTATTGAAAGGAAAGGAATAATTGGCGGACAGGCCTGTAAGCCGGATTCTGTGCGGCGCCCGGCCAGTAACGGCGCGGGCGTCGCGGCGATCATTCCTCTAGGTCCCAGCTCGCGCGGGGACTCCAGCGGCCTACCCGAGGGTCGGTGCGGCGCGTCTTGCGACGGTGCCGCGGTCGGGCCGGGCCAGCCCTCCCCTCCTATTTGGCCTTGCACCACGCGGGGTTTGCCATGCCGTCTCAATTGCTCGAGACGCGGTGGGCTCTTACCCCACCTTTTCACCCTTGCCATGCACGCCGCTTGTGGAAGACCGCCCGGAGGTTTCGCCTCCCGGCCGTCACCGAAACGTCGCACCGGCGGTATATTCTCTGTGGCACTATCCGTCGCCGCGCCGCCCAGGCGCGCTATGCGCACCCGACTACTGCGGCCCGGCGCCCTGGCGTTACCAGGCGCGTTGCCCTTCAGTCCCCAGCCTTGAGGCCCAGGACTGCGGTGTCCGGACTTTCCTCCCGGCCTGCCCCGAGTACGGGGCCGGCCCAGCGATCACCCGGCCTGCCCGCCACCCGCTAGTATGCCACGTTTAAACGGTTTCGGCGGTGGGAGGTTCCGCGGTGGCGACGCTTCCGGAAACCCGTCTCTTGCGCCGGTCCACGAGCCACGCGCCGAACCGCCATAGCAGAAGCGCGCCAACCATTGCGCCGTACTCGACAGGTTTGCGGACGTCGGACTTCACGAGCCAGTAGTAGTGAATCACTCCGAGAATCGCCGTGACATAAATCAAGCGGTGTAGAATCCTCCACCGCCGTCCGCCCAGCCGCCGAATCATCCCCGCCGTGGACGTAATCGCCAGCGGAATCAGAAGCAAAAATCCCAGGAACCCGACGGTGATGAATGGCCGCTTGGCAACGTCCTTCAACATCCCCGCAAAATCAAACGATTGGTCGGGCCCCAGGTACGTCAGAAAGTGGAGACACACGTAGAAGAATGCGAACAGTCCCAGCATGCGGCGGAATCGAATCAGTTGTGGAAGCTTCAGCATCCTGCGAAAGGGAGTGATGCACAGCGTGATGACGATGAAGCGTATGGTCCAATCGCCGGTCCCGTGCTGCAATGTCGCAACGGGGTCAGGACCAAGCTTGCTCGTGAAGAGACGCCACGTCAAAATCCCCGCCGGCGCAAGCGCCAGAAGAAATACGACGGCTTTCGTCCACTTGCTCGTGAGTATCGCGTTCAAGCGGCCGCTCCGCGTCAAAAGTATTTTCGAAGATCCATGCCCGCGTACATGCTGGCCACTTGATCGCTGTAGCCGTTGAACATCAGCGTGGACCGTTTGAAGAAGTCTCCCAGGCGGCGTTCCTTCGCCTGGCTCCAACGCGGGTGATCCACGTTGGGATTCACATTGGAATAGAAGCCGTACTCGTGCGAGTTGGAGAGGTTCCACGTCGTCTCTGGCATGTACTTCACGAATTTGACGTGCACCAGCGACTTGATGCTCTTGAATCCGTACTTCCACGGCAGCACCATGCGCACGGGCGCGCCGTCCTGGTTCGGCAACGTCCCGCCGTACATCCCGACGCACAATAGCGCCAGCGGATTCATGGCTTCGTCCAGGCGCAGCCCCTCGACATATGGCAGCTGGATGCCTGCGGATTGCCCCATCGGCATCTGTCCAATGTCGTAGTAACTCTGAAACGCCACGAACTTCGCCGCCGGCGTCGGCTGGACCAGATTGGCAAGCACGGAAAATGAATATCCGATCCACGGCACAACGATGGACCATCCCTCGACGCAGCGATGGCGGTAGATTCGCTCCTCGAGCGGCGCGAGCTGCAAGATCTCGTCCATGCTGAATTTACGCGGCTTCGCGACTTCGCCGTCCACCTTGACCGACCACGGCGAAGTGCGGAAGTTCGTCGCATTCCTCGCCGGATCGGACTTGTCCGTTCCAAACTCGTAGAAGTTGTTGTAGTGCGTGACGTCGTTGAAGGAGGTCTGCGGCTCGGTCGTGCTGAAGGGCGACTTGATCGCGGGATTCAGTTGCATCGCCGCCGCGACGCGCGTCGAAGGCGCAAGCAGCTCCCACAGCGCCTTGCCCGCCAGCAGCGCCCCACCGCCAATCGCTGCCTGTGCAAGGAATTTCCGCCGGTTCACGTAGACGCGCTTCGGCGTCACATCCGAATAGTTCAAATCCGAAGATCGTTTGACGAGCATGAGCCGCCTCCAGCAACCAAACGTGCGGACGCGCCCATGTGCGGGGCGCGATTCCATAGTATATACGGCTTCCTTCTTTAGTTGGATGTCCACCGCGGTCCGAATGTGGCCTCGTGCCGTTCCGCCGATCACTGCGGATTTCGAGTGGGCAGGAAGCAGATTGAACGATGCACGGGCGTCTTCGGCACTTGGCTACAGAAGCGTGGACTGCATTTGCCGGCTATCCCCGGCCTCCGGCGCGCCCCCAAAGTGCCCGCGCTCACCGGGTGTTTTCATTCTCGGAAAGTTGACGAAGCCCATATTTTCAGTTATTAGAGGCCAGCCCGAAGGTCGCAGGCGAGAAGCGTGGGTAGGTTCCTGCCAGCACTTTGATGCGGGTTCGCGTCCATCCCTGTGGTTCGAATTCTCTCGTCCTTGCACGGCGAGCATGACGTCGGATTCTGTGACTCTTGGGCCCAGCTCCGTCGAAAGCTCAAATCCCGCAGCCTGCGGAGATTTGTGAAAGCGAGGAACCATGATCTGTCCAACTTGCGGAAAGCAGATACCAGATAATTCTCCTTCTTGCGTGTACTGCGGACAAGTTTTTTCGGCCGCACCGAGCGGATATCCCCCGACTCCGCCCCCGCAGGCGCCTCCGAACTACAGCAGTCCAGCGGGACCACCGCCTCCCGATGCCCTCTTCGTGATATCGCCGTTTCGCAGCGCGCTCTCGGCGCTCGAGACGGGAAAAATTATTCGCGCGGCGATGACGCTCCTTCTGCGCATCGAGAGCGTGCTCGCCTTGGTCCTGGGCGTCTATGTGGTGATCCAAACCCTCAAGCTGGGATTCACTCTCCCAACCCCGGGAACCATCGGGAGCATTCTGGCTGCGATCCTGCTTGGCGGGGCATTCTTTGCGATCTGCCAGATACTTCTCTATCGCGCTGCGAGCGCCAGTCGGCTCGGCGACTCACCATTCACCGCAATCCCGATTATCTCCATTCTCCTCCGCGCAACCGCCGAAATCTATGCCACCTTGCTTGCGACTGCCGGCATCGCCGGCTGCGTGTTTACGTGGAGCTCGGGCCTAAGCCCCGACCAACTGGTCCCGTTCATGCCCCCCATGGAGATACCCGCTGAGAACACGTTTCTCCTTGGTCTCTTCTTCATGATTGTCTCTGTTCTGGGGGCATTCGGCTTCCTGATCCTGTTTTACTTCCTGGCTGAAGCAGTGATCATCATTGCCAACGTCGCGAAGAACATCCGATCTCTGGTGAAGGCCAGCGGCGTTTCACAGTCCTGAAGGGAGCCGCAGGGGGCGGACCCACATTCGGCTCGGTTCGCGCCCCAACAACAAATATGCGGACGCACCCGAGCGCGGGGTGTGCCTACACGCTTTATGCGATATGGCCTAGCACGTTAATCGGATGTGTGGGACGGCCGAATGTGGCCTGCACAGAGCTTCTACACGGAGTGTTGTCGCGGGCGGCCGCGTCCTCGCGGCCTATCCTCGCCGCAGGACCAGCGTGCCCGCGATCATGTCGTGCAGGGCCTGCTTCTTTTCGGTGAATGCCGCCATGATCCAGCCAATAAAAAGCGGGATCATGTTGGTGATGATCTTGCTGAAGTAGCGTCCCGTGGCCCGGCCAAACGAGAGCCGCTGGCCTTGAAGATCGGTGACGTAAATGCCCATCGTCCTCTTCCCGATCGTGGCTTGGCTCGGGGAACTTTCCATCTTCGCGAAGTAGAGCCACACGCCGACGATAACCCCGATGAACAGAAGCACGAACAGAAAGATGCCGAATCCCGCCAGCGCGGCGGCGAAGTCTCCGATATTTTCATTCCCGGAGAAAAGCGCTCCGCCTCCGACCATCAACAGCACGATCACGAAAAGGATCATGAAGGCTGCGCCAACAATCACGCTGTCGATTAGATATGCGAGCAGACGCTTCCCGAAGTCAGCGTATGGCAACTGGGGCGCCGCTGCACCCTGCGGAGGCGGTGGCCACGCTTGCAGAGGCTGCGCCATAGGCTGCTGCGCCGGCTGTTGCGGCTGCCAGTTTTGCGGAGGCGGCTGGTAAACCGGCGGAGGTGGTGGTGGCGCTTGGTAAACCGGAGGCGGCGGGGGCGGAGGCGGCGCCTGATAAACGGGTGGCGGAGCCTGCTGACCCCGCTGCACCGGCGCACCGCAAGCGGGGCAGAATCCCGCGTCATCCGGCATCCCAGTTCCACATTTGCCACAGAACATAATGCCTCCTCAAATTCACCCGCATCGCGCGCAAATCGTCCTGCGCTCGACCGCCGATCGCCCTTTGTCGAACCGATTCAGTTTCCTCGGGCGGGACCGTGGCCCCGCATCCTAGACGCGCGGCGCTCGATTTGCAAGCTGAACGTGTCAGCGGGAACCCGCCGCGCAGGAATGCTCAATAAAGATGAAGACGCCAGGCCGGCGTTTTTTCGTCGCCTACCAGTAGGCCCGGCCAAGCGCGAACTTCGAGAGCCAAGCCAGGACCAGAACGCTCCCCCAGGCGGCTCCCATCCACTTCGGGAGGATGAGTTCCTTCTTCCGCAGAGCGGCCAGAAACAGCATCTGCAATGACACGGCCAATAGGATCAGTATCGGGACTGTAAACGGGTTCCACAGCAGCGAAGCGTGCAGGTTTCCGTGAAGCAGAGCTACGACGCTCCGCGTGCAACCCGTTGTGGGACACGGGAGGCCGAGGAGCGCGCGCGACACGCTCGGTGGGATCCTTCCCGACGCCAACCACGCCAAGTTCCAGCCCAGATATGCTGCGAATGATGCCCGCGCCCACAAAGGAGCGCCGCCTAGCCCAACGCTCTGGAGCGTCACCCTAGCTTCGCGCCACATGACGGACATTTCCGGATGTCGTCCTTGCAGCCATCCAAGACGAATGGAAGCCAGCAGAGCGGGATGCAAAACAGAAGAAGAACCACAAACAGAATCCAGCCGCCGCTGGAAACTTCTTTCTGAATAGACGGAGGGCCTTGATACCGGCAGAACGGACACACGAACCCGGGATACGCCGGAGAGGCTGCCGCGTACTGCGCCGCGTTCGGCGCCTGCCTCACTTGCTGCGGTGGAGGCGCCTGATAAACGGGCGGCGGAGCAGCCTGGCCTCGCTGAACCGATGTGCCGCAAGACGGGCAGAATCCCACGTCCTCCGGCAAGTACATTCCGCATTTTTGACAGACCAATGTCCCCCCTCATCCGCACAGAGGTGCGCGCGAACCAAATCAAGTACGTCTTCGCGCCCTATTCCCGCGCGGGTTCACCGGCCCAGGGACGGGCCCGTGCGCCGCATCCTAGGCGCGCACGGCGGGATTTGCAAGCTTTGTATCCGAGATCATGAGGCCGCACATTAGAAGAGGGACTTCTGCTTCCTGGCCTTAGAGGTCGCCTTGGAGCGTTTCTTCGCGACTGCCACATCGGATTTGCCAACTCCGGTTCTTGCTCCTTCCTCGTCTCGCTTCACCTCCAATTTGCCCTCGATCAGCTTCTCGAAGTCTGACTCGTCAAGAATCGTCACGCCGAGGTCTTTGGCCTTGTCGTATTTCGAGCCGGGATCGGTGCCGACAACAACGTAATCCGTCCTCTTGCTCACCGACGACGTAACCGTGCCGCCGTGCTGTTTCACCAATTCGCCCGCCTCTTCGCGCGAGCGCCGCGCGAGCCCGCCGGTGAATACGAACGTCTTCCCCGCCAGGCGCGCGCTCTTTGGCGCGGCGCGCTTCTCCGTGAGCGTCAGACCGGCCTTGCGCAGCCGCTCGACGAGTTTGCGATTCGCGGGCTCGGAGAAGAATTCCGCGATGCTCGCTGCAACCTTCGGCCCGACCTCTTGCACGGCCGTCAGTTCCTCTTCGCCGGCCTCGGCGATTTTCTCGAGCGAGCTGAAATGCTCCGCCAGCAACTGCCCCGTGCGCTCGCCTACGAACCGGATTCCCAGCGCGTAAACCAGCCGCGCCAGATTGTTATTCTTGCTGGCTTCAATTTCATCCACCAAGTTCTGCGCCGACTTCTCCGCCATCCTCTCCAGCGCCGCCAGTGGCTCGAGTTCCAGGTGATAGAGATCGGCAACGTCCTTGACCATGCCCTTCTCGACGAGCTGGTCCACGATCTTCTCGCCGAGCCCATCAATATTCATCGCGTGCCGTCCGGCAAAATGCAGCAGAGATTCCTTGCGTTTTGCGGGGCACGCCGCGTTCACGCAGCGGTACGCGACCTCTTCGGGATCTTTGTGAATGCGGCTGCCGCATTCCGGGCATTTCTCCGGCACGCGAACCGCCCGCCGCGGGTTCCCTTCCTTCACGACCTTCACGACGTGCGGGATCACTTCGCCCGCGCGCTCGACGATAACCGTGTCGCCGATGCGCAAGCCGAGCCGCTCGACCTCATCCATGTTGTGCAGCGTCGAGCGGCTGACGGTCGCGCCGCCCAGGATCACCGGTTCGAGCACGGCGACGGGCGTGATCGCGCCGGTCCGCCCAACCTGAAAAATCACATCCTGGACGACGGTTGTTTCCTGTCGCGCGGGATATTTGTACGCCACGGCCCATCGCGGCGCCTTCGCGGTGAATCCCAACTCTTCCTGCAGTGGAACTTCGTTCACCTTCACCACGATCCCGTCAATTTCGTAAGGCAGTGTTTCGCGCTTGGTGTCCCAGAGGTCGCAATAGCGCGTCAACTCCTCGAACGAATGGCAGATTTTCCAATCGGGCGAGCTGCGAAATTGCATCTTCTTCAGCGCTTCGAGCGATTCCGAGTGCAGACGAAACGGCGCGCGCCCGCCCGCCAGCAGGTAATACGCGTAAAAATCCAATTTGCGCGACGCCGTGATCGAGGGATCGAGCATGCGCACCGCGCCCGCAGCCGCATTGCGCGGGTTCGCAAAACGCTTGCCGCCCTGCTCCTCCTGCTGGCGATTCAAATCCTCAAACGCTTTGTGCGACATCACAATTTCGCCGCGCACCTCGAATTTTCGCCGCTGCTCGCGCGAGGGCAGCGCCGTCGCATCCACGCGCAGCGGAACCGACCGGATCGTCCGCACGTTCGGCGTGACGTCTTCGCCCGTCACGCCGTCGCCGCGCGTCACTGCGCGCGCGAGCACTCCAGCTTCGTATTGCAGCGAAATACTCAGCCCGTCGAACTTGTGCTCCGCGACGTAGTCCACGCGCTCGCGCCCCGAAAGCTCGCGCACACGCCGGTCGAACTCGCGCAAATCATCGTAGGAATAAGTGTTATCGAGGCTCAACATCGCGGGCGTGTGCGCCCGCGTCTCGAAGCCCTTGCGCGGCGTTCCACCCACGCGCTGCGTCGGCGAATCGGCCGTCAGCAGATCGGGATACTGCGTCTCGATCGCCTTCAGTTCCGCCATCATGCGATCGAACGCGGCGTCGGAAATGTCCGGATCGTCGAGAACGTAGTAGCGATACTCGTGGTGGCGCAGCGATTCCCGCAATACCTCGGCGCGCTTCCGCGCTTGCGCCTTTGTCAGCATTGATTCCTCGCTCGCTCCCTTCGCAATGGCGCGCTATTATAGCGCCGCCAGGCCCGCCGGGGCGCAGACAGGCGGCATCGCACCGGCGGCAACCGGCGAGGCCCCGCGCCCGTCCATCAATCTGAAATGGAGCCCATCACACATGCGGTCGCGTCGGTAGCGCTGGCCCGTTGCGGCTTCGGGAAGACGACGCGGCTCGCGTTGCCGATGATCGTGACCGCGGGCCTCGCGGCCGATGTCGATTGGCTCGCGGTCCTTGCGGGCCCGCGCGCGTTTCTCGCGGCGCACCACACGGCCACGCATTCGCTGGTCGGGACCGTAGTGATCGCCTCAATCGTCGCGGCGGCATTCATCCCCGTCGGGAAGCGCTTCAAGCGGCCTGTTCCCTTTCTGCCGGCCTTTCTCGCGTGTCTGGCCGGTGCTGGGCTGCATCTTCTGCTCGACCTCACCAACAGTTACGGCGTGAAACTGCTGTGGCCGTTCAGCGGCAAATGGTTCGCTCTCGATCTGGCCACTCCGTTCGATCCCTGGATCGTGCTGATACTCCTCGCGGGATTGCTCCTGCCCGCGTTGTTCCGGCTCATCACCGAGGAGATCGGCGCGAAGTCCAAGCGGTGCGCCGTGGATCGCGGCGCCGTGTTTGCGCTGGCGCTGGTCGGCCTCTACTTCGCAGGCCGCTTCGTGCTGCAGCAACGCGCAACAGCGGAGCTCGACTCGCGGCAGTATCGCGGCGAGACGCCGATCCAGGTCGCGGCGTTCCCGCAATCCATCTCGCCGCTCTTCTGGACGGGCGTGGTCGAGACCGACGACACCTTCGATGAGCTCGAGGTCTCGCTTTCACCCGGCGTCAACTTCGATCCCGAGTCGGCGCGCGTCTTCTATAAGCCCGAGGCGTCCGAGGCGCTCGAGATGGCGCGCCGCAGCGACACCGGCATCGCGTTCCTCGAGTTCGCGCGATTCCCGCTCGCCCGCGTGCAGCGCGAGTCGGACGGCTACCAAATCATATTGCGGGATTTGCGCTTCGATCGAGAGCAAGGCGCGGAGAACGGAATCGTTGCCGTGATCGCGGTGGACGACAAGAACCATGTGGTTCGCGAAGAAATGCGTTTCGGCTCCGGCGAAGAAGTGAAATAAGCGGATTCAGGCTTGCTTGTCTTTCGCAGGACGGAATGCGAAGTGCACCGCCAAGTAGAACGCCAACCCGACCGCCAAACTGCTTACTGACATTCCGACTTTGTGGGCTAGCAGATATGGAAGCGCGGCCGGGCCGTATTTCACCGCAAGTATGCCCTCGCCGAAAAATCGAATGAGCCGCGCCACCAACATCGCAGGAATGAAAACTCCCAGCGGCATTTCGAGCGCGCCAGCGGCAAAAATAATGATCTTGAAGGGAAATGGCGGCGGCAAGAGCGCCGCCAGCAGCACGGTGACAAAACCATTTCGTCGCACCCACGCGTGCGCGCGCTCGGTCTTTGCGCTCGCGCGCTTGCGAAGTAGCGCCTCCTCTCCCTTTCGTGCGATGCCGTAGAGCACCAGGCCGCCCAGCATCGCTCCGAGCGTGGCCATCGCCGCGTAATACGGCATGCGAATCGGCGTGCGCACCGAAAGGGCTATCAGCAGAAAATCGTTCAGCGTCGGGAACGGAAGGAACGACGAATCGAGAAACGACAACACCAGCAGGCCCAGTCCGCCGCTTGCCGCGACCGTCGCCCCCAGCCAGTGGGGCAAATGCACTTTCGATGGTTCTGTCGCCTGCATGATCGCGCCTCGCTCCGCAAAGGCTTCGGATTCTATCAGAGCCCGCTCGATTAGAAACCCTTTGCGGAACAGCGCGTTCAGCGCGTTTCCCGAAAGCCCGGGACCCGCCCGGCCGGCTCGCGCGGCCCTTGGGGCGGATTCCGTCCGTGTAGTGCACGATTGTGAATCTCGAAATTTGAAATAGCCGCTTGGGTCTTGCTTTCAAACTCCCCTCTTGGTATAAAAACTGCTCAGGTTCCCTACGCTGACTGCGCCTCACCTGAGGTAATTCCTACAAGAATTCGAGAGTGGAGGACTCATGACGGTAGGACTGTGGGTTTGGTTTTTCATGGTTGTGAGCGTGATCTCGCTCGGCGTGGCCTGGATTTTTGCGCGCGGCGTTCTGGCCGCCGATACGGGCACGAAGGCCATGCAAGAGATCGCGGGCGCGATCAAGGAAGGCGCGGAGGCTTTCCTCAAGCGCCAGTACACCACTATCTATGGATTGAGCATTGTTTTGGGAATCCTGATATTCGCATTCTATACCGCCACCAAGGGCAGCCATCTGGCGTGGGAAACGGTGACTTCGTTCTTCGCCGGGGCCATCTGTTCTGGATTGGCGGGATTTTCCGGCATGTTCGTCTCGATTCGGGCCAACCTGCGCGCCGCAAGCGCCGCGCGCACGAGCCTGAATCGCGCGCTCCAACTGGCGCTGCGCGGCGGCGCGGTCACTGGATTGTCGGTCGTGGCGCTCTCGCTGCTGGGCGTCGGAATCATTTTTTTGAGTTTTGGCGGGCTTCAAAATCCCAAGAGCGTTCCCTACGAGATCGTGGGATTCGGGTTCGGCGCGAGCTTCGTCGCGCTCTTCGCGCAACTCGGCGGAGGTATTTACACGAAGGCCGCCGACGTCGGCGCCGATCTGGTCGGCAAAGTCGAAGCGGGCATTCCCGAAGACGACCCGCGCAATCCGGCCGTGATCGCCGATTTGGTCGGCGACAACGTGGGAGACTGCGCGGGACGCGGCGCGGACCTTTTTGAATCCACCGCTGCGGAAAATATCGGCGCCATGATTCTCGGCGTCGCGCTGTTCGGGAAATTCGGCGTGCTCGGCATCTTCTTTCCGCTGGTCGCGCGCGCCTTCGGTTTGATCGCCTCGATCATCGGCATCTGGACCGTCCGGCTGAAGAACGAAGACGAAGACCCGATGGCGGCGCTCAACCGCGGCTACATGATCACGTCGATTCTGGCGATGATCGGCTTCTACGTCGCCGTGCGCTACTTGCTGTCAGGGCACATCTCTGGTTCTTTCGCGGCGGGCGTGATCGGAATCGTCAACAGCTACGTCTTCGTCTGGATCACGCAGTACTACACCGAATACCGGTACCGCCCGTGCTGTCGATTGTCAAGGCCTCGCTCACCGGCCCCGCGACGAACATCATCACCGGCCTGTCGGTCGGCATGGAATGCACGGCGGCGCCTGTGCTGGCCATTTCCGCCGCGATTCTCGGCTCGTATTACTGCGGCCTGCACGCCCTTCCCGGTCTGCCCGGCTCCGGACTCTACGGCACCGCGATCGCCACGATGGGCATGCTCTCCACCGCCGCTTACATTCTCGCGATGGACACCTTCGGCCCCATCACGCGACAACGCCGGCGGCATCATCGAAATGTCCGGCGCAGCCGGAAGAAGTCCGCAAGCGCACCGACCGGCTCGATTCGGTCGGCAACACGACGAAGGCGCTCACCAAGGGCTACGCAATCGGCTCGGCGGCTCTGGCAGCGTTTCTGCTCTTCTCCGCCTATCTCGACGAGATCACCGAACTCGTGCAGAAAAAGACGGGCAACATGGACTTCCGCTTCGAACACGTGGATATCAGCAAGGTGCCCGTGTTCATCGCCGCGCTGATCGGCGCCGCGCTCGTCTTTCTCTTCAGCGGGTTCGCCATCAGGGCCGTCGGAAAGGCCGCGTACTCCGTGATTGAGGAAGTCCGCCGGCAATTCCGCGAGAATCCGGGCATCATGGCGGGAACTTCCAAGCCCGACTACGGCACCTGCGTGGACATCGTCACCAAGGGCGCGCTCAAGGCGATGGTCGCTGCCCGGCCTGCTCGCCGTCGGCGTGCCGGTCGGCGTCGGCTACATCTTCCACTTTCTCGCCACGCCGGCCGATCCGACCATCGGCGCGGAAGCCGTCGCCGCGATCTTGATGGTCGGCACGATTGCCGGTGTCCTGATGGCCATGCTCATGAACAACGGCGGCGGCGCTTGGGACAACGCCAAGAAATTCATCGAGACCGGCCAATTGGGCGGCAAGAGGCTCGGACGCGCACAAGGCAGCCGTCGTGGGCGATACCGTCGGCGATCCTTTCAAGGACACCGCCGGCCCTTCGCTGCACGTGCTCATCAAACTGCTCTGCACCGTGGCGTTCGTCATGGCACCGCTGTTCCTGTAAACCGGCCGTCCGCGCTTCGGCGCACTTCTGTTTGGGGTGGGGGAGAACTTCCCCCACCCTTTTTTTATGTGAATGTTGAATTGATTGCGAGGTGTGCGGCCCGGCTACGACGCGGCGGCCCAGTTCGTGCGCTCCACGATGGTTGGCGGCTCATACGTGCGTCCCTTTGCCAACCGTTTCTCTTCCCGGCGCGCGAGATACAACAAGACGGGGCCGATCAAGGCTGCGTTGAGCCGCGCCTTGACGGGCGATTCCTTTTCGATTTCCTTCCGCAGCGAGCGAATCTGCTCGCTCACGCTTTCGTTGACTCTTTTGAACTCCCGCTCCATCGCCCAAAGCGCCGCATTGTAGGCGCCTCTCAGTTTTTGCATCTGCCGCGCGAACCGCTCGCGCACGCGGGGATCCGGATAATCCTTGTATCGCCGCCAGCCCAGCAGCATGGTCCGGCACATGCGATAGAGGCTGGGCCCGTTGCGCTCGAAATCACGGCGGAACGCCCAGTCCAGGAATTTCTTCGAGTCATCGCGGGAGATCGCCGCGTGGATGAAATTGAACTTGAATTGCCCGTGCGTATCGGCCAGGTCGATGTCCTGCAGGAGCCGGCCCTCTTTCGCCATGTCGCGATACAGTGGCGTGCCCGGCACGGGCGTGTACAGCATGAACTGGTGAAAGTCGGTCTGGTAACCAATCGCGTGCTCGATTTCCCCGGTGATATTGCCGGGCGTGTGGTGCTCCAGGCCGATGATCGTCGAGCCTTGCACGCGAATGCCGTTCTCGCGCAACTCCCGTGTGAGTTGCGTCAGGTCCGCGCCCTGCAACTTTCCGTAGCTCGAATGCGGGGATTCCAGGCCCATCCACAGCCAGGAGACGCCCAGCTCCGCGAGTTCCTGCATGGAGTATTTTCGGATGGCGTTCACGGAAGCAAAGACGAACAGCTCCCAGCTCTTGCCCGCTTCCTTCATGCGTTCCAGCAAGCGCAGGGCGCGCGGGCGGTAGAGCAGGAAATTCTCGTCCATCACAAAAAACGAATTGACCTTGAGCTCTGCCTCGACCGCGCACATCACGTCGAACAATTCATCGCCGCTCGCGTAGAAATTTATGAATTTCCCTTTGCCGCCGAAAAACGCCGAGGTCGTGCAGAAGTTGCACCCCATGGGGCAGCCCACGGAGGGAATGATCGTGGCCGCGGTGCGGCCTTTGCGTCCCGGCACCCGCGCTCCCATGAATCGCTCCTGCAGTCCGGAAACGATGGCCGGATGCCGAATCGGAGCGTGCTCGTCTTCTCCCAGATACTTCCGCATCCAGGCGATGCCTTCTCCGCGCACGATGTGATCGGCGTCCACGAGCGCTTCCACGTTCGGAATCGCGGCTACGTGTCCGCCCACGATGATGACCGACTCCGGAGACAACTCCCGCACCATCCGGCACATCTCCTGCACCTTGCCGACGTTTACGATAATGCCGGAGATTCCGACTACGTCGTAGTGGTTCGCCTTCAATTCGCGGGCAAAGCGTTCGCGAGTGGGAAAATCCAGGACCGTGCACGGCGCGGAAATATTCGCCTGAATCATCATGATGCCCCATGAGCGATGAAACATCCGCGGCGAGAAACAGCCTTGCTCCCGGGTGACCTGGTTATGGAAAAGCTCCATGGGGTTGATCGTCCGGCTTCCGAAATCGTCGTCTTGCGCGTAGGGGCCGAACACCGAGCTCAGCAGCACGCGCGTAGAAACACCTTTGGGTGCGGTTTCCGTCTCAACTTTCAAAACTTCACCTTTTCCCTAGTGCGGGACTAATCGGGGCCGCTCGTCGAGGATTTCTCAACTGCAGTTGAAGATTGGGGCGCAGTCCAACTATAGTGTACTCGGATTGGGTCGGGCTCGCAATGTACAGAACAGAACAGGCGCTAACTATTTGGCCATTTCGGCACCTGCGCGCCTGCGATTGCGTTTCATCGGTGTAATTGGACGTCGCGCAAGCTCCCGGAATTGAGGATAAAACGCGTGAATGCAAACGAGCCATTGGTTCGCAACATCTCGGATACGGCGCTCTGGGCCGCAGTCTATCGCGCGCGGGAAACGGAACGGCCGCATCCTCTCTTCCGCGATCCTTACGCGCGCCGGCTGGCGGGCGCGCGCGGCGAAGAGATCGCCGCTTCCATCCCGTTCAGCGAGAGGGGTACCTGGGCATGGGTTGCGCGCACGGTTCTCTACGACCAGTTCATCACCGAGCAGATTCAGCAGGGCGTGGACCTGATCGTGAACCTCGCAGCCGGTCTCGACGCGCGGCCCTACCGCATGACGCTGCCGCCCACGCTGCGCTGGATAGAAGTGGACCTGCCCGGAATTCTCGATTACAAGGAAGAATTTTTGCGAGGCGAGACCCCCGCGTGCGCGTTGGAACGCGTGCGGCTTGATCTCGCAGATCTTGACGCTCGCCGCAAACTCTTTGCGCGGCTTGGGCGCGACGCAAAACATGCGCTGATCGTCACCGAGGGTGTGCTCATCTATCTCGCGCCGGAGGAAGTCGCATCACTGGCAATGGACCTTGCGGCGGCGCCGGGGTTCGAGCGATGGGTGCTGGACATCAGCTCGCCAGGACTTCTGCGAATGTTGCAGAAGAACATGGGCCCGCAGTTGAGTGAGGGCGGCGCCAAACTGCAATTCGCCCCGCCCGAAGGTCCGGGCTTTCTTGCGCGGTACGGATGGAAAGCGATTGACGTTCGCTCCCAGCTGAAGACGGCGGCGCGGCTGGGGCTGCCGCCGTTTTTGTTGCGAATGATGGCGATGCTGCCGGAGTCGAAGGGCGCGCAGGGCTTCCGCCCGTGGTCCGGAGTTTGCCTCTTCGCGAAGCAATCATGATTCAGACATTTTCGGAGACGCAATGAGCGCGAGTTGGACTGGCCGACTGACCAGAGTCCACATGGCGCGCGAGGCCTACGCCTTCAGCAAGCCGCGGAATTTGTGCGGGTCGTTGTCGAAGCCGGGGAACACGGGCGCGAGGTTGCGGCTGCCGAGATGATTGGCGATGAGTTCGCCGAGCACGGAACGGAAATCGGTGGTCAGCGTGAGATCGCGGCCTTCGTTCAATTGATCGGGGCCGAGGCCGGGCCATTTGCCGTACACTTTGCCGCCCTGGATCGGCCCGCCCATCACGAACATGCAGTTCGCGTGGCCGTGATCGGTGCCGCGATTGCCGTTTTCGTGCGCGGTGCGGCCGAATTCGGACATCGTCACGACCACGATCTCTTCCATGCGATCGCCCAAATCCTGATGGAACGCCGCGAGACTCTGCCCCAGCTCGCGCAGCAGGTTCGCGAGTTGGCCCTGCGAACCGCCTTCGTTCACGTGATTGTCCCAGCCGCCGGTGTCCACGAACGAAACTTCCATGCCCACGTCGGCCTTGAGTAACTGCGCGACTTGCAGCAACGTCTGCCCGACGCGCCCCTGCGGATACTGCGCGCCGTTTTCCGGCTGGAAGTGCGCGGGATCGGCTTTGCGCAGCATGTCCACGGCCTCGAACGTTTCCGTCCCGGTGCCGCGCAGCGCCGCGTCCACCGTCTGCGCGTAGAGCGCCTCGAACCCGCCTTCGACGGCGGGCGATTGCGCGAACACTTTGAATTGGCGCACGTCGGGCAGCGCGATCGCGTGCGCCGAGCCGCGCAGCGTCAGCGGAAGATTCGGCCCCATCGCCACGGCGCGAAACGGCGTCGTATTTTCCTCCGGCGCGCCCACCAGCGCGCGATTCAGCCAGCCGTCTTCGGTGGCTTTCACGCCCGGCGTTCCGGACTCCATGTAATCCTGCGCGTCGAAGTGCGAACGCGTCGTGTCCGGGGAGCCCGCGGCGTGAACGATCGCGAGTTGGCCTCCGTGAAACAACGGGCCAAGCGGCGCGAGCCCCGGATGCAATCCGAAGAAGCCGTCGAGGTCCACGGCGGCCTGATCGCTCTGGCCGCGGCCGGGCGCGGGTATGGCGATCGTGGGACGAAGATTGTAATAGTTCGGCTCGGCGAACGGCACGACCATGTTGAGGCCATCGGCCGCGCCGCGCTGGAAGACGACCACGAGCTTCTTCTTGCTCCCCGAAGGAGTCGCGGCGATCGCGCGCTGCAAAAACGCCGGCAGCGTGCTCATCCCGATCATGGCCACGCCGCCGCTCTTCAGAAACACCCGCCGTGAAATCCTCATCTTTGTCTTCCTCGGTTTCTCACTAGCGCCTCTGAAATTCCGGTGCGCCTAGCACCAGTCCGGCAATCAAATTCACGTTCACTTGCCGCACGGGATCGTCCAGTCTCGCCTGTAGCACCTGCGGATTGTCGAGCTGCTTCTCGAGCGTGTCGCGCGTCTGCACCGTCACTTGGCCGTCGAGCAAAACTTGTATTGTGCGGTCCAGCACGGCGCGCGGGTCGTCGGCCGTAGTATCGCCGAGGAGCGATGCCACATCGGTTCGCACGCCGCGCATGCGATTCGCCGTCAGCGCGAGCGAATAGTTCAGCCGGTTCAGCAGCGCGCCGGTATTGACCCACGCGTCCGCTTTATCCGAATAGCCCGTCGGCGGCTGGCACTGGTAAAGCGGCTGCCCGATGCGCGCCGACCATTGCACGATTTGCAGCGGCAGATCTACATCGGCGCCGACGGCGCGCGCGGCCGAAACCACCAGCTCGAACGGCGTCTTCACCATCGAGCGGTACGCGTCCTTCGACCAGAACTCCGGCGAATAAATCATCGCGTGCAGCACGGCGCGGATATCGCCGTCGGTCCGGAGATACGTCTGCGACATCTTGTCCACGAGCGATTCCGGCGGATTGTCCGAGACGAAGCGCTTCGCCAGTTCGAGCGACAGGTGATGCGCCGTGTGCGGATCGCGCGCCAGCAGATCCAGCACGGCCTCGCCATCGCGCATTCCGCCGTAATCGATCTTGTGGCCGAGCACCATCTTCGGCTTGTTGTCGTGCAGGCGGTCCTCGAAATAGAATTGCGGGTCGCGCTGCGGCGTGCGAATCGACCAGCCGGTGAAGCAGCGCGCAACCTCGATGACGTCCTGCTGCGTGTAACCGCCGTCCACGCCGAGCGTGTGCAATTCCATCAATTCGCGGCCGTAATTTTCGTTGAGGCCGCGATCCTGATTCTGCCTCTGCTGCTGCCGATTACCTTGCTGCCGTGGGAATCCCATCCCGTAGCGCTGCTGCCGCATCTCGCGCTGCGCTTGAAGCTGCTTCCACGCGTCCGGATCGACGCTCAGCCAGTTATCGAGATAGAAAAGCATTGCGGGACTTTTCGCCGTCGCTTCGAGCAAATCGCGGAATTTGCCCATCGCGTGCGGCCGAATGGCATCGCGCTCGTAGGCCGTCAGCAGCCAAACGTCCTGGCCCTTTCCGGCGAACACGTTGAAGTGATTGAACCAGAAATCCACCATCTGCTCGTAAAGCTGCTTGTCGCTGTAAATCGCGCGCTCCGTCTTCGCCATCGCCAATTCGGCCACCACTCGCTGCGGCAGGTGAATCTTCTCGTAGTTGAACATGTTGTTGGCCGGGCCGGACTGGCTCTTGTCCTTGACTAGCGCCTGGAGCTGCATCGTGATTTCGTCCTGTTGCATCGGTTGCCCGCCCGGCGAGCCGTTCATCGAATTGTTGTCCGCGGGAGCGCCTCCGCTGGGGCCAGTGTTGCCGCTCGGGGCGCCGCCTCCGGTGCTGCCGCCGGCGTTGCTCGCTGAGTTATTCGATGTGCCCTCGGTTTGACTCGCCTGCGGCGGAGTCAGGTCCGTCCGCCTCGCCACGCCGGCCATTTGCAGTTGCTGTCTGCGGTACTCCTCAACGGTGATGCCCTCGCGCCGCGCTTCAAGCTGCGGCCGCGGAAATTGTTCGAGCAGCTTCGCCGACGACATTTCCAGTGTCGGATATTTTTGCAGCCGCGCCGCCAGCGCCGAATCGTTGATGGATTCCGGATGGAGTTGCTGCTCAATCCACTTCGCGAGCCCCATCTTTTGCACGCTTTCGATCTCGCCCGGTGTAGGGCCGTAACCCAGCCGGTCCAACGCATGCTGAATCGCCTGCGGCGCGGTCAGGTCGGTGATGGGCAAGCCCGCAAGAGCGGCGTCCGGCGCAATCGGTTTTATCTTGTTGTTTTCAGCGGAGACAGAGAACGCCACGAGGAGAATGCCCGCGATCCCCGCCACGCTCAGTTGCGCCGCCGCTGCCCAAACGTTTGCCGCAGACTTGCGGCGATTGCGGCGCGATTTCACTGGCATTGGCCGATACCTCCGGGGACTTTGAGCGCGCACAGCGAGGGGGGAACGCGGGCGCGGCTCCTCACATGTTAACCCCGGTCGCCGGAGAAAGTTGCTCGCGGCCAGCCCCCGCCGCGTTCCAGTCAACCAGGCGGGAGCACGTTCGCGCCGGAGCGCGAGCCGGCGCTTCTTGTCCCTTGACTTTGGACCGGAACATTCTCGAATGACTCCGCGTGAGGCCAGCCTACCGGCGATTGCCCAGCTTTGGCCTTACCATTGGCCATGATATAAGCTGCCGAGTGCTCAGCCCAAGTCAAGGCAGATACGAGCACGGGGCAAGCATGAATAAAATTACGAGCCTCTTTGTGCGGGCCAAGCACTGGCAGATCTTCTTTCTGCTCTTCGGCCTATTCATTGTCTGCGAGGTCGCAGTCATACTTTCGATTTCGGCGACGGCGCGCTCACCCCAGGATTTCCTGAAGATGGAGAGACTAGTCGGGATAATGGTCGTGCTATCAATGTTCTTTATTCTCGGCTGGTTCTGGTCGGTCGGATCGTTTCTCAGTTCAATTGTGCCGCCGAGGCTGAAGCTCAAGATGGGATTCTTTCGTTTTGCCGTTACATACCCCGCGCTCTATGTCCTCTTATTTCTCGCGCTTCTCCAGAGCGCCAGCACCAGACCGGCGATAGTCGTAATCATCTTCCCGTTACACTTTCTCGCCATGTTCTGCCTGTTCTACGACAACTACTTCGTGGCCAAAAACCTGCTCTTGGCCGAGACTGGGAAGCCGGCGTCATTCAGCGAGTATGCGGGACCTTTTTTTCTGTTTTGGTTTTTTCTCGTTGGTATCTGGTTCATCCAGCCAAGGATCAATAGATTGTTCGGACGACCAACCGTCGGCTTTGCGGAAGTCGGGCCGGGAACGTGTCCCTCGGGCTCAGCGGCGCTCGTGCAAACCGCAACCGGTGATGCTGGCGGGGCTTCGATAGAGGCACCAACTGTTTACGCAAACTTTTGGCTCCGTGTCGTGGCGACCTTTGTTGACTGCCTGGTAATGCTCTTTCCACTTTTGTATGTGATTGCTGCTTTGATGCTCGCAGTCAAAATGATTACGCAAAGTGGCCACGACTTCTGGGTTCTCGCCGTTTTGGCCGCAGTCACCATTCTCGCGGTCTGGTTCTATTTTGCCGCGCTGGAAAGCTCTCGATGGCAGGCTACGCTTGGCAAGATGGCCGTCGGCCTCCGGGTGGCCGACATGCAGGGGACGTTGCCTGACCTTGGGCCGCGCCCTGGGCCGAAACCTTGAGAAGTGCCTCTCGAACCTGAGCCTTGGTATCGGCTACCTGATGTGCGGATTCACGAGGAAAAAGCAGGCCCTGCACGACATAATCGCGAGTTGCATAGTCACCCGCCGCCCATCAAGATGACCGATCCTAAGTCCAGCTAAATGGACAAACACGCCTCGTCGCCCAGCGCGCCCGTTTACGAAGTGACTCGTTTCCCCACACTGACCCGCAACCAATCAACCACTCGCCTTTGCATTCGCGCACGTTCAAGTGCAGGATATACGCGAGGCTTGGGAAAACTTTCCGCGAATGCTCCTGCGCGATTTCATACTCTGGCTCTCCACCAAGAAGCGCCTGACCAATTTCCTCGCGCGGCGCGGCTGAAGGTTTGGCCATCGCGGGGATTCACGGCCGAGGCGCATAGGAACGATCAGGGGCCGTAATCGAAACGTCCTTCTTGCGGCACTTAACTTGCAGCTTATGGAGTTGACCATCCGGATTCTGGCCCGGCAACGTGTACGTCACTGTGAAAATGTTGGCCAGTTCGTCGGTGATATCAGTCACGGCCTTGCCTACATCTTCCTGATCCACCGGGAAAAATACCCTTCCCCCGGTACTTTCCGCGAACTGCTTCAAAGCGTCGCCGGCCCTGCCACCATTCAATCGAGCATCATCCGGCGTCCCTCCGATCACGTACACCCTTATGCCTGCCTTCAACAGTGCCAGCACCGCCGCGTTCAGATTCAGCCGACTGAAATTATCGTCGCCGTCAGACAAAATGAACATTACTCGCAGGCCCGGACCAGAGGCGGAACGCGACATGTGATCTGCGCTGCTGACCACCGCGTTGTACAGGGCCGTAGGTCCCCCTGGCGTCTCCTTAGCGATCGCGTTCATTAATTCCAGGGGATCGCGGCCCTCAGCGTCGAGATACACTTGGTCGGAAAAGGCGACCAGCGTGCCGTCATCGCGTCCAGCCTGAACGACTTTTGACAAAAGCTCCTTCGCTTCATCTTGCTCCCTCTTGAAACGTTCCCGCTCTGAATTGCTGGTATCGAGGAGGAGACAGTAGTGGAGCGCGCCCCCGACCACCCGGTGCACCTCCTTCACGGTCGCCAGCTTTCCGTCAGCTTTGATCTCGAAATCTGCTGCAGAGAGCTCGGCTGGCGCTCCGCTCTTAACACGCGCGGTAATGAAAATTGTTGACGACTCGGGAGCAACGGCGGACGTTCCCGGCTGTGTCGACGCTGGAGACGGTTGCTGCGACTGGACGGACCGAGTATGCGGGACCAAGAAACAGCCAACGAGCGCTATCTCGGCCGAGAAAACGAATAGGAAGCTCTTTCTTGACCTCGGAAAACGTGGGTGCGGCATACCCTTGTTGCCCGTTCGCGGTATGTAGGGAAGAGTCATCATCACAAATGCCTTGAAGCGATTCTACCGTGTATTTCCTCTAGCGCAAGTGCGGGCCAAATGCCCCAGGAACGCAGTAACCGGAAGCGCGCCTCGCTCCCCGCCGCGCCCGTTCTCTGAGACGTTTAGTCTTCCCACGCAGACCCGCAACCAATCACCCACCCGCCTTTGCATTCACGCGCATTCAAGTGCACGATATACGCGAGGCTTGGGAAAACTTTCCGCGAATGCTCCTGCGCGATTTCATACTCTGGCTCTCCACCAAAAAGCGCCTTACCGATTTCCTCGCGCGGCGCGGCATGCGCGCCGGCTTCGCGCAGCGCTTCGTAGCCGGCGAACGCCTTGCAGACGCCATCGGCGCCAGCCATGCGCTCCAGAAGCTCGGCTACGGCATCATCCTCAATCATCTTGGCGAGAACGTGACCACGCGCGAGGAAGCAGCGCGCACGCGCGACAGCTACATCGAGATGATTCACGCGCTCGAGTCCGCCGGCCTGCGCGGCAACATCTCCATCAAACCCACGCAACTTGGCTTGGATCTGGGCGCCGATCTCGGCCGCGACCTTTGCCAATCGCTCTCCATCGAGATCGCCCAGGAGGCCAGGCGCCTCGGCCGCGGAATCGAAGTGGACATGGAAAGCTCGGCGTACACGGACGTCACGCTCGACATTTTCGAGGCCATGCAGCGCCAGGTCGGAAACGTGGGCTTGGCGGTTCAATCGTATCTGCGGCGCACCGAAGCGGATCTCGAGCGCCTTGCCCCGCTCTCTCCGAAGATTCGGCTGGTGAAGGGAGCCTATCGCGAACCGCCGAGCATCGCGTTTCAGAAGAAAAGCGAAGTGGACGAGAACTATCGCCGCCTGACGGACCGCCTGCTCGCTCTCGCCGGCGAGCATCGCTTCTTCGCGGCGATTGCGACGCACGATCCCGTGATGGTCGACTACGCGCGCGCAAAAATCGCACAGAACAATTTAGGAAAGGACCGCTACGAATTTCAGATGATCTACGGAATCCGCCGCGACCTGCAGCAACAACTACTCGCGCAAGGCCATCCCATGCAGATTTACGTGCCCTTCGGCACCGACTGGTGCCCCTACTTCATGCGCCGCCTGGCCGAGCGCCCCGCGAATTGCTGGTTCGTCGTGCGCAATCTCTTCGCCGAGCGCAAGCAGCCCGCCCCCACAGGCTGATCCCGCGCAACAACCCCATACTCCCGCCCGGCGTCAGGCCCGTCCTCGCTTCGCGCGCCATCGCTGCAACACTACGGCGATCAGCACGACAATCCCTCCCGCGACGATCAGCGGCATTAAATGAATTCTGTCCGTCGGATGCTCGATCTGCAGCAGCGCCGCCGGGTTTACCACCGTGCGCGCCACATTCTTGCCGTCCACTACCGCATAGGTGATTTCGACATCGGAGCCCGGCTCCGGTTCCGACATGATTTGCGTGTTCTGATCGATCCCCAGGGTCATCTGCTTCCCGCTCTCCATCTCGATCACCAGAGTGGCGTCCCTCGGAGAAAAAGAAACGATCTTCCCGCGTACTTCGGTCGTAATCTCTTCGCGGCTCGCCCAATCCGGGGTATTGCTGCTGAGCGAGGAGGCGTGCAGCGAAGATCAGCAAGGGAAAAAGAATCGCGCAGGTGAGAACCGAATTTCGAAGCGGGCGATTTCTCGATGTCATCTCTGGGTTCCAGACGGCCTACGCGCTCGCGGACGACGCGGCTCCCTGCTGCGCGAGCCACTCGAAAACCGCCGCATAGTCCAATTCGGAGAAGCCGCCGCGCGCGGCCGCATCGTAAATGTCGCGCAGCGTCCGACCGCCGGGCAGCGCGACTCCCGCCGTCGCCGCCGCATCGAGCGCAAGGTTGAGGTCCTTGAGCAGATTGCGCACGTAAAACGTCGGCTCGTAATCCTTGCGCACGATTAACTCGCCCTTCCTTTGAAACATCGGGGCGGCGAGCGCGGACGCGCCCACGATCTCCATAAACGTCGTCTGCTCGATTCCGGACTTTTCCGCCAGCAGCATCGCCTCCGCAAACACTTCCATCATTCCCGCGAGCAGAAGATTGCAGCAAAGCTTTGTGGCGATGGCCGTTGGCGGCTGCTCGAATCGCCAGATCTTTTCGCCAAGCGCAGAAAAGAACGGCATGCACGCGTCAATCGCCGGCCCATTCCCTCCCGCGAAGATCAGCAGCTTGCCGGCCGCCGCGGCGTACTTGTTTCCGAGCACGGGCGCGCTGATGAATTCCCTTCCCTGCGTCGCGTAATGTTCCGCCATCCGTCGCGAGGTGGCGACGTCCACCGTGCTCATGTCGCAATGTATCTTGCCGCGCGCGAGCGTTTGCGCGATTCCCTCCGGCCCCAGCGTCAGCTCCGCGAGCGCCGCGCCGTCCAGCACCAGCGTGACCGCGATGTCCGCGCCGGTCACCGCCTCCTGCGCCGTGGCCGCGCGCTTCGCTCCCAATTTCTCGAGCGGCGCCGCCTTCTCCGCCGTGCGGTTCCACACGGTCAGCGGCATCCCCTTCACAAGCAGTCTTTCCGCCACCGCCGAGCCGAGTATGCCCAGCCCCAGAAATGCGATTTTCGGTTGCACGAGTGCGCCTCACCCGCGAGGGATGTACGACAGAAATAATTTATGGACGGTCAGCGCGTCAGCCGCGAATTCTCACTTTCGACCGCCGGCGCGGAAACCGTCCACAGTCCAGAAGTCCTGTCCTTCGTCATGCCGCAGGAGGTAGTAGTTCCCGTCCCGGGCAAGCACGCGGAAATAAATCGCGCCCGGCGAATACCACTGGTCCTCCACCTGCTCGATTTCAAACTGACGCCCGCGAAGCGTAAACCGCTCGGGCCGCTGCTCGGCGCGATAACCGGAGTAACATTCCACTCGAATCTGGCTCATCGCTGCCTCCCGCCCGAAGAATTCCAGCGCAAGGCCAACCCGACTCGCCCCAATTCTACGCCTGTCGTCCGGCGCTGTCAGCCCTGCGGCTTCGCCCCCTCGGCATTGAACGCCGCGCCCAAGAACAAAATGGTCGCGGTCAGTTGCATCCAGAGCATCAGGCCGATCGCCACGGCCAGGCCGCCGTACACCAGCTCGTACGGCACATGCCGCATGTAGAATCCAAACGCCGCGCTGACCATCCACCACAAGAATGTCGCCAGCAACGCGCCCGGCATCACCGGTTCGCCGCCGCGCCACGACGCGCGTGATGGGCGCCCGACCCGGTAAATCACGGCCAGCACCAGCGTCGCCATTAGCAACGCCACCGCAACGTAGAGCCCCACCCAGAGAAAGCG
Organism: Terriglobia bacterium; assembly: GCA_963819015.1. Taxonomy (GTDB): domain Bacteria; phylum Acidobacteriota; class Terriglobia; order Acidiferrales; family UBA7541; genus DASPOJ01. The sequence goes on from CAWFUN010000005.1 coordinate 1,098,281, forward strand.
CACGAGCAGCGGCAATCCCGAGCGGCTGATCATCCAGATCCGCGCCTGCTTGCCGAAGACGAGCAAGTTTGCGGCGACGAGCCACGGCGCCAGCGTCGCCAACAGGAGAAGCATCGCGCGAAGCTGCTTGCTCCACCACTTGTGCGCCCGGGAATCTCCGTCCATCAACTGGAAACCGTCGATCACCAGCCTCATCATTTGCGTTCCGGCGAGCAGCGTCCCGCCCATCCCCAGCGAAATCCAACGCCACGGGTGCGTGCTGTGGTGAAGGATGAAACGCAAAATGATGGCGTGCACGCCCGGCGGCAACACGGTTTGCAGCCGCGTCACCATCTCGTTGAAGCCTTCCTCCAAGCGCCCAGAAGTCGAGACCACGCCCATCACGATCAGAAGCATCGGCATCGATGCTAGAAACATGTTGAACGCCACGGCCTGCGCTTGCCCGATGCAATCGGGAAACACGCGCTTCGCCGCGCGGTACAGCCGGCTCCAGAATTCATCACTCTTCATTTCAAATCGCTGCCTTCTCCGCTGCCCAATCTACCCTGCCCTTCTGAGTCACCGCTTCCGGATGCCGGCTTGCGACGCACGCTTCCGCGCCGCGCCGGCCCCCATGCTCCCGGCCCCCGCCCTCCGGGAGGCGGCCTTCAACCCCAAACGCGCGCGATTATACATGGGAGGTCGCGCGTTGGAACCCGCAAGCTCTTCATTTTTTTCGCCGGGCCGCGGACGGCTTGCTCCGCCTGCTTCTTGTACCCTCCGTATGCTAGGGTTAAACTCGACTCTTTGCATCGGAGGTGCGTTATGGCGCGTACGGTGCGCTGCGGCTTGATTCAGGCCGCTTGCGAGTGGTCTCCCGAGAAATTTTCGCTCGCCCAGATCAAGAAGCGCATGATCGCGAAGCACGACCGCCTCATTGCGGCCGCGGCGAAGAAGAAAGTTCAAATCCTCGGCTTGCAGGAGCTCTTTTACGGCCCTTACTTCTGCGCCGAGCAGCAAGCGCGATGGTACGAACTCACCGAGCCGGTCCCCAACGGCCCGACGGTCGCCCACATGCAAAAACTGGCGAAGCGCTATCGCATGGTGCTCGTCGTCCCTGTTTACGAAGTGGAAATGACCGGCGTTTACTTCAACACGGCCGCCGTGATCGATGCCGATGGAAAGTTTCTCGGCAAATACCGCAAGCACCACATCCCGCATTGTCATCCCGGGTTCTGGGAAAAATTCTATTTTACGCCGGGCAACGTCGGCTATCCCGTCTTCCAGACGCGCTACGCCAAGGTCGGCGTTTACATCTGCTACGACCGCCATTTCCCCGAGGGCGCGCGCATCCTCGGCTTGAACGGCGCCGAAATCGTTTACAACCCCTCGGCCACCGTCGCCGGACTTTCCGAGTACCTCTGGGAACTCGAACAGCCCGCGCAAGCCGTCGCAAACCAGTATTTCGTCGCGGCGATCAATCGCGTCGGCGTGGAAGCGCCCTGGAAGATCGGCGAATTTTACGGCAAGAGTTACTTCTGCAATCCGCGCGGCAAGATTTTCGCGCAGGCTGGCCGCAATAAAGACGAATTGCTCGTCGCCGATCTCAATCTCGATGAAATCGAGGAAGTGCGCCGCGTCTGGCAGTTCTATCGCGATCGCCGCCCCGAATCCTACGGCGAAATCACGCGCACGCAAACGGCCGGCTCCGCGCAGGCCGCGGATTAAGCGCCCTCCCGCGCTGGAGAAACTCATGACCACCGATGCGAAGCCCGCTGCCGCTCGCAGCGAAGAGCTCGTTCGCAAGTACAAGAAATACGTCTGGTCCGCCGCTTCCAACTATTACAAGCAGCCGCTGGTCGCCGATCGAGCTTCGATGCAGTACGTCTGGGACATCGAAGGCCGCCGCTATCTCGATTTCTTCGGCGGCATCCTCACGATTTCCGTCGGCCACACGAATCCGAAAATCACGTCGAAAATCAAGGCGCAGGTGGACCGCCTCCAGCATCTCTCGACCCTCTATCCCAACGAAGCCATCATCGCGCTCGCCGAAAAAATGGCGCAGATCACTCCCGGCCGCCTCGAAAAAAGTTTCTTCACGAACTCCGGCACCGAAGCCAACGAAGCCGCGATCCTCGTCGCGCGCATGGCCACGGGCCGCTACGACGTGGTCGCGCTGCGCCACGCCTATTCCGGCAGCTCCGCGCTCGCGAAAACCGTCACCGGCGTCGCGCCCTATCGCAAGGCCGGCGTCATCAGCGTGGGCATCGCGCACGCCCTCAATCCGTATTGCTATCGCTGTCCGCTGCACTTGACGTATCCCGAATGCGGCGTCGCCTGCGCCTACGACGTCGAAAATCTCATCCAAACCGGCACCAGCGGCCAGATCGCCGCCTTCATCGCCGAACCGATTCAGGGCGTCGGCGGATTCATCACGCCGCCGCCGGAATATTTCAAGATCGTCTTCAGCATCGTGAAAAAGTACGGCGGCCTCTTCATCTCCGACGAAGTGCAGACCGGCTTCGGCCGCACGGGAAAAAAGTGGTTCGGCATCGAACGCTGGGAAGTCACGCCGGACATCATCACCTGCGCGAAAGGCATGGCCAACGGCGCGCCAGTCGGCGCCACCGTCACCACTTCCGAAATCGCCGACGCCTTCCAGGGCCTCACGATTTCCACCTTTGGCGGCAATCCCGTCACCTCCGTCGCCGCACGCGCCACGATCGAGGTCATCGAAGAGGAAAACCTCATCGAGAACGCGCACGTCGTCGGCGCCTATTTCCGCGCCAAGCTCGAGGAATTGCAGTCCAAGCATCGCCTCATCGGCGACGTTCGCGGCATGGGCCTCATGCAGGCGCTCGAACTCGTGAAAGATCGCGCCACGAAAGAGCCCGCGCCCGAAGCCACAAATGAGTTGCTCGAGCGCGCCCGCGAAAATGGCCTGCTCATCGGCAAAGGCGGCCTCTATGGCAACGTCCTGCGCATTGCGCCCATGCTCAACATCGCCAAATCCGACGTCGACGAGGCCATTCGCCTCCTCGACAAATCATTCTCCGAGACCCGGGCCTGAAAAACGAGAAAGGGGGCTGGCATGGCATTTGAACGCGGCATGGAAGCTGCGGTCGCGGCCTGGTTCGAGAGCAAGGGCCACGTCGTGGCGCAGCAGATCCACTTGGAAGGTCAAACTGCTCAAAAACGCCGCCGGGTACTCGATGTGGTCGCGTATGATAAGGCTAAGAGAGTGTTTAAGGTCATCGAGTGCAAGGCATCGTTTGGAAGAGGCGCCGACGAACAAATCGAAAAATACCGACGATTGATTGAGAGTAAACCAAACAAGTTTCTGGACGCCGTGAGCAAGAACAAGAAGATGAAGATGCGCGTTGGGAGATGGATCCAAGCGACAAATCATGGCCAGAGAATCCGTATTGAATTCTACTTGGCTCTGACAGACAAAGACTGCAAGGCTGAGAGGGTTCTTGAGCTCAAGCGTGGCCGCGATTGGCTCGGAATCATGAGATTCAAAAGCAATGGTGCATTGGCCGAGGACTTTCATGGTGAGAATGGGAAAAAGCTCAAAATCGGAAAGCCCAGTCGCGTGAAGATTTCGCTTGCCGCTAACTGGTAGATGCGGGTCGACAGGCCCAACATTGAATGACCGTCATCGCGGAGGTCAACCATGGCCACAGCCACCACCTCAACGCAAGCGTGCAAGAACTTCATCAACGGCCGATGGGTCGAATCGCGCTCCGGCCGCGTTGCTGAGCGCCGCAATCCCGCCGACCAAACCGAACTCGTCGCCGTTTCTCCGCTCTCCACGCGCGAAGAAGCCCGCGAAGCCATCGCCGCCGCCCGCGCCGCGTTTCCCGCCTGGCGCAACACGCCCGCTCCCGCGCGCGGCAAAATCGTCGCCCGCGCCGCCGCCCTGCTCGATCAGCAGAAAGAAGACGTCGCGCGCCTCCTCACGCGCGAAGAAGGAAAAATCTACAAGGACTCTCTCGGCGAAGTCTCGCGCTCGGTCAGCATTCTCGAATTCATGGCCGGCGAAGCCACGCGCATGGGCGGCGAAACCACGCCCTCCCAGAATCCGCGCAATTTCACCTATACGTTCAAGCAGCCGCTTGGCGTCGTCGCTTCGATCACGCCGTGGAATTTTCCTATCGCGATTCCCGTGTGGAAAGCCGCGCCCGCCATCGTCACGGGCAATACCGTCGTCTTCAAGCCCGCCGGCATCACGCCGCTCACGGGCGCGAAGGTCGTCGAGATTTTCGCCGAAGCGGGCGTCCCCGCCGGCGTTCTGAATATGGTCCTCGGCTCCGGCTCCGAAGTCGGCGACGAGCTCATCAATCATCCCAACGTCAAGGCCGTCTCCTTCACCGGCTCGAACAACGTCGGCAGCCGCCTCTACGCCAGCGCCGCCGGCAAAATGAAAAAGTGCCAGTGTGAAATGGGAGGCAAAAATCCCGTCGTCATTCTCGCCGACGCCGATCTCGCCCTCGCCGTCGAATCCATCATCACCGGCGCGTTCGGCTCTTCCGGTCAACGCTGCACGGCCACCAGCCGCGTCGTCGTCGAAGACGCCATCGCCGATCGCTTCGTCGAGATGCTCGTCGCGCGCACCGCAAAGGTGAAAGCCGGCAACGGCCTCGATCCCAGCGTCGAGCTCGGCCCCATCGTGGACGAAAATCAATTGTCCACCGTGTTGAAATATCTTGAAATCGGCAAGCAGGAGGCGAAGCTTCTTGCCGGAGGCTCGCGCCTCACGGACGCCGCCCACGAGCGCGGACTCTTCGTCGCCGCCACCATTTTCGATCGCGTCCCGTGGGACAGCAGCATCGCGCAAGAGGAGATTTTCGGCCCGGTGGTTTCCGTGATTCGCGTGCCCGATTTCGAGGAAGCCCTTCGCGTCGCCAATTCCGTGAAGTTCGGCCTCTCCAGCTCCATCTATTCCAACGACAACGCCAAGATTTTCGAGTTCATCGAGCGCATCGAATCCGGCATGACCCACGTCAATCTGCCCACCATCTGGAGCGAAGCGCATCTCCCCTTCGGCGGCGTCAAGGGCACGGGCGTGGGCCTCCGCGAAATGGGCCGCGTCGCCATCGATTTCTACACTGAACTAAAAACGGTCTACATTGATTACAATCGTCCCAAGCCCAGCTAGGACGAACTGTATGAATGGAATTGACAATGCGCTTCTTGTTTTATGATTTATTGCCACTCGTCTCGTTTACAGGGGCGATTCTTTCGGTCGCCTTGTCACCTGTTCTGCTCCTGGAATCCTGGAGGAGTTCACATAGCAGCAACTGCCTCCAACTTTCGCGCTGGCGAACCGCTCTTTATCGCGTGGCACTCGCTCTCGCGTCGGCGTCCACGTTAGTTATGTTTTCGTTCCTGCTGGTCGCAGCAATTCACGCGATTCGGGGGCCGTACAAATACTTCGATCACCCCGCGGCATGGCTTTTGTCCGGATTTGTGCCCGCCTTGGCCGCGCTGCCTCTTGCGTTTACCGGCCAGCCGCGCGCCAGATGGTCTGCTGCCGTCCCCGCAATCTTGCTGTGCAGTTTTTGGCTCTGCGCAGCTATGATGATGGCGATTCCTGACTAGCCGACAATGCTGCCGGAAACAAAATCGAAGCAAAGGCGCGAAATGTTCCTTTCCATCGCGATTCTCTTCTTCCTCGCGGGTGCCCCACCCTTCGGTTTTAAGGGTGGGGATTTTCTCTTCTTCTCCTCCGCGCGATGCGAACGTAAAGGTTTTTGTAGGGGCGGAGCTTGTCTCCGCCCGCTTTTTCTTTCCCCCCTGATTCTTTTCTTCGCCGCATCCTTGTTCCTCGCCCCCGCCCTCCGCGCCTCCGACCGCGTCGAATGGAAACCCTACGACAACGCCTTCCTCCGCATCGACGAGCATCCCCCCGCCGATTGGAACCTCTACCACGTCGGCAAAAAAGACGACCGCCTCCTCCTCCAACTCGGCGCGCGCTTCCTGCTCATCCTCGTCAAGGACCAGCAGGTTTACGAACTCGACCCCAAGAAACTCGAGCGCAAGGGCAACGCGATTTTCTGGCACGAAAACGATCGCCCCGATAAGCCGCTCGCCTCATCGCTCTGGACGTTTCACGACATCGGCCTGGCGTGGCACATCGAATTCCATCTCGACGCCGAAGGCCGCGCCTTCTCCATCGAACTCCCCCACCCTCCCAACGTCCGCACGATCTACTGACGCCTCGGCCCCTACCGAAGGGATGACAACTATGCTAAGGTGTACTACTGTATTGTGCACTTTTAGTTCTAAGCATCATGAATTGCTTATAGGCGCCCCAGCGTGGGGTCCGTCGTGAGCAAAATCAGACGCTTATGTGTCACGGTGGCTATCGTATCGTGCGTGCTTTGCGCCACTCCGGTCTTCGCACAGGACCAATGGCCCGCCACCGTCTGGGAAAAGCAATTCCCGAAACACATTGATTGGTATGCGCGGACCTCCTCCGGCGTCCTGCTCGTCCGCTCTGGAAAGTCCCTTACTGCGCTCGACGCCGTGGACGGCCATCAGCTCTGGGAGATGCAAGACTTAGAGCTCGGGGGCGCGCCCGATCCCGAGAATCGAGGCGAAAACATCCTCGAAATCCCCGGCTTGCCGGTTCTTCTCGTCAATCGCGCCAAACGGCATGATGCGGCGGAGGGCGAACTCCTCGGCGTGGATTTATGGACAGGCAAAATCCTCTGGCACCAGCCGGAGCTTGGTGATCTCCTGCAACTCCTCCCGCTCTACGATTCCGGAAGAGTCCTTGTCGTCTGGAAGAGCGCGGACAAGATCAAGAACGCGCTCATAACGACCGCCACAACTGCAGCGGCAATTGGCGCTGGTTACGCGGTGCCGGGTCTCGACCTCGCTGTGGGAGCCGTAGCGTCGGGACAGAACTATCACTATCACCTCGGCCTGCGCCTGCTGAATCCACTCGATGGTTCAGCGGATTGGTCCGCGGAATTCCCCCGCTCTCTCACTCCGGGCTTCACCGTTTTCCGGCCTATTGGCGGCCAAGTCTTTCTCTACGGCTACCAGATGTCAGGAGAGCTCCTCGTGGGGAAAGTGGACCTCCAGACGGGCCAGCGTGCCTGGGATCAGCCGGAACACCATACGCTCGGGCTCCGATATCTGCCCATCATCCGGGCCGGAGGTGGCCGCCTTTTTGTTTCTTCCACCGGCGTCGCCGCCATTGATGAAAACTCAGGTGCAATCGTCTGGAAAGCGCCCAAGCTGGGGCAACTCTCGGCCCTCGACCTGGAAAACGGAAGCGTTCTCGTGGCTGGAGAAAAGGGGGCGTTTGCACTGGACGAGGGAACGGGCGCCGTTCAATGGCAGTTCGACGCAAAGACCAAAGTCGTGACCGCACTCATTTTCCATGACGAGCATGCCATCGCCCTCTGCAGTCGGTCGAAATTGCAGGTCGTGGATTCGATCTCCGGCAAGGTCCTCCGCGAAGGCCGCGTTCATCTCACCCATGATCCTATCGCCGCGATGCAGATCGGAAGGACGCTTCTCCTCACAGTCGGCCCCTCGGAGACCAGCATGTTTGACATTTCCACGGCAAAACAGGTTTGGTCGGAGCAATCAGTAGGCTCGCCGGCGCCCCCCGTCACGCCAATGACTGCGCACACGGTTGCGAATACGCCCGGCCTCGTATTGACGGAAGACCTCCAACTCCAGCTGAATCAGAACTGGGACAAGCTGGTAAAGGCTGCGGGCAACGATCCCGCAGCGAACCTCGGACTTCAACGCCTCCGGCCACTGGTGGATGACCCGTCGCTGCAAACAACGCCAATGGTTCCGCTTTATGGAGACTTGGATCCCACCGGAGGATTCTCCCTCTGGCTCGTAGACACAGCTACCGGGACCAAGCGAGTAATAAAGACCTTCGCCGGAACTCAGCCTGACGCAAGCGCCAGTCTTGGCCGGATTTTCCTGGTTCTCTCCGACGGCGCCACATTGGACGGCCTCGCCCTGCCGAAAAAGTAGTTGCACCCTCCCAACGTCCGCACGATCTATTAGCATCGTACCTGGCTGCTCGTCCGGCGCACTCTCGAACGCTTGTCATGCTGAGCGAAGCGCCTGCCCGCCGTGGCGGGATTCCGCGCGGTGATCTAAACGCATGTGTCTGCTCGCAAGTGCGAGAGTTCGGCTTGGAGAAAAACGAGCTATGGCGCAGCCGGCGTTTTCACCCGCGCCTCCGCTCAAAATGGCCCGGCAACGGTTGGCTTGCTGGCCAAGACGGAACTGGTGTCGCACATTGGCACAGGGTCTTACCGGTTTCCGCAGTAGGGATGAGTTGGGAGCAAGATAACTCCCATGAAATCAGTGGATTGGAACTTCCTTTCAAGAGGCTAATGGTGACAGTCATGCACTGAGTACCCGGGGGGAACGGTATGCACATTCGTTGGACGAAGGACCGTCTCGCACCCAGGACCGACCATGGACGCTGAGAATACTCAAGCAGTGGCCAAGCGAAAGCGCGGATGGATGCTTCCCGTTCTCGTTCTTCTCGCCATGGCAGCGGCGGGCTTGTTCTCGCTGCGCGTTTACCTCAAGGGAGGTAGCCTTTTTTCATTTGCCCGGACGACGAACATCGGCGATTTGAAAGGATTGCGAAAAGGCAGCCCGGTGCGCCTGCGCGGAACCGTCACCTATTACGATTTCGGTTCGCAGTCTCTTTACCTGCAGGACTCCAGCGGCGCCATCGCCATTCGTTCCTTCGGCCACGATTGGGGATTACATCCGGGCGAGCGAATCGAACTCTCGGGTGAGGCGACAGCGAACTTCAACGTCAATCCCGGGCCCATGGGCGTAGCCCTCTCCCACATGCAAGTCAAGATACTCGGGCAATCGGCATTACCCGCTCCGATACAAGTTCCGGCTGAAAGTTTTTGGCTTCCCGGGCTGGGCGCTCAGAGAATCGAATTGCCTGGAGTCGTGCGCGCGGCTTCGAAGGAAAATGGCCATCTTGTTCTGGATTTTGGACCCCTGGAAAATGGCCACATCGCGCTGGGCAGGGTCAATCAATCTCTCAGTATCCCGGTCCCCATCCTGAATGGCGGAACTCTGGATCCCAGCGCACTCGTGGATGCCGAGGTAGTCATTCAGGGTGTGGGCGGACCCGCGCCCGTTGTCAATCCCTCAGGTGTCGCCTTTCAGCTTCTTGTGCCAGATTTTGCAGATGTGCGGGTGGCGCAGCCCCCTCCGCCGCATCCGGCGCTGGTCTCTTCGATCCGTGCTCTTCTTATGGGAACTTCGCCGATTTCTTCTGGCCACCGCCTGCGATTGCGGGGCAAGGTAATAATCCAAGATATTGGCAAGCACGTTCTGGTCATCGCCGATGAGACATGCGCACTTACTGTTTACACCGATGGCACGACGCCCGCGAAACCCGGCGACACCGTGGAGGTCCTGGGTTTCCCGAATACCAATGCACTCTCGGTCTTCTTGCAGCATGCCACGTTCCGGCTTATCGCCCCTGAGCCGGAAGCCGCGAGCATCCCGAATACTCAAGAGCAAGATAGGGAACAGCCAGGAAGCCTCCCGCTACTCACCACCCTCAAACGTGTGCGCGAACTCTCACCTGCGCAGGCAATTCTACGCTACCCCGTTCAGGTGCGGGGTGTTGTGACCTTCTACGATTTGCGGGGCTTCAGCTGGATCCAGGATTCGACCGCGGGCATTTTTATGGACTCCGCGGGTCAGCCGGGTGGCCTGCAACCCGGCCAAGAGATTCAGGTGAATGGGCTTACGGGCCCTGGAGAATTTGCTCCCGTCCTCATCCAACCGCGCATTCAATCACTGGGTAAGGGCCATTCTCCCAAGCCCCTTAGGCTATCGGCGGCGGATGTCGTGTCCGGAGAGGAGGATGCCCAATGGGGTGAGGTCGAAGGCATTGTGCACCCCATGAAAGTGGACAGCTCAGGGACCCCTTTCTTTTATCTTTATACCGATATAGGTATGGTGCGAGTGGAAAGACCTAACCTCACAGGGGATGTCCATGGAGAGAATTTGGTCGACGCCAAGGTGCGTGTCCATGGAGTTTTAGGAGCAATGTTCAACCTCCACAGGCAAATCACGGGTGTGCGCATGTTACTGTCCAGCATGAGCAATGTGGAGATTTTGCAGCCGGGGCTGGCCGACCCATTTTCAACACCTGCGCGTCCCATTGCTGAACTCTTGCAGTTTTCACCGAATGCGGATTCGAACCACCGCCAGCGCGTTCAAGGTACGGTTACCCTGCGCGGCGGCGGCGACAATTTGTACATCGAAGATGCCACCGGAGCGGTTCTGGTTCATGCGGACGACGCGTCCGTCCGAACCGGTGATCTGGTTGACGCCGTGGGTTATGCGATGCCCGGCGAGTATTCCCCTGTCCTCTCAGACGCCGTAATCCGAAAAATTGGCCAGGGGACACCCCCTGCCGTTCCCACAATCATTCCGCAGGACGTGCTCACCGGCGATTTCAACAATCACTTGGTGACCATCGACGGACAGATTCTGAGCCGCGTCGCGAATGCCACGGAACAAAATTTGGTCCTCCGTTCGGGCGACTATACTTTCAACGCCCAGCTCGAAACCGACGAATTCGTGCCCGAACTCGATCGTCTGCGCGATGGGAGCATCGTGCGGCTGACCGGCATCTGTGTCGGGCAGGGCGACGCTGCGATCATGGACACCGACGACACTCGTGTTCCGCAATCGTTCCGTCTACTGCTGCGCTCTCCGAGTGACATTGTAGTAGTCAAGGATGCGTCCTGGTGGACGGCCGGCCGCACGCTATCGGCCCTGGGCCTTACGATTCTTATAATCATTCTTGCGCTGGCTTGGGTAGGGGCGCTGCGGCGCCGTGTGTTTGCCCAGACCGCCGCATTGCGGCAAGCCACCGCCGTTGCACAAGAGGCGCACCGTACGGCGGAAGCCGCGAGCCAGGCGAAAAGCGAATTCCTGGCCAACATGAGCCATGAAATTCGCACCCCGCTCAACGGCATCGTGGGCATGACCGACCTCGCGCTCGAAACCGAACTCACCCCCGAGCAGCGGGAGTACCTCGATACCGTTAAGTTGTCCTCCGATTCCCTGCTCGGGGTCATCAACGACATCCTGGACTTCTCCAAGATCGAGGCCGGCCTGCTGGACATCGAAGCCCGGGATTTCCTCCTCCGCGATTCCCTGGAAGCAACCATGAAAACGCTGGCCCTGCGCGCGGATGAAAAGGGGCTTGAACTCCTCTGCGAGATTGCCCCGGAGGTCCCCGAGATCGTGCGCGGCGATGCCACTCGCATCCGCCAGGTGGTTGTGAATCTGATCGGAAACGCCATCAAGTTCACCAAGGAAGGCGAGGTGGAGTTAAAGGTGGAAGCCGGGGGCGAGGCAGATGGCGCCAATCGCCTCTTTCATTTCATCGTCTCCGACACCGGCATCGGAATCCCTACCGAGAAGCAAAAGGAGATTTTTGCTCCCTTTAGTCAGGCCGATGCCTCCACGACCCGGAAATACGGCGGTACGGGCCTGGGGCTGACGATTTCGACGCGGCTGGTGAAGCTAATGGGTGGGAGGCTGTGGGTCGAGAGCGAAGAGGGACGCGGGAGCAAGTTCCACTTCACACTGCCGCTGGGGGTTTCCGATACCAAGGCGATTGTGGTCGGCAGCGTGGCGCCGCCGGAGCTATTGCGGGGCGTGAGGGTTCTGATCGTGGACGACAACCGCACGAACCGGCGGATTCTGGAAGGGATGCTCCTGCGCTGGGAGATGAAGACGGCCTCGGTCGAAAGTGGAGAAGAGGCCCTCAAGGCGCTGGAGGCGGCTCAGCATGCGGGAGTTGCCTTCCCGCTTGTGATCACCGATCTGCTGATGCCCGGGATGGACGGTTTTCACCTGGTGGAGCAGATTCGAAGCCGCCCGGAATTATCCACGGCCACGATCATGATGCTGACGTCGGCGGGGACGCGCGGCGACTCCGACCGGTGCCGGGAATTGGATGTGGCTGCCTACTTGATGAAGCCCATCCGGCAATCGGAGTTGCGTGAGGCCGTGGCGCGAGTGCTGGGAGCGCGGGAGCATAAAGGAGTGATTCCGCTGATCACGCGCTACTCGCTCAAGGACGCGCGCGAACCCGGGACGTCGTTGCGCATACTGCTCGCCGAAGACAATGCCGTGAACCAGCGGCTGGCCGTGCGGCTGCTGGAGAAGCGAGGACACAGCGTGAAGTTGGTGTCGACCGGGCGGGAGGCGCTTCAGACGCTGGAGAACGAACTTTTCGATCTGGTCCTGATGGACTTGCAAATGCCCGAAATGGACGGATTCGAAGCCACGGCGGCGCTTCGGAAAAGGGAAGAACGCACCGGAACTCACCAGTGGGTGATTGCCTTGACGGCGCACGCCATGAAAGGCGACCGCGAACGCTGCCTGGAAGGCGGCATGGACGGCTATCTCGCCAAACCGATCCGCCCCCACGAACTCGACACCATCCTCGAGCGGTGCCCCCGGTGCCTCGCCGCCGAGGTTCTCCCTCCCCCGGAACCCGTCACGCGCACTTCGTAAGCTCTGAGCCGCGGCCCGCCCCCGGCGCGATGAAGCGAGCCGCGTCGCGTTTGACCTGAAAAGAATCCAATTTCAGACTTCATCGACAGCGCATGACCTGACGCGAATCGCGGGAAGGATCTGAGCGCACAGCGGCTGCTCATGATCTACCCGGATTTCGCACTGACCGGAGCACCGAACTCGATTCCTGAAGTTTGCCTGGCCGTCCATCCTGGTGCACCAGTGCACGAAAAGCGTCAGCTGCACAATCCAGACCCCCAATCCGACAATTCCGCTTTACACTTCGTTGGCCCGCCCATCGGCGGCGTAGCCGAGACGCCTTGCGCTTCAACTCAATTCAAAAGGAGAAGACAATGAGGATGTCGCACACCAGCGCTGTAATCTTGCTCGCCGGGACCCTGCTCTTCCTGGTCTCCGCGAGGCCTGCGCACGCGCAGAACATGTCAAACAACCTGCAACTCTCCTGCAACTCTTTGCAATTTAGCGTCGTGGCCTCGACGCGTGGGCCTGGAATATCGCCGCGGAGGCAACCGGGCACGATCACCTGCATCACAACCGTCAACGAAGCGGCGCTGAAGTTTGTCAACGATGCCAGGCAAGAACGCCGTTATGCAACTGCACGCCTCGTGTGGCTGAGGACAAACAGCAACGCCGGATTCCTGGATGCCACGATCACCAATGCCGTCATCTCCAGCATCGAAATCACAGAAGAATCCGGGGCGCCCGTGGAGGAAATCACCCTTTCCTTTGAGCGGGTGGACTTCCAGTTTGAAGGGAGCAAGGACCACACCCTTCTCGACGCCAGCCCCATGCGCTGACGGCCTTCTGCGCCTAAATCGATTCCTCCGGCCAATCGCCGCGCAACCGGCGTCGCGGTAGCGCATGCGCTCCTCTGCCCGCCGCAGCTTCGGGGACGCGCGATTTCTGCGACTTCCGGCCCCGGCCGGGAAGGCGGGCCGCTATGCGCCGTTTTTCGTATTCTCTCGGCTTGCCGATCAAAGCCCTCTATATCTTCCGAATCAACAGTAGCGACTGATCGTCGAATTGCCTCCCGTGCCGCGCTACGCTCTCTTGTAGTGACAGGTAAATCGCTTCCAACGGCTCGCCGCCGTGCTTTTGAAACTCCGCCTGGAACCGCGCGAGCCCAAATTCCTCCCCCGTGCGGTTCGCTGTTTCGATGAACCCGTCGGTGTAAAGTGCGAAAACCTCGCCCGGCTCCGTCCGAATCTCAGTGCTTGCGAAATCCCCGGACGGAAGAATACCCAAGGGCATGTTCGGGGATTCTAATTGCGTCACAACGTTCGTCTTGGCGGAAAAACGCAGAATCGCCGGATGGCCCGCCAGCCCGACCCGCAATCCCTCCCCATTCCGGGCGACAAAGCAAAATGTGACGAACATGTCCGGCTTCTTTAACGGGTGCAGCACTTCGTTCAACCGCGAGAGAAGATGCCGGGAGTCATCGCCCGAGCTGAGCAGCATCCGCGCAGCGCTCTTCACCATTCCCATCACCACGCCGGGCGCCACCCCGTGCCCCGACACATCCGCCAGATAGGCCACCCAATTCCCCTCAGCCTCGGCAAGATCGATCAAGTCGCCGCCCACCTCGCCGCTTGGCAACGACCGCCCGTAGAACTCGTAGCCATCCATCTTCGCCTCAATCGCCGGCACGAGAATGTGATGAATCTCCGTCGCCAGTTCGATCTCCGCCTGGATTCGGAAGTAGCGCCTGCCCTGTGTGATCGTGACGTAAACGACGCACGTATATCCCAAGACAACTGCAAGAATTATTGCCACCCCGTCGAAGGAAAGCCGTCCCTGCATCCGCGCGATCTCCCGGACGCTCATCTGCGCAGCATCTGCTCCAGGCGGAAGCGCGCGCCCGAGCAAGCGCAGCAGTGTCAGATGCACCGCGAAGAGCGGCAAAAAGGCCTTCCACATCTTCCCGCGCAGCGTAAATCCCGCAATCGCATAACACACTGGAAATATGCCGGATACGAGAAGACTTAGAGCGAAGGGGAGCTTCGGCAGGCGTCCCATCTGTAGAATGTCATTGGAAAGCCCAATCGTGACAAAGAGGAAGAAAACGCCCAGCTGAAAGAGAAAGAATGCCCTGCGCGGGAGGGACCCCCTCGGAATTTTAGCTCCGCTCATTGGAAATCTTGCGCGTCGTCGCATCCTACCATATCAACTCATGAGCATCGCGGCCTATTCCCCCGCTTCCTTGCTCCCGACGAGCTAGCGAAAAGCCGTGATATAAACCTATCCTACCGATGAACACGACCCTCTTCCGTCCCGTTGGCCTGCCTGAGCTGTCGCTCATCTGGGACAAAGCGATGCGCGAATTCCCTCCCCGCTTGCCTCAGCAACCGATCTTCTACCCGGTGGCAAACTTAGATTACGCTCGCCAAATCGCCAGAGAGTGGAACACACGAGATGAAAAATCAGGCTTCTCAGGATATGTGACCACCTTTGATGTCGAGAGTTGCTACTTATCGAAGTACGAGCCACACATGGTTGGATCCTCGGAGCACGTGGAGTACTGGGTTCCCGCTGCGCACCTGAATGCTTTCAACAACGCCATCCGCGGACAAATCCGCTTGGAAGAAGGCTTCTTCGGAGCAGCTTTCAGAGGTCACGTCCCCGACTCGTTCAACTTGAAGGGGAAAGATGCCATCGCTCAATTCCCGTTTCTGGCAAAGGATTGGGAATACAGCAGGTTCGATGTCTTCATGGAGACTTACGCCAACCGGAAGGCGATATTCCTGAATTCTTTGTTCTGGGCACAGCAAGACTTCTCGGAATTCGGAATAAGCGAGGAGCAACGGAGAGTTATGCTCGATAATCTGAGAAAGTGCTGGGATCAACACCACATGACTATACCGTTGCCGCAAGGGTTGATTCCCCGAGAATGATATCCTGGCGTACCCACCCCGCCCTTGACTAATTCACATGCAGCGACAGACCGGCCGCTACGAAAAACACTCGATCGTCACCGAATCCGCCGCTCCCTTCGAACTGTGGGAATCATTTCGAATACTCCTTTAGCTATTGAAATATGGGTACCCCTCTGCTACGCTTACGTGTGTCAGTCATTCTCCATCCCTGCATTCTCCCCGCTTCTCCCTCTCCATGCCTTCCTTTCCCCGTCCGCGTCCCTCAGTGTCCATTCGTGCTTCCCATTCCCCCATCCGCGCCACCCCAGTTGCAACGCAAGTTGCAACAAACCCCACCCCTCTCAAAAGTGATACACAGCAAAGCATTTAGCGCGCCCATAAGCCCTTTAGAATCAGCACTTACAAACTCCTGCCTCAATTTTCGTATCTCATTGAAAATAAACGGTCGCCAAGTCCTTTATAATCAACAGTTACATGTATTTGTCCCGCAAGTCCTTTATATTCAACACTTACATGAAAACATGGGGGGAGGGGAGTCCCATGCGAGTTAACACCCTGGCCCGGCTTGCGGTCACCCTCGGAATCTCCCTCCGTCCGTCCTTGACCTCAAAGGTCTTGCACACCATCATGGCGGGATTCTTGGGAGACTCTCGATGACCGACCCGCCCCTGGACAATACGTCCTCCGGCCCCCTCGACGCGCAAACCATTCGCTCGAGCTGGCTCTACAACAAGGACCTCGCCCCCGTCACCGGCGCCGGACGTCACTGGGGCACCTACAATTACGCCGCGCTCTGGATCGCCATGAGCGTCAACATTCCCACCTACATGCTCGCCAGCGGCATGATCGCCGGCGGAATGAATTGGCGGCAGGCGCTCGGCACGGTTTTCCTCGGCAACGTTCTTGTCCTGATTCCCATGCTGCTCAACGCCCATGCCGGCGCGCGTTACGGGATTCCCTTCCCCGTGTTCGCGCGCGCGTCGTTCGGCGTCCTTGGCGCGAACATCGCCGCGATTCTCCGCGCCCTGGTCGCCTGCGGCTGGTTCGGCATACAAGCGTGGATCGGCGGCGAAGCGATCAACGCGATGCTCGTCGCGCTCGATCCCGCGTGGAACACTTTTCGCTGGGGCGTGGCGCTCTGCTTCCTCGCCTTCTGGCTGCTCAACGTGATCGTCATCGCGCGCGGCATCGAAACGATTCGCTTCCTGCAAGGCGTTTCCGCGCCGTGCCTGCTCGTTCTCGGACTCGTCCTGCTTGCCTGGGCCCGCTCGCGCGCCGGCGGTTTCGGCCTGATGCTCTCGGCACCCTCGAAATTTCAGGACTTCCACTCGTTCTTCCGCTTTTTCGTCCCTTCACTCACGGGAGTCGTCGGTTTCTGGGCCACTGTCGCGTTGAACATTCCCGATTTCACGCGCTACGCCAAGAGCCAGCGCGCGCAAGTCCTCGGACAGGCGCTCGGCCTGCCCGCTACGATGACTTTCTATTCCTTCATCGGCATCGCCGTCACTTCCGCCACGGCGATTATTTTCGGCCAGGCGCTTTGGGACCCCGTTGCCGTTCTTTCTCGCCTGGGCAATCCGCTGGCGGTGATCGTCGCGATGATTGCGCTGCTGGTTGCCACGCTGAACGTCAACGTCGCGGCCAACGTCGTTTCGCCCGCGAACGATTTCTCAAATCTCTATCCGCGCCGCATCAGTTTCCGCGCCGGCGGAGTGATCACCTGTTTCCTCGGCATTGCCATGCAGCCGTGGCGGATTCTGGCGAGCTACGGCAATTACATCTTCAACTGGCTCGTGGGCTATTCCGGTCTTCTCGGACCGATCGCGGGCGTGATGATCTGCGATTATTTCGTCATCCGGAAAAAGGTCATTCTTGTGGAGGATTTATATCGCCGCGGCGGCTTCTACGAATTCTCGCGCGGCGTGAACTGGCGCGCGGTCGCGGCCTTGGCCCTCGGCTGCGGCGTCGCGCTGGTCGGGAAAGTAGTTCCCGCGGTGGCGATACTCTACAACTACGCATGGTTCGTCGGCTTTGGCGTCAGCTTCGCCGCCTATTACGCGCTGATGCGCCTTCACCGCGATCCCGAAAAGATTTCGCATCCCGCAACCGAGGCCGATCCCGCATGATTGCCGCCACAACCTTCGGGGCTTCATTTCGTCGCGGCAGCATCGCTCTTCTCCGCCGCCGCAGCGCACATCCTGCATCGTTGTGGCCGGCGCACGATCGCCGCATCGCGAGGAAACACGGTTGCAAGCATCCAGTCCGACGCGACCTGCAACTGTTTTTTCAGCCCGGCCAGCTTGTACAAATGTATAGCGTTCCAGAACAGCCACGCGAAATATCCGCTGAATTTCAGCCCGGCAATCTGCACGACCGCGTAATTCATGCCGAGCGAAACGAGCATTCCTTTCGATTCGTACTCGTACGATTCGAGCGCTTCCTTGCGCGCCGCGTGCGCGATGTTGCGCGCCGCGATCTTCGCTTGCGCGATCGCCACCGGCGCGACGCGCGGCGCGTCCATCGCCGTTCGCGACGCGGCCGAATCGCCGATCACGTAAACTTCTGGATGACTCTCAATCTGCAAATGCGGGTTCACGATCGCTCGCCCGATGCGATCGTGTTCCACCGGCAGCGCCTGCACCAGCGGATGCGCGCGAACGCCCGCGGCCCAGATCACCGTGTCCGCCGCCAGCGTCTCGCCGTCCTTCACCTCGACGCCGCCCTCGAAACACCGCGTAACGCGCGTGCTCGTGCGCACTTCGATTCCCTTGCCCGCGAGCCGCTTCTTCCCGTGCGCCGCAAGTTTCCCCGCGACGCCGCGCAGCACATCCGGCTCGGACTCGACCACGACGAGGCGCAGATCGTCTTCGGAGATTCCGCGATAGCGCTTCGCGACGTAGCGAAACAGGAAATCGCGCATCTCGCACACGAGTTCGACGCCGGTATAGCCTCCGCCCACGACAACAAACGTCAACATCGCACGCCGCAGCGCCGCGTCCGCCGAGTGGTCCGCGTGTTCGCACAGATCAATGATGCGATCGCGCAGCACGACGGCATCTTCGAGCGTCTTGTAGTCCCACGTATGTTCGTGCGCGCCGGGGACGCCGAAATAATTCGTCTGGCTGCCGACGGCGAGAATCAGCGAGTCGTAGTCGAGATTTCCGGACTCGACTTCGAGCGTGCGCCGCTCGAGGTCGATCGCGCGCACGGTGTCGCGGCGAAAACGGAACTTGCGCCGGCCACGCATGTCGCGCACGGTCCGAACGATATGGCGCGGATCGGTGTAACTCGAAGCGATTTGAGGCAGCAACGGAGTGAACAACAGGTGATTCTGATCACTGACCAGGAGAATTTCGATATCCGCGTCGGCGCGGCGGTGAAAAAGGCGATCCAATTCCGTGCCCGCCTGCATGCCGCCGAAGCCCGCACCCACAACGATGATGCGCTTCATGGTGAAACCAGCTTAGCACGCCCGTGGGAGCGCGTTGTCGGTGCCGAACGTTCAGTCCGCTCCGGGCGGCGGGCCTTCGGCGGAATTCCCACCCGCGCGAATGCGATCTTTCCAACTCTGGAACGGCAGGCCGTTCTCCACCCGCTTCATAGTGATGCAATGCTGCACCGGGCAGACCAGCGCGCACAAATTGCAGCCGACGCATTCGTCCACGCAAATCCGCGGCACGTGCACGCCCATGCCGCGCGGGTTCTTCTTGCCGTTGCCCGCCACGGCGTACGGCTCGATGCACTGGTGCGCCCCGTCTTCGCATGCGACGTAGCAGAGCTGGCAGCCGATGCACAGCCCCGAATCGATCTCGGCGATGATCTTGTAATTCAAATCGAGGTCGCCCCAGTCCACGACGTTGCGAACGGCGCGGCCGCGAAAATCTTCGATGGTGCGAAAGCCGTGCGCGTCCATGTATTGCGAAAGTCCATCGGCCATGTCCTCGACGATGCGGAAACCGTAATGCATCACCGCGGTGCACACCTGCACGCACGACGCGCCGAGCGCGATGTGTTCGGCGGCGTCATTCCAGTAGGTGATTCCGCCGATGCCGATGATGGGAATCTTCACCGCCTTGGCAACGCTCGAAACCAGGTGAAGGGCAATCGGCTTCACCGCCGGCCCGCAATATCCGCCGTGCGAGGAAAGCCCTCCGACATTCGGCGTCGGCGCAAACGTATCCAAATCCACGCTCATCACGGAATTGATCGTATTGATGAGGCTCACGGCGTCCGCGCCGCCGCGCTCGGCGGCGAGAGCGATTTTGCTGATGTCGGTGACGTTGGGCGTGAGCTTCACGATCACCGGAATCTTCGCAGCCTCTTTCACCCAAGCGGTGATCATCTCGGTGTACTCGGGCACTTGTCCGACCGCGGCGCCCATGCCGCGCTCGCTCATTCCGTGCGGGCAGCCGAAATTCAATTCGACTGCGTCCGACCCGGCGTCCTGCGCGCGGCGAACCATGTCGTGCCAGGTCTCGCGCTTGGATTCCACCATCAGCGACGCAATGACCAGATTCTTCGGAAAACGCTTCTTGACTTCGGTAATTTCACGAAGATTGGTTTCGATGGGACGATCGCTGATCAATTCAATGTTGTTGAGGCCCATCATCTTCGCGCCGTTGTAATCCAGCGCTGCGTAGCGTGAACTGGTGTTCACGATGGGTTCGCCGATCGTCTTCCAAACCGCGCCGCCCCAGCCGGCCTCGAACGCGCGCATCACCTGCCCCGCCGTATTCGACGGCGGGCCGCTCGCCAGCCAGAATGGATTCGGCGATTCGAGTCCGCAGAATTTCACACGCAGGTCAGCCATAGTGCACCTCTCCAAATGTTTCTTGCGCCGGGCGCAGGACGATCACTCTCCCGCGCCTCAGTTCGCCGCCGCCGAGCGGCTCTGCAACGCGCGCACGCCGAACCACCCCAATGTGGCGACCATCCCAATCCAACCGATGACGCGCACGGCGCCGCCGATTTGCGTATCGTGCTCGACGAGGCCGACGCTCGAGAACAAGTACCACCAATCGTGCACGGCGGAGTCCGGATCGCCCACCGTGACGTAAGCGAGGCACTGGCATCGCGCATCCGCCATATAAATTCCGACGGGCAACAATTGCTCGAACAGAAAAAACCCACAGAATGCCGTGCCGGGCAGTTGCCGCCGAACCGCAAAATAGACCGCCAGCACAAACGGCACAAACAGTTGCAAGAACGTGCCGCCCGCAACCATGATCCATTCGCCGAAGAACCGAAACAGCAGGTGCCCGCCTTCGTGGATCGGAATAAACACCAGATCCATCAACTTGATCAGCGTGCCGCCGGTTGCTGCGCTGAGCATCATCACCGAAAAGAAGACCAGCTCGATGACCGTCACCGCGAGAGGCACCGGCCGCCAATCCTCCCGAAGCGACTCGAGAAGCGGAACGCGTTCCGGGAGCCAATCCGGGATTCGCACGCCGCTCAGCTCCGTCCCCCGCCGGCCGGGGCATGCCGCCGCGGCGAGCCGAGGACCGCATCGATGCCGAAGGCAGCTTGCTTGCCTTCGGCAACCGCGTCCACAACTTCCTTTCCGCCATTCACGCAGTCGCCGGCCGCGAAATATTTCGGATTGCCGGTCTGCTGTTTCTCGTTGATCGCGATCGTTCCGTTCTTGTGTAATCGAAGTCCCGGCACAGCCGAGAGAAAGTGCGTTGCGGGCTTCTGGCCGACGGCGCGAACGATCATGTCCACTTCGACGACGAATTCGGAGCCGGGGATCGACTCAGGCCGGCGGCGTCCGCGCGCGTCGGGCGCACCGAGCCGCGTGTGAATGCATTCGAGACCTGTAACGACGCCGTTGCGGGAGACGACGCGGACGGGTTGCGTTTGCCAGAGAAATGTGACGCCATCTTTCTTTGCAAGATTGAATTCATACGCGAACGCGGGCATCTCGGCTTCACTGCGGCGATAAACGAGATACACTTTCTGGGCGTTGAGGCGGCGCGCGGCGGTGACGACGTCGATCGCCGTATTGCCCGCACCGATGCAGGCGACGCGATGGCCGATCTCGACGCGATCGAACGGGAGCGTCTTCGTCTTCTCGATGAATTCGAGCGCGCCGTAAACGCCTTGCGCATCCTCGCCCGTCAAATCGAGAGCGGTCGTTTCGCCGAGGCCCACGCCGATGAAAATGGAGTCGAACTGTTTTTCGAGATCGGCGAAAGAGATGTCACGGCCAACCTCGACTTTCTGCCGGAACTCCACGCCTAATTCGCGAATCATCCCGATTTCGCGGAGCGATTCGGCGGCGCGAGTCTTGTACGCGGCGATGCCGTAGGTGCTCAAGCCGCCGGGCCATTCCCTGCGATCGAACACCGTGACGGCGTATCCCCAGATGCGAAGCTGCGCCGCCGCGGCGAGCGATGCAGGGCCCGCCCCAATGCAGGCGACGCGCTTCCCGTTCGAGGGACCCGCGTGATAGAGCGCGATCTTGCAGTCGAGAACGAAATCCACGGCGTAGCGTTGCAAACGTCCGATCTCGATGGCGCGTTCGCCTTTTTCAATCATCACGCAGGCGCCTTCACAAAGCACTTCGGTGGGGCAGACGCGGCCGCAACTCTGTCCCAAGATATTTGCGTCAAGAATAGTGCGGGCCGAGCCGATGAGATTCCGCGTGTAGATCTTCTTGATGAAGCTCGGCACATCAATGTGCGTGGGACAAGCTTGAATGCATGGCGCGTCGAAACAGTAGAGACATCGCGCGGCCTCGATGGCGGCCTGGCGCGGGGTCATGGGCGGCGTGATGTCCGCGAAGTTCTTTTCGTACTGTTCGGGTGAAAGCTTCGGCGCAACTTGGTGCAGAGGCATGTTCGCGCATCTCCAACAATTCGAGCAACGGCGCATCGCGCGGAGCAACGTCTGTTGCGAACGGCTTGCGGCGCAGTCCGCGACGTGGCCGGGCCAAAAACGCGCAACCCGGTGAGACTTCTTGTCCTCACCGGGCAGATGTCCGCTTCGTCTCGGAAGATACTAGCACTGCCTGCGCGTCGCTTAACGGAAAATCGCAGGCGTAGCCGATGGGTTACACATTGCCGGCCGGCGGAACCGCCGGATTTCTAGCGCGGCAACACTTGATAGCGCGCCATCATTCCCGCCAGCATGTGATCGCTGATATGACAGTGGTAGAGCCATATACCCGGCGCATCCGGCACCATGTCCGCGGTCACCATTTGCGCGGAGGTCACGACCAAAACGTCCGTGCGCTGGCCCGCGACGAGCACCGTGTTGCCGTGCCAATGCGGGGTGTGCGCGTTGTTGAAGTCTCCGATTGTGGCGACGTACCAGCGGACGCGGTCGCCTTGCTTCATCGTCATCATCGGCATATTTCCGTAGATGTAGCCGTTGATGGACCACTTGATGTTGGCGTCGACGAAACCCGTCCCGACGATCGTTCCCGCCATTCCAGCCGGAGTGATGAGATGAGTCTCTGCGCGGTTCACACCCTTCGGATCGGTGGTGTGATCGCGGATGTTGTCCTCGAGATACCAACTCTCATTCTCATTGATCGCGATGAACATGGTGACGAACTCGCGATCCACATCTTTCGGGCGGCCGTCGGGGAGGGCCATGCCGCGCCGCGTGACGACGATTACCCCGAAGAGGCCCGAGGCGACGTCGCGCAGCTCATCGGCGTGTGAGTGGTAAAGCCAAAATACGGAGCTGGGATCGTTCGGCCCGGGGCCGGCGCGTTCCGGAATCTGCCACATATAAGTGTGGGTCGCGCCAGGAGGCACTGCGCCACCCTCCTTGTCCGCGCCGGAAGTGCCATCGTTATAGTCCGCGCCCTCGGAGTCCTTCTGATAGAAAACTCCGTGCGGGTGCATGCTGTAGGGATGCGAGCCGTTATTTTTGAAAACGACTTTGATCGTGTCGCCGACTTCGCCACGCAAAATCGGGCCGAGCAGGCCGAGATATTGCTCTTCGGCTGGGCGCACTTTCAGCGTAGAAAATGTAGCGTCCGTATACTCACGGTAGATCGCCTTCTTGTACACGCGGCCGATACGATGAGGTCCCGATTCGGTGTACAACTTGGAGATTTCATCGAAGGGCATTCCCATTGCTTCATCGCGGCCGGACGGGGCGTAATCCCAATTCACCTCGTCGGCAGCGACATAGTAGGTGCGCGTCTTGCCCGTGGGTCGGGGCTGCTCCGCTCGCGGGCGAACAGCGGGCCCGAAGAGGAGCAATACAATCAAGACCGGGACGACGAGTAAGACAGGTGCGCTAAATCGCTGAGTCATTTTTCCTCCGGAGTTTGCGGCGCCGATATCCTAACAGGAATTCTCGGATTGGCCTTCTGGCTCCCATATCGATTGATTTCCCTGTTCTCGCCACGAGGAACTTTCGACGGGATCAGGCCCCTGTGTTCACTCGTGCTGGCTGACGGAGAGGAGATTTCCGTCGGGGTCTTTGAACCAGGCGACGCGCGCGCCGGGGGTATTCCAGATGCCGCGCTCATCCTGGCCGGGCAATCCGTAGCTCTCAAAGCGAACGTCATTTTGCGTCAATTCTGCGACGATCTTTTCGATGTCGTCGGTCTGCCAGCCGAGAATCGTGAACGGGTGCGGCTTGAGTTCAGGAACCGGCGTAACGCGCAGCATAGTTCCGTTTGCATCGAAGACGATGGCGAATTGGTCTTCGCTGACTAGCCAGAGACCCAGAACATCTTTGTAGAATGTTTTTGCAGCATCCAGGTTGCGCGTGGGGATGAATGCGACAATTTTGCAAGAGCCGAGCATGAAGCCTCCAAGTCCGCGAGGGGACGCCCGAATCATACGGCATGCGCAGCTTGCGAGGCTATCGGCGGTGGCCTAAGATGCGGTTTTGGCGCGCGGGCGAGTTGATGGGAGCGTCAGTGGAACGGGTGGCGGGAACGATCGCCGCGAAGTAAGAGGGAGAAAAGCGGCGTCAAGCCGCCGCACTCCATAGTGAGCGGAGGGGTAATGAAATTCGACACGATCATACAAAACGGGACGATCGTCACGGCGACCGACACTTACAAGAGCGATCTGGGGATCGCGGACGGGAAGATTTCGGCGATTGCGGCGTCGCTCTCCGCGGAGAACGCGGGCAAGCGAATTGACGCCGCGGGGAAACTCGTGCTGCCGGGTGGAATCGACGTGCACACGCATCTCGACATGCCGTTCGGCGGGACGACGAGCGCGGACGATTTCGAGACAGGCACGCGGGCGGCGGCGTTCGGAGGAACGACGACGCTGATTGACTTCGCGATCCAGTACAAAGGGCAGACGCTGCGGCAGGCGTTTCACACGTGGATGGCGAAGGCGGAAGCGAAAGCCGTCTCCGATTACGCGTTTCACTGCATCATCACGGACCTCGGCGACGCGCAACTGGAAGAGATGGGCGCGCTGGTGCGCGAGGGCGTGCCGAGCTTCAAACTTTTCATGGCGTATCCGGGCGTCTTCATGCTGGACGACGGGGCGATCTTCAAGGCGATGTCGGCGGCGGCCAAGCACAGCGCGCTAATCTGCATGCACGCGGAAAACGGCGGGGCGATCGACGTGATCGTCAAGCGGGCGCTGGCGGCGGGGAAACGCGCGCCGAAATACCACGCGCTCACGCGTCCGACGACGGCGGAAGCGGAAGCGACCGGGCGCGCCATCGCGCTGGCGGAGATGGCGGGCGCGCCGGTGTACATCGTGCATCTTTCGTGTAACGAGGCGCTGGAAAAAGTGCGGGAAGCGCGCGACCGGGGCTTGCCCGTGTACGCGGAAACGTGCCCTCAATACCTCTATCTTTCGCTGGAGAATTTCGACGCGCCGGGATTCGAGGGCGCGAAATACGTCTTCACGCCGCCGCTGCGAGAAAAGTGGCACCAGGAAAAACTGTGGCAGGGACTGGCGAAAGACACGCTCCAAGTGGTCTCCACCGATCACTGCCCGTTCTGCTACAAGGAGCAGAAGGAACTCGGCAAAGACGATTTCACGAAGATCCCCAACGGCGGGCCGGGCATCGAGAACCGCATGAGCCTGATTTACAGCGGGGGCGTGAACGGCGGGCGCTTCTCGGCGAACCGCTTCGTGCAATTGGTATCCACGGCGCCGGCGAAACTCTTCGGCCTCTACCCGCGCAAGGGAACGATCGCGGTGGGCTCGGATGCGGACATTGTCGTTTTCGACCCGGACGAAGAGCAGGTGATCAGCGCGCAGACGCACCACATGCGGGTGGACTATTCGATGTTCGAGGGGATTCGCGTGAAGGGCGTGCCGAAGCTGGTGCTGTCGCGCGGGCGCGTGCTGGTCGAAAACGGCAAATTCGAAGGACGCGCGGGAGCGGGACAATTTCTGCGGCGGCAGACCTACTCGGGCGCGTAAAACGATTTGGCCTTGGCGACAATAAAATCGGAAACCTGGGGCGCGAGATCGATTGAGAAATGCCCCGGGGCGTCCAGCCGTTCATTTACTACAGTCTGCGTGAGCTCGGAGTCCTGCGCACGAATGCGGTCGCGGCCTTTCATGAGCCAGCTCTTTCGCTGGTAGAAATTCGCGGCTTCCAGAACATTTGGCGGAACGGTCTTGCTGGCGGGCCACATGGCGTCCACCTCAACACCCAATTGAACTGGAACGTTTTCTTTTCCCAAATGGCGCGCGACCGCCATCATGGCCCACCCGCCCAAACTGTAACCGTAGAGGATCACTTTCGGCTCGCGCGCAAGTTCTGCCTCCGAAGGTTTCGCGGAAAGGTCCAAATGGAAGTGCGCCAGAATCCACTTGAGAGCGCGGCCCTGGTGATACGGAGAAAAGACGCGCGCGCAGAGATCGGCATGTCCGAGCGAGCGCAGGCGATCGCGAATGGCGACGACGCCGGAATGACGGTCATTCGGATCTTCGATCGCGCCGCGGAAACCGGCGACGATCACGCGGCAGGGAGGAGCTGCGATCGCGGGTGGAGCAGAAGCGGCGGAAACCGCGGCAATCTGCTGGGGAGGCGCGGCCACGGCGAGGGACGCCCAGAAAAGGGCGGAAAAGATCAGGGCGATACGGCTACGCAATCTCATCAGTGCGTCGAGCCAATTCCAACATAGTGAATGGACGGCGCGCTTTCCGGGGCGACCCACTTCTTAACGAGACCCAACGGAGAAATGGGCGCGCCGGACACGGAATTCTACTCGGGCGAATCATAAAGCTCCAGAACTTTTCCCACGATGAGATCGGAAATCTGCGGATCACGGGAAATCGTGTAGTGGTTGCCGTGGGGGAGGCGGACGTTCTCCAGGATGCTAGTACGCGAGGAGTCCTGCGCGTGAATCGTGCCGCGGGCGTACAGAACCCGCGTGTTTCGTTCGTAAAAATTCGCGGACTCACGGACGTTCGGCGGCACGGTCCTGTCCGTGATGCCGATACTGTCCATCTGCACGGTCATTTCGATGGGGATGCCAGCTCTTCCCAGCCGGCGCGCCAGGGACACCGTGGCCCAACCGCCGAAGCTGTGTCCGTAGATCAGGACTCTCGGGCCGTTGCGAATCACGTCCGGCGTCAGACCGGCATCGTTTTCCGCGCCGAATTCCGAGCGGACCCAGCGATATCCGTGAGTCCAGTTGTAAGCGGAGAATGTGTGGACGCACAAATCGGGAAGATTCAGGCCGCGCAGCCGATCGCGAATCCAGACGATACCCGACGCGGAGGTGGTGGCAGTTTCGAGGCCGCCGGTATAGCCGACCACGACGACCTGGCACGGCGCCGCCGACCGCAGCGGCGACTTCCCGCGCGGGGGCGCGGCGTGACCGAGCGAGGCGCAAAATAAAATGGCGCAGGCGATCCCGGCTACTAATTTCACCGCGGCGCAAAAAGCTCCACTCAAAATGACAGCAGAGTGCGGGGCGCCCAGGGGATCGTCGGCCACTTTCACGATCGCGTGAATTGGAGACTCCTGCGCTTCCTCAAGAAAAGCAGAAGCGGACTTACGGGCGGTGCACGGCATCAACCCAGGGAATACCCGCCAGTCCATCCCGCAGGACGACGATGACTTCATCTCCGGGATGAAAGCGGTCAAAATCATCACGCGGCACAGGCACGCGCTCGATCGATCGGCCGCCGCGCCACGACGTAACCACGAGGCGATAACCGCGCGGCAGACCGGCGACGCTCGCTTTGCCGATGATCGCGGTGGGCTCGGTCCGCGGGATGCTGGAATCGAACCGGCCGTTCACAAAGAGCACAGCCGCGAGCACCCAGGGCACCGGAATCAACCCAAAGTATATCCGCTTCAACGCCTCCACTTCCTGATGGCGCCGCGCGCGATGCTCTATCCAGTACCCCAACGACAGCGCGGCGAAGAACAAGATCCCCATGAAAATCAGGATTGAATCAAGTTCAACGGGCGGAAAAACCTGGCTGGCCGGAACGAAAACCACCACGCCGACCAAAAACCACGCCGTGCGCTTCACCAGCCTGCGTCGCAGCACGACTTCCGCCGCAGCCGAGGTCAAGCCGCACGCCGGACACTGATCCGAGTGGCGCTCGGCGCCGCAATCCAGGCAATGGGTCATCTTGCGGAAAGCGAATGGATCAAAGCTTCAAGGCGCGAGGCCCCGTCGGGCTCGGCGGTCTTGACGCTGGCGCCGATCCCGCGTCCGGGTTCCACGCGCCGGACCACGCAGTGCAAGGTGAGAGGCGGGCTCAGGGCAAGCCGGGCTTGAAACGTCGCACCAACCCAGAGCGGGTACTCCATCTCAATGAACATTCCGTCGCCGCTGATCTCGCGCACATGGGCGTTAAGGATTGCAGAGCCCCACTCAATCTCGAAGGCCGGCATGGTAGGGAAAGCGCGGTTCGTACCGGCGTTCGGGCGAACCCTGCGTCGAGGCAGCGTTGTCAGAACTCATCCGGCCCCCTTCGTACGGGGCGATGCTACGGGCCGCGTCCAGCTGTGTCAAGCTTAGTAGGGGCAGATACTTACAAGTGCGGTAAATCGCTACGCGCCGGCCTTCGTTTGCGGAAGCGCGTGCGAACGCGAACGGCGCGCCAGCTCGTGTTGGAGATACTGGCGAATATTCGCGGGGAGCCGTGCGAGGGACAACAAGTCATCGAGGTCGCCAATCGTGAGATCAGGCAGAAATGCCAGGATGCGTTCGAGCGGCGCGCGAGGATGCCGCACGAGCGCCAGCCGCACCGCGATGTAACTCGACCACTTCGCGTGGCGGGAGATTGCGGCAACATTTTCGGCGGGAAGCGAAGGGCGGGCGAGTACCTTGAGAACTTGCGATTCGGTCAGGAACGAATTGTCGAGCGCGAGCGCCACGGCGCCGAGATTGTCGTCGGCCAGGAGAGCGCCCGCGATGCGCGCCGAACCGCGCCGCGCGACCATGCGCTTCTGCCCCAAGGGCAATTGCCCGAGGCGCGCGAGAATCAGCTCTTCCGCGAGCCGCCGAATATCGGGCGCGACGGCGGGTTGCAAACTGAGGTGGATCAAATCGAGCAGATACAGCTCGCGCAACAGCCGCACCGAGATGCGGCGCGGCGTGTGCGGATGGGCGGCCAGCTTGCGACGCACGGCGGCGTTTGCCATCCAGACTTTCTTTTTTGCGATCGCACCGAGAATCGTGGCCGGCAGTTCCCTGCGCCTCGAGCAGCAGAGCGACGTGCTCTTCTTCGAGCGCAGGATTGCCGAGCAGGGCGGCGATCACGTCCATGCGCTCATCGTGAAGATAGGCGGGGATGGCGTCGCGCGATGCGGCGCCAGCGGCGGCGGCGTCGAGGACCGCGGAGGCCTGCGCGCTCGATGGCGGTTTAGTCGTCTGATCCATGCGCCGCCCGAACCGAAAGCGGCCCGGCCAGGCGTCGCGCCATGCGGGCCGCCCCGACCGCCGGGGAAACCGCGAGGGTGGAAATTTTCGCTGCCGGCGCTCCGCTGCGAAGCACGGAATCAAGCATCAATTCCAGCTTCTGGCTGCGTCCGAAGACTCCGCCGGCCTTCGCGAGAATGAATTCCCGATCGCGGAGGCCGAGCCGCCGCACAACGCTCATCGCGAGGCTCGAAAGTCCGAGAGCCGCGGAGAAGAGAATTTCGAGTGCGGCGCTGTCCTCAGCCTCCGCAGCCTCGACCACAACCGAAAACACGCGGGTGAAAAGTTCGTCGGCGTTGCCTGCGATGTGATCGGTCAAATCGTCCCAGGTGGGACAATCGAGGGCGGTGGCGATCATCTCGGCGAGGATCGAGACCGGAGCGTCGCAATCGCGTGTGCGCGCAACAGCCGCGATGGCGCGCCGGCCGATGTCGAACGCGCTGCCTTCGTCGCCAACCCAGGGACCGTAGCCGCCGGCGCGCGCCGTGTCTCCCTCCGCGTTGCGGCCAATCGCCGCAGAGCCCGTGTCGGCGACCAGCACCACTCCAGGGCCATCGCCGACGGCGGCTTCGAGCGCAACTTCCAAGTCGGTTGTCACGTGGACCGTGGCTTCCGGAAACTGCTCGACCATGTAAATCAACAGCTTTCGCGCCACGCCCCTTCGGCCTGCGCCAGCCACTCCGGCCACGGCCGCGGAAATCTGCTGGGGCCGGAGCTGCGCTTGCGCGATCGCTTCCGCTGCGGAGCGAGTGATGGCGTCAAACGCGACAGGAAATCCAACGCGCAACGGATTCGACGCACCACCGCGCCCCGCGCCCACGACAGCGCCGTCGGCGTTCAGAATGACGCAGTCCGTCTTTGAACCGCCGCCATCGATTCCGAGCGAGTATTGCATTCGGTGGCCCTATCAGCTCCTGATCGCGAGTCTCTTCCACACCAAAATAGGCAGCGTAACGCGTCCTCGGGTTCCGGCTTGACGCCGCCGCAGGCCGCTCACTATTATCGCGCGACTTGCCGGGAATGTGTGGCGATGCGTCTCCACAGCCTTGACCTGACCATCATTATCGCCTACCTGGGCGGGATCACGCTGCTGGGAGTGATGCTGCGCCGCGGGCAGCGCAACCTGCGCGACTACTTCCTCGGCGGGCGCACCGCTCCCTGGTGGGCGCTGGCGCTTTCGATCGTCGCGACGGAAACTTCCACGCTGACGATCATCGGCACGCCCGCGCTGGCGTTCGCGGGCAATCTCGGATTCCTGCAACTCGTGCTCGGTTACCTTGCGGGCCGAGTTGTGATCGTGGCGCTCTTCCTCCCCCATTATTTTCGCGGCGAATTCTACACCGCGTATGAATATATCGAGCAACGATTCGGCAAGCGCACGCGGGCCGCAGCTGCGACGTTGTTTCTGGTGACCCGGGCGGTGGCAGAAGGCGTGCGGGTGGCCGCCATCGCGCTCGTGTTCGGCGCGGCGTTCGGGACGGGGCTGCGCGCGTCCGTGGCGGTCGTTCTCGCGCTGACGCTGCTTTACACGTTCGAGGGCGGAATGAAGGCCGTAATCTGGACGGACGTAGCGCAAACGGTCCTTTATCTCGGCGGCTCGCTTGCCGCGTTTTTCCTGCTGTTGCATCGCATCCCGGGCGGCTGGACGGAGGTCGCGCGCGTTTCCGCCATGGCTGGAGGCAAGCTGCGCATTTTCGATTTTTCATTCAGCCTGCGCGATCCGGCGAAGACGTACACATTCTGGTCGGGACTTGTCGGCGGATGCTTCCTGACGATGGCAAGTCACGGGACGGACCAAACGATCGTGCAGCGGCTTCTCGCAGCGAGGTCGGAACGCGAAAGCAAGACGGCGCTGCTCGCGAGCGGCGCTGTTATTTTCGGCCAATTCGCGTTATTCCTCGTGCTGGGCGTGATGCTGTTCGTCTGGCACGGCGCGCCAGCGATTGTGCCTGGGGCGAGCTACGATTGGGTCTTCCCAAATTTCATCGTCACCGCGATGCCGGCGGGGATGCGGGGCCTGATGATGGCGTCGATTCTGGCGGTGGCGATGTCGAATCTCAGCGGCTCGCTCAATTCGCTCGCGGCGTCGAGCGTGGTGGATTTTCGCAATCTGCGCGGCGGCGTGAAACCGATCGATGCGGGCTCGCAGGCGCGGCTTCTGCGTCTTTCGCGGTGGATGACGCTCGCCTGGGGCGCGGTTTTACTTCTTCTCGGGACTATAAACTGGGGGCCATTGCTCGAGGCCGGACTCACGATTGCGTCCATCACGTTTGGCAGCTTGCTCGGGCTTTTCCTGCTTGGGTTTCTCATGCGTCGCGCCAACGCTACCGGCGCGCTGGCGGGAATGCTCGCGGGGCTCGCCGCGATGCTCGTGATCCATAAGGAGAAGGTGCTGGTGTGGACGTGGTACGTCCTCGCGGGAGCGCTGATTACATTTGCGGTGGGAGTTATGGTGAGCTTGGCCGTGCCGCCGGACGCGGTTCGGATGGGGGGTCGTGGCTCTCTCCGCGACGACCCCTAAGCCTCGCTGATTCTCTTGTGCTTGCCCCACAACGCTTCCTTTTGACCCCATATTCGGTGAAATTCCTGAGCCGATCGTTGTCCGACCTCGACGGACGGCACACCTAGACTTGGCTCGAATGCGAGGCATATACTCGGCCCATGTACATTCACGAATTCACTGTAAGAAACTATGCCGTTCATAGGAATACGCCAATCCGCTTGTCCCCAATAACCGTCCTTGTCGGACCCAATGGGGGAGGGAAATCAGCGTTTTTCGACGCCCTAGTAAACTTCTCGATGGTCGCTCGTGGAAACGTGCGTCAGGCCTTTGGACAGTACCCATTCTCGTTTTCCGCCACGAGATTTCACGGTGCCGATAGGCTCAGCAGAATTGGTTTTGACGTTCTATTGTCACACACGCCCACTCAGCCGCAGTTGCGCTACAGAATCGACTACGCTCAGCAGGGTGTAGCAGAATTGGGCAACCCGAGATTTCAGATATTCAACGAAAACCTTCGGGATGTGCCCGGCAATGTCGTCCTATTTGATAGGAACGACATCGATGCGAGCCCGCTCAAGTCGGCGATTCCCTTCTTGGAGAATGATCGCAGCGTGTTTGCAGCCGTGCGGAGCGCCCTTCTAGCGCATGCTGATCTGGATGGTTACCCCCAAGTGAGCGAATGTGCCAGGCAGGTTAGCCGATTGAACAAATTCAGACTCAATCCTTTCACCTTGGCAGGACTGAGCCGCATTCCGGACGTCACGAGCAACGAAGCCGCTCCTCGAATCGGCCATGAAGGCGAGGACCTGGCTGCATGCCTTTATTTCATGAGTGAAACCAAGGACGCAGCGCTCGAAACGATTCTAGAGAAGGTGAAGACACTGGTTCCAGAATTTGAGAGATTTGAATTCAACGTCATCGGAGCGGACCGCGTGGGATTCTCTATCGTATTTGATGACGGTCGGGGCAGCATCCCCGCCGTGAAGGTTTCTCACGGGATACTCTTATTTCTAGGATTAATGGTCCTGACCTACAGTCCGAATCGGCCGCCAGTGATGTTGATTGAGGAACCCGAGAATGGCCTGACTCCTACCGCGCTTCGCGAGTTCTACAAAGCGATCAGAGAGTTAGCTCTACGCCAGGATGAGGCGCAGAGGAGCCAAGTGCTTATCTCGTCGCATAGTCCCTTCGTGATCTGTGAGGCGTGGAATGGCGAGGACCGGGAGTTCATCCATCAGGTAAAAGTGGTCAATGGACAGGCTGTCGTGCGCAAGTTCGCTGACGTCATAGCACAGGAGGGGGCCGCGCTCGGAAAAGACGAATTGGGGAAGCGGACAGTCCTAGGCTTGCGTACGGCAGAATTGCTTATGTCAGGTTATCTTTCCTAGGCACTACAAATTTCTTCCAAAGGATGCTAGAAACTCCTTCGTTTCGTCGTTTCGAGGAACGAAGCGCCTTGGAATTTCGCTTCGTATTGGCTTTGCGCGCACAGAGCTTCCGCCCGCGCCAAAGCTTCAGCGGGCAGGCGCTTTGCCCGCAGAGGTCGGCCGAACTTGGGCGTTCAACTAGCTGCTAATCCGACCAGCGCTGCGGCTTGCGGTCCCAGCGGTGCGCAGTCAATTTCTCGAGCAACGCCGCGTCGAGCGGGCCGGCGTCGCTCGTGGCAATGTTCTCTTTGACGTGAGCTGATTTCCGCATGCCGACGATCGTCGTGCTCACAACGGGATTCGACAGAATGAATCGGAGGCTCATCTCCGGCAGACTCATTCCCGCGGGAAGAATTTGTTTCAGTTTTTCGACTCGCTCCACTGTGTTCTGGAGATTGCCGGAGCCGAAGTATCGCGAGCGCCAATCTTTTTCGGGGAATTTGGTTTCTAAAGTCATTTTGCCGCCGAGGCTGCCTTCATCGAGGGGCACGCGGGCGATGACGCCGATGTTCATTTTTTGGCACAGCGGAAAGAGCTTATCCTCGGGCGCCTGATCGAAAATGTTGTAGATCACCTGGACGACATCCACGAGGCCGGTTTCGATGGCGGCAAGGCCGTTCTCCGGCTCCCAGCGGTTGACGCTCAGCCCAAACCAGCGAATCCAGCCGCGCCGCTTCAATTCTTCGACGGTCTTGCGAAAATCCGGATGGGCGGTCCAGCCGTCATCCCAGACGTGGAACTGCAGGAGGTCAATGGT
This sequence comes from Terriglobia bacterium, assembly GCA_963819015.1. Lineage (GTDB taxonomy): Bacteria > Acidobacteriota > Terriglobia > Acidiferrales > UBA7541 > DASPOJ01. The sequence goes on from CAWFUN010000005.1 coordinate 1,132,245, forward strand.
GTCCACGCGAAGTTTTTCGCGGATGCGGTGCGCATAATCGAAGACGTGGTCGGGCGGAAAAACTTCGGCGTACTTGTCGTCCGGCGACGCAGGCCACTTCCAGTTTTTCGGCGGAATTTTGGACGCTGCGTACAAGCGCTTGCCGCGGTTACGCGCCATGATCTCGCCGAGCAGGCCGTCACTCTTGCCATTGCCGTAGGCCCACGCCGTGTCGAAAAAGGTGCAGCCCGATTCCACGGACGCCTGGAGGGATTCCAGCGATTCGCGGTCGTCGGAGCCGCTCCACCCGCTCATTCCCCAGAGCCCATAGGCGATGTCGCTGACGTCGGCGCCGGTCCGGCCAAGCTTTCGATATCGCATCGTTCCTCCCGAGACAAAGAATTACGGATGCCCCATGGATTGTGCCACAATGCGGCCACTTTCGTGACGACCAGTGGCGAAACACGGACGACGCCAGAAATGCGGGAGCCCTATTGGGTTAGAAGACCTGCGGTCACGGTCAGCGTTTGCCTGGCAGTCCTGGCGGTTCTCTTCTCGCTCCTTACTGCCTTTGTCTGGGTGCCCGAAGGTCTGAGGCATGCCCAAATCTTTCGGGTCGCGTCCGTCTCGATGGAGCCGACTCTAAATCCTGGCGAATTGGTTCTGGTCCAGAAGGATGCCTACAGGATTCAACCACCACAGCGAGGCGACATTGTGGCGTTTGTGACGCCGGACGGAGACGCTATATGGCTGAAACGAGTCATCGCGGTTGGTGGCGACACAATCTCCGGCACGCCTGACAGAACGACTTTGAATGCTCATCAACTCTACGAGCCGTACGTCAAGCGCCTTCCCTCGGGAGAAAATTATGACGCCAGCGAAACGTTTCCTGAGGAAACGTTTGGGCCGATCCGCGTTCCGCCGAATTGCTTCTTTGTGATGGGGGACAATCGCGACGACAGCGCTGACAGCCGAATGCCGAATCTTGGCTGTGTCCCGCTCGATCGTATCCGCGGCAAGGCCATCTCCGCGGGTAGCAGGCGGATTCAAATTGCACTTTCGAGAGGGCGGAAGCTTCAGTGAATCAGATAGCGCCGCCAGGCTTAATCAGGAAGTTGCGTCACCGGGGCGCTGTCGACTAGTTAGAAGCTGAGCCGCAAACGGGACAACTTCGCAGAGTCGCGACGCATTCGGGATGCAGGATGCGCGCGAGGAGCTCGATGCGGTCCACCAGGCGTCGAGTCCAGGCGCGAACGTAATTTCCGCGGCCGAGGGAATCAGCGATACCACGCGCACGGCGGCATTCTCTCATGATGCCGCCGCAGAGGCTGCAGCCTCGTCCGGCAGCACATCTGCGAAGACGAAACCGTCGCGGGTGACGACTTCGCCGGCGCGCACGGCGAGTGGCTTTCGAAACATCGGCCCCGCGAACGCAAACGTGTGGAACTCGCCGCGCTCGCCGCAAGGGTCCACCTCGGGCGGCAACTCCAGAAGCAATTTCTCGTCGAAGATGCGGCCCGCAAACCGCGCGTCCAACTGCTTGGGGTCCACGCACGTGAGAATCGCGCGCAAGCCGGAGGCGGCCATTTCGCGCGCGAGCTCGCGCGTGTCGAGGCCCCAAACCGGAAAAACGGCGTTCATCGCCACGGCATGCAGTTTCTCTTCGCGATAGCGCCTGATATCTTCGAGAAAGAGATCGCCGAACGCTACATCCTGCACGCCTTCGGCGCGCGCCTGCGCCATCGCGCCGGCCATGGCTTCCTCGTAGAGCGCGTTCGGACACTGTGGCGGGATCGGCACCTTCACGAGCGGAAGGCCGAGCGATGCCGCCTGGGCCTCGAGCAGCGTTTCGCGGACGGCGTGCATGGCGACGCGCTTCGCGCCGTCGTTCAACGTCGTCAGCAGCGCGACAACTTCGTATTCGCCGCGCTGGCGAAGGAGGTGGAGCGACCACGCGCTGTCTTTGCCGCTGCTCCAAGAAAGCCAAAGTTTGCGTCGCGACATCGTTTTCCTCACGGATAGAGCAGGTATTTTGCGCGAATTCGGCGGAAGGCGTCGAGATCATTCTTCGAGCCGGCGATAATTTTGTCGGGTGAATCGCCGCGTCCGAGACGCGCAATCGTTTGGGCGTTACCGACCAGGAAAATCATCTTCGCCACATCGAAATGCTCGGGATAGAGCTTTCGGAGCGCAGAGGCGGCTTCGAGGCCCACCCGCATGAAGTCGAGCGTGGTGCGATCCGTGATTTCGATTGCCACGCCTTCGCACTGTTCCCCCGCGTAAAGTCCCGATCGCGGCGTGAAGCGCGCGGGAGAAAAACGGGCACCGGAGATGCCGCGGCGGTTGAGTTCAGCAACCAAGCCTGCGGCGTGAATCCACGGCGCGCCGAATTGCTCGAAAGGCTTGTCCGTGCCGCGGCCAACCGAGACTCCGCCGGCCTGCAAGATTTCGATACCCCGGTAGAGCAGCTCCTCCGTGAAGGAATGCAAATTGGGCGACGGATTGACCCACGGCAAGCCTGTTTCGTCAAACCATTGGCCGCGATCCCAATTCTTCATCGCGATGACGTGCAAGTCGCAACCGATATGATTTTCGGCGTTGAACATGCGCGCCAATTCGCCGAGCGTCATGCCCGGTTGAATGGGCATCGGGAAATAGCCGACGAAGCTGGTTTTGTCGCGATCCAGCATTGGCCCTTCGACGCGATTGCCGCCGAGCGGATCGGGCCGGTCGAGAACATAAAAGGCGATGTGGTGCTGCGCGGCCGCTTCCATTGCGTAACCCATCGTTGTGATGTAGGTGAAGAAGCGCACGCCGGCGTCTTGAATGTCGAAGACGAGGGCGTCGATGCCCGCGAGCATTGCGCCGGTGGGGCGCGTCGTTTCGCCGTAGAGGCTAAAAATTGTCATGCCGGTTTGCGCGTCGGTCGAGGAGGGAACCCTATCGTCTTCCGTGCCGCGAATTCCATGTTCGGGGCTGAACAGTGCGACCAGCTTGATGCCGGGCGCGTGCGCTAGCAGGTCAATCGTGCTGTGGCCCGCGCGATCGCGGCCAGTCTGATTTGTGATCAAGCCGATTCGCTTTCCGGCGAGCGCGGTAAAATTCCCGGCTTCGAGGACGTCAATGCCCGCGAGTGTCTTCCCAACCGGCGCACTCGATTGGGCGCGCGAAACGCCGGGCGCCGACAAACCCAGGATGCAGAGGATCGGAAGCGACACCCAAGCCGGCTTGACTCTGGGCATTCTCATAAATAGTGCCCCCGACATACGAGATGCGTTCGATCTCACGACGCGTCTCTCAACCCGCCGTGGGGCACGGTGACGCTTCGAGCGCGGCTGGGCCCCGCTTCATTGTACGCGGCGAAGGGCGTGCTATATACTGCCAGCGCATGCAGGGGTCCACTTCGCTCGCCAGGCACTGACGTGAAAGCGAACTACTGGCTCCTGATTTTCGCTCTCCTTCTGATGGCACGCACCGCGGGCACCGCCAAACCTTCGCAATCCCGCACGACGCAGGGACGGTCGTCGGGCGATGCGTCCGAGCGCTGGGTGCGGCAAACACTCAAAGGGATGACGCTCGACGAGAAGCTTGGGCAACTGCTCGTCGTCTATTACTTCGGCGGCTTGACCTCGACGGAAAGCCCGGAATATCAGACGCTGGTGCGCGACGTTCGAGCAACGGCACGTCGGCGGATTCATACTGCAAACGCTTACGACGCCGACGGGACTCGATCGCAGCCAGGCCTATCCGACCGCTGCGCTAGCGAACGAACTCCAGCGCCGCGCGAAAATTCCCCTGCTTGTCGCCGCGGATTTCGAGCGCGGGACGGCGTATCGCCTGGAAGACGGCACATCGTTTCCGCACCAGATGGCGGTGGCCGCGACGGGCCGCCCGGAAGACGCCTACGCGATGGGCAAAGTCACGGCGCTCGAGGCGCGCGCCGTCGGCGTGAACTGGGTGCTGGCCCCGGTCGCCGACGTCAACAATAATCCCGACAATCCGATCATCAATATTCGCTCGTTCGGGGAAGATCCGCAGCGGGTGGCGGAGTTCGTCGCGGCCTACGTGCACGGCGTCGAGGAAAACGGGGCGCTTGCTTCGGCCAAACATTTTCCGGGGCACGGCGATACGAGCACCGATTCGCATCTCGGATTGCCCGGCGTGCCCGAAAGCCGCGCGCAGATCGAGAGCGTCGCGCTGGTGCCCTTCCGCGCGGCGATTGCGGCGGGCCTGAGCACGATCATGACGGCGCATCTCTCCATACCCGCGCTCGAGCCCGATCCCGACGTGCCCTCTTCCCTTTCGCCCGCAATCGTGACGAATTTGCTGCGCGGCGAGCTGGGTTTTCACGGGCTCGTCGTGACGGACGCGCTGGACATGGGCGGCGTGACGTCGCGCTATCCGCCCGGCGAAGCGGCCGTGCGCGCGATTCTGGCGGGTACGGACGTGCTGCTGCTTCCGCCGGTGCCCGACGCGGCGATTGAGGCATTGCGCGAGGCCGTTGCTTCCGGGCGCATCCCAATCTCGCGCATTGACGACGCCGTGATGCACGTACTGCGCGCAAAGGCGAAACTCGGCCTGGAAAGGAGCAACCAGGTGGACCTCGCGGCGATCTCGCAGACGGTGGGCCGGCCCGAATTTCTCCACACGGCGCAGGACATCGCGGATCGCGGCGTCACGCTGCTGAAGGACGAGCCGCATCTGCTGCCGCTCGACGCGACGCGGCCGCTGCGCGTTCTGCTGGTGGCGCTCTCAGGCGATCCGGACACGTACCCGGGCGGGGACCTCGAGCAGGAGATCCGCTGGCGGGTGGGATCATTGCAGGCCGTGCGCGCGGACACGCAATTCGTACGCGCAGACACGCTCAAGCTGCCATCGCCCGATTCCTATGACGTCGCGATCGCCGCCGTTCTGGTTCGCGTGGCGGATCGCAAAGGCACGGTGGGCCTGCCGGACGATGAAGCGGCGATCGTGAACGAAGTGCTGGCCACGGGAAAGCCGGCGATTGTCGCTTGCTTCGGAAGCCCGTATCTGGCGGAGCGCTTCCCGCAAGCGAAAACATGGATTGCGGCGTTCAGCACCGCGGACGTTGCACAACACGCGGTGGGCCGCGCGCTGTTCGGGCAGATTGCGATCGGTGGGCGGCTGCCGGTGACGATTCCGGGCGTTGCGGCCGTACACACCGGACTCAATCTCGCAGCAAATCCGATGAAACTCGTACCCGCGGACGCCGCGATGCAGGCGGAACTTCAGCCTGCGTATGACGTGCTTGACCGCGCGGTGGCGGATCACGCGTTTCCCGGAGGCGTGTTGGCCGTCGGCTATCACAACACGCTGGCGATGCATGCCTTCGGCCGGCAAACGTACGATGCAAATTCGCCCGCGATTACGCCGGAAACGATATACGACGCGGCGTCGCTCACCAAATCCGTGGTCACAACGACGCTGGTGGCCATGCAAGTGGAAGCCGGGCAGATCGATCTCGATGCGCCCGTGGCGCACTACATTCCCGAATGGGCCGGCGGCCCGAATCCCGGCTGGCGAAGCCGCGTGACGATTCGGCATCTCTTGACGCACACCTCCGGGCTGCCCGCGCACGAAGACTTCTACAAGACGATCAAGACGCAGCGGGAGATGATCGCGCAAATTTGCGCCGAGCCACTGGCGTACGAGCCGGGAACGCAATCCGTATATTCCGATCTCGGGTTCATTCTGCTTGGCGAAATTCTCCAGCGCGTGACGGGACGTCCGCTGGATCAGCTCGCGCGCGAGCGCATCTTCGCGCCGCTCGGGATGGTGAGCACCACGTTCAACCCGGGCGCGGCGCTACAGAGGCGAATTGCGCCGACCGAGATGGACACGACTTGGCGCAAGCGGCTGATCCGCGGCGAAGTGCACGACGAGAATGCGTTCGCGATGGGCGGCGTTGCGGGACACGCGGGAATGTTTGCGACCGCGCCGGATCTGGCCGCCTTCTGCCAAATGTTGCTGAACGGCGGAATTTACGAGCACAAGCGGCTGCTCGCGCGCGGGACCCTGAATCAGTTCACCGCGCCTTCGACGCTCGGCCAGGGAACTCGGACACTCGGGTGGATGCTGCCGACGGAAAATTCCGCGAGCGGACGTTTCTTCGCCGCGGGCAGCTTCGGGCATCTCGGCTTCACCGGCACGTCCATTTGGATCGATCCGAGCCGCGAGCTTTTTGTGGTTCTGCTCACCAATCGCGTCTATCCGACGCGCGATAACGAAAAGATCGCCCAAGTGCGGCCCGCCGTCCACGACGCCATCGTTCAGGCCCTCGAACCCGCCAAGAAGTGAACGCGCGAACGCCCGCCGGGAATCACTCCACGCACAGTTCGTTTGCAGTTTGCGGAAATCTATCGGGGGAGAGGCTCGGCCGGGCTATCGAAGGCTGGAGTCGGTCGAATTAACGGCCGTCGTGTCGGGAGCGCCCGCGCCGCTGTGGTTGGAGCCAACCGTGGTCTGCGAGTCGCGCCAGTCATCGTAGCGGTTGGAAACCATCACGTGGAAACATCGCTCGCGGCGCTCTTCTTCCGGCTCAATGAGGCCCTGTTCCTTCAGAGGCAGCATGTACTGCTCGACCCAGCGAATTTCCTCCTGGGTCATGCCCAGGCGCTGGAAATCCACGGTGATGCCGGCGAGATGCGAGGAAGCGAGATCGCCGCTTTCGGCTGCGGCATTCGGATTGTGGCGGCGGAGCTTCTTCTGGACTTCGGCCGTGCGCACGGCGGAATTGATTTGAATCTGGTCGTGAAACTGCTGGTAATAATCCGCGCTCAGATCGTGGACAAAATCCAGCGTCCAGGGACGGCAATAGCGGCGATGGGGATCGAGTCGCGGATCAATGCGCAGGGTCTGGTTCGGAACGATCGGCACGAGCTCGCCGTCCGCGACCAGCTCTTCAAGTTGTTCTTCATTCTGGATGCGCGGCAGCTGCAGGCGGTCCACTTCCTCGTTCTGGATCACCATGGATTCGCGCGTCGGGCGGAACAGCGGCGTCCAGAGGACGCGATGAACGCGCGAGCGATGCTGGCCGGCGTGAACCGAGTGGTGCGTTGCGCGACCAGTCCGAGCGAACGCGGGAGAGCACGCAACCGCGAGCACCAGGGCCAGCGAGAACATTCGGGGCTGGGTCAGCCGTCTCACTTCATTCACATCCCTAAGCGCCTTACCACTCTGCGACAGGGGAGCGTATTCTACCCCGCCGTCGCACTCTGCCAAGTAGAAGTTTCCGATAATGTGCAAAAGAATGGCTACTGGACAGAGGGGCAATTCCAGGACTGAAACACCCTGTACGAACGGCCAGGGCAAGGCATGGTTATAATCGGGAAAGTGAAACGCGAGCCACATTCCCTTCTTCTTCGCCCCACCGAGCGCCGAAATCCTCACACGCGCGGGTTGGACAAAATGAGCACGCCGGCCATGCTGCGCGCTTTGAACCGAGAGGATGCGAGCGTCGCAGGAGCGGTGCGGCGAGCATTGCCCGCGATCGCGCGCGCGGTGGACGCTGCCGCGAGCGCGCTCCGGAATGGCGAGCGGCTCTTCTACGTGGGCGCGGGCACCAGCGGCCGGCTTGCGGCTCTCGATGCGGCCGAGTGCCCGCCGACGTTCGGCACATCGCCGAAACAAGTGCAGGCCGTGCTTGCCGGGGGAAAGCGGGCGCTGACGGGCGCGGTCGAAGGCGCGGAAGACTCCGCCAGGAATGGAGCGCGGGACCTCGCGCGGTGCGGAGTGTCCCGGGGCGATGTGGTCGCCGGGATTGCGGCGAGCGGCGAGACGCCATACGTGCTGGGCGCGATCCAATACGCGAAGCGGCGCGGCGCGGTGACGATCGGTGTGACGTTCGAACCGCGGCTCGTCGCTTGGACGGCGCGCGCGCATTGCGATTGTCGTACAGACGGGCCCCGAAGCGGTGACGGGCTCCACGCGGCTCAAAGCGGGGACGGCGCAAAAGATGGTCCTCAACCTGCTATCAACCGCAGTGATGACACGGCTAGGGAGGGTTTACGACAATTGGATGATCGGCGTGGCGCTGACGAATCACAAGTTGCAAGCGCGCGGCGTGCGGATTTTGAGGGAAGCAAGCGGGGCGGGAGCGTCTCAAGCGGCACATGCCCTGCGTCAATCCGGACACGACCTCCGCGTGGCGCTGATCATGCTGAAAGCGGGAGTGAATGCCGGTGAAGCGCGAAGGAGATTGACCCGCGCGCGTGGAGAACTACGCCGGGCGCTCGACGGGAAATAGCGGGCGGGTTCGCGAAGCACATGGACAAATTTCTCATCCAGGGCGGGAAGCGGCTCGAAGGCACGATCCGGATCAGCGGAGCCAAGAACGCGGCTCTGCCGGCGATGGCCGCGGCTCTGCTGACCGCCGATGCGGTGCGCCTCGACAATGTTCCGCGCGTGCGCGACATCATGACTATGGGGCATCTGCTCGGGCACATGGACGTGCGCGTCGAGTTTCCAGAGACACCGTCCACCGCGGTGACGATCGAGGCGGGGCGAGTCACGCATGCGGAGGCGCCCTACGAGCTGGTGCGCACGATGCGCGCTTCGATTCTCACGTTCGGGCCGCTCGTGGCGCGGACGGGCTACGCGCGCGTCTCGCTGCCGGGCGGATGTGCGATCGGCGCGCGTCCCGTGGATTTGCATTTGAAGGCGCTCGAAAAGTTGGGGGCCGAAATCAGCACGGAGCACGGTTATATCGAGGCGCGCGTGCCGGGCAACGGAAGGCTGCACGGGGCGCAGATCCTCTTCGAGAAAATAACGGTTACGGGCACGGAAAACGCACTGATGGCGGCGGCGCTGGCCGAAGGCGAATCGCGCATCGAGAATGCCGCGCGCGAACCCGAAGTGACCGACCTTGCTGAATTGCTGATCCAGATGGGCGCGCGCATCGAAGGAATAGGCAGTTCGACGCTGGTGGTGCAGGGTGTCGGACGGCTGGGCGGCGCTTCTCACACCATTATCCCCGACCGGATTGAGACCGGCACGTTTCTAACCGCTGGCGCAATCACGGGCGGCGAACTGCTGCTGACGCATTGCGCCCCGGAGCACCTCGGCGCGGTGATCGCGAAAATGGAAGAGACCGGAGTCGAAATCCGGAACGAGGGACCCGGAGAGTTACGCGTGCGCGTCCCAGGGAAACTCGCGGCGGCCAGCTTGATCACCGAGGAGTATCCGGGTTTCGCCACGGACATGCAGGCGCAATTCATGGCGCTCGTCACCCAAGCGGAGGGAGTCGCGGTCATCGCGGAAACCATTTTTGAGAACCGCTTCATGCACGCGAGCGAAATGATGCGCATGGGCGCCAATATCTCGATCGAAGGACGCCGCGCCATCGTGCGCGGGCCGTCGGCGCTCACCGGAACGAACGTCATCGCATCGGACCTGCGAGCGAGCGCGTCGCTGGTGCTGGCGGGGCTCGTCGCGATGGGAAGCACGATCGTCGATCGCGTGTATCACATCGATCGCGGATATGAGGGAATCGAGCGGAAACTCGCTTCGGTGGGCGCGCGCATCGAGCGGCTGCGCACTCCCGGCTAACTAGCGGGAGAACACTACGACGACGCCGGCGAGCTCGCGGGAGCGGAAATGGCGCGTGCTAATCTCTTTCGACGCTCCGCCTGGCTGGCCATCCTCCCGGCGATGGCAAGAAGAAGAGAACGATCCTTCTCCCTGACCCGCTTCAACATTTTTCGGAAATCCGCCAATAGAAGGGGGTCTTCACCGCCGCTCCAGGCGGCTTTGCCGTTTTTGCCTTTCACGAAGATCTCATGCGCCTTCGGATTTGCACCTTCGTAGAAGATCCGGTAGAGAGGGACTTCAAGACCCCGAGCCAGTTTTTCGAGGGTTTCGAGCGACGGAACCGTGCGGCCGGTCTCCACGCGAGAGATGTAGCATTGATGGAGCCCGGTTCGCTTGCCCAACTCAACTTGCTGGAGCTTTCTTTCTTCCCGCAGGATTTTCAAGCGGTAGCCGATGAGCATGGTAGCCCCCCTTCGGCGCGGAATGGGAACGGGGCATATACTACTACTCTTATGCAATACATGTAACTAGAACTATCGGGAAAGTCCGGACAGAGCCCCAACAAGGATGGCCGGCTCCGTCCGCCGGGGCCGGAGCGCAAAAGCGAAAAGGGCCCCGATTAGAACGGGGCCCTTCGAAACGGAATGCGCCTGCGCAGGATTCGGAGCGCAAGCGGCGCGCTAGGATTGCTGCGGCTGGTTTGCTTCAGGTTTCTGCTTTTCGCGCTGTTCGCGCAAGACGGCCTTGCGCGAGAGGCGAATCTTGTTTCCCTCGATGGCCAGCACCTTCACCAAGACCTGGTCACCCACCTTGAGTTCGTCGCGGACGTCGCGGATGCGCTGTTCGGCGATTTCGCTGATGTGGAGCAGGCCGTCGGTGCCGGGAAACAATTCGACGAAGGCGCCAAATTCCGCGAGCCGGACGACCTTGCCGAGGTAAGTTTTGCCGATTTCGGCGGAGGCGGTGACGTCGCGGATCATTTGCAGCGCCTGATCAGCTGCCTGTCCGTTGCCGGCGAAGACGTGGACCTTGCCGTCGTCCATGACGTCAATCTTTACGCCCGTGGCTTCGATGATCGAGCGGATCTTCTTGCCGCCGGGTCCAATGAGGTCGCGGATCTTATCGGTCGGGATCGAAAGCAGATAGAGGCGCGGCGCGTACGTGGACATCTTCTCGCGGGGCGCCGCGAGCGTGCCGTCCATGGTGTCCAGGATTTGCAGGCGCGCCTTGCGTGCCTGCTCGAGGGCCTGGCGCATAACGGAAACGCTGAGGCCGCCGACTTTGATGTCCATCTGGAGGGCCGTGATTCCGGCGCGAGTGCCGGCCACTTTGAAGTCCATGTCGCCATAGTGGTCTTCGGCGCCGGCGATATCGGTGAGGATCGCGAACCGATCGCCTTCGACGACGAGTCCCATCGCGATTCCGGCGCAGGCGGAACGAATGGGAACGCCGGCATCCATGAGGGCGAGCGAACCGCCGCAGACCGTCGCCATCGAGGATGAGCCGTTGGATTCGAGAATGTCAGACACCAGGCGCATCGCGTACGGGAAATCCGTTTCGGGAGGAAGCAGATTCACCAGAGCACGCTCCGCCAGCGCGCCGTGGCCGATTTCGCGCCGACCGGGGCCGCGGAGGAATTTCACTTCGCCGACGGAAAACGGCGGGAAATTGTAGTGCAGCATGAAACGCTTGAACGCTTCCTCCTCGAAAAGCAAATCGAGCCGCTGCTTGTCTTCTTTGGTGCCGAGCGTGAGCGTGGCGAGCGCTTGCGTCTCGCCGCGGGTGAATAGCGCCGAGCCGTGCGCGCGGGGGAGAAACCCGACTTCGCACGTGATCTGACGGATTTGATCGAAGGCGCGTCCGTCAGGACGCCGGTGGCGGACGAGAATGTCCTCGCGGAAGTAGCGTTCGCGCAGGCGCTCGAAGGCGCGGGCGGCGAGCTTGCGCTTGTCGTCTTCTTCCTCGGGAATCGCTTCGAGGATTTCCTTCCGGAGATCACTAATCAGCTGGTAGCTCTCCTTCTTCGGGTATTTCGCGGTGTCGAGCGCGTCGTGGAGGCGCGCGCCGTGCTTCTGCTCGATTTCCTTTGCCAGCGCTTCGTCAAACTCGAGCGGCGGAACGACGACCTTGACGGGATTCAGCTTGGCGTGGAGCTCGCGAATCGCGGCGATGATGCGCTTCACCTGATCGTGCCCGAATTGCAGCGCCTCGGCGACCGTGTCCTCGGAGACTTCGAGCCCGCCTGCTTCGACCATGACGAGGGCATCTTCGCTGCCCGCCACGACGATATTGAGCAGGCTCGTCTTCTGCTCCGCGACGGTGGGATTCGCGACGAGCTTCCCTTCGAGCAGGCCGACGCGCACGGCAGCGATGGGTTTCTCGAACGGGAGATCGGAAATGTAGGCCGCGGCGGAAGCGCACGTCACCGCGATGACGTCGGGATCATTCTCGCTGTCCGCGGACAGCACCATGGCGACGATTTGCGTCTCGTTGCGCCAGGCTTCGGGGAACAGCGGCCGCAGCGGACGATCGATCAGCCGCGACGTCAGGATTTCGCGCTCGGAAGGACGGCCCTCCCGTTTAAAAAAGCCGCCGGGTATTTTCCCCGCGGAATAGGTGTATTCGCGGTAGTCCACCGTGAGCGGCAGAAAATCTTTTTCATTGGCTTTCGTGTCCATGCAGGCGGTGACGAGAACGACGGTGTCGCCGTAGCGCGCCGTGATGGAACCGTTGGCTTGTTTCGCGATCTTTCCGGTTTCAAGAACGAGGGCACGTCCGCCGATCTCGACGGAAACTTGATGAGGCGCAGATTGAGGCATACTCCCATTTTCCTTTCGCGGTCCGCTCGCAAAGGCGCTAGGCCGGGCGGATTCCGCATTCACAGTCGGGTCAGAATCCAGTTCTATTGCGAAGGAAGACGAGCGTGCTACGCCGCCGCCGCCGATGCTCAGCCGCGAAGTGCGCGGCCAATAGCGAGCAGACGACGCAACGGATGCAAGGAACGGCGAGGGTGTTCCGAGATTTCGAGGCGGCCGCGAGCTGCGCGGTCCCGGCTCTTATTTGCGCAAACTGAGGCGTTCGACAATCTCGCGATACCGGTCCGGGTCGCGACGGTTGAGGTAATCGAGCAGGCGCCGGCGCTTGTTGACCATCATGATGAGCCCCCGGCGCGACGCGTGATCCTTCATATGCAACTTCAGATGCGAGGTCAGATAGTTGATGCGCTCGCTCAACAATGCGATCTGGACTTCCGGCGAGCCTGTGTCCTTCGGATGCGTGTGGTAGAGTTCAATCAACGCTGACTTTGCGTCTCTCAAGTCGCCCTCTTTGTCCGACCCTGCAAAGCGTTTTTTTCGTCTTCTCTTCGACGAATTCAGCGTACCACAGCCGGGCGAGCGCAAGCAAAAACAATTTTCGACTCGCCGGCGGCTTCGCCCCGGCCGCGCGAACGCTCAGTGGATGAGGAATCCGCTGGCCGCAATGCCGAGGGCGGCCAGCGCCGCGATCGTGCCCATCAGCCAGAATATGCGTTTGCGCGTCAGCAGCGTGATGGAACAGATGACGAGCGCGGCTTCCAGCAGCACTTCGGCGAGATCGAAGCGATCGGCGCGGCGCTCGAGCGTCTTCACATCTTCTTCGAGCTTCTGCGCCTCGATTTCGATTGCGGCCTGCTCGTCCTTGTATTTGTCGATTTGCTTTTCGTACTTCGATTTCACCTGTTCGGCCTGGGCGGGACTCTGGAGCGCGAAGACGCCGAGCTCGTCGAGCAGCACCTCGTAGCTGCGGCGGCGAATATCCTTGGATTGGTAGTAGGCCCACTGGTCGGTGGCTTTGGTCTGGCTGAGCAGCTCCTCGGTGGTGGCGCGGTGGCCCAGCAACGAAACGGCCGCGACCAGCACGGCTAGGATCGCCATCGTGATCGTCACGGGAACGAGGCTGGCGTGGTGCGCGGCCTCCTCCGCGTGCTCTTGCAGCTCCTGCAATTCGTCGGGCATGTGCGGTCGTCTCCTTCGCGGCAAGCGAGCGCGCAAAAGACTATCACGACTTGCTGGCGTGTCCAGATGGAAGCGGCCGCGGAGGCATTGCAGCCGGCCAGGCCCCGAAATTACTTCTGCCGGATCAGCGCGAGAAATTCTTCGCGCGTCTGCTGATTCTCGCGGAAGGCGCCCAGCATGGCGCTGGTGACCGCCTGCGAGTGTTGCTTTTCCACGCCGCGCATGGCCATGCACATGTGTCGCGCCTCAATCACCACGCCGACGCCGAGCGGTTGGATGCTCTGTTCGATGGCCTGCGCGATTTGTTTCGTCAGCCGCTCCTGAATCTGAAGGCGGCGCGCGAAGAGATTGACGATGCGCGGAATCTTCGATAGGCCGACGACTTTCTTGTCCGGCAGGTAGGCCACGTGGCACTTGCCGAAGAACGGCAGCAAGTGGTGCTCGCAGAGGCTGAACAGCTCGATGTCCTTGACGAGGACCATCTCGTCGTAGCAGACGCTGAACACCGCGCCATTGAGCACCTTCCCGGGGTCCTGCTGGTAGCCGCTGGTGAGAAAGCGCAACGCTTTTTCGACGCGATCCGGCGTGTCGCGAAGTCCCTCGCGGCGGGGATCCTCGCCGAGGAGACGAATCACGCCGCGCATCAATTGCGCGATCGTTTCGCCGCTCCCGCTCCCCTGCGCCTCATCGAGCAAGAGTTCCTGCGTCGGCTTGGCGGATGGTACTCGCTTGGCGTCGCTCATCGTTGTTCCTCCCGGGGGTGCTTTCCGGAATCGCCCGTGTATTCAAAACTATTCAAGCTCGTCTCTTCCAACCGGACGCGCTCAAGCTTTGCGTGCGGGAAGCCGCGCAAGCGTTCGTAAATCTCGATGCACACGTTCTCGGTGGTCGGGACGCGCTCGCGAAACGCGGCTACGTCTTCGTTCAAATAGACGTGATCGAACGGCTCGATCACCGCGCGCTCAACGAACGAATCGAGATCGGCGAGATTCGCCATCATCCCCGTCGAGGGATCGACCGGGCCCGACACGGCGACTTCGAGAACGTAATTGTGGCCGTGGCCGTAGGGATTGTTGCACTTGCCGTACGCTCGCCAGTTCTCGTCCTCGGTGAGGGCGGGGCTGTGCAGGCGGTGAGAGGCCGCGAAGTTGTAGCGGCGCGCGAGATGCAGTTTCACCGCGCACCCCGCCCGCTTGAGCCGGATTCGCCATCGCCGAAACAATCCACGAAGAGGTCCGGCGTCTCGTAGAGCCGGACGCGATCGAGGCGGCCGCGCGTGATCCTGGGTTCGAGCAAACGCCAAATCACGCTCGCGATGTTCTCGCAGGTCGGGATCTGGCCCGAAAGCTCGGCGACTTCGTAATTCAGAAAGCGATGGTCCATCCGCTCGATGATTTCCTCCTGGAGGATTTGTTTCAATTCCTTCAGATCGAGCACCATGCCGGTCGCCGGATCGGGCTCTCCCTTGACCGTCACCTCGAGGACGTAATTGTGGCCGTGTCCGTGAGGATTGTTGCACTTGCCGAAGACGCGCCGGTTCTCCTCCGGCGTAAAGGCCGGATTGTGATAGAGGTGCGAGGCCGAAAACTCGACCTTGCGCGTGATGGAGACAATTGGCATGGCCCAGCTATTCGATGCTCGGGGCGTTCCTGCCGCTGCGGACAAATCAGTGCGAGGAGCCCGCTGTTTCCGCGATGCCGCCCGGGCACGCTTCCGGCGGCGAATCCTCGCATACTGCTGAAACAAAAGATGTTAGCGCTCCAGGGGGCGGCGAGTTCGTCGGGCTGGGCGCTCGCCCACACCTGCTATTCTCGCCCTCCTACCGGGTACTCGCGGCCGCTCCATCCAACCGTGCCGCGGATGTAACGCCACTCCGACGCCGAAAGCGCCGCGACGTAGATCGCCATCCCCAGCGGATAGTATAGGCCATATACGACCGGAAAACGATTGCGCCGGAGCGCGGCCGCATAGGCGGCGAAACGCCCTGCGAGCAGCACCAGGCCGAGCACGCCGAGCCACGCGCGGACCGGCGTGAGCAGAATCAGGCCGAGCGGTATCCAGGGAACCACCTGAAGGAGTTCGCGCGTGGCGGCCCACCCGGTGCCGCCGGCGAGCGGATAGAGATTCTTCGTCCAACCCTGCCACATCGCGCGGAAACTGCGATACATCCGCACGCGAACGCGGCCTGAGCCCGACGCAAAATGGATGCGCACGCCCGCGCGTTTCGCCAGACGCGCCAGGGCGACATCTTCGAGTATTTCGCCGGCGACCGCCGCGTGTCCTCCGATGCGATCGTAAGCGTGGCGCCGAATCAGGAGGTATTGGCCGTTGGCAGCGGCCGCGGGGGAATCGGGATCATTCACCGCGTCGAAAGAAAAAAGTTGTCCCAGGCGGACGTAAACGAACGGAATGATCGCGCGCTCCCACCATGTGAGCGTTTCCTGCTCGGGAGAATACGAGATCAGTTCGGCGCCGGTCGCCGCGGCGTCGGCAAGCGCGGCGGCCGTTGAGCCAGGCAGGTGCTCGGCGTCGGCATCGGTGAAGAGCAGCCATTCGCAGCGGGCCTCGGCCGCGCCGAGCGAAACGGCGTAGTTCTTCCCCACCCAGCCGCGGGGCAGCTCGCGCGTTTCGAGAACGCGCAGCGCCGGAATCTCCGGAGCGAGCCGCGAAAGCTCGGCCGAGGTACCGTCGGTGGATTCGTCGTTGACGACGAGGATCTCCGCGATTTCAGGTTGCAGGGCGAGCGACCGCACGGCGCGCGCGATGGTCTGCTCTTCGTTGCGCGCGGGAACAATCGCGGAAACGCTGGCGGAAGCGTTCATTGGCGCGGGGTGGTGTATTATACCGGGCGACGAGAGAACCCATGAAGAGGAAAATACTGACTACAGCGGCGCTGCTGGCAGCTGCGGCGGTCATCTATATTTTCGCCGCGCCCAGTTACCGGCAAGGTGAAGCGAGCATCGCGGGCAAGAAGGCTCCCGATTTCGCCTTGCGTCTCGACGGCCGCGAGATTCACTTGTCTGACTTGCGCGGGCAAGTGGTGGTGCTGAATTTCTGGGCCACGTGGTGCCCGCCTTGCGTTGACGAAACTCCTTCGCTCAACCAGCTCCAGCAGGTCATCGCGCCGCAGGGCGGAATGGTCCTCGGCATCAGCGAGGACCAGGACCCGGCGGCTTACGCGAGATTCCTCCAGGAGCAAAACGTAATCTTTCCCACATACGACGACACATCGACGAAGATACCCGGAACGTACGGAACATCGATGTATCCCGAGACGTATGTGATCGGCCGCGACGGGCGTATCGCTCGCAAGATCATCGGCGAGCAGGACTGGCAGGACCCGCACCTCGTCGAGTCCATCGAAGCTGTGCTTCGCGAGAAGTAGCGGACGCGCGGCGCCGGCCAAGCAGTGAAATTTCCGTTTACAACACAAGGCGCCTGAGGCGCAGCGCATTCGTGATGACCGAAACCGAGCTGAAGCTCATCGCAGCGCTCGCGATCATCGGATTGAGCAGCAGTCCGAAAACGGGATACAACACGCCTGCCGCGAGCGGGATGCCAAGCGCGTTGTAGAGAAAGGCGAAAAACAGATTCTGCCGGATGTTGCGCATCGTTTCTTGGGAAAGGCGGCGCGCACGGACAATGCCGCGCAAATCACCCTTCAACAGCGTGACGCCCGCGCTTTCCATCGCCACATCCGTTCCCGTGCCCATCGCGATTCCCACGCGCGCCGCGGCCAGCGCGACCGCGTCGTTGATGCCGTCTCCCGCCATGGCCACGACGCGTCCTTCGGCTTCGAGCCGCTGGACGACCTCACCTTTTCGCTGCGGCAAGACCTCGGCTTCGATTTCGTCGATTCCAAGCTGGCGCGCCACCGCCTCCGCGGTCTCCCGGCTGTCGCCTGTCAGCATGACAACGCGCAGTCCGTCCGCGTGGAGCGCGCGAATGGCCTCGAGCGCAGACGCTTTCACGGGATCAGCAACGGCAATAAGTCCCGCGGCCCGGCCGTCAACCGCAAGAAACACCACGGTCGCACCCGCGCGCCGAAGGGGCTCGGCCTGCTCGGCCAGAGCGGCGATTGAAATCCCCAATTCCTCAAAGAGCGCCGCATTCCCGAGCGCGAGCCGCCGGCCGGAAATCATCGCGGTGATTCCCTTCCCGGCGCCCGCGCGAAATTCTTCCGGCTCAGCCAGCGCGAGTTTTCTTTCTGCTGCCGCAGCGAGAATCGCGCCGGCGAGCGGATGTTCGCTCGCGCGCTCGAGGCTGGCCGCCAGGCGGAGAATTTCGTCTTCCGTGCGGCCCGGCGAACTGTCCTCAGCGATAACTCGCGTGACTTTGGGCTTGCCCTCCGTCAGAGTGCCGGTCTTGTCCACGACGAGCGTGTCCACTTTCTCGAGCGCTTCGAGCGCCTCCGCATCGCGAATCAGCACGCCGGCCGCCGCCCCGCGCCCCACTCCCACCATGATGGACATTGGCGTTGCCAGGCCCAGCGCGCAGGGACACGCAATAATGAGCACAGCCACGGCGTTCACCAACGCGTAGGCAAGCCGCGGCTGCGGTCCGATCCCGGCCCACACAACGAAGGTAATCGCCGCGGCCAGCAGCACTCCGGGCACGAACCACGCGGCCACGCTGTCCGCCATTCGTTGAATCGGCGCGCGGCTGCGTTGCGCTTCCGAGACCATGCGCACGATCTGCGCGAGCAGAGTCTCATCCCCGACGCGCTCCGCGCGCATGACAAAACTGCCGGTGCCATTGAGCGTTCCTCCCGTGACTCTCGCCCCGGAATCCTTCTCGACCGGCAACGGCTCGCCGGTCACCATGGACTCGTCGACGCTGCTCGCGCCTTCGAGCACAACACCGTCCACGGGAATCCGCTCGCCCGGCCGGACGCGCAGGCGATCGCCGACCCCCACCAGTTCCACCGCGACATCCGTTTCCGCCCCGTCCGCAGTCAACCGGCGAGTCGTCTTCGGCGCAAACCCCAGGAGTTCGCGCAGCGCCGCTGAAGTGCGCTGGCGCGCGCGCAATTCAAGCACTTGTCCGAGAAGCACAAGCGTCGTGATCACCGCCGCGGCTTCAAAGTAAACGGCAACTTCTCCCCCCGGCCCGCGGAACGACGGCGGAAAAATCCCCGGCGCCAGAATCGCCAAGACGCTGTACGCATAAGCCGCCCCGGTGCCAATCGCGATCAGCGTGAACATATTCAAGCGCCGGTGAACGATCGAACTCCAGCCGCGCTGAAAAAACGGCCAGCCGCCCCACAGCACGACCGGCGTGGCGAGCGCAAACTCGATCCAACCGCGAGCGTGCGTCGAGACAATGCCGCGAAATGCCGGGACGTGTTCACCCATCGCCAGGACGAAAACCGGCGCGGTGAGCGCAAGGCTCGTCCAAAACCGCGCTGTCATCGCGCGCAACTCGGGGCCCGGCTTCTCTTCGAGCATCACTCTGCGCGGCTCAAGGGCCATGCCGCAGATCGGACAATCGCCGGGGTCGGCGCGCAGGATCTCCGGATGCATCGGGCACGTGTATTCCGCCGACGCTCTGGACGCGACCTGAGTCGCCGCCGGATGCGTTGATTTCGATTTTGCGGAGGGATGCGCTGGAACCGGCGCAATCTGAATGGGCGCAGCCGGCGATGCCGTCGGCGCCGCGGCGATTCCGACGAGCTTGGCTGAATTCAAGTAGCGGGCCGGGGCGGCGATGAATTTGTCCTTGCAGCCGGCACAGCAGAAGAAATAGGTTTGTCCCGCGTGCTCGAAGGTGGCCCGGGCCTTGGACGGGTCCACCATCATTCCGCAGACTGGATCTCTTTGCATCGATAGGGCCTCGTTCGGCTGCTCAGCGCGAGTACTTGTAAATCAGCGCCAGCAATTCGTCGTAGGTGGCTTCCGCCCGGCGCGGCGTCCCCGCGCGAATCGCGTCCGATACGCAATGGCGGAGATGATTGCCCATCAGGGCGCGCCCCACGCCGCGAAGCGCCTCCTGTACGGAAGCAAGCTGTACGAGAATGTCTGCGCAATAACGGTCCTCGCCGACCATCCGTTCGAGGCCGCGCACTTGCCCCGCGATCCGCCGGAGCCGCTTGAGATTCGACGATTTAATTCGTGGGTCCACGCCCACCGCCTTGCGGCGGCGCGTCTGGCAGCCGCAGACAGCGAGCCCCTTCGATGGCTTGTTCATCGGCGAGCCTCCGTATACCCTGGGTGGGTATATAACATACCCCCTACCCCTATGTAAAGCCGCGCCGTCTGTTACAATGCAAGTATGACTCTCGTGGAAGTGACCTACAAACTCCAGGCGACGCTCACGTCCGCGCAGTTGCGCGCGCTCGGCGAATTTTCCAACACATACGGTTTGCGCAGTTTCCGCGTCGAAGACGACGGCCGCAAATTGCGCTTCGAGTACGATGCCTCGCGCCTCAAGCCGACCGAAGTGATTCACGTCCTCCGCGACGCGAAGATTGCCATTCTCGAACGCGTGCAGCCTGCCGAACCGGCGCTTGCCGGGTCTTAGAATTCAGTTATGGCTTGAATGTCGTGGCGGCGGGTTTCAAGTCGCCATCTTCCGGTTTGGGAAAAGCGATTCGGACGAAGCAGCGCGCGGACGGCGCTTTCGACCCCTAAAAAATATTGGGGCCCTTGCTTGGGATCAAGGGCCCCAGAGGGCGCATTCCGTTTCCCGGTCTTTTTTTGACCGGGGCGTGGGGTCATCCATCCTAGCTTCCCTCTCAGAGGCAGGTGGGAACAATCAGCACAAACCCTTGAGCAAGCCCCTTCCCCCTCGCTCGCGGATTTGTGAAGATCGTCATCGGAATGCGCCCGTCGCCAGCAAGATGCACGCACCGCGCCAATTGCTGCACTTTTTCCATCCTTGTAAATCTTGACTTTGCAATTACTTGGCGATTTGCTTCCTTGGCCATCACCCGCTCGCGCTTCTCGTTCCATCCTGTAACGGGACAGCCAATCCCGCAGCGGGAATGCCCCACGATCCGGATCTTTCCGCATGATTCCTGCATGCGCCGTACGCGTATGTGCCCATGTCCGCTAAGCCCATCGGCGGGAGATAGCCGAAAACTACGAAAGAAACGGACTGAGAAGCTTTGACGAATTATTCTTGAGCGGAGAAACCGCGGGTCTACCGCCAACAAGGCATGCGGACAAGTCCCCTTCCAGGGGTTTCAACTTCCCATTTTGAAACTGCTCCATTTCGGCCGCCGAGCGCCTGCGCGGAGCCCTTTGAAAACAGGGGACTTGCCTCCCCAGTGCGAATTACCTTTGGCAAGCGGCGTGCGTAGACAGGTGATAGAGCGCACCGGTGAAGAAAAAACGACTAGGCGAAGTCCTCCAAGAACGCGGCAAGATTTCCAATGCCGACTTGACCAAAGCCGTCAAGGATCAGCAGGGCGGAAAACTGCAATTCCTCGGCGAGATGCTTCTGGAACGGAATCTTGTCTCTCGCAAAGACCTGGTTTCCGCGCTGGAAGAAGTGGCGCACGTTCCCTATGTGGAGTGCAGCACGGTTGAACCGGAGAGCGAGGCGCTGAAATTGATCCCGCGGGTGCTCGCAGAGCGTTGTTGCGTCCTACCGCTTCGCCGCGACAACGCAAACCTCGTGGTAGTGATGGCCGAGCCTCAGAATGTGGCCACAATCGATGAGCTTCGCTTCACTTCCGGCGTAAAGATCTCCCCTCGATTGGGCTTTCGCGATGAAATCATGACGGCCATCGAACGCGCCTACGACCCGAGCACTATCGCCGCGGGCGCATCGGCCAGTCCGGGAATCCTCGAGATGGGCGCGGACATGGTCCTGCCGGACATTGAGTTCGTCTCCACCAGCGCGCGGCAAGCCAATCAGGAGGCGATTCAAGAGATACAGGCCGAGTTGAAGCAGCGGCGCACGCCGGCGGTACGTTTGGCCTCCGAAATCATCTTCGGCGCAATGCAAAAACACGCGAGCGACATTCACATCGAGCCGCAGGTAGGTGAGACGATCGTCCGCATCCGCGTGGACGGCGTGCTGCGCGACCTGACGCGCGTGGCGCGCTCCGTACAGAATCAGCTCATCTCGCGCCTCAAGATTCTCTCGGACATGGACATCGCCGAAAGGCGCTCACCCCAGGATGGGCGCTTCCTGGTCGTGATCGGGACGCGGCGCATCGATCTTCGGGTCTCGACCCTGCCCACCCAATACGGCGAGAAGATCGTGATGCGCCTGCTGGAGACCAGCGCGCCGCTGAGTTCGCTGGCCGAGTTGGGTATGCCAGCGCAGGTCGAGAAGGACTTCACCCGCCTGCTGCAATTGCCCCAAGGAGCGATTCTCGTCACCGGCCCGACGGGTTCGGGCAAAACCACCACGCTGTACGCCGCGCTGAACTTGTTGCGCAATTCAACGGTGAACATCGTATCAGTCGAGGACCCGGTCGAATATGTACTCGCGGGAATCAACCAGGTTCATGTCAACGTGCGCGCGGGCCTGACCTTCGCGACTGCTCTGCGCTCCATCCTGCGGCAGGATCCGAACATCATCATGATCGGCGAAATTCGCGACATCGAAACTGCCGAAATCGCCATGAAGGCTGCACAAACCGGCCACCTCGTTCTTTCGACGCTGCATACGAACGACAGTATTTCCGCCGTCGTGCGCCTGCTTGATCTCGGCGTGCCCGGATACCTGATCGCGTCGTCGGTCGTGGGTATTCTGGCGCAGCGCCTTGTGCGCAAGCTCTGCAGCTGTCACAACTCTGTGCCGGTCACACCCGAGATGGCCTTGCGTCTGGGCGAGGTCGGTCTGTTCGACCCGCCGGAACTCGTGAGCGAGCCGGTCGGCTGTGGAGAATGTGACAAAACGGGCTACCGGGGCCGCGTGGGCATATACGAGTTGCTCGTGCTGACCGAGTCCTCGCGGCACCTCATTCGCTCGGGCGGCTCGACGGACATGGTTCGCGACGTCGCACGCAGCAATGGTATGCGCCTGATGCAGGAAGATGCGCTCGAGAAGGTCAAGACGGGTGCCACGACGCTCGATGAAGTCCTGCGCGTCGTTCCCTTCGAATCCACCGCGGCCCTTGAATGTGCGCGATGCGGCAAACGGATGGTCACGGGCTTCCAATTCTGCCCGCATTGCGGCGCGGAGCATGCCGTAAAGGTGGTGCCATTGCGGGCCGTGCAAACGGAGGCCGTCCGCGAAGGAGTCCTGCATATATGAGCCGGAGCAAACCACAGTTGAAAGAGCCCGACCCGTGCGGGCCGTCACGAGCGGGCGTGCGCTTCTCCCATCTACGCGAACTTTCGCTGGTTTACGAGGGCCACGGCGAGGTCATCTCCATCCGCCCCCCGGACATCAGCACGCAGGGGATGTTCATCAACACGTCGACGCAGTTTCCCGAGGGAAGTGTCCTGAAGCTGCGCTTCCGGCTGACACGATCTGCCGTAGAGATACTCGCGCGCGGCGAAGTGCGCTACTGCCTCCCCGGGGTGGGTATCGGCGTGCAATTCGTGCAGTTGGCCCCGGAGTTTTCCCGCGCGATCGAGAGAGAGATCCAGAAGTCTGGTGCTACGCCCAGTTCAAGAAAGCGCTAGCGGCCGGCGATAGGCGCCTCGAGATCGCAGATTTCGTCGAAGACCAGGCGCCGAACCAGCCTGTCAGCGGCGGGGTGGCCGACCGACAGGTCGAAACCTTCCGTTAGTCGAGTCTTTGCCCCCGCCTCGGACTCTCCCAAGTCATGGATTGACAGGACGTTAGAATCATCTAAAGCTGTGGCGCATCGCCACTAAAGCCTTCAGTTTGTTAACATTACGGGCGCTGTCTCCCTTAGGCTGCCCGGGTAGTTCTAGCACCCGTGGCTAGTACGGTTCAGTCCTCGATTCCCAGCAGGTCCCAACCTAAGCGCTATCACGGCCATTCGGTGCCGGAGAACAAAATGTCACATGGTTCAGACACGCACACTACGCAAGGCGATCCTGGCAGCCACACTACTGACCGCCACGACTGCCGTACTCGCCGTCGCCGACCAAGGCGACTGGGCGATGAATATGGGTACGCGGGGGATCTGCTACTGCGGCTGCGATCATGCATTCGGCTCCCGGCATTGCTCGAAGATTTGCGAAATTCCAAAGTACGAGAACCGCTGGTGGGCCCAGTCTTGCCATAAGCCCGCCCACACCGCCGCTTCCGCGGCTGCGCCATCGAAACACCAATCGCATTCCTCCCGCAGAAACCGCGCCCAGCCATCGTAGCCTCGATCTGCCGGGCGGCGAACGGTTCGCCCCAAATCCCGAATCGCCCCGTCTCTCGTACAGAGTTGTACATTCCCTCCGCACGCTGACAACGCCTTGACCCGAGCCTGAACCGCGGTATGCTGTGCCGAAATCATGGCAAATCGCAGCGTTCAGTTCCCCGTTCTGCGCTGGGTGGGATTGGCGTGGCTGGTCGTGTGGGTGCCCTGCTACGCCAGGGGATGGGGTTGGGCAAACTTTCTACACATCTGCAACGTCGCTATCTTCCTGGCTGTCCTCGGGATTTGGGTGGAGAGCCCACTTCTGCTGTCCAGTCAGGCTGTTGCCGTGTTGGTGCCGGACGCCGCGTGGTGCCTCGACGCCGACTGGCACGTCGTCTTCGGACATGCGCTCATCGGCGGCACTGAATACATGTGGGACCCTAAGATTTCGCTGTTTCTCCGGCTGCTTTCGCTCTACCACCTCATGCTGCCGGTGGTGCTGATCTGGGCCGTCACTCGCGCCGGATACGACCGGCGGGGACTGTGGTACGGGATGGCGACCTTTGCGGCGGCGCTCGTGGCGTCGCGCGCAGCACCGGCATCGCAAAACATAAATTTTGCGTATCTCGACCCGTTTCTACGGCGATCTTGGGGACCGGCCCCGATCCACCTGGCCGTGGTTCTTGCCGGCGCGACTCTGCTCGGCTTCCTGCCCACGCACTTGGCGCTGTGCCGGCTCCCGCCGCCTCGCGCGAAGCGATGACCCCGGAAACGCCTTGGTTCACCGCGACAACAAAAATTCTTGGGCCGTAATAAAAAAGCGGGCATCCCATTTTCTTTGCGAGGAGTAGAATGTGCGTGGAGTGGTACTGGGCGCTGCGCCAGAAGCCGCGCAGGTCTAACACTCTCGTTCCAGGCAGGCGCGGGCGGATGGTGGCGTGCCCGGCAGGCCATGCCGCTCCGATCCACGGGTCCACGTTGAGGAGGACTACGATGGAGAAGGCAACCGCCACACAAGCTGTGAGAGTACCCTCTGTCCGCTTCGGCGACCTCGAGTCCCTACCCGCGAAAATTCAAGCACTCAATGAAGCCATCGCGCGCCGGGCGTTTGAGATCTTCGAGAGCCGCGGTTTAGGACACGGCCGCGACACCGAGGATTGGATTCAGGCCGAGGCGGAATTGTTTCACCCGTTTCATATGGAGCTTCAAGAAACCGACGAGGCACTTCAGCTTCGCGCGGAAATTCCAGGGTTCAGTGAAAGAGACCTGGAACTGACCGTCGAGCCGCGGTGTCTGACGCTCACTGGCAAACGCGAAACAGTCGCCGAGAATTTTTCGGGCAAGGTCGTATATCGCGATTCCTGCGCGAGCCAGATTTTTCGTCGAATCGAACTGCCCGCGTGCATCCAAGCGGATGCAGTCGTGGCAACGATGAGGAACGGCATCCTGGATATTTGGATGCCGAAGGCGGAACAGACGGAGACGATCCCCAGGGAAGAAAAGGCCGCCTAACTTTTCAG
>CAWFUN010000006.1:0-218020 GCA_963819015.1 Terriglobia bacterium
TTCGACTCCGGTGGCGAAAGGACAGCGGCTTGTGCTATCGCGTCCCGAAACCCAGGACTCCCTGGAATGCGCCGTCGTTTATGTAACACACACTTACGAGAAACATCTCGAAGTAGGCGTCTCCTTTATCTGGCCCAATCCGAAATTTTGGGGCGTGACGTTCCCGCCTGCGGATTGGTCGCCTCAGCACCCTGACGCAAAACGGACAAGCAACCGGGGCAAACGGGGCGCGGCCGAATAGCGCGATTCGCAGGCACTTCTCCACCTACCCGGCGGGCAACGCACACTCGCAGTCCAGGCGCACTTCCGCCGCGAATTTCAATCCATGCCGGGTGCCCCCGTCCTTCGTTGTTTGAAGGGCGGGGCTTTTCGGAGTGCCACCCAGAACCCGCATGAATCGCTCGGCCCGATCCGATCGCAATAACCGCAGTCCAATCTGTTGGCGTCGGAAGTGAAACCCAAAATCCCCGCCCTTGAAAATCATCAAGGACTGATTGGATGAGAACGAAGGCTCCGTTCACGATCCGCGTATGCTTTGGTTGGAGGACCGAAGCACTGGAAAGGAAGGAGCCTTCGATGGTGCTTATTGGATGTGATTTTCACCCCAGTTGGCAACAGGTTTGTTGGTTGGATACGGAGACCGGCGAAACCGAAGAGAACAAGGTGGTGCATGCGCCGGGAGAGGCGGAGAAGTTCTACCGGCGATTTGCGGCACCGGCGCTGATTGGTATGGAGGCCACGGGGAACTGCCAGTGGTTCGTGGAGTTGCTCGAGAAGCTGGGGCACGAAGTGTGGATCGGGGACGCGGCGAAGATCCGGGCCAGCGACGTGCGGCAGCAGAAGCACGACAAGCGGGACGCCGCGCTGCTGTTGCAGTTGCTGATGGAAGGACGGTTTCCGCGCATCTGGACGCCGTCGACCGAGCAGCGGGATCTGCGGCAGTTGCTGATTCACCGGAACAAGCTGGTGCGGCTGCGGGCGCAGGCGAAGAACGGGTTGCAGCACCTGGCGATGAACCGGGGACTGCAAAAGAAAAATCGCCTGTGGAGTGAAGAGGGGCAGAAGCAGCTGCGCGAGCTTCCGTTGATGCACTGGGCCGGCCGGCGGCGCGAGGACCTGTTCAAGGTGATGGCGCTGCTCGACACGCAGATTCTGTCGTTGGACATGGCGGTGAAGACAGCGGCCGAGAACGATCCGAACGCGCGATTGCTGATGAGTCAGCCGGGCGTGGGGCCGGTGACTTCACTGGCGTTCGTGCTGACGATGGGAGATGTGACTCGCTTTCCCCGCGGCAAGCAAGTGGCGAGTTACCTGGGGCTGATTCCGCGAGAGTACAGTTCGGGCGGACATCAGCGGCTGGGACCGATCAGCAAGCAGGGGAACCGGTTCCTGCGCATGCTGCTCGTGGAAGCGGCGCAAGTGGCGGTTCGCTGCGACCCGAAGTTTCGTTCGGAGTATTTGCACCGCTGTCACACGAAGCCGAAGGGCGTGGCGAAGGTGGCGGCGGCGAGGAAGTTGGCGATTCGACTCTACTGGATGCTGCGCACGCAAAAGCGGTATCCGGAGATCGTTTCGATCGAGAGCAGCCCGCGGGTGGCCCTGGTCGTCCGCCACGGTGGATAGACCGAAGAGTTGATTGGGCGCTCTCGTCCCGGCGCGGGCCGGGATTCGGATAGAAGAATCATGGCCGAGGTTTAGGCCGTATCGATGGTTGGTGAAACGATCCGTTTCACCGAGAAATGATTCGCCGTGAGATTTCCAGAGTTCTTCGTCCTCCCCCTCTGGCAACGAGCGGTGCAAAAACACTGCAGGGGAGAACTATGCCTTGACAGCGCCTTCGTTCTCATCGACGGGCACCCTGCGCTTTGGCTTTATGCTCTCGCCGTGCCGTTGTTTCTGGGCGCGTCCCTGTTTGAATTCCTGGCACGATGACCGCCTGCCGCGCAGAGAAATATCACCGCAAATCCGGCGGAGCGTTTTGTTGTGCGTGGGTTGCGTGGCCGGTCTCCCGAGTCCCGCGCGAATCCCCAATCGCGCTGCTGGACGACCAGCCACTGGCCCGCCCCGGCACAGCCCCAATGCCAAGTTCCTCCGACTCGGACCTCCTCCAAAAGCCTGAAACACGGCTTGCGGTTCCTGCGTCTTAAGGAGGGACAGGCTATCCGGTGGCGTGGGGAGTCTCCTCAGACTGCGGCCCAGCAACACAAGATTGGCACTTTGAGAGGCGTTATGAGAGTGGCGCTGGTACCGAAAACTCGCAGGTGGCAGGTACGCTCAAGACCGCTGCTCGTGTGTCTCGCTTTACTGCCACTGGTTTGGCTGGCGGTGGCTGCCCCATTGCCCGCAGCGCAGCAGAATGCCCCGGCCCCAGCGCCTGGAAGCGCAGCGCGCGCCGTTGGTACGGTCAAGTCGGTGAGCGGCAGCACAATCACTCTGACGACCGACGCAGGCGCTGATGTGCAGATAGCCATCCAAGACACCACTCGCATCGTCAAAATCCTTCCCGGCCAGAAGGACCTGAAGAACGCGACGCCTCTCCAATTGCAGGACATTGAGGTAGGTGACCGTCTACTGGTCGGCGGAAGACTGGCGGATGACGGCCAATCGGTACTGGCGATTACCGTCATCGTCAACAAGCACGTCGAGATCGAACAGCTGAAGCAGCAAGAAGCTGCGGATTGGCAGAAGCGCGGCATTGGAGGCCTGGTGAGCGCCGTGGACGCCGCCGGGGGCACGATCACAATCTCCAGCACCGTCGCGGGCGCCAAGAAATCCATTACGATTCAAGTGGCGAAGACCACGATCCTCCGGCGCTATGCGCCGGATTCGGTGAAGTTCGAAGACGCCAAGCCCAGCACGCTCGGCCAGATACAACCCGGCGACCAGGTTCGTGCGCGCGGCACGATCAGCCCGGACGGCTCCTCCTTTGCCGCAGAGGAAATTGTCTCCGGAGCGTTCCACAATATCTCCGGCACGATCTCTTCGATTGACGCCGCGAAGGGAACTCTGGGCGTCAAAGACTTGGCGACCAAGAAACTCTTCGTGGTCGCTGTGACGCCCGATTCACAAGTTCGCCGCCTTCCAACATTCGTCGCGATGAGAATCGCCGCGCGTCTCAAAGGCGCGCCCGCGGGCGCACCCGCAGGAGGTGGCGCAAGTGGCGGCCCGCCTCCCGGCGCTGCATATCCCGCCTCACCGGGAGGCGGTCCCTCGGCGGGGCCTCGCGCCGGCGGAGGAGGAATGGACCTCCAGCAAATGATTTCCCGAATGCCCGCATCCACATTGAACGATTTCCAGAAGGGCGACGCCGTGATGATTGTCTCCACCGAAGGCACGGCGACGGGCGTAACAGCCATTACCCTGCTGGGTGGAGTCGAACCTATTCTCGAAGCTTCACCAAACGGAGCCGGCGGACTGCTGCTGGCCCCATGGAATTTGGGGGCCCCCAGCGGTGACGCTGGCGGCGGGCAATAACCGCACGACTCATTCGCAAGGATTCTCATTCGCTCTGATTGAAGGAGACAGGATGCAAGCCAGGCCAGTTCGCACCACCATACTCGCATGTGCGGCGCTCTTCGCCGTTCTGATGCTCGCGCCGCTGGCGCGCGCGCAGACCGCTACGGGCACGCTCCGCGGCCAAGTGACGGATCCATCGGGCGCAGCCGTGCCGCAAGCGACGGTGGCGATGACGCCATCCTCCGGCCAAACCGTCACGACAAAGACCACGGCGACAGGAAGCTACGAGATCAAAGGCCTCGCGCCAGGCGTGTATATCTTCACGGTGAATGCCAGCGGGTTCACCGTCTTCGAGAACGATTCGGTGGAAATCTCCGCGGGCCAGATCCAGAAGGCCGATGCCCACCTGGTTATCGCCGCGCAGCAGCAGAAGATCAACGTCTCGGGACAGGCCGTCCACGTGGATGTCAGCCCCGCGAACAACGCCGGGGCCATCGTGATTCAGGGCAAGGACCTCGAAGCCCTGTCGGACGATCCAGATGAGCTGCAAAACGAACTACAGGCGCTGGCCGGCCCTTCCGCGGGACCCAACGGCGGCCAAATGTACATTGACGGTTTCACGGCAGGTCAACTGCCCCCCAAGTCGTCCATCCGCGAGATTCGCATCAATCAGAATCCATTTTCTTCCGAATGGGACCAGCCGGGTTTCGGCCGGGTCGAGATCTTCACCAAGCCGGGCACCGGCACGCCGCATGGTCAGTTCTTTGTGATCGGCAACGACTCCGGATTCAACACGCTCGATCCGTTCATCATTCCGGGAGTTACGCCGACGCCGCCTTACCACACCGTGCAGTTCAGCGGGGACGTCAGCGGTCCGCTCACTAAGAAGATTTCCTATTTTTTCGAGGTCGAGCAGCGGAACATCGACAACACCAGCGTCGTGAATGCGGAAACGCTGGATTCCGAGTTCAACCAAGTCCAATACACCGCCTCCGTGGTGAATCCTCTCACTCGGACGACAATCAGCCCTCGCTTTGACTTCCAGTTCGGCGCGAACGACACGCTGACGGCTCGTTACCAGTTCACGCGCAGCGTCAATACGAACGCGGGCGCGGGCGGACCGAGTCTTCAGTCGTTGGAATCCAACTCATCGGACATTGAAAATACGATCCAACTCGACGAGACACATGTCATTAGCTCCCGCGCGCTGACCGAAACACATTTTCAATATCTCCGCCAGAGCGACACTCGTACTGCGCAGTCGCTACTGCCGTCTCTTCAGGTCACTGGCGAATTCAACGGCGGCGGAAACCCGGCCGGCGTGACTACCGAGGACGAAGCTCACTACGAGTTGCAGAGCTACACGCAGATTGCTTTCAGCAAGCACTCCCTTCGCTTTGGCGGCCGCCTGCGTTATTTTCAGGTCACCAGCGTTTCGACGAACGGCTTCAATGGCAGCTACACATTCCCTTCCTTGACCCAACTGCAAGCGATTGAGGCGGGCTGCACTGCCCCGAATAGTTCCACTGGACTCTGCAATGAAGCTTCGTTTGCGTCCGGCGCGGGACCGAACCAGTTCACGATCGTCACGGGAAATCCGACGGCCAAGGTGAATCTTGTGGACATGGGCGTCTTTGCCGAGGACGACTGGAAGATTCGCCCCACGGTGACGCTGAGCTACGGCTTACGATTTGAATCGCAGAACCACATTCACGATCACGCCGATTGGGCGCCGCGTGTCATGCTTTCCTGGGGACTCGGCCATTCCAAGGCGGGCCCAACGACCGTCGTGCGAGCCGGCTTCGGCATTTTCTACGACCGATTCACGGATGACCTCGTGCTACAGGCGGAACGTCAGAACGGCACGACGGAGCAGGAGTATGAGGTCACCAATCCCTCGTTCTTCTTCCCGAACAGCGCGGCGCCTTCCAGCGATTACACCGGCAGTTTGTCCACGTCTATTCCGACGATCTACCAGATCGCGCCGAATCTTCGCGCACCTTATAAGCTGCAGACCGCCATCAGCGTCGAACGCCAGCTCGGCAAGAGCTCCACAGTCACAGCAAGCTATCTCAACATTCGCGGTGTGCACCAGTTTCTCACCGACAACGTGAACGCGCCGCTCCCAGGAACCTTTGTTAATGGCGAACCCGACAGCGGTACACGGCCCAACGGCGTCCTGGAAAACATCTATCAGTACCGGTCGGAGGGAGAATTCGAGCAAAACCAGTTGATCGTAAACACGAACTACCGCCTCGGCAACAAGCTGACTTTGTTCGGCTTCTACAGCCTGAGCTACGCCAAAAGCGACACAGGCGGCGCCGGGAGTTTCCCTTCGAATCCTTACGACATTCTCGCGGACTACGGCCGCGCGTCCTTCGACACGCGCAATCGCATTTTTCTGGGCGGCACGGTGACTCTCCCGAAGGGTTTTCGCTTGAATCCCTTCCTTGTGGCAGCTTCAGGCTCTCCGTTCAACATCACGATCCCCGACGACTTGATCGGAAGTTCTCGGCTCAACCAGCGGCCCGGGCTGGTTTCAAGCACCACCTGTCCAAACGGCCCGCCCACTGGAAACGATTACTGCACTCCTCTCGGCACATTTGACTCCATGCCAACGAACGGTGAAGCCTTGGTGCCAATCAACTCCTTCACGGGCCCCGCACTTTTCACCTTCAATCTTCGAATTAGCAAGACCTTCGGATTCGGCGGCCCACTTGAATCGGCTGCAAATAACGGCCAGCCGGGCGGCCCAGGCGGTGGCCCGGGCAGAGGCCCAGGCGGCGGTCCGGGCGGGCCAGGTGGCGGCCCCCCCGGTGGCGGCGGGCGCGGTGGTCCCGGTGGAGGTCCGGGCGGCGGTGGACGGGGCCCTGGTGGTCCTGGTGGCGGTGGCCCGTTCGGCGGGGCACCGTCGTCGGGTCAGAAATACACGCTCACGCTGAGCGCGAACATTCGCAATCTCTTTAACGTCGCGAACTTCGCGACGCCCAGCGGTGCGCTTGGCTCGACCAGATTCGACCAATCGCTCCAAATGGCGGGCGGCGGAGGCTTTGGGGGCGGAGGAGGCGGAGGCCTATACGCCTTCGGCACAGCGGACCGGAGAATCGATCTGCAACTGACGTTTAATTTCTGAACGGGCGGCGTTGCGAGGAACGCTGCGGGGGATTACGAACCAGCGGGCTCTTCTTTCGGTGGTTCGCTCTCCGCTTCCGGAGTAGTGAGCGCTGGCGACTCGCTGGCGTCCGCCGCGGGTTCTTCCGTAAGCGTCGTCACGGCGGCAACCGGCTCGGCTTCAGCTGCACCCGTCACTTCAAGAGCGGGCGCTTCCGGCGCAGGCGCTTCGGCCGCTGGCTCGGGCGCGGTGACGACCGGGGCCGGTGCGATCGGCTCGATCGGCGCGGCCAGCCGCGGCGCAAGCGCTTCCACAATCAATTCAATCACGAGCTTTGCGGCGGAGCCGTCCGGATCGAGCGCGGGATTGTACGCGCACACGGTCATCACGGCGAGGTGCGGTTGCCGCGCAAACACCGCGAGCGCCGCGCGCGCATCGGCCAATCGCAGCGCGCTCACCGAAGGATAATTCGTCGCGCGAAACTCCTCGCTCGAGATCACGTCCACGTCGAAGTGCAGCACGAATTCGTGCCCCGCACCGTGCATGCGGTCGAGCGCTTGTTGCGCGGCGGCCGCGGCGCCCATCTTCGCGATATCTTCCGCGCGATACGCGCGCATCGGCGTGCGGCCCAAGAATTTATCCTCGGCGGGATCCGTCCGGTTCACGCCAAACAGCGCAATCTCCGGCTCGCGCACCAGCGGCGGCTCATTCCAGAAGCGGATCATCTCCGCCGCGCCGCGTCCGATGGCGTGAGAGATCACCATCCCATCCACGCAGCCCGACGGCGTCGAGGCCGGCTCATTCAGATCGGCGTCCGAATCCATGTAGACCAGGCCGACATTGCGGTAGTAGCGCCGCGCTCCGGCGATCGTGGCAAGCACGATCATGCAATCGCCGCCGATGACCAGCGGAAGCGCACCGGACTTCACCGCAACCTCCACACGCGGCCGCAAATCGCGCAGTCCGGCCAGCGCGGCAGGAAGATTTCGCGCGCGAGGGTGTTCGTCGTCAGGTTGAAAGAGTTGAGAGGCGGCGTCGCCGAGATCGGCGACCTCGAAACCGGCGGCTTCCAGAGCAGGGATAAGCCCGGCTTCGCGCAAGGCCGCGGGCGCGCGCTCATGTCCGGCCGAGAGCGCGGCCGCGCTCGATGGCGCGCCCAGCAAGGCAATCTTCTTCGGCTGACGGACGATCTTGACCGCCAAAGGAGTGCTCCTTTACTTTTGGGAAGCCTGGCTGCCGCAGGCAGGGCTGAAACTGCCCGCCGCGTAAGGGCGCTACGCCTGCTTCGAGGCCGGTGCGATCACGGCCAATTCCTGCGGCAGCGTAAACCGAACGTCCTCGCGAATCAAGTCCCGGTCCCGTTGATCCGTGAATCCGAACGAAGCCAGCCGCTGACTCACCTGTTCGACCAGAACCTCGGGCGCCGAAGCCCCGGCCGTCAGTCCCACCCGCGTCACGCCTTCGAGCCATTCCGGGCGAACACCTGTCGCGTCGTCAATCAGACGGGCGGACACTCCGGCGCGCTCCGCGACTTCCACCAGCCGGTTCGAGTTCGAGCTGTTGGGCGACCCCACGACAAGGATCAGCTCCACTTCGCGGGCCATCTCTTCCACCGCTTCCTGCCGGTTCTGCGTGGCGTAGCAAATGTCGTCCGACGCCGGCCCTTCGATCTCCGGAAAACGCTGCCTCAGCCGCGCCACGATCTCTTGCGTGTCGTACAAGCTAAGCGTCGTCTGGGTCAGAAAGGACAGCCGGGTCGCATCCGGCACTTGCAGCCGGTCCACCGCTTCCACGCTATCCACCACAAGGGTCCGATCCGGGGCCTCGCCGGAAGTACCCACGATTTCCTGGTGGTCCTTGTGCCCGATGAGGACGATCGTCCGCCCCTCGCGCGCGAACTTCAGCGCTTCCAGGTGAACCTTCGTGACCAGCGGGCACGTCGCGTCAATCACCCGCAGCCGGCGATCTTTCGCCTCTTCGCGAACTGTGGGAGGCACCCCGTGCGCGCTGAACACCAGCACCGCTTCTTCCGGCACTTCCTCCACGGTCTCGACAAAGATGGCCCCTCGCTGCCGGAGCTGCTCGACGACGTAGCGGTTGTGCACAATCTCGTGATGGACGTAGACCGGCGACCCGTACACCTGCAGTGCCAGTTCGACGATGTCCACCGCCCGAACCACCCCGGCGCAAAAGCCTCGGGGGCGCATCCTGAGCAAGATCTTCCCTTTCTCGGGACCAGCCTTTGCTTTAAACATTTTCACCTGCCGATTCGTAGATGATACACGAATCCCGGTCCTAGCCGCCATGCTAGTTTTGGGCTTTGACGTTGCGTTCGCATCCCCTTTGAGTAGAATTGTGGCACGCTCAGCTCCATGGCTGTAGCTGAGCCTTGACCACGATCACCGGAGCGTCTGATGCCAAAACGAATCCTGATCATACAGCCCTCGCGATATCTCTCGAAGACGGATCACACGGTCGTAAAGAATCGGTCGAGGTCGTTAGTTCCGCTGGTATTGCCCTACCTTGCAGCCTTGACTCCTCAAGAATGGAATGTGACCTCGGTGGACGAGGCCGTGGAGGACATCGACTTCAACTCGCGGCCGGACCTGGTGGCCATATCACTTTGGACCATCCATTCCTATCGCGGCTACGACGTGGCCAGAGAGTTCCAGCGGCGCGGCATTCCCGTCATCATGGGGGGGCCGCACGTGTGGTTCTATCCCGAGGAGGCGGCCGAGCACTGCGATGCCATCGGCATCGGGGAAGCAGAGCCCATTTGGGCCGAGATGCTCGAGGACGCGGCAAACGGAAAGCTGAAGAAAATCTACCGGGCTCCGCAAATGCCCAGCCTGGCCGGATTGCCGTTGCCGCGTTACGAGGTGATGAATTTGAAGAAGTACGGCCCATTCAAGACCTTTTCGATGATGTCGTCCCGCGGGTGCCCGATGCAGTGCGAATTTTGCTCCGAGCGGCTTTACCTGGGCGGCGGGTTTCGCGTCCGGCCGATCCCTGAGATGATCGAGGAGATCAGGCATTGCGGCTCGAAGAACATTTTCTTCGGCGACAGCGATTTCGGGGGCAAAAGAGGCCATGCGATGGCGCTGATGGAGGCCATGATTCCGCTCAAGGTGCGCTGGTCAGCTTTGTGGACCGCATTCCTGTGCGACGACGACGAGTTTATGGCCTTGGCCGAGCGGAGCGGGCTGCTGCACGTGAACATGGGCATCGAGAGCATTGACCCGGAAACTCTCAAGGGGATGAACAAACGGTTCAACAAGGTGAACCGCTACAGCCAGATTCTGAGCAACCTCCGCCGCCGGGGGATCAGTTACTCGCTGAACTTCATCTTCGGATGGGACAACGAGACCCCCGATATTTTCCAATCCACTCTTCAGTTCCTGGAACGCGAAAAGGTCCCTGTCGCGTTCTTCAATATCTTGACTCCTCATAAGGGGACCATGTTTTACGAGCGGATGCTGCAAGAGGGCCGAATGATCCGCATGGAGGATATCGGACGGTGGCCCGGGGACGTGTGCCACCTGAAATTGAAGTACTGTTCGCCGGAAGAAATGGAGCGGCGAATCCAGGAGATGTACCAAGAATTCTACAGTTGGAAGTCCATTTTGCGACGGCTTCCCTTACCGGTCACGCCCGCGAACATCGCCTCGTGGGTCATGAACTTCTCTCAAAGGAAGCTCACAAACGCTGCTACCGCGTCCGAATCTACGAGCTTCGACGGGATCTGACCGCTGGGCGCGCACGACGCCAGCGCAAGAGCCGCGTGGGCGCATCCATAGCAATATTTTGGCTCTATCGGAACCAGCGTTCGCTTGTCGGAAGCTCGCCGGTGGCCCTATCGGCCATCGGCAGATAACAGGGCCGGCTGGGGAGCCCCATGTTCGTTTACGATAATCTCCGGCTCGACTTCAATTTCCGATTTCACGGAGTTTGCCACCAAGCTGTATTTTTGCGCCGCCTGCAAGGCGCGCCGAGTCCTGGCCTCGACAAGTTCTTTCTGACCGGGTTCGCAGGCCACCCGAATGACGGGGCGGAAATGAAGCCGTGTGAAGATCTCTGTCCGAGCGAGCTCGATCAACTTCGTACCTTCCGTGTGACATTCGTACGAGACCAAATCGAGTTGGAAGCGCTCCGCTGCCCAGATAAACATCAACATCACGCAGGTATTCGCCGCTGCCACAAAAGCATCTTCCGGGGTCAACACTCCGGCATGGCCTTGCGCGTCGGGAGGCGCGGAGAATTCCATCGTCGGACCGTTTCCTAGGGAGACTTGGCCCCAGTGCTCACCCGTCCAGCGCACATCGGTGTGATAGGTTGAGGTCCGGCTCATGAACGTGGCTCCTCGCAGTAAGCGGCGTATTCACGGAGGATGGCTTCGCGATAATCCTTCTCATCCTCCGGCGACACGCGGTTGTACACCTTGACCGTTTCGTACAGCTCTTCACCAGCCGTCTCCGGACTCCGGCCTAGCTCGCGAAATTTCTCGAAGATCAACGGCAAGGCAAGTACTTCCACACTCTTTCCGTTCACGCTGATCTTTTTCACCGGAATGCCAGAACCACAGGAGCAACCCATCGGTTTGGTAGCTTCTGACTGTGGCGCAGAAGCCTGGGGATTGAGAATGATGAGTGATGGCGTGGCCAGGGTCTTGTCGACAAGCTCCGTAAGGCGTTGAACCACAAGATCAACCGCTTTCTTTCCGGCTGCATTGAGTTGACGGCGTCCTTCGATCTTGCCCAACCTGTGCTCGGCGGCAAGGTCGCTGACGACAATGCTGGCGGTCGGTTTCCCGGAATACATCTCCGTGCCACGCGCCGCGCAACGAAGCTCACAGCCGTCGATGGTGATCGTCGGATGAAAACGCGCGAAGGCCCGGTCTCCTTCACCCCCGGCAAGAAAGAGGGGCAGGCATATGGTGACGGTCTTTCCCGGGCGCGTTTCATGCAGTACCTTCAAAGCCGCCAAGCGCGTTACGGTGCCCTCCGCCAGTTCTTCTCCCGAACACGCAACAATTCCAACTTTCCGCTCGGGCAACTTAGGCATGTTGTCCTTCTTCTCTGTGACCTCTGAGGACGCTCCCAAGTTGTTCCGCGATTTCTTCCGCCAAAACACGGGCAAGCTGGAGCCCCTGAGCATTCAACTCGGCAATTCCCTCCGGCTTCAAATCCTTGTGATGGCGGAATTCTTCAAACACGGTCACTTCGCGTGCCACGGTGCCCCCATTGTGTTTTACCAGCTTGGCGGCACACATCTGCTTGCATCCATCAATCGTAACGGCCGGACTGGTTCGCACTTTCTGACGCGCCTGCTCGTCTCCGAGGACTAGCTTCGAAAGGGCAACCAACTGCGTGTCTTGGGGACATAAGTTCTCGCACAATTCGTAGGCCGCCTCGCGGCTTACGGTTCCTAGCGATTTGCCGATGCCGCTGCACGGAACAATCACAACCTTGTGCTTATCTTCACTCATGTGCTCAACTCCTGCTCCGCCTGAGACTGCATGACAGTGAAGTAGGCGTGCGCGTCCAACAATTTGGCGCGGTCCCCATCCCAATCCTTGACTTCCATCACCGCCAGCCAGCCCTTGTCATATGGGCCCTCATTTACGAGTTCCGGCGTGCGTTCCAAAGCCTTGTTCAACTCAACGATGGTTCCCGTGACAGGTGAAGGCAGCCCTACGTCGACTTTCATGGTCTCCAGCTCCCCGAACTCCTCGCCCGTTTGGACACGGCTACCCACGGACTTGATTCTTGCGAACGCCACGTCGCCGTTATGCTGCTGGAAGAAATCAGTGACTCCCAAACGAACGTGCTGAGGCTTTGCGGATTCCATGGGAAGAATCCACACGCCGTCCGAGCTGTAGTAACGATCTTTTGCCACCCGGAAGGTGAATTTGTCGATGGTGATCTGAAGATACTCTGGCATTCCAGCTCCTTAAACGCATGTTCCAGCGGGGAGCGAGATTCTGTGACAAGTGCGGGCTGACATATTCGCTCATCCGCATAAATTATAAATACCATTGACAAATACATCTGTCAAGGCATATATTTCTCCTGGGACACAAAATGGCCAGGAAACAACGATCTCTCACCACGGAGCGGCTGTTCCGCGTGCTGGCGGATCGCACGCGGTTGCGGCTGCTGAATCTCATGAGCGGACAGGAGATTTGCGTTTGTTATCTCGTCGAGGTACTGCGAATCAGCCAGCCCAAGATTTCGCGCCATCTGGCCTACCTGCGCAATTCTGGGATCGTAGAGGCTCGGCGCGAGGGGCGATGGATGCATTACCGCATTGTTGCGCCCCAGGATCCAGCTCTGGCGCAGATTCTCACACAAGTCCTGGCGGGTCTATCTGAGGACGCTTCGCTCCAGCCTGACCACGCCCGCATGGTTCGGGCCTGTTGCGTTCGGGGCAAGCCCGCGCGATTGAGCAAAGCTCCCCTGCCGGTGAACCTAGCGGAAAACAAGCCCGAGCCCGCACCGGCAGCTCCAGCGTAAGAAAGGACAGTGGAGGAATGGGGCTTCCCGTAGCGCAAAGATTCATGGCAAATAAAGTATCGTCGCGCCGCGCGGTCACAATTCCCGCTTTGCGGAGATACGCCAGGTGGCGGGAGATCTTTGGCTGGCCCATTCGCAGGATTTCCACGAAATAGCAGACGCAAATTTCCCGGTCCGCAACGAGGTTGAGCAGGCGCAACCGGGTGGGATCCGCCAGGGCGCGAAACAGGTGGTCCAGCGAGAAGCCGTCTCGTATTTTCGCCATACCGGAAGTATACATCACATTTGCCTTGACATATATGTCGCGCTGCGCTAGCTTTACATATGCGGACGAGCGAATATGTCTGCCAGGAGGCGCGATGCCAAACGAGACAATCAAAGACGTGGTCCGAAATAAGTACGGCGAAGCGGCCCGGCGCGCTTCCGCGGGCGATTCAGCCGCCTGCGGCTGCGGCGCAAGCGCCACCCCGTGCTGCGATCCAATTTCCACCAGCCTCTACGGCGCGGGCGAAACTGCCGGCCTGCCGAAGGAGGCCGTGGCGGCGTCGCTGGGCTGCGGCAATCCGGCCGCTCTCGCGCAACTGAAGGCGGGAGAGTACGTGCTTGATTTGGGCTCGGGCGGAGGCATTGACGTTCTGCTTTCAGCGAAGAGGGTCGGGCCTTCGGGCAAAGCTTACGGCCTGGATATGACGGACGAAATGCTCGCGCTGGCGCGTGAAAACCAGCGCAAGGCAGACGCGCAAAACGTGGAATTCCTCAGAGGAGAGATCGAGAACATTCCGCTGCCGGAAGCTTCGGTTGACGTCGTGATCTCGAATTGCGTGATCAATCTTTCGGCGGACAAAGGCCGCGTCTTGCGCGAGGCGTTCCGCGTTCTGCGTCCCGGCGGGCGCTTTGCCGTCTCCGACGTCGTCGTGCGCGGCCCCGTGCCCGCCGAGATCCGCAGGAGCGTTGAGCTGTGGGTCGGGTGCGTCGCGGGGGCGATGGAAGAATCCGAGTATCACGCGAAGCTCGCAGCCGCGGGATTCGTGGAAATCGAAATCGAGCCGACGCGCGTTTACGGTGTCGAAGACGCGCGACAGTTTCTAACGGCCCAAGGCATTGATGTGGATGCCATCGCGCCGGCGGTGGAGGGCAAATTTGCAAGCGCGTTCATTCGCGCCCGAAAATCGGCCGCAAAAGATAGCGATTCCGGCAAGTCCTGTTGCGCATCGGACTCTTGTTCTCCTGCGGCAAAGGTGAATCGGTGACGCGGATGGAAGGCCGCTACAACATTCTTTTCCTTTGCACCGGAAACTCGGCGCGATCCATCCTGGCGGAAGCCATTCTCAATCATAAGGGGAGGCCCAACTTCACGGCTTACAGCGCCGGAAGCCACCCCTCGGGCCTTGTGCGCCCCGAAGCGCTCAAGCAACTCGAACTCGCACACCTGCCCACGGGCGGACTTCGGAGCAAGAGCTGGGATGAGTTCGCAAGGCCCGGCGCACCGAAAATGAACTTTGTCTTCACCGTCTGCGACAACGCCGCCAAGGAAGTGTGCCCGCTCTGGCCCGGCCAGCCCATGACGGCGCATTGGGGCGTACCCGATCCGGCCGCGGTCACGGGGACTCCCGAACAGATTGAACGCGCATTCCGCGAGGCCTTCATGATCCTCGACCGCAGAATCGGATTGTTCCTGTGTCTGCCGCTTTCCAGCCTCGATAAGCTCGCAATCAAGACGGAAATCGATCGCATCGGCCTGCAATGACGGAACCGAAGAGCCTTGGCGGCGCGAACAGGACGGCGGCGCCGTGCGTTCAAAGCCGGGTCAGTGACCCGCCGCACCACGTCCGTCTATCGTTCCTGGACCGCTACCTGACCCTGTGGATCTTTCTCGCGATGGCGGCCGGTGTCGGCCTGGGCCATTTCCTTCCTCAGACAGCAGATTTCGTGAAGCGCTTCCAGATCGGCACTACCAACATCCCGATCGCGATTGGGCTGATCGTCATGATGTATCCTCCTCTGGCCAAAGTGCGTTACGAAAAATTGCCGGAAGTCTTCCGAAATCGTCGCGTGCTCCTGCTGTCGCTCCTGCAGAATTGGGTCATTGGACCAGCGCTCATGTTTCTGCTGGCGATCGCATTCCTGCACGGACAGCCTGCCTATATGCGGGGGCTGATTCTGATCGGACTGGCGCGCTGCATCGCAATGGTCATCGTCTGGAATGAATTGGCCGCAGGGGATACCGACTACGCCGCAGGGCTGGTCGCATTGAACAGCATTTTCCAGGTGCTCTTCTACAGCGTATATGCCTGGGTGTTTATCACCGTACTGCCCACGTGGTTCGGCTTCAAAGGGACCGCCGTTCCGGTGGGGATGAAGCAGATCGCACAGAGTGTGTTCGTGTACCTGGGATTGCCGTTTCTCGCGGGCATTCTGACGCGTTTTATTCTCCTGCGTAAGAAGGGAGAAGCGTGGTACCGGACGCATTTCATTCCACGCATCAGCCCGCTGACGCTGGCGGCCCTGCTGTTCACGATCCTGGTGATGTTCAGCCTCAAAGGGAATCTCATCGTGCGTCTGCCTCTTGACGTGCTTCGCATTGCTGTGCCGCTACTGATCTATTTCATTCTCATGTTTCTCGTGAGCTTCTGGATGGGACGCAAACTGGGGGCTGATTATTCGAAGACGGCGGCACTTTCGTTCACGGCGGCGAGCAACAATTTTGAATTGGCCATCGCCGTCGCCGTGGCTGTCTTCGGCCTCAATTCAGGCGAAGCGTTTGTCGGCGTCATCGGGCCGCTCGTAGAAGTGCCCGCGCTCATCGGGCTTGTGAACGTTGCTCTGTGGTTTCAGCGGCGGTATTTCGCTCGTTCTGAGGCGTCTGCCGGCGCGTCCATAATGGGCACTTAAGAATCGCACGAGCTGCGCCCTCGTCTTTGTGGTGGGCGCAACTGCTCGGCGCGCTGGCCGCGGCAGCTCTGCTCCACCGCACGCGGCGAGCCTCCACGTCTGAACCGACTACATAATCAGCACCAAATTTGGGAAGTCAGAAGTTGAGACTTAGTGTTCTCGCCAGATTCGGGGGCCCCGGATGTCGCGAGGCCCCCAGTGACCGCAGCTTGAGCGACGCTAAGAATTGAGCCGCGTCTCAATCGTTA
The DNA here is from genome assembly GCA_963819015.1 of Terriglobia bacterium. Classification (GTDB taxonomy): domain Bacteria; phylum Acidobacteriota; class Terriglobia; order Acidiferrales; family UBA7541; genus DASPOJ01. Next base: position 16,221 of record CAWFUN010000006.1, read on the forward strand.
GCCGCCCAGGTATTGGACGTGGACGTAGACCCCCGTATCGACGTTGTACAGCAAGTACCAGCCGATGTGATCGGGGTCTAAGTAAATTACGAAGTCATCTCCACAGTTCCAGCACCAATCTTGGCACTCCGCCCAGTCCCACGAAGCGACTTCAAAATAGAATCCGCCCGGGAACCAGAAGCGGTGACGCCCTCGGTCTACTCGGATCACGTTGTACCGGAATGTCGGGCCAAAGTGCTCGAAATGGCCGTGCGCGAACGGATGAGAAATCCGGAAGCGCGGATCATCCGGTCTATCATGCCCGTACCAGTGGTCATTGTTCACGTGCGACCGAGTGTCGGCCTGGCCGCCTTCCCGTGGTTCACCTTCGCGCTCCGAGTGGCGATCGCTCCGAGCAGCGGGAGCTGGAGGGACGTGGCCTCCGTTCGCACGCGGTGTATGGTCTTGCTGCTGCCGATTGTCTTGGTGGCCGCCTTGATTGTTGCCTTGGTGGTCGCCTTCGTGGCCACCTCGATTGTCATCGTGCTGCCCGAAAGCCGGCATGGCGACCGCGAGTGCCACAGCGAGAAGGAGAATCAATTGTTTCCTCATGAGCGTTACCTCCAATCTGCAATTTGAGTTTGCACCTCGTTTGCTGTGGCCCACTGGCTAGGTCTCCAAATGGTTGTGAGGGGAAGGGCTGGGTCTTCCTCATCTTCCCCCTGTGTTGGTTTCGACTAGCTCGTTGTTTGAACCGTGAAGGAATGCGCCAGATCAAAGGTCAGCGGCGTCTCAGCCGGCAGCCTTACGTCCCTCCTGCCTGTGACGAGAACATACGCCACGCCCGCTCCTGCTCCAGCCGGGCCGCCGATCAATGCGCCCGTGCCGCCCGCAGCGATTGCGCCGATGGCGGCACCCCCCGCCGCGCCTCCTCCGATCGAGTACCAGTTGCGTTTCTTGTGAGTCCCGCTTCGGCGGACGTCATCCCTCGTGTCCACCTCATATCGGGTGCCGTTGGCCTCGACGGACATGAGTTGCAAGCTCATCCGCGCCTTGCCCTTGAAACGGCCGGACCGGCTATCGTCCACGACGATTCCTTGCGCGCGGGCCCCCTCTGGGATCACTGTTCGCCCGTCCACCACGAGAGGCTCCGTGACGGTGGCCGTGAACACATCACCCGGCCGGTTTCGCTTCGTGGAAAGTGAGTTGTCCAACCGGACGTGAATCGCGGTCCCCTCCGGAACTGTCAAACTCGAGGACCGCGCGTGCACTGTCGCTCCACTGCCTGCCAATGTGTATGCACCCGCTACGATGATTGCAAGGAGCGCACCTAATAAGGCCATGCCCTTTTGTTTCGGCGTCATGCCGCACCTCCATTTGGAATACTTCCACGACCTGGGTCGCAACGGCCATTCCAAAGTCCCCCGCCCTAAGTTATTGAATTCATTGGCTCGAACACGAGACAACCTCCAGCTGGCGTGCAAGATTTACCCGCCACGCCTACTTGTCGGGTTCTAGTACCGTCCAAGTCCAATTGAATTAACTCTAGCGAGTATGCCGCGGCAACACCCGCACGATTCGTGCTCTGTCTCCGGCCGCAATCGCCAATCGAGACCACGGCTTCTTCGCAATGGTGCGCAGCACCTGCCCCAACTCGCGCCATGAATGCTATGCTGGAGCTGCTTCTGAGATGCTGCTGAGAGACAAAGTCGCAATCGTGACGGGTGGCGGCCGCGGGATCGGCCGCGCGATCGCTCTTCGCTTCGCTGCCGAGGGGGCAGCGGTGCTCGTCGCCGCGCGGACGAGCGCGCAAGTCGAGGGCGTGGCAGGCGAAATCTTCAAGCGCGGCGGGCGCTCGGCGTGGATCTCGGCCGATGTGTCGCAGGAGGCCGATTGCTCGCGCATCGTGAAAACAGCCGAAGAGCGCCTCGGCCCGGTCTCGATCCTCGTGAACAATGCCGGCGAATACGGTCCGGTGAAGCCGGTCGAGGAGATTTCGCCCACCGAATGGGACCGCGTGATCGCGGTTCACCTGCGCGGGGCGTTCCTTCTGACGCGCCTGGTCCTGCCGGGAATGTACGCGCGCCATTCGGGCGTAATCCTGAATATCTCAAGCCTTTCGGCGAAGGCGGCATTCCCATGGGGATCGCCCTATGCGGCGGCGAAGGCCGGCATGCTCGGCCTGACGCGGGTGACGGCGGCGGAGTCGGCGCGCAAGGGCGTGCGCGTCAATGCGATTTGCCCCGGCCCCGTAACCGAGACTCAGATGTCGAAGGAGTTGGGAGAAAAGCTGGGGAAACGCCTGGGCGTCTCCCCGGAAGAAGAGCTTAAACAGTTTCTGAAGAGCATCTTACAAGGGCGCGGCCAGACGGCGGACGAAATCGCCGCTGCGGCCCTGTTCCTGGCCTCAGACGCCGCCAGCGCAATTACGGGGCAGTCTCTGAATGTTGACGGCGGAACGGCTTTTTACTGAATTCCCCGACGAATCCCAAACCGCGCCGGCCCGCACGGGCCACTGAAACCGCGTAGGTCTCCACTTTGGTCAGGCTGAACTGGCCGGCATGATTGACGAGATAGAGTGCGAGCACAAGTACGGTAGCCACAGCAAAGAAAGCAGCGAACAAAATCAGCAGCGCGAGCATCTCCCGCACGTAATAGAGTTGCAGCGCTACTACCACAACGACGGCAATCCAGAACGAACGGCGCACTTTCGGATTCCGGTACATTTCCCGAGCAGTCATGAAGTCGTGGGTCCTTTCCCTTTTAGGGCTCACTTGCTTAGATGCAAACAATCGGCCAAACGACGCTCATTGAGTACAACAGGATTTTAGCCGCTAAGCTGTTCCATTTGCGACAGTACAGGCGACTCAATAGGCCTAGGACTCTGGGTACAGTACTCGGGCCGTTCCCAATTCGGGCGCCGCAATTCCAATTTTGGAGTCTTTCTATGGCATTCAGTTGGTCGCCGGGGCAAGAAATAGGCGCTCTGTCACCGGCATCCTTCCACTCAGCGGCCCTCAAACGGGTACCGGTCGCCCGCCGTGACCGCTGCGGCGACATTGCGGCGCAGAGCTACGGCGTCCACCGGCTCGCGCTTGAGGAGACGCCGCAGGATCATGAGTTGGGTGCGGAGCATGTCGCCTTCCGCCACGGCTGCGAGAGCCGTGCGAGCCTGTTTCTCGACGCGATCCGCGGCATCGTAAAGGAAGACGCGCGCCGCGTCGGCCATCGCGCCCGTGGCCTGCGCCCCGCGGACTGCTTCGGCCTTTTGCGCGCGCCGGACGGAAGATTCGGCGGCGTAAACGTCAATCACGATGTCGGCGAGCGCGCCGACGATCTCCTGCTGCTCGGCCAGCTGCTCGCGGTGCTTTTGCATCGCGGCGCCCGCGGCCAGGAGGAACGATTTCTTCATGCCTTCGACGACGCGATCCTCCTCGGTCCAGGGGCCTGAAATGGCGTCGTCCAACGACGGTGCGGCGAGGATTTCCTCCTGCAATTTCGCGCCGGCGGCAAGCAGGGGTAGCGCGCCCGTCAGAGCGCGTTTCATCAGCATCTGGATGACGAGCAGGCGATTGATTTCGTTCGTGCCCTCGAAGATGCGGTTGATGCGGGCGTCCCGGTAGGCGCGCGCGACGGGATAATCCTCGTGGAAGCCGTAGCCGCCGTATATCTGAACGGCTTCGTCCACGACGAAATTCAGCGTCTCGCTGCCGTACACTTTGCTGATCGAGCTTTCAATCGCGTACTCCTCGAGCGCTTTCATTCCCGCTTGTGTCTTGTCGGACGCCGAATCGGCGGCGGCCACCGCGTGGTCCATCATCCCCGCTGAGCGGTAAATCATGGACTCAAGCGCGAAGATGCGGACCGCCATCTCGGCCAGTTTTGCGCGAATCAAGCCGAAGTCGGCGATGGGCTTGCCGAATGCCACCCGCTCCTTCGCGTACTTCGAGGAGACCTCGAGGATTTTCTTCCCGCCGCCGAGACAGTACGCGCCGAGGCTGAAGCGGCCGGAGTTCAACACGTTGAACGCCACGATGTGGCCGCGGCCGATTTCGTGGAGGAGATTCTCCTTGGGCACCGGGCAATTCTCGAAAAAAATCGGCACCGTGGAACTGCCCTTGATGCCCATCTTTTCTTCTTCCGCGCCGATCGAAAAGCCCGGCGAGTTGCGCTCAACGATGAAGCAGGAGAATTTTTCGCCGTCCACTTTGGCAAACACGATGAAGAGGTCGGCGAAGCCACCGTTCGTGATCCACATCTTCTGGCCGCTCAAAATCCAGTTCTTGCCGTCTGGAGAAAGAACGGCGCGCGCCTTCACGTTTTGCGCATCGGAGCCGGCCTGCGGTTCGGAGAGGCAATAGCAGCCGAGCCATTCGCCGCTCGCCAGCTTCGGAAGATATTTCTTCTTCTGCTCTTCGGTGCCGAAATAGACGATCGGCAGCGTTCCGATCCCCGCGTGAGCGCCGTGGCTGACGGCAAACGACGCGTAGATGGCGAGTTTTTCCGCGAGCACGGTGCTCGTAACTTTGTCGAGGCCCGAGCCGCCGTACTCTTCGGGCACCCCGCCGCCCATCAGGCCGATCTCGGCCGCTTTTTTCAGCAGGCCGGCCATCAGGCCGTGTTTGTGCTGCTCGAGTTCCTTGACGGCGGGCAGGACTTCGTTCGTGACGAACTCTTCGGCCGTCTGGGCGATGAGTTTCTGATCGTCGGTGAATTCCGCGGAGGTGAGAATGTCCTCGGGACGCCGCGCCTCGACAAGGAAGCCCCCGCCGCGCGTCACTCCATGAGAGGTTGTCGCTGAAGCCATGAGTTTTCCTCCTGCCGGGCTGCCGGACGCTCCCGGCAAACGCGATTCTAGTTCAGGCGCTCGAAAATCCCGGCGGCGCCCATTCCACCGCCCACGCACATCGTGACCATCCCGTAGCGCCCGCCGCGGCGGGCGAGTTCGCGGATCAGCGTCGCCGTCAATTTTGCGCCCGTGCACCCGAGCGGATGGCCTAGCGCAATTGCGCCTCCGTTTGGATTCACACGCGCGGGATCGAGGCCCGCGAGTTTGATCGCGGCAAGCGCCTGCGCGGCGAACGCCTCGTTCAGCTCAATCACGGCGATGTCGTCGAGCTTCAGCCCGGCAAGCTTCAGCGCTTTCGGAATCGCAAGTGCGGGGCCGATGCCCATTTCCTCCGGCGGGCAGCCGGCTGTGGCGAACGCGACGAACCGGGCGAGGGGTTTCACTCCGAGCGATTTCGCGCGCTCTGCGCTCATCACGATCGAGGCGGCCGCGCCGTCGCTCGTCTGCGAGCTGTTTCCCGCGGTGACGCTGCCGCGGGCATGAAAGGCCGGCCTCAGCCGCGCTAGCGCTTCCATCGAAGTGTCCGCGCGCGGGCCTTCGTCGGTATCAAAATTCACAATCGATGTTTGCGCTTTGGGCGCGCGGCCACTGTCCCCGTTGCCGGCCGGCAACGCGGTGATGTTCACTTCCACAGGCACGATTTCATCGCGGAAATATCCCGCGGCGATGGCGGCCACCGCTCTCCTGTGGCTCGCCAGCGAAAATTCGTCGGCCTGCTCGCGCGCGATGCCGTATTTTCGCGCGACGACTTCAGCGGTGAGTCCCATGCCCAGATAGGAGTCCGGATAGTGGTCCATCAGCCAGGGATTCGGCGCGATCTTGTTGCCGCCCATCGGCACCATGCTCATGGATTCCGTGCCGCCGGCAACAATCACGTCCGCATGGCCGACCATGATCCGCTCCGCGGCCATGGCGATGGATTGCAAGCCGGAGGAGCAGAAGCGATTGATGGTCATCGCCGAACATTCTACCGGCAATCCCGCGCGCAACGACGCGATGCGCGCGACGTTCATGCCCTGCTCGCCTTCCGGCATCGCGCAGCCGAGGATGACGTCTTCCACGTCTTTCGCTTCCAGGCCGGGAACCCGGCCGAGCGCGGCGCGAATCGCGATCGCCGCAAGATCGTCCGGGCGCGTAGAGCGCAGCGTGCCCTTGCCGGCTTTGCCGACGGCCGTGCGCACCGAACTGACGATTACCGCTTCGCGCATGTCTCACCCCTTGCGAGCGCCGGGCTGAAAGGCTCCAAGCGTTCCCTGCATTGGATGCCGCGAGGAGGCAAAAAGCAAGCCGCGTCACCGCGGGGTAGTGAGTTGGTCTCCGAATGCGCCGTTAGACGGCCAGAATCCACCCCAGACCTGGTTACAGAGGCTGTGAGCGCAATCGCCTGTTTTCGTCGTGTGGCGGAAATATTTTGATAGCCTTCGACGTATCTACGGCTATAGCCTCCACCAAGCCCGTTCAACGAAGGAGGGAACATGAGCTCGACCCGCAATCCAGGGAGAGTCGCCGGATTCTGGTACCTGCTCCTTGTCGTCCTCGGCCCACTGCGCCTCATCTATATTCCCACCAAGCTGTTCGCGACCGGAAACGCGGCCGCGACGGTCAACAACATCGCCGCTCACCAGTGGCTCTTCCGTTTCGGCATCGTGAGTGTCCTCGCCTGTGCGGTGATCCTGATCTTCCTCGTGCTGGCCTTTTACCGGTTGTTCAAGGGGGTGGACCAGAACCTCGCAGTGATGGTGGTGATCTTCGGGGGCGTGATGCCGGCCGTCCTCGACATCGTAGGTGTGGTGAGCGACGCTGCCGCCCTGATGGTCGCGCGCGGCGCCGCTTTCTTGTCCGTGTTCGACAAACCTCAGCAGGACGCGCTGGCCATGTTGTTCTTCAAGCTAGGTGACCATCAAAACACTGCTGTCGAGGTCCTTTGGGGAGTCTGGCTCCTGCCACTGGCGGTGCTTGTGTACCGGTCGCGCTTCCTGCCGCGGTTCCTGGGTGTCTGGCTCGTGATCAACGGCTTCGCCTACTTGATCCTTAGCCTTACGGGCGAACTGTTGCCGCAGTACCAGGAAAAGGTGTTTAACTTCGGTCAGCCCGCCTTCTTCGGGGAGATAGCGCTCATGCTCTGGCTCGTCATCAAGGGTGCCAAACCGCCAGCGATGACCCCCACAGCCTAATCATCGGCCGGTTAGTCTTCATCACTGGCCTTCGACAACTCGTTGTAAGGCCTTCTATAGCCGCTCGCGAGCGCCCCGCCTTCGAGACACACCGCACCGGCGTTCATAGCTGCCTTCGTTATTGCACTTACAATCCTGCATCAAGTCACTTCGTGGATGCTCGGCAAATCGGAAACTAGCCGACTTTCCTCCGCGGGGCGTCACTTCGGCGGACGTGCTATCCTCGCAGCGTCATGCCCAGACCGATCCGCCGCCGCCCGCTCATCGAATCCCCTCTCAAATGGCAGATGACCGCCGCGCCGGTCGCGCATCCGGCTCTGCCCGTCATCGCTGAGCGCGGTGGCACGCAACTCCGCGCGCCGCTGCCGGTGGCGATTGTGGATACCCGGGAACAGAACCCGTTTTCGTTCGCGCGCTTTCGGGGATGGTTTGCATCGGTTGAACAGCGCGCACTTTCTATCGGCGATTACTCGGTCGCGGGACTCGAAGAAAGTTGCGTCGTCGAACGGAAGGATCTCGGCGACCTGGTGCGTTCGTTCACGGTCGAACGTCCCATATTTGTCGCCCGGCTGCGGGAAATGAGCCGTCGGCCGAACCGGTTGCTGGTAATCACCGCGGCGCTCAGCCAGGTAAAATCGCGCTACCCTCACAGTCCGGCCAATCCCAACCACATCACGCAATCTCTCGTGGCCGCGCTCGCAGGATGGGGCGTGCCGTTCTTGTGCGTCGAGACGCACGAGATGGGCGAGGAGATCGTGGCCTCCTACCTTTACCAGGTTCATCTGTATCGCTGGCTCGAAAGCAACGGTTATTCCCGGCAGCTCGCCGACGACGACCTGTGACTGTGGCGCGGGTGCGCGGCACGAGCCTTACCTTGCTGCCACGAAGAAGTGAGAGCTACGAAAAGCTAACCTCAGCGGCTGAAGCCGCCTGGATTCTGCGGCGCTTACGGCACGGCTGAACAGCTTGCGGAAGAAGTCTTTGTACTGTCATCCCGAGCCTGCCTGCCGGCAGGCAGGCGCAGCGAGGGATCTGCTTTTTGCGAAAAAACCAAGAAGAAACAGATTCCTCGTCGTCCGCCGCTCGCGGAGAACGCTCGTGGTGAACCGCGGCGGGCTCCTCGGAATGACACGAATTGGGGTTTTTCCGCAGCCTGTGAAGCCGTGCCCTGACGAAATACCTGAGTTCTCACGCACACTCGAAGCCGAGTTAGTTCCTCAACGGTTTGCCGGTCTTGAGCGTGTGGGCGATGCGCTCCTGCGTCTTGCGCTCGCCGCAGAGCGAGACGAACGCCTCGCGCTCGAGTTCGAGGAGATACTGCTCGCTGACGAGCTGCGGAGCCGAGAGCGCGCCGCCTGCCAAAATATTCGCAAGTTTGCGCGCGACGGCCGCGTCGTAATCGCTGATGTACTCGCCGCGCAGCAGCGTGTGGATGGCGAGTTTCGCGCCGGCGAGAAACTCTTCGCCCAGCACGCGAATTGAAGGTTCGCTCGGCGGAGGAGCCGCCGGATGATAGCCCGCGCGGACCAGCGCGAGCGCGGTCTGCTTGGCGTCCGCGACGTGGCGATCGCCGTTGATCGCGACGGGGTCGGCGGCGCGAAGGTAGCCCAACTCGCGCGCTTCTTCCCCGCTCGTGGAGACTTTCGCCATGGCGATGTTCTCGAAAATCGGCTTCAGCGCGTGGAATAGATCGAGGTTTTCGCCGCCAGCCGCGTGCTCGTTCGCGCGAACCAGCATTTCTTTTGTGCCTCCGCCGGCCGGAATCAAGCCGATGCCGGATTCAACGAGGCCGATGTAGGCCTCCGCGGCGGCGTGAATGCGCGCGGCGTGAAGAGAGATTTCGCATCCGCCGCCGAGCGCCATTCCTTGCGGGGCGGCCACCACCGGCCGCGGCGAATGTTTGATCGCCAGATTGACATTCTGAAATTGCTTCACGGCGAGGTGAATGTCGTCCCACTCCTGTTCCTGCGCGGCCACGAGCAGAAGCATGAGGTTCGCGCCAGCCGAAAAATTCACGGCCTGGTTGGCGATGACCATGGCCTCGAAGTCCTCGCGCAGCCGCTTCAATCCTTTGTGCAGCATGGCGAAAATCTCGCCGCCGAGCGCATTCATTTTCGTGTGGAATTCGCAGCAGATCACGCCGTCGCCGAGATCCACAAGACTCGCGCCGGAATTGCGCTCGATCTCCTTCGATTTTTCTTTCAGCGACTTCAGAACAATCACACCATCCGGCTCGCGCAACGCCAGGAAATTCTTCGACGCGAGATCAAAATAAGAAGTGTCGCCGTGCGCGGACTTGTAGAAAGAGCTCTTGCCCGAGGAGAGCAGCCCGGTGACCAGCGGCGGCAGGGCTTTACCGTCTTTTTCCAACCGCCGCGCCACTGCTTCGACCCCGAGAGCGTCCCACAGCTCGAACGGCCCAAGCTCCCAGCCGAAACCCCAGCGCATGGCGCGGTCTACGTCCACGAGCGAATCCGCGATTTCCGGAACGCGCCGCGCCGCGTAGAGGCACATTTCGGAAAGCGCCGCCCAGAGAAATTTTTGCGCGAGATCGCCGGGCTGTCCGGCGAGCACAGGCCCAGCCAGTGCGCGCAATCGCTCTCGCGTGTCGTCAATCGTGCGCGCGGCGTCGAGCGAGGCGAACCGCGCCTTCTGGCGCGGACGATACTCCATCTTGGCGGGATCGAGCGTGAGAATTTCGCTCTCGCCGCCCTTCTTCACGCGCTGGTAAAAGCCGCGGCCGCTCTTTTCGCCGAGCCAGCCGCGCCGCTCCATTTCCTCGAGCAGCGGCGGCACGCGATAGAGTTCGCGCGACTCGTCGCCGGGAATGCTTTCGTAGATGTTGCGCACGACGTGAGTCAGGATGTCGAGCCCGACGATGTCCGCCAGGCGAAACGTCGCCGACTTCGGCCAGCCGACCGCGGGGCCCGTGCACGCGTCCACCTGCTCGAACGTCATCCCCAATTCGCCCATCACGCGCACGGCATTCAGCATGGAAAACGTGCCGATGCGATTGGCGATGAAATTGGGCGTGTCCTTCGCGACCACCACGCCCTTGCCGAGCCGCCGGTCGCAAAAATCGGCGAGCGTTGCCAGAACATCCGGCGCGGTCTCCGGACCTGGAATCACTTCGACCAGGTGCAGATAGCGCGGCGGATTGAAAAAATGCGTGCCGGCCCAATTCCTGCGGAACTCCTCAGGAAAACCTTCCGCGATCCGGCCGACGGGCAAGCCCGAAGTGTTGGTGGAAACGATTGCACCGGGCTTGCGATGCGCTGCGACGCGTTCGAGGAGTTTGCGTTTGATCTCGAGATTTTCGGCGACGGCCTCGACGATCCAGTCCGCTTGCGCGCACCACTCCAGATTGTCCTGGAAATTGCCGGTGCGGATGCGCTTCTCGAGCCCGCGTGTGAAGAAGGAAGCCGGCTTCGACTTGACCGCGGCGGCAACGCCCGCTGTCACAATGCGATTGCGAACGGCGCTGGTCTCGAGCGTCAGGCCTTTGGACTGCTCCTCGGGCGTGAGGCTGGAAGGAGCAATGTCCAGGAGCGAAGGAGACAGCCCGGCATTGGCCAAATGCGCCGCGATCCGCGCGCCCATCGTGCCCGCACCGAGAACCACCACATTTTCGATCCTTCGGAGTAACATCCGTGCGGCACCAGCGAGCCGCGACCGGGGTGCAGGTTACAGAACGCGCCTCGCGCAGGTCAATCTTTTATACCGGGCAAACTGGCTCGGATGGGGAGCCTCCCGGGCGGCACGCAAGGTGTTCTGCTTGCGGGGAGTCGCGGAGGAGGGACATGCCGGGTTGGCTGGAGCGCGCGATAGAGCGATTACGGGAATTTGCTTACGGGGGCACGAGCGTGCGTCCCGGTATCGGGCTCGCGCTCGGCGGCGGTTTTGCGCGCGGCATTGCGCATCTGGGCGTTCTCCGCGTGCTCGAGCAAAACAACATCCCCATCGGTTGCATTGCGGGCGCCAGCGCCGGCGCGTTGATCGGCATCGCCTACGCCAGCGGGCAGCCCATCGAACAAATCGTGCGGCAGGCCGCGGCGACGAGATTCCATGATTTCGGCCAGTGGAAACTCTCCTGGATGGGCCTGGCGACGAACTATCGAATGGACAGCTATCTGCGGCGGTATCTGGGCGTGACCTCGTTCGCGGAGTTGAAGCTGCCGCTGGCCATTGCGGCCACGGATCTCGATACGGGCGACGCCGTTTATTTCCGCGAAGGACCGCTCGGCCCGGCGCTCCGGGCGTCATGCGCGTACCCGGGAGTCTTTTGCCCGGTGGAATACCAGGGCCGCCTGCTCGTGGATGGTTTCCTGGCCGCGGCGGTTCCCGTGGCGGCCGTGAGAGAGATGGGCGCCGAGATCGTCATAGCGGTCTTCCTTCAAAGCGACAGCGTCGAAAGGCCGACCGGCGCGCTGGAGATTGTGGAGCGTTCGTTTTCCATTTTGCAGCGGTACGCCGATCTGCAATGGCGCAAGGCGGCGGATGTCATCGTCGAGCCGGACGTGCGGAAATTCGGTTGGGACGATTTCGAGAGAACGCCGGCGCTTGTTGCGGCGGGTGAGGAAGCGGCGCTTGCCGCGCTACCGAAGATCCAGGCCGCAATCGAAAGCGCGAGGAAGAAGAGGCACGCGACCCACCTTCCACACGCCCGTCACGAACACAACGATTGATTCTCGCGAATCAGCTCGACGCGGCTCCACGCGGCGTCCAAAACGGGGAAAGTTCATTCGGGAAGAATTTCCACTTGCACCGGCCGCCCATTGCCTTTGCCGCGTTGGGTGAGCCACGCCGACAACGCCTCGGCGAGTTTGGCCGGATCTACGCGCAATCCGGCTTCGAGCCGGCCCTCACCGACAGGAAGCGTGTCGTCGAATTCCGCCGACCCCGTGAAATTGCGCATGCAAAAACTGTCCAGCCATTCAAGTGGACAGGGGCGCCTCTCGCTGTCAACGATGAGGGAGACTCTGAGCTTTCTCGCGTACACGGCAGCGAAGTATATCACCTCAATTCTCGGAGGTTTCTTGCTTCCGGCGCGCCGAGACTTTAAACTCCAAGAAGCGGCAAGCTCGCGAGGCGCCCGCCTTTTCCCCGGCCGAAGTCTTGTCCCGATTGGCAACCTGTAACGGAACGGAGAGTCTGTGTCCACCTTCGTCGAAAAATGGATTGAGGAAGCCGCGCGCTTGACGCAGCCGGCGCATATCGTATGGTGCGACGGCTCGGAGGAACAGGAGCAGCGTATCCTCTGGCAAATGCTCGAGGAGCGCCACACCCTCCGGCTCAACGAGCGCACGTATCCAAACTGCTACCTGCATCGCAGCAGTCCGACCGACGTCGCGCGAAGCGAAAAAGCCACCCACATCTGCTCGCGAAGTGAATCCGACGCGGGCCCGACCAATCACTGGATTGCTCCCGCCGAAGCGAAAGAAAAGGTCACGGCGCTCTTCCGCGGCGCGATGGAAGGGCGAACGATGTACGTAGTGCCCTACATCATGGGCCCGCCGGATTCGCCGCTGGCGCAGGCCGGAGTCGAGTTGACCGACAGCTCGTACGTCGTAGCCAACATGCGAATCATGGCGCGCATGGGCCGCGTCGCCACGGAGCGAGTGAAATCCTCCGGCGATTTTGTGCGCGGGCTGCATTCTCTCGGCGATCTCAGTCCCGACCGCCGCTTCATCATGCACTTTCCCGAAGAGCGCCTGATCTGGAGCGTGGGTTCCGGCTACGGGGGAAACGCACTGCTGGCGAAAAAGTGCCACGCGTTGCGGATCGCCAGCTGGATGGCGCGCGAGCAGGGCTGGATGGCCGAGCACATGCTCATCCTGGGGCTGGAGGATCCGAGCGGGAACGTGACCTACATGGCGGCGGCATTTCCGAGCTCGTGCGGAAAAACGAATCTCGCGATGATGGTCTCTGCGTTGGCGGATCAGGGCTACCGCGTCTGGACGGTGGGAGACGACATCGCCTGGATGCGCATCGGCGCGGACGGCCGGCTGCGCGCGATCAATCCCGAAGCGGGATTCTTCGGCGTCGCACCGGGAACGAGTCTGAGCACGAATCCGCACGTCGTCGCGGCGATTCAACGGAATACAATCTTCACGAACTGTGCGCTCACTGCGGCGCGCGAACCCTGGTGGGAGGGAATGAGCCCTGAGCCGCCCGCCGGACTCTTCGATTGGCAAGGCCGTGCATGGTCGCCCGGCCAGGCTCCGGCGGCGCATCCGAATTCGCGCTACACCGTGCCCGCCGCGCAGGTTCCCGCGATCTCACCTCATTGGGAAGACAATGAAGGAGTTCCGATTTCGGCATTCATTTTCGGTGGGCGCAGATCGAGACTTACGCCGCTCGTCTACGAAGCTCTGGATTGGAAGCACGGGGTTTACATGGGCGCGACCCTGGCCTCGGAGACGACCGCCGCGGCGACCGGCGATCTCGGCGTGACGCGCCGCGATCCCATGGCCATGCTGCCGTTCTGCGGCTACCACATGGGCGACTACTTTCAGTATTGGATGGAACTGGGCAGCCGCGTTCCGCGTCCTCCCAAGATTTTCCACGTGAATTGGTTTCGCAAAGATGACGAGGGGCGATTCCTTTGGCCGGGCTTCGGCGAAAACGTGCGTGTGCTGAAATGGATTCTCGAGCGCATCGAAGGAAAGGGCGGCGCCATGGAGACCCCCATCGGCCTTTTGCCCTCGCCCGGCGCGCTGACGCTCGATGGCTTGAATATCAACCGCGAGCAGATGGAAATCCTGCTTCGTGTGGATCCAAACGATTGGACCGAAGAACACGCCGGGATCGGCCGGTTCTTTGAGACCTTTGGCGAGCGGCTGCCGCAAGAACTTCTCGACGAGCACGGGCGGTTGGGCGAGCGCCTCGCGCACGCCGCCTCAGCTCCGCGCCACCACGCAGGTAAGCGCACAGAAACACCGCGGAAGAACTGACAGCCCGCGGAAAAACTCAAAAGCGAATCATTCCGAGTCCCGACGATTTCGCTCGGGGCGAGGGATCTCTCTTTTCTTGACGATTGAACGAAAAGAGATTCCCTGAGTCGGTTTTTCCGCCGCCCGCTAAAGAATCGAAGCGATCGCAGCATCGATCGTGACGTGCGTGTGCGCGAAGCCGTTGACGTTGTAGGTTTCACCTTCGCCGTCCGAAAAATGAAAATAACGGCTGATGTTGTAGTCCTCGTCGTACAAGCCGAACATGCGCTCCGCCTCCTGCCGATCGAGGCCAAACGCCGCGAGTGCCACCGGCCGGCCGTATCCGCCGCCCCGCTCGAGATATTTCGCCACCAGGTCCTTGAGACTCATCGTTTTTAAATCCACACGTACGCGCCCGATTCGCCGTAGGGCGTATTGAGATAGAACAGATTCGCGTCCGTCACGGCGGCGAGGCTCCGGCAGAGCCGCGATGCGCCGTGCGTGGCGCAGAATAATTCGCCCGGCGCATCGGTGATCTTCTGCGAGTGGTCCAGGCTTTCCACGTCGCGCTGCGAGAACCAAAGCCACGTGGCCGTTCGGGAGCAGACCGAACATCCTCCGGGCGGGCCGAGCCCCGCGAGGCGGCGGCAGATCGCATCGGCCACGTGCCCTTGCAGGCCGGCGGGCTCAAAGTCCGGCGCAGCCAGAAAAAAATATTGCGAGACACTACCTGGGTCCGGCTCAAACGCCACCACGCGGCCCCGATAATCGTCCAACTCCGGCTCGAATAGATCGAGCAGGCAGCTCCGGCACAGTGAGAACGTCCGGACGCAGGCGGCTAGTTATTTTTCCGGAGTTTTCCCCCGGACTTGGCGGGGCAGCCGGACGAATCGAACGTTTTGCAGCCTTGCCGCGCAGGTAAAGCGTGTCCGGGGCAAACAGCGCCATCCAATCCTGTTGCTTCTCGAGGTGGACGCACTCTGGCGGTCTGAGCATAAGCCGCGCAAACCACGTGCGCCAGCTCTTGCGAAATTCAATCCCCGGGTACGCCTGATCGAGCGGAAGTCGCGCCACAGAGCGGGATGGTAGCAGATTGTGGCTCGGATTGAAGCGCCTGACGCCCGTACACGGGGGAATGCCCTGCAGCCGACAACAGAATCCGCTATCATGAGGCTTTGGCCGCCTGGCGCGGCATTCCAGCGCACCGTTCGGCTCAGTCAAAACAAACCCATCGGAGGAGTCGCCATGGCCCTAGCCGTAGGACAAGCCGCACCCGAGTTCGCGCTCAAAGACCAGAGTCAGAAGGAGATCAAGCTGGCGGATTTTCGGGGAAAGAATGTCGTCCTCATCTTTTATCCCCTGGATTGGAGTCCGGTTTGCACCAACGAGCACGCCTGCTTCGTAAACGACCTCAAGCGGTTTGAGAAGCTCGACGCCCAAGTGCTCGGCCTGAGTGTGGACAGCGTCTGGTCGCACAAGGCGTTCGCGGAGAAGATGGGAATCTCCTACCCCCTGCTGGCGGATTTTAATCCGCGCGGCGCGGTGGCGGAGAAGTTCGGAGTTTATCTGGCGGAGAAAGGCATCACGGGACGCGCCATTGCCATCATCGATAAGGGCGGGAAGCTTGCCTGGCTCAAGCAGTACGACATCCCCACTGTTCCCAACATCGAGGAAGTGGCCGTGGCGCTCGCGAAGGCCAACTGAACGCGCGGCACTACTGTGCGCCGTGCAACACCTGGTACAAAACAACGGCCAGCATGAACAGCAGGTAGATTCGCAGCGACCACAACACAAGAAGCTCCGGCCCCTTCAGGCGGCGTCTGGGGATTTCGTGTTTTTTCAGACCGGCGAGCTGGTCGCGTTCCAGCGAGGAGAGAATCAATTCCCTTTCGCCGGGCGCCAGAATCATTTGTTCTAGCTCTTTCGCTGTCATCGTGCTTCCTCCTACTTCCCCGCCAGGAGCGCGAAAAGATGCGGCGCAATCACGCTGACCCCGAACAGCACGCCCGCTCCCGTCAGAAGCACCACCACCAGCATTGCGAGCGCGTTTGCCCATCCCGGACTGACCAAATCTCCCATGATTTCCCGATCGTTGACCAACAGATACAGAAACACCAGCGCCGGCGGCATCGCTAGGACCGCGATCACGTTCACCAGTAATACGACGTAGACAAGCGGCAGGCCGGGGATGAGAACCAGGGCCGCAGCCACCGCCGCGCAAAGGTACAGCACGGAATAAAACGCCCGGCCCTGCCCGATCGGCAAATTGAGACTGTGCGGGCGGCGCGCCACTTCTCCGAACGCATACGCCGAAGAAGTGGAAATCGTCACGCAGGCGACCATCCCCGCCTCCACGATGCCGAGCGCAAATAGCGCCGCGCCAACTCGCCCGATCAACGGCCTTAGCGCCTGCGCGAACTCCGCCGCTTGAAAATTCTCAGCGCTCATGTGGTGAGTGAACAACAGGGACGTCACCAGCATCGTCGCCACCGCCGCGGCGGTCGCCAGGACCGCCCCCAAGACAGTGTCAATGCGGCCGAAACGAATGTCTTTTCGCGTGAGACCTTTGTCCACCGTCGCGCTCTGCTGAAAGAACAGCATCCACGGCGTCACGGTCGCCCCGATATCGGCCAGCAGGATGATCAAGAAGCCTTGCGTCAATCCGCCGGGGAGCGGCTTCCAGGTTCCGAACGCATGGCCGACGGCGTGCCAATCCGGGTGCGCGAGCAGGGCCACGGGAACAAATACGAGATTGCCCGCGGCGATCGCCAGCGTGATTCGTTCCCAGGTCCAATAGCGGTGGGTCAACAGCGCCGAATACAACAGCCCCAGCGCGCAAAGCACTCCGGCCCACGGCGGAACGCCAAAAAAACCAAGTCCCGCGCGGATGGCGATAAACTCCGTGATGAGTGTGAGAAAATTCCCGATACCCAAGTCAACCAGCGAGAACCATCCCCAGAACGGCCCGAAGCGATCGAAGATCAGTTCCGCGTGACCGCGGTGTGTGGCGGAGCCAAGCCGCACCGTCATTTCCTGCACGATAATTGCCATGCCGAAGGTGAGCACCACAAACGGCAGAAAGAATCCGATTCCGAATTGCGCGCCGGTGGCGGCGTACGAGAGCATGCTGGGGCCGTCATTCTCTCCGAGCATGACCAGCACGCCCGGCCCCAGGAGCAGCCACAGGAGATGCGCTTGGGAAAGGATCCCCCCCTTGGCGCGCGCCGCCGAAACCCTGACGCGGTCATGCCCGCGATCCACATCCTCGTGCGTAATGACGACATCAGCGGCGGAGGAAGCGCCGTTGCGAGGCGAATCCAATGGAGTGGGTGCTTCGGACATGTGTTAAGTGCGTTAAACTTCGCGGATAAACTAACATTAATGACGCCCACCGTCAACGAAAAATGAAACTCCGGGACGCCCAAAGCGCAACCAACGCTGTGCCGTTTTCGAACGCGGCCGCGGCGCGAGCATGGCCTTCCGCGCGCGCGGCCGATGCGGACTATGGTAGTGTCGAGTGGAATCCGGAGGACAAAATGTCGCAACCGACAGGCACGCCACCCCAGGTGCAAATCAAAGCGGACGAAAAGGAACTGCTCGGCCAGTACAGCAACCTCGTCTTGATCTATCACAACGCCGAGGAGTTCGCGCTGCACTTTGTGTATGTCTTCCCGAACACCCCCCAGGGCAAGCTGGTTTCCGGCGCCATCCTCAGCCCGGGCCACGCGAAACGCCTCTGGCGCGCCCTGGGCGAAAACATCAGCCGGCACGAAGCGCAGTTCGGGCCGATCCGCGAGACGCCCCAAGGACCGCCTCCGCAGGTCGGCTTCGTACAGTAGATCGCGCCGCTGGCCGCGCCTCGGGCCAATCGCAAGCCGGCTTGCGTTTGAACCTGTGCGCCATTCGCGCGCACTGTACACTCGTACAGTTTGCCCGAAGAAACCGCCCGAAATTCCGTTCGCAACCTGGCCCTCGGACGCGTGTTAGATTCAGTGTATGCAAGCGAATTGTAAATTCTGCGGGACGCCCCACCGGCTCAACGACTCGCAGATAGGCGAGCGCCGGCGTGTGCAGTTTGCGTGCTCGAAGTGCGGCCGTTCGACCGTGGTCGAAATCGAGCGTACTCCCGACCGCACGCATGTGATTTCACCCCTGCCGGAATTCGCGCGGGGCAATGGCGCGCCCCGGCGCCAATCTTCCATGGAAGATTCAGACAGCGATTTGCTCTTGCCGCCGGGAAAGGTCATCGCCCTCTCGGTGATCAGCGGCCCATCGCGCGGGCTGGTTTTTCCGCTCGACCGGCCTCGCGTCATCCTGGGCCGCGCGGGGGCCGATCTCCCGCTCGACGACCCAAATGTGTCCCGGCGCCACTGTTCGATTGAGGTGCGGGGCGACATCGTGCGTCTGCGCGACCTCGACTCCACGAATGGCACTTTCTTCGCCGAAGAACGTGTCCGGGCTGCCGAGCTTCGCAACATGTCCGAATTCCGAATTGGTTCGAGCCTCATCCTGCTCACTATCCGGCCCCGCCTCGCCACCGCCGGCTGAGCTGCCGCCTCGTCTCTCCGGCAATTCGTGCTACTGTAACCGCCGGGCGCCATGCCTCCGCTCACCGCCATCCTCATCGCGCATAACGAGGAGCAGGATTTGCCACGCGCGCTCGCCTCCCTTGCGGGCGTCGCCGACGAAATTGTCCTCGTGGATTCCGGCAGCACGGACCGCACGGTCGAGATCGCGGGGCAATTCGGCGCGCGGGTACTCACAAAACCCTTTGTCAACTTCGCAGAGCAAAAGAATTACGCCGCTGCGCAGGCAGCGAACGATTGGGTCTTCTCTATGGATTGCGACGAGGCGCTCAGCCCGGAACTGCACCAATCCCTGCTGGAATGGAAGCGAAGCGAGCCGGACCGTTGGGGATACGAAGTCTCGCGTCTCACAATGTACTTAGGACGGTGGATCCGGCATTCAGGCTGGTATCCCGACTACATCGTCCGCCTCTACCGCCGGGACCATGGCCAGTTCTTCGGCCCCCTTCACGAAAACGTGCGGTTCACGGGGCCGTCCGGCCGCCTGGTGGGGGAACTGCAGCATTTCACGATGAACAGCGTGGGCGAGCACGCCGCCAAGGTCGATGCGTTTACGACGATTGCGGCGCGGGATTACTTCCAGCGCGGGCGGAAGAGCTGGCGCATTCCGATGCTTTTATTGCCGCCCTGGACGTTCTTTCAATCCCTGGTGTTGCGGCTCGGCCTGCTTGATGGGTACCGCGGATGGCTCATCGCCTGGATGGCGGCGCGCTTCGTCGGTTTGAAGTTTTACAAACTGGGTTTGCTGCGGCGCGGCGCGTCACCGCAGAAGAAAACCGGGCCTCAGCTTCAAGGCGACTGACGACAGGCCTTTCCCAGCAACCCAACGGGGTCAGCGTCCATTACTTAAGTGAGATAATTGGGATAGACAATCTGATCGAGACGAAAACTGACCCAACCCTCAGCCGCCAGCCGCTGTTGCCCCAGTAGGGCCATTTAAGGTGTGGTCCCACCGCGTCACCTAGAGGGGCAGCCTGATTATTCACTTCCACTTTTGACTGAGTCTTACGTGATGGAGGGCGGCACCCCTTGCCCTTGGCCGCGACCGATGCGTAAGAAGGCTCGGGCCGGTAGAGGCGGCGAGGTAGTCGCAGGGCCTAATAAGGTAGGGGAAGCGGGACATAGCCGCCCAGAGCGCGGAGCCAGTTGAGACGCTTGATATAGCTGCGATGCAGCCTTTCGCGGAGAGACCGGCGGCATATGGATTTGGCGATCACTGCGAGGTCCGCCTCGTCGGGCCCATAGACCGCCAGCACCGGCGCCAGCGAAACTTCGCGTGACACGGGAAAGGCCACGGCCATCCCCGAGGGCGTGGCCATGAGACGGCGCACCACCAGCCCGGTAGAGCGAACATGATCCATGGCGGTGTAAAGATCCCAGTCATGCACGTCGTGGAACAGGAACACGGCATCGGGGCTAGCGACCTTGCGCGCCGCATCGAAGTCGATGACGGCGTGTTCGTTTGTATGGAGCGCGTCAATCAGCACCAGGTCGGGAGGCGCGGGAAGATGTTCCTGGACCACTCTCGCCACGTCTTGCGGCGACGTGCCAGACACCGCCACAAGAGCGAGGCCGGCAGCCTTGGCTATCACATTGGTGATTTCCAGCCCCTCCGCTGTATCTGGACTGAGAGCGGGGTCGATTGCCGCAACCTTCGCGTCAGGGTTGGCAAGCGCCAAGGCAACCGAACTCCAGCCATAGGCATTCCCGATCACGAGTACGGAACGCGCGGGCGATACGGAAGCGAGATCATCAAGGAAGCTCACCTCATGCAGGGAGATCCCGAGATGTGGCGTCAAGTTCTTGCCGCCACGCAGAAACCTGGTGAAAGGCACGGAGCTGTTGTGGTTCCAGTGCACGGCGTTTAGCCCCGAAACCACCGACAATCCCTGGTCGCGGTAAAGTGGATATAAACGCAGCGCGACACTCATCCTTCGCGTCCCCTTCCTGTTCTGCATTGGTGTGATTTCGTGAGATGGGGGTTTAGCCGGAATTTCCGATTTGGACCTCTTGCTTCGCGCATCCTACGCTCTTCCTGCACTCGACGCAACGAACTTGCCACGACAGCCGGCCACAGCGAGATCAGCGGGGGGGCCGACGCCTCGTTCTTGCCCGTCTGACGCGCCTCGCTTGCTGCCGCGTAATCAATTTCTCAGATGCTCCTCAGTCCCTCTTTCCTCGGCCCCAGATTTTGCAACCGCAATCGGAGTGCTGCCCGCTCGGCACCGGCAGCGCGTAAGCCCGCCGCATCATCTTCCCGCACGAGAACTAGGCCACGGTCTGAAGTGATACGCGACCCTTGGAAATCAACCTTCAAAGAAGCATTGAGGGAGGGCTGAAAAGGATGATCTTGTTTCTCACCCACTGGGAATGCATCCCCAAAACATTCTCACCGCTTCCAAACCCGGATGAATACGGACGCCCCCGAACACCCGAAGGTTCGTCAGGGAAGTTCAAATTGGAAATCTGGGCTTACACCACGATATGCGTATCGGTGCGCTCGATACCGTCAAGTCGCTGGATCTTTTCCATCACCAGATCGTCCAACTCGGCTTGCGTGGCCACCTCGGCAAACGCGATGACGTCCGGCACCCCCCAGCAGGGATGAACGGTGCGGATCCCCGGCATCTCGCTGAGTTCCTGAGCTATGGCTTTCGAGCGGCCGGCGCGAACGTGGATCAGGATGTAAGCGCGAACGGGATGCTTGCGGCTCTGCATGGAATTCCCCCGTGCGTAGTGTAACTGCAATGGCCCGCTCCGCGCGCGAAAAAACCAAAGCGCCGGTCCCCCGGGTTATCGGGAGGACCGGCGCTTTGGCAAAAATCTGCGCCAGTTTTTTTGCCTTCGCGAGTTCCTCCTATCCGTGCAGAGATTTTCCGGGGACAGGCGTCGCGCTGATTACCCAGTGCCCCGCCTGCTCCAGGAATTCCAGTCCGATGGCATAGCCATCGCCGCTGAGCGTGTGGCAATAGGCCACGCGCGCTCGAGCGTGAAATTCGCCGGGATGTGACGTGAATTCAATGCGGTCGTTCGCGCGCCAGCGGCGGACGGTCAACACGCGCGCGCCGCGCGAGCTCACATTTTCGGTAAAGGTGGATTCGACGCCCGGGAGGTTCGCGTGCCCCGCGATGGAAACCGGCAACGCCATCGGCACGCGTTTTTCGATGCGTTCCACAGAAAAGACTTTTGCCATGGCTCCCTCAGCCCGATTGGATTAGAGACAAGCCGCGATGCGGGAAAGCGTCGCTACACCGCCGCTTCGGTTCTTCATGCCGTACAGACCCCGGTCCGCCGCGTTCAGCAACTGCTCGATCGTCTCGCCGTCCTGCGGAAAGACGGCGGTTCCGATGCTGACCGAGAGACGCGGCAATTCACCATCGTGCGCCAACCGCTCGCACACGCGCCGCGCCACGGTAGCCGCAGCTTCGGCGTTGGCTTCGGGGAGAATCAATGCAAACTCGTCGCCACCGTAGCGGGCGGCGGTATCGATGGAACGCGAGTTCGCGCGCATTGTGGTCGCGAGCCGGCGCAAGGCGTGGCTGCCGACCAGATGACCGTAGCGGTCATTGACGCCTTTCAGGTCGTCCATATCGAGCAGCAGCAAGGAAAAAGTCCGCCCGGTGCGGCGCGCGCGCTGGATTTCGCTTTCCAGCGAATGAAGCAGATTGCGGTAATTCGCGAGGCCCGTCAGCGAATCGGTCACGGCCAAATGCCGCACCTGCTCGAACAGACGCACGTTGTCGAGCAACGCCCCGCACAGGACAACCGCGTAGCTGCTGACCTTCAGGATTTGCGCCAGCGTGAACGGCGCATCCAAGATGTGGTCGGACTGGCTCGCCGCAACGTGGCACGCCACGTTCAGCCAGGCCGCGGCGCAGAGCGCCCAATCGAATGCGGTATGCGAACTGCGCAAACGCCGCCCGTAGCCCACCGCGGCAATCAAAAATAGCGTCGCCGGAAACAAGTCCCACGGCCGTGCAATCATCGCCAGAGGGTGAATTGCCGGCTCGGCCGTCGAGCCGAGATACGCGGCGCTGGTCAGATAAGCCACAACCGCGACCACGACCAGCGCGATGGTTATCTCGCGGCTTGGTTCACGCGAATGCGGCACGCGCCGCTCCACAACCAGCCCAGCGATGAACAAGACCGCCAAGAGCGTGCGCCCCACCGTCCAGGCTAGCGGGATGTGCATTTGAATCTGCTGGCCGCCCGCCAGCACATTGTAAAAACCCAGCGCCGAAACCATTTCAATGAGCCCGGCCAGGATGAATCCAAAAGCCAGCATCAGGGAGAGGCGGTCGTGCGCGCCGCGGAAACGCACCAACGCATTCGCGGCGTACGTGAACGCGAGCAAGCAGCCGACAATTTGTAGATAGGCGTAGAAAATGGGTTCCGAGGAAAGGGTGCTATGCCGCAGCCAACTCGTGAGCAGCACAAACGCTGCACCGGCCAGAACGGCCAGCGGCCAACGCACCTTCGAAAGAACCTTGCGAATTTGTGCGAATCCGTACACCCGACAACCCCCCCTCACGTGCTAGAAGACGTCTCCGGCTGCAAACCCTGCCCACCCTCTATTCTGCAAACGCCGTGCCGAAGGGGGGCTCCCGGAACAAACTTTCCTAGTACGCTGATGAGTAAAGGTTTAGCGGTGAGGCTCAGTAGGTAAGTTCAGAACTTGGGGAAATATTCCCCGGGGACGCGGCTCGTTTCGTTACAAATCCTGACGCGCGATGCCGAATGGGCACACACGCCTTGGCGCTCACACCATTTTGTAACGGCTTGGTACACCCCTGTTGGGTAGGCGGCGACACACACCTAAATCAAAAACGATCACGACGGGACGGTACGTTCACGGACGTGACGAGAAGAGCAGGCCTGGCGGATGGCTGCTGGTCCACAGGTGCGGCCTTCGGGGACTACGACGGTGATGGGTACGTGGAGCTGACGGTCACAGACTATGTGGGTTTAGACTCACTTTTCCTTATGTGAGGGATGATCGACTTATAGGGCGAACCGGGACGATATACGGAGACGCAATTACGGCGGGTCCTTTTGACTGAATCCCGGTCACGCTCAGAGAGGATTGATATTGATCTTGAACACATACGCGTAATCGCAGGGCGGTTTCTCGGGCAAGTTGATGGTGACGCCGTCCGCATTACGCGACCACACGAGATTGGAATCCGACCCAAGCAGTCCGATTCTGGCGATTTCGCCGCGGCAATGGGGGGAATCCGATCCGAGGGACTTGATTACCAGTTTTCTGTCTTGGGGCCAAGCTAGCGCTATGGCATAGAGAGCGTCTCCCTTGGTCGTAAACCGGACATCGCCCACGACAAATCGCGGACCTGAGCCCTGATACAGTGAACTGCCGGCGCCGCTGGTGGGGCCTTCCCCATAGATCTTCCAAGGCCGCGTGGAGTAAATCGCCTCACCGTTCAGCGCCATCCAGGCGCCGAACTTGTCGAGGAAAGCGAATTCATCCGCATCAGGCCTGCCATGGCCCGGCAGCGGTACATTCAGTAGCAGATTGCCGTTCTTACTGACGACATCGACTAGAAGGTGAGTCATGGCCTCTGCAGTTCGGTATTGGTGGTTTTCGAAAATCGACCGGCTGTAATGCCAGCCTCCGATGCATGCATCCGTCTGCCACGGATTTGCTTCCAGCACATCTGCCTGTCTCATTTCGAAGTCGCGGACCACAGTGCTCGAGACCGCGGTGGGAACATTCTTGATATTGAACACCGCATCCAGCTTGCCCCCGTTCCGGTGGATGTTCGCGTTGTAGTAGTACGCCATAATGTGGGGCGTGAGTTCCGGCATGCCGAGCCACACATTCAATTCTCTGCCGGCGGGCGCTCCACGATCAAAGTCCCAATCGCAGTTGTCGTCAAAATACAGTAAATCGGGACTGTATTTATCGATCAGGTCCTGGACACGCAACATAAAAGTCTCGACGAACTCCGGGCAGGGCGTGTCTTTGTCGTGCGGACGTCCATTGAGGTCCTGCGGGTCCATGCCATCCCACCACCGGCCACTTCCGTCGGCTTTCGTCAGAACGCCATCGTAGGGCACACCCTTCAAGGGACCCGTTTCGTCGCTGCCATAGCGGACCGGCATGAACTCCTTCCAAACTCGCCCCGGCGTAGCGTGAAAGGTAATCCCGAACTTGAGCCCTTGCGCGCGAGCGATTCTCTCCCAGGTTCCGACGATGTCCTTTTTCGGTCCGACATTCACGCTGTTCCAGGGCTGGTACTTCGAATCCCAGCAGTCGAAGTTGTCGTGATGGTTGGCAAGTGCGACGAAATACTTGGCCCCGGTCTTGGCATAGAGCCGAACCAGTTCCTCGGGACTCCAGTTGTCCGTCCGCCAGATATGGCAGATATCTTTGTACCCAAATTGTGATGGGTGACCGTAGGTCTTCACATGGTAGTTGTACTGAGAGCTGCCCTGTATGTACATGCCGCGGGCATACCAATCTCCCTGCTCGGGGACGCACTGCGGGCTCCAATGGGCCCAGATTCCGAACTTCACATCTCGAAACCAGTCGGGAACTCGATATGCCTTCAGCGATTCCCAGTTGGGTCGAAACGGACCTGTGATCGGATCGCCGGCAAAATTGCCATCACGGTAGGTGGCCTCCCGAGACAATGCGCTCTTGGCAGCCGCAAGCAGACCTACGCTGCCTGCAATAAAGTTTCGCCTGTCAAACCTGCCGCCCGATCCTTCATTCATTTGCGGGTCACCTCGCATCTCTCGAGCGTTCATGCACAAACGCGCATATGGTATCGCCGATTCTCCGCGGAGTTCGTGCTCCTCTCACAACCGCATGAATGCCGGAGTTGACTCGATCATACGGCTACCTACACCGACTTCAAAAAGGAAGTGTGGGCTAAAATATTTCAGGGCTTGGGTGCGGGAGGAGGCAGTTCGCGCGCCTGAACTTCGCTCTTGAAGCCTTCTTTACGGTGGGCGCCATCGCAGAAAGGCTTGTTGGCGGAATGGCCGCAGCGACAAAGCCCGATGCTCGTGCGTCCCGCCAGGCCGAAGGCCTTTCCGCTGGGGTCGCAGATCTCGAATTCGCCTTCGATCCGCAGCGGTCCGTCTGTTGCCGGAACGATCCTGGTAGCCATCAATTCCCCCTGAAGACTTGCTTCACATGCCACGCGGCAGACGCGCCGCGTCAATACTTCGGCACAGTCGGATCAACCTCGTCGGACCACGCCAGAATCCCGCCCTTCAAATTCCAGATCTTGCGGAAGCCGGCCTTTTGCAGGAATTCCACGGCGTCCGCCGAGCGCTTGCCGCTCCGGCAATGAGCCACGATTTCGCGCGAACTGTCGAGTTCGCTCACGCGCTTCGGCAGATCACCCAGTGGAATCAAGTGCCCTTTGAGGTTGCAAATCTGATACTCGTGCGGCTCGCGCACGTCCAAAATGAACAGATTGTCTCCCCGGTCGAGCCGCGCCTTGAACTCGCGCGGGGTAATTTCAGGAATGCCCTCTTTGACGGCCACTGTCGTCTCCTCTCCGCGAATACCGCAGAATTCTTCGTAATCAATCAACTTGGTGATCGTCCGGTGCTCGCCGCAAAGCGGGCAAGCGGGATTCTTGTGCAGCTTCAATTCACGGAAGCGCATGCCCAGCGCGTCGAACAGCAGCAGCCGCCCGACCAGCGGATCGCCCGCGCCGAGGATGAGCTTGACCGTCTCCAGCGCCTGAATTGCGCCGACGATGCCCGGCAAAACGCCGAGCACGCCGCCCTCGGCGCATGACGGCACGAGTCCCGGCGGAGGCGGCTCCGGATACAAGCAGCGGTAGCACGGCCCGCCGGGATAGCCGAAGACCGTGGCCTGGCCCTCGAACCGGAAGATGGAGCCATAAACATTCGGCTTTCCCAGCAGCACGCAGGCGTCGTTAACCAGGTAGCGCGTCGGGAAATTGTCCGTGCCGTCCACGATGATGTCGAAATCCTTGAAGAGTTCGAGCGCATTCTCAGTGGTCAGGCGCATCTCGAACGCATCGATCTGAATCTGCGGATTCATCCGCGAGAGGCGCTCGCGCGCGGCCTCGCTCTTTTTGCGGCCGACGTCCTGCGTCGAAAATGTGATTTGCCGCTGCAAATTGGTGAAATCCACGACGTTGAAATCCACCAGGCCCAGCCGTCCCACTCCCGCCGCCGCCAGATACAACCCCAGCGGCGCGCCCAGGCCTCCCGTGCCGATCAGCAACACCTGGGCCTTCTTCAGCTTGAGCTGCCCTTCCATGCCGACCTCCGGCATGATCAGGTGGCGGCTGTAACGCAGGATCTCGTCCTTGTTGAGGCTCACCGGGGTTTTCGTCAACGTGTCCGTCGGAATCGGCATGCCCTCTCCTTCCTCAAATCGTCAGACGGTGAGTCGCAGCCCGGCCGCATCCACGCCGCCGGCAATCGAGGGCACAATGGTGATCGTATCGCCGTCCTTGGTCTGCGTCTGCTCGTGCTTCAAGAAGCGAATGTCGTCGTCATTTAAATAGACGTTCACGAAGCTCCGAATGCGGCCATCGTCCGTGTAGAGATGCCTCTTCAGCTCGCTGTAGCTCGTCGTGAGCTGCCGCAGCGCGTCCCCCACTGTGGCCGCTTCACATTCGATGCTCGACTTCTCGGACGCGAATCTGCGAAGCGGCGTCGGAACGATCACCTTTACCGGCATCAGAGACTTCCTCCCTGCAGATAGACTGGCCCGGCCCCACGCCTCAAGCGGCGCCGGCCGGCTTGCCCGTCGAGGCGGGCCTGCCTGCCGGGGCGGGCTGAATCTCTTCAGGATCGAAATGCGTGCGGTCGTCCGTGAGCCGCCAGGAGGTCATCTCCTCCGCCGCGCCCCCCGCAACCCGCACGATGATGTAGCTGTACCACGGCCACGCGTGCTCGCGATCGAACTCCGATGGCCGCGCCGGATGATCCGGGTGTGAATGATACCAGCCAATCAGACCGAGTCCTCGCTCCGCTGCGGCCCGCTCCGCCGCGCGCACGTCGTCCGCGGAAATCGAAAAGCGGTTGCGCGGCGAATCGTCGCGGCCGTTTGGAAGCGGCAGAAGCCCGCGCACCTCGCGCTCGGACGCGCCATCGGTGCCGAGGAGCGCTCCGCAACATTCGTTCGGATACGCGCGCGCGCCGTGGGCGCGAATCTCCGCCGCCAAATTCTCGTCCAGGTGGATCATGTCCCGCCTTGCGCCCTCCGGAAGATGCGGCGGAGGGATCAATCCGCCTCGAGCCAGAATCGCTCGCTGAGATATTTCTCAGCGGAATCCGGCAACACCGTCACGATCACGGCCCTTTGCCCCGCCGGCAATGACCTCGCAACCTGAAGACATCCCGCCAGCGCCGCCCCCGAGCTCGGGCTCAGCAGCAAACCCTCCTCGCGGGCCGCCCGCTTCACAATCCGGTAAGCCTCTTCCGTATTCACTTCCAGCGATTCATCCGCCAGCGCGGGGTTATAAATCGCGGGTACCATCGCCGTATCCAAGTGCTTCCATCCATCGAGGCCGTGGAACGGTCCATCCGGTTGAAGACTGATGCAGCGAATCCCGGAGTTGTATTCCTTGAGCCGCCGCGTCGTCCCCATGAAAGTTCCGCTGGTTCCTAGACCTGCGACGAAATGCGTCACCCGCCCGCCGGTCTGCTCCCAAATCTCCACGGCCGTCGTGTAATAGTGCGCCTGCCAATTAGCCGGATTGCTGTACTGATCGGGATAAAAATATCGCCCCGGCTCAGCGGCCAAAATCTCTCGCGCCCGCCGGATCGCGCCGTCCGTGCTTTCGTCCGCGGGCGTGATCACCGTTTCCGCGCCGTACGCCCCCAGAATCTGTTTTCGCTCGGCACTCGCGCTCGCCGGCAAACACAGCTTGACGCGGTAGCCGAGTGCCGAACCGATCATCGCATAGGCAATGCCGGTGTTGCCGCTCGTGGCGTCCAGAATCGTAATCCCCCGGCGCAGCGCCCCGCGCTTCTCCCCCTCGCGGATCATGTTCAGCGCC
This sequence comes from Terriglobia bacterium, assembly GCA_963819015.1. Taxonomy (GTDB): domain Bacteria; phylum Acidobacteriota; class Terriglobia; order Acidiferrales; family UBA7541; genus DASPOJ01. The sequence continues at coordinate 44,757 of CAWFUN010000006.1, forward strand.
GCCCGGTCCTTCACGGAGCCGCCCGGATTGAACCACTCCGCCTTGCCGTAGATTTCGACGTTGGGGAATGCCCGGCCGATCCGCTCCAGGCGCACGAGCGGCGTGTTCCCAATCAAGTCGAGCACATTGGATGTAGCCGCGCTCGCGCCGAGAGCGCCTAGGGACGCTAGAGATGTTTTCACCGAGGTCATGGATGCCGCTCGCCATCCTTCGGGGCGTCGCGAGCGCCTGAAGGTAAACTACCCCTCTCCTCTGCATTAGATGCCCGGGGAATCCACTGGTATTCAGCTAATTTAGCACGGGTTAGCCGATTTTCTCCACACGCACGAGCAATCGCGCGCCGCGCGGGCGCTTCCTCAACGAATCGAATCGACACGGCTTGTTGGAGTTCAGCCTCAGGCCAAGTACTCCGTGCCAACCCTCGCGGAATGTCCAAAACTGCACAGCCATCAGCGCCGTTCCCAGCTAGACTCGCTCCTCGGGACTTGCTTTCTCAAACTTCTTTCACCGTCCTCAGAAGAAAGGAAATGCAAGGGGACCTGCTTTGCATGTAGAATGTTTGTCCGTCCCTAGGCCTTGGATCAGAGGTAGTCAAGTTAGCAGCAAAAGGACCGTCCAGGGCTACCCAGCTAAAGTTGTCATCTGCCTTTGGGCTCAACCTGATCTTGGAAATGATTATGCAGAGAATCGGGCAAGAGGGAACTATGTTCAATTCTAGTCTCCATGCGTTTCGACGTGGCAATCACTTGGCCGGCTCTTACCTGGTTCGCAGCGGCGCATTTGCCCTTCTGACCTTGATTGCGGCGATCAACTGCTCTGCCCAGACGAATGTCCTGACCTATCACAACGACAACTCCCGCACCGGGCAGAATCTGACCGAAACCATCCTGAAGCCGAGCATCGTGAATTCCACGAATTTCCGGAAGCTCGGCACCATGCCGGTTACCGGTCTGGTGGATGCGGAGCCTCTCTACGTTGCGGGTCTCACGGTGGCGGGGGTTGTCCACAATGTGGTCTTCGTCGTCACCGAGCACGATTTGGTCTATGCCTTCGACGCGGATACTTTCAAGCAACTCTGGTCCGTGAGCGTGTTGGGCTCAGGGGAAACCACCAGCGACGATCGCGGTTGCAGCCAGGTCACCCCGGAAATCGGAATCACATCCACGCCGGTGATCGATCTTTCCGCCGGACCCAATGGCGCGATTTTTGTGATCGCGATGTCGAAGAATGGCAGCACTTACTATCAGCGCCTCCACGCGCTCGACATTACGACCGGGGCGGAACTTTTCGGCGGCCCGCAAACCATTACGGCCACATTCCCCGGCACGGGCGACAATTCCAACGGTACCAACGTCATCTTCGATCCCAGCCAGTACAAGGAACGCGCCGCACTGCTGCTTTTGAACGGCCAGATCTACACTTCGTGGGCTTCGCATTGCGACGACCGGCCGTACACGGGCTGGTTCATGGCTTTCAACGAGACGACGCTGGCGCGGACCAGCGTGCTGAACGTCACGCCCAATGGCTACGATGGCGCGATCTGGATGAGCGGCGGCGGGCTGGCGGCGGACTCCTCCGGATTCATCTATGCGCTCGACGGCAACGGCACATTCGATTCCACGTTGAACGCCGGCAATTTTCCGAGCCAAGGCGATTACGGAAACGCTTTCCTGAAACTCTCGAGCTCGGGCGGCCTCGCCGTTGCCGATTACTTTGAGATGGACAACGGGGTCTCGGAGAGCAGCAACGACGTGGATTTAGGCTCGGGCGGAGTGATGCTCTTGCCGGATCTTACGGACGCGAACGGTATTGTGTGGCATCTGGCCGTGGGCGCCGGCAAAGACGGGAATTTGTACGTCGTGAGCCGCGACTCGATGGGGAAATTCTCGAGCGGAAGCAATAAGAATTATCAATTTCTGTCCGGGGTCCTCGGTTCCGGAATCTGGTCCGTGCCGGCGTACTTCAACAATACCGTTTACTACGCGCCGACCGGCGGCTCGATTCTTGCCTTCGGAATCACCAACGCCAAGCTCGCCGGCGCGCCGAGCAGCCAATCCCCCACGACCTACACGTATCCCGGCGCGTTCCCCTCCATTTCTGCGAACGGCGCCACCAACGGGATTCTTTGGGCCGTTGAGAACAACAGCAGCGCCGCGGTCCTGCACGCGTACGACGCCACGAATCTTGGGACCGAGCTCTACAACTCGAACCAAGCTTCCGGGAGTCGCGACCACTTCGGCGCAGGAAACAAGTACATCGTGCCCATGATCAGCAACGGAAAAGTTTACGTTGGCACTCCGAATAGCGTCGCGGTCTTTGGACTCGTCGCGGCAACTCCGACGTTCAGCCCGGCAGCCGGTGCGATCAGCTCGTCCCAGCCCATCACGATCTCGGATACCACACCGGGAGCTTCGATCTACTACACGACCGATGGCGTCACCACACCTACGCAAACCCCCAGCGAACTCTATACCGGGTCCTTTACGCTATCCGCGTCAACGAAAGTGCAGGCGATTGCCGTCGCCGCTGGCTACGCGAACAGCGCCGTGAGCAGCGCCAGCTACACGGTCCAGGGGCCCGTTCCAGCCGCTACGCCGACTTTCAGCCCGGCAGCCGGCACGATCAGCTCTACGCAGCCCATCACGATCTCGGACACAACATCAGGAGCTTCGATCTACTACACGACCGACGGCGTCACCACTCCTACGCAAACACCCAGTGAACTTTACAGCGGGTCCTTTACGCTATCCGCGTCAACGAAAGTGCAGGCGATTGCCGTCGCCGCTGGCTACACGAACAGCGCGGTGGGCAGCGCCAGCTACACGGTTCAAGCGCCCATTCCAGCGGCTACTCCCACCTTCAGCCCGACAGGCGGCGCGATCACCACGTCGCAGCCCATTACCATCTCGGATGCAACCATGGGGGCCGCGATTTACTACACCACCGACGGCGTCACCACACCCACGCAAACTCCCAGCGAGCTGTACAGCGCGCCCTTTACCTTGCCCGTGTCTGCATCGACTAAAGTTCAGGCAATCGCCGTCGCCAGCGGGTACCTCAATAGCTCCGTGGGTTCGGGCACCTACACCGTGACTGCGGGATCAGGACTGCCCTCCGGCTTGGTCGCTCGTTGGACTTTTAACGATGGCTCCGGCACCACCGCCGCCGATTCCTCCGGTAACGGCTACAACGCTACTTTGTTCAACGGAGTCACCTGGGTCGCCGGCAAGCTCAATGGCGCCATCTCCGCCAACGGCGCCAACCAGTACGTCAGCACCCCCGCCGTTAATCTCAGCGCCACCAGCGCCGTCACCATCGCGGCTTGGGTCAATCGCACCTACTCCACTGCCGGGGGACATGTCCTCATCGAGGCCAGCTCAAACTACAATAGCTCCACCACCGGCTTCGGCCTCTTCCCGGATGACGCCGATTGCGGCGGCATTCAGGTCTCCGTGCACGGCGACGGTGGGTACAGCGTCAACTGCTTCGCACAACCCTCTTCCGGTGTTTGGCACCACCTCGTGGCGGTCTACGACAAGACCCAGGCGGGAACTGCTGAAACAAGCCTTTACATTGATGGCGTCCTGCAAACTCCCACGAAGAATTTGAACACCACCGCCAACACCAACGCATTTGGCAGCAATCCGATCTATCTCTTCTCTCGTGGCGGCACGCAGGAGTTCAACGCCGGGCTCATGGATGACCTGCAAATCTACAATCGCCATCTCACCGCTGCCGAGGTCCAGCAGATCTACACTGGGAGTGTTCCGACGCTCGTATCGATTGCCGTGACGCCGGCTAATCCTTCCATCGCCAAAGGCAGGACCCAGGCCTTCACCGCCACCGGAACATATAGTGACAACAGCACGCAGAACCTGACCAGCTCCGCGACCTGGACTTCCGCCACTACCTCCGTCGCCACCATCACCTCCGCTGGCGTCGCTACTGGCGTCGGTACCGGCACCTCGACCATTCAAGCCACCTCCGGCTCGATCAGCGGCTCAACCGTCCTCACCGTCACGCCACCCGCGTTGGTATCCATCGCCGTGACTCCGGCAAACGCTTCCGTACAGGTCGGCTCGACGCCCGCGCAGTACACCGCTACCGGAACCTACAGCGACAACAGCACGCAGAACCTGACTAGCTCAGTGACTTGGGTTTCCACCACTACCTCCGTCGCCACGATCACCAGCGCCGGCGTGGTCACTCCTGTCGCCGCGGGCAGCACAACGATTCAGGCCACTTCCGGTTCGATCACCGGCTCCACAGGGTTGACGGTCACGTCCTCGGGATCGGGAGGATTGCCCTCCGGCCTGGTTGGTTATTGGACTTTTAACGAAGGCTCCGGCACCACCGCCGCCGATTCCTCCGGCAACGGCTATACCGCTACTTTGTTCAATGGCGTTACCTGGACCGCCGGCAAGGTCGGCGGAGCCATCTCCGCCAACGGCGTCAACCAGTACGTCAGCATCCCCGCCGTTAATCTCAGCGCCACCAGCGCCGTCACCATCGCGGCTTGGGTCAATCGCACCTACTCCACTGCCGGGGGACATGTCCTGCTCGAAGCCACTACGAACTACAATAGCTCCACGACCGGCTTCGGCCTGTTCCCGGATGACGCCACCTGTGGCGGCATCCAGGTCGCCGTACACGGCAACAGCGGGTACAGCGTTAACTGCTTCGCCCAACCTTCTTCCGGCGCTTGGCACCACCTCGTGATTGTCTACGACAAGACCCAGGCGGGAACTGCTGAAACGAGCCTTTACATTGACGGCGTTTTGCAAACTCCTACCCAACACTTGAATACCACCACCAACAAGAACGCCTTCGGCAGCAATCCGATCTATCTCTACTCCCGTGGCGGCACGCAGGAGTTCAACGCGGGCTTGATGAGCGATCTGCAGATCTACAATCGCCATCTCACCGCGACGGAGATCCAGAACTTGCCGTAGTGTGTCGCAGTGTTGATCGGCCAGGGGCATGCGTCAGAGCTTGAACTGTGGCAGGCCGCCGCAGTTTCTGCGTGACCTTTCTTGGCTCGCTCCAAATTCACCCAAACACGCCCGCGCCCGACTCCGCAATCGGTATGTGGAACGTGGAAGAACGCTTCACCCCGCTGACCCTGGAATCGTTGCCGAAGGCGGGCTTCACGGTCGGCAGCACGCGCGGCGTCATGCGCGTCGAGAAGTACGGCTGCGGCGCCGAATTCCGCCGGACGCCCGACGGCCATTACCAGCTCACGATTCTCCCGACGATCCTGCTCAGCAGCCGGCACCCCATACCCGCCACCGGACAGAGTTACGCAGCCCTGGGCTGTGATGTAGACCGTCTCATTCGACGTGGCACGAGAACTCGGCTTGGTCACCGGCCCAGAGATGACAGCTTCGCGGTCGGCCGCAAGTACTGATAGTAGTATTACTCCTAGTTCCTAAATTTCATTAGTTATATCTATTCTACTGTTGACAGATGGGGACCGAAATACTATCTTCCCGAGGCGCAATGCTTCGCGGGCGCGAGTCGCCGCACATTTTTTCCTGTTTCAGCGGGTAATCAACTTATTCCAGTTAGCGCCGGAATTATAGGCCTAGGTTCTAGAACAAAGGTCTCGGATATGGAGTCCACACAGGAGATCAAAATGGGAATCCCGGTTCAAGTTCGTTTCGCGTGGAATCCTATCCGCAGAGTCGTCATGCTCGCTTTGGTGTCAACGCTGTTCTGCGCATATGCGATTCAAGACTTGCGGGCTCAGACCTACGATTTGACGGTCGTGGTCCTTGTTAATTCGAGCAACGCAACTGGATATAACACCGACCCAGCGAACCCAGGTGAGTACCAGCGGTATCCGGAACGTTATCTCGAGCACCTTCAAATTCCCTACCGGGTTGTTGACGTTTCCTCTACGGCTCCCCAAGACCTGAGTTCCACTCAACTGATCGTTGCCGCGCATCGAGGTTTGAATCTTTCGGCTGCTTGGCAACAAGCCATCATGAATGCCGTGGCGGCCGGGACAGGATTCGTAAATCTTGACAGCGACCCGGGCATCGGCACCAACGCGCACATTCAAGCCATTTTCGGGGCGACCGGTTCGGTGGCAGGTTCGCAGCCCGGATACGCTATCGACATCCCGTCGAGTGTGATGCCCGATGGAGCGACTCCTCACTTCATAGCGGCCATGCAGATACGATTTCCATGGACCCCCGCTGGTGACATCGTCTATTCCTTTCATAACGACGATGCGGGCGACCACTTTGGTGCGACTGCGACGATATTACAGGGCGCGCACGGCACGGTGGTCGCAAAGCTTGACACCGGGGATCCGCTGATCCTGGCGACGACTTACCAGTCTGGCCGAGCGGTCCATTTTGGCAGCTACGATTACATGCGACCCGACCGTTTCGGATTCATGATGGGAGTGGACGATCTGTTTTGGCGAAGTTTGGTCTGGGCTGCGCGCAAGCCTTTTGTTGTCCGCGGATACCCCCGCTTCTTCGCGCTGCAAATGGATGATCTCGATGGCGGCTTCATGGACCGCATCCCAGATCTCTACAACCCATCCTTCACTGGAAACATTCTCCCTGACGGCACCGGGGGACCATGGAAGCCCACCGGTAACTTCGGGATGAACGACATCCTGCAAGATACTCGTTCTCAATATATCCCAGCAGTCCAAGCGGGTCTCATCGAACTGTCTCCGCACGCTATCAGGCTTGAAAACGCAGGCGCGGATTTCTATTGGAACCTGACGGTACCGAACACTGATGCCCAATGGCTCACCAATGTGAATTCCATGCTTGCCTGGAAAACCGGCCAGGGCGGTACTGACACGATCCCGTCTTTTTCTCGTTCCATGGTTCCCCACTACGGCGATCTCAGCAACAACGCGGGCTACGACATGTGGAATTCGCTTGGCCTGCGTTACGTAACCACGATGCAATCGCCCGGTACCTATTACTTCGCTACCTGCAAGGCAGGAGCTCAGCGAATGATGCTGAGGCCGTTTCGGATTTACGAGCTTCCACCGTCGGGCTGCAATCCGGATGAGGTCTACCCGATCTATTACGCGGACGACTTGACGGTCGGAAGCCGAGCGGGTTTGCCCTCGCAGACATTTTTCGCGTTCGCCACTTGGCCGCCACTGAGTGAGGTTTGGCCCCAATTCAGTGGCTGGACGGTCGCCCAGAGTCTCCAGAGCTTTGAACACGACACGTGGCGTTTCTGGTCCGGCCTTGCTCCCTTTGACGCTTACACTCACGACCTTGGCAATTACGAGTCCAGCCCTGTCGCCGGCCGCCAAGCCTTGATCACGCAACTGTCTGCGTGGCTCACCTCCAATGGCGTTCGCTATGTCTTTATGGAACAGTTGGGGGATTACTTCTACGCGCGTGCTAAGTCGACTTTGGTTTCGGGAGTGGCCACGCCAGGCTCCATTTCCCTTACCTTCACCGGTAACTCGACCGATCCGGATGGTAACCCGGTGCAAACGAAGGCGCTGGTGTTCAACGGCGACAATGAAGGGACTTGGGTCGATATTCCAAGCTTCACCAACGGAACTACCGTTCAAGTTGGCAACGTGCAGTTGGTGTCCCTGGCCGTGACGCCCGCCAATCCTTCGATTGCCGAGGGCACCACTCAGCCATTCACCGCCACCGGAACCTACAGTGACAACAGCACGCAGAACCTCACTAGCTTCGTGACTTGGACTTCCGCCACTACCTCCGTCGCCACCATCACCTCCGCTGGCGTGGCTACTGGCGTCGGTACCGGCACCTCGACCATTCAAGCCACCTCCGGCTCGATCAGCGGCTCAACCGTCCTCACCGTCACGCCGCCCGCGTTGGTATCCATCGCCGTGATTCCGGCAAACGCTTCCGTACAGGTCGGCTCGACGCCCGCGCAGTACACCGCTACCGGAACTTACAGCGACACCAGCACGCAGAACCTGACTAGCTCCGTGACTTGGGTTTCCACCACTACCTCCGTCGCCACGATCACCAGCGCCGGCGTGGTCACTCCTGTCGCCGCGGGCAGCACAACGATTCAGGCCACTTCCGGCTCGATCATCGGCTCCACAGGGTTGACGGTGACGACCGCGCTGGTATCGATTGCCGTGACGCCCGCTAATCCTTCCATCGCCAAAGGCAGGACCCAGGCCTTCACCGCTACCGGAACCTACAGTGACAACAGCACGCAGAACTTGACCAGCTCGGTGACTTGGGCTTCCGCCACTACCTCCGTCGCCACCATCACCTCCGCTGGCGTCGCTACTGGCGTCGGTACCGGCACCTCGACCATTCAAGCCACCTCCGGCTCGATCAGCGGCTCGACCGTCCTCACCGTCACGCCACCCGCGTTGGTATCCATCGCCGTGACTCCGGCAAATTCTTCGATGGCCGTGGGCGCGACTCCCGTGCAATACACCGCCACCGGAACTTACAGCGACAACAGCACGCAGAACCTGACTAGCTCGGTGACTTGGGTTTCCACCACTACCTCCGTCGCCACGATCACCAGCGCCGGCGTGGTCACTCCCGTCGCCGCGGGCAGCACAACCATTCAAGCCACTTCCGGCTCGATCATCGGCTCCACAGGGTTGACGGTAACGTCCTCGGGATCGGGAGGATTGCCTTCCGGCTTGGTCGCTCGTTGGACTTTTAACGAAGGCTCCGGCACCACCGCCGCCGATTCCTCCGGTAACGGCTACAACGCTACTTTGTTCAACGGAGTCACCTGGGTCGCCGGCAAGCTCAATGGCGCCATCTCCGCCAACGGCGCCAACCAGTACGTCAGCACCCCCGCCATCAATCTCAGCGCCACCAGCGCCGTCACCATCGCGGCTTGGGTCAATCGCACCTACTCCACTGCCGGGGGACATGTCCTCATCGAGGCCAGCTCAAACTACAATAGCTCCACCACCGGCTTCGGCCTCTTCCCGGATGACGCCACCTGTGGTGGCATCCAGGTCGCCGTACACGGCAACAGCGGGTACAGCGTCAACTGCTTCGCACAACCCTCTTCAGGTGTTTGGCACCACCTCGTGGCGGTCTACGACAAGACCCAGGCGGGAACTGCTGAAACGAGCCTCTACATTGACGGCGTGTTGCAGACCCCAACGAAGAACTTGAACACCACCGCCAACACCAACGCATTTGGCAGCAATCCGATCTATCTCTTCTCTCGTGGCGGCACGCAGGAGTTCAACGCCGGGCTCATGGATGACCTGCAAATCTACAATCGCCATCTCACCGCTGCCGAGGTCCAGCAGATCTACACTGGGAGTGTTCCGACGCTCGTATCGATTGCCGTGACGCCGGCCAATCCTTCCATCGCCAAGGGCAGGACCCAGGCCTTCACCGCCACCGGAACATATAGTGACAACAGCACGCAGAACCTGACCAGTTCCGTGACCTGGACTTCCGCCACTACCTCCGTCGCCACCATCACCTCCGCTGGCGTCGCTACTGGCGTCGGTACCGGCACCTCGACCATTCAAGCCACCTCCGGCTCGATCAGCGGCTCAACCGTCCTCACCGTCACGCCACCCGCGTTGGTATCCATCGCCGTGACTCCGGCAAACGCTTCCGTGCAAGTCGGCTCGACGCCCGCGCAGTACACCGCTACCGGAACCTACAGCGACAACAGCACGCAGAACCTGACTAGCTCAGTGACTTGGGTTTCCACCACCACCTCCGTCGCCACCATCACCAGCGCCGGCGTGGTCACTCCTGTCGCCGCGGGCAGCACAACGATTCAGGCCACTTCCGGTTCGATCACCGGCTCCACAGGGTTGACGGTCACGATCGCACTGGTATCGATTGCCGTGACACCGGCTAATCCTTCCATCGCCAAGGGCAGGACCCAGGCCTTCACCGCTACCGGCACCTACAGTGACAACAGCACGCAGAACCTCACTAGCTCCGCGACCTGGACTTCCGCCACCACCTCCGTCGCCACCATCACCTCCGCTGGCGTGGCCACTGGCGTCGGTACCGGCACCTCGACCATTCAAGCCACCTCCGGATCGATTAGCGGCTCAACCGTCCTCACCGTCACGCCGCCCGCGTTGGTATCCATCGCCGTGACTCCGGCAAACGCTTCCGTGCAAGTCGGCTCGACGCCCGCGCAGTACACCGCTACCGGAACCTACAGCGACAACAGCACGCAGAACCTGACCAGCTCGGTGACTTGGGTTTCCACCACTACCTCCGTCGCCACGATCACCAGCGCCGGCGTGGTCACTCCTGTCGCCGCGGGCAGCACAACGATTCAAGCCACTTCCGGCTCGATCACCGGCTCCACAGGGTTGACGGTGACGACCGCGCTGGTATCGATTGCCGTGACACCGGCCAATCCTTCCATCGCCAAAGGCAAGACCCAGGCCTTCACCGCTACCGGCACCTACAGTGACAACAGCACGCAGAACCTGACCAGTTCCGCGACCTGGACTTCCGCCATTACCTCCGTCGCCACCATTACCTCCGCTGGCGTGGCCACTGGCGTCGGTACCGGCACCTCGACCATTCAAGCCACCTCCGGCTCGATCAGCGGCTCGACCGTCCTCACCGTCACGCCACCCGCGTTGGTATCCATCGCCGTGACTCCGGCAAACGCTTCCGTGCAAGTCGGCTCGACGCCCGCGCAGTACACCGCCACCGGGACCTACAGCGACAACAGCACGCAGAACCTGACTAGCTCAGTGACTTGGGCTTCGACCACAACGTCCGTCGCCACCATCACCAGCGCCGGCGTGGTCACTCCCGTCGCCGCGGGCAGCACAACGATTCAAGCCACTTCCGGCTCGATCATCGGCTCCACAGGATTGACGGTGACGTCCTCGGGATCGGGAGGATTGCCCTCCGGCCTGGTTGGTTATTGGACTTTTAACGAAGGCTCCGGCACCACCGCCGCCGATTCCTCCGGCAACGGCTATACCGCTACTTTGGTCAATGGCGTCACCTGGACCACCGGCAAGGTCGGCGGGGCCATCTCCGCCAATGGCGTCAACCAGTACGTCAACATCCCCGCCGTTAATCTGAGCGCCACCAGCGCCGTCACCATCGCGGCTTGGGTCAATCGCACCTACTCCACTGCCGGGGGACATGTCCTGCTCGAAGCCACTACGAACTACAATAGCTCCACGACCGGCTTCGGCCTGTTCCCGGATGACGCCACCTGTGGCGGCATCCAGGTCGCCGTACACGGCAACAGCGGGTACAGCGTTAACTGCTTCGCCCAACCTTCTTCCGGCGCTTGGCACCACCTCGTGATTGTCTACGACAAGACCCAGGCGGGAACTGCTGAAACGAGCCTTTACATTGACGGCGTGTTGCAGACCCCAACGAAGAACTTGAACACCACCGCCAACACCAACGCATTTGGCAGCAATCCGATCTATCTCTACTCCCGTGGCGGCACGCAGGAGTTCAACGCGGGCACGATCAGCGACCTCCAGATCTACAATCGCCATCTCACCGCTGCCGAGGTCCAGCAGATCTACTCTGTGGGTGGCCCGCCGCTGGTATCGATTGCCGTGACGCCCGCCAATCCTTCCATCGCCAAGGGCACGACTCAGCCATTCACCGCCACCGGAACCTACAGTGACAACAGCAAGCAGAACTTGACCAGCTCCGCGACCTGGACTTCCGCCACTACCTCCGTCGCCACCATCACCTCGGCTGGCGTCGCCACTGGCGTCGGTACCGGCACCTCGACCATTCAAGCCACCTCCGGATCGATTAGCGGCTCGACCGTCCTCACCGTCACGCCGACCGTATTGGTATCCATCGCCGTGACCCCGGCAAATTCTTCGATGACCGTGGGCGCGACTCCCGTGCAATACACCGCTACCGGAACCTACAGCGACAACAGCACGCAGAACCTGACCAGTTCCGTGACTTGGGTTTCCACCACTACCACTGTCGCCACCATCAGCAGCGCCGGCGTGGTCACTCCCGTCGCTGTGGGCAGCACGACGATTAAAGCCACCTCCGGCTCGATCACCGGCTCCACAGGATTGACGGTGACGACCACCGGAGGAGGGGGCGGCACCGGAGCAGTCGTCCAGGCGGAGTCGGGCGACAGCGGATCTGCAACAAATTCGATTACATATTTCGCCAAGAATGCGACGAATGGTGATCTCGTCTTGGTCTTCTCGCACTGGGATGGCGCGGGGGTCACGGCCACGGTGACCGACAATAGCGGCGGGGCTAACACGTACATCGCCCTTGGTCCGCCGGTCAACATCGGGTCAAACAACTGGATTCAGGCTTGGTACGCCAAGAATGTTGTCGGCACTCCGTCTGGCTTCACCGCAACATACTCTGCCAAGACGACCACCATCTCTTTGGTTGACGTGGTTGAATACTCGGGATTCGACAAAGCCGCGCCACTCGATGCCGGCACATACAGGACTAACACCGGGACCGGAACGGCGATGACAAGCGGAGCTTCCGGAACCACAATCTTCGTCCCCGAAACCATGATCGGACTGTTTGGTGCGGCCGGGTACGGCGGATATCCGTTCACGCTCGGCTCAGGCTACAAGCAGGAACTGATAGATGCTACCAGCCTCATTGAGGACATGAACGTCACCGCCACGGGCAGCTACACGGCCACGGGGACTTCTTCAAATTCGATCAGTTGGGGCGCGATAATCGTCGGCTTGAAGTGAAATCGCCCCGGCGGTGCGGGGCGCCTGGCGCTGGTACCGATTTCGATGAGGCGAGCCCCCGGGAGGAGCTGAACAAACTGTCTCAGCCCGTCGCAAATTCGCCTTTACACGCCCGCGCCCGACTCCGTAATCTATCGGTATGTGGAACGTGGAAGAACGCTTCACGCCGCTGACCCTGGAATCGTTGCCGAAGGCGGGCTTCTCGGTCGGCAGCACGCGCGGCGTCATGCGCGTCGAGAAGTACGGCTGCGGCGCCGAATTCCGCCGGACGCCCGACGGCCATTATCAGCTCACGATTCTCCCAACGATCCTGCTCGGCGGCCTGTTCACCCGCCTATGGGACGCGGGCTACCAGAAGTTCGTCATCACCGACGACGGCCGCAAGCTCCCCGCTCACGCCGAGCAATTGGTCCGCATGCGCAAATTCAACGAAGAGCTGCGCACCGCGCTGGGCGTGCCCACGTACTACAACGAAGCGCTCGGCTCAACCTGCCAGGTCACGACGTACGATCGCGTCGCCGGCCGCCCGGGCGATGTCCCCGACCGCAGCGTCGGCGTCAAACCCACCGAAGGCCACTAGAAGCCATCTCATAAATGGGTTTTAGGGGGTCGGAGCTTTAGCTCCGACAACAAGCGGCAGCAAACATTGGGCTTTAGCCCCTGAAGCGGGCATGCATCCGGCACCCAAGCATTCATGAGATAGCTTCTAGTCCGCACGCCGCGGTAGGACAGGCATTCCTGCCTGTCCTCTTCTCTCACGGCGTGCCCCACTCGCCAGTCTTGCATTCCCCGCCGTGCGCCCCAACGCCGGAGGCGCGACACAAGTTAGCCCAGCGTGCCTGCCGCGCCGCAGTCCGCCATGGCGGGCGGACGAAGGCGGGTAAACGCTGGGTACCGGACGCATGAAGTCCGCGAGCACCAGAGGCGCGCCACCTGCTTCAAACGCACAGCGAGCGGCATAAGATTTGGGATTGAATTTGCGCGTGCGGATTCACTAAAAAGCTAAACCAGTCAACGGGCGGCGTGTTGGACTGGTATCATTGCACGGCGAATGTTCGTCATTGAGACGCGAAAGGACCTGCCACGCGCCCCCCTTGATTCATTCACTCGCTAAGGAGGAGACAAGATGGCGATCTACCCCATTGACGAGTCACAACGCACGGCTGCAAGAGTCGCGGGATTTGCTTACCTCATCACGTTCGCGATTGCGATCTACGTCAATTTTGGTATCCACGGCCGTCTGATTGTCGAGAACAATGCGGAAACCGCCCGCAATATCCTGGCGCACGAACGACTCTTTCGTATCGGCCTCGCCGGCGATCTCATTTACTGCGCAGGCATTATCGTGCTTCTTGCAGCGCTCTACGTGATTCTCAAGCCGGTCAATCGAGGGCTCGCCTTGCTTGCGGCAATCTGGAGGATGGTATGGGTCCTGATGTGGCTTGTTTATACACTCAATCTCTTTGACGCTCTGCGGCTCCTCCGTGACGCTGATTACTCCCGAGCGTTTGGACCAGACCAATTGCCCACCTTGGCGCGGCTGTACCTCAGCTGGTTCGACGCGTACTACGTTGGGTTGCTGTTTGGTGCGTTGGCCTCCACAGTCTGCGGCTACCTGTGGTTCAAGTCGCGCTATATCCCTCGAGCACTGGCTGCCTTCGGCGTGATCTCGTCCGCATTTTGCGTGGCGTGTACTTTCGTTTTCTACATCTTCCCCAACTTCGACAAGATCGTTAACCTGTGGTGGTTTGATTCGCCGATGGGTGTTTTCGATATCGCACTGAGTTTTTGGCTTCTGTTCAAAGGATTAAGTCCATCGGCCGCAGCCGAGCCCAACAAAACAAGGGCTTGAGCGTCGGGTGGCGTAGCCTTTAACTTGAGGGGACCGACTCTTTACCCGCTGCGGGCTTGCCCGCCGTGGCCGGAAGAGAGCGGAGCTCTCGTCGGCTTCATCACGCGCCTTAAGTACTTCGGGAACTGGCTTCACCTGTCCGTTCAATGTCAGAGCCGCCGCGCGTCACGGCTTGATCGTGTAGTAGCGCTGGAAGCCGCCCATCCGCGGATAAAACGTCGCCGAACGGTGAAGCTCCGAGATTTGCCGGATGTGACCGAGATCGTGGTAGGCCCACTCATGCCAGAGTTCGCTCAACGTGATTCGCCCCAGCTCCGCGTGTTCTCCCGTGCGCCCAAGCGACTCAGCGGACAGATACCGCATCCAGGTAACAGTGCGGTCGCGCTCGTGGCAAAAGTCGCGCAACAACTCGCGCCCGCCGTTGGGATATTCTCCGGCAGCGTAAGCCGCGTTCTGATCGTAACTCGGAAGGGCGGGCGAATCTTCCTCGATGATGCGCCGCGAGCGTTCGCGGAACACGCGCTCGACGCCGCTCATGTGGCTGAGCACTTCGCCGATGGACCAGCGTTGTGCGGACGGTTTCCAGGTGAGCGTCGCGTCGGGCACATCCAGGAGAAGTTTTTCGATGATGATGGGCGTTTGCTCGAGAACCGTGAGCGTCGGATGCGATAGTGAGTCTTTGGTCATGGTATGCTCCCCGCGAAAGTCCTGCGCCAAGTTATATCTCAGTCGCCGCCCGGCAGGAAGCCCTCGATCTTGGCTCGGTAAACCCGCCGAAGACCAATTTGGCGCTGCGACGTGTCTTCGGCACTGGCGTCGGGTTAGGATGTACAAAGTAACCACGGATGAGAGTTGTGCTATTCCCTGGTTCTCACTCAGCCCCGGAGGGACGACACAAGCTTGAACACTATCCGACGCAGCGCGACTGCGTGAATTGCCGGAGTACCTCGGAACAAACAACGAATGGCTGACGTTCTTGCACTGGTCGACGATCTATTCTTCCAATCGAAGCTCGCGGAAACCGCGCGCCTCGCGGGCGTCGAATTGAAAACGGCGAGCACAAACGAAGCGCTGCTTCAGGCCGCCGCGGAAAATCCTGCCGCGATGGTCTTGCTCGACCTGAATGCGCGCTCGAAGCCGTTGGACGCGCTCGCCGCGCTGCGCGGAAATGGCGCCACGCCAAAGCGCCGCGTCATCGCCTTTCTCTCTCACGTGCAGACGGAACTCGCCGAACGGGCGCGCGCGGCGGGTTGCGACGAAGTGATGCCGCGCTCAAAATTCACCCAGGAATTGCCAAGAATCCTCCGCGAGGCGAAAGGCAAATGATTCACTCTCTCCAACACTCTAGACCCGAAGCGAGCCTGGCACGCATCGCAGCATCCGCTATCGTCTTGCTTCTCTTCTCGATCGCGTCTCTCTCCGCCCAAGCCCCGGCCGGTCCCGCCCCGCCCGCTCAGCCAAACGACGCCGCCAGCGCCCTTGCCGGCACGCTTGCCGCCGCCTGCCGTGAAGACTCGACGGATTTCGCCCGCCACCTCACCGCCGACAGCGCGCAGGCGTTTCGCGGCCTCCCTGCAGCGCAGCGCACGGCGCTCATGCAGCGCATCGTCCAACTCGACGAGGCCGGCAAGCCGCTTCTTTCCACTTCTTTGGATGGCAATCCCATTCTTCGCTGCGGCACCACCGCCATCACCATCGAAATGCGGTTCGGCGCAACGCAACTTCGCGAAAATCTCGCTTTCATTCCCATCGTCGTTCCCGCCCCCGGCGAGGGAGTCCGCTCGATTCGCTTCGGAATGGTCCGCGAAGGCGGCGAGTGGAAACTTCTTTCGGTCGGCCTCCTGCTCCTGGACATTCCCACGCTGCAGCAGCAGTGGGAGAAATCGGATATGGAAGCGCGGGAAGAATCCGCCATCGAAGACCTTCGCGATCTGGCGCGCGCGCTGGACACCTACCGCAACGCTTACGGCGTGCTGCCGGATTCGCTTTCACAACTCGGTCCGGCTCCCAGGGGAAGCATCTCGCCCGATGCGGCCAATCTCGTGGATGCCGAACTGGCCGCCGGCTCCAAGGACGGCTACACATTCCGCTACCGTGTCGTTCCCGCCGCCGGCGCCGAAACTCCCGAAGACGCCAACAAGAAAGCGGGTTACGAAGTCGCCGCCACGCCGTACGATTACGGCAAGACCGGCAAGCGCTCCTTCTTCCTTGATTCCAGCGGCGTCCTCCGCGGCGCCGACAAGCAAGGCGTCGTCGCCACCGCCGACGATCCGCGCGTCGATTCGCCGCAACCTTAGCCGCCGCCGGATAACATTAGGCACGTCGCAAGTCCGCGGGTTCGTTGTTCGGATCATCAGCGCAAAGCCACCCGCGTGGTAACATCACGTTCTTCCGATGCCAAGCCCCGGCCGAATCTTGCTGTTGCCTGCCGCACTTCTTGTGCTCTGCGCGGCGACTCCTGCGCGCGCGCAAATCAACTTTCCGCAGCATCCTGAGTCCGAAAACGGCGTGGACACGCTTCCCGTTTTTGAATTCGCCAGCGGTTTCTGGGTCAATCTCCATCACTTCCTCTACGAGCAGGGGCGTCTGTCCGCAAAGCTTCCGCTCGCGGGCGGCGGCGCCAAGAATGTCAACCAATCCGAATCGCTCGCCGATCTTTCTACGCTCACGCCCGCCGAGCGCGCCGCCTGGGAATCGGCCGTGGCCTACTACTCCGCAACCATCAGCCACGATGATCTCCAGACTGACGACCAGCAGTCCGAAGTCAGCGAAGAGCTGAGCCTGCGCGAGGGTTGTCCTCACCTCAACGGACCGAGTGGCTCCGAATGCCAGCTTCTGCAGGAGCCGGAGTTAGTCAAAACGCTCGAATCGGCGGCGCCCATCTATCGCGCTCACTGGTGGCGCGAGCACGACCGCGCCAATCGCGCTTGGATCGGCAGCGTCGCCCCGCTGGTCCGCCAGATGGGAGAGGACATCGCCGATCAGCTCGTCAACATCTTTCAGGAAAAGTGGCCCGCGCCCAAGATCCGCGTGGACGTCGTCTGGTACGCCGGCCCGCTCGGCGCTTACGCGACGGTGAATCCCGCGCACTTGAGCATCGCCAGCCACGATCCGCGCAATCAGGGTCTGTACAGTCTCGAAGTTCTATTTCTCGAAGCGTCGCACACTCTGGCGGGCGGCGTGACCTTCGCGATTCAGCAGGAATGCAGGCGCCGCGGAATGCTCATCCCGCGCGCGCTCTCGGATGCGCTGATCTTCTACACAGCGGGCGAAGTCGTCCGCCGCACTTTGGCGCAAATGGACGCGAGCGCAGACTACACGCCGTACGCCTATCGCTACGGCCTCTACGACCAGGGCTGGAGCGATTTCGTACACGTCCTTAGGATCTACTGGCAACCCTACCTGGACGGCAAAGTGGACTTCGACCACGCCATTGCCCACATCATCGCCGCGCTTTCCTGATCCGGTAAAGCCCCTGCGCTGGCTTCACTGCCGCCTGCGCTGCGAGCGCCAATGCTCGCCATGTCCAATAGCGTACAGCTTTGTCTCCGCAGGGCGTTCAGAATCAGCGCGAAACTAGAGCTGGTTCGCAAGCGGAAAGGAAACCTTCGATGTTATTGCTAATTATCATCCTGCTTCTGTTGTTCGGGGGCGGCGGCGGGTACTACGGCTATTCCAGGTGGGGAAGAAACGGCAGCATCGGCATCGTCGGCGTGGTCCTGATTGTTCTGTTGCTCGTGTGGTTCTTTGGCGGAGTGCGTTTAGGACTTTAGGCATCGCTCCGAAGCCATAGGGTGAGTTGTTTGCAATCGCCTGACAGTTGAAATTCCGAGCCGCGATTCCAGATTGAATCGCGCAAAGGCGGGAATCCATGAAGCGGAGCGGCAGCGACAAAGCAAAAGGAAAGTTTCACGAGGTAAAGGGTAAAATCAAAGAAAAGCTCGGAAGAGCGACGAACAATCCCCGCCTCGAAGCCGAAGGCACGACGGAAAAGGTAGGCGGGAAAGTCCAAGAGAAGATTGGCCAGGTAGAGAAATTGTTCGGCAGTTAAAGTGAACCGTTCCGCCCAGACGGACACGGGCCCGTCCGTCCCCGCAGCGATCGGCCGGCGATAGCCACGCTACCTGTGCGGCGCGCCGGCACTCAATTCCTTTTTCGGGCGCGCATCCTGTGGCTTCCGGTGGAGATCAAGGCCGTAAACGGGATGCTTGGCCGTGCCCGTAATCTTGAAGTGCAGGAGGGTGCCGCCGCCACCGGCTTGCGCGAAGAGCGGATCGACGGCCTTCAGGAAAAACGACTTGGCTCCGGTCGTGGCCTGGGAGAGCGAGGCCTGCATCTTGAGCGCGCCATGCAGGTCGAGCGCCTGGTCCTCGAGACCGAACGTGCCGGTCATCTGAACGCTCGCACCCGGCACGCGAAAGCCCAGCTCGGAAAATGTAATCACGCCGTTCTGAAGCCGGAATTTGCCTTTTATCTCCGAGGCGACGCGGTCGTCCGCGTCCGCGGCGCCCGTGTCCCCGCGGCTCCTCATGCTCAACGTGTCCACTTTCGTGTTGATCCCGGCGTTCGTGAAATACATTCGGTCGATGCGGAAGGAGCCGTCGAGAAAGAGCCGGTCGGGCATTTCCTCTTTGGGCCCTCCAGGAGACAAAATCATTCGAGCGGTAAGCTGAATGTCTCCCGTCATTGCGGGTTGATCCTTGAGTACAAGCAAAAGAAGATCCTCGATGCGCGCCTGAGTGGCGTTCACGTCGAGGCTGATGGTCTTGCCCTTTTTCCCGGGAGTGCCCGCGATGCTTCCCGTCGTGTGGACGGTGGTCTTCCCGAAATGCGAGTCAACGGGCTGGAGCAAAGTGTCTCCGTTCGCGCCGTCAACGATCGCATGAAATGTCGTCGAGAGGTCCACAGGGTGCCTGCCGGAATTCACGCTGAAATCAGGCGTGTCCGTCGCACCATCCACCGTGATTTCCTGGATCACGCCGCCGTAGCTCCCTTCGGAAGACAATATCCCCGCGATCCCCTTGAAGTGGCCGAGATCCGCGTTCTTGTAAGTGTACGTACCCGAAACCGGCGTGAGGCCCGGCGCATCCGGGTTCCATGGGCCGAACGTGCCGCTGGAATGGATGTCGCCTGGCGGCGCGGGGTTTCGTAGCGTCGTTTGAAACGTCATCGCGCCCTGCTGCGACGCCGGATGCATCTCCAGGCGCGCAATCTCGAAGACCTGCGGCTGCTTCCCCGCCTGTTTGGGCAGAATCGTCAGCGTCGCGTTCTCCGAATGCACGTCATCCATAACGACGGCGTGGAAACGCCCCAGCGACTTCTTGATCTTCGCGCGCTCGTCCGCGCCCGCTTGCTGTGCTGTTGGGATCGTGATTTGCAGCCCTTCGAGCGTGACGTGCGAAATGTGGCGAGGCAGACGCATCAACCCGACCCAGCTCGCCCGCGCACTGAAGCTCTTGACGGCGATCAGCGGCGGCAAATCCTCGCGCCCCTCGAAGCGCAGCACCACGCCCGTGCCGCTCACCTGAACGAACGGAAACGTCTTGATTTCGATCGAATCGAGCGTCACTTGTCCGTTGAATTGGTCTTGCAGCGAGTTCATCACGATTTGCTGAACGTGCCGCGAAGCCCACACAAGCCCCACCGCAAACACCAGGCAGAACGCAAGTACAGCTCCGCCCACGACTCCCAGGACGATCTTCCACCGCTTGGAGAGCCTCATCGAGTTCCCGCGTTCCCCGCTCGATCGGCCGGAGCGCGCCGGTTCGCCCGCCACTTGCGGGTCGAGAGAGCCATGCGCGGGCCGGCCATTTCCCTCCGCACGCGCGAGAGGATCGCCTTATCGGATTCTTCCCTGACCTTCTTCTCAGACATGGAATAATGCTCCCACCAAACCCAAGGTAATGCAGTCCAATCTAGGACAGTCTGATAAATCAGTTTCCAGCCCGTGCCGTCCCGAATGGGCTACACTATTCGCGGTCATACTGTGCAACCCTAAGACGGAGAAGACATGAAGACATTTGAAGTCTCGTTCAGCTATCAGGACCGCAACAACGGTCCCCAGGGATCGAAAATCAAGCTGGATGCGTCCAGCCTTCCCGGCGCCATCGCTAAGGCCACGCGCGAATTCGTAAAAGGCCTCGATCGCAAGCAGCGCTTCGACATGAACAAGAACGGCTTGGAAATCAAGGCCGTTCATGTTGCCGGCACCGGTGCGGCAGCCCAAAGCGCCGGGACGCACCAGCCGGCCAGCTGATCCGGCGCGTCAGCCCCGCGAGGTTCCGTGATGGCTGCAAGAAACCGAGTACCCAAGGCCTCCTGGGAGACCGGCGAAGCAAACCAAGAGCCGCCAGGAACCTGCCCGGTATCCGGCAAACGCATGTACGCCACTGAACGCGAAGCAAATTCCACGGCGGCGCACCGGATGGCCGACAAGGAAACAGGCCCCGCGCAATTAAGAGCCTACAAGTGCCTCTACTGCGGAGCGTGGCACCTTACAAGCAAACAGGCATAGGTGGATCGCTGCCCGGCCTCACCGCCCTGCATTCTCCGCCCTCCGCCCGCGATGCCCCCCGAGCGCCGGAGGCGCGAAAGAAGTTAGCCCAGCGCGGCCCGCCGCGCCGGAGTCCGCCTCACGGGACGGAGGCGGGAAGCGCTGGGTATGTGGTGTATAAAGATCCCGAGGAGTCCGCCCCTCGCACGCGAAGCATCAAGAAAGCGAACCAGTCACCCGGCGGCGACGTACTAGAGTGGTATCATTGAGTCGCGAATGTTCCTCAACAGAGGGAACGCGAGCGGGCGCGCAACGCGCCCGATTTCTCCGCGCCGGGCCAGACGAAGGTGCGCCGCTCCTAGCATGTCAGTGTTAGTGCGCCCGCGAATCCTGGCACCTCGGCTTCCCCTAGGCAAGCGGGGCACCAGCCCCATGAATAGCCGCCCGAAGTCGGAAAGGATGGGAGAACGTGGAAAGTCGCGAGCCTTCGAACCATCAAATCGTCGTGATAGCTACCTACCTTGTTGGCGGTGACGCCCAACGGGTGGACACAGAGGACATCGCTGTAAAGGCTAGTGAGATCGCTCCGCGACGGTTTACGTGGCGGAAGTATCCCGAGCAGATCAACATTGAAGCCGTCCGAAAACGCCTTTGGGATGCCTGCAAGCCCGACAAGGGAGGTTACATCTTAGGATCGGAGAAGGACGGTTGGTTGTTGACTGAGGCAGGCGTCAGATTTGCGCGAAAGAGTGCAAAAACATTTGCTGGGTCTAGGAAGCGCCTATCACTGAGAGAGCGCACGTGGCTCCGGTCGGAACGAGACCGGCTACTCTCAAGTGATGCATTCCTAAAGTATAAAGACCGCGAAGGGTCGATCACGAAGCGCGATGCCGAAGGATTCTTCCGCATAGACAACTACGTCAACGCCGAAGCGCGGGAGCGTAAGTTGCTGCGCATTGTGAACGCGTTTGGGGACGATTCCGAACTAGGGCCAGCAGTAAGGAGATTTGCAGCCATCGTGAGAGGGGGACAATCCACTTGAGCACACCCACAATATTCGTCAAGAGCCACGTGAGCCGCGATCTCCTGCAGAACGCTGCCCTCTTCAAGACCGACAAGCTAGTTGTGTGGGAGTACGTTTCTAATGGACTTCAGTACGTGGATATTGGCACCAATCCCGTAGTGTCGGTGAAGCTAGACAGTAAGAATCGCCGGGTCACAATCATCGACAATGGCCGCGGCATGGATTGGGACGGTCTGCAGAATTTCTTTGTTATGCATGGAGAAAACCTGGATCGGATAAGTGGACGGCCTGGGCGAGGACGATTCGGTACCGGAAAGGCAGCTGCATTCGGCATCGGTGATGTTCTACGGGTTACATCTGTCCGTGAAGGGTGGCGTTCTGCCGTCGAGCTCACTCGCCGCGATCTAGAGGCGGCAGCGTCCGGGTCGCCGATTCCGGTCCGCACGTTAGAGAAGGACGTAGGTTCGCGCGTCCCAAATGGTACGCGCATCGAGATAGACGAAATCCATCTTCGTTCCCTGGACCAAGCTGGAATCATCAAGTACATCGAGCGCCACCTTGCTCGGTGGCCTAAGAACTGCACGGTTTTTGTGAACAACCATGAATGCGAGTACTCTGAACCGGCCGTCGCCGAGGAGCGTCTGTTCAGACCTACCGGAATCGTTAAAGACAAGCTGGGAGATACACAACTTGTGCTTAAAGTTGCCAAAGCACCCGTTGAAGAGGATCTGCGCGGTGTCTCGATCTTCTCTAACGGGACATGGCACGAAACCACCTTGGCGGGCAGCGAGGGAAAGGAGATGGCAAATTACCTTTTCGGCGAAATCGAAGTGCCTCAGCTGGACGATGACAAATCGCCCATTCCCCCCTTTGACCTAAGCCGTTCAATGAAGCTAAACCCAAGTAATGAGCTGGTCCAATGCGCCTACGCGTTCATAAATCAATCTGTGGAGCAAGTTCGCCGTGAACTCGTGGACCGTGAGAAGAAGCGAAGGGCGGGCGAGGAGGCCCAAAGGCTTGCGGCCGAAGCAAATGAGATTGCTCGGTTCATCAACGAGGATTTCAACAGCTTCCGCGACAAGGTTTCCAAGATTCGTGCTAAGGCTCCAGGAAATGTTGATTTATCTCCGACAAAGGATAGCGACCTTTCCGGGACAGATTTGATCTTTGGCGACCAGGTCCCTGCAGAAGCTAAAGATTCAGTCGGTAGTATCGGCTCTGAAGGCAACGAGGGGGCAGCCGGCACTGAGCCGCCGCACCTAACGCCGGAAGTGGGACCGGCTCAGGATGCAAGCCGCATAGGCCGTCAAGCATCTGCCAAGTCACCACGGCCTAGAACCCAGGGGGGATTCCGGGTGGAATTCCAGGCGATGGGCTTCGACGAACGGCGAGCCACGTACTCCCCCGAAGAACGAACCATATACATCAATCTCGAACACCCTCAACTGGTCGCAGCACGAGGCGCTGGCGACACTGAAGAAACCACGTTTCGTCGGTTGGCCTATGAAGTAGCGTTTACCGAATACGCCATAGCACTCAGCTCCGAGTTGGCCCAACGGGGTGAATATCTCGACCCCAGCGATCCCATTTACGAAATCCGTGAAACGGTTAACCGCCTCGCCCGGCGCGGAGCCTCACTCTATTCGGCATGATAAGGTGGATTGGTAACCACTGCCGCCGCCCATGGATCGAACGCTTACTCACGCGGAGGTAGAGGACCTGATACGGTTCCCCGAAAGGCTTGCAAACACAATCGTTCGGAACCGTCGATTCCCTCAACTCGCTCCTTCCATTCGAATGGGCGACCTGTCGCTCAGCGCGAGAACAGAAAAGTGCTTACGGAGCCTCAAAAGGCGCCACGGTTTCGCCAACCTCAGTGATCTTAGCCGCTTCACGATAGGCGAGCTTCTGCTACTAAAAAACTTTGGTCGTAAATCGCTGGTGAACCTTCTCTCGTCAGTCCTGCCAGTAATTATTGACCATGCAGCAAGCCCTGCCAGCGTTTCCAACGCTGACCGGCCACAGATTTCGGCGGCTGTCACCGCAGCCGCTGAACGTTTGCGCGCACAAACGTATTCTGGCCGAATATATTGCAACGACCCCAGATTTAGGTCCGAAATTGGCACATTACTCCTCATTTCGAACTCCGGCAGCGAAGATCCAGCGCTGAGTACCTCGGCCTCGCTCCACGCAGTTGCGCACCGACTAACAGGCCGCATTCGTGAGAACTCGCCGCCGGAACGTACACTCGGTGTAATCAGGAAGATCCGATACAAAATTGCCCGTGCTCGGCAACTATCTTTGGAACGAGAACTTGAGGACATAACCCAAGCACTCGCTACGGGGAGAAATGTCAATATTGTGCTTAGTCTGTTCGGTTGGTCTGGCAGCGCTACGAAAACGTTGCAGGTGACCGGCACTGAATTCCACATGACCCGCGAACGCGTCCGACAAATTACCAGCAAGTTCAGAGAGAAAATTCAGCGGGCCCACCCATTCACTCCCACTCTCAAGCGCACCATCGGCTTTATTAGCGAGCGCTTGCCCGCAACGGCAGAGGATATTGAAACCGAGTTGCAAAGGATCGGTTTAACCCAAGCCCAGTTCCGCATAGAGGGCGTGGTCAGTGCGGCGGAGGTCTTTGACATCTCCGTACCATTCATTATCGAGGGACATCCTGGAATCCGGACGGTTGTTCGCCATGAAGACACCGGTTTGGCTGTGTCCATAGTTCGCATGGCGCGGAGATGCGCCTCGCATGTCGGACTAAGTAAGGTCGCTGACCTATGCGATCGGGTCGGGGAAGAGGGTCGCACTCCGATTGAGGGCGCGGTAGTCAAGCGTGTTCTGCAATCACTCACGTCATTGCACTGGTTGGATGACCAGTCCGAGTGGTTTCGTTTCGACGATGTGCGGCGTAACCACCTCGTGACGCTAGTGACGAAGGTGCTGAGCGTTGCACCGCGGATTCACGTGAGCGAACTCCGCGCGGCAATCGCCAATGATCCCCGCGGTCTGGGATTCGCTCCGCCGAAATCTGTCGTCCTCGAGTTCTGCATCACTGCGTGCAACTGCAGGATCGAAGGCGATCACGTAATTGCGAACCGTCCTCCTTCCGTGGCCGAAGCGCTCTCCAAACTCGAGCAGATCGCTTACTCCGTGTTGGCAAAGGAGGGACCAATCCTTCACCGCAGCGACTTCGAGCGCAAGTGCATCGAGCGGGGCATGAATCGTCACACATTCTTGAATTACATCGGGAGAATCCCAATTCTCGCGCGGTACGCGCCAGGGGTCTATGGTCTACGGGGCGCCCCGGTTGTACCCGGAGACGTCGAGCGGTGTATCCCCTCGCCTGCGAGAAGACTGAGAGATTGCGGATGGAACGTCAAATGCAACGCCATGGCTGGCGGTGGAACTCTCAGCAGCAGCGGTATCCTCCGGAATTGTTGCTGTTCCATCTGGAATCCAGCGCTTCATTACCGGGAGATACCTACTTCGAACTCTGGATGGCTCAGAAGTCGGAACCCTCGTCGTTTCGGACCACGCTGCCTGGGGTCTTCGCCCGCTTTTCAACAGGCGCGGTGGAGAACCCGGTGACGTTGTCGTGCTGACCTTCGACCTTCAGCGCCACGAAGCCGCTGTGCGGCTCGGAACAAAGGAAGATATATTCAGCAATGCGGAAGGGTCGGGGGCGACGCCGGACTTAACCTAAACATTCCTGCGTGGATCGCCTAAACAGAGGAGACAACGCAACCTCGTCTGTATGCCGAAACGCCAACAAGTTGTGCAAGACCATGCCAGCGTCGTGGTCGGAGGGGGCGTTTTCACGCCCACAGCTTCTATTCGAAAAGTTACCTCCAAGATTAGTATTGACATTTGTTAACATTCGTGCTATCTAATTGTGTGAGCTCAAGACAACTCTTCGAATTCTTCCTTACGGGTCTCGCGCCCTTAAACCCCTCCGTCCGCCTTCATCCGTGTCCATCCCTGGCTGCTCGAATCCGGCCAAGGATGTGCGTCTCTTGCATCCCGGATGCTCTAGCGGGGCGCGCCTATTGCGTCCCGGATGCTTTCGCGGGATGCGCCCTTTGCATCCCGGATGCCTTTGTGGGGCAACCCCCGCCTGCCCCGGCCTTACCGGGGAGTGAACCTCGAGAGGGGCGAGTCGCTTGCCGCGCCGAATCCTTGGGCTTGGGCGACGAGCGTCTTGTGCGAGTTCCGACTCGGTCGGAAAGGCGGGAGGGGCCCTCCGATCTCCCCAAAGTTGCACCATCTTTGTGCAGCCCCCGAAAGTCATACGCAGCAAAGGACTTTAAGTCCTTTAGATTCAGTACTTACAAGCATTTTTTATGATGTTGAAAACAAATGACTTTAAACCCTTTAGAATCAGCAGATCCACGATTTTCGCCCGTAACCCTTTTGGATTCAGCACTTACGTAAAAACATGGGGGGAGGGGGGAGGGGAGTATCTTCCGAGTTACCTCACGCCACCGGCCACGGGGCAAGCGCGGAAAAGAGAGAACCGGGCGGAGGCCCGCCTTCGCCCCAAGCCCAGGGCTACGGCGAGGCGAGCAAGCTCCCTTCGACTCGGCTCAGGACAAGCCGCCCCTACAGGGGCAAAAATTCTAAGCGCGGGGCGGCGATTGTCGGGTGGGGCGGAGTGTGCTAATCTCGGGATCGGTTTAGGGTGGATGGCACTACGCTGTACGCTGTTTTCTGCTGCTCCCCGCGACGCGGGCGCATATCCTGAGAGTCCCCTGATACCGTCCCCGGACGCCTCCCGTTTGCGGCGCAAGTGTCTCAAGGCTGCGGGGTGTCTTCGGAGTTCTGCGAGGGCCAATTTTGGCGACGGCAAGTAAAGAGGCGACGAGCAAGGCGCGGGAGATCAAACTCGCACATTCTCCCGATTCGGACGACGCGTTCATGTTCTACGGCCTGGCGACGCACAAGGTGCGCACGCCGGGCTTGCAGTTCTCCCACGTTCTGGCGGACATCGAGACGCTGAACCAGGCGGCGAACGACGAAGTTTACGACGTCACGGCGATCAGCTTCGCCGCGTACGCGCACCTGCGCGAGAAGTACGTCCTGCTGGATTGCGGCGCGAGCTTCGGCGAAGGCTACGGGCCGATTGTGGTCGCTTCGCACCCGTTGCGCCGCGAAGACCTCGCCGGGATGCGCATCGGCGTCCCCGGATTGCGCACCACGGCTTATTTGACGCTGAAACTCTACGAGCCGCGCATCAGCCCGGTGGTGATAGCGTTCGACAAGATTCTGGACGCGGTCCGCAGCGGCACGGTCGAGGCGGCCTGCTGATTCACGAGGGGCAGTTGCTGTTCCCGCAGCTGGGGCTGCACCGTGTGGTGGACCTCGGCCAGTGGTGGCTCGAGCAGACGGGATTGCCGCTTCCGCTCGGGGGAAACGCGATTCGACGGGCGCTCGGCGTGAGGATCGGCCGCCAGGTCGCCAAGGTGATCCGCGAGAGCGTCGCCTATTCGCTCGAGCACCGCGAGGCGGCGCTGAACTACGCGATGCAATTCGCGCGCGACATGGATCCGGAATTGGCCGATAAATTCGTCGGAATGTACGTCAACAAGTGGACGCTCGGCTACGGCGAACCCGGCCGCCGGGCCGTGCGCGAGTTGCTGGCGCGCGGCGTCGCCGCCGGACTGATTCCGGGCCCAGCCGAGCCGGAATTCCTCAGCGAAGCCGCGGAATAATCTTCTCGGGAATCGTTGCGCGCACTTTTTCCTCGGAATTTTTGAGGCTCAGCCCGAATTCCGAATCCGAAGAGAGATTCCTCCACTCCGGGACGACAAAAGACGCCGTCCCTCCGGTCGGAATGACCTTTTGGGAGCGGCAGACGATGGGGGATAATCCGACTTCCTAAGACAGGGTCAGACGACGAGTTCCGGCACTTCCATCAAGCCGCCCGAAAACGCGGCCTGGAACGCGGCGACGACTTTGGGGTCAAAATCCGTGCCCGCGCCCTTGATGATGATTTCCCTGGCCTCCATCGGCGGCATCGCCTTGCGGTACGGACGATCGCTGGTGAGCGCGTCGTAAACGTCGGCGACGGAGATAATCCGCGCTTCGATGGGAATCTCCTCGCCGCGCGTCGGATGGTAGCCGCAGCCGTTGAACTTGTCGTGGTGCGCCAGGATGATGGGGATCACGCGATGGAGAGTCCCGCCGACCGGCTCCAAAATATTGATGCCCTTGTGCACGTGGGTCTGCATCTGTTCGTATTCTTCCTTGGTCAGCCGCGCCGCTTTGTAAAGCAATTCGCGGCTGATTTCGATCTTGCCGATGTCGTGCAGCAAGGCAGCGGCGCGAACGTCTTCCAGTTGCTCTGGGCCCAGCCCAAGGCTGGCGCCGATTCGCACGGCGTAAACGGAAACTCGATAGGAGTGATTCTGCGTGTGCTTGTCCTTCGCGATGAACTGCTGAAGGATCATCAGCACGCCGTCGTAGGTCTGCTGGAGTTCGCGCACGTGCGCTTCCTTGCGATCGTAGAGCGCTCCCATCGCGTAGCCGGTCACCACGAGCGTCGCGCCCCAGACGGTGATGTCAAACCACTTGTTGTCCGCCAGCGTTATCCCGCTCGAAAATCCGAAGAGCGCGGGATTGAAATACGCGAGCAGCGTTACCAGGCAGACGCTGGCCAGAGCGGTGAGAGTCGCGTGGCGTTTTCCGTAGTAGTAGGCAGAAAATAATGTCGGTAACACGTAAAAACCAAGAACCATCCGATGAAGCGCCACGAGAGAATTCAGCAGGCCCGCGATCGCAAAGAGCGAAAGCAGCAGCCAGAGTTCTCGATTCACTTCCTGGAAACTGCGGATTAATTTTGATTTCGTCATTTCATTCCCACGTGACGGTTGTCTCTCCCAGGCTTTCCTCGATGACGCACTGGGCCGGACCCGCAATCCCGCCCGGTGGCGGGAATCGCCAATCCTCCGTCTGCTTAAATTTTGGGGCTATGGATAGCGGCAGACAAGGTGTTTCACCTCGGTGCATGTCCTGCTCATCAATGGACCTTCCTTGCTGGCCGGGTTACCGGAGGGTGAATCGTAGTGGAACTTGAACAGACGAAGGCGGCCGCCCAGTGACAGAAGCGCAGCGGCGCATCCCGTTCTACGCAAACCCGCGCGAATTGGTGTAGAATGAATGAGTTAAACGGAAAGGTGCAGCGCTAACCTTCGCGAATCTTTCGATAGCCACGCAAACCCCTCGGAGCAGCGCCTGCCGGCGCAGGCGAAACTCCATTTGCGACGAAGTTCCAATATTCTTGCAGGCAGGACCCGAAAGCCGCAGTTTGACGGCGGATCGGAGCGGCCGATGAGAAACCTTACACAAACCGGACGCGAACTCCGCGAGCTGCTCGAGCAGCGCATCCTCATCCTTGATGGCGCGATGGGGACGATGCTGCAACGGGCGCATCTGACCACCGAAGACTTCGGCGGGGCCAAGCTCGAAGGCTGCAACGAGCATCTGGTGGCAAGCCGTCCCGAACGTCGTGGCTGGAATCCATCGCGCCTACCTCAAAGCGGGCGCGGACATCATCGAGACGGATTCCTTCGGCGGCACGTCCATTGTGCTGGCCGAATATGGTCTGGAAGCTCGCGCGTACGAACTGAACCGCCTTG
Organism: Terriglobia bacterium; assembly: GCA_963819015.1. GTDB lineage: Bacteria > Acidobacteriota > Terriglobia > Acidiferrales > UBA7541 > DASPOJ01. The sequence continues at coordinate 74,436 of CAWFUN010000006.1, forward strand.
CCGCCGCGCTTGCGCGCCAGGCGGCGGACGAGTTCACGGCGCCGAAGAAACCGCGCTTCGTGGCGGGATCGATGGGCCCGACGACAAGAGCGATCAGCGTTACGGGCGGCGTCACCTTCGAGCAGCTTCGCGACGCTTACCACGAGCAGGCGCGCGGCTTGCTCGATGGCGGCGCGGATGTGCTCCTGCTTGAGACTTGCCAGGACACGCGCAACATCAAGGCGGGCGTGCTCGGCATCCAGAAGCTCGGCCGGGAAATCGGGAGCGAAATCCCGCTGATGATTTCCGTGACGATCGAAGCGATGGGCACGATGCTGGCGGGGCAGGACATCGAGGCGCTGTGGGCCTCGCTCGATCATCTCCAGTTGATTTCGCTGGGATTGAACTGCGGCACGGGCCCGGAGTTCATGACCGATCACTTGCGCACGCTCGCAGGACTGACGAGCGGAAACGCTTCCTGCTATCCGAACGCGGGCTTGCCGAACGAAGAGGGCCTGTATCTCGAGACGCCGACGACGCTCGCGACGCAACTTGAGAAATTCGTGCGTCACGGCTGGCTCAATCTCGTCGGGGGTTGTTGCGGCACGACCGAAGAGCACATTCGCGCGATCGCGCAAATGACCGAAGGCCGGCCGCCGCGGCATCCGCCCGGGCGGAGCCACCGCGCCGTCTATTCCGGCATCGAAGCGATCGAGGCCGAAGAGAGCACGCGTCCGCTGGTGGTCGGCGAGCGCACAAACGTCATCGGCTCCCGGCTATTCAAGCAACTCGTCGCCGCGGAACAATGGGAAGAGGCGAGCGAGATCGCGCGACGCCAGGTGAAAAGCGGCGCGCACATCGTGGACGTCTGCCTCCAGAGCACCGAGCGCGAGGAACTGAAGGACATCCAGCCCTTTTACGACAAGCTGATCCGCAAGGTGAAAGTGCCGATCATGATTGATACGACCGATCCGCGTGCGGTCGAACTGGCGCTCGCCTTTTGCCAGGGCAAGAGCCTGATCAATTCGATCAACCTCGAGGACGGCGAAGAAAAGTTCAAGCGCATCTGTCCGCTGGCGAAATCGTACGGCGCGGCTGTCGTGGTGGGTTGCATCGACGAGGACCCGTTGCAGGCGCAGGCATTCACGCGCGAACGCAAGCTCGCCATCGCGGAGCGCTCATTCAAGCTGCTCACGGAATCGCACGGGATCTTGCCCGAAGACATCGTCTTCGATCCGCTGGTATTTCCGTGCGCGACGGGGGACGAGAATTACATTGGCGGCGCCGTCGAAACGGTGGAAGGAATTCGCCTCATCAAGGAGAAGATTCCGTTCGTGCGCACGATTCTCGGCATCTCGAACGTTTCCTTTGGCTTGCCGCCGGGGGCGCGCGAAATCGTCAATTCTGTTTTTCTCTACTACTGCACGAAAGCCGGGCTCGACCTCGCCATCGTGAATGCCGAGCGCATCGAGCGGTTCGCTTCGATTCCGGATGCGGAGCGCCAGCTCGCGGAAGATCTGCTGTTCAATCACGTTCCGGGACGTTTCCCCGCCGACCATCCCGGCGCGTCGCTATTCCGCTCCGCGCCTGCGGACTGGCGCCAGCAATCGCGCGAACAGAAGGCCGCCATCAACCAGTTTCACATCGCGGCGATCACGGAACATTTTCGCGGGGCGAAGCGCAAGCAAAAAGAGTCCGACGAGAAACTCACGCTCGACCAGCGCATTTCGCGCTACATCGTCGAGGGCACGCGCGACGGCCTTGTCGAGGACCTGGAACGCAAGCGCGCCGAGGGAATGCGTCCGCTGGAGATCATCAACGGCCCGCTGATGGAAGGCATGGCCGAAGTCGGGCGGCTCTTCAATAACAACGAGCTGATCGTCGCCGAGGTGCTGCAATCGGCCGAAGCGATGAAGGCGGCCGTCGGCCATCTCGAACAATTCATGGAAAAGGCCGACACGGCCAAACGCGCGCGCGTCGTTCTCGCGACGGTGAAGGGCGACGTGCACGATATCGGGAAGAACCTCGTGGAGATCGTGCTGAAGAACAACGGCTACGAGGTCATCAATCTCGGCATCAAAGTGCCGCCCGACGATCTGATTCGCGCGTATCGCGAGCATCGTCCCGACGCGATCGGGCTCTCCGGCCTGCTCGTCAAAAGCGCGGAGCAGATGGCGATCACCGCGGCGGATTTGCGCGAAGCGGGCATCGAAATTCCGCTGCTCGTAGGCGGCGCCGCGCTCTCGGACAAGTTCACGCGCCTGAAGATTGCGCCGCGCTACGGGCATCCAGTCTGCTACGCGAAAGATGCGATGAGCGGGCTGGACCTCATGAACCAGTTGAGCGACCCGGCGCGGCGCGCGGCCGTGCTGCGAGCGCATGCACCCGCGGACGCAGCCGCGGCGGAGGAACCGCGGGCCGCCGCAACCGTGGCTGCGAGCGAGGAGCGCTCGCCGCGCGTGCGTGTGGACATTCCGATTCCGCCCGCGCCGTACCTCGACGCGAAGCTGCGCGTGGTGCCCGACCTCAACGAAATCTGGGGCTACATCAATCCCTACATGCTCTACGGGCGGCACTTAGGCTACAAAGGCCAATTCGAGAAAGCGGTGGCCGAGCGCGACGCGCGCGCGCTGGAGCTTTACGAAAACGTCGAAGAGGTGAAGCGCGTGGCGGCAACATTCATGAAGGTGCGCGCGGTGTGGCAATTTTTCGAGGCCGAGCGCGAGGGCAACGCGATTCAACTGTTCGCAGCGGGGGCATCGGAGCCGTTGCATACGTTTCGCTTCGAGCGGCAGCGCGCGCCGGGCGGACTCTGCCTGAGCGATTACGTGCTTCCGCGCCCGCCTGCCGGCAGGCAAGCTGCGGGAGCGGCGCGGGATCACATCGTGCTATTCGTCGTCACGGCGGGAGAAGGCATCCGCGAGCGCAGCGAGGAGGCCAAGCGCGAAGGCCATTACTTCCTTTCGCACGCGCTGCAGGCGCTGGCGATCGAATCGGCGGAAGCGTGCGCGGAATGGCTGCATCGCCGCATCCGCGAAGATTGGGGATTCCCCGATCCGCCGGAGATGACCATGCAGGAGCGATTCACCGCGCGCTATCGGGGGAAACGCTACAGCTTCGGCTATCCGGCGTGCCCGCGACTTGAGGATCAGGCCGGCATCTGGCAATTGCTCTTGCCGGAGCGCATCGGAGTCCGGCTGACGGAAGGCTTCATGATGGACCCTGAGGCGAGCGTCAGCGCGCTCGTGTTTCATCATCCGGATTGCGCGTATTTCTCGGCCGGCGATCCGTCGCAAGTTTAATTTGCGCACAGTGTTGCGCGCAGTAGAAACACCGCACAGACAAGAGTGTCTGTGCCACCGGTGCGCGTATTTTTCGGCCGGCGATCCGTCGCAGGTTGAGCTGAGCCTGCGCGCTTAATTCCCAACGGATTCATTCAAATGGAGATAGCATTCCCTGGGGACGTTCATGTTCAACATCATTGAAGCCGGCAAGGGAAAATTCATCAAGGCGTGGAATCACGGCGTGCCGTTTGAAGAGAAGGCCGTCGAGCAATTGAAGCAGACGGCGCGGCTTCCATTCGTGGCGCCGTACGTGGCGGCGATGCCGGACACGCATTGGGGCCTGGGCGCGACGGTCGGCTCGGTGGTGCCGACGGAAGGAGCCGTGTGCCCGGCGGCCGTGGGCGTGGACATCGGCTGCGGAATGATCGCCGTGCGGCTGGAGCTAACGCGTGAAGAATTGCCGGAGAATCTTTCCGAATTGCGCACGGACATCGAGCGCGCCGTGCCGTGCGGCCGGACGCATCACGCGGGCGAAGGCGATGTGGGCGCGTGGTCTTCGCGCGCGATTCCCGAGCATGTTCAACGCATCTGGAAGGAAGAATTCTCCGAGCCGTACAAGAAACTGTGCGCGGACCATCCCGGGGCGCGATCGAGAAACGCCGAGCGGCATCCGGGGACGCTGGGAACGGGGAACCATTTCCTCGAGCTGACGACGGATGAGGAGGGCCTTGTTTGGCTCGTGATTCATTCCGGCTCGCGCGGAATGGGCAATCGCATCGGAACGTATTTCACGAAGCTCGCCAAGGAGATTTGCCACAAACGGCGCGTCGAGTTGCCGAACGCCGATCTGGCGTATTTGACGGAATCGAGCGCGGAATTCGACGACTACATCGGCGCGCTCCACTTGGCGCAGAAATTTGCGTGGCAGAGCCGGTTGCTGATGGCGGATGCGGCGCTGGGCGCTCTCAGCGCGCATGCGACCGTGGAGGAAATTGATCGCGTCCACTGTCATCACAACTACATGGCGGAAGAGCATCACTACGGCAAGGACGTCCTGCTGACGCGCAAAGGGGCCGTGCGCGCCGCTGTGGGCGACATGGGAATCATTCCCGGCTCGATGGGAGCGCGCTCGTTCATCGTGCGAGGCAAGGGTTGCCGCGACAGCTTCCAATCGTGTTCGCATGGCGCGGGCCGCGCGATGAGCCGCACGGAAGCGAAGAGGCGTTTTTCGGTGGCGGACCACGTCGCAGCGACGCAGGGCGTGGAGTGCGACAAAACGACCGCCGTGATCGACGAAACCCCCGGCGCGTATAAGTCCATCGAAGCCGTCATGGCCGCGCAGGAGGATCTAGTCGAGGTCGTGCACACGCTGAAGCAATTTTTGTGCGTGAAGGGGCTGGGGGAATAACCGGCGCGGCCTCGCCTTGACGGGCTGGGGCGTTTCGCATAGAACTGATGCTTCGATGTCGCGCACACTTTCCACATATCTATTCGTGCAACGGAAGCTGAACGGGGCGATCGTCGAATCCATCGCCCGGGCGGGATTCGACGGGATCGAGCTGTTCTGCGAACACAGCCACTTCGATTACCGGTCGGGCGCGGATGCGCGCGAACTGGCAGGGTGGCTCGACGCAAACCAAGTCGCGTTGCATTCCGTGCACGCGCCGGTGCATCGCGATATTTCGCCGTCGCGCGAGGGCGGCTCGCCGCTGTCAATCTGCGAGCCGGAGCGCATCCGTCGGACGGAAGCCGTGGACGAAATCAAGCGCGCGCTCGATCTCGCCGAGCAGACGCCGTTCAAGTTTCTGGTGCAGCACGTGGGCGGCTCGCGCGAGCCGGAAGACCCGCGGCGCTGGGAAGCGGCGTTCAGCTCGCTCGAACTCCTCGCGCTCTTCGCCAAGCAGCGCGGCGTGACGATCGCGCTCGAAAATACGCCGGGCGAGCTCGCCACTCCGGCGAATCTGCGGCGCTTCGTGGACCAGACGCGGCTCAGCGACCTGAGATTTTGTTTCGACGCGGGCCACGCGCACATCGGCGAAGGAATCGCCGCGAGCCTCGAGCCGATGCGTCCGCTGATCGTGACGTCGCACATCCACGACAACCACGGCGATAAGGACGAGCACCTTTTGCCGTATGAAGGCGCCATCGATTGGGTGGCGACGCTCGCGGGTTTGCCGGCGGGCGTGCCCCTGGTGCTGGAATTGCGCGCGCCGGCGGCTGCGGGGCCCATTGCAGCCGCGGGCGAAGGCCGCGCGGCCTCGGCGGAGTCCGCGGAGGCGGCGGTGCTGGACGCCGCGCGGGGCGCGATCGAGCGCCTCGAGCGGGAATTGCCGGGCTCCGCCTGAGCGCCGCCCGCTTCACGCGATAACATTCACGGAGAAACGTTTCGATGCCGATTGTGACGATAGAAGACGCGGGGCGGTACGCCGGCCAGGAAATTACGATCCGCGGCTGGCTTTACAATTTGCGCGAAGCGGGCAAGCTGCTGTTCCCGATTTTCCGCGACGGCACAGGCGTAATGCAGGGCGTGGTCTCGCAGAAGGAGCAGCCGGCGGCGTTCGAGGCGTTGCGCGGGTTGACGCTGGAGTCGAGCGTCATCGCGACGGGCGCGGTGCGCGCCGAACCGCGCGCGCCGGGCGGCCACGAACTCGCAATCACGAAAATCGAAGTCGTCAGCCGCGTGGCGGAAGACGATCCGTACCCGATTCAACTCAAAGAGCATGGCGTGGATTTCCTGCTCGACAAGAGGCACCTGTGGATTCGCACGCCGCGACAGGCCGCGATCCTGCGCATTCGCGCGGAAGCGGTTCGCGCCGGGCGCGAATATCTCGACAGCCAGGGCTACATCCTCACCGACGCGCCGATCTTCACTCCGGCGGCATGCGAAGGAACGACGACGCTCTTCGAGGTGAAGTACATCGACGACGAGAAAGCGTACCTGACGCAGTCCGGCCAGCTCTACATCGAGGCCACGGCGATGGCGCTGGGAAAGGTGTATTGCTTCGGGCCGACGTTTCGCGCGGAAAAATCCAAGACGCGGCGCCACTTGACCGAATTCTGGATGCTGGAGCCCGAAGCCGCCTACGCGCATCTGGAAGACATGATGGCGCTGGGCGAAGGGCTGGTGAGCCATATCGTGCAGACGGTGGTCGCGCGACGCCCGCGCGAACTCGAAACGCTCAAGCGCAACGTCTCGAAGCTGGCCGGCGTGAAGCCGCCGTTCCCGCGCATCACCTACGATGAAGCCGTGGAGATTCTGCAGAAAAACGGCAAGCCGGTGAAATGGGGCGATGACTTCGGCGGCGACGAAGAGACCGTGCTCTCGAGCCAGCGCGACCGGCCCGTGATGGTGCACCGCTACCCGGCCGCGATTAAAGCGTTCTACATGCAGCCGGACGCCGCGCGGCCCGAGTTGGCGCTCGGCTTCGACATGCTCGCGCCCGAAGGCTACGGCGAAATCATCGGCGGCGGCGAGCGCATCGCCGACTACGATCTACTGCTGCGGCGGCTGCGCGAGAACAACCTGCCCGAAGAATCGTTTCAGTGGTATCTCGATCTGCGGCGCTACGGGAGCGTGCCGCACGCGGGCTTCGGTTTGGGGCTGGAACGCACGGTAGCCTGGATATGCGGAACGGAGCACATCCGCGAAGTCATCCCCTTCCCCCGCATGATTTATCGAGTCTATCCTTGAGCATCGCGGCCCGGGGGACTCGGGCCGGAATCTCGCATGGCGCAAAAGATCCGCATCATCGGCGTACCGATGGACCTCGGCCAAAGCCGCCGCGGCGTGGACATGGGCCCTTCGGCAATGCGTGTTGCGGGACTCCTGGCGCGGCTGAAGCAACTCGGCCATCACGTCGAGGACGTCGGGAACATCACCGTCAAGCAGCCGGAGGAGCAACACTTCGGCGAGAAGCGCGCGAAATACTTGAACGAAATCGCCGAGGTCTGCCAGGGGCTGGGGGAACAGACCGAACGCGCGCTCGGGGATGGTTTTCTGCCGCTCGTCCTCGGCGGCGATCACTCCATCGCGGCCGGCTCGTGCTCCGGAGTATCGAGTTTTTTCCAGAAGCAATCGAAGAAGATCGGCTACCTGTGGCTCGACGCGCACGGCGACATGAACACGCCGGAGAGTTCGCCGTCGGGCAACGTGCACGGGATGCCGCTCGCGGCAATCATCGGACACGGGCCGCCGGAGCTCGTGGACTTGTTCGGCTTTCATCCGAAGGTCGAACCGCACAACGTGGCGATTGTGGGGCTGCGCGACCTCGACCCGAAGGAGCGGCGGCTCATCAAGGATTCGGGCGTGCATGCGTTCACGATGCGCGATATCGACGAGCGCGGTCTGCGCGACGTTATGAGCGAGGCCATCCGCTTTGCGACGGACGACGCGGCGGGCGCGGTCGTGAGCCTCGACATGGATTTTGTCGATCCAGCCGATGCCCCGGGCGTGGGCACGCCGGTGCGCGGCGGCGTGACGTATCGCGAAGCCCACCTCGCGATGGAAATGATCGCGGACAGCGAGACGATGGTGGCGCTCGAAGTCGTCGAAATCAATCCCGTGATCGATTTGCACAACAAGACGGCGCTGCTGGCCGTCGAAATGGTGCTCTCGGCGCTGGGAAAGAAGATTTTGTAGCCGGCGCGCGGAGGAGTTTCGCGCGCGGTTTGCAAGCGGCGGAGATAGGAATTCCACATCATGAGTGACGGTAAGAAACGGTTGCGCGTCGGCGTGCTGTTCGGCGGACGCTCGGGCGAACACGAGGTCTCGCTGAATTCGGCGGCGTCGGTGATTCGCGCGCTCGACCCGGAACGATACGAAGTCGTGCCCATCGGAATCACGAAAGACGGCCGATGGCTCGCCGGAACGAGCGCGCAGAAACCGCTGCCGGAAGTGTTGCGCAGCGGAGCGCGCGTGGCGCTTACAGCGGACCCGAACATTCCGGGGCTCTTGCCGCTCGACGAACGCTCCTCGAGCGCGTTCAGCCTGGACGTTGTTTTCCCCGTGCTGCACGGCACGTACGGCGAAGACGGCACGGTACAGGGACTGCTCGAACTTGCGGGTGTGCCGTACGTCGGCGCCGGCGTGCTGGGCTCGGCCGTCGGCATGGACAAGGACATGCAGAAGCGGCTGTTTCTGCAGGCAAAGTTGCCGGTCGGCGATTTTCTCGCGGTCCTGCGCTCGCGGTGGGAACGCGAACCGCAGAAACTTCGCCGGGAGATCGAGAAGAAATTCCGTTATCCGGTGTTCATCAAGCCAGCCACGCTGGGCAGCTCTGTCGGCATGACGAAAGTGCACGGCCGCAGCGAGCTGGGTTCGGCGCTGAATTTCGCGGCTGAATTTGCGCAGAAGATCGTGGTCGAGCGGGCGATCAAAGGCCGCGAGATCGAAGTCTCCGTGCTGGGGAACGAGGATCCGCACGCGTCGGTGCCGGGGGAGATCGTGCCGCACCGCGAATTCTACGACTACGCCGCAAAGTATCTTGAAGAAGGAACGCGGCTGCTGATTCCCGCGAAGCTTTCCAAGGCGCAGGTAAAACGGTTTCAGGAATTCGCCGTGCGCGCGTTTCGAGCCGTCGAAGCTCTGGGGCTCGCGCGCGTCGATTTCTTCCTGGAGCAGCGCACGGGCCGCGTGCTCCTGAATGAGATCAACACGATTCCGGGCTTCACTTCGATCAGCATGTACCCGAAACTGTGGGAGGCATCCGGTCTACCGTACAGCAAGCTGTTGGATCGTTTGATCGAGCTTGCGCTCGAGCAGCACCGCGAAAAGCAGCGAACGAAATATTCGATCGAGCCGCCCGCCGGCGCCCCCGCCGGAGTGCTAAAAGACTAACCGGTAACAGTTTCCTTCCCTGTTAGGCCTGATTTCGATTCCAGGCGGAATTAGAAAATACGGAATTCGACCTTTCCCTCTTCCCCCATCGGCGACGGTCCCAAAGTTCCTACTTGACACCGCGTGTTAGAATTTATATTATTTCTTTGTATGGAGGTTTTATGAGAAAAATGTTGGAACGTGAGGTCCGGGTGGCAGACGAGGTTTGGATCGCAACAGCCTTGCTGCACAAGGAAAACCCGCGCTGCGAGGATTTCTCCGTGGAGGAGATAGTCGCTCGGGCAAAGCAGGAAGGGCTGACGGAGATACTGCGCCCAGGAGTCTACGTTCACGTCGTGCAGCACTGTGTGGCCAATCGTGCGCCTAATCCTGGCCGATACCGGATGCTTTACGAAACGGCGGAGGGCCGCCGACGGCTCTATCGCCCGGGTGATGTATTTCATCCTTCGCGTGACGGCTCAAAGACCACTCCTGCGCAGGATGAGATTCCGCCCGATTACAGTTCGCTGCTGGAATGGTATGAGTCTGACTATAGCAAGCGAGTCGGCAGCGGTGAGGGCGAGGATCCTCTGCTCTCCCTTCGCGGCTCCGGTAAGCGCCTGTGGGCGACGGAACATGCAGACGACTACGTCCGGCATCTTCGGGAGGGCTGGGAGTGAGCCGCATTTTCTGGGACACCAATCTGTTTATTTATCTCTTCGAGGACTACGGCAAATTTTCAGAACAGGTCGCTGGGCTTCGGCGGAGGATGACGGAGCGAAAGGACCAACTTTTCACTTCGACCCTGACTCTCGGTGAAATTCTCGTGAAGCCGGTGCGAGAGGATGACCGTGAGCTGGCGGAAAAGTATACACGCGCCATTCAGAATGCCTCCATCGTATTGCCGTTTGATGAGGAGGCCGCGCAGGCTTATGCGCGCATACGGAGGGATCTCGGGGTTAAGGCACCCGACGCCGTTCAACTCGCATGCGCTGCGAGCGCAGGGATGGATTTGTTCATCACGAATGACGATCGCTTGAGCGGCAGATCCGTTCCTGGGATTCAGTTTGTTGTCAGCTTGCGGAACTCGCCCATTTAGCTAAACTAGACGCGAACCTCACGTTCTCTGAATCAAGAATTTAGGAGTCACTGTGGGATTGCTCGATTCGGGACCGGAAGAACCAAAATCAAAACTACTTCGCTACGTCATCAGCGGCCTGGCGCTAGCGGTGCTTCTTGCTGTCGGCTTCTGGTTCTTTTTTCGCTACGCGACCGAAAAGCATACGGTCGAGCGATTCCTGGACGCCGTCGTCGCGGGAAACATGCAGCAGGCCTACCAGATTTGGCATCCTCATTCGACTTACAGCTACCGGGATTTCGTGAGCGACTGGGACGCGCAAGGATATTACGGCCCGGTGCTGAGTTATCGCATCGAGTCGGCGTCGGAACCCGCGAGCCACGGGGGCGGAGGGGTTGACGCGGTGAGCGGAGTCATCGTGACGGTGGAAGTCAGTCCGTATGCGCCATTCCCCGATTCGAGCGATCCGAAAAGTAATCGAACGCGCGAAGTGAAGATCTGGGTGGAACGCTCGGATCAAACTCTAAGTTTCTGGCCATTCTAATTGTCAGCAGGAAGCGGCTTCGCGCTCAACGCGGCGCGCGCCGCACGGCGCGAGTTGCGCGTGTCAGACGAGCTCGCGTAGAGCCGCGCTAAGCTCGGCAGGCGAAAGAGTTGCGGTGCCGAGCTTGCCGACAACGACTCCGGCGGCGAGGTTCGCGAGACGCGCCGCGTCCTGAACGGCCGCGCCGGATGCGATTGCCAGCGCCAGCACGGAGAGCACGGTGTCTCCCGCGCCGGTCACGTCAAACACCTGCCGCGCCGCCGAGCCGCGTTCCACGCCCGGCAAACCCACGCGCGCGTAACTGATCTCGAAGCTCGTCGCAGGCACGTGCAATGGCCGCGCGACGCCTTCTTCAATCACCGAAAGGCCGTGCTCCCCGCGCGTGATGAGCACGGCGGCGCAGCCGAAATGCGCCAGCAGAGAGCGCCCGGCCTGCTCGACCGCGCCATCGTCGGCGAGCGAGCGCGTCACGAAGAAGCCGGCCTCCTTTGAGTTGCAAACAATCGCCGTGGCGCCGCGATAGCCGAAAAGGCGCGAAGTCTTCGGCTTGACCAGCGCCGGGAGTCCGCGGCGCTGCGCTTCTCCGAGGACGCGCTCCGCGAGCACGTCCGTCACCACGCCCTTGTCGTAATCGGAAATCACCAGCGCGTCGAGTCGCGGCATGGCAACCTTTACGCGGCGGATCAATTTTGCCTCGAGCGTGGAATCGATCGGGCCACGCTGCTCGCGATCCACGCGGACGACCTGCTGATGGCGCGCAATGACGCGCGTCTTCACCGTCGTCATCCGCGCGGCATCCTCAAGCATTCCCTGCGCGGCAATGCCCTGCGCGGCAAGGCATCGGCGCAGCGCGCGGCCCGACTCATCGACGCCGGTCACGCCGAACGCTTCCACCCTGGCGCCGAGCGCAGCTAAATTCGCAGCGACGTTGCCGGCTCCCCCCAGCACCTGCGATTCAGAAACGAAATCAACCACGGGTACGGCCGCCTCGGGCGAAAGCCGCGTGGCCGAGCCCCAGACGTAGCGATCCAGCATGAAGTCGCCAAGGACTCCCATTCGCCGTCCGCGGAACGCCTGCACGAGCCGCTCAAGTTTTCTGGTTGAAGTTTTCATATGAGAGAACCGACGGCCAGGTTAGGGAGAAATTGCCGTTCGCGCCGCATCAAGACTTCCCCGCCTGCGGATCCATGCTCGCTTCTTCCGGAAGCATCACGGGGAAGCCGTCGCGGATGGGATAGACGCGGCCACAGGTTGCGCAGCGGAGCCCCTGGCCGTCCGCGGTGGGCAACACTTTCGTGCGACATTCAGGACAAACAAGAAGATCCATCCAATCCGCTTTGCCCGGCATGCTTCCCTCCCCGGCTTCCGAAACGCGGCCTCCGCCTGCCCGGCCGTAGCCTGCCGCACGACTCTAGCAAAGGCGTTTCGATTTCGGCAACTCGGCAGACGATCTGGTAGTGTCTCGGTTTCCAGTGATCAGACTATACGGCCAATCGACCGGTGCTTTCGGGAGAGGAGCCGCAAGGCATTGAAATAGTTTCCGAGTCACTGCCTACTGCCGACATCGTCTTAATGGCATCGGCCCCAGTATTCATCGGTGTAAAACCGAACGGTGTACCAATGGCTCTCCAGACGACGTACAAGGGGGACCTCGCAGGGTATGCCGTTGAACTTGCCGGGTTGATGGCTCATCGCCGCCGCCGAAAGCGAATCGGCCGGATCGAAAACAAGAAACACGGTGGTGTCCTGTCCAGCCCACCCCCAACCATCCCATTCGACATGCCTCAACTCTCCGTTTGCTGAGGCCGGTTGTGCCAGAACCTTGGCCTTGTAATCGTGCGACCAAACGAACCATCTGGCGGCGGTGCGAACTGCAAAAAAATTTCCGACCAAGGCCGCTGAAATAGCGCAATAGACAGCCAGCATCGACAGTATCGATAGACGCCGACGCCGCTTTTTGCGGATGGCGATACGCAGCAATGCAATGCTAATGATCGGCCCAACGGCAACTATATATAGGATTAATCCCATATCTGGTGGCAGACCGATAGCCACTGCGAAGAAGACGACAAACGTACCTAATACGGCATATAAGGGCAGCCACCAGATAAAACGATCTTCTTCAGCCGCTTTCTCGACCATCCAAGCGTTCTCGCAAGTATTGCGGAATGTATGTCATCATCGCACGCCATTGGCAATAGAGCACACAAGATTGTTGTTTTAAGCAGGCTATCTCATCCACGAATAGAACCGCCGAGCCCGAACTCTGGTCGAGTCGCGGCGCAGTCCGAAAACTCCACTTGGAGGTATAACGCGGTTATCGGAAATTGACCCGCCGCCGACGCTTATCAGACGGTGGAAGGAACGGAACTGCTCGAAGCGGGGCCGATTCGCAGATGCACTCCGGCGGTCCAGATCGTCCCGGCATCCAAATGCACCGGCCAAACGGGGACAATCTGGGAGCCCTGATACACGCGCTCGAATCCTTCTTCGGACTCTGAAACGGTCTCGATCGGCACGACCCAGATGTGCCGCACTTCGGGCGCCTCGATCTGGGCGGCAACGCCCTGCCACTCATCCACGATGCGCAGCGAATTGGCCGGCACGGTTCCGCCCCAGCAGAGTTTTCGCCTGCCTTCGGGTGTCTCGAAGTAACGATCCGGCTCGTCGGGCGCGAGAAAGTTCAGAACCAACTCGAGGCCCGCTTCGAGTTCGACGGAAGCGGAACCGGAGTAGGAAATCTCGACGCCGCAATGAACCTGGAATCCACCCGGTGCGGGCCCAAATTCAAACTGCTTCCGGGCTCGCAGAATGCCATTCTCGAACGGCGTCTCCGCCGCAAGTTTCACGCGCCCGGCTTCGGCCTCCTCGACTCCATAAACGCCGCCGGCGAGAGCGGCATTTTCCTCCAGACGGATGGCGTCGCAATCCTCGTAACGCTTGCCCGGCGCGAAAAGCAGGAGGCGGAATGCGTGGCGCAGCCAGCGATCGGTGCGCAGGCGCTGGTCAAGCCCCTCTTCCTTCGCGTGCGTTTGATCGTGAATCGAGGTGACGTTTCCGCCCTGCCGCGTCGAGACCTCCTGCAGCCGCGCGTGGTAGGCCTCCGGGCGGCGCATCATGGAATTCACAAGGGTCACGGCGGAGCGCCGGTCGTCAAGCGCGGCAATGGTGCCGCCATCGGAGGGCTTCACAAGAGCCGAAAACTGCGGCGCTTCCACCAATACTTCTTCGGCGCCGTCGCAGTCCAGATCGAGGCGCGCGGCGCGCGGTTTCCGGTTCCGCCGGTTCTCGACCGAAGCCGCGAGCGTTTCGGCGCGAATCAGCGCCCTCCAGAGCGCGGTCCTCAGGAGAGGCGAGTAGAGCCCGCCGAAGACGCCGTGCCAGTAGGCATCGTTGCACTGCGCGCTGAGAACCAGGGTCCGCGCTTCGGCCAGCTTCGCGATCGCCGCTGGCGCGCGCCGCCGATGCCCCAGCCGCTCGATCTTGTCCGCCGCGCGCATCATTTTTTTGTTCAGGAGATTCGATTCCGGGTACTTCGTGAAGAATCCGCGCCAGAAACCGCCGCGCAGGAATCTTTGCACGTCAGGCTCGCCTGCGAACCGTTCGCGCAGATCGTGGAATCGCCGGCGCACTTCGGTCGGCAGCACCCACTCCATCATCTCCGTATAGGAGGCCGTGGGCAGGTCCGCGCGGCCGAGCGCCGGGTGCGAAGCGATATGCTCAGCCGGAAGCGCGGTCTCCAGCCACCCCGCTTCGGATTCCAGCGCCGCGAAGAAACGCTCGAGCCAGCCGTTTGTGTAACAGTGATCGTAGGTGCTGGGCCAGGCGCCGAATTTTTCGAGATCGTCGCCCATGGCCGCCATCCCGCCGGGATGGCGGGCGCTCGCGTCGCGCAGGAAACCGATGACGTTGGCGACCTCGCGGAACGGCACCAGATAACGGAGCGATTGCAGGCCGGGGATCATTCGGACACTCAGGCCGCGATCTTCCGAGACGTAGTGACCGAACAACTGCTCCGGCTCGAATCCCGCCGATAGAAAATGCCTGTCGTCCACCAGGGTGTAGTCCACGCCCGCCGACGCCAATGCAGAAGCCAATTGCGGCTCCCAAACGCGCTCGGCAAGCCACGCTCCGCGAGGGCGTCGTTCGAAGTGCCGCTCGAGAAACGCTGTGAGCCGCGCGATCTGCTCGGTCTGGTCCCGCGGAGGAATCGAGACGAGGATCGGCTCGTAGAATCCGCCGCCGACCAGCTCAATCTGACCGCGCGCGGCCATCTCGCCTAATTTCGCGAAATATTCCGGATGAGTAGCGTCGAGCCATTCCAAGAGCGGCCCAGAATAGTGAAGTCCCATGCGCACGCCCGGGTGGCGCTCCAGGCATTCGATAAACGGGAGGTAGGACTTCTGGAAGTTGCGCTCAAATACAAATTCAAAATTGCCGACGGGCTGGTGAGCGTGAATCAGCAGGACTAGGTGAAACTTGGACAAGCGGCAACTCCAAGATGAGGCTCGCTAACATGATAGCGCGGCGAGCCCCGCGCCCACGAATTGAAAAAACCGCTCAGAAAGATGAATGGAAGAACAGACGGCGGAGCCCAAAGCCCCGCCGCAGGAAAGTTTGCGAATCTCGCGGGGGATTGACTTAAGCCTTCTTCTTCTCGTACCAGTCCGCGTTGATCTTGGTGAAGCTCGCCCACTTTTCCGGCAAATCCTCCAGGGCGAATATCGCGGTCACGGGACACACGGGCACGCAGGCGCCGCAATCAATGCACTCGACCGGGCTGATGTAAAGCTGCGTCTCGGCCGCGAAATCCGCCTCGTCCTTGCGCGGGTGAATGCAATCCACCGGGCAAACGTCCACGCAGGCGGTATCTTTAGTGCCGATGCAGGGCTCAGCAATCACATAGGCCATCTTGCTTCTCCTTAGGCGGGCCGCCTGGGCCTGGACGCTCACCGTTGCCCGGGGCACATGCTGGAAATACTTTTATACCATCAAAATCAGGGCCTCACAAGCACCCCGCCGATACCTTGTGCTTCTATTTTGGCGCGCGCGGCGCTCCGGGAACGCGGCGGGCGGTTGTGTTCGGAAGCGGGGCAGTTTATATTGTACGAACCCCGAGGCGACATTTCCGCGTGCCCGCTGGATGCAGTCCTGGCTTTGGATTTCGGCGCCGCGCTCAGGAATCCTGTTTGAGGGGTTGACCCGAGAATGATCCGCGAGCGGCACAACTATCGCAATTCCCCAACCGGCGCCAAGATGCTTTCCGTGGCGGCGCTGGCGATGTGCGTTTGGATCGCCGGGTGCGGCCATAAGAGCGCATCGGGCGATGCTGCACCCGGCGCGGTGCGCGTCCAAGTCCAGGTGGCGCGGGCCGTCGCCATCCCCGATTCGAACGAGTATGTGGCGATTCTGAAATCCAGGCACTCGGCGGCCATCACGCCGCAAGTCGCGGGCCAGATTAACAAGATCTACGTGAAATCCGGTGATCTCGTGAAGGCCGGCGCACCGCTGCTGCAAGTGGACCCCCTGAAGCAGCAAGCGACGGTCGGCAGCCTGGAGGCGTCGCGCGCGGCACAGGAAGCGAACGTGCGGTTCGCGAAAACACAGTTGGATCGCGCGCAGAAACTTGTCGATCAAGGCGTCATCTCGCGCCAGGACTTCGATACCGCGCAGAACAACTACGACACCGCCGTACAGCAAATGAATTCGCTCGACCAGCAAGTGAAAGAGCAGGAGGTCGAGCTGCATTACTATCAGGTGGTCGCGCCGATGGACGGCGTCGTCGGGGACATCCCGGTCCGTGTGGGCGACAGCGTCACGACCGCCACACTGCTCACCACGGTGGATGAGCCGGGCGCGCTCGAAGCCTATATTTACGTGCCCGTCGCGCGCGCCCGCGAGGTGCGGCTTGGCCTGCCGGTAAATCTGAAGGACGCCTCCGGCAATTTGCTGGTGCAATCGCAGGTCACGTTTCTTTCGCCCGAAGTGGACGACACGACGCAAACGGTTCTGGTGAAGGCGATCGCGCTGAACGCGCAGGGCAAATTGCGCGTCGAGCAGCAGGTGCGCGCGGAAGTGATTTGGGGCACGCATTCCGCGCCGGTGGTGCCGGTGCTCGCGGTGTTGCGCATCAACGGCCAATACTTCGCGTTTTTCGCCGAAAACGAATCCGGCGGCACGGTGGCGCGGCAGAAACTCTTGAAAATCGGCGACACGTTCGGCAACGATTACGAAGTGCTCGACGGCATCCACCCGGGCGATCACATCATCGTCACCGGCACACAATTCCTTGCGGATGGCGCTCCAGTCACGGAAGACATTCAAAGCGAGCCGGGTTCTTCCGCAGGGCACTGACTCGATGCATTCCACCAGATGTCGGACCGCGCGCGGGCGAGGGCGCAAGTGAATCGTGTTTGTTGACTTCTTCATTCGCCGGCCCGTCTTCGCTACCGTCTGCGCGCTGCTGATCGTGCTCGCGGGCGCGATGGCCATTCCGACGCTGCCGGTTTCCCAGTTCCCTAGCCTGGCTCCGCCGCAGGTCAGCGTCAGCAGCGGGTACATCGGCGCGAACGCCCAGACCGTCGAAAGCGCGGTCACGATTCCGCTCGAACAAGCCATCAACGGCGTTGAGGGAATGAAGTACATGACCTCGACGAGCGACAACAGCGGCAACAGCACTATCACCGTGGTCTTCAACGTCAGCCGCGATCCCGATCTTGCCGCCGTGGACGTGCAGAACCGGGTGAACCAGGCGCTGGGCCTTCTGCCCAACGAAGTGAAGAACACGGGCATCATCATCAGCAAGCAGCAGGGCGGATTCGTCTTCGGCGCCGGCGTCTACGCCGAGAACGGCCAATACGACAGCCTCTTTCTCAGCAACTACCTCGACGTGTACGTGCGCGACGCGCTCAAGCGAGTACCCGGCGTCGGCGAAGTGTTCATTTTCGGGGAACGCCGCTACTCGATGCGGCTTTGGCTCGACCCGGCGCGCATGGCGCAGCACGGCCTCACGGCCACCGACGTTCTGAACGCGCTCAACGAGCAAAACGTCTTGATCGCCGCGGGGCAGATCGGCGCGCCGCCCGCACCCGCGGGGCAGTCGTTTCAGATCAGCGTCCGCGCCATCGGGCGGCTTACGGAACCTTCGGAGTTCGACAACATCATTCTTAAGTCCGGAACGGACGGCACTCTGGTGCGAATCAAGGACGTCGGCCGTTCCGAACTCGGCGCCGAAGATTACAGCTCCGATTTGAATTTCAACGGCCACGAGGCCGTCGGCATCGGCGTCACCCAACTTCCCGGCGCGAACGCACTCGACGTGGACCGCGATGCCAAAGCGGAGCTCCAGCGTCTGGCGAAGAATTTCCCGCCGGGACTCCGCTACGCCATCGCGTTCGACACAACGACCGTCGTCGGCGAATCCATCCGCGACGTGCTCATTACGCTGTTGGAGGCGATCCTTCTCGTCATCGGCGTGATTTATATTTTTCTGCAGGACTGGCGCAGCACGATCATTCCGGCGGTGACGATTCCCGTTTCACTTATCGGCACGTTCGCCTTCGTCAAGCTGCTGGGGTTTTCGGTCAACACACTGACGCTTTTCGGCATCACGCTCGCCACGGGCCTCGTTGTGGACGATGCCATCGTCGTCATCGAAAACGTGCAGCGGCACCTCAACGAGGGAATCACCGAACCGCACAACGCCGCGTCGGTGGCGATGAAGGAGGTCGCGGGCGCGGTCGTGGCGACGTCGCTCGTGCTCGTTTCGGTG
The DNA here is from genome assembly GCA_963819015.1 of Terriglobia bacterium. GTDB lineage: Bacteria > Acidobacteriota > Terriglobia > Acidiferrales > UBA7541 > DASPOJ01. Next base: position 92,907 of record CAWFUN010000006.1, read on the forward strand.
TTTCTGCCGGTGGCGCTGTTCCCCGGCACGACCGGAATTCTGTTCCGCCAGTTTGCGCTGACCATCGCGTTTTCCGTTTCCATCTCGGCCTTCAATGCGCTCACGCTCTCGCCGGCGCTCTCCGCGCTGTTTCTGAGGAAAGAAGCGGACGTGCGCGGCGGATTGTTCGGCGCGTTCAACCGGCTGGTGCGCGCCGGGACGGATTTTTATCGCTCGGCTCTGCGCACGGCGCTGCGCTTTAAGCCCGCCATGCTGGTCCTTTTTTTCGCGGGGCTCGGACTGACCTATTGGAATTACCAGCGCGTGCCGCAGGCATTCATTCCGGAGGACGACGAGGGTTACTTTTTCATCGTCGTGCAGGCGCCGGAAGGCGCTTCCATTACGTACACGAGCGCGATTTGCGCCGAGGCGCAGAAGGCGATGTCGCGGGAGCCGGATGTCGAAGGCGGGTTTTCGGTTGTGGGTTTCAGCTTGTCGGGCTCGGCGCCGAATCGCGCCATCATGTTTGCAAGCCTCAAGCCGTTCGCGGAGCGCAAAGGGCGCGAACACTCCGCGCAGCAGGTGATCGAACGTCTGCGCGGGCCGCTCGCCGGGATTTCGGGCGCGATCGTCCAGCCCTTCAATCCGCCCGCGGTGGACGGGCTCGGCAATTTCGGCGGCTTCACGTACGAACTCGAAGATCAGGGACGCAACACGCTGCCGCAGCTTGCGAGCGCGGCGAATCAAATCGTGGCGCGGGGGAATGCGGACCCGGACCTCGCGGGATTGTTCACGAGTTTTACGGCCGACGATCCGCAGTACCTCGTGCACATCGACCGCGAGGCGGCAAAGAGCTTGCAGGTTCCCATCAGCCAGATCAGCGACACGCTGCAGGTTTACATGGGCTCGGTCTATGTGAACGACTTCGACTTCAACAACCGGTCGTACCGCGTGTACGTGCAGGCCGATTCCGCATTTCGCGCGAAGCCGAAGGACATCAGCCAGTATTACGTGCGCTCGGATACCGGGAAACTGATTCCGCTCGAATCGCTCGCCACGATCGAACCGGCCGCAAGCGCGCAGGTGATCAGCCATTACAATCTGTTTCGCTCGGCGGAAATCGACGGCTCCGCCGCGAGCGGTCGCAGCTCCGGCGAAGGAATGGCGGCGATGGACGCGCTCTCGAAGAGAGTCTTGCCGCAGGGGATGACGTACGAATGGAGCGGGTTGTCGCTCGAGGAAGTCGAATCCGGCGGGAAGGCGACGATCCTGTTCGCGCTGGGTCTGGTGGTCGTCTATCTGACGCTTGCGGCGCAATACGAAAGCTTCGTTCTGCCGTTCATCGTGCTGCTCGCGGTGCCGCTCGCGCTGCTCGGCGCGATTTCGGCGCAGTCGCTGCGCGGCTTGGAGAACAACGTTTATTGCCAGATCGGCCTGGTCATGCTGATCGGCCTGGCGAGCAAGAACGCGATTCTGATTGTCGAATTCGCCGAGCAGTTGCGCGAGCAGGGCATGACGATCGTCGAAGCGGCGATTGAGGCGGCGCGCATTCGATTGCGGCCGATCCTGATGACTTCCCTCGCGTTCATTCTGGGCGTTGTGCCGCTGGTGCTGGCGCAGGGCGCGGGCCGCGCGGGGCGCATCTCGGTCGGGACAACAGTGTTCGGCGGCATGATCGCCGCGACAACGCTGAATTTGATTTTCATTCCGGTCCTCTACGTGGTCATCAAGTCGCTGCTTCCGGGCAGCGCTTCCTCTCGCAACGAATTCGCCGAATAAGCGTAAAAGCAGAGAAGAGGCATCTTTCGCTTCCGGAGGGTGTCAACTTCAGGAGGGCTTGGCGGCGAGGTCGCGGCGGCGGGCTTCGACGGCGGCGCAGAAGGCGCTGACCTGCTTCGTGAAGAGCTTGTTCAAGTCCGCGGAGTAACCGACGATGGCCCAGGGCGCGCGGCTCCCGGCAAATTGCAGGACTTCCTCGACGCGCTTTTCGTTTGCGATGAAGGTGAGGTTGCCGCCGTAGAAATGCAGGATGGCGGAGTAGGTCTTTCCGGTGGGAATGAAATTCACCCTGCGCTGGGTAACTTTCTTGTAGGCCCAGAGCAGATCGTGAAAGCGGTAGAGATTGAAGCTGAAGAAGCTTTTCAGGATTGCAAAGTTGTCGGTGAGGACGACGCTGGCGCCCTTGTAACGCACCTGCCCGTTGAATTCGCGTTCGGCCTCGACGGATACGCTAATCGGGTCGCCCCAGAGGCGCGCGCGTTTCACCGCCGGGTGGGTTTCGATGTCGCGCAGACGCATCAGAGCCGGCCTCGCAAAAGCCACAACGAGAATGAGAACGAGCGCCGCGATGGCGATGCCCCAATAGCCGGAAGTGCGGAAGCCCTGCGTATCGAGATAGAACGGATAGCAATCGCTGGAGCTCAGGGTCGAATTGATGCCCGTGAAAAGGTGGTCGGAAACATCGGAGGGTATAGGCGCCAATTGCCCCGTCACGCTCGTGCCGGGAGAAGAAGGGCTCCTCACGATGAGGAGACGGTCGCCGACCTTGAGTGTGTAAAAGCTCGCCGAGACATATGTGGCTTCGGCTGTCCCGTTATTGGTTGGCGTTGTCGTTTCCTGCAGGCCGGTATCGGTGATTTTGTCGCCGGTAACGGATACAAAATAGCGCGGGGCTTTATCCGCGTCGCTGATTTGCGCGAGATCGTTTGCGGAGAGCTGAAACGGCCCGAGGAAGAAATTGCGGACGTAGCGCGCGTTATAGCCGACGAAACACAGTCCGGCGAGAAGAATCACGGCCCACGCCGCAACTTGACGCCGGCAAGTGAGCCGGCACTGGCGAATGATCCAAGGTTCCATGAGCGCGCACCCTCGAGGAAAGACTGGCCTACCCAAATCGTAGCACGCGCGCAACTGCCCGCCTCGCCCGCGTCTGAGTATGTTGCGAATGCTTCATCCCGGCTCCCGAGCACGAACGCGATGGCGGATTCATCCCTCGGGCAATCGCCGCTTCAGGGGCGGAATTGAACGGCGCGGGCGGGAGCGCTTAGAATGAGCGTTCGCGGTCCAAAGAACGGCGGGACAGGAGGAGACCCATGCTGCGCACCGGCGGAAACAAGATTACTTGGCTCGGCCATTCCACTTTTCAGATTACGACGCCGGCCGGAAGCGTCGTACTGATCGATCCATGGCTAACGGGAAATCCCAAATGCCCAACGGGACTGCAACGGCCCTCGCGCGTGGACGTAATTCTGATTTCGCACGCGCACGGGGACCATCTCGGCGACACTCTGCTGCTGGCGAAAACGCACAAGCCGAAAATCGCGGCAATTTACGAGACAGCCTTGTGGCTGGAATCGAAGGACGTCGCGAACGTGACGGCGATGAGCAAGGGCGGCACCGTGAAACTCGGCGACGTTTCGGCCACGCTCGTCAACGCGTTCCACTCGAACGGCATCGAAGACGAAGGCAAGATCATTTACGGCGGCGAACCGGGCGGATGGATCGTGCGGCTGCCGGGCGGGCTGACCGTTTACCACGCGGGCGATACAACCGTCTTCGGCGACATGAAATTGATCGGAGAGATCTACAAGCCGGATGTCGCGCTGCTGCCGATCGGCGATCTCTACACGATGGGGCCGCTCGAAGCGTCGCATGCGATCCGGTTGCTCGGCGTGCATCATGTGATTCCGATGCATTACGGCACATTCCCCGCGCTGACGGGAACGCCGGAGGCGCTACGCGAATTGACGCAGGACATTGCAGGCCTGGAAATTCACGCGCTGAAGCCCGGCGAATCTATGCAGTGAACGGGACACCGCCGGAGAATTACGCGAGCTCTGGTTCTTCGAGGAATCGTTCGGCGTCGAGGGCGGCCATGCAGCCTGAACCCGCGGCTGTGACGGCTTGCCGGTAGTGATGGTCCTGCGCGTCGCCGGCGACAAAGACGCCGGGGATGTTCGTCTTGCTGCCGTCGTGCGTGATGAGATAGCCGTTCTGATCCATCTCGAGCTTCCCGCGAAAGACTTTCGTGTTGGGGTCGTGGCCGATGGCGATGAAGATGCCCTCGAGTTCGAGGGTGGAAGTCTTGCCGCTCTTGAGGTCGCGCAACTCGACGCCCTCGACGGCGCCCTTGCCCGGATCGAGCACCCTTTCAACGATCGCCGGCGTGACGACGCGAATCTTCTCGTTGCCGCGCACGCGATCCAGCATGATTTTCGACGCGCGAAATTCGTTCCGCCGGTGAATCAGGTGGACGCGGCTGGCGAACTTTGTGAGGAAATTGGCCTCCTCCATGGCGGAATCGCCGCCGCCGACGACGGCAATCTCCTTGCCGCGGAAGAAGAAACCATCGCAGGTGGCGCAGGTCGAGACGCCGTGGCCCATGAGCTGCTTTTCGGATTCGAGACCGAGCAATCGAGCCGACGCGCCCGCGGCCACAATCAGCGCGTGCGCCCGATAGCTCGTTTGCGCCGCGGTGATCGTGAAGGGGCGGCGGGAGAAATCGACTTCGGTGACGGCCCCCGCGTGAAATTCCGCGCCGAAACGCTGCGCCTGCTTGCGCATGTTCTCGATCAACTCGGGACCGAGAATGCCTTCGGGAAAGCCGGGGTAGTTCTCGACCATCGTCGTGAGCGTAAGCTGTCCGCCGGGCTCGTAGCCGTCGATGACGATGGGTTTCAAGTTGGCGCGAGCGGCGTAGATGGCGGCCGTCAGTCCCGCGCAACCGCTGCCGATGATGACCACGTTGCGAACGTCGTCCATAGGTTCCTTCCGCAAATTCGATGCGCACGCTTGCCCGTGAGATTCAAGCTGCGGAGAAGCAGTCTATTACTGTTCGGAAGAATCGGTCGCAGGTATTTTCTTTGCCCCGCCGGGCGCCGGTTGGGCGATAATGCCCGCCGGCTCGAATATGCCGGGATTCACAGAGAATCGAAACGATTCGCAAAGGAGAAGCCGCATTGGCCCGCACACCTGGAACGTACGCAATACTTGAAACATCCAACGGCACGATCGTCTGCAAGCTGTTCGAGAAGGAAGCGCCGAAGACCGTCGCAAACTTCGCCGGCCTGGCCGAAGGCACAAAGGAATTCCGCGATGCGAAGACGGGCAAGCCCGCCAAGCGGCCGTTCTACGACGGGCTCGCGTTTCATCGCGTGATTCCGGAATTCATGATTCAAGGAGGCTGTCCGCTCGGCACCGGCACGGGCGACCCCGGCTACAAATTCGAGGATGAGTTTCATGCATCGCTGAAACACGACAAGCCCGGGAAACTCTCGATGGCCAATTCCGGGCCGAATACGAACGGCAGCCAGTTTTTCGTGACCGTCGCTCCGACGCCGTGGCTCGACCGGCGGCACACGATTTTCGGTGAAGTCGTGGAAGGGCTGGACGTCGCGGTGAGAATCTCGCAGGTGGCGCGCGATTCGCACGACCGGCCCCGGCAGCCGGTCATGCTGACCGCCGTGCGCATCGAGCGCGTCTAACCGGACTCGCATGGTCACGCCGCAACATTTGTTCCGGATGCTCAACGAGCTGATCCTTGTGCTTTTGGGCGCGTTGCTGTTGGGGCTGGCTGCGAGCGGCCGCTACTTCTTCGATCCCAGGCGGCCGGCGTGGCTGGCGGTCGGAGCGGTCTTGGTCGTGTGGGGAGCGCGCGTCTGGATGCGGAGCGGACGCTACGCAACGGCGGGCGCGCGCGCCGTCGAGACAATTCGCGGCGCATCGCTGGCGGCCGTCGGGGCGTTGATGCTTTCACTTGCCTGGGTGACGCTTCGCTGGGCCGGCGTGGTGCTGGGCGTGGCCGGGGGAATTCTGATCCTGCGCGGCCTCGCGGGCGCGGCGCTTTCGTTACGCAGGACGTGAGCAACCAGGGATGCCGACGGATCCAAACACGAAAAAGAGCGTGCTGCGATTAATTCCCTATGGGCTGTTTGTGGCCACTTCGCGATCCGGAGAATCCATCGGGGCCGGAACCATCAATTGGGTCACGCAGGCGTCGTTTGAACCGCCGTTGATCGTGGTCGGAATCAAAGTGGACAGCTCGCTGCACGAGGTCATTTCCGCGTCGCGCGTATTCGCGCTGAACGTCATCGGGAAAGGGCAGAAAGACCTCGCGGTGAAATTCTTCAAGGGCGCGCAGCCCGCGGGCGAAACGCTCAACGGATGCCGTTACGAAAGCGGCGCGACCGGAGCGCCGCTGCTGCTCGACGCGCCCGCGTGGTTCGAGTGCCGGGTGGTGGATGAGGTGCGGCGCGGCGATCACACGATTTTCGTAGGCCAAGTCGTGGAAGCCGGCTCGCGGCGCGAAGAAGAGCCGCTCACGCTGCGCGAGGCCGGATTTTCCTACGGCGGCTGATGTGCGGCGGCGGCCCCGCGCCCTTCGTCCATGAATACAATCGGAATTGCGAAGTCGAATCGGTTTTTCTCAACAGTGAATCCATTCTCATTGCAAGGAGCGCGAAAATGTTCAAAGAGTTCAAAGAATTCGCGGTGCGAGGCAACGTGCTGGATATGGCGGTCGGGATCGTCATCGGGGCAGCCTTTGGCGGAATTGTAAGTTCGTTCGTCAAAGACATTCTGATGCCGCCCGTCGGGCGGTTGTTGGGACACGTGGATTTCACCGAACTTTTCATCAGCTTGAGCGGCGCGCACTACGACACGCTGGCGGCCGCCAAGGCGGCGGGCGCCGTAACCCTCAATTACGGCATCTTCCTGAACACGATCATCAACTTCCTTATTGTGGCATTCGCGATCTTCCTGCTGCTGCGGCAGGTGAATCGCATGTGGCCGAAGCCCGCAGAGGCCGAGACGACGCGGGATTGCCCGCGTTGCCTCTCCAAAGTGCCGCTGAAGGCATCGCGATGCGCCTTCTGCACTTCAGAGATTGCGCCAAGCAGCTGAACCGAACGTCAAGACTGGGACGATCGTTTTTTCCGGTTGTTCTCGAGGTGGGCGCGCAGGCGAGTCACAATATCGTTTTCGCGGCCCTCGGAGATCTCTTGTTCCACCTCGTTCAAGGCAAAATGGACCACGTCGTGGTGGTGAAGTTCCTCGGGCGCGACCGCATCGCTGAAGCGGAGCCATAGCTCGTGGACCAGCCGCACCTCGTTCGGAGTCAGTTGAGGAGAATGCGGGCCAAGCAGGAAGAATTCGCGCTGGCCGCCGGGAGAATAGATCTCCAGATTGAATGGAGGCCGAGGATCCGGGAGCGCTTCCCACGAGTGACCAATCTGCCGGGCCTGCGTCGCCGCCGAGTACCTGGTGGAATGGCCCAGAACGATCGTCGAGGACTCCAGGCTGGCGGCGGCGCGCACGATTCCTTCCCAGGGATCGCTGGCGGGGATGACCGCGAGTTTCACGGTCTTGCCGCGTTTTTCCGCCAGCGAAAGCGCCTGAGTGAACAGGTACTGCTCGATGCTGCCGAACAGTTGCTCGGCTTCGAGTTCGCTCTCTCCAGACGCCGCGCGCCGCAAGAGACGAATGTGCAGGACGATGATGTCGCGATGAGCTGGCTGAACCTGGTCGAGCACGGCCGAGAGATGGTAGAGCGCGTGGTAATTGCTCACGGGAACGAGAACGTTGCCCGGGCGGCAGCCCACGCTCAGAGGAGACAGCTCCGCTTGCGAGGCCACATTGAACTGATCCATCTCGACGTGAGCTTCGCCACGGCGATGGACGAAGCGCTCGGAGATCTCGAAGACACCGAAGAGAGCGAATGAAAAAATCAATCCGGAAACCGTGGCTTCAGGCTTTGTAAACAGATTGACAACCGCAATCAACAGCAGAACAAGGGTAATCAGGCCCAGCCCCAGCGGTATTTCCACGCCGCCGATCTTGATATTTCCCGGCACGCGATATTCGCGGCCGCCGGGATGCGTGTACCGCAGGATGAGCACCGCGATCCCCTTCATCGCGAAACTCCAAATCACGCCGAACGCATAGAGGTTGCCGAGAAACGTCACTTCGCCCCGGCTGGCGAGAATCGTCACGATTTGCAGCGTCACAATGATGTTGATGAGCCGGTGCGACGTCCCGTACTTGCGGTGCGGCTGGCGGAACCAGTCGGTGAGCACACCGTCTTCGGAGACGCGATTCAGGACGCCGTTGGAGCCGATAATCGCCGTATTGACCGCGCCGGCGAGAATCAATGTGCCCACAACAACAACAAAAACGTGGAAGAGCAGGCGCAGCGAAGCCGGCCCGGCCAGGCTCATGGCCAATCCGCCGATCAAATTCTCAAGGAAGTGCTTGCGAATCTCGTCCGGGATGATCATCACGGCGAAAATCGAAACCAGCGACGTGAAGACCATGCTGTAAACGAAAATGACGAGTCCCGCCTTCTTCAGGTTCGGCAGCTTCGGGTGCTGGATTTCGCGGTAAACCTGCGCCAGGGACTCTTCGCCGCTCATGGCCAGGACGGAATGGCCCAAGCCGACGAATATCGCAATCGCGGGGATCATTCGCAGGAGGCGAGAACCCGTCAACCAGCCGAGCGAATGGCGATCGAGAATGATGTTGGCCGGCGTGGGCGGCGGGGGAAGATGAGCGCCGCGGACCCAGACCGTATAGGTGCACCAGGCGATCAGGATCACGACCATGACCGTCGTGAGTTGCATGATGCGAAGGGCCTTATGGCTCGATTCAGGAATTCCTTTAATGTTGAGCCACCAGAAGTAGACCGTGATCAGCACGGCAATCAGCGCGGCGGTTCCGTCCACCGGAAGTTTCAGAGAGAGATGGGCGTAGGCCAGCATCTCGTTGATGACGCCGGCGAGGTACTGCCCGGCGGAGACGCCGCTAATCGGGCCGGTGAGGATGTAATCGAACATCAGCGCCGAAACGGAAAATTTCGCCAGCGTTCCGCCGAGCGCTTCTTTGACGACGCGGTACACGCCGCCTCGGACGAACATGCTGCAGCTCTCCACGTAGATGGCGCGCACGCAGTAGGAGAACAGCATCACACCCAAGATGAACCACGGGGCGGATTTGCCGATAAACCCCTCAGCCTCGCCACCGGCGTAGTACGCCGAGGAGGCCAAGTCGTTCAGCACGATGGCCGCAGCGCGCCAGAACGAAATAAAGGTGAGCATGGCCGTGGTGGCCACGACGACGCGCGGGATCGTGATTATTTTGGAGGACGCCGAATTGGGGCCGTTGGGAGTCGAAGCCATCGTTTCCAGGTAAACTTATGGGAAAGAATCGTCGCATTTTCAGCGAGCCAAGTCCATAAGGAAATCATAAAGAAGAAAAGGCGAAGGGAGGGAATCCGAACTGTTGGGTGACGGGCCAGTTTCCGTGTTGCCGACGGCTCGTTCGTGATCGCCGCGTCCGCTGCGCAACGAGGACGGCCGGTACGTGGATTGCAGCGTGTACGGGGTACTTCTCACACCGGCCAAGTGGCCGCCCTCGAGCAGAACGGTCGATTTCAGAAATGCCGTTTTTTCGCTACAAGGGCCCAGGTTATACTCCTTTCCATGAAAAGGGAGTCTCTAGTAGCCGCGCTCGCAATCTTTGCTCTTTTCAGGGGCAGCGTGGGTCTCCCCCCTTCGGAAAGTCCAACCCTGCCAACGCCAAGTGGAAAATATGGGATTGGGCGCATCAGCTATGAGCTAACAGACCCGAACCGTCTCGAACTGGCATCGCCGGCCACTGGCGTGCATCGCAAGATGATGGCATACGTTTGGTACCCGGCAGACCGCAAGGCGATCAAGAGAAAGGGCACTGCCCCGTACTTGCCTGGTTTCGATGAGATTAGCTCCAAGCTTAGCGAAGGTGACATTGCCGACATGTTTCGTCCTGCCGTATATAGCGGGCCGGCTTCCTTACCCAAGACCCACGTTGTTGATAACGCCCCGATTGCACGTGGAAAAGAGAAATTCCCTCTGCTACTTTTCTCTCATGGCTGGGGTAACCCTAGCTTTCTCTACACGGCAGAACTAGAGGACATTGTCAGTCACGGTTACGTGGTTGTGGCAATCGATCACCCGTACGACACGTCCTATACCCAATTTCCGGACGGCCAAGTGATCTTTTTCGCGCAAGCGCGTTTTGACAGTGCTGTGGCCAAGCCGAAAGGATTCAACAGCTATGTGAAAGAGCGCGTGGAGGTGATGGCTCAAGACAATCGATACGCGCTGACACAGATTTTGCAATACGCAGAAACGCAAAGTGCGCATGCTCCCTTCTACGGGCGTATTGACGACCAAGAGATTGGAGCCTTCGGGCATTCGATAGGAGGGCTTGCAGCAGCCAGAACCTGCCAAATTGACGAGCGCCCAAAGGCCTGCATGGATCAGGACAGCACTGATGATCGTGGTTCTGCGTTTGTGGTTTCGGACCTCCAGGAGACTGAGACACAGCCGTTCTTTCTTTTTGTTGTCTCCTCTGCCGACGTTTGGAGTCGCAAGGCACTCAACCCGAGTGACGCGGAACTCACCCAGCAAAAGCTCACGAGAGCCGAATTCGACGCCATAATGAAGCAGCAACAGGAGAACCAAACGAAACAACTGGCTGGAATCGCGGGTGGAAGCTATCGATTGATGCTTTTCGATCTGCCCGGATTTATCCATCGGAGTTTTACGGACCAGACGCTGCTTGCCTCAACAACAAATCATGAAGAGAGCCTCCACAACTTCCGTGTTGCTGAGGTGTATACGCTCGCTTTCTTCAATAAGCACCTAAAGGGAGACGTGAGGACTGTTCTCGATACCAACGAAACCGTTGATTCTCGCGCCAAGCTTGAAAAGTTCCCGCCGCACTAATGCGGCGTCGCCCCACAGCGATCCCGGGTGGCCGGGAAGGCAGCCACACGTGGAAGCAGCGTTGTTCGCAAGCGATCATCAACGCTGCTCGGGATTGCACCCGGGTCACGGGCAACTCGGAAACTGACCCAGTAGCCGGACCATTGGCTACTCTTCGGGGGCGCGGAATTCGCGGCCGCAGTCTTCGCAGGGACAGATCGTGCGAAGGTAATCGTAGCTGTAGATGCCGGTGCTATGGCCGTCGGTGAATTCAATCTGAATGGCATAGTTTCCGACCGGATGCGCCGCACGGGCTTTCGGCTTGGGTTTGAACATCGGCAAAGCGGCTGAAGGGGTGCCGGCGGAAGTCGGGGAGAGTTCGGCCTTCTTGGCGCGCTCGTCATTGCACGTTGCGCAAGGGCAAAGATCGCGCAGATAGTTGAAGTCGTAGTGGCTCGCGTGGTTGTCGGACCAGACGATGTCCACGCCCGCGCCGGTTGTGACGTGAATCTTTATGCCGGTGGGTTTCTTGCGCTCATCAAGCGGGCGAGGCATTCCGACTCCAGTCTAGTACCGTTCCAACTTTCCTGGACTAACTATTCGCGTGAAGCCCTGCGTGCTGCCCGGGGCTGTTCTCGCGTCACGCGCGCCGAAAAGAGTTGGAACGGCACTAGCATCTTCGCAAACGGATCAGCGGCGTGGGGCGGCGCTCGCGCAGCAATCGCCCGGAGGAATCGGGTTGCCGTGCGGGCAGGCGTTCGGATGGCCGAGGAAGGTGCAAATCTTGCGGTCCAGCTCGGGGCTGATAATGTGTTCGAACTTGCAGGCCTCCGAGCTGGCCTCTGCGTCGCCGACGGCGAACGTGTTCGTCAACAGGCATTCGGCGAGGCGGTGGCGCCGCACGACGTCCTGGGCGCGGCGGCCGCCAGCCGTGGTCAGCCGAACTTGGGAATCGCGGATCTCGACCAGTCCCAAGTCCGAGAGGCGCCGCAGGAATGGAGTCGCGTCGCCGATGTCGGCCGTGCGGATGCGCTCGACATTGGCGGGCACACCTTCTTCGCCGCAGATCCAGACCTCCTCGAGCAAGTGATCGAAGCGCACCTGATCGTCGGCAACGGGAACCGTCTCACGAGCCACATGGCCATGGGCGAGTTCGATGCGGCGGTCCACCAGGCCGCCGATCATCGGTGAATGCGTGACGATCAAGATCGTGTGTCCGGCCGCGTGCAGCTCTTGCAACAAATTCAGAACAATTTTCTCGTTGGCCTCGTCGAGATTGCCCGTCGGCTCATCGGCGAGAATCAGCTTCGGTTGGTTGATCAAGGCCCGAGCGATCGCCACGCGCTGCTGTTCGCCGCCGGACAATTCGGCCGGCAGGTGAGTGAGCCGGTCTCCCAATCCCACGCGCTTGAGAGATTCGGCGGCCTGCGCTTCATCGGTGATGCTGTGAAAATACTGGGCGAGCATGACGTTTTCGAGCGCCGTCAAATACGGCACCAGGTGAAACTGCTGAAAGATGAAGCCAATCGTTTCGGAGCGATAGCGCGTGAGTTCCGCCTCGCCGAGGGCCCCGACCTCGATGCCATCGACGACAACGCGGCCGCCGCTCGGACGATCGAGGCCGCCGAGGATGTTGATGAGCGTCGTCTTGCCCGATCCCGACGGGCCCATGATCGCGACCCACTCGCCGGCCTCGACGCTGAAGCTGACGCCATCGAGCGCCTGGAGCGCTTCAAATCGCTTGCTGACGTTTTCGATTTGGACGAGCGGCGCCATTATTCTCCTCTCAAAATTTCCGCTGGACGGACGTGACCCAGCAAGCGCAGCGGGAACGCGCCGGCCAGCGCGACCCCAACCGATAGAGCGACTGTGAGTGGAAGCACTTCCCAGCGCGGCGTGACAGCCATGCCGAACACGCGCTCACCCGCCCACTCCGCCAAACCAAGCCCCAGCAGGTAGCCGATCAAGCCACCGGCCAGGCCGAGCGCGCCGGCCTCGGCTAGAAAGAGCCGGAGCACGCGTGACATCGAGCCGCCAATGGCCTTCATCAAGCCAACGTCGCGGCGGCGCTCCATCGCGAGCGCGGCCATCGACGCAAGAACGCACAGTCCCGTCAGTAAGAGGATCAGCAGCACCGTCCAGAACAGCAAGCCGCGAATCCGGCCGAGGATGGCGCCTTCAGCCTCCGTCAACTGGCGCACCGGGCGAACGTCGAGTCCGGGCAACGCCGCGGCGAGACGCCCGGCGAAGGCGTCCACCTGATCGGGCGAACCGGAGACGCTCAATTCCACCATGCCGATGCGGCCCGCGAGATTCGCCAATTCCTGCGCAACGGGCAGGCTGAGCAGCACCTGATTGTCCTCATTGCCGCCGGAATTGACAATCCCCGCGACAATGAGGGAAACGTTGCGGTCTCCAGCGCGCAGATCGAGCGAACTTCCCGCGGCAAGGCCGAGCTGGCGGGCGGCGACGCGGCCGACCATGCACTCATCGCGATCGTCGCGCGCGGACACCCATCGCCCATCCACCTTCCACCACGAATCCATGCGGGCCACCTCATCCAGCCACGTTCCCGCGACGATCACCGGGCGGCCGGACGTTTCTCCGACGAGGTAAAGGAACGGCGCGGCAGCAACGACGTTGGGAGTGCGCTGCGCTTCAATGCGATCCATCACACCGGCGTCCTCCAGCGCAGGATCGCTCCCCGAGCCGGGCGGAGGAGAGACGACGAGATTCGCGCCGAGCGTGCGAAATTCGCGCGTGAGCTTGGATTCGGCGTCGAGGTAAAGCCCCAGCAGCGCCGAGCAAACCGCTGCGCCGCTCACCAGTGCGAGCAAAGCTACACTGAGCCGGCCGCGGCTCGCGCTCAGCAACTGACGCAGGATTCGCCAAAACATAGAGCGGGTCGCCACGCATCAGTCTCCGTGCAAAGTCGCCGCCGGCTCGACGCGGGCAACGCTTCGCAATGGCACAACGCTCCCCAGGAAAACCACAACCCCGGCAATCGCAAGCACGATGGGGAACAGAATCAAGCGGCTCGTCGGCGCGATGCCGAACACCTGCTGGCCGAGGACGCGCGCGAGGACGATTCCTAGAGCGTAGCCGGCTGCGCCACCCACAAATGCCAACAGCAATTGTTCCGTCAGGAACAGCGCGCTCACCATGCGATTGCCCGCCCCGATCGCTTTCATCAGGCCAATTTCGGCGCGGCGCTCGAGAACGGTGGTGGCGGAGGTCGCGGCGACGGCGAGTCCCGCGGCCAACAAGGCCGCGAACGTGACGAGCCACATCAACGAGCCGACGCGGCCGAGCAGGCGCCCTTCTCCCTCGGCGACCTGGCGAATCGCACGAACCTCCGTTCCAGGCAATTGGTCCTGCAACTCCTGCGAGATCGAAGAAATATAGGGCGTGCAAAACCAGCGGTCGTATTCCTCCGGCGTCATGGTGGTTGGATCGCGCTGCGAAAAAGCGTCTTCGGGTTTGGTCAGCGCGCTCACCAACAAACGGCGGTAGCGACCGGGCTGGCCCGCGAGCGTCGCCGCAACCTCGAGCGGCGCAAGAATCGAATCATCCTCGCGCGATCCCGTGGATACGATCCCAGTGACATTGAAAGTCTGCGTGCGATCGCCGGACTTCACGGTCAGAACGTCGCCAGCTTCTATGGACGCGCGCTGCGCGAGCGAGGACCCAACCACGCATTCCGCAGCAGCGCCGCCGCTTGCCGGCGCCGCGTCAGCGAACCAGCGCCCCTGCACGCGCCACCAGGGATTCGTAGCGGCGACGCCTGTAGTGAAAATCGTCCCGTCAGATACAGGGACATCGTGGCGATACCAGGTGCCGACCAGCGTGGCGCGGGCCAAACCTCCCGGCAAGGTCCGACCATTGACGCTCCACGCGACGGGAACATCGAGGAAGGGAGCGAAGCCCATGATGTTGTTGCGCCAGAAGATGGTGCGAAGCTTTCCGAGATCGGCCGCGGGCAGATACGCGCCTTCGCTCACCGGGCGGTAGTCCACGCCGCCGATCTCAAGCGGCAGAGTGTCCGCCTTCGGTGTCACGAGCAGGTTTGCGCCGAGGGCGCGAAACTCGCGTTCGAGGCGATCGCCCACGTCGAGGGCGACGGTGAGCGTCGCGGTCGTCACGCCGATGCCGAGGGCGAGCGCCACGGCCGTCAGCAGTTTCCGGCGCGGCTTTCGTCCAAATGAATCGCTTACGATGCGGAAGAACATGGCCGGCCGCGGACTACTGCGGAACCTCGGCAAGAGCGCTGGAGAGCGAGGGCACATCGATGACGATATCGCTCCCCTCGACGCGCGAAGTCACGCCGACCGGATTGCAGCCGCCGGCTTCGCCAATACTGGGAATGTAAATCGCGGAGGCGCAATTCCGGCAAACCACGTTGGAACCTTCCTGCCGGTAACCCGCACGGCCGCAAATCCGGCAAGCATCGAGAGCCGTGCCCCAGCCGCCGGGCTTCTTGATGACAAGAAATCGAATCTCATCGCCGTTCACCGCGACTCGGAACAGGTGCATGTTCGAATCGTTGACCTGCGCGATCGGAATATGAACTTGACCGTCCGCGGCCTGAACGAGCTGCGCATCCGGTTGGGCCTCGGCCACGCGCGCATACACAAAATCCGCGGCCAGGACGAGAATCACCACGAGAAACACCGCGGTGGCGCCAACCATCCAACGCCTTTGCCGGCGCTGCTCGTAGGCCAGACGGCGGCGTTGGGCATCGTTGAGCGTTCCGGCCGCGGCCGGCGTCTTCCGCGCATTCAGCCATTCGCGGAGAATCAGCAGCGCCGCCGCACCCAAGACCACCACGAAAAAGAAAACGTCGTTTCGTACAATCGGCCCGATCCACGTCATCTCGAAGCGGCTGGAGGAAATCCACATGGATTCGCTGAGCTCGTGCATGCCCGTGATGGCAAGCTGTATGGCGACGATGATCAAGATGATGCTCGTTGCGGAGAAGAACCGGCCGAGCGAGATTTTCAGCGTGCCCTGGAAGAAGAACACACCCACCGCCACAGCCAGGGCCAATCCCAAGGCGGTGCCAATCCAGGTTTCCAGGCCTTCGGTCGACAGCTCGACCGCCCGAAGAATCAGCGCAAGCTCCGCCCCTTCACGCACAACCATAAGATAAACGAAAGCGCCCAGACCCAGGCCCGCCCCGAATGCGCTGCGGCTCGCGTAGGCTTCCACCTTTTGCTCGATATCCCGTCGGAGGTGGCGGGCGATCTTGTTCATCCAGAGAATCATAGTGACGACGAACACGGCCGCCAGGAGAAGCAGCAGGCCCTCGAAACCGTCCTCGCTGATTTTCCAGCGCTGAAGCGCCAGCCCGACGCCCAGGCTGGACACCACTGCAGCAATGACGCCGCCCCAAACGTATCGGGCCAACGCGGTCCGGCCCGTGCGCTTCAAATAGACGAGAACGATGCCCACGACGAGGGCAGCTTCGAGGCCTTCACGAAGTGCAATGAGGAGAGCGGAGAGCAAGCCGAGAGTCCCTAGTTGCAACCGAGTTTCAACTACATTTCCAAGTTTACACGCCCGAAAACCCCAGGTCAAGTTAATTGCCGCCGTTTCGCCCCGGCCCCGGTACAATTGGAGTTCCGTGGGACGACTCCGGCAAAATCCGCGCGGCAACTTGTGGCGGGCGCTCGCCCTGGCGGGGATGCTTGCGCTGGCGGGCGGGTCAGCTCGCGCGCAATCCACCACGCCTGCCGGCAGCGCGCAGCCTGGGCCCCGGCCGCCGGCTCAGGATCTGCGCCGGGCCCGGCAGGCGTACGAGCAGGGTCTGCGCGCCGAGCGGGCGGGAGACTGGAAGTCCGCCTACGCCGCTCAAACGGAAGCAGAGGCGTACGCCCCGCCGGTGCTCGAGTATCAGCTCCATCGGGCGCTGGATCGCTTCCGGCTGGTGCAACAGTACACCGATCGCGCCGAGCGTGAATGGATCGCAAATGAACCGGCGACTGCCCGCAGCGACTTGCTTCTGGCGCTCGAACTGGATCCGGGCTACGAGATTGCGCAAGAGCGGCTGGCCGAACTCGAGCCGCAAGAAATCGCGACGTCCGCCGAGCGCGACCCAAAACTCGCGGGCGCGCCCGAAGCCCGACCGCAGCCCGGCGCCCGCAGCTTCGATTATCGCGGCACGACGCGGGGCGCATATGAGGAAATCGGCCGGCAATTCGGGATCACGGCGTCGTTTGACCCCGAGTTGGTGGACCGGCAGGTGCGCCTGCGGGTTCCTGGCGTGGATTTTTCAACTGCGATGCTAGTGCTAGGCGATGAAACCCACACATTTTGGCGGGCGGTGGACGCGAACACGGTTTTTGTAGCGGAGGACACGCCGGCAAAGCACAAGGCATACGCTGTCGAGATCGAACGGAGTTTTATCTTGCCCGCTTCCATCGCCCCGGAACAGATGAACGATACGCTGCGCGCGATACGCGAGATCGCCGGCGTCACTCGCGCCCAGCTGGACGTTTCCTCACGCACGTTGACGTTGCGAGACACCCCCGAGAACATCGCGCTCGCCAAAGCCCTGCTCGACCAAATCGAGCAGTCGCAGGGAGAGCTTCTTCTCGAGATCGAAATCCTGGAAGTGGACCACTCGCTTTCCCGGCAGCTTGGCATCACGCCGCCTACTTCGGCTTCGACTTTCACGCTGAGCAAGAACCAGATCCAGTCCCTCGTGCAAGCCGAAAACAACGGCACATTGATTCAGGCCATCGAGGCCATTTTCGCCGCTCTGAATCCGGCGTTGGCAGCCGCCGGCCTCGAGCGCCTTGTTCCCCTCGGTCCTCGCGTTCGGCGGCGGCAGTACCACTTTTCTCGCCACGGTGCCCGGCGCGAGGGCGGATTTCGGAGAAACGATCTCGCAGGTAAGACACGCGCAGCGCATCATGCTTCGCGCCGTAGACGGTCAGCCGGCGAAACTCTTCGTCGGAGAACGCTACCCGATTACGCTGGCCGCGTATTCGGCCAGCCTGGGCTCCACAGCCACTCAATTCTCGGCGAGCATTCTGCCCGGAGAATTTCCACGCACGGACTATGCGACGGGCACGGCGCCGGACGCGGTCATCAGCGCGGACTTCACGGCGGACGGCAAAGTGGATCTGGCGACCGCCAATTTCACGGCCAACACCGTTTCCATCTTGCTCGGCAACGGCGATGGCACCTTTGCGGCGCATGCAGACGTCGCTGTGGGACACGGGCCTACGGCGCTTGTCCCCGCGGATTTCAACGCGGACGGCAAGACCGACCTCGCGGTGACCAATCAGACCGACGGAACCGTTTCCATCCTGCTCGGCAACGGCGACGGAACGTTTGCCGCTCCGGCGACACTGACGCTTCCGACGGGCGCGTTGCCCGCAGCCATCCTGGCGGGAAATTTCACAAACAGCGGCCACCTGGACCTTGCCGTGGTGAACAGCGGCACGAATTCAGTTTCGATTTTTCTCGGCAACGGCGATGGGACGTTCACCGCGGCCCCCACCCCCACGCTCACGACTGGAACGACGCCCGTGGCGATCGCGAGCGGAGACTTCAACGCGGACGGCCATCTCGATCTCGCGGTCGTGAATCAGGCGGACAATACCGTTTCGATTTTCCTCGGCAATGGCGACGGCACGTTCAAGCCGGGCGTCACCTATGCGACCGGCACAAAACCTTCCGGCATCGCGGTGGCCGATTTTAATAGCGACGCCCGGCCCGACCTCGTGGTGACCAATCAAACCGACGGGACGGTTTCTGTCCTGCTGGGCAACGGGGACGGAACTTTTGGCGCGGGGACGGCTACCAACGTGGGGACGGGGCCGATCGGCATCGTTGAGGGAGACCTTGCCGGCAACGGCTTGCCCGCCGTGGCCGTGGCGAACAGTGGGTCCAACAGCCTCACCGTGCTTGAAGGCAATGGCCAAGGGGGATTTCTCGGACGGTTGGACATTTCGACGGGGAACGATCCGGTATCCATCGCCGCAGCCGTTCTCACCGCAGGCGGCACGCTTGATTTGGCTGTCGCGGCCGAATCATCGAACGTGGTCTCCGTGATCTTGAATACCTCGCTCGCACAGCTCTCCCCGAACGCTCCGCTGACCTCCTATCCCGGTTCGGAATACATCGACCTGGGGCTGAAAGTGCAGGTCACGCCCCGGCTCAACGGAGACTCCGATGTGACGCTCCACCTGCAGTTTGACATCAGCAGTCTCGAAGGCTCATCGGTCAACCTCATTCCGATACTGAACAACCGCACGATCGATCAAACCGTGCGCTTGCGTGAGAATCAAACGTCGTTGTTCATGGGAATTCTGCAATCCAACGAGATGCGCTCCATTGAAAGCCTGCCCTGGGTGGGGCAGACGGCCGCGGGCGCGCTGCTTCAAGGCAACAACACACAAAATAGCGATTCGGATTTTCTGATTCTGGTGACCCCGCGGAGACTCCGCCTGGCGCCGCATTCGGGACGGCCGATTTACGCCGGCAGCGGCGACTCAGGCCCGGGTTCTCATCCGTAGCGGGAACCTCTCAGGCCTCTGCTTCCAGGACGACCACGGGCTGGTACGTGCGCGGGACGACCGCTTCCGCGATGGCGATCAGCCGGTCCTGCTGATTGAATACCCGAAGCCGCGCCGGCTTCCACTCTCCCGCATCCAGCTCTGCCGGGCCGCCCTGGGCGATCTGCGCGCTGCCGGGCTGGATTTGCGCAATCGAGATGTTGAACCGCGAGCCGTGGCGCACGCGCCGCTCGACGATCGGCAGCACACTCGCGCGCGGCAGTTCGGGCAGAAGGCGCGTCGAGCGGCAAAATCCACTCCGCGGCGCGGCCCTCCCGCGCGGCCTTCTCGAACTCTTCGAGCTTCACGGCTTGATCGAGCGTGAATTCGCCGACGGCCGTGCGCACAATTTCCGACAGGTGCGCGCCGAACCCGAGCGCCTGGCCCATGTCGTGCGCGAGCGATCGAACGTACGTTCCCGGAGCGCACTCGACGATGAATCGCGCGAGCGAACCCTCGACGGAAAGCAGGCGGTACTCGAACACATCGATATCCACGGCCTTCAATTCCACCGGCTTATGTTTGCGCGCCAACTCGTGCGCCGGGCGCCCGTGAATTTTCTTCGCCGAAAACGGCGGCGGCATCTGCGGAAAACGCCCCACGCGTTCCGCGGCGAGACGCTCGATCGCGGCGCGGTCGAGTTGCGGCGCCAAATCGGGTCCGAGCGGCGAGCCGTCGGAGTCGTACGTGTCCGTGGAAAAACCGAAGCGAAATGTGGTCGCGTAGCGCTTGCGCCGGCCGGAGTAGAACTGCGCCAGGCGCGTGGCCCGGCCGAGCAGCAAGACGAGCACGCCGGTCGCCAGCGGGTCGAGGGTTCCCAGGTGGCCGATCTGGCGGAAGCCCAGGCTCCGGCGCGCAGCCTCGACGACGTCGTGCGAAGTGCGTCCCTGGGGCTTATCGATGACGAGCGCGCCATCGAAGAGTGCGGGTTGCGGTTTTCTGGTCATGGCCGGGCGATCAGACGGAGGGCGGCTTCTTCGCCTCGCGCAGAAGCTCTTCAATGCGATTGCCGTAGTCTTCCGAGCAGTCCAGATGGAAGTGCAACTCGGGCATCCTGCGCAATTGCAAGCGCTCGGTCAATTCGTGGCGGATGAATCCGGAGGCCGCGTCCAGGCCCGCGATGGCGCGCCGTTTCTCCGCATCGTCCCCGATCACGCTGACGAAAATGCGCGCCTGCTTCATGTCCGGCGACACGCGCACCTCCGTGACGCTCAGGCTGCCCTCCAGCCGCGGGTCCTTCAGCTCGCCCGCGAGCATGATGCTCAGCTCGTGAGCGATTTCCTCGGCGACGCGCTCGTGGCGATGTCCAGCGACGCTCATTTACAGAAGCTCCAGCTCATGGCCCACCAGGTCGCGTCCCAACATGCGTTCGGACTCCTCGAAGACGTTGCGCAAGGATTGTTCGAGGTGGGCCGCATTGTTTGAGACGCTGACGATGCCGATCGTCGCGCGCTGCCAGGAGTCCTGCCCGTCCAACTCGGCGATGGCGACATTGAAGCGTCCGCGGAGACGGTCCTTCAGGCTGCGCAGCACTTGCCGTTTGTCCTTCAGCGAGTGTGCGTCCTGAATTTGGATTTCCAGGGTGAGGAGACCTACCGGCATCTCTGCCCCCGGCGGGAATCGCCGCGCGGATTTGAACCCTAAGCCGTCACTGGCGCCAAGGCGACCTTCTGCATCTGGAAGCACTCGATCGTCTTACGCCGTCTGGTTAATCGATAACGCACTCGGCAGAACGACCTTTTGCATCTGGAAGCACTCGAGCACGTCGCCGACCTTGACGTCTCCGAAATTGGAAACGCCGACGCCGCACTCGAACCCGGCGCGAACCTCGTTGACATCGTCCTTGAAGCGCCGCAGCGAGGTCACCTTGCCCGTATAAATCACGACGCCGTCGCGCAGCACGCGCACCGGCACGTCCCGCTTCATGATGCCGTCCTGCACGTGGCACCCGGCGATCATGCCCACGCCCTTGATGCGGAACGTATCGCGCACGGACGCGTGGCCCAGGTTGGTTTCCTTGAAGACCGGCTCGAGCAAGCCCTCCATCGCCTTCTTGATTTCGTCGGAGACTTCGTAAATCACCGTGTGCGTGCGGATGTCCACGTTCTCCTGCTGCGCCAGATCGGCGGCCTTGCGTTCCGGCCTCACGTTGAAGGCAATGACGATCGCGCTCGAGGCTGAGGCCAGCAGGACATCGGTCTCGGTGACCGCGCCGACGCTTGCGTGAATAATCTTCAGCTTCGCGTCTTCGTTCGAGAGCTTCGTCAGCATCTCGCTGAGAACTTCCACCGATCCTTGCACGTCGGCCTTGATGACGATCGGCAGTTCCTTGACCTCGCCCGCCTTGAGCTGCTCGTGCAACTGGTCGAGCGTGATGCGCGAGCCGGCTGTTTCTCGCCAGCGTCGCTTCGCGGATTTTCGACTGGCGGTATTCAACGATGTGGCGCGCCTTGGCTTCGTCCGCCACCTGGAACTGGTCGCCCGCTTCGGGGATCCCCTGCAAGCCGAGCACTTCCACGGGCGTCGAGGGGCCGGCTTCTTTCACCGGGCGGCCCTTGTCGTCGAACATGGCGCGAACCTTGCCGTACACGGCGCCGCAAATAAAGACGTCGCCGGTGTGCAGCGTGCCGTTTTGCACCAGCACGGTCGCCACCGGGCCCCGGCCCTTGTCCACGCGCGATTCGAGCACTGTGCCCGTGGCCGGCGACTTCGAATTGGCGCGCAACTCGCGCATTTCGGCCACGAGGAGGATCATCTCCAGCAACTTTCCGAGATTCTGTTTCTGCTTGGCGGAAACTTCCACCATCACCGTGTCCCCGCCCCATTCCTCCGGCGTCAAGCCGCGCTCGGCGAGTTGGCGCTTCACGCGCTCCACTTGCGCTTCGGGTTTGTCGATCTTGTTGATGGCCACGATGATCGGAACGCCCGCAGCCTTGGCGTGATCAATCGCCTCTTGCGTTTGCGGCATGACGCCGTCGTCGGCCGCGACCACGAGCACGACAATATCGGTGACCTTCGCGCCCCGCGCGCGCATCCGGGTGAACGCTTCGTGGCCCGGAGTATCCACGAGCACGATGCGGCGGCCGTTCACCGAAACCTGCGACGCACCGATGTGCTGCGTGATTCCGCCGGCCTCGCCCGCCGCGACTTCGGTCTCGCGAATCGCGTCCAGCAAGCTCGTCTTGCCGTGGTCCACGTGCCCCATCACGGTCACAACCGGCGCACGCGGCTCGTTGTTTTCGGTCTTGTCCTCCCTCGCGACGTCCTGGACCACTTCCTCCTCGAAGGAGATGACCTTGACGATTCCGTTGAAGGATTCGGCGAGAGTCGTCGCCGTGGGGACATCAAGCGCCTGATTGATGCTGGCGAAGATGCCGCGGTCGAGCAATATCTTCAGAACGTCCTTGGCGCGAACGTCGAGTTTCTCGGCCAAATCGCGCACCGTGATGCCCTCGGTGATCGTTAGCTCGCGCGGCTCGCGCGGAGGCGGAGGCGGGATGCGCTCCACTTGCGCGGAGCGCCGTTCGCCGACGCCCATGCGGGCGCGCACCGGGTGGAGCTTGCGTTCGCCTTCCTCAAATCGCTTTTCGAGCGTGGGCCGCGCACGCGCCGCGGGTTTCCGCTCGTAAATCGGCTTGCCCGGCTCCGCCTTCGGCGGCACACGGTCCGGGGGCAATAGCGCCGGGCCGCGTCCTCCGAGCCGCGGTGCGGGCCGCCCTCCAGGCATCGGCCGTCCCTGCATCGGGGCTCCGGGAGTCCTTTGCGGACGCATCGGCGGAGCGCCAGCGGCAGGGCGCGCCCCAATCGGCGCCCCGGGTCTAAATGGAGGACGAGCCCCTGGTGGAAGTGCCGTGCTCGGCCGCGGGGCCGTTCCCGGCGTCGCGCCCGGAGCTGGCGCGCCAACCGGACGTCGAGTCTGCGCCGGAGCGGCGGGGGCCGCTGCCGCAGGCCGAATATGGCTCGGTGGCCCCGAGGGTCGCGCCGTAGGCGGCACAGCCGGTACCACCGCAGGAGACGTTGCCGCGGGCGCTGCTGCTGCGGGCCGAGGAGCAATCACAGCCGGGGCCGCAGGCTTCGCTGAAACGGGATGCGCAGCAACTGGATGGTCGGCCGGCGGCACCGCGGATATGACGGAAGCTGGACCTGCGGCCGGAACCACGTGCTTTGCCGCGCCCGGCGCCGGAGCCGGTGGGGCAGCGTGAGCCGGCGGCCTCATTCGTGCGGCTTTGGCTGCGGCCTCCTTTGCCGCTTTTTCCGCGGCTGCTCGCGCGTCTGCGGCGGCCTCTTCCGCGGCCAACTTGTGAAAATGCTCCCGCACCTTGACGGCAGCGGCCAGTTCAATGGAACTCGAATGGGTCTTCTTCTCAGTGACGCCCGCTTCAGGCAGGAAATCAATGATGGCCTTGGCCTTGACCTCCAACTCGCGGGCCAATTCATTGATGCGGATTTGGTTGGTGTCGGTCATTCGCTCGCGCGGCTATTCCTCTCTCTTTGGTTCTGTGGGCGTCTCGGGATTCTCCGAGCTCACAGAAGATTCCGGCGGCGCCTCGGCAACCGGCGCCTTTTGGCTGGGAGCGGCCGCTTCCGAACTCGTTTCTTCCTGCGCTTCGGTTTCGGCAACCGTCTCGGCCTCGCCGCCGGCGGCAGCGGCTTCGCCCTGGCCGGGTTCGCCTTCGATCGATTCGGCGGGAGCTTCCGCTTCGGCCGCAACGCTTTGCTGCGCTTCCAGCGATTGAAAATATTCGGACACGGCGAGCTGAATCTTCTCCACCATCTTCTCGCCGATGCCCTGGATTTCCATGAGTTGCTCGGGCGTCATGTCCGCGAGTTTCTCGATGGAACTGACGCCGTGCGCTTCGATGCGCTCGATCGTCTTCGGCCCAAGGCCTTTCAATTCCGAAAGCGGCGTGCCGGGGGCGGTCAGCGCGGCCATCTGTGCTTCGATCTCCTGCCGCTTCTCTTCTTCGCTCTTGATATCGACGTTCCAGCCGATGAGTTTGCTGGCCAGGCGGACGTTCTGGCCCTTCTTGCCGATCGCGAGCGAAAGCTGGGTGTCCTCGACGATCACTTCGAGATGCTTCGTTTCCGGATCGATGATCTGGACGCGCGTGACTTTCGCGGGAGAGAGCGACTTCTGCGCGAACGTCATCGTGTCTTCGGAGAATGGAATGATGTCGATTTTTTCACCGCGCAGCTCACGGATGATGGACTGTACGCGCATTCCCTTCATTCCGACGCAGGCCCCGACGGGGTCCACGTCCTTGTCGCGGCTCGCCACGGCGATCTTGGTTCGTTCGCCCGCCTCGCGCGCCGCGGCGCGAATCTGCACGGTGCCGTCGTAAATCTCGGGCACTTCCATCTCGAACAACCGCTGCACCAGCGCGGGATCGGCGCGCGACACGATCACTTGCGGCCCTTTCGCCGCGCGGTCCACGCCTTTAATCACCACGCGCAAACGGTCGCCGATGTTATAGGTTTCCAGCCGCGACTGTTCGCGGCGCGGAAGACGCGCCTCGGCGCGCCCCAGATCCACGATTACGTCCGGGCCCTCGATGCGCTTGACGACGCAATTCATCAATTCGCCCACGCGTCCGTTGTATTCATTGAAGATCGTGTCGCGCTCGGCCTCGCGCACCTTCTGCATGATCACTTGCTTGGCCGTCTGCGCGGCGATGCGCCCGAGAACGTCGGTCGGCCTCGGAAACAAAATCTCGCTGCCGACTTCGGCTTCCGGATGGGTCTTGCGCGCCTCGGCGAGCGTGATTTCCTTCTTCGCGTCGGTCACTTCCTCGACGACGATGCGCGCCGCAAAGACGTCTATCTGTCCCGTGTCTGGATTGAATTTCGAACGCAGCTCTTCCTCGGTCTTGTAATACTTGCGCGCCGCGACCACCATCGCGTCTTCGATGGCGGCGACGATCACCTCGGGCTCGATGTGTTTTTCCCGGCTGATCTGCTCGATTGTCTGGTACAGCAAACTGGCCATGACGGCCCTCGCTCTCAGAACTCCACTACTAATTGCGCTTTGCGAATCGTCTCAAACGGCACGTCAATCCGGCGCCCGTTTACATCCATCGCCACGCGGCCCTCGGCGAATCCCGCCAGACGGCCGTCGAAAAACGTCTGCCCTTCAATCGGCGCCAGCGTCGAAATCCGCGCGCGACGCCCCGCGAAACGTTCAAACTCCGCCGGCTTGGTCAGCTTGCGATCCAGGCCCGGTGAGCTGACCTCCAGAACGTATCGAGGCCCCGGAACCAAATCCTCAACGTCGAGGATCACGCTCAACTGGTTGCTGACCGCTTCGCAATCCCGGTGGCCGATGCCTTCCGCCGCTTCTTGCGGGGCCCCGGGGGCCGCCACCCTGTCAATGTAAACCCGCAGGAAGCGCTGCTTGCCAACCTTCCATTCGACGTCAACAACTTCAAGTCCCAGTGAACGGGCTACGCGCTCTGCCGCTCCACGGATGCGCTCCAATTCCATCGCGTTTCCACACCCTGCCCTCTTCCTGCAAAGGCAGGATCGCTCCGCCAAAATCTCCGGAGAACAAAAAAGTGGGCTCGCGCCCACTTGAAAGTTCGACCGGCTTCAGAGCCACTGCAGTATATGCGCCAATTCCACAAAAATCAAGAAAGGCAGTGAGATGGTAGTGGTGTCATTTGGATTTAGCTTTGTTTCGGAGGGGGGTTCTAATGGTTTAGCACTTTGAGGGCGGGTCCGATGACTAATTCCCAGAGTTTTCCTAGGAGCCATACCACAGATACGCTTATGACGGGCACTAGGATGCTGGCTGCATAAATTACCTTTGTAACGTGTCGTATTTCTTTGTCGTGTTCTTTAGACGTTTCAGTTAGGGTTCTAATCGCTTGCGTCATTTCGCCAAGAGTCCCACGCATCTCGTAAACAGCTTGCATAATGAAATCATAGTTTGTGCCGGGAAAAACCTGTGGCGTGGTGTCGGGGAGGCGTCCCGGGACCGTCTCTCGCGGCGCACTGCGGTCTTCTTTTTCGCCTTTTGGGACCATTTACTTTTCTAGTCTGGATTTTAGCCATTCCCAGACTTCGGGATTGGCAACTCCCCAATAGTTGGCGACCGAAACGACTATCACGGTTCCCGGTTTATTGTCTGGCGTACTGGATTCAATTTTGTTGTAAATTTCCTTCGCGGTTCCAACGGCGGAAACGAACCAACATCCCTGCCACGCCTTTACGAATTGATCTGGAAAGCTAACCTCTAATGCAGGAACGATTTTGTCGTTCGATTGTGGGGCTGTGACAGCGAAGATGGCCATCTCAGTTCCTAGAGTATAAGAGGATGCTGGCCTAACCCAGTAGTTGACCGATGGACCATATCGTGTTGGTTACCCCTGCTGCCATTCCGGGGGTGACCCTAAGCGTTTGATGCACACGGCAGAAGTTATACCAAGCGAAATACAAACACAAGGCCGCCACCATATTTTCCAGCTTCTTCGAGAAAGCATTCGTAAGCCGCGTGAAACGTCGCATCTGCATCCTCACGGTTAGGTTCTGGCGTTCTATATGGGACGTTGAAATGAACTGCGGCTTCGGATTGCCCATGACTGGGACAGGCCTCGCGTCCACGATCTCCGAGGGGCTGTAGCGTTCGCGGTTTGATTCGTCGCCCGAATATGTCTTGACCAACATCGCGTAATCCACGTTGCAACCGAACGTGTCATCTACCGCATTGATGTAAGGTCGGAATCCATCTGTTGTTAACTGCGGGCGCGTGGCGAGCCGCGATTCCAAGTCTTTCATCAGGTGGTATGCGTTTTCCGCACTTCGCTTTCCGACGTAGAACGACGGAATCAATTTCGTTTCTGAGTCCATCGCGATGAATACATATTGCTCCCCCATCGCGTGCTCATCATGGCGCATCGGGTCCAAGTTTTTCTGCCGCACGAACACGAAGCCGTGCATCTCATCCACTTGCACGAATCGCGAGCGGATGCCATGCATCTTCTCATCGAGAAGCCTCGCGCAATTGCCACCAACGCGCAGAAGCACGCGAAGAACTGTCTTGTGTTCTACGCCAACAAGCCGCGCAGTCGAACGGACGGAGCAGCCTTCCACTAAAGCATTGAGGATTTGAACTTGTTTCTCTTTCGGTAGGACGTTCATTTCAGCTTGCCTTTTCCGCGAGGCAGGCCGAGAATGCATTTAGGGTTCGGCAAGCGGCTTACCCCGCTTGCTGGATTTAGGCCCCGTTCTCAGTCACAAGCTGAGGCGGGGCCTTTCATTTCTCCCGCATGCTATACGTGCACGAGCAAGAAGTCAAGTAAAATCGCGAGCACGTATTGACTTTGTTGCCCGAGCATGTATAATGGCATGGAAGGGAGATCGTTATGGGTAAGAAACTCACAAGCGACGCAGCACGGGAATTGTCCAAACTGGGAGCCGCCAAAGGGGGGCTGGCGAGAGCCAACGTGCTCACCTCGGGGGAAAAGAGTGAGATCGCACGCAATGCCGTTCGTGTGAGATGGGCAAAAGAGAAGGCTAATTCCCAAGACGCCGACGAGCAAGTATCTGATTCGCCGGACGGACAGGATAAATCACTGAAAACTGAGGGGATAGAAGACAAGCTGCCGATTGCCCTGTTTCGCGGCAAATTGACCATGGGTTCAGCCGAGTTCTCCGTTTACGTCCTATCCAATGGGAAGAGGGTGATGGCACAACGGGAGATTGTGCGTGTCCTTACTGGCCATGTGAAGGGCGATCTCGGCAATTATTTGAAATCTCAGAGCCTACGAGCCTACATTGACCCCGAGAAAATAATCAGCGAAACGATGCGTTTTAAGTTGCCGGGCACCCAGTACAAAGGCTTTGGTTACGAAGCCACTCTCCTGTTGGACATCTGTGACGCATACCTTCGCGCCAGAGAAAAGGGCGCGCTCGCTACGAACCAACAGGATATTGCCAAACAAGCTGAAATCATCACTCGTGCATGCGCGAAAGTCGGCATGATCGCCCTGATTGATGAGGCGACGGGCTATGAGGCTTTCAAGAAGAAGCGTGACCTTCAACTAAAGCTACAGGCTTTTATTGCCGAAGACATGCAGGAATGGGCGCGCATGTTCCCTGATGAATTTTGGTTTGAATTGGCGCGCCTGGAGAGCATTCACTATTCCCCGAGGAATCGGCCTCTACGTTGGGGTAAGTACGTTATGGCATTCGTGTACGATGCCATAGATGAAGACATTGGCAAGAAGCTCAGGGAGATAAACCCTGACCCTCATTTCAAGCAGAATCATCACCAGTGGCTCCGGGAGTTTGGAAGGCATATAGTCCATGACCACCTACAGCGGGTAATCACCGTGATGAAACTCTGCGACGGTATGGAGGATTTTAAGAAAAAGTTTGCACGAGTCTTTCAAAAGAGTCCCTATCAAACAGAGTTTAATTGGGGCGACAGCACTTGAGCATTTGGTGGCCCATTTTGGCGAGGCCGCCGCCAACTTTCAAAGGCAAATGACACCACTACCAGTGAGATGGGGGGATTGCAGAAATGAAACGCCCGATGGGAGGGCTGCAGAACTCTTTTATTATCAAACGCATAGATATCTAACTCAGAGCCGGCCGTCCGTTCTAGCCCCCGGCAATGGAAGGAACCAGGAGCACCTTGTCGCCATCTTTAAAACGGTAGGCTTCCCCACCGAGGAAACGAATGTCTTCCTCGTTGACGTAAATGTTCAGGAAGGGCCGGATCTGACCCGTTTCGTCGCGCAGGTGCTTCGCGATTCCAGGGAAGCGCCCTTCGAGCTCGCCCAACAACTCACCGAGCGAATTCGCGCTCGAGTCCAGTTTCGCGACGCCGCCGGTGAATCGCCGCAGCGGAGTCGGGATTTCCACCGAGATGCTCATTGCGAAGCTCCCGCCGCTTGACCTGCAGAAGCCGTCCCAGGCGGAGCGTCCACCTCAACACGATCGGGACCGGCGATCCGATCCACGTAAGCCTCGAAATCCGCCAGGCGCGGCGCAATCGCTTCCGGGGCGCGGATCGTGTCCACGAGCGCGTCGGTCGTCTTCAAGCCGTTGCCCGTAATGCAAACCACCGTCGTCTGGCGGGGGCCGATGCGTCCCTGCTGAATCAATTTCTGCGTTACGGCGGTTGTCACGCCGCCCGCGGTCTCCGTGAAAATACCTTCGGTTTCCGCGAGCAGTTGAATGCCCGCGACCAGCTCGGGATCGCTGACGTCTTCGGCCCAGCCGCCGCTCGAGCGGATGGCGCGAATGGCGTAGTAGCCGTCGGCCGGATTCCCGATGGCGATCGAACGCGCAATCGTCGTAGGCTTCTGCGGATCGAAGCGCTCTTTATTGTCTTTCACCGCCGCCGTTATCGGAGAGCAACCGGTGGCCTGCGCGCCGAAGAAGTGCACGGGCTTCTCCTCCACGAGGCCCAGCGAGATCAGCTCCGTGAAGGCTTTGCGAATCTTCGTAATCAGCGCGCCGCCCGCCATCGGCACGACGACGTTGTCCGGCAAGCGCCAGCCGAGCTGCTCGGCGATCTCAAATCCGACCGTCTTCGAGCCTTCGGCGTAATAGGGACGCAGGTTGACGTTGACGAATCCCCAGCGGCGTTTCTCAGCGATTTGCGTGCATAGGCGGTTCACCTGGTCGTAGTTTCCCGCGACGCGCACCAGCCGCGCGCCGTACACCTGCGTGCCGAGAATCTTCGCCGGCTCGATATCGGCGGGAACAAATATCCACGCCTGAAAACCGTGTCTCGCGGCCTGCGCGGCGGTGGCATTCGCGAGGTTGCCGGTGGAAGAGCAACTCACGACCTCGAACCCGAATTGTTTCGCGGCGCTCAGCGCCACGGCCACGACGCGGTCCTTGAAGGAGAGAGACGGGAAGCAAACAGCGTCGTTCTTGACGTAGAGATTGTGCACGCCCAGCCGCTTGGCCAGATGCGGGGCTTCGACCAGCGGCGTGAAACCCACAGGAAACGTTGGTTGTTGCGCTTCCGGGATTGGCAGCAGGGCGCG
Organism: Terriglobia bacterium; assembly: GCA_963819015.1. Lineage (GTDB taxonomy): Bacteria > Acidobacteriota > Terriglobia > Acidiferrales > UBA7541 > DASPOJ01. The sequence goes on from CAWFUN010000006.1 coordinate 123,189, forward strand.
GTAACGCCAGATGCTGGGCGGTCCTGATTCGATCGAAGCTCGGGTCAGGGACGGGCGGATGGCATCGTAGTCGTAGGTGATCTCAACCGGCGAGAGGCAGTCCTCGCAGAATGAGCGGGGCTGGTTCCCCAGCCGGGCGCCGCATTCCCGGCATCGCAGCTCGTAAAGTTCCGCCATCGCACCCTCCCGGCCGAGCTACTACGCCCGGCGCTTGAAACTGTGAGATTCGCCACCGGACGGAGGCTCTTTCGGCAACTCCGCCGCTTGAAATCTCTTAGGTTTTTGGCGATTTTCTCCTGCCTGTCACAGGCAGGGCGGAAGGCCTAGAACAAAAAACCCTCCGCTAAAGTGCTCGGAGGGCTCAAACTTCCTTCGGAACCGCTTCCGGCCTTTTAGCAGTTTTTAACGTGGAGCAAGTCGCCTTAAATCGCCACGTTTACCGCACCCTTTTTATCACACAGGTCGGGCCCTTGCGTCAAGAGGTTTACTTCACGCACCCCACCACCGGGCTCTCGCAGCCTGCCCCTTCCCCCTTGTATCCGATCTTGCTTGGCCGACACTTCCCCGAGGTTCGAGGTCCGCATGCCGGCCAAGCTTGACATATATACGCCCGCGGCGTACACTTCATTTTGTACGCTTGCGGCGTACTCTCAATAGGATGGAATTCTTCGAAGCCCCGGCCTTCACCCGCCGCATCGCCGGCTATTTAGCCGACGACGAGTACCGCGAGCTACAGAATCGAATAGCGGCCGCTCCTGAGCTTGGCGAGATCATTCCCGGAACGGGCGGATTCCGCAAGCTCAGCTGGGCGGACCCCAGGCGCCGCAAAGGCAGAAGAGGTGGTCTGCGGATCATCTACTATTACTTTCCGGCCGACCAACAAATCTGGTTGATGACGCTTTACGACAAGGACGAGGCTTCAGACCTTGCGCCAAAAGAAAAACAAGCCCTGAAGAATGCCATAGAAGCGGAACTCAAGGCCCGCCAAGACGCCAAGATCGCACGTCAAAAACGACTGCGGAGGGAACATCCATGAGCAAGGGAAAAATCTTCGACGAATTGATGGAAGGCGTCGCGGCGATGAAAGGCCATCGTGAGGGCAAAATCACATTGCGTACCTACAAGTTGGAGCCGGCGCCGCTTCCCAAAGTGGACTCGAGGTTGATTCGAGACACGCGCAAGAGGCTTCGCTGTTCGCGAGCGGTCTTCGCTCGCAGGCTGCGCATTAATGAACGAACGCTGGAAAAATGGGAACAAGGCCGTGCGAAGCCAAATCCGCAAGCCGCCGCGCTCGTCCTTCTCGTTCGCAAGTATCCGGATACGCTCGACCGATTGGAACGCGTCGCCACCGGCTGAAGGCCGTCCGCGCGGCTCTCGGAGGCGCCGAAGACAAACAATCTACTTCCCGATGCGCACAGTGAGGCTGAACTCCTTGCCCACTGTCTTCGGCTCCCAAGGGCGGACATATTGCAGCAGAATCTGCGTGGTTCCCTTCTTAAGCGGCGCGAGTTGGAAGACCTGTGGTTTGACAGCACCAATCAATCCAGTGTCTTTCGTTTTGGGAAGGACGCCGCTGTCCTGCAATTGTTTCACCTGATCATCCGATAGCTCTTCCAGTTTGCACAGAGACTTGTCATATTGAGCTACCGTCCAGCCGTATCCCGTTGAGCCCTGCTGCGCGGGGAGTTGAATGATCAGCAATTGAGAGAGTGCGATCTTCGCCACCGTTCCGGCTTGCTGTTCGCCAACTACGACATATTTTTCTGCAGCGGCGGAACTGGCTTTGGGCAGCAACAATGACGCACAGGCGAGCAATACAATAAACGCTGGGGTGGACCACCGAACGAGATTCGTCGTTTTCCTCATAATGAGTGCCATTCTAGTCCTCTCGTGACGGAAAAGCTTCTAGTTAGTGAAGCGTTCTGGCCGTCGTCAGCGAATGAACTGACGAGCGCCGCCGGTTTCCCCGGCGCCGGACGGATCCTGCGTCTCATCTCCTTGCCCGCGGCGCGCCGTGACAAACTTCGTCTTCAGCACTAGAATCAACTCGCTCGGGACCGCTTGCGCGCCTCTTTGCGGCCTGCTTGCTCCAAGGAGAACTGAATGCCCGGTTTCCCCGGCGTGGATTTCCTCGACTTCGATTCCCTGCTCTCCGACGAAGAAAAACTCGTTCGCCAAACGGCCCGTGAATTCGTGGACGATCAGGTCGTTCCGATCATCGAGAAGCACAACCGCGACGCGACGTTCCCCATGCATCTGGTGCCGCAGCTCGGCGAGATGGGGTTCTTCGGCTCCAACCTGACCGGCTACGGCTGCGCGGAAATGTCCAACGTCGCCTACGGCCTCGTGATGCAGGAGCTTGAGCGCGGCGATTCAGGCCTGCGCAGCTTTGTTTCGGTGCAGAGCGGGCTCGTGATGTACCCGATTCACGAGTTCGGGAGCGACGCGCAAAAAGAGAAGTGGCTTCCCCAATTGCAATCCGGCGAGGCCATCGGATGCTTCGGCCTCACGGAACCGCAATTCGGTTCGAATCCCGGCGGCATGCTGACGCGCGCGGCGCGCCGCGGCGACCGTTACGTCCTCAACGGCGAAAAACTCTGGATCACGAACGGCACGCTCGCGGACGTCTCCGTCGTCTGGGCCAAGGACGAAAACGGCGATGTGCTGGGCCTGCTCGTCGAAAAAGGAACGCCCGGCTTTCGGGCCTGGGACGTGCACGGCAAATGGTCGCTGCGCGCCTCCGTGACTTCTGGCCTCTCGTTTTCCGATTGCGAAATTCCCGTCGAGAACGCGCTCCCCGGCGCCAAAAATCTGCGCGCGGCGCTCTCTTGCCTGACGCAGGCGCGCTACGGCATCGGCTGGGGCGCGATCGGCGCGGCCATGGCTTGCTACCACACCGCGCTCGACTATGCGAAGACGCGCAAGCAATTCGGCAATCGCCCCATCGCCTCGCACCAGCTGGTGCAGGACAAGCTCGTCACGATGATCACCGAGATCGGCAAAGCGCAATTGCTCGCGCTGCATTGCGGGCGGCTCAAGGACGCCGGGCGTCTCCACCACACGCACGTCTCCATGCTCAAGATGAACAACGTCTCGATCGCGCTCGATGCCGCGCGCAAGGCCCGCGACATCCTCGGCGCCAACGGCATCGTGGACGATTACTGCGTCATGCGCCACATGAACAATCTGGAATCCGTGTACACGTACGAGGGAACGCACGACATTCATCGCCTGATCATCGGCCAGCACATCACGGGCATCTCGGCCGTCGAGTGAACGCCGGCGCTCTTCGATCGGGCCACGGGAGCACCATGAATTCCACGCGCCGCTGGGTGCGCGCGGCTCTGCGAGTCGCGGCAGGCATGATTCTTTTTCTCGCCGCGGCCGCGCCGCGCGCGTCCGCTCAGCAGAAACCGAAAGTCCGCACGATCACGGCGTTCGTGCGTCTCGATCCCGGCCGCTACGAGCAGCAGGTGGCGACCGCGCTCGCATTTCTGCAGAAGGCGAAGGGCGTGTACGAGCGCGCCGGTTTCGAGGTCGAAACGCTCCGGCTCGTTACGCAGCCGTTCCCGCGCTTTACGCAGGACATGACGCCCGAGGCCGCAATGGCATTCTTCATCCGCCTCGACGCCCTCGCCGCGAAGGACGGCCTCGAAATCAGCATCGGCCCCGCGATGCTGCTCGATTCGGACAATCCTCTAGAAGCCGAGCGCCTCGGCCAGGTCCTAAGCAAGACGACGCATCTCTCCGGCAGCGTCGTCATCGCCGGGACGGACGGAATTCACTGGCGCGCAATTCACGCCGCCGCCGGCGTCATCAAGTATCTCGAGGACAACACGCCGCGCAGCGAAGGCAACTTCCGCTTTGCCGCGCTGGCGATGGTGCCCGAACACGTTCCCTTCTTCCCCGGCGCGTACCACGACGGTTTCGGCCGCCAGTTCGCCATCGGCCTGGAATCGGCCAACGTCGTCGCCGAAGTTCTGGCCAAGCGCCAGCCTCCGTACGAGATGCACCAGGCGCTCGTGGCCCAGCTCGAAAATTCTCTCAATAGCATCGACGGCCTCGGCAACATCCTCGATGACCAAACCGGCTGGGACTTCATGGGCATCGATCTTTCGCCCGCCCCGTCGAAAGATGCCTCGATTGGCGCGGCCATCGAGGCGGCACTGGGCGCCAAGCTCGGTTCCCCCGGCACGCTCTCGACCGTCGCCCTGATCACCGGCGCTCTTGGCGACATCATGCTCAAAAAAACCGGCTTTTCCGGCGTGATGCTTCCCGTGCTGGAGGATCCCGTCCTCGCGCAGCGCTGGGACGAGGGCGCGCTCTCGTTCAATGACCTCCTCTCTTATTCCGCCGTTTGCGGCACCGGCCTCGACACCGTGCCCTTGCCCGGTGACGCTACGCAGCAACAACTCGAAAGGATTCTCGGCGATGTCGCAAGCCTCTCCGTGAAATGGTCCAAGCCGCTCACGGCCCGCCTGTTGCCCGTCGCCGGCAAACACGCGAGCGATCGCACAGACTTCGCCGACCCGCGCCTGGTCAATGCAACGATCCACCCTTTGCCCTGAATCTCTCGGCAGGGCGACCCTCGTCCACTTTTCTGGCACGCCGCATGAATTGCTTCGGTCGATTTGGGTTTCTCCGTGCTCCTCAGCGACCTCCGTGTTGATTATGTTTCTCCCCGGCCCCCGGACGGCATACACCCGGAAAAGGATAACGCTGAACCACGGAGCACACAGAGGTGCGCAGAGATAAGCGGGGTCATCCGGGTAGGATTGCGAGGCCGTGTGAGGAGTTCGGGACCGCCTTGCCGCGCAGGGCGGTCAACCTCAAAAAAACAGAAGCGGACGGCGTGGCGCCCCTCGGTGGAGAGTAGCCGTGCCGCCCGCTGAAGAGATTATCGTTCCGTTCGAGCTGCGCTACCGCTGGTTCGCGATGGCCGAGTTCAATGGACGTCGCGTCACCGGATTCACACGCACCGGCTGAGGCTGCGGCATGGACCGCAATTGCCCCGTCCCGCTCGAAACGTGATCGCTGATCGCCGCCAGCCGTTTCAGAATGGATTGCCACTGCTCCCAATCCAACTGGCGCAGAAACGGCCTTAGCCCCTGGATGAACGGGTCTTCGAACAGCGTCTCCCCGTTCGACTCGGGTATAAAGAAGCGGTTCAGGCCCACACCCAGCGCTTCGGAAATCTTCTCGAGCGTTCCGAGGCTCGGCGTCATCTGGCCGCTTTCGATCCGCGATAGGTACGAACGCGACACCCGCGAGCGCGCCTGGAGCTGGCTCTGCGTCATCCCGCGCGATTCGCGCAACTGCCGGATGCGCTGCCCGATATTCTCCACGGTCTCGCGGTTCGGCCACTTTTCGAAGAGCTGCCGATCGTCGCCCGGCAACTCCTGCGGAGCCGGAGGCGGGATTAGGTACTCCAGCTTCGGCGGCAAAAGGCGCACGCACCGACGGCAGTTCCCCGTGCGGGTCCGGTACTGAACCAGCCCGCACATCTTGCATCGAACTACTTCCCGATCCATCTCATCTTGTTGCATAGGACTCTTGTTGCCGTTTTGTTCCGACACCGGACCCTCGCAGACTATTCCGGCATGCGGATGTGAGGAACTGTAACTCTGGGGGGAGGCAGAGAGCTGGCGCGCTCGCCATACTGCGTTCGCGTGTGATTCTTGTCAAGCACTATTTTTGACCTTTTTGTTTCACTTTGACACATTTGTTTCATTCTGGTTCACTCTGAGCCTTTTCTAGATCGATTCCTCCACTTTTCCTCCCCTCTTCCCAAGGGCCTCCCGCATCCGCCTTCCTTTAAAAACCCTCGATTTCCGTGAGTGTTGCGGTAGCCTATGGGAGATAATTCGGTACCAGAGGTGCGAAATGCCCTCTCGTGAAGAAGCTTGGAAGCTGCTCTGCGAGTACACGCAGAGTGAAGGCCTGCGCAAACACGCCCTGGCCGTCGAAGCCTGCGTCCGCCACTACGCGCGCCGCTTCGGCGAGGACGACCATCTTTGGGGACTCGCCGCCCTTCTACATGATTTCGATTACGAGCGCTGGCCCAATCCCGAGCGCAGCGCCACCGAGGGCCATCCCTCCGCCGGTGCGGCCATCCTCCGCGAGCGCGGCTATCCGGAAGAGGTGGTCCGCGCCATTCTCTCGCACGCCGATTACACCGGCGTCTCGCGCGAGTCTCGCCTCGAGCACACCCTCTTCGCCTGCGATGAACTCTCCGGCTTGCTCACGGCCTGCGCCCTGATCAAGCCGAGCAAGAGCATCCTGGATGTGGAAGTGGATTCCGTCAGGCGCAAGATGAAGGACAAAGCCTTCGCTCGCGGCGTCAGCCGTCAGGACGTCGTTCAAGGCGCGGCCGAGTTGAATGTTCCGCTGGAAGAGCACATCGCCAATTGCCTCGACGCCATGAAATCCGCCGCCGCCACCCTCGGCCTCAAAGGAAACGCCGCCTCGTCTTGAGCTGGAAACGGGCGGTTTCCGCGAGTGCCGATTCCGTTGCGACGCCGCCTCCGCCTGACCTGCCCGTCACCGCACACCTGTACCATCGGGCTATTGACTGCACACGGCCCTATATATAAGACTCCTATACATGGTGAGGCTTCCCATGATCGGCACGGGGATCAAACGCGGCACCGCCGAACTCGCTGTCCTCAGCGTTCTCGAAGACGGCCCACTGCACGGCTACGAACTGGCACGCCGCATCGAGCAGCAAACACGCGGCGCGCTGCGCTTCACCCTGGCCTCGCTCTATCCGTTGCTCTACCGCATGGAGAAGTGTGGATGGGTCCGCGGCGCCTGGGAAACCAGCGGCTCGGGCCGCCGCCGCCGTTGCTATCGCCTCACGCCCCGGGGGAAGGAAAAACTCTCGCCGATCCGCGAAGAATGGGCTGAACTCTTCCGGGCCCTGCGGCGTCTCACGAAGGTGTCCCATGCCTGATTGGCAGGAACTCGTCCGCCGCCGACTCGCTGGCCTCGCTCTTGAACCTCCCGAGCGCGCCGAAGTGATCGAAGAACTCGCCGCCCATCTCGACGATGCGTTTGAAGATTTGCGTGCGCGAGGATTTACAGAGGAGGAGGCCGCCCAGCGCGCCCTCTGCGAGGTCAAAGATTGGCGCGATCTTCGTTGCAGAATTCAGACCGCTCGAAGGAAGGAAAAGATCATGTCCAACCGCGTCAAGCAATTGTGGTTGCCGACCCTCTTAACATTCACACTTGCAATGGGTTTTCTTGCGCTGATTCAGCATTTCGGCCCGCGGCCGATGATTGTCCCAGCGAGCGCCACTCTTCGTATGACACCCGTTGCAACGATCTACATTCCCTGGCTGCTTTCGTTGCCGCTCGTCGGGGCCCTGGGGGCCTTTCTCTCACACCGAGCCGGCGGCCCGCGGCGTGCTGTGTTTTCTTCTGTCGTCTTCCCTGTCGTGCCCTACCTGGTCTTCTTCCTGGTAGCGTTCCCCCTGGCATTGATCCTCCAAAGCCATGTGGCCCGCAACCTGATGCTCTCCGCTTTTCTCGTCGGCTTAATCGGGTGGGTGTTGCTTCCGGGGGCGGCTCTACTTGCCGGCGGTTTGCCCGCTCAACTTTTTCTTTCGCGGCGGCCAAGCTCCCGTCGCGTCACAGCCCACTGATCCCAATCGCTGAGCGCAGGCTCCCACCCCAATTTTATCATTCTGAGGGCCGCGTCTTCTGCGGCCCGAAGAATCTAGTGCCTGCCTGCCGGCAGGTATGGTTCGCTTGATCGGCGCGTCTTTACCAACCGCCCAAAGCTCCAGTTCATCTCGCGAACTTTGCAAACTTCTCCACCCGCTCGCAATTCTCGCAGCCGGCTGATCCGCGAGGCGCCGCCTTCAAATCAAAAATCTCCCTCGCACGCTCCAATAATTCCGGTATCCGCCCCTTGGCCGCCAGCGGCACTTTCTTCCGCGTCGCCCGGAATTCCAGCCACGCCCCCGTCGCAGGCGCGCCCGCGCGTTTCCCGCGCGTGGTCTCCGTCTGCGGCTCAAAATAAATCAATGACAGCTCCGAAACCGGCACGTGCCCCGTAGCCTCCGCAATGTACGCATACCCATTCAACTGCACGTCGTACATGGGATACAGCTCGTCCTGCGCCTCCGTGAATTTCGCCGTCTTGTAATCCACGATGTGAAAGGAGCCGTCGTCGAGCTGGAAAATGTCGTCCGGCGACCCGCGCAGCGTTGTTCTCAGTTTCTTGTCCACACGGAAATAGCGGCTCCAGTGCAATTCGTCCTCGGAAACAATTCCCTTGACTGTGCCGATTTCGGGAAACCAGTCCGGCAACTTCCCCGTCTTCTCGAACGGCCCGCGCACGAGCTGTTTCGTATACCGGTCGAGAGTGTTGAAAATTCCGGGGAACGGAATCGCGAAGGGCATCTTGCCTTTGTGGTGGAGTTGAATCCACGCGCATCGCGGACACGCATCCTCCAGCGCGACGCTCGCCAGCCCCCTCGGACTGATTTTCAGTTCTTCCATGCCCGCATCCTAACACCCCAGAGCGCATCCGCGCAGATATTGAATCCAGGGATCTTGGGTGCTCTTCTTAGCCAGCACTCATGGAAAATCGAAACGGAAGTCCTTTAGAATCAGCGCTCAAAGATTGGCAGGGCATTGTTTCTGTCCTTGCTGTCGTGAGGCCCCGACGGCCGACGCGCGGTCGGACTTGGAGCCCCAACCGCATGGCTGCTATCATGCTCCTTACGAAAAGGCTGAAATGCTCGTTTCCGCTCTAATTCGCAAGAGGACGCACGCCGTCCGCGTCGGCCACGTTTTGGTCGGCGGTGGCGCGCCCGTCGTCGTCCAGTCCATGACCAACACGGACACCGTGGACGCCGCAGTGACCGCGAAGCAATGCATCGAGCTTGCGCAAGCGGGCTCCGAGCTGGTCCGCATCACGGTGAACATTCCCGAAGCGGCCGACGCCGTCCCTGAAATCAAGCGCCGCATGCTGGACGCCGGCTGTATCGCGCCGCTCATCGGCGATTTTCACTACAACGGACACGTTCTACTCACCAAATACCCCGAGTGCGCCCGCGCACTGGACAAATATCGCATCAACCCCGGCAACGTCGGCGCTGGCGTTCGCCGCGACGAACAATTCGCCACAATCTGCAAGATCGCCGTGGACAACGGGAAACCCGTCCGCATCGGAGTGAATGGCGGCTCGCTCAATCAGGAGCTAGTCATGCGCAAGATGCAGGAGAATACCGACGGCGATTTGGGGAAAACTTCCGACGACATCATTGACGATTGCATGGTCCTTTCGGCGCTCGAATCCACCGATCTCGCGCTCGAATCCGGCCTTCGCCGCGATCAAATCATCATTTCCTGCAAACTCTCCCGGCCGCAGCATCTCATTCGCGTCTATCGCGATCTCGCCCGCAAGACCGACCAGCCTCTGCACCTCGGCCTCACCGAGGCTGGGATGGGGATGAAGGGGGCGATCTGGTCGGCCACAGCGATGGGCGTCCTCCTCAACGAAGGCATCGGCGATACGATTCGCATCTCGCTCACGCCGCCTCCAGGCGGGGATCGCCGCGAAGAGGTCTACGCCTCCTGCGAATTGCTGCAAGCCCTGGGCCTGCGCTCCTTCTCGCCATCCGTCACGGCGTGCCCCGGCTGCGGACGGACGACCAGCACGACGTTTCAGGAATTGGCCGAACACGTTCAGGGCTACATCCGCAACAAAATGCCCGAATGGAAAGAAAGATATGACGGCGTCGAAACCATGACCATGGCCGTCATGGGTTGCATCGTCAACGGCCCCGGCGAATCGAAGGCCGCCAACATCGGCATCAGCCTGCCCGGCACCGGCGAGGCTCCGCGCTGCCCCGTTTATATCGACGGCGAAAAAGCAGTCACGCTCGAAGGCAACTACGCCGAGCTTGCCGCCTCTTTTGAGGCCCTTCTGGACAACTACGTCGCCCGCAAATATCCGCCAAAGACCCCCACTCCCGCAGGAGTCGCATCCCAGCCATGAAAATCACGCGTGAAGACGTGCTGAAGGTCGCGGCGCTCGCTTATCTCGAGCTGAGCGAGGAAGAAGTCGAGAAATTTCGCCGCCAGATCGATTCGATCCTGACCTACGTCGAGCAATTGAATGCGATCGACACCTCGAACATCGAACCCATGGCGCAAGCCCTCTTCGGCCCGAGCGTCGAACAAGGCACGCCGCTGCGCGAAGATGTCGTCGTGCCTTGCAACGTCCGGGACGTAGCGCTGGCCGCCGCGCCCGATCCCGCGCCTCCCTATTTTCGCGTCCCCAAGGTGATCGAGAGATAGCGCCATGCCGGCCGACACTCACTGGACCATCGGGACCGTCCGCGAAGCGCTCACCGTGAAGAAGATCTCCGCGCGCGAACTGGCTGCGGAGTTCTACACCCGCATCGCGCGTCACAATCCCGAACTGAACGCCTACTTGGCGCTCTGCCCCAAGCGCGCCTTCGCCCAGGCCGAACGCATCGACGCGCTCATCGCTAAAGGCGCGACCGCCGAAGGCCTCCCGCCGCTCGCGGGCGTTCCCGTGGCCATCAAGGACGTCCTCTGCACGCGCGGCGTCCCGACCACCTGCGGCTCGCGCATCCTCGAGCACTATCACCCGCCCTACGACGCAACCGCCGTCGAGCGCATGGAAGCGGCCGGCGCCGTCATCCTCGGCAAGACCAACTGCGATGAGTTCGCCATGGGCAGCTCCACCGAAAACTCCGCCTACGGCCCGGTGCGCAATCCTGTCGCGCTCGATTGCGTTCCCGGCGGCTCCAGCGGCGGCTCGGCCGCGGTCGTCGCCGGCGAACTGGCTGTCGCATCGCTCGGCACCGACACAGGCGGCTCCATCCGCCAGCCCGGGGCGCTCTGCGGCATCCCGGCGATGCTGCCGAGCTACGGCCGCGTGTCGCGCTACGGCTTGATTGCATTCGCGTCGTCGCTGGATCGCGTTGGGCCGTTTGCCCGGACTGTCCGCGACATCGCCACCGTCCTCGGCGTCATTGCCGGACGCGATCCAAAGGACTCCACTGCCGCGGCCGCGCCCGTCCCGGACTATCACGCCTCGCTCGATCGGCCGGTCCAGGGCCTGCGCATCGGCGTGCCCGCGCAATGTTTTCCTGAAGGGATGAACCGCGCAGTGCGCGAGAAGGTCGAAGCAGGAATCCGCCTGCTCGAAGGCCTGGGCTGCCGGCGCGTTCCAATCCAGATGCCCAATTCGGATTACGCCATCGCCGCGTACTACATCATCGCCACGGCAGAGGCCAGTTCGAACCTCGCGCGCTACGACGGCGTGCGCTACGGCTTGCGCGTCCCCGGCAACACGCTCGTTGAGATGTATCAGAAGACGCGCGGGCGCGGCTTCGGCCCCGAAGTGAAGCGACGCATCGTCCTCGGCACCTACGCGCTCTCCGCCGGATACTACGACGCTTACTACCTCCGCGCGCAAAAGGTCCGGGCTCTCATCGCTCGCGATTTCGCCGATGCTTTCGCCAAAGTCGATGCGATCATTACGCCGACTTCCCCCGTGCCCGCTTTTAAGTTGGGCGAGCGCACGGAAGATCCGCTGGCCATGTATCTTGCTGATATATATACGGTTACGGGATCGCTTGCGGGCCTGACCGGCATCTCCGTGCCATGCGGCAAATCGCCCGAGGGGCTGCCCATCGGAATGCAAATCTACGGCCCCGCCTTCAGCGAAGAACGCGTCCTGCAACTCGCCAGCGCGTTTGAGCACGCGGGCGGCGAAAAACTCTGACCCCGCATCGCGCCGCGAGAATCAGCGTGGCGCATCGAAAACAAATGACGCGCGCGAAATCTTCCCTGCGTTGAGCCATGCGGCTTTCGAGTGCAAGTTATGCCGCTGGCGTTTGGTTCCACACAAATATGTAGAAAGTTTCCATTTGCGGAAATTCTATCGCCTCAAAGTTCAAAAAATGACACACCGCATTTCCCCTGCTTCGCAAATTGTTCTTGCGTTAAATCCTTTCAATCGCGCAGTTTGCGCACTTCGTGCTGGTCGTGCAGTACTGGACAACCGGAACGGAATTACTATTGCTTGGAATTTGTAGCAGCATTTAGCATGCAAGCAGCATCCAATATTCCGAGGTCACGTTCGAGAGGCGAGATGAGCGTTACAGTCCGTTCGAGTCAGAAGCTGTTCACCGAAGAGGAAGTTTCGGGGTTAACGGGGGTTTGCCTGGAGCACCTGAGGTCGCTCGCGCGCAGCAAGCACCTCGGTTCTATCGCGAGAGTGGCAGAGGCCGCAGGCCAGCAAGCGGAGCAGTGGTTCTACACCGATTCCGACCTGATGGTTTTGGCGATCCTCGCGCCGCGCTGCGATCACATTAATCCCGCCGCAACCTGAGGCGTCGGCTTGCGGCCCCCGAACGGGCCGCCAGTACTCTTTTCTCCTACCTCGTACTCAAACTCTTGAGCATCATTCCATTGGCTTCCCGGTGATTTCGTCGTACGCGCGCTGGATTGCGAGTGGATTCCCCCCCCGCAAAACCGGGAATGCTCGAGTACTTGCTAAAGAGGAGCTTGCGACCGGACCGCTCAGGCGACTATGCTTTCCGCGGGGGGGAGCCGCCAAACCTCCCGAAGACGAGAAGCATCCAAGATTCAGGTGCCGGAATCGCCCGTGGATCGCGGCCCATGGAACTAAACTCAAGATCGACCCGAATCGCGACGATTTTGCCGCTGGCGGCCCTGGCTTGCGCCCTGATCCTTGAACTTGCGGCGCCGCAACAGGGACGAACGCAAACCAGCGATTCCGGGTCGCAGCCTGCCGCCGCCCAGCAAAATCCCAGCGGCTCCGACAACGTCCCCGCGCCGATTCCCAAAGGCAAGAAGCTCGTTCTCAAGGACGGCAACTTCCAGATCGCGCGCGAGTATTCGATTGTCGGCGACCGCGTGCGCTACTGGAGCGTCGAGCGCGCGGAATGGGAGGAGATTCCCACGGACCTGGTGGATTGGGACGCCACGAAAAAGGCCGAGGCTGAACAGGAGCAGCAAGACCAGGCGCTTGAGGAAAAGCTTCGACGTGCCCGGGCGGCTGAAGAGACCGCAGGCGTGGATGAAATCGACGCAAGCCTGGAGGTCAAGCCGGGAATCTTTCTGCCCGACGGGTTTGGCATGTTCGCCGTGGAGAACCGGAAGATCCTAACGATGAAACAAGACCCGGCGGTCTCCAAGCGCGATCGGGGACGCGAGATCGCGCGCGTAACGTCGGGGATTCCGGCGGCAATAGCGTCCAAGTGGCACGTCGCGTTGCCTGGAAAGCGGGCGCCGCTTCGTCTGACAACGGGGGACGCGGAGTTTTGGATACGGACGGAGAATCAGCGCGAGCCGCAATTGGTCCTCGTGCAAGCAAGGTTGAAAGGAAACAGCAGGCAACTGGAAACTGAAAGCAACGGCGCTGCCTCGGGCACATACTCATACCAAGCCGACGAATTCGCATTTGAATCGTGGCCGATGGCTCCGGGCGTATACCGCTATACGATGAATCAGAAATTGCCGCCGGGCGAGTACGCATTCCTGGAAATCACTGCCGATGGGGCCGATCTCAACGTGTGGGACTTCGGCGTGGACCAACCTTCCGCTGACGCGACCTCCTCGACGGCGCCCAAGCCGTAAGGGGATCTCAGGTCATCTCTCCGTAAAGCACTTCAGCGCCATTCAACCCACAAAGGTCTCGGTCTTATTACCCGAGACGCCCGTGTGGAATCCGTCGGCGATCGCCGCTGCAAGCTCCGAGATGCGGAACGGCTTCTGAATGATCCGGTTGCCCGCAATGGCGAGCTGCTCCGTCAGGACCGCGTCCACCAGGTCACCGGTCATGAAGAAGAACAGAGGCTGCGCTGAACCGCGTGCCGAAGCGGCCTCCAGCAAGCGCCTGCGAAGGTCTTCCGGCGGAATCGCGCCGCTCCCATTCTGTGCGTCTTTCAAATTCAAATCGCACAGGATGACGTCAAACGTGGCGCCGCGGACAAGCGCAATCGCGTCCTCCGCCGTCGCGGCTCCTCGCACGGACATGCTTCGCGCGGTGAGACCATCTTCGATCAGCTCGCGAATCCCTTCCTCATCGTCCAACACCAGCACGCTCCGCCCTTCGAGCGGCGACGCCGGCCTATCCGCCGCGCGCGCTTTCGCCGGCTTCGAATCCTCGGCAACCACGGGAGCCTGTTTGCCGACCGGCAAAGTCACGGTAACGAGCGTGCCCTTCGGCAGCGGCGAGGCCGCGATGTTTCCGTTGTGCTCGCGCACGATGGCCATCGAGATACTCAGCCCCAAGCCCGTCCCGCGGCCGGGACGCTTCGTGGTGAAGAACGGATCGAAAATCCTGGGAAGCACTTCGCGGGGGATGCCCACGCCGTCGTCCTCGATGGAAAGGCAAACGGAATCGCCCTGCGATTCCAGGCGAACGCGTATCGTGCCGCGGTCGCGCACTTCGCGAATGGCCTGCTCGGCATTGACGATGAGATTCAAGAAGACCTGCATCAACTGGTTTGAATCGCCGAGGACCGGGGGCAGGTTCTTCGGCGGAACGTACTCGACCGATATGTTATTGGTCCGCAGCGCGTATTCATGGAGCTGCAAAGTCCGCTGGAGCAGATCGGGGAGATTGACGAGCGCCTTCTGCGGGATCGAGGGCCGGGAGAACGCAAGCAGGCTCTGCACAATATGCGCCGCACGGCGGGCCTGCCGGTAAGCCAAATCGAGCTGGCGCTTCAGGGAATCGTCGGCGGTGGAATCGCGCAGCAGTTCGGTGACGCCGAGGATCGCGGTCAGCGGATTATTGAGTTCATGGGCGACGCCGGCGATCATCTGCCCCATCGCGGCCAATCGCTCGGTCTGAACGAGTTGCTGTTCGAGCCGGCGCTGCTCGGTGACGTCCCGCGCGGAAGCGATAACGCCCTCGATCTGCCCGTCCGCATCCGCGATCGGGCGGACGCAAGTGCGCAGCAGCCGCCAATCGCCGTTCTTATGTTTGGCGCGATATTCGATGGTGCCTTGAGTCACGCGGCCCACCATGACGTCCTCGAAAAGACTCAGCATGGCGCCCCGGTCCTCGGGATCGGAGCGCTCGCCCATGTGCATTCCGACGACCTCTTCGGGCGTGTAGCCGAGCGTCTCCTGGATGCTCGGGCTGGCGAAGGTGTAACGAGCCTCGCGATCCAGCACGTAGACCAGATCGGGCAAACTGTCCATCAGGCGGCGCGCGAATTCGCGTTCGCGCTGGATGCTGCGTTCCATCTTCTTGTGCTGCGTCAAGTCCGCGACGGTTCCGTGGCAACGCACGATTTGGCCCGAAGCATCGCGAATGGCCGAGGCGGAGTGCAATCCGGTGACGACCGCCCCATCCCTCCGTCGAAGGGCAATTTCGTGGCCGTGATTGAAGCCCTCGCGTTCGAGTTCGTCGCGGTCGCGGCGGCTGAGCGCGGCATCGCAATACAGATCGGCGATGGCCACGCCCAGTAGCTGGTCTTTGTTTGCGTACCCCAGCAGGCGCACCAGCGCGGGGTTGGCATCGAGAATGCGGCCGTCGGGTTCCGCGACGTACACGCCCTCCTGCAAAGTCTCGAACAGTTCGGTGAAGCGGGCCTCGCTCTGCCGCTCGACCGTAATATCGCGGGCCAGCGCGCTGATCCCGTAAACCGCTCCCTCACGCACCATCGCATGGAAAACGCAATCGAAGTAGCGGAGCGAGCCTTCCTTCTTCAGCCGCACGCAGACGACCCCACTCCACTGGCGGCGCTCCAGGAACCGAGGCAGGAACCGTTCGGCCGACTCCAGCCCGCCGCCCTGGGGAAGTTCCACGTAGTGGGAAAGCGAATGGCCGATCAAGTCGGGAAATGGCCTCCCCAAGAGATCGGCGAAACTTCTGTTTGCCGCGAGAATCTCGCCCTCGAGAGAAAAGGAGAAAAGCAGATCATCGAAGGTATCGATCAGGTCACGATAGCCCTGCTGCGACCGCGTAATCAGTGAGAAAAGCTGGCCGAGCTGCTTCTCGCCCGCCGCCGCCGTGATCTTGCCTTGCTCGATCCCGCGCACGAGCCCGCGCAGTTCGGCGATTTCCCGCGACTTCGCCCAGGCGTAGACGCCGAACAAGACCACCAGGACGACGAGCCCCACCGGCAAGGCTTCAAGATTGTACGGAAGATTGCCAATCAACGAGCGGGAAGCGAAGGCGAATCCGATTGCGAGGACAGCCAGAAGGAATATCGCGGTCCTCCAGAGGCTGCGTTCCCTGCGCGCGAGCACATCCAGATGGAGTGGCCGTGGCACGGAGACTTCTTCCCCATCATTAGGCTTCGCGGCGCTAGTACCCGGCTCGGGCAGGCTCATGGTTGTCCAGGGGGCGGGAGGCAAAACACCTCGGTCAGAGATCTAGGACAGCCCCGACTAGATAGAGTAAAGATGGCCTGGGAGGACGGCAACTCTTTCGGGCAACATGTTTCCGCATAGGTAACCGTACGTTACAGAAGGGGCAAGCAACGTCACGGGCGGGAGGCCCGGGCCTTGCCCTGGCAACCTCGACCCGGCACCATAGCTCCAGGGCGTTCCGTAGGAGTGGTATCATCCAGCCTTGATGCGCGATCAAGAGAAAAACGATAGGCCTGCCATCCGCCGCTGTTCGAGAAACCTGCGCTGCAGTTGCATTTGTGCCCGACATTCAAACCGAGAAGGAGATTCCAGATGAAACCCGTTGCCTACCGCTCCGCAAAGCAGTGGCTGCGAACGATATGCGTGGCGGCCGTGACGCTTGCGGTCCTGCTAACGGCCGGCTTGCTCGCCGCCACGCAGGCGCCGCCCACTCTCAAGGACGCATTCAAAGGTTCTTTCCTGGTCGGCGCGGCGCTGAATGAGGCCCAGTTCACGGAGGCCGACGCGCGCGGCGCCGCGCTGGTCAAAGCGCAATTCAACGCGATCTCGCCGGAGAACGTTCTGAAATGGGAGATCGTGCATCCCGGACCTGACCGCTACAACTTTGGTCCGGCGGATCGTTACGTGGCATTTGGCGAGAAGAACCACATGTTTATCGTGGGCCACACGCTGGTGTGGCACCACCAGACGCCAGCCTGGGTTTTTCAGGACGACAAAGGCAATCCAGTAGACCGCGACACTTTGTTGCAACGGATGCGCGACCATATCCACGCGGTCGTAGGCCGCTACAAGGGCCGCGTCAACGGTTGGGATGTCGTTAACGAAGTCCTGGACGAAGACGGAACGCTGCGCAAAACGCCCTGGCTGACGATCATCGGGGACGACTACATCGCCAAAGCGTTCGAATTCGCTCACGAAGCCGATCCTCAAGCTGAGCTGTACTTCAACGAATTCTCACTGGAGAACGAAGCCAAGCGCAAAGGCGCTGTCGAGCTGATCAAGAAACTTAAGGCCCAGGGCGTACCGATCACAGCGGTGGGGCTCCAAGGGCACTACCACATGGACTGGCCCTCCCCCGAGCAACTGGATGCTACGATCGGCGCCTTCGAGCAACTCGGAATCAAGGTGATGGTGACGGAACTCGACATGGACGTGCTTCCGCCCGCCATGCAGTACAGCGGAGCGGATATCTCCCTCAATCTTCCGCTGCAAGCTAAATTGAACCCTTATACAGATGGCTTGCCGGACTCGGTCCAAAAAGCTTTGGCGAAGCGTTATGCCGACCTCTTTGGCGTATTCCTCAAGCATCGCGGGAACCTCACCCGCGTGACTTTCTGGGGCGTCGACGACGCCCAATCATGGCTGAACGATTGGCCCGTCAGGGGAAGAACCAGCTACCCGCTGCTCTTTGATCGCAATGGGCGGCCGAAGCCCGCGTTCGATGCGGTTATTCAAACGGCCGCGTCTGCGGAGAAGTAGAAGCAGGTGCCCCACTTTTCGCGCCGCGCGCGAATAGAAAAAGCACGAAAGGGCCCGCCACCCGCCCCAGTGACAGTAGCACCGCGGACTGGGTTCCGCGCTGTCGCACCCGCTAGCATGAGCAACGGATGGTATGAAGCTGATGGTGAACGACTGAATGACGTAGGTGAAATGTGACGATGTGTTTTGGCTCTCGCAGGGCATGTAAAAGGTGGTCTGGCGTAGTCATTTTCGGGTTGTTTTGGATGGTTTGGCCACATCCTGTTGGGGCTGGTCCTGGCGGACTCTCAGGGCGCGCGCTCAGTTGCCCTCAGCATTATTATATGCTTCGGGATTTTGAATCAGGCGCGACCGCGGTCAGTTCACCTGATCACAGGAAGGACGTGCTGCTCGCCCCGGGCGGCACCTTCAGCGCACGCTTCGAGGGTCATGAAATTGGGCTAATCCGAGTGCCCGAGGTGAGCGCCGATATAATGATTACGTGGGAGCCTGATTCGCAAGCTTTTGCCATCACATACAGCGACGGTGGTGCGGAAGGTGCGTTTCATGCCCGCATCTACCGACTAGACGGACATCGCATCATCGAAGTGCCCAAATCTATCAAAAGCGCTCTCAATGATTTCCAAAAGCAATACTACTGCCGAGCTCGGGGTAGTAACATTTATGCTTTGGGATGGACTTCTGACCCATCGAGGCTCTTCCTTGCCGTTCAAGTTTACCCTACCGGTGACTGCGGGGAGATCGAGGGTAAGATGGGTGGCTATCTGGCGGATTTGGACGGAAATGTTTTTCAGCATTTTGACAATTCCACAACATTGGCCATCAGCGAAGCGTGTGAGAAGTCCGGCCGAGCGGCTCTTCCGTCAATCAGGTGAATAATACGCAACGCGGAGGCCACGTGCCCGCAGCGTCTTCCCGAAAAGATAACCCGGCGGGGGCCAGCCTTTGACTTGATGGATGCCCCATTTTTCGCGCTGCACCACGGACGCGAACGGGCACGCGACCAGTTTCTCTTACGACGCGCCGTCCCTTCAAAGAACCGGAAACGTCGGGCACACTCAAAAGCAAGACCAGTCACCCGGCGGCGACGTGCTGCAGTGGTATCATCGAACCGTGAATGTTCGCCAATAGAAAAAGTACGAAAGGGCCTGCCACCTGCCAAACCATAATTAACGGCGAACGGGGCAGGGACGCGTAGCCAAGCGAAGAGTGAATGTCGACGGGGCGGAAAATGAGAAGCTGGAGCAGGGGTCTTGTTCGGCTCATCGGAGCTCTTAACTTGGTGTATTCTGCGCTCGGACTCGTGCTCTTAATTGACGAGATCGTGCGAGACGCTCCCAGGATTCAGAATTCCATGGAATTTCCCTACGAACGCACGATCTACCTACTGAAGACCTCAATTGGTGTTTTCTTCCTAGTTGGCCTGATTTTTGGCGGTTACTGGCTGCTTCGGCTCCGTCGGCGCGGTGTCGTTCTTTCGAATGTCGTATTCTCACTTGAGATTCTATACTTTCTGCTATTGCCCTTGATTTCTCTCATTATGACCATGTCTGCAAACAAGGTGGCAGAATCTTTTGCCAGCAGCCTTGGGAATCCAATCGGTGACGCGGGGATCGTTTTACAGTTCATTACTTGCTATCCGCTGATTGCGCTTATCCTGTTAAACATTGCTCGACGACGCATAAACCGTGATGGCAACTGGAAATTGGCGCCAGCGAAATCTCTCTGAAAGGTGGCGGGCGGGCCAGCCTTTGACTTGACGCGTGGCGGGTGAGCCAGCCTTTGACCTGACGGGTGCCTTACTTTTCGCGCCGAGCGCGGGTGGCATCATCGAACCCTGAATGTTCGCCAATAGAAAAAGCACGAAAGGGCCTGCCACCCGCCAATGAAATCTCCTTTCGGTCCAAGAACCGGGTTGTTGCCTCTGATTCTATGCGTCCTCTGTACGCAGCTTCCCGGACAAACACATTCAAAGGGGCGGTCGTCCGCACAATCGCAACCTGCCCCCAATATCGCGAGACATCTTGAAATCTTGGGCTTCACCCTCGGCAATAGCACACTTGCCGAAGTGGAAGCGAGACTTGGGAAATCGGCCGCGAGAAGGTGCTCTCCCGAGGAGGAAGCCAGCAAAGAACTATGCTATCGGGCCGGTAATGGTCAGACCAGAGTGGTCTTCGAAGCGGGCTCCTCCGGGAGCTGGGAGGTGCTGGACGGCTACAAAGTGATCGCGGGCAGTTTGCAGCGGTCGTGTTACACCCAGTGTCCCAGGGCCTCTCAGGTGACTGACGACGTGCAGACGGAAGGCGGATTAAAGCTGGGACTGACTCGCGAAAGACTGATCGCCTTGCTCGGCCCTCCCAAGGAAACCCGAGGCAACACACTCAGCTTCGAATGGGAATCCCGCCAGGCGATGACGAAGGAGGAAGAGGAGGCCGAAAGCAAGACCTTCAATGAACCGATCACGGACGCGTACTGGGACGTTCAAGACACTATTGAGGTGACGCTGGCGGACTCGAAGGTCGTGGAGTTCGCGGTTGACCATGTCGTGAGCTACTGAACCCGTCTTTTTCTTTTAGTTGGCGGGTGCCCGACTTTTCGCGTCGAGCGCGAACGGAAGGTGCCCACGACGGGCCGTCGTCTTCACTCACGCACATCTCGTCTGCGCGTCAAAGGTCGGACGCTTGCACTGCGCAACTGGAAACATTCCCCGCAAAAAGAGAACGGGCGTTCCCTGGACTTGCGGGAACGCCCATTCGTGAGCTGCGATTCGGAATGGGTTACGTTTCGTCGGCGATCGCGTCCGTGTCCTTGCGCAGGAAATCGAGCGCCGCGGCTTCTTCCGGCGTCAAATCGGGCGCGGGGACTTGCATCTCGACCGGGACCGGCGGCGGCACTTCGGTGAGGAGCTCGATGTTGCGATAACGCTCCAGACCCGTGCCGGCCGGAATGAGGCGGCCCATGATGACGTTTTCCTTCAAGCCGCGGAGATAATCCACCTTCCCGGCGACAGCGGCCTCGGTGAGGACGCGCGTGGTCTCCTGGAAGCTGGCGGCTGAGATGAAGGAATCGGTGGAGAGCGACGCCTTCGTGATCCCCAGCAGCAAGGGCCTGCCGATGGCCGGCCGGCCGCCGTCGCTGGTGATGCGGGCGTTCTCTTCGCGGAAGCGGAACTTATCCACTTGCTCTTCGAGCAGGAACGTGGTGTCGCCCACGTCCTCGACCTTCACCCAGCGCATCATCTGGCGGACGATGACTTCGATGTGCTTATCGTTGATGTTGACGCCCTGCAGCCGGTAAACCTCCTGAATCGAATTGACCAGGTAGGCCTGCGTGTATTCCTCGCCGAGGACGGCCAGTAAATCGTGCGGGTTGAGCGGGCCGTCAATGAGCGGCTCGCCCGCGCCGACGTGATCGCCTTCCTGCACGTTGATGTGCACGCCGCGAGCGATGGCGTATTCCTTCTGGGTCCGGCCGTCTTCGCTCTCGACGTAGATGCGGCGCAGGCCCTTGCTGACTTCACCGTAGCGCACGATTCCGTCGATCTCGCTGATGACGGCGGGATCGTGCGGCTTGCGCGTCTCGAAGAGTTCGACGACGCGCGGCAAACCGCCGGTGATGTCCTTGGTCTTGGTGGTCTCGCGAGGAATCTTCGCGAGGACGTCGCCGGGCTGCACCTCGTCGCCATCGGTGACGGTGAGGTGGGCGCGCGACGGCATCAGGTACTTTTTGCGCGTCTTGCCCGAGGCGTCGCGCATCAGGATCTGCGGCTGGTGCTTCTCATCGCCGGGCGGCAGCGTGACGACCAACTGCGCGAGGCCGGTGACTTCGTCCACCTGCTCTTCGATCGTGATGCCGGGCTGGAGGTCCTTGAACTGAACCGTGCCGCCGGTTTCCGTGAGGATCGAGAACGTGTAGGGGTCCCACTCGACCAGAGTCTGGCCGATCGTGACGGGCTGGCCCTCTTCGACCTTGAAGCGCGCGCCGTACACGACGTGGTAGCGCTCTTTTTCGCGCCCCTTTTCGTCCACGACCGCGATCAAACCGGAACGGTTCATGGCGATCAAAGAGTTGCCGCGCCCGCGAACGACTTTGAGGCCGAGGAATTTGACGAAGCCGCTGTTGCGGGCCTCGAGCTTGGATTGCTCGGTGACGCGGGTGGCCGTGCCGCCGATGTGGAACGTGCGCATGGTGAGCTGCGTGCCGGGCTCGCCGATGGACTGCGCGGCGATGACTCCGGTCGCTTCGCCCAGCTCGACCGTCCGGCCGGTGGCGAGGTTGCGTCCGTAGCAGCGAGCGCAAGCCCCGCGCCGGGTCTCGCACGTCAACACCGAACGAATCTTGACGCGCTCGATTCCGGCGCCCTGAATGGCGTTGGCCAGCTCCTCGTCGATTTCCTGGTTGACCTCGACGATGACGTTGCCTTCGTAGTCTTTGATTCGCTCAAGAGACACGCGGCCCACGACACGATCGCGCAGCGGCTCGACTTCGACGCCCGCTTCGAGGATGGGCTCGACGTAGATGCCGTTGACGGTGCCGCAGTCCACCTCGCTGATGATGACGTCCTGCGCGACGTCCACCAGGCGGCGCGTGAGGTAGCCGGAATCGGCGGTCTTCAGCGCCGTATCCGCCAAGCCCTTGCGCGCGCCGTGCGTCGAGATGAAGTACTGCAGCACGGTGAGGCCTTCGCGGAAGTTGGAAGTGATGGGCGTCTCGATGACCTCGCCGGAAGGCTTGGCCATCAAGCCGCGCATGCCGGAAAGCTGGCGGATCTGCTGTTTCGAGCCGCGCGCTCCGGAGTCCGCCATGACGTAGACCGGATTGATGACGCCTTCCTT
The DNA here is from genome assembly GCA_963819015.1 of Terriglobia bacterium. Classification (GTDB taxonomy): domain Bacteria; phylum Acidobacteriota; class Terriglobia; order Acidiferrales; family UBA7541; genus DASPOJ01. Next base: position 145,904 of record CAWFUN010000006.1, read on the forward strand.
GTCCTGCTGTTCCATCGCTTTGAACATCTGCTCGGCGACTTTTTCGGTGACGTCGCTCCAGATGGCGATGACCTTGTTGTAGCGTTCGCCGTTGGTGATCGCGCCGTCCAGGTATTGCTGCTGCACCTTGACGACCTCGCGCTCGGTGGATTCCACGAGGTCCGCCTTGCCGCCGGGAATCAACATGTCGTCGATGCCGATGGAGATGCCGGAGCGCGTGGCGTAGAAGAAGCCGAGCTCCTTGAGCCTGTCCAGCATGACGACCGTGCGCTCGATTCCGAACCGCAGGTAGCAGTAGTGGACCAACTGCTGGACGCCCTTCTTCTTGAGCAGTCCGTTGATGAAGGGCATGTCCGAAGGCAGGTGATCGTTGAAGATGGCGCGGCCGACGGTGGTGTTGATGAATTGCTTTTTCATCATTACCGGCTCGGTGTGCGTCACGTCCTGATCGTCGTACGCCGCGGTCAAATCGATGACTTCGCCTTCGTAGCGCAGCCGGATCGGAGTGAGCAGTTCGACTTCGGTGGCTTCAAGCGCGAGAATCACTTCCTCGATCGAGCCGAACGTCCGGCCTTCGCCCTTGGCGCCGGGCTTGGCCTTAGTCAGATAGTAGATGCCGAGGACCATGTCCTGCGTCGGGACGGCCAGCGGCAAGCCGTTCGCGGGAGACAGAATGTTGTGCACGGAAAGCATCAGAACCGAGGCTTCGACCTGCGCCTCGGGCGAGAGCGGGATATGCACGGCCATCTGGTCGCCGTCGAAATCGGCGTTGAACGCCGTGCAGACCAGCGGGTGAATGCGGATGGCTTTGCCTTCCACGAGCACGGGCTCGAACGCCTGAATGCCGAGACGGTGGAGTGTCGGAGCGCGGTTCAGCATGACTGGATGCTCGCGAATCACGTTCTCGAGAATGTCCCAGACGATCGAATCCTGCTGCTCGACCATTTCCTTGGCTTGCTTGATCGTCGTGCAATGGCCTTCGGCCTCGAGCCGGTGGTAAATGAACGGCTTGAACAGCTCGAGCGCCATCTTCTTCGGCAAGCCGCACTGGTTGAGCTTCAGCTCCGGGCCGACGACGATCACCGAGCGGCCGGAATAATCCACGCGTTTGCCGAGCAGGTTCTGGCGGAAGCGGCCCTGCTTGCCTTTCAGCGTGTCGGAGAGCGACTTGAGCGGCCGGTTGTTCGTGCCGCGCAGGACGCGGCCGCGGCGCCCGTTATCGAACAGCGCGTCAACGGCTTCCTGCAGCATCCGCTTTTCGTTGCGGACGATCACGTCCGGGGCGTGAAGCTCCATGAGTTTCTTCAGGCGGTTGTTGCGGTTGATGACGCGCCGGTAGAGATCGTTGAGATCGGACGTTGCGAAGCGCCCGCCATCCAGCGGCACCAGCGGGCGCAGTTCGGGCGGCAATACGGGCAGCACGTCGAGAATCATCCACTCCGGCTTGTTGCCGCTCTTGCGGAAGGATTCGAGAACCTTCAGGCGCTTCGCGTACTTGATCCGCTTCTGTAGGCTGGGGTCCGCCTTCATCTTTTCGCGAAGCTCTTCGGAGAGCTTCTCGACTTCCACGCGCTTCAGCAATTCCTTGATGGCTTCCGCGCCCATCTTGGCCTGGAACTGCCCGGCGTACTCCTTCTGCAACTCGCGGTAACGGTCCTCGAGCAGGACTTCTCGTTCCTTGATGCCGGGCACGTCGCCGGGATCGACGACGACGTAACCTTCGAAGTAGAGGATGCGCTCGAGATCGCGCATCGTGATGTCGAGCAGATAGCCGATGCGGCTGGGGAGGCCCTTGAAGAACCAGACGTGCGAACAGGGCGACGCGAGCTCGATGTGGCCGAGGCGTTCCCGGCGAACTTTGCTGAGCGTGACTTCCACGCCGCACTTGTCGCAGATCACGCCGCGATGCTTCATCCGCTTGTACTTGCCGCAGAGACACTCCCAATCGGTCACGGGGCCGAAAATCTTCGCGCAGAACAAGCCGTCGCGTTCCGGCTTGAACGTGCGGTAATTGATCGTTTCCGGCTTGGTGACTTCGCCGTGCGACCAGGAACGGATCTTCTCGGGACTCGCCAAGCTAATGCGAATCGAATCGAAATCTGCGATCAGACTGGCGCGGTCATACGGGCTGCTGCGATACAAGGTCTGTCCTCCCGCCCCGGCGGATTTCGCCGAGGCCTTCCCGGTGGCACGGGGGCTGAACCGCAAAAACCGAACTCAACAGCGGCTCCCCAAAATGGAACCGCCAAAATCCAGAAGGCCGCCGGACCTATTCAACCGGTTGCTCGGTCTGCGGCTTCTGGCGTTTCATCAACTCAACGTCCAGGCAGAGCGACTGCAACTCGCGCACCAGGACGTTGAACGATTCGGGCACGCCCGGTTCGATGCCGGGCTCGCCCTTTACAATCGCTTCGTAAATTTTTGCGCGGCCGTACACATCGTCCGACTTGGCCGTGAGCAACTCCTGCAGGATGTGCGCGGCGCCGTACGCTTCGAGCGCCCACACTTCCATTTCGCCGAAGCGCTGGCCTCCGAATTGCGCTTTTCCGCCGAGCGGCTGTTGCGTGATCAGCGAGTAGGGGCCGATCGAGCGCGCGTGGATTTTGTCGTCGACCAAGTGCGAAAGTTTGAGCATGTAGATGTAGCCGACGGTGATCTGCTGAGCGAACTCCTCGCCCGTCATTCCGTCGAACATTTGCGTCTTGCCCGCCGAGGGCAAACCCGCGACTTCGAGCAGGTGCCGGATTTCGCCTTCACGCGCGCCGTCGAAGACCGGCGTCGAGACCGGAACGCCCTCGCGGAAATGTTCGGCCAGGTCGAGCAGGGCCTCGTCATCGAGGTCGGCGATCGAACGCCAGATCGCGGTTTCCGAGAAAACCTCGCGGAACCAGCGGCGCACCGCTTCGGCTCGCACCTGCGTGTTGAGGAGACGATTGAGGCTGCGGCCCAATTCGCGCGCGGCCCAGCCGAGGTGCGTTTCGAGAATCTGGCCGACGTTCATGCGCGACGGTACGCCCAGCGGATTGAGCACGATTTCCACCGGCGTGCCGTCGGGCAAATACGGCATATCCTCTTCGGGGACGATGCGCGCGATGACGCCCTTGTTGCCGTGGCGGCCGGCCATTTTGTCGCCGACCGAAAGCTTGCGCTTCATCGCGATGTAGGCCTTCACCAGCTTGATGACGCCGGGCGGCAATTCATCGCCCTTCTTGAGTTTTTCCTTGCGCTCCTCGGTGATCTTGCGCAGCACGTCGATCTGGCGCGAGGTCATCTCCTCGATTTCGTCGATCTTTTCGATGAGCTGCGGGTCCTTGTCGGTCAAGCGGAGCCGCTTGAGGTTGCGCGTGGAAATCTTCTCGATGATTTCGCGCGTGAGCTCGGTGCCCTTGGTCAGCAGGCGCTTGTTGGTCTTTTCGTCGTGAAGATCGGCGACGAGCTTCTGGTCCGCGAGCAAAGCCGTGAGCCGCTTCAGCCGCTCGTCGGTGAGGATGCGAATTTCATCGGCGAGGTTCTTTTCCAGCTGGAACACTTGCGAAGCCTCGATCGCCTTGTGCCGTTCGTCCTTTTCAGCGCCCTTGCGGCAGAAGATCTTGACGTCCACCACCGTGCCCTCGATGCCCGGCGGGCAATAGAGCGAGGCGTCGCGGACGTCGCCGGCCTTCTCGCCGAAGATCGCGCGCAGGAGTTTCTCTTCCGGCGTGAGCGTGGTCTCGCCCTTCGGCGTGACTTTGCCGACCAGGATGTCGCCCGGGCGGACGGTTGCGCCGATGCGGATGACGCCGCTCTCGTCGAGGTTGCGCAGGAATGTTTCGCTGATATTGGGGATGTCGCGCGTGATTTCCTCGGGGCCGAGCTTGGTGTCGCGCGCTTCGATTTCGAACTCCTCGATGTGAATCGAAGTGTAGTAATCCTCTTTCACCAGTTTTTCACTGACCAGGATGGCGTCTTCAAAGTTGTAGCCGCGCCACGGGAGAAACGCGACGAGCACGTTGCGCCCGAGCGCGAGTTCGCCGCGCTCGGTGCAGGGCCCATCGGCCAGCACCTGGCCCTGGCGCACGCGGTCGCCCGCGCGAACCAGGGGCTTCTGGCTGATGCAGGTGTTCTGGTTGGACCGCTTGAACTTGGTGAGCTGGTAGATGTCCGCGCCGACTTCGCGGCTCAGCACGCCGGAGTGGTCGGATTCGACGCGGACGATAATGCGCTCCGAGTCCACCTGATCCACGATTCCTTCGCGGCGGCAAATGACCACGGCGCCGGAATCGCGGGCGGTGACGCGTTCCATGCCCGTGCCGACCAGCGGCGCTTCGCCGCGAATCAGCGGCACTGCCTGGCGCTGCATGTTTGAGCCCATCAGCGCGCGGTTGGCGTCGTCGTTTTCGAGGAACGGAATGAGGCTCGCGGCCACGGAGACCAGCTGCTTCGGCGAAACGTCGATGTAGTCCACTTCCTCGCGCGACTTCAGCACGAAGTTGCCTGCCTGGCGGCAGTTCACCAGTTCGGTGGTGATGCGCCCGCGCTCGTCGAGCGAAACGTTGGCCTGCGCGACGACGTAGCGGTCCTCTTCCCACGCCGAGAGGTAGAAGCAATACGGCTCCGACGTGATCTTGCGGCGCTTGAGCTCCTCGTTCACGGCGTCCACTTTGTCGCGTTCGACGATCTCGCCGGCCTTGAACTCGCTGTCGCCGGCGTTGACGATCTGCACGTAATCGATGACGCGCCCGCCCTTCACCTTGCGGTAGGGCGATTCGATGAAACCGAACTCGTTGATGCGCGCGTAGCAGGAAAGCGAGCTGATCAGGCCGATGTTCGGGCCTTCCGGCGTCTCGATCGGGCAGATGCGGCCGTAGTGCGTGGGGTGCACGTCGCGCACTTCGAATCCGGCGCGCTCGCGCGACAGCCCGCCCGGCCCCAGGGCCGAGAGGCGCCGCTTGTGCGTGATTTCGCTGAGCGGGTTGGTCTGGTCCATGAACTGCGAGAGCTGCGAACTGCCGAAGAACTCCCGAATGGCCGCCATGACCGGCTTGGCGTTGACCAGGTCGTGCGGCATGGCCGTGGACATTTCCTGGTACACGGACATCTTTTCCTTGATGGCGCGCTCCATGCGAACCAGGCCGATGCGGAACTGGTTCTCGAGCAGCTCGCCCACCGCGCGGACGCGGCGGTTGCCCAGATGGTCGATGTCGTCCACGGCTGCCGATGTTCTTGCGCAGCTTCAGCAGGTAACGAATCGCCGCGACGAAATCGGTGGAATCGAGCGTGCGCGTTCTCGAGCGGAGTCTCCAGGCCCAGCTTGATATTGAACTTCAGCCGGCCGACTTTGCTGAAATCGTATTTGCGCGGATCGAAGAACATCCCGTTGAACAGCGCCGTGGCCGTTTCGAGCGTCGGCGGATCGCCGGGACGCAGCTTGCGGTAGATTTCGATCAGCGCCTCGCGCGAGGAGCGAATGGCGTCCTTATCGAGCGTGCGCGAAAGGACCACGCCGGTGTCGTCGCGCTCGGGGAAGAAGACGTCCACGCCGGTGATGCCGGCGTCGGCCAAGCGCCGCCAACAAATCCGGCCGTCAGCGGCTTGTTGGCTTCGAGCAGCACTTCGCCCGTCTGGCGGTTGACCAGGTCGGCGACGGAGTACGCGCCTTCCAGGTCGGCCAGCGGAAACGTGCACTTGCGCCACCTTGGCCTTGACCAGTTCCTTGTAGAGCGGCTCGGTGATGCGCCGGTGCGCCGCGACCAGCACTTCTCCGCCGCGCGGGTTCTTGATCTCGTGCGAAAGCTTGCGATCCATCAGGCCTTCGGAAAGGTTCCAGTAGAGCTCGCCGTCGCGCAGCGTGATGCGCTCGACCTGATAGAAGGTGCGCAGAATGTCTTCGTTGGACTTCATGCCCAGCGCGCGCAGGAAGATCGAGCCCAGGAATTTGCGCTTGCGGTCGATGCGCACGTACAGAATGTTCTTGGTGTCGTACTCGAACTCCACCCAGGAGCCGCGGTAGGGAATGATCTTCCCCAGGAAATAGACTGCGGTTGTTGGCCGTTTCGTAGAAGACGCCGGGCGAGCGGTGCAACTGGCTGACGATGACGCGCTCGGTGCCGTTGATGATGAACGTGCCGTTGTCGGTCATCAGCGGGATGTCGCCGAAGAAGACTTCCTGCTCCTTGATGTCGCGGATATTCTTCGCGCCGGTGTCGGGATCCTTGTCGTAGATGGTCAGGCGGATGGTGACTTTGAGCGGGGCGGCGTAGGTCATGCCGCGCTCCTGGCATTCGTTCACGTCGTACTTCAGCTGCATGCCGACCGGGTCGCCGCACTTATTGCAGAACGTCGGCGTGTTCTTATTGAACGTGCCGCACTTCGAGCAGATGACGTCGCCGGTCTGATAGGGATTGGTGACCACCGAGGCGCCGCAATTGCCGGCAGGTGGCGCGCAGGTGGTGCAGGCCCTTCAGGTTGCCGCACTTGCACTCCCAGTTCCCGATGGCGTAGTCGACGAAATCCAGCTGCGACAGCCCGCGGAAATCCTGGATGGGAAACACGGAGCTGAACACCGACTGCAAGCCCGGTATCTTCGCGCTCCGACGGCAGCAGATCCATCTGCAGGAAGCGCTGATAGGACATGCGCTGGACTTCGATCAGGTTCGGAATCTGGATCGAGCTCTTGATCTTCGAGAAATCCAGCCGCTCGCGCTCGCGAACAGCATGATTATCCATTCTGCATTCTGTTTTCCCTCACGACTCGGCGGACAGGCTTGGGCCGGACGCCGCGACTCGAGCAGACACCCCGGCTCGCGGTCCCGGCGGGACGCGGTCGAGGATTCAGGTTCCCGACTGCTCAGGTACTGCGTACGAATTCCTCATGGCGCGGCCGCGAACCCGCGAGCCGCGCGACGCCCGTTGCGTTACTTCACTTCGACTTTCGCGCCGGCGTCTTCGAACTTCTTCTTGATCGTGGCGGCTTCGTCCTTGTTCACGCCTTCCTTGATGGGCTTGGGCGCGCCGTCCACCAGATCCTTGGCTTCCTTCAGCCCAGGCTGGTGACTTCGCGCACCGCCTTGATCACGTTGATCTTGTTGGCGCCGACGTCGGTGAGCACGACGGAGAACTCCGTCTTCTCCTCGCCGGAGCCGCGCCCGCCGCCGCCTGCGCCGCCCGCCACCGCCACCGGCGCGGCCGCCGCCGCCGAAACGCCGAAGGTCTCTTCCATCTTCTTGACCAGATCGGCGGCCTCCAGCAGCGTCAGGCCCTTGATCTCTTCCAGAATTGCTTCCACTTTGTTTGCCATTGCCGTGTCCTTTCCTCCTCGCTATTGAGAGAACTTTTCTGCTTTGACCGCTTCTTGCACCGTGACGGCCAGATTTCGGTGACTCCGTGAGCACCGCCGCCATCCGCTGCGCCGGGGCGCTGCAGCAGGAACATCACCTTGCTGATCAGCTCTTCCTTCGACGGCAGCGACGCCAGCTGCTGAATTTCCGCGATCGAAAGCACGCGTCCCTCCACCACGCCGGCTTTGAACTTGAATGCCGGAACATCCTTGGCGACCTTGGTCAGCGCCTTGGCCAGCGCCACCGGATCGGTCGCGGTGTAGGCGATCGAATTGGTGCCCGCTCAGATCCTTCAGCAGCGCCTCGGCGGGCGTGCCCGCGCCGGCGCGCTCCGCGAGGGTATTCTTGACGACCTCGTAGTGTCCGCCCGCGGCCTGCACGGCGCGGCGGAGCTTCGTGTCTTGGTCGACGGTAATGCCCTGAAACGTGGTCAGAATGACCGTGGAAACTTTCGCCAGTCGTTCTTCAGATTTCCAGGTCCTTCTGTTTTTCGCTGCGCTTCTTCATGTCTCGTGCTCCGCTCAGGCTGCCGCGGCCATGGCCGCTTCCGCTTCGTTGCGTCAATCAGAATGCCCGGGCCCATCGTCGAGGTCAGCGTCATTCTCTTGACGTATTTGCCTTTCGCCGCCGCCGGCTTGGCCTTGACGACGGCCGCCAGCAGCGCCTGGGCGTTTTCCGCCAGCTTCGGCGCCTCAAAACTGATCTTGCCCACCGGCGAATGAATGATGCCCGTCTTGTCCACGCGAAACTCCACTTTGCCGGCCTTGATCTCCTTCACGGCCTTGGCCACTTCGAAGGTGACCGTGCCGGTCTTCGGGTTCGGCATCAGGCCGCGCGGCCCGAGAACTTTTCCCAGCCGCCCGGCGGACTTCATCATGTCCGGCGTGGCGATGACCGCGTCGAAATCCGTCCAGCCTTCCTGAATCTTCTGCACCATATCTTCGCCGCCGCAGAAATCGGCGCCCGCTTCCTGGGCCTCGCGAACTTTTTCACCGCTGGCGATGACCAGCACGCGCTTGGACTTGCCCAGGCCGTTCGGCAGCACGACCGTGCCGCGCACCATCTGGTCGGAATGCTTGGGGTCCACGCCCAGATTCAGCACCAGCTCGACCGTCTCGTCGAACTTGGCGAAGTGCGCCTTCTTCAGCGTCTCGGCGGCTTCCCCGAGCTTGTAAGGGCGCGGTTCGACCAGCTTCCGCGCCTTTGCCGTGTTCTTTCCGATCTTCCGCGGCATCTCGTTCTCCTAACCTTCGACTTCAATTCCCATGTTGCGCGCCGTGCCCAGCACCGTGCGCACGGCCGAATCCAGGCTCGTCGTATTCAGGTCCACGAGCTTCATTCGCGCGATATCTTCGACCTGCTTGCGCGTCACTTTGCCCACTTTCGTGCGGTTCGGCTCGGCCGAGCCCTTCACGATGCCCGCGGCGCGCTTCAGCAGCTCCGACGCCGGCGGCGTCTTGGTGATGAACGTAAAGCTGCGGTCCCTGTAGATCGTCACCAGCACGGGAATGATCATTCCTTCGGGCTCTTTGGCCGTCTTGGCGTTGAACTGCTTGCAGAAATCCATGATGCTCACGCCCTGCGGGCCGAGCGCTGTGCCCACGGGCGGCGCCGGCGTGGCCTTCGCCGCCGGCAATTGCAGCTTCACTTGCCCTTGAATTTTCTTCGCCATCTTTCGATCCCTTCCGATCCAGGTCCCGAATTCCCGTCCCGCGCCGGCCGCTTTCGGGCGCCAAACTTCTCTAGGAAACCTTTTCCACTTGCGCGAAATCCAGCTCGACCGGCGTCGAGCGGCCGAAAATCGTGACGGAAATCTTCAGCGTGCTGCGGTCGGAGTTGACCTCCTCGACCACGCCGGTGAATGTCGCGAACGGCCCGTCCACGATGCGCACCTGCTCGTTGCGCTCGAAGACCAGTTTCGGCTTCGGCTTGTCGGTCGTGGTCGTCGCCCGGTGCAGGATCTTCTCGATCTGCCCCTCGCACAGCGGCGAAGGCGTCTGGCCCGAGCCCACGAACCCGGTGACTCGGGGCGTCGAACGCACCACGTGCCACGTGTCGTCGTCCATCTCCATCTCCACCAGCACGTAGCCCGGATAAAACATCCTTGGCGAGACGATCTTCTTGCCGCCGCGCACTTCCACGACGTCCTCGGTCGGGATCATCACTCGCCCGATCTTCTCCTGCAGGCCGAATGCCGCCACGCGGCCCTCCAGGCTCTCCTTCACCTTCCTCTCAAAGCCCGAGTAGGTGTGGATGATGTACCACTGCTTCGTCATAGCCAGTCGGCAACCTCAGTGCTTGAAATAATTCCAGAGATGTTTCATAAGCCACTGCACGCCCGAATCCACGACGAAAAAGAAAACTCCGAAAAACGCCACGGCCACGATGACGACAGCGGTCGTTACAATCACGTCCCGCCGCGACGGCCAGGTGACCTGGCGCATCTCGATCCGCACGTCGTGCAGGAATTCCCGCCAGCGGCGCGGGCGTTCGATCAATCGCTCGAGCCACTCCGGCATCCGGCGCTCTTCGTGTCCTCCCGGTGCTGCCGCCTGATTCATTTTTTCGGCAACTGCCATCAACCTTCGCCTCGCGGCCTCTCGTTCCAACCCCGCCCGTTTTCACGCCCTGCACAATCTGGCAGGGGAGGAGGGAATCGAACCCCCACATCCGGTTTTGGAGACCGGCGGTCTACCGTTGAACCTACTCCCCTTTACCCTGAGCCCGCGTAGCGGGCGAAGGGCTATCCGGACCTACTTCACCTCGCGGTGCACGGTATGTTTCCGGCACGTATTGCAAAACTTCTTCGTCTCCAACCGATCGGTGTGCTTCTTCCGATTCTTGGTCGTCGCGTAATTCCGGTTCTTGCAATCGTTGCACTGCAATGTGATGATTTCCCGCATGGCTCTCAGCCTTTACTCGATGATCTCGGTGACGGCGCCGGCGCCGACCGTGTGGCCGCCTTCGCGTATCGCGAACCGCAGCCCCTTCTCCAACGCCACCGGCGTGATCAGCGAAATCTCCGCCGAGATGTTGTCCCCCGGCATCACCATCTCCACCCCGCTCGGCAGATGCACGTCCCCGGTCACGTCCGTCGTCCGAAAATAAAACTGCGGTCGGTACCCCGTGAAGAACGGCGTGTGCCGCCCTCCCTCTTCCTTCGTCAATACGTACGCTTCCGCCTTGAACTTCGTGTGCGGCGTGATCGATCCCGGCTTGCACACCACCTGCCCTCGCTCCACTTCTTCCTTCTCCGTCCCCCGCAACAGCAACCCCACGTTGTCTCCCGCCATCCCTTCATCCAACAGCTTCCGGAACATCTCCACTCCCGTCACCACCCGCTTCATCGTCGGCCGGAAACCCACGATCTCCATCTCTTCTCCCACTTTCACTTTCCCCCGCTCCACTCGACCCGTCACCACCGTCCCCCGTCCCGAAATCGAAAATATATCCTCGATCGGCATCGCGAACGGCTTGTCCACGTCCCGCTGCGGCAGCGGCACGTTCTTGTCCACCGCTTCCATCAACTCCACGATCGCCTTCTCCCACTTCTCTTCCCCGTTCAACGCCCCCAGCGCCGACCCCCGGATCACCGGCAGCGTGTCCCCCGGAAACTGGTAGCTCTTCAGCAGTTCCCGCACCTCCAGCTCCACCAACTCCAATAGCTCCGGATCCTCCACCGCGTCGCACTTGTTCAGAAACACCACGATGTACGGCACGCCCACTTGCCGCGCCAACAAGATGTGTTCCCGCGTCTGCGGCATCGGCCCGTCCGTCGCCGCCACCACCAGGATCGCCCCGTCCATCTGCGCCGCGCCCGTGATCATGTTCTTGATGTAGTCCGCGTGCCCCGGGCAATCGATGTGCGCGTAGTGCCGGTTCGCCGTCTCGTACTCCACGTGCGCCACCGCGATCGTGATCCCCCGCTCCCGCTCTTCCGGCGCGTTGTCGATCGAGTCGAACGCCCGAAACGCCACCTTCGGGTTGTGCTTCGCCAACACCTTCGTGATCGCCGCCGTCAACGTCGTCTTGCCGTGATCGATGTGCCCGATCGTCCCGATATTCACGTGCGGCTTTGAACGCTCAAATTTTTCCTTCGCCATTCCGCTCACTCCCCAGCAATTCGCTGTGTCACTCGCATCGAAGCGTGTACACGAACGTTCAACAATCAAATGGAGCGGGGGACGGGATTCGAACCCGCGACCATCGGCTTGGAAGGCCGAGACTCTTCCACTGAGTTACCCCCGCCCGGCGCCACTCCCCCCGAACCCAAAACAAGTCCGACCACCTTGAATCGTGCGCTGATACCACACTTTCCGACCCTGGAGCCTGGGACCGGGATTGAACCGGTGACCTCGTCCTTACCAAGGACGCGCTCTACCAACTGAGCTACCCAGGCTAACTTTCGCCCGCGCTTCGCGCCGCCCTTCGCACGCGTCGTACGTGGGGTTTAAGCCACGAAACCGAATTTTCGCTCGAGAACCTCGTGTTGCCTGCCCGCCAGAAGCGGGCCTGCTCTTCGGTCGCCCTCAACTAACAGTGCGCTCGAGTGGTGGACGGGGGAGGATTCGAACCTCCGTAGCCCGCAAGGAGCGGCAGATTTACAGTCTGCTGGTTTTAGCCACTCACCCACCCGTCCGCACGGGGAAACCAAAACGCAGACGAATCCACCGTCTTCATCCCGCGCGAAGACACCAACTCGCCTGCTTTACAACGGAGAAATTCGCCCTCCCGCCCCTCGGGAATAATCCCGGCAAAACCATGAGTCCAATCTCAGCTGGCGGAGGGATTTGAACCCCCGACCCTCTGATTACAAATCAGATGCTCTACCACTGAGCTACGCCAGCACGGAGCAAACCGAAAGAGAATAGCAAAAAGGCACACCAATTGCAAGACACCTCAACGGGCGCTCAGCAACTCGTGGGCCAGTCTTTCACTCGTGATCCACCGCAAGCCAGATTATACACCTCTCCGGCCCCCAAGGCGCAAGGGGAAGTATGCGACGGGAGGGGTATCGCCCCCTTGATGTTGCACCGCGCGGGGAGGGTGCGCCCACCAGGCACAGCGGGGAACGTTGCGACGCTTCCGCTGCGACCACGACGGTGAGACAATGCCACGCATGATCAGGACTCGGCGCGCAATCGCGATCGGGGCTGTTGTCGTGCTCGCGACGATGGGAGCCGTGGTTGCGGCGGGCTACCACTTTGGGTTGGCGAGAGTGTGGGGTGCGCGCGCCGCGTCGGTTGCGAGCCTCACGGACTACGCGCCGGCGGATTCCGACATGGTGATGTACGCCGATCTTGCGGCGTTGCGCGCGTCGCCGCTGCTGCAGCCGCTGGAGTCGGTGGCGTCGAACACACAACAGGACGCGGATTACACCGCGTTCGTGCGCGCCACGGGATTCGATTACGCGAGCGACCTCGACCGCTTGATGCTGGTGTCGCGCAAGAATAAAGCCGACGGGCCGAATGAATTGATCGCCGTCGCCGAAGGGCGATTCGACAAGGAAAAGATTCGCAGCTACGCGCTTGCCAACGGAACACTCGAGCATCGCGGCTCGAAGGAAGTGTTTCTCGTCAAGTCAGACACGCCGGGAAAAATCATCGCGCTCACTTTCCTCGGCGCGAATCGCATTGCGATTTCAAACAGCGGCAGCCTCGACGCGATACTCTCCCCGCCTGCGGCGGACAAGCCGGGCGCGGAAGGCGTGCCCGCTGCCGGCGACGCGGCAGATTCGTCTGCGGGGTCGGCGCTCGCGACGCGAGTCGCGCGCGTGGCCGGCGTGCCCCTCTTTATCGTGTGGCGCACGCGGAATCTTCCGCCGAATTTTGCACCGGGCGGAATCCAGTCGCAGCAACTCAGCGATCTGATTCGTTCCATGCACTGGGGAGACCTCAGCGTGCAGCCGATGAACGACCGCTTGCGCCTCACGATCGAAGGCGAATGCGAGACGCCGGACCAAGCGGCGACGCTCGATGGCGCGCTCACGACGCTGCGCCTCCTCGCCGACGGAATGCTCGGCTCCGAAAGCACGAAGAAGAACCTGGATCCGCAGCTTCTTGCGTTCTGGCGCCAACTTCTCGATTCGGCCGCAATCTCGCACAACGATCGTTGGGCCAGCCTGAGCCTCGACGTGTCGCAGGAATTTTTGCAGTACGCCGTGCAACACATGAAGCAGGCTCCCGCCGCCGCGCCTGCTGTGCATCCGGTTCCGAGTGGCGCCGCGACTCCTGCTCCGGCTGGGGCCGCAACTCCCTCGCCCGCCGCGCCGCCAACTCCTCCACCTCCGCCGCCCGCGCCGCAGAAGTAGCAGTCCGCCAGCCGAAAACGGTCCTCATGGGGGAGGTAACTCGGAAGGTACCCAACCCCTTCCCCCCCCCCCCATGTTTTCATGTATCTGCTGAATCCAAAGGGGTTGCGGGCAAAAATCGTGGATCTGCTGATTCTAAAGGGTTTAAAGTCCTTTGTTTTCAATAGCATAAGAAAATGCTTGTAAGTGCAGAATCTAAAGGACTTAAAGTCCTTTCGTGTGTATGAGTTTCGAGGTGTGCACAAAAATGGTGCAATCTGGGGATTCTCAAGGGAGCGCGGGAGGGCATACAAAGAGGGGCCCATTCGACTCACCCCTTGCGGGGTTCGCTCAGGGCTCGCACCCTTGATCGGGTGCGAGGCCTCGAAGAGTTGTTTCGCGTTCACGCCGCATGTTAGCACACGAGTACCGGCGTGTCACGTATATTTAGTGAGTTACTATTCGAATAGAGGACGTGGGTCGGGCCGGGGGTTAGGCCGTTCACGGAGCGGGTTCACGGTGAACCCCCGTACGGGGGTGGACCGTGAGATTTCCAGAGTTCTTCGTCCTCCAACCTCTTTGTGGCGGGCTCCAAGTGGAGCCCGCACCCGTGGCGACGACGCGGTGCTAAAAACACTGCTCAAGATACGTGTTGCTTGACAAGGCCTTCGTTCTCATCGAGGGCCACCCGGAAATTCAAAGAATGTGCCACCCGCCCGCCCTCTCAACTGCTGGTGGTGACGTACCCTTCGATCCAATGATCCTTGTTCAGTTCATATTTGTCTATCTGAAATCCTTCTGAGGCCCCCTTGAACCCTGGCTTATCCCGCATCCGCAGAATCGCGGCTCTAGCGTCTTCTTCTGTCCGATATACGCCAATCAGTTTCTCATCATCATTGTGAGCAGAGATCTCGTGAACATGCCACAGTAAGAACACGGATAGTGTTTCCAATTTGCCGCCTCCTTATTCAAACGACCTGTCACCCCACTTTTGAATCTTGCTGAATTCCGAGCCCGGTCCCTCTTGATAATTGTCGACCCCATACTTTTCGTCACAGAGTCGCTTAGCGAAGTCTTTGCCGGACTCGCCAGCTTTTGGCCGTTGTCCTTTGGCCCAGGACGGGACATCTTTTGCCCCCTCCTTCCCAGAAACGCCTGCCTTCGGCTTCTTGTACGCTGTCTTGTTCCCAGACTTCTGGGTTGCGCAGGCGCTGGCGTCGTCAGCACAGGCGCCTCCGACCGTCTTGGGAAAGAGCATGGCGATTCCCATGCCCAGGGCGACGCCAGCGCTTATGACTCCGCCGCTGGTGGCTGCCTCGGTCAGCCCCGCTATGTTACTGCCAGTCAACAGGAACCATTCTAAAGTAGTGTCTGCAGCGGTTGCGCTAGCCGTTACGGTGACCGTGACTTTTAATATTGGGGGTGGGATGTTCTCGGCGGCTTGGCAATTGGGGTTTTCCCCGCCGGCGACACATTCGTCGACGAGGTGGCCGTCCGGGTCGGCGAAGGATTCGGGGTTATTGCCAGCCATCGTGTACAGGTTCAATGTTTGCGGATCAGACAGATCGGCGTTGGGAACAGGGTCGGGATCATCAGACCAGTCCGGCGACATGAATCGGCCAATCGCGCTGCTGTCGTAGCGGGCGCCGAAATTGTCGAGGCCGGATTCGGGGTCGCGTTCTTTGCCCGTGAACTTGTAGTGGGAGTCGCAGGTGTCGGTGTACCAGCGCTCGCCGCCGTAGGGATACAGGTCGGCGTCGTAGCACTTCGTGGCGGTGGTTTGTCCGCTGGGGACTTCGGCGATGGAACGCGCCGTGCCGAGGTGGTCGGAGAAATAGTAGAAGACGTTGCTGGAGGGATCGCGGCGGGCGATGCGCGCGCCGCCGAAGAAGATGTACTCGTTCGTGATGCTGCCCGAGAGATTGGACTCGTCGAGCCCGCCGCCACCTGCGCCATACCAGTAAACCGTTCCATTCGACTTCTCGACGCGATTGCTCCCTCGGCTGGGCTCGGGACAGGCTCCGCCATCCCCTCGGCTTCGCTCGGGGTAAACTCCGGTGTAGTTCACTCCGGCAGTGGACAGGAGATGGTTCTCCGCGTCGTAGGAATAGCTGCTGCCGTTCGGCATGGCGGTGATGTTGCCCGCCGCGTCACGGGCTAGACGTGCCATCATAGACGAATTATCAGAAAACGTCCCGTCTGTCCCCGGTTTCTAAAAAACACTGCTCAAGATACGTGTTGCTTGACAGCGCCTTCGTTCTTGCCGAGGGCCACCCGCCCGCCAGCAGCCCCCAAACGGCTGAGTTCCTGCCTCGCCTGCTCGTACCCCTGCCTAGCAGACCGTGCCAGAAGGGCTCTGGCACGCTGGGCGTTTCTGGGCACCGAATGCCCTCGGGCGTATGCTTTACCGAGGTTGTACTGTCCGACAGGATCCCCTTTGCTGGCTGCTCTTCTCGTCCAGTACACTCCCTTCTCGGCGTTTGGCTTTGTCCCCAATCCCTCGAGATAGGCGACACCTAAATTGCATTGAGCTTGCGGGTCTCCCAATTCGGCGGCGCGTTTATAATAGGAAAATGCCTTTCTTAGATCCACAGCGGTTCCCCGGCCGCGATCGTACGCAACCGCGAGATTGAAGAGCGCGTCCCTATGCTTGCTCCTTGCGGCTGCGCGGAACCAGAACAAGGCGGAGCGGAGATTTCTTTTCGTGCCCCGACCCTCACTGTAACAGTATCCCACGAGATTTTGGCTATGGACGAAGCCGCCTTCGCAGCTTGTAGTAAAAGTCGGAAGGCCCGTCGGTAATCTTTCCTGTGTCCGATGCCGTAAAAAGAGAACGTCTTCCCACGCGCGAGGCCTCGGCGTCCGAGACGCTCACTGTGCCCTGCTTACCGTGGTGCTTCGCCATCTTCTTCACCCCTTAAGTGCAAGACTTAGTTTTCCTCAGTTGGCATGTCCTGCGGCCTGGGCGGCGTGCGCGGTTTCCACCCGGGCCGTTGCCTGTCCTTCGTTGTGGCCCTGCCCGGCCTCGGCTGAGTATGTTTGTGGTAGGTGCTCTTCCGTTTGCCCTTCGTATGTTCTTTGTCACCCTTCTCGTCCTCGGAGGAGCTTTGGGCGTAAGGGCAGGGGCCAAAGCACTCGGGTGCGAACACGGTTTGTGGGCGGGTGGCAGGCCCTTTCGCGTTTTGTTCCTAGACGGATATTCACGGCGCAATGATACCACTTTAGCAAGTCGCCGCGGGGTGACTGGTGTTGGCTTTACGAGCCGGGGGTGGCCCATCCTTTCGCGCAGGAAGCTGTGAAGAAACCTCTTGCGCGCGTGGGTTTTGTGGCGCGCGGGGGATTGTGTCTGGTCGCACCGTTCTGCTCGTTTTTGTTTCCTTCTTTTTCCTGGCTCTTGCGTTTTCTGAATCTATCCCACGGCTGGCGCGGTTAGCGGTTTGCGCAAGCGGATCCACTGTTGCAGGTTGTAGGTGAGGCAGGCCCACAGCATTTCCATCTGTACTTTCACCAAACCTCGGACGTGGAACTGTCGCAGGCCCAGTTTGCTCTTGATCCACGCGTGACAAAATTCCACGACTCTTCCACGCCGACGATAGCTTGCCCGCGCTTCCTCGGTTCCCATCCTCCGCCGAAAGGCGACCACGGCCGCACTTTCTTCCAAACGCAAAATCCCCCGGCCCCCGCTGCGATTTCCCGGACAGCACTCTGGCTTGCGCGCGCAGACCTGACAATCCTTGGCCCTCGCCAAATAGCGGCGGGAAACCAGTCCTCGCTCCTTTTTCAAGCGTCCTTCGTGGCGCAAGAACTTGCCTTCTGGACACACGTAGCGATTCGTCTCGGGCTGAAAAATGAAAGCGCTCGGTGGCAGTCGCTGGGGAGCGGTTCTCCCTGTGGTCGCGTCTTCTCGCGGCATGCTCCCGAGAAAATCCGTCTCTCGTTCGGCCATCTCTTCGATCGCTGCTCGCGTCGTGTAGCCCGCGTCGGCCACCATCTGCTCGGGCTTCCGTTGCAATCGTTGTTCGATGCGTTCCACTGCGGGAAGTAACTGGGCGGTGTCGTTTCCTTCCTGTGTCACCGTTACGCCCACAATCAACCCGTGTGCCGCATCCGCGGAAATCTGCGCGTTGTAACCGAGCGCCACGCCCCCATCAGGCAGTTTCATCCTTCGCGCTTCCGGCTCGGTGACGCTGATGCGATCCTTCCATGGCTTCTTCTCCCGCAGCTTCCCCAACTCCGCAAGGGCTTTTTCCAAACGCTCCTGCTGCTCGCGCCGCGCCCTGGCATGTGCTTGCTTCACTCTTGGGCTGCCTTCGTCGTTTCGCGGATCGCCCATCTCCGCCACACGCCGCCGCGCACGATCCCAATGTTCCCGAATCGAAGTCTCCCATTGAAAACTTCTCGGGCTGGCTGCCGCCCGGATCTTCGTGCCGTCCTGCATGACCTGCTCCAGCGTCACCAGCCCTTCCTTGCTGAGCGCTGCCAATACCTGCGTGAACAGTTCATCCAACTCTTTTTGCTTCGCCACACGGAAATCCGCCAGCGTGTGGTAGTTCACTTCCTCCAGCCCCGTCAGCCACTGGAACGCGGGATCGTACTCGCAGCGCCGCGCCACTTCCCGCGCCGAGCCAATCCCCTGGCTGTAGGCGTACACCCACAAGCTGATCAGCAGTTGCGGATCGATCGCCGGCCGCCCCCTTCTTCCGCGCTGCTCTCGATGCCCTCGTAGAAGCGGCGGAGGTCCAAGCGTCCCACCAGCGTCCAGATCGCCCGCGCCGGATGGTCTTCCCCGATCAGGCGCTCCACGTCCACCGTCCGCCAGCACATCTGTTGCCGGTTCACAAAGCGAATCAACGGCTGCTTGTTCGTCGTATTTTCTTGGCTCATGCGCCGAGCATAGCCAGCTTCAGTTTGTTTTCAAGAGATGATTGAAATTATTTTGAGGGTTTCTTCACAGCTTCGCAGCGAAAGGGTGGGGCCGTTGAGTATTTTCACTGGAGAAAATTGGTCGGGGCGAGAGGATTTGAACCTCCGACCCCCTGGTCCCGAACCAGGTGCCAGCACTTGTTGAACTCTATGGATTCTTGTTGATTCTAAGTGATTGCTGTTGAAGTGTTTGCGGGCCGCTTGTTGAACTCTGTTGATCTTTGTTGAAGTTGGAGGCTTTCGCGTCTACAAAATTATCTACAGTTGAAGTCTATAGCACTTAGTGCTATAGTTGTGGTTCGTCGTAGCGCTGCGAGGCTAAGTGCGCGTTTTCATGACCAAACCATTCGCCCGTTTTGCCCGAAAGGCGAATCTGCAAGATGCCGCGCTGTGCAAGGCCGTCGATGACGCGGCGCGCGGACTGATTGATGCCGATCTCGGAGGCGGCGTCATCAAGCAGCGTGTCGCGCGACCCGGCCAGGGAAAATCCGGCGGGTTCCGTGTGCTGATTGTCTACAAACGAGGGATGCGCGCTTTTTTCGTTCACGGCTTCGCGAAGAGTCAGCGGGCCAACATTTCACAAGACGAGTTGGCGGCGCTGAAGCAACTCGCATCCGAACTGCTGGCTTATGACGACAGAGTGATCGCGAAAGCGGTCGCACCGGGTCCGTTAATCGAGGTGAACTGCAATGAATAGAAGCAAAACGAAAAGAGCCAAACAGTACCGCAGTCAAGTTCTGGCATCCGTTCACGAGACGGCCAAGGGACTTCACGACGCGGGGGTGATGAGCAAGCAGACGATGCGGAAGTTCGATGTCATGTGCCTGACGACTGTAAGACCCTTGAGCCCGACGCAAATTCGATTCATTCGACGGCGCGCGGGGGCCAGTCAAGCCGTATTCGCTCGCTATTTGAACGTCACCGCAGGCCTAGTCAGCCAATGGGAACGTGGACAGAAGCGCCCACGTGGCGCTTCATTGAAACTCCTGGTGTTGGTTGCGAAGAACGGTCTTGAAGCCGTCGCATAAACGTTGCCAATGCTCCGTCTGCATCTAGAATCAACGCCTTAGGTCGTTGCTTTCCACAGTTCGATTGCGATAGCAGTCAACTATGTTGCAGACCATCGGATTGCTGCTTGACTTCATCCTTCATTGCTTTCGCGCTCGGCGGAGCCTGCTGCTCGAAAATCTCGTCCTTCGGCAGCAGCTCGCAATTCTCAAGCGCAAGCGTCCTAGGCCACGCATAGCTGCGGTCGACAAGCTCTTCTGGGTTCTAGCGCGAAGGTTTTGGTCGGGCTGGAAACAGGCCCTCATTGTCGTCAGCCCTGAGACAGTAGTTCGGTGGCATCGAGCCGGATTCGCGTTGTACTGGCGGGCGATATCCGGAGGGCGTCGAGTTATTGGCAGGAAGCGTGTTTCCAAAGAGCTCCGAGATTTGATTTTCCGCATGGTCGCGGAAAATCCCAGGTGGGGCGCACCCCGAATCCACGGCGAACTCTTGATGCTCGGCTTCGATGCCTCCGAGAGAACGATCTCGCGCTGGATGCGTCGCGCTCCAAGAAATCCCGAACCTGCCAAGCGATGGCTTGCCTTTCTCCGAAATCATCGGGAAGCGATTGCCGCGATGGACTTCTTCACCGTGCCAACGATCACGTTCGGCCTCCTCCACTGTTTCTTCGTCATCGGCCATGATCGACGCCGCATTCTGCACTTCAATGTCACGCGCCATCCCACGAGTGTCTGGATTGTGCAGCAGTTAAGAGAAGCGTTCCCCTACGGGTCGGCTCCGAGATTCTTGATCTTCGACCGCGACGGGAAGTACGGCACCGAGGTTCCTATCGCGGTGCGCTCGATGGCGATCCGGCCGATTCGAACCTCCTTCAGAAGTCCTTGGCAGAATGGAGTAGCTGAGCGGTGGGTCGAGAGTTGTCGGCGCGACCTCTTGGACTGCGTGATCGCACTCAACGAAGCCCATTTGAAGCGCCTGCTTTCGGAGTACGTCCGCTACTACCACGAAGACCGAACGCATCTTGGTCTTGGCAAGCAGACCCCCTCCGGCAGGCCGCGAGTCGAGGCTACAATAAACCGCAGAGTGATTTCGCAAGCGCGGTTGGGCGGTTTGCACCACCGTTACGACCGCGCTGCCTAAGAGAAGTAGCTAGAGAAGCTCTCCCCAGTGGGAGAGCCGCGCCCAAGCTCGACCATCCCCAACAGAACGCTCATACGCCACGGCTTCCCTCAGCGGTTTCACGCATCTGGATTCCGAAGCGAGAGAACTCAAACTCTGTTTCCGGGGCGCGTTTTGACTTTTGGCGAAGGACAACCAACCCTGCCGTGAATGTAGCCCCAAGCGTGGCCGAACTCGTGCCATGTTGCGATTGACGGCGTAAAGGGCCTGACCCGCCACGTCGGATCTTGGTTTTGCCCGCCCCATTTCGCCATGCCTAGAAGTGTGTTCGGATTTGAGTTGAAATCTGCGCTATCCATTTGGTCGGGATTTACCAATACTCGTACGTTTTGGTTCCCGCCGCCCGGCGCCTCGCCTATCGGATACGTCGCTGCACCGCCCTCGCTTGAGAGGTCCTGGTTTGTGAGACCGAACTCGACAACCTGCTTATCCTGAACAAGGTTCGCGAGGTCGTGTGACGTGTCTCCAAGCTTCATGAAATCGCCCACATCGCCACTAATCCCGACGAAATAACGAGTGTTGTCACCGTCCTTCACCTCATTGATATAGAGGCGGGAGGCAGCATCTTTGTTCCCGAGACTTGCCTGAATTGCCGCGAGTTCCTTCTGTCGCTGAGCTGCACACGCTTCAGGTGATGTTGTGCCCGTGCATGTAAGTTCAACGGCAGCACCATCAGGATCGATGTAGATAAGTGGATTATTCCGGGCGTAAACGTAACGGTTCCACGTCTGAGGATTTCTGAGCTCCCAGTCGTTGGCGATGGAATCGGGCGATATGAATCTGCCTATGCTGCTGGTCAGGTACCTAAACCCGAAGTTGTCGAGGCCGGACTCGGTGTCGCGTTCCTTGCCGGTGAATTTGAAGTGGGAGTCGCAAGTGTCGGTGTACCAGCGCTCGCCGCCAAAGGGATATAGGTCGGCGTCGTAACATTTTGTGGCGGTGGTTTGTCCGCTGGGGACTTCGGCGATGGAACGGGCCGTGCCGAGGTGGTCGGAGAAATAGTAGAAGACGTTGCTGGAGGGATCGCGGCGGGCGATGCGCGCGCTGCCGAAGAAGATGTACTCGTTCGTAAGGCTGCCCGAGAGATTGGACTCGTCGAGCCCGCCGTGCCAGTAAATTGTCCCGCTGGATTTTTCGACCCGGTTGCCGTCGCCATCGTACGTGTAGTTCACTCCGGCAGTGGACAGGAGATGGTTCTCCGCGTCGTACGAATAGCTGCTGCCGTTCGGCATGGCGATGATGTTGCCTGCCGCGTCGTAGGTATCGGTCGATAGCTGATTGTTGGCGAGCACGGCGCCGCCGGGGCCGGGGCTTTCCTGCGTGCAGCTCGCGTACGACGAGGAGGGCCATCCTGTCCCCAACAGGTTCCCCCAAGGATCGTAACTGTACGATTCGCCCCAGCACTTGGTCGTGCTGATGGGTGGAACAGAATACGTCGAAGCGGTTTGCGCGGTCACCAGGCGATTCAGCGTGTCGTACGTGAACGTCTGCGAACGCAGGTTGTCGATGTTATTCGTGATGCCCATGACGTTACCGTTGTCACCCGCGCCCGAATTGAAATTGTAGCTGATGTCCAGGATGTTGCCCACGCTTGAGGCCGTGCAACTGCTGAGGGCCGTGCCGCTGGAATTGACGGAGATGCGGCAGGGCTGCAGACGGTTGTTGTAGTAGGCGCTGGTGAGCAACGTGTCCGGAAGATCGCAACGCGGATGGAGGAATTGCTTCCGAGCGAAAGCCCCACCCTTTGTCCGCTTGCTGCGGACAAAGGATGGTTCATCCGGAAATTCAAAGGCCGGGCTGCCCGGCGTAAGGGGCCATAAGAAGTGCAGCCGTTCTGCGAGCTCCTGCCCACAGTACATTCCCGCTAATCACTTTGCACTATTGTCCGGTGTTTGGCATCCTCTTACGATTCTCTCCTCAATCTGCTTGGGGAAGAGAATAGTCGGTTCGGGGTGCGAACGAGATGCTCATAAGGCGCGCGGGGATTTGCGGCATTTTATTCATGGGCTTGGTAGCTGCCTTCTGCTCGCCGCTATTCTCCCAAGGTTCCCAGGCCAACCTAAGCGCCGATGGGGACGCGGTGCCGTTGCAGGTGATCATCGTGCGCACCCCGGAAGACGCCCAGCGAATACTCGACCGGCTAAAGAACGGCGAAGATTTCGGGCATTTGGCCGAAGAGCAATCGATCGATCCAACTGCGGACGCCAGCGGCTTCATGGGCTACGTTGCCCCCAATTCGCTGCGCGCCGAATTGCGAGAGGCCCTCAGAGGGCTAGCCCCCGGGGAGGTTTCTGCTGTTGTACACATCCCGAGTGGATACGCCATTCTAGAAATCATGGAGATTCGTGGCAGAAACCCGGGCGACAGCATCAGCAACATGGGCAACTCCCCGGCGGATCCCGCGCGAAGTTTTGACCTGACCGCCAACGGAGCCGTGAAGTATATGCTTGATGTTGGCGGGCTCCCCGAAGCCGAATCCATGCTGACCGGGTACCCAAAACCTGTCGGTTGGAACCTCGATCCTCACACCGTGTGCGCTCTGCACAAGGAATCGATGGCCAGCATCATCGACAGGCTGACGAACTTCTTCGCGCCGGAAAATCAGGCCGCGCTCGCGCAGCGGAGGCCGTACGACATCATGGAAGGCCATATTGCGCTCGCGCAGCTTCATGCCTTCCAGGGAGATATTGCACCCGCCATCGAGCAGTTTCAGGCGGCCTACCAAATCGCTCTCTCGGACACGCCCGCAGCCATTCCCGTGGTGGAAGAGTTGCTGGGAATCATGTATCTGCACAAGTCGGAAATGGACAACGACGTGTTCCGCGCCCCCGGCGAGAGGTGCCTGTTCCCGATCCGTCCCGGGAACGCCTATAAGAAGACCGACGATTCCCAAAGAGCCGCCGAGTACTTCCTCAAATATCTCGAAAATAAGCCGGATGAACTGGAAGTGAAGTGGCTGCTCAACTTGGCTTATATGACGATGGGAAAGTACCCTGCTGAGGTCCCGCAGAAATACCTAATTCCGCCATCCGCATTTGAGTCCAAGGAGAACGTGGGACGTTTTCTGGATGTCGCGCCCGCGGCTGGTCTGGACTCCTTTTCGGAAGCGGGCGGTGTGATCGTCGATGACTTCGAAAACAACGGCCGCTTCGACGTGGTTACCTCGAGCTTCGATAGCTGCAGTTCGCTGCGCTATTTCCACAACAACGGCGACGGCACATTCACCGACCAGACGGAAAAAGCGGGATTGTCCGGGATCTTTGGCGGGCTCAACCTCATTCAAACCGATTACAACAACGACGGTTGCCTGGATATTCTCGTTCTTCGCGGCGCGTGGGAATTCGCGCAGCGCAGCTCCTTGCTTCGCGGCAACTGCGACGGCACCTTCACGGATGTCACCGACGAAAGTGGTTTAGGCAGCGTCACAACGTCCACGCAGGCGGCCGTTTGGGCCGACATCAACAACGACGGGTGGCTCGATCTCTTCATCGCTAATGAGCAAGGACCGGCGCAGCTCTTCCTCAACAATGGGGACGGGACATTCCGAAACATCGCCGTTTCCGCGGGGGTCGCCGGTGACGGGACCGCTTACTCGAAGGGTGTCGTGGCGGCCGACTACGATAACGACGGATTTGTGGACTTCTACGTCTCCAATTTGGCCGGCCCGAACTTTCTCTACCACAACAATCACGACAATACCTTTACGGAAGTTGCGCAAAAAGCTGGGGTGGAGGACAACGGCAGAGGCTTCGCCACATGGTTCTTCGACTACGACAACTGTGGATTTCCGGATATTTTCGTCACCAGCTATTTCGTTTCCGCTGACGAGACCCTCCGGACGTATCTGGGACTTCCCCACAACGCCAGCACGCTCAAGCTGTACAAGAATCTGGGGAACGGGACGTTTCGCGATGTCACCGCCGAGGCCGGTCTCGACAAGGTGTTCATGCCCATGGGGGCGAATTTCGGAGACATCGATAATGACGGTTATCTCGACATCTATCTCGGAACGGGGAGTCCGTCCTACGGAGCTCTGGTCCCTAACGTCCTGCTTCGCAATGACGACGGGAGACATTTCACCGACATCACCGCTTCCTCCGGCACGGGCGAACTGCACAAAGGGCACGCCATCGCTTTTGCCGACCTTACGAACACGGGAAACGAAGACATCATCGCGGTGGTGGGCGGAGCGACTCCTGGCGACCGTCATGCGCTCCGCCTCTTCCAAAATCCGGGTCACGACAACGATTGGATCAGCCTGAAACTTGTCGGAGTCAAAAGCAACCGCGCCGCCATCGGCGCGCGCATCAAGGTCACCGTCGAAAACCATGGTCAGGGCGTGCGCTCGATTTATCGCACCGTGGGCAGCGGCGGGTCGTTCGGCGCATCGCCGCTGGAACAGCATATCGGCTTGGGTAAGTCGGCCACGATCCGCAGCATCGAGATCTTCTGGCCCGTCAGCGCCACCCACCAGGTTTTTTCTAATGTGGCGAAGAATCAATTCCTCCAGATCACGGAGCTTGCGGACACCTATACGAAGATCAAGCGCAAACCAGTTCGGTTGGGAGGCCCACAGGGCAGCGTGGCTGTCTCTTCTAAACCGGCGGAAAAGAATCTGAGGTGAAGACCATGAACCTAACGAGAAGAATGACGGTGGCCGCGCAAGCCAAGGGAGCCCTGCTCCTGGCGATGGCGCTCTCTCTGCTCTTCGCCGGGCGGGCCCGCGCTGCGCAAACCTACACGGTGCGAGGACTAGTGTTGAAGGTCGATGAGCCGAACCGATCTCTGGTTGTGTCGTGCGAGAGGATCCCCGATTACATGGACGCCATGGTGATGCCATTCACGGTGCGCAATTCCGCTGAACTGGATGGGTTGGCCCCTGGGACCATGATCCAATTCACTCTCGTCGTCGATGGGGATTCTTCCTATGTCACCGGCATTCGCATTCAGAAATATGAGAGCGTTGAGGCGGATCCGCTCGGCGCCCAGCGCTTGAATCTACTCGTCGGGATGGACGATCCGTCGTCGGCAGAGCCGCAGATCAAAGCCGGCGAATCCGTTCCCGATTTCTCGCTGATCGATCAGGAGCGGCATGACGTCACTCTGGCCCAATTCAGGGGCAAAGTGGTGGTAGTTACCTTCATGTACACACACTGCGTGCTCCCCAATTTCTGCTTTCGCACCGCCAATAACTTTCACCGATTGCAGAAGCGCTTTGCGGACCAACTCGGCAGGAACTTGATCTTCATGAGCATCACTTTTGATCCCACCCACGACACACCCGAGACTCTGGCCAAGTACGGCAAGACCTGGGACGCGGATCCAAAGAGCTGGAAAGTGCTCACGGGAAGTCAGACCGAGATCGATAAGATCTGCGGTCAATTCGGGGTGAGCCACTTCGCCGATGAAGGGCTTATAATTCACTCGCTGCATACCGTGATCATTAACCGCGACGGAACCATGGCCGCCAACCTCGAAGGGAACGACTACAGCGCAGATCAACTCGGTGACCTGGTGCAAGCCGTGTTGGATGGCGCCCCAAAGCCAAGCATACCCGCGGCGGCGCGCTAATCGTTCACAGGGAACACCAGCTACCTGGGAGCAGCGCTCGATTGGTTTTCGCCGCGTCCGGGAAGAGCCTTAAATCGCATGAAAAGAAAGATTACGGTTCTCCTGGTCGACGACCACATCTTAGTTCGACACGGATTCCGGCGCATTGTTGAGGATGAGAGGGATTTTACCATTGTGGGTGAAGCGGGGGGATGGCGCGGAAGCAGTGCGGGTAACCCAGCGGCTGAGTCTAAATGTTGTGGTTATGGACTGCTCGATGCCGGGAATGAGCGAGGCAGTTTCAACACAGAGGGCACGGAGACCACAGAGAGCGCAGAAGGATTCCTTCCGCCTTCCCGTGCTCGGGATGTCCCATCGTCCGCCGCGCGCCACCCGCGGCGGCGGGTGAACTCCGGGCAGGCCCCGGGAAAAGCGGCGTCGAGCCGCCGCACTCCAAAAGGGCGGAGGCCCGCCTGCGCCCAAGGTCAGGGCTGCGGCGCGGCGGGCAGGGTTGACTCAGCAGCAGCAGGTGGCGTAACTTGGCCGAAGTTGCGCGCCCCTTCTTTCAATCAAACCGGGGACAATTTCCCGGTTTTGACATTCCAAGTAGCACCCGCGCCCGAGGAGACCTGGCATCATGAAGATGACAGTTGCGGTCGTGGGTTTGTTGTCGCTTGTTGTGGCTCTGCCGGCGTTCGGCGAGACCTATAGGTATACCTATTCCGTCGCTTGCAGCGATCTGTGGCCCGCGGTCAAAGACGCCCTCAGCGATCCGGCGAACTATCAGGTCAAGTCGAGTGACGACAAGAAGATGACCGCTTCCTACAAAGTAAACCACTCCATTCATGTCACCATTACCGAAACGGTCCTGCAGCGGACCAACAAGGTCACTTTGGTTACGGAGGGCACGGGCTGTCAGATGCAGGTCGTGTCAAACTATAGCGGCGTTGAGCATGACGACCGGGGTGACTTCAAGAAGCGCGTGGACGATGCCTTGGCCAAACTCCAGACTCCGAAACCTCCCGAGTCCCCTACGCCGGCCGCGCCACCCGCCGCGCCCGCTACGCCGACCGCGCCGCCTGCCGGTCCCGGTACATCGGCCACACCACCCGCAGGGCCCGCTACTCCGGCCGAGCCACCCAAGTAACTTCGGCAGCACCCGACACGTGACGCCTGGGATGGCGCGCGGTCGTGGTGCGTCCGGCGACTTACAGGGTTGGGTGCTGAAAGCGATGCTCTGACTTGGCGGCACTGCGGCGCGTGGTGCTTGCAGGGCCACGCTCGCGTCAAAGGCCGAGCCACCCACTGAAAGGCCCACACGTGAACCCGGCGTGTGGGGCACCCACGTGCTCCTCGGAATGACTCGATCAGATGCAGGGCGAAACCCGCGCGCCTAGCGGGGAGTGTCGGAGGCGGGGGATTTTTCACGTTCGGCGCGGGCTTGGGCCATGATTTTTTCGATTTCGTCCGGGTCGCGCGGGAGGCGCTCGGTGAGGAACTTCGCGCCGGTGGCGGTGACGAGGACATCGTCTTCGATGCGGACGCCGATATTTTCCTCGGGGATGTAAATTCCGGGCTCAAGCGTGATGACCATGCCGGGCTGGAGCGTGCTGTACATCAAGTGCTCGGCAATCTCGTTATCGCCATTGTCGTGCACTTCAAGGCCGACGGGATGGCCGAGGCCGTGAGTGAAATAGCGGCCGAGCGAGCGGCCTTCGCGATCCTTGCCGTGCGTGTTGATGTAGTTGTAGGCGATTTCGTAGAGGCTGTTGGCCTCGCCGCGGCCCAGCGTCATGCCGGGTTTGGTGGCGGCGAAGGCGGCGCTCTGCGCGCCGAGGACGATCTCGTAGATTTCGCGCTGGCGCGGCGTGAAATGGCCGTTCGCGGGGAGCGTACGCGTGATGTCGGAAGCGTAGCCGGAATACTGCCCGCCAACGTCGAGCAGAACGATGTCGCCGTCTTCGATCTTGCGGCCGAGCGTATCGTAATGCAGGATGACTGAATTGGGGCCGGAGCCGACGATCGGCGCGTAGGCTTCGGTCTCGCAGCCGCCCCAATCGTGGATTTCGACCATGCGCGCGGCCACCTGATACTCGTACAGGCCGGGGCGCATCATCTTCATGGCTTCGAGATGCGCGTCCACGGAGACGTCGATCGCGTGCTGAATGAGGGCGAGCTCGCCGGGTGATTTCACGAGCCGCATGGCGCCGATGGTTTCGCGCGCGTCTTTCCATTTTGCCTGCGGCAGGTTGTCTTTGAGCCACGACAATTCGTCCTGCTCGTGGGGATAACCAGTCCCGCCCGGCGCGGGGAACACGGTGAACATCTGCGGATATATTTTTTGTATCTTGCGCAGCGTGTCGCGCAAATCGTCGAGCGATTCTACGGCGGCGAAACCTGCGCGCGCGGCGATGCCCGGATCCTCGGGGCCCATGCGCGCGCCGTCCCACTGCTCCTTCTCGGGATCGCGCGGCGGCAGAAAGAGGATGTCGGTTGCGCCCTGCCAGCCTTTCGCTCGGGCGTCGGCGGGCAACTCGACAAGCGCGGCATTCTCTTCATTGTGGCCGCTGAGGTAGTAGAAATTGGGCTCCTGGTTGAAAACGTATTCAGGAGCGGACTCCTCCTTGCCGGTGTAACCGAACACCACGATTGGGGCGCCAAGCTGGGCGACGAGTCTTGCGCGGCGCTCGGCGAAAACCGAGATCGGCTCGCGTTCGCGGGCGACGAGAATCGCGGCGAGCGAGACAATCGCAAGGCAGCACGCGGCGAAGGTGCGGGCGAGTCCGGCGCTGCGCCGTGCGACGGCCGATGAAGGGCAATCGGATTGCGAAATCATGCTGGCTCCTGGTCCGCAAGGCGCGCGAGCGCATCGCCCGTCAGACGGAAAATAGTCCAATCGTCCATCGGGACCGCGCCCAAACTACGATAGAACTCGATGGCGGAATCGTTCCAATCGAGCACCGCCCATTCGAGGCGGCCGCAATTTCGCGCTCGCGCCAAGCGGGCCAGCTCAATCAAGAGCGCTTTGCCGATTCCCTTGCCGCGATAGGGCGGATCAACAAAGAGATCCTCGAGATAGATGCCGGGGCGGCCGAGGAACGTCGAAAAATTGTGGAAGAAAACGGCAAAGGCGACCGGCTCGCCGTCCAGGTAGGCGAGCAGCGCTTCGGCGACGCGGCCCGGACCGAACATGGCCGCGCGGACGTGCTCCTCCGTAGCCGTAACTTGATCCGTGAGCTTTTCGTACTCGGCGAGTTTGCGAATGAAGGCGAGCAGAACGGGCACGTCGGCTTCCGTTGCTGCGGCGATGCGCAAAGCAGGGGCTGTGCCCGCGGACATTCCGCGATTGTCGCAGATGCGCGCGCGCGGGGCCAGTGGCGAGCCTCGCTGGCAAGGAGTTCAGCCTGGCTTTGAAGCGGGGATGACGCGACGTATCTCATCGACCGCATCCTGGGCTTCGCCGCGGAATTCTGGATCCTTCAGCAGTTCGCTGAGGGCTGCGATCGCCCGAGGCGCGTCCAGCTGCCGACGAAAAACGGCGACAAGCCCTAGGCCCTGAATAGCGCCCACCCGTAGTTGCCGGTTGGCAGAGTTAAGGAATCGGTGACACTGTTCTTGAACCCAGCGCCAGTCCTCATCGTGGTACACCGCGCTCATTAGTGCTTGATACGCCGTTTTCGGGTCCCCTGATGAGAGGCTCTTTCCCAACTCCTCCCTCGACATCGGTTGAAAGTCTATGTAACGCATGTAATAGGCCCTGAGTACAAGATCCAATTTGCTGCTGGCAACAGCAAGACGAACGCCCCTCAGAAGGAAATCTCAGAAGCCGGGGGCGCCAGTGGCGGCGGGGCGCGCCTCAGCGGCGGTCTGGCCACGGAGCCGAATCCGCTCGAACCAAGTCTGCCCGAGCGACATCAGGCCGGTGTAGAGGTAGCCCCAGACGAAAAGAAGAAGGAAGGGCACAGTGAAATAGTTTTCGTTCTGGATGGCATAGACGACCGTCGCGGCGAAATAGAGGCCGAGGGTGACTTCGAGATAGGGCATCCAGCCGGCGCGATTGCGGTACGACTTCTTGCGCCACGTGCCGGACTGGCCCTGGATGCTGTACTTCGGCGTGCGCGCAAAATCCGATTTGAAACCGACCAAAGCTTCGAGCACGGCCTTGGCATTGCGCACGGAAAGGCCGATGCCGACGGCCATGACAAAGGGGATGTAGAGAATCGAGCGGTACCACCGGCGCGGATAGAGCGCGCGCTGCGCCGCAAGATAAAAACCCGATACCGAACAGCTCGCCGCCAGGAACAGCGGCAGATCGATCAGCAACATCTGGAACCAGCCCTGATAGAAACGGACGATCATCGCGGGCAGCAGCAGCGTGGAGAAAAGAACCATGAGCGGGTAGCTGATGTTCGCGGTGAGATGGAACGTTGCCTCGGCTTTGACGCCCGCGGGCTCGTCCGAGCGCAGCACGCGAGGCAGGATCTTTATCGCGGTTTGCGTCAGGCCCTTGGCCCAGCGTGCCTGCTGCGCCTTGAAGGAATTCATTTCGACGGGCAGCTCGGAGGCGCACTCGATGTCCGGGATATAGAGGAATCGCCATCCGCGAAGCTGCGCGCGGTAGGAGAGATCGGTGTCCTCGGTGAGCGTGTCGTGCTCCCAGCCGCCGGCGTCGTCAATCGCGGCGCGGCGCCAGATGCCGGCGGTGCCGTTGAAATTGAAGAAGACGCCGTTGCGCGAACGGGCGCCGTGCTCGATGACGAAATGGCCGTCGAGGAGGATGGATTCGACGTTGGTCAGCGCGGAGTAACCGCGATTCAAGTAGGTCCAGCGCGTCTGCACCATCGCGATCTTCTGATCGGCGAAGTAGGGCACGGTGCGGCGGAGGAAATCGGGGCTGGGGATGAAATCGGCGTCGAAAATGGCGACGAATTCAGAACGCGAATCTTTCAAGCCAGCCGAGAGAGCGCCGGCTTTGAAGCCCGCGCGGTCCGTGCGATGCAGGAAGCGGATGGGAAGGCCGAGGGCCTGATGCTTCTCGACGCAGGCGCGGGCGACTGCGCACGTTTCATCCGTGGAATCGTCGAGGACCTGGATCTGGAGCAGTTCGCGCGGATAATCGAAACGCGCGACCGCTTCGATGAGCCGCTCGGTGACGTAGCGCTCGTTGTAGATCGGGAGTTGAATCGTGACCAGCGGCCAGCGCTCGACCGGCGGCGGCTGGCCGGGGATGTTGCCGCGGTTCTTGAAGTAGCTGTAGACGAGCCAGTAGCGGTGCAGCCCGAACGCGGCAAGGACCACCAGCACGGCGAAGTACGGAATCACAACCGCCAGATCGAAGGTATTGGCCTGGTAGAGGCCGCGAAAGGGATTCCGGCTGGGATCCGTGAGCTTCGACCAATAGCGCACCAGCGGGCTTTGAAGCGCCGCCGCGAAGAAACACAGGCTGTGCGTGTACCACACGGGTCGCATTCTACCTCACCAAGCGGATTCCTACCGCGACTGGGCGGGCACTGCTTTTGACGGCGGGCTGCAAGCCGCCGTTTCCACGGGCCGGCCACTTCGCGGGAAAGGTGTGGCCGCCCAGCGGAAGCCCCTCAAAACTTAATTATAGAGGCAACTGCCGGAAGGCGGAAGCGGGAAGCAGGGTGAATACAGGGCAAAGAAATGCGAAGGGCGTCCTCGCCGTTGCGCGCGGACGCCCCTCGCATTCGGTTCTGTCCCTTGTTACTTATTGTGTCGGTGCAGGTTTCGGAGCGGGTGCGGCTCCAGCGGCGGGCTTCGGCGCGGGCTTCATCACGGGTTTCGGCGCCCAGTATCCGGGATCGGCTTTCACCCAGTCTGGGTTGATGTAGCTCGCAGCAGGATTCACCATATACAAATTGTCTTCGACGCTCAGCACTCCTTCGTCGGAGAGCCGGTCCATCCGGCGCGCTCCCTCTTCGCCGAGGGCTGCGCCGAACGCCTGCATGCTCGACAAGCCGGCGTCCTCATCCTTGAGGGAGGTCATTGGGATCAGCACGAGATACGCGTCCTGCGCTCCCTGGAGCGCCTCGTAAGTGGCCCAGGGGATGTTCTGGCGGCCAATCTTGGCGCTGGCCTCCTTGTAGAGCTTCGTCAATTGGTCGAACTGTTCGTCGTGGCCGGACTTCATGTGGAAGATGACGATCTCCCAGTAATGAGAGTGAGGAAGGTCCGCGCCGGCGACGTTGTTGCTCAGATCCTGGCGGTAATGCCAGATGACGTTGTGGACCTCGGAAGTGTAAGGAGCCTCGCGCGCGTCCAAGGCGTCAAAAGCGTCCTTGACCCTGCCGTTGCCAACGAACGCCTCAGTTTGCTTTTGCATGCTCTCGTAAGAATCGTAGTCGAACAGGTAGATCGCGCGCGGCGCGCCGGTGATCGAATCCATGGCCAGATAATGCTCTGGCTGTTTGTACCTGGCGGAAACGGCCGGGTATTCGCCGGCCACCTTGTTGTACGGCGCCATTTCGTAGGCCTTCACGTTGTCGGTTTCGATGTTGAGAAGATTGGGCGGCGGCGGAGCTGCCGGAGTCTGCGCGCGCGCAGCGAGGGAACCTGCCAGTGCGAAAGACAGTCCGGCAATTGTGCAAAGCAATTTCTTCATGTCTTGCCCACCTCCTGGGAGGGCAGAAGCGAATTTGTGGAAGAGGAGCGGGTCGAAACCTGGGTAATCTGCGGCGGCTCGGATGCAACTGAGCCCGGGCGCGCCTGCGAGCCAAGAGTCTACTCACAAGCGGGCCGGGGTCAAGTGCGTTTTCACATTTTCAACAAGCCCGCTTGGGTAATGGCTTTAACCAAGGGCGGCGCGGGCCTAGACGTTCAGCGAGAGAGTGATGTCCGGCCGAGGGCCGGGAGGGGGCATTTTGGAGCGGTCCACGGGGCGATAGAGCGTATCGCGTTCGACCGGCACGCGGCCCGCTTCGCGGATCAGGCGTTCGAGATCGGCGCGCGGGGTGAACTGGGCGGTGGTGGCGCCGGCGTCGTGATAGATCTTTTCTTCGACCACGGTGCCGTCGAGATCGTCCGCGCCGAAGCTGAGAGCGATCTGCGCGACCTTCGGCGTCATCATGATCCAGTAGGCCTTGATGTGGTCGAAATTATCGAGCAGCAAGCGCGACACGGCGATGGCTTTGATGTCCGCGAAGGCCGTGGGCTTCGGCAAATGCGCGAGCGCCGTGTTTTCCGGATGGAACGCCAGGGGAATGAACGCGACGAAGCCGTGCGTTTCGTCCTGCAATTCGCGGAGAAGGAGGAGATGCTCGACGCGCTCCTCCTCGGTCTCGATGTGGCCGTAGAGCATGGTGGCATTCGAGCGCAGGCCGACTTGATGCGCGGTGCGCGCGATGTTGAGCCACTGCTGGCCGCTGACCTTGTGGTCGCAGATCACTTTCCGCACGCGCGGATGGAAAATCTCCGCGCCGCCGCCGGGCAGCGAATCCACACCAGACTCCTTGAGGGCGAGCAGCGTATCGCGAATCGAGAGCTTCGCGATGCGCGCGAAATAACCGACCTCGACCATCGTGAAGGCCTTGAGGTGAACCCCCGGGCAGCGCTGCTTGAGCCCGCGCATGAGATCGAGAAAATAGTCGAACGGGAGATCGGGATGCAGCCCGCCGACAAGGTGAAATTCCGTCGCGCCCTCGCGCATTCCCTGCTCGGCGCGCTGCCAGATTTCCTCGAGGGCAAACGTATAGGCGCCCTCGGCGTCCGGATTGCGGCCGAACGCGCACAAACGGCAATGGGCGACGCAGACGTTCGTGGGGTTGATGTGGCGATTGACGTTGAAATAGCAGGCGTTGCCGTGGCGCTGCTCGCGGATGCGATTGGCGAGCCAGCCGAGCGCCAGCAAGTCGCCGGTGCGGTAGAGGGCGATGCCATCGTCGAAGCCGAGGCGCTCGCCCGCGAGCACCTTTTCGGCTACGGGCTTGAGACGCGGATCGGCGATGTGCAATTCGGCCATGCGATTCGGATTCCCGCTACGGGTAGCGGCCAGGCTGCGGGAGTCGGGCTACCCACACCGCAGCGCCCCAGAAGAGCAGGAACAGAATACTAATATAGCCGTTCACGTTGAAAAACGCAGCATTCAGGCGGCTGAGGTCGTTCGCGTGCAAAAGGGAATGTTCGTAAATCAAGAGCCCGCCGACAACTGCAATCCCCACCCATGCGGGCCACGGCAGGTGGAAGCCGGCCGCCAGCCAGCCCAGAAGCGCGACCGTCAGCGCGTGCATCCCTTGCGAAATGCGCAGCGCCGGACCGATGCCATAACGCCGCGGGATCGAATGAAGCCCGGCCTCGCGGTCGAACTCGATGTCCTGGCAAGCGTATAGGACGTCGAAGCCCCCGACCCAGAGCGTCACTGCCGCGCAGAGGATCAAAATGCGCGGATCGAGTCTTCCGGCAACGGCAATCCACGCCGCTGCGGGCGAGATGCCGAGACAGAAGCCCAGCACGACGTGCGACCACATGGTGAAGCGCTTCGTGTAGGAATAGAAGAACAGGATCGCGAGCGCCAGCGGAGAGAGTTCAAGGGCAAGGCGGTTCAATCGCCACGCTGCGACGACCAGAACCGCGGATGCGATGACCGCAAAGCCCAAGGCGAACCCGACCGAGAGCGCGCCGGCGGGAAGCGCGCGGCGGTTGGTGCGCGGGTTGCGGCGGTCGTATTCGATGTCCGCGATGCGATTGACGGTCATCGCGGCCGAGCGCGCTCCGACCATCGCGACGACGATCCAGAGGATTTGGCGCCCCGTGGGCCACTCCGCGCCGAGAGAATAGCGCGCGGCGAGGAGCGCAGCCGTCAGCGCAAACGGCAACGCGAAGACCGAGTGCTCGAACTTGATCATGTCGAGCACCGTGCGGACGCGGCCCACGCTCAAGCCCCTCGCTTTGGATGGCCCGCCTTAGTTTTGGCGGGCGTGGCGGCTGCGTCGCCTGCACCGAGTCGCTGGCCTTCCCAGCGAAACGCGCCGGGCTGTCGCAGGCCGATCTGCTGAAGCGCGCGATTGACGAACTGCTCGGCGAGATCGGCAATGGTCTGGGGCTGGTGGTAGAACGCGGGAATCACGGGCATGATGACCGCGCCCGCCTGCTGCGCGCGAAGCATGTTTTCAAGATGAATGCGGCTGAGGGGCGTATCGCGGAGGCAGAGCACCAGTTTGCGGCCTTCCTTGAGGCAAACGTCGGCGGCGCGCGAGAGTAAATCGTTGCTGAGGCCGCTCGCGATTGCCGCCAGCGCGCCCATCGAACAGGGAATCACGAGCATGGCGTCCACCGGATAGCTGCCGGAAGCGATCGACGCGCCAACATCTTTGTTCGGCAGGACGCCGGTCTTCCGCGCGGGCGAGCCGAGCAGAAGCGCCGGGATTTGCTTTGCATCTCCGCTCACGCCGAGTTCGTGCGCGAGAAGCCGCGCGCCGGTTTCGGTCAAAACAAGATGGACGCGGGCGACGCGGGGATCGGCCTCCAGCTTGCGCAACGCAACCTGGGCGAGCAGCGCGCCGGAAGCGCCGGTGACGCCGAGTACAACGACTTTGCCTTCAGTGGTTTGCATGGGTCGAGGCCGAAACTTGGAGTCTAGTGCCGTTGCGGGCAAAGTCAAGGCGATGGCGGCGGGGGTGGTGGTTCAGTTTACGGCCGAAGACGAGCCGCGACTTCCCAGGCCTCGTTCCTGAACCTGGACGTCAATGAATCACTTCTCCGGTAATGCGTGCAGGCTCAACCGGTCGGTGCAACACCATATAACCAGTCGCTCTGGCAACGCTTCCCGTCGAAAATTGAGCTGCATGGCAGTCCTCAATCACAAGCTAAACAGGGCGTTGCTTTGTTTCAACTGACGCCCGCGAACTAAATCGGCCGCGTAGACGCCTACAAGAAGACTTTGAGCAAGTGTTGCATCGACCCATTGAGCCCACCCGGCCTTTCGGGAGTTACCCAGCCCCTTCAAGAAAGAGGCTGCCGTATAGACATTTCCTCGCCGCTCCAACCGCTTCAGGGTTTCTTGTTGCCCTCTTTTGAGGGCGTCGACCAGAAGGGACCGTTTTCGTCTCCAACGAACCGATAGGCTCCATTGAAATAGACGAGAGTAGCCACAGAAGCAAAACTCTGGAGACCGAAGGCATTAGTTTTGTTAGCAGAGAATTCAAGCACGAACGTCTCTATTGGAGGCGGCGATGAGGGTAGTACTATGCCCTCCGAAGTCTGCTTATCCTGGGAACTCTTGGTCTCGCTCGGGGTGCAATGGACGTGAAACTTCGTACCCTTGGGGAACAAGCTCATCAGGGCCGTGAGGCCCGTCTCCCAATCGTTTTCCGCTTCGGCCTGCCGTTTGCCGAGCTCTTGCAATCGGGCTTGCGGAAAGTACTGAACAAACCACTCTTGAGCATCAGGAAACACAAAGCGATTGAACTGCTTGTCTACGTCTTGCAGTTTGCCCGCCGCGTACGCTTGCAAAGCTGGCTCAAGCTGCTCTTCGAGCCCCTTCGAATCATGGCTGTAGCTCGGTTGCCCGGTCGCGGGCCTCTGCTGGGAACGCGCCGTGAAAACCGACAGCAGGAACAATGCGGTCCAAGCAATGCTCTTCATAGTGACAGTATACGTCAAGATGCGATGTCCGGAATCTGCCGGCTGGGGACAACTCCTGATTAACGCTGCCGGCTCAAACGGTCGACGCAACACTTGCTTGGAGTTTACTCGCTGGAGTTTGAAATCCTAGAGTTTTTCTTGGACGTTGATTCAAGCGCAGCTCGACCTGGTCGAGCTGCGCTTGAGTGATGGGAGCTAGGTCGGTTCCTCGCGGGAAGTATTGCCGCAGCAGCAGATTGGTGTTTTCGTTCGTGCCCCGCTGCCAGGGACTTTGTGGATCGCAGAAGTAGACCTGCACATCGGTAGCTACCGTAAACGCCTTGTGCTTGGCCATCTCCAATCCGCGATCCCACGTCAACGAGCGCCGCAGGGTTGCCGGAAGCTTACGAACGCGTTTGCTCAACGCCGCCACCACCACCGCCGTGTCTTTACTCGACACCTTGATCAGCATGAGGAAGCGTGAGTGCCGCTCCACTAACGTCGCAATGTAGCTGTTCTTTCCACCGGCCAGCAGATCGCCTTCCCAGTGGCCGGGAATCGCTCGGTCTTCCACTTCCGCAGGCCTTTCGCGGATCGAGATGGCATCGACGATCTGACCCCGGGAGTGTCCATGTTCGCTGGCATGACGCGAGCGGCGCATGCGCCGCTTCGACCGCAGGTGGTCCATCAGCTCTTTCTTCAATACTCCTCGCGCTTGAATGAACAGGCTGCGATAAATAGTCTCGTGGGACACGTGCATACTCTCGTTGTTGGGATAACGGGTCTTCAGCCATCCGGAAATCTGTTCGGGCGACCAGTCCAGGATCAGTTTACTCGCAACCACGTCACGCAACCTGCGGTTGCCGGCCAGAAGACAACGCTTCGGGCGCAACGCCGACACCCATGCCCGGCGATCTGCATCGTGGGCACGATAAGCAGGACGACCACCATGGCGAGCGACCTCCCGGCTCACCGTAGAGGCGAATCGTTTCAGGAGCCGAGCGATCTCACGAATCGACGAATCAGAGGCGATTCCTCGTGAGATGTCTTCTCGCTCCGCTAGGGTGAGTGCCAACCGCGAGCGGCGACGAGCGGCGGGAGCTATGCCGCCACATGGCAACAACAGCTTGCGAATGGTGGGATGTGGCCTGCCACAAGCGCGCCCAATCTCGTGCTGGGACTGCCCGCACTTCCATCGACGCCAGATGTCGATCTTTTCCGCGGGAGAAAGTCTCCACCGTTTTCGTTGGATCATAAACACCACCTTTGAACAGATTAGTTCCTAGATGGTGTTGCATCGACCTATTGAATGCACCGCATTAACCGGACGAGACTTAAGGCTTCAAACTGCCCCATCATCAGCGCAGGAGAAAGTCCCGCACATGCGGGGACACGTGCCGGGTTGCGCAGCTAAGGCGCTTGTGATTCTTGCTTCCCGCGTTCCCAGCCCTTGCGGACTGGGTCTGCCTGCCGGCAGGCAGGCTAATTTTGCCGCGCCTCCGACGCTGGTGTGCAATGAGAATGCGAACAACAAAACCGGCCCCCGGCCGGGCGCTCGATCCTTCGCGGACCAAAGCGCCGGCCCCGCTTGGCGTCATGAACCTTTTATGATACATTGTACTATATAAGGTGCATGGTGATAGACGAACCGCAGCCGCAAAAAATCCCGCTGATTTTTTACCGTACGGCGGCGGGTAGCGAGCCGGTGAGGGAGTGGTTAAAAGGGCTGGAGGAAGCGGAGCGCCACGCGATCGGAAAGGATCTGCTGCGGGCGCAATGGCGGTGGCCGGTCGGTATGCCGCTGTGCCGCCCGTTGGGAAACGGGCTATGGGAGGTCCGGACGGATCTGCCGACGAAACGGACGGCACGCGTGCTGCTTTGTCTGTATCGCGAGCACTTGGTCGCGCTGCACGGGTTCATCAAAAAAACGCGGGCCACGCCGAATGAGGACTTGGCAACGGCGCGAAAACGCCAGAAGGAGTTGGAGCGATGAGCAAGAGACACATGGGGTCGAGCCTGGATGACTTTCTCAAAAAAGAGGGCATCTTCGAAGAGGCGCAAGCGCAGGCGGTCAAGGAGGTCGTCGCGTGGCAACTCGCGGAGGCCATGAAGAAAAAGAAAATCTCCAAGAACAGGCTGGCAGCGCTGATGAAGACAAGCCGCACCCAGGTTGACCGCATCCTTGATCCGAAAAACGACATTACGCTCGGCAGCCTGCAACGGGCGGCTGCGATGGTCGGGCGGCGCGTAATGATCGAGCTGGTGTAGGGGAAAGGACCAGGTTCAGCGTTGTAGCGCCGGTCTCCGGACCGGCGCTGCATGCGAACAAAAAAACCAGCCCCCGGCGGGGTAACTGGGATATATTGCGCGGCGGCCTGGAGAGCGAAACGGGGATGCCGGTTCCAGGCTGGAGGAGGATGCCATGCCACTCTCGCGACGTGATTTTGTAAAGCTGGGTGCGGTTGGATTGGCGGCGCAATGGGTGCCGAGCAGCAGGATATTGCCCGCGGGGGCGCAATCGGGCGCGGGCCAGTCCGGCGGCCGCCGGATCGGTTACGCCGTGATTGGTCTGGGCCGCATTGCCGACCATTATCTGGAGGGCGCAAAGCTCTCGGCGCACTCGAAGATTACGGCCCTGGTCAGCGGCCACCGCGACAAGGCCGAGCGCATTGCCGCGCAGTATGGCGTGCCGACGGACTCCATCTACAGCTACGAGGATTTTGACCGCATTGCAGCCAACCGCGCCGTGGATGCGGTCATCGTGTGCCTGCCCAACAGCATGCATGCGGAGTACACGATCCGTGGCGCCAAGGCGGGCAAGCACGTATTCTGCGAAAAGCCCATGGCCATCAGTTCCGCGGAGTGCGCGCAGATGATCGACGCCTGCAATGTCGCGCACGTCAAGTTGATGATCGCCTACCGGCTGCACTATGAGCCCATCACTCTGAAGGCGCTCGATCTGGTGCGCAGCGGAAGGCTGGGC
Source organism: Terriglobia bacterium (assembly GCA_963819015.1). Taxonomy (GTDB): domain Bacteria; phylum Acidobacteriota; class Terriglobia; order Acidiferrales; family UBA7541; genus DASPOJ01. Next base: position 185,730 of record CAWFUN010000006.1, read on the forward strand.
CGTCTGCAGTTGATGGAGGGCGCCTTCGGATTCAACATCGGGCCCAACGAGTGGCGCACCAACAAAGCGCTGGCCGGCGGCGGTTCGGTCTTCGATGTCGGGATCTACTGCGTGAATGCGTTCCGCATGTTTGCGGGCGAAGAACCGATCGGCATTCAGGGGCAAGTCTCCACTCCGGACAAGGGTGATCCGCGATTCGCCGAAGTGGAAGAAAACGTCGCGTGGACCATGCGCTTTCCTTCCGGAGTTATGGCGACCGGTACTTCCACCTATGGCTCGAACATGGGCGGCTTCTGCCGGTTGCACGGCCCGTTGGGATGGCTCGACGTATCGCCCTATGGCTACCAGAGCATGCGTGTTCAGGGATGGTGCGCCGCCAGTGCGGAACGGGGTGCGCCCACGCTCACCCTGGACGAGACCAGCCCGGAACTCGACCCGCTGCAATTTACGCACGAGACCGATCATTTCTCCGAATGCATTCTCGGGGACCGCACGCCGAATACTCCCGGCGAAGAGGGCCTGGCCGATTTGGTCTGCATCGAAGGGATTTACAAGTCGGCGGGAGTAAATCTGTAGGGTCCCCGGCACGGGGTCACGTGCCGGGTTGCGCACGGCAGGACGGTGGTTCAATTGACCCAGGGCATCGCGCAACCTACGATTCCAAAGGACTCTCCCGACCTCTATGGCCAACGTAGAAGAAGACCTTAGCGCGTTCGCGAAAGACATTCGCGCCTACAAGATCGAGTTTGAGCAGTACTTCGGCGGGGGCAAGAAGCGTCCGCCCGACAACGTCGAATGGCGCATCGAGCAAACCATGAAGCGCTACGGCGAGCGCGGCCTGGACATGAATTCCGGCCAGCGATTCCGCTTTGGGACGCTGGTGCAGGCCTACGTGAAGTATCGGGATATGTTCAAGAAGCGGATGAAAAGGAAAGAAGAAGGCGTCGTCGAGCGCCATTTCGGCGCCGCAGCCAAAGCCATCGAAGCCGAGCGTGCGCGCGCTCGCACGCCCGCCCGCAACCCGAACGTGACCTTTGCGATCACCTGCTCCGATCCGGAGAAAGAGGCGGCCAAGATCGAGAATCTGTTTGAGGCGCTTTCGCAGGCGCAACGAGAAGCCGGGGAAAAGTCCAAGCCGATCAGCCTCGAACAGTTCCGGCAATTCATCCGCAAGAAGACCCAACAGCTAAAGAACGACAAACATTGCAGCGAAGTTGAATACCGCATTGAGGTGGAGAACGGTGAAGTCCGGCTGAAGGCAGCCGTGCCTTCCTGAAGCAAGTCTCCCGCTTCTTTCTTCGCGCTTCTCGTTTCCGTCGCCTTCGCAATACAATGCTGCTTCATTCCTATGTGCCGGAGGAGCGATGGCGATCGAACGTGCGCTCATCAGCGTGTACGACAAGACGGGCCTGATCCCGTTGGCGAAGCGCCTGGCGGAGCGGAACATCGAACTGGTCTCGACCGGGGGCACGGCCAAACTGCTGCGCGAGGCGGGGCTCGCCGTGCGCGACGTCTCGGAATTGACCGGCTGGCCGGAGATGCTGGGCGGGCGCGTGAAGACGTTGCACCCGAAGGTTCACGGCGGAATATTGTTTCGCCGCGGCGATGCGGGCGACAGGTCGCAGACGGCGCAACAGGGGATCGCGCCCATCGATCTCGTCGTCGTGAACCTCTATCCGTTTGAGGCGACGGCGGCCAAGGCGGGCCTCACGCCCGAAGAGCTGATCGAGAACATCGACATCGGTGGACCGGCGATGGTGCGGTCCGCGGCGAAGAATTTTGAAAGCGTTGCAGTGGTGACCGATCCGGCGGACTACGAAAGCGTCGCGAAAGAAATTGCAGCCGCGGGCGAACTGAGCCTTGAAACGCGGCTCGAACTGGCGCGGAAGGCGTTCGCGCTGACGGCGCGCTACGACGGCAAGATCGCGACCGAGCTCGAACGATTGAGCGTGGTGCAAGGCCGCGTGACGCTCGGCCAAAGCGCGGCATTGCCGGAGCGGCTGCATTTGACGTTCGCGCGGCGGCAGGCGATGCGCTACGGCGAGAATCCCCATCAGAAAGCCGCGCTCTACATCCCCGTGGGGCATCCCGCGGGAGGAATTGCGGGGGCGCAGCAACTTCAAGGGAAAGAGCTTTCCTACAACAACCTCGTGGACGTCGACGCGGCGTGGAGTCTGGCGCACGAGTTCGAGCGGCCCGCCGCCGTCATCGTCAAGCACAACAATCCGTGCGGCGCGGCGGAGCGGGATACCCTGGTGGATGCCTACCGGCGCGCGCTGGAGTGCGATCCGGTGTCCGCGTACGGCGGAGTGCTCGCGTTCAATCGCGCGCTCGACCGCGTCACGGCGGAAGAATTGGCGAAATTGTTCGTCGAGTGCGTCGCCGCGCCGGGCTACGACATGGTCGCGCGGGAGCTGCTGGCCGGGAAGAAGAACCTCCGCCTGATGGAACTCGCGGGCACCGTGAGTTCGGCAGGCGAGCTTGAATTGAAGCGCATCCCCGGCGGCGTGCTGGTGCAGGAGCCGGACCGGCACCAATTGAGCGAGCGGGAATTGAAGTGCGTAACGCGCCGCGCGCCCACGCAGGAAGAAATTGCGGCGCTGCTGTTTGGGTGGAAAGTTTGCAAACACGTCAAATCGAACGCGATCGTGTTTGCGCGCGCCGGGCAGACGCTCGGGATCGGCGCGGGTCAGATGAGCCGGGTGGACTCGGTGAAGATCGCGGTGATGAAAGCGCAGTTGCCGCTCGCAGGAAGCGTTGTGGCCTCAGACGCGTTCTTTCCATTTCCGGATGGAGTCGAGGAGGCTGCGCGCGCGGGCGCTACCGCGGCAATTCAGCCCGGAGGTTCGGTGCGTGACGCGGACGTCATTGCGGCGGCCGACAGGCTGAATCTGGCGATGGTGTTTACCGGGGTGCGCCACTTCCGGCACTAGGGGCGGGGGGAAGTTCCATTCGGATGTCGGCCGAAGGAACCGGAGCCGCGCCGGACGCATCTCAATCTCCTGCGGGCTCGCGCCGGGCGTTGGCCCACAGGAAATGCGGGGGCGAACGTTTTGACCCATCCCGTCGCGTATAGCATAATTGGAGATTCGGTGAACACATGAAGCTTTGTCCTATTTCGGCTGCCCTGATTCTCATCGTGCCGGCTTGCGCGTACGCCGCGCCGCAGACCTCTGCGCCCGCAGGAAGCTCCGATCCGGCGCAGACCTCCGCGCCGGCGAGCCAGCCGGCCAGCCCTTCGACGGGAGACGCGCGCGCCGAAGCCTACTTCGATTTCACGATGGGCCATTACTACGAGCAGCAGTATGAGATGTCCAGCCGGAGCGAGGACGCCGACCACGCCATTGATTTCTACAAGAAAGCCTTCACCCTCGACCCGTCGAGCGACGTGATCGGCGAGCAACTTGCCGAGATGTATTTCCAGGCGCAGCGGATACGAGACGCCGTGCTCGAGGCCCAGGCCATTATTCAGCGCGACCCGAAGAACACGACCGCGCGGCGGCTGCTGGCCAGAATTTACGTGCGAACGCTGGGCGACCTCAACGATTCTTCCGGCCAGCGCGATACCGTGCGGCTCGCAATCGAGCAGTACGCGGAAATCTTGAAGGTCGAGCCGGACGATACCGAGTCCGCATTGTGGCTGGCGAAGCTCTACCGTCTTTCCGATCAGCAGGACAAGGCCGAATCAACCCTGCGAACCGTGCTCGGGCGCGAACCCGAAAACGAAGCCGCGATGGACCAGTTGACCCAGCTCCTGCTCGACCAGAAGAGAGGGGCCGAGGCCATCACGATGCTCGAGGCCATGGTGAAGCGCTCGCCTTCGCCGCATCTTTACGATTTGCTCGGCGACGCCTACACCCAGCAGGGAGATGCCGCCAGATCGGAAGCGGCCTATCGCAGCGCCGTCGAGCTGGATCCGGACGAGATCAGCCACCGGCGCGGTTTGGCGCAGGCGCTTCTTTCGGAGGAGAAATACGCCGAGGCGCTCGAGCAGTATCAGGCGCTGGCGAACATGGATTCTTCCGACCCGGAAAACTACCTGAGACTCGCGGAGATTTATCGCCAGCTCCACGAACTCGACAAAGCGGAGCAATCGATTCTGGAGGCCAAACAGCGCGCGCCGGGAAGCCTTGAGGTGATTTATTACGAAGCCTCGATTTACGAAGCAGAGGCGCGCTTCGACGATGGAATCCGCGTGTTGTCCGATGCCGTGGCGAGCGAGAAGGCGGAGTCCGATTACACGCCGTCGCGCCGCCGCACGCTCGCCATCCTGTACGAGCAACTCGGGCAGCTCTACCGGGAGGCCCAGAACTACACCGCGGCCGTAAACACGTTTTCAGAAATGGTGCAGCTCGGGCCGGAAGAGGATCGCCGCGCACAAATTCTCCTGATCGATACGTATCGCGCCGCGCACGACCTTCCACACGCTCTTGAGACCGCGCAGAAAGCGGTCGCCGCCTATCCGAACGACCGCGACATTCGCGTGAGTCAGGCGCTCCTGTTCGGCGAGAACGATCAGACCGAAGATGCCGTCGCGATCCTGCGCAAGCTGCTGGACGGCAAGCCCGAGGACGATCTGGAAATCCAACTCGATCTCGCGCAGGTTTACCAGGAGGCCCACAGGTACGCCGATGCCGAACAGGCGGTGCGAGCCGCGGAGCCGATGGCGTCAAAGGCCTCCGAGAAGGAACTGATCGCTTTCTTGATGGGCGGCATCTTCGAACGGCAGAAGAAGTACGATCAGGCCGAAACGGAATTCAAAACCGTGCTGGCGATGAACCCGAAAGACGCGGCGACGCTCAACTATTACGGCTACATGCTCGCGGACCGTGATGTGCGGCTGGACGAAGCAACGCAGCTCGTCCAACGCGCGCTCGCGGAAGACCCGAACAATCCAGCCTACCTCGATAGCCTGGGGTGGGCGTACTACAAGCAGGACAAACTGCAGGACGCCGAGCAGTGGCTGAGCAAGGCCGTGAACTTCGACAGTCACGATCCGACGATTCTCGGCCATCTCGGCGATGTTTACTTCAAGAGCGGCCGGATCGATCTCGCCGCAGTGAACTGGCAGAAGTCGCTCGACGAGTGGCATCACGCCTTCCCGGCCGATATCGAGCCCGACAAGATCGCCGACGTCGAGCAGAAGCTCGCCGACGCGAAGCGCCATGTGGCGCAGCACCAATCCTCGAACGACCCCTCCAACAAGCCGCGTTAATCGCTCCGGGAATCGGACACTGGATCAGCTTGAAACACCCCACCGCCGGCGGTGGGCACTTGTCCGCTTTAGGACATACTGGGACCTGCACGGATGGCAAACTCGTTGTGTCCAAGACAGGACAGGCATACGATGTTCGTGCTAAGGACCCGAATCGCAGATTCCCGCCGCGATGGCAGAGACCGGCTCCAACAAGTGCCGCGAGTTTCAAAGCAATTCGGGGATGATTCCGCTGATGAAGGCGAGGCGAATCGAGGAGGTAAGTGGTGCGGCTGTATCTGGTGAATCCAGACAATCCAGTCGTCAGCCTGAACAAGGTCCACTGGAACCGTCTGAACACGTATCGAATTTGGAAGCCGCTCGGGCTTCTCGTGGTGGCAGGACTGACGCCGCCGGATTGGGAGGTGACGCTGATCGACGAAAACCTGTCCCGCCCCGATTACGAACAGCTGCCCAAACCTGATCTCGTCGGTGTCACGGCATTCACGTCCCAGGCGCCGCGAGCATACGAAGTGGCCAGAATGTACCGCGCGATGGGGGTGCCCGTGGCGATGGGAGGCATTCATGCCACGTTCTGTCGCGATGAGGCACTGGAACATGCGGATGCGGTGGTCACGGGAGAGGCGGAAACGGTGTGGGGTCAGGTGTTGGCGGATGCGCGTGAGCATGCCCTGCGCAGAGTGTATGAGGGCGGCACCAGCCCAATGGAGGCAATCCCGCCCGCTCGCCACGACCTGCTCCACGGACGGTACTACTTCGGCTCGGTGCAAACCACGCGCGGCTGTCCGCTGAATTGCAGCTTCTGCAGCGTCACCGCGTTCAATGGAGGCACGTTCCGCCACCGGCCCATCGCCGATGTCATTCGAGAACTGCGTTTGATCCAGGAAAAGGTCATCCTCTTCGTGGACGACAATCTCATCGGCACGCGGCGTGACCATCTCGCCTACTCCAAGGATCTCTTCCGAGCGATGATTCAGGAGGGGCTGACCCGGCCCTGGATCTGCCAGGCGACCGTCAACTTCGCCGACGACGAGGAACTACTTGATCTCGCCTCGCGTTCGGGATGCCAAGGCGTGTTCATCGGGTTCGAATCCCCTACCGTGGAAGGGCTTATGTCCGTCGGCAAGAAGTTCAATCTCCAGAAGGGGAGAGACTTCCGCGCGTCTGTCCGCCGGATTCAACGGCACGGCATGTGCGTTGTGGGGTCGTTCATCGTCGGGATGGACACGGACCAGCGGGGGATTGGCGAGACAACCGCTCGCGCGGCCAGGGAGTACGGCGTCGACGCTGCCAACGTTATGATCCTTACGCCGCTTCCCGGAACCGCGTTATACGCGCAAATGGAGCGCGAAGGCAGGATCCGGTCGAACGATTACCCGGAGGATTGGAAGTACTACACCCTGACATATCCGGTGGCCAACTTCAGGCACCTGACCTGGGCGGAGGTGGTAGAGGAGGTAAACGGATTCAACGATCGGTTTTACGCCTATCCCCAGATCCTTCGACGGATGTTGCATCTCGCCAGGAAGACACACAGTCTCAGGACGTTCCTTGTCGTCCTGGTCGCCAACCTCAGCTTTCGATCCAACCACCTTCTTGACAGGCGCACATATGCCAGCCGGGTTCAGTCTCCCAATTTGGGAGATGCCAACGCGGCCGAAATGGGGTGACGCAGCGATCCCCCCTTCCAGAAACTCCGTTCACTCTTCCTGGGCAGTTGGGCGGGACAACGTAAACGCACGAGAACAAATGGTGGGAGCCGCAGGGCGCAGCGCGAAACCTCGAACGACCCCGCCAACAAGCTGCGGTAATCGCCTCGGGAGTTAGACAGTAGGTCAGTTTGAAAAACCCAACCGTCCGCGGTGGGCCTTTGTCCGGTTGGCATTCTACGTCCATGTGAATTGTGTCCATCCACTCTAACTTCTCACAACCCCGTTTCTGGATAGCTTACGGCCTGTCCACCACCCTGAAGATGGCAAGACCAGGCAATTCAAGCGCGTTTATCGGAACCTTGCTGATGTGGGGATGACGTGATATGGAACATCGGCAAGCGCTTGGGCGTAGTACGGAGCAGCGACATGCCACCTTATACGCCAAATTCGCACAACCCCCGCTCGCACCGTTGGTTGATCGCTCTGGTCATCTTCGCGATTGTTGTGCTCCTAAGTTATCTGGGTCGTGGACCGCTCTTGCAGGGCTACATCGCTTACCGGGTCTATCGCGCCCGAATCTTCACTCCGCCCACTGAGCCTTCCTATCAGTCGCGCTTGAGTTTCCTTCGCGAGGAGTCGCAGTTCTATTGGGACTTTGCCGGCTACATCGTCGCACGCCAAAGACGGTTGAAGAAATTCGATCCAATTCTAAAACCCTTCGTAAGAGAGATCGACCGCCGCCAAGAGGCTGGTGAGAACACGCGGTATTCGATGCACATCTATCGCGAAATTCGCTGGCTCCTTAATTTCACGCCAGACGTTGCGGCCACACAGGTCCGCATCGCCGATCTGGGCCGCAGTCTGTCTCAACCAGAAATGCAACAGCTAGCGACGGAACAGCAGGCGTCCGATGGAGACTATGCGCTCGGCATCAACGTTTGGTATTTGAGGTTGTATTACTCGGTTGAAGATGGGCTGGACAACGGAGCGGTGCCGCAATACCGCCTATCTTTCCTCGACCGTATCAAGAGTCCGCAAAAAATGACCGCCCAGCTTGATTCAGACTTGTACGACCATCTGCACCAGACCGGCCAGTTCAACCGTGAGGAGCTTGACGAAACATTTTCTGCCCTCGCCAGACTTCTGTTCAAGATGAAGCCGGTTGGCTACCCTTTCGATCCGGAACTACGCACTGCGCTCACCGCATTCGTTGCTCGCTGGCAGAATCCGACTACCGGCTGCTGGGGCCAGTGGATCGTTGATCGCCAGGGGCGGGTGTGGAAAATGGATGACATGGGAATTACGTTCCATGTCGTTTCCGATTTGGCTGGCAACGTGCCCCATCTGGACCTAATCGCGAAGCGGTTGCTTCAGCTTGACGATGTGAACTTCCCCGCAGGCATCCTTTTCGACAACCATTATGAGAATCACTTGAACTGGGACGCCGTAAAAATCTTCCGCTACGCCTGGCCCTATTTGGACGAATCGACCCGCCAGCAGGTCCGTGTGGAGATTTCCCGCATGCTTCATTGGTGCCTTACCGAGTCTTTGCAGCCGGACGGCTCGTTCAAGGTGAGCGATTTGGATGATACAGTCGGCGACGCATACGGTTATGGCGTCTACTTCCTCCGCGATGTCGGCTACTTTCAGCCCCAGAAACGCTTCTGGACGGATCAGGATTTTCCAGAAGCAAATTCGGTCCGCGATCGCATTGCAGCGAGAATAAGATCGATCGGCTTGAACAATTCCGATCTGAAAGACGCCTACAACACATTGCAGGAAACTCATTAGCGTCTAACGCGCGGCAAACGCTGGCACGCAACACTCGATCCAGCGATCAAATTACTGATAAGTGCGCCTGTTTGAATCGACTCCGGCGAACGACTTTTGCTGTTGAGACCCCTGCAAGTAGGCTTCGAGCTGGTGTTGCGTCGAGCCATTGAGACCGCCGCGTTAATCAGGACTTGACCGCACGCTGTGACTCTTCGTTGGCCTGTCTTCGGGCACGACCTAACAAGCGCAGCATCACGCAATCACCGCGGATTTCCCCGTCCCTGCCGGGTGCACGGCTGACAGCTTTCTTACTCGCACGATGCGGAAAACATCAACAACACCAATTACCACCGCCAGGATCAGAACCACCGGCACCATTCGCGGCATCCACACGAGGTTGATGGCCCTCGTGAGTCCGGCAGCTCTTTCGGGCGAGACGTTCGCCGCGGCAATTTCGACCAGGATATTGGACTTGAATAGCCAAAAGAACACCGCAAGTCCAGCAACGTCGCTGAGCAGCCGAAACGTTGCGCGCAGCCCGGTCCAATAAGGACGCATGAGGTTTACGCCCGCGAGGAAAATATTGACCAGCGCCAGAATCAGGAAACCCCAATAGAAATAGCGCCACTGCGGCGATAGCGAAATCCGCAGGCTTGGAAGGTTCACCATCACCTGCGAGTGCATGTGTGCCGTCCACCAGAGGCAGAAGATCATCCCGACGCACAGTTCGATGATGGAAGCGGAGCGCGGTATCAGGTTGGGATTGCGCACCGGCGGGAGCTTGCGTGGATCCCAGTCGTTAAGAAAACCGGATTTGGCTTGCGCCCTCTCAAGGATGGCAAAGACGAGCGTGACCGTCCCGGCCGCAACGAAAGCGGCGGACCAGAGTGAGCCGAACATGGATCCCAAAGCGGAGATCCACGCTGGGCCGGTGTACTCAGCACGGTAGCCGGAGTTGAAGATCAACAGGCCGGCCCATCTCAACACCCACGACACGAGGTAGCACAGCAAGACGATCTTCAGCACAAAGCGGTAGACCGGAAACAACACCGGTCCGATCAGATGCTCCTGCGGCAAGTAGCGGTTGGCGACCAGCACCGGGCGGCCGCGCTGCTTCAGAATGGATTCAATCTCCGCCTCGGTCAGCTTGCGTCCGAGCTCCGTCTCTTTTTCCTCGATCTCGGAGTGGATGTCTTCCGACAACTCAGCAATGATGTCTTGCTTCTGCTGCCGGGGCAGCCAAAATTTAACGGCCTGCATGTAGCGTTCGAGAAGTTCCATGACCTTGCTCCTTCACGACTGTCCTTAGGGATGAATCAATGTCTTGCCACTCGGCGAGCAACTGTTTAAGGATTTGCTTGCCCTCGCTGGAAAGGCAGTAAAACCGCTTGTTGCGCTTATCTTCCTCGCGCCATTCGCTGGTCAGCAGGCCTTGGCTTTCCAGCCGCCGGAGCAGCGGATAGAGCGTGCCTTCGTCGATAGCCAAGCCACGCTCTGCCAGGCTTTTGCGCAGGGTATAGCCGCATTGCTCGGTGCGCAGAGCGGCGAGCGCGGCGAGGACCAGGCAGCCACGGCGAAGTTCGAGGCGGAGGTTTTCAAAGTTCTCGGGGTTCATGGGTTGCACCGTGTTCGACATAGGATGTGGTCTATAGTGTATGGCGCACAGTCTAGATTGTCAAGTCTTTTTTTGAGAGGGGAACCGCGAAGGCGCGGAATTTGAAACGATGTGGCCTACATCCTTTTCGGCTTACCGGACTAGTCACTCTAGTTTTCTGATTGCTTCGCGGAAGAATTGGACAAAGGTGTACACCAGAAACGCCAGGGCCCCACACCCACAAGGGTTAGAAGGTTCCGCATAAACTCTAAATCGTGAAGGGAACAGGCCCAAGTCCTGATAAGTTGATCAGAAATTGGATCGATTGGCCGGCGGGAAACCAGCCGACGCAGGTGGAACTTCTTGCTGCCTGCTCGCGTATCTTGTAATGGGCTCGAGTTGTACCGACTCTGGGCTTCGCCCTTGTCGTGTGCAGGACAGCTTTCTTGGGGGCGACGAAGGGCCACCGAATCCGTCGACATTGATTGACGCTGCCAGGCTACGCGCTCCTTGGCCATCTTGATACTTACGGTTCAAAGGAGATGCGTATGTTCTGCGATTCTTGTGGTTCACCGATTGGTCCGGAGCTGTCGGTCTGTTCTCATTGCGGCAAAAGTATTATTGGGGTACGTGTTGCGAGCGCGGAGCGAACGCGGGTCGCCGAACACGTGCATCTGCTGGCCATCTTGTGGTTCGTGGTAGGTGCGTTCTGGCTGATTCCGGCTGTCGTTATGGCCGTGCTTGCTTGCGTTATAACAGTGCCGCTTGCATGGAACGGAGCTCCGAAGATCGCGTTCGTGTTTGCACCCGGGCTGTTCATTATCCTTTGCATCGCTTTCCTTGCGTCGGCGGCCCTTCGGTTTGTCGCTGGATGGGGACTGCTCAAGATGCGGCCTTGGGGCCGAACATTTGGCCTGGTGATGGCGTTCTTGGGCCTCATCCATCCTCCGTTCGACACTGCGCTCGGTATCTACACACTTTTCGTGCTCTTGCCCGATGCCGCTGGCGACGAGTATCGGCGGATGTCGCAGATGCGCAGTTGATTCCAGGTTAGCCGGCTCAGCGGAGAAGTGGGTGCAAGTTCCCGGTTAGGGCATGGAGTTAAGCGGCGATACGGGAAACGGAATCGTTGATCAGCTTAATGGAAGGAGAGAGGCGCTCGGCAGCCTCACAAGCGCCTCCTCTACTACTTCAACGTAAACCGTACCTCACTGGATCACCTCCTTCTCGGCAAGAACGCCGATGTCGACAAGAATGTCGAGTGATCCGAGTATAGCGCGGGACCTGAGAGAAGTCAGAACAAGCCTTTCCTTGAACTTTGGACTGGGCACGCGAAGGCCAGTTACCGATGATTGCGTTCCCCGGGACTTAGGTTTTCGATACTTCCGAGCAGCGACCTCCGGCAGTGACGGATCGTATTCAGACCCGGGGATCCTGACGAAGCCTTTGATCTGTGCTCTCTGGGATGTGTTCGCGTTTGACGGTCTGAGCGCGCAGACGCCTGCCTGTCAGCCATCGCCGGGACATACGCAAGTGCCGATAGAGCCGGGGGCAATGCCTAATGCGCAGCTTGTCACGGGGCCGGAGGATACCGCGACGGCCGCGCACGGACAGAGCGAGTATTCGCAGTGGTTCGTGCGGGGAGTGGCAACGCGGCTCGAAGCAGTAAGATCCCCACCTTTGTTGGCGCAAGAATGGGCGCACCCACAGATTCTTTGCACTCCAGATGAACATCTTTTCACAAAGTCGCGAACAGGCGAGATAGGCGTGCAATAATGCCGTTGTCGAAGTCAAAAAGGAGATTCCCGCTTATTTCAAATCGGCAGGAATCGCGGATGGGAGATCCTAAGAGCATGCGTGCTGTGATCTTTGTGATATCGCTTGTTGCTTCGTTCGCGGTCTGTTTTGCACAATCTTCAGATAACAAACCGGCGGAACCCGTCGTCATCGGCGATGTATTCCTTCTGGATTCAACGAGTCAGACTCTGCAGCCGCTTCCGGCAGAGAAGTGGGAAGAGGTTCCCCAAAAGACCGGGTTCTCACATGGAGGCTTCTTCGTCCAGATTTCAGGTGACCGTTCTCCCTTTCGCATCAAGGCAGGCACAAATCCGGAGTTCGTATTCAAAATTGGGAATCCCGAGAGCGTGGCGCTCTACGCATTCTCTCTCAAGAAGAACAAGCGCCTCGCCGAGTACCTCGAACTCTTAAACAATGGGGGAACACGGCCCATTCCTGGGCTACCTGCCGAAATTACTCAGTTTGGGCAATCATCTTTCAAATTGGTCCCGAAGTCTGCTCTTGCCCCTGGCGAGTACGTAATTAGCACGGACAACAAAATGTTCACATTCGGGATATACCAGTAGGAGAATGTTCCACCCACGCATGAGCGTCTCCCTTGGCTTCCGGCGGACTAGCTGAGAATGGCGGGCGCGCCACGGTTCACGAAGAGCGTTCTCCGCGAGAGGCGGGGGCGGATGCAGAGAGATCCCTCCTCGCTCCGCTCGTCGGGATGACAACAGTGAATGAAAACGGCCGGGGCAGAAGCACCAGCGGATTCCGATTCTAAGGCCCAGTCAACCGGACTATGCGGCTCATCGGGCCGGTGGCTTGTGCTATTCTTCTTCGCTTGCGGCGGCGGCCGGAACCGCTGTGAGAACGCAAGATGTCGTGGGGCATCCTGGCTCTTTATGGTTGCCAATAAAATTTGCCAATAAAGTCGCCGGTGAACGATCCGCCCGGCTGGCATTTCGAGCCGGAACGCTTCTCATGAGCGCGGGCTGGAATCGAGACGGAGAACAAGCATGAACGAACACAAGTATTTGCTGCCGGAACGCGAGTTGCCAAAGAGCTGGTACAACGTCATCCCGGACCTGCCGCAGCCGCTGTCTCCGCCCTTGAATCCGGGAACAGGACAGCCGGCGAGCCCCGCCGACTTCGAAGCGATTTTCCCGCACGCCCTGATCGCTCAGGAGGTTTCTTCTGACAAGCTGATTCCGATCCCCGATCCGGTGCTGGATATCCTGCGGCTTTGGAGACCGACTCCGCTGCAAAGGGCCTACAGGCTCGAACAGGCGCTCGGGACACCCGCGAAAATTTTCTACAAGAACGAGGCAGTATCGCCGGCGGGCAGCCACAAACTGAATACGTCCACCCCGCAGGCCTATTACAACAAGGCGCAGGGCATCAAGCGGCTTGCCACCGAGACCGGTGCGGGCCAATGGGGCAGCGCTCTTTCTTTCGCCTGCCAGGTGTTCGGACTCGAATGCATGGTGTACATGGTGAAATGCAGTTACTTCCAGAAGCCTCAGCGCCGCACTCTGATGGAATTGTGGGGAGCGAAATGCATTCCCTCTCCAAGCGACCGAACCGAAGCCGGCCGCAAAGTCCTCGCGGAGGATCCGGACTGCCCCGGGAGTCTCGGCATCGCCATCAGCGAGGCGGTGGAAGACGCGGCCCAGCGCAAGGACACGAACTATGCGCTCGGCAGCGTGTTGAACCACGTTCTGCTGCACCAGACGATCATCGGGCAAGAGGCCCTGGCGCAACTCAAGCTCGCCGGAGCGTTCCCGGATGTCGTGATCGGTTGCTGCGGAGGCGGCAGCAATTTTGCGGGACTCGCGTTCCCCTTTGTGCCATTGAAAGCGGGCGGCAAACAGGTTCGGCTGGTCGCTGTCGAACCCGCGGCGTGCCCCACCATGACCAAAGGCGTCTACGCGTACGATTTCGGGGACAAGAGCGGCATGACGCCGCTCTTGAAAATGGATACCCTCGGCCACGATTTCATTCCCCCGGGAATCCATGCGGGAGGCCTGCGCTATCACGGCATGTCGCCGCTGGTCAGCTTGCTGCATCGTGCGGGCGTCGTCGAGGCGGTCAGCTACACGCAATTGAAGTGCTTCGAAGCCGCGATGATTTTCGCGAGAAGCGAAGGCATCATCGTCGCGCCTGAAACTTCACACGCCGTGTGCTGCGCGATTGAAGAAGCCCGGAAGGCCAAGGAGGAAGGCAAGGAAAGGACAATCCTTTTCAACCTGAGCGGCCACGGCCACTTTGACATGGCGGCGTATGAAAAGTATCTCGCCGGTGAACTCACCGATTACGAACACCCGGCTGAAAAGATCCAGGAAGCGTTATCCCATTTGCCACGGCCACGCTAGGCGCCACGCTCGCGCCAGTCGGCAATCTCTTCAGCGAAACGAGCCGTGACCACGCGAAGTGCAGAATTACGCACCTCGCGCCCTCTCGACCGAGCTTGCCGAAGTTCTTTGAGGTGGACGCCCATCGCACTTAGGGCCCATCAGAACTGATATTTTGTCACGTTGCGTTCAGGTCTTGCGATTGCCCAGGTTCCGCTAACGGCGTCACATCACAAAGTGGTTATTCCCGAGTCGATTTAACGGATAGCGCGCCTATGTCAGAATTGGGACATGATTCGAGCCTTTCACGCGCACCTCGAATTCGCCGCAATCACTCTTAATTCCTGTGCACAACAGCAAACTGCCAATATTCTTGCTCAGGCGGGAACCGAGCAAGGTCGAATTAAAGGGACTTTCCTCTCTGAAGACAGGAACGCTGCATCTGCCGCCGGACTGGTAGTGCCCTGCCACTGCCGATTGACAGACGTAGTTCAATTCAAGGAGTAGAGAGAATGGAAATCAAGAGAGCGGGCTCGCAGCCTTCTGTCAAAGGACCGTCAGAGTGGTTCACTGGCACCGTACGGATCGATCCACTGATTCAAACGCCCGATCCGGCGCTCGTTTCAAGTGCCAGCGTAACGTTCGAGCCGGGCGCGCGGACTGCTTGGCACACGCATCCGCTTGGTCAGACTCTCATCGTCACGGCTGGCTGCGGCTGGGTTCAGTGCGAAGGCGGACCCATCGAGGAGATTCGGCCCGGTGATGTAGTCTGGTTCTCCCCCGGCGAGAAGCATTGGCATGGGGCTAGCCCGACCACGGCGATGACGCACATCGCCATTCAGGAGAAGAAGGACGGCAAGGTGGTCGACTGGATGGAGCAGGTCACCAACGAGCAGTACCAGAAGTAGTGCCTGATTCGCCGGACTACCGCACAATGGGTCGATCGAGCCGACCCGCTATCGCGAATCGCAAATCTTTGCCGGGCGCAAGGCAACGGCACTAGAATACCGCCTCATGAGTGGAATCCGCGTTTCCGCATTCGCCAAGGTCAACCTGTGTCTGGATGTTCTGGGCCGGCGCCCCGACGGCTATCACGAGCTGCGCACGATTTTTCAGATGATTTCGTTGCGCGATACGCTGACCCTCGAATGGAAATCCTCGCGCGGAATCGAACTCGAGATCATCGGCAACGAGAGCCTGTCGGCGGAATCGCCCCAGTCGAATTTGGTGTATCGCGCACTCGGCGCCCTCAGCCACGAATTGCGGATCCGCCGCGGAATTCGCGCGCAACTCCGCAAGCGAATTCCCGCGGGACGCGGCTTGGGCGGCGGATCAAGCGATGCGGCCGCTGCGTTACTCGGGTTATTGCGGCTCGCGGATCGCAAGATTCCGCTGGAGAGGCTGATTGAGATCGGCGGAAGTCTCGGCGCGGATGTGGCGTTCTTCCTATTCGGCGGCCGCGCGGTGGGGGTGGGGCGCGGAAACGAGATTTATCCATTGCCGGATGCGCCGCGGCGGCACCTGCTGGTGATTTCCCCGCGTGAGATTTCCGTTCCGACGCGCGAGGCCTATGCTTGGCTCGGCCGCGGATTGACAAAGCCGCCAGCCGCCTCTAGACTAATGAAGTTCTGCGCTCTCTGCTGGAGCCCGCAGGAGGAAGCCCTCTCGAACGATTTCGAGGCGGCTGTCTTCCGGCGGCACACCCGACTGGGCCGTATCAAGCGGGAATTGCTTCGGCAAGGAGCCGCAGATGCCGCGCTGGCGGGTAGCGGGTCGGCGGTGTTCGGAATCTTCCGAAACCCAGCGCAGGCGCGCCGAGCCGCCCATTGGTTTCCGGACGACGAGATATTCGTCTGCTCCACTGTTTCGCGTAGAGGGTACCGTCGCGCTCTGGGCGAAAGGGGCGGGCGTGTGAG
Source organism: Terriglobia bacterium (assembly GCA_963819015.1). Taxonomy (GTDB): domain Bacteria; phylum Acidobacteriota; class Terriglobia; order Acidiferrales; family UBA7541; genus DASPOJ01. Next base: position 202,016 of record CAWFUN010000006.1, read on the forward strand.
GCAATCGCCGTGATAGACGATAAATTCAAGATTTTTTGCGGCAGCGCCAACATACCTCTGGCGACGGAGATTTGCCGTCACGCCGGAGTGCAACTTGGCCAGATGCGGTTGGATCGGTTCAGCGACGGGGAGACATATTTTCAAATCCTCGAAAACGTCCGCGGCGCGGACGTTTTCGTGGTGCAGTCGTGCTCGCATCCGGTGGACGTGCACCTGATGCAGTTGCTGATAATGATCGACGCGTTCAAACGCGCGTCGGCCTGGCGCATCACCGCGGTGATTCCGTATTACGGCTACGCCCGGCAGGATCGAAAAGACAAGCCGCGCGTGCCGATCTCCGCCAAACTTGTCGCGGACCTGCTCGAAACGGCCGGGGCTTCGCGCGCGCTGACTCTTGATCTGCACGCGCCGCAGATCCAAGGCTATTTCAACGTGCCGGTGGACCATCTCTATGCTTCGCCGGTGCTGGTCGAATATTTCCGGAACAAGGGGCTCGGGCCATTGACCGTCGTTTCGCCGGATTCGGGCGGCGTGGAGCGGGCGCGGGCATTTGCGAAACGCCTGGATGCGCCGCTGGCGATCATGGACAAGCGGCGCATCGATATTGACGTCAGCGAAGTGATGCGCGTGATCGGCGACGTGCGCGGAACAACCGCGCTCATCGTGGACGACATCATCAACACCGCGGGAACGCTGATAAAGACGGCCGAAGCGCTGCTGGCGGAGGGCGCAACCCGGGTCTTCGCCACGTGCACGCATCCGGTGCTCTCCGGGCCGGCAGTGGAGCGGATTTGCAAATCGGTGATCGAAGAGGTCGTGGTCACCGATTCGGTGCCGCTCTCGGAGGCGGCGCGAAAGGTATCGAAGATCAAGGTGCTGAGCGTGGCCGAACTGCTGGCGCGCGGAATCCTTTCGATTCACGAGGAGACCTCGATCAGCGAGCTGTTCATCTGAAGCAGGGATCCGCAAGAGCGAACGAGCGCGAGAGCGCGACACCCAAGGAAGGCCGGTATGGAGCAGATTATCGTTGAAGCAACGCCCCGTGACCTGCGGGGAAAGAATGCCGCGCGGCGCTTGCGCGTCGCGGGACAATTGCCCGCGGTTCTCTACGGCGGGAAGCATAAGGCCGAGACGCTGGCGGTGAACACCAAGCAACTCACGGCGATCCTCAAGTCCGAGTCCGGCCACAACACGATTTTCAAAATCAAGCTCGGCGCGAACGAGCAGCCGGCGATGGTGAAGGATTGGCAAGTGGATCCCGTCCGCGGCGCGCTGATTCATGTGGATCTGGTGCGAGTCGCCATGGACGTGCGCATCAAAGTGAAAGTCCCGGTGCACACGTTTGGAGAACCGCAAGGCGTAAAGCTTCAGGGCGGAGTTTTTGAAATGGTGACGCGCGAAGTCGAAATCGAATGTCTGCCGAGTGAAATTCCCGGGGAATTCCGCGTGGACGTTACCGAGCTGATGATCGGGAAGCAACTGCGTGCGAGCGACTTGACGCTCGATCCCGAAAAGATGAAGTTGGTCTCTGACCCGCAGCGCGTCCTGGCGCACGTGGTGGCCCTGCGCGTCGAAGAGGAGAAGCCGGCCGAGGTGGTGGCGGGTGCGGAAGCCGCGGCGCCTGCGGAACCCGAGGTCATCAAGAAGGGCAAGAAGGAACTCGAAGAAGGCGAAGAGGCCGAGGGCGAAGCGGCTCCGGCCGAGAAGAGCGAAAAGAGCGAGAAGAGCGAGAAGAAGAAGTAGCGCGCGAGCCGGTTTGTCTGCCGGGGAATCGGCGGCGCGGACAAGCTGTGATCGCGGCATGAGCGCTGCGCGCGGGTCATGGTGCCTGCCAACCGGAAGGCCGGGGAAGGCAGGCGGCAGGCAGGCCGCGCGGGAGAGCGGTGGCCAAGCGGATGCGCCTGATAGTTGGACTGGGCAATCCGGGCCCGGAATACGCCTGGACGCCGCATAACTTGGGATTTTTTGTCGTGGACCGGCTGGCGGAGGCCGGGGGAATCCGCGTCGAGAGGCCGGAAGCGAAATCGTTTGTGGGTCGCGGGAAATTGTTCGGTCACGAGATCGTGCTGGCGAAACCGCAGACCTCGATGAACCTGAGCGGCCTGGCCGTGCGCGAGCTGTTGGCCCGGATGGAATGCGAGCCGTCGGAGATGTTGGTGGTGTACGACGATGTAGCGCTGCCGTGGGGCATGATTCGCGTCCGCGAGAACGGGACGGCCGGCGGGCACAACGGCTTGAAGAGTGTGATCGTAGCCGCACAGACGATGGAATTTCCGCGGGTGCGGCTGGGCGTGAAGCCGGAGAAGCCGCCGAAGGACCTCGCGGCTTATGTGTTGCGGCCGATGCGGAAGTCGGAACTGGAAATCGCGGCGGAGATGATCGACCAGGCCGCCGAAGCTGTTCGCGTGATTCTGACCGAGGGCGTCGGCGTAGCGATGAATCGGTTCAATCGGCGCGCGGAGCAGCCCGAAGAAGAGGCCGAGTAGACCGGCCGAACATGGCTGGGGTCATCTCGGGTCTCGACGGAAATAGAAACGAGGGAACATGGACGAACGCCTTTATGACTTGATCTTCATCTGCCGGCCCGCTACGCCGGAAGAGGAGATCGATAAGATTATCGCCACGCTGCAGCAAGTCACCACCGAGCGCGGCGGCCGCGTGGAGAAGACCGAGAAGTGGGGCACGCGGAAGCTGGCCTATCGCGTCGCGAAGAATCGCGAGGGCTATTTCGTTTACCTGCTGCTGCACAGCACGCAGGGCGAGATGATGAAAGAGTTGGAGCGCCGGCTCAAAGTGTCCGACGCGGTCATCAAGTTCCAAACCATTCGCATCGACGAAGAGTTGAAGCGCCAGCAGAAACTCACCAAGCGGCGCGAACGCCGCGCCGGTCGCCGGCCGCGTAAACCCGTGGCGGCCGCTCCGGCGCCGCCGGCTCCGGCCCCGGCCTCGGTGCCGCCTGCGGTTGAGCCGCCTGCGGCCGCGAGCTGAATTGAAATTCGAACCTGCCCGTCGAGGCGGGCGAAGGGAGAAACAACAAGATGTCTGAGCAATCCTCTGGGCCAAGTGCACCGTCCTCGCCTCCCGCGTCAGGACATGGGGGGCATGGCGGTCATTCGGGGCAGGGCGGCCGCGAGCGGCCGCGCGAAGGCGGTCCCGGCGGCGCTCCGCGCCGCGGGAAGCGGCAATATTTCCGCAAGAAGAAGGTTTGCCGGTTCTGCGTGGAGCGGGTGGATTTCATCGATTACAAGAAAGCGGAAGTGCTGCAGGCGTTCGTGCAGGAACGCGGAAAGATCCTGCCGCGGCGGATCACGGGCACTTGCTCGCGCCACCAGCGGTGGCTCGGCGAGGCCATCAAGCGAGCGCGCAACATCGCTCTGTTGCCGTTTGCGACCGAGCTCTGATCGCAATAGGAAACGCTCGCATCGGAGCAACGAGTTCAAGGCAGAGGGGAACACGCATGCAAGTCATCTTGCAGGAAGATGTGGAAAAGCTGGGCACGCGCGGGCAGGTGGTGGATGTGAAGGACGGGTACGCGCGGAACTTCTTGTTGCCCCGCAAACTGGCGCTGGAAGCTTCAGGGGGCAATCTCAAGCGGCTGGAAAAAATCCGCGGCGTACTGGCCAAACGCACCGCGACGGAAAAAGAACAAGCTCAGAAGCAGGCCGAGTTGCTGGCCGGAGTGACGGTCACTCTCTCGCGCAAAGCCGGCGAGAACGATCAGCTCTTTGGCTCGGTCACCGCAGCCGACCTCTCCGAAGGACTCGCGGCGCAAGGGTTTGAGGTGGACAAGCGTCGAATTCAGCTCGATGAGCCCATCAAGTTCATCGGCGAGTTCCAGGTGAACGTAAAGTTGATCCACAACGTGACCGCTCAATTCAAGCTCATCGTGCAGAAGGAATCGTAATCGGATTGTCCGGGCCGCATCGCCGCGGGCGGCGCGGCCGGGCATCCGTCCCACCGGTCCGGATTTCCCACAGTTCGAAATAATTTCCACCGACACGCTTTGCCGCGGTTGCGCTAGGCTGTGGCAGTTCGAGGCCGCGTCCCGCGACGGAACGCGGCGCTTGCCACCCAACAGCCTCTGAGAGAGAATGGGGCGAATGGAAAGCGAATCCTATGGCTACTGAACCCGTCTTGGAACGGCCGCTTCCCCAGAATCTCGACGCCGAACGGAGCGTGCTCGGCGCGATTCTGATCGACAACAACGCTCTGAACGTTGCGATCGAGCGATTGCGCGCGGAAGATTTTCTCAGCGATTACAACCGGCGCATCTACCAGCAGATGATGGTGCTGGGCGAAGCGCAACAGGCGATCGATCTGGTGACGCTCACGGATCAATTGCACCGGCGGGGCGAACTCGAAGCTGCGGGCGGCGCGGCCTATCTGGCGCAATTGCTGGATGGGGTGCCGCACGTCACGAACGTCGAGCACTATGCGCGCATCGTCAAAGAAAAAGCCGTTCTCCGCAATCTCATTCACGCGACTCATGCCATCCAACAGCAGGCCCTCGAAGCCGACGAGGACGCCGATGCGATCCTCGACCACGCCGAATCCTCGATCTTCCAACTGGCGGAAGATCGCATTCGGGCGGGCCTCGTCACCATGCGCGAAGTGGTGGCCGGGAACATGGAGCGCCTGGAACGCATCATCAGCGAAGGGCGCAAGGTCACCGGGCTCGCGACCGGTTATCCTGAACTCGACAATTTGACCTCGGGCCTGCAACCGTCCGAGATGATCATCCTGGCGGCGCGGCCCTCGGTCGGGAAGACCGCGTTTGCGCTGAACCTCGCGGAAAACATCGCGGTGCGCTCGGAAGAGCCGAAGGCGGTGGCGATTTTCAGCCTGGAAATGTCGAAGGAATCGCTGCTGATGCGCCTGCTTGCTTCGCTTTCCCCGGTGGACGCGCACAAGTTCCGCACCGGCCATCTTTCGCGCGCCGACTGGAAGCTGATGACGCAAGCGCTCGGGAAACTTTCCCAGGCGCCGCTCTGGATTGACGACGCGGGCTCCGCCACGGTGATCGAAATCGGCGCGAAGGCGCGCCGGCTCAAGCGCGACAAAGGGCTCGACCTCATCATCATCGATTATCTGCAATTGATCGCGGCGCGCGGCCGCTTCTCGAATCGCAACGAAGAGGTCACCAGCATCACGCGCGGGTTGAAGGGTCTCGCGAAGGAGTTGAAGGTCCCCGTGCTGGTGCTCTCGCAATTGACGCGCGCGCCGGAGCGCGAAGACCGCCGCCCGCAACTCGCCGATCTGCGCGAGTCCGGCGCGATCGAGCAGGATGCCGACGTGGTGATGTTCATCCACCGGCCTAACGCGTTCAAGACGGAGGAATCGCCGGACGAGCGCGCCAGGACGGAATTGGTCATCGCGAAACAGCGGAACGGCCCTACCGACCGCGTGCATCTTGTCTTCCGGACGCAGTACACGCGTTTCGAGATTGCCGCGCCGGACGCCATGAGCCCCCTCTGATTCCGGGCGATCCCGAACGTCTCCGTGTCCCGCCGGGGGCACGCCGTGTTCCGGCGGACGCAGGGGAAGCCGCGCCCGGCCTTCCTTCACCAGCCGAACCGGCCGTTTTCGTTCGATTCGCGGCGATTCTTGCGTCCGGCCCATCCAGTCCAGTTCGGTACCTGGCGTGCATGTAGCGGAATGAAAGTGTTGCTCGAACCGCGTCAGGATCCCGATGTGGCCGTGTGCAAGGCGAGAATTTGTTTTACTCTTGTCCACCGCATCCATCGCGCCATCGGCGGCGGCGGACTTGCACGCGCGCGGGTGCGCGGTGTGAACCGACAGAGGAAAGGGAATCCATTGCTTGCTGGAATGAAATTCGAAGGGCGGCCCACCTGGGTCGAAGTGAAGCTCGGACAACTCCTGCGCAACGTGCGCGCGATTCGCCGCCACGTCAATCCCCCCGGCACGCGGCCGCGCCGCATGATTCTCGCCGTGGTCAAAGGCAACGCCTACGGCCACGGCGCCGTGCCCGTAGCGAAGGCGCTGGAAAAGGCGGGAACCGAGTGGATGGGCGTGGCGAGTCCGGCGGAAGGCGCGGAACTCCGCGAATCGGGAATCCGCGCGCACATCCTCGTGATGACAGGCTTCTGGACCGGCGAGGAACACACGCTTCTCGAGCAGCGGCTCACGGCCGCGGTTTCCGGATTGGAGCAATTGCGAGGGCTTGAGCGGGCGGCGGCGCGCGCCGCGAAGCGCCGCGGGCCGGTCGGATTCCATTTGAAAGTTGATTCGGGGATGAACCGGTTGGGCATTACGCCGGAACAGGTTCCGGCGTTCGTGCGGGCGCTCGCGAATTCTCCACACTTGAGGCTTGAAGGGGTCTTCACTCACTTCGCATCCTCGGACGCGTTCTTAACGAAGCAAACCGAAGAGCAGGCGGCACGATTCGATGCGGCGCTGAAGTGTCTTCGCACGCACGGAGTGGCGCCCGGAATTGTGCATCTTGCGAATAGCGCCGCCATCGGCGCGCGGCCCGAGACTTGGGCAGACATGGTTCGGCCCGGGGCGCTGCTCTACGGCTATCACCAGTTCTACGATGTGCCGGAGAAAGAAGCCGAAGTGAAAGCGGCGTTCCCGTTGTGTCCGGCGCTCTCGCTTCGCACGCGCATCGTCACGCTGCGCGACGTTCCGGTCGGCGGGGCCGTGGGCTATGGCGCACGATGGACGGCCACGCGGCCTTCGCGGGTGGCCGTAATTGCCGCCGGTTACGCCGATGGATTGTTGCGGTCGCTGACGAACCGCGGGCGCGTGATCATCCGCGGCCGGTTTGCCCCGCTGGTGGGAACGATCTCCATGGATCTGGCCGCAGCCGATGTCACGGAAATCGAAGGCGCACGAATGGGCGATGTCGTAACGATCTATGGCGCCGACGGCGATGCAATCCAGTGGGCTTCGGACGTCGCGCGGCTGCTCGGCACGGTCTCCTCCGATTTGCTCTGCTCGATCGGACACCGCGTTCCCCGCCTGTACGTCCGCTAGGACCGTAGCCTCTCTGCCTTGGTCTTCGTGGTAGAATCCGACAAAGGAAAGTGTGTTTTCCTAAGTCGGAGGGAGACAGTCCCGGCGCACGACTCTTTCATTCATTATTTGCTGCAGCAGCCGGGGACATTTCGACTCATCCATTCATGATACGAGGCTTCCATGTCGCGCACTCATTCTTCAACCCAGGCGACCACGTCGGGCTCGCCACGGTCTACCCAACCGGGCCGCATCTCGCCAAACGGACGGCTGGCTGACCCGGCTGCAAATCACGCCGCTCGACTCGGCAGTTGGTGGGACCAGTTTCTGGTCCGTTTTATCTTCGCAGCAGCGTGCGTCGCTGCGGGATTCCACTTCCATCCCTTCGGTTTGGCTCCACGCACGGCCGCGCTCGTTTGGCTCGCGTTCGCGGTCGGCGTCATCCTGTTTGAGATCCGGCTGCAACGGGCGAGCATGCGGCGTCTCATCGGCGCCGTGGTGGGCGCCATCCTGGGGACTCTGGGCGCGCTGCTCGTGAATGAAGTTCTCGCGCACACGACGATTCCCGAGGTCTCGCGGTCGTCGCTGGGCGTCGGCGTGCTGCTCGTGCTGACGTACATCGGTTTGGCGGTCGGCGCGAGCAAAGGGGATCTGCTCAACCTGCAGGCGTTCGGCGGACTGTTCGGCAGCGAACGCAGCGGCCGGCGCACGCCCAAGGTGCTCGATACGAGCGTCATCATCGACGGCCGCATCGCGGACATCTGCGAGGCGCAATTCATGGATGGCGTCGTCGTCATCCCCCAATTCGTGCTGCGAGAGCTGCAATTGGTGGCGGATTCGGCCGACGGCCTCAAGCGGCAACGCGGCCGGCGCGGGCTCGAGGTGTTGCAGCGCATCCAGAAGATGCCGAATCTCGAAGTCGAAATCCCCGAAGAAGATTTTCCGCATATCGCCGACGTGGATTTGAAATTGATCGAGCTCGCCCGGCGCCATGACGCCAAGATCGTCACCAACGATTACAACCTCAACAAAGTCGCCACGCTGCAGGGCATTGGCGTGCTGAACGTCAATCAACTCGCCAACGCGCTCAAGCCCGTGGTCCTGCCGGGCGAATCGATGCGCGTCTTCATCCTGCGCGAAGGCAAGGAATACAATCAGGGCGTGGCCTATTTGGATGATGGCACGATGGTGGTGGTGGACGGCGCAAAGAAGCTCATCAACAAGAACGCGGACATTACGGTGACGTCGGTCCACCAGACCACAGCCGGAAAAATGATCTTCGGCCGCATCGATGAGCGCGCCGAGCAAGGCCCTCGCGGAAGCGGAGGAAACGCGTTGCCGGCCGAGACGCCGGGCAACGGCCTGGCCGAGGCGGTGCGTGCCGCCGAAGCGGCGCCCGGCGCAGAGCGCTCCCCGCGCCCCATCGTCCCGGAAACGCGCCGCGAATAGCCCGCCGCGCCTCGGCCTACAACGTTCCGCCCAGCGGTGCGAACAAAATTGTCTGATTAACTCTCATCTCCGCCCCCGGTTCGCAAATCTCGGATAAGATGGAGAGCAATGACGGACCGACCCAAACGGTTCGCGGGCCCGACGATGGAAACCTACATCGCGGGCTTCACTCTCCTCGCAATTGCGGTCCATCTGTATTTGCGGCTGGGGACGGAGGTCTCGCATCAGGCCACGCTCGTGCCGCTTTACGCGGCGTTGGTGATCGGCGGCGCGCCTCTGGTCGTCGAGCTCGGCAAAAAGCTCATCCGCAGAGAATTCGGTTCGGACTTGCTGGCCGGCATCTCGATTCTGACGGCCTGTCTGCTCGGCCAATTTCTGGTTGCTGCGATCGTCGTGCTGATGCTGTCCGGGGGCGCGGCGCTCGAATCTAACGCCACGGCCCGAGCGTCATCCGTGCTGGATGCCTTGGCGCGCCGCGTCCCGAGCAACGCACATCGCCGGGAAGGAGCGGCGCTGCGGGAAGTCGGCCTCCAGGAAATCCGCATCGGCGACATCCTCGTGGTCTTCCCTCACGATATCTGCCCCGTGGACGGCGTGGTCCTCGAGGGCCAAGGCATCATGGACGAAGCCTACCTGACCGGCGAACCGTACGAAATCTCGAAGACGCCGGGCTCGCAGGTGATTTCCGGCGCCATCAACGGCGACAGCGCGATTGTCATCCAGGCGGAGAAGCTGGCCGTGGATTCGCGGTACGCACGCATCATGCAGGTGATGCGTGCCACCGAGCAGCAGCGGCCGCGAATCCGGCGGCTCGCCGACCAACTCGGCGCGTGGTACACGCCCATCGCGGTGACCGTAGCGGCCGTGGCGGCGTTGGCCAGCCGCGATCCGAACCGGTTTCTGGCCGTCGTAGTGATCGCAACTCCATGTCCGTTGCTGCTGGCGATCCCCACCGCGGTCATCGGCGCGATTTCCCTCTCCGCGAGGCGAGGCATCATCATCAAGAACCCCGCCGTGCTCGAACAGATTGACGCCTGCAAGACCCTCATATTTGACAAGACCGGGACGCTGACCTACGGGCGTCCAACGCTGACGGCCGTGAATTGCGCCGAAGGCTTTGAGCGGCCGCACGTTCTGACTCTCGTGGGCAGTTTGGAGCAATACTCCAAGCATCCACTGGCAGTCGCGATCGTCGGCGCGGCGAAAGCCGAACATCTGCCGCTCGTCGCCGCAGCGCACATCAGCGAACACCCCGGCGAAGGCTTGCTGGGAATCATCGACGGCCGCGCGGTGAAGATTACGGGCAGAAAGAATCTGGTGGACGACAATCTTCCCTTGCCCCCGGTGACGACCGGTCTGGAATGCCTGGCGTTCGTGGATGGCCGCTACGCCGCGGCGCTCACTTTTCACGACGAGCCGCGCAGGGAAGGCCGCTCGTTCATCGAACACTTGGCGCCGAAACACGGCGTCAGGAAAGTCATGCTGGTATCCGGCGACCGCGACTCCGAAGTGCGTTACCTCGCGGATTCAGTCGGAATCACCGATGTGAGCGCCGGCATGAGTCCGGAAGAAAAAGTGGCCATCGTGAAGAAAGAGACATCCAAGGCGCGAACGCTCTTTGTGGGAGACGGTATCAACGACGCTCCCGCCTTGCTGGCCGCGACGGTTGGAGTCGCCTTTGGCTCCGGCAGCGATATCATCGCGGAAGCGGCCGATGCCGTCGTCCTGGAACCCGCCCTGGGGAAGATCGACGAGCTGATGCACATTGGCCGGCGTCTGCGGCGCATCGCCCTGCAGAGCGCAGTGGGAGGCATGGCCGCGAGCGTCTTGGGAATGGCCGTGGCGGCGGCCGGCTACCTTCCGCCGATCAGCGGCGCAATCGCGCAGGAGATCATCGATCTGGTGGCAGTGCTCAACGCCGTGCGCGTCGCCCTGCCCACGCGCGACCTCCAGGACTTTTGACGCCTGTGCCGCCGCATCTGCGCCGCTCCTCCGACTTCGAGTCAACGCTTTGATCCAGTCGCTCGCGCACCTCCCGTCGCTGCCCATTCTCTGATTTCGTGGCGGCGACCCCGCCCTACGGGGTCGCAATCTTCTGCTTTCCAGTTTGGAGTGCGGCGGCTAGACGCCGCTTTTCGTAGCGGCGACCCCGCACGGCGGGGTCGCCATCTGCGTCCTCTTCCGCCTCTGCCCTATCAAATCCCCAATTTCAAATCTGCGATTGCCCTTCTCCCCCGGCGCTCCCCCCGCCTTCAATAATGGTGGTCATCCCGAACGCAGTGAGGGACCTCTCTGCCGTTTTTTCCCCGCGCACGCAAGCGCCGTAGGTGCGACACATTCAAGACCATTTCGTTGATTCAAGGGTGTGCCCGCTGCGGCGGGAGGGACCTCTCTGCCGTTTTCGCCGCAGGGCGTGCGGCAGACTCGGACATCTTTGCGAAGGGCGGGTCAAAGTATAGACTCTGATGCATGGCTGCGAAAGGTACTCCCCGGAGAATCTACATCGAATCCACAGCCCTCATACAGCTTGGGCAAAAATTTGAAAATGTTGATTTCGAGAAACTTCTCGAACTCAAAGAGTCCGAGGGATTTCGTATTTGTGTTTCGGAGGTTAGTTGGCTCGAATACGTGCGAAAGAGAAAAAAGGACTTAGCTTTTTTCGTGGATTCTTGTTCTAAAGCTGAGCGGATTCTCGAAAAGCAAGGCAGACCCATACCTGAAATCGGGATTGCATTGGATAGGGCGAAAGAGTACTTGGCAAGTATCGACGCTCACTACCGGGAGAAGGCCCACAAAAGAGGCGTGGAGATTATTCCCTTATCACCGGTTGGTCTCGATCGCCTGCTAAAGATGTCGATCGAATGTACACCCCCGTTCGAGGAAGCGGAAGACCAATCAAAGGAAAAGGGATTCCGCGACAGCTTGATTATGTTTTCTATCCTTGAGTCTCTTCGGGGCCATCCCGACGAGTTTGCCGTTGTCATCACCCAGGACCATTTGCTTGCCGAGGGATTTAATTCTCACGCCTCCGAATATGAAGCGAATCTCATCGTCGCCCAGACTCTCGATGAGGCAACGACCTACATTATCAATACGCTTGTTGAATCAGAGCGAGCGAGAATAAAGCAAGAGAGCGTCGACGCGATCGGGGTGTTAGATTCTTACCGTGAGACCATTGCTAGCAAGATTGCAGAAATTCGAGAATTGACGGACAGGGATCTTAGCCAGAATTTGAGATGGGCTCTCATCAATGCTGCAGAGCGAGAAAACCTAGTTGTTAGGGCCATTCAAGCCATAAGGTTTGACAGGATTGACTCGGCGATTTGGAAGGATAGGGATAAGTTCAGATCGCGAGTTCTGTTTAGATGCTTATGCCAAGTGACTATCGTGATTCGGGCTCCACAGCAAATTGAATCGACGGTCGAGCCTCGTCGATTCAAGATAGGAGAGCGGCCGCAGACTGTCTCTGGGGGTGTGAACCTCATTAGTTCTTATACTGTGGACTTGGGAACAGCCTATTACGAGCCGACTGAGGAGAGAGAATTTCCGATTAACGTCTATGGCGTAGCTGAGTTGCGGCGAGGCGAACAAGGCAAAGATTGGGAACTGCTCAGTATTGATATGGATAAGTCCGTTCCTGCAGGAGAGTACGACGCACTTGCGGCGGCTGAGCTCCCCTGACCGACCCCCGTCTTTGGTCCAGTCATAAGTTAGAAGTCCGGGACCCTTGCACAGCCGCGTACGGTCTAGATGGTATCTTCGACGCGGATTTCGAGAGGAGGATGTTGCTATATGGCCACCGGGGACACCGAATTGCAAGACACAGGAACAACGCGCATACCCAGTATAATTCCTCACTTTTATTACGATCTTCTCGGGAGGATCTTGCCCGGCGCTTACTTGATGGGGGGTCTCTTAGGGATATTGTGGAATCGACCCGAATTGCAGTCGGCACGCGGTCAACTGCCCAAAGTGGATTTTTCCAAGCCAGACGGAAGCCTTCTTCTCTTACTGACCGTTGGCTCACTCATCTTCATATCATCTGCCTATCTCGTAGGATTTATTTTCGGAGCGTTGTCTTATTTTGTTGAACGTATATGGGGGTACTTATCACCGATGAAGCTGGATAAGCTCTTGGAGTCCTCCGGCGTCAGCAAGGGCCAGGAAGATCAGCTTAAGGAGATGTTCAAGGATCAATTCCATTTCGACCTCGACGACGTAGATGGGAAACAAGACGGTGGAGGCAATTCGAAGGTGAGTCCCTCTAAACGGCTGACGGAGACTAGCTCACTTTGCTCCTATTACGTTTGGGCACACGCGCCAAACCTTGGCACCATGACAAGTCGGTGGGACGCTGAAAACCTAGCAAGCAGGTCCGTGTTCGCGGCCAGTCTTATTTTGACCTTGTCGCGATTGATCCAAATGGCGGCGCGGTGTTTCTATCGAAGCGAAGTCGGGTCATTCACGCCGCTTATCGTCTTTTCTTTATTCGGAATCGCGGCATATTTTCAGTATCGATTTCAAAGGGAAAAGCAAATTCAAGGTAGGTTTAGCCTATTTCAAGCTTTTAGGACGACACTACATCACAAGCGGACTTAGCAGGGGCGAGTGGCCGGCCTTTCATTTTTCTCTTGACCGCGCGGCATCGCCGGATCGTCCAACTTCCATGGGTCAACATGGAGTTGCCATGGTGGGGCTGGGGGCACCATAAAATTCTAACTCAAAGGCTGGGCCAGCCGCCCATCTCTCCTCTTGCCTTAGGTGTTGCTTCTCGTCCACCATTCCCCTAGCTTGCGAACAGCCTCCTGTCTTGACGAATATCCTTCATAGAGCATGCTCAATAGGTCTGTAGGCATTTTCCTCAGCTTCGAATGTTTGAGGATAACGCAGGGCCGCTTCAGCAACTGCATCATTCCTAATTCGTATACAACATTGGGATTGTGCATTTGTGCGGTTTCTGCCCGGTCAAAGATGGCCACTCCATAACTACAGCAAAGAAGACATGCAATCGGATTGTAGAGGTCATTGGTCAAGCTGTGGTCTTTCGCCAGTATCGGATTTAGATCAAGCGTTTCCAGCTTTTCTTTGACGGCGTCGACGAGGGGCTCGAGGGTCGCCCTGTAGGACACCATGATGAACGTATTCTTGCCGAACGGATTCGCTTTCAAGAAACTGTTGATTTCCTCTGACCACCCTTGTAAAGCGCGAGGGACAAGCTGGTTTGGCAAATCAGATATTTCTGGAAACAGCGGCGCAGGACCAGGGGCCGGAAATGCAGCCTGCAGGCCAAGTGGAAGTTTCGCGATTTCCAAGAGGACTTGTTCGTGTAAGACCTTCCAAACCGCACCAAGAGCCACGAACAGTTGGTTTCGATTCACTGCTCCTGAGGTCAGTCTGGCTAACCTCGAAGTGAGTCTGTCAGCCCTTTCAAGTACCTCCTTCGGTACTCCGATGGCCGAGAGTCCTGGGCGAACGTTAATTGCCCACGTGACGGCCAGTTCTTGAACACGTTCCACCACAGCGCCGCTGACCGCCGCGTTGCCCCCGGCGCGACGCAACGCCGAAAGAATGGCACTTACTTCCTTGAGGAGATTACGAAGGGTTTCAAGCACGGCGCGTTTTGCAAGCTTTTACTGTTTCACTTCCAACAGGGATTCAACGTAGGCCTCGCCGCTGGCGGTGAGGGCGTATGCGCGAGTGCCTTCCTTGTCCCCGGCACTCATCATCAACCCCCGGGCGGTCAGCTTTGCAACTGTGTCACTAGGATTCGCAAAAGGTTGTTTCGCATCCTTGCCGAGCTGACCAATCTCAGGGGATGTGTAGCTGGAAGTTCCTGCAAATCGTTCAAGGTAGTATCCGAGCAGCAATGCGCGGTCGCTTTGATTTTTCGCGGTCGCCCTCTTCAAGAACTCCGCTGGGCTGGTCTTTTTCCCACCAGTCTCAAGCGGGCCGCCAGCGGCGGCCGCTGGCTCGCTGGAGGCCGACTTCCAAGACGACAAGAAGCGCGTAGCAAGCTCATCTATCTTCTTATCGACATATTCTTTCTCCCCACTCACTTCCACTGAAAAATTGCCTACTGCTAACTTGACGGTCACGTCTGACATTGCCAAGCACCCCCTCTCATTCGTCAATCTATCTGAATCGTCAGGTGAATGCACGAGGGATCCGATCTGACCGGCCTAGAGACCCACTCCAGACGGGCGCGTGGCCCGACCTTTGACTTGTGGGTGGCCATCGATGAGAACGAAGGCGCTGTCAAGGCATAGTTCTCCCCTGCAGTGTTTTTGCACCGCTCGTTGCCAGAGGGGGAGGACGAAGAACTCTGGAAATCTCACGGCGAATCATTTCTCGGTGAAACGAATCGTTTCACCAACCATCGATACGGCCTAGACTTCGGCCATGATTCTTCTATCCGAATCCCGGCCCGCGCCGGGACGAGAGCGCCCAATCAATCCTTCGGTCTAGCTTGCGCTGACCACGGGCACCCGCGGGCTGCTCTCGATCGAAGCGATCTCCGGATACCGCGTTTGCGTGCGCAGCATCCAGTAGAGTCGAATCGCCAACTTCCTCGCCGCCGCCACCTTCGCCACGCCCTTCGGCTTCGTGTGACAGCGATGCAAATACTCCGAACGAAACTTCGGGTCGCAGCGAACCGCCACTTGCGCCGCTTCCACCAACAACATTCTCATAAACCGATTCCCCTGCTTGCTGATCGGTCCCAGCCGTTGATGTCCGCCCGAACTGTACTCGCGCGGAATCAACCCCAGGTAACTCGCCACCTGCTTGCCCCGCGCGAAGCGAGTCACATCTCCCATCGTCAGCACGAAGGCCAGTGAAGTCACCGGCCCGATGCCCGGCTGGCTCATCAGCAATCGCGCGTTCGGATCGTTCTCGGCCGCTGTCTTCACCGCCAGGTCCAACGACAGAATCTGCGTGTCGAGCAGCGCCATCACCTTGAACAGGTCCTCGCGCCGCAGGCCGGCCCAGTGCATCAGCGGAAGCTCGCGCAGCCGCTTCTGCCCCTCTTCACTCCACAGGCGATTTTTCTTTTGCAGCCCCCGGTTCATCGCCAGGTGCTGCAACTCGTTCTTCGCCTGCGCCCGCAGCCGCACCAGTTTGTTCCGGTGAATCAGCAACTGCCGCAGATCCCGCTGCTCGCTCGACGGCGTCCAGATGCGCGGAAACCGTCCTTCCATCAGCAACTGCAACAGCAGCGCGGCGTCCCGCTTGTCGTGCTTCTGCTGCCGCACGTCGCTGGCCCGGATCTTCGCCGCGTCCCCGATCCACACTTCGTGCCCCAGCTTCTCGAGCAACTCCACGAACCACTGGCAGTTCCCCGTGGCCTCCATACCAATCAGCGCCGGTGCCGCAAATCGCCGGTAGAACTTCTCCGCCTCTCCCGGCGCATGCACCACCTTGTTCTCTTCGGTTTCGCCGGTCTCCGTATCCAACCAACAAACCTGTTGCCAACTGGGATGGAAATCGCATCCAATAAGAATCATCGAGGGCTCCTTTCTTCCCAGTTTCTTCGTCCTCCAAACAAAGAATACCGGGTTTGATCGGAGCCTTCGTTCTCATCCA
>CAWFUN010000007.1:0-757857 GCA_963819015.1 Terriglobia bacterium
GTGTTGCGCAAGAACACTTCGCTGAACGACGAGCCGAATCCTGGAGACGGGCCGGGGAAATTGCTCGCTCCAGCAGCAAAAACAACGAATTGGCCGCCGGAGCTCAGGCTGGCCGTGTCGGTAGGGGCTAAGCTTCCGCCTTGCGAAAGCGCAGCCGGGTTCGGCGGCACA
The DNA here is from genome assembly GCA_963819015.1 of Terriglobia bacterium. GTDB lineage: Bacteria > Acidobacteriota > Terriglobia > Acidiferrales > UBA7541 > DASPOJ01. The sequence continues at coordinate 172 of CAWFUN010000007.1, forward strand.
CTGTTGTCGATCGATACCAAGGATGCCAGTCCTGGCAGAGAGCTGAGCAGAAGCGGACCCAACGGTGGCGTAGAACTCGTGCCCGTGAGCTGGACCGTCTGACCTCCGCTCGGTGAACTATCGGTGATCAAAATCTGCGCTGTTTCCAGCGTTCCCGCAGGGCTCGTCGGCGCAAACGTAACGGAGATTTGGCAAGTGCCTAATTGCGGCAGGAGGAAGGCGGGGGGGACAGTCATGCCGCCTGTGGCATAGACATACACGATGAATCCCATCCCCGAACCAGTTGTAGCAATAGTGTTACTGTCCCCTACCGAATATCCCGTGCCACCATTCGTGATAGTAAAAGTAACCACAGCACCACCACTTACCGTATCTATAATATAAGTTGCATTCCCATTTCCGCCGGTGATTGTGCCAGTATCACCCACGGCGTATCCCGTACCACCCGCATTTGCCAGGCCCGAGCTGGTGATGCTGCCATTATTGCAAAAGAGCGACGCCTGAAAATCCGTTGCAGCCGTCCCATTCGTCCCGACCAAAGACATGTTGGTTACGTTCAGAGCCGCGCCGCCACCGTTCGTCAAACTGATCGGCTGTGTCACACTTTGAAATGGCGATGTCACGCCCGGAACATTCTGTTCGATATCGCCGAAATCAAGGCTCGGGGATGAAAACTCGGCGTAGCCAATATTTGAGTTCGCGACCATGCCGTTCACGGGAACGGTCAGCAGACCTGCGTTGGTGGTGATTTGCAGGGTGACGGTGTCCGTGCCCCCCACTACGTCAGTGCTAACTGTGCCGGGGACATAGTAGACCGTGATGGAGCAGGAGGTACCGGGAAGGAATCCGCCGCTCGAGAACACGCAGTCATCGTTTTCAGCGAAATCCGTAGTGTCATTCACTGAGCCGCTGGCGACGAACGAGATCTTGCTGATGAGGAGCGCGGCACCGCCGGAACCGGCATTGGTCACCGTGACAGATAGCGACGCATTGGCATTTTTCGGGACGGGTCCGAAGGCCAGCGAGGCCGGCGACGCCGTTGCGACCACACTTCCGCCCGGGCCGGTAATTGTCCCGGAAAAATTCACGAGTTGCGGCGTGTCAAGCGCGTCGCTGGTAAAAAGGATTGACCCGCTAAAAGTTCCGGGGCTGTTGCTTGCAGGCGTGAACGTCACGAGATATTGGCAGCTCCCAAAGACCGGCAGCGGAAATGTGCAATCTGAATAGGGAGTAGCCGTACCGGTTCCTCCCTGGGCATTCACAACAGTCGCAGTCAGCGGAGTTGGGGCTACGCCACCGCCGCAAACCCCTATGAGATTGATACCGTTCGGAGGAGAACAATCGTTTGTCACCGTCAGGGTCGCCTGCTGAGCGCCGCCGGTCGCGGGAGCGAAAGTCAACGGATTAGGGGAGAAGGTGAGGAAGGGCCGGCCTGCCGGCGGGAAGCCGTTGACGACGTTGATCGTATTCGACACCGAATTCCCGACGTAAACCGCTTCGCTTGACGGGTTCTCCACAATGGCGAACGGGCCGTTCAAACTACCCGAGCTCGACGAATCCGTTCCACTCGTTGGCAGCAGAACAGTGGCGATGGTGCTCCCTGTGGGCCCGTCGATCAGGCTCAGCTGGACGGAAGTCGCCGTCGGGTCCGGGCAGGTAGTCATATAGGCTTGGTCGGTGTTCGGATCCACGGCGATTACGTTTGAGTAGGGGCCGCACGTGGTGGTCAGTACGTTCGATGCCTGGGAAAGCGAAAATTCCTGAAACGTCGTGAAGTTCAGTGAAGCGCTGTTTCCGTATCCGTCTGTGAAGTACGCGATTTCATTATTCGAATCCACGGCCATATGATTGGGATAGAAACTCGGGCTCGGGAAATAGGGGCTGTCAAAGGCCTGGTTGGCGTACGACCACTGGCGAATGCTCGGAAGCCCCCCATCGGCGATCACTACGTTGCCACTGGTTTCGTCCACGGCCATACTATCGGGAGATACCGTTGTGGAGCCCGCGACAAACTCGGAGACTTCATTTGTCACCGTGTCCGTATCGGCATCAATGATTGCCATGGAATAGTTTTCTTCACCGGTCAAACTCGTCCCGAGGCAGAAACAGCGGGCATAAAGAAGGTCTGCCCGCTTCGCCGGCTGTCCATTCGGTAGCACATTCGTATCCACTGCAAGCGCGCTCAGGGTGTTAAAAGCCGAAAATGTGCCAGTTGAAACCGGCGTCCCAGCGCTGGCCGGGTTGCCACCGGAAGGCTCGTGGATCACGCTGATTGTTGAACCGTTGAAAAAAGTTACATAAGCCTTATTCAACGGAGGATCCACGACGATGGTCGTCGGCGGGCCTGCAACGGTGACGGTGGCACTGACGGTGGGCGCGACTCCGGACGAACCTCCGTTAATCACGGTGACGGTGCTGTCGCCGTTCGGCACGTAAATCACATCGTTCACGCTATCGATCACAATTTGTCCGGGCGACGGCCCGACGGGGAGCGAAGCAATCAATGTGTCCGTGCCGGGGTAAGAGGTATTGATTACATCCACGGTGCCGTTCCCGCCGGGAGTTGCGGAAGGGAGCGGCACGTACAACTCTTGCGTCGCAGTGTTCACCGCGAAGCCATAACTGATGACCGGAAGCTGATCGGAGAGAGAAAGATTGGTCGGCCCGCACTCTTGGCAGCCTGTGGAAGTCGAATTCGATTCTCTGCGGACCAGGTTGTTGATGGTATCCGCGATGTACAGCACGCCGCCCGGAGTCACAAAGATGCCTTGAACCCCATTGACATCGATGGTCGTCGCGGGCAATGGCACGCCGCCGAGGTAGTAACACGTAATCGGCACGCCTCCACCGACGATCGGCGTGCACGCGCTGTTGCCGATGCCGTTGTATCCGGGCGTCCCCGTGCCGGCCACTGCCACTGAGCCCGAGGCGCCAGGGGTGTACTCAACGACCGCGGACCCTTCGTCAATGTAGAAATTCCCCATGCTGTCGATGGCGAGCGACTGGCCAAACACCGGGACCGTGCCCGCAGATTGCGCCACGTACGTGAGGGAAGTGAGATTGGGAACTCCCCCCGTGGTGGTAACGACGAATTCGAGAATCGTCGGCGTGGCTACGCCGCTGGCGCTGCCCGCACCCCCCGTATAGCCCGGGTCCATGCTGTACACGTTGCATAGGGTGCTGGAGGAGCAGCTAACTGCGAGTCCGTACAATTTGTCCGATGCAGTATTGATGCCTGCTGTGGAAGGGGCGCCGGCAAGCGCTCTGCCATTCTCGTAAAGTTCATAAGATGATCCCTGATTTGTCGTGAGTTCGTAGAGATTGCCCTGAGCGTCGGTCGTTAGCGCTTCAATCTGTGAGTTGATAAAAGTTTCGACGACAGTGCCATTTTTGAAAACATTTCCATTGCTATCCCCATAGTAGAGGTTGCCGTTCGTGTCCACAGTCACCGCATTCGCGAAGGTTCCATCGCCGGCCCCGGGAAGAACCGCGATGGTGGTAATCGTCCCGCCATTATCAATCTGACGAATCGCGCCGTTGCGGCCATCCGCGATGTACACATGCCCGTTCTTCGGATCAAACGCCACTCCGCTGGGAGAATACAGGCTTGCGTCAGTGGCTGGGCCGTTGTCGCCGATGGGTAGGCCCTCGAACCCTGTATAGTTGCAGAGTGGGGTCGGCCTAATGGCAGGAACGCACTCCCCCTGGGTCGCAGGCGGAACCGTGGACCCCGCGATGATGGTCATCTGGCCGCCGCTCTGGGCCGAAGCCGTCTGCGCGAAGAGACCAGCCCCGCAAATACAGACGAGCGCGAAGAAGATGCGGCGCAGCGCCCCGTCCGAGAGTTCCCGGTGATCTCTTGTTCGCTTCCCGCCGTTCATTTTCCAGCCTCCTGCGCCTTCACGCTGTCTTCGCTGCTTGTCGCCAATCAACGCACGCGAAGAGCTACTGGAAGCTGAACGTCACCGTGACCGCGATGACCTGGCCACTGGTATACGGGACCGGATTCGGGTCTCCGGCCTGAGCCGGTGTAGGGCTGTTGCCATCGAGCATCCGCTGCGTGAAGAGATTGACAGCGGTTGCGGTCGCTCCGCTTGCCTGCTGCGTCTGTGGGTTATAGATGTTGACGCAGTTCAACGGGGTCGCAGCCCCGTCGCAGGTGGTGAAGACGGTTTCAACGTCGTTCACGTTCTGCCCGGTCAGAGAGGTAGTGGCCGTAACTGAGCCGCTTAGAACCACTTGGGGCGATTGACCGACGGCCCCCCCGGTAAAGCTGAAAAAGTCTCCGAGCACGGACAAATTGGATGAGCAAGGGGAAGTCGACGAAAGAGAGCTCTTGGTGCTCGAGGCGTATGCAGTCTGGGCGGAGAGACAGAGGGGGCCAAGATAGCTCTTTGTAGTCGTAATCAGGCAGGTGGTCCCGCTGCTCTGGCCGCCTGATTGGAAACCGCCGGTGCCGCTCACGGAGAGAGGAAGGCATGGGCCTGGATCCAACTGTGAGAATGTGATCGGGAGTGCAGCCGCAGTGATATCGCTGGCTAGGTATGCGGCATGGGCTCCATTCAAGAGGATTGAGAGCCCCCCGGGTGAGTTATTTCCACTGAGGAGAGCTGCGAGGTATTGCTCGCCGGTGAACTGGAGTGCGTTCTCGAATTCCCGGCGCGCGGTCACCGTTCCGTCGGGATTCTTCACCTCGATGACCCAGCGGCCATGCACAGTGATGCCTTCGTGCTGTCCCTTTGCCGCCGGTCGCCCTGTAGGACCTGCGGTATTCGCGCGCCCAACCTGCGCGGCGGGCGCTGGCGTGGCGCTAGATTGCGCGCGGCCGACGCCCGCGGCAGAAAGCATTAGCGCGAGAAGGGCGGCAAGCCCCAGGCTCCCCCGCGCGATCCGCGCAATCACTTCATGCTTATTGTTCGTCTTCATGCTGTGTCTCCTTCTCGCTGTCGCTGACCGCTGAATTCCGTTTCGTGCCGCGCTCCAAGCCGGGCCGGGTCGTTTTCCCCCGCAGACCCAGCCGGTCGTTGTTGCAAAGCCAATGCAAGCAGACGCTCGAATTCGGCATCGGAAGAAAATGCGTATGCGCGTTCGTCTTTGATCGCGGGCTCCTTGGGACGAATGCGCACGAGTGTGGGGTTATAGGGGCGAAACGTCAATGCACCCAGTCTGGAATGAATCTTAATTCTGTCTTAACAGGCTACTTGCACATTCCAGACACTTTAGCTACCGGCGGGACACCGTGGATGGTGCACTCGAATCGTGTTATGATGCCTCCGGTCCCACAAGATAGACTGTTCCGCAGCGGAACGGGTGTGCATGGCGCCCTCTCCCAATCAGCCGGCGTTCAGATTTGGCCCCTACGTCGTTGACCTGCAAGCGGGGGAACTGCGGAAATCCGGGTCGCGAGTGCGCCTGCAAGAAAAGCCGCTGCAATTGCTGGCGGCCCTCGCCGAACAGTCCGGACGCGTGGTCACGCGGGAGGAGTTGCATCGGCGGCTGTGGCCGGACGACACCTTTGTCGATTTCGAAACCGGGCTGAACACGGCCGTCAGCAAACTCCGCGACGCCCTTTCGGACGACGCGCAAGATCCCCGTTACATTGAAACGCTCCCTCGCCGCGGCTACCGTCTTCTCGTCCCGGTCGAGGCGATCGAAGCGCTCAAGGAAAACTCGGCGCGTGCAAGTTCTCCCGGCCCCGCCGCGACCGATCCCGGCGGAGATACGGTGCGCATTCCGCCTCCGAACGCCGCGCCCGCCGGCCGCTTCCGGCGATCCGCGCCCATATTCGCTTCCATCCTTCTCATTTGTCTGGGAGGTGCCTTCGCGGGCTGGCGCCTGTACGAACACCAACACGTGATTGCCGCCTCGCAGGCGCCAATCCGCTCGATAGCCGTTCTGCCCTTTGATAATTTTTCCGGCGATCCCACGCAGGATTATTTTGCCGACGGCTTGACGGACGAACTGATTACCGATCTGGCCCAGCTCAGTTCGTTGCGGGTAACGTCGCGGAGTTCCGTGATGCAATACAAGGGTGCGCACGCATCGATGGAACAGATCCGGCGCGAGTTACACGTGGACGCCGTCGTGGAAGGCTCGGTCATTCGCTCCGGCGACACGGTGCGCGTGAATGCACAGTTGATCGAAACGTCCGACGACCGCCATCTTTGGGCGCAGCTATTCACGCACAATGAAGAAGACGTCGCGGCTCTGCAAGACGACGTGGCCCAAGCGGTGGCCGAACGAATCGAAGTAGCGATCGACCCAGCGATCCGTGCGCGGCTCGCCAATTCGCCGCCGGTCAAAGCCGAAGCGTACGAAGCATTCCTCCACGGTATCTATTATCTTCAGCACCACTCCGATGCCGATTTGCTCAAAGGCCTGGATTCGTTCAAGCAGGCAGCCGCGCTTGATCCCACATTCGCGGCCGCGTACGCCGGCATGGCGCAGGCCGACTGCTTGCTGGGTGATTACAACGTCCTTCCGGACGGCGTCGCCTGGCCGCAAGCGGAAATGAACGCGCGGCGGGCCCTCGCCCTGGACGATTCACTCAGCAGGGCCCACGCCGCGCTGGCGCTGGCTCTCTGGAGATACGAATGGAATTGGAACGCCGCCGATGCCGAGTTCCAGAAGGCTCTGGCGCTGAGTCCGAATGACGCCGACACGCACGACTTTTATAGCCTCTTCCTGGCCGCCCGGGGAGATTTCGCACCGGCAGAACAGCAAATGAAGGACGCGGAGGAGCTCGACCCTCTCTCATCCATCATTCGCACAAACGTGGGCTGGCTCAGTTACTACCAACGCGACTACCCGGCCGCCATCGCGGATTACAAGGATGTCTTGCAGACCGACCCCGAATTCGTGCCCGCAATCGCCAAGCTTTGGATCGCGTATGCCTGTGACGGAAAGTCCGATCTGGCGGCAAGCGAACTCGACGATCTCTTTCAAAGTTACAAACTCAGCGGACCGGTGAAGACAGCCCAGGAGCAAGGCCAGGCCGCGGGTCCGGGATTGCGCTTCCGGGCAGAGGCTCTCAGCTACGCCAACTCAGGCTATCTATCCGTTTATGAAAAGGCACGATATCTCGCGATCGCGGGCCAGGAGCGTGAAGCGCTCCAGTCGCTTGAAGAGGCGGAATCAAAACGCGCTGGCTGGCTTGTGTATGCCGGAGTCGATCCGGCTTTTGATTCCCTGCGCTCATCCCCGCGATTTAAGAAATTACTGGCGGACGTTGGCGTGTCGAATCAGCATCCTCCGGCTGATTGACGCCTATCCCCGCCACTTGCCAAGCGTTGGCGAATGCCCGCGGTAGCCCTGCCGGCAACGGCAACACCTCCCTGTCCCTTCGTGTCCTGTTACACTCCACCGTTGGAATGGCGCCCAGCGAGGCGGGCTGCGGCTCGTGATGGGCCATTTCTTATGAACAATCAGTTTACTGAGCGTTGTGTCTTGCTGACGGGAGCCGGGGGCTCGATCGGATCTGCGCTCGCCAAGGCGATTCTGAGCAATGGGCCCAGGTCTCTGATTCTCTTGGAACACTCGGAACATAACCTCCATCAGATTGACTCTGAGATGCGTGCCCTTCCCGGCGGCCATGTTTGCGCTCCGATACTGGGTGACTTGGGCGATGCCGCGCTGCTCGCCGAGATATTCGACGAACGAGCGCCGGAGATCGTGGTTCACGCTGCCGCCTTCAAACACGTTCCGCTCATGGAACGAAATCCAATCCCCACGGTCCGGAACAACGCCCTCGGGACGAACCTTCTGGCCCGGACAGCCCAAAGGCATGGGGTGGCCGCGTTCGTCATGGTGTCCACGGACAAGGCGGTGAATCCGCACAGTGTGATGGGCGCGTCGAAGAGAGTGGCGGAGCTTGCGTTATTGAGGTGGAGCAGCCCACGAAGTCCCATGCGGGCTGTGCGGCTGGGAAATGTCTTGGATTCTCAAGGAAGCGTGGCTCCGATCTTTCGCCGGCAGATATCCGCCGGTGGGCCTGTGACCGTGACGCATCCCGCCGTGAGCCGCTATTTCCTGAGTTTGCCTGAGGCGGTCGAACTGGTGCTCCTCTCAGCAAATCTGCATGGCGAAGGCGGCATTTTCATGCCCGATCTCGGCGAACCTGTGCGGATCGTGGATCTGGCGCACCAGCTCATCAAGGAGGCTGGATTTCAGCCTGAAATCGAAATCCCGATTGCGATGACCGGTCTCCGTCCAGGAGACAAAATGACCGAGGAGTTTGTTTCGGACCGCGAATCGGTTCATCCTACGGAGGATGCCAGACTCCGCTTGATCAAGAGTCCCCGGCCGCCTGACGAAGAATTCGACTCCGGAATCGCGGCATTGCAGGAGAGCGTGGATCGGCGCGACGCGGCGGGCCTGCTGGAACAACTGTGCCGGCTCGTGCCCGAGTACCGGCCCAGTGATGTGGTTCTCGCGGCCGCGCACGCGCCCGAGTCTGCTGCCTTATGAAAAGGACCATCGCAGTCGTCACTTCCTCCCGGGCCGACTACAGCCACCTCTACTGGCCGTTGCGCGATTTGTCGGATTCCGATTCGGTGGATCTTCGAATCGTGGCCCTTGGTCCGCATCTTTCGCCCGAGTTTGGCCACACGTTCCAGGAGATCGAAAAAGACGGCTTCGCCATCCACGCGAGCATCGAATGTCTCCTCAGCTCGGATAGCGACATCGGAATGGCCAAGACGATTGGCGTCGCCGTCCTCGGCCTTGCCGACTTGTTTGGACGCATGCGGCCGGACCTGCTCCTCCTCATCGCGGATCGCTACGAGATGCTCGCGCCGGCCTCCGTGGCTCTGGCGTTGCGCATTCCCATCGCCCACATCGAAGGAGGCGAAGCCAGCGAAGGCGCGATTGACGATGCCGTCCGGAATGCTTTGACGAAGATGAGTCACATCCATTTCACGTCCACCCACGCGGCCCGCCAAAGAGTCATCGACATGGACGAGGAAGAATGGCGCGTTCACCGCGCTGGGGCGCCGTCTCTGGATCATCTGCGGCGCCGGCCCTTGCTCACTCGAGAGGAGCTCGAATCCAGTTTGCACCTGGACCTCTCCGTTCCTCCTCTCCTCGTCGCCTATCATCCCGTTACCCTCGCTCCGGACACGCTCGAGGAGACCGGCGCATTGTTTGCCGCTCTGGAGGGCGTGCCGGACCAGATTCTGTTTTGCTATCCGAATGCCGATGCGGGAAGCCGGGCGCTCATCGATCGAACCAAATCGTTCCTGGCGTCTCGCGGCCGGGGAACGATCTTCACGAACCTTGACTCCGTCACGTATTGGAGCTTGCTCGGCCAAGTGAAAATGCTCGTCGGGAATTCCAGCAGCGGCATCATGGAGACCGCATCGTTCGAACTCCCCACAGTCAATATCGGCATGAGGCAGCAAGGTCGCGAGCGCGCCCGGAATGTGTTGGACGCCGCGGCAAGCAAGGCGTCGATACTGGATGCAATCGAGATTGCAAGGACGCCCGATTTCCGCCGGTCACTGGCGGGCATGGTCAATCCCTACGGCGACGGTCACGCCTCCGAAAGGATTGTCCAGGTTCTGACGACGGTGCCGCTGGGCCGGGATCTCCTATTGAAACGCCACGGCCCGCTTTCGATTCCGGCCGATGCGACAGCCGGAGCGAGCAAGCCATGAACATTCCGCTCTCCGCTCCGGACATTCGGGAGGAAGACATCGCCGCGGTCGCCGGCGTGCTTCGCATTCCGCGCTTGAGCTTGGGGCCCAAGCTTGAGGAGTTCGAGCACGCCATCGCCGGCTACGTCGGCGCGAGACATGCTGTTGGCGTGAGCTCCGGAACAGCCGGGCTGCATCTCTCGGTACGCGCGCTCGGAATCGGCCCCGGAGACGAAGTCATTGTTCCTTCCTTTGCGTTCATCGCCGTGGCCAATGTTTTGCGCTACGAAGGAGCGATCCCGGTTTTTGCCGATATTGAATCAGCCACATTGAATCTTGACCCGAGTCGAATTGAGGCTGCCATCAGCCCGCGCACAAAAGCCATCCTCGTTGTCCACACGTTTGGATGTCCCGCGGAATTATCGGAAATCCTGGAGATCGCCCGGCGTCATCACCTTTGCGTGATTGAGGATTGCTGTGAGGCGCTTGGGGCGGAATACGACGGCCGGAAAGTGGGGGCCCGCGCGGATGCGGGGGTATTTGGCTTCTATCCGAATAAACAGATCACGACGGGCGAAGGGGGAATGGTTGTGACCGACGATCCGCGCCTTGCCTCTGCTGTTCGGGCGCTGCGCAATCATGGCCGGGCGGATTCGGACGATTGGTTCCAGCATTCCGAACTCGGATACAACTACCGGATCTCAGAAATGAATTGCGCGCTGGGCATCAGCCAGCTGCAGCGAATCGAAGCCATCCTGGCTCGACGTGAGGAGATAGCCGGTAAATACGCGGAAAAACTGCGCGGAAATGAAACTCTCAGGCTTCCCGCCCTGGCCGTACCGCGCCGCAAAATAAGTTGGTTCGTCTACGTCGTTCGGCTCTCGGCCTCTCTCTCTCAGCTTCATCGCGACTGGATTGTGAAGGAGATGAATCGCCGCGGAATCGGCTGTGGGAGGTATTTTGCGCCGATTCATCTCCAACCGGCATACCAGTCCGCGTCCGCGCCGCGAGACGACCTTCGCGTAACGGAATACGAAGCATCGCGCGCACTGGCGCTGCCGTTTTTCAACCGCTTACGGGATGAACAAATCGACGAAGTCTGCGGGAACCTTTGCGAGTTGATTCAGCGCGCCGGCAGCCTTGATTCCGGCGGAGGCCGTGTGTCAGGCGGCGCCTGCTCGCCCTCTGCTCCCGACCGCAGAAATACACTCGCCTAGCGCGACAGCACGATTCACCGGGAAAACCTGCTCAGCGCCGCCGGCAACAATCCACAGAACGCGATTCATGCGCATGACCCTCCCTCTCCCCCGGCAAATTGCAGCGCATGCCGCTCCTTCCCGCGGCAACTCGCTCGCTAATCTCGCACTTGCGCCTCGTGGAAGCTTCGCCCGTGGCGCTCGCGTCCGAGCGAAACCAGCGTGGCGAGCACGGCGATCGTCACAAGTTCGAAGCTCGCGAGCGCCCATTGATACCCGAAATGTTGATACAGCTTGTATTCGATCTTATTGGTCGGAGAGGCGATCAGGTTTCCGAGTTGATAGGCCAGGCCGGGAATGAGGCCGCGCGTCTGGTCGGGCGAAAGCTCGTTCAAGTGAATGGGGATGACGCCCCAGGCCCCTTGCACGCCGACCTGCATGAAGAACGCGCCGAACGCCAGCCAGCCCAGCGTATGGCTGAACGCCCAGAGCGGAATGAAAACGATCGCGAGCGCCAGCGCGGCAACGATGCTTCGCCGCCGGCCTGCGCGCTGCGAGAGATAGCCAAAGAAAACTCCGCCAAGCACCGCGCCGAAACAGTAAAGGATCGCGATGCCCGAGACCATTCGCTCCGGTGCACTGTGCGTCGTGCGCAAGAAATCGGGATAAAGGTCCTGCGTGCCGTGCGAGAGAAACATCATGAACGTCATCAGCGCCACGAGATACATCATTTGCTTCCAGTGCTGCGCCATGACGCGGAGCAAGTCTCCCGTCGTTTTCGGCCTGTGTTGCTTCCACGCTTCCGATTCCGGCACGCGCGCCCAGATGTAGAGGGCCAGCAGCGCCGGCACGCCTCCGGTCCAGAACATCGCGCGCCATCCCCACGCGGGCAGAATGAAACGCGCGGCGAGCGCCGCGAGCAGATAACCGACTGAATAACCGTTTTGCAGCAGCCCGGAAAGGACGCCGCGCCAGCGCGCCGGCACCGATTCCATCGCCAGCGATGCGCCCACGCCCCATTCGCCGCCCATGCCGATTCCGTAGAGCGCCCGCAGCACGAAAAACACGGTGTAGTTCGGCGCGAAGCCACACAACATCTCGACCACGGAGAAGAAAACGATATTCACCATCAGCGGCACGCGCCGCCCGAAGCGATCCGCGAGCAATCCGAAGAGCAGCGCGCCCAGCGGCCGCGTCGCGAGCGTCGCCATCGTCGTGGTGATGATGGCGGCTTTGCTGACGTGAAACGCCGCAGCGAGATCGCCGAACATGAAAACAATCACGAAGAAATCGAACGAGTCGAGCGCCCAGCCGAAGAAGCACGCCGAAACCACGTGGACCTGCGCGCTGCGGGATGCGAACTGCGGAGAAGATTCAGGCACGGGCGTCCCCCTGGCCCGTGCGCCGTCCAATCTCACGATAGAGCAGCGCCGCGGATGCCAGCGCGAGCGCGGCCCACGCTGCGCCCGCGCCAAATCGCTCGAAGCAGAATTTTCCGCCCGCGAACAGCGCCGCATACACCATCGCGCACCCAAGCAGCCAGCAATAGAGATTGCGAGCGAGGTCGCGCGTTCGGCGCAATTTCCGGCGCGAGCGATGCGATGCGCCGCCAGCCCGCGGCGTGCGGCCGCACCTTGCGATAGAAGCGCAGCAGCAACTCGTCCGGCTCGGCCGGAGTGAGAAAAGTCACACCGAGCCAAACGATCGTCGTGATCGCCGTCGTCGTGAGGGTCGTCTTCGCAAAGACAAGCGAGGCGTTCCCGTGAAATGGGACGCGCCAGTGCAAATAGAGCGTCGTCACCAGCGCGGCGGCCATGGCGGAGATTTCGCTCCAGGCGTTGATGCGCCACCAGTACCAGCGCAGCAGGTAAACGCCGCCCGTGCCCGCGCCCACTTCGAGCACGACTTGCCAACCCTGGCCGATCGTCGCCAGCCGTGCCGAAACGTACGCCGCCGCGGCCACGAGCAGCAACGTCGCGACGCGTGACGCCACGACGTAATGATGCTCGCTCGCGCCGCGCCTCAGAAATCGCCGGTAGAAATCGGCGATGAGATACGACGTGCCCCAATTCAGTTGCGTCGCGATCGTGGACATGAACGCTGCAAGGAATCCGGCCACGAGCACGCCGCGCAGCGCCGTCGGCATCGTCGCGATGGCCACGCGCATGTAGCCGGATTCCGGGTGCGCGAGGCCCGGATACAGCACCACGGCCACCAGCGCCGTCACGATCCACGGCCACGGCCGCACCGCGTACTGCGCGATGTTGAACCACAACACCGAAAGCAGCCCTTCGCGCTCGTCGCGCGCGCTGAAAATCCGCTGCGCGATGTAACCGCCGCCGCCGGGCTCCGCGCCGGGATACCAGAACGCCCACCACTGCACGCATAGATGCACGGCGAACGTCATGACCGGCAATGTCCATAGCGCCTCGGAACTCCATCCCCGCGAAAAATCCGGGAAGATCGCCGTGATGTCCGCCGCTCCGCTTCCCTGCGCCGCCCGCATCGCCGCCAGATGACCGAGCAGCGCGTGCATCCCGCCCGCGGCGCGCACGCCGAAGTACGCCACCGCCGTCACCAGACTCATCTTCAACACAAACTGAAACAAATCCGTCCACAGCACGCCCCAAAGTCCGCCGAGCGAAACGTAGAAGCCGGTGAACGGAATCAGAAAGAAAATGCAAATTCCCAGCGCGCGCGCGTCGCTCACGCCAAGCACCGCCGCGACGATGCTCGTCATCGCCTTCGTCACCCAGCCGAGAATCAGGCAATTGATCAGCAGCCCGAGATACACCGCGCGGAAGCCGCGCAGGAACGCCGCCGGCCGCCCCGCGTAGCGCATCTCCGCAAACTGCACGTCCGTCATCAGCCCCGATCGCCGCCACAACCGCGCGAAGAGAAACACCGTCATCATCCCGGACGGCAGAAAACTCCACCACAGCCAGTTCCCTGCCACGCCCTGCGTGTACACCAGTCCCGTCACGACCAGCGGCGTGTCCGCGGCGAACGTCGTCGCCACCATCGAAGTCCCCGCCAACCACCAGCTCACTTGCCGGCCGGAGACGAAATAATCCTCCGTGCTTTGTCCCGAGCGGCGGCGAAAGTAGAGGCCGAGCAGAAGGGTAAACGCGAGGTAGCTGACAACGGCGAGCCAGTCCAGAGGCGTGAGAGTCATCGACTGAGGGCGCCCAAGATTCGATTCGCGCATACCCCGCGGGGCGGCGCTGGCCGCACAGTCTGCTAGCGGCGGGCGCGCCTGTCAACTGGCGCACGGTTTGCGCCTGGCGTAGCGGCGATCGGAGCCTGTCCCGACTTGTTGGCGGGATCGCCATCTTCCCTTGCGGATTTGGATGCGTCCAAAAAGAGGAAGGCCCCGGGTTTGTCAGGGGGATGCAAACCCGGGGCCGGGGGGTTGAGACAGAGGCGGGCCGGAAAAAACTCGTTTAATGATTCAGTTGCGTGTGGACATGAGGCCGGCCCAATTGTCCTCTTCCACTGCCAGAATCATGTTCTTGAAAATGTCGATGTCCAAACCATCGCCGAGGCTGAACTTGACGGCGGCGTCGGATTCCCCGACGACTACGCCGCGCAGCGGTACGCGCATACCTTCCGTTTCGATTTGCAGAACTACCGGCTGCCCCATCCATGCCGCGTAGACACCGTTCATTTTCGGCACTCCCTCAGTCCAGCTATGCGGACTCGCCGGACACCCCCATTGTTCCGCTCCGGCACACGCGCAACAATGGTACGGAGGCGCTACTCGCTAGTAAAAAGGTACTGTTTGTAGATGCGACACAACACCACCCCTCTGTGTCCGATGGTCATCCGCCCCCGCGATCCATTTAGCCGGGATGGTTGCCGCGACCTGCGGTTTTGAACGGTTTTAGGCGATTTTAAGCGGGCGGCTTCGGCTCAATCTCAGCGAATCTCAATTCGAGCGGGCATCCGAGCCGCGACTCGCGCTATACTTAATTTTCCGTTGCTCTCCGTTGATAACATCTCCATGCGCTTTGGCGCCCAACGTCTCTTCGAGGACGTCACCTGCTCGTTTCTCGCCGGGCGTCGCTACGCCATCACCGGCCCCAACGGCGCGGGCAAGTCCACGTTGATGAAGATCCTGGCCGGCGAGCTCGAGCCTTCGCACGGTTCGGTGACGCGCCCCAAAAAGCTCGGCGTCTTGCGCCAGGACCAGTTCGCCTTCGACGAATTTCGCGTGCTCGACGCCGTGATCATGGGCAACGCGCCACTGTGGAAGGCGCTCGAGGAACGCGACGCCCTCTACGCCAAGCCCCACGACACGCTCACCGACAAAGACGGCATGCGCCTCGGCGAACTCGAAGGCATCGTCGGCGAAGCGGGAGGCTACACGGCCGAAGCCGATGCCGCCGTCCTGCTCGACGGCCTCGGCGTCGAGTCCGCCCTGCACGAACGCAAAATGAGTGAATTGCAGGGCGGGCAGAAGGTGCGCGTCCTGCTGACGCAAGCGCTGTTTGGCAGACCGCCGGCGCTCCTGCTGGACGAGCCAACGAATCATCTCGACCTCGATTCCGTGCACTGGCTGCAGGATTATCTCTGCAGCTACGGCGGCGTGCTGATCGTGATCTCGCACGACCGCCACTTTCTGAATAGCGTCTGCACGCACATCGCCGACATCGACTACGAAACGGTGATCATGTACGTCGGAGGCTACGACGACATGGTCGTCGCCAAGACGCAGGTGCGCGCGGGCATCGAAGCGCAGAACGCCGTGCGCGAAAAGAAGATCGCGCAATTGAATGAGTTCATCGCGCGATTTTCGGCCGGCACGCGCTCATCGCAGGTGATGTCTCGCAAGAAGGAAGTCGAGCGCATTCAAACTTCCGAACTGGCGAAATCCAATATCCAGCGGCCCTACATGCGCTTTGACACGAAGCGCCCCTCCGGTCGCCATCCGCTCGAGATCAAGAGCATCGCGAAGTCTTACGGCGATCTGAAGGTTATTCTGCCCTTCTCCGCCCACGTGACGCGCGGCGAAAAAATCGCGCTCATCGGCCGCAACGGCGCCGGCAAGACCACGCTGCTGAAGTCGCTCTTTGCGCAACGCCCCCGGCGATTTCGACGACGCGGCCCGGCATTTCCCCATCAATCACGGCACGATCCATTGGGGACACGAAGTTTCCGTCGGCTACTTCGCGCAGGACCACACCGATTCCATCGTCAAGGGCACCACCGCCATCGACTGGCTGCAGCAGTTCGATCCGCACGCCACGCAGGAGGAGTTGCGCGGTCTGCTCGGCCGAATGCTCTTCAGCGGCGAAGACGCCCTCAAACCCACCGGCGCGCTCTCCGGCGGTGAGTCGGCGCGGCTCATCTTCTGCCGGTTGATGCTGCAGAAGCCGAATCTCCTCGTGCTCGACGAACCCACCAGCCACCTCGATCTCGAATCCATCAACGCGCTCAACATTTCGCTGCAGAAATACGAAGGCACAGTCCTGCTGGTGACGCACGATTTCGACGTAATCGACGAAGTAGCCACGCGCATCTGGCACTTCGAGCACGGCCATATCGACGACTTCAAAGGCCCCTACGCCGATTACTTGATCGACGCCCAGCGAAGAACCGCGCAAGCCAAATCCGCCACCGCCGCCCGCGCCACCGCCGCCCACCACAAGCCGCCAAGAACACACAAGCGCTGAAATTGCCCGCCGCGCCGTAGTCCGGAACCTGCTCGCTGTGGCGGGCCTGCCGCGCCGTAGCCCTGACTTCGGGCGTAGGCGGGTCATCCCTCCTTCTTAGTGATTGTCATTCTGAGGCCCACCGCCCAGGGCGGGCCGAAGAATCTAGCGGTCAGGCATTCCCCATATCCCGTTGACCCCTCTCAAATCTCCAATTTGAAATCTGATATCGGTCCACCTGCTTAGTTGCGAAATCGCCAATACTTTGGTAAACTCTGTGCGTGGTTAAATCCTAAGGAAAGGAGGAAACCCATGGGCAAAGATCATCACGCTGAAGGTCAACGCGATTACAAGAAGTGCGGCGGTCAGGTGAATTCGAACCCCATCACCGAAATCGTCCACCCCAGCTACAAGCCCCCTAGCGACCCGAAAGGCGCTAAGGAATATAAGTCTGGCTGGGATAACGCTAAGAAGCAGCACCCGTAACACACACTAGATTCTTGTTGAGTGTGTGAACCGAACCGATGTCTGGTTCGGTTTTTTTTGCTTTCCTCGGCCTGTATGGTGGACGGGTGGCGCGGTCTTCCTCGGATGAGAATCCGCCGCTTCGAGTCATTCCGAGCCCGCAGCAGCGAGCGAGGAATCTCTCTTCGTATTCGTCCCGCGCGCAGGCGATGTGGAAACCGGCGCGGAAGGAGTGCGCTTCGAGGTCCGCCCCAGTCGCGCCGCCGGGCGGTGGTAGGCGAGTAATCATTCGCGTGGCAGGCGTGAGAGCCAAGCGAGTCTGGCGCCAGCTCACATATACGCCTGATTCGGGACCACACGGGAATTTCACTCAAAGGGCTGCGCAACCCACCTCAGACCAGGCGTCGACAGCCTTCTAATGCCTCGGTGACCTCGACCGTTAGCTGCCTTCGAAGTTTGCTTCGACTACGCACGGGAATGTGGCGAAAGTCATGCGAGACAAGCGTCCTCGACTGAGAGTTGAAAGTGACCTTTACGAAGACCCTGTCAGTCTTGTCCGTCACCAGTTGGCGGATTATTTTCTGTGCCCTCCGCTCAACTGACTTGCTGGTTTCAACGATTCGTCCTGCTCTTCCGAGCAAGACAATTACCGCGAACGCTGGATGAACAAACCTTATGTGTTCAAAGTACTCGTGCCCAATGTAGCTGCGATTCCGCGCCGGGTCAGGGTGAAAGCCCGGATCAACGCAAAGTTTCGTGTCGCACTTCTTCAGGAGGTCAAGTAGTCTGCGCGCGGGTTTCTGAAAGCCAAACTGACGATTATCTGCGCTGTGCATGAACACATTTGTGTCTATCACGATGTCGACCAGCATTGCTAACTGTTGCTCCCCTCGTTGCCGACCCTCGAAAGGTTCAAAGCTTCCCTCAGCGAGTCCTCGAAAAAGCCTTTCGGCCACTCCTCTGGTTCGATGTGCCCGTCAGGGTGTATTCGAATTTGACGCACGGATGTGTTGCCGTTCGCTCGCTCAAGAAAATAGAGAGCGACGTCGTCGGGTTTAAGTGAGCCGGCAGCGATCAAACTCCTGATTCGCATGATCAAGTGCTCGCTGTGGGTTTCAACGATCACCCCTTTCTTGCGCGAGACCAAGTCAACGAAAAAGTCGGCCAGAGCGCACTGAAGCCGTGGATTCAGGTGAATCTCCGGTTGCTCAACAATGATCGTGTCTCCAGAGCCGCCATGAAAGCCTTGCACAAGAAGGGGAAGAACCTGTGACAGTCCAAAGCCTGTGTCTGCAAAATCGACGACTGCCCCCGGCTTCTTCCCCCACAGACGGACTGCGAAGATGCCGGGCGACAGGAGTTCGCATTTGATGACGGTTGCGAGATCAAATCTAGTGACCCACTTGTTAATCGCTTTGACGAAGGGTTGGTCTCTTCGCTTGAAGAGAATCTCCGGAGCATTCTCCCCTTGAGGCCCCACGGATGCGGGGATCTCCCCTGATAGCTCATAGAACCTTCGTGGCTGTTTCCGCAGGGGGCCTACGTACGAGATGTGTGAGAAGAAATGTGAAACCACGGCCTGGGCCGCACCGATCACGGGAAAGTACTCGGGTAGACTCAGCCGAATCGAGGTCCCCTTTCTAGTGCCGCTTTTCGGCTCCCGATCCTCTAGGAGCTTAAGCAATATTCTTGTTGTCGGAAAAAAGAAGTGCTCGGGCTTGGCGGCGATCACAACTTTCTTGATAGCGTCGGGCACTCTTCCCGCAAATTTCAGAGAATACGTCCCATTGGCGAGGCGATGCCGTTCCACGATAGCTCGGTCATGGATATCGCGCAACGTGCAACTCTGGAGGATTATCTCTGAATTGAGAGGTCCTGAGGCAAAGCTGAGTGAAATCCTACCCGGTGGGGAATAAATCGCCCTCCTACGTGACCCTCCGTCGCCGCTAGGAAACCCGAATCGCACGTCGAAGGAAACTACGGAGCTCGTCTTATGTCGGTGTACCAGGTCGCGGAACCCGCCCATGTTGGCCAAGGGTCCAGTCGTCTTGAGCGTAAGAGTTGGATCGCCCGATTCGAGGGTCTGCTTTAGGAGCAAGAGGGGGGCAAATAAGCTCGATTTCCCAGAGTTGTTCGGTCCGATGAAAATCGTTATAGGTCGGACCCCCACCCACCCAGAATCAGCGAGGCTCCGAAAATTGTTCCAGCGAAATTCGAACTCTGGACGCCGCAGCGATGTCGCTGCGCTTCTGGCCGCACCCGATTTAGCGCTTGTGCGCTTCGGATTCTCAGACCTCATCGTTATCCTCACACCAGTTAGTTAGATTCAGCGTTAATACAACCGCTTACTACCACACTTGCCTCCATTGCGCCAGGCTGGAGTCATGACGAACGCGGCGGGTGGCACAGACTTTGAATTTCGGGGCGGCCCATCTTTGCGCGCAGCCTGACGGCGGGCAGGCGCAATGGTGGGGCTCTTGCCAGCACTACCACCGCCGCACACGATAGCAGCTACGCTGTTTTCGAATAGTAACCCAACAATAAGTATTGACATGTGTTAACTTCCGTGCTATCTAGTTGTGTGAGCTCAAGACAACTCTTCGAATTGTCCTCGCGTCCCACCAAGGACGCGAGCCCTGAGCGAGCCCCGAGCGCAAGCCGAGGGGCGAGTCGAATGGGCCCCTCTGCACTTCCCCCTGCACCCCATCCCCTGACCGGGAAGGACCAAACAGTGTCAGGTATGCGCCCGGTCTAAAATGTCAGGGATCCCCCCGGCCGCACATATCTCCCGAGTTGCCCCTCGCTTGCCGCGCCGAAGCCCTGGGGTTGGGCGAAGGCGGGCCAGTCTCTTTTCCTTGCTTCCCTGCCTCCTTGCATCCTTGCCTCCTGGGCCGCAAGTGCGGTCTATCGTTCGCGGAACACGGGCCACGGGTCACGAATCGCGCCCCGAAACTCGGCGCAAATTGCGCGGGGCGAGGACGGCCGATTTCTGCTACCGTTGTCCTGTCATGCTTACGGAGAAAGGTCCGCTGGCATATTTACCGCGCGAGCGCCCCTCACCGGGGCCTTGCGCTCGGGGCAACTTTCGCATGTGCTTATCGCGTCCCAAACGGAAAGCGTCGCTCGCATGATTCACTCTGCGCTGCACCTTTTCCACGTGATCTACAACGTGAAGGGCCTCATCGAATGGGGCGGCACGCTGCTGGTTTGCGTGATCGTTTTCGTCGAGACCGGCCTGTTTGTGGGATTTTTCCTGCCCGGCGATTCCCTGCTGGTGGCGGCGGGAGTCTTCGCGGCCGCGGGACAATTGCGTGTGGGCACGCTGCTCGTTCTGGTGACGCTGTGCGCGATCTCCGGCGACCAGATGGGCTACTGGATCGGCAGGCAGGCGGGCCAGGCGCTTTATCGACGCAAGAATTCCTTCTTCTTCCGGAAAAAGCATCTCGAGCGGGCGCACAATTTTTACGAAACCTACGGCGGTAAGACCGTCATCATCGCGCGCTTCGTGCCGATCGTGCGGACGTTTTCTTCGCCGGTGGCGGGCGCGGCGCGCATGACGTACCGGCATTTTCTCTCCTACGACATCGCCGGCGGAATCTCGTGGGTCGGGAGCATGGTGCTCGGCGGATATTTCCTGGGCAAACTGATCCCGAATATCGGCGACCGCATCCACTACGTGATTGCCGTCGTCGTGTTCCTCTCGCTTTTGCCCGCGATCATCGGCGCGTGGCGTGCGCGCTCCCGCTCACACTCCCCCAAAAACGATCCTCCCGCAGATCTCGCGCCCGCCGAGCCCGAACGCGAGCAATCAGGACGGGCATGATGGGCATTCCGGACACGACCGGCGCCGGATCGCGCCGCACGCACGCCATTCGCGCCATCATTTTCGATGTCGGACGCGTGATCGTGCGGATCAATATTTCCCGCGCGTTCGGCTCGCTGGGCACACCGCTCAAACTTTCCCCGCAGGAAGTTTGGTCGGCCCTGGAAAAAGATCCGCAGTGGCGCGATTGGCAGGAAGGACGCATCGAGCCGCACGTCTGGCACCAGCACATCACCGCGCGTTTCCATTCCACGCTGGACTTCGCGAATTTCTGCGACACCTGGAATCGCGCGCTCGATCCCGAACCGATCTTGAAAGAGGATCTCTTCGTGACGCTGACGGCCCGCGCCAAGCTCGCGTTGATTTCCAACACGGATCCCATTCACGCCGAGCACATGGAGCGCGAGTTCCCGTTCATGAAGCATTTCCCGGTGCGCGTTTATTCCTGCGCGATCGGGGCGACGAAACCGTCACCGAAGATCTATCGCCGCGCGCTCTCCGAACTCGGCGTTGGCGCGCAGGAATCGCTTTACATTGACGACATCGAGGCGTTCGTCGAAGCCGCGCGGCAACTCGGCATGACCGGCATCCATTTCACGGGGTCCGCTCCGCTCGACGCGGAACTGCGCGCGCTCGGCCTCCTAGGCGGCTAAATAGATTTCACTTGACGGCCGGCTCGGCTCCAGGCTCGACGGCGCCAATCGCGGCGCCAGTTTCACTTTGAGAAGTGATTTCCGCAGTGAAACACCTCTGCTGATTCCGCCGGGGATTGCGAAGCGTTTCCTACCGTAAACGACTGATTCCAGAAGACATGAGAGAACGCGTCGAATAGCGTCTGGCCGTTCGCATGCACGCATCTCTTGCGGACCTCTGCGCTCTAGGATTGCGCCTTGGATTCCGCTGACTGAGGTAATCCTGAAATGGAACGCTGCCCATGACTCCGACAACCAAGTTGCGTTGGAAGCTCGCGTGGGCGCTGGCGTTTGTGGTAGCGCTTACGGCAAGCGTCGTGGCTTACCAGCATTGGAGGACGACCCGCCTGTTGCAGCAGCGAACCTTTCGGATGGGCTACAGCGACTCCGGCACAGCGGACTTCCTCGGGCCGGACGGTCAGCCGCATGGCTCGGCAGTTGAGATCCTCAATGAGGCCGCGCGACGCCGCGGGATCCGGCTCGAATGGATATACATAGCTAAAGATGGGGATGCAGCGCTGACTTCGGGCCATCTAGATCTCTGGCCGATCATTGCGGACATACCAGAACGAAGAGGGAAAATTCACATCACGACTCCGTGGATCATGAGCAACTTCGGTCTCATCTCCAAGGCGGACAACCCTGTTTCGGCACAAGACCAATCCTCGAGCCTCAAGATGTCGGTTTTGAGGTACGGCCTCGAAACCAAAATCACGAAGGAACTTTTCCCGAATGCTCAGCAATTTGATGTTCCGAATCCGGACGAACAATTGCGCGCAATCTGTAAGGGGGAAGCGGATGCGGCGGTCGTAACGCAGGATTTCGAGGAGATCCATCCGCCCCCGGAATGCGCCGACGTTCCAACGCAAATGACCACTTTCCCGTCTCTTACGGTCATGTTCGGAGTAGGGGCAAGTTACCAGCGTCCCGGGGCAGTTCGAGCGGCTGACGCGCTGCGCGCCGAGATGGGAAAGATGATGGCCGATGGCAGTCTTGCGAATATTGAGTTCAAATGGCGGGAGCGCTCGCTGTCCCAAACTCAGGGACTCTTCTCGCTCTTGGAAGCGAAGCGCGCGGCGCGTCTGTTGGCCGGCGGGGCGGCGGTGCTGTGCGTCGTCCTCTTGCTTTTGGCCGCGCAAATGAAACGAACCCGGGCCGCGAAGCGGAGCGCCGAGGCCGCGCGCGCGGAGGCAGAAAGATCAAGGGAAGAAGCTGAAGCGGCCAGGCATGAGGCGGAAAGAGGCAAGAGCGCGGCGGAGGCTCTCTCCGAGGAGCGCAGGTTGATGGGCACGTTGATCGACAACATGCCCGACTATATTTACGTGAAGGACGCCGGGAGCCGGTTCGTTGTGGCGAACCGGGCACTTGCCGAGCTTATGGGAGTGAAGGACCCTGAGGGTTTACTAGGGAAGACGGATTTTGACTATTATCCGAAAGAACTTGCAGCGTCCTTCTTTTCCGATGAACAAGCCATCATCCAATCCGGACAGCCACTTGTGAATCAGGAAGAGAGGGCGGTGGACGCCCGAGGAAACGCAAAGTGGATCTCCACATCGAAGGTTCCGTGGCGCGACAAGCTCGGCCAGGTGATCGGAATCATGGGCATTGGCCGTGACATTACCCTGCGCAGGACCGCGGAAGAAGCGCTGAAACAGGCCAAAGAGGCCGCGGAGACGGCGAACTCCGCCAAGAGCGAATTCCTCGCCACGATGAGCCACGAAATTCGCACTCCGATGAACGGAATCATCGGCATGACGGAACTCGTTCTCGACACGGAATTGAACTCGGAACAACGGGAACACCTGGGCCTGGTGCGTCTGTCGGCGGAATCCTTGCTTTCGATCATCAACGACATCCTGGATTTTTCCAAGATCGAATCGGGAAAGCTCGAGCTGGAACTCATCCCGTTCGATTTGCGCGAGGGCCTGGGCGAAACGATGAGGGCCCTCAGCTTCCGCGCTCACCAGAAGGGGCTCGAGCTGGTCTACGAAATTCAACCGGACGTTCCGGAGGCGCTCGTGGGCGACCCGGGACGCATCCGGCAGATTCTCGTCAACCTCGTGGGCAACGCCATCAAGTTCACGGAGACGGGCGAGATCTTCGTGAGCGTGGAAAACGAACCGAACGCGGATGGCGGGGCCATGCTTCATTTTCTTGTGCGAGATACGGGCATCGGCGTCCCGCACGATAAACAGCAAAAAGTATTCGAGGCATTCTCTCAAGCGGACGGTTCGATGACGCGAAAATACGGCGGCACGGGCCTCGGGCTCAGCATCTCCAAGAAACTCATCGAATTGATGGGCGGGCGCATCTGGCTGGAAAGCGAGCCGAACCAAGGCAGTACCTTTCACTTCCTAATCCGGCTGGCGATTCAAGAAACGCCGCCATTGCGTTCGACGCCCGTTGAGCCACACCGGCTCAACGAACTGCGCGCGCTCATCGTGGACGACAATGCGACGAATCGCCGCGTCCTGACAGGCATGCTGACCCGCTGGGGAATGAAGCCTACGGCGGTGGAAGGCGGTTTGTCGGCTTTGCAGGCGTTGGAAATTGCGAAGAACGCCGGAAATTCCTTTCCGCTGATCCTGCTGGATGCGCAAATGCCGGAAATGGACGGATTCACGCTTGCGGAACGAATTCGCAATGACCGTTCGCTGATCGGAGCAACGATCATGATGTTGACCTCCGTGGGCCAGGCGGGAGACGCTTTGCGATGCCGCGCTCTGGGGATTTCGGCGTACCTGGTAAAGCCGGTCCGGCAAAGCGAGTTATTGGAAGCGATCTGCGCCGTTCTGCAAGAGGCTCCTGAAGTGGCGAGCGCGCCGCTCGTGACGAAACACTCGCTGCGCGAGGAGCACAACCGGCAGCGGATTCTTCTGGCGGAAGACAACGAGATCAACCAGAAGCTCGCGGTGCGCCTGCTAGAGAAACGCGGATTTGTGGCGACTGTCGTGGGGGATGGGCGCGCCGCCGTCGCCGAACACGAGAAGAATCCGTTCGACGCAATCTTTATGGACATCCAAATGCCGGAAATGGACGGATTCGAGGCGACAGCGGCAATTCGCAGAAAAGAGAAATCCACGGGCGCCCACGTCCCAATCATTGCGATGACCGCGCACGCGTTGAAAAGCGACGAGGATCGCTGTCTCAGAGCCGGCATGGACGCTTACGTTTCCAAACCCATCCGAACCGCGGAGCTGTTCGCGACCCTGCAGGGCTGTCTGGACGCCTGGAGCAAGAAACTAGACGAGCCCGCGTCGAAGGACACGGTGATCGTGCCGGTGGAGTAGGTTTCGTGGGCCGTGGCCCGTGCCTCGTGCTTCCTGCCTCGTGTTTCGTGTTCACACCGACTTCCAGCTCGCTATCCCCATGCTTTCGGCACCAGAAAGATTCTGCGAGACACGCCTGGTTGATCACCTAGCGGGACGCGACATTTCGTCCGTGTGACCCTTCGCAAGAGTTGAGCAGGCTGCCGCAGGTGGTTTCCGAGTGGCCGACCACCCACTTGGTGGCGAGTCGTGTCTGGGGCTCTGGACGCAATAGCGACTTAGCATCAGCAGCACTGGGAACGAGGGCGTGTCTCCCCGTCCCCGGAAGCAGGCTTAGCGCCTAGGCCCGCCCTCCTCGTGCGGTCGCGAGTATCTTTGAATACCCACGCCATCGGCGCCAAAGACATCATACTCATCGATTTTGATTGTCGGAGTGCGGTTTCGAATGGCCGCGAGAAGATCCTCGACAGTTAGGGTTCCTTTCACCTTCAGAACGATTCCTTGATAAACAGTCGGCTGTGGGCTCTCCTTGGACAAGTACGGATAGATTCTAAACACCGAGTACCCAGGCTCGATCCAGACGTGCCAGATTCCGCTCTGGAACTCGATGCGGTCAATCAACGCCCGCTCCAACCAATCCTTCGTTCCCACTGCGTCGTCAAGTGCGTAAACCGGGCACCCAACAGGGATTCCGCGCCATGCCTTAACGACTGGCGTGGACAGCCGGACGTGATCAGTCTCTACTCGCTTGGGCGAAGGTGAAATCGGTTGTTGAGCGGCGCTCGCCGGTACGAACACCAGGAATGTTGCCAACTGGAGAGCTAGGACCAGCGAGGTTTGTGAGGCCATTGCATAAAAGCGCATCTCTTCTCCTCTCCCCTCTCAAAAACACTTTACGCTGAGCCAAGCGCAAGTTCCACGATTGCTGTTGAGAACAAGCGACGGCACTCACGGCGAGGTGGGGAGTGGTCCGGTTCTTGGTCGGATCACTGCGCACGCGGAAATAATCCACTTTGGTGCAAGCGCTCGTTCGGGGAGCTGACCCACAACCAGAGCGCGCTTTGATTAGCGCGGGGCGGGAAGATGCGCTAAGATTGCGGACCGCGAGAGGCCTCAGTTCAAATCGGGCGGGGTGAAATCCATATGAAACGAATCGGAATGTGGCTGGTGGCGTGTGTGCTTGCTTTTGCGCCGGCGGTGATGGCGCAGACGATGCCGGAAGGCCGGCTGATGCGGTTTCCCGACGTGCACGGAGACAAGGTCGTCTTCAGCTATGCGGGCGATCTGTGGCTGGTGTCGACGTCCGGCGGCGCGGCGCAGCGCCTGACGACAAGTCCCGGGCTCGAGCTGTTTGCAAAATTCTCGCCGGATGGAAAGTGGATCGCCTTCACGGGGCAATACGACGGAAATACCAACGTGTATGTGATGCCGGCGACGGGCGGCGAGCCGCGCCAATTGACGTTTCTCCCCGACATCCAGCCGATGCCGGAGCGCATGGGGTTCAACAACCAAGTCATCACGTGGACGCCGGACAGCCAGAAAATCGTCTTCCTCTCGCGGCAGAACACATTCAACGATTGGTTCGGCAGATTGTTTACCGTGCCGGTGACGGGCGGATTGCCGGAGCAATTGCCGGTGGACAAGGGCGGGCTGACGTTCGTTTTCGCCCGACGGCAAGCGCATCGCCTACAACCGCATCTTCCGCAATTTCAGGACGTGGAAGCGCTATCGCGGCGGGCTCGCGCAGTCGCTCTGGATCTACGATTTCGCCACCATGCACTCCGAGAAAATCAGCGACTACGACGGCACGAGCACCTACCCGATGTGGCACGGGAATACGATTTATTTCGGATCGGACCGTGGGTCCGACCAGCGCATCAATCTTTTCGCGTACGACCTGGGCAGCAAACAGACGCGCCAACTGACGCACTACACCGATTACGACGTGGACTGGCCTAGCCTCGGGGGCGACACGATCGTGTTTGAAAATTCGGGTTACCTCTATTTGTTAGACACCGCGACGGAGAAAACCACGAAACTCACCGTTTATCTGCCCGGCGATTTCCCCGAAGCGGAACGCCATTGGGCAAACGTGAGCAAACTCATCACCGATTTCGACATCGCGCCCGACGGGAGCCGCGCCGTGTTCGCCGCACGCGGAGACGTTTACACGGTGCCCGCGAAACACGGGAGCATCCGCAATTTGACAACTTCGCCGGGCTCGCGCGAGCACGGTGTAGCGTGGTCGCCGGACGGAAAGTGGATCGCGTACATCTCGGACGCGACGGGAGAGGAAGAGCTTTACGTCTCGCCGCAGGGCGGCATGGGACCGGCAGTGCAAATCACGAAGGGCGACAAGGGGTTTCTCTTTCCGCCGATATGGTCGCCGGACAGCAAGAAGCTCGCCTATTCCGACCAAAAGCTGCGCCTCTGGTACGTGGACGTTGAAGCGAAGAAGCCGGTGCTGGTGGATACGGCGAAGTATTTCGAGATCACCGCATACAACTGGTCGCCCGACAGCCAGTGGATCGCATATGCCAAGGTGTTCGAGAACACGAACCACGCCGTCGAACTCTATTCTCTGGCGAGCGGAAAGATCTCGCCGGTGACGGAGAGCTTCACGGACAGCAATTTCCCCGTGTTCGATCCGGAAGGCAAGTACCTCTACTTCGCTTCGAGCCGCGATTACAACGAAGTCGTCGGCACATTCGATACGGAGTTTTCAAATCCGAAGCCGATGCGCGTTTACGCCGTCACACTGCAGAACGATACGCCCTCGCCGTTTGCGACGCAGAGCGACGAAGTCAGCGTGAAGCCGGCGTCGCCCGAGCCTGCCGCTACCGCTGGCGGCCCCGCAGGCGGGACCCCCGAAAAAACGAATCCGAAGGCTCCGCCCGAGAAACCGAAAACGCCGGAAGAGGCGCCGAAACCAGAGTTTCGCATCGATCTCGACGGAATTCAGAACCGCATCGTCGCGTTCCCGATCCCTGCCACGGTCGTCACTGAAGTTGGCGCGGCCAAAGGGCTGGTTTTCTACGCGACGCAGCCTGCGACGGGACTTTCCGGGCCGCTGCCCGGCGAAGATCCGGAGATTCACGTGTTCGACATGAAGGCGCGCGAGTCGCATGTGCTGGTTACGCCGGCGGTCGCGTTTGCCTGGTCGGCAGACGGAACCAAACTGTTGTATGCCGCGCCGGGCGCCGGCGGACAAGCCTTCGGAATCGTGGACGCCGCACCTGGCGCGACGCATCATCCGGGCGAAGGCGCACTCGATCTTTCCGGGATGCAGGCGCAAATCGACCCACGCGCCGAATGGAAGCAGATGTTCAACGAAGCCTGGCGGCAGGAGCGCGATTATTTCTTCGAGGCTTCGATGAACGGCGTGGATTGGGACGCCATGCGGAAAAAATATGAGGTGCTGGTGCCGTACGTCGCGGATCGGCTCGATCTGAATTTTCTGATCGGCGACATGATCGGCGAACTGAGCAATTCGCACACGTACGTCGGAGGCGGCGATTACCCGGATTTGCATGCGGCGAATACGGGATTGCTCGGCGTGGATTTTGAGGCGGACGCGGAGCACGGAATGTACCGCATCAAGAAGATCTACCCCGGCGAGAGTTGGGACCCGCGCCGGATTTCGCCTCTGACCGAGCCGGGCGTGAACGTGGCCGAAGGCAGTTACCTGCTCGCCGTGAACGGCCACCCGCTGCGCATTCCGCAGAATCCGTACGAACTGTTTGTCAACACGGCCGGGCAGAACGTGACGCTGACGGTCAATTCCCAGCCGAGCGATACAGGTTCGCGCAACGTGGTCGTGCGAACGATCGGCAGCGAATATCACCTGCGCGAACTCGATTGGATCGAATCGAATCGCAAAAAAGTGGACGAAGCCACAGGCGGAAAAGTCGGCTACATCTACATCCCGAACATGGAGGATGACGGCTTGAACGAGTTCGTCCGCCAATTCTTCCCGCAGATCCGCAAACAAGGACTCATCATTGACGTTCGGTTCAACGGCGGCGGCTTCGTGGACGAAATGATCGAGGAGCGGCTGCGGCGCGTTCTGTCCGGCATGTCCGACGCGCGTAACTGGGAGCCGCTACGCTCCCCGATTACGTGTTCACCGGACCGCTCGCCTGCATCACCAACGAGTATTCTGCGTCCGACGGAGACATCTTTCCCTACATGTTCAAGTTCTACAAACTGGGCCCGACCATCGGGATGCGGACCTGGGGCGGCGTCCGAGGAATTCGCGGCTTGATTCCACTGATGGATGGCGGCTACATCACGCGGCCGGAATTCTCAATTTATGGGCTGGATAGCCACTGGGTGGTGGAAAATCACGGCGTCGATCCGGATATCGTCGTGGACAACCTGCCGGAGCAGGTGATGGCAGGGCACGATCCACAACTTGAGAAGGCCATCGCCGTGGTGATGCAAAACATCCAGGCGAACCCGCAGGTGCTGCCACCGCGTCCGGCGGACTTGCCGGCGTATCCGCCGGCTCCAGGCCACTAGGAATTACAGGCTCGTCTTTCGTTTCTCAGGCTGGCGTCGCGAATTGAGGCCTTGATGGAGGCTCGCGACGCCAGCCTGCTTCCTTCTTGCGTTCTTGGCGCAATTCCGGCCTCTAGGGGCCGTTCTTGCTCCTGGCCGAATGCCATTTGCCTGCGAAAAAGCCTTCGGTCTGTAAAGATTGCAGGGACTAGTACTAGCCCCTTCATCGGACCCCGAGGCTCCCGCTCATACTAAAAGGCTCATTCTGAGGCGATTACGACCCCCTATGTGCAAGTAGTTGCGTTGGCGCTTCCCTTGCAGTTGAGTGTCCGAGGAGCAACTCCTCAGGGGGGAATACGCTATGGCAGAAGACAAGGAAGAGATCGTGCAAAGCACCAGCAGCCACGCGGGATGGGTGGGCCCGGCCGTTATCCTGGCGGGAATCGTGGCGCTGGCGGGACTCGGAGTCGGCTGGATGACATCGTCACGTGCTACCCAGGCGCAGGAATCGCTGGAAAACGAGATCAAGACGGTCAAGCAGGACTACACTAGTCAGATCGCTCAGCTTCAGCAACATCAGGCGCAGACCGACTCTCTCAATTCGGGATTGCAGAGCGATTTGAGTGTCGTCACAGACAAGCTGCGCATCACGCAAAGCCAGTTGAAGAAGGCACGCGAACAGGAAGCCCAGGACGCGCAGACCAATCAGCAACAGATTTCGCAGGTCAGCGATAACGTCCAGGGCGAGCTGGCGAATAAAGCGAATTCAGACGACGTGAAGGCCGTGGATACGCGCGTTACCGGCGTGCGCACGGACCTAGATTCCACGCGCAGCGATCTGCAGATGGCCCGCAGCCAACTGGGCACCCTCATCGCCCGCAATCACGAAGAAGTCGAGGAGTTGCGCCGCATGGGCGAGCGGGACTACATCGAGTTCACCGTGACGGGCAAGAACAAGCCTGCGAAGGTGGGAGACTTCATGGTGACGCTCAAGGGCACCAATCTGAACAAGAAACAGTTCACCGTGGACCTGCTCGCTGACGACGTTCACATCGGGCGGAGGAACCTGGCGATCAACGATCCGATCTTCTTCCACGTGACTTCCACACGGCAGCCGCTGGAATTCGTGGTGAATCAAGTAAAGGATAACCAGATCACAGGCTACATCAGCGTGCCGAAGTCGGCGACGCCGACCACGTCCGCCAGCACGGCCAGCAGCCGGTAGTCTTTCTCACGCGCTTGCGGCCTGGACAGACGGGGAGCGGAAGGCGACCGGGCCGAGCGGAAAGAACGGGCAAGGCGTTTGACACTGGCGCCTTGCCCGTTCGTCGTTTGAAAGGACATACCTTCGTTTCGCGCCTTTCCCGCGTTAGACTCTTCTCCCGTGCTTGCCCCTCGATTTGTGCTGTTCACCGCACTCGAAAACTGCCTTCTGGACCCGCGCACGGACTCCTGCTCGGCCGCGGAAGAAGTGATCGCCGAACTGGACCGCCGTCTCATTCCCTGGGTGGTTTTTTCCGGACGGACGCGCGCCCAACTCGACCCCCTGCGGCGGAAAATCGGACATCGGCACCCGTTTGTCACCGAGAACGGGGGAGGACTGTTCCTGCCGCAGGATTATTTCAATATCGCCGTCGAAGGGTCGAGACGCGCTGGGGGCTATCAAATGGTGGCGATGGGCACGCCCTACGCGGAAACCTGCGCAGCGCTGGAGGAAATCGCCAGCGAAGCGGGGATCCAGGTCGCCAGCTTGGGGCAAATGAAACTCCAGGAAACCGCTCACAATCTCGGCCTTTCTACGGACGAAGCGCACCGCGCGCGGCAGCGGGAGTTCGAGGAGCAATTCTTCATCGCGGGCGCGTCGGAGAAGGAAATCGCCCGCTTCGTGGAATTGGCGCGACAGCGCGGGTTCACCGCGCAAGCAGGAGAACCGCTCTGGCGCTTCTCCGGCGTTCCAGACGCAGGCCGCGCGGCGCGGCAACTCGTCAAGCTCTACCGCGCAGCAACGCGCGCGCGATTTCAGGTTGTCGCGATTGGATCTTCCGATTCGGATCGTTCGATGCTCGCGGCGGCGAACAAGCAGTACATGCTCGGAGGCCCAGACAAGAATCGACACGAAGAACCAACTCAGAAGAGCGCTCAGATAGAGCACGGGGGCGCGGCGGGAGCGGCGAGCTGGGCGAAACTGGTACTGAGAGTACTAGAGTTATGAAAAAGGTTGCGCATAGCAAAAGAATGGAAAACATTGAGCAAACTGCGCAAGAGAATGCGCATCCGGCTGCGCGAGTCCTCGTCCGAGCCGCACAAATCGCCGCGTAAACTCAGCAAAATCCAGTGAAATTGTCACAATGCGGATTCCCAACGCGATGGCCTCGCGATTGCGAGACTCAAGAGCGTGTAGGACTGTACCTTTTTTCGGGGCTGCAACTTGGGCGCGCTTGCGGCGGCCTGGCACGACCGACCGCAAGGAGCGTAGGCGAACGACCGGAGGAAGAATGAATCGGCTGCGCCGACTCCTAACCGTACCCGCTTCGGAATCGCACATGGCAATCGCGCTCACCCTCTCGGCCGTGGTGATGAGCCTGATGCTCTTGGCCATTCTGTGGCAAACGAACGTGATCGAGCACCAGCGGGATCTGATTCGCCTGCTCTGGAACGGCAGTGCCGGCAGTTGATTTCGCCGCAGGTCCCCCGCCGTGCGGGCGGGCCTGCGTACGAACGCGGAAGGCTTTCGCCGGGTCTCGAGAATCGCATAGTGCAAGCGACATCCCCTGCGGGATTCCGCAAACAACCTGGTGAATTTTCAGCGAGGCCAGCGGGCCTGCAAGCAGGCAAGACATCGTGCAGAAATTGTTCTTGGCTGCGACCTTCCTGGCATCCGCTTTGGGCGCGGCGCGCCCTGCAAATTCGGCCCCGGCAAACACGCCGAGCGCACATTCCACCTACCGGCATCGCCACCGCAACCACCATCGCCGGCGCCGCCGTCCAGGCCGCGCATTCTAATAAGCTTTCTCTTACGCGCCACTGGTGTAGGCGTCCCTGCACACGCGTTTTCGCGCAGAATCGCACTGCGACGAATTTGCCTTGAGCTATCGGGGAATGCTACTTGATGAACAGGCCTTCACGGATCTGATCGCGGCCCACAAACGATTTCGAAGAGTGGAAGCGGCTGAAGAGATTCAGAATCTCCCGGTTTTGATAGACATGCAGGTGAGGGAATTCTCCGTGCGTCGACAACACATCCAGATTGTGGCCGTCTAGAACACGGTATCGCCGGAAACTGTCGGGCGTGCGGCTGTGAAACATGGCCAGAACCACACCGCCTTCGCGGACAAGCGACGACAGGCGCGCGACGATGCGCTCTACAAGCGCGGGGTCCAAGTAATCGAGTAAGTCCCACATCAGGACAGCGTCCAGAGTCCCCGCCGGCTGGCGAAGAGTCGTTTCCAGGAAGCGCTCGGCGCGGGCCGCGGGCCGCCTGTCCAAATCGCTATCGCCGCCAGGGTCTGCGCGGAACTTTTGAGTTTCCTGTTCGATGAATTCCTTCCATTCCCCCAGGAGATCCTCGCTGTAAACCTTGAAGCCGCGGTCCACAAAGAAGCCGACTGTTTGCTGCCACACGGGCCCGAGATCCAATAAGCAGCCACGCCCGACGCCATCCAAATACCATAGGAATTCCTTCAGGCCGTTCGAAATACGTGAGCTGTGAAGCGCGCCGGACGCCCCCTGCACGGGCACGCGCACCGGCGGAGCCATCGTGATGCCAGGCGTCCCAGTTGCGTTGGCCGGATGAACCGCACGCGGCACGTGCGCAGATGAATGGCGCACCCCAGCTACTCGCAATCTTTCGAAAAAGCTCATGCGACTCCGCTACGATCCCGAGGTTTCAACCGTCACCGGCTGTGAATTCTCCGTGCCCGTGGCCCGAACCACGCGCGGCTGCACGGGCTCGGCGGGGCGCTGCACTTCAATCAGTCCGTGAACCACCGCGCCGTCTTCGATCATCAGGCGCCTCGAAATAACGTCTCCGTGGACCTCTCCGGTCGGGCCGATCTCCACGCGGTCCTGGGCGTGCAGGCTGCCCTTGACGTTGCCGCGCACCAAGATTTCTTTCGCTTCGATGTCGGCGGAAACGCGGCCGTGAGGACCGACTGTCACTTTGGCCTCGGGGATGCGGATCTTCCCTTGCACCTCGCCGTCAATGTAAAGATCCTCGCGGCCCGTGATTTCACCTTTGATGAGCAGCGAAGAAGTCAGAACGCCGCCGGCGGGAGGATGTGCAGTGGAAACTCCAGGAGAAACAGAAACGCCCGTCGCGCGATTCGGTTCGATGCGCAAAGCGGGCGTGGGTTCAGGCAAAGGCGAAGAAACTTTTGGCTCTTCGGGCTTGCGCCACATACAAACCTCCTCAGCCTTTTGCTCCTGAGCCGCGACGCTGAGCAGCTTAGTGGACAGCTCGGAGAGGGAGACTAGCCGGGGAATATATTACAGACATTAGGGAGAGTAAACTGAAAAAACTTGCACATTTAGTGTAAGCCGGTTTCGGCTTAGCCAACATTCTTGCCGATTCTCTCCCGCGTGGAGGAGAGGCGCGCCGACTCTTACCTATTTAGAATCAATAGGTTATGGGAAGATGGGGTCAATTCGGCTGGAGCAGGACGGCTCCGCAGCTCCCACCAAGCCAAGGGGTAGCCGACCGTCTCGTGAAAAAATATCTTGATGCCGAGCCTGTGTTCCCACCAGGCCGTGGGATCGTAGTCGGAATCATGGGCCGCGGTCACACGGACTGTTACATTGGAAGGCATTACGCGGTTGAAAATCAATCGCGATCGCCGCGTGTGATAGTTTGAAGTGACGACGAGAATGCGTCGCCAGCCTCGTTGCGCGACGAGCGTGCGCAGTGCCTCCGCTTCTTCGCGGGTATTGTCCGCGCGATGCGGAAACATCACGATCGCGGACGCCGGGACGCCGTCCGATTCCAAATCGTGTTGGATCAACTCGGCTATCCCCGCGTAGGGACGCAACATTTTCCCGCTCGCCACAATGCGCGGCGCCAAACCCATTCGGTAGAGTTCCGCCGCGCGGGCAGCGCGGTCGCCGGAATAGTTGTCATCGCTCAGTATGATGATGGCGTCCGACTGAGCGAGCGAATCTTCCACCACCCAGAACTCTCCGGCCGCTCGCAGGATGGGATGCCTCAGCGCGTAAAGGGCCGCCACCAAGCAAACCAACACCAGGATCGTCAGAAGCCTTGAAAGGATGCCGCCGTGTTCGTTGTGATTCATGGGCGTGCGCTCAGGGGTTCGGATCGGTCTGCCGGAGTTGTTCCGCCGCCTGCTCCGGAAGAAGCTGGTTGAAGTAAACCTCTTTGATGCTGTAGGACTTGCTGACTTTTTCGAGGATGGGAAGAATCTCGATGTGCCAGTGGTAGTCATCCGCGATGGTCTTCCAGAAGGGCTGCATATCGCCGGTGCGCTCGATCGTGTTCGGGGCCGTGTGCAAGACCATGTGGTAGTTGCTGGTGATTCGACCGATTCGCCGGAGCGTGCGTCCCAGGAGAACCGCAAGTTCACGGCGGTTCGATTTCTGTCGCACCTGCTCGAACAAGTGGTTGTGCTGCCGGCTCATGAGCCAAATCTCAAACGGCACGCGCGACGCATAGGGACAAAGAGCGAGATAATCGCCCTGGGTGTCCACCAAACGCGCTCCCCGGCGCTCGTCCTGGCGGACGATGTCGCAGAACACACAGCGTTCCTTTTCTTCAAACCAGCCGCGCGCCGCCCGCAATTCATACAGAATCCGCCGGGGAACAAATGCCGAAGCAGTGACTTCCGAATGCGGATGGGTGAGCTCTTCTCCCGCGGGCAAACCGCGATTGCGGAAAACACTGACGTACTTGAATCGGCGGTCCCGCTTGAGATCGAGAATGCGCAGGCGGTAGGCCTCGAGCACGGTGGCGATTTGATCGTCACTCAGGTAGGCCAGGGTGCCTTCGTGGTCCGGAGTCTCCGCGATCCATTCGTGAGCGCCGACAGGAAGCATTTTGTCGTAGATGCCCTCGGCCTGGCGGCCCATGTCTCCCTCGATGTGATAGAGGGGATTGCTGTGCGGACGCACGCATACGCGCCAGGGTCCCTCACTGGGTAATTGGAGGATCGGAGGCGGTCCGACGGTAGTGGGGCACAACGGGCACTGATTGGGTACTACAGACGGAAGTTCGCGATGCCCGACTAGAACCCAGCTTCGAGTGATGGGATCTTTGCGGAGTTCCATGCTGCCCTAGGCCTACCGCGTGTAGCGGGCGGGGGTCGGGCCTTCTTCCAAACGATGACGGTCCCAGACGGCGCCCTCACGACTGTAATTGGCCATTTCAAAATCCTGGGTCAACTCCAGGCAGTCGGTGGGGCAGGCGTCTTCACATAACCCGCAGAACATGCATCGCGAAGTGTCGTAGGTAAAATGCGTCAGCACCTTGCGGCGCGTGGCGTCGTCGCGATGCCAGCCAACTACAATCAAGTTCTCCGGACACGCCAGCGCGCAAAGATTGCAGGCGATGCAGAGGGTTTCTCCGGTGTCCGGATTGATGTTCAGCCGCGGCGCGCCGCGGTAACGCTCAGCCACCAGCGGCCGCTCGAGCGGATACTGCTCGGTGTAAATCTTCTTGGGATTCTGCGAGCGGAAGGTCAGCACGAGCCCCTTCCAGAAGTCCGCCATGGTCAGGCGCTGCAAGAGTTCCGTCATGATTTTGCTAGTTTGTGGGGCGGGAAGTGGAAAGTCAAGGCACTCGCGCGCGCCTCCGGGGCGAGTTTCGTTCGGCCTTCCAATCGACAGGGGCACGAAAGAAATCCAGCAATGGTAGAATCGTCAGGTGGCTTCCCCTGGGAGCGGACCCCGGCTTGCGGTGCGTCCCGCGCGCGCGGACGACGCCGCCGCATTGCGCGAAATCTACAATGAAGCCGTGGCGGACAAGCTCACAACTTTCGAGAGTGCTGCGCAGACCATCGAAGAACAACGCGAGCGAATCGCAGCCGCCGAGCTGGACCCCAAACATCCCGTCCTGGCGGCGGATGTCCGGGGATGGGTGGCGGGCTGGGCAGCAATCGAAGCATTCGATAGGCGGCCTTCGCTCGCAGACATCGGCGAGGTATTCATCTTCGTGCGGCGGTCGTTCCGCAGCTACGGCGTGGGCCGGCAGCTCATGCGCTCAGCCCAGGCGGAAGCGTCCCGCCAGGGATACCGCAAACTGGTCGGGCACGTGCTTGCCGAAAATCGCGACAGCCTGCGGCTCTGCAAAGCCACGGGCTGGCGGGAAGTCGGGAAATATCTTGCCCACGCGCGCCACCGCGATGATTTGCGCGATGTTGTCGTCGTGGAGTACCAGGTACCGCCTGCGGCGCCCGAATAGTCCGCGCCTACCGCTCAGCCTTTTGTCAGCGCTTCCACCATCGCGTCGAAGGCAGGCTTGGGATGCAGCTCGGCGTCGAACGGCAGCGGGCGTTTCGGCAAGTGGTCCGGCCTCTGGCGCTGGAAACCGTTCAGCCACGAGTATCTATCCGTGAAGCCCCAAGTCAGCACGGCTTTCACTGCAGGGTGTTTCAAGACGTTTTCCAGGTAACTGCGATAGAGGTCGCCAATCATGCGGTCGCGCGTCGGGATGTCAGCGGGCAATTCGCTGTCGTTCACGTCCAATTCCGTCACGTACACTTCGAGCCCCAAACCGTGAACTTGATTGAGAAAATGATTTAGGCCCTTCCACGTCGGGGGAACCAGACTCCCCGACAGGTGAGACTGTATGCCGACGGCGTGCAGCGGAATCTTCTTCTTCCGGAACCAGTGCAGCCGCTTCAGCAGCGCCATGCGCTTGCGGTCATCACCGGGATTGTCGAGTTCGAGACCGTAATCGTTATACGTGAGCCGCGCTTTGGGATCCGCCTCGGCGGCGGTGTGGAACGCCAACTCAAGATAGTCGGGCCCGAGCATCTGCAACCAGATTGACTTGCGCAGACCGTCCTCCCGGCCGTCGTCGGGATTCACCGCCTCATTCACGACGTCCCACGAGTGAATCCTTCCGGCGTAATGCCCCGCGACGGTGCGGACGTGATCCTCGAGAATGGTTGCGGCATTCTGCGGCGTCAGCGCGGCCTCCAGCCACTTCGGATTGTCCTGGTGCCAGCACAGATTGTGCCCGCGCACGCGCTGGTCGTGCGATTCTGCAAAGGCGAGCAGCTCGTCGGCGCGTCTGAACTCATACCGACCCTGTTCGGGTTGCGTCGCGGCCCACTTCATGTCGTTTTCCGAAACAAGAATGTTGAATTGCTCGCCGACGAGGCGCGCCATTTCCGGATCGCCAAAAGCGCCGCGTCCCACGGCCGAGCCCACCAGGATATTCCGGGTTGCGGCCGCTTGACGCAGCGTACGCGGGCCGGAAGTTTCTTGTGCGAGGAGAAAGCGGGTTGAGGCCAGCGTCATTGCACCGGCGGAAAGGCGAAGGAAGGTGCGTCGCTCCATGTCTATCCTCCTTGTCGAAAGCTGCCTGGTAATCATCGCACGGCGCAGGCAAGAGTTGGATGGCAAGTATTTAGCGGGATGGCAATGAACCTGCTGTTTCTCTGCATAGAGGGGGCGGGATTCTGTTTCACGCTGGAACAGCTTTTGTAAATATTTTGTAATGTGAGGTGTGCAGGGGAAGAAAGATTAGAAAAGAGTTGCTTTGCATTCAAATAATCTTGTTGACAGCGAAATTGCGGATGGGTAGTCTTTCGTTGCGGTCAGTACTTTATAGTGGTGAGTATTGGGGATGTAGTTAGTACTTTTTACAGACCGCACATGGACCGGCCAGGGCCATTGAGGAATACGGCTTTGGACTCGGGATACAAGACGGCCAACTGGTTGAGCGAAGTGCAGCTATTGGCACATGAGGCTTAACCCCTTTATGAAAGCTGCCATCATTGCTGTTTGGAAGGCGGAAGCGTAGTCGGCATAATCGGCGTAAATTGTGGCGTCAAATGGGCGAAGTCGTTGGGCGTACCTCTCGTACTTGCGCCCACCGCGGTTCATCAGAGCATTTCGCAGATGCGGCTTGGAGTTCCACCGCATCGACGGAATTAAAGTGACCTTACCCAGCGTGGCCGAAGCTCAGCATAGTACGTAACCTCCGTCCCTTTCCAGGAAGAAGCACGATGAGTGAAGGCGCCAGCGTTTATCCCCGGATAGGTGTATTTCTACTCGCCACCAACCGTCTTTTGCGTGAGGCCCTTGGCCGGGTGCTCTGCAAGAGAGCGAACATGGTGATTTCAGGAGAAACTGCGGATTATTCGAACATTGTTGGGGCGGTATTGCAGTCGGAAGCGGATGTGGTGCTGATCGAGGGGGCCGCTCTGCCCTTGCGGAATCTCCGCTTTCTCAGTTCCGTCCGGAGCACGAGACCCAAGGTTCAAGCACTGATGGTGGGCATGGATGAAAATGAGGCGCATTTTCATGAGGCGGTGCGCGCAGGAGTAGCGGGATACTTGCTGCGGGATGCTTCCGCCGCTGATGTCATCGCGGCGATCCGCGCGGTCGCACAAGGCGAAGCAGTTTGTCCACCTCGGCTCTGCATGGCACTCTTCCGGATGGTGGCGCGCCAGGATACGCCCGTTCTGACCTTAGGGTTGAAGGCGGACAACGGCCTGACTCGCCGAGAACGGGAGTTGATACCTTTGATCGCGCGCGGGTTCACGAACAAGGAAATCGCCAACCACTTCAACCTTTCGGAACAGACGATTAAGAACCATGTCCACCGAATGTTGCGCAAGGTGGGGGCCAGTGACCGGCTGCAGGTGGTGGAGCGAGTCCAGATTCCTGGGGCGTACGCACAGGCTGACTGAACCAATCCTCTCGCATAAGTACCTAGTTCGGTCCCAAATGGAGTACCTGGGACGTACTGGTACGGTTTATTTCAGTCCTCATAATTAGAAGTACTTCGGCAGTACTCGATTGAGCCCCTTTTGAACGTTCCCTCCTTCGCATTGTGCTGCTACGGTCGCTCGAGTACGGGTGAACTCCATTGAGCGGAAACATACGAGTTGCGGTTGCCAATCGTCCCCGCCTGATGCGGGACCTCATTCTCGCCACCATGGCGGATCAGCCCGACATCGAGATCGTGGCGGAGATTGAGAACGAATCCGAGATCCCTCGAATCGTGGAACAAACCTTGCCTGAATTCCTGGTCTTGGCGGCAGATTCCCGGAGTGAACGCCCGGCACTTTGCGATTCCCTGCTGCGAATCCATCCAGAGATGAAGATCCTTGCCCTGGCCACGGACGGGAATTGGAGCGTGTTCTATCAAGCGTCGTTCGATATCCAAGCGACTGCCGTGGAGGCTTCCGAGTCAGGAATTCTGGACGCGCTTCGCAGCATTGCGCGCGCGATGAAAGGCAAAGAATTATGAGTCTCTCAAATGAAGTGGCCCAGGGTTGGAAGCGATATTCATGCGCAGTGCAAGAGTGCGCATTGATTGCGGCATCTTTCGCGGCCCTGCTCTCTGGAAGTCCGCTACGGGCGCAGAATGCTCCTGCTGCGCCTCCCGCCCGTCATGAATCCGCCCTGGCCGAAGACAATTTGAACTTGGTGGCGGCCTCCCAATCCGAGATCAGTGACGTGTTGCGGCAGAATCCGGGACTTCTGGTAGAGCTGAAACGCTGGATGGCCAAGGACGCGGCGGACCGAGGGCAGATTCTCGAAGAGTCGGACTTGGAAGACTCCGCCATTATGTTGCGGCTCGGCCAGGAACAGAAATTCCGGGCGGCTGCCACGCGCTTGCTTCAAAGTTACGGATACCTGATTCCGAAAGTGAACGTCGACTCTGAAGTGGGGCGGGAGCAAGCAGCGCTGGAGCGAGAATACATCAGGCAAGTTGTCGCGGATGAAGCGGCGCGCCATGCCGAACAGGTCAACGCCAGACGCGCGGCCTGCGAACCTGAGAGTACGGAAGGCTCCCCCTTCTGCCAGAGACAAGCCGACCAGACTCCAACGACGGGCGTGGCCCCTCGCGGAGCCAGCGTCCCTCCGGAGGAGCCCCGAGATCGCAATACAAACCACATGATGATCAATCCGGTGCCCGCTCGCGGAGGCGCACCCCTGCAGAGCACGGCGCTAGATTCCAACCAGGGAGAAGGCACGGGCCTGCAGAGCACGGCGTTAGATTCCAACCAGGGAGAAGGCGCGGCCC
The DNA here is from genome assembly GCA_963819015.1 of Terriglobia bacterium. Lineage (GTDB taxonomy): Bacteria > Acidobacteriota > Terriglobia > Acidiferrales > UBA7541 > DASPOJ01. The sequence continues at coordinate 40,612 of CAWFUN010000007.1, forward strand.
TGCAGAGCTCGGCGCTAGATTCCAACCAGGGAGAAGGCGCGGCAGACATGAGTTTCAGCCGGGGCGTGACATCCGATCCAACCCTGCTCGATAGACTGAACTCGGCTTCCCCAGATGCGGATCTTGAGCCGCAACAGACACCTCCCCAACGTTTGAGGGCCCCAGCCGCGCCAGCTGCGCCGGGCGGCGCGGAAGGTTCGACGAATGAGGAGAGCTATGCGATCGAGAGGCAAGCAGAGGCCGGGCCGCCGTCCCCGGAGGCGCGATGGTCTCCCTATTCCAACATTCCATCGATTTACGACATGTACGCGCATGCGGGCGCCTCAACCGATTCAATCGGGCGATTTGGCGAGGCGATCTTCAAGAATGCTCCTCCATCGGCCAGCACATTTCCCATCGATTTCCCTGCTTCTCCAGACTACGTCCTTGGCCCCGGAGACGGCTTGACGATCGATATCTGGGGCGGAGTTTCCCAAAGGCTTTATCTGACCGTGGACCACGAAGGGCGGATCGATCTCCCGGAGTTGGGTCCGCTGGAGGTCAACGGGCAGACTTTGGCGAATGTTCAACAAGCTGTCCAAAGCGAACTGCGAACGCAGTTTCGCGATGCATCCGCCGACGTTTCCCTTTCTCGAGTCCGAGCGGTGCGAGTGTACGTCGTGGGCGAAGTGAATCATCCCGGCCCCTATGACGTGAGTTCCCTTTCCACACCGCTGAATGCGTTATTGGCTGCCGGCGGGCCGAGCACGAGAGGATCCATGCGGGTCATCGAGCACTATCGAGGCGATGCGCTCGTTCAACGGGTGGACCTCTACGACTTGCTCCTACGCGGGATTCGCACCGATGTGAAGCGCCTGGAACCGGGGGACACACTACTGGTTCCACCGGTGAGGGAACAGGTGCAGGTCAGCGGGATGGTGCGCAGACCGGCGGTTTACGAATTGAACGGCGAAGCAAATCTTGTGCAAGTGCTGGACCTCGCGGGGGGAATCCTGCCGACAGCGGCTCTGAGCCACATCGAAGTGCAACGGCTGGAGGCGCACCAGAAGCACACGATGCTGAGCCTGGATGTGTCCGGGGCGACTGACCCAGCCGAGATCCGGGCGAAACTCGCGGCATTTCAGGTGCAGGACCACGATGAGGTGCACATCTTCCCGATCGCGGCGTTCAACCAGGACGCAGTCTATCTGGAAGGCCACGTCTTGCGCGCAGGGCGCTACTCCTACAAGCCGGGAATGAGGCTCTCGGACCTGGTTTCCTCCTATCAGGACCTATTGCCGGAACCTGCCGCACAGTATGCGGAAATCATCCGCCTCAATGCACCCGACTACCATCCGAGTGTGGAAAGCTTCGATCTCGGCGCGGCCCTTCAAAATCCGCAAGCCTCGCCGGCACTGCAGCCACTGGACACGATCCGGATCTTCAGCCGGTTCGATTTCGAGAACCCACCAACGGTTTCGGTGGGCGGCGCGGTGAGAAACCCCGGAACCTTTCAGACATCCGGGCAGATTCGTCTTCGCGACGCTATCCAGCTTGCGGGCGGGGTCACGCCGGATGGAGACACGGAGTCCGCCCAAATCATCCGCATGCTTCCGGACAGCTCACTCAAGATCCTGAGCGTGAAATTGAAGGCGGCTTTGGCCGGAGACCCGGCGGACAACGTGTTGCTGGAGCCACGCGATCGCATTCTGGTCAGAGAGAATATTTCACGGGCGGACCCGGCGTCAGTCCGAATTGGCGGTGAGGTGGTGAATCCGGGCCGTTACCCCCTGACGGCGAACTTGCGCGTCTCCGACCTGGTGCGGCTTGCAGGCGGGTTGAAACGCAGCGCGGAGGGCGACACCGCGGACTTGATGGACTTCGTCACCTCCGACAACGCGCCGGTCGTCGCGAAGCACATCAGCGTGAACCTGAGCGCAGCGATGGCCGGCAATCCGGAGTTGGATTTGACCTTGCGCGATGGCGATGTGCTCAACATTCGCGAGGTCCCCGGATGGGAAGATCTTCAAGCGTCGATCACCATCAGCGGCGAAGTGGCGCATCCCGGAACTTACGGCATCCGCCCAGGCGAGCCCCTGAGTTCCGTCCTGGAAAGGGCCGGCGGTTTCCTGCCGGATGCGTACGCCTACGGCGCCGTGTTGGAGAGAGGGCAGGTGCGTGATCTGGAAGCGAAGCAGCAGGACGACATGATCGTTCGCGTCCGGGAAGTCCAGCAGAATCTGGCGATGCAGCCAGACACGGATCCGAAGCAGAAGATCGCCAGAGACATGGCCATCGCGCAATGGCAATCGAGTCTCGACCAACTCGATGCAAATCCACCCGTGGGACGCGTCGCACTTCACATCTCATCGGACTTGCAACGCTGGAAGAACACGCCGGTGGACATTGGAATGCTCAGCGGCGACACGTTCTTCGTTCCGAAGAGACCGGGTTACGTGATGGTGGCGGGCCAGGTCTTCAATCCCACGGCGCTCACCTACCGTCCGGGGCGGAGTGCCAATTGGTACCTCAGCCAAGCCGGCGGACCCACGCAACTCGCATACAAGAAGGGGATTTTCGTGATTCGCGCGGACGGTTCGGTGGTGGGGGCCAGAAGAGGATTGTGGACAGGAGAGACCTTGAACGCGTCGTTGCAGCCCGGAGACACGGTCTTCGTGCCCGAGAAGGCGCTGGGCAAGAACCTCCAGTGGCAAAACGTGCTGTTGACGACGCAGGTGGCGGCTTCGATCGCCAGCACCGTCTATATCGCACTGCGCTACTAGGACCGATAAGGAATGCGACAGATACACACGCGCTGGTTGCAGAGGTCTCTTCTGCTGTTGGCCCCGCTGAGTATTGAAGCACTGGGCCATGCGGCGCCTCAGGATTCGCAGCAAGACCCTCCGGCGATCACAGCGATCACCGACAAGGGGAACGAACAGGCTCCGCCGGACGCGGTGGCGGCCACTCCGGGGCCGGAGCGACACGCAAAGGCTGATTTAAGCTTTACAGAAAACGGGCAAAACGTGATGGGAGTACAGCTCTTGAACAATCTGTGGTCCGACCAACGATCCATTTGGAGCAGCCCGCGGAATCTCCGCTGGGAGGACGGCACTTGGCTGTTCCCCATCGCAGCCGCAACGGGAGGTTTCTTTGCCACAGATCGCTCGACAGCAAAGGCCGTATCGACAGGATTCAGCGATTTCAATCGTTATCGCAGTTTTTCGAATTACGGACTTGCCTCCCTGGCCAGCGCCGCAGGAGGTCTCTACGTTTGGGGCAAGATATCCCACAACGAACGCCAGGCGGAAACGGGCTTCCTCGCAGCCGAGGCTGCCGTGGACAGTTTCGCGGTCAGCAGCGCGCTTCAATACTCGCTGGGGCGCGAGCGGCCTTATGTGAATCAAGGCCGGGGCCATTTCTTCGCCGGCGGAACGTCTTTCCCTTCCGATCATTCCGCTCTGGCTTGGTCTATCGCAAGCGTATTTGCGCACGAATATCCGGGCCCTTTGACGCAGCTAGTGGCCTACGGAATGGCTACGGCCGTCAGCGCGTCGCGGGTCATGGGAAATGAACACTTTCCTTCCGATGTCGTCGTCAGCGGAGTGCTGGGATGGCTGATCGGCCGGGAAGTTTATCGCCTGCATCATGATCCGGAACTGGGAGGCAGCGCTGTCGGAAGACTCGCGGGTGACGAGGACGAAGTGCGCGATCGCCGAGACATGGGCTCGCCTTTTGTTCCGCTGGATTACTGGGCCTATCCGGTGCTTGAGCGGCTCGCCGCGCTCGGATACATCCACACCGAGATCCTGGGCTTGAAACCGTGGACGCGAATCGAATGTGCGCGCTTGACGCAAGAGGCGGAGGACTCCGAGGAAAGCCAGAGTTCGAGCCGTCCGGAAGCCGCAGCGCTGGTAACGCGGCTGCGGGAGGAATTCGCTTATGAGTTCAATTTACTCGACGGCGGCCGGAATCTCACGGCAAGTCTCGATTCGGTTTATACCCGAGCTGTTTCGATCAGCGGACCCGCGCTGACCGACAGCTACCACTTTGGCCAAACCATTTCCTACGACTTCGGGCGCCCATTTGAGCGCGGCACAAACGGCCAGTCTGGGGGATCCTTTAGCGCGAGTGCAGGTCCGTTGGTCCTCTACGTCCGCGCGGAATACCAGCACGCTCCGTCGGCTCCCGCGCCCACCGAAGCGATGCTCGAGGCAATCGCTCTTCATGACGAAGTCCCGATATCGGAAGTTCCCGCGGGACGCGTGCCCCAAACGAACAGGCTTGAGTTGCTGGACGCATACATCGGGGTGAATCTCCATAATTTCGAGGTCGTGCTCGGCAGGCAGAGCCTCTCTTGGGCGCCCGGGCTTGAAGGTTCGATGCTGTTAAGCAACAACATCGAGCCCATCAATATGGTTCGCTTTGTGAATCCGGAGCCCTACCACTTGCCGGGCTTCCTCGGCCGATTTGGCTCGGTGCGAATCGACCAATTCTTCGGGCGGCTCGGGGGGCATCCTTACAGTCCCCGCCCGTTCTTCTATGGCAACAAGATCAACTTCAAGGTGCCTTGGTTGGAAATCGGGTTTGGACGCACGGTCATGATCGGGGGAAATGGAAGCGGCCAGCCTCTCACGGCGCACGACTTTCTCTATAGCCTCTTCGGAATAGTAGATCCGCGATTTGCTTCCGTTCCCGGGCACAACACGAGCGAAGTGGATTGGACTTTTTCCCTGCCCAAGATCCGGAACTACGTCATTTTCTACGGCGATGCCACGGCCAGCGACAACGTTTTTCCATTCATAAATCCAGCCAGAAATCCTTGGCATCCGGGCATCTACGTCGTGCGAATCCCGGGAATACCCAAACTCGATTTTCATCTGGAAGGAGTGTCCACGGAACAGAACGGACTCATCCCAGAGGCCGCCGTCGCCATCGGCAGCGGGAATTTTGGTGAATTCAATTATTGGAATCAGAACTATCGCGACGGGTACACGAATGAAGGAAAACTGATCGGGAACGCGGTCGGCCGCGAAGGCCGAAGCATTCAAGGCTGGTTCACGTATTGGATTTCGCCTCGTGACATCGTGCGCTTCACTTACTCGCACAACACCGTCAGCGCCGACTTCGTTCCCGGCGGAGGAGCCTGGCAGAACTATTCCTTGCAAAGCGAGACGTATCTGCGAAACGGCTTCTACGTCAAGGCCGACCTGCAATACGAAAACATCTCGCGGTACCCGATTCTGTTCGACGGGCCGAAAAGGAATTTCGCGGCTGCCCTGGAGATTGGCTTCTACCCCAAGGAGCAATCGCGGAAAAGGAATTGAAAGCCGGCTGACATGCGCGGAGGCGCGCCGAGGAGGAGAAAAGTTTCAGGAAATGCCGAAGGAATTGACCAACGTGATTCCGCCACGGAATTTCGACGAAGGCCCTGAGGCGCTGGACTTGGCGCCGTACGACAACGGAGCCGCTCGCGAAAAGGTTGCGGCCAAGCTGCGGCTCCTTTGGGACCGGAGGCGATTCCTCTTCCGGTTGACGCTTGCGGGGCTCGTGTTGTCCGCCATCACGGCATTTTTGATTCCGAAGCGATATCAATCGACGGCGCGGTTGATGCCGCCGGATCAAATGGATTCCGGCTCGGAAATGCTCGCGGAGGTCGCGGGCAGCAAGGTGGGCACGAGTCTGGGTTCCGCCGCGAGCAGCCTTCTTGGCCTGGGGAATACCAGCGAACTCTTCGTGGGAATTCTGCAGAGCCGGACGATCGCCAAGGACGTGACCGAACGATTCGACCTCAAGAAGATCTACGGGGAGCGGTTGGCGGAGGACGCGGAGAGAGACCTCCAGGGCAACACGGAGATTTCCCAGGATCGAAAAAGCGGAATCATCTCGATCAGCGTGACGGACGGGAACCCCGAACGGGCGGCGGCCATGACTCAGGAATACATCGACGCTCTGAACCGGCTGGTCACCGAAGAAAATACGTCCGCCGCGCACCGCGAAAGGGAGTTCCTCGAGGGCCGCTCGCGCAGGTGAAGCTGGACTTGGAAGCAGCGGAAACGGACTTCGGCAAGTTTGCAAGTGAGAACACGGCGATCGATATCCAAGAGCAAGGCAAGGCCATGATCGGAGCGGCCGCGAGTATCGAGGGGCAGATGATCGCCGCTCAAACGGAGCTCGAGAGCCTGAGACAGGTTTATACGGACAACAATGTGCGGGTCCGCTCAGCTCAGGCACGAGTGAATGAACTTCGAGTGCAACTCGACAAGCTTAGCGGGCAGGGAGCCGCTGGCCCGGGCGGCAGTGGCCAGGACGCCCACTCGATTTACCCCTCGATTCGAAAGCTCCCCTTGCTGGGCGTGGGTTACGCGGACCTCTACCGCAACATGAAAGTGCAGGAAGCGATCTACGAAGCCTTAACCCAAGAGTATGAATTTGCAAAAGTTGAAGAGGCCAAGGAAACGCCGAGCGTCAAAGTGATCGACGCTCCCGACCTGCCACAGAGGAAGACTTATCCCCATCGCCTCTGGGTGATCGCGCTGGGGACCACATTCTCCTTTCTGTTTGGCACGATTTGGCTGCTGAGCCGGCATCGTTGGCAACAAATTGACCCAAACGATCCGGCAAAGCTCCTCGCTATCGAGATTGCGGACACGCTGAAGTCGCGGTGGTCGCATGGCATGTCGAACGGCAATGGCGCGCTGCGAACCGCGCACACTTTCTTGGCTGATCTCCATTCCCCAGCAGGCTCGACCCCCGGGAATGGCGATTCGCCAGCGCCGCAAGAAGAAACGAAGGAGAGGAATTAGTGTTCGGTGGTCCAGAGGAAACACGGATGAATTGCAACGAATTGCGAACGGCGAGAATGGGGGAAGCGTCCTTTAGCGGCGCCGCGCTCGTGGACGCGCTTTTGACTCCCGGCGCCAGGGTGAAAGTGGCCAGAACCCTTGAGCGAGTGCTGATCGACCGCACCTCAAAGGACGTGCGGGTCGCCGGGGAGGCAGCCAGAGCGGCGTGATGGCCTCCCCGGACCAAGGCGCGCAAATCCGGACCTCAGTTCCTGGGGCCGTGGGAGTGGACCGCGCGGCGGGATCGCTCCGCTCCGCGACCCTCGCTTCCGCGATCGCGAGCTCCACGTTCCGGTTCAACGTCCTGGGCAAGAACGGAGACGGGAAGCACGCTGAGGCGAGACCTCGAGTCGTGGGGGGCCGCTGGCTTCAATTCGCCTATGCCTGCATGGATATCATTTGTGTCCTCGTGAGCGGCGGCCTGGCGCTCTACGCGCAATCCTCCTCTGTTGAATTGCATCACTTTCGTGTAACGGGCCATTTGCGCTTCACGAGCGATCAACCGGCCTCTCACTACGCGGCGTTCCTGTTGCTCTATGCGGCGCTGATTCTGCTCTTTTGCGGGAGCCAAGATTTGTACCGCACGTTGCGGACGCGCAGCGCATTGGGAGAGTCCGCGGCTGTGGCCAAGGCCGTACTCTTCGCGACTTTGTTATTTGCCGCCTTCATTTACCTATCGGGAGTAAGAATTGTTTCCCGCCCCGCCATCCTGGCGATCCTGCTGATGAATACCGCGATGCTCGTAAGTTGGCGGTGTGCAAAGCGAAAGATCGTGATTCGCCGCGTGGAACAGGGGATTGGCGCACGCAATGTCGCGATTGTCGGTTCGGGCGAGGTCGGGCTGGCGTTAGCCAAGCATATCCAAGAGAACAAGCTGCTTGGGTATTGCTTCAAAGGTTTTCTCGACGAAAACCATTCGGGGGAAGCCTGGATGCTCGGGAAGATCGAGGACTTGCCGCGAGTGGCGCGGTCGGAATTCCTCGACGATGTCTTCATCACCCTGCCGTTCGAACGGGAGATGGTGAAGCGGTTGGCCATCGCAGGGCAGGAGCACCGGCTCAGCGTGAAGGTCATTCCCGAGTTGTACGACGGGTTGGGGTGCAGGGCACCGATTCACCACATTGGTGAATTCCCGGTAATGGACCTTCATTGGCAGCCGGTGCCCAGCTTGGGTTTCTTTGCCAAGCGGGTCTTTGACATTGTGGCCTCCGCATTCGGCTTAGTTGCTTCCGCTCCCATCCTTCTTGCCGCGGCCCTCTGGATCAAGCTGGATTCGCCTGGCGCAGTCTTCTACAGCTCACCTCGGGTGGGAAAGAAGGGGCAGACTTTCCGCTGCCACAAACTTCGGACCATGGTCGCCAATGCGGATGAACTCAAGGATTCGTTGCGCTGTCAAAATGAGCGTCAGGGACCATTCTTCAAGATTGCCGGCGACCCGCGCATCAGCCGCGCAGGAAAATTCCTGCGCAAGTACAGCATCGACGAACTGCCCCAGCTCTGGAACGTGCTCCGAGGGGAAATGAGCCTGATCGGCCCACGGCCCCATCCCCTGGATGACTTCCAGCAATACGACTTGGACCACTTCCGCAGGCTCGAAATGAAGCCGGGGATAACCGGATTGTGGCAAGTGCTGGCCCGGGAAGACCCTTCGTTTGACACGAATATGGAGCTCGACAGGCAGTACATCGAAAGCTGGCACTTGTGGCTGGACGTGAAGATCCTGGCGAAGACGTTCTCTGTCGTTGCAAAGGGAACGGGCCGGTGAACGGTTCCACGAGAAACAAATGGGGGACGATGGACCCCGCCGGGAGAGTCGTCCGGGAGGTCCATCTGAGGACGGATGTGGAAGCTTCGAAATGCGCGAGGCGATAGCGAAGTGGGGACAACTTCGGGCACATCAGTCAATCAGAACCGGCTGAAGAAGGGATTCTGGGCCCTCGTGGACCAAGCTGCCGTGAGTCTCGGGAACGCTCTGACCCAAATCATTCTGGCCCGAAGTCTTTCGCATTCCGGCTATGGCATCTTCGCTCTTCTTTTCGGAGTGATGCTGCTCCTCTTCACTTGCCAGGGTGGCTTGATCACTTATCCGCTTTCGTTGAAAGGCGCAACCGCCGAGAAAATCGAGCTTCGAAAACTGGCCTTCGCATCGCTGGCTTTGACCGTACTTTTGGCTGTGCCATTGTCCACGATTGTTCTCGGGGCCGCGTCTGTGCTTAGGGTCGCGTCACTGAGTTGGGCGGTCATCCTCGCCATGCTGTTGTGGCAGGTGCAAGAGACGTTCCGCCGCGCTCTGATGGCTCATATGCGTCACCGCGACGCGGTTTGGGGCGATTCCTTGAGTTATCTGGGCCAGGCCGCGGTCTTGGGGCTGCTTGCCCACAGAGGCGGCATGACGCTGGAACGAGCGTTTCTTGCGCTTGCCATGACGTTGGCGGCAGCGGCGTTGCTCCAATCCGCGCAGCTGGGCTTGTCCCTGATGCCCATCCGGAAAATCATGTCGCTGGCGCGGGAGTACTGGTCCGTTGGACGGTGGGCTCTGTTTACGAACGTGAACGGAGCAGCCTCGCGCCAGGCATTTCCCTGGGCTCTGGCGCTACTGTACGGCCCACCGGAAGCCGCTTCCTACGTGGCTGTGATGAATGTCCTCGGTGCGAGCCATCCGGTGCTGTTCAGCACAAGTAACTTGATCGTGCCAGCTGCCGCGGGCGCACACAAGAAGGGCGGCGTTCGCGCTGCCTGGGACACCACAGCCCACTACGCTTTGATGGGTTCGGCGTTTCTCATGCCTTACCTTCTCCTGCTGGCGATCTGGCCGCGGGTATTCCTCTCGTTGGTCTATGGCAAGCTTTCGCCCTACGCAAGTTTCGGCGTAGGCCTGCGGCTGGCCGTTTTGGGCTACGCATTCGGATATTGCGTCACCATTGTCGCAGCGTTCCTCTACGGGCTCGGCCGGTCCAGGCTCGTGTTTGCGTCGAGCCTCGGAGGCACCGCGCTGGCGCTGGCGCCGTCTGTGGTCTTGATCGCCCATTACAGGCTGACCGGAGCGATTGCCGGCTTGGTCACACTCATGGCAGGTGAGCTGGCCGTGAGTTCGATCTTGGCGAAACGGACACTTCATAAAGAGGGGTTATCGCGGACGACAGCACGCATTGCTCAGGAGGCAGGGCCGCTGTCTCAGGGGCAGAAGGGCAGGATAGTTGTCGCATTGGTAAGCGAAGAATGAGCATCGCTTTGAATACGTGGTCATTCGCATGACGGTTCTGTTTCGCTTGAGACACGCAGCTCTCTGCTTGGGTCGCTCTGGAGTTCGGCGATGAATGAAATCGCAGCAAATCGGGCACACCAAGATGGATGGAGCCGCATCGTCCCAATCCTGATCGTAGGATACTGCCTGTTGGGCCGCAGCTTCGCCTATCTGGGCATTCCACCGTGGCACATCTTCATCGGGGAAATCATTCTCGCGGCGTTTCTGGTCGCCGGGCCGAGGACGGTGCGGGGCGCGTGGCTGGGGGTCGCCCGGAGAGTCACGCAACTCAGACGCCTTATTAAGTTCTTCCTGATTCTTCTCGCTTTTGGCGTCTTGCAGGTGTTGCACGGTATCGGCATGGGATATCCGCCGCTAACCGCCCTGCGCGACCTCGCGTTCAATTACTACCCGGTGTTCTTTCTTCTGGGCCTGTGGGCTGGGATCCGCGATCCCAATCTTCCTCCGCGCCTGTTTCGCCTTCTCGCGTGGTTCAACGGAGTCTATGGAGTCATCTACATTGTGTTCCTCAACCGCTTGAGCTGGAGTTTCCCCGGCGTTTCCGAGCAAGTGGGTGCGGTGCCGATCTTCGGCACACCGGAATTCTCCTTTGTCGTGCTGTTAGGGCTGCTGGCCTACGAACCAAACCTCAGAAAAGTCTGGCATCTCATGGTCTTGAATGCGTTTGTCCTGCTGGGGATGCAAGTTCGGGCTGAATGGGTGGGATTGGCCGCCGGGTTCCTTCTCTGGGGACTGCTAACGAAACGCCTGAAGCGTATCTTCGCCGGCAGCGCCGTAATCGTCCTTCTCCTTGCGGTGATGGCTCTCATCAATTTTAGACTGCCGGGTCCCTTACTTCGCGGCGGAGAAATCTCAGCGCGAGACTTAGTGGGCCGCGCCCTCGCTCCACTCGATCCCGATTTGGCGGCAGAATACAACTCGTCCTACATGAGATTTATGAGCACGGCGCTCTGGAGGACCGTCTGGTGGGCCGCCATTTGGGAATCCGTGAATCAGAGCCGCGAAACCTCTCTTTTCGGTTTCGGTTATGGGTACCCGCTGGGCGATCTGGTGCCCTATCTCGAAGGGGAGTTCATCCAAACTCCCCACAGCGTCTTTTTTTATGCGCTTGGGTACACGGGCTGGATCGGTGTTTTCCTCTTTGCCCTCCTGCAGGGAGAGCTTGGCCACCTTCTCTGGCTGGCTTATCGAACGACCCACAATCCAGGCGGCATTGTATTGTGGGCGGCGATGCTTGTTTGCGCGCTCTTTTCTCCGTTCTTTGAAGCGCCTTACGCGGCGATACCCTTCTACTTGCTCTGCGGACTTTTCACAGGCCCTTTAGTGCTTAGAGGACCTAGCCATGGTACGCCTGTGTCGGAGCACCCTCTCCCCCAAGCCGACAGCCTCGGGAAGCCGAGCTGAGGTCCATGGGCTGAGTCTTCTTGACCTGATAGGAGAGCACATGACGGATGTGAGATCACATGAGAGAGGACGGGCCGAGTGCCCCCTGTGTTCTTGCCCAGCCATGGTGTGGACGCGGCTTCCCCATACTGAAGTGCGCAAATGCACAAGTCGCCGTTGCGACCTGCAGTTTGCATCCCCGCAAATCGGCGAAGTGGAGCTCCGCGCGGCCTACACGCACCTGTATTACCCGAACGCAGAAGGTCGCCGTGCGGCGCACTACGAGAGCACGCCCGACGCTGTGCTAAGGCAGGTCCTGCGGCAAATCGATGGTAGGTTCGGCCCCCTCGCGGGGAAAGAGGTGCTTGACTATGGTTGCGGCACCGGTTCGCTGTGTCACATTGCGCTCGAGCACGGCGCCCGGCCTGTGGGCGTCGAGGCAGACCCCAACGCTCGCCAAGCAATAAGACGAGAGGGACTCTTCCCTGCTTACGAAAACCTGGAAACTTTCCAAAGCGCCCGTGGAGAGTCAACTTTCGATTTTGTATTCCTCTGGCAAGTTATCGAGCATCTTCGGGAACCCTGGGGTGAGCTCGCCAAACTGCGCAAGCTACTAAGGCCCGGAGGCCGGATTGTGATCTCCACTCCGAACGCGAACGGTTTGAAGGCCCGCTTGCTCTTTCGCCGGTGGGACAACTATATAAATCCGACACATTTCTATTACTTCGCGCCGAGTTCCCTACGGCTAGCCCTTGGAATGGCTGGCTTCGAGGGAATTGTTCAGTTGCATTTCGCCATTGAGTATCCGGGCCACGGCGCAGTCAGGTCCGCATTTCATCGCGCACTGCTACGTTCCCGGCTTGACGGCGAATTGCTGTTCACAGCGAGGCTCGGGCCTTCGGAAGTCCCCGCTCATGGAAAATGCAGCGAATGAAGATCCTGGTCGGGCATAACCATTATCAGCTACCCGGCGGGGAAGACGGCTCGACGGTCAGCGAAGTGCGCCTTCTGGCGGAGCATGGGCACACAGTGATCGAGTACCGGCGACATAACGACGAATTTCAAAATGGCTCAAAGTTCCGTTCCATTGCGATTGGGGCGGGCGCAGTCTGGTCGTCGGCATCGCACCGCGAAGTTCGTGACCTCATTGCGCGCGAGAAACCCAACATCGCGCATTTCCACAACACGTTTCCCTTGATTTCGCCATCCGCCTATTACGCATGCGCTGAGGCGGGCGTTCCCGTCGTACAAACGCTTCACAACTACCGGCTGCTTTGCCCCGGAGCATTGCTCTGCCGCGACGGCGGCATCTGTGAAGATTGCCTGCACAAGCGCGTGAAGTGGCCGGGAATACTCCACGGGTGCTATGTGGGGAGCCGGCTTGCGACGGCGGCCGTCGCAGCGATGGTCGCGTTCCACCATGGGCTGGGGACCTGGGAACAAAAGGTGAATCAATACATCGCCCTCACCGAGTTTTCGCGCCGGAAATTCATTGAAGGAGGACTCCCGCCGGAGCGCGTGGCGGTAAAGCCTAATTTCGTTCATCCCGACCCGAAGCCCAAGAATGGGCCTGGTTCCTACGCTCTTTACGTGGGCAGGCTATCGGAAGAAAAGGGGCCCAGAATCCTGTTGGCGGCTTGGGCCAGGCATCGGCAGCTCATTCCGCTGCGGATCGCGGGCGATGGCCCGATGCGTGAGGAAATGGCCGCAGAGATAGAGGCGAAGAAATTGCGGACCGTCGAATTGATTGGCCATGTCTCGCCTGGTGAGGTCGTTACGCTTTTGCACGGAGCCCGGTTCCTTGTGTTCCCAAGCCTGTGGTACGAGGGCTTCCCTCGGACTATTGCCGAAGCGTTCGCATGTGCGCTGCCTGTAGCGGCTTCCCGGTCGGGCAGCGTAGCCGAGATCGTCACTGACGGTGAGAACGGACTTCACTTTACCCCTGGCGATGCTGCAGAGCTTGCCGAAAGGGTCGAATGGGCGTGGACGCATCCAGCGGAGATGGAGGAGATGGGCCGCAACGCCCGCGCCGAGTACGAAACGAAATATGCGCCGGAGCGGAATTACCAGATCTTAATGCAAATCTACCAAGATGCTCAGGAGCGACGATGAGATTCCGTGCGCTGTCCGACAAGCAAACTTATTCTGTGCGCAAGAAGTGGGGATATCTCTCAAACCATCCGGCGTTCTTGAAAACGCCTTTCGGGACCCTATTGAGGCTTTCGGCCTGGAAGGGCCATTGCTTCCTTCATGTGCCGGCCACCGTTTTGCTGCCGGCGTGGGGCATCCGAATGTGCCTGCCCCCTGAATGGCGCGGCATTGCAAAGCTGATCTATTCCTTTCGGGAAATGTACGAGCCGGAGCTGCTGTACCTCTGTCAACTACTCTCCGCTGGCGACACCTTCGTGGACGTGGGAGCGTCCTACGGTCTGTACACGCTCGTGGGCGCGAGCATCGTGGGCCGGACCGGAAGAGTGATCAGCTTTGAGCCGGCCTCGCGGTCCTCCGAGACTCTGAAGAGGAATATTGAATTGAACGGACTCAGAAACGTGACGCTGGCTCGTGCCGCCCTCTCCGATCACGAGGGACGCGCCAAGCTTTACTTGCATGATGACAGCAGTCGCAACTCGTTGGGTGCCCTCGCCGAGCTCCCTCACGGTTGTGAGGAGGTTCAAGTCCTAACGCTCGACAACTTGATGGTGGAACCAAATCTGGGACGCCTGAAAGCAATCAAGATGGATGTGGAAGGCGCCGAGGAGATGGTTCTGCGCGGCGGCAAAGATGTGCTCGCGCAATTCCGGCCCGCAGTTATCTTTGAAATTAATCCTGGGGCGGCCATGCAGCTTAACCTTTCACCAACGGGGGCTTGGGACATCCTGGCTCGCTTGGGCTATCACTTCTACCGGATTGAGAATGGCGAGCCACGAAGAATTTGTGGCCTACCCTCTGACGGCAACGTATTGGCTTGTGTTGGTGGGCTGCCGTGAGAGTGCTCATCGTTGGAACCGCTTGCAGCCCGGCCAAGGCTCGGAATCGTTTCATATGGGTCCGACCTCCGAAAGGGCTCGGCGCTCAGGAAACTGCCCGGCGCATTACGCGCCCGGGCCGTCAGGTATTCAGGATCGGCCAGCCGGAATGTCAAGACGGATATTCCGGTTGGAGATGAAGAAGGAGGAAGCGTGCGCTGTTTGATCACGGGGGGAGCGGGTTTCATCGGCTCCCACTTGGCCGAGGCCCTGCTCGAACGCGGGGACACCGTGCTCCTTCTGGACAATCTCTCGACCGGGAGCATGGAGAACATCCGGCACCTGAAGAGCTATGACCGGATGCAGTATTTCCTGGACACGCTCGAGAATCGCCAACTGCTCGCGGAACTCGTGGATGAAGCGGACGTCATTTTCCATCTGGCGGCGGCCGTAGGCGTGCGGCTGATCGTGGAGAGTCCGGTGCGGACCATCGAAACAAACGTCAACGGCACGCAGCTGGTCCTGCAGGCGGCGAGCAAGAAGAAGAAGCTGGTATTTTGCGCGTCCACGTCGGAAGTGTACGGCAAGAACACGCAAGTGCCCTTTCAGGAAGACGCCGATCTGGTTTTGGGGGCGACGACCAAAGCGCGCTGGAGCTACGCGGCTTCCAAGGCCCTGGATGAATTTCTGGCGCTGTCGTACTGGAAAGAAAAAGGCCAGCCGGTGATCGTGGCGCGGCTGTTCAATACGGTGGGGCCGCGGCAGACGGGACGTTACGGCATGGTGATGCCGAATTTTGTGGGCCAGGCCATCGAGGGAGCGCCGATCACGGTGTTCGGCAGCGGGGAGCAGAGGCGGTGCTTCTGCGACGTGCGGGACGCCGTGGAGTCGATTCTGCGGCTGGTCCAGACCGATGGGGCGGTTGGGGAAGTGGTGAACATCGGGAACGACTACGAAATCACGATGAACGGTTTGGCGGAACTGGTGAAAGAGCGGACCAAGAGCGGGTCGCCCATCGTGCACATTCCCTACGATCAAGCGTACGAACCCGGCTTTGAAGACATGTTTCGGCGAGTGCCGTCGTTGATCAAGTTGGAGCGATTGACGGGGTCCCGGCCGCAGACGTCGTTGCCGGAGATTGTGGACCGCGTGACGGCCTATATGGAGAAAAGGCGCGAGTTGGTCGGAACGCCACGCGAGTCGGCCAACGGCTTCAGTTGAATTGCAGGTGCACCCGATATGAAAGTGCTTCTCGTCGGACACGGTTGCAGCCCGGTCCAGGGCTCCGAACCTAGCTTCACGTGGAGTTGGGCGATGCATCTCGCGCAACATCACGACATATGGGTCATGTCGCATGCGCATGACCGGGCGAATGTCGAGTCCTTTATTGCAAATTGGGACGGTCCCCGGCCCCGCTTCATCTGGGTGCGGCTTCCGAAGGCGCTCGATACCTGGAGAGACCACAGCGCGAGCAAAGGCATCCGGCTCCATTATGTTCTCTGGCAGCGTGAAGTTCTGCGCCAAGCGATCGCACTTCACAATTCCGTTGGATTTGACCTCACGCATCACGTGAGCTGGGGCACAATCAGTCTTCCGCCGCTACTGTGGAAGCTTCCTGTGCCCTTTGTTTGGGGGCCCGTAGGCGGCGCACAAACTTGCCCCTGGGCCTTTCGCGGATACTTCGGCACGGCTTGGCCTTCTGAAGTGGTGCGGACTGCCCGGGTTCATCTGGCCTGCCTTTCACCCAGTGTTCGGAAATCAGCGCAGGGATGCGCGCTTGCGCTCGCCACGAATCAGGAGACTGCATCCGCGCTCCTGAAAGCCGGTGCCAGTCATGTGAGGACGTTTCTTGACTCTGGGCTTACAGCGGACTTTCTTCCTCAAGCCTCGGTCAGCCGGCCGGTGAAGCCCGAACTGACCCTGCTCTGGGTAGGAGGCTTGGTGCCTTTAAAGGCGTTGCCGATCGCCTTGGAAGCCATCGCGCGAACGCGCGACGTGCCGCTCCGCCTGATCGTGGCAGGCGACGGCCCTCTCATGAAAAAGTGGCGGGCGGAGGCCCGGACGCTCGGGGTTGACCGGCAAGTCGTCTTTCTCGGCAGAGTTCCTTGGAAACAAATGCCTGAGCTTTACCGGGAGGCGGATGCATTTATTTTTACCAGCCTGCGGGATTCCTTTGGGACGCAGGTCCTCGAGGCCATGGCACATGCTTTGCCCGTCCTCACGTTGAACCATCAAGGCGTGGGTACGTTCGTCCCTGACGACGCGGGGATCAAAGTACCCGTCAAATCGCCTCGCGAAACAGTGGAAGACGTGGCTCGCGGCATTCGCCTGCTGGCGGCTTCCCCTGAAATCCGAGCGGAAATGGGGCGGAAGGGATGGGAATTCGCGCGAACGCAGACCTGGGAGCGCCGTGCGAGGAAGATGTCGTCTTGGTATCAAGAAATTATCGATTCGCGGCAGCCGGCGGAGAGCCACTTGGAGCAGGAATGCCACGCCGGATGAATTCAAGCGGTTCAAGGACGCCACCTGTCTCTCCGTTCCAATTGATGGGAGTAGAGATAGGTGCGGTGCAGATTCGGGATCGCTGGGAGCATTGCGCAGGAATCCACCGGCTCAGGGCTGGGGTGCTGCGACAGTCATTTCCCGATGCTGTCGCCCGATCCCGCGAATTCCCGCTCGCCACGATAAATCGTGTGGCGGGGTACAAGGATGGGTCACATGCCGCCTGACGCTTCCACCTCCCTACTGCAGACCGATCCGCCCCGAAGGCGGTATTCCGTTCTCGGCGTGGCTGTGGACTTGATTCAAATTCCCGGCGTCGTTGCTCAAATCGAGAAATGGATTCGCGAACGGGACGGCTGCCGATTGATTGCCGTCACCGGAATGACCGTAGTGAGCGAAGCGCAGCACGACCCGGCGTACAGAATGATTCTGAGCACCGCGGACCTGGTTGTCCCCGATGGAATGCCCTTGGTCTGGCTGGCCCGACTGAACGGGCACAAATTGAAGCGGCGGGTTTACGGTCCGGAATTGATGCTCACTTTTCTGGAGTCGACCAGAGAGAAAGGCTACCGCCACTTCCTGTACGGAGGTGCGCCAGGGGTGCCCGAGCGGCTCGCAGAGGTCCTCCGGGAACGTTTTCCCGGAACGATCATCTCAGGAACTTACTCGCCGCCTTTTCGCGAGCTGACCCCTGAGGAAGACGCGCAAATCGTCGCAAGAATCAATCATGCGAATCCCGACATCGTCTGGGTGGGATTGGGCGCTCCAAAACAGGAGCGATGGATGCACCGTCATCGTGACGTGCTGCGTGCGGCTGTGACCATTGGAGTGGGGGCCGCTTTCAATATCAACGCACGGATCACGAGGCAGGCCCCGCGCTGGATGCGCGAACATGGTCTGGAATGGATGTTCCGTCTCCTTCAGGAACCCAGGCGCCTGTGGCGAAGATACCTGGTGCAGGGTTCGCAATTTGTGATCTATCTCGTGCTCGATTTCCTGGGATTTCGAAGGTCGGATTAGCGCTGTGGCTCGCCGAAACTCTGTCCGCGTTTGAAATCAACAACATAGCGCATTGGGGAAACGCAGGGACGCAGGGGGTACGCGGAACGAAAGTGGCGTCAATTGAATGAAAACAGGCAGCAAAAGATGGCGGAGAGGGTGGGATTCGAACCCACGGTGGAGTTTCCCCCACACTCGCTTTCGAGGCGAGCTCTTTCGACCGCTCAGACACCTCTCCCCGCCACATTCTAACGGACGCCCCAAGGATGGGCAATGCGCGGTGATTCCCGCAATTCTCAATCCGTGTTCAGCGTCGAGAAGAGAAAAACGATTGGATCACGGCTGCGCAATCGTCCGCGAGGACGCCCGAAACAACGTCAAGGCGATGATTGAGCGCGGGGTGGTCGAGAAGGGAGAAACAGGATCGTACCGCGCCGCTCTTCGGGTCATCCGCGCCGTAGACGAGCCGCGCGAGGCGCGCCTGAACGAGCGCGCCCGCGCACATCGCGCACGGCTCGATCGTAACGTAGAGCTCGGCGCCGACCAGCCTGTAGTTTGAAATCGCTCGCGCGGCGGCGCGCATTGCGACAATCTCCGCGTGCGCGGTCGGGTCGCAATCGCGAATCGTGCGGTTTCCCGCGCGGGAGATTACGCTGCCCGCCACGACGAGCGCCGCCCCGATCGGAACTTCGCCCGCTTCCGCTGCAGCGCGCGCTTCCTCAAGCGCAATCCGCATGAAATCTTCCGCAGAGGCCATAAGGAGAGAATAGCACGCCGCCCGCGGCGCCAACCGCCGCGCGGCCGCGACGCTTCTCAGGAAGGCTTGTGTGGAGGCGGATGCCTCGGCGCGGTGCCGACGCCCGCTTTCTTGAGTTCATCGAGCTTTTGCTGGGCGAGGGGACGGTAAGCAGTATCCACCGAAGCAGCATCGGTGAAAGCCTGGAACGCATCCGAGTTGCGCTTGAGATTCACAAATGCAAATCCGAGGCGGTACTGATTTCGGGCGTAAGCGAATGGATTGTCCTTGAGTAGCGGCGCCGCCGTCTGCAGCGCGATGACCGCCTGCGCGTTCAAGTTGCGCGAGAGGTCCACAAAACCCTGGACCGACCATGCGATTCCCTTTTGAACCGTGGTCTGCGTTTGCCAGTCCGCGTCGCTCATCGAATCGGGCTTTTTCTCGGAGGCAAGAACCTCGAGGGCTTTCTTGGCATACGTTTCGGCGTCATCGAGATGCTGGCGGTTGTCGCTGTAAAAATCGGCGAGGAGCAGAAGCACATCCACATTGTTCGGATTCTTCGCGAGGATCGCCTGCGCGGATTCCACCATCTTCGGGAAATTCTGGGCCTGCTGGTACGAAACGGGAATCAGCAGCTCCGCTTGCGCCATGTAGTCGGAATCTGGAAACGCGGCGATGTAGCGCTTCAGGAGATCGGCGCGCTGATTCATGTCCTTGGTCGCGATTGCGGAATTGTAAAACGAGTATTCGACGTAGGCTATGCTTGCCAAATCCTGCTGGAGCGCGTTCTGCCGCTCCGCCTGCCACACGGGTGCGTCCGTTCCGGCGGGCGCAGGCACGGCTTTGTAGCGCTGCACAATTTGGCCGGCCTTTTCCGCGTACGTATACAGCTTCTCCGTGTCTCCGGCGTCGCCTGCTGCGCGTGTGAGCGTCACTGCGGCATCGAAATTATCGGGATCGGCGGCTAGGATCTTGTCGCCGTACTCGTAGATCTTCGCCGTGTTCTTCTGCGCGACGTACACCTCGAGATAAAGCTCGTTGCCGACCATGGCCAAATCGCCGTTTTGGCCGAAATCCGACATGAACTTGTCGAGCAGGGCGAGCTTCTGCGCAGGATCCGCCGTGGCGCCGATCTCCGTCAACGCCTTATCTTCCGGGCTGCCCGCGGCGACGCCAGTGTGCCGCGTGATTTGCGCTCGGGCGGTCAGCACACCAGCCAATAAAAGGAAGGAACACACCAACAAGTGGTTCAGCAGACGCCGCATGGATCGCCTCCCGCGTCCCCGCCGGGCGCGGCTCCAAAGCAGCCCTTTTGCGGGAGCGGCAGCCGGAAGCATACCAAGATTGCCGGGCAGGTCGAAGCCGCCGAAGTGAAGAGGCTGAGGTCGCGCTACGGCCATTCTAGGAAGCTGGGGGAGGGCTCAGTCCTGGGCAATCACCAGCGAAGGGGAGAAAGGCCGGGACGCGGCGGCGGTATTCGGCGTAGGCGGGGCCGAGGCGCGCGAAGGATGCGCAACATCGCGTCAAAGTATCGCAGATGCATGCGGGCCACGCCAGTTGACGCGAGAGGCGTTTCGATGGAGGATTCCTTTCTGCCGCGGCGCGAGGCTGCGGCGCGGAGACCGGCATGGAAAAGACCTCATGGGATAAGATCGAAGCCGAGCCGCTGAATCCAGGCCTGACCCGGCAGATGCTCCACGGCGAGAAACTTTCGTTCGCGCGAATGCAGTTGAAGAATGGGACCATCGTGCCGCGTCACCAGCACATGAACGAACAACTCACGGTGGTCACGGAAGGCGCGCTTCAATTCCGCTTCGACGGCCGGGAAATCGTCGTCGCGAAAGGCGAAATGATCCTCATTCCCGCGGATGTGCCCCATGCGGCGGAAGCGATCAGAAATTCCGAAGACGCTCGAGATTTTCGCGCCGTGCCGCGAGGATTGGAAAACGAAAAAGGACGACTACCTGCGCGCCAAGAAGTGAACGCAACTCACCCGAATGTGACTTAGGAAAGAGGGCCGATATGGATCTCGGATTGAAAGACCGTGTGGCAATCGTGGCAGCCGCAAGCAAAGGACTCGGCCGCGCTGTGGCGACGGAGCTGGCGCGCGAAGGCGCCGAAGTGGCGATCTGCGCGCGCAGCGCCGCCAATCTCGATCAGGCCGTGAAGGCGATTCGCGAAGCGACCGGCCGCACCGTTTACGCCGAGGCCGTTGACGTGACCGACGCCGCGCGCGTCTCGCAATTCGTGGACGGCGTCGAAAAGCGATTCGGCCGGCTGGATATCTGCATCACGAACGCAGGCGGGCCGCCGGCGAAAACATTCCTCGAAGCAACGATAGAGCAGTGGCACGCCGCATTTGAGCTGACGCTGCTGAGCACGGTCCATTTCGCGCGCGAGGCCTTGCCGCGGATGCAGAAGCGCCACTGGGGCCGCTTCGTCACGATCACGTCGAGTGCGGTGAAACAGCCGATTGACGGCCTGCTGCTGTCCAATTCGCTTCGCGCCGGCGTGACCGGGCTGGCCAAGACGCTGGCGAATGAATTCGGCCCTTCGGGGATCACGGTGAACAACGTTTGCCCCGGCTACACGCGCACCGAGCGCCTCATTGAACTCGCGCAATCGCGCACCAAAGCGACCGGCGAGAACATCGAGAAGATTTTCGAGCAGTGGGCGGCGCAAGTGCCGCTCCGCCGCGTCGGAACGCCCGAGGAGTTCGCGGCGGTTGTGACGTTTCTGGTTTCCGAGCGCGCGAGCTACGTGAACGGCGTCAGCCTTGCGGTGGACGGCGGCGCGCTGCGCGGCCTGCTCTAGAATCGAGCGGCCGGCTGCGCGGCCCGGCGCGGCGGACTAGCCGGCGAGCAGGATGCGCAGGTCGCGCAGATTGTTGCCGGTCGGGCCGGTTTCGATGGCGTCGCCGAGCCGCGAAAAAATTGTAGGAGTCGCAGCGGCGCGCGAAATCCGCGGGATCGAGACTTGCGGCCCGCGCTCGATCCAGCGTCGTGCCATCGGCGACTGCGCCCGCTGCGGGGCTTGATCCATCCTTGCCGTCGGTTCCCGCGCTGAGCACCGCAACTTTCTTCCCGGCGATCTTTCGCGCAGTTGAGAACGAACGCCGAATTGCGCCCGCCCACGCCGTCGCCGGTCACCGGCGAGCTGACTTCGCCGTCGGCGATCACGGCGACGCGGCGGCCGGGATTGGCGTTGCGCAGCCGATCGAGCTGCCCGAGCAGATAATCGGCGGCTTCGCGCGATGGGCCAATCGTCGGTGGAGTTGTCGCAGACGACGATGCAGCCTCGCTCTTCGGCCGCTTGTCGCGCGCTGATGAAACAGGTCGCTGCTTGCCGAGCAGCAGCACGAAATGGCACGTTCGCAAACGCAGGGTCGCCGGGCTTGGGCGTTTCCGGGATTTGCTCCGGGCGGCCGAAAATTCGCGCGAAACGCTGCGCGGCAATTTGGGCAGCAGGCGCGTATCGCTCGATCACGCGGCAGGCGTCGGCGGCTGTCGTTGGGTCGGGCAGCGTGGGGCCGGAGGCGAGCGCGGATTCGCGCCCCGCGGGCACATCGCTGACTCCGAGGGTCAGTTTCATGGCTGCGGGCGCCGCGGCGGCCAGGCGTCCGCCCTTGACTGCCGAGACGATGCTTGCGCACCGCGTTGATTTCATCGATGGGCGCGCCGCATGTGCACCAGCAAGGCGGTAGAGTTCCTGCAGGTCGCAGAGCGTGACGCTGGGATGGAGCGGCAATTCCACCAGGGCCGAGCCGCCGCCGGAGAGCAGGAAAAAGACAAGCAGTGTTCGCGTCGCAGTGCGGCGAGCAGATCGAGAATCGCGCGCGCCGCGGTCGAGGCTGCCGGCGTCGGGCACGGGATGCCCGGCGCCGATCGCGCGAAAGCCCGGGACGCGTGCGGCGCTCCGCGAGGCAATTCGTGGGGCGCGACGAGAATGCCCGGGACCGAAATCCGGCGCGAGGACGTTCGACGAGCCGCGCGCCATGGCCACGGAGGCTTTGCCGATCGCGACGGCGCGGATCGCGGAGGATAGGCCGCGAGGTCCAGCGCCGTTTCGCCGACGGAGATGCGGGAGCCGGAGCGCGTCGAGCTTTTCTGCTGCATAGCGGCTGGGATGTCAATCGCGGCGAGCGCTCGCGAAAGATTCGCGCGCGATGTTGCTTGAGGTCCGGCATGGCACAGAGGAATCAGGTTAGGCGCTCGACGAATGCGCGACGCCGTTCCGCGCGAACGTTTCAGGCGCCTTCGATCGCTCTTTGCGCCGGCTTGCGCGACGTCGAGGTCCTGATCTTCGCGTGCCGTTGCTGGCGCCGATCGGCGCCGATGCAGACACCGTCGAGCCATGAGCGGCACGCCGCCGCGCACCGGCGTCTGTTCGCCGTGGCTGGCGATCGCCAGGCCGAGCGAGAGAGCCACGTTCACCTGGTCGCCGGCGCGCGCGGGGCCCGTCGGCTGGCGCCGAAGCGCGGCGACAGGGCCTTGCCGATGGCGATTTCCACCGAGGAAAGTTTCGCGCCGTCCATGCGGCGAAGGCCAGCAGGTGGCCGCCATCGTCCACGACGGCGATATCCATGGGCACGCCGATCTCGGCGGCGCGGCGTTCTGCCGCGGCCAGCGACGGCTTTGCGCGCCTTCGAGCGTGAGCTTCGGCGTATTGCGTGTGATCAGTGTCATGAAGATGATCTCCCTGGGTGCGGCCGCGTTCGAGCTGAGAACTGCCGGATTCAGAATGTTCGGCGGGCGGCGCCCGTCGAAGAGCGCGATCACGTTTTCCGCCGCGATCATGGCCATTTTCGTGCGCGTCTCGACCGAGGCGGAGGCCAAGTGCGGCGCGAGCACGACGTTGGGCCGGCGCAGGCCATCGCCGATTTGCGGCTCGTGCTCGTAGACGTCCAGCGCCGCGCCGGCGATAAGATTTTTCTCGGAGCAAGCGCATCGACGAGCGCGCTTCGTTCACCACCGGGCCGCGCGAAGTGTTGATCAGGAACGCGGTGGGTTTCATCTTGGCGAGTTCGCGCGGGCCGATCAGGCCGCGCGTTTCGGGCATCAGCGGCACGTGCAGCGTGACGAAATCGGCATTGCGCCAGCACGCGTCGCGGCTCGACGTATTCCGCGTTCAGTGCGCTGTTCCACTTCGGCGGGCGCGCGCTTGGCGTCATTGTAGATGATGCGCATGCCGAAGCCGAGCGCGCGGCGCGCGACGGCTCGGCCGATGCGGCCGAAGCCCGAGATGCCCAGCGTCTTGCCCCAGACGTCCGCGCCGCAGAGTTGGTCGAGGTTCCAGCCCGGCCATTGGCCGGAGCGCGCGAGCGCGTCGCCTTCGAGGAGCCGCCGCGCCACGGCCAGCAGCAGCGTCCAGGCGAAATCGGCGGTGGTCTCGTCGAGCACGCCGGGCGTGTTGCTGGCGGCGACTTTGTGGCGCGTGCACGCGTCGAGATCGATGTTGTCGTAGCCGACGGCGACGTTCGCGACGATGCGCAGTCCGGGGCGCGGCCCGAGCAGTTCGTCGTCGATTTTTTCCGTGAGCAGGCAGATCAGCGCGTCCTTGTCGGCAACGCCGCGCAGCACCTCGGCGCGCGGCGGCCGCCCCGGCTCCTGCCAATACTCCGCGTCGCACCGCGTCGCCAGCGCGGCGCGCGGCCCTTCAAACAGCGGATGCGTGACGTACACTTTCGGACGCGGCATGCGGCAGTTCCCGCCAGCGCGGGAAACCGAGCGTAGCACATTTGTCCGTCGCCGCGCAGGCGCAGTCATGCCCGCGCGCGTCGCGGCCGCGGCGCATCGCGTTGACGCCGCCGCAGCCCGCGACTATAGTGGCCCGAAGAGCCGCCACGGGCGCGCGAATGAACCCCAAACTCATCCGCGAACTCGAACACCTGCTTGGCCGCGAGGCGTTCTCTCACGCCCCGAGGACTTGCTGCTCTACGAATACGACGGCTCGGTGGAAGTGGCGCGGCCCGAATGCGTCGTCTTCCCGCGCACGACCGACCGACGTCGTCGGACATCGTCCGCCTCGCGAATCAATATGAGACTCCGCTCGTCGGCCGCGGCGCGGGCACGGGACTTTCCGGCGGCGCGCTGGCGCGCGACGGCGGGATTGTCGTCGCATTTTCGCGCATGAACCGCATTCTCGAAATGGACGCTGAAAATCGCCGCGCGGTGGTGCAGCCGGGCGTGGTGAATCTCGATCTCACGCGCGCGGTCGAGCATCTCGGGCTCTATTTCGCGCCTGATCCCGTCCAGCCAGAAGTCCTGCACGATCGGCGGCAACGTCTCGGAAAATTCCGGCGGCCCGCACACGCTGGCCTACGGCGTGACCACGAATCACGTCACCGGGCTCGAACTCGTGCTGCCCGATGGCCGAAGTCGTGCGCATCGGCGGCAAGAGCTGCGGAAACGCCCGGCTACGATCTCACGGGTCTGTTCGTCGGCTCGGAGGGAACGCTTGCGCTGGTCACGGAAATCACCGTGCGGCTTTTGCGCAAGCCCGAGGCCGTCAAGACACTGCTCGCGGTTTTCGACGCGCGTGGACGACGCCACCGAAACCGTGGTGGAAATCACGCGCGCGCGGCATCACTCCCGCCGCGTGCGAAATGCTCGACGGCTGGACGCTGCGCGCCGTCGAAGATTTCGTGCACGCCGGATTTCCGCGCGGATAGCGCGGCGGTGCTGCTGCTCGAAGTCGAGGGCTCGCCGAAGCCGTCGAAGCGCAGGCGGCGGAAATCGCCGAGGTTTGCCGCGCTGCATCACGCCCGCGAAGTGCGCGTCGCGCGCGACGACCGCGAGCGCGACCTGCTCTGGAAAGGCCGCAAGAACGCGTTCGGCGCGATCGGCCGCCTTTCGCCCACCTATTACGTGCAGGACGGCGTAATCCCGCGCACGAAGCTGCCGCGACGCTGCGCCGCATCGAGGAGATCGGCGAAAAGTACGGCTTCCAGATCGGCAATATTTTTCACGCGGGCGACGGCAATCTTCACCCGCTGATTCTTTTCGACCAGCGCGATCCCGGCGCAATTCGAGCGCGTCGTCGCCGCCGTCGGGCGAAATCATCAAGCATCTGCATCGAGATGGGCGGCGCGCTCACCGGCGAGCACGGCGTCGGCATGGAAAAGAACGAGCTGATGCCGCTGATGTTCAGCGACGCCGATCTCGACGCTGATGCAGCGCGTGCGCGCGGCGTTCAATCCCGACGGGCGCCTCAATCCCGACAAAATGCTTCCCCTCGGCAAAGGCTGCGGCGAAGTGCGCGTTCAGCCGCTGCCCCGGCGTCTCCGCCTCCCCGCATGAGCTCGCTCGCAGCAAGCGTCCTGGCTCGCCTGGAAGACATCGTCGGCTCTCGCGCGCGATCTGACGCGAGCGCACGTCTCCTGGCCGCTTACGAGGTGGACGGCTCGGCCCGTCCGGCGGTGCGGCCGGGTCGACGCCGCAGAGGTCGGCCGAAATCGTGCGCTTCGCCGCCGCTGAGAAGCTCGCCGTGATTGCCATGCGGCGGACGCACCAAGCTCGGCATCGGCGATGCCGCCGTCGCGCTACGATCTCGCGCTCGATCTGTCGCGCATGAACCGCGTCCTGGCCTACGATCCCGGCGATCTGACGCTGGGCGTCGAGCCCGGCGTCGCCCTCGCGGAACTTCGCCGGGCGCTCGCCGGAACACGGCCAGTTTCTTCCGCTCGCCTCGCCGTTTGCCGCGAGCGCGCCACGATCGGCGGCACGATCGCCGCGGACGCCGATTCGCCGCTGCGCCAAGCATACGGCGGCCCGCGCGATTTCGTGCTGGGGATGGAGTTCGTCACCGGCGAGGGCGATGGCGGCCAAAGAGCGGCGGGCGCGTCGTGAAAAACGTCACCGGCTACGATCTGCACAAGCTGATGATCGGCTCGCTGGGCACGCTCGGCGTAATCACGCGCATCAATTTCCGCACGTTCCCGCTGCCCGCTGAGGAGCGCGCTGTTCTGGCAACATTCTCCAGCGCCGAGAACGCGTTCTCGTTCTGCGCTGCAATCGCTCGATTCGCCGCTCGAGCCGCGCAGACTGGAAACGTTCGACGCCCCGGCCCTGCGCCTGCTCGGCCTAGCGCCAACCGGGCCGGGCTCCGGCGAAAGCGCCTGGTGCGTTCTCGTGGATGCCGCGGGAACCTCCGCCGTGGTGGCGCGTCACCACCGCGATCTCGATCGCCTGGCCCGCGCGGCCCGCGCGGCGCAATTCACCGCTCTCGAATCGTCAGATCGGGGAAAATGGCTCGCGCGCGCGCTGCGAATTTCCCCGCTATGTGGCGGAGCGTTCGCCCGAAGCCGTGCTGGTTCGCATCGCGGCTCTGCCCACGGCAATGCCAGCGCTCGCTGCGGAGTCGCTCCGCATCGCGCGGAGCAACCCGGTCGAGCCAGCCCTGTTCTTGCGCCGCTACGGGTCTCGTGTACTCGCGCTTCTGCCGCGCGAGTCCGGAAGCGCGGCGCTGGGTTCTCTCGCCACCGCCGTAACGCAATTCTTCGAGGCAATTCGGGGAACGCCGTGAACGCGCGCGACATCGCAGCCATGGTGGAGGGTGTCCCGCCGAATTGAAGCGCGGGCTGTCTCTCTGGGGACCCGCGAAAGATGATGTTGAGCTGATGCAACGCGTCAAGAAGGTTTTCGATCCGCGCGGCGTTCTCGAGCCCCGGCCGTTTCTGCGGAGGCATCTGACGCGATGAACGGGCCCGCAACCACGGCGAGCGTCAAAGCGGCATCCGGCTTTGCGGCGAGGACAAACCCCAGTACGCCGACTACGCGCGCTGCATCCATTGCGGCCTCTGCTTGAATCATTGCCCCACCTATCGACTTTGGGGCCTCGAAGCCGATTCGCCCCGCGGCCGCATTCGCCAGATGATTCTCGTGGACGAAGGCGGCTTCCGCTCGGCAAGACATTTGTCCGCCACATCGATCAATGCCTCGATTGCCGCGCCTGCGAAACCGCGTGTCCTTCCGGCGTGGAATACGGAAAGCTCGTCGAAGCCACGCGCGCACAAATCGAACAGAACTATCGCCGCCCATTCGCCTCACGAGTTGCGCGCAACTTCGTCTATCGCCACTTGCTGCCTTATCCGAATCGCATCGCCGCTGCTGCGCGCTTCGCGCGACTCTATCAACGCTCCGGCCTGCAATGGCTCGCGCGCCGCTCGGGGATATTGAAACTGTTCGGTATGGCCGATCGCGATCGGCTTATGCCTGCGATCGAAACGGATTTCTTCTTTTCGCGATTGGGACAAACGTTTCCCGCGCAAGGGCCGCGCCGCGCCCGCGTCGCGCTTTTCGCCGGCTGCGTCGCGCAGGTCAGTTTTGCCGCGCTCAACGAAGCCACGATTCGCGTGCTCACGGCCAACGGCTGCGAAGTCGTCGTTCCTTCGGGACAAGTCTGCTGCGGCGCGCTCGCCGCCCACGCGGGCGTGCGCGACGTGGCGCGGCAACTCGCGCGCACGAATCTCGATGTCTTCATGCGGGAAAAATTCGACGCGGTCGTCACCAACGCCGCGGGCTGCGGCTCGACGCTGAAAGAGTACGACCAGCTTTTCCCCGACGGCGATCCCGCGCACGAGCAAGCACTCGCGTTTCACGGCGTCATGCGCGACGTCACCGAATTCCTCGACGCGCTCGGAATGGTGGCGCCGCTCGCGCCCATTGCCGCGCGCGTGACGTATCAGGATTCCTGCCACCTCGTGCATGGCCAGCGAGTCCGTGAAGCACCGCGCCGTCTGCTTCGCGCGATTCCCGGCGTCGAACTCGTGGAGATGGCGATGGCGGATAATTGCTGCGGCTCCGCCGGGGTGTACAACGTCACGCAGACAAAAGCTTCACTCGATCTGCTCGCTGAAAAAATGGTTCACGCCGAAGCCACTAAGGCGAAGATTATCGCGACCGCAAATCCCGGTTGCCTGCTTCAATTACGCGCCGGCGCCGCGATTCACGCCACCGGCCAGGAAGTTGTTCACGTCGTCGAACTTCTCGACCGCTCCCTGCGCGCAAACCACAATCACTCCTAGTGCTTAGCGTTCCCCGATCAAATATCTGCATCCTTTCGGTCCCATGCGCGCCGAATGCACCGCGCCCGCTGGAACGTCGCACCGCTCGCCCGCGCGATACGTTCGCGTTTCGCCGCCGGAGGTCAGCGTCATCTCCCCATCCAAAATAATGTGTGCGGTTTCGCCCGCATGCGTGTGATTGGAATAGGCGGCGTCCGCCCCGTCTTGCCAAATATACGTGTGCACAAATCCTTCTTCGTGCAGTTGCCGCTCGAGCGCGTCCACATCCATCGGCGTCACTCCCCCTTCTGCGGACGGAACATCTTCGCCGCCAAACCTGTGATGAATCCCCGTGGCACGAATCGCTCGGCTTCGATCATCAGCCAATTGCCCGCTCCCGAGACGACGCCGCTCCTCCTCGCCGCCAGCGCCGCCAGACCCGTGCGGGCGACCTTGTCCGCCGGCTCACGCTTGCGGCGAGCGCCAACCGTTTGGCCCGACACTTCATGAAATTCGGTCTCGGTCGAGCCCGGATACAGCGCGCAGACGCGAACTCCGTGCGGCCGCATCTCCTCGACGAGCCCTTCGACGAAGATTCGCTCGAACGCCTTCGTCGCCGCGTAAGTGGCATGGTACGGCACGCCCTGAAATGCCGCGACCGATGACACAATCAGGACGTCGCCCCGGCGTCGCGCCACCATGCCTTGCAAATACAAGTGAGTCAGGTGCACGACCGAGCTCACGTTCACCTGTACCATCGCGAGCAAGCGATCGATCTCCACGTTCGGGAATTCTCCGAACACGCCGAAGCCGGCGTTGTTTACGAGCAGGTCCACCGCGATTCCGCGCCCTTGCGTGAATGTGAAAATCTCGAGCGGCGCACCGGGCTGCGCCAGGTCCGCGGGAAACACTTCCACCAGCACGCTGTGCTTCGCTGAAAGCGCCTGCGCCAATTTCTCCAGGCGTTCCCTCCGGCGGGCCGTCAAAATCAGATTCGCCCCGCCCGCCGCTAATTCCGCGGCGAATTCCCGCCCGATGCCGGAGCTTGCTCCCGTCACCAACGCCCACTTCCCGCGCCATGCGTCCATGGCTCCTCCTGCTGACTGCCAGCTGCTGGCGAATTGAATGCAACAAATCGGCCGGCGCGTCAAGCGCGCGCAAAATCCCAAACGTGTGTACCTTGCGGTGGGGATAAAGGCAACGGTGAATGTGATCCGCTCCGGGCCGAATGCGCTGGCTTCTTCTGCGCCCGTGTTTTTGTTACGCTGTAGAAGCACAGGGGAGAGGTGTCCGAGCGGTTTAAGGAGCACGCTTGGAAAGCGTGTGTGGGGGAAACTCCACCGTGGGTTCGAATCCCACCCTCTCCGCCAGAATCCTCGCCGCTCTGCTACACTTTCCTAGTCCGCTCCGGGGTAGTGCAATCGGTAGCACACCAGACTTTGGATCTGGTTATCCTGGTTCGAGTCCAGGCCCCGGAGCCAACCCCATCAGGTCCTTCGACTCGCTTCGCTCCCTCAGGTCCGGTGTGCGGACGCCGGTGGAGTCCACCGGACTCCAGAAACCGGAGATTTCGCCAGAGGTTCCTCGTCCAGCAACCTGATTTTGCATTGTGCGTCCACGCCGCAAGCGGCCGCAATTCTGATATTCTCGGAACGTGCTGAATCGCTCCCGGCTCGTCGCAGTTCTTATCGCCGCGCTCTCCGCCTTCGGCGCCTCGCTCGACGCAGTCTCCGTCTCCCGAGCGCAGCCGGGCGGGCAACAGTCCCAACCTCCGCAAGCGCCCGCGCCGAGGGCAACCGGGGCAGCGCCGATCGTGAAGCCGCAATCACAATTGGGACCATTCTCTCCGGCGGGCCCGCCACCAAGCCAAAACCCCATTTTCACGGAGAACGTTCCGCCCCTGATCGTCCTGGACCCCGCCCACGGCGGGGCCGACCCGGGCGCGCACGGCTCGAACGGCATCAATGAGAGCGACATCGTGCTCGAGTACGCGCGGTTGATGCGCGTTGCGCTCGAGGCGGAGGGCCTGCGCGTCGTCCTCACGCGCGAGGGCGACCAGAACCCCTCGTTCGACGACCGTGCCGCCCTGGCCAACGCCTCGCGCCGGGCCATCTTCGTCTCGCTTCACGTTTCGACGACCGGCACTCCCGGCACCGTACGCGCCTATTCCCTTCCCGCGCTTCCGGCGCCTCAATCATTCCCGGTTCCTGCGTTGAATCTGCCTCCACCCGTCGCTCAGCCGAATCCGCATCCCGGCTTGCGCGATTGGAACCACGCGCAGGAGCCGTATCTCGATTTGAGTCGCAGGCTCGCTGAACTCGTGCAAGTCCAGCTCTCGCAGAGGTTCCGCGGTTCGCCGGACACGCCCACGGCCGTCGCCATTCGCCAGTTGCGAACCATCGCCGCACCCGCGATTGCCGTTGAAGTCTCCTGTGTGTCGGTTGCGAATCGCGGCCAGCTTGAAGACATGAGCTCGCCGCTCGCGCAAGCCGTGGCCAAAGCCGTTGCGGATTTCTTGTCCGCGTACACAGGGGCTTCGCCCGGAGCCTCCCAATGAAAATGACCTTCGTCTGGCGACGCTGGCTCGTTGCCGCTGCAATTCTCGCTGTGCTCGTGGTGATCGGCGTCTTCATGTTCTTCGGTTTGCGCCAGAACGTTTCGCGCCTCGGCCAGGAAGAGCGAAACGCCGAGCAGTCGGAGCGCGCGGTCCCACGAGTTGCGATCACGACTCCCACCGACGAAAAGGTTCAGGCGCGCATGTTCTGGCTTTCCGCCACGACGCACGACACGCTCGAACCGGTAGACATCGACTTGCCGCTCTCGGCCGACCCGGCCATCCGCGCGAAGCAATTGATCCAGGCGCTCATCACGCAGGTCTCGGATCCCGCGCGACGCACGTTGCCCGCCGACGCGAGCTTGCTGCAGCTTTATCTCCTGCCCGACGGCACCGCCGTCGCCGATTTCTCCGATGCGCTCGCGACGGAAACTCCTTCCGGAATCCTCAGCGAGCAATTGGCGGTGAATTCGATCGTCAACACGCTCGCCGCAAACGTCGCTTCGATCCGCCGGCTGAAAATTCTCATTCACGGCCAGGAAACCGAGACGCTCGCGGGGCACGTGGACTTGACGGGCTTCTTCACCGTTTCGGCGGCTCTTTCTGCGCCGCCCGGGCTGCCCATCCGGCCGGTCAACCCCACCCGGCTCCCGCCGACAACACCCGGCGGAGTCACGATTTTGAAGCACGAGTCCGCGCCGCCAGGACAGCACGCTCCCGGCGCATCAGCGCCCAAGCCCGCGCAGCCGGCGCCAAAGAACAGATAAATGGCCGCGTCCGCACATCCACGCGAGTTGACACCGCCGCACCCACCCGTCAAACTGATCCAAGGTCTTTCGGTTTTTCCCCACAGGAGGAATCTTGCGCACTGACGGACGCACCCCCGACCAAATGCGCCCGGTCAAGTTCACGCCGGACTTCATCCCCACGGCCGAAGGCAGCGTGCTGATCGAAATCGGCCGCACGCGCGTGATCTGTACCGCCACCGTGGACGACGGCGTTCCGCAATTCCTGAAGGGCTCGGGGAAAGGCTGGGTCACCGGAGAATATGGAATGTTGCCCCGCGCCACCGAGACCCGCACGGCCCGCGAATCCGCGCGCGGCCGCCAGTCCGGCCGCACGCAGGAAATTCAGCGGCTCATCGGCCGTTCGCTGCGCGCCATCACCGACCAGGAGAAATTGGGCGAGCGCACCGTGTGGCTCGATTGCGACGTCATCGAGGCCGACGGCGGCACGCGCACCGCTTCGATCACGGGTGCTTTCGTCGCCCTGGCGCTGGCCATGAAGCGCATGGTCGCCGCGGGCATTCTGAAGGCAGTTCCACTCCACGATTCCATCGCCGCGACCAGCGTCGGCATCATCGACGACACCCCGCTCCTCGACCTCGCCTATGATGAAGATTCGCGCGCCGAAGTGGATATGAACGTCGTCATGACCGGCTCCGGCCGCTTCGCCGAGATCCAGGCCACGGCCGAAGGCGAGCCGTTCGGCGGCGATCAGCTGCACGATCTGCTCGCGCTTGCGGCTGCGGGAATCCGCCGCCTCACCGAAGAGCAAAACTCCCTGCTCCAGATGAATTTCCGTGCCCGCCCACGCTGAGCCTCAGCTTCGGTTATTCCTCGCCACGTCCAATCCCGGCAAGCGCGACGAATATCGCGCCATGGCCGAAGGAAAGCGCGTCCAGATCGATCTCCTTGCCGATTTTTCCTCTCTTCCGCCGTTCGACGAATCCGCCCCCACCTTCGCAGAAAACGCGGCCGGCAAAGCGCTTCACTACAGCCGCCTCACGGATGAAACAGTCCTGGCCGACGATTCCGGTCTCGTCGTCCCCGCGCTCGGCGGCGTGCCGGGCGTGCATTCCTCTCGTTACGCGGGCCCCGGCGCCTCAGATGCCGATCGCGTCCGTAAAGTGCTCGGCGAAATGCGCGGCAAGAAAGGCGAGGAGCGCAGTGCTCATTTCGTGTGCATCATCGCAGTCGCACGGCGCGGCGTTGCGCTCTCAGTCGTTTCCGCGCTCGCCGAAGGCGTCCTGCTGGAAGAGCCACGCGGCAGCGGTGGCTTCGGTTACGATCCGATTTTCTACTTTCCCGCTCTCGGTAAGACGTTCGCCGAATTGTCTCGCCAAGAAAAAAACCGCCATAGCCATCGCGGCCTCGCCTTCCAGCGCCTCTTCGCCTCGCTCCTTCCTTAACGTTCACCGGCCTGCCACGCGGCAGCCAGCTCGCAAAACGTAAATGATTGTCATTCTGAGCGGCGCGATTTGTGCGGCGGTTTGTGCCGCGCAGCGGAGTGAAGAATCTAGCGGTTACGCGCGGCCATCGAGGCGCACCCCTATAGCTCCCCGCGAAAAATCAGGATCGGTGTCCCGCCACTCTCCCGCCCTCGTGCTAAAGTGTTGCCTTCATAGCGCTATGGTTTCTCAAACTAGACTCCGCCCCCGAAACGCCCCCAGCCGCAAATCGTGGCTTGCGCTGTCGTTCTTTCTGTTACCACTTTTCGCCCTGGCCCAAAGTCCAGCGCCACACCCGGCCGCCACGCCAAGCAGCGCGGAGAAGCTCGCCTCGCTCAATCTCGACGCCGCCCGCGCGAACCCGCTCGCTCTCCACACGATCCTGGTCCGCATGCCCAAGGGCGCAGACTTGCACGTTCACCTGACCGGCGCCGTTTACGCCGAAACTTTCATTCGCGACGCGATTGAAGATCATCTCTGTGTGGACACGCACACTTTCGTGTTCGTGAAGCCCCAGTCCTCCACCGCCCCCGGTGACACCGACGAACCGGCCTGCGCCGCGGGCGATGTCCCCGTCTCGAGGAGTCTTCACGACCCGGATCTTTACAACGGGATGGTGGACGCGTTCTCCATGCGGTCGTTTGTTCCGTCGGCTGGCGTCAGCGCGCACGATCATTTCTTTGACGCGTTTGCGAAATTCGGCGGGACAGATCGCAGTCACCTCGGCGAATGGCTCGACGAAATCGCCGCGCGCGCCGCCGCGCAGAACGAGCAGTATCTCGAGCTGATGTACACGCCGCCTTTCCCGCACGCAAGCGCCCTCGCGGGCCAAGTGCCTTGGAGCGACGACCTGGAGCAGCTTCGGAAATCGCTGCTCGACGGCGGAATCCGTGACGATGTCGCCATCGCCCGCGAAACTCTGGATCAGGGCGAGGCCCAGCGCCGCCGGATCGAAAAATGCGGCCAGCCCGACGCATCGCCCGCATGCAACGTCGAAATCCGATTCTTGTATCAGGTGCTGCGGGAAGCGCCGAAGGAACGCGTCTTCGCGCAAACTCTTCTTGGATTTGAAATCGCTTCTGCCGATCCGCTCGTGGTGGGCATCAACTACGTGCAGCCGGAAGACGGCCAAATCTCTATGTCCGACTACGCATTGCACATGCGCATCGTCGGTTTTTTCCATTCGGACTATCCGGCGGTGCACATCAGTCTGCACGCCGGCGAACTCGCTCCCGGACTCGTGCCGCCCCAGAGCCTCTGCTGCCACGTGCGTCTCGCCGTCGAGCAGGCCCACGCGGAGCGGATCGGCCATGGCGTGGATGTGATGTACGAGGATCACCCGCACGATCTGCTGAAAGAGATGGCCAAACTTCACGTCATGGTGGAAATCAATCTCAGCAGCAATGACGCGATTCTGGGAGTCTCCGGCAAGGACCACCCCTTCCCCATCTATCGCCAATTCGGTGTGCCCGTCGCGTTGTCCACCGACGACGAAGGCGTCTCGCGCATCGATCTAACGCACGAATACGTTCGGGCCGTGGAAACGTACGGCCTGCACTATGTGGATTTGAAACAGATGGTTCGCACCAGCCTCGAACACAGCTTTTTGCCCGGCAAGAGCCTTTGGCAAGATGAAGATTCGTTCACGCAGCCAGTCCTATCGTGCGGGCACGAAAAGCTGGGCGCGGACAAGCCGACCGCTCCGTGCGCCGAGTTCCTGAAGTCGAGCGAAAAAGCATCTCAGCAGTGGGAACTCGAGCGCCGCTTCTCCGCCTTCGAGTCCTCGTTTTGATCCACTTGCTGCTCGCCTCCCCACCCCAATCAGGTTAGGGCTCGTACTTCCACAGGTCGTTGAGGTTTCCGGGTGTCCCCGCCACCGGGTCGGTATTTTCCCCACCGAAGAGCCAGAAATTTCCGGCCGCATCGGCCCAACTGACAGCACCGGCTCGCGCCCCAGGGATGTTGCTCGCGGCTGCCGTCCCCTGAGTGCCGTATGTCCCCTTCTGGCCAGCGACGTTAGCTCCATTCACCCAAGTCCATTCTCCGTGCCCGCGTCCGACCGCGACGCCCGTGACGTTGACGGTGGTGCTCCCGCTGTTGGACACTGCGAGGGAGAGCGACACAATGATCAACACGAATACAAACGACTTCGTACTTACCTCCATTGCGAACCTGGGTTCCTGACTTCGAAACCGAGGCGCGGCAACAATCTAGTACCGCTCAAGTCAACATTCAAACGAAATACCCGAGCTCAAAATTCCCATGCAGCTCGCACCTTTGGGATCTCTTCTGTCCAGACCACGAGTAGATTCCGCCACCCGCACAGGCAACAATTGAATCGCAGACGCAGCAAGCGCCGGTGGCAGACGAC
Organism: Terriglobia bacterium; assembly: GCA_963819015.1. Lineage (GTDB taxonomy): Bacteria > Acidobacteriota > Terriglobia > Acidiferrales > UBA7541 > DASPOJ01. Next base: position 76,445 of record CAWFUN010000007.1, read on the forward strand.
TGGATGCGACACGCAATTTGGTTCACTCGGAGAGGTCCGGGGGTGTATAAATGTTCCCGGCCTTTGAGCCCAAAGGCGCGTCTCCGGCAAGTGATAGCAACGGTAGTAATCGCAACCAGCGGACTTTCGTTCACGACGCCCGCGTGCGAATCCGCCAAATTCGAGAAGAGGAAGGCGAAGCCAAAGATGAAACTGAAGCTCACATGTTTATTCCTGCTCGTTTTCGCGGCGACGTGCAGCGCACAAACTACGACCGGCGCCCCACCCCAAAATCCCCCGGCGCCCGCGTCTTACAAAGCGGGTGGAACGCCGATCGTGCTCCCCCCGCCCACGACTGATTTGGTCGAAGTCGGTGACGAAGCCCGCGGAGTGATGGAAGTGGCCGTCCCCGATTCCAATCGCCTGATCGCCGCGTTTCTGCTCCCCCAGGATCTGCCGCGTCTGACCAGTGGCTCGGACAATTCCAACTTTACCAGGTATGCGATGGTGGAGGTGCCCCGGAGTGGCGAGTATTCGGATGTGGAAGCCAGTGACTTCAAGGAATTGACGGACCAAGCATCGCAAGAGATCGGATCGGTCGTGAGTTCGTCCTTTTCTGAAACTGAAGATGAATTTAACCGCCGCTTGAAAGACCTCAACGTGAATGCGACTGTCAGCCTCGGAAAGCCTGTCCAACTTGGGGCCCTGTTCTCCAAGACAGATGCCTTCGGCTTCGGCTTGATCACTCAGGTTACAGTAGGCGCAAGCTCCTCCGACATGGCCATGGCTGCCGCAATTGTTCGCGTGAAGAAGCGGGTCATCTTTGCCTATCTGTATGCCGAATACAAGAACGATGACACCGTGAAATGGCTGCGCAAGAGTTCGGAGGACTGGGCGGACGCGATCCTCAAAGCGAATCAGTAACATACATCAATGGCCGGCACCCCAAGGGGGCGACACAAACCAAAAGCCCAGGGCGTAAGCCCTGGGAGTCCTGCCCTCCAAAAATCTCCCCGAGCACGTAGGGGCGACACAAGCCTCGAATCGTGCGTGCTATAGTCCGAGGCCGAAATGAAGAAGAAAAGAGCAAAACAATCCCGCGCGTCGAAGCCGAAGCCCCGCGCCGGAAAAGCAGCCGCCAAACCGGCGTCGCGAGCCGCCGGAGCGACGCCGGCGCGCGTCCACAAGATCCTCGCGAAGCTCGACGAGGCTTATCCGGCCGCGACCTGCGCGCTGACGCACGACAATCCGTTCCAATTGCTCATCTCGACGATTCTCTCCGCGCAATGCACCGATGAGCGCGTCAATCAGGTCACGCAAACGCTCTATGCGAAATATCCCACGCCGCAACATTTCGCGTACGCGAATCCAAACGAGCTCGAGCAGGACATTCGTCCCACCGGCTTCTTCCGCAACAAAACAAAGTCCATCATCGGCGCGAGCAGAAGAATCGTCGAGGAGTTCGGCGGCGAGGTCCCGCGCACGATGGAGCAAATCCTCACGCTCCCCGGGGTCGCGCGGAAGACGGCCAACGTCGTTCTCGGCACGGCCTTCGGCATCGCGTCGGGCGTCGTCGTGGATACGCACGTGCAGCGTCTTTCGGGCCGCCTCGATCTCTCGCGCGGCACCGATCCCAAGAAGATCGAGCAGGATTTGATGCAGGTGATTCCGCAGGACCGCTGGATTCTCTTTTCGCACCAACTCATCTGGCACGGCCGGAAGGTTTGTCAGGCGAGGAAGCCGCGTTGCCTGGACTGCAATCTCGCAAAGCTCTGCTACTCCAAAGACAAGACTGGGTAGTTGTTTTGCGCGCGACACGCGCAGGCGCGCGGAAACTGGCGGTGGCAGCGTTGCGTCCGGTTCCCTGACGGACCCGCCGATGATGCATGATTCTTCTGACGCCGCAAGGAGTGCGGACCCCCTATGCAGACAATAGCGAGAGGAGGCACCTGCGCTGCGCTTTTGCGCCCTAGGATATATAATTGAGAATGCACGGCGGGGGAAAGCAGGACGGCATGCATGCTACATGGTGGCCTCGATTGGTGGTCATCCTGGCGGTCTTCCTATCTCCTCTTCCATCCTATTGCGGCGGGTACTCCAAGCAAGCTGTTTATGTTTCAAGAATCGCAAAGTGGAGGCACGGCCTGACTTCGCCGGACGGAAAGAGCGAGATTCACGTGCTTGATCAAAATCCGAATGTTTCTGGCTGTGAGGCGTGCCGGGTGTGGCTGACTTCAGGCGATCATCGTTATTATCTTCCCTTCGGCGACTACTTGAATGCAGAAGTTGAGTGGGCCCCGGACTCGAAAGCCTTTTTCATGACTTATAGCGATGGCGGTGCCGTGGGCCTCTATCGGACGCTCGTCTACCTTTTTGACGACAACGGGACACATGCCATCGAGCCGCTCTATGACGGTGAATGGCTCGTGGAGACGACCTGCGGTGAACCCGAAGAAAGGAATATCGGAGCCATTAAGTGGGGCGACGATTCCAACACCCTGGTCGTGGCCGTGGAGGTATTGCCCCATTCCAACTGCTCAGAAATGGGGACGTTCCGTGCATTCGAGATCACGATTCCTGGTGGCAAGATTGTGCGCTCGTGGAATCAAATCACGGCTAAGAGAATCTTCGAGGATTCGCTCGGAGTTGAGCTTGTTAACGCGGATGATAGCTGCGTGAGACACCCTGAATCCTGCGTGCCTCCTGGGCTCACTCTTCCCCATGCCACATACCTTCGGAATTGAAGCACCAGCGAATCAGAGATTACCGATTCAAAGTGCGACCAGGCGGGCGATCGCGGCCACGAGGAAGGGATTCGATTCAGTCTGATTTAGCCTCTCGATATGATCGCAGAGCGGGACGGGGGAAAAACCAAATGGAATTGCACGGTGGAAATATGATCGGGGCGAGCGTGAGCGCGGAAGGAGGCGCGACGTTCCGCGCGACGGATCCCAGCACGGGACGCGCGCTCGAGCCGCCTTTTCACATCGCGACAGAAGCCGAAATCGCGCGCGCGCTGGAACTTGCGGAAGAAAGTTTCCCCAGTTACCGCAGCCAAAAACCGGAAAAGATTGCGGCGTTCCTGGAAGCGATCGCAGCGGGCCTGGACGCCCTGAGCGAGGAATTGATCGCGCGAGCGCGCACGGAAACTGGGCTTCCGGAGGCGCGGCTGACGGGTGAACGAGCCCGCACGACCGGCCAACTGCGCATGTTCGCGGCGCTGGCTCGCGAAGGTTCGTGGGTGGACGCGCGGATCGATCGCGGCGACGCGTCGCGCGCGCCGGCGCCGAAGCCGGATTTGCGGCGGATGCTTGTCCCCATCGGGCCGGTGGTGGTTTTCAGCGCGAGCAATTTCCCTCTCGCGTTCTCGATTTGCGGCGGCGACACAGCTTCGGCGCTCGCGACGGGCAATCCCGTGGTAACGAAGGCACACCGCGGGCATCCGGGGACATCCGAACTGATGGCGCGGGCCGTGCAGGAAGCCGTGCGAACTTGCGGAATGCCTGCCGGCGTTTTCTCGATGGTGCAAGGGACGTCCACGTCGGGAATTGCGCTCGTGCGGCATCCACTGGCGCGGGCGGTCGGGTTCACGGGATCGCAGGAAGGCGGGCGCGCGCTCTTCGACGAGGCAGCAGCTAGGCCCACGCCAATTCCCGTCTTCGCCGAGATGGGCAGTCTCAACCCGTTCTTCGTGCTTCCGGGAGCATTGAAGATTCGCGGGACTGAAATCGCGCAGAGCCTAGCGAAGTCGGCTACGCTCGGCGTGGGCCAATTCTGTACGAAGCCGGGACTCGCCCTTGGGTTGCACGGCGCGGAACTCGACGGCTTCATCTCCGCGCTGGGCGAGGCGTTTACGGCCACGCCCTCGGGGACGATGCTGCACGCGGGCATTGCGGAGCGTTATCGCAGCGGCCTGGCCGGACGCCGCGCCACGCCGAATTTGCGCGTGGCGGGCGAGAGCGTGAGCCCGGGCGCTGCCGCCGCGAGCGGCCCGGCAGCCGTTTTCACCACCGACGCGAACACATTTTTGGGCAACACGAAACTTCACGAAGAATTATTCGGGCCAGCGACGCTGGTCGTCGCCAGCGATTCGCGCGAAGGCCTGGAAGAGATCGCGCGCACGCTCGAAGGGCAGCTCACCGTGACGATCCATGCGACTCCGGAGGACGTCAAGGAATTCGCCGGCCTCATTGATATCTTGCGCGAGAAAGCGGGGCGGCTCGTGTTCGGCGGCGTGCCGACGGGCGTCGAAGTCGGCAACGCCATGCAGCACGGCGGGCCGTATCCGGCGACGACCGATTCGCGATTCACGTCGGTGGGCACGGCGGCGATATATCGTTTCGTGCGGCCCGTGTGCTATCAGGATTTTCCCGCTGCGTGGCTGCCTCCGGAATTGCAGGACGCAAATCCGCGCGGCATCTGGCGGTTGATCGACGGCAAATGGACGCGCGACGCAGTGAGCGCGGCGAAACCGGCCGGCGCGTGATTCATCCGAAATGCGGCTCGCGTGAAAGATGAAAAGAGCGCTTAGGATATTAATTCCGGCTGCCGTGCTTGCCTCTGCTCTGGCACCGACCGTCGCGCTGGCGGGTCCGCCGTTCCAGACGGACGATCCCGAGCCGGTGGATTTCCGCCATTACGAATTCTACGTGTTCGGCAGTTCCGACGGCACCGGAGTGGCCACGGCCACGTCCGGACCCGCAGTGGAATTCAATTGGGGCGTTGTGCCGAACGTTCAGCTCCACTTCGTGATTCCGCTGGCGGGTTCGTTTCCATCGAACAATCCGAATTTTCTGCCCGCCGGCTCCGGACCGGCCGCATTCGGTCTGGGCGACATCGAGACCGGCGTCAAATTCCGATTCATCAAGGAAACCAAGCACCGGCCGATGGTCGGCACGTTCACGATGTTTGAAATTCCGTCTGGAAATGCGGCGAAAGGACTTGGCGTGGGCAAAGGCTGGGCGAAGCTGCCGGTGTGGGTGCAGAAGAGTTTCGGGCCGTGGACGACGTACGGCGGAGTCGGCGAAACGATCGTCCCAGCGACGGGTTACCGCGATTTCACGTACGGCGGCTGGTTGGTGCAACGCGACATCGGGAAGAAATTGACGCTCGGCGCGGAGATCTTTTCCCACGGCGCGGAAGGCGTGGCGACGGCGCAGACGGGCTCTGCGACGTTGCTGGATGCGGGCGGCTACTACTATTTTCGCAATCCCGGCTTTCAATTGCTGTTCTGCTATGGCCACTCGATCGCGGGCCAGGCGGAGAATTACGCGTATCTCGGGCTCTATTGGACCTGGGGAAACGATTCCTCGCCGAATGCGTTTCTGAATCTGGCGCAGCACTTCTAAAACCGGCTAGTGGTGTGCGCTCTGATCCGAGCGGCTTCAGGGACCAGAGGCGCGCTTGTGTTCGGGCGCTTGCGCCGGAGAGAAAGCCCGCCTGCCCGGCGCGCAGGCTCCCGCCTCCCAGAAGATCTTCGTAGCGGAAAGTTCAACGCTAGCCTGATGTAGCTTGACCGACCCCGCGTGAGCGTTCCGCTGAGGCTGTTTCCAGTACTCCGGTCTTGAACAATTGGGCGAACTGCTGGGGGAAAACTGGCCGGCTAAAGTAATAGCCCTGCCCCTCGGCACAGAGCTTATTCTGAAGGAACTCGAGCTGTTCTTGCGTTTCCACGCCCTCCGCGATCACCCGTTGCTTCAAGCTTCTGCCCATGCTGATCACCGCGCTGACGATGGTGGCATCGTCGGGATCGGACGTGATTTCGCGCACGAAGGAGCGGTCGATTTTCAAGGCGTCGATGGGAAAACGCCGCAGGAGGCTCAAGCTGGAGAAGCCCGTGCCGAAGTCGTCGACCGCCAACTGCACGCCGGTGGCCTTCAGCTGCCGCAGCACGGACGTGGTCGCTTCGACGTGCTGCATGAGGACGCTTTCGGTCAGATCGAGCTCAAGGCAGCTCGGCTCCAAGCGAGTTTCTTCCAGGATCCCGCGCACGCTTTCGAGGAAATTCCGGTCCCGGAACTCCACCAGGGAAACGTTGACGGCGACGGGCAGCGGCGGCAATCCCGCGTCCTGCCAGGCGCGGGCTTGCAGGCAAGCCTGGCGGCGCACCCAAATGCCAATCGGCAGAATCAAGCCACTGTCTTCGGCGACGGGTACGAACGTGGAGGGAAGAACCAATCCTCGCCGTGGATGCAGCCAGCGGATCAGCGCCTCGGCGCCGGTGATGGCTCCATTCTGTAGATCGATCCTTGGCTGGTACTGCAACACGAACTCCTGACGCTCCAGTGCGCCGCGCAAATCTGCTTCGATGGATTGCCGCTCGACGGCCCGGACGTTCATCTCCTGCTCGAAGAATTTGAAGTTATTGCGTCCATTTTCCTTGGCGTAGTACATGGCGATATCCGCGGTCCTGATCAAGGTTTCCGGATCCTCGCCGTCATCCGGATAGACGCTGATTCCGATGCTGGCGCTGATTTCTAGACCATGTTGGCCGATGAAGTTGGGGGCCTTGAGCATCGTGAGCAGTTTCTGCGCACAAAGCGCCGCGTTCCTCGAATGGACGACTTCCGAAAGCAGTAGGACGAATTCATCGCCACCGAACCTGCTGACCGTGTCTGAATCGCGCACGCAACTCACCAGGCGTTTGGCGACGGATCGAAGAAGCAGGTCACCCACCGCATGTCCGAGGGAATCGTTGATGTGTTTGAAGTGATCCAAATCCAAGAACAACACCGCGACCTTACTATGGTGACGATGCGCGGCGGTAATCGCCTGGGCGATGCGGTCGTTCAGATGCACTCGATTCGGCAAACCCGTCAGGAAGTCGTTATGGGCCAATTCAGACATTTGGATCGTCATCTTCTTCGCTGCGTCCACGTCGTGGAACACGATCACAGCGCCGGTGACTCGCCCCTCGCGGTCGTGGATGGGGGCGGCGGAGTCCTCGATCGCGGCCTCCGCGCCGTCGCGCCGGATCAGAATGCTGTTGGCGGCAAGGCCGACTGCTCTGTCTTGCTGAATCGCCAACTCCATGGGATTCCGGCAGCTTTCGCGTGTGGCGGCGTCAATGATGCGGAATACTTCCGCCAGGGGCCGGTCCTCGGCTTCCTGGCGAGACCAGCCTGTCAGGTTCTCGGCTACGAGATTGAGGTAGGTGATTTTGCCGGAGACGTCGGTGCAGAGTACGGCATCACCGATGGAATCCAGAGTGACCTGGGCGCGCTCTTTTTCAACGAAGAGCGCGTCTTCCATCGCCTTGCGCTCGATCATGTTCTGCAGCGTCCGCGAGAACGAGCGATGATCGACGTGGCCTTTCAGCAGGTAGTCTCGCGCCCCGCGGTGAACGCAGCGAATGGCAAGCTCTTCAGCCTTTACGCCGCACAAGATCACGATCGGGATTTGGGGCGCGGCTTCCAACAGCCGATCGAACGTTTCTAAGTCCCGGCTGTCCGGCAGGAATAGATCGGCGAAGACCACGTCGATTCTGTCCTCTCGGAGCCGTTCGAGAGCGTCCGAGAGTCTCCTGACCCATTCCACCTCAAATGGACCGCCTCGCGCGTTCGCGATCGAGCTTCGAATCAGGCTTGCATCCGTGGAATCGGCTTCGATGAGAAGCACCTTGCGTTGCGTGCCGTTGACGTCCCCGGGGATGCCTCGCTGCCGCGATTGGACGTCACGCTCGCGTTCAGAAAGGCTGTTACTCAGATCCATGATTGTCCCCCAGACAATTGCGACTGACGGCCAAGAGCTCGTCGTTGCTGACTGGCTCTTGGGGAAGGGCTTTGGTCCCGGCTTGAAGAACTCGCTCCCTGCACCGGTGAGCGTCGCGAGCGGTGACGACAATGACGGGGATGGCGCACCGGCGCGCGAGTCGGGCGCTGCGATCAAACAAGGGCCTCATCTTCATCCCACACCAAACTAGGGAATGGAGAACTATTCCGGAGACGGCACTGAAGGCTGAAAGGGGTCAACCTGTAGCCGCGAACCGGTCATTCTGGAAGGGGATGTCATTTTATAACAGTCTCGAGTTAGGTCAATGCAGGTCCACGAGTGGGTGTCGAATAGACTAAGGGTGAAAAACGCTTGCGCGTAGATGCCCGGCAACGAAACGAGCAATTCATGGGGTTGCGCGAACGCGGTGAATGGCGCGCGCGTGTGAATGGCGGCAGTGGCTACAGACTCGCAAAGCGAGCTTGAATAGAAACTCAATTGAGTCGGAGCGTAGCGCAGCCCGGTTGCGCGCCCGCCTTGAGGGCCTACCGGCCGACTCCGACAGCTCCATTTGCTGCTCCGGCTTCTCTGTGTTTCAACAATTTCGCGAAACTGCTTTTCGCTCAAAACTAACCCAAACAGCGAAAACAGATCGGTGCTTTCATGAACATCCCTGACTAGTGGCGTTCCAGTGCAGATGACTCCAACAACGTCACACCTTCTTCAGCGAGGAAGTTGGGTAGAGCTGAAACCTTTCCACGCGCACTAAAATACGCGCTGCGAACTTCGGAGACTTGAACTCCTCGGCAGAAATCACGGAAGTCGAGAACGGATAGGAAATGCAGATTGGCTGTGCGATACCATGGTTGCGGCAAAGATTTTGTCACCGGAGTCCGCCCACGAAAGAGGATCTGCAACCGCACTCGGTAGTGCGCAAAGTTTGTATAGGCAATGATCACCCCGCGTCCGACACGAAAAGATTCCCGAACGATGTCCGCGGGCGCAATCAACTCTTGAAACGTTCCTAACAACAGAACGTAGTCGAACGCCTGCTGGCCGTATTGGTCCAGACCTTCCGCGATATCGCCCTGATGCACCACCAAGCCCCTCTGGATGCAACGGGCAACCGAGTCGGGGTTTTTCTCCACGCCTTCGGCAATTACATGCTTTGTCCGAACGAGGCGTTGCAGGAACTCGCCGTCGCCCGTGCCCAAATCGAGCACTCGCGCACCCTCCGGTATCCACTCCTGAACGCTTTCGTAAATTCCGGGATACATAACTCGCCTAGATCCCCGCGCCGCGTTCCTCGAATGTCGCGGTTCGATACTCGTTCTCCAGGTAATGGCGCACGACGTTGGAGAACTCCGGGTTTTCGATTAGAAACGAATCGTGGCCGTAAAGCGTTTCGAGATTGATGTATGTGACGACCGCGCGTGCACGCTTGAGCAAGCGCACCAACTCCCGCGATTGCACGGGCGGGTACAGCCAGTCCGACGCAAAGGAGATCACCAGGAATCGGGCCGTCACCCTGTGCAATACACTTTCGGGCGCTTGGCCGCCAAACAAATCAAACTGGTCCAGCGCTTTAGTCAGGTAAAGATACGAATTCGGATCGAAGCGGTCCACGAAACTCTCGCCCTGATGATGAAGATAGCTTTCCACGGCAAAAAGCTCCGCTTCCGCGTCGGCCGGATTGATTTGCGGTTGAAGCTTGCGTCCGAACTTGCGCGTCATCGCGTATTCGCTGAGATAGGTGACGTGTCCGACCATGCGGGCTACCGCGAGACCGTGCTTGGGCCGGCAGTCCGGTGTGTAATTGCCACCGTTCCAGTTGGGATCCGCAATAATGGCGCGGCGACCGATTTCATTGAACGCGATTTGCATCGCGTTGTGTGAAACACAGGTCGCAATCGGAATGCAAAAGCGCACGCGGCCTGGAAGGTTCACAGCCCAAGCCAGCGCCTGCATTCCACCCATGGACCCCCCGGTGACGGCAAAGAGCTGCTCGATCCCCAGGTGGTCAAGAAGATTCGCCTGTACCATCACCATGTCGCGCACGCTCACGGCTGGGAAGTCCATGCCGTATGGCTTGCCGGTTTGGGGGTGCAGCGAAATCGGACCGGTCGTGCCATCACAACCGCCAAGCACATTCGCGCAAACGACGAAGAACCTGTCAGTGTTGATTGCCTTGCCCGGGCCCACGTGGAAGTCCCACCAGCCCGGGCGCCCAGTCTCCGGATGCATACCGGCGACGTGCGCGTTGCCCGACAACGCGTGGCAAACCAGGATGGCATTGTCGCGGCGCGATGACAGCGTGCCCAGCGTTTGGTAAGACACATCTACTTGATCGAAGGCGAAACCGGACTCGGTTCGTATCCCAGGCAGCGTGACTGTTTCCGTGCGTGTCACTCCCAACGGTGACTGATAGTCCTTGATCCTTTGGTCCTGGAGATCACCTTGAGTAATGTTGGTCTGCTGCATACTCATTTCCCCTTCAATGCGCCGCCAGCAACCGCCCGCGGGTGCGGCACAGGTGGGCTCCGGTCTCGATGTCAATCAACTGCAGCAATGGGTTAGCAGGCGTTTCGGTCCACACTAGCCGCCTTGCATCCTCGGTTGTCCGCGAGGCCACGCGGTCCTCCACGCTGCCGCTCGGGTTGAAATACGCCACTTTCGCCAGCACAGTCGCCGGAAGACCGTCCGTTGCCGTGGACCGCCGGACAAGGGGGTATCCTAACGATAGTCTGTATAACATTCTTGCGGCACTTCATGGAACACCCCCGCCATTGAAATCACAAACATTATGCTTGGGAGGCTCGTAGCGCCTGGTCGAGGTCGGCGATGATGTCATTCACGTCCTCGATTCCGACCGACAATCGGACGAACTCGGGCGTTGTGCCGGTTTGCACTTGCTCTTCCGGCGTGAGCTGCGAGTGCGTCGTGGTGGCCGGGTGGATGATCAGCGATTTGGCGTCGCCGATGTTCGCCAGGTGGCTGAACAACTTGACGCTGTTGATCAATTTGGCGCCCGCTTCCTTGCCGCCCTTGATGCCGAAGCCGACGATGGCGCCCTGGCCATCCGGGAAATAGCGCTTCGCGCTGGCGTGGTCGGGATGGCTCGGCAGGCCGGGATAGTTGACCCACTGCACCGCCGGATGTTTTTCGAGGAACTGCGCGACGGCGAGCGCGTTCTTGCAATGCCGCTCCATCCGGAGGTGCAACGTCTCCAAGCCCAGCAATGTCAGGAATGCGCCAAATGGACTTTGCGAAGCGCCGGTGTCGCGAAGCCAGTGCGTGCGGATGTAAATGATGTAGGCGATGTTGCCGATCGGCCGCAACGCTTCCTCAAACACGATGCCGTGGTACGCCGGATCGGGTGCGGTGAATTCCGGCCACTTCTTCGGGTCTTTCGCCCACAGGAACTTGCCGCTGTCCACAATCGCGCCGCCGATGTGCACCCCGTGACCTGCGATGAACTTCGTCGTCGAGTACACGACGATGTCGTAGCCGTGCTCGATTGGGCGGAACAGAGCGGCCGTGAGCGCCGTGTTGTCCACGATGGCCGGCAGGCCGTGGCTGTGGGCGATTTCGGTGATCTTGCGATGATCCGGCACGTCGTTCTTCGGGTTGCCGGGCGTTTCGACGTAAACAGCGCGGGTGTTCTTGTCCACCAGCTTGCTGATGTCCTCGGGTCTTTTCGGGTCGAAGAACCGCACCTCGATGCCGAGCTTCGAGAACGTCTGCGTGAACAGGGTCCACGTTCCGCCGTACAAGCTGTTGGCGGAAATGAAGTTTTGCCCCGCGTGCACGATGGTCAGCAAGGACGCGGTGATCGCCGCTTGCCCGCTGGCAAACGCCAGCGCCGCCGCGCCGCCGTCGAGAGCCGCGAGACGTTTTTCGAGGACGTCGGTCGTCGGGTTCATCAGGCGGGTGTAGATGTTGCCGAATTCGCGCAAGGCGAACAAATTCGCGGCGTGCTCCGTGTCCTTGAACACGTAGCTGGTCGTCGCGTAAATCGGGACAGCGCGCGCGGTGGTCGTAGGATCGGGAACTTGACCGGCGTGCAGCGCCAGTGTCCCCAGTCTGTAGCTTGACGCATTGTCTGACATTTCTGTGTTCTCCATTCACCTGATTTTGAATTCGTAAATTGAATCAACCGATTCGTGCTGGACGGATTCGTCGCACAAAGCGCTCGCCACAGCCCGGCGAGGTTTCCTTTTGTCTGACGCGTCCCCCAAAAACAAGAAAACCCAACACCGTTTTCCGGCATTGGGTGGCTTTAGAGTAACCGAGCTGGTTCTGGTCTAGCCCATTAGCCCCCTTTGCCACACAAACACATGCACATGGCCATGATGATCTGGCCCTCGTTGCAATTGGCGCTTTGGCAAATCGAACTCATGTTCACTCAACTCTTGTAAGGGAAAATCTGCCGATTGTCAATGACACCTTGCAGTCCAACCAGTTCAGCCTCAACACGATTTGTCCGGCCGTCCGGTGAGCCTGTGGCCGATTTGGCGGAAACTTTCTCCAGCAAAACATCCTCAAATGGAGTGTCTCAATCCAGGGGCTCACTACATGGAGGCGAAATTGGTCAGATGGAGCAACAGTTCTGTTGGGAAGTCCTTTATAATCTTTACGCACTTCATGTCGGGGCGTAGCGCAGCCTGGTAGCGCGCCTGCCTTGGGCGCAGGAGGTCCGCGGTTCGAATCCGCGCGCCCCGACCAATTACTTCTTTATTCTCAATGAGCTAGCTCTGATGCCTGAGCGCCGGAAACCAACTTGGGTCCAAGTACGAGCCTCTTGAGGCTTTCCACTGCGCGACGCTGCTCTTCTGGTGTCGCGTGCAAATAAATCTCGCGCGTGGTCTCCGGCGTGGAATGTCCCGTCACGGATTGCATCCGATCCAGGACTGTCTGCAAACCTCGATCCACAAACGGCAACTTATTCCCGGGAGGACGACGCGTCGCCGCTGCGATAGCTTTCCGGCGGACCGAGGTAGCTCGGTTTCACTCCACCGAGATTCACAATGATCTTCTCCAACACAACGCCGGGATCGACCATCCAGATCTTCAGCGTGTGATAGCCGGATCCAGTCAGCGTGTGCGTCGTGTGAGCGGAGCGCGCATTGTCCATGACTGCCTTCTCCCAATCAAGGTTTCCGTTCTGTGCGTTGTAGTCTTTGGCGATCAGCGTGACGATTTGCGGAGCCTCATCGTCAAATGACACGCCGTACCGCAGTCCCCGGCCGGGGACAAAATTCAGGGTCGGACCAACGATCGCCTCCACATCCACCGACGCAGGGTTGAACAAGTACATGCGGTACTCCAGGCAAGGGGAGTCCTGGCCTGGAGTGGCGCTGGGCGCGTCCGCGGGTCCCGTCGCCCTCATGCCGGACAAGGTGCGACCGTAGTCCTCAATCTTGATCCAGCGATTCGCCCCGGCGTCAGTCTTCTTAGTGTAGTGTTCTGCTTCAGCGGAAACATAACCCTCACCTTCCACGAAGCCCTGCAAAGAATCGCGCGTCACTTCGGCGGGCTGGAAAGCGGACACCTTTACAACGAGGTTGGTTTGTGCGCCGGAGATATTCGCAACACCACTGGCCTCCCCTTGCGGGGCGGCGCTCCAATTCACCCTGACCCAAAGTCGTGCGTCTTTTTCGATTGTGCCGCGGGTTTCACTCAGCACAATCCAGGGCGCACTGGTGGTTGCTGTGAATGCAAATGGAGTCTTCCCTTTGTTGAATACGTCAATGTAATGGCGTTGCTGGTTGAATGCATCGAACTCCGGAAGTGCCGGCTCGCCCGGTGTTCCAGGCCAACTGGCGTCGGAGCCATCCACCGCAATGCCCATCGCAGCCGCATCGGGCACCGGGAGCTCAATCAGCTTGATGGCATCCAGAGTGTTCTTCGGCGGATCGCGCCACGTCGTATAGCCGATGTGCGATTGGTCCATGAAGTGGTCCCACTTGCCATTGGCGAACGTACGGTTGAAATAGTCCATCAAGTCCGTGTCCGCCTGGAACAAGGCTCGCGTCTGGTTGGCCATGTCGTTGGCGCTGGCTCGGCCCTGCTGCGCGTACAGGGAATTCCTCTCCGCGGCGAGATACATCTCATTCACTTGCGCGCTCGCCTTTGTGGGGAAGAGCACGAGTTCATAGAAAGCGTCCCGCTTATCCGGCGGCAACTTGTCGTAGATCTCCTGCGCTCTCGTGGTGATGGCCTGGAAATCCGCCACCACGCGCTCCGCCTCCCGGTAGTTGGACAGGCTGTAGGTGCTCGGTTCGAGCAGCTCAGGTTTGCGCCGGCCGTTGTATTTCGTGTAACCGGAAATGATTGCGGCGATGTCCTCCGCGTACGCGGCCCCGAATTCCCGCTCGGCCCATAGCCGGGTGTATTCGTTGATGTTGGCGTTGGTCCATCTGTTCGTGTCCCACGCCAGATTCAGGAAGTATTCGAGGGGAAACTCATAGCCTTTGAGGTGACCGACGTTCACGACCCACACGCGATCAGCGCCATATTGCTTGGCGAGCGACATCTGATCCCAGATCTTGGCAATGGGACTCGTGTTGACCCACTGATAGCTCCGTGGCCCACCGTGGTAATCGAAATGATAGTAGACTCCCGCGCCCCCGCTGCGCTTGCGCTCTTCTGCGGTCGGCAGGCGGCGAACATTGCCCCAATTGTCCTCGGCCCATAGCAGCGTCACGTCGTCCGGAACACGCATGCCGGCGTTGTAGAAATCCTGCACCTCCTTGTATAGGCACCACACTTGCGGCACTTTCGTCACATCAGGATTCATCTCCTCGGCAAGCATCTTCCGCTGAACCGCGACAATCCTTTCGAGCAGGGCCATGTTCGCCTCTGGCCCCCCGGGAGCAATCGGCGTATCATCCGCACCCCGCAAGCCGAGGGTGACAACGCTTTCGTAGTTCTTGTTCCGCCGGATGCCTTCCCGCCAAAAGTCTTCTAGAACATCTGGGTTCTTGGTGTAGTTCCAACTTCCCAGCGTGCCCAAGTAGCGCCGGTCCCACTCTTTCTGTGCCCGGAGCATCGGCTCCTGATGCGACGTCCCCATCACCACGCCGTATTCATCGGCCAACCGGGAATTATCCGGGTCATCTTCGTTGAACGCATTGCTCCACATCGCCGGCCAAAGGTAGTTGCCCTTAAGCCGCAGAATCAGCTCGAACAATTTCGTATAAAACGCGCTGCCGTAGTTGACTACGCCCGGAGGAATCGGGGGATTCTTTCGAGGCGGAACCATTCCGAACTTCTCTGCTATCCAATTCGTCAAATCCGGCGCCTCGTCGTTCAAGAAGATGCCGCGATACTTGACCGAAGGCGGTCCCTGGACGTATCGGCCGGCTTTCACATAGAGTGCATCCTGATGCTCGACGGGAACATCCGCCCACCAATACCAGGGCGAGACTCCCATCTGTTCCGATAGATCGTAAACTCCAAAGATCGTTCCCCGCTTGTCGCTTCCAACGATCACCAGCGCGCGCGCGACTCCGGGCAGAGGGTTCGTCACGACCTGAATCAGGAACGATTCCCACTTCCCAGCGATCGCTGCCGGATCGATCTTCCCTTCTCGGATCAACCGCTCGATCACCTCGCTCTTTCCAATGGTGCCCACGATGATCGCGTTCGCTCCGAGGCCGCCTAGCTCGTGAACGATGGCAGGCTTGCGTTTGGAAACGCGCTCGACATCCGCCTGCAGGTCGCCAACGGCGCGCACCACGCCCGGATAATCCCGTTTGTCCACATAGAGCGTGGCAACTTTTTCTTTCTGCACGATGGCGAAGCTGCCCGGTTCGGGAACGCTGCTGACGTATCGCGTCTGACCGATGGCGTAGCCGGCGGAAGAGAATACGAACAACAAGGCCAAGCTAGCCAAGAAGGCCGCGCAGAATCCCCGGGGCGAAAAAGAAAGCCTGCGCCGCATGCCGTGTTTCTGGACCTTTGCCGACAGAAAAAGCCGTGTCTCATCTCCCAAGACCATGCGCGCTCTCCATTCCAAACGTGTGATTCTCAGTAGCATTGCGCTCGCTCCCGGGACCCGAGATTCTAACGCATCGGCGCTGACGACCACATGCCTGATTAACTTCGTTGAATGCGATCACGTGGTCCAGGAGGTCGCGGTTCGATTCCGGGCGCCCCGACCAAATCTTTCAACGGGTCACCCACAATTCGCTCCCGTGCGGGCGAAGCTATGGATCGCGGACGCATGCGAGGGCCGCACGGAACAGGCGGCAGGCGAACTCGACAGCCTGTTTCGCCTTCACAAGTGCAGCGGTCCCGCGCGGGTTGCCCAAGAGCGAGGCCGGGCCGCGAGTCCTGGCTCACGCTTCGGGACGAAGATTGTGAGCTACGCCAATTCCGGCTATTTAACGACGTGCGGGGAGCATTCCGCCCGCGGATGTGGTACACTGTGTTTGCGCTTAATACCAACGGTTGTGATGCGGTCCTCTGGTTGAGTTGTTGATCTGAGATTACCCGCCTTCAGTTTCCTCCGGAAGTCTTTCGCGTAACTTAAACCAAACTGGCCATGCATGTTTCTTGTGCTCGCTCGGAAGCTCGTGTCGGCACGGTGAACGCATCCGCCAGAGAAAAGGCAACACACTTGAAGAATTTTTCAGAATTACCGATTTCCTCGTACGTGAAGGAACGGCTGTCGGCCGCTCGTTTTTCGGAGCCGACGCCGGTGCAAGCCGCCGCGATTCCGCAGGCGCTCGCAGGAAAGGATGTACTCGCGACCGCTCAGACCGGCACCGGCAAAACGCTGGCGTTCCTGGTCCCGATCATCGAACGGCTCCTGCAGGAACAGACGCCGGGAGTGGCCGCGCTGGTGCTCGTGCCCACGCGGGAACTCGCGATGCAGGTGGTGGATCAATACAACGCGTTGCGCGGCAAGCAGCTCACGCCCGCGGCTTTGGTGGTCGGCGGGCTGGCCGAAGGACAACAGCTCAGGACCTTGCGCAACGGGGCTCGCCTCGTCGTCGCGACTCCGGGGCGGCTTGAAGATTTCCTCGATCGCAGGCTCGTTCATTTCCGCGACCTGCGCGTGCTCATCCTGGATGAGGCCGATCGCATGCTGGACATGGGTTTTCTTCCGGCGATTCGCCGGATTGCGTCCATCCTGCCCAAAGTGCGGCAGACCATGTGCTTCTCCGCGACGCTCGAAGCATCCGTGGCGCACCTCGTGAACGACTACATGACGAACCCCGTGCGCCTCGCATTCGGTTCCACGCTGAAGCCGTCGGAAAACGTGCGCCTCCGCGCATTTGAGGTGGCGGCAGATCGCAAACAGGACCTGCTGTACCGTTTGCTCGCGAAGGAGACGGGCCGGTGCCTCGTCTTCGCGCGCACGAAGCGCGGGACGGAACGCCTCGCCAAGAATCTGGCTCGCGACGGTTTCGCCGCCGCCATGATTCATGGCGACCGCTCGCAGTCCCAGCGGAGCGCCGCTCTCCTCGGATTTCAGCAGGGACGCCATCGCGTGCTGGTCGCGACCGATCTGGCTTCCCGCGGCATCCACGTTCAGGACATCGCCCACGTCATCAATTACGATCTGCCCCAGGACGCTGAGAACTTCATCCATCGAGCGGGTCGCACCGGACGCGCAGGCGAACGCGGCATCGCTTCGACCCTGTTCGCCCGAGAGCAGCGGTCGGACCTGCTTGCTCTGGAGCGCACGCTCGGCATTCAGATGGAGAGGGAGCGGGTGGAAGGCGAAGCGCATGAAGAACGGAACGGTCCGCCGGCCGCTCGCGTGAATTATTCACCGAAAGTGACCGCGTCCGTCTCGATCGGTCCCGTCAAATCGGCGTCGGCTTCCCGCATGGCCCGGCTTCCGGGAGAAGTTCTGCAAGCCCAGGGAGGGTAACTAGGTTGCGGGACTACGGCGCCGAATAGCGTCGTAGTCCCGCAATGATATCCGACCTGTTGCTCGTGGAATCGCAGAGAGAATTCCCCGCGAAATTCGAGTGGACCAAAGACCCGCTATCCCGTATTTCTCGCCAGGCTGAACAATCCGATCCGAACGATGGTGCTCTTCTCTGCGTATCTCTGCGTACTTCGCGCCTGCGGGCAGGCAGGCGCAGAGAGCGGCGAAGCACGCAGAGAAATGCGGGATCGCCTCCGCTTTTAAGGCTGGTGAGAAGTGCGGGCTAGTATTCCTGCGCGGCCTTGGGCGAATACAGTCTTCCCTTGTTCTTCGATGCGTGGGAACCGCGGTAGTCGTCCAGATCCGCTTCGCTGATCTTGAAATGGGATTCCGAGGGTTGGTTCGCGGTGGCGGCTAGCTCGCGATGCAGCTTGAGCGAGCAAACGTCGGGAGCGTCTTGATAGCGTACACGGCGGGAATCAAACGCCTCGTTCCCAATCGTAAGCGTGAATTCTCGAGCTTCGTTCGGAGGCTGCCGCACCACAAAGCTATACTCGCGGACGATGTCTTTGGCTTTGAAGCCGACGTACTGGACGATCAGGCTGTCGCTCATTCCGCGCCTGCAGTCGCCGATGGAAAGTGCTTGCTGTGTTGCCCGTTCGGCAAAACCTTCACCTAAACCTCCTCACCTGAGAACGCAAAGTAGAACCACTCCACCACGCACGATGCCCATTCAAAAGTTGACGAGCTTGCGTGCGGGCCCTGCGCCTCTTACAAGGGCCCTTGAAGAAAAACGCGGAGCCTGCTCGAGCGTGCCGGATGGCGGAGCTTGCGCAGCGCCTTTGCCTCAATCTGCCGGATGCGCTCGCGGGTGACCGAGAACGTCTGGCCCACTTCCTCGAGGGTGCGCTGCGTCCCGTCGTCCAGACCGAAGCGCATCTTGATGATTCTCTCCTCGCGAGGTGTGAGCGTCTTCAACATGGAAGTCGTCTGCTCCCGAAGATTCAGGCTGATCACCGCCTCCGTAGGCGACACGGCCGTCTTGTCCTCGATGAGGTCGCCCAAGTGCGAATCCTCCTCTTCCCCGATGGGCGTTTCGAGCGAGACGGGTTGCTGCGCGATTTGCTTGGTTTTGCGCACCTTGTCAACCGAGGTATCCATGCGCTTCGCGATCTCTTCGGTCGTGGGCTCGCGGCCCAACTCCTGCACCAATTGCCGCTGCGTGCGGATGAGCTTGTTGATGTTCTCGATCATGTGTACCGGCACGCGGATGGTGCGCGCCTGGTCGGCGATGGCGCGGGTAATGGCCTGGCGAATCCACCAGGTCGCATACGTGGAGAATTTGTAGCCGCGGCGCCACTCGAACTTTTCCACGCCCTTCATGAGGCCGATATTGCCTTCCTGGATCAAATCCAGGAACTGCAGGCCGTGATAGGTGTACTTCTTCGCGATGGAAACGACCAATCGAAGGTTCGCCTCGGTCAGCTCTTTCTTCGCTTGCTTGGCCTCCGCCTCCCCGCGCAGGATCAGCGTCAGCGTGCGTTTCAGGCTGACCAGCCCAACCTCGCTCGAATCTTCCAGCTCCTTCAGCTCCGAACGGCGCTCGCGCAACTCCTTGCGGGCCTTGGCGGCGGTGTCGCCCAGCGAAGCGTCGGCGCGGCGTTCGAGCCGGCTGACCTCGCGCTCCAGAAAATGCAGCCGCTCCACCGTGTGCCGCATGACATCGATCAGCCGCTTCTTCTCGAGCGGATTGAAATCGATGGACCGGACCAGCAGCGACATCTCAATCCGCGTCCGCGCCAGCTGGCGCCGGGCTCGCAGGTAAGGGCGCTTGTTCGATTTCGGCACGCGGCTCAGCCGGGCCGCCTGCGGCCCGCCACTTCGTAGAATTTCTCGATCTTGCCGATAATCTTCAGCGTTTCACGCGCCCGGCTCTCCGTCATCTCTTCGGTGAGCTCTTCTTCGTTGAAGCGGACGATTTCCTTGATGGAGCGCGTTCCCTTGCGAAGCTCCTCCCCGATCTTCAGCAGTTCCTTGAGCACAATCGGCGAGCGAGAGATCGTTTTCAGCACCAGGCCACGCCCGCGCTCGATGCGCTTTGCGATGACCACTTCGCCTTCGCGCTTCAATAGCGGAACCGAACCCATCTCCCGCAGATACAGGCGGACCGGATCGTTATTCTTATCCAGCATGCCCGGCGTCAGATCCAGCTCGGCCTCATCCGCCCCGGCACCGGCCTCTTCTTTGGGCTCAGCCTCGATTGGTTCGGCAACTCCCAATGCTGCGCGCGCCGTCTTTGCCGCCGACGCGTCCTCGTAAACTTCAATGCCGTACCGCTCGAACGTGGAGAGCAGATCCTCGATCTCTTCCGACGAGTGGACCTCAGCGGGCAGAACATCATTGATCTCATCGTAGAGCAGGTAACCGCGCTCCTTGCCCACGGTAATGAGCGCGCGGACCTGGTCATACCTTTCTTCAATCGCCAGCGACAAAGGTTCCTCCTGAATTTGAGAACGAGTTGCGCCTTTATTCCGAACTGAAAAAGCCAAAGAGAAGCCCCCTACGAATTCGCCTTCTCTCTCCTGACCCGGTTGCCCTTGTTGCCTGCCCAACGCTGCAGTGCCTTTTTCCTGCCGTGAAGCTGGAGCTGCTGCTCGATGCCCTTAGCCTCGATATACTTCTGCATCGGCGCGACGGACTGCTCCCCCCGGGACTGACCTGTTGTTCCCATCCCCGAAGCGGGGGGCAGGGGCGCCCGAAAATGGAGCGGGTCTCTGAGATTCTGCAATTCCCGATAATAATAGAGTGGGGTCGGCCGTTTTCCGTTGAACTTCAGCCTCTTCAGAAACTCGATTTCTTCTTCGATCGCATCGCCGCTCAGGGAACGATCGCGCAGGAATCGTTTGAGCCCCGGCTCTTCCTCAAGCGGGCGGCCGGCTTCCGTTTCCACATACTCAAATTTCTTGGGGTTCCCGGGGGCCAGCCGGCGGCTCAACACGATCTCCATGGCAAACGTCCCGAGGTCGATATTCCAGGATTCGATCAGCGGATCCAGGAACGAGTAGCAATTTTCGACGGACAGGTTGAAAACGTCCGTGTCCAGGAACTCGAGAACGATGACGCGCATCTGCGCGTAGCTCCGGCCGATCATCCGCGCTACCAGACGAAGCCAGCTTTCACTTCCCAATTCCTCTTTGGCGACCCTCTTGACCACGTCCAATAGCCTCTGCGTGACCAAGCGTTCGAGTTCCCCAAAGGGCTGCTTCTCAAAAATCGCGCGGACTTGTTTCTCCTTATCCGGCGCGCATTTGCGCAGAATCAACTCTCGAACCTCTTTCAATAACGGTGCGGGCGGGTCCCCCAGGCTTCTCTTCAATTCTTCCTTGCGTTGGTGCTCAGCCAGCCTCGACAGCTCGTCGCTGGGGAGGTTCAGGAACTTTGCCATTTTGTCGTAGATGTCGGTTCGGTCCGGGGCGGGCGGCAGCTTCTTGCGCGTAAGCAACTGGGAGATATAGGATTCCGTCACTTCGGCGGCCGCAGCCAAGTCTCGCTGCTCAGCCCCCAGCTCCTCGAGCCGCTGTTTGATGACCAGGCAAACGTCCACAAGCGCCCCCAAGCCGGTTAACTGGATCTAATTAAGATAATGGATTATCGCAGATTTCTATTGACACGTCAAGTTACTTCACCTAGAATAGTTAAGCGAGCTCAATGAATCCGCCAGGTTATCTAACCGCAATTGGTTAGTTTGATCCCCCCCTAGCCGGGCAAGGGAGATGGATATGTTTGCACGAAAAGTGTCGATACACCTGAAGCCCAACAGCGTTGCTGAGTTCACCCGCAGGATCGAAAATGAAGTCATTCCTCTGCTCCGAAAACAGGCGGGGTTTCACGACGAAATCACGTTTGTCGTCCCGGGGGGAGCGGGGGCATTCGGAATCAGCTTGTGGGAAAGAGCGGAGAACGCGGAATCGTATAACCGCGGAGCCTATCCCGAAGTGATGAAGATCCTGTCGAGAGTGGTTGAGGGAACCGCTCGAATTGAGACCTTCGAGGTGTCCAACTCGACCTTCCACAAGCTCGTCCGGTTCATCGCAGCGTAAAGCAAGGGGCTTACTGTTCCAGGGCGAAGTTGATTCGCCCCTCTTAAGGAGAAAAAGAGAATATGTACATTCTGTCGTGGATCGTTCTTGGAGCACTCGTCGGTTGGTTGACCGGGAGGGTCCTCAAGGGTAATCAATTCGGTCCCTGGGTGGATGTCATCATGGGCGTCGCCGGCGCTCTAGCAGGAGGACTTCTCATGCACTACGGCGGCTTCCCGGGGCGTCATGAGGTTGTTTCGACGACCCTTAGCGCGATCTTCGGGGCCGTTGTTCTGACGGCGCTCACCGCCTATGTGAATGGAAGAAAGCGCTACGCCTGAGATTCGGACCCCACCATGGAGGGCCGCGCGGCCGCGATTGCGGCGGGCCTCGCGCGGCAAAACAAAGTCCTCAAGGAGAACGTCGTGAACGCGCTTCCAAAAGGCCAGTACGTAAAGCACTATCGGTACGGCTTCGGCCTGGTGATCGACTCCAGTGACGCAGAGACCGCTATCGCATTCGAGACTCATGGCTCGAAGAACTTTGTCACCAGCCTAATGCTGGTGGAACTATCCAACTTGACGCCTCCGGCCCGTTTTCGCGCCAAATGGGTCCCGACGGCGCCTGCGCTTCGTTTCGTTCGTAAGGCCAGACGTGCCCGAGCTGCCTGGTAGCGCTGCCGATCGACACGGCTGCGAAAGAAACAAGAAAGGCCGAGGGGTGCCCCGGCGGTGGTCACAACCGATTAAGGACAGAGAAAACAGGGGAGAGGCAGGATGAAGAATCTATTCATAGGCAATTTGAGTTTTCAGACTACGGAAAGCGAGTTGCGTGCGCTCTTCGAGCCGTTTGGGCCGATCACGCGCGTCCACATAGCCATGGACAGGGAAACTGGTCGGGCCCGCGGCTTCGCGTTTGTGGAAATGGCGGACGATAGCGGAGCGGCCAACGCCGTGACCGCACTGAATGGTAAAGAGGTTGGCGGGCGGGCCCTTAGGGTGAACGAAGCAGTACCCAAGTCGGACCGGCCCAGCAGGCCCTCGTCTGGCTTCGCGCCGCGCGGCGGTGGCGGCGACCGCAACGGAAATAGCGCCCGCGGCAGCAATAGCGGCCGCGGCGGGAAGGGCGGCCGCGAGCGATTCTCGCACGAAGATTATCGCGAATCGGCGCGTCAGCCGCGCGAACCCCGCTGGTAACTCGCTCCCCGAAGTGGGATTGATTGCGCCCGGCCTCCCCTCAGTCATCCTCGAGCGAGGCGCCATTTGGCAATGCTGCACTCTGCCTTGAAAAGCCGGCGCGGAATCCAGCTCGGGCGCCCCTGAAAGGCTGCCCTTCCCCCGCTCCCCCGGGTTCCGCCCCTTACGCGGGTAATACGGAACTCTTACAACTTCCTAACACATTTTCTTTTAACGTGTGGATGTGAGCGCATCCATGCAGGCGGGCGAAAAACTCGATCGCTACCGCATCGAAGATGTCGTCGCGCGGACGGGCATGTCCACGCTGTTTCGCGCGACCGACGAACTGACCGGCGAACGCGTTGCGATAAAAGTTCCCGAGCCGCAGATGGAAACGGACGTAATTTACTTCGGGCGTTTCCAGCGCGAGCAGGAAATCGGCCAGCGCCTCTCGCATCCCGGCGTGATTCGCGTCCTCTCGGACAATCATCACAGCCGGCTCTATATGGTCATGGAGTGGGTGGACGGGCGGCCGTTGCGAATGATCCTCGCCGAGCAGGGGAAACTGCCCGCCGATCGCGCCATCCGCATTACCGTGGGAATTCTCCAGGCGCTCAAGTACATCCATAGCCAGGGCGTCGTCCATCGCGATCTCAAGCCCGAAAACATCATGGTCTGCGCCGCCGACAGCATCAAACTGATCGATTTCGGCATCGCCGCGCAATCCGGCGCGCGACGCCTGACCTTCGGCAAACTGTCCAGCATCGTCGGAACGCCCACGTATATTTCGCCCGAGCAGGCCAAGGGCAAACGCGGCGAAGCTCGCAGCGACATTTACGCCGCCGGCGTGATCCTCTACGAAATGCTCACCGGCCGGGAGCCGTTCACCGGCGACAATCCACTGGCCGTCATGAACGACCGCCTCTTCAACGATCCGATTCCGCCGCGCGAAGCCAATCCTGAAATCTCGCCGGAATTGCAGGAAGTCATCTATCGCGCCCTGGAACGCGATCCCCGTAATCGCTATCCCAATGCCCGCGGATTCGTCAGCGACCTCGAGCATTTGGACAAGGTTGGCGTAGCCGACCGGCCCGAACTGACCAATTGGAAGCATCGCCGCAGCTCGCGTTCGTCCAATTTCCTGATTTTGCTCGTCGCCCTCGCCGCGATCCCCATCATCTTCGTTCTGCTCCTCTACGCCGCCCGCGGCTGGTGAACGCTTTAACGCTTCATACGAGCGAGGACACCAAGTTAGAATGAAGGCGTGGAGCCGGCTCGCCTTCGCGACGATTGCTGCAACCAATTGACAACACTGCGCGTAGTACAAGTGTGAGTGCAACACCTCCATTAAACGACGGCGCGGCGGTTCGCGCCGTGGACGTCACGCGCCACTACCAGATGGGTGGCGCGCTGATTCGCGCCGCGGACGGCATCTCGCTCGAAATTCCGCGCGGCGAATTCCTGGCGATTCTCGGAGCATCCGGCTCCGGCAAATCCACGCTTCTGAATCTGCTCGCCGGACTCGATCGGCCGACCTCCGGCGCGATCTTCGCCGAAGGGCGCGATCTCGCAAAAATGTCCGGCGAGGAACTGGCGCATCACCGCAGCCACACGATCGGAATGGTTTTCCAGGCATTTCATCTCCTGCCCCGCATGACGCTTGAGGAAAACGTCGAGCTGCCGCTGCGCCTGGCCGAAGTGCCGCGTTCCGAGCGGCCCGCGCGCGTCGGCGAAGCGCTCGACCGCGTTCTCCTGGGCGCGCGGCGCAGCCATCGCCCGACCGAACTCTCCGGCGGCGAGCAGCAGCGCGCCTCGATTGCGCGCGCGCTCGTCAATCGCCCCACAATTCTTTTGGCGGACGAGCCTACCGGCAATCTCGACAGCCGCACGGGCGAAGAGATCTTGCGTTTGATTGAAGAAATTCACCGCCCGGGCGGCGGCGCGCCGGCAGTGACGGTGATTGTCGTCACGCACGAGCGCGCGCTGGCGGAGCGCTACGCGGACCGAATCGTCACCATGTCGGACGGCCGCATCTCGAACGAGGAGCGGCGCCGATGAGAATTCGCGATCTGTGCGAACTGGCGGGCCGCAATCTGCGCGAATCGCTGCTGCGCAATTCGCTCACGACGCTCGGCATCGGCGTCGGCGTGGCGTCGCTCGTCGCCATGCTTTCGCTGGGCATCGGATTGCAACAGCTGGCCATGCGGCGTCTCGAACGCACGGGCTTGTTCGATTCCGTAATGGTGCGCCCGCGCCAACTCGGCGGCCCCAACGGCGGCGCGCGCCAGCGCCTTGGCATTGAGGCGCAGCCCCAAAGCATCAAGCCCCTCGATGAAGACGCGCGGCAGCAAATCGCAAAATTGCCCGGCGTCCTCGAAGTTTATTCGCCCGTGCGCTTCAACGCCGAAGCGGGCTTGTCCGGCGCAACGAGTCCTGCCGCAGCAGTTCCGGCCGCGCCTCCCAATTCCACGAGCCAATCCCCGCAGGGCGCGGGAAGCCCGCGAGGAATGATGACCGCGATCTCCGGTCTCCCCAACTCCGATAGCACCAACGACGCGTTCGACGGCATGCAAGGGCGATTCTTTTCTTCGCAGCAAGCGCAAGAGGCGATTCTCAGCAACGATCTCGCGCAATCGCTCGCCGACGACGCAAAGATTCAGCCCGCAGCTTTGGTCGGCCGCACGATCACAGTGCGATTTCCGCAACGGCAGTCGCGCCCGGCCCCGGCGGCGGATGAAGCGTCGGCGAACGCGCAGGAGCCGGCCAACACCGACAATCCGGTGGACCTGGCGCTCGGTTTCACGATCGTGCCCGCCGAAAAGCAATTCACGATTGTCGGCGTCATCGTCTCCGGCCAGCCGGGCGCCGGGCCGGGAGGTTTCGAGGGTTCGGGCGCTTACATCCCTCTGGGAGTGGCGCAGCAACTGGATCCCGTGCAGGGCAGCGACCTTCGCGAGGTCATGGGCGAAGCCACCGCCTCGCGCGGAGGCGCGCGCTATGCAAGTCTTACGGTCCGCACCGACGGCACTTCCGCGGTCGCGGCCGTGGAAGCTTCCATCAAGCAGATGGGCTACCAGACGTTTTCCCTGCTCGATGTGACGCGCAACCTGCAGCGTTTCTTCGCCGTGCTCGACATGTTCCTGGGAATCTTCGGCAGCCTGGCGCTGGCAGTCGCCTCGCTCGGAATCATCAATACTCTGGTGATGGCGATTCTCGAACGACGCCGCGAAATCGGCGTCCTGAAGGCGCTGGGCGCCGCGGATCGGCAACGTCCGGCAGACTGTTCTTCGTCGAGGCTGCGGCGATGGGTCTTCTCGGCGGAGCGCTCGGCGTCGGGCTGGGCTGGGGCATCGGCCGCGTCATTAATTTCGGCACGACGTTCTATCTGCACCGGCAAGGTCTGCCATCGGAAAATATCTGGTCGGTTCCCTGGTGGCTGGTTCTGGCGGCGATGGGATTTTCAGTGCTGGTGAGTCTGGCGGCGGGAACCTATCCGGCGTCGCGCGCGGCGCGCCTCGATCCGGTCGAAGCGCTGCGCTACGAATAAATCCTAAAAAAATAAGCCGGGGCGCTTCGCTGAGGGGCCAAGGCACCCCGGCTTCTCCTGCTCGCCTCCGCAGGTGGCAAGCAAGCTTGCGTTACGCGGCGAATTCGTCGCCGCGCAAGAACTCGTAACGTTCGATCTCGGCGACCACTCCTACGTGAGAATTGTGGCCGTTCTCTCCGCACTCGGCACGCTGGATGCGGCCCAGGCAGCGGACTCGCACCGGCCCCGCCAGCGTGATTTCGTGCGGCAAGGTCAAAAGAATCTCAACCGGTGAGCCGTTCTTCACTTCCTTCGGCAGGTAGAAGTAGACGCCGCGCGAACTGACGTCCTTTGACTCTGTCGATGCCTCACCAATCGAATTCCCGGTGGTCCAGCGCACGGTCATCGGTAACTTGATCTGAAAGCGCTGGGCTGTACGGCGCTCGCTGGGTAACAAAGTGCCTCCTTCTAGGCGGAAGCTCAATTACGATCCGCGATCAGATTAGAGCCGGGCGGCGTTCGCCTCAATAGAGCGAGGGTTCCAATTTGGGGGAACCAGATTTGGTACGCGGGTACTATGAAATAGTTTGGGCGCAGCATTCGGTGTGCGAATTGGCGGGTGCGCGCCGAAGCGGTGTGAAGCCGCTCTAGTCTGCTCCCGGCGCTCGGCGATACGCAGCGAGGATGTCCTCCAAGCCGGCAACGCCGAGCAAGCGGCTTGGATTGGCGCGGTGGACGACCGGCAGGAACTCGGAATCGCGCAAGAGCCGCAGGGCAAGGTCAAGCGGGTGATCCGGGTGCAATCGAGGCAGCCGAGTTCCCGGCGCGGCGCTTCGCAGCGGCTCTTCTCCATGGCCTTGCTCCATGGCCAACTGGAGTTCCGCGCGCTTCACGCAAGACCACTTCCCGGACTCCCAGGAGACAAGCAACAGTTCGCCGGGCGGATCCGCCGCGGATGCGGCGCGCTCCAGTGATTCGCGCACCGTGTCTTCCGTTCGGAGCGCGACCTCCGGGGGCGGACGCATCGCGTCCTCGACTCGCAGGATCCGCGCTTCACGCCCTCTCTCAGCCGAGGGCAGGTGCAGACCGTCCTGCTTCGTCAGCACCTCAAAGATCGGAACGTGCTGAAAACGCCTGCAAATCAGGTAGGCAATCGTGTTCGAGACCATCACCGGAATGATGATGGAATAGTTTCCGCTGATTTCGAGCACCATGAACACGGACGTCATCGGCGCGCGCAGAAAACCGGCAAAAAGCGCCCCCATCCCGACCAGGGAGTACGCGCCGACCGGGCCCGCGTACGCGGGGAAGAAATGCGCTTGCAGCGTGCCCACGGCCGCGCCCAGCATTCCGCCGACAAACAGCGTCGGCGCAAACATGCCGCCGGGGGCGCCGCTCGAGAACGAGAGCGAAGTCGCCAGAATTTTCAGCAGCGCGAGAATCAGGAGGATGTGCCAAACGAAGTGGCCGCTCATCGCCTGATCGAGGTCCGCATACCCCGCGCCCATGATTTGCGGAAAACGCAGCGCGATTGCGCCGATCGCGAGGCCCGCGGCAGCGGGCTGAAAGTATTGCGTCCACTTCGGGAGGGAACGCATCCGGGCGCTCAGCGACCCAAGAAGCTTCGAGAAGACGAGCGAGGCGACGCCGCCCACCACGCCGAGCACAGCATAGGCTAGCAACTCGGAGGGATGGGCCATGCGGTACTCGGGAATGTGGAACATCGGCTCGGCGCCCAGGAGCAACCGCATCACCACCACGCTGGACGCGGCGGCGAGTATGACGGCGCCGAGAATCCCCGAGCTCCACGTGCCAATGATTTCTTCGATGACAAAAATCACGGCTGTAATCGGCGTGTTGAACGCAGCCGCGAGACCCGCGGCCGCGCCCACCGGCGCAATCAGCCGCATTTTCTCGCGCGAAAACTTGATCTTCCGTCCGAGAACAGATGCGATTCCCGCCCCCATCTGTAACGACGGATCCTCGGGGCCTAGCGACTGGCCGCTGCCGATGGACAGCGCGCACGCGATAAATTTCCCGACCACGGTGCGAAACGAAATGTAACCGTCGTAGATGTAAACGGCGGACTTGGTTTGATTGACGCCGCTGCCGCGCACCAGAGGGAACAAGAGTAGAACCAAACACGCCAGCACCAGGCCGACCCCGGCGGGCACCAGAAGCAATCGCAAATGGCTGGGATGGCCGGCGGCGCCGAAACACCAGACGTGCGTGAGATCGATCGCGCGGCGAAAGAACACAACGGCCAATCCCGCGATCACTCCAATCAGGACGGCCAGCAGCAAGAAGAGATTATCTTCGTGCCGCGGCACGATCTGCCGGGCGCGCGACATCGAGCGATCCCACGAGGCGTGCATTGCTTTGGTGAGGCCCAATCGTTCCATCCCTCTCACTTAATATATCGTATTGCGATATCCAATGCAGCGGGGGGACAGGAAGGGGGGCACCCGAACGTCACTTCCAATTAATTCAGACCCATGAGGCGTCGGTGGATGGCGTAGAGGGCGAGTTCGAGCCGGTCCGAAACGCCGTGCGCACGTCACCCGGTCATTCCGGGCTGGCGCTGAAATGGGTCAGCATGCTTCTGGGAGCCGCGGGCGTCGCTTCGTCCACGGATCGTCACACGGGAGTCAATTCGGCGTGATCGCTGTGCTGATCCCGAGCAGGATCTTTTCGCGCGTCACGGATGATACTTTCCACGACATAAATCGGCCGGGCCTTAAGCTCTTCGAAGATACGACCGACGTATTCTCCGATCACCCCGAGGAACAGCAACTGCACGCCGGAGAGAAACGTCACGACAGTGATGAGAGCGGCAAAGCCCTGCGGCGAGCGATGCAGCACCAGCCGGACCCACGCGGAATAGATCGTAAACGAGCCGGAAAGTCCAATCGCGATCACGCCTAGAATCGCGGCGGCGCGAATCGGCGCGACCGAGAACGCCAAAATCCCGTCAAAGGCCAGCTTGAACAGCCGGAGACTGGTGTACTTGCTTTCCCCTGCATAACGCTCATCGCGTTCCACCTGGATGCCGATCTGGCGGAACCCGACCCATCCGCGCATCCCGCGAAGGTAGCGGTGGTGCTCCGGCATGCTGCGGATCAAGCGCACAACGCGCCGCGACATCAATCCAAAATCTCCGGCGTCGAGCGGCAGGCGGACGTCGGCAAGCGCGGAGATCAGCCGATAGAAGACCTTGTAACACACCCGCAGCCACCAGGGCTCTTTGCGCTTGCTGCGCTGCGCGTACACGACGTTCGTAGCCTTCCTGGAATTTTTCGACGAATGTCGGAATGGCCTCGGGGGCATCCTGCAGGTCGGCGTCCATCACGACCGTAGCATCGCCCGTGACGTTGTCCAGCGCAGCGGAAAGCGCGGCCTGATGCCCGAAATTACGCGAAAGTACCAGCAGCACGATCCGGGCGTCCTTGCGCGCGGCCGATTCCAGGATCTCCCTGGTGCGATCCGCGCTCCCGTCATCTACGAAAACAAACTCGTGCGGGCCACCCGGGATTTGATCCGCCACGGCACTCAGCCGGCGCAGGAGTTCCGGCAACACGGATTCTTCGTTGTGAACCGGTATGGCAACCGAAAGCCGGAAGGAGTTGTCCGAATTCTGGCTCATGTGCGGGCCCTCCCTTTGAAATAAACCATGTTCCAAAGCTTGACGTCGAACCGCGTCAACCAAAACGGCTCGAACACGACCGATTCAAAAGCCTCCGTGAAGATTTCGTTCCATTCCGGCAGCGGCCTGACGTAGCGGCCGCGATCCCAACGCGCCAACTGGCGCGCCAGCCTGCCACGTTCCGGCATCGCTACTTCGATGATGTGGACGTGGCCGTCGTCGGTGAGCAGGGTCGAGAGATGCGCAAGAATCCGCTGCGTGGCCGCCAGATTCACGTGATGGAGAAAACTGTTCACGAGAATGAAATCATATTTCTCACCCGGCGCGGCCGTGTATTCGCAGACATCGGCCGCCAGGAAATCGCGGCGGTAGCGGCGGCGGGCATATTGGATATAGGCCGGGTTCACATCAACGCCCAGGTAGGCGGCCGCGGCGAAGTGGCGCGTATTGGTTCCGGGGCCGCAGCCGACGTTCGAGCACGCGGCGCACCCGCGAAAGATCGTTGTGGGCGTTCAGCGGAGCAAGTTTTTGCTCGGCGAATTTTCCTTGCCAGAGCAGATACAACTTCGGGTGAGCCAGCAATTGAGTTCCGGGTATCATGGCCGCCACCTGACTTCGAACTTCCCGACATAAGCCATTTCCGGGAACCGGGCCGCCAGCACCTCGCGCAAATCTTCAGGAAACGGGGTGGAGACCGCAGGAAGGCGATTGATCACGACCACGCTCGGATTGGTGGCATCGATCGCACTCAATACGCGAGAAGTCTCCTGGGCGTAATCTTCAAATCCATCGAACACCATGCGCGTCGGACT
The DNA here is from genome assembly GCA_963819015.1 of Terriglobia bacterium. Taxonomy (GTDB): domain Bacteria; phylum Acidobacteriota; class Terriglobia; order Acidiferrales; family UBA7541; genus DASPOJ01. Next base: position 107,255 of record CAWFUN010000007.1, read on the forward strand.
TCGCAGCCCCGCCAGGAAATAGACTTCGGGGCAGTCCGGCCCCGCGTAGACAGCGCCGTTGGTGGCTTTCTGCTCGACCAGGGAGAGCACCCGGCGGTAAGTCTCCGCTTCCGCAGGACGGATTCGCAGAGCGCCCGCGCGAGGGATGCCGAAGGCTTCCGTTGGCTGGGGGGACTGATATCCTCGCGCCAGACCGTCCAGGCCAAATCCAGGCGTGACCAGAAACATGATGAATGCCATGTAAAAACCTGTCGTCAGCGCCGGCAGCAAACGAGGGCTGGGATTTCTCGTTGACAATATTGCGAGGGCGGCCAGGGCGACCAGCGGCGCTACATAACAGAAGTACGTCGGCGAGGAATACGGGAACTGAATCAGGCTGCACAGGGCTGTCGCGCTCAGGACGAGAAACATCTGCTGCCGGCGCAATTCATTCAACTTCCATCGCGCGCCACCACGGAGAACGACGAGCGAGCCGGCGACAACCATGAGAGGGATCGCGGCGGCCGCCGAGACCCACGCGAGGCAGAAGACTAGGGCGACGTACGCCGATGCCACGAACACGGCGGCAAAACCCATCAAAGCCGCAACGCCGGCGAGCGGTGATTCGGCGCGTTTTGAATAGCACGCAAATGCAAGGAGTCCGGCGATGGGCAGGACGGCGACCTGGGCCGTCATGCTTGGGGGCAAGAACTCCGCCATCCTGATCCGCATGAACGGAACCACGAATACGCCGTTGAAGAAACTGCCCAGGGAATGCGACACCGCGTAGGGAATGAGGAACAATGCTACCGGCGCCACCGCGCCCACCAAGAAAGGAACCGCGAGTCGAAGCAGATTTCGAAAGCGCGCGGCGTCGGTATGCGGGCTAGGCCGCGATTCTCTGGCGAATAATACGAGCCCCAGCGTGAGTCCCGGGAGAACGAAGTTGTACAACTCCGGCAGATTAGCCAAACGCTGAATCAGGACGGTGAGTGCTGTGACAACCGCCAGTATCGAAAGACGGAGGAACAAAGGGTAAAACCTGGCGGGGGGATGCGACGCGGAAGCATCCGCTTCGCCGGCCATCCGGGCCTGGGACTGCTCCAGAAAGAGAAAGTACAGCAGCGCCGCGCCGATGAAGTAGAGCCCAGGACTCTTCACCAGAAATGAAAATCCACCGCAGAGGCCGGCGAGAAAGAGCCAGACGGGAGCGCGCGTCTCGAGGTGTCGGAACAGAGCCGCAAGGCCGAACGTAGCAAAAAACAGGCAATACCACGACGGCATCGCCGCCGGGTACACGGGCACGCTCCAGACAACGCCCAGTAGAGTCGCGAGGCCGGCCGCCAGCGGGCTGGCAAATCGGGAAGCGCAATAGTAGAGGACGGGGACCCACAGGACAAAGAAAATGAAAAGCATCAGCCGCAGTGAGAACAGGTTCGTCCCAAACAGCTTGAAAGCGGCCGCGTGCAGGTAAGTCAAGCCCCCCGTATAGACCTCGTCGAAGTCCCGGTGCGGAAGCTGCCCTTGCAATACGCGCTCTGCGCTTTGGGCCAACATGCCGTCGTCGTGAGGCACCCAGTTGCGCGGCAAAAAGATCCCGAGCCAGACCATGCTTAGAATCGAGACAACCACCAGTACGCCTAGAGAACGGCGAGAGGAAGAGTTCAGACTAGGCTCGGGAGCTCTGATTTCCGAAGCCGGCGTGAGTTGAACGCCTTGGGTCGTGCGAGGTTCGGGCGCCAGGTTTTCGAGGGCCTGTTCGGGGGTGGTTGGCATGGCTGGCCTGGGCGTCCGCCGCTCAAAGAGGCATCTTGCGGATGAATCACCTCGTTCGGGAGGTGGATTCAGTATAGGTCGGGGGCGGCCGGTTCTTACCGGGGTTCAGGTCCTGAGTGCGCTAGCAATCAACACAATCGGCCGGCCAGCAAGCCAAGGCCACAGGAGGAGCAGATTCAGCGTGCGGCGGGCAATCCTTAATTCTGGTCGATGAGGCGGTGGTGAATGGCGTAGAGGGCGAGTTCGAGCCGGTCCGAAACGCCGAGCTTGTCGAAAATATTGTGGAGGTGATTCTTCACCGTCTGCTCGCTGATGAAGAGCTTCTCGCCGATTTCCTTGTTCCGATAACCCTGCGCGACAAGCTGCACGATCTCTTTTTCGCGATCGCTCAGCAAGGGTTTCTCGCGCCGCGGCCCGCTATCGGAGGACTTCGAGAACGCCTTCATCACTTCGGCGGTCATGTGGTTATCGAGCCAGATTTCGCCCCCATACACCTTGAAGATGCTCTTGACCAGCAGATCGGTGGCCGATTGCTTCAGCACGATGCCGCGCGCGCCCAAGCGCATCGCACGCACGACATCGCGATCGTCCTCGGCGGCGGTCAAGACGATGACGCGGGTGGGCAGAGAGTCAAAATTGACCTCTTCGAGCACGGCAAGCCCGTCCTTGTCCGGCATGCGGAGGTCGAGGAGCAGAATGTCCGGCTTGAGCTTTCCGATGAGCTTGATGCAATCGTTGCCGTTCGACGCTTCGCCGACAATCGTCAATTCCTCTTCGCCCTCGAGCAGCTTGTGGAGCCCCTCGCGGAAGATGGCGTGGTCGTCGGCGACCAGAATGCGTATTTGTTGTTTGCTCTTGGCCATGTCAGCCCAGCGGAATCTCGACGGTCAGTCGCGATCCATGGCCGGGAGTTGATTCCACCGTCAAGACTCCACCCATGCTTCGCGTTCTTTCCTTGATGGAAATGGGTCCGAGGCGCAGGCGATCCAGCTCGTCCCCAGTAAAACGCCCCGCGAAGCTAAAGCCTTCGCCGTTGTCATCCACCACCAGGATGACACGAGTATCATTCTGCCACAGTTTTACCACGACGTGCGTGGCATGCGCATGTTTTTTCACATTGTGTAACGATTCTCGATACACCTGGAAAAGGTCGCGGCAGATTCGGTCCGGAATCTGCAATTGCGCCGAATCAATCAGCAGGTCGAGCGCGGGACCCGCCTCCGTCCGAAATCGTTCGGCGAAACCGCGCATGAGGTCCACCAGATCGGCGCTCTGGACGCGCAGCGGCCGCATGTCGGTAACCATTTGGCGCAGTTCTTCGGTCTCGTTCCGCACGGTCTGCTGCAGCGAGGCCAGGGCCTCCGCCGCGGGTTGGGGCGCCTGCAGGAGACGCTTGCGAATGACGCCCATCTGGATGTCCACGCTGAGCAAAGTTTGCAGGATGCCATCGTGAATTTCGCGAGAAATGCGGCTGCGCTCGGCTTCGATGGCGCGCGCGCGCATGTGGCGCAGGAGGAACAGATTCTCCATCGACGGGCTCAAGTGGCGGGCGATCCGCTCGAGCCAGCGAAGGTCCTCGGGGACGAATTTCCGGCGAGAGTTTGCAAGCAGGATTCGCCCCGCGGGCAGGCCGCCGAAATCGAACGCGACGCTGAGCAGCGACCGCAGTCCGAACTCCTTCGCGGCCGGGCCGGGAACGTGCGGCAAGTTCTGGATCGGCCGGCCGTTGCGCCGGTCCCAACCGAACCCGTCGCCCGCGTCTTCGAGTGAATTCCAGCAGAGCGTGACGTCGGGCGTATCGAGCAGGAAACCGTCGCCGCGATGAAGCGGGAGGTTCTCGGGGCTCAGCCGGCCCTCGTCTCCAGGGCGGACCGCCCAAAGGAAGATGCGGTCGATTTCCGCATCGCGAAAGACCAGAAAGGCAACTGCACAGTCGAAGCCGCGCGCGAGTTCATCGAGCACGCGGCGAAGCGATTCCGCAACCCCCGTATCGACATCCATCAGAGACGATATGCGCGCGAGGAATTCGTGCTCGGCGGCATGCCGGCGATTTCGGTCGCCCATATAGGCGAGACCTATCCCCGCGCTGAACGTGCCCGCGGTTAACGCGAGAAGAGAAACGACGGAGGGCCAGCCCACGGGCCCTCGCAGTGCCGCGCGCACCAGTAGCGCCAGGGTCGCGGCTCCGGCGAGTATGACGGTTCTATGCAAGCCCCAGCGAGTGCCCGCGGCCAGCGCGACGAACAAGTAGACGAACAGGAACGCAATGACCGACGGCGTGAGGAGCAGAAATATCGAGAGCGCGATGATGTCCGCCGCAAGCGGCGGAGACGGCATGCTTACGCCGTGCACATTGTCCAGCGCGACGAGCAGCAACGAAACGCCCAGATACGCCGCGATGAATCCTATGGCGTGGTGGCCGCGCAGGGACGATGGTTCCTCGAATAGATCCACCAGCGCGAGCACCAGGAAGATCGGGCGGGCGTAGGCGATTTGGCGCTCGAGATAGCGCCGTTCCGATGCATGCGGTTGCATGGCAGAAGATTCGTCCCGACCCCTGCTGCCAGTCTAACAAGGCAGCGTTGCGGCGCAACTAGACGTTCCTTCCGTGCAACGTTTCGAACGCGCGGGCCGCCTATTACTACCGCCCACGGAATCGGCGACCTGCGATAGAATCGGTGGAAGGGAGCGAGCGTGGAGCAGAGATACACCGAGAGCGAAGTCGAGCGGATGCTCGGGATCGAGCATCGGCAACTAGCCTACTGGACGCGGCTGCGGCTGGTCGCACCCCGGGCCCGCTGGGGGACGCGCTTCTACAGTTTTAGCGACCTGGTCTCGCTCGAAACGATTCGCAGGCTTTCGGATCAGCGCGTGCCGGCGCGAAAGCTGCACCGCGCGATCGCCGCGCTCGAAAGCGAGCTCGGACGGACTCGGGCGCCCCTGGCCTCCCTTTGTATTTCAACCAACGGCAGCGAAGTTGTCGTGCGATCGGCCGGGGCGGATAGCCCTCCGATTGAGCCTCTCACGGGCCAATTCGTCCTCGACTTTGAAATCTCCCCGCTTGCCGACAAGGTTCGCGCGATGGCGTCGCACTCGGCGGAACAGTGGTTTGAGATCGGGATGGGCTGCGACACGTCGGCGGAAACGCTCGAACAGGCCGTGGACGCCTACCGGCGGGCGCTGGCTCTCTCGCCGGAATGGACCGAGGCGCACATCAACCTCGGCACGACTCTCTATCAACTCGATCGCATGGATGAGGCGAAGAAGGAATTCGCCACGGCGGTGGCGCTCGATCCGCTGAACGCGCTTGCGGAATTCAATCTCGGCTGCGTGCTCGAACACAACGGCGAGACGATTCAGGCCATCGAACATTTGCACCGCGCCGTCGAGCTTTCCCCGGAGATGGCCGACGCGCACCTGAACCTGGCGCTGGCCTACGAACGCCTCAATCAGCGAATCGACGCCACGCGCCACCTCTCCTTCTACTTGCGTTACGACCCGCGCGGGCCGTGGGCCGAATTCGCCCGCTCGCGCATCTCGCGAAATCGCTCCGCGCGAGAACACATGGGCAAGCTCACGCCCTTCCGCCGCCTCCGCTAGCGCCCCCCGCTGGCGCCGGAAGCACCACGACAGCGAACTCTTTCGCATCGTAGAGGTCACGCGCATCCCCTTCCCGCGCGAGGTCTGCGCGAAGCCATGCCATGTTATGATTAGCGGCAGTGGTGGGCGTAGCTCAGCTGGTAGAGCATCGGTCTGTGGCACCGAGGGTCGTGGGTTCAAATCCCATCGCCCACCCCAACTCCTGACTTACAGTGCGAGCGAGTCCCGAGACCCTTGCCGCGCTGACGTGCCAACGGTACTCCCGCAATGGCCCAGAGAAAACGGAAACTCTAGATTAGAATGGCATCAGTGGAGGCGTGCGATGGCCCATCGATTCACCGTGATCTTTGAGAAGGAAGACGAAGGTGGCTATCACGTCTTTTGTCCCACTTTGCCGGGCTGCCACACGCAGAGCGAAACCATTGAAGAAGGCATCCAAAATATCCGCGAGGCGATCGAGCTTTACATTGAGTCCCTGACCGAAGACGGCCTGCCAATCCCAACCGAAGACATTCTGATTAAGCCCATCGAGATTTCAGCGTGACGGCGAAACTGCCGCCGGTTAGCGCGAAGGAATGCGTTCGCGTGGCCGAGCGCCTAGGTTTTGTTTTGCGGCGGCAGCGGGGCAGCCACGCAATCTATGTCCGAGCAAGCGACCACGCGCGTGTCATAATTCCGATGCACGGGCACGAACTGAAGCGATAAACGCTGCGGGCCATCATCCAGGACTTGAAGATTTCCGTAGACGAATTTCGGCAACTCATTTGAGGCTTTGTATCCGAAGAAGATTCACTCAATCCCATCGCCCACCCCAGTTCTCCTGCCGGCCGCCCGCGCTTAGTGTTTCACTCCTGCCATATCCAACATTGCTGTCACGTCGGCCGCGTGGGCGCCGGAGGGCGCAAGTTGCAGGTATTTCTCGAGAGCTTCGATCGTGCCGGGCGGTAGCAGATACTTTCCCTGGGCGTCGACCGTGCCGTTGCTGAACAGCATGGACCCTTTGACGAAATAGGCGTCCGCCCTGGTGGGATCGGCGGCAATGGCCTTGTCGCACGCGGCAAGCGCGGCACCTGTCGTGTTTCCGGTGTTGTATTCGACCGCGCAGATGTTGAAGTATGCCAAGCCCGGATTCGGGCTGATTTCCGCGGCTTTCGTGTACTCCTCAATCGCCAAATCATTCCTCTTCTGCTTGAGGTACGCATTGCCTTCGCTTGTGAACATCTGACCAATTCCGTTCCTTGTCACTTGAAGATCCGGCGCGCCCGAGGGCGTGGCGTCTAATTCCGCCTGCGCCAGCTTGATGGCGTTTGCGTAGGTTTGCACCGCGTCGTCATACTGCCCCAGATTCAGCTGTGCGTTGCCCAGTGCCTGTTGATACCGCCAGACGCTTGGGAAGCCCGCGATCAACTGCTTGAGCAAGTCTTCCGCCTGCTGCCACTGTTTGTTGTTCATGGCCGCATTGATCTGGACGATCAGCGCATTGGCGGCGGTCGCCGCAGCATTTCCTTCTTGCACGGTCGGTAGGTCGGAATCTTTTCCCGGCTGGCTTCCCTGCCCACTCTGAGGACGCGCCCACCCTGCCGCCGCGAACACCGCGGCCAGCGCAAGATACAGAGCCAGTCTTCTTTTCATTTTCGCACCTCCAAGAAATCGCTTCGGCGCGCCGAATCGCCCGGACTCTGTGGGAATTGTCGCGCCCGCGGCATCGCTTTGAAAGAACTCCGTAGTCAGTCTGAGGGATCTAGGACGGTGCTGCGTCTACTTTCGAGAAGTTTCACAATCTTCTTCACCTTTTCAGGCTGAACGCCCACTTCGATCAGTGCTTCGCGAAAGTGCTTCATGAAGTTATCGAAATGCCCGTCGTTCAGCCCTTGCGCCCGCGCCTGCGCATGGACGGCAGCGATATCCTTGCCTGTATACACAACTTTTCCGCCGAGAAGCATGGAGATAAACATGCTCTGCCGGACGCGTAGTTGCGCCATATCGGCAGTCTTGAAGAACGGGCTGAGCGTGTCGTCCGCCAAAACTCTTCGATAGAAGGCTTCGGTGGCGGCCCAGACGGTTCGCTTCCCACCGATAAGGTCGTACAGTTGATCGATCATCTGATCTGATCCGCCCTGCCCAAGAAAACGAAGTCGGCTCTATTTCAAAGAGGGAGGCTTGCGATTGGCTGCCGTGTTGCTGCGGCCGCTGCGAAAGATGAAATCGCGTCCTCTGTCCCCCAAAATACCTCAAACACAGTCACGAGCCAAATCATCCGCAGCAACTCTGATGCGCGATCGCCCGGGTTGACAAGGGGCCGAATGCGACAATGTATTCCCCCGTGAAGCGGATGGCAAGCGCGGGGGAGTTCGGAGCTCAATGGGTCGCGCCAGCGCTCCGCAGAGATCATGGTTTTCGGCCTGAGGTGAGAGCATCAAGCAAGTCGGCACGTCTTTGCCGCGGGTCACTCGACTTGCAAGCTCTTCAAGAGCGCCTCGTAGTCCTGCTTCGCTTGGGTAAGCACGAGAGCCGGCTGTATCAAGCATCACGAGATAGTAGAGAGTCCCGTCTGCCCGAAGAAAGCGAGGAGAAGGCCGATAAAACCTGAGCTGACCGTTAGCTGAATCCGATTTCGGAAATACAGCAGGCTTTTCAAAAAGGAGACCCGGGAATTCCGGCGCGTCAGACTGGAAAACCCGCACAAAAGCATATCCGTCTCCCTCAGGTCCGTAGAAACCAGTCTTCACGGCCTCAAAGGCCAAGCACCCTTTGATGGGACAATCCTCAGCGGCGGCAGGCTTGTACGGCAGGGAGGACAGGAATTGGCTTGCGAAATCGCTCAGCGTTTCTCCACTCTTGGCCTGCCGCGCGACAATCACAATATTCGGGTAAACGTCGCCCGTGCTTCCCTCATCTGGTCCGGTCTTGAATTGAGCACGGCAGGCTCCTTTCTCGGCATTTGAAAATTCCACGCGCCAACTCCCTGGAATTAGAAAGGCAAACCCGAAGGCGCGATTTGTGACCTCCGTATTCGTGGCCACATTGTTGCCCTCCCATATTTTGTCTGCGGGAATGAGGGAGGAAAAGTCCGGAGGCTGGAGAATCTTGCGCGCACTGTCGACGATGGCCTCTGAGATGGACGCAGGCGGCGCGTTCAGGCTTTGCATGTGCGCGGCCGCTCGGAGTGCGTGCGCGGGCATATTAGAAACATGAGCGCAGAACATGTAGTCGCCCCAAAAATCGATCGGCAGGCTCTGCCATGGGAACTTCTGCTCGATGGCAAGGAGATTATTCATCCCCTCGGCAGTTTCGGTCGCCTCGCACTGATGGATGCCGAGAAACCATCCCGGGCGGTAGTCGTCGGGCGCGAGCTTGGCGGCTTTCTCATAGGAATCAACGGCCACATCGTAGGCGGACTCAACGTCAACGTTATACGCATAGTGAGCCACCAGGCCCGTCAGCAATAATATCTCTTCATTGTCCGGTGCGGCGAGGGCGGCCGTCTGCAACGCGCTGAGATCCGCCTGCAGCCGCGCGACGACCTCGTTCTTCGGAGTCGGGTAGTCCCAGTTCGCGCTCCACCCCACGACCATGGGCTCAATGGCTAGGAACGTCGTTGTAGGCTTGCTGAGCTGCACTTGTTTGGGGCAGTTTCGCTTTTTGAATGTCTTCGAGACTGGCGAAGGCAGGCGTTGCGGTCAACAACGCGATGATCAACGCGATTGGTTTGCCCCACGTCGTCATGGTTTCTGTCCCGGGGCCGAGCGATGGTTGGCTCTAGCCCCCAGAATCGGAATCTTCAATTTGCACCTCTAGCGTGCGCATCGTACGCTGCTACAGCCTTGGACACAATGCGCTATCGGGCGATTGAACTACTGCCCGGCCTTCGCAGCAGGAACTGCAGGCCCAACATCACAAGGCACGCGGCCAGCGGCGCCAGGAGACCGGCGCGCAAGCTGCCGGCGTGCGTCGAAATGAAGCCGACGAGCCACGGCATTGTGGCGCCGCCGAGGCACCCGAGGCCAAAAAGAATATTGCCCCTGCGGCGGGCGCGCGCGCCGAAATACCCGACCATCCACGCCACAATCAATGGATAAACGCAGGCGAGGCCAAAGCCGGTGACCACCAGGTAGGCTGCGGCAGCGCGAAACCCCGTCACCGATAACAACGCGCCACTCGAAACGCCCGCAAGGATTAGTCCCGCGGTGAGAACGGCCCGTTCGCTGATCCAAGGAAGCACAGCGGACACGAGAACCCGGCCCGCGATGAGGCCAGTCCAAAAGAACATGGGCGCGAGCTCCCACAAGTTCCCGGAACTTAGTCCCACGCGCTTCGCAAACGCGGCGCCCCAGCCGCCTACCGAACTTTCGGTGCCTATGTACAGAAAAAATAGACCGCCCAAAGCCAGGGCCGTTCGCATGCCGATTGCCGGTTTAGGCTCGGGCGTCTCGGCCCCCCTTTGTGCCGGAGGCTCGATGTCCAGTGCCACAGCGCCTAGAGCCACAAGAGCGGACAGGCCCGCCACACAGAGCAGCAGCGGTCCGAACCTGTGGGCCCTTTGTGCGAACATCACCAGAGGTGGACACGCGATTGCCCCGGCGCCCCAGGCTACATTCAGTATGTTGAGCGCGGCGGCGCGACGCGCTGGAGAAATCTCCGCGACCCAAAGATTCGAAGCGGAGAGCGCCAGGCCCAGGCCATAACCAAACACCGCCGTTGCCAGCAAGCCCAGGCGCTCGCTTCCGAAATTCAGGCCCGCAACTCCCAACGCGATCATGAGGTAACCAGCGGCTATCGTCGTCCTGTAGCCGCGCCAAGAGAGCAAGGCGCCCAGGGATGCGACTCCGAGCAAGTTGCCGCAGAACTGCAGCGTGAAAAACAGCCCCGCGCGTTCGTCGTTCAGCGACCAGCGCGCGACCAGAATGGGCAGAATGGGACCCAGGAGGATCGTGACGGCGCCCGCGATGACAAAGCCGGAATGGATCAGGGCGTTCGCCGCCGCCCGATGCGGGAAATCAGCGCGCGGAGACTCGATGGTCGTCACGGGAAGAGCATACGCGGTGATGACCGCGTCCGCAAAATTCTGCCTTGTAAATCGCCCCGCCGCCGGGCACACAACGGCCCCCTTTGCCGCGCCCGAAGCGTATTGGCGAGCCTAGGCCGATGTTCCGCCGAAGTTCTGTTTCTTGACGGTCACTTTGACCGTGAGGTAGGTGAATTCAGGCATGCAGGACTTGCAGGCCTCGAAGAACGTCGGTGGCCGCCGTGCCCTTGGGCACGATCACGCCGCGCTGCACTTCAAAGTCTTTCACCTTGGACTTGTCGAACTGCGCCAGCAACGTCCTCGGGACCAGGACGTACGTTCCGTCAACCAGAGGCACGGCCGTGGCCGTGTTCACGAGGTCCTTAGTGTCCTGCGTGGCGAACACATCCACATTGGGCGCTTTGAAAACCCAATCGGTATGGGAGACCGCCATCCAGTAGGCGAAAACGCTGTCCACGGCGTGCAGCGCGGGAGTGGCGACTGCGGGCAGCGTGAAAAGCGGCGAAAACTTCACAGCCTCCTGCAGCGTGAAACCGATAAATTTGCTGAGGAACGATTCGGGGCGCTGCAAGAACAGATTCCACGACCAGCGGCCGTATCCGGCGGGAAGCGGCACGTTTTGCATTCTTCCGTTCGCCGTGTAGTTGAGGTCGGTCATCTGGACCGAGCCCTTTTTCGTCGGGTTCATCGCCGCAGCCGCGACCCAGGCCATCGGCTCGAGGATGGGAATGATCGGCTTGCGCTGTTGGATGTCTATGCGCAGAGAAGCCGTGTTCTGGTTCTCAAATTTCTCGAGCTCTTTACCGGCGGGCCGAAAACCGTTCACCCACATGTTGACGGCAACGTCCCCCTCGGGGGCCAGCTCGGCGTCCGGCACCTCGGAGATGGAGCGAAATCCGTGTTCCTGAGTGTAAATAAGGAATTCAGGCAGGAGAGTTTCGTTCTCTGGCTCTTCAGGACCGCCGCGCTGGAGCGTGTCGCGCCGGACCTGCTGCGTCCAGAACTTGATCACATCCTGATCGAGAACGACCGGAGTAGGACTTGCGTTTTGCTGCTGCTGCGCGAATGCCATCATGGGGCCCAAAAGCGCGGGAAGAGCGGCTCCGGCCGCAGCCCCTGTTGCGGCACCTGAAAGAAAGTCTCGGCGGCGTATTGTCATCTCGGTCTCCAGAGAGGGAATTGTCGTACGTGTGTACTCCTTGCTCAGCCGGAAGTCAATTCCAAGGCCTGTACCAGCCGGAAGTACCAAAAGTCTAGGATGCTACAAGTACGTTCGAGGGATGGACGAGGCAGGAGCCGGAAATTACAGTGTGTGCGGGAATGGCACACGGGGAGGGCGCGAGTGAGATGGATTGAAGCACTTGGTAGAGACCGGCGCAGAGTTCAAGCCTGGCTGGCGGCCGACCGCAGAGCCACGCGGCGATCCAAGCTAGGGATTACATTCCGCATCTGGTTTGATGATTTGTCTCTGCAAGCCATGACCGGACGCACAAGCAACCTCAGCCGGAATGGGATGTATTTCATTTCACTCCCGGGAAACTATCGCCGGGGATTGCGGGTCACTATCGAACTGAACGAAAAGAACCGGCACAACGGTCACTGGCGAATACCGGGGAGGATTGCGCGCGTGGCCAAACTTCCGAATTCTCACTATGGAATAGGGATCGAATTCCTCTGCAATTACAAGCCTTGGATTCTTGTCGCCGCGAATTCGCTCGGAGACGAGCCCGCGCGTAAGCAGAACTGCCAGGACTTCGGCCCTCTGGTTCGGCCCGAAACCTGTACCTTGGTACAGGTGTGAGGCAGGAAGGACAGGTGGTTCTCTGGAAACCCCATCTGGCGCTCTCGTTGTCGTTTCAGTTCGGAACACTTAACCTTGGCCTGCAACCCACTTCTGAAGGAAGGCGCAATGTTGCCCCCAACTTTCGCCAAGGCGGATTCTTTCGAGCAGGCTGGCCACCCAAGCGAGCCCCGCGACAATGAGCGGTCTCCCTCGGCTGTCCGCATCGAAATCCTCCAACAAAGCACGAAAGTGGGGGTTACGGGCCGCGTCTCAAGCCTCAGCGCCGGGCGATGCTTCGCTGGCGTGCCCACTTCGCTTGCCGAGCGGGCCTCCCAGGACGCCCCCCGGAACGAAGCAAGTTGCCGAAGGATTCTCTTGTCGCGCTCGGTACAAACCTGGCGCGCCAAGGCGTCTTAAGCGAGGAAGAAAGACAAGTACTGTTCGGTGGTTCTAAAGATCGTGGCGGCGCCATCGCCGCCAAAGCCCCAGTGCTCCGGGCCGAAGCGACGAACCGGAAAACCGGAATCGAGGGTCTATCATGGGAAGGCAAAAACTGGGTGAATTGCTTCGGGAGCGGGGACATATCTCCGCGGCAGACCTCACGAAAGCCATCGAAGCGCAAAAGACGAAGCTGGTCCGGCTCGGCGAGGTTCTCTTCGAGCGGTCGCTGGTGGACAAGAATTCCCTCATCGCGGCACTCTCGGAAGTGTCCGGGGTTGCGTACGTGGATTGCCTGGGGGTCGAACCCGACGAGCAGGCGCTCAAGCTGGTTCCGGCTAAGCTTGCCGAGCGATATTGCGCGCTGCCCTTGCGGCTTGACGGGCGCAACCTGGTGGTTGTGATGGCGGAGCCGCAGAATTTGGATTCGCTTTCGCAGCTCCGGTTTTCCGCAGGCTGCGAACTCTCCCCGCGATTCGGGTTCCGCAAGGAGATCCAGCAGGCCATCCGGCGGCACTACCGGCTCGGGCCCGAGTCGGATGAGGTGGTACGGCCCCTCGAAACTGAAGACTCGGATGCGGCGCAGCAAATGGAATTCATTTCCACGAGCAAGCGCGAGAGCAACATTGAAGCGATGCGCGAGCTGCAGGCCGAACTCCTCCACCGTCGCACTCCGGCGATCGAAGTCACCTCATCCGTGATCATCGAAGCAATCCGCACGGGCGCCAGCGACATTCACATCGAGGCGCTCGGAGACGAAACGCTGGTGCGAATGCGCCTCGACGGCGTATTGCAGGAATCGCGGCGCATGAACCACGCCATCCACAACGCTCTCATTTCCCGCATCAAGATCCTGGGCGACATGGATATTGCCGAGCGCCGCAATCCGCAGGACGGCCGATTCGTCGTGCGACTCGGGGAACAGCGGGTCGATTTCCGCGTGTCGAGTCTCCCCACCCAGTACGGCGAGAAGATCGTGATGCGGCTTCTGGACGCCAATGGAAACCTGAAATCGTTCCATGCGCTCGGACTGCCGAAGTCCCTCGAGAGTTCCCTGGACAGCCTGTTGCACCTCCCGCAAGGAATGATTCTTGTCACCGGGCCGACCGGCTCCGGCAAGTCCACGACGCTCTATGCGGGATTGAGCTCGGTTCGGAATCCCGCCGTGAACATCGTTACGATCGAGGACCCGGTCGAGTACGAGCTGGCCGGCATCAATCAAGTCAACATCAACACGAAGGCTGGAATGACGTTCGCGAGCGCGCTGCGATCCGTTCTGCGGCAGGATCCCAACATCATCATGGTGGGCGAAATCCGCGACCGCGAGACCGCTGAGATTGCCATGAAGGCGACGCAAACGGGGCACCTTGTGCTCTCCACATTGCACACCAACGGGAGCTTAGAATCGGTGATTCGCCTGCTGGACCTGGGTGTGCCGGGCTATCTGATTGCTGCGTCCCTGAGCGGCATTCTGTCACAGCGGCTGGTGCGCAAGCTGTGTTCGTGCCACGCCGAAAGACCCATCACCGATGAGGAGGCGCTGCGGATGGCAAAGCTGGGCCTCACGGATCCTCCGGCGACGATGAAGATCGCAGTCGGGTGTCCCGAGTGCAACAACACAGGCTATAAGGGCCGCGTCGGTGTGTACGAACTGTTTCAACTCGACGACGCGCTGCGTTCGGCCATTCGCTCCACCGTGCGTCTCGAGGAACTCCGCGGGCTGGCTCGCAGCGCCGGGATGAAAACGCTCGCCGAACGCGCCCTGGAACACGTGCGCAACGGCGTGACCACGCTGGATGAAATCCTGCGCGCCGTGCCGATGCAGGCGCATCTGGGCCTGATGTGCGAGAACTGCTCGCAGGTGCTGGCGCCCAAGTTTCACTATTGTCCATACTGCGGAACGTGCCAGAGCGCGTTCGCGGGCGCCGCATTCCCGCCAAGCGACGAGATCGACACCGCGGCGATCCTCGCCGGGAGCCTCGTCCAAGCCGGAGGCCGCCGCAGAGCAGCGAAACGGCCCAGCTAGAGTTTCTTCTTCTCCGCGATGGATTTCGCCTGCAGGAATAGCAAGAGGTAGTCCCGCCCGCCCGCCTTTGAATCCGTTCCGGACATATTGAATCCGCCAAACGGGTGGCCGCCGACGAGCGCGCCGGTGCACTTGCGATTGAAGTACAAATTGCCGACGTGAAACTCGCCGGCGGCCTTTTCCAGTTTCTTCCGATCGCGGGAGTAGACGCCGCCCGTGAGACCGAACTCGGTGTCGTTCGCGATCTCGAGGGCATGATCGAAATCGCGCGCCGGAATCACCGCGAGAACAGGGCCGAAGATTTCCTCCTGCTCGATGCGCGCTTTGGGAGCGACGTCGGCGATCACGGTCGGTTCGATGAAGTAACCGTCGCCGGGGGCGCGTCCGCCGCCGATCAGCAAGCGGCCTTCCCGCTTGCCCGCTTCGATATAGCCGAGGATTGTTTTCATCGCGGCCTGATTGACTACAGGCCCCATGTAATTCGCTGGATCTTCAGCCGGGCCAACGTGGATTTTCGCTGTGCGGTCCACGAGCTTACGGAGGAATGAATCGTAGACACTTCGCACCACGATCGCCCGGGAACACGCCGAGCACTTTTGTCCCTGGAAGCCGAAGGCGGAAGCCACGACGCCTTCCACGGCGGAATCGAGATCGGCATCGCCGTCCACAATGATGGCGTCCTTGCCGCCCATTTCCAGGACGGTGCGCTTGAGCCAGATTTGACCCGGCTGCGGTCTGGCAGCGAGTTCGCCGATGCGCAGGCCGACATCTTTCGAACCCGTGAATGCGACGAAGCGCGTCTTCGGATGCTGCACCAGAAGATCGCCCACCGCGGCCCCCGCACCGGGACAAAATTGCAGCGCGTTCTTTGGAAGACCGGCTTCGTACAGCAACTCCACGAATTTGTAGGCGATCGTGGGGGAGTCGCTCGACGGCTTGAGGACCACCGTGTTGCCCGTGACGATCGCCGCGGCCGTCATTCCTCCCATGATCGCTGCGGCGAAATTCCACGGAGGGATCACGATCCCCGCTCCGAGGGGAATGTAGATCAGATAATTCTCTTCGCCCTTGACCGGCGTGACCGCTTGCGGGCCCGCCAGACGCCCCATTTCACGCGCGTAGAATTCGCAAAAGTCGATTAGCTCGGCGATGTCCGCATCGGCTTCGGGCCAGGTCTTGCCGACCTCATAGACCAGCCACGCGCAAAATTCGAACTTGCGTTTGCGAATTTTGCCGGCGGCACGAAACAGCAATTCGACGCGCTTGGCCGCGGGAACCCGCCGCCACGTCTCGAATTCGCGTGCGGCCTCTTCGACAGCGGCGCTCGCGATTTCGGCGGTAGCCCTGGAGAAAATCCCGACGACGCGCGAAGGTTTCGAGGGATCGAGCGAGCGCAGTTTTTCTTCGGTGCGCACTTCGCGGCCGCCGATCCACAGCGGGTGCTCGCGGCCCAATTCGCCTGCGACTTTGTTCAACGCAACCTGCATGGCCCTGCGATTCGCAGGCTTGGAGAAATCGGTCAGCGGTTCGTTTGAGAATGGGCGGCGGTGCGCGCGGGACCTAGCTGCGGCCATACAGTGACTCCTTTATGCGGCGGGACACGCCTCGACGGGTGAGTGGCGCAAGAAACATTGTAGCGTGTGCCGCGCGAGGCGAACAACTTGCTGGTCGCGATCCTCACGTGATCGCGTAGAGCACCTGCGACAAGTTGCGTGGGGCCACGCGATTCTTCGCTCCGGGGCAGCTTGCTCGGCTAAGGCCAGTACCGGGTGGTGCAAGAAGCCGGGGGCTAGGCGCCGGCCGCGGCGTCTTCTAGAGGGATGGCGCCCTTATTTTGCGTCAGCCACGTCTTGAAACTCTTGCAGTGCGGGGTTCAGGCTCCGAGCGAAATCAGGGCTGCGCGCCCCGGAAAAATATTCCTCGAAATCGCGCTTGAACTGAAACATGTTGCCCAGATCGTCCGCGCCGGGGAAGCCGAACCCGCGGTACACCTCCGGCGGCACGCTGTTGTAGCGGACTTCCTTGCCCAGCACTTCCGTAAAAACGGCGGCCATCTGCGCGCCCGTAAGATTTTCACCGGAAATCGCGACGGTCTTGCCGATGAAGTCGTCACCCCTCTTGAATATGCCGTAAGCGCATTTGCCGATGTCTTCGGCGGCGATGCCCGGTAGCTTCTTGTCGCCCATCGGGAAGGTAATGGCGAGCTTTCCGTCCGGACCTTTTTTCGGGCCCATGCCGAAGTGAATGAAGTTGTCCCAATAGAACGACGTCAGCAGAAGCGTCGTCGGGACCCCGGCATCGGTGAAGAAGTGGTTGGACTCGCCCTTGCCGTCAAAATGCGGAACCTTGTACTTGCCTTGAAGAGTGGGCATCCGGTTGTCGCTGAGCGGCACCCACTTCCGAGTGTCTTCCAGCGTGGACCAGATGACGTGCCGCAGGCCGGCAGCTTTCGCCGCCTCTGCCATGGCCTTTGCCTCCGCCATTTCTTTTTCCGGCGAGAAGTGCCCCCAGAAGAATGTGACGCAATAGGCCCCGTAGGCGCCCTGGAACGCCTTCCGCAGGCTCTCGGGGTTGTCAACGTCCGCAGCCACAACTTCAGCCCCTCGTCCCGCGAACTCCTTCGCCTTGGCTCCGTTCACATCCCGCGTGAGCACGCGCGCGGCGAAGCCGCCGTTCGGGTCATTAAGGATGGCCCGAACCAAGCCGCCTCCCTGCGCGCCGGTTGCTCCCAGTACTGCGATCACTTTTTTGTCGGGCACGTCAGTTCTCCTTCGCGAACTTGAGAGATTACTTGCGCTCCCGTCTTACGCAACTTCCGCCTTCGCCTCGATAAAGGACAGCATTGTATATCGATCCGGGCCGTTTCGAGACGCTGCGAGTCAAACCGGAAGGAGACCAGCTCCACCCCTATGCAAGGAGAGAAGCCGGTCAGGGCGCGCTGAGCTTTGACGCCGTCTGCGCGGTTGCCGCGGTGCGCGGAGTGGGGTAGGCTCGCGAGTTCAGCGCGAAGCGATCCGAGGCGCGTGAGCATGGCGCAGGTCTGGGACGCGATTATCGTCGGCGGCGGGCACAACGGGCTCGTTACGGCGGCGTACCTTGCGCGAGCCGGGCGGAAAGTGCTCGTGCTCGAACGGCGCGATCTGCTGGGCGGGGCAAGCGTAACCGAAGAGATCTGGCCCGGCTACAAAGTTTCCACGGCGGCGTATCTGTGCTCGCTGATGCAGGACCGCATCATTCGCGAGCTGGATTTGCCGAAATTCGGCTACCACGTTTACGCGAAGGACCCGGCGTTCTTCACCCCGTTTCCCGACGGGCGTCACTTCACGATGTGGCAAGACCAGAAGCGCACGTGCGACGAGATTGCCAAATACTCGCAGCGCGACGCGCAAGCCTATCCCCAATACGAAAATTACATCGAACGGCTGGCGCGATTCGCGGAGCGGATGCTTCTCGAGACTCCGCCGAACATAGCGCGGTCGCGGTGGAGCGATCTGGCGGGACTCGCAAGACTCGGCTGGACGCTCCGGAAAATGCCCGACGAGGAGCGAATCGGCCACGCGAAAATCTTCACGGATAGCGTGGCGGATTTTCTGGCGACATGGTTTGAATCCGAAGCGCTGAAGGTGACGCTGGCCACCGACGGCGTCATCGGGACGAACGGCGGGCCGCGCACGCCGGGCACCGCGTACATCCTCCTGCATCACGTCATGGGAAAAGTGGACGGGCACCGCGGGCTGTGGGGATTCGTGCGCGGGGGCATGGGCGCCGTGTCGGAGGCGATCGCGGGGGCGGCGCGTGCGGCGGGGGCGACGATTCGCACGGGAGCGAGCGTTGAACGCGTGCTGCTGAATGGCTCGGGAGAAGATGCGCGGGCGACCGGTGTGGTGTTGAGTGGCGGCGAGCAGATTCGCGCGCGCCTCGTCGTGTCCGGCGTGGATCCGAAGCGGACATTTCTGGGAATGGTGGGCGAAGCGAACCTCCCGCCGGAGTTTGCGAAGGCGGTGCGCGAGATTCGGATGAAAGGCTGTTCGATGAAGATCAATCTCGCGCTGGACGGGCTGCCGAATTTTCGGGCGCTGCCTGCCACGGCGGGGAAGATGCCCTATCACGGCGCGACCATGCACATCTGCCCCGACCTGGATTACGTCGAGCGCGCGTGGGACGAGGCAAAATTCGGGCGGCCTTCAACGCAGCCCATGATCGAGATGACGATCCCGACCATCTACGACGATTCCCTCGCGCCGTCGGGCAAACACATCATGGGCATTTTCTTGCAGTACACTCCTTACGATCTGCGCGAATCGAATTGGCACGAAATCAAGGAGCGCTACGCCGATCGCGTGTTGGACTTGATCGAAGAGTATGCGCCGGGGTTTCGGAGTTTGGTGCGAGAGCGGCAGGTGCTTTCGCCACTCGATTTCGAGGAGATTTATGGGCTTACGGGCGGCAACATTTTCCATGGGGAGATGAATCCGGGGCAATTGTTCTTCATGCGGCCCGTGCCGGGTTGGGCGCGGTATCGCACGCCGATTCGCGGACTGTACCTATGCGGGTCAGGAACGCATCCCGGCGGCGGCGTGATGGGCGCGCCGGGCTTCAACGCGGCGCGGGAGATATTGCGGGATGGGGGCGGTAGGAAAAACCCGCACCCGTAAAACCGAAGCGTGCGGCACTCGCCGAAGGACCATCATGGCAATATGACGGTCGCCGCTACGGGTGCAAAACCGTAGTGTGTTAAGCTGTCCGACTCGGAACGCATGCGCCCGCAATATCCCAACTCACAGAGAGCGTCCGGGACGAACAGGGAGGCTTCATGTCCCGCAATTCTTGCGGCAGGCTGGGTTTTGGTTTATTGACGGCCCTTGCGCTGTTCGGTCTGACCAACGGAATCGCCGCTCAAACTCTAACAACTCCCGATACTCCTTCGGCCGGAAACGAAAATCGCACTCAGATTCGAATCTACGCGGACTTGTCCGATGCGCCGCGGAGGATCTTTCACGCGCACATCGTCTTCCCCGTATCCGCTGGGCCGATGACTTTGGAATATCCCGAATGGATTCCCGGCGAGCACGGCCCGACGGGGCCCATCGCGGATTTGGTCGGCCTGCGATTCATGGCGGCAGGCAAGCCGCTGGAATGGCGTCGCGACGACGTGGACATGTACGCGTTCCACGTGACGATTCCGGACGGCGCGGCGGAACTCAGCGTCTGGCTGGATTACGTGACACCCGCGGAAGGCTTGGGATATTCCAGCGGGCCATCGGCCACGCCGAAAATGGTCTTTCTGGAATGGTGCTTGGTGACGCTGTATCCGCAGGGAGTGAAGTCCGACGATTTGACGTACCTGCCGTCGTTGAAGCTCCCGGGTAACTGGAAATATGGAACCGCTCTCGAAACGGTGAATCAAGACGACGACCAGATCATCCATTTCAGCCCCGTGACGCTGACCAACTTGATCGATTCGCCGGTGCTTGCGGGGGAGTACTTTCGCTCGATTCCGCTGGCCACGGAAATCAAACCGCCCCACCGCCTGGATATCGCCGCGGACTCGAAAGACGCCCTGGATATTTCCAAGGACGAGCTGAACGGCTACAACCAGTTGGTGCGGGAGGCCGGAGCGCTATTTGGAGCGCGCCACTACAACCATTACGATTTCCTCCTGGCGCTGAGCGATCACATGGACGATAGCGGGCTCGAGCATCACCAGTCCAGCGACGACCGGGCGCCGGAGCGGATGTTCCTGGATTCCTTGCTGATGCTGAACAACGCCGATCTGCTGAGTCACGAATTCGTGCATTCCTGGAATGGCAAGTACCGCAGGCCGGCAGGATTGGCCACTCCCGATTACCAGAAGCCGATGAAGGGCGATTTGCTGTGGGTCTACGAAGGTCTGACGGAGTATCTGGGAGAAGTGCTCGCAACGCGCAGCGGCTCGCAATCACCGGACGATTACCGGGAGTGGCTCGCTTGGTCGGAGGCGTACCTGAATGATTGGCCGGGACGAACCTGGCGGCCGCTCGAGGACACGGCCGTGGCCGCGCAACTCCTTTACGTGGTGCCGAATCGCCAGTGGCGCTCCTGGCGGCGATCCGTGGATTTCTACGAGGAAGGCGCGCTAATGTGGCTGGAAGCGGACGTGACGATCCGCCAGCTCACGCAAGGCAAGAAGTCGCTGGACGATTTCTGCCGGATGTTCTACGGAGCGCCCTCGACGCCTCCCGAAATGGTGCCCTACACCTTTGAGGAAGTGACGTCGGCCCTGAACCAGATCGCGCCCTACGACTGGCAGAAGTTCTTCCATGACCGCCTGGATGCGATCGCGCTTCATCCGCCCACCGGCGGCATCACGGAAGGCGGCTGGAAGGTCGAGTTCGACGACAAGCCCAACCGTTTCATTCAATCCGTCGAGACCTCCGAAAGCGTGGTGATTGAGAATTTCACTTTGGGTCTGCAGGTCGTTTCCGAAACGGGCGAAAAGAACGGCACGCTTTCCGACGTGATCCCGGGCGGGCCGGCGGCGCAGGCCGCTTGGCGCCGGGAATGAAATTGAAGGAAGTCAATGGCCGCGAGTGGTCGGCGGAGGCGCTGCATGAGGCGATTCGGTCCGCGAAAGGCTCAGCGGAGCCCATCGTCCTGTTGGTGGAGAACGACGGGTACTCGCAGACGTATCGCGTGCACTATCACCTCGGCCTGCGTTACCCGCATCTCGTGCGCGACGCTGCCAAGCCGGATCTGCTGGGACAAACCATGCAACCGCTCGTCGCGAATCCCGCCCAGTAGCCGACATTGGGACGCTGCTCGCATTCCCATCGAAGAAGTTGAAGGAGACGCATGATCAGAAATCGGCCATCCGAACGAAGGTATTCGAGCGTTCTCGGCAAATCGCTTTGGAGCCTCGCGCTGCTCTCATGCGTGTTCCTGGCGCCCGCGATCTGGCGCGTGAGGGCGGCTGATACGGGGGCGGTGCCTCCGCCGGATCATGTTTCCGCACCGCCCGCGACGCCGGTGAACGAGGTCACGGACGATTACTTCGGCACCAAAGTGGTTGATCCCTACCGCTGGCTCGAGGACCAGAATTCGCCCGCCACTCGAAAATGGATCGACGACGAAAATGCGTATACCGACGGCATGCTCGATTCCCTGCCGGGACTCGACGCGCTCAAGGCGAGACTTGCGAAGTTTCTGAAGGTCGACGCGGCGGGCCTGCCGGTCGAACGCGGCGGGCGATACTTTTATTCAAAGCGGCGCGCGGACC
Source organism: Terriglobia bacterium (assembly GCA_963819015.1). Classification (GTDB taxonomy): domain Bacteria; phylum Acidobacteriota; class Terriglobia; order Acidiferrales; family UBA7541; genus DASPOJ01. The sequence continues at coordinate 129,138 of CAWFUN010000007.1, forward strand.
AGGACCAGGCCGCGCTCTACGTGCGGCGGGGAGTGACAGCTCCGGACGAACTCCTGGTGGATCCGAACGCGCTGGACCCGGATCACAGGTCTTCGGTGGCGCTGGAGGATGTCTCACGCGATGGCAAGCTGCTCGCCTACAGTGTGCGCAAGGGTGGAGAGGACGAAACGACGCCGCATTTGCTTAATGGGGATACGGGCCACGAACTCAGCGACGCACTGCCGCGCGCGCTTTACCTGAGTCTCTCCCTCACACCGGACGGCAAGGGGATTTACTACGCGAAGTCGCTGCCGGAAGGCAGCCGCGTCTTCTATCACCGGGTTGGGACGGACGTCGCGACCGACCAGCTGATCTTCGGCCAGGGTTACGACGCGGCAGTGCTGATTGGCTGCGATCTCTCCGAGGATGGCAATTATCTGGCGATTGAAGTGAACTACGGCGCGGCCGCGACCAAGTCGGAGATCTGGATCAAAGACGTCGCGCACGACGGTCCGATCCGCCCGCTGGTGAAGGACATTGACGCGCGATTTGACGCGGATTTTGCCGGCGACGATTTGTTTCTCACCACGAACTGGGACGCGCCAAAAAGTCGAGTGCTGTCCGTGGATTTGAATCACCCGGAACGCGAGCACTGGAAGGTCGCCGTGCCCGAGAGCGACGCCGTGATCGTAATGGTCTCGCCGGCGAATGGAATGCTGGTCGTCGGCTATTCCAAGGATGCCAGCTCGCGATTGAGCGTGTTTACGACGGCGGGAAAACTGGTCCGCGAGATCGAACTGCCCGCGATCGGCTCGGTGTATGGACTCTCCGCGCGATGGGGCTCTTCAGAAGCATTCTTCACATTCAGCACCTATACGATTCCGCAAGCCATTTATCGGTTCGATTTCACGAAGGGTGCGAGCGAGGTGTGGTGGCGCCCGCAGATTGCATTCGATGGAAAGGACTACGTCATCGAGCAAGTCTGGTACACCTCAAAAGACGGCACGCGCGTGCCGATGTTCGTAGTCCACAAGAAGGGGATGAAACTCGACGGCACGCATCCGGCGGTGCTGACGGGCTACGGCGGCTTTGACGTGCCGGAGCAGCCGGCCTTCACTACGACCGCGGCGGCGTGGGTGGAAGCGGGCGGCGTGTGGGCCGCTGCGTGCCTGCGCGGCGGCGGCGAGTTCGGTGAGGCGTGGCACAAGGCAGGGATGCTGGGCAACAAGCAGAACGTGTTCGATGATTTCATCGCCGCGGCGGAATATCTCGAGAAGAACGGCTACACAAGCGCGCCGCACCTGGCAATTTATGGCGGGAGCAACGGCGGGTTGCTCGTCGGGGCGGCATTGACGCAGCGGCCGGAATTATTCCGCGCAGTCGTCTGCGCGTTTCCACTGCTGGACATGCTCCGCTACCAAAAATTCCTGGTCGCGCGGTGGTGGGTACCCGAGTACGGCTCGTCGGACGATCCCAAGCAGTTCGCCTATCTCCTGGCGTACTCGCCGTACCAACATGTGAAGAAGGGCGGGGGGTATCCGGCGGTCCTCTTCCTGACGGGAGATTCCGATACTCGCGTCGCGCCGCTGCACGCCAGAAAGATGACGGCGCTGCTCCAGGCGGACGCTGAGCCGGGGCGTCCCATCCTTCTCCACTACGATACGCACGCCGGGCATTCGGGCGGAACTCCGGTCAGCCAGCAGGTCACGGACTCCGCGCGCATCTTCGCGTTTCTCGAGTGGCAACTGGGGGCTCCGATTCAATAGGGGGCGTGCAAGACTCGCCATAAGAATGGCCTCCTGCGCCGATTGGCCGTAGAATCCGGTGGGTTGGGGCGGCATGGGCCGTTTCGCAGACGAGAGGTTTACAATGAAGCGAACCGATAGATTTATTCTCGCGTCTTTACTGTTGAGTTTCGTTGCGTGCGTTGCGCGCGCGCAATCGCCGGTGGCCACGGTCGCATCGGGCGGGCCCGGCGCAGAGGGCGCGGCCCAGACAAAACGGCCGATCGCGATCGACGACCTGATTCACATGGCGCGGGTCCAGGAGCCACGAATCTCTCCCGATGGGCTATGGGTCGCCTACACCGTCCAGACACCGGACGTTGCGAACAATAAGACGCTCCACAACATTTGGATCGTGCCGACCGGCAGCGGAGACGCGCGCCAGCTCACACACGGCGATTCGGATTCTCTGCCCCAGTGGGCGCCGGACAGTACGCGGATCGCGTTTCTTTCAAAGCGTGACGGGACGTCGGAGATCTACATTGTGTCGCCGCGCGGCGGGGAGCCGCAGAAGCTGACGGCGCTTTCCGGCGATGCGGACAACGAGCAGTGGTCGCCCGACGGGCGCTGGATCGCATTCACGTCGAGCGTGTTTCCCGATTGTCCCGATGACGCCTGCAATCGCGCGCGACTCGATGCGGCGGCGAAAGATCCGGTGCAAGCGCGCGTGTACGACCATCTTCTCTTCCGTCACTGGACTCACTGGAGCGACGGCAGGCGCAGCCATCTCTTCGTGGTGAATGTGGAGAACGGACAGACCCGCGATCTGACGGCCGGCGCGGATTACGACGTACCCCCCGACGAGCGCGGCGATCCGGGCGACATTGCGTGGTCGCCCGACAGCAAGGAACTTTGTTACACCGCCGTGACCGACCGGCCGGAGGCCATCAGCACGAACGGTGATCTTTTCACGGTGCCTGCGATGGGCGGCGCGAGCACACGCATCACGACGAACCCCGGGTTCGACGGCCACCCCGCGTATTCGCCGGACGGGCGTTACATCGCCTACCACTCCCAAGCTACACCGGAATATGAGAGCGACCTATTTCGATTGATGCTCTATAACCGGGCGAGCGGTACCTCCGTACAACTCGCGAAGTCGCTCGACCTCTGGGTGGATGCGATCGTTTGGGCGCGGGACAGCAAGAAGATCTATTTCCAAGCGCAGAAGGAATTCTGGCAGCCCGTATTCGAAGTTCCGGCGGAAGAAGGAGCCGAAGCCAAGGAAATCGTCAACGAAGGTTTCTACGACAACCTCTCGATCAGCGCGGACGGCCGCTGGTTTGCATTCTTGCGATCTTCGGCGACGATGCCCACCGACGTGTATCTCTCGCGCAGCGACGGCGCCGGAATGAAGCAGTTGACACATCAGAATGCCGGGCGTCTCGCGGGGCTCGATTTGCCGAAACCCGAATTTTTCTGGTTTACGGGAGCGAGGGGAGAGCGCGTGCAGGCGATGCTCGTCCGGCCTCCCGGATTCGATCCCGCGAAGAAGTATCCTCTCCTGCTCTTGGCCCACGGCGGACCGCAAACGGCGTGGGAAGACGCCTGGGAGGCTTCCGGCTATCGCTGGAATGCCCAGTTATTTTCTGCGCCCGGTTACGTCTCACTTCTGATCAATCGCCACGGCTCGACCGGCTACGGCCAGAAGTTTGTGGATGAAATTCAGGACGACTGGGGCGGCGCGCCGTACGAGGACTTGATGAAAGGCGTGGACTACGTCCTGGCCAATTATTCCTTCGTGGACGCGAGCCGCATGGCGGCAGCGGGGCCATCCTACGGCGGCTACATGATCGACTGGATCGCCACGCACACGGACCGCTTCAAGTGTCTGGTGAGCCATGCCGGGCCGTATGACGAAGCGAGCATGTACGGCTCAACCGAAGAACTGTGGTTTGTGGAGCACGATTTCAAAGGCACGCCCTGGACAAATCCGCAGGATTACGCAAAATGGTCGCCGAGCACGTATGCCGCGAAGCTCGGCGAATTCAAGACGCCGATTCTGTTGACGACCGGGGAGATGGATTACCGCGTGCCGTACACGCAAGTGCTGGAATTCTTCACGGCATTGCAGCGGCAGGGAGTGCCGTCGAAATTAGCAGTGTTTCCCAATGACGGCCATTGGCTGCTGAAGCCGATGGATAGCCAGTTCTGGTACAAGACCGTCCAGGATTGGCTGGCGAGCTATCTGAAATAGCTCGCGCCGGTTCCGCAGGAGAGGCTATGAGGAATCCCGCGTCCTGGTAAGAGTGCGGCGCCCGAATATTCAAGGAGAATACGAACATGCTTCTGGGCATCGATGTGGGCACGGGAGGGACACGCGCGCTGCTGGTGGATGAGCGGGGTCGCGTAATCGCTTCGGGCACGGAAGAGCACGAGCCGTTCGCTTCGCCGGAACTGGGATGGGCGGAACAGAATCCGAGCGACTGGTGGCGCGCGTGCGGGCTCGCAGTGAAGAAAGCGTTGGCCGTCGCGGGCAAGAGCGCCGGCGAGATTGCGTGCGTGGGCTTTTCCGGCCAAATGCACGGCGCGGTTCTGCTGGATGCCGGCGGCGAAGTGATTCGTCCCGCGCTGATCTGGTGCGATCAGCGCACGGAGAAGCAGTCGCGCGAATTGGCGGAGACGATCGGCACTGCGAACCTCATCCAGCTCACGTGTAATCCCCCGCTGACGAATTTCACGCTGACGAAGCTTCTGTGGGTCCGCGAAAACGAACCGCACCACTGGGCGTCGCGTCCGGCACATTCTCCTGCCCAAGGACTACGTGCGCTTCCGGCTCACGGGCGAGCGCGCCATGGATATGGCCGACGCGTCGGGCACGCTGCTGCTGGACGTGGCGCGGAGGAAGTGGTCCTCCGAAATAATGGAGTTCACGAAGATTTCGCGCGAGCTGCTGCCGCCGCTATGCGAATCTCCGGAGGTCTGCGGGAAAGTGAGCCGCGAGGGCGCCGCCGCGACAGGACTTGTGGCGGGCACGCCGGTGGTGGCGGGAGCGGGAGATCAGGCCGCAGGCGCGGTGGGAATGGGAATCGTGAGGTCGGGTGCCGTGAGCGCGACGATCGGCACGTCGGGCGTGGTCTTTGCGGCCACCGATCGGCCCGCGCTCGACCCGCAAGGAAGAATTCATACGTTCTGCCATGCGATTCCGGGCCGGTGGCACGTCATGGGAGTGGCCCAGGCGGCTGGGCTGTCGCTGCGATGGTTTCGCGACCGGTTCGGCGCCGGAACCGACGACGGGCGCGACCCCTACGATCGGCTTACGGAGGAAGCGGCTACGGCGCCCGCGGGAGCGGCCGGCGCGTATTGGCTGCCTTACTTGATGGGCGAGCGGACTCCGCATCTGGATCCGAATGCGCGGGCCGCGCTGCTGGGACTTTCCGCTTCGCACACGCGCGCACATATCATCCGCGCGATCCTCGAAGGCGTAGCCTACAGCCTGAAAGATTCGTTCACGATTTTCGATGAGATGAAGGTTCCGGTCCAGCGCATTCGCCTCGGCGGCGGCGGGGCGCGATCGAAGCTCTGGCGGCAGATCCAGGCCGACGTTTACGCGCACGAAGTCGAATTGCTTGAAGCCGAAGAAGGAGCGGCTTACGGCGCGGCAATTCTAGCGGGTGTTGGCGCCGGCGCCTGGAAAAGTGTGGACGATGCTTGCGACGCCGTGGTGCGAACGGCGGGGCGCGTCGCACCAAACGCGGAGAATTCGACGCTCATGCAGAAGAATTACTCCACCTACCGGCGTCTCTACCCCGCGCTGCATTCCGCGTTCGAACCGAAGGCTTGAAATCCTCGTGCGCCCGGCGAATCACTTCGCAGAGAACTTGAAGATCGTCTCGTCGCTGAAAACCTGGCCGGGCCGCAGCACGGTCGAAGGAAAGTTCGGGTGATTCGGAGAATCCGGGTAGTGCTGCGTCTCGAGGCAGAACGCCCCATACTTCGGATACGCCGCGCCGTGCTTGCCGATGATGCTGCCGTCCAGACCGATGGCAATGTAGAGCTGTATGCCCGGCTGCTTCGTCCAGACCTCCATCTCGCGCCCGGATTTCGGGTCTTTCACCCGCGCCGCCAGCCGCAGTGTGCCCGCCTGGCCGTTCAGCACGAAGTTGATGTCGTAGCCTCCCACCTGCTTAAGTGCGTCCGCGCCCAAGCGAGCGCCGATTGCGGTGGGCTTTAGGAAATCGAAGGGCGTGCCGGCGACGGGGAGGATTTCTCCGGTCGTAATCAACGTGGCGTCCGTGGGCGTGTACTTGTCGGCGTTCAAATAGAGAATCTCGTCCAGGATCGTCCCTTCGCCAGCGCCCGCGAGATTGAAGTAACTGTGATTGGTCACGTTGAGAACCGTGGCCTTGTCGGTTGTCGCGGTGTAGTCAAGTTTCAGTTGATCATCGTCGGTGAGCGTGTACGTTACCGACACATCCAGATTTCCGGGATATCCCTCTTCTCCGTCCGCGCTGTGATAGGTCAATTTCACCCCAGCCCCGTGCGCGCCTTCCACGGTCTGGCCTTGCCAAACGACCTTATCGAATCCCTTAATGCCTCCATGCAGTGCGTTGGGGCCATTGTTGGTGGCCAGCGAATACTGCTTGCCATCAAGCGTGAATCGTCCCTTGGCAATGCGGTTGCCGTAGCGGCCAACGATGGCGCCAAAGTAGGGCTGGTTCCCAAGGTAGCCTTCCAGTGTGTCGAAGCCGAACACGATATCGCGCTTCCGGCCGGCAGAATCGGGAATCCAAAGCTCCGTCAGCGTCGCGCCATAGGTCATGACTTTCGCAACGGAGCCTTTCGCGTTCGTGAGCGTATAAAGATGGATGGTTGTGCCATCCGGCAAATGTCCAAACTCGCTGACTTGCACAGTGGCCCTCCTGGCGTTTTTCGGATTTTTTGCGGCGTGGGCTCCGGCAAGCCCAAAGACGGCGGAAAACAGCAGACCGGTGGCGAGCGACGTAGCTACGAGGCTGCGTTTCATACTTTATCCTCCAAGTGCGCGGCGCACACCGAACCAATTCGGTGCCAACCCGTTTGTACCATAACCGCAACCCGAATTGCGACCGGTGTTGCGAGCCACTCGCGATTACGCACGCGGACGGAAGGGACGCCATTGACAGTGAGAAATAACCGTGGAAGAGTTCACAGGTTCAGGTGAGCTGTTTCGCGTAGTTACGCCGCTAAGGAGCTTCAAATCATGAAAGTATTGCGCGCAAGGTGCCCCCTTGCCTGGCTGGCCTTGATTCTTGTCCTCCCCTGCGCCTCCTGGGCGCAGGATCAGCAGACGAAACCTCCCTACCTCGATCCGGCACTGACGCCGGAGCAGCGCGCGGCGGATCTGGTCTCGCGGATGACGCTGGCGGAAAAAGTCTCGCAGATGCAAAACATCGCGGTCGCCATTCCACGACTCGGCATCCCCGCCTACGACTGGTGGAACGAAGCGCTGCACGGGGACGCGCGCGCCGGCGTCGCCACGGTCTTTCCGCAAGCGATTGGACTCGCGGCGACGTGGGACACGGACCTGATGCATCGCATCGCGGACACGATTTCCACCGAAGCTCGCGCGAAGTATAACGAAGCGATCCGAAACGACGATCATAGCCGCTATCACGGGCTGACGTTCTGGTCGCCGAACATCAATATCTTTCGCGATCCGCGCTGGGGCCGCGGCCAGGAAACTTACGGCGAGGATCCGTTCCTGACTTCGCGCTTTGGAGTTGCTTTCGTCGAGGGCTTGCAGGGAAATGACCCTCATTATTTGAAGACCGTTGCAACCGTGAAACATTTCGCCGTTCACAGCGGGCCGGAGCCGATGCGGCATATGTTCGATGTCCGGCCGAGCGAGCGCGACCTCGAAGAAACGTATCTTCCGGCGTTTCGCGCCACCATCGTCGAAGGCAAAGCCGACTCCCTGATGTGCGCTTACAACAGCATCGACGGTTTCCCGGCTTGCGCCAACAAGAATCTGCTCCAGGATCACCTGCGAAAAGATTGGGGATTCCAGGGCTTCGTCGTGAGCGACTGCGCGGCCATCACGGACTTTGTGGATGGCCACCACTTCAAGCCGACGATGGCGGAAGCGGCGGCAACGGGGGTGGAGGCGGGAGACGATCTGAGTTGCGGGCCGGAGTATGGCGCCCTCGTCGAGGCGGTGCAAAAGGGACTGATTTCGGAAGCGGACGTGGATCACGCAGTCGAGCGATTGTTCGTGGCGCGATTCAAGCTGGGAATGTTCGATCCGCCGGAGATAGTTCCCTTCTCCAGGATTCCGATTTCGGAGAACGATTCCCCCGAGCATCGGCAACTCGCTCTCCAGGCTGCGCGGGAATCCATCGTCCTCCTGAAGAATTCGCAGCACACGCTTCCGCTGAAATCAAGCATTCGCCGCATCGCCGTGATCGGCCCTGCTGCGGACGACCCCGACACGATGTTGGGCAATTATTACGGCCCATCCTCGAAAATCATCACGCCGCTCGACGGCGTAATTCAGGAGTTCGGCAAGAAGGCAAAAGTGAACTTTTCCATCGGGAGCACCTTCACCGAGCATTCCGGCGCATTGTTGCCGACCGATATGTTGACGCCGCCCGGCGGCGCGCCCGCCGCGGCGGGCCATCCTGCTGCGCGCGGCCTGCTCGCGGAATATTATGCGAACGACAATTTCGAGGGCACGCCGGCGGTGACGCGAGTCGAGCCGAAGGTCTACTTGAATTGGGACGCGTACGACCCTGAAATCATCTCGAAAATCCCGAGAAAACAATTCTCGGTTCGCTGGTCGGGAACCCTGCGCGTGCCATATTCCGGAGAATTTGCGATTGGCGTCATGCGATTGCGCTGCGACAACTGCATTCCGCCCGGCACTTCCTCGGCTCGCATCTATCTGGACGATCAAGTCATTTTAGACGAGAGCTCGACGGTGCGCGTCACCCGCGTGTTCGCCGAAACGAAAGTGAAACTCGAAGCGAATCACACCTACCATCTCCGCCTCGAGTACAAACAGGATCACGGCGGCGTGGGCGTCGAATTGGTCTGGCGGCCGCCGGCGGACGCGCTGCTCGCCGACGCGATGCGAACTGTGCAGGAATCCGACGTTACGCTGGCGTTTCTGGGATTGAACGCGAACCTGGAAGGCGAACAGATGAGTTTGAATATTCCAGGATTCAGCGGCGGCGATCGCACGAGTCTCGATCTTCCGGAACCGCAAGAACGCCTGCTGGAAGCGGCAATCGCCACCGGCAAGCCGGTCGTCGTTGTGTTGATAAACGGGAGCGCCATCTCCGCGAATTTCGCCGAACAACACGCGGCGGCAATGCTCGAAGCGTGGTACGGCGGCGAGGAGGGTGGAACGGCGATCGCGCAGACGCTGGCGGGCGAGAACAATCCGGCCGGGCGCTTGCCCGTTACGTTCTACCGTGGAGTCGACCAGTTGCCGGCATTCGACGACTACTCGATGCAGGGGCGCACGTACCGCTACTTCACGGGCGATCCGCTGTTCCCGTTCGGCTTCGGCATGAGCTACTCGGCGTTTCGCTACTCGAAGTTGAGCGTCAGCCCCGTGGCAGGAGCGGCGTCGCAATACCATGTGACGGCGCACGTGGAAAATACTTCCGGGCGCGACGGCGATGAAGTCGTCGAGCTTTACTTCAGCCGCGGTCCGGCGGCGGGAGATGCGATCCGCGAGCTGCGTGGCTTGCAGCGCATTCACTTGAAAGCGCACGAAGGCCGCGATGTTGAATTCATGCTCAACGTCGCCCCGCTCGACGCCGCTGACTGGAATGCGCCCGCGCCGCCTGCGGGGCCGATTACGGTGAGCGTCGGCGGAGGACAGCCGCTGCCGGGCGCGCAATTCGTGGAGACAACGGTTCGGCCTTGAATTGCCCGGAGCGCGGGCGAGCCGGCCGCCAAGCGCGATGGAAGTCCGGACGCCTGTGACCGACCTCTTAGAAAAGTCCGGCCCGGGATCGGAGGGATAACTCGGAAGGCACTCCCCTCCCCCCACCCCCCATGTTTTTATGTAAGTGCTGAATCCAAAGGGGTTACGGGCGAAAATCGTGGATCTGCTGATTCTAAAGGGTTTAAAGTCCCGTGTTTTCAATAACATAAGAAAATGCTCGTAAGTGCTGAATCTAAAGGACTTAAAGTCCTTTGCTGTGTATGAGTTTCGAGGGGGCTCAAAGTTATGGTGACCGAGGGCCGGGGACGAATCATGCGGAGGGTTCCTTCGACTCCCCCTTGCGGGGTTCGCTCCCCGGCAAGGCCGGGGCAGGCAGGACTCGTTCCGCGACGGCATCCGGGACGCAAAGAGCGCGCATCCTTGGTCGGATGCTCGATTGTGTATGAGTTTCGAGGGGGTCGCGAAAGTGCTGCATGGTGGGGCATCAGGGGATGCGATCGCGCGAGTTGGTGTCCCGAAGTCACGGCTTCAGAGTGGCATGAAATAACCGGAATGTCTAATATTACTTATGTGGAAGTTATTTCGAACGGTGGAAATTATTTCGAGTCTTGACGAGTCCGCGGTCTCTCTTCAGACGCGGCGTCGTTGGGACGTGGGATAGGGTCTCTGCGGAGCATCTGCCTGCCTACCTGGACGAAATGTGCTTCCGGTTCAGCAACCGTAAGAACCCTATCTTTTCCGAAATGCTGTCACCGCAGTTATTCAGACTCAGAATCTCGAATACAAAGAACTCACGTCGCAGCGTGCTGCGCCAGCGGCCTGATTTCCACATTCCTTACGTCGAAGGCGGCCTGTTCAAGTATGTCCTGTATCGGCAAATAGACGAGATCAAAGGCAGTTTCAAATTCGTTGTGGGAAACGTCCTCATACAAAATATGCATGTGAAGCGGATATTCTGAAACGGCTTGCCTAGCCTCATCCCACTCCCTCATTAAAATACTGCTTAGATTATTCTTAAAGAGGACGCTTGTCCTTGTAACAGTTGGAAGAATCTCTTTGGTATCACCTGGTTCAAGGATCTCAATCTCACTAAACTCGACGCTTCCAGAACGAAGATTAAGGGGTTCAATGCGTAGCTTGTGTGCAACGTCGCTGCCGTGATTGGTCAGAAGGAATTCAGTCTTTGTATAAAATCCGTCGTTCTGACTTTTGATTTTCGGGTACACCAACGGTCCAAGCAGTGAATTTGCAGAATCATAGGTCTTAGCACGGCCCTTATAAACGGGAGGAACGTGACCAGCTTCTTTTTCAGATTTCTTGTACTCCGCGATGGCGCTGAGGATTAACCGGCGTTCTCTTTCAATCTGTTTTTCCTCTCGCTTTTGCTCCGTTTCAATCCGCTCTCTTTTTCGCTTTCTTTCTTCGCGTCTAGCCAACAATTCCCCCAAGGTGTAAAACACGGCTGCTCCGAGGGCCACGCCGACGATGACAGTCCTGCTTGGGGAACTCATAACGGCAGGGAACGCGATAGCGCCGAGAATGATCCCTAAGATCGCAAACATAATTCTGGAGGCCCGCGCCATTCTTTGAATATACCGCAAGCTGGCGTGAACTATATAATTCCGCTTAAAGTCCTCTCCTGTGTATGACTTTCGAGGCGGTCGCGAGGCTGCCGCATTTGGGGGCGTCATGGGATGCGGGCGCATCCGGCCCGTCGCGAGCGAGGGGGCGGGAACCTGAAAGTTCAACTTCAAAGGCTGTGCGGCCTGCGGCCCACCGTTCGCCAATTTCTTTGGCTCCCGGACGCCGTCACAGCCGCCCCAGCCCTGTAATCCCTAGTAGCCCTGCGGTGGTGATATCATCCCTCCTTGACACTCCTTCAGGGAGAATCTGGGCTGGCGACACGCCCGGAGCATGAAAAGGAAGATAGCACGCGCATGTTGACGAGTATTCTTATCCGGAACTTCAAGCGCTTCATCGATGTAAAGATCGAGCTGGGCAAGACGGTTGTTCTAATTGGCCCGAATAATTCTGGCAAGACAACTGTGCTTCAGGCGCTCGCCCTGTGGGATATCGGCGTCCGAAGGTGGAACGAGAAACGAAAGGGCAAATCATCTCCCGAGAAACGGCCGGGCGTGACAATCAACCGTCGCGACCTGGTTTCAATTCCAGTGCCCCATGCACTTCTTCTTTGGCGAGACTTGCATGTACGGGATACGACACCGGTCAAGAATGGGGAAAAGTCCTCGACCAGGACGCAGAACGTTCGAGTCGAGATTATCGTGGAGGGCATTTCGGGCGACAGAGTTTGGGCCTGCGGATTGGAGTTCGATTATGCAAATGAAGAGTCATTCTATTGCAGACCAGTGAGAACGGGCGAAGAGGAGGAGCGAATGCCGGTCCCGGACGCAGCCGAACATGTGCGGGTGGCGTTTCTACCACCTATGTCCGGGCTGGCGGACCGCGAGTTCGTGAAGCAACAAGGCGAAATCAGCGTCCTGATTGGACAGGGCCAGACCGCCCAAGTGCTCCGCAATCTCTGCTATCAAATTTTCGAAGCGGGCAACGGACAATGGGACCTTTTGAAGCGGCACATTCATGAGCTCTTCGGTGTAAGCCTGTTGCAGCCCCGTTACACTGCTGAACGCGGCGAGATTAGTATGGCCTACCTGGATGAGCGGGAGAACGAGCTCGACTTGTCTTCGTCGGGACGCGGGTTGCAGCAGACATTGCTTTTGCTTGCGTACCTTTACGCGAATCCTCGGTCGGTCTTGCTTCTTGACGAACCCGACGCCCATCTTGAAATTCTGCGGCAGCGCCAAACTTATAACCTGTTGACGCAGGTGGCCGGAGGCCAAGGCTCGCAAATCGTCGCGGCTAGCCACTCTGAGGTGGTGCTAGGGGAAGCAGTTGAGCGTGACACCGTTATCGCCTTTGTCGGGGCCCCGCATCGCATTGACGATAAGGGTTCTCAGGTTCTCAAAGCATTAAAGGACATCGGATTTGACCAATACTATCAAGCCGAACAAACGGGCTGGGTGCTGTACCTTGAGAGCTCCACTGACCTCTCGATTATTCAGGCCTTCGCCAAAATTCTCAATCACCCAGCACAAATTGATTTAGATCGCCCCTTTGTCCACTATGTGGAAACGAACCTCCCGCAACGTGCGCGAGATCATTTCTATGGTTTGCGTGAGGCGAAAGGTGATCTCTTGGGCGTGGCTATTTTTGATCGGCTTGAAAAAGAGCTGAGGCCTGCTGAACCGCTGATGGAAACAATGTGGCGCAGGCGGGAAATCGAGAACTACTTCTGCACGGAGAATGTCTTAATTGCATATGCTCGGAACGATCAGGCAGACGACTTGTTTGGGCGAGCGGAAAGCGATCGTCGCGAAGCAGCGATGCGCGAGGCCATCGCGGAAGTGACCCAGGCTTTGAGAACTCTCGATAAGCCGGATCCGTGGTCGGACGACATCAAAGCGAGCGACGAGTTTCTTGAGCCGGTGTTCAGGACGTTCTTTAAGAAGGTGAGTTTGCCTCTGCAATTCCGAAAGTCCGACTACCACATTTTGGCTACGTTCCTACCCAAGGACCAAGTGGATTCTGAAGTGGTGGAGAAACTAGACCTAATCCACAAGATCGCCAGCCGGAGTAAGCCGAGAGTCGATTAGGTGAATTGCGGAGGTAGGTCGCTTCACGGCTTCCTCCTGGCGCGCGCGGCTTGGCATTTCCGCGCCAGTAAGTCTGTGCTGAGTGACAGGTTGGGCATTCGAGATCGCTCGAACCGTTGGTGTTGTTGAGGATGGCCAGGATGCCCGTCTGAAGGCGGGTCCCCCGCGGGGGAAAAGGCAATCGCGGATTTGAGATTTGACAGTGGGAAAACAAAGGTGGGTGGATGAGTTTGCACGCACATATTGGGGAGCATTGTGTCCCGCCTTCGCCCAAGCCCAGGGCTACGGCGCGGCAGGCGCGCCTCCGGCGCTGGCGAGGAAGCCCGCCACGGCGGGCCCGCCTTCGTCCCGTGAGGCCGGCTACGGCGCGGCGGGCAGGCTCCCGCCGATCGCGAGCGGGAATGTGTCGCCCCTCCGGGGCTTTCGCGACGGTTGTCGCGCCTACCCAAGGTTTCCGCCCTGGGCTAGATTATGCCGCCCCGCAAGCGGGGCTGAGCGCGGCGGCCTCGGGTTTCTCACTTCCTGAATAGTTTCAGGTCGATGGAGTCGGCCATCATTTTGTAGCCGGCATCGCCGGGGTGGAGGTGGTCGCCGCTGTCGGCTGCGGCGGCGAGATGCGCAGGATCCTTCGCGTCGCGCGTGGCGGCGTCGAAGTCAATCACGCCGTCGAACTTGCCGCTGGTACGCATCCAAGTATTAATTTTCTGGCGATCGGCTTCGCCGACGGCCGAAAAATAGAACGCGCCCTCATAGGGCAGAATCGTCGCGGCGTAGACGCGAATATTGTGAGCGTGCGCTCTGAGAATGATCTGCTCGTACGCGGCGATCAGATCCTCGGCCGACGGCGGCTGTTCATGGCTTGCGGCGGCCCCGGGGATGCCGCCGAGATCGTTGACGCCTTCGAGGATGATCAGCCAGCGGACGCCGCTTTGCGCGAGGACGTCGCGATCGAAGCGCGCGAGCGCGTTTGCTCCGATCCTGTCATGCAGGATGCGATTGCCGCCGATCCCTTCGTTGAGCACGGCTACGTCCGCGGTTTTCTTGTTGGCTTGCAGGCGGCGCGCCAGGTCGTCTGGCCAGCGCGAGTTGGCGTTGGTGGTGGTTCTCGCGCCGTCGGTGATGGAATCGCCGAATGTTACGACGGCTTCGCTGGAGCCTCTCGCCATTACGTCAATCCCACTCAGAAAATACCAGCGGTCGAAATGCAGGGCTTGAGACAAGTCGGCGGACGACACGGCGTCTCCCGATTGCAAATACGAAGTGGCTCGCGAACCCGGGTGCGTGGTGATGATGGCCGGCACGGACGTGAGATGGATGGTGACCACGATGTCCGACAAAGGAGCGAGATTGAAATCGAGAGGATCGGAATACGCCGGCGCGCCCGCCGGAATGCTGACGGATGGCTGGCCTTCAAAAGTCAGCGGCTTATCGCTATCGGGTTTGATCGCGCCGGGGCCCGCGGAAAACGCCACGTGGGCTGAAGAGATCACAAGCGGCGCGTCGCCAAACTCGTTTGAAAATCGGACGCGAATCTCCTGGCCGCCGATGGAAACGTGGAAGACCTGGCGGAGCGTGCTGTCCGCGAATGCCTGCGGGGGCGCGGCGTTGGGCGGCGCCTTGGTGGGATCGAGCGATTGTGCCGACGTGGCCCACGTGCCCACCCAGTGATCGCTGTTCTGATTTGCGCTGGAGATGCTGGTCGCCGTGAATGCGAACAGGGCGAGAGCAGTGATAGACAGCCATGTAGCGATAGGCCGTTTCGTTTTCAAGGAGGTCTCCTTTTTCACTGAACTGTGGAACTTGAACTCGTCATCCCGGCGGCAGCCGCAAAACTCCCGCACGCAAACCCGGCGTGTGGAGCACCCATGCAGAAACGCAGCGAAGGTAACGCGCTCTCTTCGCTGGTTCAAGCAAAATTGGCAAAATCCCCGCACGCAGAACCGGCGTCCGGGGCACACAGCGCCCGGCTGCCTGGGACACGGTGGAGGGAGGAATGCGGAATCAGGACGCGGGGGTTCTCTTCTTCGGGGAATCTGAAAACCATCGCCGCAAGGCTACGACCGACCAGACTGCTTCGACAACGCCGAAGGGCCACGCGCCCTGGAGGAAACCGTACACTGAACCGAGCGCGCAGGAAATTGCGAAACCCAGAATGAACCAGCGGCTGCGGCGCTCGAAGGCGTAGCAAACGAGCATGGCGGTAATGGCGAGCAGACCGAAAAGTGTGAGGCGGCTCACAAGCTATGTGGGTGCCGAAGCCCCCACCTCCTGAGAAGACGCACGCCGCATTTCCCCGACGCCGCTCTACTGAGAAATGGGAAAGGTGTGGTCCAAATCCAAATTCAACTCCAGGACATTGACCCGGGGCTCGCCGAGGAAGCCGAGCTGGCGCGGTTCGATATGTTTGGAGATAAGCTGCTCCACTTGATCCAGTTTCACGCCGCGTGCCTTCGCGACGCGGGGAGCTTGGGCTTCGGCGGAAGCGGGGCTGATGTGCGGATCGAGGCCGCTGGCGGAAGCGGTGACCAGATCGGCCGGAATCGGGCCGTGATAGTCAGGATTATCTTTGCGGAACTGGTCGATGGAAGCTTGACGCGGTCAATCAGTTTCTGATTGGTGGGCCCGTAGTTGGAGCCGCCCGAAGCGAATCCGTCATAGCCGTTGCCCGCAGCCGAAGGCCGCGGCTGAAAATATTCGCGGCTTGGTGAAGTTCTGGCCGATCAGGGACGATCCCACCACCTGGCCATTCGCGGAGACGAGGCTGCCGTTGGCGGCGTTCGTGAAACAGCAGTTGGCAGAGTCCGGTGGTCACGCCAGAGGATACAGAAACCCCGTGACGATGGTCAGCAGCATCGTCATCTCGAAATGCCGGGGCAATTTCTTTCCACATAGTATTCTCCTTCAAATTCACGCCAGCCTCAGCCAGACGAGTAGTTGGTCGATCAGCCCAGATGCCGGGAAACGGCGCGATGATGCCGCCGATGCCGTAGATGAGAATGTTCCGCCAGAGCAACTTGGCGGCGTTTTGCGGCCGGTATTTCACGCCGCGCAGGGCCAGCGGCACGAGCGCGATGATGATCACCGCGTTGAAGATCACGGCGGCCAGCACCGCGCTTTGCGGCGTGTGCAAATGCATGATGTTGAGAGCGCTTGAGAGCCGGGATATGTGGCCATGAACATCGCGGGAATGATCGCAAAATATTTGGCGACGTCGTTGGCAATCGAAAACGTGGTGAGCGCGCCGCGAGTGATCAGAAGCTGCTTGCCGATGGCGACGATTTCGAGCAGCTTCGTCGGATTGCTGTCGAGATCCACCATGTTGCCGGCCTCTTTCGCCGCCATGGTGCCCGTATTCATGGCCACGCCGACATCGGCCTGAGCCAGCGCGGGGGCGTCGTTCGTGCCGTCACCCGTCATGGCCACCAGCCGGCCCAGCGCTTGCTCTTTCTTGATGTAGTCCATCTTATCTTTGGGAGTGGCTTGGGCGAGGAAATCGTCCACGCCCGCTTCGGTGGCGATGGCCGCAGCGGTCAAGGGATTGTCGCCCGTGATCATGACGGAGCGTATGCCCATTTCGCGCAAGCTGCTTGCCAGCCGCTCGTTCATGCCGCCTTTGACGATGTCCTTGAGGTGCACGATTCCCAGCAGGCGGCCGCCGTCGGCGACGGCGAGGGGCGTGCCGCCGGTGCGGGAAATCTGATCCGACAACTCCTGGAAATCCGGCGGAATCTTCCCGCCTTTCTCTTTTACGAACTTTAGGATGGCTTCCGTCGCGCCCTTGCGCAGGCTGCGGCTGATCCAGATCCACGCCGCTCATGCGCGTGTAGGCGGAAAACGGAATGAACTGGGCGTCCGTCGTCGGCCAATTCGCGTCCGCGCAGATTGAATTTCTTCTTTGCGAGGACCACGATCGAACGGCCTTCGGGAGTTTCGTCGGCAAGGCTGGAAAGTTGCGCGGCGTCCGCCAATTCCAGCTTCGGGCACGCCCGTTCACCGGCAGAAACTCCACCGCCTGGCGGTTCCCGAGGGTAATGGTGCCGGTCTTATCGAGCAGGAGCGTGGTGACATCGCCCGAGGCCTCCACCGCTTTGCCGCTCATGGCCAGCACGTTGTGCTGCATAACGCGATCCATGCCGGCGATGCCGATGGCCGAGAGCAAGCCGCCGATCGTCGTGGGGATCAGGCACACCAGCAGCGAAACGAGAACGGCGATCGTGGGGATCGCGCCGCTGCCCGCAGACGTCGACGCTATAGGATGCGAAGGGATACAGCGTGACGACCGCGAGAAGGAAGATGATGGTGAGTCCGGCGATCAAGATGTTCAGGGCAATTTCGTTGGGCGTCTTTTGGCGCTCGGCGCCTTCCACTAAAGCAATCATGCGGTCGAGGAACGTCTCGCCGGGATTGGAAGTGATCTTGACTTTGATCTGGTCCGACAGAACTTTGGTTCCGCCAGTCACGGCG
Organism: Terriglobia bacterium; assembly: GCA_963819015.1. Classification (GTDB taxonomy): domain Bacteria; phylum Acidobacteriota; class Terriglobia; order Acidiferrales; family UBA7541; genus DASPOJ01. Next base: position 146,912 of record CAWFUN010000007.1, read on the forward strand.
CTGCGGTCGCCGCCCGATTCGCGAATGACCGGCGCGCTTTCGCCGGTGATGACGGACTCGTCCACCGTAGCGATTCCTTCGATGACCTCGCCATCGCCGGGGATGATGTCGCCGACATCGCAAATACAAACGTCTCCTGCACGCAGTTTGGAGGAGGTGACTTTCTCGATCTTGCCGTCCGCCACGATCCGCTTGGCGATGGAATCCGTCTTGGTCTTGCGCAGGGTATCGGCCTGGGCCTTGCCGCGCGCCTCGGCCATGGCTTCGGCGAAGTTGGCGAACAGCACGGTGAACCAGAGCCAGAGGGAAATCTGCAACTGGAAACCAATCGGCCTGCCGCCCACAAACATGTCGCGGAACATGAAGAACGTGGTGATCGCAGCGCCGACCTCGACGACGAACATCACCGGGTTCTTGATGAGCGTCGCCGGGTTCAGCTTTCCGAAGGACGCTTTCACCGCCCTGCGTACGATCTCGCGGATCAAATAGCGGCCGAGCGCGCACGAGTTTCTGCGGCAGAAGCGCGGTTAGAGTCCGTCGGGTTGGTGGCGGTACAGATAACAGTCGTGGACATGTTCAACTCCAGATCGAAAAGTGCGCAGCGTGCAAGAGTGAGAACAGCTTGCCTTGATAGCATCAGAAAATGCTCGACAATCGGGCCGAGCGACAGTGCGGGAAAGAAGGTCAGGGCCGCGATCAGCACGACCGTCCCGACCCAGAGGCCCACAAATAATGGTCCATGCGTCGGGAAGGTGCCGCTGGTCGCAGGTATCTTCTTCTTAGTCGCGAGGCTGCCTCCGATCGGCGATCAGCGGAATCATGAACAGAAAGCGGCCGATCAAGGTGGCGAGAGCCAAGCGTCAAGTTGTACCAGGGATCGTTGACGCTGATGCCGGCAAACGCGCTGCCGTTGTTTTCCGTGGAGCTCGAATAGGCGTAGAGGATTTCGCTGAGTCCGTGAGGGCCGCCATTGTTGACGTTGGCTGAGGGCGGCACGCTGGCCGTCGGCGCCGGCGGCGCGGTGTCCCGGAGCGGGAGCCCGGAGCAGGCGCAGGATTCCAGTACTGGCTGATGGTCCCAGTCGAGCTTGACCACCGCCGTGATCGCGCTGAAACAGGATGCATCACGGTGGTGGCGAGGATGGCGATCATCGCCATCTTGACCTCTCTGGATTCGATCTTCTTGCCGATGTATTCCGGCGTGCGGCCCACCATCAGTCCCGCAATGAAAACCGCCAAAACCGCATAGAGCAGGATGCCGTAGAGTCCGGCGCCCACGCCGCCGAAGATGACTTCGTCGGTTTGGATGTTGACGCAGCGGAACGAGGCCGGCGAGCGGCGTAAAGCTGTCGTGCATGCCATTGACGGCGCCGCAACTGGCGTCCGTGGTCATCATGGCAAAGATAGCGGTGGCCGGATGCCAAAGCGCATTTCTTTGCCTTCCATGTTGCCGCCGGGCTGAGTGGCGGTGGCCTGGATCTCTGCACGCCCATATGGGTGAGAATGGGATTGCCCGCCTGCTCCTGCGGGTAGATGACGAACACTCCTCCCAGAAACATCAGAGCGCAAGCGGCGAAGATCGCCCATCCCTGCCGCGTGTCGCCGACCATTCGTGCCAAACATGTAAACCAGGCCGGCCGGAATCGCGAGGATCATCAGCATCTGGACTGAGATTCGAGAGCGCCGTGGGATTCTCGAACGGATGCGCCGAGTTGGCGTTGAGAAAACCGCCGCCATTCGTGCCGAGCATCTTGATGGCTTCTTGCGAGGCGATCGGCCCCATGGGGATCGTCTGCGCCGCGCCCTCGACCGTCTTGACTTGTTCGTATGCCTTGAAATTCTGGATGACGCCCATGCGAGCAAAGCACGAGCGCACCGGCAAGGGCCAACGGGAGCATCAGGTACAGGATCCCGCGCGTGAGATCGACCCAGAAATTGCCGACCGTTTTCGATCTCTTGCCTGGAGAAACCGCGGACGAACGCCAGGGCAGCCGCAATGCCGACGACTGGGGAAACAAAATTCTGAACCGCCAAGGCCGACCATCTGCACGAAGTAGCTGAAGGTGCTTTCTCCGCTATACGCCTGCCAGTTCGTGTTGGTGAGGAAGCTGTTCGCCGTGTTGAATGCCAGGTCGGGCGTCACCGGCGTCGCCCCGGAGGGCGCGCGCGAAGTGCCGAAGTGCATCGGGTTGAACGGGAGGAATCCTTGCAAGCGTTGAATCGCGTAAACAAAAAGAAAACTGACGAGGCTAAAGGCGATCAGCGAGGCCGCGTATTCCGTCCAGCGCTGCTCTTTGTCTTCCTGGATGCCGCAGAGCCGGTAGGTCAAGCTCTCGCATGGCCGCAGCACGGGGGACAGGAATGTCCGCTCGCCCTCGAAAACTTTGGCCATGTAGAGTGCCCAAAGGCTTCGTGATGGCCAGAAGCACCAGAAAATAGATGACGATATTCAGCAGACCGATTGTGGTCATGAGCTTCCTCCTCAAAACTTTTCCGGACGCAACAGCGCGTACATCAAATAAACAAAGAGCAGCAGCGCCGTAATTCCAGCGATAACGTAGTCCATACGCCTGATCTCCTAGAGCCGATCGCAGGCCTTCGTGAAGGCCCAACTCAGGGCAAAAAACAGAACACCAACTAATATGTAAAATACGTCCAGCATTTTCCCTCACTCGTTTCGGGACGCATGTCCGCGCGATCGCACCACCAAGACGGAATCGCGGAGAAGCTCCCGAATACAGCAAAGATTACATTACGCACGGCGCCTCACGCCGATCGAGGTGACTTCTTCGCGGGATGCCGGCCCTGTAGCCCCGGCACGGGCAAACGAATTTCGGAGGGCTTCCGCGCGTTCTCCGCTAAATCGAACGACGGAGCGTGAACCAAGCCAGGCCGGGACATCCCCGTCCCTCGCGCCCGCCGCTCTGTCGGCGCGCCTCGATTCAAGCATGAATTGAAAGAGACAGTAAAGAAGGAAACCCTCGCCCGCCAGACACGCAAACATGAAAAGTGTTTTGCCCATTTTGCATTCTCCGAGTGCGATCGTGCCTCACTACACGAAAAAAGTACCCCGGAGGGGATTAGGAAGGCATAAAGGCCCCGTTAATTCTTCGTTAGGCGGGAATGCGCCGGCGGAGGCGGTTCGAGGGGAGCCCACGACGCCCCCGCGGGGAAGATGGGCGCGGGACTTCCGGTTCTCGATCCGCGCGAATTGGTTATCCGGGTACGGAATCTTCCTCTTCTAGGTGTTGCGAACCGGCACCTTTGCCGGTGCGGCTTCGATTTCGACCCCGATCCGTCCCGGCTCATCACTCGAGTCCGCCGGATCGTCGTCCACCGGTATCTTGCGGTATATATGCCGTCCAAGAACCCGGATTCACGGGTCGTGTCGGCTCTGTTGATATCCTGCTTTTGATGGGACCTGGATGGGCCCGGGGTTTCCGCCGTTCCGGCGCCGAGATTCCTCATCGCTGCCACCCCATCGCGTGCAAGCCCGGCACGCGCCGGGGGCCCCGGCCCTCGCCACGGCGCCCGATTCCCGCGCAAAACGGAGAGCAAGGCGCGGAAATCGGGCTGCTCGGTCTTCGGAATGACAATGGGTGCGGGGTGGAGCTAAAGGGGATGTCAGCAGAACCGGTAGTGTCCTAATCGGGGCACTCAGGCGAGCGCCACAAAACCGATATATGCGACGAGGACTAGAGACACGAAGAGATTGGTTATCAGGGCGATATTCTGGTTGCGGGTTCTGCACCTGTCCGTGGCATGGCGAATACCTACAATTCCAAAAAATGCCGCCGCCGCAACCGCTGCGGGCAGGACGAAGCTGGGTTTGGCCAGAGAAGCTATTCCGACTATTCCAGTTCCGAGATTCGCCGCGCCCAATTCGCGCACGAAGAGCAATGAATCCTCGCTTCGAATGCCGAGTATCCGTTCAGCGGTAAACCGTGGTTGAAACAACTGACGTAAGCCAGCGAAGAAGACTCTGATTCCCGCGCCCCAAAACACGAACCACTTCCCCACGAGTGACATCAGCGGCAGAGCGCTGTGGAGGTAGAAATGTTCTACGCCGATCGATAGGATCGGCAATACGACCATCAGCAAAAGAACACTCAGAATGTACACGTGATGCCCTCCAACTCTATCTCACGGCGAAAGGCAGACCATCCTAACATTTGCAGGATACTCCGTCGAAATTAGGACACTGCCGATTCACGTTCGAAGAAGTGCCAATCAACGGCGAGACGGTGCCATCGATTCCTCTCGGGGAATCTCCAAGAACGCAAAGTGTGCACTTTTATACATCCTTGCGGGAGGGCCTCCTGATAGCATGTTCTTGGCCGGAAAGTGCCCGCCTCGAGGTGTGTATCAAACTGGATATGAAACCGAATAAACGCAAAAAGAATGGAAGCGTCGACTCTTTCAATCCTCAAGAGTTTCTCGATACCGCGGGAGTAGCGAGAAAAGTTGTCGAGTTCCGGAGAGGGGAAACGATCTTCTCTCAGGGCGACTCCGCGAAAACGGTCATGTACATCCAACAGGGCGGCGTCAAATTGTCCGTGGTGAATGGGTCCGGCAAGGAAGCGGTCGTCGCGATGTTTGGTCCGAGCGATTTCTTTGGCGAGGGATGCATGGCGGGCCAGCCGGTCCGAATGGGCTCGACAACGGCCGTTACGCCGACCACGCTGCTTGTGATCCAAAAAGGCGAGTTACTGCGCGTGCTGCACGCCGAGCATGAGCTATCCGATCATTTCATCGGATACATGCTCAAGCACAACATCCGAGTGGAAGAGGATCTGATCGATCAACTCTTCAACTCCAGTGAAAAGCGATTGGCGCGCACGCTTCTGCTGCTCGCGCATTACGGGGAACAGGAACAGCCGGCGCGTATCCTTCGGAAGGTTTCCCAGGAGACGCTGGCGAGCATGGTCGGAACCACGCGTTCGCGCGTCAATTTCTTCATGAACAAGTTCAGGAAGCTGGGCTTCATCGAGTACAATGGCAAGATCAAGGTCAACAAGTCATTGCTGACCGTCGTCTTACACGAATAAAGCGAAACGGCCGTCTTTCAAGGCCGGGACGCGCTCCAGGATTCGGCAGGAAAGTTGAGGACTCTGAACGGATCCAGGGCGAACGGGGATCGGTCTGTCATGGGGAAGTCATGCGGTGACTCTTCCTCGAGTGGTGCACCCACAGGGAATCAAATGGCGCTGCCGAAAATAATGCCTCTGGTAGAAACCGAAACGCTGATGGAAGTTCATCCGTTCGTTTTGGAAGAGAAACCGGTGGCGCTGACGCCTGTAGCGTGGCGTCCGGTCCTCCCCAATCGAATTGCGGTCGTGGGGAACCATCTTCCGAGGCGGTGCGGAATCGCGACGTTTACGACAGATTTGTGCGACGCCCTCCACGCGGAATACGGCGCGGCCCAACTGCTGGTACTTCCCATCAACGATACCGAAGAGGGGTACAGCTATCCCGACCGAGTGCGCTTTGAGCTGGCCGAGGAGAATCTGACTTCCTACCGGCAGGCCGCCGACTTTCTGAATTTCAGCAATATCGACCTGGTCTGCCTGCAGCACGAATACGGAATATTTGGAGGCCGAGCCGGCGCGCACGTCCTGGAGCTTCTGCGGCGGCTGCACATGCCGTTCGCAGTCACGCTGCATACGGTGCTTCGCGATCCGGATCCCGACCAGCGCGCGGTGATGGAGGAAATAACGACCCTTGCGGACCGCGTAATCGTCATGAGCCGGCATTCCGCCGACATCCTGCAGGAAGTGTTCCACGTTCCGATCGAGAAAATCGATTTGATTCCGCACGGAATCCCCGATCTGCCTTTCACGGATCCGAGTTTCTACAAGGATGGGTTCGGAACGGAAGGAAAAGATGTGCTGCTGACGTTCGGTTTGCTCTCGCCGAACAAGGGCATCGAAAATGTAATCAAGGCTCTTCCGGAAATCCTGTCGCGGCACAACAACGTCACGTACATGGTGGCGGGCGCAACTCATCCGCACATCCTGCGGAGTGAAGGAGACAAGTACCGCGTGTACCTGCAAGACCTGGCGAAAGAACTCGGCGTCGAGGCTCATGTGGTCTTTCGCAATCGTTTCGTGAGTCCGCAGGAAATGGTGGAAGTGATCGGCGCAGCGGACATCTATATCACGCCGTACAGACAAAGGGCGCAAGTCGTTTCCGGCACGCTCGCGTATGCCTTGAGCGCCGGCAAGGCCATCATTTCGACGCCCTACCTGCACGCAATCGAACTCCTGGACGACGAGCGCGGCACACTGGTTCCTTTTGACGATCCGGAAGCGCTCGCCGCAAAGACGATCGAGCTTCTGAACGACGGCACCGCCAGGCACGCCATGCGAAAACGCGCGTATCTGTACGCGAGGGACATGGTGTGGAATCGCGTGGCGCAGAACTACATGAAGAGTTTTGAACGCGTCTACAACGAGCGATTGCGCAATCCTCGCGCTACCTTTTCGGCGCAGCACACGGTGAAGGCCCTCGGCCGGCTGCCCGCTCTGAAATTGGATCACTTGTATCGAATGACGGACCAGACCGGGATCCTCGAGCACGCGGTCTTTACGGTCCCAAACTATCCGGAAGGTTACACAACCGATGACAACGCCCGCGCGCTCATCGTGGCAATTCTCCTGGAGGAGCACGGAGCCGGCGCGCGGACGGGCTCGGTCGATCTGGTCTCGCGCTATCTCGCCTTCCTCTGGCTCGCCTTTGATCCCGCCACAAAACGATTCAGAAACTGTCTGAGTTACGATCGCCAATGGCAGGAACCGGGGGGCTCGGAAGACAGTCACGGCCGGGCCTTGTGGGGATTGGGGACGGTGCTGGGCAGATCCAAGGACGCGGGATGGCGCGGAGCCGCGGGGCGCATGTTTGAACTCGCAATTCCCGCGGCGATCGATTTCAAGAGTCCCCGCGCGTGTGCTTTCGCCCTGCTGGGACTGCAGGAGTATCTGGACTCGTTCCCCGGGGATCGCGCGGCACTCGGCGCGTCCGACGTCTTGGCAAATCGGTTGTTGGACTCCTATCGCGCAAGCCATTCGCGCGAATGGAATTGGTTTGAAGACGAGCTCGCGTATTCCAACGCGCGCTTGCCGCAGGCGCTGATCCGGGCGGGGATGCGCGCCGCGAACCAGGAGATGGTTTCGGCGGGACTTGCGGCGTTGGACTGGCTGGTCGCGAGCCAGCGTTGCGAGGTCAAAGGCCATTTCGTGCCCATCGGCTCGCAGGGCTTCCATTCCAAGAATACGGCGAAGGCCCGGTTCGATCAGCAACCGGTCGAAGCCTGTGCGGCCGTTTCCGCATGCTTGCAGGCCTATCGTGCCACAGGAAAGCTGCGCTGGCGCAAAGAGGCGTGGTCCGCGATGAACTGGTTCCTGGGAGACAACGACCTTCAGATCGCCCTCTACGATCCGACGACCGGCGGATGTCGTGACGGCTTGCATCCCGACCGTGCGAATGAGAATCAGGGAGCGGAGTCCACATTGTCTTTTATGATGGCGCTGCTGGAAATGCGCAACATGGAAGAAACCGACAGCACAAAGAACAAGCTCTGAACAACAAGGCGATCGCCTGCCTACCAGTGCAGAAGATCGAGAAGTCCATTCAATGAGTGCCGTAAAATTGCCGGTGAACGCAACGATGAAACAATACGAAACGCTCTTTCGCCGGCACCCTGCCAATCCCGTCTTGACGGGAAAGGATTGGCCCTATTCCATCAACAGCGTGTTCAACGCGGGAGCCGCACTACTTCAGGATGGCTCGACCCTCCTGCTTTGCCGCGTGGAAGATCGCCGTGGAATTTCCCACTTGTGCGCCGCGCGTTCCGTGAACGGCGTTGACGGATGGCAAATCGATCCTGAGCCGACACTGATGCCCAATCCGGAGGAGTACCCCGAGGAGGTGTGGGGGATCGAGGATCCGCGGATTACCTACGTGCCGGAACTCAAGAAGTTTGCCGTGGCTTACACCTCTTACTCACGCGGCGGCCCCGGCGTGTCTTTGGCCCTCACGGAGGATTTTCGGAGCTTCGAGAGAATTGGTGTCGTCATGCCTCCGGACGATAAGGACGCCGCATTGCTGCCGCGCAGGATCGGTGGATTCTGGGCATTGATCCATCGGCCCATGACGCCGCTCGGCACCCACGTCTGGATCTCTTATTCTCCCGATCTGCGGCATTGGGGAAGTCACAAACTGATGCTCGAAGCCCGCCGGGGCGCCTGGTGGGATGCAAACAAGATTGGCATGTCGCCTCCGCCCATTGAAACCTCCAGAGGCTGGCTGATGATTTATCACGGCGTGCGTACCACTCCCTCGAGTTCCATCTATCGGCTGGGTCTGGCTCTCTTCGAACTTCAGCGGCCGGAAAAATGCCTGATCCGAGGGGATTCCTGGATGTTTGCGCCCGAGGCGGAGTACGAACGCCAGGGAGACGTTCAGGACGTCGTGTTTCCCTGCGGCTACACACTGGCAGCGGACGGGGACACGATCAATCTCTATTACGGCGCCGCCGATTCGAGTATCGCTCTGGCGCACGGGAGCATTCGCTCTCTCCTGAGCTGGCTGGATGCAAACGGCCACTCGGAACAAAGTCAGGACCGGCGTCAAAGAACGCCCGCTTCGCAAGACTAGAAGCATGTTGAAGAACGTCGTCGCAATGTCATCCCGAGCGAAGTGAGGGATCTGCATTTAGGCAAGAGCCAAAAAGACGGCAGATTCCTCGTCAAAGACACTCCGAACTGAATTCCACTCAGAGGGAACCGCACACGCCTACTCACAGTTGAAGGTGAAGCGGTGTTCTTCGCTGAGCCATTCTTCCGAAGAAGACGGACAGCTTGCCGGGACGGGCAACAATCCCGGCAAGCTGTTCACGCACTTACTGCTAGTTCGAGGCCCGCTCTGATTCGTTGTGGGGCGCGCTCTTCTCCAAAACGTTGACGAGGTGACGGCCCGTACGAGGCACGCTTACGTTCTCGCCTCTCACGATGTCCTTCGCTTTGATGGGGTGGCCATAGACGTCTGCACTAGCATCATCGTCGGGACGAATCGTAGAGCCCTCGAGGGACACTCCGATAAACGCACCTTGGGAACGCGAGTAACTGAGGATTTCAGCTCGCATCCAGGCGTCGGTCGCTGCGGTCGCGTCACGACCCTTTGGGCCTCCGGCAATGGAAGCATCTGCGCCCAATTGAACCTTGCTGCTCAGGATCGAGTCCATTCCTCTGTCGTTCATGACGAGCAGGATCAGGTCCGTCGCTTTGCCACCGATCTGGAAGCCAACACTGCCGCCTTCCAGCGCGTACATGGCTGGAGCTCCCCACGATCCACGGAAGTGCTCGCCGGTCCGGCAAACCATGGCACCGCGCCCGTAGCTTGCGCCGACGCCATAGGCCAGCTTCTTTACGGACGGAAACACGATGACGCATTCGGCCTTTTCCAAGAGATTATGGGGGATGTTGTCCGGGATGTTCAGTACTTCCTGCATGACAGTGCCGCACTCTTCCAGGCGTTTTTGTTCCTTGTTCAGACCTCCGGCTAACAGCGTTCCGGACACGAATGTAAGACATGCTGCCGCGACCATAAATCTTTTCATGCTGACCTCCTCGGTCAAAACTTCTCTTCTAGGCTTCTCAGTTCATCAAATTCTGTGGCTGAAGGACCTTCAGCAGCGTTTCGTTCACGAGAGGACGTTGCGTCTTCCGGCTCTCAGACGGAGCTCTTTCGCCGTGTCGAGCTAAGACTTCTTCCTGACTCCAGCGACGAGCAACACGATTCCTCCCACCAAAGCCAGACCACCGAGAACTGGCGGAATCGGGTACCGATGATGCCTCTCCACAGTGGCGTGGAACGACCCGATATCAACAACATTTTCGGGATGGTTGTAAGTGAACCCGTGATAGGCGAGGACAAAGCCGCCCAGAACAATCAAGAGAATTCCGATCCAGGCAATCGTTTTCATGTTCTTCGCTTTCGCACCTAAACCGCCCGCCTCCGGCCCTGAAACAAATTAACCAGAAAAACGATTAGAGCCACGACAAGGAGGATATGAATCAGTCCTCCGAATGTGTGGGACGTGACCAGTCCAATGAGCCAAAGAACCAACAACACGGTGAGAATTGTCCAAAGCATTGGTGTCCCAATCTCACAAGAAATCCACTGCGTGCAGCGCTTGTGACGCACCTGGAGATCGAATTCGTGATCTCGCGGATGACCCATCGTAGACGGACCGAGACGGCGTGTCTGTTCACTTAGGTACAGATTCGACTATTTCCAGGGGGCCCCGGGAGCCGGGGATGGAAGGAAGGAGCCCGCAAACTGCTCCTCAGCTTCTAGTCAACCTCGCGGGCACGAACGACGAAGCGCTTCGGGGCCGGGCCAACGTAATAGAACGGAAAGCATGTGATGAATGTTAAATCGTGGCCGGTCGAAGTTTCCAACACTTGAACGTCGCTGGGAGCGACGACTTCAATTGACTCCACACGATACTCGAAGCTTCGCTCTCGAGTCGTGAATCTGACTTCATCGCCGATGCGAATATCTCGCAGCGGACGAAAATAGGTGTCCCGGTGACCAGCCAAAGCGACATTGCCCCATTCGCCCGGCAATGCCGATTGTGAAAGGTGACCTACGGCGCGCCGCAAATTAACGCGGGAGTCGCCCTGAACCACGATTGCATCGAGCCCTAAACGGGGCACTTGAATTTCGCCGATAACGTCGCCTTCCGCCAAAATGTGCGGTTCCTCGAGGCGGCCCGCGATCTGGAATTTCTTCATCTCGAGGGCCTGATAGGCGTGCGAATCCGCGAGGACAAAACCCGCGTAACCCAGAGCGAGAACCCCGGAAAAGAGGAAAAAGTAGAAAGCAACACGAAGAATGTAAATTCGCCTCGGCAAAGCCGCTCTCACTGGCTGAGAGGGCGGATTCATCTGGTCCCCCGTCCCGGCTGGGATACGGGTTGGTTCCCCGCCGCAGGCGAGTAGCCCGTCCGAGTTCGCACGCGCATACTGTCATGGCCGGGCGCGGCGACCTTCACTTCGATCTTCCGGTATGTGCCCGCACGCTCCATATTCTGCGGCGTATAGCCGAGGGTGTATTGTTCTCGAAGATCGCGAGCGATTTTCGCTGATACGGATGCGACGGACTCGCCGGCGCTCGGAAAGTAAGCTACCCCTCCGGTATCTTTGCAGATCCGCTTGAGGAGCTCCGGGTTTTCTGGTTGGCCGCCGTTCGGATCGATCAGGACAATGGCGTAGATCAAGACCTGTGATTGGCGAGCCTGGGCCAGCACCTGTGAATACTTGAGATGGCTGGCGTTGTCGCCACCGTCGCTGATGATGAGGAGCGCCTTCTTCGCCAAATGCCCGTAGTGTAAGTGCAGCAGGCCTTCGCTTACGGCATCGTAAAGAGCGGTTTGCCCTTGTGCGGAGACCGCCGTGAGAGCTTCATCCAGCTCCTCCGGATCGTTCGAAAACGCCTTCCCTTTCATGAGTTCAACCGAAACTTCATCATTGAAATCCACGACGAACATTTCGTCGCGCGGATTGCTGGAATGCGCGAAGGAGGATACCGCCGTCGCGACCTCCGGGAGCTCGGCACCCATGCTCTTGCTATGGTCAACGACAAGCCCCACGGTGACCGGAGCGTCTTCCTCTTCGAAAACGCTGAGTTCCTGGAGTTGCCCGTCCTCATAGACGCGGAAGTCCTCCGACTTGAGGCCGGGAATGAATGTTCCGCGCGCGTCAGTCACATTGACGGGCAGCAGGACGAGATTCGCAGTGACCGCGATCGTCGTTTGGCCGTCCGCGCGAGCAAGAGGCCGTTCCTTCGAGATGGATCCGGGTGAAGCAGCGATGACGAGGAACAACAGAGAGGGCACGAGCAACAAGCGTCCTCTGCACAGAAAGTGCCTATCGGAACTTGGAGCGAGGATCACGAGAGAACCTTTCGCGCCGCGGGCATGATATCGCTATCGCGCCCGCGACGCGGAGGAACGGTCTACGTCTAGGAAACGCGCTTCAATAGGAACCCGAGTGTAAGTGCAAGGCCGAGGGACAATGCACCGAGCAGTGCGAACAACGGCGTGGAACCTGCCGTATGCGGCAATGCTGCGGTTTCAGTCTCCGGAGCGGCAACCGCGGCCGGCGCTTCGGCAGGCGTCGCAGTTGCGACGGGGGCCGCGGCCGGCGGAGTGGTCGCGATGACCTGGTCTACCGCCACTTCTCTCTGGTCAGGAGTTTCGGCAACGATCGGAGCCGTTCGGATCACGTTCTCATCCAGGGTGTCAACGGGAACGGCCGGAACGGGCACTTGTGTCGCCACCGCAAGCTGGATCGCGCGAGCCTTGGGGTAGACGAATTCCTTGCCCCAGTAGTCACCAGGATAAAACCAGGCGCGGAGGGCTTCCGGAGCATTGCCCGGTGTTTCATTAAACGTCAGGACGGTTTTGCCCGTCGCTTTCAAACGGTAGTCATTGATAACCAGGATGGTAGTGATGATGTGGCTTCCATCTGCGTTAAAGATCTGGACGACGTTGCGGTCGGCGAAGGTATCCGCCAGCTTGAACGTGTATGTTCCGGCCGGGAGAATCATCCCGGGGACTTCGACGGGCTGATCGAAGGTGATGATGGTCTTCTGGTTCCACGTATCCGCCGCTCGAGCGCTTGGCAGCAGCGCGGCGCCGAATAGGGAGATTGCGAACAAACAGAGAATCGATTTTACAATTTTCATCCGAATTTCCTCCTGAAACTTGTGAGTATCTTTTGCGCGTGGTTGCATAGGACGAAGCCGAGACAATTCAGTTCAACGGAATGGCGCCTGGGTAAAAGTCCTTTTGTCTTCTCCTACGCGAGCATCTTAGAGGCGGACGCGACTTGAGTCTGTCCACTTGAGGACACTTTTGCATTTAATTGCAGGCTTGCCAGTCCGTGTGGGCCGGCAATCACGAATGCACCTGTAAGCCGGTCTTCCGTGCGCAGGAGAAAGTTGTAGAACTAGAGCGCCCTGAACGGGCCAATGCGGGGCCTGGGGATACATCGCTATCGCTGGAGGAGGGCTGACCGCGAGCCTTGATATCGGGCTTGCTGGCCTAACTTGGTGTTCTGAGCTCAAGGACGAGCTTTTTCGCTTCCTTCATTCTTTCGCTGTAAAACGAGGGACTAATAGGAACTGTCTTGTCTTCCACACGCACATGCCAGCCAATGCCCTTCTTCGCCAGGAATAGAGAGAGGGCCGTGTACGTCTTGATCTCTTTCTCGAGAAACCTGACTACGTGCCGCTTCGATTCATCCATGGCCGACCTCCGGTCCGACGGGTCGTTTCTATCGAAATCCTTGCGTTCTCTGCTTTGCTGGCTCAGCAGAGTACATTCAGACAGCCTGCCTCAGCGGCGATCTAGTTCTCTTTCAACATTCCGCCGCTGGGGCGAGGATGCATGAGGTCACCGTGCTCGATGAACGCTCAGTTCGCGTAGAAGCTGATGGCAATGCGATCGTTGGGATATCTGTAGTTGCAAAGGTAATATCCCCCATCATAGAAGACCACATAGACGTCATCGTTATCGTACCAATCACTGGACCAATACTCCGGCCAAGGGTCAATCATACCGAACCAAAAGCCGCCGTACTGGAAACGTTGGTGTCCGCCCACATACATCACGTTCAGACCACCGAGGCGGAACCTATGATTCTCGCCGTAGTATTGATTGAAACCGGCATCCGGGACGCGGTAACCGTTGTAACCGCCGCGCTGTTGCCAGGTCCGGTGTTCCGACTGCCAACTGTGCGCACGATCGCCCTGGAAAGAAGCCTGCTGTTGGCGCACCTGCTCGGGGCTGCGTTGTTGTGCTGACCTGTTGTTCTGTTGCTGGTGCTGCTGGTTTCTCACCTGTTGCTGTTGCTGTTGCTGTTGCTGTTGCTGGTGCTGGTGCTGCTGATTCTGCTGGTTCTTGACCTGTTGTTGCTGCTGTTGGTTTCGCTGGTTCTGTTGATTCTGCTGGTTCTGTTGGTTCTTCACCTGTTGCTGCTGCCGTTGTTGCTGCTGCTGCTGGTGTTGCTGATTCTGCTGATTCTTGACCTGCTGCTGTTGCTGCTGGCGCTGTTGATTCTGTTGGTTTTGTGCCGCAGGCTTAGGCTGCTGTTGCTGGCGCGGCTGATTTTGTGCCGCAGGCTTGGGCTGTTGTTGCTGATGCTGCTGCTGTTGCTGCGGTTGCTGGTGCTGCTGCTGGTTTTGCGCCGCAGGCTTGGGTTGCTGCTGTTGTTGCTGATGCTGTTGCTGCTGACCCTTCGGCTGGTCCTGCTTATCCTGGCGCGAGATTGCCGGAATAGTCCAAGCGAAAAGCAGAAGCAAAGCTGACGTACTTACGAATCGAAAAGATTTTGCCATTTTAGCTCCGTTAACTTGCGTCCATACGCCCGCCCCCCACTTCGTACGTGGCGCGGGTTTCTTGCTGAATCCTTGCTGCCGGTACGCGGCCCGCCGATATCTCTTCTGCCGTCCTTTGGAGTCCGTTTCCTACCCGACCCGCATTTGGGAGAGGGTGTGAATCAACCCAAATGTGTTCATGAGCCACAGCACAACGCAAATGACGACGACCGCGTTCAAAATCGCCTTGATGCTGCCTGCCATCGGGATGAAGCGATTCACCAACCAGAGCAGCACACCAACCGCGATCAGAACGAGTAGAACGTGGATGAGAGGCATCTTCTTGTTTCCTTTCTCTTTCCCTGCTGCGGGGCAATCCGACCGTAGCCCTTCGAAAAGCCCCGTGCTCGGTCCGGGGTGAACTGGCCAAGTTCACAATCATTTTGGTTCAAGGCAATCCTAGGCGTACCAAAAGTGAAAGTCTGTCCACTTAAGCACAGTTGAGATTTTTCCTCGCGCGGGAGCAGCGCCGGGCAACGCCAAAAGATGGCTTGAAATCTGTTTGCGAAAGTGGTAAAGAATTTGGGAGCGCTTGGGTACTTGGCCCTTCCTAGTGAATATATCAAGCTAGGTATTTAGCGAGTATGGCCCGAGCAACCGCCAAGAAGACCGAATCGACCTCCCCCAGGAAGGTCTCCTTTGATTTGCGCGTTTTTCTTGATACTGCCGGCGTGGCGCGAAAAATCATGAAGTTTCGGAGATCGGAGAAAATCTATAGTCAAGGTGACCCTGCCACGGGCGTGAAATACATCCAAGACGGAGGCGTAAAACTCTCCGTTCTCAATGAGAGCGGAAAAGAAGCGGTCGTGGCGATTCTGGGGCCGGGTGATTTTTTTGGCGAGGGGTGCCTGGCAGGCCAGCCTATTTGTATGGGGACGGCCACCGCGATTGCAGCCACGTCCATCCTTTTTATTGAAAAGAGCGAGATGATGCGCGCGCTCCGCACGGAACATTCTCTCTCCGACCGGTTCATCGCTTTCATGCTGGCGCGGAACATCCGGACCGAGGAGGACCTGATCGATCAGCTATTCAATTCGAGCGAGAAGCGGCTCGCCCGCACTCTTCTATTGCTTGCCCGGTACGGTAGCGAAGACAGGCCTCACGGGGTACTCCCCAAATTATCGCAGGAAATGCTGGCGGAGATGATCGGCACGACCCGTTCACGCGTGAATTTCTTTATGAACAAGTTCAGGAAATTAGGCTTTATCAAGTACAACGGCGGTCTTCAGGTCAACACGTCTCTCCTGAGCGTCGTGCTGCACGACTGAAACTCGCGATTCTTGCTAATCCGCCGCGGCGGGCAGGCCCCGCCCCCGCACCCCCTTCTCAGTACTTGCCGGAACGCTGTGTGGCATCACAGTTTATATTGTGAGAGATTATGGACTGGGCGCCCGTAGCTCAGTTGGATAGAGCGTCTGCCTTCTAAGCAGAGGGTCGGGAGTTCGAATCTCCCCGGGCGCGCCACTTCCCTTGAGGAGCGTTAGTCTCAAGAGACCTCCCTGAGCGTGAGATTGCGCACGGGTATTTTCGTTGGCGCGCCTTCAACTTCGATGCCGATGAGGCCAAGCTGGTCATTTGGGTCCGTCGGATCGTGGTCCACGAGCATGGCTGTCGACTTGCCTTGAGGATGGGGATGAATATCGCGCCCCGCGCCTCAGTTTACAGGAGAGATGCTCAACGGAATCTTGAGTGTGCCGACGTCGGCTGAAGTGACGTCGTAAATTGCGGCGCGAAGGTAGGCCCCACCGTTAGGAACGTCTATTTCGTCATACAGCTGAAGGCCGAATTTCTGATAATACGCGTAGTCCCCGGGCCGAATGGTAAGTTTGGGATTCCTGGCGACGAGATTGAGCGGCGTGCCGTCGGGGCCAAAAACGACGAGCATTTCTTCAATGGCGCCGTGCCGCAAGCCATCGGGAGTGGTCGTCAGTTTCAAGTTATCCATGGAGATGGCGAACTCGACGCTGTAACGAGTAAACGGCACGGCGAGTTTGGCATGGTCACCGGCGCGGGGTGAGTCGGGAGAGGGCTGAGGTGTTGATGGGAGAACACGCAGCTTGAAAATGATCTGGTCGAAGTCGGGGAGGCCGAAGGAGACGAACGGAATCAGATGATCGTTGAACGGGCCGGTGCTGGAATCATTTTGAGGTTTGGGGGGATCGGCGTAGTAGCCGCGGCGATAAGAGAGCTTGTAGTTCTCGTGGTTAAGCCGGACGTCGATCTTGCGGTATTTGCCATCCAACGTCTTGTTGCTGGGGGTATAGGTGAGCGTGTAGTAGCGAGAGCCGTCGTTCACGGCGCGAGTGATGGCACCCGCCAGATCGTTGGTGTTGTAGAAGGCTTGGCCGCCGGTGTCTTTGGCAAGCCTCTCCATAGCAATCTGGTCACCAGCACGATTGAGATCCTCCGCGCGAACGTCAGGGGGGCCAGGGTGATCGGCCCCGTAGCCCCAGCCGCGCAAACCCTGCGCGGAGACGGGATAGACGGAAATCTCGCTTGGAGTGAGTAAGTCGGCGGTCTCTCGCAGTTGACCGGCATATTCGTGTGGCAATGCGTATGACAAGCCGCGCTCGGGGAGGAAACTGATGGGGAACGAGCCAGCGAACCAAATGACATTCTTGCGTCCGGGAACGGTGGAGAGATAACGGGCAAGCTGCTGGAAGGCACGCAAGGTGATCATGATGCGCGCTCCGGCGGTGGAACCTGAATACTCCTCCATTTCCTGTCTTGCGGCCTCAATCGCCGCCGGCGCCGCGCGACTCCGCTGCATCTCCTCAATGATCCTCTGATCAGCGAGGGCGCCTAAATCGGTAGGGAGCAGCGGAGAAACTTGCGGGGCGGCCCCGCCCTTTTTAGCGTCGAGCAAGGCCTGAAGTGCGGAGATGTCGGAGGTGAGTCCCTGAACCATGCGCAAGCCGGAATCAAGGGTGAAGATCGCGAGGCGCGTCCCGGGGGGAAGACTTTTTAGATATTGCGTAATTTCAGTGCGGACGAACTCCTGGTCCGCCGGCTGCGTGTTGAGCCAGTCGAGCAAGAGCACGTTGACGGAGTCCGGGAGTTGCACAGGCTGGTAGTTGGTGAAGACGTGCGGCGGCAAAGGAGGAAGCTTTACGAGCGCAGCATTACTCCCCTTGTGCTCCTCGAAGGAGGCGATGGTTTGGGGAGCGCCACCTTCGAAGACCTGAAAGTCGCTCTGGTTCAAATTCGGGACCGGATTGCCTTTGTCATCGGTGACAACAACGTCCACCAGGACAAGGCGCGTTTCGACCTTGATGTTAGTGACGGGGTTGGACGAAGTTTGAGAGTACAGCGGGGCGATGGTCAGAGCGAGGGCGAGCGGCGGAATCCACAGGCGGCGCGACATGCTTGAGCACAAACTCCTGCCCCGACACGTAAAAAACCCGTTTTGCATGCTGGTGGACCTCGGCAAACGCATTTTCCGACTAACTGCCCGGGGTTGCTCTGCATCGCCTGTTGGACGCAATCGACCGGATTCGAGTTACACGTTTTCTTCTATCTTCTCAAGTAAATTATTCAATCTAGAAAATAAGAACTCACGCGATCCGGCACAAGGCCTGATCAGCAGCAGACGCCAGTTCGCCTACGGACTTGGGAGCAAAACGGTACGAATCTTGTGCAAGACAGATATGGAAGTCGCAGAAAAGCAACACAGACCGTGAGGCAGAAATAGTCTGGTTCATATTTCTAAGCAGCAGGTCGGGCGTTCACATCCCTCCGGGCACGTCACTTAAGTCTTATGTATAGCGTTTCTGTGCTTCAGAGTCGGACCACCGGCCGCTGCCACACCGGAGCAACCTCTGATCTCGCCACCCGCCCATTGGACTCCGGGCCTCTTTGCTGTTCAGTATGCCGTCACTCACCAACTTGGGCGGCTCGGGCCGGCGAGTCCATCCTCTCAGGAAGAGGACAGCTCCTTGAGCAGAGCTTGCCCCTTGCGAAACCGCGGCCGCTCGATCCGCTGCCAGTAGCGCGGCAGAGTGCGCTTCTTCTGCAAGAGCTGCCGCGCCCACTCGCGCGCTTCCTCGCTGCGGTTTTGCGACTTTAAGAACGCCGCGTAGGTATAGAGCGTCTCCGGAGTGTTTGAATGCTGCACGACCTCGGCGAAAAGTGGCGCCGCTTTCTGTT
Organism: Terriglobia bacterium; assembly: GCA_963819015.1. Taxonomy (GTDB): domain Bacteria; phylum Acidobacteriota; class Terriglobia; order Acidiferrales; family UBA7541; genus DASPOJ01. The sequence continues at coordinate 165,499 of CAWFUN010000007.1, forward strand.
CCTGTCCCGTCGCCGCATACGCCTCCGCCAGCATCAGCTGGGCGCGATAGGAATCGTACTTCGCATCGCCTCGAATCACGCGCTCGAAATCGGGCAGGGCCGCCGCCGGTTGCCCGAGCGCCATCAAGCAGAGCCCGCGCCGGTAGAAGCAATGCGGTGAATCGCTCCGTGTGGCGATGGCGCGGTCAAACGCCTCCCGTGCCTTCTCGTACTGCTTTTGGTCCCAATACAGCTCGCCGAGTTCCTCGAAATTCGCCGCCGACGGGTTGTCGAGAATGATCGTTTCCACCTGGGCGATGCGCGACTTCCGGCCGTATCCCTGGTACACATTCCGCAACAATCCGGCATCGGGCAGCATCTCCACCACGATGTAAACCGAGGCTCCCAGGAAACCCCCGAAGAAAATGACCCACAACCAGAATCCGCCCGGCCGGCGGCGGAAGAAATGCACCAGCGCCACCAGTTGCACGATGAATCCCCAGGGATAGAACAGGTAGCCCAGCCGGAAGATTCCAAGCATCGCGCGCCGTTACCTCGCTCCGTCGCCTCGCAGACCTGGCCCGTTCTCCAAATACGCGCGAATCATCTTCTGCTGCTCGGGCGTTAGAATCGCCTTCGCGGCCAGCATCGCGTCGAGGTAGCGGCTTATCAACTGCGACGTCGATTTGGAGATTTCGTCGCCTTTGCTCATCACCGCGGCCCTGTCCGGCTTGTCGGCACGGAGAAGTTCCCGCAACTCGATCGAATTGACTGCGATGTCCGCCGCCGTTTTGATCGTGAATGTTTCTGTGTCGACGACGATCTTCCGGAGGCTATCCGCCTGCTGGTCCGTGAGGCCGAGCATCGCTCGGACGCGCGTGTCGTCCAGCGCCGCCAGCAGCCTGGAAACCCGCTGAAAGAGGCCGCCAAATCCTTCGCCGCGTCCTCCAGCGTTCTGGGTGTGCGGCATCATCTGTCCCATCATGTCCATCATGTCGGGTGTCATCATGCCCCCGCCCATTGTGGCTCGACCCATCGGTCGCTGGCCGGGGGCCGCAGGGTGGGCGGACTGTTGCTGGCCCCGCGCGGATTCCGCAGGCGGAGGCTGGGCCGGCGGATTCTGTGCCTGCCCCCGAGCAGCACTGGCGCTTGCAAATACGAAAAGGCCCGATACAACGATCGAAGTGATCATCATCTTGAATCGCATCAAGTTCCTCCCACCGGTACGCCCCGGCCGCAATCCGGGATTCCGCTTCGTCCCGGCTTGCATCCGATGCCCCAGTGCCTGCAAGCATACTCCTTGCGGCCTGGGGACAGTGGTCCGATTCATGCGTTATTCGTGAGGCGTCTCAGTGTAGTCAGGGCGGATGCGGCGGCTCACCGTGTGCGCCACGTAAGAGTGTCAGCAGCATGCAGCGGGTCGAGACTTCCCGCCACTGCGGGCAGGTTCCGCTGCTAGAGCCAAAGGATGGCCGCCTTCAAGTCAAAAGCTGCGCTACCCGCCGGCTTCATGGAATGAATGCGGGAGGTCGCGACCGGCGAGGATCGCCCGGAGGAAGCTGGTAAGGCTCAAGAATAGAAGTGAATCTCTCCAGCATGTCACGCAACGCGGGTCCATCCGGCGCGCCGCTGCGCAGAAGGTCGACCTGCCTCGTGGGCAGATCGCGCATGGGAACTAATTGGGCGGCCTCCAGAAGATTCGCCGAGACCTCGGCCAGGTCCAATCCCGCCTCCCAATCGGCGTTTGTGTCCGCCAGCCACGCCTTGTTCTTCGTTACGGCCTCAGTGACGTGGTTCTCGCGGTCGGGAGCAGCTTCCACAATGTTCCCTCCCCGGTTGCGGAAGAATCCCAGAAGCGCCGCGACAATGGAGGGATCGCGGACCGTGCCGTCGGGATAGAACACGCCGTGGACGGTGCCCCAATCGCCGGTAATCATCAATTCCCAGATGTACCAGCCGACGTGGGCTTGCATGTGCTCCTGGAGCGCGATGTCATATGGATTTGCGCGGGCTATGCATCCGATCTCGCTGTCGACCAAGGGCTTTCCAGTCTGCGCTGCGTACTGTTTTGCTTTCTCGATGCTGGCGCGAATCTGCGCGCGCGTGGGGCTGTAGTTATGGAACGAGAGCACATCCACAGCTTCACCCATTTCGATCATGTTTTCCGCGAACGTCGCCCCGATGGTTACCGGTGTTACGGGATCAAGTTCGTGAAACACCTTTGCCATGTACACGGCATGCTCCATGCGCAGGCGATTCGCCGGAGTCGGAGGCAGTGAACAACACTCGGGCTCGTTCTCCACGTCCCAGATTGCCAGGCCGGGTTCTTTCCCAATCGTGGCCACAAGGTCAGCCACAAATTCCCGCGAGTCGGGCCACGCAGACTTGTCTTTCCATTCACCGAACTTGTACTGCATGGTGGGCATGACGCCCATGCCTCGCTCATGCGCAGCGCGCACAAAGTGGAGGAGGTTCTTTCGGAGTCCCTCCTTGTCTCTCTCCCAAGCCACGTAGGGGACGAACACTCGAACCTGATTGAGCTGAAGCCGCTTGGCATAGTCCAAGTCACGTTCCGTGACGGCAGGGTTGTAGTGCAGCCAAAATTGTACGTGTCCGTTGGATTCGGCGGAGTGGTAGTTGAATCCTCTGACGTCGCTCAAATCCTTGGGCACACGACGCTGCGCAGCTGCAGGAAGGGCGAGAGTTGCGATGAGGACCGCTACCGCAAGGTTATGAGTCCGCATGGGACCTCCAGTGCAGTTCTAGTGCGGCGTTCCAAACCCGAGCTTCTTGGATCACCGAGAATACAGTCTCATTCGGAGAGAATATAATCACAACGCGTATGCGGCGCAAACTTCTCACGAGACGCGAAGCAACTTCCCGAACCGCTTGACCGGCCTCTAGCCCGTTCAAGCTTGCGACTGAGATTTGCATTGGAAGTGCTCCATCATTTTCAGCCACGGCGGACGGGCCCGCCACGGCGGGCAGGTTCCGCGGGCGCGGCCAAAGGATGTGTCGCCCAACTATTGTGGCGGGCGCGGAGGGGGCGGATTGTTGGGTGCGGCATAGGCAGTGCCTGGGCCAAAGGCGGGGCCGGGGCGGAAATCACACCTCGCAAAATATGAAATCCCTAGATCGACTTCAGCAAGGCCTGAAATCGCGGCTCGTTGCGGATCGGGTCGAGATCGGAATCGTGTTCGGCCCAGCCTTTGTACCATTCGCCGAGTGCCAGCGCCTTCTCCAGGCAACTGATGGCCGGCTCGATATTGCCCATTTGCGCGTGGTTGCACGCCACGTTGTAGAGAACCGCAGGATCGTCGGGATCAATTGTCAGCGCGCGTTCCGTCCATTCGGTCGCGCGCTCGAACTGCTTTGCGTGAACCAATCCCGACGCCCCCAGGTAAAGCGCGCGGGCATCTTCCGGATGAAGCTCCAAGTGCCTTTCGATAACGCTCAAGGCCCTTTTGCTGGTCGTTTCTCCCTCGAGCTTCCGGCCCAGGCTGACGTAGGTCTGCGCCAGGAGCACGGGCGCCTGGTAATCTTCCGGATTCACTGTGCACGCTTGCTCAAACAATTGAGCGGCTTCCTCCAGCTTGCCTTGTTGGAAGCACGCGCGCGCATAGAAATAGTAACCCTCGAAAAGCTTCGGGTTGATCCGGATGGCCGTCTTGAACTCCTGGTCTGCTTCGTCGTATTTCTTCGTCATCAGCAGCGCCAGCCCGCGCGATACGTGCGCTTCGGCCAGCTCCGGGTCCAACTCGACGGCCTTCCGGCTCGCCGCCTCCGCTTCCTTCAAATCGTCGTTGCTCGCGCCCCAGTACATGTAAAGGTGCGAGCAGCAATCCGCCACTCCAGCGTACGCCCGCGCATACGCCGGATCGATCACGATCGCACGCGCGAACATCTGCCGCGCGTAATCAAAACTCTTGCGCCGGAACTGGTGAAAATATTGCCTGCCGCGCAAATAATAGTCGTACGCCTGCACGTCCGCCGTCGGCGCCTTCGCGATAGCGCGCTTTTCTTGTTCGCTGAGCATCACTTTCAGCGCTTTCGCGATGCTCTGCGCGATTTCGTCCTGGATCGCGAAAACGTCTTCCAGCTTGCGGTCGTATCGTTCCGCCCACACCGATCGCGCCGTTGCCGTTTCCACGAGCCGCGCCGTGATCCGCAACTGGCTCCCCGCGCGCCGCAGACTTCCCTCCAGCACGTACGCGGCGTTGAGCTGCTTCCCCACCTCGGACGACGTCGCCGGCTTGTCGCGGAAGGTCATCACCGCCGAGCGCGTCAGCACCCACACATCCCTAATCTTGGACAGCTCCGTGATGATGTCTTCCGTGATTCCGTCGCGAAAGTATTCGTCTTCTTTCGCGCCGCTCGGATTTTCGAAGTACAGCACGGCCAGCGATTTCGCCGACGCCGGAGCCGCACCCGCGTGCTCGCCGGCGCCGCCCTTCGCGGCGCTCGCGGCGCGATTCTTCGAGTCCAGTTCGCGCTTGAGCCGCTTCAGATCGGCCTTCATCTCCGACGCCGTCTGGTACCGCAGATCGCGCTCTTTCTCCAGCGCCTTGAGGATGATCCGCTCCAGTTCCGGCGGCACCGCTGAATTCAACCGCTGCGGCGATTTCGGCGTCCCATTCAGAATCGCGTCGTAGATCACCGCCGTCGTATTTCCGTCGAACGGCCGCCGGCCCGTCGCCATCTCGTAAAGCACGGCGCCGAACGAAAATAGATCCGTACGCGCGTCCAGGATTTCTCCCTGCGCCTGTTCCGGCGACATGTACGCCACCGTTCCCAGCAACGTCCCCGGACTCGTCAGCAGTTCCTCCGAAACCGCCGTCTCCTGCGTGGAGATTCCTGCCGTGCCCGGCGCCGGCACGCGCTGCGAACCCAGCTTGGCCAACCCGAAATCGAGAACCTTCGCTTGGCCGGACGCCGTCACGAAGATGTTCGCGGGCTTGATGTCGCGATGCGTGATTCCCTTCCCGTGCGCGGCTTCGAGGGCGTCCGCAATCTGAATGCTCAAATCGAGCATTGTCTCGATCTTCAGCGGCCCCGCTTCGATGCGGTGCTTGAGCGTCTCGCCTTCCATCAATTCCATCACGATGAAAGGCTGTCCGGCGTGTTCGCCGATTTCATGAATAGTGCAGATGTTGGGATGATTCAGCGCCGCCGCCGCGCGCGCCTCGCGCAGGAAGCGCTCGAGCATTTGCTTGTCCTGCACGGCGTCGGTCGGAAGGAACTTCAGCGCCACGGTGCGGCCCAGCCGCGTGTCCTCGGCCTTATAGACGACCCCCATCCCGCCGCCGCCCAGCTTGTCGCCCATGCGGTAGTGGGAAATGTTTTCGCTGTTCATGCGCTCGGCACCGTGGAAAGGCATGTCATGTTAGGTGCGCTTCCCGTGCAAGTCAATTGACCCGCCTCGTTCGCGCGGCTCGCGCGGTTCGAAGCTCCGCGCTCAGGCACGGGTCATCTTTTCTTCGAGACGCGCCTTCACTGCCGGCCACTCCGAATCAATCACGCTAAAATAGATGGAATGCCGGATGCGCCCCGTCGAGGTGACCATGTGATTGCGGAACGTCCCTTCTTCCCTTGCCCCGACGCGCAAAATCGCCTTGCGCGAGCGATCGTTCAGCGAATCCGTTTTCAGCTCCACGCGAATGCAGCCCCACGTCTCAAACGCGTGCCGGAACATCAGATACTTCGCCTCGGTGTTCACCGCCGTGCGCTGCCACGCAAGACCGAGCCACGTGCCGCCGATCTCCACGCGCCGGTGTTGGCGCTCGATGCTCATGAATCGCGTGCTCCCGATCGCGCGACCCGTCTCCCGCTCGATTGTCACAAACGGCAGGCCCGTTCCCGCCGCCTGCTCTCCCAGGGCGTATTCGACGAACGCTCGAATGCCCTCGCGGCTGCCCGTCTGAATGTAGGGATTCCAACGCCAGATTTCCGCGTCGCCTCCGACTTCGCAAAGCGCGTCGAGATGACCGAGCGTGAGCGGCTCCAGCCGCACCTGCTTCCCTTCCAGCAGCACAGGCTCAATCTTCATCATCCGTCAAATTTAACACGCCCCCTCGCCCTTCCGTGTATCGTTTCCAGCTACTCCGCCGCCGATCCCCGCCGCTGATACTCATCCAGCCGTTTCTTGTAGAGCAGCAGCACGCTCGGGCCAAACGACAACAGCATGATCGCGATCCCTGCGGTGATGCCGAAACTTGTCGCCGCCGGCGCCGAACAATCCTGGCGCCGCCGCACGATGATGTGACACGGCACGGCGATCAACAGCTCCAGCACGCTCCCGCGCAGAAGCCAAGAAATCACACGCGTCACCGGGGCGCTTGAATTCCGGAGATAGAAGTAGAAGAAAATTCCCCAGAGCAGCCACAGGCCTCCCAAGAAAAGTACGACATATGCCGCGCTATCCCAGAAGGAACTCCAGAAATCGTCGCCGCGAACCGCAAACCCGACGGACCAGATTGCCGCCGCCGTCAGCATCGCCGTCAGCGCCGCCGCCACCGTGCCCGAAACCAGAATATGCGCCCGCGGTTTCAACCGTTGCCGCGACGTATCCACAGTCAAGAAAAGCAGCGCGACTTCGCCGACAAGTACGGCCCCAGCCGGGAGCCAGTAAACCCAGGCTGAGTAAGCGCCCCAGACGTTTCCCGCCAGCTCGCCCCACTTGGCGAGGTCGCCTCCGCTGATCAAAATCGCCCCCGGCGTCAGCAACCCCAGAACAATCAGCGCGTACACAATCGCGATCACGACACCCCATTTGCGCATCGCTCCTCCTCTCCCAGCCTGCCTCTCTATCACAAATTCGGCGCCGATGTTCAAAATCTCATCGCCGCGGGCGTCTCTGGTAGGGGCGGAACATCCACCCCACCCCGATCTACGTATCCTAAAGTGGCTATACTTATCAGCGGGAGATCGAGATGTTTGATTCGAGCAAGACCGATGGTCTATCCTCAAGTTCCGTCGGGCGGAGAGCGTTCTTAGTCATCTCCGGCGCCGCTCTCGCTGGGCTTGCACTGCGGCGCTACCTCGGGCCCGCGCCAACGCAAGCCGGCGCCGAACCACTCGGGCCGCCCCAAAAGGTCACCATCGTCGAATTCACGGATGACGGCGCGCGAAAAGGAGCCATCACTGTGCCCAAGATTCAGAAGACTGAAGCGGAATGGAAAAAGCAATTGTCCCCGAACGCCTTTGAAGTGACTCGCCACGAGGGCACGGAACCGCCCTTCACCGGCGAAAATCTGGATATTCATGACAATGGCGTGTTCCGCTGCATCTGTTGCGACAATGCCCTTTTCAGCTCGGACACGAAATTCGATTCCGGCACAGGCTGGCCCAGTTTCTGGGCGCCCATTGCGAAAGAAAACGTAGTCGAAACCACCGACGAGAGTCTCGGCATGGAACGCACCGCCGTTTCCTGCAGCCGGTGTGATGCACACCTCGGGCATGTATTCTCCGACGGTCCCAAACCGACGGGCCTGCGCTATTGCATGAACTCAGTGGCGTTGAAATTCGCCAAAGCCTGAAGTTCATCCGAAGCCGCGCGCCCGCCCATCTGGCTGCAACCTGATCCACAACTCCGCGCCCGGTTGTGCCATACTCCCCCGGCCGCGGCGCGCCCGCCGCATTCGAGGCTGACCTCGCACCGGAACCAGGCCCCGGATATGCAAATTATGGCCACGCCGCCACAAATCGAAGGTAACAACGAGAAGGTCCCCCGCCGCCGCCAAACGATCGCGTGGCTTCTGGCCTTCGGCATCCTCGTCAACTATTTCGACCGCGTGAATCTCTCGGTTGCCAAAGAGGCGCTGAACACATCGTTCGGTGTTACGACCGCGATGTTTGGAATCCTTTCGAGCGGGTACACGTGGACTTATGCTCTCTTGCAGGTGCCGTCGGGACTGCTACTCGACCGCTTCGGCGTGAAAACCATCGGCCGTGTGAGCACTTTCCTCTGGAGCGTCGCATCTTTCGGAGCTTCACTGGCGACGGGCGTGCCCACCTTTTTCACGGCGCGTTTGGTTCTCGGAGTGGGCGAGGCGCCGACGTTCCCCGCGAACGCCAAGGCCGTCGGCTACTGGTTCCCGAAGGCGGAGCGAAGTATCGGCACTTCGATTTTCGACGGGGCGTCGAAGCTTGGCGTGGGACTTGGTTATCCCGTGCTCGGCCTTTTGCTCTATGAGTTCGGATGGCGGTGGTGTTTTGCCGCGACGGGCTTCATCAGTCTTATCTTCTTCGCGCTCTTCACATTGTATTACCGCAACCCGAGCGAAGATGCCAAACTCACCGGCGCGGAGCGGGAGTTCATCGCGCGCGGAGGCGCTCAGCCGGAGGACAAAGTTCTGTCGGCGCGAGGCGCCCCGCTCGGTTACTTGCTGAGCAAGAAGAAGGTCTGGGGGATGTGTTTGGGCTACGCGTCGTACAACTACACGTTCTACTTGTTGCTGTTCTGGCTCCCGACGTTTATTTCGACGGCGCTCCACACGACGCCGGTGCGCGCGGCGCTCTTATCGAGTATTCCGTGGATTCTGGCGACGGCCGCTGAATTGTTCATTGGCGGCCTGCTCGTGGACAAACTCATCGAGCACGGCTGGAACGGCGATCGCGTACGGCGGTTCGTCCTGATCGTCGGAACCTCGATGGGGCTGGGTCTTGTCGGTGCAACGACGACATCGCGCATTCCGGTTGCGTTGATCTGGATTACGATCGCGATCGGGGGTCTGTCGGCGGCTTCGGCGATCGGTTGGTCCATTCCGTCGCTGCTCGCGCCGAAGGAAAGCGTGGGAACACTGGGAGGTATTCTCAACACGTGCAATCAATTGTCTGCGCTGGCCGCGGGCATGGTGACCGGCTTCATCGTCGCGCACCACTCGTTTGCGCCCGCGATGGGGGTTGCGGCGGTTTATCTTGCCATCGGCATCGCGGGCTACATCTTTCTTCTCGGCCGCATTGAACAGCTTCCCGAGCCTCCGCAACGCATCGGAGTCGTCTAGGCCGGCGGGCCGCACTGATCGCAGTGTCGCGCGGTCGCGCGTCGGCAAGAGCCCCACACCCCCGCAAACTCAACCCGTTCCAGAATGAAACAGTGAGCCCAACAGATGATGCTTAACACTCTTCACGACAAATAAGGCCGCGAATAAGATTGACTGCAACACGCACTCTGCTAGGATTTTCTCACCCCTTCCTGTCCTTGCTCCTCCCTGTGGGCGGTTTCGTTCAACCCACAGGCGAGCGGGAAAGCTTATGCCAAGGTGAAGCCGTCGGCGCGACTGTGCGCCTCAACGGATCCGAACCGGCGCGACCTCTGTTTACTGCGAGGAAGACCCTGTGACGACGGACGGACGCATCGAACCTCATTCTGCGCGACTCGGCCTGCGCTCGACCGGGCGTGTAAGGAGACAGGCATGAAGTTGAGAATGCCGGGCTCGTCACGACACCCGCTCTCCGCGCCGTCGGCGCCTTCCAATGAGAACGCCAAGAATACCCGGGCGGCGGTTCAGGAGCGCGAGATGGATGCCGCCGTCCTGCCAGCCCTAGAGGAGCCGCGGGAGCTGGCGTTTGGGAAAGCCGGTTCTCCGTGCCGCGCGCTCCTGGAGACGATGAATGAAGGCGCGCTCAGCCTGACTGTAGAAGGCATCATCGAATACGCGAATCCTCGGTTCCTACATATGACCGGGGCGGATGCGCAAGGCATTCTCGGCGAATCCATCCTGCGCTTCGCGGCAGACAGCGAGCGCGACAAAGTTCACACGCTGCTTGCGGCCAGCCAGAACGTTCCCCAGCAAGCGGCAATACTGCTGCGAACCCTCGGAGACAAACAGATTCACACGCTCTTCTCGATGCGAGCCTTCTTCGCCGACGGCGTCTCCGGCGTTTCGCTCGTGGTCACAGACCTGACAAACGTTCAACGGCAGTTTGCGGAGCTGGAAGCGGTATATCGGACGGCCCCGGTATGTTTGGCGGTGTTGGACAAGTCGCTGCGAATCCTGCGCGTGAACCAGGGCACGGCGGAAATTCTCGGCGATGCGCCCGCGCGCCTCACCGGGCGACCCATTCTGGAAACTGCCCCGACCGTCACCAAGCTCCTTCCTCCCGTATTCGAGCGGGTGTTGCAGCGAGGAGAGGCCGTCTTGGATCTTGAGGTCACAGCCGCACTGGAGGACGAACCCAACGTCGAACACACCTGGATTGTGAATTGCCTCCCGCTGATGAACGAGAACCAGGAACTTCAGGCGATCAGCCTGGTCATGACGGACGTCACGGAGCACAAACGAGCGGAGCTGGAACGCGTCATCCTAAGCCGCGCTATCGAGCAGACCGCCGAATCCATTCTGATCACGAGGAGCGACGGCACCATCGTCTACGCAAATCCGGCGTGTGAAAAGATCTCCGGGTACAGCCGGGCGGAGATGCTCGGCCAGACTCCGCGGTTATTCAAGAGCGGCAAGCATCCGGAAGCGTTTTACGAGCAGCTTTGGAAAACGGTTGGAAGCGGCAACGTGTGGCAAGGCAGCACGATCAATCGCCGCAAGAACGGCACGTTCTACGAGGAAGCCACAACCATTACTCCGGTTCGCGACGCCCAGGGCCGCATTCTGAACTACATCGCGTCGAAGCGGGACGTTACCCACGAGCGGCAACTTGAGAGGCAACTCCGGCTGGCGCAGAAGTTCGAAGCGCTGGGGCGGCTGAGCGGAGGAATCGCACACGACTTCAACAACGTCCTGGGGGCGATTCTCGGCTGGGCGGAACTTGGCGAGGATCAAACCGAGCCGGGGAGCAAACTGCGCAGTTACTTCGAGAAGACTCAGGCGCAGGCGGAGCGGGCGGCCGGGCTCGTGCGCCAATTGCTGGCGTACTGCCGGCGGCAAATCCTGGAACGGACCGATCTTGATCTCAACTTCCTGGCGAGCGAGACCGTGGCGATGATGGGAAACCTGATCGGAAAGCAAATCGAGGTCAAGACCATCCTGGCGCCGGACCTGCTGGGGATCCGCGCAGACGCCGGACAAGTGGAACAGGTCATCGTGAATCTCTGTCTGAATGCCCGCGACGCCATGGCGGAAGGCGGGCGCCTCGCGGTCGAAACGCGAAACGTCACCATCGACGAGATCTACTGTGCATCGCACACTTACTTTCGTCCCGGGCAGTACGTGCAACTCTCGGTGGTCCGACACCGGAACCGGAATGAGCCACGAGACACTCGACCGCATCTTCGAGCCATTCTTCACGACGAAGGATATCGGCCAGGGCACCGGGCTCGGACTGGCCACCGTTTACGGAATCGTGAAGCAGCACGAAGGCTTCATTCACGTCTACAGCGAACTGGAACATGGGACAGTCTTCCATGTTTACTTTCCGGCGCTCGCGGAGCCCGCAAAGCCGGTCCCGGATGGCCATAAGATCGAGCGCGCGGCCGGAGGGCGGGAACTTTTGCTATTCGCCGAGGATCACGACGGCATGCGGGAAACCATCAGCGACAGCTTGTCGGAGTTGGGCTACCGGCTGCTCGTAGCCAAAGATGGAGCGGAAGCGGTGGAATTGTTCAACGCCAACCCCGATGTCATCGACCTGGCGATCCTCGACGTCGTCATGCCGCGGATGGGCGGCCCCGAGGCTCTTGCCAAGATGCGGAAGACACGGCCGGGCCTGTTGGGGCTATACATGACGGGATACACGTCCGGAACAGAAATTATCTCTCAGCTCGAGAGCGAGAACACCTCGCTGCTTCAAAAACCGTTTAGCGCCAAGCAACTCGGCGCAAAAATTCGTGAAATTTTCGATTCGTGCGCCCGCCCCAGCACCCCTGACAACTGACGTCCCTCGCGCCAGAGATTTTCTCTGCCGTAGGGGCGGAGCTTGTCTCCGCCCTTCGGCGCTTTTCGCCGAAGGTACCCCACACTTCGGTCTTATGTGTGGTTTTTTTCTTCTCCCCATCTCCTTGAACGCTCAAACTCGGATCACCGCCATCCGCCCTCGCCCTGGCCCGCGCGGAAGAAATGAGCCCGCGAATTGCCGTGCTATGCTGGAGTCGTTCGCCAAGCGCCCATGACCGGCCCGCAACCCAAAGAACCCGCGCTGATCGCCCTCGAAAACGTCACCGTGATGCGCGGCTCGCGCGAGGGGCTCCGCGACATCACCCTGCGAATCGAAGCCGGTGAGCACGTCTGCATCCTCGGCCCGAACGGCAGCGGAAAATCCACGCTGATCAAGATCGTGACGCGCGAGCTCTACCCCGTCGCGCGGGAGAACTGTTCGATTTCGATCTACGGCCAGCCGCGCTGGGACATTTTCGAGCTGCGCACGCTTCTGGGCATCGTCTCGCCGGACCTCCTGAGCGCGTGTACCGGCGAGAACTGCGGCCGGGACGTAGTCCTCTCCGGATTCTTCAGCAGCACCAGGATCTTCGAGCACCACCGCATCGACCCTCGTCTCCTGGGACGGGCGGAGGCGGCGCTGGCGAGCTTGGGCGTGGCCCATCTGGCGGAACGGCCGCTGGCGCAGATGTCCTCGGGCGAGGTGAAGCGCGTGCTGATCGCGCGGGCGCTGGTGCATCAACCCAAGGCGTTGCTCTTCGACGAGCCAAGCAATTCGCTCGACATCGGCGCCCAAAGGCAATTGCGCGAGACGATGCGCGAACTGGCTCGCCATGGCATCGCCATTCTGCTGGTTACACACGACATCGCGGACATCATCCCTGAGATCAATCGCCTGGTCCTCCTGCGCCGCGGGAAGATCGCGGCCGACGGGAAGAAAGAGGAGCTCCTCACCAGCGAACGCCTGTCGGAGCTATTCGCCGCGCCCGTAAACGTCGTCCGCCAGGACGGCCACTACCACTTATTGTGACCGCGGTCCCCGAAGCAGTCATCCCGAGGAGCGAGGCGACGAGGGATCTTCTCTGCCTCTCCGGGTTTCTTCTTCCCCCGTCGGTGACGTGCATGCCTTCCGAGCGCCCTAAGGCTCGTACCTCCACAGGTCGTTGAGGTATCCCACCGTTGTAGATGACGAACCGTCCCCGCCGAACATCCAAAAGTTTCCATCCTTGTCGGTCCAACCGAAAGCCCCGGCTCGGTCGCCCGGAACATTGCCCGCGGCAGCCGCCCCCTGAATCCCGTACGTCCCATACTGGCCGAACATGTCCGACCCGCCCATCCACGTCCATTGGCCCTCGGTATATTTCCACAGGTCGTTAAGGGTTCCTTCTCCGTGCCCGCCGAAGAGCCAGAAGCTTCCGGCCGCGTCGGTCCAAGCGGTCGCTAGCTGTCTCGCGCCAGGAACATTGCCCGGGGCGGGTGTCCCAAGATTCCCGTATGTTCCCTGCTGTCCACTCACGTCCGACCCGCTCATCCACGTCCATTGGCCCAGGCTGTACTCCCACAGGTCATTGTTGTAGTTCACGAACCCCGTCGAGTCGTGTCCAAGCCCGCCGAAGAGCCAAAGATTGCCAGTCGGATCGGTCCATGTGACCGCAAAGGTACGCCCCCCGGGAACGTTTGCGGCCGCAGCCGTACCCTTACTCCCGTACGTCGCAGGTTGATCGGTCAAGTTTGAGCCGCTCACCTGCTTCCATTGACCACCGGCATACTCCCACAGGTCATTCAAGTAACCGGCAGTCGGCTCCGAGAAGGGGTCCCCCTCCGCCCCACCGAAGAGCCAGAGATTCCCGACTGGATCCGTCCAACCCACAGCACCGTATCGCGCCGCAGGAACGCTGCCTGCGGCAGACATTCCCTGAAACCCGTAGATCAACGGTTGGGTGGCCATGTTTGACCCGCTCACCCATGTCCATTGACCCGCTCTGTATTTCCAAAGGTCGTTGAGGAGTCCGGGGGCCCCCGCTGAGTCATAGCCAAATCCACCGAACAGCCAGAAATTCCCGGCCGCATCCGTCCAACAAACAGGACTCCATCGCGCTCCTGGTACATTGCCACTAGAAGCCATTCCCTGAGTTCCGTATGCCCCCTGTTGGTTGCCCAGATTCGATCCGCTCACCCAAACCCATTCGCCTGCGCTGAACTCCCACAGGTCATTGAAGTCACTATATGCCCCTGTCGAGTCGTAACCAAATCCGCCGAAGAGCCAGAAATTCCCCGCCGCATCGGTGCAACTTGTACCGTCTGCTCGCGCCCCAGGAACGTTGCTGGGGGCACTAGTATTTTGGGTCCCATATGTCCCCTTCTGGTTGGCCACATTGGCCCCACTTATCCAAGCCCACAGACCGCATTCAACCGTTACGCTCGTGACGTTCGGAGGTTGCTACCCCAGTGCCATGTAGCACCTCACAGGTCTGCGCTGGGGCAAAAGGCTGCACGGCAACCGTGACGTTATAGGCGCTTCCGCTTGCAAGCGCTGTGGGAAACGTGAATGTCCCATTGGCGTTCACGAGCAGCGGGTCATGCCCGTTATCCTCCAGCTGCATCCCGCCTCCCATGCCGGAGAGGTTGATCACCGTCCCGCCGATCGTGTAGGTGGTTGGAGGCGGGGGTGGAGGCGGGGCCGCCGTGCTCCCGCCGCTGCACGCCGAGAAAAAAGGCCACACCAGTAGAATTAGGATAATTGAGGATCTCATCCTTGCGAACATTCCGAACCCCATTTCTGGCAGCGCTTTACTAGAACAATCTATCGCCGCTCCCGTTAACATTCAAAGCAAATCTCCGCATTCGATTAGGCTCAGGATGGATCACCCGAGCTACGTACGGCGCTGCAATATCGAGGGCACGGGACAATCGCGGGCGCTGCAAGACAAAATGTAAGACAATAGAGGACCATGTTTGGAACTCGTAGCAGGCCCGAACGATCCGGCGCGGGCTCTCGCGGCAAGAGCGGGAAGCCACAAGCCAAGAGCAGCTTGGTGAAGATGCTGCCGGAAGTGTGGGTGTTCGTCCGGCCGCAAAGATGGCTCCTGCTGTTTGGGCTCGTACTGATGACGATCAACCGGGTCGCGGGGCTCGTCCTGCCCGGCTCGACGAAATTCCTCTTCGACAACATCATCGGAAAACGGCAGGCCGGCCTGTTGCTCCCGCTGGGCCTCGCGATTCTGTGCGCGACGGCCGTGCAAGGCGTCACCTCGTATTCCCTGACGCAGCTCCTTTCCAAAGCCGCGCAGCGAATGATCGCGGATCTGCGCAAAGAAGTGCAGTCGCACATCGCGCGGCTGCCGGTGTCGTTCCACGACTCGAACAAGACCGGCGCACTCGTCACGCGGATCATGAACGACGTCGAGGGCCTGCGGAACCTCATCGGAACCGGGCTGGTGGATTTCGTGGGCAGTCTCATGACCGGTGTGTTTGCGCTGATTATTCTGCTGCGCATCAGCGCGTTCATGACGGGCGTGGCGTTCGCAATTCTCATCGGATTCGGCGTCGCGCTGAATGCCGCCATCGGCACGATCCGACCGATCTACCGCGCGCGGTCGAAAATCTACGCCGAGGTGACGGGACGCCTCACGGAATCCTCGCCGGCGTGCGCGTCGTGAAGGGCTACCGTGCGGAAGAGCGCGAAGAGCGCGTGTTCGCCGGAGGCGTGCAGCGGCTGCTCGACAACATCCTGAAGACGCTGACGGCGACGTCGGTGATGAGCCTCTCCTCGACCGTTCTGCTGGGCGTCGTGAGCGCGCTGATCATGTATCTCGGCGCGGGCCGGATTCTTTCGCACTCGATGACCATCGGGACCTTTATCGCGTACAACGCGTTCCTCGCGATGATGGTCGCGCCTGTCTTTCAGATCGTGAATATCGGCACGCAATTGACCGAAGGCATGGCGGGTCTCGAACGCACGACGGAGATCCTCAAGGAAAGCGCGGAAGACGCCGATCCGCGGCGCACGGTTTCCATCGGCACGATCCGCGGCGAGTTGATCTTCGACGGCGTGAATTTTGCCTACGATGCCGGGCGTTTGGTGCTTCAGGACGTGAGTTTCCAGGCGCGGCCGGATTCGGTGACGGCGCTGGTCGGGCCGTCGGGCGCGGGGAAATCCACGATCATCGGACTGATCGCGGCGTTTCACACGCCGACTTCAGGCCGCGTGCTCGTGGACGGTACGGACCTCGCCAGCGTGAAGCTCGACAGCTATCGCACGCAGCTTGGGATCGTGCTGCAGGACACGTTTCTATTCGACGGCTCGATTCGAGAGAACGTCGCGTTTTCGCGGCCGGTAGCGCGCGAAGAAGACATCCTCGCCGCGTGCCGCATCGCGCGCGTGGATGAGTTCGCGGAATCGTTCGAGAAGGGCTACGAAACCGTGATCGGCGAGCGCGGCGTGAAGCTCTCCGGCGGCCAAAAGCAGCGCATTTCGATCGCGCGCGCGATTCTGGCCGACCCGCGCATTCTGATCCTGGACGAAGCGACGTCGAGCCTCGATTCCGAATCCGAGGCGCTGATCCAGCACGGGCTGTCGCACCTGATGCGCGGACGAACGACGTTCGTGATCGCGCACCGCCTCTCGACGATTCGGCGCGCGGACCAGATCCTGGTGGTCGAAGGCGGGCGGATCATCGAGCGGGGAAATCACGAATCGCTCTTCGCGGCGGGCGGTCGCTATTTCGATTTGTACACCAAGCAGCACGGCCTTGAGGCCAATTTGTTCCTCGCGCCGGGCGAAGGCGACACCGTACTCGCGAATGGCGAAACCGTAGCGGCTTCTGCGGACGACGAGAAGGATGACGGGAACGGATCGTCGGAGTCTAGCATCGCTCGCGCCGCGCGCATTCTGCGTGGCCGGGAGTCGTAGTGCCCGCGGAAAAAGCGGCGGAGGCAGAGCGAATACGCGCGGGACTCTGCGCCGATTGCCGGCACGCACAGAGGGTAGTTTCGGCCCACGGCTCGCACTTCTATCTTTGCGGCCGTTCACTCAACGATTCATCGTTCGCGAAGTATCCGGCGTTACCCATTCGGATCTGTGCCGGATACGAGTCCCTACCTAGAGCAAACTCGTGACCTGTAGTGGGGCCGAACAGATCCCTCTGGAATCTAGCGATTCAAAAAATCGTCGCTGTGGGTGAGGAATTCGGGATAGGCGCCCGCGCCCAACTCGTGGAGATCGAGTCCCTGACGCTCGCCTTCGACGGCGACTCGTTGCGGAAAGAAACGGTTGAGCAGCCAGTTCAGTCCGTACGTCAGCGGCAGGACGAAACCGAACAGCGTGGCAATGCCCACGACTTGCGCGAGCCACTGGCTCTGGTTGCCGATCGCGCCGTTGAGCGGCTGGTCGGGCATTCGGGCGCAAATGCCCAGCGCCAACAATCCCCAAATCCCGCACACGGCATGGACGGAAACCGCACCTCCGGGGTCGTCCACCTGGAAGCGCAGTTCAAACCACTCGACTGAGAGCGCGACCAGAGCGCCCGCCACCATGCCGATCAATGCCGCCGCGGCTGGCGCGAGAAAGGGTGCGGCGGCGCTGCTCGCGACCAAACCGCCAATCCAGCCGTTCGCACACAGCGAGGCGTCGGGCTTCCCGAAGCGGAAGCGCGTGACGAGCGCCGTCGCGAGCGTCGCCGCGGCGGCGCAAAGCGTGGTGTTGATCGCAATCAGGACGCAGCGTTTCGGATCCGCGTTCGCGAACAGAATCGCGCCCGCTGAGTTCAAGCCGTACCAGCCCAGCAGCGACAGCAAGCAGCCGAACAGGACCAACACCGCGTTGTGCCCGGGAATCGCCGCTGGCATTCCGTCCACCGCGTATTTGCCGTGCCGCGGACCGAGAATCCACGCGATCGAAAGCGCCGTCAATCCTCCGACGACCTGAATTGTTCCCGATCCCCCGGCGTCCACAAAGCCGCGGCCGAGACCGTAATTCGCTCCGAGTTGCGCCAGCCAGCCGCCGCCCCACACCCAATGCGCGAAGATTGGATAAGTGATTCCCGCCAGCAGCGCCGAAGAGGCGCAACACGCGCTGAGCTTCCAGCGATCTCCCCCGCTGCCGAGCGGAATCATTGCGGCCAAGCCGACGCTGAGCATCTGGAGCCAGGCGACCAGAGAGGACGCGGAGCCGTCGAACCGTAGTCCGCGCAAGAAGAACTGCTGCGCTCCAATCCAGCCCCAATCTTTTCCCGCAATCTTCAGGACATGCCCGGGCCCGCCCGCGTACCCCTGGAACGCGAAGCCGCAAAAGAAGAAGACGACCGCGGCCACCGCAAACACCGCAAGCGAAGTCATCATGGAATGCGCCGCGCTGCGCGAGCGGCCCAGGCCCGTGTTGATGAGCGCAATTCCTGCTGCGGCCAGCGGAACCAAGAAGACGAAGAGAATGCAGACAGCAGTCGTGAGGTCGGAGAACGCAGGAGTGGCCGGCGGAGTCATTCGGATGCCCCGTGTCCGCCGAAATGTGCGCGCACGGTCAGGACCAAGCCCAAAACCTCGACGCCGCAGCCCGCAAGCGCGAAGCCGGCCCTGGGCACTGCGGCGGAGAGCAATACGATCGCCGCGAGCACCAGCAGCCATCCCGCTGAGAGCAAAGAGAGTCCTGCAAACTTCATTCCGTCAGTCCCGGCAAACGAAATAGGAACCGCTTCAACATTCCGCGCGAACGCTAAAGATAACACAATCGCTCGCGGTGAAACCGGCATCTCGGGGCGTTCGATTCTGCTCCCGGCAGTCACCTGGAATGGCGCCGAGCGGCCCCGGCCAGCGAGCGGGATTCCCGCATTATCGGGCTCCCGGGAGAATCCGCTTGCGGTAATCCCGAACCCGCTCGCCTGATTTTGGCGAATGCGGTGAGGGATCTGCTTCTCTCGAGAAACCAGGAAGAAACAGATTCCCCGTAGTCTGCGGCTCTTCCGAATGACACGAACGGTGGTGTCTGCGCAGCTTGTCATGAGGGGTGTGATCGAGGCACTAATCTGTAACTTATTGAATACGCACGACTTAGTTCAGCAGATCGCACTTACGGAATTCATACAAAAGTTTTATACGACCAATTGGATATTTCCGTTTTACAGAAATCGCGATTCTCCGCATGATTGCGACTCTCACGGCAATCACCCCTTAAAGGAGGAGTGGCCTAGATGGCAGAAGAAAAATCAACAGCCGAAATGCAGCCAACATTGGGGCTCACAGGCCTGACGATGAACGCTATGGCGCTGATCGCGCCTGGAGCTTTCCTCTGGCTCACTTTCGCTATTCAGGGCGCGGAAGGAGCTACGGCTCCGGCGATGTGGATCGGCATCTTTCTCGCTCTGCTTCTTTGTCTTGCGACGGCGGTCTGTTATGCCGAGCTAGCTAAGCTGTATCCGGGCACCGGCAGTTCGTACTACTTCGCGGAACAATCCTTCCTGAATCACGACAAACACTGGAAATGGGCGCGGCTCGCAAAGTTCATCGTCGGCTGGGGCTCGCACCTGTATTACTGGATCTATCCGGGAGTGATGGTCTGCGTGACCGGCGTCTTCTGCGGCTACGTGGTGGGAACCTTGTGGCCGAACTTCATGAGCGCCTCCAATCCCGGCCCGATGTTTATGATGTTGGTCGCGGTGCTGTTCTCCTTCGGCGTGGCGTACATCGCGTACCGTGGAGTTGTGGGCTCAACGTCGGTGAGCATCGCGATCAACGTGATCCAGATCAGCGCTTTGATTGTGTTCTCGGTGTTGGCGCTGGGATACAGGATGAACCATCCGGTAGGCAGCGTCGCGTGGAACTTTGACGGCGCCACGGACAACGCCTACACGTATCAATTCAAGACGGCCGCGGACGGCTCGATTGCCCGCGACGCGAGCGGCGTGCCAATGCCTTTGCTGGACTCCTCTGGGAAACAGGTGCCGTTCACGATTGACTATCCCTCTCAGGACAGCTCTGGCAATTTTGTGAGCCACCCGAGCGCGAAATCCGTCGTCGGAATCCACAATGTGGGTTGGATGTTCGTCCAGGCCACGGTGGCGATCCTAATCCTCGTCGGTTTTGAATCATGTACATCGCTGGGCGGCGAGGCCAAGAACGCCAAACGGGACATCCCGATTGCGGTCATTCTCTCACTCCTCATCCAAGGGGCCTTCTGCTATCTATTCGAGTATTTTGCGGCGAACTACTTCTTAAACAACGGTTACCCTATGGGAACCGCCTCGACTTCGGCGGCGCCCATCGGCGACATGATGGTTGTGGTCGGCAACTCGCTGTTCGGAGCGGGCCGCGGCCGCATCTTCATGCTCGTCGAAGCGTTCACCGTGTTCCTGGCGCTGATCGGCACGACGCTCTCTTGCATGAACACTGGGGCGCGCGTGACCTACGCCATGGGCAAGGACAACGAAGTTCCCGAGCACTTCGGAATGCTGCACGGTAAGAACCTGACGCCCCACCGGGCGATATGGACCTTGGCGATCATCTCTGCTGCGATCGGCGTGATCGGCTGCTTGAATGTGTTCGGAGATGCGAGCGCTCTCGCGGATACCGTGGTTCAAGCTCTGCCCCACGGCTTCTGGTCGAGCGTCGGTTACATGAGCCACGACAAAATGGCGGCCCTGCCAAACTCGTTGCTGACAATCACTCTGGCGTCTAACTTCGGAACGTTCCTGCTCTATGGCCTGAGCTGTTTCACCTGCATGGTGGGATTCTCCGGCCAGGCCGGAGTACAGCGTTGTGAAGCACCTTTTGATTCCCATTTTCGGCTTGGTCGCGAACCTGGGCTGCATGATCTTCTATCTTGTCGGGCCATTTATGGGATATGGGGCGAAAATGGAGCCATTCACGGCCTTAGGCATAGCGGCGGTCTGGGCCATCTACGGAGGCATCTACTTTATCCGGTCGAGCAAGGCCACTGGGCGAACAACTTTCGCGAAGAGCAAAGCCGCGACCTGACAAAGGTGAAACGATCATTCTCAAGCGCCGGGCGGTCCCGCATGCGGGAGCGCCCGGCCTTTTTCCGGGAGTTATAATGTTCCAGAGTTACAGGGGACAGCAGCGGGCCAGCGCCGCCCGGGCGAACGGCGTCGTTCCCACAGCTCAGAGTTCTATGCTTGATGTAGAGTTTGCACAACTTTCCGACGCGGGCCGGGTCCGCCCGCATAACGAAGATTACCTGGGCCATTTTGCGCCGTCCGGCCATGCGCAGGCGCGGAGCCATGGCTGGCTGTTTGCGTTGGCCGATGGGGTCGGCGGACACGAAAAAGGTGAAGTCGCGTCGCAAGCAGCGATTGAAAGCATGTTGGAGGGCTTCCGCCATGCGCCCAAGAATGTACCGCTAACTTCCCTTCTTCACGAGCTCGTCCAAACCGCGAACGCGCGCGTGTTTGAGACCGCGGTGGCGACAGGCGTCTCCGGCGCGGGCATGGCGACGACGCTTGTGGCCTGCGCGCTTCGCTACGATCGCGCCGCTGTGGCGCACGTGGGCGATTCCCGTTGCTACCTGATTCGCCGGGGCAAGGCCGCGCTGCTCACCGATGACCACACGGTCGTCAACGAACAGGTGAAGCTGGGCCTCCTGTCGGCCGAAGAAGCGGCCGAAGGGGAAAACCGGCACATCTTGAGCCGTTCGCTCGGAAGTAGCTTGTTTGTCGGAGTGGAAACCAGTGAAGCGCAGGTGCTTCCCGCCGACGTGCTCCTGCTCTGCTCGGACGGTCTGCACGGCTCGGTGACGCCCGCTGACATCGAGCAGACCATTGGCCGCCAGCCGGATTTGAAGGGCGCGGCCCAATCCCTCGTCGCGCTTGCCAATCAGCGAGACGGAAATGATAATATCAGCGTCCAGCTAATTCGCGTTCGCAGCGTCGAACGCGTGGGCATGTACCGCGGGCGGCCATACAAGCTTCGTTAAAGAGTAGCTCGCATGAAGCGGGCTGGCTCGCCTCCGGCCGCTGCCGCTGACCCACGCAGACGATGGCTCCAATACACTCCGGCGATACGCTCGATCATTACCGCATCGAAAACCTCGTCGCGCGAAGCGGCATGGCCTCGATTTTCCGCGCCACGGACCAGCGCAACGGCCGCGCTGTAGCCATCAAGATTCCCCACCCCGAAATGGAAGGCGACCCCGTACTCTTCGAGCGCTTTCATCGCGAAGAACAGATCGGCAAGGACCTGGACCACGTTGGCGTGATGAAGGTCTTCGCCGATGAGGACCGCAGCCAGGTTTACATGGTCATGGAGTGGGTCGACGGTAGGCTCCTGCGGACGATCCTGGTCGAGAAGAAGAAGCTGCCGGTAGAGCGCGCCATCCGCATAACCGTGCGTATCTGCGACGCGCTGGATTACATCCACTCCCACGGGGTCGTCCACCGCGACCTCAAGCCCGAAAACGTCATGGTGGGCCGCGATGACAACGTCAAACTCATCGACTTCGGGATCGCCGGCAGCTCCTCCGCGCGGCGCCTGACATTCGCAAAGCTGACGCAGGCCATGGGAACGCCCGACTACATTTCACCCGAACAGGTCAAGGGAAAGCGCGGCGACGGGCGCAGCGACATTTACTCGCTGGGCGTCATGCTCTACGAAATGTTGACGGGCGAGGTGCCCTTCCACGGCCCCAGCCCCTTCGCGATCATGAACGAGCGCCTGCTCAACAACCCCCGGCCGCCGCGGGACATCGATCCGGAGATTTCGCCGCAGCTTCAAGAGGTGATTTACCGCGCCATCGAGCGTGATCCGAAAAATCGCTACGCGACCGCGCGCGAATTCGCGAACGACCTGGAGCATCTGGACCAGGTCGGCGTCTGGACCGCCTCGAGATCCGCGACTGGAAGAAACGGCGCTCGCCGTGGCTGCGGCGAATTCTTTTTTACGTGATACTGGCGCTGATTCCCGTGGCGATCTTTTCGCTGCTGCTCTACGTCGCCCGCCACACCTGAGAAGGAGCCCCGGATGCCGTCGCCTCGCCGCCGGCACATCTCCCCATGACCCCTGAGCCGACCTCACAAACCGCGGCGCCGGATTTGGCGATCGAGACGATCGCGCTCACGCGCAAGTTCGGCGATCTGACCGCCGTGAACCACATTCATCTGCGCGTGGACCACGGGAGAATCTTCGGGCTGCTCGGACCGAACGGCGCCGGCAAGAGCACGACGATCAAAATTCTCACGACTCTGCTTGAGCCGACCTCAGGCAGGGCGCGCGTTGCGGGATTTGACGTTGTGAAGTCCCCGTCGCAGGTCCGGCGCCGCATCGGTTACGTGCCGCAAATGCTTTCCGCCGACGGTTCGCTGACCGGCTATGAAAACTTGATGCTTTCCGCCAAATTGTACGGAATGGCTCGCGCGGACCGGAAGGAGCGCGTCTTGGAAGCGCTCCATTTCATGGGCATTTCCGAAGCGGGCAACAAGTTGGCGAAGACCTATTCGGGCGGCATGATTCGAAGACTCGAAGTCGCGCAAGCCATGCTGCATCGCCCCGCGGTTCTGTTTCTCGACGAGCCCACCATCGGCCTGGATCCCGTCGCGCGTCGCGCGGTCTGGGAGCGGTTACGCGAACTGAACGACCGCTTCGGCGTGACCGTTCTGATCACAACGCACGACATGGACGAAGCCGACACGCTCTGCGGCGAGCTGGCCATCATGCATCGCGGGAAAGTGAGCGCGACCGGCAAGCCGTCGGAGCTGAAGGCCGCGCTGGGGGCCGACGCCACCCTTGACGACGTCTTCGCGCACTACAGTGGAGGCTCGATCCACGAAGGAGGAGATTACCGTGACATCCGCCGGACCCGAAACACGGCCAGCCGCCTGGGCTGACTCCGCGCCCGTCTTCGATTTTTGCCTGCAGAGCGCCGCGATTGCGGAAGTCGAGCTGAAGAAACTGATGCGCGACCCAACGGAACTCTTCTCCCGCGCCGTCCAGCCCACTCTGTGGCTCGTGATTTTCGGCCAGGTGTTCAGCCGCGTCCGCGGAATCCCGACGGGGAACATCAGCTATCTGGCGTTCATGACGCCCGGAATCCTGGCGCAGAGCGTCCTGTTCGCCGCGATCTTCTACGGGATCGCGGTCATCTGGGAACGCGATCTGGGGATCGTGCAAAAGCTGCTGGTAAGCCCGGCCGAGCGCTCCGCGCTGGTGATGGGCAAGGCGATCTCGGCGGGGTTTCGCGGCGCGATTCAAACGGCGATCATCTATCTGCTGGCGCTCGTGCTGCACATCGGAGTGCGCTGGAATCCGTTTTCGATTGCGGGCGTGCTCTGCGGAGTCGTCCTCGGGTCTGCGATCTTTTCAACCTTCTCCCTCATCATCGCGTGCATCGTGAAATCGCGCGAACGGTTCATGGGGATCGGCCAGGTGCTGACGATGCCGCTGTTTTTTGCGAGCAATGCGATCTATCCGCTGGCGATCATGCCCGCCTGGCTGCGCACCGTGGCGCTTTTCAATCCGCTCACCTATCTGGTGGACGCCTTGCGCAGAATGATGATCCAGGGCGGGCAGAGCGTGCACGGGCTGCCCGTGGACTTTTGCGTGATGGGAGTTATTTTTTTGTTCTTGGCGGTGATTGCCTCGAAGCTCTACCCCACTCTGGCCCATTGAAGCCGGGTGTGAAAGAATCCCGCGGGGGTGCAAAATGTCCAGTACAACGGAGCTCGCGCGCCGCTTTCGGATTGAAGACGGCCATGGCTTCCGCTTGAAACAGTTCGACCCGGCGGACACGCGCCACTTCAAATCGAAGGCCAAAGCCGAGGAAACGCTCCAGCGTGACGTCGCAAGGCTGAGCGCGCTCCAGGAAGAACTGTACGCGCAGGATCGCTGGGCCGTCATGATCGTCCTGCAGGCCATGGACGCGGCGGGCAAGGACAGCACGATCAAGCACGTCATGTCGGGTGTGAATCCGCAGGGCTGCCAGGTCGTTTCCTTCAAGACTCCCTCAAACGAAGATCTGCAGCACGACTACCTCTGGCGCGAGACGCCGCATCTGCCCGAGCGAGGGCACATCGGAATCTTCAACCGCTCCTACTACGAGGAGGTGCTGGTGGTTCGCGTGCATCCCGAGTTCCTCGAGGCGCAGAAGATTCCGCCGGAACTCGTGACCCGGCACATTTGGGCGGAGAGGTTCGAAGACATCAACGCGTTCGAACGGCACCTGACTCGAAATGGAACCATCATTCGGAAATTCTTTCTGCACGTTTCGCGCGACGAACAGAAGAAGCGCTTCCTGGAACGATTGGAAGAGCCCGCGAAAAATTGGAAGTTTTCCCTCAATGATGTGCGCGAGCGGCGTTACTGGAAGCAATACCAGCACGCGTATGAAGAGGCCATCCGCGCCACGAGCACGCCCCACGCCCCCTGGTACGTCGTGCCCGCCGATCACAAGTGGTTCGCGCGCTTGATCGTGGCGGCCGCGATCATCGATGCGCTCGAAGGCCTGAATCTCGCCTTCCCGGCTATGGATCGTGAAAAACTTCGATCCTTGGCCGCGGCGCGCAAGGAGCTTCTGGCGCCGGGAAAACGCCGGACGAACCGCTAATCGTCAGGAGCGGCTCATGGACTGCGCGCCGCGCTCGCCCATCAAAAGAATACTCCGCTCAGAAAACGGCAGAAACAGCAAGGCCGCGGTCATGGCCATCACGAGACCGATGCCGATCCGGTCGAGCAGCAGAAACGGCGAGAGCGCCCACGCTTCGTCCAGCGGGAAGATTGCGGGAAACAGGCGAAGGAATTGCCGCGCGAGGCCGCGATAACCGAAGATGGCGGCGGCCAGCAGATACAATCGTACCGCTACGCCCACCGCCGCCGTTGCGATCAGGATCGCGAGAAGCAGCACGGCATAGCCCGTTCTGTCCGTGAGAAACACGTCTATCAGGCGCAGGTTGGCCAGCGCCGCGATGTAGATTCCGAGGTAGAGAAACTGAATCAGGGAAAAGAGCAGCCGCGCCGTTCCTCGCGCGACTCCCGGCAATTCCTGCGCGTCGCTCAAAAGCATTGCGCGAGGTTCAGCAACGGCGATCTCGCCGGCGGCCGCGCCGCTCGCACCGGCCGGGAATTCGCGCGGGTCAACCTGGGCCACCGGAGCGATGAAGCGGTAGCCGCGCCGCGGCAGAGTCTGAACGAAGCGCGGATTGCTGGCGGAATCCTCGAGCGCCTCGCGCAATTTGTTCACCGCGGTATTCAGACTGTGATCGAAATCCACGAACGTATCGGCCGGCCAGAGCCGCTGGCGCAACTGTTCTCGCGTGATGATTTCGCCGGGGCGCATCGAGCAATTGAAGGAGCACATCGAGAGGCTGTCCCTGCAAACGCGGCCGCGCCTTCCCGTCCTTGCGTAGATCGCCCGACGCGCTATCGAACTCGAACACGCCGAAGCGAATCACGCCATTCGACTTTTGTCCTTCGGGCACCCGTTCATCTCCCGTGAAAACCGGCTTCATTCTAAACGATGCGGCGCCCCAAGTGGCCGCTTTTTCATGCAATTACGGGATGAGGTGAATGCAATGCGAAACCGAGCCTGCGTGTATTGTCTTCTTCCTGTTTCTGCGCGATGTTTGGCGTGGAACGGAGGAATCCATGCGAGGCAAGCAGATCGTTCGCATCTCGGTGGTCACCGCGGCGGCATGGCTCTGGATGGCGGCGCCGGCAGGCGCGCAACTCACGCCCGAAGCAAAACGCGGATTCGAGCGCTACGTCCAGCTCACCGAAGAACGTAACGAACAACAGATGAAGGCGGAGGCGCGGCCCGGCGGCTCATTTCTCTGGGTAGACGGTTTGCCGCAGGCGCGGCGCCAGGCCGTTCTCGCCCGGCTCGAGCGTGGCGAAGTCGTGTCCGAACAACTCACGACGCCCGCATCCCCGGCCGAGATCGCGACTCCCGGCGCGTTGATTCACCACTGGGTGGGGACCGTGTTCATTCCCGGCGCGACTCTGAAGCAGGTGTTGGCGCTGGTGCAGGATTACGATCACCAACGCCAGTATTACCAGCCGGAGGTCGAGCGATCGAAGCTGCTGGCGCGGTCCGGAGACGATTTCAAAGTCTACCTTCGGTTGAGACAAACCAACGTCATCACCGTCGTTCTGGACACCGAGTACAACGTCCACTACGTGCGCATCGATGCAAACCGCGAAGCCAGCTTCTCGCGCAGCACGCGCGTCGCGGAGCTCGTCCACCCGGACGAAGCCGGCGAGCGAGCGCTTTCCAACGCGGACGATCATGGATTTCTGTGGCGGATGAATTCCTACTGGCGGTTTGAGGAAACAGCCCGCGGCGTTTTCGTGCAGTGTGAAGCTGTTTCACTTTCGCGGGACATTCCCGTGGGGCTCGGCTGGCTGGTTGGTCCGCTCATCGAGACCATTCCGAAACAGTCCCTTGAATTCACCCTCGGAGCGACTCGCAAAGCCGCGCTCGCCCATGCGTCGCTCGCTTCCCCTTCGCAGGATGCCGTGTCGGCCGACGCGAATGACCGGTGAGCGAAGAGCGCGTGGGCCGTCATTCAACAGCAGGATCGAGTGCGGATAAAGGAGAAGAGATGGGAACCCGGACGCACAAACTGGGAGCAACGCTCCTGATTTCGACGGGCAGACGCACCGGTGAAGTTGCTGCGCACCGCGAAACATTTCGCGATGCGGCCCGCGTGCAGCAAAGCTTCACCGCGGGAATCGAACGCAGAGCTCTCGCCTGGCTCGCGGCGCGTCTGCCGGGTTGGGTGCAATCGGATCATCTGACGCTGCTCGGTTTCGCCGCGATGTTCTTCGCGGGAGCAGGCTACGCAGTCGCCCACTGGGATCGCATTGGCCTGCTGCTCGCGACAGGTTGTCTCGCGCTGAACTGGTTCGGCGACAGCCTCGACGGGACGATTGCACGCCTACGGAACCGGCAACGGCCGCGCTACGGCTTCTACGTGGACCACATGATTGACACGGCAGGCGGACTGTTCCTGATGGGGGGTCTCGCGCTCTCCGGCCTGATGGACTGGCGCATCGCGATGGGAATGTTCATCGCGTTCCTCATGCTTTCGATTGAAACGTATCTTGCAACGTACACGCTCGGCGCGTTCCGCCTCTCACACGCGAAACTTGGCCCGACGGAGATTCGCATTCTGCTCGCGGCCGGCAATCTCGCGCTGTGGCTGCACCCGGCGGCGCGCGTCTCGGGCACGCCGTACCGGCTCTTCGATTTCGGCGGGCTGATCGCGATCGCCGGCATGGGCGCGATGTTCGTTGCTGCGGCGATTCGACATACGCGCGATCTCTACCGGATGGAGAAGCTGACCTGATTTGCGGCACGGAGAGGGGGGAGCCTGAAGTGCGGCAGAGTCGCAGAGCGCCGGAGTATTAGAGAACTCGGGCGCCGCGCCGGGCAATTCCCAGCACACGCGACTTGGCGCGAAGGCCGCGCTGCGCGAACGCCGCCACGATGGCGTCTCCAATTTCCTTGTGGCGATCGGTTGTCAGGGCGAGGATGCTCGGCCCCGCGCCGGAGAGCGCAATTCCGAGCAGGCCCGGCTGCGGCGGAATCGCGAGGGCTTCGGCCAGGCCCGGCACGAGGGATTGCCGCTGCGTCTGGTGAAGACGATCGCGCATGGCCTCGCCGATCAAATCGTAACGGTGCCTGGCGAGCGCCGCGCTGAATAGCGCCGTGCGCTGCAGATTGAAGACCGCGTCCTCGCGCGGGACTTCCTTAGTAAGAATTTCGCGGGCCTTCTGCGTATCCAGCCGCATGTCCGGCAAAACCACCACCACTCGAATTTCCGCCGGCCACGCTTGCCGCAAGACGATGGGGCCTTCCGGCGTATTCACGATCGTCACCCAGCCGCCGAAAAGCGCCGCGGCAACATTGTCGGAGTGGCCTTCGATTTCCGCGGCGTAGCGCAGCAATTGCTGCGGCGCGATTTTCTTCCGCGCGATCGCCGCGCTCAAAACCGCGCCGGCGACAATCGCGGCGCCGCTGCTTCCGAGGCCGCGCCCGAGCGGAATCGCGTTTCGGACGTTCGAGGCTGATCGGCGGCAGAACGAATCCCTCGCGCTCCGCCACGAATTGCATCGCGCGGACAATCAGATTGTCCGCTCCAGCCGGCAGCGAAACCGCGCCTTCGCCGGCAACTGCGACGCGTCCCCTCTTGATCTTGTCCGGCGCGATGCGCGCGCGAACCTCGAGATAGAGTTCAAGGGCAAGCCCAAAGCAATCGAAGCCCGCGCCAAGATTCGCGGTGGACGCGGGAACGCGCACGGCGAATTCTCGCGCGGGCGCAGCGTGATGTTTCACCATTTTGCGCATCATTCGGGGAAAGAGTCCGGCGCGGAGCGCCGGAGATGGTCCAGGATGCCCGCGCGGGTCGCGGGGACGCGCGCGGGAGGATTCGCAAACGCGCCGGCAATCGGCTTCGGTTCGCCCGGCGCGGCGCCTTCGGGCTCCGTGAGGCGGCCCGTGTGATATTTCGCGGTGTAGTCCACGTCTTTGAGCAAGTGTCCGGTCAGCACGGCAACGACAGTTTCACCCTTGCGAATTCTACCATCGGCGGCAAGCTTTCGGATTCCGGCGACTGTCGTGGCCGAGGCGGGCTCGCAGCCGATGCCGTCGCGGCCGAGGATCGCCTTCGCGTCGGCAATTTCCCGTTCGCTGACCGTAATCGAAACGCCCCCGGTTTCGGCCAGCACGCGCAGGCCGCGCTTCCAGGAGACCGGCGCGCCGATGCGAATCGCCGTCGCAAGCGTGCGCGGATCGGCGACCGGATCGAGCACGGCATTCGCATCGCGCCGCCGTGCGTCGAGCAAACGCGCGAACGGCGAGGCGCCTTCGGCCTGGATCACTGCGAACTGCGGCAGCCGCTCGATCAATCCCCAGCGACGCATCTCGATAAATCCCTTGCCCAGCGCGGAAATGTTGCCGAGATTGCCGCCGGGCACGACGACGAAATCCGGAACGCCCCAGCCCATCTGCTCCATCAATTCGATGGCGACCGTCTTCTGTCCCTCGACGCGCATCGGATTGACCGAATTCACAAGATAGAGCGAGCCATCTTCCGCCAGTTCGCGCACCACGCGCATCGCCACATCGAAATTTCCTTCCAGCTCCAGCACGGAAGCGCCGTAGTCAAGGCTCTGCGCGAGTTTCGCGGAACTCACCTGCCCGTGCGGCACGAGGATCACCGCGCGAACTCCGGCGCGCGCGGCGTAGGCGGCGAGACTCGCCGCCGTATTGCCCGTGCTCGCGCAAGCCAAGGCGCGCGCGCCCTGGCGCACGGCATGCGTCACGGCGACGGTCATGCCCGTGTCTTTGAACGAGCCGGTCGGATTCGCGCCCTGATGCTTCAGCCAGATTTGATCAAGGCCGGCATAGTTCGCGGCGCGCGGCGCTTCGTACAGCGGCGTATTGCCTTCGCGCAAGGTGACGAGCGGCGCGCCGGCCGGGATCGGCAGCAGCTCGCGAAAACGCCACACCCCGCTCGTGTCCGCTGGATCGAGCGAGATCCGCCGCTCCGCCCAGAGGCTTCGCAAGGAGCGCCGCGCCGGCTCCGCGATGTCGTGCAATTCGGCATCGAGCAATCCCCCGCAGCGCGCGCACACCACCAACGATTCGTCGACCGAATACGTCGCGCGGCATCCTTCCTCGATGCAGCGCAGCCGCGCAGTGGCGGAGCCGGTCCACTTGCTCGCCGCTTCTTGCGTGGAAACGCCC
This sequence comes from Terriglobia bacterium, assembly GCA_963819015.1. Taxonomy (GTDB): domain Bacteria; phylum Acidobacteriota; class Terriglobia; order Acidiferrales; family UBA7541; genus DASPOJ01. The sequence goes on from CAWFUN010000007.1 coordinate 195,988, forward strand.
GCGCGTTGCGACACTTCGGTCATCCTTTTGCGCTCCGTTCCGCGACGGGTTCGGGCGCGCCTGCGGGTGCGGAGGGCGCCGCGCTCGCTTGTTTTGACGCAACGCCGGCGGCCGATCGTGCGAGGTGGAATTCATCGTGAACGGCGACGACGGCGCGCTTCATCTGCCGCGCCTCGACCAGAAATGAAATATTGTTTTCGGAGGAGCCCTGTGCGATCGCGATGATGTTTACACCCTCCCGGCCCAAGCGGGAGAAGAGGCGGCCCGCAATTCCCGGCGTGCCGCGCATTTTGTCTCCGACGACGGCGACGATCGCGATCTCGTCGTTGACTTGAATGTGATCGAGCTCGACCGGCCGCACACCCACCAGAAACGTGCGCCGCAGCGCCTCGATCGTCCGCCCGGCATCCGCCGACGGCACGACAAAACAAATGTCGTCCTGCGAAGACGCCTGCGTAATCAGCAGGATTCTCGCGCGAGCTTGCGCGGTCGCGGCAAAAGTCCACGCGGCCACGTCCGGAACGCCGATGATGCCGGGGCCGCCGACCGTCAGCAGCGCGACGTCGCGCGTCGCCGTCACCGCTTTGGTGCACTCTTGCGCCGGATTGCCGTTCGGCGCGATCACGGTGCCGCGATGCTCCGGTGCGAAGCTATTGCGGATCCACACGGGAATGCCGCGCTGGCGAACCGGATGCAACGTGCTCGGATGCAGCACCTTCGCCCCGAAGAATGCGAGCTCGGCGGCTTCGTTGTAAGAGATTTGTTCGAGCAGCGCAGCCTCCGGCACCAGCCGCGGGTCCGCCGTCAGCACGCCGTCCACGTCCGTCCAGATGATGATGTCGTCCGCATCGATCGCCGCGCCCAGAATCGTCGCGGAATAATCCGAGCCGCCGCGGCCCAGCGTCGTGGGCACGCCGCTCTTGCTCGAGCCGATGAATCCGGTGACCACGGGGACGGCCCCGCTTCGCGCTCGCGGCAGCAAAATCGCCTGCGCGCGCTCGCGCGTTTCCGCTTCGAGCGGGTGTGCGCCGCCGTGGACGTCGTTGGTGATGAGGAAGTCGGTGGCTTCGAGAGCGCAGGAAGACACTCCCAGCTCCCCGAGCGTTCCCGCCACCAGTCGTGCCGAAAGCCGTTCGCCGACTCCGGAAATTACGTCGAGAACTCGCGGAGTCAGCTCGCCGAGCCAGGCGACCGCGCGGCAGCGGTGAGCCGCTTCTTCGATGATGCCGTCTATTCCCGCGCGGATGCGCTCGCGTCGCGCCGGATCGGAGACCAGGGCGCGCAGCGCTTCGTGATGCTTCGTGATGAGCAGCGTGGAGAGTTCCTGCCACGCGTTCTGGTCGCCGCTGCCCGAGCGATTCGCAGCCTCCACCAGCGCGTTCGTGACGCCGGACATCGCGGAAACGACGACGACGATGTCGCGCTCGCGCGCGCCGGCCGCGACCAGGCCCGCCGCGCCGCGAATGCGCTCCGGCGTGCCGACGGAGGTCCCGCCGAATTTCATCACCTGCAAAGGTCGCGTCATCGGCGTGCTGCGCTTTCTGCTTGGCTGCCGGTAGGCACGGTCACGGGCAAGCTTAGCTGCGACGCCGAACCGAGCAAACCTTTGGCGACGAGCAGTTCGGCATTCAAGATTGCCGCGCCGGCCGCGCCGCGAATTGTGTTGTGTCCCAGCACGAGAAATCTGTAGTCGAGCACGCGGTCCGGAAAAAGCCGGCCGACCGTGACGCTCATGCCGCACCCCGCGTCGCGATCGAGCTTCGGTTGCGGACGGTTCGCCTCTTCGCGCACGATCACAGGCCGCTCCGGAGCCGAATGCAAACGCAATTCCTGCGGCACGCCCGAGAACGATTGCAGCGCGCGGCGAACTTCGTCGAGCGTGGCTGGCTTCGCGAGCTTGATCTTGGCCGCCACCAAGTGGCCGTCCGTGACGTCCACGCGATTGCACTGCGCGCTGATGCGCACCGGCGCATCGCGCAGAGCCGCGCCGTCGAGCCGCCCCAGAATCTTACGCGTCTCGCGCTCCATTTTCTCTTCTTCCTGCGCAATATAGGGGATGACGTTGTCGGCGATGTCCATCGAAGCCACGCCCGGATAGCCCGCGCCGGAAAGCGCCTGCATCGTGGTTGCGGTGACGGCTTCGAGACCAAATTGCGCTTCGAGCGGCGCCAGCGCAAGCACCAGGATAATCGTCGAGCAATTCGGATTGGTCACCAAGTAGCCGCGTCCGAACCCGCGATTGCGCCGCTGCGCCTCGATCATCCCGAGATGCTCGGGATTGATCTCCGGGACAAGCAGCGGCACGTCCGGCTCCATGCGCCACGCCGCGGAATTGCTGACCACCGGATAGCCCGCGCGTGCGAATTGCTCTTCGACCTGGCGCGCGCAATCCGACGGCAGGCTGGAGAAAACGAAATCGCAATCGAGCGGCGGCTCCGGCGCGCATACCGGAAGGTTCCGCACGGCCGCGGGCATATCGCCCACAAGCCGCCACGTGCACGCCTCGGCGTAAGGCTTATTCTGCGAGCGATCCGACGCCGCCAGCGCCGTGACCTCGAACTGCGGATGATTCGCGAGCATTTGAACGAATCGCTGGCCCACCGTTCCGGTGGCGCCCAGGATTCCCGCGCGAAGCTTTTGTGTAGGCATGCTGTCTCCCAATTGTATGGCTCCCGCCCCGGCAACGCGACTGGATTTCGCCGGCGCCGTGCCCCGCCTATTGGGGCTTGCTCCGGCTCACCCGGCAGGCCCCAAAAACAAAATCGGCCCGCCGGCTTCTTCCGCCGCGGGCCGCTTCGAGGAGCTTAGGTTTGCTTCTTGCTTGCTACCTTGCCTCCCCCGCACGGTCCGCGGCGCTCGTAATGGAGGTCGTGCCTCCCTTAGTCTTAATCGTCGTCGTGGCCGTGTAGGTGGTCAGAATCATTTCGACGCCATTATAGAGCATTCGGCCGGGGAGTCAAGAAGTGCGCGCTAGGGCAGCGGGCTACTGTGAATCGTCGCTCCAGGACACGATTGCCCCGTGAAGCAGTCTGGCTGCGGTTCCTTCGGCGATTTGCTTGGCCTTCCCGACGGTAGGTCAGACTTCAGCTCCAGTGATGTTGTGGTGACAATCACCACTGTAGCGGATGCTCAACAAGAATCCACTAGTGGCGAACGGCTTTATCGTGAACTCAAAGACTTCTCTGTCATCCTTGGCTTGACCTGTTATCATGCGCTTCCCACTCTCTCATAGACTTCCAGCGCACCAGCTAGTTCGGCTGGTGCAGCCCGCCCGGCGAGAGATTCCTCACCAGATAGTTCTTAGAAGCGGGCTCTTCCGAATGTCCTTGTCGCGTGTGATTAGGGCCAGACCCTCGGCCCTCGCCGTCGCGCCGATCAAGCGATCCGCAGGGTCACGAGGAAATTCAGGCGGAAACTGAGTAGCCAGCGCTGCGATGGTGGGTGTGATGGACTTGACCGTGGCGCCCGAGGACTTCACGACCAGCTGCACGGAATCTTCCACGGTGCCGTGCGCTCGCAGGATGCCTCGCGAAAACAGAACGGCGAGTTCCCAGAGACTAATGGCGGCGATCGCCAAACCATCTTCCGAACGGGCAGAGCGAATGGCTGCGATGGCCGCCCGCGACAGCCGAGGCGGCTCGACCACCAGCCACACAACTGCGTGGGTATCGAGCAAGATCATCGCAGCGCGTTCCAGTCCTTCGAGCTAGCGACGGGCGCCTCGATGTCTCCCACGATCTCGACGACTCCGGCCAAACAACCGAAGACGTCCTTCGCTTGGGTCTCCGCGGGAACGAGCTTCACGACGGGCTTCCCGTTCTTCGTAACGACTACCGATTCCCGCGTCTCCCGAACCTCGTCCATCACGCGGAGGCAGCGAGCCTTGAACTCCCCAGCGGGTATGACCTTCATGACCACCTCCTGAATACTATGGTCACATTATAGTGGTCAGAAAGCACAAATGCAAGCCAGACTCACAACGCTGCCGCTAATGCCATGCGCAGCGCCTCCTGGCGCGCGGCGTCGAGCTTCTTCCCGCCGACGGTCAGGTAGAACACGTCAATCGCCTTGGGGCCTTCGGTGTCCACCAGCGCCACTTCAATGTTGCAGCCCGATTCCGCGAGGATCTTGCTGACGCGATAGAGCAGGCCGGGGCGATCCTGCGCGACCAGTTCCAGCAACGTGCTGTGCGTGGACGCCTCGTCATCGAACCGCAATTGCGTGGGGACGGCCACTTTGGTTCCCGCGCCTGCGGGTGGCTGTGCGCGCCTCGACAAAATCGTTTCCAAGTTTGCGCGGGCGCTCAGGATATCGCGGAGCGATTCCTTGAACCGCGCCTCCTCGGAAGGATTCAGCTCGATCGTTCCGTGCAGATCCACGAATTCAAACGTATCGAGCACGATGCCTGCCTGGCTCGCGAACGCATCGGCCTTCACGACGTTCATTCCCCACGCAAAGAGCGTGCCGGCAATCGTGGCAAAGAGCATCGGCCGGTCGCCGGTGAGCAGCGTCATCTCAAAGAGCTGATTGCCCGCCTGCGCAGGCAAGCGCCGCGTGAGCCGCATCTCGACGCCTCCGCCATCCAGTCGCTGGGCCATGCGGAAATCCTCGGCAACCTGCTCGGGCGAGTGGCTGGCGAGATAGCGCAGCGGAAATCCTTCGAGAAAGGACGCGAGCGCTATGGCATCCGCCGCAGCGCCGAGAAACGGCAGGATGCGCTCCATCTGAGCTTGTTGTTCCCCTGCCGTGTGGATGCGCGTATCGTCCACGCTGTCCACCAGATAATTGGAAGCGCGCATGTAGAGCTGCCAGAGCGTCCCTGCTTTCCAGGGCGTGAGCGCCTCGGGGTTCACGCTGCGGATATCGGTGTAGGTCAGGAGGCAAAGCATCTTGAGCCGTTCGGTCGTCCCCATCTTGTCGGCGAAAATCCGGATGGTCGCGGGATCGAAGACGTCGCGGCGCTGCATGGTCGCGGACATTTCCAGATGGCCGCCGACGAGGAAACGCACGGTCGCAGCCTCTTCCGAATCCAGCTTCAAGCGCGCCGCAGCCGATTCGACCACTTGCAGGCTGCCGATTACATGGTCATCCTCCGGCAAGCCTTTGCCGACATCGTGCAGGAGCAAGGAGAGAAAGAGCAGTTCCGGCCGTTCGAGCGTCACCAGAATGTCGTGGAAGCCGCGTTCCCAATCCTGCTGCGGCTCGCGCAGGCGGTGCACGTTCTCGATGGTCATGAACGTGTGCTCATCCACGGTGTAGCGGTGGTAGAAGTCGCGGATCACGAGCGAATCGATGGCGCGAAATTCGGGGATGAGATGGTTGAGTAATCCCGTGCGGCGCATGGCGCGGAGTGCGTCCGCCGCGTGAGGCGGCGTCAGAATTTTCTTCAGCCGCTCCCACAAGTCCGGGAGTTCGCCTGCGCGGTCTCCCGTTCGCGCCACCGCCTGCTCGATCTGCTCTTCGGCCTGGCCGCTGAGCCGGAAGCCGTGCTTCGCGATGAACTCGAACGGAGCGAGCAGCGCCTCGGGCTGTTCGAGCAAGGCGGGATTCCGCAGAAAGATGCGCTCGCGCCGGACCCAGAAATCCGCGTTCGAGCGGCGGGACCTCCAATCCTCGTAGTAGTCGTAGAGATAGGAAGGGCCGGGCGGAATCTCGTCGAGCAATTGTGTGGAGAGCCGGTGAATCGCGCGGACGTGGCGGAAATAGCAGCGCATCCAATCCGCCGGAGCGACCGCCTCGCGCGGTTCGAGGCCGAGGCCGATGCCCGCCGCTTCGTCCTGAAATTCGTAAGACAACGAATTGTCGTCGCGGCCGCGGCGATAGTGCAAGAAGCAGCGGACGGCGCACAGGAAGCGGTAAGCCTCCTTTGCTTTGCTCGCCAGGGCCGGCGGCCACACCGCTTCCGGCCGCACCCACTCTTTGCGCTTCTCCAGTTCCGAGATGAGCACGAGCCAGCGCGAAACGTCGTAGTCGCGGATGCCGCCGGGAACTTCCTTGATATTGGGCTCGAGATGAAAAATCGTGCGCCCGAATTTCGCGTGGCGCTTTTCCGTCAAATCCTCCAAGCCGGCGATCAAGTCGCGCCGCTCCCGGGCGACGGCCTTCGGCACGACCGCATCGTGGAGCTTGGCGTAAAGCTGGGGATCGCCCGCCAGGAGCCGCGCGTCGAGCAGCGCGATCGAGAACTCCGCGTTATCCGGATCGAATTGTCCAACTTCCGCAAGCACGCGCGTGTTCTGGCCAAGCCGCAGACGCAAATCCCAAAGTGTCCGGCAGAGCAGCGCGGTTGCTTCTTTCGCGTGGCCGGCAGCGGCGGAGTCGGCGTGAAGGAAGAGCAAATCCACGTCGGAACGCGGGAAGAGGGTCTGCCTCCCGTAACCTCCCAGCGCGACGACACACGTGCCCGCCGGCCCGGTGACGTCTTCGGCAAAGTAATTTCCATAGAGGCGGTGAACCAGCTCATCCACCAGCGCGGTACCCTCGGCAATGGCCCCGGAGCCATCGCCATCCGCCTCAAACTTTTTCTGAATTCGAGCGAATCCGTCGGAATAGAACTCCTGAAGTTCCCGCACCGAAACAGAAGAAGCCATTGGACTTATCTGCCCTCCGGCGGAAGGTCATCGCCCTGACCGCGCGCGCCCGTTCATTCCTCTTTGCGTGTCCCGCGGAACGAAGAGTGTACCATCGGGGCCTGGGCCGCGCCGTGTTTGACGTCGTTATCCACAAAAACAGCCTTTTCCACAGCAATCGCCGAATCGTAATGACTTTTTTACAGAATTGTAATAATAGACCGCCGCGGACTCGGTAGGATGCCGCCCTATGCCTGAAGGTAAACTGGAACTCGAATGGCGTGATGGCAGTGCGGGTCAGCGCATTCTGATTTGCAAAGGTCCGCTCACGATTACAACGCTATTCCCCTTGCGCGAGGCGGCCACCCAGGCACAGAGCCAGTGGCTGATCCTGGATTTGAGCCACGTCCCGTACATCGATTCCGCGGCTTTGGGAACCCTGGTACAGATCAAAGTGTCCTGCCAGCGTCACGGCGGACGGTTGGCATTGGCCGGACCTACGTCAAAAACAACCGCCCTGCTGCAAATGACGAATCTGGGCCAGGTGTTTCAGGTCTACTCCTCTGTTGCCGAAGCCGAGCAGGCGCCCGCCTGACTCCTCAGTTAGGCCTGCCCTAGGATCTGTCTTGCCGGTCGTCCCGGCTCCAATCCAGGCGCCAGAAATTGTCCTGATCCAGAAATTCGAAGCCAATCTCGAAAGATTCACTTGTCAGTTTCCGGACCCACACGACTCGCGCAGGCGCTTCTTGCGCCGTGTCTTTGCGCCGAACGTGGAGGGTATCCCCGTACACGGCTTCGTGCCGGCAGACAATGCACGCGCCGTACCGGGAGAGCGTGGAAGTCTCGGCATCTTCTCTCCACAGCCGGCCGGCGGCATCCGAGCGCAACGCGACCGGGATGGCGACGCCCTTTCGCGGCCCGCGCCGCATCCGGCGGCACAATTCACTCGCCCAGAGCAGAATATCCATCAATTGCGCCCGCTCGAGGTTCTCGGGTTTCCCCGGTGCGATTGCCAGGCTGGTTGCGGCGCGCATGCATTCGTCCAATTCACGCAGCACCGATTCGGCTTCGGCGCCGTGAAACGCGGCGCGCTCCAGCTGCACCGATGCTCGGTCCAGAAGGCCGTAAGCGCCATGGATGAAATGCTCGCGGCAACAGGGACGAGCTTCGAGTGCGATCACAGCACGCTGGTCACACCCGGGAGTTTCACAATGGGTTTCTATGTTCACGTTTCGTACTTAGTGGAAGAGCATCGTATCTTACATGCAAATCCGGTTTCTGCAAGGCCCAACTCTCACGCACCGGGCCCTTCACCAAGGCCGATGGAAACAGTTTCTGGTCACGGTTGGCGAGCCGGCCGAAAGAAACACTGTGACGGAGACTTGCCCCGCGAATCAGATGCCGGCTGCGGCCCCCGCCTGCGACGCCGCGCCGAGGAGCGGAGCTTGTTCGTTCAACACCACGTGGATGGGAACTTGAGAAAGCAGCGTCTGGAGTTTGGATTTGTCGCAAAACGATCGAACGAACGTGCCGTCTTTAAGTTTCGGCAAAACCTTCACCGCAATGCCCCCTGCGACGTAAACCGCATTTCGTGCCAGAGCCTTCAGTGCCAGATTCCCCGCCTCGGAACCATAAATCGAGACCCACAAATGCAGCGTCTCGACGCAAACGGGGCACGTGCCGTCCAGTCCCTGCTGCGTGATGAGGGGGGCCGGATCCGCAGCGGGGTCGTCGAGGCCCAGGTGCTTGACCGACGAATCGAGAAACTGGTGCAGGGTGCGGAATCCTCGGCCGGAAAGAATCAATTCATTGCTGACGTTCGAGTTGCTCCGCTTCATGTAGCGCAGCAACTCGATTTCTTGATCCGTGCGCGGCGCGAAATCGGCGTGTCCGCCTTCCGAGCTGGCTACAAAGTATCGCTCACCGTCCCAGTAAAGAATCGCCTCGCCAAGCCCCGTGCCCGCCGCGATCAGCGCCTGGGCGGCCCGCGGCGCGGGCGTGCCAGGGTTCAGCGTTTCCAACTCCTCCGGCCGCAGATGCCCAAGGCTGTAACCCGTCGCTTCGAGGTCATTCAACAGAATGATTTTCTTCGCGCCGAGCTGCTGTTCGAGCGCCTCGCCGTCGACGATCCACGGCAGGTTGGTCGCCTGAACGCGCTTGCCGACGACAGGCCCCGCGACTCCAAATCCCGCCGCTTCGAGCCTTCCTGGATCGCGGTTGAGCGCTGCACGCGCGTCTTCGAGAAATTTGCCGACGATCTCTCCGAATTGCGCGAATCCGCGGCTGGGGTAACGCCGCACGACCGCCGCCTCCAGCCGCCCGGCGCGCCGCTCAAACAATGCCAGATTACATTTTGTCCCGCCAACGTCTCCGGCCAGGATCACAGCTGCCTCCGTGTCCCGCCGTTCCGCCGCGCGGGCGACCCGTCACGCGGGCGCACCAGCTTGGACGCCGCCGCTTCGTCCAGGAGAAAGTAGCGCGTGCCGTCGCGCGGCCGGACCAACTGCGCCGGGTACGGAGGATCGGCGTCGCCCTCCAACACGCGTAGCAACACATCGGCCTTCTCGCCGCCCGTAATCAGAAAGAGGACGCGCATCGCCGCGTCCAGAACGGGAAGCGTCAGCGTCATCCTTCTCGCACCCAGCTTTGCTACCGTCGGCGTGCTGACCCAACGCGAGGTCTCGCGGCGCAATCCGCGATCCGGGAAAGAGCGACGCCGTATGCCCGTCGGCGCCCATCCCCAGCAGGACCAGATGAAATCGCGGAAAGCCCCGATCGTCCAGTGTACAGAACCTCGCGAAGCAACTTCCTCATAATCGTGCGCCGCGCGGCCGATGTTTGAACGCTCCGGCCTCCATGCGGTGGACGTTTTGCGGCGGGATGGGAACGCGCAGCAGAAGCTCGCGCCGCGTCATTCCGTAATTGCTTTCGGGATGATCCGGAGGCACGGCGCGCTCGTCGCCCCAGAACAGATGCACGCGCGGCCAATCCACCTGCGCTGCGATATTCCGGCGTCGCCAGCAGGCGATACAAGCTCTCGCGGCGTGCGACCCGCCCGAGAGCGCGACGATGAAATTGCCCGTCGCGCGCGATGGATTGCCACGCCCAATCCACAAAACGGCGCGCCGCCGTGCGCGCCACCTCCGCGGCGATCGCGGCAGACACAAACGCCCGGAAGAATCTCTCGCGGCAAAGCGTTAGGGTTTGACGCCAGTGTCGCCCATCGCGCTCCAGTAGTTCGTCGGCTTCGCGCGGGCCCCAGCTTCCCGCCGCGTAGTTCGGGACAGATGGGCTTCGGACGCGCTGCCAAGCCTTCAGAATCGGATCCACCAACGCCCAGGCCGCTTCCACTCCGTCGGCGCGGTCAAACAGCGTTGCGTCGCCGCGCATGCAGTCGTTCAGCAGCGTGGCGTACGCGCTGCGCTCCCGCCGCCAAACACTCCAGATAACTGAAATCCATGTGTCACGGTCTTCAGGCGCATCTCCTGCCCCGGCAGCTTGGCGTGGAAGCGAAATGGAGATGCCTTCCTCGGGCTGAATATTGAGCACCAGCGAATTGGCGTCCATCTGCTTGCCCGCGAAAAACCAGATGCGGCGCGCGGCGGAACTGAATGGCGATTTCCGTCACGCGCGCGCGCCAGACGTTTGCCCGTGCGCAGATAAAACGGCACGTCGGCCCAGCGCCAGTTGTCGATCTGTACGCGCGCGCGCACGAACGTTTCCGTCGCCGAATCCGGCTTCACGCCCGGCTCTTGCCGATACCCGCGCACGTCCTTGCCCGCGACGCGCGCCCGGGCCGTACTGTCCGCGAACGACGTCGCTCGCGACCGATTCGGGCGTGTACGGCCGGATGGCCTGCAGCACCTTGATTTTTTCGTTGCGCACCGCGGTGGCGTCGAACGCGGCCGGCGGCTCGATCGCCACCAGCGACGTCAATTGCAGAACGTGGCTCTGAATCATGTCGCGCAGCGCGCCCGTCGTCTCGTAAAACGACGCGCGCTGTTCCACGCCCAGGCTCTCCGCCGCGGTAATCTGCACGTGGTCCACGTAGTTGCGATTCCACAGCGGCTCAAAAATGCCGTTGCCGAATCGCAGCACCAATAGGTTCTGCACCGTGTCCTTGCCCAGGTAGTGATCGATGCGGTAGACCTGCGACTCATCGAAAACGTTCAGCACCGTTTGGTTCAGCTTGCGCGCCGACGCCAGGTCTCGTCCGTAGGGTTTCTCGATAATGATGCGCGTCCAGGATTTGCCGTTCGAATTGTTCGCCAGGCCCGCCTTCTTAATCTGCTCGATCACTTGCGGATAGACTTCGGGCGGCGTGGCCAGGTAGAAGAGCCGGTTCCCTTCCAGTTGGTGCGACTTGTCGAGTTCCTCCAGCTTGGCCAACAGTCTCTGAAACGCATCGGGCTGGTGATATTCGCCGGTGACGTACGCGAAACTCTTCGTGAACTCCCGCAGAACATCGTTGTTGATTTCGCCGGACTCGCCGCTTTCCCGCACGGCTTGTTCCGCCTTCGTCTGATACGCCTCGTCGGTCATCGGCGAGCGCGCGAATCCGATGATCGCGAATCGCCGCGCGAGGCAGCGCTGCGCCGCCAGGCCGTACAGTGCGGGGATCAGTTTCCTGCGCGCCAGATCGCCTGACGCCCCGAAGATCACAATCGTGCAAGGCTCCGAGGCCAGAACGTATGACTCCGCCCGCTGCGGGGAATTCTCAACGACTTCGGCTGCTTCCGGGGCCATCGGCGTCTCTCCTCGTTAGGTTGTTCGGTCCGCTGCGAGCATCCATACCTGCCACGTTGCCAGAAAAACGCCTGCGCTTCAAATCTCCGCGGTGTCGCCCATGGAAGACTGCCGCGCCATTACGCGGGCGCAACGGCCACGCCCAGCGCCGCAAGTTCCTGGCGCAGTTGCGCCGCGTCGCAATACTGAATCGTATGCATTCCGAGCTGTCTCGGGCATTCCAGATTCAGGGAGCGGTCGTCAATGAACAAACAGCGCTCCGGCGCGCGTTGCGTCACTTCCAGCGCGATATCGTAGATCTCGCGGTCCGGCTTCCGCGCGCCGACAAAGCACGAGCTGAAAAACGCCGTGAAATCGCGCCGCAGATTGAAGTGCGCGATGCGATACAGATTCAATTCGAGCGCCTCATTATTCAGCGTTGCCAGGAAATAGCGCCCCGATTGCGCCAATTCGTCGAGCACCGCGCGCGCCCCGGGCAATTCCTTCGACTGCGAAAACATGTAGTCCCGGAACTCTTCCTGGCTGAACGCTCTGGGCCGGTAGAAGACCGTGCGGTCCAGATACGTCGTCAGCGTGACCTTGCCGCTCTCGAATCCCGGGCTGGCCAGTTCGTGCCGGTCCTGAAACTCATCCCAGTCGATCCCAAACTTCCGCGCCGCTTCCGCCCGCGCCGGCCGGTCCCAGCCGTTCGATAGGAGTACGCCACCGACGTCCCAGAACATTGTGCTGATTTCGGCCACGCGCTCTCCCCCGCCGTTCCGCGCCTGCCCGGCGCCCCCCCACCACGCGCCGGACCCTACTGGCGGAGCGCCTCCTCCAACACGCGCCCGACCGCCTCCAGCCCGGGCTGCTCGCCTTCCGCCATGTGCAGACGCAAAACCGGCCGGCCACGCTTGCCGAGCGATTCCGAATCGCCGAGAGCCTGCGCCATCTCGAGCTGCCCAAACGTGTATTTCGCGCCGGGAATCGGCACGTCTTTGGCCTTCGCGGACGTGAGAAACACGAACCTGCCGGTCGCCGGGCCACCCTTGTAAAGCTGTCCGATCGAATGCATGTAGCGCGGCCCATAGCCGAGAAGCACCGGCACCTTCAGACTGCTGCCGAGCAATTCGCGCATCGCGTGGAGACGCCCCTGCGTTTCTGCGTTGCGCGGCAAATAAGCGAGCACGGCGAGGTATTCTCCCGGCGCCCTGTCCGCGAGAAAGGCTCTCAGCAACTCGGCCAGGCGAGGTGTCGCGAGCTCGCGCCGCCCCGCAGCTTCGGAGTAGACTTCGAGCCCGCTCTCGGTCACCAGCGGCTGCCCGGTCGGCAGGACTTGCGTGGACTGAAATTCCTTCAGAATGCGGCTTGTGTTGCTCTTGCTTTCGGCGACGTTTGGCTCGTCGAACGGGTCGATCTGCAGCACCGCACCGGCAACCGCCGTCGCCAGCTCCCACTTGAAAAATTCCGCGCCCAGATCGGTTTCGCGGCGCAGATGAATCTCCGCCATCGGAACGCCCCGCGCCCGAAGCGCGCCCACCGTCGCATCCAGTGCCGCGGAATTCTCCCCATCCAGCCGCAGCGCCGCGACAACGCATCCTTCGCTCATCACTTCCATCGGGGGCGCGACTTCGCCCGCCGCCACGGGCACGATCCCCTTCCCTTCTTTCCCCGTACTCTCCGCCACGAGCTGCTCGATCCAACTGCCCAGCGGCGCGAGGCGCGGCGTCGTCAGCAGTATCAGTTTGTCCGCGCCTTCGAGCGCGGATGCGCCCAACAGCGCGCCGAGCTCCAGTGCCGGATTCGAATCCGGCGACCCTTGCGGCCCGCACGCTTCGCGCATCTCGATGGCCGAATCCAGCACGCCGCGAATGTCCACGCCCCAGAGCGCCGCCGGCACGAGCCCGAAAAGCGAAAGCGCCGAATAGCGGCCCCCAATGTCGGCCGGATTGAGAAACGTATAGCGGAACGTGTACTCGGTGCCCAACTGGTCCAGGTACGAGCCCGAGTCCGTGATCGCGATGAAATGCGCGCCCGACGGGCCGGCCCCGGCTCGTTCCAGACGCGTCTGGAAATAGAGCGTTTGCGAGAGCGTCTCAATCGTCGCGCCGGACTTGCTGGCCGCGATGAACAGCGACTCCCGCAAGTTGATGGAGCGCTCGACTTGAAGCACCGCACCGGGATCCGTGCTGTCGAGCACGAAAAACTTCCGCCCTTCCTCCACCTGGGGAAAGATCAGCGAAAAGACTTCCGGCGCCAGGCTCGACCCGCCCATTCCCAGCAGCACGATGTTTCGGAGACCCGCGGCGATCACCCCGTGCGCGAACTCCTCGATCGCTTGCGCCTGCTCGCGCATCTCGTCGAGAACGGGAATCCACCCCAGCCGGTTGCCGATGACGCGCGCGTGCTCCGCTTCGCGTTTCCACAATCCCGGCTGGTGCGCCCAGATTTTGGAAATGGCTTGCGCTTGCTTCAGTTGACTGAGCTGGGCTTGATACGAGTTCTCGAACCGTCCAGCTGATACGGCCTGCTCTGGCAGAGACACGATTGACCTCGATCCGGCGAGGATGGGCGGCGCTTGAAACGCGTCGAAACTCCCGGCGAGGGGTGCTCGGCGCGATAAGCCCTCCTCTCTTGTCTCAAAATCCGCGCCGTCCCGCAAGCCGACTTTTTTGACTCGGCGCGGCCTGCGTTACCTCCGATGCCGGTCCCGGCTTCGCGCCGGTTGCCTTGGCGAACGTGCCTTCTTGTTGCATCGCGCTGAGCCATGCGCTCATACTCCGCTTTTGGCGGAGGGCTCTATGACAAACGGAGAGGCTGGAGCTGCGGAAGATAAGGATCGGGGCCCGAGTTGGCTCGCAACACTCGTCTCGCTGCTCGTGGGCGCTGCATTTCTCACGTTGTGGTTTTGGTTGCTGCCGCCGCTCCTGGGTTTTCGCGTTGATCTTTCAGGCGCGGCGCGGTGGCGATGGATTGCCGCGGTTCCTTCGGCGCTCGGTTTCGCGGTCGCACTGCGGTGCGTATGGGATTTCGGTAGGACGGGACACGGAACCCCCGCGCCAATTGCTCCGCCGAAGAAACTGGTTGTGGTGGGTTTCTACCGTTACGTGCGCAATCCCATGTACGTGGGCTTCTTCACCGGCTGGATCGGCCTGTGGATCGTGTTCGGACGTGCAAACTGGATCGCAATCGCGGGAGCGTGCGCCGTGGTGCTCGGCACAGCCTTATTTGTGATGCTGTACGAAGAGCCGACTCTGCGCAAGATGTTCGGCGCCGATTACGAAGAATATTGCCGGAACGTCCACCGATGGGTGCCGCGCCTCCACGCGTGGAAGCGGTGAAACGTCTTCTTGTGGAGTCCCCGGTCAAAAGGTGTCTTCCCGATTTCGCCGGACTCGTAGATGATGAAGATGAACCTTGGACACCCGCCGCACCAGTAAGCTAGTAACAGCTCCGTCTCCGATGTGCACGCTCGCGAAGCAAGACTTCCTTTTCTAGCGCTAAGGTAATGGTTGGAATTCTTTTGGCAGGAGTTCTTTTCGGATGAGTTTCAAACCTTTTCCGTCCACCATCACATAATCGTAAAACCCACAATTCTCTTCACCCGGGCAGGCGTTAATCTTCAGCAGGCGGCTATCCGGATGGAACTCCATCCGCTCGATGTCCTCGCCTTCGTGCTTTTCCTCCCAAGTAAGAGGAAGTTCGGACACTCCAAGTCCTTCATACACTTTACCGCTGATGGAATCGACAAAGACAAATGCGTTGCAAAATGCGCCACACCCCCAGCGCGGGATCGTGTAGTGACCGGCAAAATCCACTTCGGAATTCGCGCCCTCCCTAATCCTGGTTCTGAAAGAGCGAAACTCCGTTGTGATGATGGGCCGCGCCGGTCTTCCTCGATAGATTTCCTTGACTGGGTAATCGCTGAACTTGGGTCGCGGCTTCTCTACCTGAGCAGGTACCACCTGGAACAGCAGGTAGCACGTCAATAGGATAACGAATCTCATTGCGAAGATTCTGGCACGTTTTCCCTGCCGCCACAAAGGAGAAACCATGACTGTCGCGACAAATTGGCTAAGTCTGCGTGAATATCGTTACCGGAAACTTGGCTGATACCCGGGGCCCTGCGACGCTTTGAATTCCGCACCGCTTGAAGTATTGTAGGATTTGTTCGGGCGCCCAGCGCCCCTGGAGGCCCAAATGGCAGACGACAGTTGCGGACCGCCGGCACCGCCGCCGAGCGCGGCTCCTACGCCCGGCGGACGCATGGTTCACTGCGTCAAATTCGGCAAAGAAATGCCGGGCCTCGATCGCCCGCCGTGGAAAGGCGAGCTCGGCAAGCGCATTTACGAGAACGTCTCCAAGGACGCCTGGATGATCTGGATCGAGCACTCGAAAATGATCATGAACGAGTACCGCCTGAATCCTCTGGATCCGCAAGTCGCAGAAAATCATGGAAGAACAACTCGAGCAGTTCTTTTTCGGCGAAGGAGCCAAGCTGCCCGAAGGTTACGTCGCGCCCCGCGCCAAAGGCTAACTCCACATCCCCGGCGCCCGTCAACGACCGCGCACGGTTTCCCCGTACGAAGGTTAAGGTTTGAATGTAGCGCCGCGCTTCAGCGCGGCATCCGCGCCGTCACATCATCGCTGTGTGCACTCGACAGCGGATGCTCCACCGGCAATTCCGGTCGAATCACGAATCGCAACTTCCCGTGCGCCTCGCGCAGCGCCGCTTCCGCGTCCTCAGGCGTGCTGCCGCGCGCAAAGATAAATCCCAGATAGCTCGATCCTTCCGGCCACGCCGTCACGCGATCCTGGATGCGCGCCGTGATCTCCGTCTCCGTCAACGCCCGGCACCGCGCACGCCTGCGTCCTCCCCGCCCACCGCTCGAGAATTCCCGTCTGCTGGCACGGGAATCATCATCACGCCGGACGCTATCGCGTTCGCGCTCGACGCCCGTCCCCGGCATGCCCAGCGCGTGCCGCACCAGCAATTCTTCCAGCGGCATCGCGTCCGCTCCGAATCGCAGCGCCTGCGCGCACAGTCCCCCAATCGGCCGCGGCGCGAGCTTCGAGCACCCACGGCCTGCGCTCGTTCACAGCGAAATTCCGCGTGCAGCGGCCCTTCGCTCAATCCCAATGCGAGCGCGCTTCGTTCGACGCACGCGAAGATGCGCCGCCTGCGCGTCCGCCGGCAGCCGCGACGGCGTCACGTAAATCGTCTCCTCGAAGTACGGCCCTCGAGGCGGATCGGGCTTGTCGAATATCGCGAGCACGCGCACGCGCCCGGCCTCGACCAGGCCCTCCATCGCCACTTCCGCGCCCGGGAATGTACTCCTCGACGAGCAAGCGGTCCAGTTCCGGCTCGCGCGTCGCCCGCAATTCCGGCGACTCCAGCAGCGCGCGTATCCGCTCAGCCGCCGCGCGAAACTCCGCCGCGTTGTTGGCGCGAATCACGCCCTGGCTCGCCGCCAACCGCAGCGGCTTCAGCACGCAGGGAAATTTCACGCGCGCGCGAGCCTGCCTGCCGGCGGGCACGCCTTCAAACGATGCGTCGAGCGCAAACGAATAAAACGCCGGTACCGGCAGCCCCGCCGCCGAGCAGCACTTCGCGCTGCCGCAATTTGCTGCGGCAGTTGTCCACCGATTCCGCCGAATTGTAGCGCAATGCCGAGCAGCGCGCGCGGCCCGCGCCGCCGCCGGTGTCGGGCGGTCGCCCAGCGCAAGAATCGCCTGCAATGGCGTCACCGCGGCGCCCGCCACGATTTCCGCCGCCGCTTCCTCCGGCCGCTCGAAATGCAGCGCGATCGCGCGATCGCGCCCACGGATCATCGAGTTGATGGCAGCGATCCTACCCAGCGCAACTTCAATTCCCAGCCGTTGCGCCGCCGCGGCGAAACTTCGCGTCTGGTAACCCAGCTTGCTCGCCAGAATCAGCAGCCGACGCCCAGCGCGCTCGCTCATACGAATCCATCCGCCTGCCTGCCGGCAGGCACGGCGCGCGGTTCACCCCGAGCGTTTTCCGCGAGGGGCGCAGCGGGCCCGCCGCACGGCGCGGCTCCCGCAGCCGCAATCGAAACGAATTGTTCGCGAGTCGGCTCGGCGCAGCAATACCACGGCTCGTCCAGATGCGGCACCTCCGCGCGCGCTCCCGGCCGCGGCTCCCAAATCGCCGCGCCATTTGCATCTCCCGTAGCACTCCCCGCCGCATCCGCCGCCGCGCGCCAGATGCGCGCAAAACTTTCGCTGCGCGCCGAGTTTCTCTTCTCGCTCTGTTCGACCGCGAGCTTGCGCGCGCCGCTGCAATTCATCCACGCGCGCGTCCGCATGCCGCCAGGGATACGCCAGCGCCGCGCGCGTCGAACGCTCCGACCATCTCGCGCACCTCCTCCAATTCCAGCAGGCGCGAGCCCGCCGGGAATCAGCAGTCGAATCGCCAGTTGAATCGGCGCGACGTTCTCCACCAGTTCCGCCTCCGCGATGACGCGCAGCAACTCGCGGTATCCCTCGAGCGTCGTCCACGGCGTGAACGGCACAAACGTCGGCTGCAGCGTCAATCCCAACTCGCGAAAATGCCGCGCGACCTCGAGGAAATCCGCGCGCGTGTGGCCCTTGTCCAGCCGCGCGAGAATCGCATCGTCCACCGATTCCACGGCGCTCGTCACAAACAGGCAGCCGGTGTCGCGCAGCCGCGGCAATTCCCGCGCGTGCTTGCAGCAGATGCTCGATCTTGATCGTCACGTCGTAGCTCAGCGCGGGAAATTCGCGGTGCAGCGCTTCGACGATCGCCAGCGCGTGCGCCGGGCCATTGAAGAAATCGGGATCGCCGAACGTGATGTGCTGCGCGCCCGCCGCAACCTGTTGCCGAATATCCTCCAGCACGACTTCCCGCCCCACCACGCGAAACGCGCCGTCGTACACCGGCACCACCGGGCAGTGCCGGCACAGATGCTTGCAGCCGCGGCTCGCTTCCGTGTAGCCCGCCAGCGCGTTGCCGCCGCCCGGCATCACCACGCGCGCGTAGTTCGCGAGCGGCGGCAAACCCTGCGCGCTCGCGGCACGAGAAAATCCTGCCGCGCAAGCGATATCACCGGCTCCGACTGCGCCGCAACGCCGTCCCCGCCCGCAGCCAATCGCTCCGCGAGCCGCGTCAGTCCATCCTCGAATTCCCCGCCGAGAATCGTCCGCACGCCGAGCCCGCGCAGCAGCTCTTCATTCACCGGCGCGTAGAGGCCGTAACAACAAATGTGCGCGCGCGGATTCGATGCGCCGGACCGGCTCGATCAGCTGCGCTGCCAGCCGCGTCGCCGTGTGCATCGGCAAATAGAATGCGACGAGCCCCGCTCCGCACATGGCTTCCTCGCGCAACGCCTCGCGCGAGAGATCAAGACACTCCACGTCCATCCCGCGCGCAGCCAGCCACGCCGCCGGCGACGCCAACCCGAACGGCGGCCTCCCCAACTCGTACGTCGAAATCAGAACGACCCGCATTCCGAAGTCTTACCCCCTTTTCCGGCCACTCCACATTCTACGCTAGCGGCGTCACTCTCCGATGCCGCCGCCCCTCCGATTGCGCTATCATGTTCTTTTCGCAGAAATCCTGAGAGGATACCGACCGCAATGGCGCCCCTTCGCAAGAATTCCTTCGGGACGCGCACCACACTCACAGTGGACGCCCGCCCCTACGACATCTTCTCCCTGCCCGCGCTCGAACAAAAAGGCGTCGGCGCAAGTTCCGGCTTGCCGGTCTCGCTCCGCGTGCTGCTGGAAAATCTGCTGCGCCAGGAAGACGGCCGCTTTGTCCGCGCCCCGGACATCGAAGGGCTCGGCCGAATGGCAGCCCGACGGCCGCGCGCTAGGAGATCGCCTTCATGCCCGCGCGCGTGCTGCTGCAGGATTTCACCGGCGTGCCCGGCCGTGGCCGATCTGGCCGCGATGCGCGACGCCATGGCGCGCATGGGCGGCGACGCGAAAAAGATCAATCCGCTGCTGCCCGCCGAACTCGTGATCGATCATTCCGTGCAGGTGGACCAGTTCGGCAGCGGACATGGCCTTCGCATTCAACGCCGAACTCGAATTTCAGCGCAACATCGAGCGCTACGGATTCCTGCGCTGGGGACAGAAGCGCCTTCGCGAATTTCCAGGTCGTGCCGCCGGACACCGGCATCGTGCACCAGGTGAATCTCGAATATCTCGCGCGCGTCGTCTTCGACGCTGCCCGAGGACGGCCGCACGCTGGCCTATCCGGATTCGCTGGTCGGCACCGATTCGCACACCACGATGGTCAACGGCCTGGGCGTTTTCGGTTGGGGCGTCGGCGGAATCGAAGCGGAAGCCGCCATGCTCGGCCAGCCGCTCTCGATGCTGATTCCCGACGTGGTCGGCTTCAAACTGCACGGCCGCCTCGCCCGAAGGCGCGACGGCCACCGATCTCGTGCTCACGGTCACCGAGATGCTGCGCAAGAAAGGCGTCGTCGGCAAGTTCGTCGAATTCTACGGCACGGGCCTTTCCAGCCTGAGCCTGCCCGACCGCGCCACGATCGCCAACATGGCGCCCGAATACGGCGCGACGATGGGCTTCTTCCCCGTGGACGCCGAAACGCTCGCCTATCTGCGCTTCACCGGCCGCAACGCGGAGCACATTCGCCTGGTCGAGGCGTACACGAAGGCGCAGGGGATTTTCCGCACCGACGCAACGCCCGATCCCATCTATTCCCGACACGCTGGAACTCGATCTCGGCAACGTCGAGCCCACTCTCGCCGGCCCCAAGCGCCCGCAGGATCGCGTGCCGCTGCGCCAGGCAAAATCGTCATTCGCCAAAGCGATGGAAGGCGTGCCGCAAAAACACGCCGCCGTGAAAAACAATGGCGATCGCTTCGAGCTCTCGAACGGCTCAGTGGTCATCGCCGCCATCACGAGCTGCACGAACACGTCGAATCCTTCGCTGATGCTCGGCGCCGGCCTGCTGGCGAAAAAAGCCGTCGAGCGCGGCCTGACTCGAAAACCCTGGGTGAAGACCAGCTTCGCGCCCGGCTCGAAAGTCGTGACCGATTATCTCGACGCCGCGGGCCTGACGCCCTATCTCGAAAAGCTCGGCTTCAATCTCGTCGGCTACGGCTGCACCACTTGCATCGGCAATAGCGGCCCGCTGCCCGACGCCATCGGCGCGGCGATCAAGGAAAATGGCCTCGTCGCGGTCTCCGTGCTCAGCGGCAATCGCAATTTCGAGGGACGCATTCATCCGCTCGTCCGCGCGAATTATCTCGCATCGCCGCCGCTCGTCGTCGCCTACGCCCTCGCCGGACGCATGGACGTCGACATGGCCACCGAGTCTCTCGGCCAGGATCGAGCGGCAAACCCGTTTACCTCCGCGAAATCTGGCCCACGCCGAAGGAGATCGAAGACAACGTCCGCGCCGCCGTCACGACGAAAATGTTCAACAAGGAATACGGCGAAGTGTTTCAGGGCGATGCGCGCTGGCGCGGACTGCCCGTTCCCGAAGGCGATCTCTACGCCTGGGACGCGAAGTCCACCTACATCGCGTTGCCGCCGTTCTTCGATGGCATGCCGAAGCAGCCCGCTCCGCTCGCGGACATCACCGGCGCGCGCGTCCTGGCGAGACTCGGCCAAAGCGTCACCACGGATCACATTTCTCCCGCCGGCTCGATTCAGCCCGACGGCCCCGCCGGCAACTACCTGATTGCCCATGGCGTTAAGCCCGTGGATTTCAATTCTTACGGCGCGCGCCGCGGCAATCACGAAGTCATGATGCGCGGCACATTTGCAAATATTCGCCTGCGCAATCAACTCGCTCCCGGGACCGAAGGCGGCTGGACGCTTCACTTCCCCAGTGGCGAACAGATGAGCATCTACGACGCCGCCGTGCGCTACCAGAAGGAAGGCGTGCCGCTGATCGTCCTCGCGGGCAAGGAATACGGCGCAGGCTCTTCGCGCGATTGGGCCGCGAAAGGCGCGCTGCTGCTGGGCGTGCGCGCCGTCATCGCGGAAAGCTACGAGCGCATACACCGCAGCAATCTCGTCGGCATGGGCGTCCTTCCGCTCGAATATCTCGCCGGACAGACCGCCGAATCGCTCGGCCTCACCGGCCGCGAAGCATTTTCCATCGCCGGCGTGCGCGATCTCGCCCCCCGCAAAGCGATTTCCGTCCGCACCAAAGACGACCTCGGCAAAGAAACTATTTTCCAGACCGTCGCCCGCGCCGACACTCCCGAGGAGGTCGCCTATTTCCAGCACGGCGGCATCCTCCGCTACGTCCTCCGCCAAATGCTCGCCTAACGTCACCGTCGCTTTTCGCTTTGTGTAGGGGCGGAGTTTGCTCCGCCCGCCTCCCGCCGTCGCGCATCGTCCTATCAACAGCTTGTTGAAAGACCCGCTTGGGTTGTCATTCCGAGCGCAGCGAGGAATCTGCTTTTCGCTAAATGCCAAGAAAAAAGCAGATTTCTCGTCGCTTCGCTCCTCGGAATGACAAGCGCGGGTGCCCCACACGTCGGTTTTACGTGTGGGGGATTTTTCTCTCCTTCAGCTTGCCGTCTTCAACGCGCACAGAAATTCCCCGCGCCCCGAATGGCGCACGCACAAAATTGGTGTCATTCTGAGCGGAGAGGCGGCCTGCCCCGGCCTGGTCGGGGCTCTTTTCTCTTCCGTCCCGGCCCTGCCGGGACGAGCCGCCTCGCAGTCGAAGAATCTCGTGGTTTCGCGCGCCCGGCAAAGCGCAGACAATTGCTCGCCGCGTCAGAAGCGTGGCATGAGCGAGCTGGCGAGCAGGAGGGATGCGGGCTCGTCCTCCTCGTCCTCGAGGAACGACTCGAACAGGCGAGCCAGGGGGCCGGTCCAGCGGGCCAGCTTCTTGCGTTTTTCCGCGAGATGGGCGAATCGGAACGGCGAATGCGTTTCGAGGTCAGCGAGATAGCGGCTCGTATAGAGCTTGGCGGACTCACCGGCAGACCAGATCAGCAGCAGCGAACAACTCATCCGAATCAACTCCTCAAGGGGTTTGCGTTTCGCAGCTTCGCCGTTGACCGCGGAATGATTTGACGGCACGCGGTTGATTTGGCGCATGACTCGCTGGCCGAAATTCAACGTGCGCGTTGTGAGATCGTCGAGCGGCATGTCGAGAGGCGTCCGCGCGGCCGCTTGCGTGAAAACCGTGAGTATCCCTTGGCGAAGGTCCTGCTGAAGGTCCTGGAGATCGTCGGCAAGCTGCAACAGCGCTCCCCAACCAAACGCGAACTGCGCTTCGTCAGGCGAGAGCGATCCCGCGGCGAGGTAAGCATCCGCCAGGACGGAAGCGCCGCCCTTCTCGAAACTAAGTTCGAGGACGTCGGTGCCCGCAGAGGACGAACCGAAGCGAAGCAGGCGAACGCTGTTTTCCTGTGCGCGGTGGATTGTCAGCAGGCTTGCATAGACCTCGGGCCAGTCGGCGCGGGCGTACTGCTCTTCGATGAGTTCGACGAGGCGCCAGATGGTGGCTTCCCGATCGTTGAATGGCTCGATCGCGTCTCCATCGAGACGCCGGCGGAAGCGGTCGCTGAAGGCGAGCTTTGCGCCACGGGAGGCCGCCGGATCGTCGAGATAATTATCGGTGTACGGGTAGAGCATGCTGTACGCGAAGATCGCGGGCGTGAGGCGCATCTCCTGTCCCATGAGACTTTGCAGGCCGCACGCGGTCCATGCATTCCGGCTGGCCTGAAAAATGTCGGCGGCGCTGACGCCGGGGTCGAACTGGCGCGCTTGCCGGGCGAGTTGCGTGGCGACAGCCGAGAAGCCGTCGTTCAGCAGGAGTTCGAGGTGGCTGTCGTCAAGGTCGAGACACGCTTTCGCGAAATCAATGAAGGCCGAAGTGATCCGGCTGCGCGCGGAACTCCGCTCGGATCTGGTGCGCGGCAGATCGCGCAACTCCGCTTCGACCGTTTGCAGAAGCAGGTCGAGATGAATTTCACGGGTTGCTTGCTCGGCGGCGGTGAACGTTCCGTCAAACGGCGGGGGGCCGGCGGCGTCCTGGCGCCAAAGAGAGAGCGATTCTTCAAGGAGTTGGCACACGTCGATTCTGCTTCCTGCATGCAGATACGCTGTCGGGGCCGGGATTGTTCCGTCCTCGAGACGGCACGGCTGCTCTCGCCCCCTGCCCAGCTTGCATCCGGCCCGTCACCGCGCCGCCGTTCCTGTCGTGTTTGGCGTTATCATGCGCGAGGCGTTCGTGACGCGCGCCCAATGGTGACTTCATGACAAATAGTCTTCCACGAATTCCGCGACCGTTCTCCAGTCCAATTCTTATAGCGGCGCTTGTCGTGATGCTGCCTCTCTCCGCGCGGGCGCAGAGCACGCCGCCGGGCATGTACGATCCGGTCGCCGATCCGCGCGCCGTCGTGACGCTCGGCAACGCGCGTTTCTCGGTCCTGACCTCGCGCCTGATTCGCATGGAGTGGGACGCCGCGGGCCGTTTCGAGGATCACCCCTCGTTCGTATTCCTGAATCGAAGGCTGCCTGTGCCCAACTTTACGCACGCACTCACGAAAAAGAATGGCCGCGAGACCCTCACGATCCGAACCGACGCGCTGAAGCTCACGTATTCACCCGGCGCGCGAGCGAACGGAAGATTCGACGCCGGCAACTTGCAAATTGAATTCACGCTCAACGGCAAGCAAGTCGTCTGGCATCCCGGCATGAAGGACACGGGCAATCTTCAGGGCACCACGCGCACGCTCGATGGCGCGAAGGGCGATCAAACGAAGGAGCCCATCGGCCCCGGTCTCATCTCGCGCGACGGCTGGGTCGTCGTGGACGATTCCGATCGCCCGCTCTTCGATTCCGCCGATTTTTCGTTTACGCAGGGCGAATCCAGTCCGTGGCCTTGGGTGACGCTGCGTCCCGCCGGCGAGCGCCAGGATTGGTATTTCTTCGGCTACGGCCACGATTACAAGCAGGCGCTCGGCGATTTCGTGCGCGTCGCGGGGCCAATTCCACTGCCGCCGCGATTCGCGTTCGGCGCGTGGTGGTCGCGCTACTGGTCGTACACCGACCAGGAATTGGACGATCTCGTTCGCGGCTTCCGCGAAAACGATGTTCCTCTCAACGTCCTCGTCATCGATATGGACTGGCACCCGACCTTCGGCGTGAAGTGGTGGGACGATCAGAAGGACGCTTCCGGCCATACGCTCGGTTGGACCGGCTACAGTTGGAATCATTTCCTATTCCCCGATCCCGGCGATTTTCTGCAGCGCATTCACGATGACGGCTTGAAGGTCACGCTGAACGTGCATCCCGCCTCGGGCATTCAGCCCTGGGAAGATCACTATCCCGAAATGGCGCGCGCGATGGGAATCGATCCCGCGACGAAGCAGTACATTCCCTTCGACATCACGAATCAGAAATTTGCGCAGAACTACATGGACCTCATCCACCATCCGCTCGAGCGTCAGGGCGTGGATTTCTGGTGGCTCGATTGGCAGGCGGAGCCGAACACGAAAACGCCCGGCGTGACTCCCACGTGGTGGCTCAACTACGTTCACTTCACGGATCAGGAGCGCGAGGGGAAACGCCCGCTGCTTTTCCATCGCTGGGGCGGGTTGGGAAATCATCGCTACGAGATCGGTTTCTCGGGCGACACGGTTTCCGTCTGGGAGTCGCTGGCCTTTCAGCCGTGGTTCACCGCCACCGCCGCGAACGTCGGCTACGCCTATTGGAGCCACGACATCGGCGGCCACATGCCCGGCGCCGTTGACCCGGAACTCTTCACGCGCTGGGTGCAATTCGGCGCGTTCAGCCCGATTCTCCGGACGCACACGACGAAAAATCCCGAATCCGAGCGCCGCCTCTGGGCCTATCCGGAGCCCTATTCGGACATCCTGCGCGACACCTACCATCTCCGCTACGCCTTGCAGCCGTACATTTACACCGAGGCGCGCCGCACCTACGACACCGGCGTCGCGTTTCTGCGTCCCCTCTACTACGACTGGCCAGAATCCCAAGAGGCCTACACCTCGAAGAATGAATACCTCTTCGGCGAGAACATGATCGTCGCGCCGGTAGCGTCGCCGGTGGATTCCGCCACGCAACTCGCGAGCGAAACAGTCTGGATCCCAAGAGGCGACTGGATTGAGTGGCCCACCGGCCTCGAGTTCACTGGCCCTGTATATGTCGATCGCAACTTCTCCATCCGCCAGATTCCGGTGTACGTGCGCGCGGGCGCGATTGTGCCGATGCAACCGGAGATGGAGTATACCGGCGAGAAACCCGTGGACCCGCTCATCGTCAGCGTTTTCCCGCTCGCCGACGGCCAATCCACAAGCTACACGCTCTACGACGATGCCGCCGGCACGCGCGCCTACCAGGAAGGAGAAGCTTCGTGGACCGATCTGCGCGCGTCACGCAGCGGAAACAACGTCACCGTGGAAATCGCGCCCGTACGCGGCGGCTACCCCGACATGATCCGCACACGCGGCTACGTAATCCGTTTGCCCGGCGATTGGCCGCCCGAATCCGTCGAAGTGAATGGCCAGCCGCTGGACATGCTCGCTCCGGCGATGGAGCAAGGGACGGCCGGCTGGCGCTACGAAGGAAACACGCTGACGACCGTCATCACAGTGCCGAGCCTGCCGGTAACGGTTGACGTGAAGGTCGTCGTGCATCGCAACGCCGCGCTCGCCGCGCGCGACTCCGAACTCGACGGCTTCGCCGGGCTAATGACTCGTCTCCACGAAGCCTACGACAGCCTCAATCAAGTGTGGCCGCTCGGCTGGTCGCCCGACGCACTCATCGACGCCATGCAGACCGGCGATCGCCTCAGCTATCATCCGCAGAACGCCGCCGCCGAATTCGATCACCTGCGCGCAGTTCTGCCCCAGGCCCTCGCCGCGCTTCAGGATATGGCGAAGCCGATGGACGAAGCCTTGCAAAAACAGGTCTTGGAAGTTGTCGGCGCGGATGCGAAATCGCCCGCTGCCCTCGACCGCATCGCGAAATATAAGCAGCAAACCGCGCGCGCTCTCGCCCAATTCGAGGACTCAATGGCACAAAAATGAAAACCGCGAATACAGCCGCGTGCAAAGGTTTACGGGTGCGGGCTCTACTTGGAGCCCGCCAATTAAATGTAGCGCCGGGCGGAACTTGTCCCGGCCTGGCCGGGAGCCCGGCATCTGTCTCTTTTGATTTTCGTCCCGGCGCGGCTGGCGCTTCAGCTCTCTCCAAACGCCTGCTTTACGTTCGGCTGGAGCAGGTACCAGATGATCAGCACGCAAATCGCAGTCATCATCACGCTCCAGAAAGCGTGGAACATAAAGAGGTGCGGGTGCACCATGGAATGAAACAAGCGGAGCACGTGCAGCAACGCCCCGAGCGCCGCGAACACCAGCGTCACGAGCCGCGCCCAGTTGGCCAGTTTCAGCAAACCCACTCCGAGCACGATGTACAACACACCGAGCACCAGCGCCATGCCCCCACAACCGCGCCGAGCGCTCCCACCACGGCGCCGACCGCCCCGCCCATCATCGCCCGGTGCATCACGACAGCCGAGCCCAGGCCAAACGCCGTCAGCCCAAGTAGAATCGCAAACAGTCCGAACGCGATTTGAAAAATCGCAATCACCGTCACACCCGTGGGCCGCTGCATGAATTCACCTCCAGGATGAACTTTTCTCGAGCGGGGTGATTCCCCGCCCCAACTGGGCGCGCACGTACAGACACGAAAAGTCCTGCCGCTGGGCGGAAACTATGCCAGATGCGCACTCGCGTCAAGGCTCTAGCGGCTCATCAATTGAGCGCGGAACAGCTCTCTAATATTTCGGCGGCTCAGATACCAAAGGACCGTCACTTGGATCCCCGTCGACCATAGGATGTCGAAGGTGTGGGAAAGTGTGGGGAGCCTTCTCAGTAGAAGAACGCCGACAACCTCGCCGGCTAAGCTAAGACCCATAAGCACGATGAACCCCAAGCGAGCCCAATTCCGAAGGTGTCGCAGGCCGAACCCCAACACAATGCATGCAGCACCGCCCGGGACTCCGAGAATTGCGGCAATAGTCCCCGCCCTGGAAACAACGAATATATGGGACCAATACAGGAGGAATGGGCTCACCACAACAGAAATGGTGCCCGTGTATATTGCAACGTCCGCCACTGCCTTTATTCCCGTCGGCGGCGACATGTGTTCACCTCCATTTTGAAGGCCACGCGCGCCCTCAAGCAGCGTCAGGCCTTCGCCCGCGATGAGCCCTTTTGCGGGGGCGTCGGCGGCGGCACCGGAGGCGCGGATCGCAATAACATCAATAGCGCCACGCCTGCGACGACCGATGCGACGCTGGCCGCCTGCGCATTCGTAAGTCCGAAGAACGATCGCGGATTGATGCGGATGAATTCCACGAAGAATCGCGCGATTCCGGTCAGCACCAGGTAATAGGCGAAGATGCGTCCTGGCGCGCGGCGTCCCGCGATCGCGCCCGCGCCGATTTGCCAGAGAACCCAGAAAATCACGATCGCGACAAGAAATTCGTAGATCGGCGTGGGATGCACGCGCTGGAGCGTCGGAACAATCCCGTTCGGAAAACTCATCCCCCACGGCAGCGAGGTCGGCGTGCCGTAATCGCCGTCGCCGGAAATGAGGCAGCCGATGCGGCCCACACCGTAGCCGATCGCCGCCGCGGGCGAAGCGCAGTCAAGCATCAGGAGCATCGGCACGCGGTAATGCCTCGCCAGCAGCGCCAGCGCGATGAATCCCGCGATCACCGACCCGAACCACGCGAATCCCATCGTGCTGAACAGCAGCGGCCACGGGTCCGCAAAGAAAACTCTCGGAGTCTCGAGCAGGTGATAGAGCCGCGCACCCACCAAGCCCGCCAGGCCCGTGAGCGCGACGACCGTCTCCGCTTCCACGGCCATTTCCCGACGCCGGAAATCCGCGCGCAATACGAAGTAGGCAACGAGCAGCGCCGTCGCCACCAGAATGCCGTATGTGCCCAGCGTCACCGGGCCGATGTGGATGTATGGGTACACGATGTTGTCCCCCGAGAAACGCTTTAGCCGATGCGCCCACGCAACAAACGAGCCATCTTAGCCGCGCCTCTCGACGCGGGCAAGTCCGCTCCCGATGACCGGTCACGCAGCCTCATCAACTCCACCGAGGCTATGCCCGCGCCCCCTCCCGTCCACCTGGCTTCGCGCGCTCGCGCAGCCGGCTGTGGCCCTTTGAACAAGGCCTCCATTTTTCCGGTTGTTCCGCTCCCCGGGCCGCGCGACAATAAAGACCGTGGGGTTCTGGTCCCGCGCTTGCGGGACCGCGCGCATCGCCTGCTTTTGCCGACGATGCCAAGGGGTCCCATGTCTGAGGTTGCTTTTCAGTCCGGCTCTTCCTTTTACGCTGCGCGCGTGCGCAATTCCAGGTTCTGCGCGGACGCCGCCACAATTCTCGTGGCTCCGCCGGACGGCCGCCTGCGTCACTCTCGAAAGAGATCAAACGGCAGTTGACGAAAGGGGCTCCTTTCGAGGGGAGCCAAACCAAGCAGATGCGAAAAGAAGACAGAGCCAAATCCGGGCCAGGGCAAGGGCCGAGCGTCGTTGTCCAGGAGGACCGCAGACACTCCGGCCGCCACATGATCTCGACCGTGGCGCAGGTCGTGGAGATCGGCTCAGGCGTGAGCGTGAGCACGCGCGTCTCCGACCTGGGGCTTGGCGGCTGCTACCTGGATACGATGACGCCTCTGCCGGTTGGCGCCGAAGTCCGCCTGGGTTTGCTGAAGGACAGAAGAGTGATCGAGGTGAACGGCAAAGTCATTTACTCCCATCCGGGACTTGGCATGGGAGTCTCGTTCACCGACGCCACCCCGGAGCAACGATTCGAGATCGATCGGTGGGTTGCCGAACTCGATCAATTTCGCGTGGCTCCCGTGAGCATGGACACCATGGAGAACCAGCCTTCCAGGGCCACCGCCGACGGCAGACTGCTTCTGAAGCTCATTCATCTTCTCGCCGCCAAGGGACTCCTCAGCGAAGAAGAAATCCGCGATCTCCTGAACAAGCCGGTCTTCTGACCGTCCCCGCCTGCCCGGAGTTCACCCGTCACGGCAGGTGGCGGGCAGGCCAACAAAGGCGGGCCTGCCGCGCCGTAGTCCGCCCCCGGCGGACGTAGGCGGGAGCGTAAAGGCGGCTCTCTTTCACCTCGTCCCCAGCGCGGGCTTCCCGGCGCTCACTTTCTCAAATTGATGCCGTACTCGAGATACGCCTTCATGCAGCACAGGAAATGCATCCAGCCCTGTGTTTGTTCGATGCATCGTGCAATTCCTTTTTCGTCCGGCGGCCATTCCGATTCCGATACTTTCACCAAAGTCCTCCCATCACCCGCCGGCGCCAATTCCATTGCGACGCGACCTTCCATCCCGCTCGCCGACCAGAAAAACGACACTGACCGGTCCGGTTCGATGTCTTCGATTCTTACGTCGATGTCTCCGCCCTTTTCAAATCTCCATTGAACGGTCTTTCCAATTTGCATGCGCCCGCTGCCCGACGAAATAAAATAGTGCGACATTTTCTCCGGGTCCACGATGGCCTCGAATACGTCGTGGGCAGGCTTTGCGATGTGCAGTTGAGTCTTAACCTGAAGAGGTTTCATCGTTGTCGTTTCCTCCCACGCCGATTGCTCCGCGCGCGGATGCGGATTCCCCAGGCGCTGGCCTAGCGCCTGGGGCCAGCTCAGCTGCTACTTCTGTTTCACAAGCTTCGGGAACATGCTGTCCGGAGGCCCTTCCAGCGAGCCGTCCTTGTCAATCGTGAAGACGATCGTTTGGCGCGTGTCGCCCTGGAGCGGCGTGAGGGTGAGCTTGTCGCCATCCACTTTGTAAGCCGCGTCAAGGTGTAAGGGGCCAACGTCCATGCTGGCCTTGCCGCTTTTCAACTTGAGCGTGACCGCACCGTCGGAATCGCGGTACGTTCCTTCAGGATTTGCCCCGCACGCCACTGCAAGTCCTACTCCGGCCAGCACAGCAACAAGAAGCACCTTACGAATCCATCGGTTATTCATTAACTCTCCTCGGCAAGTGATTTTTGGCACTTCGTCCGACTACCAGCCACGAAAACTGCGCTATCTAAGATGCAGAATCTCCGTCTTGGTTTCACGAGGCCGCAGAAAGATACACGCGTCAGTCCTCGCATGCAAGTCGCCCTTTTCCCATCGTCGTCATTCCGAACGCCAGCATCGGCGGGCCTGCCGCGCCGTAGTCCCGCTTGCGGGACGAAGGCGGGTGCCGCACCCTTCGCACTTAAGGGTGCGGATCGTCTCCTCGCCGTTTGCTGCGCTCCCGCTTGTCATTCTGTAATGTATAGGTTACAATGGCCATCGCGATTGACGTTCGCCACTACGTCAGCCGCGCCGGAAGAGACGTCCTCGACGATTGGTTGACGCAGCTGGCAGACGCGCGCGCCCAAGCGAAAATTGCCAGCCGCATCAACCGCCTCGCCGCCGGGAATTTTGGCGACTGCAAGCCCTTGCGACACGGAGTGTGCGAATTTCGGATCGATTGGGGACCAGGCTACAGAATCTACTACGCGATGATCGGCAAGGAATGTGTCTTGCTCCTTTGCGGCGGTGACAAACGAAAGCAGTCCGCCGACATCCAGCGGGCGTTGGCATATCTGAAGGATTACAACGAAAGGACCCAATCCCCATGAAACGCAAAGCCAGCACCTCCCACGACGAGAGTGTCATTCGCCGCCTCCGGAAAGACCCGGACTTTGCCGCCGAGTATCTCAAAGCCTCATTGGAGGATGAGGACGATCCCCGCGTTCTGCTCATCGCCTTGCGCCACCTCGCCCAAGCCCAAGGCATCGCCAAAGTCGCCAAGGCCGCTGGCATCGAGAGAAAGTCTCTATCGAGCCCTATCCATCCACGGCAATCCTCGCCTCTCCACGCTCTTCGCCGTCACCAAAGCAATCGGCCTCAGACTCACCGTCGAAACCGCTCAGTAGATCGGCGGGCCCCCAAGCGCCGAAGCGCGAAAGAAGTTAGCCCAGCCCGTGAGGGCTGGGAACTCAGGCAGATGAAATAACGAGCGCCGTAGGTGCGACACCCACTTGCTAAAACGAATCCTTCCATTCGAGACAAGCGCCGTAGGCAGGCTCGCCGCGCCATAGTCCGCCGCAGGCGGACGAAGGCGGGTGCCGCATCCTTGCGCGCAGCGCAAGGGTGCGGTTTTTGACTTTGCCTCTCCGCCTTCCCCCAACGATTGTCATTCTGAACGAAGCGCCTTGCGGGGCGCCTTCTGCTCCGCAGCGGAGTGAGGAATCTAGCGGTTTCTGCGGTCCTTGACCTCGACTTTCAAATCCGCGCGTGCCGCATCGATCACACTTAGGGGTGCGGTTTTTGACTTTGCCTCTCCGCCATCCCCAACGATCTTATCGGGCGTAGGGGCACAGCTTGCCTGTGCCCGTCCGGGCCTTTCACCCGTAGCGGAGACCTTCAGGTCGCCATTTGTACCCATCCGGCTTCGACCAGCCCCTTGCCCCGCCGTAGTCCGCTGCCTGCCGGTCGTGAAGGTCGAAGGCGGGCTTGCCGCGCCGTAGTCCGCCGCAGCGGACGAAGGCGGGCACTCCCTCGTCCGCCGTGGCCCAGAGCTCGCCCGGCTATGCCCCGAATTGCCGCAGGTGGTGGTCCAGGTGTTTGTACATTCCGCGGCTCCAAACTTGCGGAGTGAGCGCGCCAAAGAACGGATGCGGATGCCGGGTGCACTTCGCTTCTCCGCCCTCCTGAAATTGCCGTAGGCGAAGCTTGAGCTGTTCCTTTTCAATGAGAAACTCCCGTTGATCCGACACCACGAGCTTCGGGTCGGTGGGGTTGTCGCGCGAGAATGGCTTCTCGTTCGAATAGATAGGCCCGACGAATGGCCCGAGCAGCCTCCCAATGAGCAGGCGCGGCGGATTGATTCGGCCCGAGGCCATATCGAGCGCCGCGGAGCAATGCGCCAGCATCTGCGCCACGTCCATTTTTCCCCACTGGTGTTGGGCTGAAGGCTGCAGCGTGTCAATTCGCGCGATCAGTTCGTCAACCGCCTCCCGCTGGAATAGATTCTTCATAGTTTCCCCAAGATTGGGCTTTTGACCATCCAAAATAATAGCATCACGCAGGCAGGAACTCGCCCGAGATGAAATCTCCGCCTCGGTTCAAAAACGCACTGAGCATACGCCCATCCCGCTGTTCACGACCAAGAGTCCCACCTTTGCGCTTGCCTGCCGCCTGCCTGCCGGCAGGCAGGGCAGGTAGGCTGCGCGCAAAGACGGGCCACCGCAAAGTCAAAGGACCGGCCGCCCGCCAAAGCCGCGATGAACTCGGAGGACTCTTCGCTGCGGCAGGCTATTCAGGCGTTCAGGTGTTCGAGGAAGATCGCAGGGGTTGGATCTGTGGCGTAGGCAGAAAACCCCGTCTGTAAGATTTCCTGTTGAAGGCAAGGGGCAGAAGAAAGGGCGGCATAGTGAGTATTCGGAATGATTTTCACTGCCTGCCGACAGGTCAAAGGCCGGGCCGCCCGCCTCAGCCGCGGCCTCGAAGCATTTGCAATATGTCGGCGCATGCGACGCTTGCGCGAAGCAGGCGATCGCGATCGACCTCGCGGACATGGGCGATGTCGTTGCGGGCGGGCGCAATCTGGTCGACGGTCGCAAGGATCCGTTGCTTCGCGTCGGGCGGATTCCCCAGGCGGCGACGCGTCTCCTGCTGAACGTCCGCCGTGAAGAGCAGCGACGGAATTTGGCCAAGGTAGAGGTAATCGACGATGCCCAACGGTTCCGATCCCCCGGCGCGCGCACCCAGGTTGCGCGCCAGCCGCTCGCGATCGTTCTCTGGCAGAGCATCCAGGATCTTTCGCGCGGCCGCCTCCCCAAATCGGGTACCGTAGATGTCTCGGACAGCTCCGCGCAGCGCGCGCTCGGTCTCCGCGATGCGCTTCCACAAGTCCTCCGCGCCTGGCAGGAACCATGGCGGCACGAGCGGGGCGGCGTTCGGTTCACCCCCGAGCTGGCGGAACGCGACACGAACGATATCTGCCATCCGTCGCCGCCGCTCGCGAAGAAATTCATCGTACTCCATTGCCTCCCATCCTATTGGGAGCGCGTGTTCAGCGCACTGACGGCCCCATCGGTCGTCGTCGATCGCCAGCATCTGGCGAACGCGCGGAACGTATTCCGCCGGGCTCCGGCCTCCGATCACGTTGTTTTCGTACCATCCGACGTCCGCCAAATTCGCAACCTGATTGATGCGGCGCCGCTCATGGATACCCTGCATGTCAAGCCAAGCTGCCGGAAAGAGATGGTGCGCCTCACTCGGTGCGCGTGTCCCCTCGGCGGGCGGGTCAAACAGGTTCCTCAGAAGCTGGTCGGAGAATAGAGCCCGCGCCCCGAGAACTACCTGGGCCGCTCTGAACGCAAGCGCGGCAGGGGCTCGCGCCTTTTGAGTCTCCAGCGCTGAGACCAGGGTTTGCGTCCAGTAGTCACCCGTCAAGCTTTCGCCCATCGCGTCGTCAAGCGCGTGCATAAAGCCATCGACACCATCCGACGCTGGACGCGCAACTCGCGCCAAGTCCTGCTCGAAGACGGTTTCCGACGAGCTCGAGTAGCGTGCCGTCAATAGCGTCCCAAAAATCCAGCGCGCAATGATCGCGTCGAGCTTACCCTTCGAGACGCCGCCTTTCGGCCCAGAATGTAAAACGCATAAGCGTTCACAATTGCGTTCTTGGAGGCAATAAGGGCAGGACTGACGAACCCAGCATGCAATACGCGAAGAAGATAGTCGCGCCACGGCGTGGGCTCTATGCACTCATTCGCCGCGTCGTCGAGCTGTCCCAGTCGTTTTGATCGCTCGGCGGCGTCCGCTTCTCCCGTCGTCGGGTCGACACCGCGAAGGAAGCGGTAGACGGCCGACATTTTGGCTCGGCCGAAGGCCACGCCGCAGATAGCCCTCAGTAATTGTTGTGTATCGATCCCGACGACCGACCCCGTCGACATCTCCTTCGATCGGTCCTCTATCCGATCGCGCAATTCATCGTGGTAGACAGAGAGAAGCGTCAGGACGAAGTCGGCTTGTCCCAATCGGGTTCCCTGATTGTTAATGCGAACGAAGATTTCAGCGACGTCCTCTTCCGTGGCTTCCTCATTGCGGGTTGTCGCTGTTTTGCGGATGTCGATCGTGGGAAAGCGGTAGTCGCTGATCAACTGCGCGCGTTCGAGGTTGCGCTCCACAGCATCCTGGTACTTTTCGTCAACCGCGCGCCCCCTGTCCTGCAGTGCATTCATTAGATCGCGCCGAATTTGGGAATTCGGGCGTGTCCCGCTCCAGAGTTCCGTCACGTTAGCCAGAAACTCAGGGTCGTTGCGGATCGCCGCGTCGGCGACCTCGAATCGCCCATCGCGGGGACGAAACGCGATCGTGATCCTTCGCGTTTCGCCATCTTTGTCGACGACTTCAACGCCCCGCATCACGGCGTAGAGCGACGTGAGGCGCTGCTGACCGTCGATTACCAGGGTGGTCGCTCGGAGACCCGGCTTTTCCGCCGCGAGAGCGCGAGCGTCCTTCTCGTCGGACGTGTGCCAGAAGACGAGCGTCCCCACCGGAAAGCCGACAAAGAGCGAGTCCAGGAGGTCGCGCACTTTTGTGTCTTCCCAAACGAAGCGGCGCTGCAGTTCGGGCAGGGCAATCACGTAACGCTCGATGTCGCTCACCAGCGACGCAATAGAGCGTTGACCGTGCTCGAAGATCGGCGGACGCCCACGAAACTTGGGCTCTCTCGAAGCGCCGAGATCGTCCTCGTCCGAGGCGTCGTCAAGTTGTTCGGAATGTTGGGTCTCGACGAGCGGCTCGGGTTGTGGCAGCTCGTGGCCGACGACTGTCGAAATGTAGGCGACAGCCTCGGGAGCATGGTCTTCAAGGCTGACTGCGCTCTTGACACGCGCCATAGCCATATCAATGAAGCTGTTGAGTCCATTCTTTAATAACTCGACGGCCTCCTCCGCGCGCTCGATGGGGAACGTCAGTAGCAGACCGCCCGGTATCTTTTTGAACTCCTCATCTTTCTCGGCCTCCGCTCCTAGAATGCCGCGGATGTCGTCGCCGATAGGTCCGATGACGCTGACCAACATTCTCGAACGTGCGACCTCACATGCAAGCAGTCGGCCCGTCATGAGCCGGAGCCCCTGGCCAGTTTCGCGCACATACCATGCGTTGCCGCCCTGTTCGTCCGCCTCCTCAATAGCCAACGCGAGAAAACGGAGTGCTGCGTGACGTGTCGCCGCGTTCGGAATTGACACTTCCATCGTTGCGCGGATCCGTTCCTCGACACCGGTTCGCGGAATCCATTTACCCTCTGGGCCAAATGTCGCCGGTCGCTCTTCCTCCCCGAGGCCGCCCCTTGGATGAACCCTTCGGAACTCTGACATCTCGGAAAACCGACTCGTGAGGAACGCGACATCAATGTATGCCGGTTGGCTTGCGAGGACTTCTCGCCCACGGTCCGTAATTTGGAACTGTCCCCGCCCGACGGCCTTGAGCAGACCCGCCTTCTTGAGATAGGTCGTTGTCCAGCCCACGCGGTTGTCAAATCGCTGCTGGCCGCTCCGAAGTAGTTCTCGCCGATCGTCGTCGGTGAGCTGAAATTGCTGGGCCAGTTGTTCGATGGCCTCAGCGGAGCTGTGCTGACGGCCGTCGCCTGCCAGCTTCAATAGGGGGAGCATTAACTTCTGGAAATCAGGAACGGACATCTTGCACCTGTTGGACCGCGCTCGAATTCGCCGGTGGCCTGAGCTTGATCGGCGTCACGGATTGTACTCGATCGATAGCGGTACAGTGACGTATTTCTGTGATTCAACTTGCGGGCGAGCTGATTGAAGCGCTGAATTCAAACCACAACTTGTATGTAACGCTCTCGCAGATTCGTGCCGCGCTTAACGCTCTTGCCTGGGACATAGGTTCTATACATCGGTCCTGCAACTCAACTCGTCTTCTCCGCACCTTGCCTTCGAACCGTGGAAATCATTTCGAATACTCCCTTTAGACTTGACATTGGAATACACATCGGCTACCCTATGCCGTGTACGCTGAATCACAATCCGCAATCCCCTCCCCCGCCCTGTTGGAAATCCCCAATATTGCACAATTTTGGGGCACCACCCAAAAGTCATACGCAGCAAAGGACTTAGCTCCAACCATAAGTCCTTTAGAATCAGCACTTACAAGAAATTCACGCATCTTTCACATCTCATTCAAAATAGGCCACTTCAAGTCCTTTATAATCAGCAGTTACGTGTTTTTGCGTCGCAAGTCCTTTAGAATCAGCACTTACATAAAAACACGGGGGGAGGGGGGGGTATCCCCGACGCTGCGAGCCGGGGGCGAAGGCCACTTGGCAGGGGAATTGTTTCGGCGCACTCCGAGAGGGCGGAGGCCCGCCTTCGCCCCAAGCCCAGGGCTACGGCGAGGCAAGCGAGCTTCCTTCGACCGCGCTCAGGACAAGCCGCCCCTACACGCAGATAGCGGAATGGGGGCGAGCAGGCAGAGAGATCCCTCACTCCGTTCGGGATGACACAGTAAAGAATGAGAATGGCGGATCACGGAGCACGGCCCACTCCCCTTGCGTTCGCGCTCGCTCTCAGGCTATTGTGAAAAGGACCCTCGGCTTGCCATGAAAAAGATCCTGCTGATTGAAGACGACCGCGACATCGTCGAACTGGTGCGTTACAACCTTTCGCGCGACGGTTTTGAAGTCACCGCCGTCGGCGATGGCGCGAGCGGGCTCGCGCAACTCCGCAAGACGCCGCCGGATCTGTTGCTGCTCGATCTGATGTTGCCGAAGCTTTCCGGCATAGAGGTGTGCAAGGAGATTCGCCGCGATCAGGCGCTCAACCGGCTGCCGATTCTGATCCTGAGCGCGCGCGGCGAAGAAGCGGACCGCGTTCTCGGGCTGGAACTCGGCGCGGACGATTACGTGACGAAGCCGTTCAGCCCGCGCGAACTGGTGGCGCGCGTGAAGGCGCTGCTGCGCAGAATTGACGCGCCCACCTCGTCGGAGAAACCGATTTCGCGCGGCGACATCGCCATCGATCCCGCGTCGTATCGCGTGACGCGCGACGGCAAAACGGTCCCGATGAGCACGCTCGAATTTCGCCTGCTCTACTATCTGGCGGCGCGCCCGGACCGCGTCTTCTCGCGCGACCAGTTGCTGGACGCCGTGTGGGGCTCGGAGCGATTCGTGACGCCGCGCAGCGTGGACGTTTACATCCGCAGGATTCGCGAGAAGATCGAGCCCGATCCGGACCGGCCCGTTTACGTAAAGACGGTGCGCGGCGCGGGCTACATCTTCGAGACCCGCACGGGATGATGGCGATTCTTCTTTCGTGGATGCCGGCGGCGCTGATCGCGGCCTTGATCGTCCTGGGTATCGGCGCGCTGCTGGGACTGCTGGCGTCGCGCCGCTACGCCGCACGCGTCGATCGGCTCACCGAATTTTCGCGCCGCATCGCCTCCGGCGACTACCGCCCGCTTCCCACCGATCCGACCGGCGGCGCATTGGCGGAGCTCGGCGGCACGCTGAACGCCATGGCGCAGCAGCTCGACCGCACGATCCGCTCCCTCGCCGAGGAGCGCAATCGTTCCGCGGCCATCCTCGCCAGCATGGCCGAGGGCGTCGCTGTGATTGACGATAACGAGCGCCTGGTTTTCTGCAACAAGGAGTTCCGGCGCATCTTCGCGCTGGGCGAGGCGCCCACCGACGGGCGGCCGGTGATCGAGTTGGTTCGCGAGCCGGAGTTGCTGAACATCGTTCGCCGAGTTCTCTCCGGCGTGGAAGTCGAAATAGGAGAAATCGAGCGCGGAACCGTGACGCGGCAGAATTTCCGCGCGACGGTCTCTCGGCTGGAACCCGGCGGCCCGGGCAAGAACGGCGGTCCGGCCGGCGCGGCGCTGGTGCTGCACGACATCAGCGACTTGCGTCACCTCGAGCGCGTGCGCCGCGATTTCGTGGCGAACGTTTCGCACGAGTTCAAGACGCCGCTGACGGCGATTCAAGGATTCGCGGAAACGCTGCTCGGCGGGGCGCTGGAGGACGAGCAGAACAACCGGCGCTTCGTCGAGATCATCCGCAACCACTCGGCGCGGCTGGCGCGGCTCACCGACGATCTGCTGGAGCTTTCCCGCATCGAGGCGGGACGCACGGAACTCGACGCAGGCCCGTCAATATTCGGAGCGTGGCCGCGGCGTGCGTCGAAACAATGCGACCGCGGCTGGAGCTGAAGCGCCTGAAACTCGAGTTGCGATTGCCCGCGGACTTGCCCGAAGTGAAAGCCGACCCGCGGCGGCTGCGCGAAATCCTGCAGAACCTGCTCGACAACGCCGTGCAATACACGCCCGAGGGCGGCGAAATCTGGGTTGAGGCGGAAACAAGGGGCGACGCCGCGGATTCACGGCAGGTCGTCGTCACCGTGGGCGATACGGGGATCGGCATCCCGCAGACCGAGCAGCGGCGGATCTTCGAGCGGTTCTATCGCGTGGATGCGGCGCGCTCGCGCGAAGCGGGGGGAACGGGCCTGGGCCTCTCGATTACCAAGCATCTTGTCGAATCTCACGGCGGGATGATCTGGGTGGAAAGCGAAGTCGGAATGGGCTCGCGCTTCAGTTTTTCGCTGCCGGTCACCCCCTGAAGCTGTGTGAATATCTGACCGAGAATTCACAGCGCTGTTATTTGCCGTTCACCTTCGCGATTTATCCTCGACCCGCCTGAAGCACTCGCTCTCCGGCTGAAGGACCACGGGAGAGAGTCTGATTCGGGAACCCACCACAGGGCCGACGACACCCGGCGTCGGCCCTTCCCCTTTTTGGCGCCGATTTTTCCGATGCCGGAGATGTGTCCCGCGCCCACGGCGCTTGGCATTTTTCTGGCCACGTACCCAGCGCTTACGCGCTGGGCTAACTTCTGCCGCGCCTACGGCGCTTTGTGCGGGGATTGGTCGCGCGGCCTTTCGTGCAGTGCACGGAGAAATCCGAGGTGGAGTTGCGTCGGATGAAATCGGAGGGACTCAAGCGGGGGACGCGCGGTGAAGCGCGTCCCCGGCCGGAGTTTGGTGCGGGTTAAGGAAGGGTGTAGCGGATGTCCGCGTAGACTTCAACCAAGTGAGCGTTTCGTGGGTTGAACGCCGCCGCCCACGGATCGCGTGTGAGATAGGAGACCTGCGTGAGGAGTGAGAACTTCCCAAAGTTCGGGCTCTTGAAGAAGTCCTGAGTCCATCCAACTGTGCCTTCCTGCAAGGCGCGATTCTGGGTTGTGGGGGCCGTCGAGTAACCGTAGCCGACCAGCTTCGTCGATTCGCTCGATGGGTCCTGCGAGAAATCGCGGCCGTATTCGGCGCCGCCGTAGTAGGCGTAGAACAGCGACTTCGGCTGCGCCTGCCACTCGAAGCCGAGGATCGCGGATTCGGCCTTGAGCGGCGAAGGAACGAACGGTGAAGTGATCGTCGCCTGGCGGACGACAAAGTCGGGGCCGAGACCGAAGATATAACGGCCGCCGCCGTCGCTCCAGTAGCCGGTGCCGATCAAGTGGAAGTTCTTGAAGAGTTCCATGTTGGCGCCGATTTCGACGCCTCCGCCAGTGGCGGTTTGAGTGGCGCGGGAAGTTCCCGTAACAGCCGCCGGCGTTATGAGTTTGAAGTTGCTCACGAGACCCGCAACGTCAAAATGGAAGGCCCTGTCGCCGAGCTTCGGGTCCGCGGCAATCTTGAAAATGAAGTCGGGCAGGTAATTGGGGGTTGGCGGAGTTGAGAGCGTGCCGCCGGAAGTCGAGTCCGCTTGGCCGCTGACGTTTGTGCAGGCTGCGGGGCTGCCTGCGCCTGCGGTAAAGCAGGCCGGCGAGGTCGCCGCGCCGCCGAGGAGTTGGTCAGGATTTTCGACGGAGAGTCCAAATGCCCACACTTTGTCGGGATGGTAGACAACGCGGAACCCAAGCTGCCGCGCCCAAGTCAAGCCGACTTGGTAGTTCGTATCCATGTCCTGGGAATAGAAGATGTCGCTGGGCCAGGGTGAAATACCGTTTCGGCCGGGGGTGAGCATGGACCAGGTCTGCCCTGCAAGGAACTCCCACGGGCCGCGCTTGTAGTCGGCGAAATAAAGCCGGGAGCGGAACGTATTGGCGTTGCTGGTGACGTTGGCGTTGGCGGCGGTGAGACCCAGGAAGTCAGCCTCGTAGTAGCCGGTGATGGTGCCGCTGCCGACGGGCGCATCCACGCGCATCGAGATGCGGCTGTTTTGCACGCTGAAGCGCGTCTCGGTGAGACCGGCGGGGCCGGTACTCGCCGACAACGCGTTTTGGTACGGCACGCTGCCAAAACTGGCCCCAATGCCGAAGCCAGTGTTCTCAGTGCGAAAGACGGCCGTCGCGTCCATGAAGCCGCCGGGGGTGAACTTGGCGTCGCCGATTTTGAAGAACAGCGGCGAATGTTCCTCTCCTGCCGGACTGCCCGGCGTGGAAAGAGAGGTGGACTCAATCGTGCGGGCCGGCGTTGAGATCGCGGCGGGAACGCTCGGCTGCGCCGCGATGGCCGGGACTCCTGCTACCGGGGCAGCGGTGGAAATGCTGGATGATGGGGCGGGCTGTGCCGAAGCGTTGCTATTGTTTCCGGCGAGCTTCGCCTTCATCTCCGCAAGTTCCTCCTGCTGCTTTTGAATCTGATCCGACTGCGACTGCACGAGGGCGCGCATCGCATCGATTTCACTTTGCAATTCCGCGCTCGATGGCGATGGTTTCACCGGCGCGCTGGCCGGCTGCGTGGACGCCGCGGGCGCGCCACTATTGTTCGCCGAATTTCCGGCGGCATTTCCTCCCGAACTGGCCCCCGAATTTCCCGCGGATGGATCACCGTTGCCGGCCCCGCCGGCGAAAGCTGCCGGAGAAGCAAGCATGCATAAAGACAACACCCCTACCACGATTCTACGCATTCTATTTCCTCCCGATTCACATGGCATGGCCACGGATGCCTCAGCCTAGGTGCAGGGCATAAAGGGCGTATGAGAGACTTGTGAATCCTCGGTTACAGATTCTCAGGGCGAAGGTTAAGCGAAATAAAGCACAAGAGGGGAAGCCGGGGGCAATCCGGGGTGAGGTTTGCGCCGGGGCTGTGAGTCTTTCACCCCTATTTTTTGGCGTTGTAATCCAATTGTAACAATTAAAGACAAGAATCCAGACCGAGGAGAACCCACACACACCATGAAGAAAATCCTATTCGCAGTTGCACTCTGTCTGGGCATCGCGGGCGTACTGGCAGCCGACAATCCGGTTCAGCTGAATGCCGCCGGCGCGACCTTCCCCTACCCGATTTACTCAAAGTGGTTCAACGAATACCACAAGCTTCATCCTGAAATTCAGATCAACTATCAGAGCATCGGTTCCGGCGGCGGAATCCGACAGTTAATTGCGAAGACGGTTGATTTTGGCGCGTCCGACGGCCCGATGACGGATCAACAGCTGCAACAGGCAGGATTCAAGATCTTGCATTTCCCGACGGTGCTCGGCGCGGCCGTGCCCAGCTACAATGTTCCCGGCGCCCCGGACTCGCTGAAGTTCACGCAGAAGGCGCTGGCTGGAATCTACCTGGGCACGATTACGAAATGGAATGACCCGGAGATTGCCAATGCCAATCCCGGCGCGCACCTGCCGGCCAATGATATCGTTGTGATGCACCGCTCCGACGGAAGCGGCACGACATATATCTGGACCGACTTCCTCTCGAAGGTCAGCAGTGACTGGGCGACCAAGGTCGGCAAGAACACTTCCGTGAACTGGCCGGTGGGACTTGGCGGCCAGGGAAACGAAGGAGTCTCGGGGCTGATCAAGCAAACTCCGAATTCGATCGGTTACATCGAATTGATCTACGCGATCCAGAACAACATCCCGTACGGGGAAGTGGAGAACGCGGCGGGGACTTTCGTAAAGGCGAGCCTCGCAGGCGTGTCTGAAGCAGCAGAGGGCGCGGCAAGGAACATGCCAGACGACTTCCGCGTTTCGATCACGAACGCACCGGGGAAGGAAACTTACCCGATCTCCAGCTTCACCTGGCTCTTGATTCCCGCACAGATACAGGACGCTCAGAAGCGCGATATCATCAAGGGCTTCTTGAAGTGGATGCTCACGGACGGACAGGGGTACTGCGAAGGGCTTGCCTACGGCAAACTTCCCTCGCCCGTCGTGGCGAAGGAGATGAAGGCGATCTCCCTCATTCAGTAACGAGGAGCAGAACCGGAAACGCGAAGGGAATTTCTCTTAGCTCAAGGATGGAAGCTACATCCACAACGGTGAGGCCTGCGGGAGCCGGATGGCACCCGCAGGCCTTTGTTCGCCGGTTGCGCAATGGCGATGCGATTGCGCATACGGTCACGCTGATTTTTGCGGCGACGATTCTGCTCATCACGGTGCTGCTGGTGTATCAACTCTGGATACACTCCGCGCCGTCACGCGCAAAATTTGGCTGGGACTTCCTGCGGACCTCCACATGGGACCCGGTTTTCGACAATTATGGCGCGCTGCCTTTCCTCTACGGAACCGTTGTGACGACGTTGTTGTCGCTGGTGATCGCCGTGCCCCTGGGGCTCGGCGCAGCCATCTTTCTCTCGGAATTGGCTCCGCCAAGGCTCTCGGCTGGGCTCTCCTATATGATTGACCTGCTAGCGGCTGTTCCGAGCGTGATTTACGGCTTGCTTGCGATGTTCACGCTTCTCCCGATCTTATCAGCGACGGTTGAGCCTTTCCTGAAGCGAACGCTG
This sequence comes from Terriglobia bacterium, assembly GCA_963819015.1. Taxonomy (GTDB): domain Bacteria; phylum Acidobacteriota; class Terriglobia; order Acidiferrales; family UBA7541; genus DASPOJ01. Next base: position 239,068 of record CAWFUN010000007.1, read on the forward strand.
GGATTCCTGCCTTTCTTCAAAGGGCCAGCCTACGGCATGGGCTTCCTAGCGGCCGGTCTTGTGCTGGCGGTGATGATCGTGCCGTTCATCGTGTCGGTGTCTCGCGAAGTGCTGCTTTCTGTCCCGGCCGACCAGCGAGAGGCGGCTCTGGGCTTGGGCGCGACGCGCTGGGAGACAACCTGGAAAGTCGTGGTGCCGTACGCGCGTTCGGGAATCATGGGCTCGGTATTTCTTTCGATGGCGCGGGCGCTCGGCGAAACGATGGCTGTGACAATGGTCATCGGCAACGCGCCGCGAATCTCGACTTCGCTGTTCAGTCCGGGCTACACCATAGCGGCGGTGATCGCAAACGAGTTCAAGGAAGCGACGGGCGACATGTATTTGAGCGCGCTAGTGGAGCTGGGACTCGTGCTCTTCCTGCTCACGTTGATCCTAAATGGCATGGCGCAGCTGCTGCTGCTGGTCTCTCAGCGGCGGGGCGCAGGGGTTCGCGGATGAAGCTGCGAATGTTTTGGCGGAAGTCCTTGAATTTCGTGATGCTGAGTCTTACGGGCCTATGCGCCCTCATCACGGTTTCGGCGCTCGCCGTCATCCTGGGATACCTCGCCTGGAACGGCGCGACGGCGCTGCATTGGACTTTCTTCACGAATCTGCCGGTCCCGGTGGGAGAAACGGGGGGCGGGATTGCGAATGCGATTGTGGGATCGGCCAAGCTGCTGCTGCTTGCGGTCGTGGTGGGCGTTCCCATCGGTCTGCTGGGAGCAATTTATGTGGCCGAATATGCGTCGCCCGTTCCGGCGTTTGTCGTGCGTTACGCGACGGACCTGCTGAACGGTGTTCCCTCGATTGTGATGGGAATCTTCGCTTGGACCGTAGTGGTGGTGCCCATGCATAGCTTTTCGGCGCTTGCCGGCGGCTTCGCGCTGGGCGTGATGATGGTCCCGATTATTTTACGGAGCAGCGAAGAATTTCTCAGAACGGTGCCGCGTTCGCTGCGCGAGGGCGCAATGGCGGTGGGTGCAAGCAAGTGGCGGACCATCGCGACAGTGGTGGTGCCGGCGGCGTCGGGCGGCATCCTCACGGCGATTCTGCTGTCGCTTTCCCGCGTGGCGGGCGAGACGGCTCCGCTGCTGTTTACGGCTTTCGGCAATGCCTTCTGGAGCCATGGCTGGAAGGAACCGGTTGCGGCGCTGCCCATGGTGATTTATACGTATGCTATCTCACCCTACGACGACTGGCACCGGCAGGCGTGGGCGGCGGGATTGGTGTTGCTGGGTTTTGTGCTGGCGACGAATTTGCTTTGCCGGACGTTGCTTGCGCGCCAAGCGACGCAGCGGAGGTAGGGTGAGATGGGGATTTCGTTTTCAGCCAAGCCTGTGATGGCGAAGGAGACGCCGGTGACCACGGTCACGGTTGCGCCGAAAGAGACGGCCGCCAGCAGCAACTCGCGCATGAGCGTCAAGGACCTGAACTTCTACTACGGAAAGATTCAGGCGCTCTTCCACAATAACCTGGAGATCGCGACGAACAGGGTGACGGCGCTGATCGGGCCGTCGGGCTGCGGGAAGTCCACGCTGCTGCGGACGCTAAACCGGATGCACGAAACGATCAGCCACACGCGGCTGAATGGAAAGATTTTGCTCGATGGAAACGACATTCTGACGCAGGACGTGACGCGGCTTCGGCGGCGGGTGGGAATGGTGTTCCAGCGGCCGAACCCGTTCCCGAAATCCATTTTCGACAACGTGGCCTACGGGTTGCGCGTGAACGGGCACGCAGGCTCGCTGAAAGAGCACGTGGAGCGCAGCTTGCACCGCGCGGCGCTCTGGGAAGAAGTGAAAGACCGGCTTCACAAATCGGCGTATTCTCTCTCGGGCGGGCAACAGCAGCGGCTGTGCATCGCGCGGGCGCTGGCGGTGGATCCCGAGGTGATTCTGCTCGACGAACCGTGCTCGGCGCTCGACCCGGTGAGCACGGCGAAGATCGAAGAGCTGCTGTTCCAGTTGAAGGACAACTGTACAATCGTAATCGTGACGCACAACATGCAGCAGGCGGCGCGCGTGAGCGACTCGACCGCGTTCATGCTGCTTGGGGAACTGATCGAATTCAAACCGACGCCGCAGCTCTTTACGACGCCCGGCGATCCGCGAACGGAAGCCTACATCACAGGACGGTTCGGATGAGCACAGGAAGCGAGCCACGGCCCCTAATGCCTCGTCACTTCGAGGGGGAACTTCAGGAACTGAACGAGCGCGTGCTCTGGATGGCGAGCCTCGCCGAGCGCGCGGTGCACGATTCCGTGCACGCGGCGCTGGATTCCAACGAGGGTCTGGCGCAGGCGGTCCTCGAGCAGGAAAGCGTCATCAACGACATGCAGATGGAGATTGATGACCGCGTCGTGCAATTGGTCGCCCAGGTGCAGCCGATGGCGAGCGACCTGCGATTTCTGCTCGCCGTCGCGCGGATCAACAACGATCTGGAGCGCATCGGCGATCAGTCCGTCAACATCGCGCAATCGGCGCTTCGCGTTCTGCGGCACCCGCGCGTGAAACCCTACGTGGACTTGCCGCGCATGAGCGAGCTGGCCGAAGGCATGGTGCGCGACAGCATCCGCGCGTTAATCGACCGCAACATCGAACTCGCCCAGGCCGTGCTCATCCGCGACGACCAAGTGGACAATTTGCGCAACCAGATCTTCCGCGAAATGCTCACCTACATGATGGAGAATTCCGCCGTCGTCTTCCCGGCGTTCGAGCTCATCCTGATGGCCAAGAATCTCGAGCGCATCGGCGATCACGCCACAAACATCGCCGAGGACGTCATTTACATCGTTCAGGGGCGCGACGTCCGCCACCACGCTACGGACCGGCGCTAAACTCTGACTTAGAAACGCTCTCTTGACCTCATGCACACGACGCGGTCGGGATGGGACCGAGGTTTCCGCCGTTCCGGCGCCGAGATTCCTCCTCCCTCGCCACGGCGCTCGATTTCCGCGCAAACGGAGAGCCAGGCGCGGAAATCGAGCTGCTCGGTCGTCGGAATGACAATGGGTGCGAGGTGAAGCGAGAGGGGATGTCAACAGAGCCATTTAGAATCGCTGTGTTGCGGCTTCAGCGGTGTCCCGGCTATGATCGCTGGGACGCAAGACGCGCGAACGCCGCACGGAAACTGCCATGTCCCAAGACGCTGAACCCAAACCCAAAGGCCTGCCCGGCGCGCAAACAGTCAGAGCCGCCGAACTCGTCGGTTATCAGGACGGCGCCATCGTCAGCCGCGAAATCGTGAAGAGGCCGGCGGGCAGCGTGACACTGTTTGCGTTTGACGAGGGGCAAGGGTTGAGCGAGCACACCACGCCCTTCGACGCGCTGGTGCAAGTGCTCGAAGGCGAAGTGGAGATCACGATTTCAGGCAAAGTCCATCGTCTCCAGGGTGGCGGGCTGATTCTGATGCCGGCCAATCAGCCGCATGCGCTGAAGGCCATCCAGCGGTTCAAGATGATGCTGACGATGATTCGGCTGTAAGTCTTTGATTCGGATAGATTTGCAGCCATGTGCCTCCCATGCCCAGCGATGACAGCCGGGATCCGGCAATCTAGTCCACGGGGCAAAACGCCACAGGCAGCCGAGTTCGGGCACAGCCTCGCCCGCATGCTTGCCTGATTCACCCGCCGCGAGTATAGTCAGCGACCGCGCCCTCGCACGCCACCGGGGAGAGTCTCACAGCCATGCCATCCTTACTGCGGCGGATGCTTCCGCACGAAGAGTCCTTCTTCGACCTTTTCAATAAGCAAGCCGAGAATATTCAGGTCGGGGCCAAAGCCCTGCTGGACATGCTCACGCACTATACGGGCGTGCCCGAGCAAGCCCAAAAGATCAAAGCGATCGAGCACGCCGGCGACGACATCACGCATAACCTGTTCAAGAAGCTGAACCAGACGTTCATTACGCCATTCGACCGCGAGGACATCCACCAGCTCTGCTCTCAGATCGACGATGTCCTCGACCTGATTGACGCCGCGGCGAGCCGCTTTGCTCTCTATCGCGTGGACAAGATCCGCCCCGGCACGATCGAATTGGCTCAAATCCTTTATGCGGCCACGGGGGGAGTGGTCGCGGCCGTGTATGCGCTGGGCGTGCCGGACAGCGCTCTGGAGCACTGCATCGAGGTCAATCGCCTCGAAAACGAAAGCGACCGCGTCTGCCGCACGCTCATCGCTCAACTCTTCGATGAAGAGACAGACCCCGTGCAGATCATCAAGTGGAAAGAGATCTTCGAGGTCATGGAAACCGCTGTAGATAAGTGCGAAGACGTCGCCAACGTCATCGAAGACGTCGATTCTGAAGGGCGCTTGATCACGGCCTTGACCGATTCCAGCGCTATGCTCCTCCGTTTGTCAGGCTCAAGACTGCGCGCGGCGAGGCGCTCACCTCGAGGTGCGCGCCGGTGAACACTTTCAATCTGCTCCTGATCACCGTATTTCTCACCTTGGCCTTCGAATTTTCCAATGGGTGGCACGACGCCGCAAATTCCATCGCCACGGTCGTCTCCACTCGGGTCTTGAAACCGCTGTGGGCGGTCGGCTGGGCGGCGTTCTGGAATTTCATCGCGGCTTTCACGTTCGGGACCGCGGTGGCCGGCACGATCAGCAAGGGGCTGGTTCACATTGAGGTCGTCACGCAGCAGGTTCTCCTCGCGGGACTTTTCGGCGCGATCACGTGGAATCTCATCACCCTGATCCTCGGGCTTCCCACAAGTTCTTCGCACGCGCTGATTGGCGGTTTCGGCGGCGCTGCCATTGCCCATGCGGGTTTTGCTGCAATCATCCTGGGCGGGTGGGTGAAACCCGTCCTTTTTATCTTCCTTGCCCCTTTGATAGGGATGCTGGTGGCCATCTGCGTCACCGTGGCCACGAGCTGGCTGGTTCGCAAACAACGGCCCCAACGCGTAGACCGCTGGTTCCGCCGACTGCAGCTAGTTTCCGCGGCTGCATACAGCTTCGGTCACGGCACGAACGACGCGCAGAAGGGCATGGGCATTATCACCGCCGCTCTCGTTTCAGGCGGCCTGCTACCCCACAATGCCCACCCCCCTTTCTGGGTGATCATCTGCTGCCACCTGGCCATCGCGGGCGGCACAATGGCCGGCGGATGGCGCATCATCAAAACCATGGGACAGCGCATCACGAAGCTCAATCCTTTCGGCGGCTTCGCTGCAGAGACCGCCGGGGCGCTCACACTCCTCGGCACTGCCACATTCGGCATTCCCGTCAGCACCACGCACACCATCACCGGCGCGATTGTTGGGGTCGGGGCGTCTCACCGCTTGACGGCGGTCCATTGGGGAGTCACCCGGCGCATCGTCTGGGCCTGGGTCCTGACGATTCCCGGGGCCGGAATCCTCGGAACTGCCATGTATCACCTGATCCACCACTTCGGTCTGTGAGACCGGATTAAGCGGCGTCTCGTATTCCGCAATCAGTCGGGGGAGCTCAAGCAAGGAGGACTGTGGTCGTATGTGATAGACGCCGTAGGCCGCGCATAAAAAGGGGTGGGGGATGCGCGTTGCATCCCCCGGGTTGGTGAGTGTCCTCCTCTATTTGGGAACTTTGAAAACTTAGTGCCGATGACCGCCGCCACCGCCACCGCCGGAGCTATGGCCGCCACCACCGCCACCACCGCCGCTGTGATTGCCTCCGCCACCACCTCCGCCGCCACGATTGAAGCCACCGCCTCCGCCGCCACCGCCGCGATTGTAGTTGCCACCACCACCGCCGCCACCTCCGCGATTGTAGTTGCCGCCGCCTCCGTTGTTGTTGCTCGGAGGACGGTAGCCTCCGTTGCCGGAGGAGCCGCCGCGGTTGTAGCCGCCGCCGTTATTGTTATTGTTGCTGGGCGGGCGATAGTTGCCGCCAGAACTGCCGGAATTCGGGCGATTGAAGACCGGCTGCCGCATATTGAGCGGCGGGCGATAGTTGTTTGCGCCGGACGACGGGGAGCGCGAGTTGCCGTTCCCCGGATTGCCGTGGCTGCCGCCATTGGAGTTGCCTGGATTCGGCCTCTCATTTCCCGGCGAGCCGGAAGATCCGCCGGAAGGAGGCGAGAAGCGATGCCAGCCGTCGCCGCGATCAGTTGAGTTCCCGCCGGACGAAGGGCCGCGATTCTGCGCACCGGAGCCATTGGGCCGATCGTATGCTCCTCCCTGCCTGACGTTATTGCCATTCGCCCCGCCGCTCGGCCCGCCTGCGCGTCCGTTTTGTTGAATGGACTGGCGCACGCCGGAGGATTCGCGATCGAAGGAACGCGTGGGAGCATTCGCGTGATTCGTGGAGTAGAAATGTTGGCCGTTCGCGCGATTGGAAATCGTGGAGCGATTGGCGGCACGGCCGCTGGCGCTTAGATTCTCACGCGAAGGAGTGACCGGCACATTGCCCGTCATCATCCGGAGCCTGGCGTTGCGAACCATGTCGCGCGAGGCGGCTTCGGGACGCACGCCGCCGGCACCGAAGCGGTCCGAGCGCAGGGTGGACATGGAGCCGCGGAAGCGTTCATTGGTCTGGAACTCGTGAACGTTGGAGAACGAGCCGGCGCGCAATGGGCCCCAACCGCCGCGCCCATCGAAGCCGCGACGATCATCGAAATCCCTGAATCCGAAGCGGCCGCGATACGCGCCCCACCACGGGAAGAAGTAGTCGCCGGGTCCTATCGGCAACCAGCCGATGGAGCCGAAGCCGAAGTCGTCGCCGAAACCGAAAAACGAGACGTAAGCAGGCGACCAGAATGGGCGGTAGTAGCCGCCGAAGACCGGGCCGGGCCACCAGCACCAACGGTCTCTATACTCGAACCAACGGCCGTAGTGATACGGCGCCCAGCCCCACGGCTCATAGGAGGTCCAAGTCCAGCCCCAGTAAGGCTCCCAGAGCCAGCGGCCTTCGCGATAGGGGGCCCAGCCGGAGTCCGTGTCGGGGATCCAGACGTTGCCGTAGTCGGGAACCTCGGACCAAGTGCCGTACTGATCCAAATCCTGCGTGCCGGTGTAATACGGGCTGGTGCGTTGCGAGCTTTGCGCGCTCTCGATGGTGTGGTCGCGCTTCTCATTCCATTTGTCGAAGTCATCTTTGCCGGGAGCGTCGGTAACTTTGTACTGCACGTCGTCGCCACTCCCTTGAATCGTGATGAGCTGGCCCTTCGTGACGTGGGTGCTGCCCTGCGGGGTCGAGACGTCGGCTTCACCTTCGCGAACGATCACCTGACTCTCGCCGTCCGGATTGACGAGAATGCGGAAGCTGCCGGTGCCGCGGCCCGGGCGAACCGCTACGTTGGGCGTGTCAATTTCCGCGTTGGAATCTTCCTGTTTGAACGTGGAGAAATTGACGAGGCCCTGAGCAACCTGGATTTGAATTTGAGAATTTCCTAGAGAGACGATGTTCACCTGCGCGTTGTTGCCAAGGCGCAGGACGTTCGCGTAGTCGAGCTGAATTTCCGCCTGGGAATTATCGCCGGTGGAAATCTTGTCGCCGGCTTCGAGCGGCTGGTTGATCGCGGCCGCCGACCAATCGCCGGTGTCGCCGCGTTGCGTCGAGACCTGACCATGAATCAAGCTGACGCGCGCGACGCCGGGGGCGTTCGCGTCGCTTTGGTTCGGCTGACCGTTTTGCTGCGCGGGCGGTTGACCGCTGGGCTGAACGGTCGTCTGGCCGTTCTCATCATCCGAAGGCTGATCGGAGTCCTGTGCTCGGACGCGGCCCGCGCCCATCAGCGCCAAAGTCAAGATCGCAAGAGACGCAAGAATTTTCGTTTTCATGGCTGCCCTCACCCGTGCGAACCGGCCTCTCGGAACTGGTCGCACACCCGAATACAGGCAAGCGCAATGCCACATGGGCGGAATCGGGCCTATTGTAACGCATTGTAAATAAGTGACTTAGAGACAATTAGGGGCCTGGTGGAGATCGGAGAGACTCGCAGCTGGCCGCTCTCAACCAAAAGTGGTGGTTTTCAGCCAGCGCGTGGGCGGCAGAAACGAGGTCAGGATTCCGCTTCGGAATCGTCGGCGATGCCGATCTTTGAGAGGCGGTAACGGAGGGCGTTGCGCGAAAGGCCGAGCAGGCGCGCCGCCTGACTCTTGTTTCCCCCTGCGCGGCGCAGGGCTTCTCGAATCATTTCGTCTTCCCACTGCTCGAGCGTCATGCCTTCGGGCAGAAAGGATTCCGCGGAATTCTCCTGTCTGGGGCGTCGCGGATCCAGGCGAATGTCGGACGTCTCGACCAGCGGCCCGTTTGCCAGAGCGCAGGCGCGTTCGATGATGTTCTCAAGCTCGCGCACGTTTCCAGGCCAGTGGAAATCCGTCAGCAGACGCAGGGCATCCCGGCTGATGCCGGTGATCGGCTTGCTCGAATCGCGGGAGAAACGCGCGAGAAACAGATTCACGAGATCGGGGATGTCCTCCTTGTGTTCACGCAGAGGAGGAATGTCCAGCGGGACAACGTTGAGGCGGTAATAGAGATCCCGGCGAAACGTGCCGTCCTCGAGTGCGGCGCGAAGGTCGCGATTGGTCGCGGCGATGAGCCGGACGTCCACCTTGAGCGTGCGCGTGCCGCCGAGCCGCTCGAACTGGCGCTCCTGTAGGACGCGAAGTAATTTCACCTGCGTGGCCGGAGGCACGTCGCCGATCTCGTCGAGGAAGAGCGTGCCCTTGTCCGCCAGCTCGAACTTTCCGGGCTTGCTCCCGACGGCGCCGGTGAATGCGCCCTTCTCGTAGCCGAAGAGTTCGCTCTCGAGGAGATTTTCGGGAATGGCCGTGCTATTGATTTTGACGAAAGGCCCGGAGGCGCGCCGCGACTTCTGATGGATCACGCGCGCAATCAAATCCTTGCCGACGCCGCTCTCGCCGCCGAGCAAGACCGTGGAGTTTGTCGTGGCCACGCGTTCGACCGTAGCCATCACTTCCTGCATTTTCGCGCTGCGGGCGACGAGGTTCGGATAGTCGTAACGCTGGCCGAGCGCTTCGCGGAGCGAGCGGTTTTCTTCACGCAGGCGGCGGACATCCAGCTCCTTGTGGATGACCATTTTCATTTCGGCAAGCGAAAACGGCTTGAGCACGTAATCGCTCGCGCCGGCCTTCATGGCCTCGACGGCGGTCTCCACCGTTCCGAAGGCGGTCATCACGACGACGGGGAGCGCGGCATGAATGCGTTTGACGGCCTGCAGGAATTGCAAGCCATCCATTCCGGGAAGTTTCAAATCGCTGACGACCAGGTCCACGGATTCCTGCCGCAGGAGTTGCAAGCCCGCTTCGGCGTCGGCGGCGGAGAGGACGCGGTAGCCATCCTCGCCCAAATCGAGCTCAAGCAGGCGGCGCATCTTGGCTTCGTCTTCGACGACAAGAATGGTTGGCATCGTTTTCACCGCCCGGCCATGGCCGGTTCCTTTGTAGCGGGCGCCGATTCCGCAGGGAAGAAGAGGACGAATCGCGCCCCGTGGCCTTCGTGACTTTCCAGATGTATCGAGCCGCGGTGCCCATCCATGATTTGCGAGACGATGGAGAGGCCGAGGCCGACGCCCGTCTTCTTCGTCGTCACGAAGGGATTGAAGATCTGCTCGCTTAGTTCGGCGGACACGCCGGGGCCCGTGTCCTCCAGGCGCACTTCCACACCGGCGCGTCCTCCCGATTGCGCGCGAACAATCAAAGCGCGAAGCGTCCCTCCGGCGTCTCCCATGGCTTCGTAGGCATTTTGCACGAGATTCAGAAACGCCTGCTCGCAAAGATTCTCGTCCAGCGGAACCATCGGGAGATCCCGTTCGTAATTCTTTTCGACGACAACCGGGCCTCCCTGCCAATGCGCCGCAACCGAAGCCAGCACGCGGTCAAGGAGTTTCCCGATGTCCCCGAGGCGCCGCTCGGCGCGCAGCGGCCGCGCGAAATCCAGAAACCGCGTGACGAGCGAACTGAGCCGGTTCACCTCGCTCGAAATATAACCGGCGAGTTCAGCCGCGAGCGGGCTCACATCCTGCACCTTTTGCATCAGCATCTCGGCCGAACCCTTGATGACGCCGAGCGGGTTGCGGATTTCGTGGGCCAGGCCGGCCGACAATTGGCCGAGCGCCGCCAGCCGCTCCGAACGGCGCGCCTCCTCCTGCGCCTGCTCAAGGCGAAGATTGGTGGCCGTGAGACGGTCGGCGAGAGCCCGGTAGCGCGAAGCTCGCAGACGGAGTTCGATGGAAAAGCGATTCACGACAATCGCTACCAGGAAGAAAAACAAGGCGCGAATCGTGAGTTCGGTGGCGGCGTCCGTATCGAGGGAGTATTCCTGCAGCGCGGGATACAAATAAGAGCAGTAGGCGGCGGAGGCAAGCAGCGTCCAGAGCAGCGTCGCGGCGGTGTCAAAGTACATGGCCGCGGTCATGATCGGCAGATAGTAGATGGGGTAGTAGCTGCTCTCGATGCTCAGCAATTCGCCGGTGTGAGCGATGAGGAGAGTGGCGAGCCCGAGTTTGAGCGCGACGGCATAGTAGCGTCCGCGCTGTGGAAAGGCGCTGAGGAGTTTCCCTTCGCTCAACTGAACGATGGCAATCGCAAGCAAAATGAGCTGCTTGTGGAACTCCCGGATGGGCGGGAGGAGGGCCAGCCCCACGAGAAGGAGGAGCAAGAGGAGGTCTATCCAGCGCGGGAAATCGCGCCGGGTCAGCGCGGGCAGAGTGCGAGCCGCGGCGCCGGGTCCGGTTGGACCGGACTCGAGCGGCGCGACTTTCATTTCGTTCGCAGCCGGTTCAGCCGCGCGAGCGTCTGGCGACTCAGGCATTTCGTCGTGAATCAGCGATGCGGAAGATAGTCGTGATCGGCATACAGAGACTCGTGCGCGCTCATCGCGAACTTCCCTCCCATCACGCGCTTACACCTACCTGACAATACATTAGAACCCGAATGGACAGGGCTAGTTTTCTAGATGGCTGCGGAAAAACTGAGTTGGGTGAGGATGTCAGCCCGAGCCAACCTGCACTGCCTGTCCTGCCTACCGGCAGGCGAGCGGCGGGCGCGGCGGCGGCGTTGACTTGAAACCGCGCCCTGTTAAGATTCACGGAAATGCCCGAAGAGATTTATCCCCCGGGAACCGTCATCACGCACTACCGCATTGTGGAGCGACTGGGCGGGGGCGGGATGGGCGTCGTTTACAAGGCGGAAGACACCAAGCTGCGCCGCCAAGTGGCGCTGAAGTTTCTGCCGGACGATGTGGCGCGAACGGCGCAAACACTCGAGCGTTTCGAGCGCGAGGCCCAGGCGGCCTCGGCGCTCAATCATCCGAATATCTGCACGATCTACGACATCGACAGACAGGACGGCCATCCGTTCATCGCAATGGAGTTGTTGCGCGGACGGACGCTCAAGAACCTCATCTCCGTAGGCCCCGTGCCGTTCGCGGATTTGCTGGAGCTGGGCGCGCAGATCGCGGACGCGCTCGACGCGGCGCACCAGCAAGGCATCATTCACCGCGACATCAAGCCCGCGAACATTTTCGTCACGGATCGAGGCCAGGCCAAGCTGCTGGATTTCGGGCTGGCGAAAGTGCTGCCGCAGGCCATGGGGCAAACGACCGATGCCGGGGCCTCGACCACGCAGGAAGATTTCAATCTGACGAGCCCCGGAGTGGCGCTGGGGACCGTGGCCTACATGTCTCCCGAGCAAACGCTCGGCAAAGAGCTCGACGCGCGCACGGATCTTTTTTCGTTTGGCGTGGTGCTATACGAAATGGCCACGGGGCGCCCCGCGTTTTCCGGCAGCACTTCGGCGGCGATCTTCGATTCGATTCTGCATCAGGCGCCCGTCGCGCCGGTGCGCTTGAACCCGGCGATCCCGGCGGACCTCGAACGCGTGATTGACAAGGCGCTCGAAAAGGACCGGGGTCTTCGCTATCAGCACGCGGCCGACATTCGTGCCGATCTGAAACGGCTGGAGCGCGACTCCGATTCGGGACGGCGCGCGGTTTCAAGCGGCGCCGCGGCCCCAGCGGCGGATTCGAGCAAGAGCCAGCTTGCGCCGAGCGTAGCGGCGGGCGGCGCGAGGGCGCCATCCGGCACGGCTGCGGTCCCGGTAAAGAGCGATACGGGCAGCAGCAGCGTCACCGCGGTTGTGCGGCAGCACAAACTGGGGAGCACGATCGCGGCGATTGCGGTGCTGGCGCTCGTGATTGTCGCGGGGTACGGCGTGTACTCGATGCTCCACCGAAGTGCAGGACCTCCGGCGTTCGGATCTTTTTCCATCGCGCAGCTTACGCAGAACGGAAATGAGCACGCCGTCGCGATTTCGCCGGACGGAAAATACGTCGCAAGCGTGGTGCAGGAGAACGGGAAGCAAAACCTGCAATTGCGCAATATTCCCACCGGAAGCGATGTGATGGTGGTCGCCGCAGTCGACGCAAGTTTGACCGACCCCAACTTTTCGCCCGACGGAAATTATCTTTACTTCCGGCAGTCGCAGAATAAGGCGCGCACTTTTTACAATCTTTTCCGCGCTCCGGTGCTGGGCGGGACGCCCCAACGCGTGGGATCGGACGTGGACGTCGGCCCCATCTTCACCAAGGACGGCGCGCAGATGGCGTACCTGCGCGCAAACGATCCCAACGTCGGGAAATATCGCATCTTGACAGCGAATCCGGATGGCACCAACGAGAAGGTGGTCCGGATCTCGCCATTCCCGATGCCGGATGCCCTGGCGTGGCAACCGGACATGAAATCCATCACCTATTCCATTTTCGGCGGACAGACGCTGGAAGAGGTGCACTCGCTCGATCCGGCGACCGGCGCGGATAAGGTCATCTATACATCCACAGACAGGAAGCTCGATCAGTTGGCGTGGCTGCCGGATGGCCACACTCTGGTGGTGACCTATGATTCGGCGGGAACGAACTTTTCACGCGCCCAGATCGGCGCCATCTCCTTCCCGGACGGGACGTTCCGTACGATCACGAACGACACGAACAACTATACGGAAATCAGTCTTTCCGGTGACGGACAGACGATTGCCGCCGTACAAACTCAGTTCGAGGAGCAGGTGAGCATCCTCCCTGGATCGGGAGGCGCGCCGCTATCAAACGCGCAGAGTCCATCTTCGGATTTGAACGCAAACACTGTGGCGTGGATGAACGCCGAAACATTGCTGATCGACAAAGTAAGTGGACTCGTTGAAATGCCGGCGGACGGCGGCCAGGAAACTCCACTGCTGGACGCCGGCGGCGTTCCCACACTGGGCGCGGACGTATGCGGTAATAAGAATGCGATCGTGTTCAGTTGGGCGTTGCGCGGCGGCGTGCGGACCGTTGATATTTGGCGCGTCAACGCGGACGGTTCAAACGCGCAACAGCTCACGAAGGGGATTTTCGCCGTCAACGTGACATGCTCGCCGGACGGCAAATGGGTATACTTCCGCGACAACCAAAGCGCCAAACAGCTGCGCGTCCCGCTGGAAGGCGGCGATCCGGAGACAATCGGCGGGTTGGTGAGCCAACAGTTTCTCGTGATTTCCCCCACTCTTGCCGTTTCACCCGATGGAAGCCTGATTGCAGCCGTCGCGAGTTTCGTTGATCCCGCGCGCCAGGGATCAATGGAGAGACTGGCGGTGCTGCGCGCGGACGCGGTGTCCGAGCCGCCGAAACTTTTCGGGGCGGATACGCACATCGCGGGGATTATCCGATTCACGCCGGATGGAAAAGGGATCGCGTACGGGTGGCGCGACAATCAGGTGGGAAATATTTGGGTTCAGCCGCTCGACGGATCGGCGCCGCACGCGCTGACCCAATTCACCAGCGACAACATTCTTGATTTCAGTTGGTCGCCCGCCGGCAAACGCCTCGCCGTGCTCCGCGGGCATGACGTTTCGGACATCATCCTAATTCGCGATACGCGCGCGGCATCCGCTTCGCGTTGATCCGGAACAAGCACCGAAAACTGCAAGCTGAACCGTGCCAGCGGTCCGGCTGGGCTTCGGGATTTTCTGCCGCTCGATTCGCGGCGGGGTTAGCGCATTGCGGGCTTCGGCTTCGGTTCGGGCTTGGGCGCAGGTTTCGGCGCCATTCTAGGCGCACCCACGTAGCTTACGCGCCAGACCGAATCCGAGCCGTCGTCGCTGACGAGCAGCGACCCGTCTTTCATCACTGCGACGCCCACGGGCCTTCCCCAGACGCCGGTCTGTGAGTTGGCGAAGCCGGTTAGGAAATCCTCGTACTCGCCGGTCGCCTTGCCGTCTTTCACCGGAATGCGAATCACTTCGTAGCCGGTGCGCAGGCCGCGGTTCCAGGAGCCGTGCTCGGCGGCGAAGATGTCGCCGTGATATTCCTTCGGGAACTGATCGGCCTCATAGAAGAGCATTTCGAGAGAAGCGTTGTGCGGTTGCAGGAGCACATCGGGGACGATCACCTTGTCTCGCAGATCCAGGTGCTTGCCGGGAAAACGCGGATCGGGATGTCCGCCGGTGTAATACCAGGGCCAGCCGTAGAAGCCGCCGTCCTGGACGTGAGTGATGTAGTCGGGGGGGAGATTATCGCCGAGATCGTCGCGCTCATTGACGGAGCACCAGAGATCGCCGGTTTCGGGCTGAACTGCTTCGCCCACGCAATTGCGAATGCCCGAAGCGTAAATGCGCATGCCGCTGCCGTCGGGATTGAACTCGAGCACGTTGGCGCGGCGCTGCTCGTGAGCGTCAGTGTCAATGTCCGTGACGTTCGAGAACGAGCCCACCGAAACGTACATCTTCGTGCCGTCCGGCGAGAACGCGACGTCGCGCGTCCAGTGATTGCCGCCGGACTGGATTGCCGTATTCGGCGCGATCACTTCGGCCGGGCCTGTGGCTGCGAGATCCCCATTGTGATACGGAAAGCGCACGATCTTGTCGGTTTCGCCGATGTAGACGTACCGCGGGTCGGGGCCGGGGGGATAAAACGCGATTCCGAACGGGCGGTTCAAGGCCGTTGCAAACACCGAGATGCTCGCGGCCTTGCCTCCCGAAGTCACGCCACGCAGAACCAGAATGCGCCCGGGCGGGTTTTCCTTGATGCTTTCTGAAGTGGGAAAGCTTTCTGCGAGGAAAACGTCGCCGTTCGGGGCCGAGCGCATCAGTCGCGGATTGTCGAGACCGGAGGCATAGAGTTGCACTTCGAAGCCCGGAGGCGCCTGCGGAATGGCGCCTGCGGGACGATGGACGAGACTTGGGCCGTTCGCGGCCGAGTGGCTCGCGTAAGGTTCAGGCAAATCCGCTACCGTGATCTTCCGGTAGACGCCCGGATGCTCCGCTTCAAAACTGTGAAATGCCGCGGTCCCGGTCACGACGTTGTGAGGTTTTTCGTCTTCGGAAGCCAATGCCAGACATCCGATGCTTGCCACGGCGAGAAGGGCGATCCCCCAACGCTTCATCTCCATGCCTCCTGAGGTTGCCCGCCCGGCCAGACGCGGGGCGAAGCGGAGATTCAAAAAACGCGAAATCATACCACGCTGCGGGCAGTGACCCTCATTTTGGAGGTGGCGAAGAAAGCAAACGGCCGGGCGGTGCAAAACCGCCCGACCGTCCGGGGCAGGATGCACGGCGACCCGCGCTCAGGGCTGGCGACGCGCGTTGTGCTTGTTGCGGTATATGTTGCGCGAAAGGCGATTCTGCTCGCGATTCACTTGTGTTCGTTCGCCCGCGGTCAAGCGACCGCCGTGGGCGGCGCGCTCGTTGTGAATCTGGCGGTTCAAGCCCGCCTCGCGACGCTCGAGGCGCGCGGTCTCACCGGCCGTCAAGGAACCGTTCTTGACGCCGCTGGCGATGCGCGCCTGCTGATTGTCTTTCCGTTGCTCGATTCTTCCTTGCGCGCTGGCGGACAAAACGAACATCAGGGCCGCGGCCGCAATGGCCATGCTCAGTAATAGTTTGGTGATTTTCATGAAGCTCTCCTCATGAATTCGTATTCGTGTTCGGTGCCTTTCGTTCTCCTGGCACCGACACACATGGAACCCTTCGCTGGCGAGAAAGTTCTGAGACGGGCGACAGATCCTTGGCTATTAGGACACGCGGCGCTGGGCGGGCCAGATTCAGGCCGTGCCGGGAGCGGTGCCGCGCGAGGCGCCTGCGGAGGTGTGCGTGTGAAGAAAGGCCAGAGTGAGCGCCCACGCTTCAGCCGCCGCGACGGCGTGAAAGCTCGGGCGAGCGTCGCAGAAGAAGGCGTGGCCGGCTTCGGAGAATTCCACGTTTACAAAATCTTTTCCCGCGGCGCGGAGAGCCTCCGTGACGGCGCGCACTTGGTCCGGGCCGATGTGTGCGTCGCGGCCGCCCCAGAACAGCAGTAGCGGCGAGTGCACGCGTGCGACGCGATCGAGCAAGCCGGGACGCTGCGGACTTGCCGCAATCCCGCCGCCGTAGAATGAAATCGCGCAGGCGAGTTGCAAGACGGTGGCGGCGAGAAACGATACGGCGCCGCCCATGCAAAAGCCGATGGCTGCGATGGGCGCGGGAGAAGGGACGCCGTTCGCGCGCAGCCAATCGTGCGCGGCGACCACGTCGGACTCGAGGCCCTCATTGGTCAGGGCGCGCATGTGAGGCGCGACGGAGGGAAAATCGTCATAGCGGCCGTCAACACCGGGGGCCGTGCGATGGAAGAGCTCGGGCGCGATCGCGCAATAACCCTGGCGCGCAAATCGCTCGGTGACGTCGCGAATGTGCGCGTTCACGCCGAACGCTTCCTGATTCACGATCAGGCCGGGATGGCGGCCTTCCTGCGCAGGCCGGGCAACATAGCAGCGCATTCGCGTTCCGTCGTGCACGTTCAATTCCGTGTGCTGCGTGGTGATCTCCATGCTTCCCCCGAACGGGAGACGCGCATGGGCGCCGCGCGCGTCTCGACCGCGTCCCGAATGATAGCACCGGCATTCGTTGATTTTACGGACTTCAGCGAACGGCACGGGGCAGCCGTTTTCACTACGAGCCGTTCAAAAAGAGACAGAAACTTATTCCTTCTTCTTTTCGGCCTCCTGTGCGATACTGCCTGGGCACATGAGCGGTCAAACCCAGAAGATGTGTTGTGCGTGCGCGTGTTGTAGCTGCGCGTGTTGTTGTATGCGCATGTCTTCTGGGGTGACGCTGACAAGCTAGACTCGTAATCCAAAGCTGCAGCCGGAGCCCACCACCAGAAGACAGACTGGTAGGTGGGCTTTTTGTTTTTGGGGCCAGTGCACAAGCCGGCAAAGGAACCAGATCGCGGAGCGTAAACGCGTCACACGCGAGAGAACCCACGGAGGACAGCGAAAAGATGACTGCTTCTACCCAGAGCCGGCCCGAGCCGGCAAGAACGATCGCGCCCCACGGCGGCACTTTGGTGAACCGTGTCGTGCCTCAGGACCGGCGCGAGGAAGCGCGAAAAGAAGCCGCGAGCCTGCGGCCGATTGCGATTAGCGCGCGCGCGGCCAGCGACGCGCTCTTGATCGCCACCGGGGGCTTCAGCCCGCTACAAGGGTTTCTCGGGTACGAATCCGCAAAATCCGTGGTGGAAACCATGAGCCTGCGCGACGGCACGCTCTGGCCGCTTCCGGTGCTGTTGCAACTGGATCGCGAGCGGACCGATGGAATCCGCCTCGGGACTCGCGTCGCTCTCACAATCGAGGGCGAATTGGCCGCCACGCTCGAAGTCAGCGACCGCTTCGCCGTGCCCCGCCACGACTGGGCGGCGAAGGTCTACGGCACGCGCGACGAAAAACATCCCGGCGTCGCGGCGCTCTTGTCTTCAGGCGAGATCGCGCTGGGCGGCACGATTGAATGGTTCTCGAAGCCGCGATTGGCCGATCTCCCCGGAGAGTGGCAGACGCCGGCCGAGCTGCGCGCCGAAATTGAGGAGCGCGGCTGGCGCACGCTCGCGGGATTTCAGACGCGCAATCCCGTCCATCGCGCGCATGAATACGTGCTGCGCACGGCGATGGAAGTGACCGACGGTTTGCTGCTGCACCCGCTGGTCGGCGAGACGAAGGCGGAAGACCTGCCGGCTTCCTTGCGACTGCGATGCTATCGCGCCCTGCTTGACAATTATCTTCCGCGCGAACGCGTGCTGTTTGCCGTCATGCCTGCGTGGATGCGGTACGCCGGCCCGCGGGAAGCGATCTTCCACGCGCTCGTTCGCAAGAATTTCGGCTGTACGCATTTCCTGGTCGGACGCGATCACGCCGGCGTCGGCACGTACTACGGCCCTTTCGACGCGCACCACTTGCTGCGCTCCGTCGCCGGCCGCGGGCTCGAGATCCAGCCGATCTTCTTCGATGAAATCTTCTATTGCGGCCGCTGCGGCTCGATGGCCAGCAAGAAGACGTGCGCGCATCCGAAGGAGGATCACCTGAGCTTGAGCGGCACGGAAGTCCGGCGCCGTTTGCGTGAGGGACTGCCGCTGCCGGTGGAATTCACGCGGCCCGAAGTCGCGGCGATTCTCTCCGAGGCGTTTCGCGAGTCCGTGGAAGAGAGCAGGCCCGGCGCGGGCAGCCAGCCCGCTGCCGTGGCCCGGACGGCCCAGAGTGGCGGGGCACAGGAGGAAGCGCGTGCTTGAAGTTCTCCTTGGTCTGGTGGGCGGCGTTTTGGTGGGCGCAACGGGTTCGGGTTTCGGCGTCCTGATCACACCGCTGCTCTTCTCGATGGGCTATAGCTGGCCGGTCGCCGTGGGAACGACGCTGGGCGTGCTGGTCGCCACGAAATTCGCGGGCGCGGTGACGCACCATCAACTCGGCCACTTGCCAAAGCGAAACATCTGGCTGCTGCTCGCCGGCGGTCTGACCGGCACATTCGCAGCGGGAATCGCGGCAGTCTCTCTTTCTCACGTTGCGGCGGCGTCCTGGTCAACCGCCAGCGCCGAAGGCGATCACTGGCTGACGCGACTGGTCGGGGTCTTGCTGCTCGGCATCGGCGGGTTCGCTCTCGGCCAGGGCCTGTGGAGCAAACCCGGTAAATCTGTCGTGACGGATGCAGCTTCCGACCTGCCAGTGCTGGGAAGCGATGATTCACTTTCCGCGATCGCGCCCGGCACCGCCAGACATCAACTGCGCCGCGCGGCCCTGTTCGCGGCGGGCCTCGGCACCGGAGCGGGCATGACATTGACGTCGGCCAGGCTCAGGCAGCGTGCTGGTTCCGGTTCTCGCGTTGGTTACGGATTGGACGCCCTCGCAACTGGCTGCGGCGAGCAACGTGTTCGGAGTGGTGGTGGGAGGATTCGGAGTTCTGCTTTTCTCGCATGCGGGCCAGTTTTCCTGGCCGTTGTTCGCCAAGGTTCTCATCGGGACTCTGCCGGGGCTGTACGCCGGTGCGATTCTCTCCCGCCATATCAAGCGGAGTTGGCTGCTTTGCGGACTTGGCACAATCGCGCTGGTAATCGGCGTCCACCTGTTTTTCAAATAAGTACGCACGAACCATCCACAAGGAGAAACACTCGAATGGAAGCGTTACTGCAGGAAGTCGCATCGAAACAAACGGAAGCGGAAGCGCTCAGCGCGGCGGAAATCATCCGCTGGGGGATCGAACGCTTCGGCTCGAATCTCTCGGTGGCATCGAGCTTCGGCGCCGAAGACGTCGTCCTGATCGAGCTGGCCGCGCGCACGGGAAAAGCGTTTCGCGTCTTCACCCTCGACACGGATTTTCTTTTCCCCGAGACTTACGCGTTGATTGACGACATCGAGACCCGTTACAACATCAAGGTCGAGCGCACGCGCCCCGCGTTGACGCCCATCGAGCAGGCCGCCGCGCACGGCGAAGCGCTTTGGGGCCGCGAGCCGAATCTGTGTTGCCAGATCCGCAAAGTCGATCCGCTGAAGAAATATCTCAGCGGCCTCAAGGCGTGGATCACCGGCATTCGCCGCGATCAGACTCCGCAGCGCGCCAACGCCAAGAAAGTGGATTGGGACGCCGGCTTCGGTCTGGTCAAGCTGAATCCGCTTGCGGATTGGACTTCCGATCACGTGTGGAATTTCATCCGCGAAAACAAAGTTCCCTACAATCCGCTGCACGATCAGAACTACCCGAGCATCGGTTGCACCTACTGCACGAGGCAAGTGATGCCGGGCGAAGATCCGCGCGCGGGCCGCTGGTCCGGCTTCGCCAAGAAAGAGTGCGGCCTGCACGCGAAAGAGTAGCCGGCTGCTTCAGTGCCAGCGGGATGTGGAACCACATCAGCATACCGGGTGCGTTGATCAATGGCCTTGCCTGCGCTTCCTCGCGTAGGCAAGGCTGCGGTATTAGAGGGTTCATAATGGTTTCCGCTCTCAGCTAAAGCGGCTTTCTTTTCCGCAAGACGAAGTGCTTGCCTTCTCGCGTTTCCTCCCGGCACACCGAAGGTTCCTCATTGGAAGCAGGACCGAAGCGCTACTCCAACGCGCGATAAAACCCCTGTTAAACTAACTTGAAGATAAACACCCCGGCCTGCTTTGGAGGTCCCATGTCTCGTCGCGTCATGCGTCTTTCCGTCTTTCTTCTAATTTTCTCGTGCTCTCTCTCCATGTCGGCCTCCGAAACTGCGCCCAGGCCTCTCGAGGCGAGCGAATTGCTTGCCCTCGTTGCGGGGGGCACAATGCCGGAAAACGTGGTGCACGAAATCGCCACGGACGGACTGGCGTTCCGCCCGGATGATTTCTACCGGTCGTTGTTGAAAACCGCGGGCGCGAACGAAAACGAGCTGGCCGCCCTGAAAGCCGCGAAAGTTGCGAACGAGCAAACGCCTGAAGCCGATTCGAGTAAGGAATTGCTGCAGCATCTCTGCAATGCCGCCAGCCTCGGGAAGGACAAACACTACCCGGAGGCGGCTGCTGAGCTGAACGCAGCCCTCAAGGTAACTCAACCGTGTGCCGAATGTGGGTTCGTCATGGGTCAATTGCTCCGCGAGCAGGAACTTTGGCCCCAAGCGATAGCCGTGTACCAGGAAGTGTTGCAGCAGGAGCCGGATTTTCCGGACGCGCACACGAGGCTGGCCTACGTCCTGAACCGGGCGTACGACTATGAAGGGGCCTTGCGTGAAGCGAAAGCCGCGGAGGCGCAGAATCCTAACGATGCCGAAGCCCACAGGCTAGTGGGGGCAGCGCTGGAGAACATGGGGAAGCTTGGCGCAGCCGAACCGGAATTGAAGGAAGCGTTGCGCCTGAAGCCTGATTACGGACCCGTGCATCGCGACCTAGGGGTCCTGTTCTACGATAAAAAGGATTGGGACGATGCCATCCTGGAGTACAAGAAAACTCTTGCTCTCAATCCGGCCGATACCGACGCCCACTACTATCTAGGCATTGTCTATGGCCAGAAAGGGGATCACGATTCCGCGATCCGCGAATACCGCGAGGCCAAGCGTTTGGATCCTCAAAGGTACGATGTACGGCAGAATCTTGGCGCTGAACTCATGAGGCGCGGTCTGTACGCCGAGGCTGTCGCGGAGCTTCGAAAGCTTGAATTGATGTTTCCCGATGCTGAGATGTGCCACGCATGGTTGGGATTGGCCCTTTTTGATTCCGGGGACTTTCAAGGAGCCGAAAAAGAAGATCAGACAGCAATCCATCTGGACCCATCCGACCCCCTCCCTCATCTAGGTCTTGGTGACATCCGAGAAGAGCAGAAGAACTACGATGCCGCGTTGCGAGAATACCGTGCCGCTGAAAAGTTGGATGACACGGATGCCAGCGCTTACTGGGGCGCAGGCCGTGCCTTGATCGCGAAGAAGGATTTTGCCGGCGCCATCGAAGAACTCAAGCAGGGTGAGAGTTTGCAGCCCGCTAATCCGAGCATGCACGATCTTCTCGGCCAGGCCCTGGCGGGGTCGGGAAATCTCGAAGCTGCAATTGACGAGTTTCAGCAGTCGGTAGCGCTCAACTCCAGGCAACCGCTCGTCATGCTGGAACTGGCGGGTGCGTTGGAGAAGAAGGGGGATTGGGTTGAGGCAATGGTTGAGTACCACAAAGCGGCAACTGCCCACGCGGACGAGAAGCTGCTGACCGGGGTGATTTACATCGATCAGCCGGATCCTCAAACTGAATACAAGGCCGCGCAAGCGCGGTTTGAAGAGCACATCGCCTCCCTGAAGTCTGCAGGAAAAACCGACGAAGCCAGAAGTCTGGAAGCGCGCCTTAGCAGCATGGAAGCGGAGCCGAACCTCGCGAGTCAATTGGACGCGGCGCTGAATTCGGCTTCCCAAGCGCTGAAGGAGCAGAACATCGCGGAGGCAATCAAGGACTACAAGCAGGCCGTCGCAATCGCGGAGCAAATACACCCGCACGACCAACGGCTGGTCATGGCCATCAATTACCTGGGGATGATGTATACGGGACGAGACTTTGCGAATGCGCAAATCACCTACGAGCGCGAACTCAAGGTCTCGGAAGAAATCTACGGCCCGCAATCCCCCGATACCGCGCTCCCACTTCAGTCCCTCGGAAACAACGCATTCTTTCAGAAAGACTATGCCTCCGCAGAGAAATTCTATTCCCGGGCGGTGCAAGTAAATGAAATGGCCTTCGGACTGAACAGCGAGCCCGTTGCGGATGCGCTGGCGATGAGGGGCCAGGTGTACACCTCAGAAGAAATGTACGACAAAGCTGAAGCGGATCTGTTGCGCGCGGTCAGCATTAAGAAGTCCACTTCTTCGCAAAATGAGGTGGGCCTCGTCGTCCCCTTGGGATCCTTGTGCAGCTTGTACGATGCCTGGGGAAAACCGGACAAAGCCGAGCCGTGCGATCGCCAGCTGCTCGCAATAATGGAGAAACAATATGGGCCGAATAGCCCCCTGCTCTCGTCAATCCTGGGGAGCGAAGCCGTGGCGCTTCGTACCCTTGGCCGTCCCGACGAAGCCGCGGACGTAGAGAAACGAATCAACGCGATCCGGACAGCTATGCAGACAAGTCAGTAGCAGTGGGACGCGCGCACGGCGGGAGCCTGGCCTGGCCCCGCGTCGGGAGATACGATCTGCGGCTTCCCTTTCTGTTTCTTTGCGATTAGGCTCTCCTCCGAGGCCGCTGAGAAAATGCCGAATGCGACATTTGGCGGATTGCGGGTGCTTTCACTCGAAAGCCGCCGCGCGCAGGAAATCGGCACGCTCATCGCAAACTATGGGGGCGAGCCGGTGGTCGCCCCCGCCCTTCGCGAAGTTCCACTTGAATCCAACACACTAGCCCTCGCGTTCGCGGACGCGTTGATCCGCGGCGAATTCGATCTGGTGATCCTGCTCACGGGAACCGGCACACGCGCGCTCGCCGGAGTCGTCGAATGCGCGGGCAAGAGCGAGGCTTTTCTCGACGCGCTGCGCCGCGTGCCCGTTGTCGTACGGGGGCCGAAACCTCTCGCGGTGCTGCGTGAGCTGAACGTGCCCGCGGCCATCGCGGTTCCCGAGCCAAACACGTGGCGCGAATTGCTTCGCGCTCTTGATGACGGCGCTGCGGAAAAGGGCATCGCGATTCGCGGCGCGCGCATTGCGGTGCAGGAGTACGGCGTCTCGAATCCGGAGTTGCTCGCCGGCCTCAACGAGCGCGGCGCGCGCGTCGTGCGCGTTCCCGTGTACCAGTGGGCGCTGCCCGAAGATCTCGCCCCGCTGGAGAACGCGATTCGCGCGATTTGCGAGCGGCGCCTCGACATCGTGCTCTTCACCACAAGCGTCCAGTTGACGCACATGATGCAAGTTGCGAAGGTGATGGATTTGGAAGCCGCACTGCGCCGCGGCCTGAACGGAATGGTGATCGCATCGATCGGTCCAAGCACGACGGAATCGCTTCGCCATCAGGGTCTCGCGCCCGATCTTGAGCCGGTGCATCCGAAGATGGGTTTTCTCGTCGAGCTCGCGGCTGCGCAGGGCCCAAGCCTGCTTGCGGCAAAACGCAAACCTTCACAAAATTGAAACGCTCTCTTAATAGTGGGGCATTTCGGCAAGCTAATGAAACCAAGCGGCTTACGCGGCTTGCAGGCGATTGCAATTCGAAAAAATCGGACGCAAGAAACGAAGATTTGCGTTGGACAGTCCGGCCGTGCAACGACTAACGTTGTTGCATGGATACCAGCTCAGTAGCTGTGCTCGACGCACCCGAGATAGAACTCCTACACGCGATCTCCAGCAGCTTTGCAGCATCGGATTCGCTGCACAATGTGCTGGGGCAAGTCGTCAACTTCATTTCCACCCTGGTCAAATGCGATTCGTGCTTCATCTATGTCCTGGAAGGCAATGATCTGGTCTTGCGCGGTTCGAAGAACCCTCATCCGGAAGTCGAGGTTGTGGATCGGCTGAGGCTGCGCGTCGGGCAGGGCATCACCGGATGGGTCGCGCAACATAAACAACCCGTGGCGGTCCCGCGAAACGCGGCGCGCGATCCGCGTTTCCAAGTGTTCAACGAACTCCCGGAAGATCATTTCGAAGCATTTCTTTCCGTCCCCTTGCTTTGCCGGAACAAGCTGGTGGGCGTCATCAACGTTCAGCATCGCCAGCCGCACCACCACACCAAGCGGCAAATCCAAATCATCTCGACGGTCGGCTTTCTGGTCGGCGCCGAAATCGAAATGGCGCGCCTGGAGAATGAGAACTCCGAGCTCTCCGAGCGCCTGGAAACTCGCAAGGTTGTGGAACGCGCGAAGGGGATTCTGCAGCGCGAGCTCAAAATGACGGAGGAAGAAGCGTACCTATCACTTCAGCGACAAAGCCGCCAGAGGCGCAAACCGATGAAGGAGATCGCCGAGGCCATCGTCCTGAGCGAGGAAGTACGCCGGGCCCAACCTTCGGTCTCGTAGAAGAGCGCGCTCAGTCCTCTGAATGGAGACGAGTGGCGGATTCCAGCTTTGGGGGAATCGCGTCTTCGGATTCCCCAAGCCGAATCTCGAAGAAGCCCCCGAGCGTGGGATCACGTTTCGCGGCGAGATTCCGAAGAAGTTCCGCGCGTGTCGTTGCGGCTTTCCCGGATACCGCGCGCGTCCCGGCTACGTCGCCCAGGATCAAGAGCGACGGGGCCGGCAACTTGGGCAACTTCGACATCTCGAAGAGAGTCGTGCGAATCATCCGCTGGTCCGCCAAGCCGGCGCGAGAAATCAGCAAGCAAGGCGTCTTCGGCCCGAGACCGCTTTGCATCAACTCGGCCACGTGCCGGGAAGCGTCCTCGCCCGGCATGTAAACGACAAAGGTCGTGTCCGGCGTCGCGAGATCGCCCCAGCCGAGGCCGTCCTTTTGACGCGAGTGGTGATTGGTCACGAAGACCAGGCGCGACGCCAACCTGCGATCCGTGAGCGGAATCTGCGCCGCCGCCGCGGCCGCGAATGCGGCTGAGATACCGGGCACAATTTCAAATTCAATTCCCGCTTCGCGCAGCGCATCCATTTCCTCACCGGCGCGGCCAAAGACCAGCGGATCGCCGCCCTTCAAACGCACCACAGTCAGACCCTGCAGAGCGTAGAAGATCAGCCGCCTGGCAATTCCCTCTTGAGTGATGACGGCTCTGCGGCAGCGCTTGCCGACGTTTTGCACTCTCGCGCCCGCCGGAACGAGTTCGAGCACATCGGGTGAGATGAGATCGTCGTGGAGCACAACGTCGGCCGAGCGGAGCAGCCGCGCCGCACGCAGCGTCAGCAGCTCACGGTCGCCGGGCCCCGCGCCCACGATATAGACCTTACCCGGAATGGTGAAACGCCGATTCATGGCCCACCTCACTTGCCGCGGAGTCAAAGACTTCTGTCGCAGGATGGAACTTCAGGGCGAAGAACCGTCAGCGGGACGAATCCGCAGCCCCACGACAGGCTATCACGCCGGCGAGCCCTACGCCTTTGGAAAACCCAATCGGACGAATCGAAAATTGTGATGCAAGCCGGCAGCATTCCAGCGCTGGGCTCGAAGATGTTCGAAGTGCACGTACGCCCGTTGGCCCGGACTGAGCCGGAGCCAAGCCTTCAGACGATTCGTTCGAAGAGGTAACCCGCCGCCTTGAGCGCGGCGGTCAGCTCCTCGACGTGTTCGGAGCCGCGCGTTTCCATGGTGAGATCGATCGCCGTGTCGCCGAACTCCACGCCGAAGTAGGCGCGATCGTAGGACGTGGCGACGATATTGGCGCGGTGTTCGGAAAGCACGCCCGTCAGCCGGTGCAGCGCGCCGGGATAGTCCGGCAGGTGCACGCGCAGGCGGATGAGCCGGCCGTCCTTCACCAGGCCGCGCTCGATGATGCGCGAGAGGATCGTGACGTCGAGATTGCCGCCGGAAACGATCACGGCGACATTCTTGCCCGGAGATTTTAACCTCCTGATTGAGCAGGGCCGCGAGCGGCGCAGCGCCCGCGCCCTCGGCGAGAATCTTCTCGCGCTCGAGGAGCAGCAGAATCGCGTTGGCAATTTCCTCTTCCTCAACGGTGACGATTTCATCCACGTATTTCTGCACGAGCGGAAAGGTCCGATCGCCCGCTCGCCGCACCGCGATGCCGTCGGCCAGCGTGGTTGCTACGGGAAGCGTCACGGGATGGCCCACTTCGATCGCCTTCTTCATCGACGGCAGCCGTTCAGTCTGCACTCCGATAATCCGCACGCGCGGGTGGGTCTCTTTCAGCGCGCAAGCGACGCCGCTGATCAAGCCGCCGCCGCCGATGGCCATGATTACGACTTCCAGCTCGGGCCTCTGCTCCAGCAGCTCGAGCCCCAGCGTACCCTGCCCGGCGATGACGGCGTAATCGTCGAACGGATGCATGAAGACGAGGTTGCCCGCCTTGGAGCGCCGCAGCGCCTCGTCGCAGGCCTCGTCGTAATTGGCGCCGTGGAGAATCACGTCGGCGCCGAATCGCCGCGTGGCCATCACTTTATTCAGCGGCGTCGCCAGCGGCATGCAGATCTGCGCGGGAATTCCCCGGCGAGTGGCATGGTAGGAAACGGCCTGGGCGTGATTGCCCGCCGATGCGGCGATCAGACCGCGGCTTCGCTCTTCTTCCGTCAAGGCAAGGATCCGGTTGAGCGCGCCGCGCTCCTTGTAGGAGCCGGTCATCTGAAGGTTTTCAAGCTTCAGGTAGACTGTGTTTCCAGTGAGCTTGGAGAATGTCTCCGAGCGTGAACAGGGCGTCTCGCGAATCGATTCGCGGATTCGGAGTCGCGCCGCCTCGATATCCTTCAATGTGACCATGGCTTCCTTTTTCGGCTGCTTAGAAAGTGCCGCCATCTGTTTCCCCGCCGGAACTAGAGCGCTTCCTTAGCGTCTACGCCCGCTGCCGTGAGGGCATCGCCGCACCGGCGGCGGCCAAACGGTGCAGGAGTTTGCGCCTCGTCTCCGGATTCAGATTCTTGCTGCGAATCCGTTCGCGCGACTTTCCCAATCGCTTCACCCAGGCGGCGTACTCGGGGCCGAACTCGCGCTGCAATCGCTTCCGCAACTGCTGCGCCAGCGCCGGGCTCAGCCCGCCCGTGGAAATGGCAATCTGAAACGCGCCACGCCGGACCACCGCCGGGTAATAGAAATCGCAATGCAGCGGATCGTCAACGACGTTGCAAAGTATGCCGCGCCGCCGGGCCTGTCGAAAAATGAGCGCATGCAATTTCGGCGAGGACGTCGCCGCAATCGCCAGGAACGCGCCGCGCAGATCCCCTTCCCGGTAAGAACCGCGACGCCACACGATCCGCTTTGCGCGCGCCCATCGCTCCACGCGTGGGGTCGCGCGAGGCGCGACGACCCGGACCCGCGCGCCCGATGCCAGCAAGCTGCCGATCTTGGATTCCGCGACGTTTCCCGCGCCGACGACCAAACATCTCCTTCCCGCCAGCTTCAGGAAGAGCGGAAACAACACCGGGATGTCCCGCCTGACAGCGCCCACGGCATCTCTCGTCAGAGCGCGGACTCGCCGCGATCGTCGTTGCGGATGCGAATCACGTCTTCCAGGTCGTACACAAAAATCTTGCCGTCTCCGATGCGGCCGGTGCGCGCGGCGGCAGACAATGCCTGGATCACCTCGTCCTTCCGCGAGGCCGGAACCACGATCTCCAGCTTCACCTTGGGCAGAAGGTCCACATTGTATTCCCGGCCGCGGTAAACCTCGCGGTGCCCCTTCTGGCGGCCGTGGCCGCGCACCTCGGAGGCGGTCATGCCCTCGACCCCGATGGCGATCAGGGCATCCTTGACCGAGTCCAATTTGGAAGGCTGGATGATCGCTTCAATTTTTTTCATGCATCGCCCCTTTCGGGAGGTTCCGGGAGCCGGCGGTGGAGACTCGGATTCGCCCTAAGCGCTGGAATATAGCGCATTTTACGAAAGCGCGGCTGAGAGAGAGGCTATCGAGAAATTTTGCATTTAGCCAATTGAAATTTTCCGTTTCCCTCGCCGAAGTGTCAAGCGTAGAGTGCGTTGCTCGCGGCTCTCCGGGGGTCCCATTGAGGAACCACTCGAACGACCGACGAGCCGCGAATCGTCGCTCAGCCCCTTGAACAGCGGGAGCAGTTGGATATGCAAGCGGGAATCTCAGTTCTCTGGGGCCGCTTTCGGGGAGGAGGCTCAGCAAAGAGGAGTGAAACGCTAACAAGGCGCTGGCAGGGCGGGCAAGGGGTGGAATGCCCGGCCGGCGATCCGGAATTAACAAAAAACTTAACGTTTCCTTATGGGGTTTCTAGGTGACGTTTCCTAGCATTGTTCTCGAGAGCAGGCAGTGGTGGGAACAGCCCCGTTTTGTGCGGCGGCTGAATATTCTTGAGGAGGGTATTGCAATTGATTATGCGCTCAAAAGTTCTTTTAACACTGGCGGTGATTTCGGCAGCGTGTCTTACGGCGCGGGCCCAGTCAACGGCCCCCACCGATAGCAGCACGACAACGGCGGCGCAAACGACGACACCGGCACCGACACCCACGCCGACTCCGGCACCCGCGCCGGAAACTCCGCCAGCGGCTACTCCCGCCGCAGCTCCCGCGGCGGCCCCGACGTGGTCGGTCGGCCCGATTGATTTCAGCGGTGAAGTGAGCGGGTACTGGACGTATAACGCGAATCATCCGCACAATCAGAATTTCAATTCGTCGGACGGACAGAACAATCTCTACAACTTCAACACGCAGCCCAACGCAATGGACTTGAGCTTCGCCAAGCTGGCGATGTCGCACTCGCCGGATCCGGTCGGCTTCGAGCTGGATTTTGGGTTCGGCCGCACGGCAAACATCATCAATGCTGCCGAGCCTGTGACGAACGGCTTTCAATACATCGAGCAGGCGTACATCCAGTGGAAGCCGGCGAAAGCCAAGGGCTTCGAGATCGACTTTGGCAAGTTCTCGACCAGCGCCGGGGCCGAAGTCATTGAGGACTACAACAACTGGAACTACTCGCGTTCTCTACTGTTTTCCTGGGCGATCCCGTATTACCACTTCGGCGTGCGGACGTCCTTCCCGGTCGGCAAGCACTTCACCGGGGGCGTTCAGGTCGTGAACGGTTGGAACATCGTCACCGACACGATCAACACCGGAAAGACAATCGGCGTAACCGGCGCGCTGACCTTTACGAAATTCACGTTGAACCTCAACTATTATACGGGCCCCATGAATCAAGGCACGAACAAAGGGTTCCGCAACTTGTTCGACACAACGCTTCTGCTGACTCCTCCGGGCAAGGTCAACGCCTACATCAACTTCGACTACGGCAACAACGCCAACAGCTTGTGCGATACGTGCATCGCGCCCTCGACGAAGGCATCCGCCTCCTGGTACGGCGTCGCGACAGCGGTTCACATCCAGCTGACTCCGAAGTGGGCCCTCACGCCGCGCGTTGAGTGGTTCGACGACGCCGAGGGCTACACCCTCTCCGGTGCCTTGCCGTCGCCTATTTGGGATCTCGGAGGCGCCGTCGGACAACAGGTCAAGGAAGGGACGATCACGCTCGAATATAAACTGCTCGAGGGCCTTCTCTGGCGGCTTGAGTATCGGCGTGATTGGTCCACCTACCCGATGTTCGAGCGGGGCTTGGCTCCCATCAGCGCGGATGAGTGCCTCTACGACTCCGACTGCACAGAGGGGACGGCTCTCCCCATCAACAATCCGGCGGGACTCGCAGGCTACTCAAAGTCGCAGAATACGGTGACGATCGGCGTCATCGCGTTCTTTGGGCCGAAGCGATAACGTCACTCTCTCCCGAGGGGAGATCCAATTCGCGAGACTTCGGGCACTTGGAAACAAGTGCCCGAAGTTTTGGCCGTTATTTTTGTAAGTTCTCTCAAAGGATTGGGATCTCGGGCGCGCGAGTTCCGGTTGTCGAAAGGTGGCGTGAGACGGTATGATTTCGAGTTCCATGAAAGCGAGGAGCGGGTCCCCATCGTCCGCGGCACGTGACCGGATGGGGGCGCGTGAGGAAGTGGCGGCCGCGTTGGCATTCTTACCGGCTGCGGACTTTTATCCTCAGCTCGACCTTTCTTGGCGGGTGCTCTCTTCTCCGAGGGCAGAGGAATTGGATAAGCACTCAAGAACTCTTCTGGCGCTCGCGATGATTTCATGCGCGTCACACCCGGCCCGGGCGCAATCGCCGGGTTCCGCCGGAAGTAGCTCGCCCCCCGCGACACAACCTTCCGCGGCGCCGGCGCAGACGGGCCCTGATCCGAGTTCGCCATCGCAGGCGCCTGCATCATCCACGCCACCGGCGGCGAGTCCGGCAGCGAGCCCAGCGTGGTCGGTGGGCCCGATTGATTTCAGCGGCGAAGCGAGCGGGTATTACGCCTACAATGCGAATCATCCGCATAATCAGACTGACAGTGGTTTCTCGTCCTCCGACTGGGGCAACAATCTCTATAACTTCAACACGCAAGCCGACTCCCCGGACTTGAGCTTCGCCAAACTGGCGATTTCGCATTCTCCGGATCCGGTCGGCTTCGAACTTGATTTCGGTTTCGGCCGGACGATTGAGGCTATCAACGCCGCCGAGCCGACCTGGGTGGGCTTCAAGTACATCGAGCAAGCGTACATAGAATGGAAGCCGGCGAAAGCCAAGGGCTTCGAGCTTGACTTCGGCAAGTTCTCGACCAGCACCGGCGCTGAAGTGATCGAAGAGTACAACAACTGGAACTATTCACACTCCTTGGTGTTTTCCTGGGCGATTCCCTATTTTCTGTTCGGCGTACGCGCCTCCATCCCGGTGGGCAAGCACTTCACCGGCGGTTTCCAGTTGGTGAACGGCTGGAATAGCGCCACGGACAATGTGAATTCCGGGAAGACAATCGGCTTCACCGGCACGCTGACGTACACAAACTTGACGTGGAACCTCAACTACCACACCGGCCCCATGAATCAAGGCACAAACACAGGATTCCGGAACTTATTCGATACCACGCTATTGCTGACGCCGCCAGGCAAGTTCAACGCGTACCTCAACTTCAATTTCGGCAACAACGGAAACAGCTTGTGTTCCACGTGTACTGCGCCTGCCACGCAAGCATCCGCATCCTGGTACGGCCTCGCCACGGCGGTTCACGTTCAACTCAACTCGAGGTGGTCTGTTACAACTCGGGCCGAGTGGTTCGATGACGCCGATGGCTACGAACTCGCGCGCGCATTGCCGACGCCCATCTCGAATCTCAAAGGGGCCGTCGCGCAGCAGGTCAAGGAAGCGACGTTCACCGCCGAATATAAATTCTTCGAAGGCCTCCTGTGGCGGGGGGAATGGCGGCATGACTGGTCCACCTATCCGATGTTCGAGCGAGGCATGGCTCCCGTCTTGATGGACGAGAGTAATTACAGCGGGGGGAGCGGATCGGCGAGATTGCCGTTCAACAATCCGGCGGGACTTGCTGGCTACTTGAAGTCCCAGAATACGTTGACGATCGCGCTCATCGCGTTTTTCGGTCCGACGCGATAGCGCGCCTTTCCCGCGAAGGGAGAGCCATTCCGGGAGGTCTCCTCAGCGGTTGAGAAGAAGCGCTCGGCGCGCTCGCCGAACGGGTTGTAAGGATTTTATAAAGACGGACGACCGGGGGTTGCAGCTTGAGGTTGTCGAAAGGTGCCCGGAGCCTATATCATCTCGGGTTCCATGATCTCGGGAATAGTCCCTTTTCGGCGAGCGGAGAGACCAAGGTATTCACCGCACGCGTTGCGGTGTGCTTCACACTTGATACGGGAGCGAGTGCAGAGTTGTCCAATTTCAACTTAACGAGCGAGGAGCGTAAATGGCCAAGGATGCAACTGAAGTATTGGATTTTGTAAAGAAGAACGACGTCAAGCAGGTGGATCTTCGATTCATCGACCTGCCCGGCGTCCAGCAGCACTGTACATACCCCATCAGCCAACTGGAGAAGAGCTCCTTCGAGGAGGGCTTCGGGTTCGACGGATCGAGCATTCGCGGATGGCAGGCCATCAACGAAAGCGACATGCTGCTGATCCCCGATCCGACAACGATGTTCATTGACCCGTTCAACGAGGTCAAAACGATCGCCATGGTGTGCGACGCCCTCGACCCGGTCACGCGCCAGCCCTATGGGCGCGACGCACGGTGGGTGGCCCGCAAGGCTGAGCTGTACCTGAAGAACAGCCATCTGGGCGACACGGCCTATTTCGGCGCGGAAGCGGAATTCTTCATTTTTGACAGCGTTCGCTTCGACCAGGATCACCAGCACGGGTTCTACTTCATTGATTCCGAAGAGGGCCGCTGGAACTCCGGCCGCGAAGGCGCAAACCTCGGCTACCGGCCGCGCTACAAGGAAGGCTACTTCCCGGTCCCGCCGACCGATCACTTGCAGAATATTCGCAGCGAAATCGTGCAGACGATGCTCGCCTGCGGCCTGGACATCGAATGTCATCACCACGAAGTCGCCACCGCCGGGCAGTGCGAAATTGATCAGCGCTTCAATACGCTCATCAAGTCCGCCGACGGGATGACGCTGTACAAGTACATTATCCGCAACGTCGCCAACAAGTACGGCAAGACGGCCACTTTCATGCCCAAGCCGATCTTTGCCGACAACGGCAGCGGCATGCACGTCCACCAGAGCATCTGGAAGCAGGGGCAGCCTCTGTTTGCGGGCGACCGCTACGCGGGCCTGAGCGAGATGGCGCTGCACTACATCGGCGGCTTGCTGAAGCACGCCCGATCGCTTTCCGCGATCATTGCCCCGACGACCAACAGCTACAAGCGGCTCGTGCCCGGCTACGAAGCTCCGGTCAACCTGGCGTATTCGCGCCGGAACCGCTCGGCCGCGTGCCGCATCCCGATGTACTCACCTAGCCCCAAAGCCAAGCGCGTGGAATTCCGCCCGCCGGACCCGGCGTGCAATCCGTACTTGGCGTTCGCGGCCATGCTGATGGCGGGGTTGGATGGCGTCCTGAACAAGATCAACCCAGGCGAGCCTCTCGACAAGGACATCTACGACCTCTCACCCGAGGAATTGAAGGCAGTTCCGTCGATGCCGGGGTCGCTTGAAGAAGCGCTCAATTGCCTTGAGGCCGACCACGAGTTCCTGCTGAAGGGCGACGTCTTCAGCGAGGAGCTCCTCGAAATCTACATCGCATATAAGAGAAAGAACGAGGCGGATGCGATTCGCATGCGGCCGCACCCGTACGAGTTCCACCTCTACTACGACATTTAGCCGTCGTTGTAGAAGACGAAACGAAAACCGAACGGGCCGGCGATTCTATTGCCGGCCCGTTTCGCGTTAGGCCTCGCTGTTGTAGGATGGTACCGGTGGGGGGTAGCCAAATCCGAAATGCCGGCTTTAAACTGAGACGGAGTTTTGGCGAAACACAGGCGTGCGCCTGGTTTGCCTTCATCACATCCACGCGTGGCTCGCTTAGGAGATTGTGGATCATGCGCTTCAGAATGCTTTGTGTTCTGGCAGCGACCGCACTGGCGGTCTCCGGCTGCGGCGGAGGGTCGGGTTCAGCGGCTGCCCCGCCGCCACCCCCCCCGCCCCCCGTCACGCCGGGCCCGGCGAACGTGGATTTTGGCTCCTCGGCGCAGACGATTCGCGGCTTTGGAGGCTCGACGGCATGGATGCCGGAGATGAGCACCGCCCAGGCGGACGCTCTGTTCGCCAACAGCAACAGTCAGGAGATCGGACTTAGCATCTTGCGGGTGCGCATCGATCCAGGCGGCTCGGCCAACTGGGCCACTGAATTGGGGAACGCCCAGGAGGCCCAGACCCGTGGGGCCGTCGTTATCGCCGCGCCGTGGACGCCACCGGCGAGCATGAAGAGCAATGGCAGCGTCAACGAAGGCAGTTTGAACACAGCCAATTATTCCGATTTCGCCAACCATCTGGAGAATTTTGTCAAGTACATGGCGAATGGGAACGTAACCCTGTACGGCATCTCGATGCAGAATGAACCGGATTGGAATCCGTGCGATCCAAATGGTACAGACGAGGGCCCGAATGGCAAGGACTGCTATGAATCCTGCCTGTGGACGGCTGCGCAGATGGATGCTTGGGTGGCGGGCAACGGTACGGTGTTGACCAACGGCACGCCCCCCGTCAAGCTGATGATGCCGGAGTCGCTAAACTTTTCCTCTGGAATGTCCGACACGGCGCTGAATGATTCGAGTGCCGTCGGCAACATCTCGATTGTTGCCGGGCACCTGTATGGCACATCGCCCTCCTATTACGCCAACGCCGTAAACAAAGGCAAGGAATTGTGGATGACCGAGCACTATCTGAACCCGTCGGGTCTCTCGCCGACCATTGGTGACGCGCTTGCGGCGGCCAAGGAGATCAACGACTCGATGACGGTGGGCGATTACAATGCCTATGTCTGGTGGTGGGCGGCCGACTGGAATCCGGGCGGCGGCGTTACGAATTTCGGGCTTGTGGACACCAACAACAATCTCACCCTCTACGGCTATGCGATGGCGCAGTATGCCAAGTTTGTGCGGCCGGGCTACGTGCGGTCCAACGCCACATACAACCCGTCCACCGATGTGTACGTCTCGGCGTACAAGGGGAACGGGCATTACGTGATCGTGGCGCTCAATCTGGGCAGTTCTTCGGTGAGCCAGCCCTTCACCATCCAGAATGTGTCGGTGACCACGCTGATTCCCTATCAAACTTCCGCCGGCCAGAGCTTGGCGCAACTGAGCACAGTGAATGTGTCGGGCAATTCATTCACTTATACGCTACCGGCGCAGAGCATCACCACGTTCGTGCAATGAGAGGCGTGGGCCGCTCGATTGTGTAACGGGCTTTGCCATGAAATCGCTGTGCGCCGGCCCTGGCATTTCCGCGGCCCGGTTATGCACTAGAAAACACCCATTGAAACTCCTGTTGTCTTTAAGGCTTGTACGCCCTAGGCTGAATTGCCGCCTGCCCTTCCTGGCGTCCAGGTGCCATGGCCACCCAAGCCGCAGATACCTTCCCGCGACTGCCACTGAACAAAAGACTCGCCGCCATAATTTGGCTGTTCGGAATCATTGTTCTGTTTGTCTTCCTGATGGGGGAATTTCGCGCCGACGTGCTTAGCGGCGTCCGCGCCTTCGTAGCCGGCGAGGGCCTTTGGTCCAAAGCGGAGAAGGAAGCGGTCCGCAGCCTCCTGAAATACGCACAATCCCATTCTGAGAGCGACTACCGTGATTATCTCGCGGATATCGCCGTCCCCCTCGGAGACAGACAGGCGCGCGTGGAGATGGAAAAGCCCGATCCCGACATGCGCGTGGTGACCCAAGGCCTGCTGCAAGGGCGAAATCATATCGGCGACGCGCCGAGCATGATCCGCCTGTTTCGGATGTTCCGGCGACACCTTTACATGGCCGATGCGATCGCGATCTGGACCCAAAGCGACGGCTACATCGATCAGCTTCAACAGCGCGCCGCGGAACTCCGCGGGGCCATCCAAGGCGGACCCGGCTCGTCAGCGACGATTCAACCGCTACTGCTCCAAATCGACTCGATTGACTCGCGGCTGACTCCTCTCGAAGACCAGTTTTCTTACACGCTGGGCGCCGGCGCGCGCGCGATGACCCGGCTCTCCGGCATCGCGACGCTGCTCTGCACACTTCTCTTGCTTGCGCTCGGGGTCGGCCTCTCAAACCAGATGCTTGAGCACGTCCGGCAGTCCGACGAAAAATATCGTCACCTTGTGGCCACGGCGAATGACGCCATCCTGGTCACCGACGCGGAGACGGGCATAGTGCTCGAGGCGAATCGCAGAGCCGCGGAAATCCTCGGAATGTCTTGCGCCGAGCTGATCGGCAAGCGCCAGCCGGATTTCGCTTCGCCCGGGGACGCCGCGATCTGCCGGCAGTTCCTGGCGCAAGCCGCCACCGAAGGCAGCGCCATCACGGAACAATTCCGTTTGCGCGACAGCGCGGGTTTGCTCATTCCCGTCGAGTGGAGCGCCAGCCGGACCGAGTGGGCGGGCCGGACCGCCATCCACAGCAACTTCCGGGACATCCGAAAACGGTTGGAGGCGGAAGAGCTGCTGCGAAGAAGCGATGAACGGTTCCGTTCCCTCATTCAAAATCTCTCGGACATCATTTTGGTCCTCCGCCCCGACGGGCGTGTCGCGTACGGCAGCTCCTCGGTGCGGCGAATGCTCGGTTATGAGCCGGCCGAGATTGCCGGACACAACCTGATGAGCTATGTCCACGAGGAAGACGCCCCGGCGCTTCGCGAGAGTCTTCAACAAATCGCCGTCCAGCCCGAAGTCACGATGGTGCCGGTATTCCGCATTATGCGCGCGGACGGGTCGTGGCTCTGGCTGGAGGCGCTGGGCACGAATCTGCTGGAGAACCCCACGATCCAAGGCATCGTCCTGACCGGGCGGGACATCACCGAACGCCTGCACCTGGAAGACCAAGTCCGCCAGGCCCAGAAGATGGAGGCCCTGGGTCGCCTCGCCGGCGGAATCGCCCACGATTTCAATAACCTTCTCATGATCGTCCAAGGACACGCCGACACCATCCGCGGCGAACTTGCCCCGTCCAACGAGTTGCGCAAGAGCGCGGAGGTGATCATGAAAGCCGCGGATCGGGCCGCCGGCTTGACCCGCAGGCTGCTCGCGTTCGGCCGGAAGCAGATGTTCGCGCCAAAAGTGCTGGACCTGAATTCCCTGATTACCGAAATGGACAGCATGCTGCGAAGCTTGCTCACCGCGGACATCGAACTTGAATTGCGCCTCGGAAAGAATCTCGGACACGTCACCGCAGACCCGGGCCAGTTGGAACAAACCCTCATGAATCTCGTGGTGAACGCCCGGGATGCCATGCCGCTCGGCGGGCGGCTCACGATTGAAACCTTGAATGATGAGGTGAGCCATCTCCGAGGCAACTTCCAGTCCGCAGTCCCCGCCGGAAGCTACGTCGTTCTGTCCGTGCGCGACACCGGATGCGGAATGGATCCGCAAACGCTGGGTCATATTTTTGAGCCGTTCTTCACTACCAAGGCAAAGGACAAGGGCACGGGCCTCGGGCTCGCGGTGGTCTACGGAATCGTCAAACAGTCCGGCGGGTATATTGATGTCTCCACGGAGACCAATCGCGGAACTGAATTCCGCATCCTCCTGCCGCGGGCTTTCGGCCGGCCCGAGCTTCACGGCGGGAGCGATGATTCGAGTTTCTCCCAAAGGGGCAGGGAGACCATCCTGCTCGCCGAGGACGAACCCGATCTGCGAACCATGCTTTGCGATTTCCTGAGTGCAAAGGGATATACCGTCCTTGCGGCAGCGGATGGGAATGAAGCCGCGTCCATATCGGAGCGCTATCCCGGGCCGATTGATTTGCTGCTCACCGATGTCATCATGCCCGGGATGCGCGGTTCCGAAATTGCGAAACACGTGACGCACACGCGGATGGAGACGCGTGTCATCTTCATGTCGGGCTATGCCGGGAATTCGCCGTCGTCAAACGGCTCGGAACCCTTCGAGGAAGGGGCGGTCGTCATGCAAAAACCCTTCCGGCTGCAGGATCTGACGAAACGAATCGAACAAGTTCTGCGTGAGACGCGCGAGCGGCATCACGTTCGCAAGGTTTAGGAATCGCTTCCCAGGCGCGCGGCGTGCATGCCGCGGAAAATCCAGACTCAATATTTTCGGAGCGCGGCTCAGCGCGGGGTCCACAACGGATGCGCCGTGAAAAGACCTTGCACGAAGCCGATGTGATACACGAGGAACAAACCGAAAATGAGGCTCACGACGCCGCTGGCCAATCGTAAATTGCGATTGAGCGAGTCTACGCGCTGAGCCGTGTATGCGAATGGAACCGCGACCACGGCCGTGATGAACATCATCCCCGCGATCGTCCCAAGACCGAAGATCAGCAAATACACGATTCCCCACGACGCGCTCGGAATCGTAGCAAGCACCAGAAGCGCAATCGCCGCCGATCCTGCCAGGCCGTGCACGATTCCGACGACGAGCGGCCGAAGAACTTGATACGCGCCCATGCCGCCGAATGTGCGGTCCATCCAATCCACGCTGGGGGCTTCGTGACTGTGTTCGTGCGTGTGAAGCGGACCTCCGTGCGAATGCGCGTGCTCCGGATGGATTTTCTGCTCCGCGGCGCTCACGCCTTCCGGCACGGCGCGCACGAACGCCAGCAAATTCGCCGCGCCGAGCAAAATCAGCATCAAGCCAACGGACCACTCCATTCCCAGCCCCAAACGCACTGGGATCACGATGCGAAACAATATGATCGCTGCGCCCACCACGGCAATCGTCAGCGTGTGACCGATTCCCCAGATGATTCCAATCACCGCCGAGCGGCGAATGCTTCTCTGCTGGCTGACGATCGTCGCCACGGCGACCACGTGATCCGGATCCGTGGCGTGCCGCATCCCGAGGAAGAATCCCAGCACGATGAGCGAGAACAGTTGCAAACGATCTCCGTTCCTATGCCGGCACGCGAGCGACGCGAAACACGATCGCGTAATCGCAGGGCGTCTCCGGCGGAAACTGGACATGCAGGCCGGCTACGTCCTGAGACCATTTTACTTTGCGGGGGAATCCAAGCAAGTCAACGTTTCCGATTTTGTCCGCCGCGTCCGCGCCGGCGGAAGCATGATGCCTCCCGAGGAGATGTGCGGGGCGAAGGATTTGGCAGCAGCCTCGATAATGACTGCGGGGGCATGCATCCCGAAATGGCGGCGCGCCATCCAATGCGTATCGGTAGTTTTGTTTCAAGCCGGAAAACGACCAGGCCCGAGGAAGAAGAAGATCTGTCGCGCAGGGGAATCGACATCCCAGTCTCGAATTCCTTCGCTCGGCGTGTTCACCAAACTAAGCTGGAAAGATGGGCGCAAGCCCACTCCTGAGGGATTATGCGAATCGCCGGAACCGGAAGCGCCTTCCCGCCCTACTATCACTCTCAAGGCGAAATTGCAGCCGCGTTGAAAGCACGATGGGCCCCAAAGCTGAAGAATCCCGAAGTACTCGACCGCGTCCTCTCGCGCGTCTCCGTGGACGGCAGGCACATTTCGCTGCCAATGATGGAGTACTACGGGCTGGATACGTGGGGAAAAGCGAACGACGCTTGGATTCGCGTGGCGACGGAGATCGGAGAGACGGCGCTGTGCCGGGCGCTGGCGCGGGCGGGCGTGCAGCCGGGCGAGCTCGACGCCATCTATTTCGTTTCGGTGACGGGGATCTCGAGTCCTTCGATCGATGCGCGGCTGGTAAACCGTATGGGTCTGCCCGCGCGAATCAAGCGCGTGCCGATTTTCGGTCTGGGATGCGTGGCGGGCGCGGCGGGGATTTCGCGGGCGGCCGATTACGTGCGGGGTTTCCCGGAGCATACGGCGGCGCTGCTCTCGGTGGAATTGTGCTCGCTGACCTTGCAGCAGGAAGACCTTTCGATGGCCAACCTCATTTCCGCGGGGCTCTTCGGCGACGGCGCCGCGGCCGTGGTCGTAACGGGAGCGGATCGAAAGGCATCCGGGCCGGAGATCCTGGCGACTCGGTCTTCGTTTTACAAAAATACGGAAGACGCGATGGGATGGGGCGTCTCTGAAAAAGGATTCCACATCGTGCTTTCACCCGCGGTGCCGCAGATCGTGCTCGACCATCTGGCGCAGGACGTGGACGCGTTTCTCGGCGAACAGGGATTGCGGCGGAGCGACATCGGAAGCTGGATCATGCACACGGGCGGGCCGAAGGTGCTCGAAGCGACAGCGACGGCGCTGGGATTGCCGCGTGAGGCGCTGGAAGTTTCTTGGGAGTGTTTGCGGAAAGTGGGCAACCTGTCTTCGGCGTCGGTACTGCTGGTTCTGGACGAGTTCATGAACGGCAAGCGGCCGAAGGCGGGAACGCTGAGCATTCTTGCGGCGATGGGGCCGGGTTTTTGCGGGGAGCTCTTGCTGCTCCGTTGGTGAGCGAAAAGCGATGGTGAAATTCGACACAGACGTTATTGTCGCGGGCGGAGGACCCGCGGGATTGAGCGTGGCGATCGCGGCGCGGCTGGCGGGGTTCGACGTATGGATCGCGGATCGGGCGCGTCCGCCCATCGACAAAGCTTGCGGAGAAGGGATCCTGCCGCAGGGGATGGCGGCCCTCGAACGGTTGGGGGTAAGACTGCCGCCGGAGCGCGTGCGGCCATTTCGCGGCATTCGTTTCGTGGGCGCAAGCGGCGAGGCCGAGGCGATATTCCCCGAGAATACATTCGGAATGGGCGTGCGACGCACCGTGCTGCATGAGGCGCTCGTGCGGCGCGCGGAAGAAACCGGCGTGCGGATGCTTTGGGGCGCGCGCGTCGAAGGATTGACGGAGGAGGGCGTGTTGGTCGAAGGGGAAACCATTCGGGCACGTTGGCGCGTGTGCGCCGACGGCCAGTCCTCACGACTGCGCGCGCAAGCGGGATTGGAACCGGCGCGGAAGGCCGTCCTGCGGAAGGGCCGGCGACGCCATTTCCGCGTGGCGCCGTGGACGGATCTGGTGGAAGTGCACTGGAGCGACCGCGGACAACTCTACATTTCGCCCGTCTCCGATACGGATATTTGCGCCGTCTACATCACGCGGAATCTTGCCGCGCGATTCGAGGATGGTATGCGGGAATTTCCGGCGGTGGCGCGAAAGTTGTCCGGCGCGCAGACGAGCTCGGCGATTTCCGGAGCCGTGACGCTGACGAGGCGCGTGCGGCGAGTGGTGAGCGGAAATGTGGCTCTTGCGGGCGAAGCGGCGGGCTCCGTGGACGCAATCACGGGAGCGGGCCTGACGATTGCATTCCAGGAAGCGCTGGCACTGGCAGACGCGATGCGCGCGGGATGCCTGGACGCGTACGAATCACGGCACAGGAAGATCACGAGATTGACGAACTTCATGAGCAGCATGCTCCTTTGCATGGACCGCGTGCCGACGCTGCGGCGGCGCGCGCTTCGCGCGTTCGCCGCGGAGCCACGGCTCTTTTCGAGTTTACTGGCGATGCATGCGGGGCCCGCGCCGCGGGTTACCACAGGTGCGCGCGACGTGCTGGCGCTCGGCTGGCACGTGCTGACCGCGTGAAGAAATCGTGCGCGCAGGAACAGCCCTCGTGAAAGCTCTCTTCCCCGCTGCCTTCCGAGGCGCCCGAGCCGCGGTTCTGGCGTTGCTGCTCGCGACCGGAGCGGCTCTGCCGGCGCGCGCCGGCCAAACGACGGTCGTCGAACTCGATCCGGCGCAGACGAGCATCGCGTTCATGCTGGAAGGGTCGCTGCACGATACCCATGGCACATTCAAGCTGAAAAGCGGCGCGATACAATTCGATTCAGCGACGGGAACGGCCAGCGGCTCGATCGTTGTGGACGTGACGACCGGTGACACGGGCAATTCCTCGCGCGATCGCAAAATGCACAGCGACGTCCTGGAGAGCGCCAAATTCGGTGAGGCCGTATTTACGCCGAAGCAGGTTATCGGCAGTGTCGCGCCGGAAGGCTCTTCGCAAGTGGACGTGCAAGGCGTGCTGCGAATTCACGGCGCGGACCACAACGTGACGATGACGATGTCGGTCACCGCCGACGGCGGAAAGATTACGGCGAAGGCGCAGTTCGAGATTCCTTACGCGGCGTGGGGCATGCAGAATCCGAGCACGTTCCTGCTTCACGTGGCCGGGACCGTGACTGTGGAAGTCTCCGCAGCCGGCCGCCTGAGCGCGACGCCCTGAACGTCGGCGCGTCGCACTCTGGCGCCGCCCTGGCAGCAGATCGGTCTCTTACGGCCGCGCCGACCAGGAGTGGTTCTCGCGAACTCGTGTCCCGAGTATAATTCTCCGCGAGAGTTGCAATGCGTTTCGAAACTCCACGGCACGTGCTGAAATTGATGGCATTTGGCGCTACGAGCTTCTGGTTTCCCGATACGCTTTGGCACGCAGTAAGACGCGGCAATTTCGACCACCGAGACGTGATGGCCATTACAGTGCTAATGCCATGCACTCTGTTGGCGACCTACGCCTTAATAAAGACCTTCCACAAGAACGAGCCCGGGAAATCCGTTGGGTGGCCTATGATGCTGGGTGTGTGGCTGCTTGGAGGCTTGTTCATGGTGGGAGGATGGAGCTTCGCAGGAGGCGGTTTTGCCGACCCGCGTGGTATCTCTGGAGCTCTAGGTATGCTGTTGCTCTCCTTGCTGCCACCGTGCTTGTGGATGATGTCCACTTACGATGGTAGTTTGGGTGCTCTAATAATTGCTTCTTTTGTCGCACTACTCGTGTGGGCTGTCACCCACAGACACGCGGATACCCCTGGAGTCCGATGAAAGCACTTTATCTCGATGCGCCGCAGAAACCCGCTCTCCGCGCTCGGGACGAGAATCCGCTCGCTTGTGGCGAGAGACTGGTGGAGGTTTTCGCCAACGGCCGATGAAGCCGCGCGTCCGGCTGCGCTGGAGCTATTACTGCTTTTTTACCGGCTTGCGAACCTCGTCGTAAACGAAAATCGAGAGCACGACGAGAATCCACACGGGGAAGATGGCCATCCCGGGGATTGCTTCCGCGATTAGTCCGGGAAGAATCGCCCACCTGCGGCCAAGCACCAGAAACAAGAGAAACGCTGTGCCGAGGTCCACGGCCCACTGTACGGGCGGAATCAGCTCGGTCCAGAAGGAGACGATGTCTGAGAGAACCGCCACGCCAAGCGCGAGCGCGAGTCGTCCCCACGACATTCGCTTCGCGGGAACCTCGGCTCGCTCGACGATCACGACGGGCGGCCGGCTCGGTGACGCAAGAACCGCGTCATTGAATTGGTCTGACATAATGACAGTATGTTGCCATGCCAGACCCGTAGGGCGCAACGCAGGCGGAGCGCCCGCGTGCCCTGAGCGAGACTCGCGCCATCGGGGCGCACTTGTGCTAGGATTCCGGCAGTAACCCGCCGGAACGCCGCATGTTCGGAGGTATCAAGCCATGAAGAAAGCGATTCGCTATGGACTCATCGTGATCGGGATCATCGTCGTGATTCTGATCGCTTTGCCGTTCTTCATCAGCATCAACCAATTCCGCCCCACCATCGAGGAAAAACTGACGACTGCGCTGGGGAGGCAGGTGCAAGTCGGCAATCTGAGCCTCTCAATTCTGAGCGGATCGCTGTCGGCGGACGACCTCTCGATCGCGGACGATCCGGCGTTCAGCAAATCCCCATTTCTCACGGCGAAATCGCTGCACGTCGGCGTGAAGTTGATGCCGCTGATTTTTTCCCGCTCTCTGAGTGTCACGGGGCTGACCATCGAGAAGCCGGAAATGACCTTGCTTCACAATCCGCAGGGCCGCTGGAATTTTTCATCGCTCGGCGGAAGCAGCTCCTCCTCTTCGAGCGGGAGCACGAGCGCGACAGCATCGTCGTTCGTGGTCGAGAAGCTTGAATTGAAGGACGGAGAGATGATCGTCGGGTCCACGACCTCGGCCAAACGCAACACGTACAGCGGTGTGAGTCTCGAGATGGACAACGTTTCTCTCTCTTCCCAGTTCCCCATCACTCTTTCGGCGACTCTGCCGGGCGGAGGGACGCTCAAACTCAAAGGCAGCATCGGGCCAATAGACACCACGGACGCTTCACTCAGCCCGCTCGAAGCGAAACTGGAAATTTCGGGGCTCGATCTCGGTTCGACGGGATTTGTGGATCCCAGCTCGGGCCTGGGCGGGAAACTGGATCTGGATTCCACGGTCTCATCGAAGGGCGGATCGGCAGGCGCAAAGGGAGACTTGAAACTGACGAA
The DNA here is from genome assembly GCA_963819015.1 of Terriglobia bacterium. Lineage (GTDB taxonomy): Bacteria > Acidobacteriota > Terriglobia > Acidiferrales > UBA7541 > DASPOJ01. The sequence goes on from CAWFUN010000007.1 coordinate 283,076, forward strand.
GTTGCAATTGGTGAAAGGCAGCTCGCCGGCGAACGCCACCGTGGAGGTCTCGTTCGCATCCAACTACGATCTGCGCCACAGCACGGGCGTGCTGACTCAAGGGACGATCACGGTTGGCAAGGCGTTCGCGCACGTCAGCGGGACGTATGACCTCAGCGGCGAAACGCCCGCGCTCAACCTCAAATTGAGCGGGCAGGACATGCCGGCGCCGGATTTGGAAGCCGTGCTGCCCGCGCTTGCCATCGTCCTGCCGAAGGGTGCAAGGGTGCAGTCGGGCACGCTCACCGCGAATCTTGCGTCGTCGGGGCCGACGAGCAGGCTCATCACGACGGGCACGGTCGGACTGTTCAACGCGAAGCTGGCTGGATTTGACCTCGGCTCGAAGATGTCGGCGATCTCGGCTCTTGGTGGGCTTCAGAAAGCGGCGGACACGACGATCGAGAAATTTACCTCCAACGTTCACGTCGCGCCGGACGGCACGCAACTGACCGCGCTGGACATGGTCGTTTCCGGAATTGGGGAGATTACTGGGGGCGGAACCATCGCGTCCGACAGCGCGCTCGATTTCAAAATGACGGCCGGACTGGCCGCGCTGGGCGGAGGACGCCACGGCGTTCCTTTCAAAATTGAGGGGACGACCTCGGACCCGAAATTCGTTCCCGATGTCGGCGGAATGGTGAGTGGCGTCGTTGGCAACGCGATCTCGAATCCATCGAACGCGGCGGGCGCGATCGGCGGACTGCTCGGGAAAAAGAAGAAACTTCCGTTTTGATCCGGATCGCTCACCGCGCGAGGCGATGATTCAGTAGAGCAGGATCGCGAGATGGTAGGCGGTGAAGCCGCCCTGGCTGCCGCCTCCGCCGGCGCACGCGCCCGCGGCGGCGGAATGGTAGCGGCCGGACGCGATCTTGCGCAGGAGCGGTTCCGGCAAAGAATCCAGGTCCGCCGCATCGAATCGAAAATAAAGCAGCGGCTGCGAATCCCCGCTTGCGGTCCGGCCGCCCGCGCAAATGCGCCGCGCGTCTTGTGTGCGCGCAACCAACCGCAATCCCTGCGCCCGGAGAAGCGAATCCAGCTTTGCTTCCTGCTCCTCGATGCTCAAATCGGCCACGGCGCGGGAAAAATCCTCCGATGCGAATCGCTCTCCGCCACTCACAGCAACAGAAATCCCGATCGAGTCCAGTTCCGGATCGAGCAGGTTTCCGCGATGCGGCGGCGAGTTCATCCATCCGGATTCAATCTCGCTCGCGCTGGGGGCCTCGGCGACGTTTTCCGCCAGGACGTTGAAATGCGCACCCGCGCGGCTCGCCCGCGCGGTCATATCCGGTTCGCCCGGGAATTGATGCGAAATCGCGCCGCGCTGAGCCATAAGGAGTGCGTGCTGGCGCGCAGCGGTCGCGAGCGCATCGTCCCACCGGAGTTGCGGCAACCCGCGAGAAGCGCGTTCCCGGTTGGCGGCGTCGAAGAGAAAGCGCTCGGACGCAGAATCGGTCTGCTGAGCCTGGGCGCGCGCGGTGAAGAGCATCGCCAACAGGAGCCAAGCGATCCATGTGATTCGCGCGGGGCGCATCTGGTGCTTTCCTCTTTCCAATTAAACCCGTGCGAGGAGATCCTTACTCGATTATTTGCGCCTGGGGTTCGTTCCGCGCAACGTCCTCGATCGCTCCACCGATACCCGCCGACGGAAGAACGAGTTCCACGCTTTCCTGCATGCGGACGAGGGGAGGTTGAGATGGTTGGGCCGGGGAGGTTTGTCTTGCAGGCGCAGGGAGGGGTCGGTGCGGGGCGAGCGGCAAGAGGACAGGCAAGAATGCCTGTCCTACTCAAACCGGCTCACGGCTGGATCGTGACCGGTGCGCCCGAATACTGCACCACTTTGTCGGCGTGTTCGACAGGTGCGATCCCGGCGCCGTGCCCGGCCGTGACGAACACGATCTGAAACGTACGTGTCTCGAGCATTCCCGGGAATTTTCCCTGCCGCTCACCGATCGTGAGTTCCTGCTTGGCCTCGTCCCAATTCAGCGGGATCGTCGCGTAAACGCCCTTCTCGTAATTGTAGTTGTCGTTTTCATCCTCATAGAGCATGAAGCTCCCGTCCGCCCCGGTGTAGACGCGCAACTCGATCGGGTCGGCCGGTTTCTCTGTGGAGTACTGGATGTCGGGGCCCATCGGCAAGATCGAACCGGCGCGAACGTACAGCGGCATGCGATCGAGCGGCGCGCTCGCGTCGATCGTTGAGGGGCCGTCCACCGCGTCGCCGGTCCAGAAATCGTACCACTTCGCCTTCGGCAAATAGGGGCGCCGCGAAGTCGCCCCGGGCTCCGTAACCGGGTTGACGAGAATCGCCGGCCCGAACAGGAATTGGTCGCCGATGTTCTGCGCTCTTACGTCGTCGCGAAAATCCATCACCAGCGCGCGCATCGGCGTGTAGCCTTCGTTCGTCGTCATCCAGGCCATCGAGTAGATGTACGGCAGCAACCGGTAGCGCAGCCGGTCGTAATCGGTGAGGATCGCCTGCGCCTCGGGACCGTAGGACCACAGCTCGTTCACACTCGGCACGCGCGTGCCGTGCACGCGGAAGACGGGGCAGAAAGCGCCGTACTCGAACCAGCGCACGAATAATTCACGATATGCCGGGTCGTCCGGATGGCCGGTGACGAACCCGCCGATGTCCGTCGTCCAGTAGGGAATGCCGGAGAGGTCGAAGTTCAATCCGGCGGGAATCTGCCGCGCGAAGCTCAGCCAATTCGCTTCAACGTCTCCCCGACCATGCCGCGATGGAATTGCGCTGGATTCCGGCGAAAGCGGAGCGCGACAGAATGAAAACACGCTTCCGATCCGTGGCGCCCCTTTGATTCAGGTAGACGCCCATCGTGTGCATCAAGGGAAAGAGATTTGCGTAGCGCGCGCCGCTGCCGATAAAGACTTTGCTGCCGACCAGGTTATTCGTTTCGCGGTCCTGCGTCTCAGGCTCGTCGGTATCGAGCCACCAGGCGTCCGCGCCGATAGCAAAAAGCTTATCGAGGAGCTGCCAATAATACCGGCGCGCTGCTGGATTGAAGGCGTCGTAGAGCGCTTCCCCTTTGGGATGAATCCCCGCCGTCTCGAGGGCGCTGAAGAGAAGAAATCCGCGCTGAGACATATCGTCGTACACGGGCGAGCCGGGATGAAAAAACGGCCAGAACGAAAACATCACGTGGAAATTGTTCTGGTGCAGATCGGCGAGCATTCCTTTGGGATCTGGATAATTCTTGTTGAACACGGGTTCCCCCATCGTGTTCCACCAGAACCAATCCTGGACGATGTTGTCCACGGGGATGCGCAGCTCGCGGTATTTGTGCGCCACGCCGAGCAATTCGTCCTGCGAGCTGTATCTGTTTTTGCATTGCCAGAAGCCGTAGGCCCACTTGCCGAAGAGCGGCGCCGCTCCGGTCAAGTCCCGGTAGCCGGCCTCGGTGCGATCGAAGTCCGGGCCGTAGAGAAAGTAGTAATCGATCGTGTCGGCGACCTCGGAGCTGAGGTAGAGGGCGTGGGGGAAACGGTTATTGAAGCGGCTGGGCGAGGAATTGTTCCAAAGAATGCCGTAGCCGTTGCTCGAGAGAAAGAACGGCACGGAGATATTCGTGTTGTCTTGCGAGAGCTCCACCGATTCGCCGTGGTAATTCAAGACGCCGGCCTGGTGCTGCCCGAGACCGTAAAAAGCCTCTGTCGAATCCCAAAGACCGGAGAACAATTCAGAATGATACGTTTTCTCGCCGTTGACCTCGGCCGGGGTCATGGTGCGCTCGTCATCTTGAAAGAGCTTCTTGCCCGACGAATCGCTGAACAGAATCTTGCCGTTCTCGCGAAAGACGGTGACTTTCATTCGAGACGTGGCGAGAACAACGTCCTTGTCCGTCGTATCAAACGTCCACTGCGCTGCGGGCCACGCCGTCTTGGTGACGATGTAAGAAGGCTCGTCCGGAAACGAAGCTGTCGGGGAGTAGATCACCTGGACGATGAAATCGGAGCATACGCGGACGCGCAGCACTCCCGTCTTCATCGTGAAGAGCGCGCCGTCGCTTTGCCGCGCCACGCTGACGACCGGATTGGCGGGGTTCCACTGTGCGTGAATTTTCAACGGCAGGCAAATCAATGCAAGCAAGACACCCAATGGGACGACCTGTCTCAGGCTTCGCATGAATTCCTCCCTCAACGGTTCTGGGTGCAACGCCATCCCCCGGCGGCGAAGCAAATCCTATCACCGAGCCGGGCTTGAACAAATTGCGCCCCGGGGCGACCCTGCTCTTCGTCGGGCTCCTCGCGCTATACTCAGCCCGGTTGGTGATTCTGCGAGGAAGTGTGGCCGCAAAAATAGAAGTGGAAAAACTCGGCGAAGAGGAGTTTCTCGTGCGCGTGCGCGAAGGCTCGAGCGAGACGACTCATCGCGTCACGCTCAAATCCGGGGACTACCAAAAGCTCGCGGGAGGAAAAGTCTCGGCCGAGGAACTCATTCGCAAATCCTTCGAGTTCCTCCTGCAGCGCGAATTAAAGGAATCAATACTCTCCCGATTCGATTTGCCGGTGATCGGACGCTACTTCCCCGAATACGAGCGCGAGATTAAACGGCGGCTGTGATTCGTGGCGGAGGAAGGACCGGCCTCTGAAGTGGTGAGCTAACGGGGGAAAATCCCCACACTTAGACACGGCATGCGAGGCACCCTCAGGAATAGCGAAGGGCGGCAAAGGCAAAAGCCTATGCCGCCCTGTTCGCGCGATTATTGTTTGCCGTGGTGTCCGCCGCCATCGCCACCGGCTGGAGGATGTCCACCGCCTTGATGGCCGCCTCCACCACCGTTCGGGTGGCCGCCGCCGTGATTCCCCCCCTGCGACCCGCCGCTGCCATGCGTATTGTTGTTTTGACCGTGTGGGGCCGTGTTTGTATGGGGCGTATTCGACGTATTCCCCGGATGCGATCCGTTGGCGTTGCCGCCGTGAGTGCCGTTGGCGTTGCCGGCGTGATTCCCATTCGCATTGCCGCCGTGATTCCCGCCGGCATTTCCGGCGCCGCCGTGCCCTCCATTGGTGTGGCCGTTGGCGCCAGCGCCGCCCGGACGGTAGGTGCCGTTGGTACGTGCGGATTCCGAGCCACGCGCCCCCACGGCGCCGTGCTCGAAGTCGCCCGGATGTGACGTTGCAGCGACGTTGGGATGGCCGTGATTCGCCGAGGCGAATTGCGAGTGGTTCGTGCTTGCCGCATGTTCGTGCGACGTTTGCTCGGACGTTGGCGGTGTGTGATTCTCGTGAGAATAGCGCTCCTCATCCGCGTTCGGATGAGCGTTGACTCCGCCCGTGCCGCCGTTGTAGCTCACGTGACTCGAGTTGTTGTTGATCACCGTTCTGTTGTACGTGTTGTGGACGTTGACATTCACGTTGTTCACGGTGCGATTGTAGAAGAACGCCCCGCCACGCCACTCCCCACCCCAGAAACCGACCCCGCCGTAGCCGAATCCGTAGTTAATGCCGCCGTAAAAACCGACGTGCGGCCCCCAATATCCCGCGTGCCACGCGTAAAACCCGCCGCCCCAGCCCCAATAGCCGGGAGTCCAAAGGAAGCCGACGCGGGGAGGCCTGACCCAGGTTCCTGGAACCCAATAGTAGTCATCCGTGCCATAGGCCCAGTAGCCGGGCGTCCAGAGGTAGCCGTCACCGGGGCATATGGGCTGCGCATACACCGGAATCGCCGGCGGACCGACGGTGATCGAAACCCCGACCTGCGCGGAGGAAGACGTTGGAATCGCCAGGATCAAAGTCAAAGCAGTAAGAGCAAACGCCAGGACGAGCGCGAACTTACGCATGTGCTTCACCTCTCAAGGTCAGTCTCACAGTGTATAGAACACAGAAAAACGAGAATGGTTTCGGTCTATGCGGGCGCATGTGGCGATCCGAGGCTGGGAGAGACCTCAACTACGTGCCAAACTCCGGAGACAAAATTACGCTCATCGGGCGCGTCTTTCAAGTGTGCGACGCGCCAGTGCAGGCAAAAACTCAGCAGCTAGCCCGCAATTCTCAGCGCGCCCCAGCACGCTTTGCGCCTCTGCGTCATCTTGATTCCCTGCTGAGGACAGAGAAAGAACTAAGGATAACGCAGGGACCTGCCTGCAGGCAGGCAGACGTGGTGCACGCGGGGACACGCCGACAAAAGCTGCTTCATTCGGATTGACCCGCCGAAGTTGGCGAGGAATCCGGACTAAGCCCGGCCCGCGCGAGGCTGGCCGAAGTCGTACAAGACGTAACGACGATCGGACTTGAAGACGCGGATGCCCGGGACTTTTGAGAATTGGTCGGCAAGCATTGGGGTCACATAGGCGATGCGCACGTGCCGCGGGAGCAGCGCCACCGATTTCTGAATTCGATCGAGCACCGCGGACAGCACCGGCCCGCGGAACGAGTTGTAGATGTAAACGACGCAGGGATCCGGCGGCAGATCGAACTCCGTCGCGTCCACGTGGAGCACTTGCAATTCGCGGCAGCGGCGGGTGGAGCGGACTCGCTCGAGATTGGCCCTGCTCGCCTCGCACAGCTCTCTTGCGAAATCGATGCCGATCACGGACTTGAATGTATACCGCGCGGCCTCGGCCAACACGCGGCCCTTGCCGCAGCCCAGGTCCACGAAACAATAGTCGCGGAAATCCAACTCCAGCTCTCGGAAGACAGAACGGATGTCCTCGGGCTCGCTGGGCGAGTACGGATTGGCGTGCTCAAGGTTTTCCAGGCGCGTCAATTCCAAGGTCGAGAGCGGCTCGATGTCCGTGGTGCGAATTCCATGCCGCAAATCATAGAAAGCCGATGAATAGTAGTCGTAGGCCATCACCAGCGTCCGCAACGGATGTCGAAAGTGCCTCGCCTTCAGCATGTTTCAAGCGATTGCGCAACGAGCTTGCCTGCTGGGATCACGGAGGAACGCATTATATCGGCCGGGATCCGCCACTTTCCGCCAGCTCAGCGCACGAAGTTCTCAGCAATCTCCTAGGCTGTCGTCTCCCATTTTCCCGACGCCGCCGAGCGTTCCACGGCATCGAGGATCATGTTGTTTCGCCAGCCGTCGAAGAAATTCGGCGAGGGCGGCTCGCCTTTGGCGACTGCTTTCAGGAACTCGTAAATGATGTGCGTGTGCGTGTGCTCGTAACCGATGATGTGACCCGCCGGCCACCAGGCGGAGATGTAGGCGTGCTGGCCCGGCTCGGTCGCCAGAATCGTGCGGAAACCGCGCGCTTCCGGCGGGTCCTCGTGGTTGTAATACTCCAGCTCGTTCATGCGCTCGAGATCGAACGCGACCGAACCTTTGCTGCCGTTGATCTCGAACGCGTTGTGATTCCGCCGTCCGGCGGCGAAGCGAGTCGCCTCAAACGTGCCGACCGCGCCGCCTTCGAGCTTGCCGAGGAAGAGCACCGCATCGTCCACGGTAACGGACGCCATGCCCGATCCCGCCGCGCCGGACAGCGCGCCGCGGTCCTCCGCGGGAAGCGGCCGCTCCTTGACGAACGTCTGCAGCATCGCCGAGACCTCGGTGATTTCGCCCACGAGGTAACGGCAAAGATCCACAATGTGCGCGCCCAGATCGCCCAGCACGCCGTAGCCCGCCTGCGTCTTATCCAAACGCCACAGGCGCGGGAATTGCGGATCCACGAGCCAGCTTTGCAAGTAGCGCGCGCGAAAATGGAAGATGCGGCCCAGTTTTCCGCTCTCGATCAAATGCTTCGCGAGCATGATTGCCGGAACCCGCCGGTAGTTGAAGACGATGCCGTGCACGATTTTCGCGCGCGTGACTGCGTCGAGCATCTCGCGAGCCTCGGCGCCTGAATTCCCCAGCGGCTTTTCGCACAGAACGTGTTTGCCCGCCTGCGCCGCGGCCACGGCAATTCTCTTGTGGAGATAGCCGGGCGTGGAAATATCCACGGCGTCCACGTCTTTGCGCTCCAGCACGCGCTCCCAATTCGTCTCCACCGATTCCCATCCGAAGCGCGTCGCCATGGCCTCCGCCCCCGCGCGATCGCGTCCGCAAATCACGCGCATGCGCGGCTGCGGGCAATCCGGGAAAAAGTGCGCCACGGTCGAATAGGCATGGCTGTGCGCCTTGCCCATGAACTTGTAGCCGATCAGTGCGATGTTGATCTCTGACATTTTGTCGTGTTCACCGGCTGTTCGTGGAAGATTCAAGCCCACCAGGGTTTCGCCGGCTTCTCCTTCAGCAGCACGCCATGCAAGAATGCAGCCGCCTTGGTGAGTCCCTCCTCGACGGACATCAGGCTGTCCTCGTGCTCGATCGAGAGGACGTCATCATAGCCAACCATTCGCAGCGTGCTCACGAAGGTATTCCACCATTCCACGCCGTGGCCGTATCCGACCGTGCGAAAGATCCATGCGCGATTCAATTCGTCGGCATAGGGCTTGGTGTCCAGCACGCCGGACTTGTTGATATTGCCCTGCCACAGCATGGCGTCCTTCGCGTGTACGTGGAAGATAGCGCCGCCAAGCTGGCGAATCGCCGCGAACGGATCGATGCCTTGCCAGAACAAATGGCTGGGATCCAAGTTGCATCCCACGTTGTCGCCGGATGCTTCGCGCAAACGCAGCATCGTGTCCGGCGAATAGACCAGAAAACCGGGATGCATTTCGATCGCGATCCGCACGCCGTGATCCTGCGCAAATCTGGCGTGCTCGGTCCAAAACGGCAGCGCCTTCTCCTCCCATTGCCATTTGAGCAGTTCGGTGAAATCGGGCGGCCACGGACACGTCACCCAGTTCGGAAACTTCGCATGCTCCGAATCACCGGGACACCCGGAGAAATCGATCACGGTCCGCACGCCCAGCTTCTCGGCCAGCAAGATCGTGCGGCGCGATGTGTCCGCGAACTTCTCGCGCGCTTCCTTCACGGGATGCAGCGGATTCCCGTGGCAGCTCAGGGCGCTGATCGAAAGGCCGTGATCGGCGATCTTCTTTTGAAAATCGCCGCGGGCTGCCGCGTTCTCCAGCATTTCGAGCTTGCAGTGAGGGTCGCCGGGATATCCTCCCGTGCCCAGTTCCACGGTCGAAATGCCGAGCTTCTTGATCTGAACGATGACATCGCCCAGCGTCCGCGTGCCGAACAGGGCGGTGAAGATGCCGAGGCGCATTTGCGTTCCTCTCCCGCGGCGTCGCCGGACCGAGAATCGGGGCCGTGGAGACCGAGAGTTTACATCACTGTGCAAGGCGCGGAGCCGGGCATTCCACAAATCAGACAGGCTGCGGGCCCCCGGACGGACGCCACGAAGACCTTACGGCCCGTGCTATCATTCAGAATGGCTCAAACAACCTATGGCCGAACCCCCGATCCGCCGCCCGAAGACAGGGCGTCGGCCGCGGCATCCACGATCGAGGTTGTGCGCTATATCGGGCTGAAATTGGCCGCGCTGGGCCAGCCTGCACACTGCCTCTCGGACAGCGACTTTCTCGAAATCGCGCGTCCGCTGCTTCGCAACTATCACCAGAAGGACCTGATGCTCGGGAATCTGCTGTGTCCCGCGGACCGGCGGATTCAGGCGTTTCTGGACGATTACCTGAAAGACGTATGCCCTCGCGGAGCGGCGCGGCTGCCCGGCGAATACGTTTCTGCTGGACCGGCCGGGACTGGCGCGCGTGATGTCGCTGCCGCACGAGCGGCGACACCTTTGCCTCGCCGTATCTGCAGTCCTACCGCGTGCCGCAGGGAATTCTGCACAATCCCAAGAGCGACCGGCGCACCACGCAAGGCATTTTTCACATCGTCGAAGGCGGACTTGCCGGTTCCGGCGGACAAGCAGGCGGTGCCGAAGAAAACGTTCGCCGCGTTGCTGGCGGCGGCGCTCAAGCCTCCCGCAAGGCGTGATGGCGCTGCCGTTTGCGGCGGACCAGAGCGAGCCGGTCCGGCTTGTTTGTGTCGCTGCTGCTGCGGCCGATGGTTTGTCCCGGCGACCGGAGCGCGATCCCCAGAAGACGATGGAGATCCGCTTCTTCGCGCCGGGAAGCCTGGTGAGCAATCTGGATTTCGTCGAAGGCATTTTCGGAAATGGCGGCGATCCGTATCTGCCGGAAAACGACGCGGCGCTCGACGTGATGCACTGGACCGGCCACACCGGCTGCGTGATCGTGGCGCCGCATCTCGCCGGAATCAAGAAGAAGGACCTGGGACTTGCCGCACGAGAGCGAAGCGACCGAGCGGCAGCGCCGCGACGGCATGTGCTGGCGCGATCCGGACGAGCCTTACAACGGCGGCGGCGCGTTCAAAGTCGCCTGCCGGGACGAGCGCGGCGTGATGGTCACGATCATCGCCGACAACTATTACGGCTATTGCAAGAAAGAAGTGAAGACGCAGATCAGCTTCGCCGCCAATCTGTACGGCCTGTGCGAGGAAGAGCACGCCGGCGGCGCGATCGCGTTCGCGACCTACGTGCTGGGGCAGGATTTCCGCGCCGGCGAGCGCCGTCAGCCTGAAGAAAGCCGCTTTCGGCGATGCCATGCGAGCTGCTGGGGCCGCATGGTCGAACGCAAGCCCGAAGGCTACGCGGTCGACCGGCGCTATCCGGATATTTTCTACGTGCCCGAAAATGCCGAGTTCAGCGTGCGCGAAGGCTCGGTCCGGTGGAAGAGCGACGGCGACGGCACGACAGTCTGACGCTGCGCGCCGATGCCACTTACGTGCTTCCGAACGGTTTCCGGCTGCGCATGGAAAAGCAATCGGGCGGCTCGGCCTGGAGGCTGGTCGGCGCGCGCCCGCGCGGCACGCTCTGCCACAAGCCCTGCACGGTTTCCGGCGGCGGCAAATCGGAGATTTCGAAGTCGATCGCCAACGTGATTCTGGAAGGGCCCGTCTTCGTCGGCGACTATCACCGCGACATGGAGCAGGTGGCTGAAATCCTGAAGAAGGATTTCTCCGGCATCTACAAGCACCGCGCCGCCTGATGAGCGCACGCAGCCGGCCGATCCTGAGCCCGGAACGCACGCTGGGCTCGGTGATCCAGCTGTTCACGCCCTCGCCCGAATACACGGACGAGCACAACGCCTGGCTCCGCGCGCTTGCCGTACACGATTCGCGAACTGCTGTTCACCGTGAAGCGCTATTACCGGCCGGAATGGGGCGAAAACTGGCGCGAGCATTTCGCCGTGGACCGCGTCAACGGGTTCTCGGGACACGAGCTGAAATTCGACAATCAGAAGCTCGTGAACTATTACCTGCGCGTGGGCTACGACCAGGATGGCTCCTGGCGCATCTACAAATTGCGGCCCGATTTTCATCCCGCCGACAAAGTGCAGGTGGAGGACGACATCACGGTTTCGGTCGTGCTGCCGCGCGAGAGCCTGAGCGGCCTGGACCCGGAATACGCCGAATCCCAGCGTCAAGCTGGTGGTCAATTGCGAGACGCTGCTCTTCCAGCGTCCCGACGACGCGATTCACCGCGGCGCCGACAAGCAGGCGGAGGCCGACATCGCCAGCCCCGGCACGTTCCTCTCGAACTACGAGCCGTTCACCGTCGAGCAGGCGGCGCGAATCGCGGACCACGTGGCCGAGTTCGACAAGTACACCGAGCCGATGAAGCAGCTGCTGGAGCAATTTGTCGCCAGCGTGACGACCTCGCTACGTGGTTTCTTCGGCGCATCCGCGCATGGTCGACGGCAAAGCCCTCCAAGAATCCGCGCTATCTGCAGAAGCGGCCGGACCTGGAAAATCCGCGCGAAACTTATCTGGCCGAAATCGCGGCGCGGCTGGAGCGCGAAATTCCCGCGGACCGGCCCGTGCATTTCCCGGTGAACGCGGTGCTGGCCGGACGCAGAAACAGTCCGCCCGATCCCGAGATCGGCCTGCCGCCGCTGGCCGTTTACAGCCCGATCCACTATCAGGAACTGCCCGAGCTGTTCATGGAGTTCATTTCGAGCCTCACGGGCAAATCGCCGTCGACGACCGGATTCGGCAGCGAGGGCGCGCTCACCAAGGGGCCGTTCAACGCGCTGTGGCCGGTGGTGGACCTGAACAACGCGCTGGTCTCCGCGATCCTGACCGGCTATGCGGGCTTCACAACTTCGGCGGGCTACGTGGGCCCGCAAGTGCGCGTGGATCACGACATCAGCATGCTGGTGCCGGAAATCTGGTGCCGCATGCGCGTGCACGAGCGCGATCCGCAATTCATGATCGCAGAAGGATTGCTCGAACGCGTGGAGGATTTCGAGTTCGACGGGCGCACGGTTCTGGCCAGCCGGCTGGGCTACCGCATCACGCCGCTTTTTGTGGACCGCTTCCTGGGGCGCCTTTTCGAGACGCCGGACGCCGTGTTCACCGAGGAGATGCTGCGGCCGGAAAAGCAGAGCCTCGAACTGTTTGCCGCCGGCGTGGATGCGATCGTGGAAGCGCAGCGGCGCGTGGCGCTGAACTATTTCGAGGACGGCAGCGTGGAGGCCGCGTGCCCTCCGCTGAAGGCGCTGCTGCACATCATGGCGCACGGCGAGTACGAGGGAATGGGCTTGAACGACTCCCGGCTTTCGCGCGCTTTTTGAACGGGACGCGCGTGCTCGCAGAGCGATTGGTATCAGGAGCGCCTTCGCGTAAAGCAGCAGCGCGACATTGCGCTTTGGAACCGCCATGTGGCCGCATTGGAGAAATTCCGCCGCGCGGCGGCGTCCGCAACAAACCATGAATTCAATGTGGAAGAACGCATGCAATCCGCGCGAGCCGAATTGGCCCGTGTGAGTTCGCCCACCTACCTCGCCGAGTTGCGCGGCACGATCGGCGCCGATCCGTTCCACGGACAGATACCAAGCTGATCTTTTCTGCCCGTGTTCCGTTTCAGATGGGCCGCTGAAGGCTGACACACGCGCCAGTCGAGACGGGCGGAAACTCGCGCGAACGGTCGCTACCCTTGTAAACTTGGTGTGTCTCACCTGAGTCTAAGGATTTGGTTTGCGAGCTCGAATTGCGGCATTTGTAGTCATCATCCAGGCGATTTTCTTTCTCGGCCATTGGTTCCTTTATGAGACGTGGAAGTTCTTCGCGCCGCCATCCGCGGCAGGCGTGACGCTGGCGCTACGCGCCCCTCTGGCCGTCTTGTCGGTGAGTTTCGTTGCGGCGTCGTTCTTTTCGTTTCGCTATTACAATTTCTTCGTCCGCATCTTCTACACCCTCGCGGCAGTTTGGATCGGGCTCCTGAACTTTCTATTCATGGCGGCCTGCGCTTGCTGGATCGCCTATCCCTTGGCAAAACTGTCCGGGCTTCCCATCAGCCGCCCGGCCGTCGCGGGCGTCCTGTTCGGACTCGCTGTTTTGATAAGTCTTTGGGGAATCATCAACGCTTCCTGGACGCGCGTGAAACGAATCAGCGTTGCGCTTCCGAACCTTCCCGATTCCTGGCGGGGCCGCGTCGCCGCGCTCGTCACGGACACGCATCTGGGACACGTGCGCGGGCGCCGTTTCATCCGGCGCATTGTGACGATGCTCCGGCGAATCGAGCCGGATATTATTTTCATCGGAGGCGATCTCTACGATGGAACCAAGGTCGAACCCGGCCGCTTTGCCGAGCCGTGGAAAGGGGTCTCGCCCCGATTCGGCACGTACTTCGTCACGGGAAACCACGAGGAGTTCTCAGACCCCTCGAAGTATTTCGACGCCCTTTCGCGCGCCGGCATGCGGGTTCTAAACAGCCAAAAAGTGATTGTGGATGGCCTGCAGATCCTCGGCGTGCGGTACCGCCATTCGGTGGACCCGGAGCATTTCCGGTCGGTGCTCGAGCAGGCGGACCTGGATCGGAATCGCGCGAGCATCATGATTTCGCACGTGCCGCATCGTCTAGCGATCGCCGAACAGCACGGCGTCTCCTTGCAGCTCTCCGGCCACACACACGGCGGCCAGATGTTTCCGGTCAGCTGGATTACGCGGCGAATCTTCGGCGAATACACGTATGGATTGAAGCGATTCGGAGAGATGCTCGTCTATACCTCCTTCGGCGCCGGAACGTGGGGGCCTCCCATGCGCGTCGGCACGCATGCCGAGATCGTCCTGATCACGTTCGAGTGAGCGTGGCGATGCGTCCGGGAATGTGCGGAGGATTTTTGCTGTACAATTGAGGGCGAGCGCCCGTAGCTCAGCTGGATAGAGCGAACGCCTCCGGAGCGTTAGGTCGGGAGTTCGAATCTCCCCGGGCGCGCCACTTCCTTCAGGTTCTTACTTACGTGAACTATGAGCGGTATTCTCCTCGCGCTGTGGCCTCGTGCCAAGCCAAACGTCTAGCCTTGCGCCGCGCGCGCCAGCGAAAAATCAGGAAGAGAAATAGGAAGTAAATCCCTGCGGAGATTATTGGCCCAAGCCAGCCGTGCCAAGGCAAGTCGTCACCGCGAGTGATGAGCGATGCGACAGTGCTGCCAGGCAGGAGCAAGAGCACTCCCGGAAATGCTACAGAGCCCCAAAACCAGGCCGGCGTGAAAAATATCAAGTACGTCGCCGAATACACGCAGCCGGCCCCGACAAGCGGCAGTATCGCCGCCCACAACGCGGCGCGAATGATCGGACTCTTTGTCTAGGCTGGGCGCAAGAGAAATAGGAAGTAGAACACCGCCGCCAGCACAAGCGCGAGCCACAACATTAGATAATCCTCTCCGGGGCTCCAAAGACGGACGAGCGGTTTTCATTCGACAGATAGTCGAATACATCCGCGACATACTGCGAGAACGGCGGCTTCTGAGCCCCCCCTTACGCCTCTCTTTACACTCGTGATTCCAGGTCACACCACAGACCGCTACTTTTTCGTGGATCTATAAATTGCCAGTACTTCGGCCGCGCTCAACGAACGATTCCACAGCGCCACTCCATCAATTTCAAACGCCGCGCGCCAGCGTCTTGATTTGGCGCGCTAGCTTCTCGATCTCTTCGGCCTTATGGATGAGATCCATCGAGAGAATGTTGGCGCTATCGATGGTGTCCACTTGCTTCCGAAGATCGCCGACAAGCGATTCTAGCTCCGCCATATCCTTCTTAATCTCTTTCTGATTCTGTTTCAGAACCGCATGCGGATCGATGGGGGGCGCGGCCGCACCGTCATCCGCGGCCCCAGGGGGTCCTGGTTGTCGTTGCGAGGGAGTGGGCGGCCCGTTCGGGTCTTGATGCTGGGCGCCGGGAATTCCGTCTTCTTGCGCGGCCCAAAGGCGCCCGGCAGCCAGTGCGACAATGCCCGCCAGGAATGCTCGGCGACCGTCAATCATGCGATTCTCCCTCCGCCCGGAAAGCCGGGAAACCCTATCCGCCGGAGCGATTCGGCGGCGGCGCGAATGCTATACTGCATTGCGCTGCTTATTATGAACCTGGACCTAACCAAATGGACAGACTTTGCCCTGAGCCACGGACTGAGGCTCTTCGGCATCCTCCTGTTAGCTCTCGTACTGAACCGGATTCTGCGCGTCGTCACCCGTCGTCTGATTCAGATCGCGCCGCCCTCGGACAAGACTCGCGGCGCCCAGATGCACGAGCAGCACACGCGCACGCTTTCCGGGATCCTGTACAGCGGCGGCACCGCCGTCCTCCTGATACTCGCGGTGCTGATGGCGCTCCCGGAACTGGGCTTCAGCGTCACGCCGCTCGCAGCCGCCGCGGGTCTGGCCAGCCTCGCGCTGGGTTTCGGCGCGCAAAACGTGGTGCGCGACTGCATCAACGGATTCTTCATCGTCTTTGAGGAGCAGTTCGTCGTCGGAGACACGGTGCGCATCGGAACGACGGTTGGGCGCGTCGAACACGTCACGCTGCGCAGGACCGTGCTGCGCGATCCGGCGGGAGCGCTCGTCACGGTTCCCAACAGCGAGATCGGCGTGGTGGCAAATCTGAGCCGCGACTGGGGCCAGCTCTTCGTCGATGTGACGATCCCGGCGGACGGCGCTCTGGACGCGTCGCTGGGAGCGCTGGCGGCGCTCTCCCTCGAGTTTCGCTCCGAGCCCGACTGGTCGCCCGTGGTCGTGGACGGGCCGCGCGTGCTCGGCGTGGAATCGCTGACGCCGACCGGCGCCGTCCTGCGACTCCAGGTCCGCACCGCACCCACGCGGCAAGACGACGTTGCGCGGGAACTGCGGCGCCGGATTCAAATTCGCTTCGAGCGGGAACATCTGCGGCTGGGCGAAGTGCGGCGCGTCGAGTTGATCGAGCTGGGCGCGCGGCTCCGTCCGGAACCAGCCGATGCGCCAAGTCCGCGGCAGCCCTCGTGACCCTAATCCTTCAATCCGCGGTTGCGCCTCATGCGACTGCGAACGAATGCCCTCGATGACGCTGGAAGACGCTCTCATTTCGGTCTGGCGGCAGAGCCTCGCCGAGGACGCGAACCTCGTGGAGCTGGAAGGGCGCAGGTTTCCCGTGCGGCGAACGGCGCGCCAAAGACTGCGCCAAGTGGAATTCGAGTTTCAGGGAGAACAGTTCCGGGGAATTGAGCAGAATCCCAACACGCGTTCACGGTGGGCAGGGCTGGCGCGCGCGGGACAGAAAGTCATGCAGTTCGTTTCAGGTGGGCGCTATCTCGCAAACGTGGCCGAAGGTGCGGTGACATTTTACCGGCCGACGGGCGGGGCAGGCAGGAAACCGGCGCCCTCGGCTTGAAGCAAGCCCGCGGATTCAGACGGAATTCTGGGCAAGCGCCGGCTGGTCCGCAGAGCTCGCGGCTTCGATTCGATTGCGCCCACCTTGCTTGGCGCGATAGAGGGCCTCGTCGGCCGCTTGCAACAGCGCGTCGGTTCCGCGCAGCGCGGGATCGGCCGTCGCCACTGTGCCGCCGCTGAGCGTCACCCGCACCCGACCGGCGCACGTCTCGATTGGAGTGCTTGCGATTTCCGCGCGAATGGACTCGGCCCTTTCCTGCGCGGCGGCCGCGGTGCAACCCGGAAGTAGAATCAGGAATTCCTCTCCGCCGTAGCGGCCGACCAGATCGTACGAGCGAACCGCACGGTTCATCCGGTTGGCCACTTCGCGCAGCACATCGTCGCCCGCCAGATGCCCCAGCGTGTCATTGACGTTCTTGAAGTGGTCCAAGTCAACGAGGAACATGCCCAGGGAGCCGTGTTCTCGTTCGATTCTTTGCATTTCCCGGTGTGCCAGCTCGAGGATGGCCCCGCGATTCCACACTCCAGTCAGATTGTCGTGGCTCGCTTTATAGCTCAGCACTTCCCCAGCCTTTACAAGGCGGTCCTCCAACTCGAGCACGCGCAGACCCACGCGCAGCCGCGCGCGCAGTTCGCCGGCGTAAACCGGCTTCGTCAGATAATCGTCAGCGCCCGATTCCAGTCCCTCGACGATGTTCTCTTTCCCGCCCTTGGCAGTCAGCAGGATGATGTACACGTACGCCTCAGGCGACTTAAGCCGCAATTCGCGGCACACGGATGGGCCGTCCATCTCCGGCATCATCCAGTCAACGAGAGCCAGACGCGGACCACCGGGGGCTCGAAGGACCGCCAGCGCTTCGAGACCGTTTTTTGCCAGGACGACTTCGTAGTCCCATCTCCGCAGAAGGCCTTGGGTCAGCCCCAGCGACGTGGCGTCGTCATCGGCGACCAGGAGCTTCATCGAACAGCCTCCGGGTGGATGTCTCGGAATGCCAACTCGAGCCTTGCGAGTTCGGCTTCCAAATGGACCCATTCCGCTCGGGCAGCGGCGCAATTGCCGTTTCGGGCCGACTGCTCAAGCCGGGCCGCGCAGGCCGAAACCGCCGTTGCGTCCAGGCTAGCCGCGCCGCCCTTCAATCGGTGAGCTTCCCGTTCGATGCCTTTCGCGTCCTGGTCCTCAACCGCCTTGCGAAGCGCAGCCACTTGCTGGGGCAGATCCTGAAGGAAGACTTGGATCAAGTCGGCCAGCAATTCGAAATCGCCCTCCATTCGTTCGAGCGCCGCAGCGCGGTCGAATGCCTCCGTCGCCGGTGTTGGATCAAGAGCGGCTGAAGGAAGTTGCGCCGGCGCACGATTTGAAGTCAAGCGGTCAAGTTCGTCAAACAATTCCTGAGTTCGAATTGGTTTTGTCACGTAAGCGTCCATTCCCGCACGCAAACAGCGTTCCCTGTATCCGGCCACCGCGTGCGCGGTGACCCCCATGATGGGCAGGTGCGTTCCGAGGCTCCGTTCCTGCTTGCGAATTTCCTGGGCCACCTCGAGTCCGTCCATGCCGGGCATTTGCACGTCCATCAGCGCGGCGTCGAACGCGCTGAATCCGAATTCCGCAAGCCGGTCGAGCGCTTCATTCCCGTTGCTTGCGATGGTGACGCTGTGGCCGCGGCGCTTGAGCAGGCGGAGCATGAGCTGCAGATTCACCTCGTTGTCTTCCGCCAGGAGAATGCGCAGCGGCCGCGGGACGGGCGGCGTCCCGGATGCGGAGGCCGCCTCTTCCACTTCCAAGACAACGGGAATTCCCATCGCGGCCGAAATCGCCTCGAGGAGTTCCGCTTGGCCGATGGGCTTGACGAGACAAACCTTGATGCCGAGCGCCTGACAACGTTCCGAATCGCCCAGTTGACGATCCGAAGTCAGCATCACGATCGTTGCGCCCGAGAGCTCCGGGTCGCTGTGAATCTGAGCAGCGACCGCGAAGCCGTCCATTCCCGGCATGTGTGCGTCGAGGAGCACCAGCGGAAACGAGCAGCCGGCGTCACGCGCCCGCCGCATTGCGGACAGCGCTGCTTCCCCTCCATCTGCGAGCGCCGGCTGCATCCTCCAGTGCTTCAGCATCTCGTCAAGAACCATGCGATTTGTCTCGTTGTCGTCCACAATCAGCACCGGCAAATCTTTGAGTTGTATGGGTAACGGCACGGGCTCGGCGGAAGCCGCTGCGGACGCGCGCTCGAAACTCACCGTGAAATGAAACGCGCTACCCCGGCCCCGCTTGCTCTCCACCCAAATGCGTCCGCCAAGCAGCTCGATGATTCGCTTGGAAATGGTCAGGCCGAGGCCTGTCCCGCCGAATTGCCGCGAGATCGAGCCGTCGGCCTGCGAGAAAGGTTCGAAGATGCGTTTGACCATCTCCGGCGAAATGCCGATTCCCGTGTCGCGTACCACGAAGTGCAGCGTGACCGAATCTTCGCTCGCGGATTCCGGCTCGACGTTCGAGCGAGACGCACCCTTGCTCGGTGAACTTGATCGCGTTGCCGATGAGATTGACCAGGACCTGCCGCAAACGTCCCGAGTCGCTGACCAGCGTCCGCGGAACAGCAGGAGCAATTCGGCTGGTGATCTCGAGGCCTTTCTTGTGGGCCCGCGCCGCAAGCGTCTTCACCGTCTGGTCGAGGAGCACGCGCAGATCAAATTCCGCCTTTTCGAGATCGAGCTTGCCGGCTTCAATCTTCGAGAAATCGAGAATGTCGTTGACGATTCGCAGCAGGCTTTCGGCGGAAGCGTGGACCAGATGCAGGTACTCCTGCTGTTCCCCGGTGAGCGGCGTGTCGAGCGCCAGCTCCGTCATCCCCAGGATGCCGTTCATCGGAGTCCGAATTTCGTGGCTCATGTTTGCCAGAAACTCGCTCTTCGCGCGGTTGGCGGCCTCGGCCGCTTCCGTGGCGCGTTCCAACGCTTCCCGCCCCGCCAGGCGCTCCGAAATATCGAGGAACGAAACCACCGCCCCGCAAACCACGCCGTCCCGCTGCATCGGATGCGCCCAGTATTCGACCGGGAACGAAGTCCCGTCGGCCCGCCAGAAGCGCTCGTCTTCGCTGTGCGCGCTCACGCCGTGTGTCACGGCATGGGTGATGGGACAATCGCATTCCGGATACGAACTGCCATCCGCGTGCGAGCCGTGCATCAATTGATGCATATCTCGCCCCAGCAATTCCGCCGGTTCCTTGTAGCCGAGCAGACGCAAGGTCGCCGGATTACAAAGCGTGCAGCGCCCTTGAAGGTCCTGACCAAAAATCGCCTCGGCCGTCGAATCCAGCAACAAACGAACTCGCTCCTCACTTATCCGCAGCGCCCCTTCGGCTTGCTCGCGCACGGCAATCTCACCCTGCAGCGCCGCCGTCCGCTCTTCCACTCGCAGTTCCAGCGCGCCGCGCGCCTGACGCAGTTCGCCATCCTGCCGGCCGAGCTGCTCCAGCATCTCGTTGAAGCCCTCAATCAACGCGCCGACCTCGCCCCCCGCAACCGACGGCGCGCGAATCGAATAATCCCTCTGAGCGGACACAAGCTTCGCGGTCCAGGCCAACGACCGGATCGGACGCGAAATGGTTTCTTGCAGCCGGGAAGCGAGGAGGTAAGCCGCCAGAGAGAGTGCGATCAACATGGCCAGCGAGAACTTGATGTCCCAGCGTAAATTGGCCATGAGTTCGTTCGTGCTTGAGGCGAGAACAACCGTGCCGATGCTCCGGTCACCCAAAAGAATTTGATGTGAAACCGCGACACGATTGAATTGAGGGCGCGTGAGATCCGCCGCCGGCAAGATCGCACAGGTCCGCGCATTTCCATCGCGCTGGTACGCGACAAAAGGCCGGCCTTGCTGGTCGAAGATGCACGCGAAAAGGATGCTTTTCTGATCCTGCAGTTTTTCGAGGGCCTGCTGTGAAAAGTCCGCATCACGAGCAACGAGAGCTTTCGCGTTACTGCTGCTGATTGATTCCGCGAGCGCGTTCAGGTAATCCTTTGTGACTTGGCGATTCGTATGAGCGTCGTACCCGATCGATGCCGCGCTGGCCAGCAGTAGCACGCCGACCGTGATCCCCATGATGATGAGGATCAACTTCGTGCGAATTGTCAGCCTCGAGAATTTGGACATTCTAATCGCCGGACGCCGGGATCCTGGCCGCAAGCGCGCTTCAATCTCCGCCCGTGCGCCCGCAGGCGTCCCGCTAACTCAATCGCAGCTTCGGGACCAAAGGCGCAGCGAGAGAAGATCCGAAATCAAGCAGAATCAATCAGTTGCGAGGGACGCTCTCGGAGAGGGTGGGGCCGGTTCGGGGAGCTTGTGTCGAAAAGGAATGGGCTGCCCCGGTGCGGGACACACGCCGGCCACCCGACCCATCCTTAAATGGACAGCGACTGACGCCTGGCTCTTGTTGTTGCGGGGATGGGGATGGCTGCGCGCTAACGCAACAAGTCTTCCAGTTGGACGCGGGTCTCGGTCTTCGCATCGCGATATTTCACGATGACGCCGGCTTGCAGCGAGAGGCCCCATTTCTTTCCGGCGGGATGCGTGACGGCTCGCGATCCCGGCACGACGATCGCCCCCTGGGGAATCACTAGCGGCGCGTCGCCGCTGGCTGTGTAAACCGCATCGCGAACGAGGTCGTACACGGGCGTCGAACGATTCAAGATCGTGCCCGTGCCCAGAACGCCGAGTCGCTGCACGACGGTTCCTTCGTACACGCCGCAGTTGCCGCCGACGAGAACATCGTCTTCGATGATTACAGGCTCTGCGCCGACCGGTTCGAGCACGCCGCCCAACTGCGCGCCCGCGGAAACATGGCAATTCTTTCCCACTTGCGCGCAGCTCCCGACCAGCGAGTGCGAATCGAGGAGCGTACCTTCGCCAACATAGGCCCCAACATTGACGAACATCGGCGGCATGCAAATCACGCCGCGTCCGACGTAGCAGCCGTCGCGAATGCTCGATCCGCCGGGCACAATGCGCACGCCGCTCTCCAGCGAAATCGGGCGGACGGGAAACGTTGCCTTGTCGAAGAATGGCTGCCGCTGCGCGTCCACCGACATGTCCACCACCGCGCCCATTCGGAAGCCCAGCAGAATACCTTTTTTCACCCAGGCATTCGTGCGCCAGCCCGTGCGCGACGCCGCATCCGGCTCCGCCGCGCGCACTTCGCCGCGATTCAATGCGTCCTTGAACGATTGAAACAGGCGAAAGTGCTCTTCGGTGTAGCGCGCCGGCGGTGTATCGAACAGGCGCTCAATTTCTGACTGCAGCATGCGCCCTCTCGGCCAGGCCCAGCGATTCGAGCACGCTCTGGATGCGCGCCAGCGTCTCCGCTTTCGGCGGCACGAGCGGCAGCCTCCACACCGGCTCGATCAATCCCATGATCGCCAGCGCCGCCTTGACCGGCATCGGACTCGTCTCGATGAAATTCACTTCCATCAGCGCGAGGTACTTCCGGTGAATTGCGCGCGCACCCGCGAAATCGCCCTGCAGGCAAAGGTGCGCCAGCCGCGTCATCTCAGCGGGGATCTCGTTCGATACCACCGAAATAATCCCGTGCCCGCCGAGCGAGCAAAGCGGCAGAGTCAGTCCGTCATCGCCCGAGAAAACCGTGAAGTCCGCCGGCACGATATTCAGGATCTGCCCCATCTGCGGAATGTTTCCGGACGCTTCCTTGATCCCGACGATGTTCTCGATCTCGGAGAGCCGCTTCACCGTGGCGGGCTCGATGTTCACTCCCGTCCGGCCCAGGATACTGTAGAGAATCACGGGCAGCGAACTCGCCGCGGCGATCGCGCGGTAGTGTTGGTAGAGCCCTTCCTGTGTCGGTTTGTTGTAATACGGCGCCACGCTGACGATTCCGTCCGCCCCGAGCGTCTGCAGCTCGCGCACCGTTTTCGCGACCTCGACGGTGTTGTAGCCCCCCGCGCCCGGCAGGACGGGCATCTTGCCCTTCGCTTCCTCTAGAGTGATCTCGATTACGCGCAGATATTCCTTGTGCTCGAGCGTCGGGCATTCACCCGTTGTGCCGCACGGCACGAGGAAATCCACGCCCGCCGCTATCTGCCGCCGCACCAGCCTTCGCAGCGCCACCTCATCGAGCGAGCCGTCCCGCTGAAAGGGCGTCACCAACGCCGTCCCACAACCGGTAAACATCGCGTGCTCCTCTCCGAGAATTCTTTCGCCGAGCCGGGCCTGCAAGGAACCTTCAGCCTAGCTCCCCAAGAATCTCCTGGAACTCAAAAAAACCCTTCTTCCCGACGACCCACCGCGCCGCCAACAGCGCGCCTTGCGCGAACCCCTCGCGGCTGCGCGCAGTGTGCCGAAGCGTGATCGTGTCACCGGCGGAATCGAACCCGATTTCATGCGTCCCCGGCGTGGCCCCCGCGCGGCTCGCGCTCAAGTCGATCGGCCGGTCGTACCCGGCGCGGCGCATGTCTTCCGCGAGCTTGAGCAGCGTGCCCGACGGCGCGTCCTTTTTTTGCGCGTGGTGAATCTCCCAGCCCCACGCGCCGTATTCGGCGCGCTTAGCGAAGAGGCCAGCCGCATCCGCAACGATCTTTATGAAAAGATTCATGCCCACCGAAAAATTAGGCGCCCACACCACGCCGGCGCCGCTTCTCGCCACAGCGACCCGCATCGCCTGCAATTGATCTTGCCAGCCCGTCGTTCCGACCACACAATTCACGCCCAGGCCCGTGATCTTCCGCACGTTCTCGGCCGCCGTCGCGGGCGTCGAAAACTCGATCGCCACATCCACTCCGCGAAAGTTTCCAGCCGTAATCCCCGCGCCGCCTGCGTTGTTGTCGATGTCCAGCCGCAACCGCACGTCGAAACCATGTTGCGGCGCCAGTTGCTCGATGAGCTTCCCCATCTTGCCGTAGCCGACGATCGCCAATCCGCGTGCCGTCGCAGCGCTCATGCGCCCGCCTCGCCGCGCGCGGAGTTCCCGATCAACCTCCGCGCCAATCGCTCGTACAGATCCACCGCTTCGATCAGTTCCCTCTTCGGCACGCGCTCTTCCGCCGTGTGCGCCAAATGAATATTGCCCGGCCCGATCAAAAGCGGCTGGCCCCACGAATCGCCGAACGCCGGAATGTCCGTCGCGAACGCCACGATGGTGGTCGAAAATCCATCAAAGGCCGTGAGCCGCTTCGCCGGAATCAAGATCACTTCCGTGGCTTCCGCGCGGCCTGCCACGGCGCGGCTCACGCCCTCGCGCAACGGCGCCGGGTCGCTCACCACGCGAAACATCACGTCCGCCTCCGCATGATCCGCCAGCACGTTAGGCGCGCGCCCGCCGGAAATCAAGCCTATGTTGAGCGTGCTCTTGCCGAGCAGCGCGTCTTCAGGCAACGGAATCCGCCGGATGTCTTCCAGCACGTCGAGCAGCGTGTGAATCGCGGAATGTCCCAGTTCCGGATACGCCGAATGCGCCAGCTTGCCGCGCGCGACGATCTGAAATCGCAGCGCGCCTTTCGAGCCCAGCGCCAACGCATTCTGCGTCGGCTCGCCGTTGATCAAGTAACGCGAGCCGCGCGGTTGCGTGGCTGCGAGCTTTGCGCCCGCGCTGTTTTTCTCTTCCCCGACGACAAACAACAGCCCGATCCCGCGCGTGCCCGAGGCCAGCAGGCGCTCCGCGGCTTGCACCATCGCCGCGATGATGCCCTTCGCATCGCACGCGCCGCGCCCCCAAAGGAATTCGTCGTCCTCGCGCGAAGCGAAATGCGGCGGCACTGTGTCCATGTGCGTCGAAAACGTCACGCAGGGCTCGCCCCAATGCGCGAAGACGTTGAGCCGCCCCGGCTCAACTTCCATCCGCTCCACCCGGCCGCCGTACGCGCCGGCCAAACCCGAGAGGTGCCCGAAAAGGAATTCGCCCACCGGCCCCTCATGTCCCGTGACAGACTCGATGTCCACAAGCGCGCGTGTTAGTTCAAAAAGTTGCATCGCATCTTCATTTTCTGGATTGGAAACGCACGGAGAAGGAGAACCACGCGGGCGACCTCGCGGGTCATCGCTCCTCGATAGCGCTCCATCCGTATTTGCCGGATGACAGTGGACAGGCCTGAGACCTATCCCCCAACCGCCGCGAATTGCAGTATTCCCGACGATTTCGGCGGACCTTTTTCGACAAACCCTTTTCGCCGGGACATCCGACCCTGCTCGGAAATGCCGGCCCGGCTACTCGTGGCGTCCGCGCCTCTACCAAGAACACTTTCAGGCTACTTGAGTGCTCCCACGGCTGTCAAATCATTGTTTCCCGCGGCTGCCCGGAGGAATACGAGTTCGATGTCGCGGAACGATTGAATTGTCGGGCGCGGAATCTGCTTCTGGATGCGAAGCCTTACGAAGATTTAGTGAAATCGAGAGGTGGAAGACCTCGCGGCGTCCCGATTCCGAGGGACACCGCGCCAATCGATGTGCAGCTAGTGCCGGCCGAACGTGTAGCCCAGCGAGACCGAGTATTCCGGCACGAAATTGCTGCCAAATTGAGAGAAATTGGGGACGTACCGCAAATCCACCTGCGGCTTGAGGAAAACGCCGCCCTTGACGTACAGCTTCACGCCGACCGCGCCGTGCACTTGGAAGTGCGTGGAGATCGCATAGAGAGCGCTCTGAGTGCCTGTAATCGCACTGGAGCCGGTTACATAGCTGTTGACCCTCACCGCTCCGATCCCGCCTTGAATTTCGGGAACGAAGCGCCCTCTCGTCAACTTGTCTGGGATCGGATGATAAATCGCGTTCAAGTCGAAGAACTCCGGGCGATAGCCCAAGCCCAGGTAGTCGCCCTGCGAAAACTTCCAGTCTGTTTGGAAGCTGAAACCCAGATGATCGTTGAACAGGAAGTCCGCGCCGATCTTGCCGAACGCCCCGGTCATCTTCGGGGCGTTGTCGGTCTGACCGAGAATGTACGCATCCGGCTGGTCCAGGCAGTCTGCAGGTCGCACGCAAGCCTTGTCCATCGCGGTACCGGCGCCGAAAAACACGCTGAAGCCCTGCGCCTGCGCTCGCGGAGCCGCTGCCAGCGCCAACAGGAACAGGAAAAAGATTGGAAACGCTCGGAGGATGAATTTCAAGTTACACACTCCCGGTGCGAAATTGGGGTTACTAGGAATCTAACCCGGGATTAGATGTAAGGTCGCGGTCGCCGGTTGTTCGCGGCAACCTCAGGGTGACGAATCGGCCAGAAAAGTGGCACTTGAGCTGCTATGCGGGTGTGAGCCAAGCGGGAGGCCGCATACCGAACCTGAGCGAGCGCAGCGAGCGAAGGACCTCTCTGTTCGAGTTGGAGGCGCGGGTGGGATTCGAACCCACGCATGGAGGTTTTGCAGACCTCTCCCTTAAGCCACTTGGGTACCGCGCCTCGCAAATTGCAGTATAGCGAAACGCGTTCCGTCTGTCAGGAGGCCGGCGGCGCGGTCAGTCTCGAACACAGCTTCACGCAGGAAACGTGCGGATTCTTCCGGCGGCGTCGGGCAGATGTAAAACCCCGAGCCCCACTCGAATCCGGCGACTTTGGTGAGCATCGGAATGATTTCAATATGCCAGTGGTAGTGCTCGTTGGTTTCTTCGCCGACGGGCGAGGTGTGCATCATGAAATTGTAGGGGGGCTTGTCGAGCACGTCATCCAGCCGGGCAAGAGTGTCTTTCAACATCCGGGCCAGACTGCTGTAAACCTTCGTTTGGTTGTTCTCGAACGCCGAGCCGTGCACCTTCGGCAGCATCCAGGTCTCGAACGGGAATCGCGGGGCGTACGGCGCCAGTGAGATGAATACATCGTTTTCGCTGATCACGCGTGCGCCCGATTCCCTCTCTTGCCGGATGATGTCGCAGAAGATGCAGCGCTCTTTTTCCTGGTAGTAGTGCTTGGAGCCGTCCACTTCCTCGCGCACGCGCTTCGGCACGATGGGCAGCGCGATCAATTGCGAATGCGGGTGCTCGAGCGACGCTCCGGCGGCCTCTCCGTGATTCTTGAAAATGAGCACATAGCGAAAACGCTTGTCGTTCTTAAGATCGAGCATGCGGTCGCGATAACGCCCAAAGCACGTCCTCGACGGCGCGTTCCGGCAGCGTCGCGAGCGTGCGCTGCGTGGTCGGGCGTCTCGATAATGACCTCGTGCGCGCCGACTCCGTTCATCCGGTCGTACAGGCCGTCGCCTTCGCGGTCCAGGTCGCCCTCGATTCCCAGCGCCGGAAATTTGTTGGGGACGACGCGCACGCGCCAGCCGGGCGTGTTCGCGGCCGCCGCTCTCGCGGCCGTAGGCCAGGATTTCGTGCGGCGTCTTTTGCTTCGTTGCCGTGGCAAAACGGGCAAATCCCTTGTTCTTGATTTCGACGCTTTCGCCGGACGAAATCGTCGGGCCGCTTGGCGCGGTCGGTGGAAATGATCACCCAACGGCCCGTAATTGGGTCCTTCCGAAGTTCGGGCAACTGCATTCCTCCCACAATTGGGCTTGCCTGGCCCAAACAGGCTGCTCCGATGCACTTGGACGCGCCCCGTTTTGGTCCAGAAGCGGCCACTTCCGGGCTTACTCCATGAAGAAGCGCATCTTAATACACGCGCCGCGCCGCGTCTATTTTCGAAGGAGATTGTTTTCGCGTTATCCGCCAGCAAACGCTCCTTGTGGAGGCGAACTGTCGGCCGGCGGCCCGGCGCCGCTTCGATGGCCAGAACGTCGAACCGGCAAGGCGCCTCGCGAGATGCGCCTCTCGGCCAGGAAGCTGGCGCGCCATGCGCGAAAGCTGGCGGCGTTTATCGCGCGTGACGGCGTCCTCGGGCAGTGCCTGCCGCGGCGGGCTTCGTCGCATCCGTGCTTCGCGTTTTCACTTCGACAAATGCGAGGACCGGCCCGTCGTAACCGATCAGATCAATCTCGCCTTTCACGCCCGGAACTGTGAAGTTTCGCGCGACAAACACGTAGCCGTGCCGCCGCAAGTACCAGTAGGCGTAACGTCTCCCCGCGCATTCCCTGTTGCTTGGCTTGTTGTTTTGCAGCAAGGCCCGGAAGAAGGCAACTCCGGCGCGAGGCCGCGCCGCGCCGCCCACTGCACGCAGAAACATGACGCGAGAAAAAATCGCCATGTGCGTCACTGGCTCCCATCGCAACAATTGCATTACCACACGCACTGCGGCCGATCTCGGCGTTCGTCACACGAATCGGCGCCGGGCGCGGAACTCCGGAAGGCCTGCTCTACAGCGCTCCTGCTTCCGTGATGCAGCCGCGAGCGTGTCCAGCGCGAAATCCGCCAGCCGCCGGTCAATCAAGAGCGGCGGCGAAAGGCGGATCGCATTCTCTCCCGCGCCAAGAACCAGCAACCCCTTGCGGAATGCGCGCTCGACGATGGCGTCGCGCAGATCGTGCGCGCGTTCCTTCGTCTTTTGTCGGCAACGATCTCCACGCCGATCATCAATCCTCGTCCGCGAACGTCGCCCGACGCTGCGTAATTCTTCGGCCAGTCCGCCAGCCGCCCGAGAATGTATTCGCCCATGCGCTTCGCGTTTTCGATGTACTGCGTTTCGAGAAGGCGCAATCGTCGCCAGCGCCGCCGCGATGCAGACGGGATTTCCGCCGAACGTCGAGGCGTGCGCGCCGGGCGGCCAATCCATCAAGTCCGCGCGCGCAATCGTCGCCGAAAGCGGCATGCCCGGAGGCGATCCCCTTGGCGACGCAGATGATGTCCGGCTCAAGCCCGGCGTGATCGCCGGCCCACCATTTCCCCGTGCGGCCCATGCCGCACTGCACTTCGTCGCAACGAGAAGAATTCCGTGCTGCCGGCATAGTTTCTGCAGCTCGCGCAAGAAACTCGGCGGGCGCGGGCAAATAACCGCCTTCGCCCTGAATCGGCTCGACGACAATGGCGGCCACATCTTGCGGATCGACGACCCGCTTGAAACAGTTCGCGCTCGATGAAGCGATGCGCAGTCCGTGCAGCAGGACTTCCGCTGTCTCGCCCGATGCGGGCAGCGATAGGGATTCGGATACGGCACGTGAAAAACGCCGGAAAGCAGCGACACCGAATCCCTTGCGCTGCACCGGCTTTCGACGCCGTCAGCGAAAGCGCGCCCATGGTGCGCCCGTGAAAAGCCGCCGTAGAACGCGATGAATTTTTCGCGGCGCGTGTGATAGCGCGCCAGCTTGATGGCCGCCTCGACGGCTTCGGTGCCGGAGTTGCCGAAGTAGACGCGCTTCGGCCCGGTCCCGGCGCGATCGCGGACAGCTTTTGCGCCAGCTCCACCAGGCTCGGATAGTAGAAATCCGTGCCCGACATGTGAATCAGTTCCGCCGCCTGCTTCTGAATCGCGGCGACGACTTCGGGATGGCAGTGGCCGGTGGGCACCACGGCGATGCCGGCGGCGAAATCGAGGAAGGTGTTGCCATCCACATCTTCGACCAGCGCGCCGCGCCCGCGCTGCGCCACCAGCGGATAGCTGCGCGTATAGGAAGGCGAGATCGAACTGCGCGGTCGAGTTCGCAAGACATCTCCTTGGCGTTCGGCCCCGGCAAGGCAGGTAACCAGCGCGCGGCAGTTGCTTCTGCTTTCTTTGGTTTCGCTTTCGCCTTCGCCATGGTCACCGAGTCGTCAACCGGTCCGTATGCGGGCCGCCCGTGCCTGCCGGTAAGCGGCGGGCCACGACTCCAGAACACAAAGTCTTACGCCAGCCGCAGCCGCGCGGAAGTTGCGAAGATGATTAGTCGACGCCGAAGTAGGGCGCTCGGCTGCCGGAAGGCAGTGCCTTGCAAACGGATTGGACACTGGCGTTTTCACTTACGTTTCCAACGAATCCCGCCGTCGCTTGTATCTTCGAGATGATACCACGGTCGGCGAGTTCTGCGCGGATGCGGTCGGCTTCCGCGAAATCGCGGCGATTTCCGCGCCGCCTGGCGTTTGGCGACGAGCGCCTCGATCTCGGCATCGGCCGGCTCCTTGCGGCGCATCGATGCCCAGCGCGCGCACTTCTCGCGCGTCGTCGTTGGCGAGCACGGCGAAAATCGCATCGAATTTCTCGAAGCGTCGCCGATACAGGCGCGACATCGCCCTGGCGGAATTCGCCGCGGTCCATGGCAGTATTGGCTTCGCGCAGCAAGTCAAATATGGCCGCGAGCGCCTGCGCGGTATTGAGATCATCTTCCAGCGCCGCCTCGAACTTTTCCATGGCGTCTGCCGCGGCTTGCGCGATCGCCGGATCGCCCCGGCGGGAAATTCCGCCGGGCGCAGGCGCTGCCGCAAAGTCCGCAACCGCTCGACCGAGCTCGGCCGCCTGGCTGCAAGCCGTCATCGCGTGAAATTGAACTGGCGTGCGATAGGGCACGGAAGCCAGCAGGAAGCGCAACGAAGAAGGCTTGTGACCCTCCTTCAGCAAGTCGCGCAGCGTGTGAGAAATTGCCGAGCGACTTGGACATCTTCTCGCAATCCACCAGCAGGTGCTCGGCGTGCAGCCAGTAGCGCACGAACGGCTTGCCGGTGGCCGCTTCCGACTGCGCGATCTCGTTTTCGTGGTGGGGAAAGGTCAAGGTCCACGCCGCCCGGTGTGAATGTCGATCGTTTCGCCGAGATAATTCATGGCCATCGTGGAACACTCGATGTGCCAGCCGGGGCGGCCCGGGCCGATGCGGCGTCGTCCCAGAAAAACTCGCCCGGCTTGGGCGCTTTCCACAGCGCGAAATCGCGCGCGTCGGCTTTGTCGTAGCGGTCCACATCCACGCGCGCGCCGGCTTGGATGCCGCCGAGATCGATTTTCGAGAGCTTGCCGTAAGCGCGGAAATCTTGGAGATGCGGAAATAAATCGAGCCATCGCTCGTGTAGGTGTAGCCCTTGGCGGTGAGCGCTCGATCAGCCGCGCCATGTCGTCGATGTGGTCGGTCGCGCGCGGCAAATGCTCGGGCTTTTCGAGGCGCAGGAGCTCGCGGTCGTGCGAGAAACGCCTCGATGTATTGATCCGTGTATTCGCGGATGCTGACGTCGCGCCGCGGCCGCGCGTTGGCGATGATGCGGTCGTCCACGTCGGTGAGGTTCATCACCTGAATCACGTGATAACCGCGCGAGCGCAGAAATCGACGCAGGATATCCTGGAAAACGAACGTGCGGAAATTGCCGATGTGCGCGAAGTTGTAGACCGTCGGGCCGCAGGTGTAGATGCGCACTTCGCCCGCGTGCAACGGCACGAACGGCTCGGTCTTGCCCGTCAGCGTGTTGTGAAGAAGTATCTCGCGCATCGCGTTTCGTCCACCCCGGCCAAGCCGGGGCGCGCCGCACGGCGTCATTCTCGCCGTTCCGGCAAACGGGCCATTCTATCCGACCCGCTCACAATTTGGAAAACTGCTTGCGACGAAATCGGAAGATCACTACGAAGGAATGGACGATCGTTATTTGGGAGGCGAGGTCAGGCGGAAGCGATTTGCAACTACTTTTTCAGCCGCTCGGATGCGCCGATCCCGCACGCGGGCGGGTAGACTTGCAAGATGCATCCCGACAAGACGGGTGAACTGCCTACTGAACGCACGCGCGGAGAGCTTCCGTGCTATTGCCTTCTTCGATTTCGTTGTCATAGGCGTCTCTCACGGCCGAGATGCGCGTGCTAATCGTGACTCGGCATTGAGAATTCCCTCCTGCGGCATCAATCAGGCCTTTAGCTCGTTCCGAATCGCGGGTCCCAAAGAAGTTTTCTGTTATCCTCACTTTCCACGATGAGGGGGTCGTGAAAGCATGGGGAGCCCATCGAATTGCAGGCATGCCGAATCGCGCGCTCTTGCGAGGGGAATTCTTCGCGAGTCGGCTTCAAGACGTTGCTCTTCCATCTGCAATTGAAATAAATCAACATAACGGAATCGAACTCAGGTGCTTTTCTTTGCATTTTGGGCTCCATTTAGAGATCCGAACAGCATTGGAATCGATTTCACAGCGAACACCATCTGCCTCACGCGTTGACCAGCTCATTGGGTCGGAAGTTGATACCTGAAAGTGCCGCAAAGGTTCGTGTCGGATTCCAAGTTTGGCTCTTCATCACCAGAAAAAAACGCAATATTCCATATGTCGGGCTTCCCGTCTTCGGTCAGATAAACTACCCAAGTCGCGCTATCAGTGCCGCAAATAGTGTTCCCATTTAGTAGCCTGTCCTCAGCCGGGATATTTATTCTGTACAGAGCGCGGAGGGCACTGCTATCAGGCGCGGGCGCCGCGACAGAAAACATCCGTGCCGCTTCCTCAACCTCGTTTCCCTGGAGAGCGCGGACAAGAGTAGTCGGATACTTCTTATTCAGGATGGTCAAAGTGTTGTCTGTGGAATATTCAATGTCCCCCGTGATTGCCTCTGCTGTGTGGCTTATTGCGGTCAATTTTGAAGTGAATACGGCTGTCGAATTTTTGGCGCTTGACGTTCTCATCACTCGCAATAGTTCCGGGAGAATTATCTGCACTGCCCGCGGAAAGCATACTAGGGAGAGTAACTCCATGAACTGTGGTTCCATCCGGCAGCTTTGCCGTTACGAGGGGAACCCCGTCTAAGGCTCCGCCAGCGTTCTGAGCTTCGACAGGAGTCCCCGGCGGTAAGAGAGAGCAACCATATAGAGAAGGGTCAGGGACAGAAGCCGATTGCCCCCGAATAGCACGCGACTGGCCCCCCGTCATGGAATCCTGCACTGCATCTTCCCAAGCTTCACTGTAGAGTTTGAATACCAAGCCGACTGTCGCCAGGTCCGAACAAACGATTGCCCCCGGTGCAGCCCGCAACGACTTCGCAACGGCGTTCGGATGGATTTGCTCGGTCGGCGCGGCTGGCGGACCACCCTGGGCCTCCCGAAAGCGCTCAAGGTCAGGGCCGTAGATAACAATTAGTATGGCGATTATTGCCAAGCCAAGGTACATGAGCCTGAATTTCATGTGCCAACCAGGCCCTTTCTCTTTATGAACCAACTATAACAGTCGATATCTGAATCGTCTACGGAAGCTGATATTCGTCGAGTTGGGCCTCGCCGGGCGCTCTATTCCCGATCCCTTCGGAATCGAGAAGCGGGTCTGGTTGACTGCTGTCGCGACCGGGGCACCCTCTCTGGACGTTGAAGCGCGAGCAGCGGGTGATCGTGCAGAGGCGGCTTGGGCGGCGGCGCGGCGCTCCAAATGCGGTACCACGTGAGCAGGACTCCGTAGCCGTAAGGCATTTCGAGCGGGTCGGGAGTGATCTTGCCACTCTTGCGGGCCGGGTGATGCGGATCGCCCGTGCGAAACAGCCGCGCCGGCCGGGGCTTGTCTCAAAGAGCATTCGATGTCGCGCAGGATGCGGCGGGCGATTCGCGACGCAGTGCTGCGCCACGTGCATGTGAAAACTCGCGCGGAGGCCTCCCGCGAGCGCTTCCCGCTCGGCGCGCCGCGCGATCTCTTCCACGCTGAAATCTTCAGATTGAGGATTTTCGCGGTGCAACAATGCCGTGGCGATCCAGACTTCGTCCGCCACTTTGAGCAACTGCTTGGACTCTCCGGTCACGGCGGCGCTCCCGTCTGAGAGTCCCCACGCACTTGGAATCATAATTCCATTTTCGGTTTTCCTGCGCGGTAGTTCATGCTGCTCATCCTGCGCGTTACCCCCGCGAATCCGCCCGGCCTCGGCCCGCCGCGCTCGTGCACAAATCTCAAGTCTTGCACAGTCATCGTCTTGCTTCGAGTGTGTGAGCGTGCTAGGCTCAACCCGCCCTGCAGGAGAATCATCGGATGGCGAATGAAGCGCTGGGAATGATCGAGACCAAGGGACTCGTCGGCTCCATCGAAGCGGCGGACGCCATGGTCAAGGCCGCGAACGTCGTCCTGATCGGCAAGGAATACATCGGTTCGGGCTACGTTACGGTGATGGTGCGCGGCGACGTTGGCGCGGTGAAGGCCGCGACGGATGCGGGCGCGGCGGCGGCGCGGCGCGTTGGCGAACTGGTGGCCGTGCACGTGATCCCGAGGCCGCACGAGTACGTCGAGAAGATTCTGCCGGGCGGCGGCGCGCCTCCGGCAGCGAAAAAGTAAGCGGCGACTTCGCAAGGCGTCGCCCGGCCTGCCCGCTTCGGGCGGGCTCTCGTAGAAAGAAGCTCGGAGAGAAAAGGTAGAGCGCTTTGGAGCTTCGAGACCGCGACCTCATCTCCATCCAGCAAGCCCGCGAAATGGCGGCTGAAGCCGCTGCCGCCCAGAAACGATTCGCCACTTTTTCTCAAAGACAAGTTGATGCCGTCGTCGAAGCCTGCGCGTCCGCCGCGCTGGAAGCCGCGGAAACGCTCGCGCGCGCGGCCGTGGAAGAGACCGGCTACGGCAACGTCCCCGACAAGATCATCAAGAATCGCTTCGGCGCCGTGGACGTGCTGCAGGCGATCCGCGGGATGCGCACGGTCGGTCTGCTGCGCGAGGACAAGGACGCCGCGATACTCGATTACGCTTCGCCAGTCGGCGTCGTCGCGGCAATTATTCCTTCCACGAATCCGACTTCGACCGCGATCTACAAGACGCTAATCTCACTCAAAGCGGGAAACGCAATCGTTCTCAGCCCGCACCCGTCTGCGATCAAATGTATTTGCCAGGCGGCAGCCGTGATGGAGCGAGCGGCGCTTTCGGCCGGCGCGCCCGACGGATTGATCCGCTGCATGTCGCAAACGACCCTGCAAGGGACGCAGGAATTGATGCGCCGGCCTGAAGTCGGCGTGATTCTCGCCACCGGCGGCACGGGCCTCGTTCGCGCCGCGTACAGTTCCGGCAAGCCTGCCTACGGCGTCGGCCCGGGTAACGTGCCCGCGGCGATCGAGCGCTCCGCCAACGTTCGCAAGGCGATCGCCGACATCCTCGCGGGGAAAACGTTCGATTACGGCACGATCTGCTCGTCGGAGCAATCCATCATCGTCGAGGAAACCGTGCGCGAGCGCGCGCTCGATGAACTGCGCCAGCAAGGCGCGTATTTCCTCTCGCCCGAAGAAGCCGAAAAGGTCGCGCGCCTCGTGTTCCAATCGGGCTCGCACACGCCGAATCCGAAAATCGTGGGGCGTCCCGCAACGATGCTTGCGGAAATGGCGGGCATCACGGTTCCTGCTGCGACCCGCGTGCTGCTCGCGCGTCTCGAGCCCGATCAAGTGGGGCGCGATTTCCCGCTCTCGGCGGAAAAACTTTCGCCGATTCTGGCCTTCTACTCCGTGCCGGGTTTTCCAGCCGTCATCGAACTCGCGGTACGCTTGCTGCGTTTCGGCGGCGCGGGCCACACCGCTTCGATCCATTCGCAGGACGCCGGAAAGATTCGCCAGTACGGCCAGGCCGTTCCCGCGTTTCGCGTGGCTGTCAATACGTCCGCCGTGCACGGCTCGACCGGTTATTCGACGAACCTCTTCCCCGCGATGACGCTCGGCTGCGGCGCTCCCGGCGGAAACATCACTTCGGACAATATCGGCCCGCAGCATTTGTTCAATATCAAGCGCGTGGCGTGGGAATCGCGCGCGGTCGAGCACCGCTCGATTCCGGCCGAGCGGCGCATGATGGCGGATGTCCGCGTGGAGGAAAGTCCCGCGGAACCTGCTGCCGAAGCTCAGCCGATTCCGCCGCGCGCATCCGTGTCCGTCTCTGCTGCGGCAAAGGCCGCGGCGGCGAAGGCCTTGGCAATTCCCGTGGTGCCGCCTGCTCCCGCTCCGACGGGGACCTCTCTTGACCGCGCAGCGATTGCGCGCGTGGTCGAGCGCGTGCTTTCGGCGCAAGGAATCGGGCGCGGAAGCGAGGCGTCGAAAAGTCCCGCGCCGGCAGCCGCCTCGGCCGCACTCGCCGCGCCAGCCGATTCGGCAAGCTCTCCAAAAACGGAAACGCCCAAGCCGGCCGTGGCTCTTCCCGCAAAATCTCCCGCGGAGCCGCCGGCCAAGCCTAAAGTGAAGATCGAAATCGTGCCGTTCGTCAGTGAGAGCGACGTCCGCCTGGCGATGACGCGCAGTCAGAAGATTTTCATTGGCCCGAAAACGATCGTGACGCCTTCGGCGCGCGACCTGGGCCGCGAACACGAAGTGTTCGTCGAAACCGGCCCGGCAGGCGGCTCCCCGACGAGTCGAGGCGGCGCTTCCGCCTGAGCGTCACCCCCTCCGCGACCCCGCGAGTTGTTCCCTGCAAACCTGTTGCCTATACTGGGCTTCTAACCTTTAGGGGACCTGTTTCGGCGGTTTGAGGCGCACTGCGAGTGAGAACCTCCCAGACAAATCGGTACGCGCGCTGGTCGGCGGGAGCCGCGGGAATTCTTCTCGTCATCGTCGCGTCCGTCTATTTGCATCGCGCCTGGCTCGCGCGACAGGAGCGCAAGTCCGCGCCGCCCGCGATTCCCGAGGAAATCGCCGCTCGCTCGTCGGGTTTCGCCTTTTCCAAGGTCGTAGGCGACCGAACCATTTTCACCGTGCGCGCTTCCAACGCCACCCAATTCAAGGAGGGTGACCGCGCCGCGCTGGAAGACGTTTGGATCACATTCTACGGGTCGGACGGAACGCGAAACGACAATCTGCACACGCACGCGTGCGATTACGTCGCGGCGACGAATGTCATGACGTGTACGGCCGACATCGAGATGGACCTCGAGAGCGCGGACGAAGCCAGGTTGCATCCTTCCGCCGCGGATGGCGCGCCGTCTCCACTTGCGCGCGTGCTGCACATTTCCACGAGCGGCCTGTCCTTCAACGGAAAATCGGGCGTGACGCACACGGATCGCGCCGTGAACTTCCGCTTCCCGCAAGGCAGCGGCCGCTCCGTCGGCCTCGACTACAACGCAAACGACGGCGTGCTGGATCTGTTGCATGATGTCCATCTCGAAATTCTTTCGACCGGCCAGCCGCGCGGAAGCGGCGCGGGGCAAGTGGTCCAGCCGCCGATCGAACTGGCGGGCGGCAGCCTGACCTTTCGCCGCGCGGAGCTTGTGGCCCGGCTCGCCGCCCCCGTACAGGCGCAATATGGAAGGCAGACGCTGACGGCGCAGGCGGCCGCGCTCGAACTGGATCAGGACTTCACCGCGCGGCGCATCGTGGCCACCGGAAATCCCGAATTAAGCGAGACCGGCGCAAACGGTTCGGAGTCGCTGACGGCGGACCAGCTCTCTGCGCTGTTCACGCCGGACGGCTGGATTAACCGCGCGATCGCGGACGGCAACGTCCGCGGGAGTCACCGGAGCGGCGGCGAAGAAGATGGCCTTCAGGCGGGCCACATGGAGCTCGAGTTATTCTCCGACAGCCGCGGCCGGGACTTGGAGGGACAGCCGAAGCTCCTCACCGCGTCGGGCGGAGTGCGCACAACTTCGCGCGCGCAAGGCAGCACGCGCACATTTGAGACCTCAGCGCTCGACGTGACTTTTGCCGCCCCTGCCGGAACGACCCCCGCGCACGCCGAGTTGCTGCGGACGCTTGCGCCCGCGAGCATCCAATGGACCGATCTTTCCAAGGCGGGCGGCCCCGCGGGACAGCAGTCCACGACCACGAATTTGAAAGGGCAAACGATGCAGGCGCGGTTCAACGCCCGAAACCAGGTCACGGAACTTCATGCGGGCGGCGGAGTTGATGTGCAGCAGAATTCCGGAACCGCACCTTCGCGCGAATCCTCTTCGCAAACTCTCGACGCACATTTCGATTCCGTGGGACAGTGGTCCGCAGTCGAGCAGAACGGGGACGTTCGCTACCACGAAGCCGATCGCTCCGCGCAGGCGCCGCGCGCCGTCTGGGACCGGGCTGCGAGCACGACCACGCTGCTGGGCGGCGTGACGATCAGCGACGCAGCCACGCGGACCACGGCCCAAACCGTGGTGTTCGCACAAGACACCGGCAGGTTGAACGCGGAAGGACGCGTGCTCACCGCCGAAATCTCCGGAGGGAATCAGCGCGTAGGAAACTTCTCATCCGAACCGGCGCGCATTACCGCCGACAAGCTCATTGCCGAGCGCGGAACCCAGCGCGCTTTTTACACCGGCCATGCGCGTTTCTGGCAAGGAGACGCCCTGATGCAGTCCGATCAGATCGAGCTGGACCACGCGGCTCAGACCGCTACCGCCACCGGCCATGTCCAGGCCGTGTTCCCGGAGGCGCCCTGGAATGCACCGGCCGGGCGGGCGGCCCCTCACACGGGAATTCGCCCGACCCCGAAGACTGATTCATCCTCCCGGCCAGGACATCCCAGCCAGAATGGCCGGCCCGAATTATGGCGCGCCGAGGGAGGGCAATTGACCTACTGGAGCGCGAGGTCTCTGGCGCGACTCGAGCAAAATGCCAGCGCGGAATCGGAAGAGGCCTCCATCAGAGCGCCGACGATGGACTTCTTTTTCGCCCCGGCTGACCCGCAGAATCCGTCCGGAGGGCAGCAATTGGTCCGGGCTGCGGCCTCGGGAGGCGTAGTGGTCCGCCAACAGGACCGGCACGGCAAGTCCGAGCGGGCCGAGTACACCGTCGAGGACCGAAAATTCGTGCTCAGCGGCGGCCCACCCGTGCTTTATGACGATTCCGGAAACACGACGACGGGGCGTCAATTGACCTTCATTTTTGCGGATGATAGGATTGTTGTGGATTCGGAGGAAGGCACTCGAACTCTCACGCTTCACCGGGTCGAGAAATGACGCTGCCCCATGCTCAAGCTTCAGGCCGTCGAACTGAGCAAGTCCTATCGCGGGCGCAAAGTCGTGGACAATGTGGACTTGGACATTGCGCAAGGAGAAGTCGTAGGCCTGCTGGGACCGAACGGAGCGGGTAAGACCACCACTTTCTATATCCTGGTCGGCTTGGCCCGGCCGGACTCCGGCCGCGTGATTCTGAACGGTGACGATATCACCGACCTTCCCATGTACCTTCGCGCCCGCAACGGTATCAGCTATCTCCCCCAGGAACCGTCCGTATTCCGCCAACTAACGGTCGAGGAGAACCTTATCGCCGTGCTGGAGACCGTGTCGCTGACGCCACAGCAACAACGCGACCGTCTGGAAGAGTTGCTGGCGCAAATGGGCCTCGAAAACGTCCGTCTGAGCCGGGCGTACACGCTTTCGGGCGGCGAGCGGAGGCGGCTTGAGATCGCGCGCTCGCTGGTCTTGGATCCCGCCTTCATCCTCTTGGACGAACCATTTTCCGGAATTGACCCGCTGACGGTGAAAGACATCCAGGGAATCATCACGCAATTGAGCAGGAGCGGGATCGGGGTGCTGGTTACCGATCACAATGTGCGCGAGACGCTGCGCGTCACTGACCGGGCCTACATCATCAGCAACGGCAAGACGTTTCGCAAAGGCACGCCGGGAGAGCTCAGCCGCGACCCCGAAGTCCGGCGAGTCTACCTGGGCGATGATTTCCAGTTAAACTGAGAGACCCATGAGCTGGCTCCAGCCCAAACTCCATCTCAAGCTCGCGCAGAAGCAGATTCTGACGCCCGGTCTGGTTCAAATGGTCAGCGTGCTCGCGCTGAACCGGCTCGAACTGCGCGAGATGATCAACCAGGAGATGGTGGCCAATCCTGTGCTCGAGGAGCTGACCGACGAGGCTCCGGCGACGGCCGAAGATTACAGCGACGAAACGTTCATCAAGGCCGAAACCGAAAAGGTGCCCGAGACCGAGCCCGCCAATCCGTTCGACGAGTTCGATGTCGCAACGTTCTTTAACCAGTATCTGGGCAGCGGCGGTCAGGAGGATCGCGGCGAACGCGAGGTCATCGAGCGCCCGTCATTTGAGAAGTTCCTATCTTCACCGCAGGGGCTGAGCGAACACCTTACCTGGCAGTTGAGCGTCACGGTTTGCAGCGAGCGGGTGCGCGAAATCGCGGACACCATCATCGGCAATCTCGATGAGAACGGCTACCTGACTTCGACCCTTGAAGACATCGTGAACCAGGAAGCCGCTGCCATGGACGACGTCGAGGAGGCGCTCGCCGTCGTGCAGGAGTTCGATCCGCTGGGCGTCGCTTCGCGGAACCTGCGCGAGTGCCTGTTGACCCAGCTTCGCACGCTCGATCCTCAAAACACCCTGGCGCAACAGATTGTTTCGGAATGCCTGCCGAAGCGGCCGTCGGCGGCCGCCGATATGGATCTGCAGGATCCGGAAGGCCCCCTGGCGAAACTACTGCAGACGAACCAGCTCAAGGAGATCGCGCGAGCGCTGAACCGCCCGGTCGAACTGGTGAAGCGCGCCGTGGAGGTCATCAAGCGGCTGGATCCGCGGCCGGGGCTGCGCTACAACAAAACGGAACCGCGGCTCATCGAGCCGGACGTCTATTTCCGCAAAGTGGACGACGAGTGGCAAGTTTTCATGAACGAGGACGATGTGCCGCAGCTCCGGCTGAGCACCGTCTACCGGCGGCTGCTCGCGCGCGACGCCGCCGACCGCGACGTCCGCAACTACGTCAAAGAGCGCTTCAGCGCCGCGCTGCAACTCATGAAGAGCATCGAGCAGCGGAAGCAAACCATTCTGCGCGTCTGCCAGGTTGTGATCCGTAGACAGCGCGAATACCTCG
This sequence comes from Terriglobia bacterium, assembly GCA_963819015.1. Lineage (GTDB taxonomy): Bacteria > Acidobacteriota > Terriglobia > Acidiferrales > UBA7541 > DASPOJ01. Next base: position 323,163 of record CAWFUN010000007.1, read on the forward strand.
ACTACGGCGCCGACCACCTCAAGCCCATGATGATCAAGGAAGTCGCCGAAGAAGTCGGCGTACACCCTTCGACTGTGAGCCGCGCCGTCGCCAGCAAGTACGCGCACACGCCGCAGGGGGTGATCGAGCTGCGGTCTTTCTTCTCCGAATCGGTGAATGGGCCCGAGGGCAGCAACATGTCGCTGCCGACGCTGAAGCGGCTGGTGAAGAAAATGATCGAGGAAGAGGACACGTCGCACCCGATGACCGACGACCTCATTGCAAGAAAACTCCAAGAGACCGGCATCCGCGTGACTCGCCGCACGGTGGCCAAATACCGCGAGGATCTCCGCATCCCCAGCACGCATCAGCGAAGGGTCAAAGCATAGGCGCCCGCCCTTGAGCACCTCCGAATCCCTCCGCGAGGCCCGACAACTGGTGATCCTCACCGGCTTGAGTGGCTCCGGCAAAAGCACCGTGATGAAAGCGTTCGAGGACCTCGGCTTCTATTGCGTGGACAATCTGCCCGTGGATTTGATCCCCACGTTCAGCGAGCTGCACCGTTTCGGCAACGCAGAAATCGAGCGCGCCGCGCTGCTGGTGGACGTGCGGGAAGGCGGCCAGATCAAGCGGTTGCCGGCGATCCTGCGCCAGCTCCGGCAGGAGACACTTGCCACGCTCGTGTTCATCGAGGCGTCCAACATCGCGCTGATGCGGAGATTCAGCGAGACGCGCCGCCCGCATCCGCTCGGGCCGCAGCTCTCGATCGCCGAAGGATTGAAGCGCGAGCGCGAACTGATGGCGCCGATTCGCAAATTGGCGGACGTCGTCATCGACACAACGAAGTTCAACGTGCACGAGCTCCGGCACTTCATCACCGAGCGCTTCCAGACCAATGCCAAGTGGCCTTTGGTGGTGGCGACCGTCAGCTTCGGCTATCGCTACGGCGTTCCCGCGGACGCGGACCTCGTCTTCGACGTTCGCTTCCTGCCGAACCCGCATTTCGTGCCCCGGCTGCGCCGCTTGTCCGGAAAGAATCCGCGCGTGGCGCGCTACGTCCGCTCGTTCCCGCAGACCGGGCGTTTCTTGAAGCGGATCGAGGGACTGCTGGCATTCCTGATCCCGTTTTACATCCGTGAAGGCAAGAGTTATCTCACGATTGCGTTCGGCTGCACCGGCGGGCGGCACCGTTCCGTTGTGCTCGCTGAAGCTGTTGCCGAAATTCTGGAGAAACACGGCTACGCGGCCAAGACCACCCACCGCGACGTGGACAAGTCGGCGGCTTGACAATTCCTGGCGCGGTTCGTAGCGTAACGTCTTCGCCGTGGAAACTTCCGGGGACATGAAGAGAGACGACGGCATTCGATCCGTAAAACGAGTGGGCGAGCTGCGCCGCCTGGTCCGTTACATCCGGCCGCACTACCTGGGCCTTGCCGCGGGCGGCGTCGCCCTGGCGGTGGTGGGACTGACGGAAGGCCTCGTCGCGCTGATGATCACGCCGGCGTTCGATCGCGTTCTGAATCCGGCGTCGACCGATCCGCGCGTCGTGCTTGTCAAGATTCCTTTCACACAGCGAACGATCCTGCTCAATTCCTTCCTGCCGCACCAGATTCATTACGTGTGGTGGATCTTTACGATCGCTCTTCTCACCATATTCACTGTAAAGGCAGTGATGGAATACTTCGGCAACGTCCTCATACAGCATTCCGGGCTTTCGGCCGTCACGGACCTGCGCAACGAGGTGTATGCGAAGATCCTTCGCCAGCCGCTGGGATTTTTCCAGCACCACCCGTCGGGGCGCGTGCTCTCCGCCGTCATCAGCGATATCGAGAGGGTGCGCATCACGCTCACCGACTGGATTGCTCAGTTCTTTCGCTACGTTTTCATGCTTCCGATCCTCGCCCTCGTCCTGTTTATCATCAATTGGAAGCTGGCGCTCGGCTCCTCCATATTTCTGCCGCTGGTTATCTGGCCGGTTGCGAAGTTCGGCCGTCGCATGCGCCGCTCCTCGGAACGCATCCAGACCGGTGTGGGTGAGTTGACGCAAATCGTGCAGGAGACGGTCGAGGGCAATCGCGTCGTGAAAGCGTTCGGGATGGAGAGCTTCGAGATCCGGAAATTTCGCGACGCGGCGCGGCGGCTGCTGCAGGAGAACATGCGCTGGATCCGCTCCTATGCCGTGACTTCGCCGCTGATGGATCTGCTGGGCGCGGTCGTGATCTGCGCCGTGCTGCTCTACGCCCGCGATCAAATTCAAGCGCGCGTGCTGACGCCCGGGATGTTCATCACGTTCATCTACGCGCTGTTTCGCTCCTACGAGCCGATCAAGGGACTCGGCTCCGTCTATCAGCAGTTTGAAACAGCGCACGGCTCGACCGCGCAAGTTTTCCAGTTTCTCGCGCTTCCCGAGGAGCTGACCGATCAGCCGGGAGCGATCGTCCTGCCTCCGTTTTCGCGCGAGGTCGAATTCGACCAGGTGCGTTTTTCCTACGACGGCGACGCGGCGGTGATTCTCCGCGGCGTCAATTTGAAATCGAAGGCGGGCGAGGTCACGGCCGTCGTGGGGTCGAGCGGCGCTGGCAAAACCACCCTCGTGAATCTGCTCCCGCGGTTTTACTCGGCGACCTCGGGCGCCGTGCGCATCGACGGCTGCAACGTCCGCGATGCCACGCTGCGGTCGCTGCGCGAACAGATGTCTGTGGTCACGCAGGAAACCATCCTCTTCAACGACACGATCTGGAACAACATCTGCTACGGCCAGCCGGGATTGCCGCAGGCGCGCGTCGAGGATGCCGCGAAGGCTGCCCTCGCCCACGATTTCATCATGGAGATGCCCGAGGGCTACCAGACGATGATCGGCGACCGTGGCCAGCGGCTCTCCGGAGGACAGCGGCAGCGCCTGGCGATCGCGCGGGCGCTGCTGAAGAATTCGCCCATCCTGATTCTGGACGAGGCCACTTCGGAGCTGGATTCCGAATCCGAAGCGCTGGTGCAGCGCGCGCTCGCGAACCTCATGGTGGGGCGCACCTCGTTCGTCATCGCGCACCGGCTTTCGACCATCCGGCGCGCGGACAAGATCGTAGTGCTTGAGGACGGTGTGATCTCGGAGATGGGCACGCACCAGGAACTGCTTTCGCGCGCCGGGACGTATGCACGGCTCTACGAAATGCAATTCGCCGATGACGATGCCACGGCCTCACCCGCGCGGACTTTGCCCTGATGAGCGCAGCGAACTCCACCATTCGGTCCATGACCGGATTCGCCGAGGCGCGAACCGAGGAAAACGGCTGGCGGTTGCGCGTCAGCATTCGCAGCGTCAACCACCGCTTTCTCGACCCGCACGTTCGCGTGCCCTTGGGGCTCGAGCGGCTGGAACCGCAGATCCGGCAGGCGCTGCGCGACCGCCTTCGCCGCGGCCACGTGGAAGTGACCGTGCACGCGGAGTCCGCGGGGCTCGCGGCGGTGCGCGTGAATGCGGAAGTGGCCGAGGCGTATATCAAAGCGGCGGAATCACTGCGAAGGAAATTTGAGTTGAACGCGGAGCCCGATCTGGTCAGCCTGTTCCGTTTGCCGGGGGTGGTGGAGGCGGCCACGGAGCCGGGCAGCGAGCAAGAGGAGACGATCGCCCGCGCGGTGGACGCGTGCCTGGCGCAGGGCTTGACGCGCCTCGATGAGATGCGTGCCGTGGAAGGGCGCACGCTCGCCGCGGAGATGCGCGGATTGCTGCGCGGCATCGCGGAACGCGCGGCGCGCATCGAGGAATTGATCGCGCGCAGCCTGCCGGCGTACGCCGAGCGGCTGACGGCGCGGCTTGCGGAATTGCTCGGCGGCACGGCAATCGATCCCGCGCGTATCGCGCAGGAGGCCGCGATTCTTGCCGAGCGCGGCGACACGAGCGAGGAACTCTCGCGGCTGCGCAGCCACGTCGAACAATTTGAGGCCGCACTCGATTCGGGCGGCGAACTGGGGAAGAAACTCGACTTCCTTCTGCAGGAGATGCAGCGCGAGGCGAACACGCTGCTCTCGAAATCCCCCGGGGTCGAGAGCGAAGGGCTGGCCGTCACCGGGCTGGGCCTCGAAATCAAGTCGCACATCGAAAAACTGCGCGAGCAAGTGCAGAATGTAGAGTAGCGATGGGAAAACCCCTCATCTACATTGTGTCGGGGCCGTCGGGCTCGGGGAAATCCACGCTGGTGGCGAAGCTGCGGGAACTGCCCGGCCTCCTGTTTTCCGTCTCGTGCACCACGCGGCCTCCGCGGACCACGGAGGCTTCCGGAAAATGGTATGATTTCATCTCCGAAGAAGAATTCGACCGCAGGGCCCGCCGGGGTGAGTTTCTGGAATACGCGCAAGTGTTTGGCCGGCATTGGTACGGAACCCCGAAACGCTGGCTCGACGAGGCGCGGGAGAAAAAGTTGGACCTTGTGCTCGAAATTGACGTGCAGGGCGCGGCGCAAGTGAAACAGAAAATGCCGGATTCGGTGGCGATTTTCGTTCTGCCGCCGTCCCGGCAGGAGCTCGAGCGGCGCCTCCGCGAGCGCGGCCAGGATTCCGTGGACTCGATCGCGAGACGCCTGGAACGCGCCCGGCAGGAGATGCAACGCTTCCAGGAGTATGATTTTGTGGTCGTGAACAACGACCTGGAGCGGGCGGGGAGTGCCATCCAGGCGATTGCGCTCGCCGCGCGTTCGAGCCGCCGGGCGATGGATTCGGAAGCACGCAGGATTTTGGATTCTTTTGGAGGGTGAAACTCGATGACGGTGCAACACGAGGCTCCGGATTCCAAATTTGCATTTGTGGTTGTGGCTTCGCGCCGCGCGCGGCAACTCATGGCGGGAGCGCCGCCGATGGTGGCCACGACGCGCGTACACAAACCGACCCGGCTCGCCGTGGAAGAGCTGAAATCGGGTGTCCTCGAATTCGAGGCGCCTGAATCGCCGAGCGCCAGCGAAGATAAAGACGCCAAGAAGCGCAAGGAATAGGCCGAGGCTCGATGCGCATCGCCCTGGGAGTTTCGGGAGGCGTGGCCGCGTACAAAGCGGCCGAGTTGGTGCGGCGGCTCCAGCAGGAGCGGCTGGACGTCGAAGTGGTGATGACCGCGGGGGCGCAGGAGTTTATCACTCCGCTGACGTTCGCGGCGCTCACCGGGCACAAGGTCATCACGAGTTTGTTTGGGCAGGAGCAGGCCTCGGCAAACGTCGAAAGCGCGATCGAACACATCGCCGTGGCACAGCGAATTGACGCGCTGGTGATTGCTCCGGCGACGGCGAACGTCCTGGCCAAGATGGCGCGCGGCGTGGCCGACGATTTCCTCACCACGTTGTATCTTGCGACGACCGCGCCGGTGATCGTCGCGCCCGCCATGAACGTCAACATGTGGGAGCACGCGGCGACGCAGGAAAATATCGAAATGCTGCGCGCGCGCGGTGTGCACGTCGTTGCGCCCGAGGAAGGCTATCTTGCCTGCGGCATGACGGGAGCGGGCCGCCTCGCCGGCGTCGAAGCGATCGCGCAATCGGTGTGCGCGGTGCTGGGGCTGCGGCACGACTTCGATGGCGAAACCGTCTTGGTCACGGCCGGGCCGACGCGCGAAGACATCGATCCCGTGCGCTATCTGACCAACCGCTCCTCCGGGAAAATGGGATACGCGATTGCCGATGCGGCGGCGCGGCGCGGCGCTCGCGTTGTGCTGGTGAGCGGGCCGACGCACCTTGAAGCGCCATCCGGCGTCGAGCGAATCGAAGTTCGCAGCGCCGAGCAGATGCACAGGGCGGTGATCCGGAACGCGCGCGAAGCGAGCGTTATCGTGATGGCCGCGGCTGTGGCGGATTACCGGCCCGTTGCGCCGGCGGCGAAAAAGATCAAGCGCCAACCGGGACATTTGACGCTGGAACTCGAGGCTACGCCGGACATCCTCTCCGACGTGGCGCGCGAGAAGGGCGACCGGATTCTCGTGGGCTTCGCAGCGGAAACGGAAAACGTCGCCGAACACGCGCGTGCGAAACTCCAGGCGAAACAGGCCGATTTGATCGTGGCCAACGACGTGACCGCCGATGGCGCGGGCTTCGATCACGACACGAATGTCGTCACGTTCTATTCCAACGACGCGCACGAAACTTCCCTGCCCCGCATGAGGAAACTTGAAGTCGCGGGGCGAATTCTCGACTTCATTCTCGAGTTGCGGCGCGCCCGCAAAGCCGCTCCCGCCGCGCACGGGGCGCGGTGAGCAACTCGATGGGTTCGCGCCCGCCCGACGACCTCCGAAAAAAATTGGAAGACCGGCTTCGTTTCTACGACGATTTGCGCCTCGGACCTTATTTTCGCGACCGCAAGCCCGCGGAGATGCCGGAGGCCGCTCTGCGCGGGAAAAGAACGGGCAGCGAATCGGCAGTGGCCCCGAAGACGGCTGCGACTTCCGGCGCCGTCCCGCCCCCGGTCGCGGCGGCGAAAGCTCGCGATGCGGCTCCCACGCGGCCGCCGCAAACTGCTTCCCTTCCCGTCGTGCAGGCGCCGTCGCTGTTTGATTCCGCCGAGCGCATCGAGGGCGATACGCTCGAAGCGATTCGCGCGGACCTCGGCGAATGCACGCGCTGCCGATTGCATCAGCATCGGAACAAGATCGTTTTCGGCGACGGCAACGGAAAAGCGTCGCTCGTTTTCGTCGGCGAAGGACCGGGGCACGACGAAGACATGCAGGGGATTCCGTTCGTCGGCCGCGCGGGGCAATTGCTGACGCAGATGATCGACGCGATGGGCCTGCGGCGTGAGGACGTTTACATCTGCAATATCGTGAAGTGCCGCCCGCCGGAGAATCGCCTCCCGGAAAAAGATGAGATCGCCACGTGCTCGCCGTTTCTGCTTCGGCAGATCGGCGTGATCCGGCCGAAGGTGATCGTTTGCCTCGGCAACGTCGCGGCGCAAACTTTGCTCGGCACGCACAAATCCATCTCGCAATACCGCGGCCAGTGGTTCGATTATCGCGGCGCGCGCATGATCGCGACGTATCACCCTGCGTATCTGTTGCGGAACCCCGCCGCTAAGGCCGACGTTTGGGTGGACCTGAAAAAGGTAATGGTTGAATTGGGATTGCCGCTCAACCGCACGCGCCGCTAGGGCTCCGCGTCCTCCTGCTTCTTCTTTGACTGCGTTCCGTGTATCCGATTCCGGAAGACCGCTGTCCCCGGGGTTGAAACCTTGGGAGGACACGCGTAAGAGTGCGCGATGGGGATGGCGAGCCCACGGGGCGGGGTCGCCGCTACGGGAGAGACGATTCCAGATACGAAAGGTTACACTATCGTGCGATGGCTGCTTTGACTTGCGAAGTTGTGCTGCCCGTGCCGGTGCGATCCGCGTTCACGTATCGCGTGCCGGAGGCGTTTGCGGAGCGCGCGGTGCCGGGGGCGCGCGTACTGGTGCCCTTCCGCAAGCGGACGATGGTGGGGGTGATTGTTGAACAAAGCAAGGCGGGCGGAGACAAGCTCCGCCCCTACAAAACCAGCGGAGAACAGCCCGCGCAAGGAAAAAAGGCACCTTCGGGCGCGGAACTGCGGGACATTCTCGACGTGCTCGACGACCAGCCGGCGATTCCGCCGCTGCTGGCCCGGCTCGGGCGCTGGGTTGCGAATTACTATCTTGCGCCGGAGGGCGAGGTCTTCCACGCGATCCTGCCTCCGGCGGTGGACTTGCGCCGCGAGCGCGAATTGCGTTTGACGGACGCGGGCCGCGCGCGAAAGCGGGAAATTGACGCGCACGGCAACCGCAGCGATTCCGAAATCGCTGAACTGGCGCTGCTGCAACTTTGCGAGATCGAGGGTAAACCGCTGCGCGCGGACCGCGCGGCGAAGCTGCCCGGCGGAGAGGAAGCGGCGCTGCGGCTGCTCCGGCGGGGAATGTTGACGGCGCAGGAAGTGGCGGTGCGTCGAAAGCCGCGCACGCAGAAGATTGTGGGTTGGGGAGAGGGCAGATCTGAACCACAGAGCACACAGAGTTCACAAAGGGAGAAAGGGACAAAGAGCCAGAGAAGCAGCGCCGTTGCTGAGGAACGGCTACGACACTTGCTCTGCGAGGAACGCGGGCCGATGCCGGTGGCGCAGTTGCTGCGCGAAGCGAAGGTCTCCAGGGCGCTGGTGGATCGCTTGCTGCGCCAAGGGAAATTGCGAAGCTGGGAAGAACCGCTGCCTGCTGAAGATCACGCGCTCGAGAGCGACTGGACCGCGCCTGCGAACACGTTAAATGCGGAACAGCAGCACGCAGTGGATGAAATCGGCGCGTGGATGAACACAGGCGCGTTCACGGTTGGCCTGCTGTACGGCGTCACGGGGAGCGGCAAGACCGAAGTGTATCTCGCGGCCATCGAAGCGGCGCTGGCGCGGGGGCGAACGGCGCTGATGCTGGTGCCGGAGATTGCGCTGACGCTGTGGTTAGCTCGGCAATGCCGCGCGCGATTCGGGACGGGCCCCGGCCAGGCCGGGGCAGGCGTGGCCGTGTTGCACAGCGGGCTTGCGGACGTCGAGCGGGTGCGCGAATGGTGGCGCGTGCGCGCGGGAGAGGCGCGCGTCGTGGTCGGGACGCGATCGGCGGTGTTCGCGCCGCTCGAGAATTTGGGCGTCGTGATCGTGGATGAGGAGCAGGAGACGAGTTACAAGCAGGAAGAGACGCCGCGCTACCACGGGCGCGACGTCGCGATCGTTCGCGCAAAAATGGAGGGCGCGGTTGCGCTGCTCGGCTCGGCGACGCCGTCGCTGGAAAGTTTCTACCACGCCCAGCAGGGGCGCTACAAATTGCTGCAACTCGAATCGCGCGTGGAAGGGCGTCCGCTCGCGCCAGTGGAAGTGGTGGACCTTCGCGAAGAGTTCCGCCGCACCCACAAGAGCGGTCCGATTTCGGAGAAGCTGCGCGAGGCGATTGCCGCGCGTCTCGACGCCGGGACGCAGGCGCTGGTGCTCGTCAACCGGCGCGGCTACTCGTGGTACGCGCTGTGCCGGAGCTGCGGCGTTTCGGTGCAATGCGAGAATTGCAGCATTGCGCTGACGTATCACAAGCAGCGCGGGCGGCTCGTCTGCCACTACTGCGGCTATTCGCGCGCGGTGCCGAAAACGTGCCCGAAGTGCGGCTCGGAACATTTGTACTACGTCGGCGCGGGCGCGGAGCAGATCGAGGAGCATCTGCGCGAGATCTTTCCGCGCGCGCGCATCGGACGGCTCGACCGCGACACGGCACGCAAGCGCCGCGCCTACCATCAACTGCTCGGCGCGTTCGCGGCGGGGCGGCTCGATATATTGGTCGGCACGCAGATGGTGGCCAAGGGTCACGACTTCCATCGCGTGACTCTAGCGGGTGTTGTTTCGGCGGACGCGCAGCTTGGCATGCCGGATTTTCGGGCCGCCGAGCGGACGTTTCAGATTCTCACGCAAGTGGCGGGGCGCGCGGGGCGAGGAGAGTTGCCGGGAGAAGTTCTGGTGGAGACCTACTATCCCGAGCACTACGCGATCACCTTAGCCGCGCAACAGGACTACGTCTCGTTTTTTGAAAGAGAGCTGCAATTCCGCCGCATGCTGCACTATCCGCCGTTCGCGGCGCTGGCGAGCGTACTGGTGCGCGACGCCCGGCTGGAAAACGCCGTGCGCTGGTCGCGTGAAATCGAGCGATTCTTCCGTTCGGCGGCCGCGGAGTCGCGCGGCGTGCGCGTGCTGGGCCCTTCCGCGGCGCCGCTGGCGCGGCTGCGCCGGGAATACCGATTCCAATTCCTGCTGAAGGCGCCTCAGCGGAAGGAGATGGGACGCCTGCTGCGCGAATGCCTAGACGCATGCGCGAAGAAAGAAATTCCGGAAAGAGCGGTACTGGTGGATGTGGACCCGCTCAGCATGATGTAGGTCGCGAAAGCCGCAGCTCAATTCGCGATGATAATCGGGGTGGGCATGAAGCAAAGCACGAAAATTACGATCGCGAATACCGCCCAGACCTCGCGTCCCCTGCCGACAGGAGTCCAGGGATCGAGCAGCGGCGGGTGCCGGAAGCGCAGCGCAAACAGGAGCGCGGCCCAAACCAGCCATCCCCACCACGCAAAAATCGCGAGGGGAATCAGGGCAATCGCAACGCCGAGCGAGATCCACTTATGGCGCCGGCTCGATATCGCGTAAAGGATGTGGCCGCCATCGAGCTGCGCCGCCGGCAGGAGATTCAGCGCCGTCGCGAACAATCCGACCCACGCCGCGCGGGCGATCGGATGCAAGAGGACATCTCCAATCGGGACGCCGGGGCGGATCGCTTCCGACAAGAAATAGAGGGCGAGGGGATGGCCAAATTGCACGGCGGAGGCCGATTCCACGCCGGGGATGAGCTTCGATTGCATCAAGCCGATGGCCAGGGCGGGAATCGCAAGGACGAAACCCACCACAGGGCCCGAGATGCCAACGTCGAAAAGCGCTCTGCGGCTAACAATGGGAGAACGAATGCGAATGAACGCGCCGAGCGTGCCGATCAGCGTCGGCGCGGGAATGAAAAAAGGATAGCTTGCGGCGATTCCGTAGTGGCGGCAGGCGAAGAAATGGCCGAGCTCGTGCGCGAGAAGAATGCCGATGAGCGTAAACGCGAACGGAATGCCGGGAACGAGCAGGCGCGGGTGAGCGAGCAGTTTAAGGTAAATAGAGAAGAAATTGTCGAAATCGGGCGAGCGGCCCGCAGCGTAAGCCGAGGCGAATTGCGCGCCGACGGCGAGCGTCGAGATTACGGTGAGGACAAACAGAAGCAGAGCGAGCGCCAGCGAACTGCGCGATTGCGATTCCCGCGCGTTCCAATAGGGCGCAACACGCGCAGAACCATGCGGCTGCGCCGGAACCCAGATTTCAGCGGGCCGCTGGCCCGGGAGATCGCCCTGAGTCATCCGATTAACCGTACCTCTCCCATCATGCACGAGTCGCAAGCAACAAGAAAGCGCGGAGGCGCGGCGGTGCCGCCAGTGGACACATACGATTGCGAGCCCGACGCAAGAAAAAGGGAAGCATTCTTTGGCAGGCCGAGCTGGAGCATGCGGGTGCCGGCCGGGTCAGGACGGCAGGCTTACAACTCTTGGAGTTCTTTGCCGGGCTTGAACCGCACGACCATTCCGGGCGGGATCTTCACTTCTTCCCCGGTACGCGGATTGCGGCCGATTCCCGTCTTGCGGGGCCTGACGCTGAACACGCCGAAGCGGCGGAGCTCGATGCGATCGCCGCGGCCCATGGCCTGCTTCAGCGACTCGAAGACGGTCTCAACCGCCTGTTCGGCCTTGGTGCGGCTCACACCCGTCGCGCTGACGACGGCGTTCACGATATCGAGCTTGATCACGCGCCCCTCCCCGGTTGCAAATGGAAGCCTATGCTAGACATGGAGTTGCGGGTTGTCAAGGGATGCGCAGTGAGCTAAGATGCGCCTCTTTTTCATGCTTGGAATTTCGCACCCGGACCCACGGAGGCCCGAATGACGGTTAAGCCAGATCGCTGGATTCGCCGCATGGCGCTGGAGCACAAGATGATCGAGCCGTTCGAGGATCGCCAGATCCGCGACGGCGTGATCAGTTACGGCCTCTCCAGCTACGGCTACGATATTCGCGTTGCCGACGAGTTTCGCATTTTCACGAACGTGAATTCCACCATCGTGGATCCGAAACACTTTGACCCGCTCTCGTTTGTCGAGTTCAAGGGAGCCGTCTGCATCATCCCGCCGAATTCCTTCGCGCTGGGCCGATCGGTGGAATATTTTCGCATCCCGCGCAACGTGTTGACGATTTGCGTCGGGAAATCCACGTATGCGCGATGCGGAATCATCGTCAACGTGACGCCGTTCGAGCCGGAATGGGAAGGCTTCGTGACGCTGGAGATCAGCAACACGACGCCTTTGCCGGCCCGGATCTACGCGAACGAAGGCCTCTGCCAGGTGATCTTTTTCGCCTCGGACGAGGAATGCGAGATCTCCTACAAAGACAAGAAGGGGAAATACCAGGCGCAACAGGGGATCGTTCTGCCCCGCTTGTAGTTCCACTCGAAGGGCCGCGTCACGCGGAGCCTTTCGCCCGCGCCTACGCCATGGACTAGGCAGCGACCTTCCTGAAGCCACTGATGATAAATACCGCACTCAGAAAGAATCGCGACGCCAAAGTCACTGAATTGTTAAACGTGTTCCCCATCTTCCTGCCTCCTCGTTGGATTCTTCATCTTCTGAAGTGAGCTGGATTGGCTCGCCCCAGTCCCCGCCATACACAATCTCCGCGAGTGGCTTGCGCTCGCGAGGCTTCGCTGGACGCGCGCCATCGCCATCGCCGCCATTTGCTTCCCGGTGTTTCGGGTAGCCGAGGGCAATCACCGCGACGGGCTCCCAGCCGTCGGGAATGTGCAACTTCTCGCGCGCGGCCTTGGAATCGAAGCCGCCCATCGGCCCCGTCACGAGGCCCAGTGCTTCCGCTTGCGTCATCAAGTTTCCGGTCGCCAGGCCAACGTCGTGCCACGCGTGGCGATTTGGCCGGCCGTTGTGCGGATAGTTCGCGCGCGCCACGGTGACGATCAAGACTGGCGCTGACGATGCCCACTGGCGATTTGCCGGCATGAGAACGTCGAGAATATTTTCAAAGCGGCTCGCGTCCTCGCGCCGGGCGACCAGAAAGCTCCACGGCTGCGCGTTGTAGGAGGAGGCCGCCCAGCGGGCTGCCTCCAGCACGGTGCGGAGATCTGCCGCAGTCACCGGGCGAGTCGAGAACGAATGAGAACTGGCGCGGCGAGACAGCAACTCATTGATGTGGACTTCGGTAGGGGCGATCATGTCGTTCCTCCTGATTCCGTGAACTCGTTTATCGTGATAACAACTATCGCCGCAAAAAAAATCAGCTCATAGAGGGACATCCCTGCGTCCGCATCAAGGAGAGCAGATTCTTTAACTCCTTCAACTGTGCCTGCTCCAAGTGCCCCAGTTGCTTCTCGTGCAGCTGCGAGATCGGCGCATCCAACTCCTCCAGAAGACGCAGCCCGGCGTCCGTAATACGCGTGCGCACAACCCGGCGGTCTTCCTGCTCTCGTTCCCTCTTGATGAGGCCGCGTGAGTCGAGCCGATCCAGGAGTCGCGTGATGTCAGGATCGTGCGTCAACATGCGCTCCCCGATCCCGCCACAGGCCAATCCTGCTGGCCCGGCGCCCCGCAGGATCCGCAAGACGTTGTATTGCGTATGCGAAAGCCCTAGAGGCTTCAAGATGGCCTCTGCGTCCTGTACCAATGAATCCGCAACCCGCAAGAGCTCAAGAAAAACCTGCTGTTCGAGCTTAGGCTTCGCGGCGGCATCAGAACCGGCTGTGTGTTTCTCGCTCACAAGCCGAACTATACTCGTTTAGACAACTATTGTCAAGAGGAATTTCATGGCTTTTGCGTGGGCCGTATAAGTACTTCACTGATAAAGCTTTGCGGGGCTTGCGTCACCAGGGCCGCGACGGCGTGTGCAACGTCTTCAGGGTGTAGCATCTTGCTGTCGTCCTTGCCGGCATGAGGACCAAAATCGGTCAGCACGGACCCGGGGCAGACCACGCTGACGCGAATGTTGGACGCGCGCAGGTCCTCGGCGAGACAGAAACTGAATCCCTGCAAGCCCCATTTGGAGGCGCAGTACACGGCCCCACCGGCGAACGCGTTCTTTCCTGCAAGCGAACTGATATTGATGATGTGTCCTCCGCCGTGCTTCCTCATTCCAGGGACAACTGCGCGGCAGATCAGGAACACCGCCTTCAAGTTGGTGTCTAATACAGAGTCCCAGTTCTGTTCGGTTGCCTCATGACCCGGACCGAAGAGGCCAATGCCGGCATTGTTCACAACGATATCGATCGGGCCCAACGTGCGCTCGACTTGGGAAACCAGGCGCGCGACATCTTCCGACCGCGACACGTCGGCGGGAACAGGCAAAACTCCGATTTGCTCGCTTCGCATTGCGGAAGCGGCCTTCTCGAGGCGTTGCGCATCTCGCGCGCAAATCGCGACGCGAGCGCCCATGCGGCCCAAGAGTTGGGCGATCGCCAAGCCGATCCCGCGGCTGGCCCCGGTGACCAACGCGGTTTGTCCGTTCAACGTATCCTGCAAACTCATTCTGGCTTCCCCGTGTCCGAAGAACTGCCGGGCGACGTTGCGGCCCCGTGCGCCATCTTACCATTCAGGAACGTTGTATGGGCCAGGGAGAGGCGCAGTACAATTCGCGACGAAATGGGAAAGCTGCTTGCGTGGCGCGGAGGGATTCCCTATAATCGCCAATCTTCGGTGGAGATGCAGCCCTCTTGCCGCGTTTGGCACTGAACGCGGTGTGCGAGCGACTTCCCTAGAAGGCAGCGAGGGGCGATGATGCGAATGTGGAATCGAGCGAGAGTAGGTCTAATAGGCCTGGGCGTGGCGGTGTTCATCGGGGGAGTTGCGGCATCGGCGGCCGCGCAGGCCCCGCAACAGGCGCCGGCGGATCAGAAGCCGGCTTATACCTTGGTCGAATACAATTTGTACCAGCAAGCCTTCAACGAACCGAACGCAGGGCAGCGGATCAAGGACTTGGATGATTTCGTCAGCAAGTTTCCGACATCCGCGCTTCTCCCCTACGTTTACCACACGTATTATCTGACGTACAACGAACTGAAGAACTATCCAAAAGTGATTGAGTACGCCGATAAGGAAGTTGCGTTTGGCGACAAGGTGAATGTCCAGACCCGAATCGACGCGCTCTACCTGCGGACGGTGGCATTCAACTACTGGTTCACGGGCAACGATCCGAATGCGAAGGACGAGGCTTCGCAGGAACGAGATGCGGCGGTGGCCGGTATCGCCCTGCTCGCCAAGATTCCAAAACCCGCAGACCAGACGGATGCTGCGTGGGCTACCACCTTGGCAGGCCCCACGATTACATTCAACTATGCGGCGGGGATGGCCTCCATCACGCTGAAAGACTTTGCCGGCGCTGTTTCATTCTTTAAGGCCGCGCTCGCTGCGAACCCTGCCGACCCGGGCGCCCCGGTCACCTATTTCCGGCTGGGTGTTGCGTATCTTTCCATGACTCCCCCGCAATCCATGGACGGCTTCTGGACGCTCGCTCGTTCGGTGGCTCTCAAGGGCCCAAGCCAGGCGCAGGTGCAAAAGTATTTGCGGGGGCAGTTGTCGAACTACCAGGGTGGCTCGGTCTGCGACAATTTGATTGACGGCGAACTGAACGAACTCGTCACGCTCGCCGGAACGACCGCGGACAGGCCCGCGACCTACACCATTCCGAGCTCGGCCGATCTGGATAAAGCGCGCAACGATGTGAATGATTTCATCCCCTGGCTGAAGGAAGGCGGCGACCACGGAAAGATCATGTGGCTGGCGACCTGCGGGTCCCAGTATCCGGATGTGGCTGTTCGCATCATGGATATCGTTCCCGTGGACGACAAAAACCTGACGCTCAAGGTCTTCCGGCCGCTCGCTACGGATCAGGAAGGAATGCAGAAAGAGATGGAAGGCGCAACAGAGCCGAATATGGAAGTCCACATCGTGGGCCAGCCCGACGCAAAACGTTTGCAGAAGGACGACGTGGTTCGCTTCACGGGAACGCTGAGCGGCTACACGCAGAATCCCTTCCTGCTCACGTGGGACGCTGCGACGGTCAATGCGGAGGATATCCCGCCAGTGAAGGCGGAGCCCGGGACGAGGCGGCCGCCGCACAGAGTGCCTCCGAAACCACCCGCGAGGAACTAATCAGGATATCGGCTCAGGAACGAAAACGGCCCCGAACCTGGGGCCGTTTTTCTTTTGAATGGCGGGAACTCGAAGCCCTGCGCCGAAGACTCAGACGCGGCGCTGGCGTGAATCGATCTTGTAGACGCCGATCTTGCGGCTGAGCGTATTGCGATGTATCCCGAGCAGGCGCGCCGCCCGCGATTGATTGCCATTCGAGCGATCGAGCACGCGCTTGATGAATCGCTTCTCGAACTCGTTTACCGCCTCATCGAAGAGGATGCCGCGTTCGACCATCTGGCCCACCAGCGCTTCCAGTTGATCTCTCACAATTGCACGCTCCGCAAGAAAATTTCGGGCCGGCGCCTAATCCAGTTCGCGGCCCGTAAGCAACCGGTACGACTCGCGATACTTCGCTCGAGTCGCCGCGACAACCTCTACGGGCAATTCGGGTCCCGGGGGCTGCTTGTTCCAGCCGATGCGCTCGAGGTAATCGCGGACAAATTGTTTATCGAATGAAGGCTGTGACCGGCCCGGCGCGTAGCCCTCGGCGGGCCAGAACCGGGAGGAGTCCGGGGTCAGCGCCTCATCGATCCAAATCAGCTCCCCGTCCAGCAGCCCGAATTCAAATTTGGTGTCTGCCAGCAGGATGCCGCGCGGCTCGGCATACGCCGCCGCGCGCCGGTAGAGCTCGATGCTGATGGTCCGAAGCCGTTCGGCAAGTTCCCCGCCGACTCGCCTCGCGGCCTCGTCGAACGGAATATTCTCATCGTGGCCGTGTGCCGCTTTGGTCGAAGGAGTGAACAGCGGCTGGGGCAAGCGTTCGGACTCGCGCAAACCGAAGGGCAGCGCGATTCCGCAGACGCTGCCGTCCCTCTGATAATCCTTCCAACCGGATCCCGACAAATACCCTCGCACGACGCATTCAATCGGAAGGGGCTGCGTCTTCCGGCAAAGCGTGGCGCGGCCCGCGAGCAGAGCATGTTGCGAGGCCAGGCTCGCGGGAAATTCCGTGCCGCTCAGGACGTGGTTGGGGATGACACCGGCCAATTGCTTGAACCAGAACAGCGAGAGCTGGGTCAGCACGCGCCCCTTGTCCGGGATCGGAGTGGGCAGCACAACGTCGAAGGCCGATAGCCGGTCGGTGGCGACCAGCAAGAGTTTTCCATCCACTTCGTAGATATCGCGCACCTTGCCGCGCGATAGAAGTTTCGCACCGGAGAGATTCGTCTCCCAGATTAAGGCGCTCATTTGGGGGGAAGCCACGGAAAAATTAGTCCCTCGGAAAACGCCGCATTTTAACTCACCGCGGCTGGATGTAAAAGAAGCGCCCTGTGGAAACTCGCGGGGGGCTGTGCAGAACTTTTGCGCGGCGCGACGCCGGCGCGCGGCGGTCAGGCGGCGTTGGTGGCCGCCGCGGCGGCCCGATCTTCCTTCGCCTCGTCCCAGCGGACGGAGACGAGCTTGGAAACTCCCGGCTCCTGCATCGTCACGCCATAGAGGACCGAAGCCATCTCCATCGTGCGGCGATTGTGGGTGACGACGATGAACTGCGTGCCTTCGCTCATGGAGTGCACCATTTGCGTGAAGCGGCCCACGTTCGCTTCGTCCAGCGGCGCGTCCACCTCGTCCAGGATACAGAACGGGCTTGGCTGGTAACGGAACACGGCGATCAAAAGAGCCAGCGCCGTGAGCGCCTTCTCTCCGCCCGAGAGCAACAGCACATTCTGGAGACGCTTCCCCGGCGGCTGCGCGACGATGTCAATCCCCGCTTCGCCGGCGCTATCGGCCTCTGAAAGCCGCATCTCGCCCGTGCCGCCGCCGAACAGCGTGTGGAACGCGGTGGCGAAGTGCTGATTGATGAATGCGAACGCCTCCTCGAATTTCTGGCGGCAGACTTGATCGAGTTCGGTGATCGCTTGCTGCGTGTCAGTGATCGATTGCATCAGGTCGTCGCGTTCGCGTGAGAGAAACGCGAATCGCTGGTCGCACTCGTTGTACTCCTCGAGCGCCATCATGTTGACCGGGCCCATGGATTCGATGCGCGCCTTGAGTTCGTGGTATTGCGCGTCGGCGGCCCGCAAGTCGTCTCCGCTGAGCAACGCCGCCTCGCTTGCAATCAAGTCCTCGGGCTGGAGATTCAGCTCCTCGGCGCAACTCTGGCGCAGGTGCTCGCGCTCCGCGTCATTGCGCGCGCGCTCGATTTCGTGCCGGCTGCGCTCTTCGCGCAGGTCGCCGAGCTTCTGCCGGTCCATCCGCAGCGTATCTTCGATCTCGGTGCTGCGGACGTGGGAAGATTCCCACTCGCTCTCAAGTTCGGCCTTGCGTCCTTCGAGCCGCAATTTTTCGTTCCGCAGCGATTCCACCTGGCGCTGGTGCTCGGCCGTCTGAAGGGAAATTTCGCGTTCTTCGCGCGCCACGTCCTCGAGCTGCCTGGCCAGAGCCCCGCGCCGCTCGGATAATTCCCGATCCTCGAACGCCAGCCGGGCGGACATCGCATCGGCGTTTGCTCGCCGCTCGGCCAATTGCGCGAGGTCCGCGCGGCGGTCCGCCAGCTGCTGCTGCGCCGATGCCGCGCTCTGCCTCAATTCCGCAAGCAACGCGGTGGACTCGGCAATCTCCCGTTCTGCGTCGCTGCGCGAACCGCTGGCATGCGAATGATCCTGGGAAGCGGCCTCCGCTTTGCGCCGCGCGGCCTGCGCCTGTTCGCGGACGCGCGCCAGTTCCGCCTGGCAATCGGCCAAATCCATTCCCAGCCGCGCCAGTTCGCCCAGCGCTTGCTCGCGGCGGTGCGTTGCGGCCACCGCGGCCTTCTGCGCCTCCAGGTGCTCTGCCGATGCGGTGACAAGCGCCTGCTCGCCCTCCGCAATCTCCCGCTCGATCCGGTGCAGCGCCTCCTGCGTTTCGCCGAGCGCGCGTTCCAGACGAAGCACTTCCACATCCAGCGATCGCAGTTCCCTCTTCATCACCAGCGGCCCCGCTTCCGCCGGGCGTCCGCCGGTCACCATGCGTCCCTGGTAGCAAGTTCCGTCCAGCGTCACGAAGTGGCACGAGGGGTTTTCCCGAGCGAGCCGTTCGGCGAGGGCCGCCGTCTCCACTAGATACGCGGCGCGGAGGCGCGGCAAGAATTTCTTTGCGGCCGGGCCAAGCGGATCGCGGAAATCGACGAGCTTGTCCAGCCGGGAAACGACGTCGCGCTCGATCTCGAAGGGGACGATCGGCTCATCCGGATCGAGTTTCAGCGTGCGCAGAGAGTCCACGAAGAACGTGGCGCACCCGCCGACTTCGTCGCGCAGCAGGCTGATGCCAGCGCGAGCCACATCGAAGGTCTCGACGACTACGTACTCCAGCTCCTCCCGCAAGAATTGCTCGACGGCGGCTTCGTATTGCACTTCGACTTCGGCGTAATCGGCCAGCACGCCCACCGCGCGGAAGCCGCGATCTGCGGAGGAGCCCTGGGCCGCGAACAGTTTTTGCACGGCCTCGGCTGTGTAGGAGCGATCGTTCAATATTTGGTCGAGTGTGGACCGGCGCGCGCGCACGTCGGCCAAATTCGCGCGGCTCTGGTTCACCTGGGCGCTCGCGTCCTGTTGCCGGCCGCGGAGTTGCGTGATGCGCGACTGCGTTTCGCGCACGGCCGATTCGAGGCCCTGCGCGCGTTCCACGCTCGTGCGCCAATTCAGATCCGCGGCGTGGGCCCGCTCGCGATGGACGAGCGACTCCTCGAGCAATTGATGCTCGCGCTGTTCGCCGCGCCCCACGGCCTCGAGATGATGCACGAGCGCCTGTTCCGCCTGCGCCTGCTCGCCATGAAGACGCGTCAGATCGTCCGTCAACCGGCTCGTAGCGTCGCGCAGCTCCTGGATGCGCGTTTCGGTCGAAGCGCTTCGCGATTCCAGGCCGGTCGCCTCTTCCGCGATGCTTTGCACGACAAGCTCGAGCTGCGCCGTCTCCGCGACGATCGATTCCTGCGCCGACTGGTGATCGCGCGCGCGGCTCTCCAGTTGCGCGGCCTGCGCTGCGAGCTGCTCCAGGTCGGCGGTGAATTGGCGAGAGCGCGCTTCGAGCTCGTCCCCGCGCTGGCGATTGAACACGATGCGATTTTCGCTGCGGTCCAGCTCGAGACCCGCTTGGCCGATCAAATTTTGGTTTTGCCGCAATTCGCCGTCGAGCTCGTAAATTCGCGCCGAGAGACGCTCGTGCTCGCTTTCGAGCTGCGTCACCATTTCGCCGAGCTGCGCTTCGTTCGCGGCCAGATCGCGCAGAATTCCCTCGATCCGCTCCGCTTCGTGATCCAGTTCGCGCGCTTTGCTGGCAAACACCTGGCGCAGCATCCCGCGCATCTGTTCGCGGATTTCCGCATAGCGCCGCGCCTTCGACGCTTGCCGCTTGAGCGAGCCCAACTGCTTTTCCACCTCGACCAGAATGTCATTCACGCGCGACAGATTGATTTTCGAGGATTCCAGCTTCGCTTCCGAGAGGCGCCGCTTCGTCTTGAATTTCGTGATGCCCGCGGCCTCTTCGATGATGGCGCGGCGGTCGGAGGGCTTCGTGCTCAGGATCTGTCCGATTCGCCCCTGCTCGATGATGGCATAGGAGTCAGGGCCCAGGCCGATGCCCATGAAAAGCTCTTGGATGTCGCGCAGGCGCGCGGGCCGCCCATTCAGGAGATATTCGCTCTGCCCAGAGCGGTACAGACGCCGCCCAATCACGACCTCGCCCGGCTTAAGGTGCATCGCGGGCTTCTCCGCGGCGCGCTTCTTCTTGAGGAACTTGACGGGAGCAGAGCCTTGTTCGGCGTCCGCTGAGGGATCTGCCGCCGCGTCATCCGAAGGCTCTGGCGATGAGTCCGGCGAAAAGTCTGCGTCCGCCGGAGAGGCAGCCGGCCCTTCCCCAACTTGCTCGGCCTCTTCCGCCTGCGCCGCGCTGTTATCCGCGCCTTCGAGGACCAGCCGCGCAGCTTCGGCCAAATCCGGATCCACGAGCGTGAGCGTCACCTCGGCCAGTCCAAGCGGCGGCCGCTTGGCGGTGCCGTTGAAAATGCAATCGGACATCCGCTCGGCGCGCAGGGACTTGTGGCTTTGCTCGCCCAGGACCCAGGAAATCGCGTCCACGATGTTGGACTTGCCGCAGCCGTTGGGCCCGATGATGCACGTCAGGCCGCTGCCGCTGAAGGCGATGTGCGTCCGCTCGCAAAATGACTTGAATCCGATAAGTTCGACTTTGCGCAGTTTGAGCAAGACTTACCTCATATCCGGATTCCCGGCCGCCGCCCAGGCGCGCGTATAACGGCAGTTATTCCGGTTCCTCGAGAGGGGGTAACTTGCCCGACGCGTCGCATCGGGTCCTGCGACAAAGAGATTGGAAGGGTCGCTGACAGTGGCCCAACCGCCTGGCGCTTCGGATCGGCGGTAACAAAGGAAAGTTAGCACAGCGCTCCGGCCGTGTAAAGCAAGAATCCGCGGCGTATTTATCGAATCACGTCGAATTTAGGGTGCGGGCGCGCCGATGGGAGGATGAAGAGGCCAACCGCCCCGTCCGTTGTCCGCCGCTGCGAACAAAGGATGGACCAACCTCAGTTCAAAGGCTGCGACACCCGGCCTACTCGGTTTGCACCTTAACCTTCACACTCTTAATCAAGAGCCACAAAGCAAATCCAAATTCCGCAATGAACATGACCGGATACAATGGGTAAGTGATTTTTTCGTGGCCCGGGAAAAGGCATAACTGGAAAAAACAAATCAGCAGGCACAACCCATCAAGGATTAGCAAGATTCCCAGGATCCGTGGAAGGAACTCCGACTTAACAACTAAGTAGCCAAGAGGAAAAAGCCAAACGCCATAAAAGAGCGTCGTGATCATATTGCCGGCGCCGCTTACATTGAGGAATAGCATTGCCTGAGCTTGCAGCTGATCCGCTCCGAACACCTTCAAGTACCCAGCACCACTCAAGAGCGGCAGGGCAGCAAAATGAAACAGCGTAAGAACGCACTCTATGGCCACACCCGCCAAGTTCAGTAACAGAAATAATAGAGCGAGGTTCTTACTAACGGGTTTTAATAACACGTATAAAGCCCAGGCCGTCAAAAGAAAGAACAAAGCGGCAATCACTTCGCTCATGAACCCAATACGGAATAGCCGTGCCGAAGCCATGATATTCCTGGCTGTTAGGGCGGCATTCCCCCCCCGCAATTGGTTTGCTTTGAACGAAGGAGGAAAAAGCAAAGGTCACTATGTAAATGAGATACAGGAGCCCTGCCATTCTTGCAACTTTGCGCTGTGATGTATCGTCGCTACCGATTGTCATCTCGATTGCTCCAGGGCGGGCAGTCTTTCTGGACATCTTGCGTTCTACTTCTCGCACGCGCGGATGATACCACTGGCAGTCTTCACCGTGGAGTAACGCGTGGTTGCTGGAGCGCTGCGCGAAGCGCAGTCCGGAGGGGGGCTATTTCGCGGGGAGAATGCCCAGCTTCGCCAGGGCGACCGCGTCGCGCGTCGAGTTCTTCACGTTGTACATGGCTTCGTCGGCCAAGTGCAGAAGATCTATCTTGGTCTTCGCGTCCGTGGGGTAGGCGGCGACGCCGAGGCTGGCCGTGATATGAATGTTGAGATTGTCTTCCTTGAGCCAGACCGTCTCGCGAATCATCTTGTGCAGGCGGCGAGCCACGATGGCGGCGTTGTCCTTCGAGGCCTGCGGCAGGACGATCACGAATTCATCCCCGCCGTACCGGAACGCAAAATCAATGAGCCTGCAATTCCCACGCAGCATCTGCCCGATTTCGGCCAGCAACCTTGAACCGACCAGGTGGCCGTGCGTGTCGTTGACGTTCTTGAAATGATCGAGGTCCAAGAAGACCAGCGAAAATTCGTAGCCGTACCGCTGGCTGCGGTAAATCTCCGTCTCGAGAATGAAATTCATGTGGCGGGCGTTGTAGAGCGCCGTGCAATCGTCGGTGATGGTCAGCTCGTGGATGCGCTTTACGTGCCGCGCGTTTTCGAGGGCGATGGCGGCGAAATCGGCCAGGGCCTCCAGCAGCGCGAGGTCGCGCTCGTGGAATCCATCGGCGCCGACGCAATTGATCAGCTCGATGACGCCGAGGCAGTGATCGCGGTAGCGCACCGGCACGGCGACGATCGAGTGCGTTTCCATCTTGGTCTTCTCGTCCACTTGCGAGAAGAACCGCGTGTCCTTGCTCACGTCGGGGACGATGACCGCCTTCTCGTTCTCCGCAACCCAGCCCGCGATGCCCTGGCCCATCTTGATTCGGATGTCCTTCAATAGCTGGGTGTTTTTTCCGACGGCAAGCTCGAAGTACAGCTCGTGCTTTTCTTCATCTACCAGCAGCAGCGACCAGGTATCCGGCCGCAGAAACTCATCAATCTTTTCCATGATGGTGCGGAGAACTTGATCGAGCTGCAGGGACGACGTGAGCGCCTTGCCCAACTCATGGAAGACGGCGACCTCGCCCGCCTCGCGCTGTTCGCGGGCAATCGTTGGGTTGCGGCGGCGCTCGACGCCGCCAAACTGGTTTGTCTCAGACACGGCCCGGCTCAACTCCGACAAGACTTGCGGGGCACCCAGAGGGCTGGGCGCAGGGGCATTTGGCATTATAAGGCGCGGCTTTTTCATCACGCAACGCTGAGTTCACGCTTGGTATCCGAACCGTAAGTCCGGCGCCCTGGAAACGCTTTGAAGCCTTTCCCGGCTCCGCCAGGCGGCTGCGGGGAAGGCGGCTTTCAATTCGTCTTGCCGGCCGCAGCAATCCACGCGGTTATGTCCCCGATGACATCACCGGAAACGTGGCCCGGTACCGCATAGTCTGCCGGAGTAGAGGCTCCGGAACCGGCAATGAAAAAATGGTCCAGCGCGGGATAGGATTTGAAGGTCACGTTTGCGCGTCCCGCCAATCCCTTCTTCCAACCCTCGAAGTCCGTCATCGTCACCTGATAATCTCGCTCCCCCTGCAGAATGAGCATCGGGATGGATGAGTGAGCGGCGACGGCGACGGGGTCGTAGCCCCGCAGATCGAGCCAGTACGCCCCGGATTCTTGCGTGCCGAGAAACGACATTGTGTCCGACGGTTTCAGATCCGGGCGTTCAATGTTTTTCTCACCCGCCTCGGCGTCTGCAATGTCCTTCTGCGCATCATCGGGGGACTCGTGCTCCGCGCTCACGAGGTAGCGAACCATCTCCACGGCCATCTGCTCGATAGGCCGCGAATTCCCCGCGAGCAAGATCAGGCCGGCCACTTGAGCGTCCCCCGCCGCGATGCGCGGTGCGAGGTACGCGCCCAGGCCGTACCCCAAAACATAAACGTGGTGGGGATCGATTCCCTGCTGGCTCGCCAGCAGCGTCACGGCCGCGCGCGCATCATTGATGGTTTCGTCGTCAACCGTCAGCTTGGTTGGATCGTCCGCACTCGCGGGCCCGTACTGTTTCGTGCGCTTGACGTATCGCAACACGGCTATCCCGTGGCTCGCGAGGCCCCACGCCAAATCCTTGAACGGCTTGTTCGGCCCAATCGTTTCGTCCTGATCCTGCGGACCCAACCCTTGCACGAGCACGACGGCGGGAAACGGCCCCGCGCCCACGGGCATGGTCAGCGTGCCGGGCAATTGCCAGTGCGAGAACGACACGGTGACAGCCTGCTCCTTGAACGCGGCGGGACTCGCGTACGCCGGCAGCGCCCACACGGCTCCGGAATCGTGCGGGGCAAAATGGAGGCCCGCCAGCCTGCCACTCTGGTCGAACGCAAATTCGGTGTCGACTACGGCCTTCTCGAAATTGCACGTCAGCGTCACCAACTGCAAGCCCCGCACCGGCCTAACATTGGAATCCGCGATGCCCTTGAAGGCGCCGGCTTGCGCGATCAATCCGTTCCAGGCTTCGGCCAGCTTTCCTTTGGGTAGCGCGAACGCCATCTGTGTGGAGTACTGCGCTTCGACCACGTCGAAGTGTCCCGCTGCCATGTCCGCGATGTCCTGCTTCGCAAGCGCCTCGGGACGCGGCTCTGGAGTTTCCGGTGCTTGTGCGCGGAGGGCCAGCGGCGCAAGAACGCTCAAGGACGCGAAAACCAACAAGACGGAGCGAACCGTTTTTCTCACGAATCCCCCTTTGGAATCAGAACGTCTGGCGAAAATCCGCCGCGGCGCGGC
Organism: Terriglobia bacterium; assembly: GCA_963819015.1. Classification (GTDB taxonomy): domain Bacteria; phylum Acidobacteriota; class Terriglobia; order Acidiferrales; family UBA7541; genus DASPOJ01. The sequence goes on from CAWFUN010000007.1 coordinate 348,000, forward strand.
GGGTCTGCACAAAGCGTCCGACAACACTACACGGCAGGCCGCGCCCTTTGTCAACTCTCGCAGACTCCTTCCCTGCATTGACACGCTCTTGCGGCCCGCCTATATTGCCAACAGGCCTCTTTTCAGATGGACGAACAGCGCACTCCTGCAACGACCAAGGACAGCTTCGGCGAGCATCTCCGGCGCGAACGGGAACTCCGCGGCGTGACCCTGGACGAAATCACGGCCGCTACCCGCATCGGGACTCGCTACCTCGAAGCTTTCGAGAATGAACAGTGGGACCGCTTGCCCGGAGGCGTATTCAATCGCGGGTTCGTTCGCTCGATCGCCCATTTCCTCGGCCTCGACGAGGAAAACCTCCTGGCCGAATACATGCACGCAACCAACGGGCTTACCAAACCGAGTTCCTGGGCCTCCCAAACGCATCCTGCCTCGGAACCAGACCGCCGTTGGATGCCCTTGGTCGTCCTCCTACTGGTTGTAATCGTTCTGGCCGCTGGCGGGGGATGGCTGGGTTGGCACCACTATCGCGCCGTAAAGCGCGCGCGCGCCGCCGCCGCATCCGCATTCAGTGCCGGCGTGCAGGCTCCGGCGGAAGCTGCGACCCTGCCTCCTGCCCCATCCGCCACAGCGCCTGCGACGGACGTGCCGGCCGGAACTCCCTCAGGGCCGGCCGACTCCGGCGCCGGAGCAACCCTTGCCCCTGTCCCGGCTTCCGATCCGACCGCGCCGCTGAAGTTGAAGATCGAAGCGGGAAAAACCACCAGCGTGCGCGTGCTCGCGGATGGAGTGCAACTCTTTGACGGAATGATCTTCGCCGGCAGCTCGCAGAGGTTTGAAGCGATCGACAATTTTCAAGTCTCCGCGCGCGACGCGGGCGCGCTGATGCTCCAGCTGAACGGTCAAACCCTGCCGCCGATCGGCCCCCCGGGCAATTCAGGGACGATCACGCTCACCTACGATTCTCTGACGAAGACGACGGGAGGGGGCCATTAGCACAGCAGTGCGCGACGAAATTCGTTCCGGCCACGCCACCCGGGAGCGAAAACTTGCGGTTTGTGCGGGTACGGCATCGCTTCCCACAAATGAACGCATCGAGCTTCTCGCGATTCTTGCCGCCGACCCCGACGAACAGATCCGGGAGCGATCCGCTAACGCGCTGATCGAGCAGCCGGTGGAGAACATCCTTGCCGCCCTGGCCGTCCCGGACCTTGCGCCCCAATTGTTCGCATTCTGCGCGGAGTACTTCATTGAGAAGCCGGGCGTCGCGGACGCAGTGGCAAGACATCCGCTCTGTCCTCCCGCGTTGCTGCACGTCGTCGCGCCGCGCCTTTCGACAAGCGGCGTGCAGTTCTTATTCGACCACTTGGAGCTGCTGGCCGACGCCCCGGGTCTGGCGGCCGCGCTCAGCCATTCCACCACTCTCAATGCCGAACAGCGGCTGCAACTCCAGGAAATCCAAAAAAACTCTCTCGAACCGGAAGCGGCATTCGCCGAAGGCGCCATGGATGCTGAACCTGATCCCGAGAGGCGAATGACACTCATGCAGCGGCTGGCCCGGATGAACGTTGTCGCGCGCGTGCAACTCGCGCTGAAGGGCGACAAACAGGAACGTTTGTTGCTGATTCGCGATCCCTGCAAGGTCGTGCAGCGGGCCGTGCTCCAATCCCCGCGAATCTCCGAGCAGGAGATTGAGGCGTTCGCGGCAATGAGCACGCTGAGCGAAGAGGTGCTCCGCCAGATTGCGAACAACAAAGCTTTACGGAAGAACTACACTATCACACACAATCTGGTGTTCAACGCAAAGACGCCGCTCGATATCACGCTGCACCTTCTGCCGAACATGACGCTCCCGGATCTGAAAGGGCTGGGCATGAACCGCAATGTTCCCGAGACGCTGCGAAAAATGGCGGGGCGATTACTCGTCCAGCGGAGCGTGAAGAAGAACGCATACGAGGAATGACTGAATCTGCCGCCGGCGGTTGGGGCTCAACCGCTCGCGCGGATTCCCGCGTCACAGGAACGACGAATCAAACGGCTTCGGAAACAACTGCGACATCCGGTACGTTTCCACTTTCCCCTTTAAATTCGCCAGGATGATTTCCGCGTCGCCGCAAAATTCCCAGATGATTTGCCGGCACGCCCCGCACGGCGGCGTGAGCATTTCCGTGTCGGCGGCGACGGCAACCGCGTCGAACCCCCGCTCGCCTTCGGAGATGGCTTTGAAGATCGCGACGCGCTCGGCGCAAATCGTGAGGCCGTACGTCGCGTTCTCGACGTTGCACCCGGTGAACACTCTCCCCGACGTTGCGCGCACCGCCGCTCCCACGCGAAAGCTCGAGAATGGCGCGTGCGCGTGCGCCCGCGCCGCGCATGCCGCTGCGATCAAGGCGTCGTACTCGCTCACGTTGCGTCTCCTATGGCCTTGTTCGCCGCAACCGGCGCGGAAAGCTCCGCCGCGATGCGCGGAATTACGGCGTTCAGCAGCGCAACGAACTGGCCTTTCACGCGCTCGCCGGTCTCCAGCACTTCCTCGGCGGTGATCGGCTGATCGAGAATTCCCGCCGCCATGTTCGTCACGCAGGAAATCCCCAGCACTCGAATCCCGAGATGCGCCGCCGCGATCACTTCCGGCACGGTGGACATCCCCGCCAGATCCGCGCCGATGGAGCGCAAGTAGCGGATCTCGGCGGGCGTCTCGTAGCTCGGCCCGGTCAGCGCCGCATAAACGCCCTGCGAAATCTCCGCGCCGAGCCGCTTTCCCTCTTCGAGCGCAAACCGCCGGTACGTTTTCGAGTACACCTGCGTGAGGTCGGGGAATCGGACGCCGAATCGCGAATCGTTTGCGCCGATCAGCGGGTTGGTGCCCTGCAAATTGATGTGGTCGCGCAGCACGACGAGGCATCCCTGCTTGTATTCGCGATTGATTCCTCCGGCCGCGTTGGTGAGGATCACGGCTCCGATTCCGAGCCGCGCCAGAACGCGCATCGGAAAAATCACTTCGCGCTGCGAATAACCCTCGTAGAAATGCACGCGCCCCTGCAGTACGGCGACCGGCACGGCGCCCGCCTTGCCGAGCACTAGCCGCCCGGCGTGCCCGATTGCCGTTGAGCGCGGAAAATGCGGGATCTTCGCGTAGTCCAGCCGCACGGCCCCGCGCATTCCGTCGGCGAAGCCGCCCAGCCCGCTGCCCAACACGAGCGCGATTTTAGGCCGCAGCTTCGTCCGCGCGCGAATGAATTGCGCCGCGCGTTCGGCGCGCGCGAACTCCTCGCCGGTTTTTGCGGCCGCCATGCGCTTTGGGCTCATCTCAAGAACAGTCCCACAATCGATGCGGACATCAGATTGGCCATCGTGCCCGCCAGCATTGCGCGTATGCCGAGTCTGGCGAGATCGCCGCGCCGGTTGGGCGCAAGCGCGCCGATGCCGCCGATCTGAATGCCGATCGAGCTGAAATTCGCGAAACCGCAAAGCGCGAACGTTGCGATCGTGAACGAGCGCGGATCGAGGACGGACTTCATCGGCCCCAATTGCGAGAACGCCACCAGCTCGTTCAGCACCATGCGGATTCCCAGAAGATTGCCGATATTCGTGCAGTCATGCCACGGAATGCCGATGATCCACGCCACCGGCGCGAGCACCCAGCCAAATATCTGCTGCAAGCTCGACGGAAACCACGCCATGCCGTGAAGGGCGAGAAAATTGTGACTGCCTCCCATGATTCCATTCGCCAGCGCAATAAGCGCCAGAAATGCGATCAGCATCGCGGCCACATTGATGGCCAGGTGCAATCCGTCGCCCGTCCCTCGCGCGATGGCGGCCAGGAAATTGGTGTCTTTTTCCATCTCGGGCAGCTTGACGCTGCCCGCGGTCCTCGGCTGCTCGGTCTCCGGCACGAGCATTTTCGCCATTAACAGCGTCCCCGGCGCCGTCAGGATCACCGCCGTGAGAATGTTCTTGGCGACCGTCTGTCGCGCCACCAAATCATTGCCCGCCAGCACGGCGATGTACGCCGCCATGATTCCGCCCGAGACGTGCGCCATCCCGCTCGTCATCACCGTCATCAGCTCCGATCGCGTCAGGTCCGGCAGAAACGGACGGATCGTCAGCGGCGCTTCCGTCTGCCCCATGAAGATGCTCGCCGCGACGTTCAGCGATTCCGCCCCGCTCGCGCCCATCACGCGCTGCATGATCCACGCCGCTCCTTTGATGATCACCTGCATGATCCCCAGGTAGTACAGCAGCGCGAAGAGCGAAGCGATGAAGATGATCGTCGGCAGTACTTGAAACGCAAAGATCGTCCCCAGCGACGATCCATTCTTCCCGAGTTCGCCGAACACAAATTCCGATCCCGCAAACGAATAGCCGAGCAGCTTATTGACCCCCTTACCCGCTTCTTGAAAGAGCCACTGCCCCCAATTCACCCGCAAGACGAAAATCGCGAGCGCGAACTGCAGCCCGAGCCCCCACAACACCGTTTTCAGCTTGATTGCGCGCCGATTGGTCGAAAACAGCCACGCCAGTCCGAGCATGGTCGCCAAGCCGAGGATGCCGGTGAATCGCCCCATCGCTTGCCTCCTTGGAGTTCCCCCCGGTGCAGCAATCGCAGCATTCTATGCCAACCTTCGCCGCGCAACAATTTTCCTGTCATTCTGAGCGGAGCGTTTTGCGCGGAGCCTTATGCCGCACAGCGCAGCGAAGAATCTAGTCGTTCCGTGGGACTGGCAACGTCCAACCGCTTAGCTGCCCGCGAAAAATCAAGAAAATCTTCCGCGGCCGGTCAAACGCCAATGACTCGGCTCACCAGAACCGGCAACGTCGCAGGTGGCCGGGGGCCAATCTGGTACGCGATCTCCACCAATCGCCGCGCCTCGTCGAGCCGCGCCTCAGAGTTGTAGCAGATCGTGCACAGCGGCTCGCCGCGATGCACCGGCGCCCCCACTCTCTTGTGGAACTCGAGACCCACGCCCGGATCCACCGAGTCTTCTTTCTTCTCCCGCCCGCCGCCCAGCACGACGCACGCGATCCCCAGTTGCTCGCACTGCGTCGCCTCGACGTACCCCTCCGATGGACTCACAATCTCCATGCGATGCGCGGCTTGCGGTAATCGCCGCGGATCGTCCACGACTCTCGCGTCGCCGCCTTGCAAGCGCACGATTTCGCGGAACTTGTCCTTGGCCTTTCCGGACGCGATCAGCCCCGCCGCAATCTTCTTCCCTTCCTCGACGCTTTTCGCGCGTCCGCCGAGCACAAACATCCATGCCGCCAGCACGAGACTCAATTCGCGCAAATCTTCCGGCCCGCCGTCGCTCAGCACCTCGATCGACTCCGCGATCTCATTCGCGTTCCCCGCCATGCGTCCAAGCGGTTGGTCCATGTTCGTCAGCAGCGCCACGACCTGCTTCCCCATCCGGCGGCCCGTTTCCACCATCAGTTCCGCCAGAAACGCCGCGTCTTCTTCCTTCTTCATGAACGCGCCCGATCCGGTCTTGACGTCCAGCACGAGCGCGTCAATCCCCTCGGCCATCTTCTTGCTCATGATCGAAGCGCAGATCAGCGAGGGATGCTCCACAGTTCCCGTAACGTCACGCAGCGCGTAAATCTTCTTGTCCGCCGGCGCGATCTCCGCCGTCTGACCGATTAGCGCGCAGCCGCACTCATCCAGCACGCGCCGGAATTCCGCCAGCGATAAATTGACGTTGAATCCGGGAATGGATTCCAGCTTGTCCAGCGTCCCGCCCGTATGCCCCAGCCCGCGCCCGCTGATCATGGGGACGCGCAGGCCGCCCGCCGCCGCAATCGGTGCGATGACTATCGAGGTCTTGTCTCCGACCCCGCCGGTCGAGTGCTTGTCCACCTTTCGCCCGGGCATGTCCGAAAAATCCAGCACTTGCCCGGAGTGCAGCATGGCCTCGGTCAAGGCCGCCGTCTCGGCGCGGTTCAATCCGCGCAGAAACGCCGCCATCAGGAATGCGGACATCTGGTAATCGGGGATTTCGCCGCGCGTGTAGCCATCGATGAGCGCGCCAATCTCTTCGCGGGAAAGCTCCTGCGAATCCCTCTTCCGACGAATCAGGTCAACGACGCGCATTTGTCTTGGGAATCAGTTTGCCGCCAGAGAAGGGCCGCTGGGCAGCAACTCGATGTGCGGAATCTCCGCCGGGCAGCGCAGACGCCAGGGCAGCACAATCGTCCCCAGACCCCGGCTCACGTAAATCTGCGTGTCCGCCAAGCGATCCCAGCCGATCTTATAACGCAGCCGCTCGGGCGAGCACCCATAGGCGAAGCTGCCGATCAGCGGAAAATTGAGCTGTCCGCCGTGCGTGTGGCCCGATAGCACCAGGTCCGCGCCATAGCGGGCCGCGCCCCGGATGATGCTCGGATTGTGCGCCAAGAGGATCTTCGGCGTCTTCGCCGGAATTCCGCCCAACGCGTGCCGCAGGTCCGCCCCATAGCCGTGATCGTCCACCCCAGCCAGCGCCAGTTCCTCGCCGCGGAAGCACAGCCGCAAATTCCGGTTTCGCAGGACTTCGATGCCCTGCCGGTCCAGCGCCTTGGTAATCCCATCCGCGCCGACCCTGAAATCGTGGTTGCCCAGCACCGCCAGCACGCCATATCGCGCGCGCAGCATCCCCAGAACCTCAGCGACCGGCTCGACGCACGCCCTTGAGTAACTGACGAAATCGCCCGTCAGCGCCACCAGATCGGGCTTCAGCGCGTTCGCAAGCGCGACGGCCCTCTCCGCCGCCTCCAGTGGATAGTATTTCCCGTGGTGAATGTCGCTCAGTTGGACGATGCGAAGCCCTGAGAAAGCGTCCGGGAGGCCATTCAGCCAAATGCGTTGTTCGCTGATCTCAATTCGCGAACCCAGCGTCCAGATGGACCGCTTGGCCTTCGCGGCATGCAAAGTGTAGTTTTCGATCCCGCCCTGCTGCCAGCGGCTTCGCCAGCGGCTGAACCGTACGCTCAGCCCCGCGTCATCGGGGGTCGGGAATGTCCAGGTATGGCTCATTCGGCCTCTCGCATAAGATACCTAATGCCCGTAGCCCGACCACCTCGCGATCACGGCCGATTGCTCGTTAGTGTCAGTCTTGGCTGAATACTGTTGGAACAGGTCTAGCGCCGTCGGCAAGAACGCGTCAATGCCCGAAACGTTGCCTCGTACCCCCGCCCAGAAGCCATCCGGCAGAGGCGTCGCAGTGCTGTCGCCTGTCGGGAAATCCGCGTAATCAATCCCGATAATGCGGCCCGTCTTGGGCACCAGGAAAATCACGAAGGAGCCAGTAAGGTTCTGGCCCTGTGCATTCGTGAAGGCGTTTTGAAAGACGAGTTGGGTCCGAGGAAACCCGCCCTCCACCGCATCATCAACCTCCGTCAACTTGTAGATATCTGGGGGAGTGAAGTCAATGTATTTGGAATCGTCCGAGCGAATGTCGGCCTTCATGCCGAGGAGCGTGGCCACATAGCCGCTGTCGGTGTGACCGAATACGATGTGGTGAATCACCGGCGCAAGACGGCCGGGAGGGAGCGTCGCATAAAGAAAATTCCATTCTCCGGCGATGAGCTGGAATCTCGCTGAAATCTGGGCGCCGTCCGTGATGGGAGTGATGGGGCCGTCGGTAGCCGTGCGGTCTCTGACCCCGTTGGTTTGCGCTGCGGCTGAGAGGGCCGGAACGAAGGCAAGCAGGGCCGCCAGCAGGATTCTCTTCTTCATAGGCCCTCACCCCGATTGCCGGACTCCGGCTCGGGCTTCTGCCCCCCACTCTCTCCCTGCCTGAAAGCAGTCAAGGCCCCTCGCGTCACCGCACTCCTACAAGCCGCTGGAAATACAACGGGCAGGCTAACACCCGCCTATACCCTCGTCAATCAAACCCTCGCCTGAAGTTCCCCCATTGGTTATTCCCGGATTGGCACGACCGCGAGTCGTCGGCTTCTTTAGAACTGGAATCTGAGTGAACGTTTATCGCAAGTCCTTTGGATTCAACACTTACATAGAAACAGGGGGAGGGGGATGGGAGCACCACGCACGACTCACGGCAGCGGCCGGGGATTCGCCGCAATCGCGTTGGCGACTTCCTGCATCTCCGAGTGAATCAGCTTGTTAGTGGCCAGGATTTCCGGGTCGCCGGGAGCATACGGTTGGCCCGAGAAGCGCGTCGCCATGCCGCCCGCTTCGCGCACGAGCAGTATTCCCGCCGCCGTGTCCCAGGAACGCAAGCCGAATTCCCAGAACGCCTCGAAGCGCCCGCAGGCCACGGCCGCCAGATCGAGCGCCGCCGAGCCGTCACGGCGCACGCCATGCGAGCGCAGCGTGAACTCCCAATAGAAACGGATGTTTCGCTGCTGCGAGCGCTGGCCGGGGGGAAATCCGGTGCACACCAGACTCGTCCCCAGCCCTTCTATGTTGGAGACGTGAATTCGCTTCTGGTTGAGGTACGCGCCTTCGCCGCGCGCCGCCGTGAACATTTCTTGCGTCACGGGATTGTAGACGACGCCGACGATCATCTCGCCCGCCTCTTCGAGGCCAATGGAAACGGCGAAGCACGGGTAGCTATGGGCGAAATTCGTCGTGCCGTCGAGCGGGTCCACAAACCAGCGGAAGGGAGAGTCCGTCTCCTGGCCGCCGCCTTCCTCGGCCACGATGGCGTGCTTTGGAAAATGCGTCCGCAGGCGCGAGACAATCGCCTTTTCGGATTTCTGGTCCGCTTGGGTCACCAAATCCACGACGCCCTTGTAGCGGATCTGCCGCGGACGGTCGAACTCGGCCAGCAGGATCGCCCCCGCCTCCTGGGCGGCTTCGACGGCGAGTTCGAGATAAGTATTCGTGCTCAAGCGGGATTCGCGTTCGCGACTCTTGACGACACCATCATGCCAGAAATCGCACGCGATTTGCTCGGCATCAGCCGGCCGGGGAGCTTATTGTGTCAGGCCGCCGGTGTAGTAGAGCTTGCGCGAGTGGACGATGTAGCCATCGGGAACGCGCACCTCGATTGCCCGGTAGGCGCCTTGCGGGGGCCGGGGCTGCGGGTAAAAGCCGATCCGGTATTGCGTGCGCAGTTCGCGATTGATGCGATTAAAGGTGGGAGTGAGCTCGTTGACGTTGTCGATGTAGTAGATCGCGCCGCCCGTGGAATCAGCGATCGTTTCCAGGGCGTGCTCCCCGGCGGTGTTGCGTCCGCCTTCGTTCTGGACGGCGCGAATGACAATCGTGTAGAGCAGCGTATCCGCGCGGATGGCGGCGCGGCGCGCGGTCTCGAAGTCGGCGCGGCTGGTGGTCTCGCCCGCGTCGGTGACGAGCACGAAGACCCGCCGCCGCTCCGGCGGGCCGTGGCTGAGCGCTTGCGAACCCAGGTAAACGGCGTCGTACAGCGCGGTGCCGGCGCCGGGCTCGAGCCGCTTCAGAGAGGCCTGAAGATCGGCCACATTCGACGAAAAACTCGCCAGTTGCTCGACGTTGTCGGAGAATTGGTAGACGCGCCAACCGGTCGCCGGGACGCACCACCTGTCCGATGAAACCCGAGGCCGCCTGTCGCTCAAACTCGATTTCAATCGTTTCGCTCATGCTCGCATCAATCATGAGCGCGAGGTCGAGCGGCAATTGCGTATCCGGCTCGAAGATCTCGATCTTCTGGTTTGACCCCCTCGTCGTAAACCTCGAATTGGTCCTGCGTCAGGTCCGGGGCCGGCCGGTGGTCCTTGTCGAGAACGCTGGCGATCACGTTCACCAGGTTCACTTGCACTCGAATCTCGCCGCGCGAGTCAGAGTGAGGCTGAACGGGACGCGCGGGCGGACCCGACTGGCCCTGTTTGGTGGTTGGTGCCGGGGCCGCCGCGAGCGCGAGGCCACAGGCCAGGAGCAGAAAGGCAATGGAAGAGAGCGGCCTGGTAAGGCTGTGTGAGGCGCGCAGATGAGGGCTCAAGGGCAATCGGCTCCAACAATCGGTCTAAGGAATAGATTCGCCGGAGCTGGAAAAGGATTGTTCGGGCCGGACGCCTTCCGCCCACACGGCCCCGTCTTGAAAATACTCCTTTTTCCAGATAGGCACGATTATCTTGAGCGTATCGATGCCGAAGCGGCAGGCGTCGAATGCGGCGGCGCGATGGGCGGAGCAGACGGCTATGAGCACGCTCGCCTCGCCGATTTCCAACCGGCCCAGCCGGTGCACCAGCGCCACGCGGCGCACATCGAATCGCGCGCAACATTTCCGCCGCGATTTCGCGCATTTTGTTGAGGGCCATCGGCTCGTACGCGAAATATTCGAGATACAGCGTGGCACGCCCGCCCGAATGATTTCGTACGATGCCCTCGAAGACGGCAACGGCGCCGTCCTCGGGCGCCTTGAGTTGGGCGACGATTTCCGCCGTGCGGATCGGCTCGCGAACCAGTTCGCAAAGTGCGGCAGCGCCGCCCGCCGCATCGCCGCCGCTGACCGGGGGCAAAAACGCCACTTCGTCCCCAGCGGAAAGCGGCGTGCCCAAATCCGCGAATTGCTGGTTCACCGCGGCGACGACCGAACTGCGGAAGCCGGCAAATTCGGGATGCCGCCGTCCGTAGCGAAAAAAGAGATCTTCCACCCGGGCGCCTTCGGAAACTTCCGCTTCTTCCTCGGCGCAACCCACGATCTCTTTCAAACGGCCAAAAAAAAGAACGCGCACCCGCATCCAGCTATCTTAGCGGCTGTCCGCGAGCAAAGCCAATGCGGGGCCGCTTGCCCGCGCCTCAACGGACGCGATCTCTGGACGCCCGCGCCCGCCGCGGTTCTACATATTGCGGAACGAGCGGGTTAGGGTGTCATTCCGAGCCCGCCGCAGCGGGCGAGGAATCTCTCTTCGTCCAAATCACAAGAAAAGAGAGATTCCTCGGTTCCGCACCGCGGGACCTCGGAATGACAATGTTTTGAGTTTACCCGCAAACTGTTTAGCATGTTGTCAGGGGGAATCCGCAATGCGAATCCTGATCTCCGGCTCCAGCGGACTCATTGGCACGGCTATCGCCAGCGCACTCGCGCGCGATGGCCACACCGTTCAGAGACTTGTGCGCCCCGGAAGCAAGGGCCAGCCGAGAACGGGCGACGTTCGGTGGGACCCTGCTTCAGGCGAGATTGACGCCGGAGCCGCCGAGGGCGCGGACGCCGTCGTCAATCTGGCGGGAGCCTCCATCGGCGAGGGACGCTGGACGGCGGCGCGCAAAAAGTTGCTGCGCGCAAGCCGGATCGATTCGACGCGCCATCTGGTTCGCGCGCTGGGAAAACTGCAAAAGCCGCCTCGCGTATTTGTTTCTGCCTCGGCGGTCGGCTACTTCGGCGATCGCGGTGACGAGGAATTGACGGAGGAGAGCGGCGCGGGCGGCGATTTTCTGGCCACGCTCTGCAAGGATTGGGAAGCTCAAGCGGCGGCAGCTGCGAACTTCGGCGCGCGCACGGTTTGCACACGTTTCGGTATCGTGCTCGCGCGCGATGGCGGCGCGCTCCCGCGAATGGTCTTGCCCTTCAAATTCGGCGCGGGGGGCCGGCTGGGAACGGGCAAGCAGTGGATGTCCTGGGTCGCGCTCGGCGAAGTGGCAAGCATCGTGAGATTCGTCTTGTCAAACGAGTCGCTCACGGGCGCCGTCAACGTCGTTGCGCCGCACCCCGTGCGCAGTTCCGAATTCACGAAAATTCTCGCTTCGGTCCTTCACCGCCCCGCAATTTTTCCGGCGCCCGCCTTCGCCCTCAAACTCGGACTCGGCGAAATGGCCCAAGGGCTCTTGCTCTCAGGGCAACGCGTTCTTCCCGCTCGCCTCGTCTCCGCCGGCTATCAATTCCAAACGACCGACCTGCGCGCCGCGCTAGTCGCTGTTCTAGCCAAATGACGCCACCCCTCACTTGTGTTCGTTGCGCGTGAAGCAATCGGCCTAGATGTCGAGCAGGCTGAGGAGGGCGTCGAGGTTGGATTCATCCACCACCAAGTCGGGTAAGCTTGGGCCAATGTCCTCGATCTCGTCGAACGCCTGGAACAGGCGCATCTTTGCGATGGCGTATTCCTCGGTGCCGCTGAGGGTACGGCCCGCGCGGCCGGCCCAACTCTCGACCGCATCGCGGCGCACGAAAACGCGCAACGGAAACACCGTCTTGCGATCCACCGAAACCATGTATACGTACTCGGTCCCCGCGGCTGCTCCACGCTTCGCTTTCACCACCTCGAAAAAATAATACTGGTACACGAAGCCGGTCGCGGCTGAATAGCTCTTCACCCGGCGCGCTGCGTCTGGTCGTGTCACGACTGGAATCTTCTTCCGGCGGGCATGCTCTGTCAACTCGGCTCGCCGTACAAACAGTCGCGCTTCAACTTGTCCGCTGTGCTCCGTTTTGGAACAGACTCAGATGGAAAGGTCCACTTTGGGACTGCGTGCAACGATCGACTGCCACGTTCAAGCCAGATTGTTCGAGCCCGCAAGTTGAGCAATTGCGCTGTCGCCCACGCAAGTGACGGTGCTGGCGAGACTTATTGGGGAATAGCTCTCAGACCCAGGTGGAAGAGCGCAGCTCGGCACCGCGATCGCGGCGTGATTCGGACTGGCACAGTTGTTGCAGTTGCATCGTGCATGGAGAGAGTCCCAGCAAGCACACAGAAGCGCAGAAACCAAGTCTGCCCGACCATATTGGGCTTGGCGCTTCTGGCTGCGGTCTCGAACCTGGGCTGTGGCGGCGGTTTGGTCGGATCCGCGCCGTCGCAGCCCCCTCCGCCATCGGCGGTCAGCGTGAGCGTCTCCGCTGCAAGCAGCACGGTGCTGCTCGGCGCAACGGACGCAATCACGGCAACCGTAACCGGCAGTACCAATGCGACCGTGACTTGGAGCGTCGGCAACGTGACTGGAGGCAACAGCACCGTCGGCACGATTTCCGCGGCGGGAAACTACACGGCGCCGGGCGTGCTGCCGCAGCCCGCCACCGAGACCATCACGGCGACGAGCGCCGCCGATACAACCAAGAGCGCGAGCGTTACGCTGACAATCGTGAGCAACTTCACAGTCGCAATTACCGGCCCTGCCACTGTGGCTGCGGGCTCCTCGGCAACTTATCAGGCGACGCTGACGCCGGCACCGGGGTCGAATCCGAACACAACAATCAATTGGAGCGTCTCGGGCCCCGGTTGCACCGGGGCGACCTGCGGCGTGATTTCTCCGGGCGGCGTCTACCAAGCGCCGGTGAGCGCGCCATCGCCGAATTCAGTCATTCTCACGGCGACCCCGCTCGCCGATCCTTCCAAGGCGGCAACGCTGATTGTCACAATCCAGCCGAACGTTCAGGTGACGATTTCCCCGAACGTCCGCGAGCGTTCCCCTGGGCGGCTCAACGAGTTTTCAGGCGAGCGTGACAGGCTCGGCGAACACGGCGGTGACATGGGGCGTGAATGGCATCGCCGGCGGCAACGGGAGCGTCGGCACGATCGCGGCGTCAATGACGAATCCGAATCAAGCCACATACACCGCCCCGCGTCAATCGCCGCCGGGAGGCAGCGTAAATGTGCAGGCTAGCAGCAACGCCGAGCCGGGCCAAGTCGCCACGGCCAGAGTGTCGTTCACGGCGTCCATTTCCATTTCGATTTCGCCGCAAAGTTCGGAGCGAGTGATCGCCCACAGGCAAACGTTCACCGCGCAACTTCAAAACGCGACTAACTCGAACGTCACCTGGAGCTTGCAAGGAATCGCAGGCGGAAATACGACGTTGGGTCAGGTCTGCGTCACCGCCTCGAATCCCTGCCAGGCTTTTTCCTCCGGCGCGGCCGGGAGCGTGGACTATCTCGCACCGGCGGCGGTGCCCACGCCGAATCCCGTGACGCTGACTGTCACCAGCCAGCAGGATTCCTCGCAATCGGCAAGCGCGGCAATTACGATTCTTCCTCACGTTCTGGTCGGAGTGACGCCGTCCGCGGTCACTCTCGCTCCCGGCGCCGTTCAGAAATTTCAGGCCACGGTCACCGGAACAGACGACCAGCAAGTGAACTGGGGAATCTCCGGCGCGGCCTGCGCGGGAGCGGGAAATCCCTGCGGCACCGTGGACCCCACGGGTCAGTACACGGCGCCAATTCAAGCGCCTTCGCCCAACACGTTGAGCGTGACGGCGACGAGCGTTGAGGACGCCAGCCAATCCGGCACCGCTGCGGTCACGGTGATCAAATCGGCGGCGATCCTCTCGCTTTCACCGTCGAGCGCCACGGCAGGAGCGGCGGGCGGCATTACGCTGCGCGTCACCGGAAGCGGCTTCGTGGCGTCAAGCCCCGGCCCCGGCTCGGTGATTCTGTTCGGCGGAACGCCGCGGAGCACGCTCTGCGATACGGCCTCCGATTGCACAACCGCGCTCGAGGCGTCTGACCTCGCGGCCGCCGCAACCACTCCCGTGCAGATTCAAAATCCGGACCAAAGCGCGTCCAATACGGTGCAATTCGTTGTCATCGGAGCCGGATCAGGATCAGGCACGATTCCCATTACGCCTTCATCTCCGAGCGCGACAGGTATCGACATCGTCGTTGCGGACCTGAGCACGGCGGGATCGTCCGCGCCTGCAAGCAACGTCAATCTGAATGTGATCGTCGTGGGCCCGTTTGTGACCGCAACGAATACGTGCACGCTCGAGGGCGGGCCGGTTGTGCTTCCGCGGCCCGCAACGGGAACAGCGACCGAAAATCTGTGCGCGTTTTCGGTGAGCGGCCTCGACCCGTCGTTCGTCTACACGCTGACGGGACCAAACCCCGCCGACGTGACCATCGTCGCGGAACAACCGCTGGGTTTCGGCATCGTGCAACTCACTTTGCAAGTGCCCAGCACGGCGGTTCCCGGCGCGCGCACGCTCTTCATTCAAAATCTCGCGCTGGACGTCACGGCGGCCACGGGCGCACTGGAGGTACAATGAGCGAGTCTCGGAAATACTCGACCCGCGCGCTTGGGGAACTTCAGGGGTTAAAACCCCTGAAGTGGCCGCGCTTTTCGGCACCACTGAAGTCGTGCCCTCCTGAAGAGAAATATCGATGAGGCGCCCTCTGACTATTCTCGCCAAGAAGTGCCGTGCGGTGATTTCTATCGCGGCGCTGGTCGCCATCGCGATGCATGCGACAACGCTCGAGCAAATGGACCTCGCGCAACTCGCTCGCGCGGCGCAGGTCGTGGCTCGCGTGCGGTGCGTGAGCTCGGAGTCGCGCTGGGACTCCGGCCACATCTGGACGTTCACTCGCTTCTCCGTCGCGGAAGCGATACAAGGCTCGCCGGACGCCACGCTGATCGTGCGTTTGCCGGGCGGCCGCGAAGGACATGTGGTGGAAAACGTGGAAGGCGTGCCGCGCTTTTCGCCGGGTGAAGAAACGATTCTCTTTCTCGAACGCGCCCGCCCGCCGCGGCAGGCAGGCGGGGACGAATGGTCGGTGACAGCCTGGGGCGAAGGAACATTTCGGATCGAGCGCGACGCGCGCACCGGACGCGAGAGCGTGACTCAGGATTCGAGCCGGATGCCCGTGTTCGACCGCGCTACGAGAAAGTTTCGTGCTCAAGGAATCGCACGGATGCCGATGCCCGATTTTCTCGCAAGGTTGGCGGCGGCAAGGAAAGAGGGAACACTAAAATGACATCACGACCGAATCGCCGCTCGCGCCGAACGGCTCGCATCTTTGCCGCCGCACTGCTTGCGGTGCGCCTCACCGCGCCGGTGACGGCCGGAGCTTACTCGCTGAATTACCAGGTGGCGGACATGCGCCAGCCGGCATCGGTCTCGGGCGGGACGTCCTGCCCGCAGCCGACCCGCTTCGACACCTCCGTTGCGGGCGGCATCAACCGGTTTTGGAGCACATCGCTCGGCACGAGTCCCGCGACCATCCTCACGGCGGACCAGACGCCCGGTGGCCAACTCGCGGAGATCGAAACCACAATCCAAACGGATTTCGGCATCTGGACCGGGGTGAGCGGAACCACGCTCCGCCCTGCGTCGCTCGCGCCTCTCGGCCGAACGAGCGCACAGATCGCCTGCAACTCGACGGACGGATTGAACACGATTTGTTTCAACCAGCCCGACGCCGCGTTCACTACGGGAGTGCTTTCGTTCACTCGCGTGGTGACATCCGACGTGATCGGCGAACAGGCCGGCCCCGGGACCCCGCTCTCGACATTCCCGGGCGAAATCCTCGACGCGGATATCTTGTTGCGGCCCGGCGACAGCAGCGTCACCTTTGCGACGCCCGCGGCGCTTGCCTCCAATCCGAACGCCTACGATCTCGAAACGATTCTCGGCCACGAACTCGGCCACTTCTTCGGCTTGGGCCACTCCGGCGTTTGGTCAGCGATGATGCAGCCATTCGCGGCAGGGCCGGGGGTGTTTTCCGGTACCCGGCCGACGCCACAATCGCCCGACGCGCCGCTGGCCGACGACGACCGCACCGGCTTGCGCGTGCTTTATCCGGATCCCGCGGACACAACGCACATCGGCGTGATCGCGGGGCACATCTTGCCTGCGAATCCGCTGGAGCTGCCCTCCGGGACAACGGGGATTTTCGGCGCGCAGGTCGTCGCGGTGGATGCGGGAACCGGGACGGTTGTGGCCGCCGCGATCGGCGGGTGGTCTTGCGCGGACCCGGGCCCACCGCGATTTGACGGCTCGTATCAGATACAGCGGCTCGCGGCCGCTCCGGCACAAACCTACATCGTTTACGCGGAACCGTTGGACGGGCCGCTCGAACCATCGGACATCCCCGGCGCGACGGCGGCGCTCTGCCGCAACGTGATCACGGACGCCTCCTGGCCCGCGCAGTTTTCGTGTACGGTTCCGGCAGTGAACAACGAATTTTCGACAAAGGTGAGAGCGGGGCCCTAAAAAAGGAACGGCCGCCCTGCGGTGGAAAGC
Source organism: Terriglobia bacterium (assembly GCA_963819015.1). Taxonomy (GTDB): domain Bacteria; phylum Acidobacteriota; class Terriglobia; order Acidiferrales; family UBA7541; genus DASPOJ01. The sequence goes on from CAWFUN010000007.1 coordinate 364,865, forward strand.
AGAGCGGCCGAAGGTTGGAGAGTGAGCCTACCAGGCGGTGACGTCCACCCACTGTGTGCGCTGAACAGAGAGCGTGGCCGTTCCCGTTGTGGACGCGGTTACGGTGACCGTCGTTGCGGGGAACCAGGGTGGCGCAAAGCCGCCCGTCGCAAACCGGCGGTCGAAGTAGATGTTACGTTGGTTGCAGTTGCAATTGTTGGTTGTGTTCGCGATACGCCCACCGACGATATTCACTGTGTTTATGGCGTTTCCGCCGTTATAAACCGCACCAGAGCCGCCATTGGAAATCGCCGCAAGCGATGCATCTATCTCAAGATTCTGGCCGCTGGTCGGAACGTTGAACAGGATGTTTCCGTTCGCCGTGAACAGCCCCAACACCTGACCGTTGTTGTTTGCCGGAATCAAAGTGTCGGCCGGCGTGCTTGGAATCTGGTTCTGTGTGGTGGTGACCGGCTCGGTCGCGTAGGTGAGGTTCCCAGTTATGTTGATGTCCTCGGCGGCGGTAATCGTTACGGCCGATGTATCTTGAATGGCGGCGCCGGAGCTGGGCCCGGAAAGCGAATTGATAGTGCCGTCCACGTAGAGCATAGCGCCTTCGGTCGCCGAGCCGCCGGTCGTGGTCGCGGTGAGATTCTGGGGTACGCCTACGAGCGAAAGCGAGGAGTTGGTCGTTGTCGTACCACCATGGTGGCCAGATGTGGTTGTGCTGACCGAGGAGGCTACCGAAGTTGTTTTACCGGTCAGGTCCAATGTGACGGTGGTGGTGCTCGTGGTACTGGAGGAGCCCCCGGACGAACTCTGCGTAATCGTGAAGACCTGCAGATTGTGGCCGCCGGAAGTGCTGGCGGTCACGGTTACGTTCGCGTCGCCTTCCACATAAATTCCGCCACCGGAGAGCGTGCTCGTCGTTACGCCGCCGGAAGTCGTTTGTGTATACGGCAGATACACACCTGGGTTCGAGGTGCCCGAAGCCGGATACGGATTACCGTTGACGTTTTTCAGAATGGCGGCCATGTTCGCGTTGGTTGGGTTCTCGCTCCCGTTGCCGAGACCGTCGAGCACAGCTTCCTTCTGGTTGAAATCGTTCGGGGGGAGCGGGACGGCAGTCTGTCCCAATTTGTAGCCAGCTTGGAAGGTTGGCGCAATGGTATTGCTTCCCTTTTTGTCGCTCGCGTTGGCTGTGGAGTCGCAGCTGCTACCATAATTCCAGTAGAAGTTAGGTGCAACGCTACCGATCGTGTCCGTGAAGATATACGTCCCACTCGTCCCAAAGGTCCAGCCTTCATTCGTGAAGAACGGGCCCGTGAGGGTGCCCGGCGCAAACGGGTCGCCGCAGTTTGGCCAGCCCGGATACTGGTCTAGGAACGTTCCCCACGCCGCAAAGCTAGTTTTGGAGGATGACCCACCGCCGGTAATGTTCACAATTACGCTTCCATTGTCTTGGACAGTCACCGCTTCATTCGCCATGGATTGCCCCATTGCGGTAAGGGCATACGGGTAGTTGTAGCTGTAAACGACTCCCGTCGGGTTGGCAGGAGCAGTGGCCGTCGCACATGGAGTGTACGGGCCGTAGACTGCTGTGCTGGTGGTCCAAGTCACCGAGCAGGTGGAAGGACTCAAGGCGACGCTCGTGATCTTGAATTTCCCCGGCCAGGAATTACCCGCCGGACCGGAATTGATAGACGTGTAGCCTCCCCCATAGGTGTTTTGTATGAGAGTCTGAACCGTGCTCTCTTCGGCCGTCGTCAACGGTGAGGTCGTGAGGGAAACAGGTGATGCGATGTCGGCGCTCAGCTGGCCCTGGATGGTCCCGCGCGCGATATTCAAGCCGGAGTCGGCGGCATAGAAGGACGACCGGAAATTCCTGTAGTAGTGGTTGATCAAGGTGTCCGAGCTCGTTGCGATCACCATGGCCAGGGTCAAGGCAATCATCAGGATGAGCAGGAGCAAGGTGATCACCAATGCCACACCTCGCTCTCCCTGCCGCGAATTCCGTGATCCGTTCCGATGAATTGGGCTCATTGGGTTCCTCAATTTCCGTTCATAGACATGTTCCGAGGATTGACAACTATGGATACTCCCTCGATCTGGTAAGGGCCTCCATCGAAGCCGTTGCGATAGTTGTTGGCCGTGGTCGCGTTTGAGGGATTCGTTCGGCCGATCAAAGAAATCTGCACGGCGCGTATTCGCGTGTACATGCTGCTACAGCCGGGGGGCGTCGCCGTATTGAGGGCGTTGACGTTATAGTGGTACACGGTTGTGTCGTCGTTTAGCGCGCTCCCGTCGTTGCATGTGTCCCCGGATGAAGGGTTAATGAATACCGCCCCGACCTTGAACCCAATGATCTGATCCGCCAGGACCGTTTTCGTCCCGGTGGCACAAGTGTTGATGCAGCGATCCAGCCGCGGGTCGGCTGGATTCGATGTGTCCACCGAGTAAGTGACCGGTGACAGTCTCAGAATCCAGTCCGTGGTGCAGAACGTGGTGCCTAGCTTGTTGTTCAAAGTGGTGGTAATCCCCAAAGGGTCGTTTGCCGCCGTATTGGTCCCGTCCGCGCCAGTGGAGTTGTGCTGGAGTTGCACTTTCCCACCGCTAACCTGGCCGTCTTTGGTCAGCACCACACTGGTCATTTGCGCGCCGTTGGCGTTGACGAGCAGTAACTGATCGCCCGAATGAAAGTCCGCAGCCAGCTGCGCAAGCGTCGTCGGGGCGATCGGATTGGCAAAGAGAATGGAGCTCGTCGAACTGACGCAATTCGCACCGCTGTCGGAGGGATGGGCAGGTGGTGTGTTTGGATCGGTTGAGATGACGTTCAGAGTGTCGAAACAATTCGGGCCATAGACGTAGGTTGAGGGCGTATTACAGGGACTGCCGGCGGTCACGTAGTTGTTCTGGATCGTCACACCGACCGGCCAATCCGGGATATTCACGCCCTGGTAATAACCGGTACCCGCGTTCGTGACGTCCAACTGCATCTGGGCGATCGAGTTGCGTATGGCGATGTTCAAGGCGGCCTGGTTCTGCTGGTGAGTGAAGATGGGTTCGTTCTGAACGAATAGTGACAAAGCCGCGCCGCTGACGATCGTGAAGATCGCAATCGCGATCATCAGCTCCAAAAGAGAAAACCCACGTTGACTGTTTTGTATCTTCATGGCCGCACCATACTCATTTGAAAGCTCACTGGAGGTTGCATATATCCGTTCAAAAGCGTCACCAGGACTGTGATTCGCCTGACGTTGTTCACGGTCGTCCCGTTAATGGTGGGATTAGTTTCAATCGTCCAGCGGCGATGAAATGCGATGGAATTCACGTCCGCGGCGAGGGCGGAATTATTCTGGACTGAAACGACCTCGCCGTCCGCGCAGTGATAGGTAGTGGTATAGACCGCCGTCCCGTTGCTCAGACCGCTAACGGTTTCGCCGACTGCCCCACTGTTTCCGCTTCCGCACGTGCCGGTTCCCGAAGAGTCGGCCGAACCGCCACTATTCGAGATCACCACGGTGTCGTTGTAGCTCACCGTCTCCGTGACGCCGCTTGAGGTCACGCTGACCGGGGCGGAATCGGACGTCAAGCTTCCGGAAGTGCCGCCGCTGGGCGCGTACACGTTTGGATCCCAGTTCGGCCAGCGGTTCAAGTCTTCCAGCTTCTCAGTGGCCAAATTCGCTGCCAGGCCCATGAAACGCGAGCGCTCCGTCCCATTCTCCATCTGCGCCGTCAGAGCCGCCAAGGAGACCAACCCGATCGCAAGCACGACCAGGGCAACGAGCACTTCGATGAGCGCGAATCCACGAGCCGCAGCGCTCTTACGGCGTTGTAACTGTGACATTTCCATAGTTGGACACCGCGATGGTCTTTGAAAGTCCCATATATTTGATCTGAAAACTTAGACTGCTGCCGGCGCCGGTGGTAACGAAGCCGTAGGGCTTGAACTGAATCGCGTCCGTTTGGCTCAACGTGATTGCGTCACCCGAGATCGGGATGGCGGTTCCCACATTTGTGAAAGTGCCGGTGTTGGTTGGGTCGCTCGCGAGTTGGTAAGTGTTATTCGTCGCATTAAATGTGACCTGGTAAGGGTAACCTTCCATCAGCGCCTGATAGCGAGTGGACTGGACCGCCCAGTTCACGGCCGCGACTGCGGAGTTCAGCCGGTACCAGTTCAACGTGCTCTGAATTTGTGGAATCGCGAAGGCCATGAGCACCAGCAACACCGCCACAACCATCAACAACTCCAGCATTGAGAACCCGCCCTGGGGTTGACGCCTGGTGCTGCGGAATCTGAAGATTTGGAAGCGCCGTGTCACGTGCCGCTCCTTCATCGAGCATTGCCGCGCCGCCGACTTGGCGGAACGCAGCCTATCCACCCCCTGGAAGTGCAACTGGGACGCCAGGCGGCCAAGTGATTACAACGCCTTTATAATCAAAAGTTTATGGGAGGCGTGCCGTGCCGGAACTGGGCTCGCCAATCGACCGCTTGGGTAGATTTGATACAAAACACGCGACGCCGGGACTGGCGGCGTTTGTCACGAGGATGGAGGCCGGGCAGGGCGTAATCTCAATGCTCCGGCGGCGCTCCGGAAAAGTGCGGGGCGCGCTTGACATTCACTTCCAGCGCACGCAGACTCTCGCGCAAACGCGGGCGGCGCGTGAACTCTGCCGCGCCCGCTCCTCGACGAGAAAGGGGCCAGCCGTGAAAATCAAATACCCTGCGGTGATTGTCTGTGGGATTGCGTACTGGCTGTTGGGCTACGTTTGGTTCGACGTGCTTTTCGGGAAAAGATGGATGGCCCTGGAAGGATTTACGCAGGCGCAAGCGCAAAGCGCGAATCTGGCGAAGCTGATCATCATTACGATTTTGCTCGATCTGCTGATCGCGTACGGGCTAGCGAATCTGTGCGCCTGGCGGAACGCGAACACGGCCGGGCGCGGCGCGGCGATTGGCGTGCTACTGTGGATCGGGTTCGTGGGGCCGATCTCTTACACGACGTTCATGTACGAGGGGAGATCGATCGTTCTTTATGGTCTCGACTATTTGTACCCGCTGGTGGGCCTGTGCATGATGGGCGCGATTCTCGGGCTGTGGAACAGAAAAGCGGTCTAGCGGGGACATTCGGGAGTTGGTAGCGCTAACGGGAATCGAACCCGTATTTCGGCCTTGAAAGGGCCGCGTGCTAACCGTTGCACCATAGCGCCACGGACCTGTCCGCGGAGGGCGGGCAGGAAACTCGCAACTGAATTCAGACTAAAGGAAAGCTGAGGAATTGACAAGCCAGAGGGGGATTTGGGCGGGCCGCGCGAAAGGTCGCGGCCTGGGCGACCCGACCCTCGCGCGTTTGACTCTCTTCCTTGCCAAACTGCGGCGCGCCCGTCTTTCCGGTGCTACAATCCGCATGAAGTTAGGGTCGTCGCTGATCGGAGACTCCGATGTCCAAGCTTGCGCTGGTTCTTCCCGCCGCTCTTTTTTCTCTGGCCGCGCTTTCGGCGCAACAGCCTCAAGCCCCGCCGGCCGCCACGTCGCCATCCTATGCCCCGATTCCGGCAGAAGCCGCGAAGCAGCCCAATCCCGTCAAGTCCTCGCCCGAATCACTCGCCCGCGCTCAGAAGTGGTGGAACATGGACTGCGTCATGTGCCACAACCAGAACGGCGACGGCAAAGGTGAACTCGCCATCACCATGAAGCTCACCATCGCCGATTTCACGAACCCTGCCACCTTCAAAGACCGCACCGACGGCGAAATCTTCTACATCATCAAGACCGGCCATCTGCAGATGCCCGCGGAAGGCACGCGCGTCAAACCGGAAGAGAACTGGGATCTTGTCAACTACGTCCGCTCCCTTGCGAAACCAAGTCCCCCGCCCCCGCCGAAGTAACAGCCAACTCCGAGTGCGGACGCGCGCGGCTCAGCTGCCCTGGCGGTCCTTGTGTTCCTCGAGCCAGGCCATCTGAATGGCTTCGAGCTTGCCTTCGCTCGAAAGCTTGCGGGTCGCCGGTGAAACCCGCGAGCTCGGTCACCCATTTGTGCAGGTCGGTGAAGCGCACGCTGAGCGGATCGGCGTCCGGAAATTTCTCGGCGAGCTGGATGCCGATCTCTTCGGCGTCGTCCCAATCGAATGTGCCCGGCATGGTGCGCTCCTCAGCTTCCGCCTCGCTTCGGCGCTAGTGCTCTCGCTTCTTTCGCGAAATTGCTTGATTCCACTCCGGGATCTCCACGACCATGTCCGTCGATGCCGTCCGGAACGCACTGGCAGCCCAGGCGCGATTTCGCCGTCAGGCCCGGCGCTTCGTCAAGCTGATCGAGTTCGGCGTCGTGGCTTCGTTGCACGATTCCAGCCCCTCGTGCACGATCACGTGGCAAGTCGAGCAGGCGCAAACTCCGCCGCAGGCGTGGTCGAGACCCATGTGGAAGCCCGGTGGCGATATCCAGAAGGCTGCCGGGCAGGCCGTCGTGCCCGTAGGGAAATTTCTCCGGATCCACTTCGACGGTCTTGCCTTCGCGGAGAAACGTCACCTTGAATTTCTTCGTGGCAGGCGTGTATTTCGCTTGCTCGATGTAAGGATTTGTGCCGCCCATTGCTCTCTGTCCTTCGCCGTTTCGTCGTCTACAACGTCGCTCAGTCGCTTGCCGGCCAGCGCCCTCGGAAGCGCGCGGTTCATCATGCGCTCGGCCAGCGGCAGGTCGCCTGGTTCAGCTCGTCCATGCGCGCGCGAATGTTTGTAGTCGTTTCCTGCCATGGCTTCGCGCAGCGCCGCCAGCGCCGCATCAACGGCGCCGCTCGCTCGGCTCGGGCAATTCGCCGGGACCTTCCGTCGACTGCGCCAGCGATTTCTCCGTGGCGCTCAGGATCGGTTTCCGCCTCGTTGCGCGCCTCGATCAGCTGCCGCTCGGCGAAATCCTGCTCGGCGTGCTCGATGGATTCCTCGAGCATGTGCTCGATTTCGGCGTCGTTCAGGCCGTAGCTCGGCTGCACCTCGATCGATGCTGCTCGCCGGTCTGCAGATCGCGCGCCGCGACCTGCAGGATGCCGCTGGCGTCGATCAGGAATTTCACTTCGATGCGCGCCAGGCCCGCCGGTCCCGGCGGCACGCGCAACTGAAACCGCGCCAGCGACCGGCAATCCTTGGCCAGTTCGCGCTCGCCTTGCAGAACGTGGATGTCGATTCCCGTCTGATTCTCGACGCCGGTCGTGAACATTTCCTGCGCGCTCGCCGGAATCGTCGAGTTGCGCGGAATGATTTTCGCCACCACGCCGCCCATCGTCTCGATGCCCAGCGAAAGCGGCGTCACGTCCAGCAGCAGCATGTTCTTCACGCCGCTCTCGAGAATGTCGGCCTGCACCGCCGCGCCCAGCGCCACGACTTCATCCGGATTCAGCTCGGCGTGCGGCGCCGTCCGAAAAATTGCTCGACCATGCGCCGCACCAGCGGCACGCGCGTCGAGCCGCCGACCAGCACGACTTCGTCGATCTCGTCGGCTTGAGCTTGGCGTCGGCCAGCGCCAGCTTCACCGGCCCCATGGTGCGGTCCAGAATCGGCTGCACCAGCCCTCGAATTCCGCGCGCGTGATACTCGCGCATGTACGTCGCTGTCGTCCGGCAGGATCGAAGATCACGATCGCGCGATCGGCGGAGGAAAGTTCGTGCTTGGCGGGGATCAGCGCCTTGCGCAGCTCCTGCACGGCCTCGGGGTGCGCATCAAGATCCATGCCGTGCCGCGCGAATCTCTTCGCGCGCCTACGCCAGCAAGCACGTTGTCCAGATCGTCGCCGCCGAGATGCGTGTCGCCATTGGTCGAAAGCACCTGATAGATGTCGCCTTCGCCCGTGGAGATCAGCTTCAGAATCGAAATATCAAAGGTGCCGCCGCCAAAATCGTACACCGCCACCTTACCGCGCCGCTGTTCGTGCAAACCGTAAGCCAGCGCCGCCGCCGTCGGCTCGTTCACCAGGCGCAGAACTTCGAGGCCCGCCAGCCGGCCGGCATCTTTGGTGGCCTGCCGCTGCGCGTCGTTGAAATATGCGGGCACGGTGATCACGGCGCGGTCCACCGACTCGCCGAAAAAGCTGCTCGGCCCAGCTCTTTCAGCTCGCGCAGGATGAACGCGGAAATCTCCGGCGGCGTGAAGACGCGTTCGCCCAGCCGCACGCGGATGACGTTCTGGCTTCCGGATCGATGCGGAACGGGAAAATCTTCAGCTCGTCCTGAACGTCGGCGACGCCGCGGCCCATCAGCCGCTTCACGGAATAGATAGTCCGCTCCGGACTGAGTCAGCAAGCGCCGCCGCGCCGGCTCGCCCACTAGATCCCGCCGTCGGCATCCACGCTCACCACGGACGGGCACAATGGCGTGCCGTAGGGCCCCGGAATGCACTGCGGCCTCCCCGATGCCCTGTCCAGATAAGCGATCAGGCTGTAAGTCGTTCCCAGATCGATTCCGACCGTGCGTCCCCAAGTTCTTAGCTGGCCTCCGCCAGTTCCTTTTGCACGCTCTCGACCAGATTGCGAATGTAAGAGCGGCGATTGAGCGCCGCGTTCATCCGCTCCATCAGCTTGCGGCGGGCCGTCCATCCGCACCTCGCTCCAGATGCGCGTCCCACTCGCGCGCAGACCTTCCAGTTCCGCGTCCACGCGCCGCAACTTCTCCTCGAAGTTCTCCTCAGCGCGCCTCGAGCGTCTTCGCAGCGCGCGCCATCTCCGCAGCGTCGCCGCCGGCCTGGCGCGCCGCGCGCAATTCGTCGAGCGACTCATTCAGCTCGAAAACTTCTTCCAGCAACTCGGGCGGCGCTTGCTGCTTCGTCTGCCCTTCGTTCCGCATTCCGGCGCGTGCCAGCAGGTATTCCACGCGGCTGAGCGGATCGCGCAGCGTGCGGTAGGCGTCGTTCAATTGCGAGGAGCGTTCCAGCGAAAACTCGCGCTCGTCCTCCGCTGGCGCGCACAAAATTATCGGGATGCAGCTTCCAGCGAAAGCGCGTGAAACCGGCGCTCCAGCTCGGCGGCGTCGATCACCAGCTTCCGCGGCAAACCGAAGAAGGCGAAATAGTCGGCCTCCCGCGAAAGCGGCTGAATCTTCCCGCACCTGCGCAAAAATGCCCGCCCGAATTCGCGGCGCCGCAACTCCAGCAGCAGCCGAGACCGATGATGTGGAAGCGCTCATCGCGGATCAAATTTCGGGAACTCCCGAAGGAACCGTCCCCCAGACGCCCCGCTCAAAAAAATGGCTGGCGGGCGTTACGCGCCGGCCAGCCACGCCTGAAAACTCGCGTCTTGCAAAACACGCCCGCAGCGCCCTCCGTTCACGGAGAACGCTCTCGGTGAACCGTTGCTTGTTCATAGGCCGTAAACGAACTGCCGCAACCGCAACTGCGGGTGGCCTGCCGGGTTCTGAAACACGAAGCCCTGGCGCATCAACGTCTCTTCATAATCGAGCGTTGTGTTTGCCAGATACAGATAGCTCTTGGGGTCCACGAAAATCCGCGCGCCATTTTCCTCGAAAACCTTGTCGCGGTCGCGCGCCTGCGTATCGAGCCGCATGGCATAGGACAGCCCCGAGCAGCCGCCGCCCTGCACGCCCACGCGCAGTCCGCCCGAATCGGCCGGCACACCTTCTTTCGCGAGCAACTCCTGGATCTTTTTCGCCGCTTTCTCCGTCACGTGAATCATGGTCATCTATCCTACCCACCTCGGCCTGCCTAAAGAAAGACTCGCCGACTAAGCCGCTACTCCAGTGGATGAGCGTGCGCCTCGCCGGGAGTCGCGGGTGAACGGATTCTCCGTCCGCCCGCGAAGGCAGAACTTGCTTAAGCCCTCTGGGCCTCTGAATCCTTTTTCTTTCCAGTCGCCGATGGCCGCCTTGATGGCGTCTTCGGCAAGCACCGAACAGTGAATCTTGACCGGCGGCAGGCTCAGTTCGCGAACGATGTCCGTGTTCTTGATCGCCAGCGCCTCCTCGACGGTCTTGCCCTTGACCCACTCGGTGGCCAGCGAGGAACTGGCAATCGCCGAGCCGCAGCCGAAGGTCTTGAACTTCGCCTCTTCGATCACCTGCGTCTCGGGATTGATGCGCATCTGCAATTTCATGACGTCGCCGCACTCCGGCGCGCCCACCAGGCCCGTGCCCACGTTGGGATCTTCCTTCGGCAGGCTGCCGACGTTTCGAGGGTTGTTGTAGTGATCAATGACTTTGTCGCTGAATACGCCATTTCCTTTCTCCTCATCCCTGTTCAAATGACGCTGCACTTGAGATCGAAATCTCCTACGCCGGCTTCCAATTCATCTTGCTCAGGTCCACGCCTTCCTTGGCCATCTCGTAAAGCGGCGACAGCTCGCGCAGGCGACTGACCACTTCGACCACGCGATCGACGACGTAGTCCACTTCTTCCTGGGTGTTGAAGCGGCCCAGGCCGAAGCGAATCGAGGTGTGCGCCAGGTCCTCGCCCACGCCCAGCGCCTTCAGCACGTAGCTGGGCTCCAGCGTCGCCGAAGTGCAGGCCGAGCCGCTCGAAACCGCCACGTCGTTGATGCCCATCAGCAGCGATTCGCCTTCGACGAACGCGAAACTGACGTTCAAATTGTGCGGCAGGCGGTGAATCATCGAACCGTTGATGTACAGCTCATCGAGCTTCGCGAAGAGTCCGTCCTTCAGGCGGTCGCGGAGGGCGCTCATGCGCGCTTGCTCTCCTCTGGCATTTCGTTCTGACAGATCTCCGCCGCCTTGCCGAAGCCCACGATGCCCGGCACGTTCAGCGTGCCCGAACGCATGCCGCGCTCGTGCCCGCCGCCGTCGATGATCGCCGCCAGCTGCACGCGCGGGTTGCGCCGGCGCACGTACAGCGCGCCAACGCCCTTCGGCCCGTACATCTTGTGCGCGCTGATCGACAGCAGGTCGATGTTGTCTTTCTGCACGTCCACGGGAATTTGCCCGCAGCCTGCACCGCGTCCGTGTGGAAGAAGACGCCCTTTTCCTTGGCGATCTTGCCGATCTCCGCGATGGGCTGGATCACGCCGATCTCGTTGTTGGCGTACATGATCGAAATCAGGATCGTCTTCGGAGTGATGGCGCGGCGCAGCTCGTCGAGGTCGACGCGCCCGTCTTTCTGACCGGCAGATACGTGACTTCGTAGCCGTACTTTCTCCAGGCGCTTGCAGGTGTCCAGCACGGCCTTGTGCTCGGTCACCTGCGTGATGATGTGATTGCCCTTTTCGCGGTACATCTCCGCCGACGCCCTTGATCGCCAGGTTGTTGGACTCGGTGGCGCCGCTGGTGAAAATGATCTCCTTCGGCGTGGCGTTGATCAGCCGCGCGATCTGCGCGCGCGCGTTCTCCACGGCTTCTTCCGCCGTCCAGCCGAACGCGTGATTGCGGCTCGCCGCGTTGCCGAAATTTCTCGGTGAAATACGGCAGCATCGCCTCCACGACGCGCGGGTCCACCGGCGTCGTGGCGTGATTATCCATGTAAATGGGCAGCTTAATCGGCCATTCTGGCTCTCCCCTAATTTGATAAGCTCCACCAGCGCTCCCGCGGAATCGTCGCTCATCTGAGAAATCGTGACGTTCCTCAAAATCTGCAAAATGCTGTCGTTCACCCGCCGCAAGGGCTCGCGCACCGTGCACGTGCTGGCCTGGCCGCACTCTCCGTGCGTGGTCACGCAGGAAGTAATCGTGCAGCGGGCCATCAATCGCGTCTATCACTTCGAAGGCGCTAATCTCCTTCGGGTCGCGCGCCAATTGATAGCCTCCCCCTGAACCGTGCCGCGAAGTCACCAGCCCTTCTCGGGCCAGCCGCTGCAGGACTTTCGCCATCAGCGGAAGCGAAATGGAATAGATTGCGGCGATATCCGAAGCGCTGCAGGATTCCCCTGCTTCGCAGCGAGCTAGATGCCGGACGGCAATCAGGCCATAGTCGGCTTTTTTCGAGAGCTTCATCATTCCTGATATGCGACTCAATCGGTCGCATTTGGTATCTTAGGCCCTAAGTTTGAAGCTGTCAAGTGCACAATGTGGCTGCAACTCTCAAACTGTGAAGGGCTTACAATGCGACCAAATTGGTCGGGTATGATTTAAAAACTCGCAGTGAATGGCGGGTAGAAGCGATTAAACGGAGGCACAAGTGATGCACTCAGGCGATTCGGGTGTCGCATGATTTCGTGCGCGGAGCTAGGGGGCAGATCGGCCGGAATCATCGCGCGTGAACCTCCAGAAACGACGCGGTGCAAAAAACACTGCACGGGAAAACTGTGCCTTGACAACGCCTTCGTGCTCACCGAGGGGCACTCTCGGGTCAGGTATCCAGAAAACGTCCCGTCTGTCCCCGTCCCCTAGGCGACCTGCCTGCCGGCAGGCACGGTTCGAGGGTCGCCTGATCCCGTGCGCGGAGCCAGGGGACAGATCACAACGACGCGGCGCTACAAACACCGCACGGGAAAAGTGTGCCTTGAAAGCACCTTCGTTCTCGTCGAGAGGCCCACCCTCACCTCTACGCACTAGCTCTGCGCACGATCCAGAGAACGATCGAGCTAACTGCGAGATTTGCCATTGCGATGAAGATCGCGATGCTCGCAAATACGCCCACCGTCCATAGAGGCCAGCTCAAATTCGCCATGTACGCTCCCGGTATTTGCGCCAGAGGGATCGCTATTAGCCAAGAAAGTAATGTGACCACAGAAAACGAAACAGTTACGGCCCGAGCCTCGCGCCCTGAGCAACGGGATTTGAGCCTGCGAAACACCCACCAGATCGACGCTACGAGCGGCAACCCGACCACCGACGCGAGCATAACCACCTGACTCACCGAGGGCGCGTCTGGCGGCCGCTTGGGCCCCAGCACATGCAGCGCGGCGGCAATACTTACCAGCCCAGCCCACGCGGCCGTATGCAGGATCACTCCCTCACCGAGTACGAGGAATATGTAGCGCATGCCTCGCATATTCACTTGTAAGGATTCAGCTTGCAGGTCACAAAATCCACCGGGTGGTCACCGGCCAGATATACGGCATACTGGAACGGCGTGCCGTCCCGTGTATACTGGTCTAGGAGCTTGGCTCGAACGCATTTACCCCAATCGCTGTTACCCAAAGAAGTGTTCGTTAAATCCAAGCAGACCCAATGGGTGAAGGACCCGGCCACCGTACCGTCCATGTACTCAGAACAAACGTTGGGTGACGCCGTATATGCGGCGTATTTCGGAGCGGAACTCATAGTGGCTTGAGGTTGCTCCTGTGTCGCCGTCACAATTACGAAAAACGTGGGCATTAACCCGTTGATTAAATCTATGGCAACCTCGGTGGGACCAATCTGCTGGTCAGTATAATTCTGGATGACCACGGACGGGCCGGAGCAGCTGGGGGAGACGAGACACCAGGCGCTTAGCTGCGGCAGTTGGTACCCAGCGGGCACGCCGTCGACTTCGTTGAGCGCGTTGCTCGTGTCCAGTGGGAAGGACGGAGGAGCCGCAGGGGGCAGCCCTGGGCTTCCGGCACCGCCATCATCCCCTCCATAGTCGCCACCAATACAATAAACTCCAAAGTCGGTGCAGGGATCGCCGCAGTACTCGTATTCGGGCGAGCAGTAGCCGTCACCACCACCGCCGCCTACGCATGGGCCCTGGCAATCCATCATTCCTGTAGGATCGGTGAGGTTGAGCGGGGAGTTGCGGACGTAGGCGTAGCGGTTCCAGGTTTGCGGATCGCCGGGATTGACCGCGGCGATTCCCGCGGGATCGGCCGGAATCATCGCGCGTGAACCCCCAGAAACGACGCGGTGCGAAAAACACTGCAGGGAAAAAGTGCGCCTTGACAACTCCTTCGTTCTTATCGATCGCCCACCCGTCAAGTCTACTCGGAGGAAGGAGCCGATGCCGTCATCCAACCAGCCCGTCTTTTTAAGGGTGGTTGGTCCCCTCCGTAGGCGTCTCTGTTGTGGGAGTTGTTGGCTCATGTGCAGCAATGGGATTTTGGGAGAGTTTCGCCGCCAGGAATGCGCCGATGGCGTAGGCTACCGTCCAGTAAAAAGGGGCTGTGGCCCCTACTTGGTAAACACAGTGGTTCTCCGGTCGACACCCCCAGCCGAAGAAATAGTCGAGCCGCGAAGTTGGAGCGAACACAGAGTTTCCGATCGGGACCGTGAAGAATAGAAATAGAAGGTAGCAGCCGGGAAGTATCCAGACCCAGAACATAGCCCGGTGCCGGAAGCGAAGCCAAAGTAATGACCCCATTAGTAGACCTACAGCAATGTGCAAAGGGAAAAATGGACTTCCTGTCAGCAACCTGTGGACATCACGCAGCGATACGGGATGGCCAAGCAAATGGGACAGGCTCAAAATGAGCCCAGCTACGAGCAATGTCGTCAACGGAACTCCGACTGTCCCAATAGTTTGGTGAAGGGCTAGGCGCAAGACAGCCTTGGCAACATAAGTACCACTTCGGGGCTTCACTGGATCGCGCGTTTTAGCTGCCCTCCTCTCCGGTCAGTTGTTATTTCCGCTTATCAGATTTGCGAGGCACCTTGCGGCACCGGCAAGCAACGTGAAAATTCCTCCCAAGCCAGTAGGATCGCCGTACGGCCCCGTAGGCAAAGTATCACTCGGGTCAGGCGGGAAGCCCGTTGTATCGCCGCCGCCAAGACAGCCCAAGGATTGCACGGCTTTGTAAGTCTCGGTCACCGGCGGAGGAGTCCACGGTGGGGCGGGGCCCTCGATCGCGAACGGAGGCGGGGCGGGCCCTGGAATGATACTGACGACAGGCATATCCACCAAAACAGTGGGTCCGTAAGCAAAAGCGGCATACATGCGTGCCCAGTTCCATATGTCTTGGAAGTCTTGAGCAAAAATATAGAAATTGTTAAGAGCGTCGTTTGATGCTTGATCGTTTTCGATGATCAGGGACGGGCTGGAGCAGGCGGGGGAGACGAGACACCACACGCTTAGCTGGGGAAGTTGGTACCCAGCGGGCAGGCCGTTGACCTCGTTCCACGCGTTGGTCGTGTCCAGCGGGAAGGACGGAGGAGCAGCGGGGGGCAGTCCTGGCACTCCGCCACCGCCACCTCCGTCATCACCGCCATCATCGCATTCCTCGCCGAAGATCTCGCATGGGTCGCCGCAGTAGGCGAACCATGGCGGGCAGTAGCCATCACCACCGCCGCAGCCGCCGTCACCGCACGGGTCCGACTTGAGTATCAGCCCCGTCGGATCAGTGAGGTTGAGCGGGGAGTTGCGGACGTAGGCGTAGCGATTCCAGGTTTGTGGGTCGCCGGGATTGACCGCGGCGATTCCCGCGGGATCGGGCGAGGGCCAGCGGCCGGAGACTTCACCTAGTTCCCGCGCGGGGAAGTCATACACGCCGCTGGCTGTGTCCTGATTCTGCCCCGTAAAGGACAAGTCCGTCGTTCCCGCAGGAGCGTAGTGTTCGCCGAACGGAGCGTAGGCCGTGTCTGAGTACATCGTTTGGCTTGGCGTGGAAGCGAAGCGCGAGCTCCCAAGCGGGTCTCCGTGGCGATAATACGCCAGGCCGCTCGACGTGTATACGGCCTGCGCTCCCGCCGGAAGCCCGATGAACGCTTTCACGAGCGTCGAGCCGCTCATCAATGCGAGCTTCGCTCCCGTATCTGACTGATTCAGGGTTGGGAGGAAACCGGCTGATTTGCGGGTGGCGACCATTTTGGCCCGATCCTCGGAGCGAAATTTCACGTGTAAGCGGCGAGCGATAGGCTAGAATGCGATACGATTGGATGCGACCATGAAGATCGCAATCTATCCCGGCACGTTTGACCCCGTCACTAACGGCCATCTGGATCTCATCGATCGCGGTTCGAAGGTCGTCGACCGCCTCATCGTGGCCGTATTGCGGAACCTCGAAAAGGAGACGCTCTTCTCTTCGGCTGAGCGGGTGGAGATGCTGCGCGAAGTGACGGCGGGGTCGGCGCATGTGGAGGTGGATTCCTTCGATGGATTGCTGGTGGATTACGCCCGGAGGCACAACGCGAGCGTGATCCTGCGCGGCATTCGCGCCATTTCGGACTACGAGTACGAATTGCAGATGGGGATGATGAATCGTCGCATGGAGCCCGGAATCTGGAAACGGTCTTCATGATTCCGGCCGAGCCGTACAGCTATCTGAGTTCGCGGCTGGTGCGCGAGATTGCGCGGTTGGGCGGGCCGGTGACGGGCCTGGTGCCGCCAGACGGTCGAGGCACGGCTGCGCGCCAAAGTACTTCCTGAGCTTGTGGAGAACAAGCCAAGGATGATGAAGTTCGCGATTGCGAAGCGCGTCAATCGAATCTGCGGTATCGCCCACGGTGGCGGTCGTGATGGAGGCGGAGAAATACAAAGCCCGCGGCGTGGACGTGGTGGACTTCGGCCCGGGCGAGCCCGATTTCCCGACCCCGGAGCACATCAAGCAGGCGGCCGTCGATGGCACTTGCGCCGGAATCAGACCAAGTATACGCCCGCGGCCGGGCATTGCTCCGCCTGCGCGAAGTCCATTTGCCAGTGGCACGCGGCGCAATTCGGCAGCGCCTACAAGCCCGCCCAGTGCATGGTCAACTGTCCGGCGGAAAGCACGCCATCTTCGAGCGTGATGGGCGCCCTGATTGGACACAGGAGATGAAGTCATCATCCCGGCGCCCTACTGGGTGAGCTTATCCGGACATCGTGAAGTTTTGCGGCGGCAACCCGATTTTCGTTGAGACGGATGCCGCGGCCGGATTCACGCTGCGCGCGGAACAAATCGAAGCTGCGCTCACGCCGCGCACCCGCATGGTCATCATCAATTCGCCGTGCAATCCCACCGGCGCGGTCATCTCCGATGAAGAGTTCGACGCGGATCGCGCGCTCTGCGCCAGCCGGGGCGTCTGGCTGATGAGCGACGAGTGCTACTCGCATTTCATCTATGGAGGCGTGCGCCCGTATTCCATCGCCAGCCGCCGCGAGGCGGGCCCGCAACTGATCATCATCGGCTCGCTCTCAAAGACATTCGCGATGACGGGCTGGCGCGTCGGCTACGTGCTCGGCGCCGAAGCCGCTCATCGGCGCCGTCATCAAACTACAAAGCCAGTCCACCACCAACGTGACCTCGATCGCGCAGTACGCGGCGATCGACCGCGTTGACCGGCCCGATGGAGTCGGTGCGGCAAAATGCTCGCCGAGTATGCGCGGCGCCGCGCGCGCATTTATAACGGGATTGAACGCAATTGCCCGGCGTCTCCTGCGCGGAGCCGAAGGGCGCGTTCTACGCGTTCCCGCACATCTCGGCGCGCCACGGCAAAGGCCACGCCGATACGACGGCGATCGCCAAGGCGCTGCTGGAACGCGAGCACGTCGCGGTCGTTCCCGGCGAGGCGTTCGGCGCGCCCGGCTATTTTGCGAATTTCCTACGCCACATCGATCGAGCGAATCGACGAGGGCCTGAAGCGTTTCAAGCATTTCTTCGCGGCGGAGGCTGCCGCTTCGTGACGCAAGATGTTGCGCCGCTCGCGCGCCGGCACGTCCGTCTGCGCCAGCAGCTCGAGCCCATTTTTGTTCCGCGCATCTGGGGCACGCGCACGCCTACGTCCTCTCTTTCCGGATCCTCCCGGCGCAGGCGAGCCCATCGGCGAAGTCTGGCTGACGGGCGAGGCGTGCCGCTTCGCGACCGGCCCATTCGCAGGGCGCGCCCTCGGCGAAGCTTGGCGCGATTTGCCTGTTGCCTGGACGGGCACGCAAATGCGAGGCCGGCCGCGTATTCCCCTGCTTGTGAAATTTATTTTCTCCGAAGACATATCTCTCCGTTCAGGTGCATCCGAACGACGAGTACGCCGCGCGAGCACGAACGGGCAGCGGGCGGCGTCGGCAAGACGGAGATGTGGTACGTCGGTTGCGGCGCGCGACGGCGCGGAAGTTCGCGTCGGACTGCGGCCTGAAGTCACGCGCGACTCGCTGAAACGCGCCATCGCGCGAAGGCACGGCGGATCAAAGTCTGCGCACCGATGCCCGTGCGCCAGGGAGAGGTTCTATTCGTGCCGGCAGGCACGGCGCACACGATCGGCCCCGGGCTCGTGCTTTGCGAGATCCAGGAGCATTCCGACCTCACCTATCGCGTGTACGATTACAATCGCTCGGCGCCGATGGGAAACCGCGCACATTGCACATCGCAAAGGCGCTGGAGGTCATGCGCTACGGTTTGCAGATCGGAGGCCGCCTCACGCCGCTGCCGCTCGCGACCGATGCAGGCGAGAGAAGTTTGCTGGTCGCGTGCCCTCATTTCGCAGTGGAACGATGGACATTTTCCTCGCGGTGTTCCGCGCAAACCGCCCGCGAACGATTCGAATTGCTGATCGTGATCGAAGGCAAAGGCGAACTCGGCGCGCGCGGCGCACCCGTTGATTACGCATCGGGCCAGGCATGGTTCCTCCCCGCCGCGCTCGGCGAATACGAAATCACGCCGTCGGCCTCCACGACGATTCTCCGCGCCTACGTTCCGGACTTGGCCGCGCTCGAGCGCGACCTCGCCGCGCGGGGCGTGAGCGAAGCGGCGCTCGCCGGGGCGGTGTTCCCGTGAGCGGCGCAAAGATCGAAGCGCACGCCGTGATCCTCGCCGGCGGACGCGGCACGCGCTTCTGGCCGCGCAGCCGCACGCGCACGCCGAAGCAACTGCTCAACATCGTCGGCGGCAGCACGATGCTGGAGCAGACCGTCGCGCGCCTCTCCCCGCTCTTTCCCGCCGCGCGCATGTGGGCCGTCACCAACTCCGAGCAGGCCGCCGCCGTGCGCCGCAAGTTCCGCGCGCCGCCCGACGCCACGTTCTTTCCGAACCGGTCGGGCCGGAACACCGCGGCCGCCATCGGCCTCGCGGCGATTCACTTGCTCCGCGAATCGCGCTCGGTGACGCGCTGCTGGCCGTCCTGCCCGCCGACCACTACATCGCGCAGGCCGGAGCGCTATCGCCGCATCGTGCGAGCCGCATTGCGCGCGGCGGAAGCGCCCGGGCGAGCTGGTGGTCCTCGGCATTCCGCCCACGCGCGCCGGAAACGGGATTCGGCTACATCGAGCGCGGTCGAGCTCGCGCGGCGCGCGGAAGCCGCCCATGCTATTCGGTGCGGCGCTTCACGGAAAAGCCCCCGCGGCGCTGGCCCGCCGGTACGTAGCTTCCGGCCACTATCTACTGGAACGCGGGAATGTTCTTCTGGCGCGCCTCCACGTTTCTGGCTGCGCTCGAAACATTTCTGCCCGCCACTCACGCGGCGCTACTGCGTCTCGCCGAAACAATCGGCACGCCGCGCTACACCGCGGCGCTCAAGCGCACCTACGCGAAGCTCGCCAATATTTCCGTGGACTACGCGATTCTCGAGCCGGCAACGCGCGACGCGCGGCGCCGGGCCAGTCTTCGTGATCCCGGCCGAAGTGGGCTGGAGCGACATCGGCTCCTGGGCCGCCGTGTACGAACTGCTGGCCACAAAGTCCGGCGAAAACGTTTCCGCCGGCCGCATTTCGCGCTCGATGCGACGGGAAATTTCCTTTGGAGCCCCGGGAAATTCATCGCCGCCATCGGCGTCCGCGATCTCGTCGTTGTCGAAACGCCCGACGCGCTGCTTCTCTGCCCTCGCGACCGCGCCCAGGACGTCGGCAAGATCGTGAAATGGCTCGAAGCCCGCAAGCTCCGCCAACTGCTCTGAGACAATCTTCGCTTCTCTTCTCCGCTGCCCGCGCTTCGCATATACTTTCCCGCCGTGAGCGAAATTCACTTCGGCACCGACGGCTGGCGCGGCGTCATCGCCGAAGATTTCACCGAATCGAACGTCCGCAATGGCCGCCTACGCCATCGCGCGCTACATCGTGCGCGCGACGGATCCGCAGCGCGGCGTTCTCGTCGCTACGACAATCGCTTCGCCTCGGAGCGGTTCGCGCGCGTCGCCGCGGAAACCGTCGCCATGACCGGCACGCCGGTGCATGGCTGGCCGAGGCTCCTGCCCTTCTCCCGCGCTCTCGCTGCTGGTGCGGCAACGCGGCGCCGCCGGCGGCATCATGATCACCGCGAGCCACAATCCTTACAAATGGAACGGAGTGAAATTCAAGGCGAGCTACGGAAGTTCCGCGCTGCCTTCGATCATCGCGCAAATCGAGCAGGAACTGGCGGTGGTCTCGCGCGACGGCGTGCCCGCGCTGCCGCCGCGCAGCGATCTGATTCATGCGCTCGATCCCAAAGCGCCCTACCTCGACACAATTGAAAAACTGGTGGACTGGGACCGCCTGCGCGCGGCGAAGCTGCGCTTCGTTGCGGACCCGATGCACGGCTCGGCAAGCGGCCTGCTGCGCGCACTCTGCGCGCGCAACGGCGTTGCGTGCGACGAGATTCACGGCGACGCGCGATCCGCTCTTCGGCGGCATCCATCCCGAGCCCATCGAGCCGCACGTGGAGGGCGCGCGCCAGGCCGTGCTCGCGGGCCGATACGACGCCGCCCTGTGCGCCGATGGCGATGGCGACCGCATCGGCGCGATCGACCGCGACGGCACGTTCATCACGCCGCACCAGATTTTCGCGCTGCTGCTGTGGCATCTCGCCGGCACGCGCGGTCTCACCGGCGACGTTGCGAAAACTTTTTCCTCAACGAAACTCATCGACAAGATCGCCGCGAAATACGGCCGCACGGTGTACGAGACCCCGATCGGTTTCAAATACATCTGCGAGCTGATGCTCGAGCGCGACATCTTACTGGGCGGAGAAGAGTCCGGCGGCATCGGCACGAAGCTTTATCTTCCCGAGCGCGACGCCACGGTGATGTGCCCTGCTGCTTGCGGAATTGATGGCCTGGCACGGAAAATCTCTCGGCGAGTTGGTGGGCACCTCCACGCCGAATTCGGCGAGTTTCACTACGGCCGCGTGGATTTGGAATTGCGCCCCGGACAAAAAGAGCGCGCCATCGACCCGGTATTCCGACGCCAAGATGAAGCGCGTGCTGGACTGGCGCGTCACGCGCCGCGAAGACCTCGACGGAATCAAACTTTATCTGGGGGACATCGGCTGGCTGATGCTGCGCGCCTCGGGGACGGAACCCGTTCTGCGCGTCTACGCCGAAACGTCGAACGCGGCCGTCACGAAACGCGTCCTCGACCATGTCTGCGCCGCGGTGCGCGCAATCTAGCCGCGGCCGGCGGTGTCATTCCGCGGGCGCGGGCGCTCCCGTCGAGCGCGCGATGGCATCCAGAACGCCGTTCACAAACGGCGCGGCCTCTTCCGAGGAAAACTTCTTCGCCAAATTCACGGCTTCATCCAGGATGACCTTCGCCGGTGTGGACGTTCGCGTCATTTCATAAGCCGCCAAACGCAGGATCGCGTGATCGATCGCGGACATCCGGCCCACGCGCCAATGTTCCGAATGCTTCCCGATCAGATCGTCGAGCCGCTTCGTTTCCGCCGCGGCCCCTTCGAACAATTCGTTGGCAAACGCGCGTGTCGATGCCTGCGCCCGCGCACTCCTCCAGAAGACTGTTTCGAGTTGCGCCGGCTCCTGGCGGCTCACTTCCCACTGGAAGAGCATCTGGAGCGCAAATTCGCGGGACTTCGTCCGGAGGGCCATACTACGGACGCTTCTTGCCGCGGCGCGCGGACTTCTTCGCGCCCGCTCGGCCGGACGAAGTGGAATGCGGAGCGAGTTTGCGCGTCAAATTGGCCATCTCGATCGCCGCGAGACCCGCTTCATAGCCTTTGTTGCCGCTTTTCAGCCCGGCGCGATCGATCGCCTGTTCGAGCGTGTCGCATGTGAGAACGCCAAAGATCACGGGGACGCCCGTGTCCATCTGCGCCAGCTGCACGCCGCGTGCGACTTCCGTGCAAATATATTCGTAGTGCGAGGTTTCCCCGCGCAAGACGCAGCCGATGGCGATCACCGCATCGGCGCGGCGGCCGGCCGCAATCTGTTTCGCAACGAGCGGGATCTCGAAAGAGCCGGGCACGCGAACGATTTCAATGGCGCCGGCTGCGGCGCCCGCCGAGCGCAAGGCGTCCAGCGCGCCCGCAAGCAGCCGCTCCGTGATGAAACTATTGAACCGCGAAACGACGATTCCGAAGTGGAGACCGTCCGCCGTGGCGGCGCCGCGCACTTCCCGTGGCTCGAATGCTTCGCTCATTCCCGATCCTTGTGAACGCGGCGCGTCATTTCCCCTGGAATTTCGCGGGGCGCTTTTCGAGAAACGCCTGCGTTCCTTCGCGAAAATCCTGCGTCGCGGTCGAGATGCCGAACAGCGCCGCTTCCAACTGAAACGCTTCGGCCTGCGGCATTTCCAACCCGCGCTCGATCGCTTCCATAGCATAGCGGACGGCAAGCGGGGCATTGGCAATAATTTTCTTCGCCAGCGCCTCGGCCGCAGGCAGCAATTCCGCCGGTTCGTATACGTGGTTGACCAAACCGATGCGCAGAGCCTCTTCGGCGGAAATCATCTCGCCGGTCAGGCACAGCTCTTGCGCAATTCCCTTCCCGCAAAGCCGCGCCAGCCGCTGCGTGCCGCCGTAGCCTGGGATCAACCCGAGTTTCACTTCCGGCTGGCCGATGCGGGCCGCGCGGCTCGCAAGGCGAATCGTGCAGGCCAGCGCAACTTCGCAGCCTCCGCCGAGCGCGAAACCGTTGATCGCCGCGATCGACACTTTGCCGAGCGTCTCAATCCGCCGCAGCACGGCCTGGCCGCGCAGAGACGTTTCGCGGCCGTCCACGGGCGTGCACCGCGCAAGTTCGCCGATGTCGGCTCCGGCGACGAACGCCTTGTCGCCCGCCCCGGTCAGAATCAGCGCGCGCACTTCCGGATCTTCGCGCACCTTGGCGAGCGCGTCGTCCAGTTCGGCAATCGTTTTTTCGTTCAGGGCGTTCAGCACTTTCGGCCGGTTGAACGTGATCCAGCCGATGCCCTCGCGTTCTTCGTAGAGAATATTTTCGTACCCCATACGCGTTCCTCTCCGTGGGTTCGACAGTTTCTACAGCTCGATCGGATTGGGATTCTTCGGATCGGAATAATCGTAAAAGCCGCGGCCCGCCTGCGCGAACGCCTGGGCAATGCCGGAACCCATCAGGCCGCAGCCGTCGACGCCAGCTCTTTCAATTGCCATCCGGGTTCTCCCGCACACCTTGAACGCGGAGCGCGGTGATTATGCTACGGTCTGGCCCCGTTCGGCGAACGCTTCGCCTAATCTTGCCCGGTCTCAATCGCCACAATCGTGTCGCCGCCGCGCCGGCGGGCCTGCTCGAGGCTTGAATCCACGCGATTGATCAACTCGGTGACGATATCTTCGCTGTCGTATTCGGGTCGCGCTACCGCTTCGGCCACCACGCCGGAAAGCGTCGCACGCTCGCCGTCCCAGGGTGGCCGCACTCCCGCGGCAGTCTTGAACAATTTCTCGAGCATGGTGCGCGCGCCATCCAGATTCGTATCCGGCAAGATAAAGGCCAGAGACCACGGCGTGTACTTCACCGCGAGGTCGGCGTGCCGGACGACAGGCTGCAGCGCGCGAACAACCTGCTCCATGTGCCGGTCGAGTTGCGCCTCGCCCTGCTGTTGCAGCAGCTCGGAACCGTGGTCGAGCTGCAGAATCGCGACCGAGAGCGAGGCGCCCTGCGTCTTCGCGCGCTGCGATTCGCGCAGGAGACAATCCGGATAGGAGCTGCGGCGCAGCAGACCTGTTTTTTCGTCCGCAACGGCGAGATTGCGAACGAGCGAGCGCAACCGCGTGTGATTGATGCCAAGCAGCATCTGGTCGCCGACGGACTGCAGGAAGTAGATCTCGTTGGGCTTCCAGACATGCGGGACCGCCAAACCCGCTATGAGCATGCCGGCCGGGGCCATCGCATCGCGATCGGTCAACACCACACCCAGCGCGGACTCCAACCCCAGTTCCCGCAGAACCGGCACGGTGGCTGCGTCGAGCGGCAACCCCCCCATCGCATCCGGCGTCGCGCGTTCCACCTGGCCCAGCAAGCGCAAGATGGACGCGCCGGCAGCAGGTTCGAAGCCGGATGCGCAAAACTCCGCCGCGAGTTGGGGCGGTTTTCCCCGGGCGCCGATGAGCGCGATGCAGCGCGCCGCGCGCAGGAAGCTCCCGGCTTCGTTCACGGCCGTGCTCAAGATGGCGCGCGGAGTGGGCTGACGAAATAGATTCTGCGAGATCTCGGAAATGCGAGCCAGGTCGCGCATGGCGTCCCCGGGAGCAGCGGGCGAAACGCTATCCGCAGGGGCGCGCTGCACGCCAGCCTCGATCCTTGCGCGCGCACCCTCTGGCCACCACTGCGCCGATTGGCACAAATTGATGAGGCGCTCGTTGCGCTCCACTTCGCCCGGATAGAGCTCCGCGATTTTCTTCAGCCGCTCGACGGCTTTCGCCGGCAAAGAATACTGGATGAAAATTTCGGCCTGAACGATCAAATCATCGAGCGCGTTTTCGGAACGCTTCTCCGCGGCGGCCCCCGCGTTCGTGGCTACGCTCGGTTCGGCTGACACCGGTGCGGGCGCGGTGCCTCCGTGCGTGTCGGACTGCTGGAGCCGCGCCTGCACGTGCGCCACGACTTCACTGCCGCCCGCCGTTTCGAGCTGGCGCAATCTCTGCTGATTCCGGGGGTCGTAGGCGTCGATATCCACGAGCCGCTCCAGCGTGTCGCACGCGCGATCGATCTTGCCCTCTGCCAGATAGAGATCGAACAGGCGCGCGAGGACGTCAAAGTATTTCGCTTCGCGATTGAGTTCACTGTAGAGCCCGCCCCAGAATTCGGCCAGCCGCACGCAGCGAGGGTAGGCCTCAGCCAACTTATCGAGTTCCGCGGCAAATTCATTTTCGCGCCGCGCTTGGATCATGACGGTCTTCACCGAGCCGAGTATCTCAATCGCCATTTCATCTTGATGCGCCGCGAGATACTGGCTGGCGATTTCCATTTGATAGCTCCAGGCGGCGGGCTTCAACTTTGCCAGGGCGGTGAAAACCGTGCGGGCGCGTTCCACATCGGCGGACCGCATCAAGGCGACGCCGTAGGTCTCGAGGAAGGCGGCATCGTGCTCCGATTCGGCGATCGGCGCGAGCAGAGCGGCGGCGGCGGCCGCATCGCCCTTGCGCAGGAGTGCCTGCGCGTAAATCAGCGCCGCGCCCCGCTCGCCCGGAGCCAGCCTCTGCGCGCGCCCCAGAAGATCGAGAGCGCGGTCGATATCGCCTGCGGCCTCGACAAGCTGCCCCGCCCGGAGAAGCCCGCGCGCCGCAATCACATTCATGCCGAGGCGCTCGGCCATCTCTCCCAGCGCGATGTGGCGTTCGGCGCTTTCCGAATCAAGCTGCGCGATTCGCTCGAGACACGCTACTGCGTAGTCGTTTTTCCCGGCCGCGAGGAATTTTTCGGAGGCGACCGTGTACTGCTCGATAGCTTCGTCGTTGCGGTTCTGCTTCTGCAGAAGTACGGCATAGCGCGCCACGCGCTCGGGAGTCTGCTGCGTGTTCTTCAAGAAGCGGGAATACAGAGCCAATGCTTTCGGCTCATCGGCTGGATCGGTGAAACGGTCAAAGAGGTAACCGAAATAGACCGCGGCGTGATCGTACTGGCCCAACCGCGAGTAAAGATCGCCGAGCGCTTGCAGAGACTCCGGGTGGTTCGGAATCGCTTCGAGAACCGCCTGGTACGCCTCTACCGCGTCGGCGAGCTTGTTCTTCTCGAGATAGCGCTTGGCGCGCTCCAGTTGCTTTGAAACATCCACTGCCATGCGAGACCGGCCCGCCCCGTGGGATTTTCGGCGATGCGATTCCGCGTTGCGCCGATGTCCGACTATATACCGTCCCACGGCTGGGCGACACACAAGCCTCCCGGGCTGTGCCCCAAGCGGCGACGCGGCGCGCGCCGGTCCCACACCACGCGTTGTGTCCTCCGTTGGCCGCGGGCCGAATTTATGGCAGACTGGAAAATCCGGATACACACAGACGCGCGAGCCGCGCGAGCGAGTTCATGGATCCCCGCCTCATACGGAATTTCTGCATCATCGCGCATATCGACCACGGCAAGTCCACGCTGGCCGACCGCCTGCTCGAACTCACGGGCGCGCTGACCCAGCGCGAGATGACCTCGCAGGTCCTCGACTCGATGGATCTGGAGAAAGAACGCGGCATCACGATCAAGGCCAAGAGCATCCGTTTGCATTTTCGCTCCGCCGACGGGAACGAGTACCAGCTCAATCTGATTGACACGCCGGGCCACGTGGATTTTTCCTATGAAGTCTCGCGAGCGCTTTCGGCCTGCGAAGGGGCGCTGCTGGTGGTGGACGCGAGCCAGGGCGTGGAAGCGCAGACGGTCGCCAACGCGTTCCTTGCCGCGCAGCACAATCTCACAATCCTTCCGGTGATCAACAAGATCGATCTTCCCGCCGCGCGGCCGGACGAAATCAAAGAGCAGATCGAGAACGTCCTGGCCATCCCCGCCGGTGACGCGCTGGCCATCAGCGCGAAGAGCGGCCTGGGTGTGGAAGCCGTGCTGGATGCGATCGTCGCGCGAATCCCGGCGCCCACGGGCTCGGCCGATTCGCCGCTGCGCGCGCTGATATTTGATTCGTGGTTCGATTCCTACCGCGGCGCGGTGGTGTTGGTCCGCGTTTTTG
Source organism: Terriglobia bacterium (assembly GCA_963819015.1). Taxonomy (GTDB): domain Bacteria; phylum Acidobacteriota; class Terriglobia; order Acidiferrales; family UBA7541; genus DASPOJ01. The sequence goes on from CAWFUN010000007.1 coordinate 391,434, forward strand.
AAGGATGCATCCGCCCTCACCAGCAGATCCGGCTTTGCTCGAACAACGAAGTGTACGAAGTCGAGACACTCGGAGTGCTCACGCCCAAACCGATCGCGCTCGAACAATTGGCGGCAGGCGACGTGGGCTTCATCGTCGCCGGCATTAAGCGCGTGGCCGATGCGCGCGTCGGCGACACGATCATCGAGGCCGCGCGCCCGGCCGAGCCGCTGCCCGGATTCGAGGCGATCAAGCCGATGGTCTTCGCCGGGCTGTTTCCGACGCAGGCGTCCGGCTACGAAGTGCTGCGCGACGCCCTCGGCAAGTTGCAGCTCAACGACGCCGCGTTCTTCTACGAGCCGGAAAATTCCGTCGCGCTCGGCTTCGGCTTTCGCTGCGGATTTCTCGGGCTTTTGCACATGGAGATCGTGCAGGAGCGGCTCGAACGCGAGTTCGACATCGACCTGATTACGACGGCGCCGAGCGTGCGCTACCGCATCACGACCACGGGCGCGGGCACGATCGAAGTGGACAACCCCACGAAATTTCCATCGCCGGGCGCGATCTCCAAAATCGAGGAGCCGGTGATCACGGCGATGATCATCACCTCCGAGGAATCCGTGGGCGCCATTTTGCAGCTCTGCGAGGACAAGCGCGGCGTGCAAAAGAACTTCGAGTATCTCTCCCCCACGCGCGTGCTGCTGACCTACGACCTGCCGCTCAACGAAATCGTTCTGGATTTCTACGACCGGCTGAAAAGCGTTTCGCGGGGATACGCCTCGCTCGACTACCACCTCTCCGGCTACAAGGAAGCCGATCTCGTCAAGCTCGACGTGCTGGTCGGCGGCGAGCCCGTGGATGCGCTGACGCTCGTGTGTCACCGCGAATTCGCGTACGAGCGCGGCAAGGAACTCGTTACGCGCCTGCGCAAGCTCATTCCGCGGCAAATGTTCGAGGTGCCGATTCAGGCGGCGATCGGCAGCCGCGTCATCGCGCGCGAAACAGTGGCGCCGATGCGGAAGAACGTTCTCGCCAAGTGCTACGGCGGCGACATCACGCGCAAACGCAAACTCCTCGAGAAACAGAAAGAAGGGAAGAAGCGAATGAAGCGCGTCGGCCGCGTGGACATCCCGCAGGAAGCCTTCCTCGCCGTGCTGAAAGTTGCTAGTTCTTCCGAGAACGAATAATCCGCGCGGCCAATCAGGACCTAGGAGTGCGGATCTTTTCGGCGAACCTCTGTGCTCAAACGGCCGCGGGCCAATTGCACGCGAACTTCATCGCCCAGCGCGACCTGGTCGGGCGAGCGGAGGATGTGGCCCGCGGCGTCGTAAGCGATGGCGTAGCCGCGCTCGAGCACGCGCAGCGGGCTGCGTTCTTCGAGCTGCACTCCCAACCGCTCAATGCGCTGCCGCTTCGCGGCGAGCAAGCGCTCGACGCGCCGGCGCAATTCCTCCGAGCGCTGGCCGATGCGCAATCGCATGGCCTGAATGCGCTGGCGCAAATCGAACGACGCAATGCGCGTCTGCGCGATGGTGAAGCGGCGGCGCACGCGTTCGAGGCGCGTTTCGAGTGAGTCGCCAAGGCGCATCAGCAACTCATCGGCGCGCTGGCGATTCTGCCGCAGCAATTCTTCGAGCCGCCGGAATCCGGCGTGCGTCACCAATTCCTGCAGCCGGTGACGCTGCGTGTGCAAGATGAGCCGCATCTTGTCGGCCAAATTGCCGCGCAGCTCGCGCAAGTGCCGGTCGAATTCCTGCCGCGAGAGCACGACGAGTTCCGCGGCCGCCGACGGCGTCGAAGCGCGCACGTCCGCAACGAAATCGGCAATCGTGAAATCGGATTCGTGGCCCACGCCCGAGATGACCGGAATCGCGCACTCGGCAATCGCGCGCGCGACGATTTCCTCGTTGAACGCCCACAAATCCTCGAGCGAGCCGCCGCCGCGCGCGAGCAGGATGACATCCGCCGCGCGCTTGCCATGAAAGTACTGGATCGCCGCAGCGATTTCTCCCGCCGCGCCCTCGCCCTGCACGCGCACGGGATAAACCAGCAAATCGAGATTCGGGAAGCGCCGGCGCAGGATGCGAATGATGTCGCGCACGGCGGCTCCGCGCGGCGACGTGATGATGCCCACGCGGCGCGGCAACGCGGGCAGCGGCTTCTTGCGCGCCACGTCGAACAGGCCCTCGGCCTGAAGACGCTTCTTCAATTGCTCGAAGGCGAGCTGCAGCGCGCCGAGGCCGATCGGCTCGATGTGCTCGACGTAAATTTGATATTCACCGCGCGGCTCGTACACGCCGATCGATCCGCGCACGGTCACCTTCAATCCATCCTCGGGGCGGAATTTCAGGCGGTTGACCTGATTGCGGAAGGCCACGCAACGAATTTGCGTCTTCGCGTCTTTCAGCGTGAAGTAGATGTGCCCCGGCTGCGAAACGTGACAGTTGGAGACTTCGCCTTCCACCCAGATGTCGGTGAATTCGCCGGCGAGGAGATCGCGAATCCGGCCCGTGAGCTCGCTGACGGACCAGACCTTTCGTGCGGGCGCCAAGTTGAGCTGGAATTGCGTCTTTTCGTCTGATTTCATCGTTTACTCAGCGGGCTCCAAGTAGAGCCCGCACTCGTTCGTCGCCATTCGTTTCGTCCATTCGCTAACGGCGCAACCAATTCACGAACCAGAAAAGCAGCGTGAGTCCGGCGCTCAAGAGCAGGCAAGTGACAATAGGAAAATAAAACGAGCCATTCTTCCCGCGATAGGCGATGTCTCCGGGCAAGCGGCCCAACCGCATCGGCAGTCTTCCGCCAAGCATCAGCAGCGCGCCCGCAATCGCTAGGATCACGCCGAAGAGCAAGAGCAGTTTTCCGAGTTCGCGCGCCGGCTCCACAAGCGCTCATTCTACCGGAGACCCGCCGCCTCCGTGCAATCGAGACGGATTAGGGATGACGCATCGGCGGTGCCAGAGCAAGAAAGAGTATCGCTCTGGCGTTTACAGGAGCTCGTGGCCCGGGAAGAAGTAGGCGATCTCGAACGCGGCCGTTTCTGGCGCGTCGGAACCGTGCGTGCAATTGTTCTGGATGCTGGTGCCGAATTCCTTGCGAATCGTGCCGGGCGCGGCCTTTGAGGGGTCGGTGGCGCCCATGGTTTCGCGCCAGCGCATGATGGCGTTTTCCGCTTCGAGCACGATGACGATGATCTTTCCCGAACTCATGAATTCGGTGAGCTCCGCGAAGAATCCCTTGCCGCGATGCACGGCATAAAATCCCTCGGCTTCATCGCGTGTGAGCCGCAACGACTTGATCGCCGCGATGCGGAATCCAGCTTTATCCACGCGCGCAAGAATTGGTCCGGTCAAGCCGCGACTTGCCGCGTCCGGCTTGATGATTGCAAGTGTACGTTCGGCTGACATTTCTCTCTCTCCCCTTAACGTTTCGCTGACTGGCCCAGGGCGGCGGCGAGCGTGCTCCCGATATCGGCCGGGCTCTCGACGCAATGAATTCCCGCGGCTCGCATCGCTTCGTATTTTTCCTTCGCGGTGCCCGAGCCGCCGCTGATGATGGCGCCGGCGTGGCCCATGCGGCGCCCGGGCGGCGCGGTTTGACCAGCGATGAATCCGATAACCGGCTTCTTCACGTTCGCGTGAACGAACTCGGCCGCTAGCTGCTCGGCGTTGCCGCCGATTTCACCGATGAGAACCATCGCATGCGTATCGGGATCATCGTTGAAAAGTTTAAGCGAATCAAGGAACGACGTTCCGATGATCGGGTCGCCGCCGATTCCGATGCACGTGGACTGGCCGATGCCGAGCTTGGTGAGCTGGTCCACGGCTTCGTAAGTGAGCGTGCCGCTGCGGCTGACGACGCCGATGTTTCCTTGTTTGTGGATGCGGCCGGGCATGATGCCGATCTTGCACTGGCCGGGCGAGATGATGCCTGGGCAGTTCGGGCCGATGAGGCGCGTATGCGAATCCTTGAGCGCCGCGGCGACGCGCACCATGTCGAGGGTCGGCACGCCTTCGGTGATGCACACCGTAAGCGGCAAGCCCGCGTCCGCGGCTTCGAGAATTGCGTCCGCAGCAAAAGGCGGCGGAACGAAAATCACGGACGCATTCGCACCGGTCGCGTGAGCCGCTTCCGCGACCGTGTTGAATACCGGCACTCCCAGATGCGCCGTGCCGCCTTTGCCGGGCGTAACACCGCCGACGACTTTCGTGCCGTATTCGATCATCTGCTGTGAGTGGAAAGTCCCCTCGCGGCCGGTGATGCCCTGCACGAGGACGCGCGTCTCACGATTGACGAGGACGCTCATCGCGCGCCTCCGGCCAGAGCGACAACCTTTTCGGCGCCGTCCTTCATGTCGCGCGCGATGGTGAAATTCAGGCCCGATTCGCGAAGAATCTGCTGCCCCTGCTCGACGTTGGTGCCTTCCATGCGCACCACCACGGGCACTTTCACATGCAACTCGCGCGCCGCGGCGACGACCCCCGTCGCCAATACGTCGCAGCGCAAGATGCCGCCGAAAATATTGATGAAAACGCCGCGCACGCTCGCGTCGCTCATCAAGATGTGGAATGCATTCTTCACCTGCTCCGCCGATGCGCCGCCGCCCACATCCAGGAAATTCGCAGCCGCGCCGCCCGCGAGTTTGATGATGTCCATCGTCGACATCGCAAGGCCAGCGCCGTTCACCATGCAGCCGACGCTGCCGTCCAGCTTGATGTAATTCAGTTTGAACTTCGACGCCTCGACCTCGAGCGGCTCCTCTTCGTTCAGATCGCGGAATTCCGCGATGTCCTTGTGACGGTAAAGCGCGTTGTCGTCGAAGGTCATCTTGGCATCGAGCGCGACGAGCTTCCCTTCGCCCGTCAGCACGAGAGGATTGATTTCTGCCAGCGAGGCGTCGGTCTCGACGAACGCGCGGTAGAGCGCCTGCAGAAACGGTCCCGCGCCGGCGACCGCATCGCCCGTAAGCCCCAGGCCGAAAGCGATCTTCCGCGCGTGATAGGGTTGCAATCCCGTCGCGGGATGAATTGTCTCGCGCAAAATTGCATCGGGATGCTCGCGCGCAACTTCTTCGATTTCGATTCCGCCCGCGGCGCTCGCCATGATCACCGGCGCGGCGACCGCGCGGTCCACGAGGATGCTCAAATACAATTCGCGCTTGATGTCGAGGCCTTCCTCGATCAAGAGCCGCTTCACGACGCGTCCGCCCGGCCCCGTCTGCGGCGTGACGAGCGTCATCCCCAGGATCCGCCCGGCGATCTCCGCAGCCTCTGCGGGCGACTTCGCCAGCTTTACGCCGCCTCCCTTGCCGCGCCCGCCCGCGTGAATTTGGGCTTTGACGACGACCACCTTCGTCCCCAGCCGTTCTGCGGCGGCACGCGCCGCTTCGGCCGAAGTCACCATCTCGCCGCGGGGCGTGGGCACGCCGAACCGCCGGAAAATATCCTTTGCCTGGAACTCGTGAATCTTCATGGGCCTTCCGTCAACCGCAAAATAAGCGCTGCATGCAAACTTGAAAGTGTATCCGCAACGCGTGCGGGGGACAAGGCAGCCAGGGAAAGAAAAAGGATAGAGGGGATGTCGAGCTAGGGCCGCGGCTGCAAAACTTTCGCGATCGTCAACCGAGAGGCGCGGCCGAAGAAGATAAGAGGGCGGAGACAAGGCGCGGGAAGAATACCCCTACTTCACTTCGAGGATTTCTTTCTCTTTGCCGGCGGAGAGCTCTTCGATCTTCTTGGTTTCCTGGTGGGTCAGCTTCTCGAGTTCGTCGACGCTACGCTTGCGCTCGTCCTCGCTGATTTTCTTTTCCTTTTCCAGTTTCTCGACGGCTTCCTTGACGTCGCGCCGGATATTCCGAACGGCGGTGAGATGATTCTCGCGCACTTTGTGCAATTGCTTGACGAGATCCTTTCGCCGTTCTTCGGTCAACGGGGGAATCGGGACGCGCACGATCTTGCCGTCACTGGAAGGATTCAGGCCCAGGTCGGAGGTGCGAATGGCTTTGTCGATCAGCCCCGCGGCGCCCGGATCCCACGGCGAAATCACGATCATCGTCGGCTCCGGCACCGCCATGGTGCCGAGCTGGTTGATGGGCATCGGCGTGCCGTGGTAGTCCACGCGAACGTGGTCGAGCAACGAGACGTGAGCGCGTCCGGTGCGAAGTACGGCCATCTCCTTGCGAAAGTCATCGACGGCTTTTTCCATGCGCGTTCTGCCTTGCGCGATAGCGTCCTTGCTGCTGACAATCGTGTTCATCGTCGCCCCCCTCAGTCGCTGCGGATGATCGAGCCCACTCGCTCGCCCAGCACGACACGCTTGATGTTTCCGGGCACATTCATGTTGAAGATCAGGATGGGCATCTGGTTGTCCATGCAGAGCGAGATGGCCGTGGTGTCCATCACCGAGAGCTCTTTCTTTATCACGTCGAGGTAGCTGATGCGCTCAAACATTTTCGCGCCTTTAACTTTTTCGGGATCGGCGTCGTAGATCCCGTCAACGCGCGTCGCCTTCATCAGAACTTGCGCCTTGATTTCAACCGCGCGCAGCGCCGCGGCGGTATCGGTCGAAAAGAAAGGATTGCCCGTGCCAGCGGCGAAAATGACGATGCGGCCCTTTTCCAGATGGCGCACCGCGCGCCTGCGGATGAACGGCTCGGCAACGTGGTGCATTTCGATCGCGCTTTGCAGCCGCGTGATGACGCCCTCTTTTTCCAGCGCGTCCTGCAGCGCCAGACCGTTGATGACGGTCGCAAGCATCCCCATGTAGTCCCCGGTGGCGCGGTCAATCGAAAGCGCCTTCTGCCGGGTTCCACGGAAGAAGTTTCCGCCGCCGACGATGATGGCAATCTGCAGGCCGAGATCGCTGACCTCTTTCAATTCGCGCGCAATGCCGGCCACGGTCTCGGCGTGAATGCCGAAGCCTTGCGGCCCCTGAAGGGATTCTCCGGAAAGTTTCAGGACGATGCGATCGTAAGCCAGGGCGGGAGATTTCTTTCGCAACGTTGGCGGATCGGGATTAGACATGCGCGCGCGACCTGGCGGGCATTCTAGCAAAAATTCCCAGGCACCGGGCGTTTGCTCTGAAATCGGCAAAGCCGGGCGTCAAAACTCCATTGCTGGCGCAGCCGCTTTTCAAGCGGGAGCCGGCTCGCTCGGCGGCTCGGGCTCCGGCGGCGCGCCGTCACCGGCCGCTTTCTCAGCGCCCGGAACCTCGCCGACTTTGAATCGCACGAAGCGCCGCACCGAGATGTTTTCGCCGATTTTCGCGATCGTCTGAGCGATCAGCTCGCCGACCGTAACGGACTCGTCTTTGATGAAGTGCTGCTCGTAGAGGCACGCCTCGCCGAAAAACTTCTCCATTTTGCCTTTGATGATGCCTTCGACGATTTTCTCGGGCTTCCCGGTGGCGCGCGCCTGCGCGGCGCAGATCTCGCGCTCGCGTTCGAGCAATTCCGGCGTGACCTCTTCGCGCCTCACGAAGCGCGGATCGAGCGCGGCAATGTGCATGGCCACGTCATGGCATAGCTTCTGGAAATCTTCCGTGCGCGCGACGAAATCGGATTCGCAGTTCACTTCCACGATCACGCCGATCTTGCCGCCCGCGTGAATGTAGTGGCCCACCAATCCTTCGGTGGCCATACGCTGGGCCTTCTTTGCCGCGGCCGCTTGTCCCTTTTTCCGCAGAATGCTGATAGCGGATTCGATATCGAGTTTCGCTTCGATCAACGCGGCCCGGCAATCGGCAAACCCCGCCTGCGTGCGTTCCCGCAGCGCCTTCACGAGGTTTGCGGGGACATTCACACCCTCCGGATTTGTGGTCATCGTTCCCATGTTTCCTTTGCGTTCGATTGTTTCCATCGCAAGCGATTGCGGGTCTCCCAACCTCGGCGAGCCCGCGCGCGAGCGCTTTAGACCTTCCCCTCGCCCTCATCCGGCACCGGATGCGGCTCGGCGGCCGATTCACCTGCAGGTTCGACCGGAGACTCCGGAGACGGTTCCACAAGATCCAGTTGCGTCGGATCGGCGAAATCGCCTTCTTGCTTCTCGTAGGATTCGTAAGCGCTCGTGTCCACGTACTCGACGTTGTCGCCGTCCGCGGCGCCGCCTTCCGCAACCTTTTGTTCGGCGATTTGCGTTTGCTCGAACGCCTGGCGGCCTTCGACCACCGCGTCGGCGATCTTCGACGTGAAGAGGCGAATCGCGCGCAGCGCGTCGTCGTTGCCGGGAATCACCCAATCCACCTGCTCGGGATTGCAATTGGTGTCCACGATGGCCACGACCGGCACGCCCATCCGGCGCGCCTCGCGCACCGCGATCGCTTCCGCATGCGAATCGATCACGAACATCGCATCCGGCAGCGCCGCCATGTTCTCAACACCTTCCAAATTCTGCAGCAGGTGCTTCAGCTCGCGCTCGAGCCGCGCCGATTCCTTCTTCGAGAGCTGCGCCATGCGGCCATCTTCGATCATGGCCTTCAGCGTCTTCAGGCGCTTTATGGATTTCTGCAGCGTCGCCCAGTTGGTGAGCGTGCCGCCGAGCCACCGGTGATTCACGTAGTACATTCCGCAGCGGCGCGCCTCTTCGGCGACGGCTTCCTGCGCCTGTCGCTTTGTGCCGACAAAAAGGATGGTTCTGCCCTGTCCGCTCAGCTCGCTGACGTAGCGGCTGGCGTCGCGAAACATCTTGAGGGTCTTCTGGAGGTCAATGATGTGGATTCCGTTGCGCTCGCCGAAGATGTACTCCTTCATCTTCGGTTCCCATCTCCGCGTCTGGTGGCCGAAATGGACTCCGGCCTCCAGCAGTTCCTTCATCGTGATTTCTACCGCCAATGTTCCTCCTGATGAATTGGACGTTTTCAAGCAGCTGCGAGTCACCCCGTGCCGCCGAACGTCCGATCGCCGGCTCCTTGCCGGCCGTGAATTCGGTCCGGCCTTGCGGCCGCACCGGAGACCGTTTCTTTAGCGCTTGCTGAACTGGAAGCGCTTCCGGGCGCCCTTCTGCCCGTACTTCTTGCGTTCTTTCATGCGCGAATCGCGCGTCAGAAAACCGTTGCGCCGCAAACCCGGCCGCAGCTCCGCGTTGAACACCGCGAGCGCCCGCGACAACCCCATCCGCACCGCGTCCGCCTGGCCGCCCACTCCGCCGCCGTGCACGGATGCGGCCACGTCCAACTGCGCCGCTGTTTCGGTGAACGCCAGCGGCTGCGTGGCGCGAATGCGCCAATTCACGTTGCGGAAATATTCCTCCGGCGCGCGCCCGTTCACCGTAAATTTCCCGGAGCCCATCCGCACGTACACGCGCGCGACCGCTTCCTTGCGGCGGCCCGTGCCGTAGAATTGTTGCTTGGTTCCCTCGACTGGCTCTGCCGTCGAACTCAACGTTCCTCCTAAACCTTGCTCGATCGCTCCCGCATTCTCAGCGCGGGTCATTCGCAGAAACCCCGGCCTGCCCGGACGTGGCCCAGAGGCTACCCCGCGGCCCCGGCGTTTCGGGGCCGAAAGCAAGCTTACATGGCGAGCGGCTGCGGCTTCTGCCCTGCGTGTCTCAGCAAACCTTTGTCGTCCAGATAAACGCGAAGCTTTTTCGCGCGGCTCGCGCGCAACTTGTTCTTCGGGAGCATCCCGAGAACCGCTTCCCGCACCATCCAATCCGCGCGGGTCTGCCGGAGGCGCTTCGCCGGCACTTCTTTCAGCCCGCCGGGGTATCCGCTGTGCGTGCGATAGACTTTCTGCTCGAGTTTGTTCCCCGTCAGACGAATCTTGTCCGCATTGATCACGACAACGTGATCGCCGGAATTCAGAAACGGCGTGTAATTCGCTTTGTCTTTCCCGATCAGCACGCGCGCCACTCGCGCGGCCAGCCGCCCCAGCACTTGCCCGGACGCATCGATGACGAACCAGGAGTTCCCCTGGATCATCGCATCCGCGTCTCGACCTCTCGGTACGTACGTGCGCATACGCTCAGTGACACCTTTCCCACACTAGGCAAACGTTAAGGATAGAGGATGAGCGAACTGTTGTCAACGCGCGCAGAACGTGGCACTGGATCAGTTTCCGATTATCAGAGTAGCCAGACACAATGGGAGACGGCCTGCACAATTGGAAGCTGGGACAGAACTAAGAATTCGAGGTTTGCACTACCGCGCCTATTGCTTGTCGTAGACAAAAATCTCTTTGTGGCTGTCTGCATCGTGGGTGAGAGTTCGACCGTCAGCCGAGAGCGTCCATGTATCGATCACGGGCTTAAGGCCGGAAACAGTGACCACAACATTGGGGATCTTCATTTCAAGCGTGGATTCGATAACCAGCACCGAGTCTTGCCAGCTCGCCTTTGAAACCAGTTGACCTGTCGGCATATCCATCGTGACGCGCTTTTGCCCATCTGGCGTGTACGTTTCCGTCGACTTCTTGCCGTCCGTTTTGTAATGGAAAACGATCGTCGACTTCTTGTATTCAACAATGATCGTTTCGGACTTGACCGTACTGTCCTGCGCGAGCGTGCTCTTTGCGACGTTGAGAACCCAAGTACCCGAGAAGTCGGGCGCTGCAGTGGTTTGCGCTAGTGCCGGGAACACCACAGCAAGAACCAGCGTAATCGTGATCACAAGCTGACGCACGGCAGTGGCGCCTCCCCTTATTGGGGATTGTAATACAGTTCTTGCAATAGTGTTTGCTCAACTAGGAATTAATGCGCTAACCGGAAACTGACCCGCCACCGAACGCCCCTCTCAGGCAGCGTCCCTGGCGAGTGCGAACCCAACACGGAAGCGCTAATGCGGGCCGGAGGAAGACAGACCCGCCGCAGGAAGAGTGTACGGAGCGAATTCAAGCGGCGGCGCCTTATCGGGCTCGAGGAGCCAGATTTGGCGGTCGTGGTAGTAGTCGAGCAGCGGGCGCATGTCCACGCCGGGGATTTCGCGCGCCCAGACTACTTTCGCGCGATCGAGATCGGCGCCGTTGTACACCCACTCGATATGTGGATTGTGATCGAGCGAGTAACGCACGATCACCAGATGCAATCCGGGCTTGACCGCAAGCTCGGCTGCATAGCGTCCGCGCTCGGCCAGCGCGTCCCAACCGGAATCGGCGGCGAACGGATTGGGCGCGGACTGTACGACCTGCAGGAGCACGAGGCCGAAGGTCAGAAGCACGACGGCGCGCGAAAGTCCCAGTCCGACGGGCCAGCCGCGAATGCGCCACTGCCGCACGTGCCGCAGTCCCTGAATCAGGAGCGCCGTGGTCGTCGCGGCGAGCGGCGCGGCGTAATGCGGCCAGAACCAGACCGCCGCAAGCAGTCCGAGGCCGCAAACCAGGAATTGCCAGCGCAGAAATTTCACGCGACGATCGCGCAGCACCCACGGCAGCGCGAGCAGCGCCACGAAAAGCTCCTTGCCCGCAAAAAAGCCGATGAATTCGGTGATCTTGTCACGGATGTTGATCCAACCGTCATCCAGGAAATCGCTGAATTGAGCGGGCGCCCACACGTTGTAGAAAGCATCGAACTGCGGGTTGTTGTACTTGAGCAGGGGCCTGGCGGATTGCCACAGGAACAGAGGGCCCGTGTCGTACCTCTGCTCGTACACGGCGTATGGGAATCGCAACGGATTATGCGTGCCCCGCCAGTTGTAATACGCGATGAACGCCGCCGCGATGAGCAGCACGGCGCCGAGCGGCACGACGGCGCGCCGCAGCGCGATGCCCCTGCCGCAGGCAGGCGCCAGTCGTCGCCCAACAAACCCACTAGGCCCTGTGGAAACGACGCGCCGCCCGAGGAACCACAGGATGAGCGCCACTACAACCGTCGCGAAAAGTACCAGCCCCTCGAGTGGGCGGCTGTTCGCCAGAATCGCCGCTCCGAGGCCCATCAAGAGCGCGTCTCTCGGACGCGGCCTGCGCTGAATCCGCGGCAACGCGCCTACGACGAGCGCGCCGCCGATCGCCGCGGCCGCACCGCCCCAGTAGCTGTCCACCCAATCGTTGAACAGGCCGATGCGCAGCAGCACGAGTACACCGCCGACTAAGGCCCAGCGCGCCGGCAACCAGCCCTGCAACATCCAGAGGATCGCGGCGCACATTCCTCCAACGCTCAGCACGACTCCAATCCATGGATGCCCGAGCACCTGGCCCAGCGCCAGCACTGCTCCTTGCGCGGGCGGAAATTTCGACATGTAGGTCGGGCGCTGCAAGACGTGGAACGTCTCGAAGAAAATCGGGAGCGGGTGGGGCGGGTTGGTCAAGCGGCCGTGCGCAAAAGTGTCGGCGGCGAGGAGATAGCTGAACTCGTCGTGATAGAGCGGCGTAGGGACCGGGTCAATGTGCCACGCAAGCAAACCGATCCGCGCCGCAATCGCAACGAACGCGAGAACTGCAATGGCGAGGCCTTTGCGCTCGGCGAAGCGCGCGCCCAATCGTTCGGCCGCGGAAAACCAGCGATGGCCCAGGCGGGGCATCATGCAGGCAAGCAGAAGAAAAATGCCGAAGAGAAGCCAGTCGAGGTGAGCCAGGAGCCCGTCAGCGAGCGAGAGCAAAAAGTGGTGCATACGTTAGGGAGCGGGCGCCGAACGTAGCATACCAAAGTGAAGACGTTCGGCGGCACGCCCCCCACTCAGTGGAGGCGTGCCGCCGGAAATCGTTCTCGGCCGGTCAGCTCGCGGACTTCGCGATATGCGCCGGCGCAGGTGTCGTCGAGGCGGCCGCGGCGCGCGTGAAGGCCGGCTTGTCAAAGCTGCGATCGGCCTCGCCCGTGCTGCGGTCAATCTCGATGGCGCCCTTGAAGTAGGCTCCGTCCTCGATCATGATCCGCGCGGTGGTCAAGTCGCCGATCACCGAGCCGTCCTTCTTGATCTCGATGCGGTCGCGCGCGCGAAGATTGCCCTTCACGCTGCCGAAAACCACGACCTCGCGGGCCACGACATCGGCGGTCAATTTGGCGCTGGCGCCGACGGTCAGCTTGCGATCGTCGAGCTGGACCAGCCCCTCGACGGTGCCGTCAATGTGCAGATCCTCGTTGCCTGTAATTTCGCCCTTCACGTGCAGGCTGGCGCCGAGTCTTGCGGTTGTGCCGCTGGCTGCCGGTCCGAGCGGACGAATGCCTTCACTGCTCATAGAGCTACCCTCCCTGTTTATCGGAGCTGATTTCGGTGCGATTCCGGAAGTCGGCGACGCCGGTGGATACACCGGCGCCTGCTGTGCCTCTGGCTTCTTGTTGCTCCCCCACATGAGAACCTCCTCGGCCTGCATACACCGCCAGCTAGGTTGGCGTGCGGACCGGGGTGTCGCTCAATCTAAGTCGTGCGGCCGAAAGCAGCAAGACAAAGTTAGGTGAAGTGTTCGCGATTGGTACACGTGCTCGGGGCACTTTTCCGGGCCGCGTCGCGAGACGGGCCTCAGAACTTGCGTAAAACGCCGACCACGCGGCCCTGCACCTTGACGTCCTGGGCAGCCACGATAATCGGCTGCAGGTCGGAATTGGCGGGTTGCAAGCGAATCTTGCCGCCGGGCTCGCGATAGAAACGCTTGAGCGTCGCCTCGTTGTCGCCCACCAGCGCGACGACGATCTCTCCGGCGTTGGCGACCTGCGACTCCTCAACGACGATGAAGTCCCCGTCCATAATGTGATCTTCGATCATTGAATTGCCCTTCACTTGGAGGACGAAGCGATGCTCGCCGCGTGAGAATTCACCCAGCGAAAACGTCTCCTTCTCTTCCACCGCTTCCAGCGGGCGGCCCGCGGCGATGCGTCCGGCGAGCGGCAACTCGGCGGCGTAGCGTTCGATCACCTCTTCGCGCACGGACTTGGGCAACTGCACGACTTCGATCGAGCGGCTCTGATTGTAGCCGCGGCGAATGAATCCTTTTCGCTCGAGCGTCGAGATGTGCTTGTGCACCGTGGCAAGCGAAGTGAGTTTGAGCGAGCGCGCCATCTCCTCGAAGCTCGGCGAGTAGCCGTGCTTGTCGTGAAATGTCACGAGAAAATCGAGGACCTGTTTTTGCCGCTTTGTGAGTGTCATCGTGCGCCTCCCTGCCCGACAGTGGGCAGCCAGCCGCAGCCAGCATAGGCGAATTAAAGGCGAACGTCAACAAGGAACCTGTCTGATCCTCGCGCCCGTTCAGATGGCCTTTGACTCTGAGGACATTTCTGGTATAGCGGATCCTGAACGAGAGGCGTTCCCCATGAAGCGTTCCGCCGGGGTCACCGCTGCTGCGATCGTCCTGATGGCGGGCAGCGCGATCGCGCTCCTATTCACTGCCTTCGTTCTGATTGCAATAGTCCGGGGATCGACTGCCGGTCCACAAGCCAACTTCCCTCGGCAGATGCTGATTCCGATAGTTCTGATCTACGCATTCTTCCTCTGCGTGGAAGCATTCGGAATTTTCACCGGCATCGGATTGCTGCGACTGAAGAATTGGGCGCGCATCACCGCGATCGTGTTCGCCGTTTGCATCATCCTGCAGTCGCTCATGGGCACCCTCGTCTTTCTCGTGATGCCGCTGCCCACAGAACACAATGTTCCACCGCATTTCAATCTAATGATGCGAGCGGTGATGCCGGGATTCGGCCTGCTCTTTCTCGCCATTGGCGTGTGGTGGCTCGTGCTCTTTACTCGCCGCAGTGTTCGAGTGCAATTTCAACCCGATCTTCCCTCTGTGCCTGTCGAGTTCGCCGAGACTGCGGCGCCAATGCTTCCGTCCCCACCGCCAAGAGCCGGCCGCGTGCCTATCGTGATGATTGTGATCGCGGTCTTCTTGCTCGCCGGGACCCCTTCCCTACTCGTTGTGCCATTCATGCATTTCCCGGCCTTCCTCATGGGCAAGGTTCTATACGGAAGCGCAGCAAAGCTCTTCTATGTGGCGCTCGGCTTGACTAAACTGACGTTAGGCATTGGCCTGCTCCGGCTGAAGCGCTGGAGCCTGCCGGCCACGGTCGCGTTTTACTTCTTCAGCCTGCTGAACACGCTTCCGATGTTCTTCCCCGCGGTTCGCGACGATTACCTTGCGGCTGTATTCCGATCAATGCCGTTCCCCGTCTCGCCCAGCCTGTTCCCGTTCCCGGCGCACGCCTTCGACCTCTTGTTTGATTTCGCAGGCGGATTCAGCATGCTGTTCGTCGTGGCGCTGATCGTTCTGCTTCTTTATTCGCGTCCGGCGTTCGAGCAGGCTGCTCGCGAGCGCGCTTCCGCCTATTCGTAGTCGCAAGGACGGCGCTTGTTCTGTGGGGATTCCGTCAGCAGTAGATCTGCCACCAAGAACTCGTTCTCGCGCGACACAGTTCTTTTCTCAGTGCACGCTACTGCGGCACTGCGCCGGCGTGAGAAACAAGAAGACGCAATGTGTCGTCAACCGATGCTGGCGTGAAGACACACTCGTGAGAGGCGCTCACGCAAGTCAAAGAGCCCTGCACGACAATCTTCGCTCCTTCTCCTTTTGGAATCAGATAGGGCAATTTGGTCGCGCGGAGCAAATTGACATAGTTGCCCATCGCATCGTCATTGCGACCGCCCCCCGAGATGAATTTCACGTCTTCGATCTTCGGGGCACGTACCCCCACCTCCTTGGAAATCAAGACCCAGAATCTTGCCGTCGAATCCAAGCTCTTCGGATTCGCAAGCCTTACGGCTCGGCGTACCGCGAGGGCGGGCCGTGCCTCTTCCACCACAGCGTCCACTTTGGCTTCTCCAACAAGCGCTGCCAACCGGCCGCGCGTTTCGACGGGCGGATGCGGGAGTGCCAGCGCGAGCGCGTAGGCTCGCATGGCATCCTCCTTCCGACCTTGCTTTTCGTAAATCTGGCCGAGATGATCGACGATCGTTGCCCTGTCGGCCAACAACCAAGCGGCAAGCACATATTCTTTGGCAGCTTTGACGTTCCCCTGCTGGAACTTGACCCACCCCATGGTGTCCCAAGACCCAGCGAGCGCTAGGACGGTCCCGACGCTGGAAGGCCCCACCGTATCAAGCGCAATGCCTTTCGAGAGCGCCTCAACCACCTGGATCGAATTCCTCGAGGACCGTTCGGCAAGATCCAGGCGCACCGCGTGTTCGGAGAGATAGTATGCAACGTTGTTCCAGGTGTCTGGAGACGGCCGTTTCTCGAGGGCCTTTTGGAACGACTGCAGCGCAGCATCAGTCTCATCCAGGCCGAGTTGAGTGTCGCCAATATAAATGTTCAGCTGCTGGTCGGCAGGGGTAATTTGCAGCGCGGTCTGCAGTTCTTTCAGTGCGAGGGCGTACTTCTTCTGGCTCCGATAGACTTCTCCCAGGTTGGCGTGGGCATATTGATCGAGCGGATTGATTTCGATTTGCTTCTGATATTCCGAGACGGCGTTGTCATACTGCCCCAACCCCCTATAGGCCTGCCCGAGATTATTGTGCGCGTAAGGATCGAAGGGGTTTTTTGCGATGGCCTTCTCGAGCGCTGGTACGGCCTTGTCGAACTCATCGAGAACGTTATAGGCGTGGCCTAGGGCATTCCATACATTCTCGTGGTCCGGGTCTTTTTCGGCCGCTGCGGCATAAAGTCTTGCTGCTTCCGCGAAATTCTTCGCATTCTCGGCAGCCCTTGCAGCGTCAAACAGGTCGTCGGCGGACATATCGCGTAGAGCGGTCCCCATGCCGGGAGCGGAGTTCGTCAGCGCGAGAGTTTGGTTCTTGTCTGCCGTGACCACACTGGAAAACGCCTTGACGTCATTGTAAAGAGCAGGAGGCACTCTTGAGTTGCGAATGATCAAGTGGCGCTTCAGGGTGGACTTCTGCCCATCCAATAGATAGGTCGATTCGTATTCACCGTAGTCGCGGGTGAGATGAACGGGCACAGGCATGGAAACATTGACCTGGGCGGGGAATTCGATCTTCCAGCTCTCCAATTGGTCGCGAATGCCGCCCAATTCGAGCGGCTTCGCGCTGTTTTTGTCGGGAGCAACAACGCTCGGCAAAACCAGAACGCCCGAGGGCACGCCCAGCGCCAAATCCTCCTTGGATAAATCCAGAAAGTTCGGCGCAGAGAATTCGACCTCAAATACTAAGGGCGCGTCCACATCCTCCATTCCCGAAAAATGAAAATCGCTGACTTTCGGCGTGCCGCCGAACTGCTGTTTGGCGATCCCATCCGCGACTTGAGACCAGTTAGACTGCGGAAGCGTCCTCAACATGCGCCGAAGATAGACGGCTAGATCGCTCGTCACTGACAACGTTAGCTTGCCTTGCAGCTGACCCAACGAATCTACCTTTCCTTCCACGCTCACCCTCGTTGCTTCGGGAAAGGGTGGGTCCGCGGGTGTGTTTTCTAATTCGGACTTTCCCTTCGGCTCCATCACCAGCGCTTGGCTGTCGCGCAGCGGCGAAAGGAGCAATCCAAAAGGAGCCGCACCGGCGGTCGTGTCGGCCCAATATTGCGTCCCGTCCAGCAGGACGAGACTGATCAAATGATCGAATTGCAAAGGTGAGGGAACGTCCGGGTCAATCTTGTGTTGGGAATTGATAAGCACTGGAAATGACTCGATTTTCTCGGCAGCCAGCAGTGCATGAAACAAGGTGGCTTTGTCCTTGCAGTCCCCGTACTGGCTCGCGAGGACATCCGCCGCCGAGTGGGGCTGGAAACGTCCCAAACCGAATGAGAGGCTAACGTAACGGATGTTCGTCTCAACATACTCGAAGATGGCTTTGGCTTTGCCGAGCTTTGTCCGTTGTCCCTTGACGATCTCGTCGGCTTTGGCTCGAATCGAATCTGTGACCTCGGCTCGCGGCTGCTCCAAATCCACGTACCATCGCCCAACGTCCTGCCAGCTCTTGAATGTGGAGATTTGAACGTCCGGTTGCTTGCCCCCGGCATCCCTCAATTTCTTCAGGATATCCTCTTCTTCGGTCTCACTCGGACGCTTCGTAAAAGAGGAATGCCACGTGAGAATTCGCCGATCGCCATCCACCCGCTCTTCCGGCCCGGAAACCCCGGAGTCGGTCTTGACGTGAACTTCGCGACCTTGAGGCAGATTCAATTCCAGCGTTTCATCGAGAGTAATGATCTCCTGCGAGGAATTCCACTGCGTGAAGAACTCCCCGGGGACGAGCGGCGATGTGGTATCGGTTCTTATTTCATATTCGAGAGTGTCTCCGGCAGTCAGACCCGGGACGGTGATGTGTATCTGGCGGACGTCGGAGTATGCAGGGGCCTCGCGCTCGATGGGCGAGCTAAGATCTTGTATTGCATCTGCTCCCGCCGTCACGACACTACCGTCAGGCTTGTGCACGCGCACATAGTCCGCGTGGATCTTCTCGTTCGCTGAGCTGTAAGAAAACACAAGCTGTCCCCACGCCTGCGCGCCTTCCGCCTTTTGCACTCTGACGCGAACATAAACCACCTGATTGGAGCTGCCGTCATTTTCAAATCGCATCGAGGATCGGGCTTGCTCGATCACCGAACTTTCCTGCGAGTAATCAGCCGGAAGCAACGGAGCAGCCGCGGTGTTTGGCCCGGTCGGCGAGGATAGGCTCGCCGGTTGGTTCTGGGGCGCGCTCGGCAAATCGGTTGGGGTTTGCTGCCCCGAACCACCCACACAAAGCATCACTGCCGCGAAACTCAGACAGAAGCGGAGTAACTGGAGAGGCATACGGGTGGAGCGTAACTTAACGGACATTTCCTTGCAATGACATAGTGGGAATTCGATTTCTTGGGGACAGATCTTATAGCAGTGAGCTTCTCCCGAACCACGCTATGCGGGAATTCCGCATCAAAGGAATTGGGGCGCACGATCCAACGGAGTCTCGCGCATCGCGTGAGACTGGGCGTGCGCACAAATCGGGGTGTTGTGACGGCGGTCACATCTGAAACACACATCGTTGCACGCACACCTTCCGCGCTGACCCCCTGTGCTATCCTTTACGAGCAACCACCTCTGGCGGAGCTTCTTCTACAGCAGTACATCAGATCTCACCGGGGGCAAGTGCTGGGCTGCAATACATTCTGACCATAGAGGTCCGCAGACATTATGGGAACTTTGACCGATTCCCCTGTGCACGGGCACAAGCGCGAAACGATCGAGCAAGCGGTCATTCGTTTCGCGGGCGATTCCGGCGACGGGATGCAGATCACCGGCAATCAATTCACCAATACGGTCGCGCTTTACGGCAACGACCTTGCGACCTTCCCGGATTATCCGGCCGAGATTCGCGCGCCTGCGGGAACGATTCCCGGCGTCAGCGGCTTTCAAATTCACTTTGCTTCGGGCCAGGTCTACACGCCCGGCGATGCCGTGGACGCACTCATCGTGATGAATCCCGCAGCGCTCATCGTCAATCTGCCGGACCTAAAACGAAATGGCATCCTTGTATTGAATGCCGACAGCTTCACCGAAAACGACCTCCGCAAGGCGCACCTGAAGTCGAATCCGCTCGAAGATCATTCGCTCGACGGCTACCGGGTTTTTCCCGTCGGCCTCGAACGGCTGACGCGCGCAGCCCTCACCGAGCTGGGCCTCGACGCAAAGAGCATGGATCGCTGCAAGAATTTCTTCGCCCTCGGCATGTGCTGCTGGCTCTACAACCGGGCCATGGAGCCGACCTTCCGGTGGCTGGACCAGAAGTTCCAGAACAAGCCGCTTCTGGCCGAAGCAAACAAGCTTGCCTTGCGCGCGGGCTACTCCTACTGCGAAGCGACCGAAGCGTTCCAGGTGAGCTACGAAATCCCCCCCGCCAAACTTGCGCCGGGAACGTATCGCAATCTGAGCGGCAACCAGGCGCTGGCGATGGGATTCGTCACGGCGTCGCAGAAATCGGGCCTCACGCTTTTTCTCGGTTCCTATCCGATCACGCCCGCTTCCGACGTCCTGCACGAACTTTCGATGTACAAGGATTTCGGCGTTCTGACATTCCAGGCCGAAGACGAAATCGCTGCGGTCACTTCCGCCATCGGCGCATCGTTCGCCGGCGCGCTGGCGATCACGACGACCTCCGGGCCCGGGATGTCGCTCAAGAGCGAAGCGATGGGCCTCGCGGTCGCGGTCGAGCTGCCGATTGTGATCTGCGACATTCAGCGCGGCGGGCCTTCCACGGGTCTGCCGACCAAGACCGAACAGGCGGACTTGCTCCAAGCCTTGTTCGGCCGCAGCTCGGAAGCCCCCATTCCTGTGCTTGCCGCCGCAACGCCCGGTGATTGTTTCTGGACCGCGTTCGAGGCAAGCCGGATCGCGCTGAAGTATATGACGCCCGTCATTTTGCTCTCCGACGGTTTTCTCGCGAACGGCGCCGAGCCGTGGCGCATTCCCGAACTGCGCGACATTCCCGAAATCCCCGTTCACTTCGCGACGAATCCCGAAACTTTTAAGCCCTACGCGCGCGATCCGCAGACGCTGGCCCGGCCCTGGGCGATTCCCGGTACGCCCGATCTCGAACACCGCATCGGCGGAATCGAGAAACAGGACATCACCGGAAACGTGAATTACGAGCCGCTGAACCACGAGCATATGGTCCGGCTGCGCGCGGCAAAAGTCGAAGCCGTCGCGCAGGAGATTCCCAATCTCGTGCCTGCCGGCGACCCCGATGGCGAGCTGCTGATCGTCTCCTGGGGCTCAACCTACGGCGCGATCACGGGGGCGCTCGGAACCGCGCGCGAAAAGGGCGCCCGCATCGGCCACGTGCACCTGCGGTATCTGAATCCGCTGGCGCGCAACCTTGGCGAGATCTTGCGACGCTACCGCAAGGTTCTCGTGCCGGAAATGAACCTCGGCCAGCTCGCGTTGCTTCTCCGGGCGAAATACCTGGTGGACGTGCAAAGTTACAGCAAAGTGCAGGGCCGCCCGTTCAAGCAAGCGGAAATCGAAGCGAAAATCGAAGAAGTTCTCGCGGAGCGTTAACGCGGAGGGGAGATCAAGGAAGAGGGCCATGGCTACCACGACGTTGCCGGTTTACACGAAAAAGGACTTTCAGACCGATCAGGAAGTGCGCTGGTGTCCGGGTTGCGGCGACTACGCCATCCTGAACGCGGTGCAGTCCGTGTTCCCCGAGTTGGGAATCCCGCGCGAGAAATTCGTCGTCGTTTCGGGCATCGGTTGCTCCAGCCGCTTCCCGTATTACATGAATACTTACGGATTCCATTCGATCCATGGCCGCGCGCCGGCTGTTGCGACCGGCATCAAGATCGCGCGCCCGGATCTGGAAGTCTGGGTCGCGACCGGTGACGGCGACTCGCTGGCCATCGGCGGCAATCACACGATCCACATGTTGCGGCGAAACGTCGGCATCAAGGTCCTTATGTTCAACAACAGGATTTACGGCCTGACGAAAGGACAGTACTCGCCCACTTCGGAATTCGGCAAGAAGACGAAATCCACTCCCTACGGCAGCGCCGACCAGCCGTTTAATCCTCTGGCGCTGGCCATCGGCGCGGGGACGACGTTTATCGCGCGTTCGGTGGACATCTTTCAGCCGCACTTGAAGGAAACGCTGAAGAAGGCCGCCGCTCACAAAGGCGCGGCCTACATCGAGATCCTTCAGAACTGCAACATTTTCAACGACGGCGCATGGGAGGATGTCACAGAAAAGGATGCGCGTAGCGAGCACGTCGTCGCGCTCGAACACGGAAGACCGCTCATCTTCGGCAAGAATCGCGATAAGGGCATCCGCATGAACGGAATCCAACTGGAAGTCGTGGCGCTCGGAAATGGAACCTCGGAGGGGGACCTGCTCATTCACGATGAGCGGAATCCGAATCCAGTTTACGCGTTCCTCCTCGCGCAGATGCACGAGACGCCGGGATTCCCCACACCCATCGGCACTCTGCGCGCCTGGGAAATGAGCCGCTACGAAGACCTCATGGCCGCTCAGGTGCGCGATGTCATCGCAAAGCGCGGCCCGGGCGATGTCTCCAAGCTGCTCCATTCGGGCGACACCTGGGAAGTTCGCTAATTGGTTGATTCACGAAAACTTTAGAGAGGCGGACATTAGGTCCGCCTCTTTTTGTTGTCGCGGGTCATTTTTGATTGCTTGATCCCGCTCCATGCATGGCTCCGTCGAGCGGACAGAGCGTCGGCGGTTCGCTGTTGTCCACGCGGTGGTGGACCGGAGGAATTGTTTTCACGTAGGCAAAGATCGCAAGCAGATCTTCGTCCGTCATCCCACGAAAGCTGCTCCACGGCATGATTTGCGAAATCCTGCGCGCTTTGGCGTACCCGGTGCGCATCACCTGAAGAAACAGCGTTTCGTCGTAGTAAGGAATTCCTGTGGGGTCCTGCGTGATGTTCGCCGACGCCACACGGCCCCACGGCCCTTCGAGAATGAAACCGCCCGCGAAATCCAGGCCGCGAATCGGTTGGCCCTGCTTCTGCGGCGTGTGGCAATCCGAGCACGCCGCTACGTTCACCAGATAGGCGCCGCGCGCCACCGGGGTGGAGAGATCGGGCTGCGGCACCGGCTCCGTGACCGGCTCCGGCGCGCTGCGCATCAAATATTTCACCGGAAAAATTATCTGCGTCTGCGGCAGCGGATTGCGCACGGCCGGCAGCGAGCGCAAAAAGACAACGACCGAAGCCAAGTCCTCGTCCGACATGCTCTTGAAATGCTGGTACGGCATCAACGGAAAGAGTGCGCGGCCATCGTGACCGATGCCTTCGCGAATCGCGCGGGCAATCTGATCGTCCGTCCAGTTGCCGCTGCCGGTTTCAGGATCGGGCGTCAGGTTCGGCGCGTACAGCGTCCCCGGCAAGCCGCCGAGTGGCATGAACTCGCCAGAGCCTTCCTTCCCCGGCGGAATCGGCGCGTCATGCTGCGTCCAATCGTGCGGCGAATGGCAATCCATGCACCCAGCGACGTTCTCAGCGATGTAACGCCCCCGCGCGAGCCGTTCTGGAGTAGCGTCGAACTTCCGGTCCGTCAGTGGTCGTGTGCGCGGGCCGAGGAACGGTCGCCAACCGATTGTGAAATTGATTGTCACCACCAAGAGCACCACGAGCACGGCGAGCGTGTAGCCCAGAATTCTTCGCAATCGCTTCATCTTTCTTCTTTCCTCCTGGCAGGTATCGGCAAAAAACGGCCAATCCTACTCCAATCCACCCGGCTAATGCACGGATTTGGCGTGGACCCAGCTGGGTGCTGGGGCAGCGGCTGGCGTCGCCGTCCCTCAGAGCACAGTGGCGTTCCGCTGGGTGCCCCGGCCCACAACTGCGGGAAATTCATCACCTCGGCTGCCTTCAGGGGTCAACATTGCGAGGAACTCCTTTCCTATCTCCTGTTTTATCAGTGGCTTAGCTGGAAACACCTTCTGGACTCGGAATTGCTCCCTGTGTTATTGCACTCTTCCAGAGCGCCCGCTCTTAGTTTGCGCAGCAGGCGCAGGGAGCCACTTCGCAGGAGGCTGACATGCCGTCAATGCTGATGATTGAGTTGAGCAAACTCGAATCGCGGCCCAAGCAGACTTGTGCCCAGTGCGGGGTGGTGTTCCTCCCGCATCGTGTTGGCGATGGCTTTGAAGAGCTATGTGTGAACTGCTACCGGACCCGCTTCGAGACCTTCCCCCAACACAAACGGCATGCGCACCATGGCCACAAGCATCACGTAAGCCATAGCCATCTGGGAAAAACGGCCTAACGATCCCGGTCGGTTGAGTCGGGACCGGGGTTCGAGGTGGGATCTTCCGCGGTCAGATAATTCTCTTCTCGCAGCCTGTGATAGATGTGTCCTGCAATGCCCGCAGCGATTGGCCCTTGATCCGCATGGCTGTGTCCTCGCATCAAGACTACCAAGACAATCCGGGGATGAATCTGGTCAGCGTAGGAAACGAACCACCCGATCCGCGAGGATGAATCCGAGCAACTCCCCGTCTTGCCAAGCGGCTGGTCGCCTTCGTAATCCCAACTGCGCTGCGCGGTGCCGTACAGCACCGCAGCGAGCATGCCGTCGCGAATCTCCGGCAATTGCGATTCGATCTGAAGCTGCCGCTTGACGCGCGGCTGAAAATCTCCGATATCCTGCTGCGAGCGCGGGTACTGCAGGTAGTAGATCGTTCCGCCATTGGCGTACGCGGCCACCAACGACCCCAGTTCGAGCGGCGTGATCTGTATTCCTTGGCCGAAACTCGACATGCGGGCCACCCCGCCGTACTCAGGCGGCGCGGAAGGCAGCAGACCCGCCTGTTCCTCGGGAATGCCGTAGCCGGCCTTTTCGCCGAGACCCAGCATCCTCGCGTACTTGATCACCGTGTCAAAACCCAATCGTCGGCCCAACTCCTCGAAGAACGCGTTGTTCGAGTGGGCCATCGCCTCGGTGAGATTCATATAGCGGCGGCGCGCTACCTGAATCATCGAGTCCTGCGTGACGGCGCCTTCTTGGAGCGCTGCCAGAGCGACCACCGTCTTGATCGTCGAGCACGGGATGAAGCCCGGCGAAAACGCGAGCTTTTGGTTCACGACGGCAAGAATCCGGCCGTTGTTCGGATCGATCGCAACGACCGAGCCGTTGTACCGCCCCAGCGCCTCGATCGCGGCCTCGCGCACAACCGGGTCGTCGTATTGGGTGACGTCGCCTTGAGTGGAATCCGCGTAGGTCGGCACTCCCCCGCGCGATCTGGGATGTTTCCGCGTGGTCTTCGTCGTAGTCTTCGTCGTAGTCTTCGTCGCGGTCGTGGTGGATGTTGCGGCAGTAGCCGCGGAGATCGTAGGCGTCCACGCAAACACCGCCGACGCCACGACAGCAAGAATTCGATGATGGAGATGCCACTCGCGCATGCGGACTCTATAGTAAGACGCGCAGTGTACCCGGTTGGTTGGCGCGTCCCGGCTTGTCGGCGCTTACCCCGACTTGCCGGGGGCCGCTCCCAAGACACACCTAATCTTAGAGAATTGGAAGTGCGTGGAGCAAGCTCAAAGCCAGTCGAAGTGCGCACCTCAGCACTTCCCGGCCTTGGCCGCGGACGTTCGCAGTTCAGTTTGTAGCAACCGGGCCCTGCGCGAACGTGGCCCTGGCGCACGCTAGCGTATTGCCGGACGGCCTTTTGCGGCCCCTGCCCCAGCAGCGGCCGCTTGCGCTTGCGGCGTGGCGGGTTTCTCCGCTGGCGGGGCCGTTGCGGGCGTCCCGTTCGAAGACGCGTGCATGGGGAGCCCGAGTTTCTTCCGCACAGCGGTCTCGACCTTGTCGCGGATGTCGGCGTTTTCTTTGAGGAAAATCCGCGCGTTTTCGCGGCCCTGGCCGAGCCGTTCCCGCCGAACGAAATCCACGTGCCGCTCTTTTCGAGGATTCCCTTCTCGACGCCGGTATCAATCAAATCGCCTTCGCGCGAGATCCCTTCGCCGTACAGGATGTCGAACTCCGCCTCGCGAAACGGCGCTGCGACCTTGTTCTTCACCACTTTTCCTCGCGTACGCGAGCCGACCACCCGGTCGCCCTCCTTGATGGACTGAATGCGCCGGATATCCAGCCGGATCGAAGAGTAGAACTTCAGTGCGCGTCCGCCCGTCGTCGTTTCCGGGTTGCCGAACATCACGCCGATCTTTTCGCGGATCTGATTGATGAAGATGAGGCACGTGCGCGACTTCGAGACGATTGCCGTCAGCTTCCGCAGCGCCTGCGACATCAGCCGCGCCTGCAACCCCATCTGCGGATCGCCCATTTCGCCTTCCAGCTCCGCGCGCGGCACCAGCGCCGCAACCGAGTCAATCACCACCACGTCCACGCCGCCCGACCGAATCAACGTCTCCGTGATCTCCAGCGCCTGCTCGCCGTTGTCCGGCTGCGACACCAGCAGATTGTCCACGTCCACGCCCAGCTTCCGCGCATAGGCCGGATCCAGCGCGTGCTCGGCGTCGATGAACGCCGCCTGCCCGCCCGCCTTCTGCGCCTCGGCGATCACGTGCAGCGTCAGCGTCGTCTTGCCGCCCGACTCCGGCCCGTACACTTCCACCACGCGCCCGCGCGGCAGGCCTCCCACTCCCAGCGCCGCGTCGAGCGAAACCGAGCCCGTCGAAATCACGCTCACCGGCACCAGAACGTCCCGGTTCCCCAGGCGCATGATCGAACCCTTGCCGAATGTCTTTTCGATTTGCGCAATAGCCGATTCCAGAATTTTCGCTTTTTCATCCGTCATAATTCACCTCGAGAGGGGCAATCGTTTCCGGGGACGTTTCCTGCGGCGGGAGTTTACCAGAAAGTGTACTCTCCGGCGTAACTTTCCATTTCGTTACCATCTCCGCTCGCGCCGCAAGCCATTCCTCCGTCAAAGCCCTGCCATCCTACCACAAGGCGAAGAAAAGGCAAATACCATTTCCCGGTGCCCCCCATTCGCCCCTTCCCGTAATACGCAGCGCGAGCCTAGCCGTCTCTCAACGGCCAACCAGTGCCCCCGCGACAAGAACCAGCGAGAGATAAAGAACCGAGCCGAGATTGCCGACTCTGATAGGGTCAGACGGCGGACGCCTTACTCGCGTCTCAAACACTGGTGTGAGATCTTAGTGGCTATCTTCGGTTTGCCGCTTCTGCATTCTTGCGTTGTGCTTGACACTGATGGCGTGGACAACGTCGCAATCTGCGACGGGTGATCGCGGACGCATACTTTCAACGCGGAACTAGTCTATCGGCGGCCACTCGAATGGGAAGAGCTTACCAGCTTCTTCCGGGCTAATCCTCTGCCCAACTAATTCGGCGGCGCGAACCATGACGGGGTCCCGTCCCGTGGCCAAATCTGTGGCAGCGGGCAGGACCACTTCGTCTGGCGTCACTCCAACGTGCTCCAGGCTCTTCCCATCTTCCATAATCAGATCTGCCTCTGTAACCTGGACGCCATACAAAAGAATCACGTCCATGCCAGACCGCTCGGAGTAGGGCTTGGCCTCCATGACGGCTCCCGAGGAGCGATCACCTACAACGATGCCGCGCTTTTGAAGCTGAACTACGCGGGCAAAGAGTTCGGCGCACGATGCCGACTCGCTATCCACGAGCACAACCAACTTGCCAGTGAACTGATTGTCGGGGCCCTTCGTCGTTAGCGGTTTCCTATCTTTCCTGCCGACGCGCTGCGCAATCTTGACTTCCTTGTCGAAGAAGCCGCCGAGCAAATACTGAAGGGTTTCTATAGCACCGCCCGGGTTTCCCCGCAAATCCAGAATCAATGCACTATGCTTGCGCACCTTGGCCAAGACTTCGGAAACTTCGGTTGGCGTCAAATTAAACTCGGGAAGCCTGACGATGAGCAAGGCATCGCCGTGTTCGACGTAGCGAACACGCTCTAGGTGCCGGGAGGCTTCGTTCTCGCGCAGGATCTCCCAAATGTCGGAGGCGCCATTCGCCAGGGTGAGGTCGATAACGCGCTTTGTTTCGCCGTAATGCACGGCCACGTCTACGGAACGCTGGTGGCCCTGTGGATCCCGTAAATTGAGCGTCAGACTTGCCTGCGGCTTCAGGACATCGAACAAGTATTGCATCTGCCAGATGATATCGCGTGCCGGAGTTATTCCGTTGATGGCCAGAAGTTCGTCTCCCCGTTTCACGCCTTTGAGGTCGGCATCGCTCTTCGGCTGCACTTGGGTAATGAAGCAACGGTCACCGACCATCTGGTAGCGCCAGCCATACTCACGCCGGGTGGCGTGCTGAGGGGGCAAAAAGAACGTGTGTGAATCGTTCAGGGCCTCCACAGCGGTGGCGATAGCGGCCAGAGACTTATTCATCGAAGTTGCCGTGGCGATGTATTCCCTGGCCTTGTTGAATTCCTTATCGAGATCGACGCCGTGGAATTTTGGATCGTAGTAGTTTTTGCGGATTTCGTCGATTGTGGTTTTCAACATTTCCTGGGCTTGATCCCGGCGTAGCTTCGAGAATTCCTCAGTTTGGGACAACCCGATGACCGATGCGCACAAAGCGAAAGCTGAAAGTAGGATTAGACCGAGTCTATAGCGCTGGGGCATTCTAACCGGGATTTTCATTTTGGCCTTCCGGTCGATGAGATAATCTATATCTAACTGTTTTGGTTATCAAGCCTCCAGCTAGGTTCCCGACTGCGTAACCTTTTCAGCGGTGCCCCATTCGCCCCTTCCCGTAATACGCAGCGCGAGCCTAGCCGTCTCTCAAGGGCCAATCAACGCCCCCGCGACAAGAACCAGCGAGAGATAAAGAATCCAGAACTCCATCGTCCAAGCCACGAGCGTGATTGCGACGTTCGGGCCTTCTCTCCGGTGCGGAGAGCCGGACAATCTCCAATCCGTTGTTGCTCCCATCAACCAGATGAATGCTCCGCACATCCCGATGAGCGAGGGCTTGGCTGTGAAGCCCCTTACGAGAACGCCCAGAAATGGAGAGAGACCTAAGGGCACAGCGAGTACCACCTTCTTCCAGGGAAAGCGATCGCTCTCCGGCGTCCACTCCGTTTCTTGCAAACCGTCGGCGGACAATGTTTGCGTAACGAGACGCGCTTTGAGCAGGAATCGTTGCTGGACCTCGTTCGCGGCGCGAGCCCACCACCGACGGCTCACACCCCTGGCAGCGCTCCACAGGACCGTCCGCTCGCCGTCGGCCGTACAAAGAATGATAAAAAAACCGTTCAGCGCACCGTAGCCAAATTGGCGGCAGAACAACAGCTCAGACCCCGGCGGAACTACCGTCACTCGTGGCCGTTCTCCTGTGATTCGCTGCCCGAACCATGATGGGATCCTGACGATTTCCTTGCCGTCGTCGGATATCCGCAGCCAACTAAGCGTTGCTCTCCGGGCAATGTAAGCAAGCGCGAACAGAAGGAATACGGGAGGAATTAGATTGAGATTCTCTCGATCCCGCTCGACGAGGACGCCGAGAACCAACACACTGGCCGCGAAAACTAGGGGCAGCACGATAAGGAACTGGGAGTTGGGTCGAAAGTAGATGCGATAGGGTCCGGCTTTCACGTTCTGATCTCTTCGCAATGCTTACACTCTACCCCAGCAGCCGCTCCTCGATCAGTCAATGGCGCGGCTCTCTAGTGCGAGAAGTTCACGCGGTGTAGTTGTAGAACCCGCGCCCGGACTTCCGACCGAGCCAACCCGCCGCCACCATCTTCCGCAACAGCGGACACGCGCGGTACTTCGAGTCGTGAAAGCCCGCGTAGAGCACGTCGAGAATGTCCACGCACACGTCCAGCCCGATAAAATCCGCCAGTTCGAGCGGGCCCATCGGATGATTCATGCCCGTTTTCATTACGGCGTCCACGGCCTCGGCTGTCGCCACTCCCTCCATCACGCAGAACGCGGCTTCATTGATCAGCGGCATCAGCACGCGATTCGAGACAAATCCCGGCGAATCGTTCACGGCCACGGGCTTCTTGCCCAGCTTTTCCGCAAGCGCCATCGTTGCCGCGAACGTCGCGTCGCTCGTCTGCAGCGCGCGAATCACTTCCACCAGCGCCATCACCGGCACCGGATTCATGAAGTGCATTCCTACGAAGCGGTCGGGCCGCGCGGTCAGCGCCGCGAGCGCGGTGATCGAAATCGAAGAGGTGTTGCTGGCGAGAATCGCGGTGGGCGGCAGCATCTTGTCCGCCTCGCGCAAAATGGCCGTCTTCAGATCGAGACGCTCCGGCACCGCTTCGATCGCGAAATCCGCGGTCGAGAGCGGCGCGGCGTCGGTCGTCACGCGAATGCGCGCGAGGATCTCCGGCTTCTGCGCCTCCGCGATTTTTCCCTTCTTCGCTTCGCGATCGAGATTCGCCGCGATGTTCGCGAGCGCGAGATCGAGCGCGCGTCCCTGGATGTCGCGCAGAATCACGCAATAGCCGCCGCGCGCCAGCACGTGCGCGATCCCGTTGCCCATCGTGCCCGCGCCAAGCACCGCCACCGTGCGAATTTCGCTGATTTGCATCAGGCCTCCCGCTCCGCCCCGCCTTACGCCGTTACGGAACCCTCGATGTCTCCGATTACGCGCCGCGCGGCATCCGCCTCCGCCAGCCGGACGAGGATGCGCTGCGGCACTCCCGACTCCGACGCGACCCGCGCGCGAATGTGATTCTCGCGCAGCGCGTCACAGAGGTAAACGGCCCAATCGCCGTTTTCGCCGCGCCACACTTCGACGATCGCGTCCGCAGAACGCCACGTTTCCGTCCTGCGCGGCGCGCCCGCGGATTGCGGCGCGTCGCCGTCCTCTTTTTCGGAAACAATCTGCCCGGCAGAAGCAAGCACGGAATCCATCACGCTCTGCGCCGCGCCGAGATCGGCCTCTGCTACGCGAATTTCGTAGCCGGCCGCATGCGCGCCAAAACCCAACGGAAACCTGCCGAACGTGCCCGCGGCCGAGTCGTGCACCACAGATTCGTGAGTCGGGATCTCCGCGGCGGCGAGCGCGTCCACGAGCGCGGAGAAAACGACAACGTCCGCTCCGGACCACAGCAGCGAGGGCGCGTCCGTGCCACTGCGACGTGGATTTCCCTCGCGCGAAGTCGCCACCAGCAGCACCTCGCACTTCCGGCATCGCTCCGTGCCCGCCGGGAATTTCGCGCCGCAAGAAGGACAAATCATCAGGTCACCACGTTCGCGCGGCAAATCGCCGCGCATTCGATTCTCGCTCGCGCTGCTGGCTATTCCGGCGGAGCTTCGTCGACGATTTCGCGAATCACTTCGCGCGCCCGCTTCTCGGCCGAAGGAAGAACCGAAAGACGCGTTTTCCCGCCGTCCTCGCGCGCGACGCTTCCGATGCCGACATTCTGCAGGCATTCCTTGAATATCTGCGCCATCTGCTCTTCGCCGCCGGCCCACACTTCGCAAGTAGCCTCAGCCGGATCGAAATTTTCCACCAGATCGTCCGGCACTGGCTCGGCGTCTTCCTGGGGCCCCGTAATTTTCTGTTCAGAAATCGGATCCTCCAAGCCGGGAACTCCGCTGTAGACCCTCTGGTGCAACTTGAACGGGTTCATCCACTCGGCGCTCTCCGCCATCTCGGCACGCGGCGTGAGACCCGCGGCTTCCTCGTGACCGAGAATGCTTTCGAGGATTTCTTGCGCGGCTGGACCGTCCGCTTTGCCGATCCAAATTTGCATCGGCTCCGGCGAATAAATGGACGGGAGCCGGCTTTCGCGCGTCACATCGTCGTGCACGATGTGGCTCTCATCAAGCGCAGCGCGAATCGCCGCAAACGTTCGCGGATCGATCCCGCCCCACAGCTTCACCGAAGCTCCCAAATCGTCCGAATCACTCACGGGCGTCGCTTCCTTCTCCGGCAGCACCTCCACCAGGGGCACCTGACAATCCGAGCATTCCTTCGGCCCGGGAAGATATTCCGCTCTGCAAATAGGACAAAACATAGGACGCTCCAATCTAAGGGAAAACAATCTCTTCTAGTAGCGCTCAATCGCCAGCGCGACGGCGTTTCCTCCGCCCAGGCACAGCGCCGCGATCCCCCGCTTCAGATTGCGCCGCTCAAGCTCGTAAAGCAACGTCACGAGAATTCGCGCGCCCGATGCCCCAATCGGATGCCCCAACGCGACGGCGCCGCCATTCACATTCACTTTCGCCGGATCGAGCCTCAATTCCCGCGTCACCGCAATCGCCGCCACGGCAAACGCCTCGTTCAATTCGTAGAGGTCCACGTCGCGATCGCGGTCCCAGCCGGTTTTCGACAATAATTTCTCGACCGCGTCCACCGGCGCCATCATCACCCATTTCGGCTCGACGCCGCTCACGGCCTGCGCCACGATGCGCGCTCGCGGCGATTTTCCGAGTTGCGCCGCGCGTGCGCTCGCTCGTCACGATGAGCGCCGCCGCGCCGTCGTTCGTCCCCGGCGCGTTGCCTGCCGTGACGGTGCCGTCCTTCTTGAACGCCGGCTTCAGTCTCGCGAGCGCCTCCAGCGACGTATCCTCGCGCGGCGATTCATCGTAGCGGACAACCACCGGCTCGCCCTTCTTCTGCGGAATCTCAATCGGCAAAATTTGCGACTCGAAGAAACACGACTTGCGCGCGCGCACGGCTCTCTGATGACTTTCCACCGCGAACGCATCCTGCTCCTGCCGCGAAATCCCGTATTTCTCGGCGACCAGCTCCCCCGTCATCCCCATATGAAAATCTTCGTACGAATCCCACAGCCCGTCGCGAATCATCGAGTCCACAACCTCGGCGTTTCCCAACCGGTAGCCCGTCCGCGCGCCGGGCAGCAGATACGGGCAATTCGACATGGACTCCATTCCGCCCGCGACGACGATTTCGCTTTCGCCCAATTGCACCGCCTGCGCCGCGAGCGCCACCGCCTTCAATCCCGATCCGCAAACTTTGTTGATCGTCATCGCGGCCACGCGCGGCGAGAGTCCCCCGCCGAGCGCCGCCTGCCGCGCCGGATTCTGTCCGAGTCCCGCCTGCACGACGTTGCCGAGAATGGCTTCGTCCACCGCGCCCGGCTCGATCCCCGCGCGCCGCACCGCTTCCGCCACAACCTTCGCGCCAAGTT
The DNA here is from genome assembly GCA_963819015.1 of Terriglobia bacterium. GTDB lineage: Bacteria > Acidobacteriota > Terriglobia > Acidiferrales > UBA7541 > DASPOJ01. The sequence goes on from CAWFUN010000007.1 coordinate 423,778, forward strand.
GCGTCGCGGAAAGCGGCGCGAGCCCTCCCTGAAATTTCCCGATCGGTGTCCGCACCGCGCTCAAGATGACGGGCTGATCCATGGCCGTTCTCCTCTGCAAACTCTCGACGCGAGTATAGGCGCGCCCATTCGCGCCGGTCAATTTGCGCCTGGGGAGCATGAGGTGCGCGAGCGAATTGCACTCCCAAAATGCTCATGCTAGGCTTTATGGGAGTTGTTGTTCCATGGCACCCACGAGCCAAACCGAAATCGTGTTCGAGATCACTCAGGATGCCGACGGCGGATATACCGCCGAATGCCTGACCGAGCCCATATTCACCCAGGGCGACACCTGGGAAGAATTGCGCGCAAACGTAAGAGAGGTGGTTCTCGGCTACCACTTCGACAGGCCCGCCCCTGCCCACATTCGGCTGCACTTTGTTCGCGATGAAGTGCTAGCCACTGGGTGAAACTTCCCCGAAATGTCAGCGGAAAGGATCTGGCGAACACATTGTGCCGCCACTGGGGATACCAGCAGGTTCACCAAGTGGGCAGTCACATTGTTCTCGAAACGGAACTCCCGTCCCATCAGCGCATCGCCATCCCTTCGCACACATCCCTGAGAATCGGAACTTTGAACGCCATCCTGAAATCTGTTGCGAACCACAAGAAGATTCCCCGCGAAAGACTTTTGGAGTCGCTCAGCTGAGGGCTGTCTTGGAAGCGGTGCCACCGAAACGCGATCTCAGATTCCGGGAGCCGCTGTCCTCCCGCGCGTCATTTCCGCTAGGATGTGGGCTTCATGGCGAAGCTGTTTGAGGACGATGCGGCGCCGGCGCACGCGGCGGAAACGCGCGGCGGATTGAACGAAGAGCAGCGCGCCGCGGTGCGCCACGGCGAAGGGCCGCTGCTGGTCGTGGCCGGGCGCGGGCACGGGCAAGACGCGCGTCATCACCGAGCGCATCCGCCACCTGCTCGAATCGCAGCCGGGACTCCCCGGCGGCGAAATCGTCGGCCTGACGTTCACCGACAAGGCCGCGGCGGAGATGAAGCGCCGCGTCGAGAATCGGCGGGCGAGCGCGGCAAAGCGAGTCTTCCTGGGCACGTTTCATGCGTTCTGCGCGCAGCTCCTCACGGAGCGCAATCCCGAGCTGCAGCACGCTCGAAAAAGTGGACCACTGGATTCTGCTGCGCCGCAATCTGCCGCGCTGGAGCTGGAGCGCTACCGGCAGGCTGGCCGAGCCGGGCCAATTCCTCGGCGACTTCGTGAGACTTTTTCTCGCGCTGCCAGGACGAACTGGTTTCGCCGGAGCGATACGAGCGCTACGTCGGATGAGCTTGGCGGACGCTACGCGCGCGAGCGCGCGACGCTGCCGAAGATGAGCGAGCGGCTGCGCGAAGAAGAGATCGCGCGGCAGCGCGAGATCGCGCGCGCGTATCGCGCCAGCGACGCCCTGCTGCGCGAGAGCAACCGGCTGACGTTCGGCATGCAATTGCTGGACGCCGTGCGGGCGCTGGACGACGATGCGGAGCTTGCTCGCGAAGTTGCGCGAGCGCTTCCGCTACATTCTGGTGGACGAGTTTCAGGACACGAACGTCGCGCAGATCGAACTGCTGTGGCGGCTGGCGGGCGGGCACCGCAACATCGTCGCCGTGGGCGACATCGCCAGGCGATCTACCGTTTTCGCGGCGCGTCGTTCGGCAGCTTCACGATTTTCCTCGAGCGATTTGCGGGCGTCGCCAAGCGGCACCGCGCCGGCGCAGCGCCCTTTATGCAAGCCGCTGGTGGACAACTACCGCTCGGCGGCGCGCATCCTGCGCGTCGCAAGACCGCGTCGAGCAGCAACTCTCCGCTGCCCGGCGAAAAGCTGAAGGATTGCGCGAAGCCTCGCTGGTGGCGGAAAAACAAGAAGGCGAGAATGCGCATCGTCGAAATGCGGCTCGAGCGCGGAAGAGGAGGCGCGCTGGATCGCAGCGGAAATCGAGCGACTGCACGGCGCGGGCGCGCGCTGGCGCAACTTCGCGGTGCTGTACCGCATTCACACGCATCGCGAGCGGCTGGTGGAGGCACTCGAGGAGCGCGGCATTCCGTTCGTCATCCGCAACCTCTCGATTCTGAACCATCCGCTGGTGCGCGACTTGCTGGCGTATCTGCGGCTGATGGCGACGGCCGTCGGACAACGTGGCCTGCGCGCGAGTGCTCGCGGCGCCGGCTTGGGGACTCGCAGCCGGCGATTTGGTGCGGCCTGGCGAGCGCGCGGCGAAGAGCCGCAGGAAATCGCTGTGGGACACGCTGCAAGCCGCGCAGGGCGAGCTGCCGTTCGCCGCGAGCCGCGCCGGACCGGCGAAGCTGTGGCAGGAATTTCAACGCTCGTCGCAAGCTGCGCAAAAACGCGCGCGGCGGCATTCCCGGCGTCGAGCTGCTCGATGAATGGCTGGGGCATCTTCGCAGTGGGCGTGTCGCGGGAACGGACGACCGGACGCTACGTGGACCGCCTGCGCAACTTCGTGCGCGAATGGCAGCTGAAGAGCGAGACCTCGCGGCTGCGCGAGCTCGTGGAATACCTCGACTATTTCGAGCAGGCCGGCGGGCAGATCAATCTCGAACAGGAACGCCGGAGACGCCGTGCAGCTCATGACCGTGCACGCGGCCAAGGGGCTGGAGTTCGATCACGTGTTCGTGCTGCGCCTGACGCAACGGCGGCTTTCCGACGCGGGCAGCGGCCCGCGCGTGCTGGAATTTCCCGAAGCGCTGATGAAGGAAGAGCTGCCGAAGTCGGCGATTTCCACATCCAGGAGGAGCGGCGCCTTTTTTACGTGGCGCTGACGCGCGCGCGGGAGCGGCTGACGCTGACGACGGTGCTGCACAAGCGGTCCAAGCCGTCGGTATTTCTCGACGACATTCTCATGGTTCCCGCGCTGCAGCGGCGCGACGTGCAGCAGCTTGGCGCCCAGCGCGAACGGCGCAGCCGGCGCCCGCCGATTCGCCCGGCGAGGAGCACCTGTTTCCGCGACGAGCGCGCGAAGGCGCGCGTGTATTCGCGCATCGCGGAGTGGGCGGAATCGTACCGGCCGCCGGTCTTTCGAGCCGCTGCAATTGAGCGCGTCGGCGATCGGAACATACCGAACATTGCCCGCAGAAATACCTGTTCGGGCAGAGCTGGGGGATCCGCGACGGGCCCGCGCGCGGCGATGACCTTCGGCAACGTGATGCACACGACGATCAAGGAGTTCATCGGGCGCCTGCGCAAAGGGCGACGGCCCTCGTTTGACGAAGTCGCGGACATTTACCGGCGCGAGTGGACTTCGGCGGGATTCGAGGATGCCTATCAGGAGGAATGATACAAGAAGGACGGCCTCGAGCAACTGCGCGCGTTCCACGCGAGCGCGATCGGGACGCCGCCGGACGTGATCGCGCAGGAGAGGCCGTTCGCATTTGGCGCTCGAGAACAACGTCGCGCTGACCGGCCGGATCGACCAGATCAACCGCCTCGGCGGGCGAGGTGGAAATCGTGGATTACAAGACCGGAAAGCCGAAAATCGAGAAGCAGGCCAAGAACGATTTGCAACTAAGCATGTACGCGCTGGCGGCGCGCGAATCTGCTCGAGTGGGATCCGGCGCGGCTGGTTTTTTACAACTTGCAGAACAACGAAACCATCGCTGCGTCGCGGGACGCCAAGCAACTCGCCGCCGCACAGAATGACGTGCAGGAAGCGGCCGCGGAAATTCGCGCCGGGCAGTTCCCTCCCAAGAAAGGCTACGCGTGCAAGAACTGCGATTACCGTCTGCTCTGCCCGGCCCACGAACAGGGCGCCGCCGCCGCGATACCGAGTGAAGACTAATTTCGCCCGACACGAAGACTCTGCGCAATCATTGCAGAAAAAACAAAAGGGACGCCGAAGCGTCCCTTTTGTTGCCTCTGGACCTCTGATTCGCCGAAGGCGAGCAGACGGTTCGCGCCTGCTCCGCGCACTTTGCCTTTGAACTTCTCCCCTCAACAACAGCGCCAGACGAATTCCCCGTTCGCCCGGCGCGTACGACCCTTTTACGGACGCGCGCCGCAAGTGTCAAGCGGAAATTCGGCGCACGAACACGGGGAAAATTGGACGCCGCGCGGCCGGTGCCGCGAGGAGCGAGGATTTTTCGTGGACAAAGCCTTTAATTCCCGTCACGATGCTTTTTCAGACCGTCGCCCGCGGCCTTTTCGTTCGAGCCGGGGCAGGCGGCCACATAGCCGCGCTGGAGCCGCACGCATCCTCCAGGAAGACGGGCGCATCCAAGCGAGGCGAGAAACGAATTGAGGTCTTCCATGACGCGCCTTCGCACGATTGGTCTTGTATGCATCTTCTGTCTGCTCGGAGGCGGACTTCTCCGAGCGACGCGCGCCGGCTCGCAGGACCAGCCCCCGCAGGACACCGGACAGGGCGGACAGATCCGCGTGCAGGTCAATCTCGTGAGCCTGTTCGCGACGGTGCGCGACAAACACAAAGCCATCGTCACCGATCTGACCCAAAACGATTTCAAAATTTCCGAGGACAACGTCGAGCAAAAGATCGCCTTCTTCCAGAAGGAATCCGACCTGCCCATCACGGTGGGAATCCTGATTGACACATCCGGGAGCGAGCAAGCGACGCTTCCGGCCGAACAGCAAGCGGCCGAGCAATTTTTGCGGCGCGTGATGCGCAAAGGCGACCTCGCTATGGTTATCAGCTTCGATCTCGACGAGGACCTCCTGGCCGATTTCACGGATCAGCAGCGCATCCTCGACGACGCCATCAATCGCGCGAAAGTTAACGAAGGCGGCGGAGGTTCGATCGTAAATCCAGGTCCGTTCCCTGCGAAAGGACCCATGGGAACGAATTTCTACGACGCGCTCTATCTGGCATGTCACGACAAACTGGCCGATGAGGCCGGACGCAAAGCCGTCATCGTGCTGACCGACGCGAACGACAACGGCAGCCAGTACAAGATCGAGGAAGCAATCGAGGCCGCGCAGCGCACCGATACCGTCGTGCACATCCTGTTGGTTTACGATCCCGAGTTCGGCCCGCCCGATCTCGGCGGCGCGAGCAAGATCACGAACGAGACCGGCGGCCGGACCATCGTCGTACGCAGCGAGAAGAACCTGCAAGCGGCGTTCGACGAGATCTCCGAAGAACTGCGCAGCCAGTACACCCTGGGCTACTACCCCATAAACGCGAAGCATGACGGGTCGTACCGCAAGGTCAAAGTGGAAGTGACGCGGCCGGACACGAACGTCCTCGCGCGCAAAGGCTACTACGCCCCGACGGAATAGGCGGTTCTCGGCGCAACGGGCCGCGCAGGAGGTGTGTTGGCGGGTGCTGTAGTTGACGGGCGTGGTATCGTGTGCTCGTGCGAAGTCGAAGTTCCATCCTTTTCTCCGTTCTCCCCTTTTATGTGCTGACGGTCTTGTGCGGCGTCGCTCTGGTTTCGGTGCGCGCGCAAGATGCCGCGAGCGCTCCTGGCACCAGCGCCCAAACACCGCCGGGCGACAATGCGCGGAACGTGCGCATTTGTTTTTCCGCCTGGGACAGCAAAGGGAAGATCGCCACGGATTTGAAGCTTGACGAACTGAAACTCACCGTGGACGGCGTCCCGCGAAAGATCAATACGTTCCTCGTGCCCGCGGAGGCACCGCCGCTGACGTTTGAATTGCTGCTTGATGTCAGCGGGAGCAGGAGAAACGAACTTCCAGACGTGGAGCAAAAGTACGCGTACACCTTTTTCAAGAGTCTCTTGCGACCTGGCGATTCCGCATACGTCCGCGAGTTCACGGACTCTAGCCGACTACTGGCCGCATCCTCCTCTGACCCGGACGTCCTGGCGCAGGCCGTGAGTCATGAATCGCAAGGGTTTGGTCCGACTGCATTGTTCCAGGCTGTCGAGAAGGCCTGCACCAAGGACCTCGTGCTTCCCGAGAGACGACAGGAGATTCTGCTAATTACTGATGGGGATGACAATCAAGCTGGCGTGACTCACGATGAGGTCGAGAACTGTCTGCGCAAGGAGAATGTGGTGGTTTTCTCGGTCGGCATCTTCGACCTGGCGGAACTGCGCTACCGGATATCGGGGGAAATGAATGGGCCGGGCCTCCTCGGCGAATTCGCGATGCATTCCGGCGGTTACGTCTGGCCCGTGACAGATGAAACAGAATTTATGGAGGCCCTGGCGGCAACGGTGCAGCAGATTCGAGGCCAGTACACGATTGAGTTCACCGGGCCTGCGCCGAAGCCGAACGGCAAGCCGCACAAGGTGGAGCTGAAGACTTCACGCAAAGGGATAACCCTCTTCGCGCCTGAGTACATGCCTGATGGGGAACCCGTCGGGCCGTAGTGGAAGGCGGAAGATGGCGACCTCGCAGGGCGGGGTCTCCGCTACGAGGAGAGAGGCCGCCGCGGGACCGGTTAGCGCGTGGGTGGAGCGGAAGCCGGCGGCGGAGCGGGCGCTGGCGTTGTCGCCGGTGATGGCGTGGGAGGCACGACGACGTTGCCTTTGCGCAAGCTGGGTGGTGCGCCGTAGTAACCGGCGCGAGCTCGGACGATTAAATCCTTTTGGTCCACTTGAATTTTAATCGTGTGATATTTGCCGTCGGCTTCGCGTCCGTAGGGAGCCCAGGCAATGGAGTACTGGCTGCGAAGTTCGTCGCCGATATCGAGGAACGACTGGTTTAGATCGTCCAAGCGATAGGGGAAAAAGGCGCGGCCTCCGGCGGCCTCCGCGAGGGATTTCAAGGTCTGGTCGCCGGGATCCATCTGGTATTTGCGATTCGTATTCTTGGTCGGATCCGAACTTTCCTCGGGCGAGAGCCAATCCGTGCTGGTGCTGATCGTGAAGATGACGACGCCCGCGCGCTGCGCCATCTCGATGGCCTGGCTGCGCGACTTCTCGCTCAGGTTGTCGTCGCCATCGCTGATGATGACCAGTACACGCCGGATGACGGGCTCGTCGGCGGACATGGGCGCGTGGAGCAGTTTATCGGCGCACGCCTGATAGACGGCGTCGTAAAGGGCTGTGCCGCCGCCCGCGCGCTGCTTGCGGATGGACTGCTGGAGCTGTTCCAGGCTGTCCGTGAATTCCTGCACGACTTCGGGTTGATCGTCGAAAGTCATCACAAATGCTTGATCCCGGCCGCGGTGGACGACGTTGTAGAGAAAATCCACGGCGGCATCCTGCTCGAACTGCAGGCGCTCGCGGATGCTGTTGGAGGTGTCGAGCAACAGGCCGATGCGCAGCGGGAGGTCCGTCTGGCGGCTGAAGGACTGGATGGCTTGCGCGACGCCGTCGTCAAAAACCCGGAAATTTTCCTTTTGCAGATCGGCGACCAATTTCTGGCGGCGATTGAGGACCGAGAATTGCACGTCGACCAGGTTGACACCGATTCGAATCGTGGTGGACGGTTGGCTACCCTGCGGCGGGGTCTCCCCAGGCGCCTGCGCAGGCGGCGCGGGAGGACTCGTGGCGGGCGCCGCTTGAGCCGGCGCCGGCGTTTGCGCGGCGGGGGGCGGCGCAGTGCCGGAAGGCTGCGTCGGGGGCAACTGCTGCGCGGAAATCGTTAGCGCGGCGACGAGGCAAACTAGAAGGGCGAGACTTCGCTGTCTGAGCATGAAAGGATCCTAGACGATTATAGATACGCCCGAATGGCAGCGTCAATCACACTGGCTTTGATGCCGGATGCTGCCGCGAGGTGAGCCAGATACTCGGCGAGATCCCGCGGGAACGGCGCGCGGAACTCAACCCGGAGGCCCGTGGAAGGATGCGTGAACCCCAGGCGCGCGGCGTGGAGGAATGGGCGGCCCAGCGGAGGAGGCGGCGCAGGGGCGCGCGGCTGCCTTCGAGCAACGGGGCGAGTAGGTGAGCCGCTCGCGGTGAACGCTCGCGGTGAACCGTAGAGCGTGTCTCCGGCCAGGGGATGACCTAGCGCGGAGAAATGCGCGCGAATCTGGTGGGTGCGGCCGGTGTGCAGCTCGATTTCGACCAGGGTGAACCCCGGCAGGCGCGCCAGGACGCGCCAATCCGTGCGGGCCTGCCGCCCGGCAGGCATGGCGGAACGGCCCGGGCGGGCGGCGCGCGCGGACATGCGAACGCGGCGATGGGTATCGCGGGCGATGGGGAGATCGATCGTGCCGGAATCGCGCGAAAGTCGGCCGTGAACAAGGGCGAGATAAATCTTCTTCACCGTGCGCGCGCGAAATTGCCCGGCGAGCGAGCGATGCGCCGAGTCGGTTCGCGCGACGACCAGTACGCCTGACGTGCCGCGGTCGAGGCGATGAACGATGCCGGGACGCAGCGGGCCGCCCGCGGACGAAAGCTCGCCGAGCCGGTAGAGCAGCGCGTTGACGAGCGTGCCGCGCGCGTGACCCGCGCCCGCGTGCACCACCATTCCGGCCGGTTTGTTCACTACGACAAATGCGGCATCTTCATAAAGAAAATTAAGCGGGATGTCCTCCGGCGCGGCCTCGAGCGAAGGCCGCGGCACGACTTCAATTTCTATCGTTTCGCCCGGCTCGATGCGGTACGACGGCCGTGCGCGGCGCAGAGCCGCTGCAGGCGCGGCGCCGGGCGGGTCATCTGACGCGCTTACGCGCACGAGGCCGTCGCGAATCAACTCCTGGATGCGCGTGCGGCTGAGATCGGGAAGCAGCGCGACGAGGTAGGTATCGAGGCGCCGGCCGGCGTCTTCTTTGGAGGCCGTAAAGTGTCGCGTCTGCTTGCCCATTGCGTGTCGCGTCACGTGGCGTCAGGGTGCGGAACGCGCCGAGCGGGCCCGGCGATTGGCGCGAAACATTTGAATGAGAATCAGCGCCGCGCCGATGTCAATCACGGAATCGGCCACGTTGAACGCGGGCCAATGGTAGCGGCCGATCCGCACGTAAAAAAAATCGGTGACGGCGCCGAAGGCCAGCCGGTCGTAGGCGTTGCCCGCTGCGCCGCTGATGATCAGGGCGATTCCCGCGCGCGCAAGCGCTCCGGAGACGCGATTGGCCGCGAGCAGCCAGACCAGGAGTAGAACCACCGCAAACGCGGCGGCAACCAGCAGCATTTTCAGCCAGTGCGGCGGCGAATCCGAAAACACTCCGAACGCGATTCCGGGATTGCTGCTGTGAACCAGAGTGACAACGTCGGAAATCAGCGGATAGTTGAAGGAATCCGTAGTGCGCGTTTCGATGAGGTGCTTGGTGAAGCGGTCGGCGGCGACGGCGGCGAGAGAAAGCCAGAGCCAGCGAGCGCCGTTTGCGCCGCGCATCAGGATTTTGCCCCGCGTCCCGGCGCGGACGCTTCGCGGCCGATTTCGTCGAGGGCCGCCGTGCAGCGCTCGCAGACCGTCGGATAGGCTGAATTTTCGCCGACGTGGATGGAATAGTTCCAGCAGCGCTCGCACTTCTTTCCGGCGGCAGGTTCGACGGAAACATGAAGTCCGGGGACGCCAGGCGCTCCGGCGGCCGCCTGCGGGTACTGGCCGCTTGCCGTGAACGCTAGCGGTGAACCGTTCACGGATTGCTCGACTTGCGAAACGATGAACAGGGCGGGTAACCAGTGCTTGTATTGGGCGAGCAACGGAGCAACGTTGCCGTCGGCGCTCAGCACGACCTTCGCTTCCAGTCCGGCGGTGATCGTCTTCGCGTTGCGCGCGGTTTCGAGCGCGCGCAGGACTTCGCTGCGCACAGCGAGCAAACGATCCCAATTCGCACGAAGTGCGGCGTCCAGCGGCTCGCCGAGATCGCGCGGCTCGGGGAAGAGCGCGGTGTGGATGCTGTCCTGCGCGGAAGATCCCGGGCGCGGGAAGAACTTCCAGATTTCCTCGGAGGTGAAGACGAGGATCGGCGCGAGCAGGCGGACCAGCGCGCTCGCGATGCGATAAATCGCGGTCTGGGCGGAGCGGCGCGAGCGATTATTGGGCGCGAAGGTGTACAGACGATCCTTCAGAATATCGAAATAGAAAGCGCTCAGCTCCACCACGGCGAAATCGTGCAGCGCGTGAAAGACGCGATGAAACTCGAACGCCTCGTACCGCGCGCGGCATTCGGCGACGAGATCGGCGGTGCGCGCAAGCATGTAGCGATCGAACTCTTCGAGTTGCGCGTCGGGGAGAGCGTCGCGCCCGGGATCGAAATCGGCGAGATTGCCGAGGACGAAGCGAAACGTGTTCCGGAGCTTGCGATAGGCCTCGGAAAGCTGCGTCACCATGCGGTCGCTGATGCTGACGTCCGAGGTGTAGTCCTGCGACGCCACCCACACGCGCAGAATGTCCGCGCCCCACTTCTCGCAGAATTCGCGCGGCAGAAGCGTATTGCCCAGCGACTTCGACATCGGGTCGCCCTTGTCGTCGAGCGTCCACCCGTGCGTGAGCACCTGGCGATACGGCGCGCCGCCCTTCACCGCGATTCCGACCAGCAGCGAGCTGTGAAACCAGCCGCGATACTGGTCGGGACCTTCCATGTAAAGGTCCGCGGGCCAGGGCAATTCGGGCGTGCCGAGCACGGCAAGATGGGAGGAGCCGGAATCGAACCACACGTCGAGGATGTCGTTTTCCTTGCGCCAGCTCGAAGCGCCGCACGGGCAGCGCGTGCCGGCCGAAAGCAGCTCTTCGGCGGGATGATTGAACCAGGCGTCGGCGCCTTCGCGTTCGAACCACGGAATGACGTGGCGCAGCGCGGCCACGTCCTCGAGGCGCTTGCCGCAGGCTGCGCAGGTGAACGCTATGATCGGAACGCCCCAGAAGCGCTGGCGCGAGACGCACCAATCGGGGCGCGATTCGATCATCGAGTAAATGCGGTCGCGGCCCCAGGCAGGCGTCCATTCCACTTTGTTGATTTCCGCCAGCGCGCGCGGGCGAAGCGCGGCGGCGGCGCGGCCGGGGCGGTCCATGCCGATGAACCACTGCTCGGTGGCGCGAAAGATCACGGGGTTGTGGCAGCGCCAGCAGTGCGGATAGCTGTGCGTGAGTTTGGATTCGGCCAGCAGCATGTCGCGCTCGCGCAAGATCGAAACGATGATGGGATTCGCCTCGAACACGGTCTTGCCCTTGTATTCGGGCAAGCCTTCGAGGTAGCGGCCGCGGGCGTCGATCGGAGCGTACGCTTCGAGGCCGTATTTTTGCCCGGTGAGAAAATCTTCGGCGCCGTGGCCCGGGGCGGTATGAACGATGCCGGTGCCCTGGTCGAGCGTGACGTAATCGGCAAGAACACCAGGCACGCGCAATTGGAGAAACGGATGTTTGAACTCGGTCCCTTCGAAATCGCGCCCTTTCCAAGGACCGCGGGTCTTCCCGGCCGCCAGATGGGCTTCGTGTAACAGCGCCGGCAGACAGTCCGAGGCCACCAGCAAATCGCCCTCGACCGTCTCGACGGCGACGTAGTCGAAATCCGGGTGGAACGCCAGCGCGCGATTGTGCGGAAGCGTCCAGGGAGTGGTGGTCCAGATGACGGCGCTGGCTCCCGAACCGAGTTTCTCGGCGCCCTTGCCCCCCACGACGGGAAATTTGACCCAGATCGAAGGGCTCGTGTGATCTTCGTACTCGACTTCGGCCTCCGCCAGCGCGGTTGCGTCGGTCATGCACCAGAGGACGGGCTTGAGTCCACGATAGACGAAGCCCGCCTCCAGAAACGTCAGGAATGCGCTCGCGATGCACGCCTCGTACTGCGGGCTCATCGTCAGATAGGGGTCCTGCCATTGGCCGAAGACTCCGAGGCGCTTGAAGTCGCGGCGGTGCTGCTCGACATAGTGCGTGGCAAATTCGCGGCACATGCGGCGGAATTCGCCGGCAGGGACTTTGTCTATCTTGCCGCCGAGCTCCTTCTCGACTTTGGTCTCGATGGGCAGGCCGTGACAATCCCAGCCCGGAACGTACGGCGCGCGAAAGCCAAGCATCGTCTTGGACTTGACGATCATGTCTTTCACGATCTTGTTCAGGCCGGTGCCGAGGTGAATCGTGCCGGTCGGATATGGCGGGCCGTCGTGCAGAACGTAGGTTGGCGCGCCGGCGCGGGACTTCTGGATGCGCCCGTACAGGTCGGTGGCTTCCCAGTCGGCCAGCTGCTTGGGCTCGTTCTCAGGAAGATTGGCCTTCATGGGAAAGGCCGTGCGCGGCAAGTTCAGTGTGTTCTTCAGCTCAGACGGCTTTGACATAGACTCGTTTCCACGCGGGCGTTCCCGCTCCCAGACAGAGCCGCAGGCAGATGCCCACGCGGCAACATCCCTCACACTTGAAACATCGTATGTTACAATGGTTTGTGGACCCTGTCAGCTTTGGCGGGCCGGGCATCCTTTTGGGGGAGTGCGAATCTAACCCTAGATGGATTCTCCATCCGAGGCTGAAGGGACTCTCATGGACAGTTTCTCGATAGCGCCCAGACCGGAAGAAGGAAGACCCAAGGCCGCTGCCCTACCGGCCGGTGAAAGTGTGCCCAAGTTTGGCGCAAATGACCGCGCCTTGTCCGATGGTTTTGTCTCCAACGTAAAGGAATTCCTCACCGAGCGCCCCGTGAAGGCGCCGCGTAACATCCATGGGGCCTTCAAGGAAGACGTATTTGGCGCCGGTTTTCTCGACAATCTGAAGGAGTATTTCAAGGCGCGTCCGAAGCGTCTCTCGGGCGAGGTTGCCAAAGGGATGACGGTCGATTGGCAGCCGTGGTACCGCACGTTCTACCAGAACTTGAGGGACGCGATTGCGCCGCCCAAGCTGCCGCCACTCAAAGTGACGAGCCAGCCGGTCAAGGTGCGCAGCATCTGGAGCCGGGACGAAGCGTTTGGGCCGTCTCAGATGGCGGCACTGGCCGTGCATATCGGCCTGATCGTGCTGCTGGTCGTGCCGATCTACCACAAGATCACGAACCCAACGCCCACGGTGATTGCGATCAACGTGGGGCCGGACGACATCTCTCCGTACACCTCGAAAATTCCCGCAGGCAAGAATGTGGCCCATGGCGGCGGTGGCGGCGGAGAGCGCAATCCGGTTCCCGCGAGCAGAGGGAAGCTGCCGCTATTCTCACACTTGCAGATTACCCCGCCCATGGCGGCGATTCGCAACCCAAATCCCAGGCTGTCGGCCACCCCGACGCTGATTGGTCCCCCGGATCTGAAACTGCCCAGCCCCAATTTGCCGAATTACGGCGATCCGCTGGCTAGGATCATCACGGACTCGAACGGCCCCGGAAGTGGCGGGGGCATCGGCAGCGGTTCAGGGGGCGGGATCGGCAGCGGCACCGGCGGTGGGTTGGGCCCAGGCTCAGGCGGCGGAACCGGCGGTGGCGTTTATAACGCAGGGACAGGCGGATACGGCGTTCCCTCGTGCCTGTACTGCCCCGACCCGAAGTATTCGGAAGAAGCCCGCAAGGTGAAGTTCATGGGCACGGTTGTGGTGCAAGCCATCGTAAACGCAGACGGGCACGCGACGAGCATTCAAGTGGTCAGGGATCCGGGCATGGGGCTCGGCGAGAAAGCCATGGAAGCGGTGAAGACGTGGCAATTCAAGCCCGCGCTAGGCCCGAACGGCAAGCCGGCCGCAACAATGGTTACCATCGAAGTCGCCTTCCGGCTTTTGTGAGCCGAGCGCACTTCTTCTGACGCCTCATTCAGAATTCCTCCTAGGCCTATTCTTTAATACGAAACGCGGATGGCGGCCTGCCGAGAGGGTCCCCGTGCTCGGGGCCTGCGGGACACCTTCTGGCCGCCGCTGCGAATCCCTCCCGATCGTGATGCTGCTTTGGTAGCCGCTTGGGGCACATACTCAAATAAGACTGGCACCCGCGAATGGAAATGGGACTACGATGAGGCTCATGAAAATCAATCTGCGCGTACTTCCGCCGGCGACGCTCCTGCTCCTGGCGCTGGGTTTCCAAGCCGCGTCGGGCCAGGCGGCACAAACGGGATCGGTTGAATTTGTGGCGCGCGTTGCACCAACCGACGGCACGCCCCAGCCGGTGCGGGCGCAGACGTTTTATCTTCTGCGCAAGAGCCTGTCCGACATCCGCAGCGAAGTCGAGGCGCAAGATCCTGCCCCGAAGATGGACGACTTCATCGATGGTCTCTCCGAATCGCCGGAACTGAAAGCCTGGATGAAGCAGAATCACACGGTGGAACTCGCGGGTTCCGACTTCATCAAGCGGCTTACGGCGGAAGCTGTGATGGCCGTGCCGGAATTTTACGACGCGTACGTCATGCACAATTCCGGTTATCCGGAATCGCTATTCCCGAAGCCGAAATACACGGAGAAGGACAGGCAAAAGAATCCGGAAAAATACAAACGGCTGGTCGATGAATATCATGACGCGGTGTACCACTTCTGCAAAGACCATCCCGACAGCAGGCAGGGCATGGAAGCGGAATTGACCGATTTGAACGCAAGCCGGAAGTGGGAACACCTGAAATCCGCGCAGCGCGAGCGCGTGGAAAACAAGACACTGCGCCTGGCACAGACCGATTTCCTGGCGGCGCGGGCGGACTCCGATCTGGAGGGCCGCGGCACGATGACGAATGTGCCCCCCGGCGACTACTGGCTCAGCACGCTGAACATTCCCGCGCAGGCGGGCGATGTCCGGCTGAGGTGGGACACGCGCGTCACAGTGCGAGCGGGTGAAGCGACGCGCGTCGAGTTGAATAACCTCAATGCCGTATTGCAGGAACCGGGGCAATAGACCTCAACTCGCGCTCCGCTGAGGCAGTTGCAGGGTCGCCTTCGCGAACCTTCTCTTTTCGTGCAACGCTTCCGGTAAAATCACCTGAATGGGAAGCTGGACACTCTGGATCGGGTTCAACGCCTGCGTTCTGGTATTGCTTGCGCTTGATCTGGGGCTGGCGCAACGCCGTGCCAGACGGATGTCGCTGGGCGAAGCCGCGGCGTGGAGTGCGCTCTGGATTGGGCTCTCGGTGGCTTTCGGGCTGTGGATTTTGCATTCCCACGGCCGGGGCCCGGCTCTCGAATTCTTCACGGGATACCTGATTGAAAAATCGCTCAGCACGGACAACCTCGTTGTCATCCTCCTTTTGTTTCAATCGTTCAACGTCGAGGAGCGCTACCAGCATCGCGTGCTGTTCTGGGGCATGCTCGGAGCGATCGTGCTGCGCGGGGCGCTTGTCGGCTCGGGCGTGGCCCTCATTCGCGAGTTCAGCTGGGTGTTGTACGTTTTCGGCGCGTTCCTGGTTGTCGCTGGAATCCGGCTGCTGGCGCGATCGGGGCAAATGTTCGTCTCCGGCCGGAACCCGCTCGTGCGATGGGCGCAAAAGCATCTGGCTTCGGGAAGCAGCGGGGCGGGCGGAAACTTCTTTGTGCGCGAGGGTGGGTCGCTGCGTATCACGCAATTGTTTCTGGTCTTGCTGATGGTGGAATCCGCCGACGCTATTCTTGCGCTCGATTCCATTCCCGCCGTTTTCGGCGTGACCCGCGATCCCTTCATCGTCTATACGTCCAACATTTGTGCGATCCTTGGCCTGCGCGCGATGTTCTCGCTATTCGCGGTTCTGCCGCTGGAGTATATGGGTCGCGGCGTGGCGGTGGTCCTGGTGTTCATGGGAGCGAAAATGTTATCAGCGCCTTGGGTGCACGTTCCCAACTACATCTCGCTGTGCGTGGTCGGCCTTGTGCTGACAATTTCCGTGGCGGGGTCTTTCCTGTCGAAGCGCGCCCGGCAACGTGCGATTCGCCTGGGAGCCGGCGCGCTGGCCGGCAAGTGGCGCGAGCAAGCCGCAAACAGTTTTTTCCTGGAGGGACGCCGGCGCTTTCTGCCCGTGTTGCGCCGATGGTCGCAAGACGAGCAGCTTGCGCTCCTGCTTAAGGCCTCCGCGCCGAGCGTGACGGTGGGAATCGCGGTCACGCCCGAGCAGTTCGAGGCGATCCGCAAGGCCAATGGCGCGCCGCGGCTCGCCGACGTGCCGCCGGATCAGGACGCGATGGAATTCGAGCTGCATTTTGGCGGAGGCGTGCGGCTCGACATCCTCACGACGAAGGCCCCGGGAGGCGACGGCGCCATTGCGAGATTCCTCGAGAAATTTGGGGAAGCGATTCAGCAAGTCGAGATCGAAACTTCTGACGTCGATCGCGCGACTGAGATTCTTCGCGCGCGGTTCGGACAGAATTCGACTTACCCCGCGACGCGGCCCGGCGCGGACGGGACACGCGTGAATTTCTTCATCGTCGCAACGGCGGACGCCAAGAAGCTGCTTGTCGAATTGGTCGAACAGAGAAAGCAGAGAGATTCCTCGTCCGTCGCAGCGGACTCGGAATGACCGAGAAAGACCAGACGGAGAATTGAGCTAGGGCATTCTCCCAGCGAATCTACGTGCGGCCGTAAACCGGTACCGCGGCGCCGTGAATAACGCGAGCGTCCTCCGAGCATAGAAACAGGATCACCCGGGCGATCTCTTCCGGCTTTGGCCATTTCGAGAAATTCGCGCCGGGCATATCCTTGCGGTTCGCGGCGCTATCGAAGATCGAAGGAACGACTGAATTGACATTGATGTTGTACGGCTTGACTTCGTCGGCGAGCGAATCGAACAGCGCCAGCGCACCCGCTTTCGACGCCGCGTAGAGTGCCGCGCCGGGCGAATGGCCGAAGCCCGCCTTCGAGGCAATGTTGACGATCCAACCGCGCTTCTGGCGAATCATTACGGGCACCGTTGCGCGAGCGAGCGCAAAGCCCGCTTGAAGATTCAGCCCCATCATCCGCGCGTAAATCTCAGGGCTGGATTCCCAAATATTTTTGCCGCCCGCGTACCCGCCGACGGTATTCACCAGGATGTCGAGCCGGCCGTGCTGCGCGACGATCGACGCGATCATCGCTTCCACGGCGCCCGCATCCGTGACATCGACTGCCGCGCCCGCCGGAGGTTGCGCGCCGGTGGTCCGCACCGCGGCGGCGAAAGCTTCGAATTCCTCGGCGCGGCGGTACGTAACGACGACCGTAGCGCCGGATTCGAGAAACGCCATGGCCAC
This sequence comes from Terriglobia bacterium, assembly GCA_963819015.1. GTDB lineage: Bacteria > Acidobacteriota > Terriglobia > Acidiferrales > UBA7541 > DASPOJ01. Next base: position 440,706 of record CAWFUN010000007.1, read on the forward strand.
TTCGCGGCCGAGAGCCCCGGTTCCGCCCGCAACGAGCGCCACTTTTCCCTGGAAGTTCATGTCGCCCCCCTCATGATGGTTGCACCCGCACTTCGGCCTGCTGCCTACTCCCCGCGCTCCCCGCTCTGCTCCAGGAGTTTTGCCATGAGGCCCGTCCAACCGGTCTGGTGGCTGGCGCCGAGGCCGGCGCCGGTATCGCCATGGAAATATTCGTAAAACAGAACGAGGTCGCGCCAGTGCGGATCGGACTGGAACTTCTTATCGGATCCGTAGAGCGGGCGACGAGCCGTCTCCGCAGCGCAGGAAGATCTGTGTCAGGCGGCGCGAAAGCGTCGCCGCGACCTCCCACAAAGTCATCCGGTTTCCGGAACCCGTGGGACACTCGACCGGTCAACTCGTCGCCGTAGTAGTAATGATATTTCTGCAGCGCCTCGATCAGCAGGAAATTCATCGGGAACCAGACCGGCCCGCGCCAATTCGAGTTGCCGCCGAAGGTGCCGGTCACGGATTCGCCGGGCTCGTAGTCCACGCGATATTCGGTGCCGTTGAAACGAAAGACGAACGGATGATCGCGATGGTAACGCGAAAGCGCGCGAACGCCGTGGGGCGACAAAAATTCCGATTCATCCAGCATGTAGCGCAGCACGGACAAAAGGCGGGTGCGGTTCGACGAGCGCCAGCATGCGCCGCGGTCCGCTGGGCGAACTTTGACTCGAATCCAGTACGGCGCCACTGCGGGGACATTGTCGAGGAACCACTGCATGCGGCGCGTGAAGCCGCCGAGGTCCGCGAGCATTTCCGGTTCGAGAGTCTCCACGGCGAAGAGCGGCATCGAGCCCCACCATCGAGCGCACCTTCATCGGACACTGCGAGCCATCGGGCCAGTGCAGCGCGTCGTAATAGAAGCCGTCTTCTTCGTCCCAGAGCGCGACACCGTCTGCGCCGTGCTCGTTCATTGCCTGCGCGATATACACGAAATGCTCGAAGAATTTGCTCGCGACGTCCTCGTACGCTCGATCTTCTCGCGCCAGTTCCAGCGCGATCGCCAGCATGTTCAGAGCAATACATGCCCATCCAGCTCGTCCCGTCGGATTGTTCGAGGTGCCCGCCGGTGGGCAACGGGGCGGAGCGATCGAACACGCCGATGTTGTCCAGGCCGAGGAAGCCGCCCTGGAAGACGTTCAGGCCATCCGGGTCTTTGCGGTTCACCCACCACGTGAAGTTCAGCAGCAGCTTGTGAAAGACGCGCTCGAGGAATTTGCGGTCGGCGCGGCCGCGAATGCGCTTCTCGATCTTATAAACGCGCCATGCCGCCCAGGCGTGCACCGGCGGATTCACGTCGCCGAACGCCCACTCGTAGGCGGGCAACTGCCCGTTCGGGTGCATGTACCATTCGCGCAGAAGCAGGATGAGCTGCTCCTTGGCGAAGTCCGGGTCGATCAGGGCGAGGGCGATGCAGTGGAACGCGAGGTCCCACGCCGCGTACCACGGATACTCCCACTTGTCCGGCATCGAGAGCACGTCGGCGTTGTACAGGTGCGTCCATTCGTGATTGCGGCCGTGCTTGCGCTCGGGCGGCGGAGGCGGGCTGGCGGGTCGCCCTGCAGCCACGTCGCGCACGTCGTAGTGGTAGAACTGCTTTGACCAGCAGCAGCCCGGCGAACGCCTGCCGCTGCACGCTGCGCGCGTCTTCGGAAAGTCCCGGCCGGCATCGCGTGCGCGTAGAATTCATCCGCCTCGCTGATTCGCTGCGCGAAAATCTCCTCGAATTCAGGGCCGAATGGAGCGGCGCGGTTGGCGGCGGGATCTTGATCGGTCAGGCGCAGCCGTAAAGCCACGCTCGCCCCCGGCGGAATCGTACGCTGCGTAAGCGCGGCAGATTTCGTGCCGGTATTCGCGGGATTGACGGCGTCCGTCTCGCCGCTGCACGAGAAATCGTCGAATGCGTCCTTGACGTACGGCGTAGGGTTCGGCGCGTTGAAGATCCGCTGATAATTGGTCTCGTTCTCGGTGAAGAGCAGCCTGCGGACTGCGCCCTCGACCAGGAGCCAGCGCTGGCCGTAGCGCCAGTCGTCGAGTCCGATCACGACGGCGCCGGCGACGGTCTTTCTCGCCGCGAAAGCTTCGGGCGAGCCTCGTGCTGTCATCCCCACGACCACAGTGTTGCGAAACCACAGCGTGGGAAGCAAGTGCAGCGGCGCCGGCGTCGGGTCCGCGATTCCAGGCCGTGATGCGGATCAGGATGTCTTCCGCGGAGGCCTTCGCGTACTCGACGAACACGTCGAAGTAGCGATTCTCATCGAAGATGCCGGTGTCGATCAGCTCGAATTCGGGGTCCTGCTTTCGTGCGGCGCCGGTTTTCCGCGACAAGCTGATCGTAGGGAAACGCCGCCTGCGGATACTTGTAGAGCATCTTCATGTAGGAGTGCGTCGGCGTGGAGTCGAGATAGAAGTAATATTCCTTGACGTCCTCGCCGTGGTTGCCTTCGTTGCCGGTCAGCCCGAAGAGTCGCTCTTTCAAAATCGGATCGTGCCCGTTCCAGAGAGCCAGCGCGAAGCAGATGTGCTGGTGGCGGTCGGAGATGCCCGCGATCCCGTCCTCGCCCCAGCGATACGCGCGCGACCGGGCATGGTCGTGCGGAAAATACTCCCAGGCGGTGCCGTGCGGGCTGTAATCCTCGCGCACCGTGCCCCACTGCCGCTCGGAAAGATACGGCCCCCAACGCTTCCAGTGAGCGGTCCGCAGACGAGATTCCTCAAGGCGTTTTTCTTCGGATGTCATCGCAAGGCGCGGCCGGGCCCGGTGCGCCCTCCAGCCGCGGATTCATGTTCGCACGATTCGCGCCTGGCGCGAAATCCCATTGCAAGGTTCCGCGGAAAACATCGGCGGGCACGCATAGAGCACGGGAAAACTGGGTGTTAAAGGATTGGCTGGGAGGCTTGGACTCGAACCAGCGCCCGCGGTTAGCGGGCATCAAAAAAGACCAGATCCAGAGTCAGTCTAAAACCACTCACCACCCGCGAGATTGAGAATTTGGCTGGGAGGCCTGGACTCGAACCAGGATAATCAGATCCAGAGTCTGATGTACTACCGATTGTACGACCTCCCAGCCGAGGGAGGTGACAGAAACGGGCCGTAGACAGGCCTCAACGAGACCTCCACGACCCGGCATCTACTCTATTCACGATTCGCGCTCGCGTCAACCAAGTGTGGCGTCCCTGGGCCGAATCAATTTCGCCCATCCTACACGTGGGGAGAGAGACCGAACGTGATCGATTCGCGCCGAATTCCTCCATGCTCTCCGGCAACCGTACGCTAACACTGATGCGCAACGTGCCAAACCCAGTCGGCCGTGTCAGCGCTCCAACGTCCGGATGCGGGACTACGTCTGCGGAAATTTCGGCGCAACCGGGATCATCCGGCCATCCTCCAGCCGGAAGCGGCTGCCCCGCCATTCAATCCGGTTGACCGCGAAGCTCGCAAGCCACGCCACGAATGCCAGGGCGTCGCGCACGGGCAGCAGCCACAAGCTGCGCCGCACGACGGGGTCGCGCAGCCCCCAGACGCCGACCGTCCATCCCATTGCAAACCGCAAAACGGTGTAGGCGATGAGGTAGGCCGCCGCAATCGCCGCCGAAGGAGCCACCGCCGCCGCAAGCAAGACGAGCGGCAAGCCTTGCGTGAAGAGAAGCCCCAGGTGGCCGCCCGGCCGGATGTGCCGGATGCCGATTGCCCACCGGAGTTCGTGCTGCAGATACGCGCCGAGGGTCTGCGGTGCATAGGCCATCCAGACGGGCTCGAGCGCGAGCTCAACGCGCCAGCCGTTCGCGGCGATGCGCCGGCCAAGCTCGTAATCGTCCGAGTGCAAATCGAGCAAAGCCTCAAACCCGCCGATCTCCGCCAGCCGCGCTCGCGGGACTCCCATCGTCGAGCCCATCATGAAACGCAGCCCTTCGAGTTCGCGCGCCACGAGCGCCGCCCCGCAGAACACCACGGAAGAACCCACGCACTCCAGACGTGCGACCCACTGATCCGCGTCCATTCCCCGGTAGAGTGCCGTAACCGCGCCAACCTTTGGATCGCGAAACATCCCCGCCACGCCGCGCAGGTATCCGGCCTCCACGCGCACATCGTCGTCACTGATGACAAACAGATCGAACCGGGCTTCGCCCACGAGACGGCACAGATTCGAGACCTTGTTGTTCGCGCCCGCCGGCTCGCCCGTCACAACCAACCGGATTGTCTTCTCGGGGAAATCGGCGATCACGCGTTCGACCACCGGCACGATCGGATCGGCCGCGTCGCTGACCGCAAACAAAATCTCGTATTCCGGGTAATCCTGCTTGCAGAAGCTGGCCAGATTGTCGTACGCGCCGGGATCGAGGCCCCGCAGAGGCTTCAAGATGCTGCACGGCGGAGTGGGAGCATCGCTCGCCGGTACGGCCCGGTGCGCGCGGCGAAAAAATCGCGCGGCCACCACGATATTGACCGCGAAAAACGCCAGCGGCGCAAGCGCCAGCAACATCGCTCCCCATCGCAGCGCGTGGGCGGCCGCATGCGGAGTCAGCCACTCCACCGGGCGATCGACCCAGGCCATACCCACGCCAAGGCAGATGAGAAGAATCCCGGTCCATCGCGTGGCGTTCAAATGTTCGCGCAGGAAGAGCGTTGCGCCGAACGCTCCGGCAACGTAGGCAAGCGAAGTGGCGGGGACGACGAAGCTGACATCAAACCACGACAGCATCGTGAGGAACGCGAAAAACGCCGCGGCCATGAGCGCGATTCCCAGCCAGATCCAACTCACGCGAAGGGCTCGCGCGATCACCTTCAAGATTGCACGGGGAGAAAACTCGTGCACCTCGCCGACGATTTTCATCGCGTGCGTCAGGCAGATTTCTCCGCCCGTGCCGGTCAGCACGACGAAAAGAAGAATGGCCGCCGTGCGCATCTCAGTGCTGCGCCGTCGTGCGCGGAGGTGTGCGGTTGATGAGGACCACGCCGAAAAAGATCAGCACGATGCCGATCCATCGCGCCGTGACCACGCGTTCGTGGAGGAACAGATAGCCCAGCAGGGGCACCAGAGCGTACGTCAGGGCCGAAAAGGGCATCACGAAACTGTAGTCGGCCCAGGAAAGCACGAGCATATGGCACACGAAGAAAGCAAGCATGCACCCGATGCCCGTCCAAATCGCCAGGCTTGCGAGGATGTGCACAAACCCCGCCGCGGCCGCGCCGAGCGAGGAAAGGTGAATCGTCCCAATGTCTTTCATGCCCTTGTCCAGGATCGTGTTTCCCACCGATCCCAGAAGGACCATGAGAAAGAGCAGGACGTACGTCTTTCTCTTTAAAGTCTTGTCGGAACGCATTTCACACGCCTGTGGGAGTCCGCTGGCCGCCGGACGGCGGCTGAGGGCGCTCAGTTCCCGGCGCTGGCCGCGCTAGCTGCCGGCGTCGCCGGCACGGATTCTTTCCGCTCGTGCAGGAAGCGGAAGAATTCCACGCCTTCACGCAAGCGCCGCCGCATGACTTCCGGATCGCGAAGCATGCCCCCGAAAAGCGAAAACATCTTGCGCGGCCGGAAGTAGAACTTCCGGTAAAACTCCTCAACCGAATTGAAAATCAGGGTCGAGCTGAGCCCCGGATAGTTGACCGCGGCGATCTGCACGCCGTGCGTGTCCACGAGATCGCCGGTCTGAACCTGCAACCAGCCCTGGTCCTGGGCCTGCCGGTAGAGCGCCGTTCCCGGATAAGGCGCGGCAAGCGAAACCTGGATCGTCTCCGGCTCGATTTCGCAGGCGAAGCGAATCGTCTTTTGAATCGTCTCTGGCGTCTCGCCGGGCAAGCCCACGATGAATGTGCCGTGAATCGCGATGCCGAGTTGCCTTGCGTTCTTCGTGAACTCGCGCGCGATGTCCAGCCGAACGCCCTTCTTGATATTGATCAGGATCTGCTCGTCGCCGGACTCGTATCCCACCAGCAGGAGCCGCAGGCCGTTGTCCTTCAGGATCTCGAGCGTCTTGCGGGGAACGTTCGCCTTGGCATTGCACGACCAGCGGATGCCCAGACGTCCCAGGCGGCGCGCGATTTCCTCGGCGCGCGGCAGATCGTCGGTGAAGGTGTCGTCGTCGAAGAAAAACTCCTTCACCTGGGGAAAATGCTTCTTCGCCAGCGCCATTTCCCGTTCGACGTTATCGGCGCTGCGCACGCGGTAACGATGCCCGCCCAGCGTCTGCGGCCAGAGGCAGAACGTGCACTTCGAGCGGCAGCCGCGGCCCGTGTACAACGAAACGTACGGGTGTTTCAAGTAGCCGATGAAATAGTTCTCGATCTTGAGATCGCGCTTGTACACGTCCACAACGAATGGCAGCGCGTCCATGTCCTCGATCGGCGGACGCGTCGCCGTGAACTGCACGCGCCCGTTCTCGCGGTAGGCAATCCCCGGCACTTCGGCCAGGGGCTTGCCCGCCGCAATTTCGGCGCACGCGTAGTCGAATTCTCCGACAGCGACCCAATCCACGTCCGGCGCGCCCGCCATGGATTGCAGAGGCAGCACCCCGACGTGCGCTCCGACCATGCCCACCTGAATGTCCGGATTCTCTTCCTTCAGCCGCGCGGCAAACATCGCGTCGTTGCGAAACGATGGCGTGCTCGTGTGCAGCACCGCCAACTCGTATTCCTTCGCAAGCGGCGCCACCTGCTCCACCGTAAGCCCGTCCGGCGGCGCGTCAATCAAGCGGCTGCCCGGCACCATCGCCGCGGGCTGCGCCAGCCAAGTCGGATACCAGAACGACTTGATCTCCCGCTTCGCCTGATAACGCGAACCGGCGCCGCCGTCGAAGCCTTCGAAGCTCGGCGGGTTCAAAAACAGCGTTTTTTTCCACTCAGGCATTCTGTCTCAGCGGCGCCGGCACAAATCCGAAACCGGTATCTACCGCTCTGGGAAACTATAGTGTACTTGATTCGAGGCCGAATCCGAAATCGAAAGCACCGCGAGTTCCCAAAACCAGATCGATCTGACAACTCGCCAACGGCACGATAATCGCATTCGGACACTGGGTCAGTTCGGGAAAGAAAGAGTCGCAGCGGCAAGGGGCTGTTTCCGAGTGCGCCGCCACTCACGGCTAATCAGACGGCCACCTTTTTCAGACCGGGGCGGCGGGCGCACAGGGCGTTGTCCGGCTACGACGTTTGCCAGGAGTTGAGATTGGAGAAGATCGTTCTTGCAGGAGCAGGGTCAGATAAGTTTGTGACCCTTGTTCTTCGGTCTCTCTGAAAGCGTGGACTTGTCCACTAAGAATTTGCACAAAGCAACGAAAGCAGCCAGTTTGCGTTTCCCGGGCTCGTAGGACGAAGCGCACCACCGCACAGCAACATGGTACTTGCCGTGCGAAACGCCTTCAATAATCCACCCTTCGCCGTCCAAACCGATAACGTCGTCTTCCGTGGGCATCTGGAAAAAGTTTAGATTCTGAATTAGTAGCGCAAGCTTTCCTGAATCGTCTGCACTCAGTGCAATGTCTTTTGACTCGACCAGTTTGCCAAGGTCAAATCCGGCCTGCCCATTCAATCGGCGAGCGAACAGGCTGTACAGCTCCCCATGCTTTTCTACCCTGACGGCAATCGAATTTCCCCACGTAGGCAAAATTGTGATGCGATATATTTCAGCGTTTAAATCCTCAGCGAACTCGGGCAACCGAGGCTCTTTCATTCGTTCTAGAGACTGGCAGTACCATCCGGACTCAAACTCAGTTACACCTTCACCGCCAGCCTTGGTCTTGATGGGGAAATATGAATCCTCGGCAACCACCGAGGCCGTAGCACACAAGAGCGCCAAAACAAAAACAACGGGCTTCATCGGACTAGCTCCCCTTGTCATCAATTCGAATCCTGTCCCGACAGTGAGGATGCCAACAGAAATCTACCACAATTCGAGTTGTGCCCCGAATTCCCGGACATTGCCGATCAATGAGCGAGGTGCTATACTTGTATAGCGAGGGGACCAATGCTGGCAATCCGACTTCCACAAGCCATGGAAAAACGCTTGGAGAGGCTGGCTCGACGCACCGGGCGAACCAAGTCCTTTTATGTGCGCGAGGCCATCCTGCAACACCTCGAAGACCTCGAGGACATCTACTTGGCCGAAAACACACTGGAACGCGTCCGCACGGGCGAAGAGCGCACCGTGCCGCTGAAAAACGTCCTGAAACGTCATGGCCTGGCGCGTTGAGCTGTCCGAGACTGCGAACCAGCAACTCAGCAAGCTTGACCCCCAACACTGCAAGCGCATTCTGAAGTTCCTTCAAGAGCGCGTGGCGAAACTTATGAATCCACGTAGCCTAGGAAAGGCATTGCAGGGATCGCGCCTCGGAGAATTTTGGAGATACCGCGTCGGAGATTATCGTTTGATCTGCAAAATAGAAGATGATCGGATGCTCGTCTTGGTCCTCACCCTGGGCCACCGGAAGGAAGTCTATCGCTAGTCCGAACTTCTCACCAGGCAGGGCAATCCAATCCGAAGGAGGGCACTTTTCTCTGCGGATCTCTGCGTCCTCCGCGTTTCTGCGTTATCTTTGATCTTCCTTAGCGCTTAGGTGGTGTCTCCCCACGAAAAACCTGCCAGCCGGCACGCAGGCTTACGGCTCGTGAGAAATGCGGGCTGGGTCCTCCATTAGGAGGCCTCTCAGCCAACTCCCAGGGCGGCGTTAGGCAACCCCAGCCAACGACCGGCCTATCAGGCGCGATCGCTACTGCAACACGCTCGCGACCTGGCCTGTCGTGCGCAGCAATTCAAGCTGGGCCTGCTGGCGTGCGAACGTGGCATCGAGGAATTGGAGCCACTTATCGCTCTCGTCCATGTGGGCGGCTTCCAAATCCTTCAGCGAAGCGCGGCCCTGATCGAATTGGGCCTCCAGGCCGTGGAGGTTCTCTTCGGCCACCTGCAGTTCGAGTTTGGCAACCTGGTTGGCCAGATCGAGCTCGTGCGCCTGCCGGGCCTGCTTGCTGACGTCGCGGGAAAGCTGGCTGCGCTCCTGTTCCACCTGAAGCGTTGCGGCCGATAGATTCGCCTTTGCCAGGGAAACGGCGGCGTTTTGCTGCGCCGAAAAAATGGGAATGTTGACCTGAACCCCGAACACGTAATCGTTCCGCACAAATTTATTGAAGAATTCAGAGTAATGGTTGAACTTGGAGAGCACGCTGTACTGCCCGATCAGCGTCAGCGTTGGCCAGTAGGCCCCTCTCTGCCCCCTGAGAACTTGCTCGCTCGCGAGCCGCGCCGTCTCCGCCCGCTTCAAATCGGTGTTGTTGTTCATGGCTTGCGCGACCAAATCGCTCACGGTCTGTCCGGCCGCGCCCGGCAGATCTTCCGCGGAAACCTCAATAGGCTGATCCGGCGGCAGACCGGTGAGGTCGCGCAGGTCGGCGGAAACCGTATCGTCCTCATCTTCGAGCTGGGCGATGCGCTGGTCGGTGCGCGCGAGGTTCAACTCCGCCCGCGTTTGCTCGATCGGTAATTCCTGGCCGGCCGCGACGCGCTCGCGCATCAGATCCAGGATTTTCTCGGCGCTGTCTCTTTCCTTGCGCATGAGATCGAGGCCATGCCGGACCTTCGCCAGCTCCAAATATCCCAGCGCAGCCTTGACCATCACGCCGTCACGCGCCGCATCGAGTGAAATACTCTGTTCGGTGACCCGCTGTTCGGAAGCGCGGAGCTCGCCTCGCAGTTCCGGATTGAAGAGCGCCTCGCTATACGAAGCGGTGAAGAGGGCGGGCAGGCCGCCGCTTGCGAGCAAAGGGAAGCCCTGCGTGTAGGCAACACCGCTCCCCGCGGACAGATTCGGCAGGAATTGCGAGCGGTCGCCGGCGGCCTCGTGCTGCGCGATCACATATTGCCAGTGCGCGAGCTGGAGTTCCCGGCTATTCCGCACGGCGAGCGCGACCGTATCCTTGAGCGTGAGACTCCGCGCCGTCTGCCCCGGCCCGTTCGACGCCCCATTGGGCGCAGGCTCTTGTTGCGCCCACGCCGCTCCCGCTGCCAGCAGACACGCGCTCAACCCCGCGGCAACCCATCGTGTCCTTCGCATGGTTCCGGAAACCTTCGCTCGCATAGGCACCTTCTTCTCGTTCAGCTCATTCGTACCGCAACGACTCGGTCGGCTGGAGGCTGGCCGCCTTGTTCGCCGGCAAATAACCGAAGAGAACGCCGATCGAGCACGAAACCAGGAACGCCAGCACGACGGACTCCCACGGCACCGGCACGCGCAATCCGCCCGGCAGCAGCGGCCGCGCGAGAATCGGGATCGCCACAGCTATTAGGATGCCCAGAACGGATCCCAGGCCGCTGATCAAGAAGGCCTCCAGCAGAAACTGATACAGAATTTCCGAGCGGCGCGCCCCGATGGCCTTGCGGATTCCGATCTCACGCGTCCGTTCGCTCACGGTCACCAGCATGATATTCATGATCCCGATTCCACTCACCAGGAGCGCGATGAATCCGATCAGCAGCAGTACGATCGTCAGGGCCAGCGCGATCTTTCGCGCGGCGTCCAGGATCGCGCTCAAGTTCTCCACCACGTAGTTCGCCCGGCCCGGATGACGGCTGCGCAGCAAGGCTTCGAGCTGGTGCGTCACGATGCTCACGAGGCCCGGCGACGCCGTCTGCAAGTACAATACTTCGAGCGAATCGTCCCCGGTGTAATACTCCATCAGAGGAAACGGCACGAGCACCGTGTATTGCTGAATTTCTGAGAGCCCGTACGTCGCGGTGCGTTCCTTGAACTCACCCAACACGGTGTAGCTCACTTCTCCCACGCGCAAACTGCGCCCGATGGGGTCCGCAAGGGGAAACATCTTGTCGGCGAGGTCCTTCGTAATCAGGCAGACCTTGCTGCGGGCCGCCATGTCCTGCGAATCGAGAAACCGGCCGCGCATGATCAGCAGATTGCGGATCACCTGATAGCCTTCCGTCACGCCCACCATCGTCACCAGGCGTGATTCGGAACCGAATCGGACGCTCTCCTGAATGCCGCGCGTCCCCGCACCGGCCACCACCCCGGGAATCGCCTCCTGCGCTGCGCGCAAATCGTCCAGGGTGAGCTGGTCGCTCAGGATCACGGGGTGTTGGGGGTCCACTTCGAGGTGGGCGAAGATCAGGTTCGAGCCGACGCCTTCAATCTGCGCGAGAACGTACGTCCTGCCGGTCAGCGCGATGGTAAAAACCAGGACGATGCACGCGCTGCCGATCACCACGCCGAGCGTCGTCAGAAAGGCGCGAACCTTATTGGATCGCAGCCCATCGAGCGCCACCATCCAGGTTTCGCCGCGAATCATTCTGCGCATTTGCGCTTCGAGCACAATGCCCCGCGATCAGAATACACGCCGCTTCAGCCGCTCCAGCGTAAATTTCGCCGTGTCCGCCACCGCCATCACGGTCATCACGCCCGCCTGCACCGGATCGGTCACCACCAAATCCGCCGCGTCGGGGACGCTTCCCGCCATGTTCAGGCTCACCACCATCAGTCCCGCCGCGCGCACCTGGCGCACGGCCTGCTCGATCTCGCCGCCCATCAGCGATCCCGCCAGTACGATCGCTTTCACGCGCGGCAGCCGCGCTGATGCGCGGACCGCCGCCGCCAAAGCTTCCTCGCCGACCAGCGGAATCGTGTCCACGGAAATATGCTCGCCGCGGATGTTGTGCCGGTCCGCCTCGGTGATTGCGCCGAGCGCCACCTGCCCGACCTGCGCGCCTCCGCCCATGATGACGATACGCTTGCCGTAAACGCGCTCCATCGTCTCGACCTGCGACGCCTTGCGCACAATCGAGAGTTTCGCGATGGCCGCAACCAGCGCCGCCGCGTCGCCCGGCAACTCAAGCTCGAAGACAATCCGCGAATCCGCCGATTTCTCCTCGACGATTTCCACGCTGAGGATGTTCCCCTTCAGCCCGGCAATCACTCCCGTCAGCTCGTGAAGGACACCGGGGCCGGAGCCGGCGATGATTTCGATTGCTGTTCTCATCGGTTCCATCCCATCGAAAATAGCTGCTTCCCGCTTATTTCTTCTGCACGCGGCGCAACGCCTCGCGAACGTTCTTGTCGTGCGGGTTGAGACCCAGCGAAGCCTTGTATTCCTGCCCCGCCTCCGAATTGCGGCCCTCCTGCTCGAACAACCGGCCAAGCCATTCATGAGCCGAAGCCTGCGACGGCGCTTCGGAGTTCGCGGGCATAGTCGCGAGATAGTTCCGCAGGAGTTGCTCGGCCTCCGCCGCGCGCTGGCTGCCCAGGACGTCGGCGACGCCGCGGTAATAGCCCATCCGCCGGTCGTTCGGGTCGATCTTCATTCCTGCCTCGACCGCAGCCTCCATGTCCGCGGCATCGCCTTGGTCGCGGTAATAGTCCGCCACTTCGAGGCATACGCCGACCCGCTTCGGCCCTTCGCTCAGGACGGCTTTGTACAGCTTGGCCGCCTCGGCGAAATTCTTCTTGTAGATCCAATATTGGGCGCGAGCGAGTTGCGCTTCCATCGGATCCGCTTTCGCCAACTCGTCCATTTGCCGCTGCGCTTTGTCGTCCCCGCCTCCGGCAAACTCCGGCGCGTTTGTCAGGTATTGGATCAAGTCGCGTTGCGCCTCGAGATTTCCCGAATCGAGCTGCACCGCGAGTTCAAACTCATGGTGCGCCTTCCGGGCGTAAGACAACGCGGTGAGAAACTTCAGACTCTCTGTCTCTTCCGCTTTGAGACCGTAAGCCTTCCCCAGCCAGTCGTGGTACTGCGAGTTCGCATTCGCCAGCTCGACCGCCCGCTCAAACGAAGAGATGGAGCGCGTGTAATCCGCCATTTCGTAGTACGACCGGCCCAGCAGGTAGTGGAACTGCGGTGCGTCCGGCGATTTCGCGATCGCTGCGGAAAGCAGGTCCGCCGCCTGACTGTACCGTCCCTGGTTGAATAAATTCTGCGCGTCATCGAACGTGCTCGCCTGCGCTCGCGCGAGAATCGTCGCCAGGCCCAGCGCGGCCAAAAGTGCTCCGAGCAGTGTGCGCCGGGCCCTGCTCATTCGGGATTCACCACCACCACGCGCACCCGCATGCCGTCTTTCGGCGCCACGTCTCCCGGCAGCGCCACTTCGTCGCCTTCTTCCAGGCCGCCCAAGACTTCATACTCCACCGGCGTCGTCATCCCGACCTTGATTTCGCGCCGGTGGAGGCGGCCGTCGCCGACCTGAAACACATAGTGATGGCCGCCGTTAATTTGCACCGCGCCGCGGGGCACGACCAGCGCGTTCGGCCGCTCCTGCAAATGAATGTGCACGTCCACCGTGATGTTCGGGATCAGCTCGAGCCTGTCGTTCGTGACCGAGCACAGCGTCTCCCCCACGCTGCGCGTGCCGTGGGACACCACTTGTTTGGGCACCATTTCCACCCGGCCCGTCCAGACGCGCTCCGGCTTTGCGTCCCAGGTAATTTCCACGTCCTGATTCGGCTCCAGCTGACCAAGCTCCGGCTCGTCAATGTAGGCGCGCACGCGCAGGTTATGCAGGTCGGCGATCCCCGCCAGCGGGTCGCCGACGTGCACGAAGTCTCCCACGTGCACCGGCAATGAATAGAGCGTCCCGTCCGCGGGCGCCACGGGTCGCGCCGCGCGCAACTTCGCCTGCAGATCGGCGACCTGAGCGCGCGAATGTTCCACTTCGAGCCCGACTTGCTCCACCTGAAGCTTCGCCTGCCGCTGGAATTCCGCCAGTGCTTGCGAAAGCTGATTTACTTCCGCCGTCGCGCTCACCAGCAAAACGCGATTCTGCCTCGAGCTCCTCCGGGGTGGCCGCTTGCTGCGCCACGAGCTTCTCGAGCGCCGCTTGTTGGCGCTGCAGTTGATCTCGCTGGGCCGTAGCTTTCTCGAGATCGCCCTTGAGCTTGGCCACTTGGTCTGGACGCCCGCCCCCTTGCGCCGCGCGCAGTTCATCCTCTTCGGAGGAGAGTTCCGCCTGCGCCTGCGTCAATTGCGACTCGATTTGGGTGTCATCCAGTTCCAACAGCAACTGGCCCTTCTTCACCTGTTGCCCTTCGGCCACGTTCAGCCGCTTCACGAACGTGTCCGTCTCGGCGCGAATGTCGTATGGTGCCACCGGCTCCACTTTCCCGTTGCTGGAGATGTCGGTGCTCAGGTTCTCCCGAACCACGGCGACTTCCGTCACGGACGCAGCCGGACGCCGCTCGTTGATGAACACGAGCACGGCCGCAAGCGCAATCGCCGCCACCAGGAGCAGCCACAGCCGTTTCCCCAGCGTCAAAGGCACTCCCTTCCCGTCTCCGAGGCAGATTCCCGGCCTTGGGATTTATGCAATTCTAACAAATCGCGCGGGAAACAGCCGCACCCAGACACGTCTCGCCCGCCTCCGACTCGCGCAGGAATCAGTCTTCTTTGATGCTATACCGTTTTCAGAGGATGGGCCAGTGCCGTTCCAACCTTCCCTCTTGGTGGTCAGCTGGAGTGGTGCCGCAATCAGCTCGCCCGCTGCCTCTCGAAGGGCCTCTTTTCGGTATCTTCTGCCCCGCCCCCAATGTAGTCGTCCCGAACGCCCCCGCGCCGGGCCTGCCGCGCCGCACGATGGCACATCCCGTGCACGGTAAGGCGGGCTTGCCGCGCCGTAGCCCTGGGCGTGGGCGAAGGCGGGTCTGCGCCTTCCTCTTAAATTTCAAATTTGAGATCTGCAATTCTCCCACTCCCCGCCGCTTCGCCTGCCGCGGACGCAATATGCTAGAATCCGCTCATGTCCGCCGAAACTGCGCACGAAGAAAAGCAATCGCACGAAGCCCCGCCCGCCGGCGGCCCCGTGCTGCATCGCGTCTGCATCCAGTGCAACAACATGTTCACCGTCACGCCCGATCGCTTCGACGTGAAGCAGTGCCCCAACTGCCACAAGGGCTGATTTCGCGCCGCCGCGCTTTTCATCCGCCGCCTGTTTGAATAGAATCTCCGTCGCTGATTCAGGAGAGCCGCATGAAGATTCACAGCGACTACATGACCGTTCAAACCGAGAAGAAGCGCGGATTCATCGACATCACGGAGAACGTCCGCTCCGCCGCCGAAAAGAGTGGGATCCACAACGGCATTGTTTTGATCTCCGCCCTGCACTCCAATTCCGGCCTGTTCGTCAACGAGGGCGATCCCGCATTCCACCAGGACGTGGACGCCTGGCTCGAGAAGCTCGCGCCCGCGAGCAGCGCCTATCAGTACGGCCAGAAGGCGGAGAGCACCGCCGGCGTTCACCTGCAAAGTATCCTGCTGAATGGCCAGGCGGTCGTTTCGCTGCTCGAAGGCAAGTTGGAGCTGGGGCCATGGCAACATATAATCTACGCGGAACTCGACGGTCTGCGCCCGAAGCGAATTCTGATCAAAGTGCTGGGCGAATAGCTGTGAGCGCCCATTCGCCACGTTCGCAGGTTGAAACTTTCTCGCCTGCGATGCGTACTATCACTCGAACGGGTGTAAGTCAGCCCTGGCGTTTTAGGCGGTGGGAGCTTCAGCCCACACGTACATGATTGAGACCCGCCAACTCGGCAAGCGTTTCTACGACAAGAAGCGCGGCGAAATTCGCGCCGTGGACGGCATGAGCTTTCGCTGCGAGCCCGGCCGCATCTACGGTCTGCTCGGCGCGAACGGAGCCGGCAAGACCACCACACTGCGCATGCTCGCCACGATCCTCGAGCCGACCGAAGGCAGCGCGACGGTCGCGGGATTCGATGTGCTCACGCAAGCCGAAGAAGTCCGCCGAAATGTCGGCTTTCTGTCCACGGCCACCGCGCTCTACGGGCGGCTGACGGCCGAGGAAATCGTGCGCTATTTCGGGCGGTTGCACGGAATGGACGACGCGACCATCTCGAAGCGCGCCGACGCGATCTTCGCGCGCCTCGAAATGAATGACTTTCGCGACCGCCGCTGCGACAAGCTTTCCACCGGCATGAAACAAAAAGTTTCCATCGCGCGAACGCTCATCCACAATCCCTCCGTGATGATCTTCGACGAGCCCACGCTCGGCCTCGACGTCATGGCCGCCCGCACCATCATCGGTTTCATCCGCGAATGCCGCGATCAGGGCAAGACCGTCGTCTTCTCGACGCACGTGATGAGCGAGGTCGAAAAACTCTGCGACACCATCGGCATCATCGATAAAGGCCGGCTGCTCGTCGAAGGCTCGCTCGAGGAATTGCGCGGCCGCTACCGCCAGACCGATCTCGAGGAAATCTTCGTTCAGGTGGTGGAACCATGAGCCTGCGAAATGTCGGCGTCGTTTATCGCAAGGAATTGATGGATTCCCTGCGCGACCGCCGGACGTTGATCTCCATGATTATCGTGCCCATTTTGATCATGCCGCTGCTCACCATCGGCATGGGCGTGCTCATGTCCGAAATCGTAGGAAAAGCGAAACAACAGATTCCGAAAGTCATGATCCTCGGCGGCTCGGACTCGCCGCAACTCATGGCGCAATTGGCCGCGCTGAAAGATATCGAAATCGTTCCCGCGCGCCAGGACTACGCCGACGAAATCTCCAACAAGCAGATTCGCGCGGCCGTCGAGATTCCCCCGGGCTTCGACGCGGCGATTCAGTCCGGACAGCAAGTCACCCTCAAGATTGACGACTATCAGGGCGATCTCAACTCCGGGATTGCCGCTGACAATCTCCGAAAGAAGCTGAGCGATTACCGCGACGCCACGGTCCGCCGGCGCCTCGAATCGCGCGGCCTCCCGGACACATTGATCACGCCCTTCTATATCAAGGACCAGAACGTCGCGCCGCCGGAGAAAGTGACCGGCGCGGAAATCGGCGGACTCATTCCTTACATCGTCATCCTGCTCTGCTTGACCGGCGCGATGTATCCCGCCATCGACCTCACCGCCGGCGAAAAAGAGCGCGGCACGATGGAGACGATTCTTTCGAGCCCCGTCTCTCGCCTCCACCTCGTGCTTGGAAAATTCCTTATGGTGCTCACCGCCTCGCTCGCCAGCGCGGCCTTGGCGGTGACTTCGATGGGTGTCTCCTTCGGAATCGGCAGGCGAATGCTGATGAGCATGGCCTCCGGCGGCGACTCCGACGCGCTGCAATTGTCGGTCAATTTGAAATCCGTGCTCGCGGTCTTTGGGATGATCCTGCCGCTCGCCGTGCTGTTTTCCGCGGCCCTGCTTGCGATTTCGCTCTACGCCAAGAGTTACAAAGAAGCGCAGAGCTATATTTCCCCGCTGATCCCCATTGTCATCATTCCCGCGGTGGTCTCGCTGCTTCCCGGCGTCGATTTGAACGCGCACCTCGCGCTCATCCCCGTGCTGAACACGAGCCTGGTCAGCAAAGAGATCATCACCGGTACCTATCACTGGAAATTGATCGCCCTGATCTTCGCTTCTTCCTGTGTTTACGCCGCCGCCGCCCTCGCCATCGCCGTAAAACTCTTCCAGCGCGAAGACGTCCTCTTCCGCACCTGAGGCTTGGCGGCGAAATGTCCACGGAAGCAGCCGAACCGCATTCCGCGGTTTTCTCCATGTTAGAATCAATCTCCCATGGCCGACTCCCCGCTGATTTCCGTGCGGGAACTCACGAAAACGTTCCGCAGCTTCCAGCGCCGGGAAGGCCTGTGGGGCGGCATCGTCAATTTGTTTCATCGCGAGTACCGCGAAGTCCACGCGGTGGACCACATCGGCTTCGCCATCGAACGCGGCGAGATGGTCGGCTACATCGGCCCCAACGGCGCGGGAAAATCCACCACCATCAAAATGCTCACGGGCATCCTGGTGCCCAGCAGCGGCGAAATCGTCTCCAACGGTTTCGTGCCGTGGCGGCAGCGCACCAGTTACGTGCGCACGATCGGCGTCGTCTTCGGCCAGCGCACGCAGCTGTGGTGGGACATCGCCGTGATCGAATCACTGAAGCTGTTGCGCCGCATCTACGACGTTTCCGAGCGCGATTTCGCCGAGCGCATGGAAACGTTCAACGAAATCCTCGGCATCCGCGACTACCTCAATACCCCCGTCCGCAAACTCTCGCTGGGCGAGCGCATGCGCTGCGACCTCGCTGCGGCGCTGCTTCACAATCCGCCGCTGCTCTTTCTCGACGAGCCCACGATCGGCCTCGACGTCGTCGCCAAGGACCACATCCGCCAGTTCCTGCGCGCCATCAACCAGCGCTACCAGACGACCGTTCTCCTCACCACGCACGACCTCGACGACATCGAAGAGCTTTGCCGCCGCATCATGATCATCGACCACGGCCAGCTCCTCTACGACGGGCCGCTCGCAACGCTCAAACGCCAATTGCTGCGCACCAAACAGGTGAAGTTCGCATTGCGCGATCACGCGCAACTCGCCAGCCTCTCCGCACTCGAGCGCGACGGCCTCAAACTCGAGCGCGTGGACGGCATGACCTTTTGCATCCGCTTCGACCGCTCCCGCATTTCCACCGCCGATCTCGTCCGGCAAATTCTCGGCTTGGCCGAGGTGCACGATTTGCTCATCGAGGACGAGCCCATCGAAGAGATCATCAAGCGCATCTACGCCGGCGAAACCTTGCAGGGGGTTTCCACCTGATGGCTTCCGCCCCGCAAGCCGTCGCCCCACGCGGCTGGGCGTTCGGTCCGCTATCTCGAATTCGCGCGCATCGGCTTCGTCAACATCCTCGCCTTCCGCCTGCGCTACTACACCGGCATCCTGACCTACGTCTTCAACGTGACCGTCTATTACTTCATTTGGCGCGCCGTTTACGCGCCGGCCGCCGCGGGCGCCGCGCCGCACTCCGGTGTGCTCGCGGGCTACAGCCTTCCGCAGATGCTGACCTACGTTTCCGTCGGCTGGATCATGCGCTCGTTCTACTGGAACACGATCGATCAGGAGATGGCGTACGAAGTTCTGGAAGGCAAGATCGCCATGGAACTGATCAAGCCCGTCTCGGTGCAATGGATGTGGATCTTCGCGCGCCGCCGGCGAATCGCTGTTCCGGCTGGTGCTGCTCACGGCGCCGGCGGCCGTGGTCATCGCGCTGATCTTTCCGGTGCGCCCGCCGGCCTCGCGCGCGCAAATCGCGCCGTTCCTGCTCGCGGTCCTCGCCAGTTTTCTCCTGATGGCCGCGATCAACTTCCTGATCGGCACGTGCGCGATTCCGCTGAAATCGATTCTCGCTCTGATTCGCGCAAAATTCTGGCTGATCGAACTGCTTTCCGGCCTGCTGATTCCCATTTCGTTTTTTCCGCACTGGGCGCAAGTCGTCTCGCACTTCCTGCCGTTTGAACACATCGCCTACACGCCGCTGCAGCTCTATCTTGGAAAACTCACGGGCTGGGCGGCCTGGCGCGCGGTGGGCGTCGCGTGGGCGTGGGTCGTCGCTGCTGCTCGCGCTCGGCCGTTTCTGGTGGGAGCGCTCGCTGCGGAAAATCACGATTCACGGAGGCTGAGATGGGTGGCTTCCAAAAACACCTCGCGGCTGCTCGGCAAATATTTCGCGCAGTATCTCAAAGTGCGCGTCAGCTATCGCGGCGATTTCCTCATCGGACTCGTTACCAGCCTGGCCGCGACGCTTTTCTCTTTCGGGTTCGTCTGTGGTGCTCTTCAAGAACACGAGTTCGCCTCGCGGGCTGGAGCTTCGGGCAAATCCTTTTTCTCTACGGCTTTGCCCTGATTCCCTACGGCATCTTCAACATACTCAGTCCGAATCTCTACGAATTCGGCAGCGAATTCATCATGGAGGGGAAATTCGATCGCGTCCTGATCCGCCCGGTGGGTTCGCTCTTTCAGGTGATCTTCGAGAATTTCCGCATCGAGTCCTTTCAGGAAATCATCACCGGGATCGGCGTGATGATCTGGGCGGGCTGGACTTTCGCACTACCACTGGTCGGTGACGGAGATTGCTTCTGGTCGTCGTGTTCGCCCTCTGCGGCGGCACGATTTACATTTCGATTTTCCTGCATCCTCAGCACGTTTTCCTTCTGGTTCGAGGACCGCATCGGCATTCACCCGCCGGTGTGGAATCTGATCGCGTTCGGACGCTGGCCGCTTTCGATCTACTCCGTCTACATTCAATTCTTTCTCAGCTGGATCGTTCCCTTCGCCTTCGCCGCGTTTTATCCGACCGCGCGACTGCTCGGCCGCCACGAATTCCGCGGCTTTGCGTATCTGGTGCCCGTGGTAGCCGCGGCAACTCTTGCTCTCTCGCTCTGGTTCTGGAATGTCGGCGTTCGCCGCTACTCCTCGACGGGCTCCTGACCCGCGCTCGCTGTCGCGAACGACGTCGGTCATCACCGCAACCAGACTCAGCGTCATCTTGGAAAAATCAATGTGGGCGTTGCGAATCGGCGAGCTGATCGGCTTCGTAACCTCGCAGATTTCGGTGATTCTCTCTCGGCCTTTTCAATTCCAGCCGACGTTCGCGCGCGCGCATCGCGCACCATACCACCGGGTCGCCGACCCTTTGCCCGGTGCTTTGCCGCCGGCAGAAAGACAGAACTCGGCGACCGATTGTTTCGTACCTTCTGTTAGGAGCACCTGCATGCGTCGTCTTCGGCTTGCGACTGTCGTTCTTGTAGGGCTCGTCTTGCTGGCGTCCGCTGTTTCCGCCTTGGTTGGCTACGAAGAAGGCCCGTGGATTCTTCATCCGGCGCGCCGGCCTCTCTCGGCAGAATTGGTTTCTGAGGTGGGTGACGTATTCCAGGCCTCTGAGGCGACTCGCGAGGATTTCGAGGTTCGCGCTTGCGACGATGTAACGCTTCGCGGCTGGCTTGGCCGGCCCTCCGTCCCCAACGGCGACTGGGTCCTGCTATTCCACGGCGTCGCCGATAATCGCGCCGGGATGGTCGGCTACGCGAGCTTCCTGCTCCGCAATGGATACGGAGTCCTGCTCATGGATGCCCGCGCGCAAGGCGAAAGCGATGGCGCGCTCGCGACTTACGGCTGGAAGGAACGCTACGACGTTCGTGCGATTCTCGATACTCTCGAAGCGCGGGAGCATCCTCGCCACATTTTTCTGCTCGGGGAATCGATGGGCGCAGCCATCGCGTTGCAGGCAGCGGCCGTGGACGATCGAATTGACGGTGTGGTCGCGGAGGCTTCGTTTAGCAATCTGCGTGAAGTCTCCTACGATTACGCGGGTCTGCAGTGGAGTCCGTGGCTGGGCAAGAGTCTCTTTCGTCCTGCGGCGATCATCGCGATGCGCGCTGTAGAACGCGAAGGCGGCTTCCGCGCCGACGATGTTTCTCCGCAAGAGGCCGTCGCCGCCCGCCCGTTTCCCGTCCTGCTGATTTGCGGCCTCGCTGACCGCACAGTTCCGTGCCGTCACGCGAACCAAATCCTCCAATCTGCAGGCGGCCCGAAGCAGCTTTGGATTGTCCCCGGCGCGGGTCACACGCAAGCTTATGGTGCGGCCCCGGTCGAATTTGAGCGACGCGTTTTGGAGTTCCTCAACGCGATCCGCGCCTCGCCGCGAGCGATTGCAACGTCGCAAGACAAAGTGCGGTCGAAGAAGATCTCAGCGGCAGAGAAGTTTTCGGGACCGGAATGAATTTCGGCGATTAGCCGGGTACGTTGGCCGGCGCTCAGGCCGAGCGAACGTGGTCGTGGCGCGCTTCCCAGGCGTTCGAGAGGCGGCGCACGGTGTCGCGCAGGCGAACGGCAAGTTCGGCAATCGTTTGCAGCCGTACGATGGCGGCGGGCGGCATGCGGTCTCGCCGCGCGAGCAGCAGCTCGGCATTGCCGAGGATTCCGGTCAGGGGATTGTTCACTTCGTGGCGGAGAATCTCTCCGAAATCGCCTTCGAGTTCCTCGCCCGGGAAGCGAATCAGTCCCTCGGCGCGCTCGGCGAGGCGCACGCGACGCTCGAGTAATCCCGCGACGATCGGCACGAACTGATCGGTGCGCGAGACGAAATCCACCGCGCCCGACGTGATCAAGAACGCCAGCTGCGTCTGCTTCTCCGGCGCGGCCGCCACGACCACCGGCGCCCACTCCGTCAGCAGCGCCACGGCGGACGCGAGGTTTTCGTCCGCGGGCTCGGGCTGGACCGCGGACTCGTGCAGAAAGATCGCCGTGGGCGAGCGCATGGGAAAAATCGCGCGCGCGATTTCCGGCGACGCCGCCACAGGCAACTGGTACGGGCCGCCGGTGCAGACGATCTCGCGAATGCACTCCCGGGTGACGTCCGGATCGGCGCAAATCAAGAACACATTTCGTTCTGCTGTATTCATCGTTTCCTCGATGCCGCCCGAGGGGCGGGCTTGCCGGCCGGCCAGGCGGGGATTCCGCCGGAGACGGCCAGGGGCGCCCGTACACTCGTGCCTGCGGACGCCTGGTGCACGATCTGTTTCAATTCCTCGACCAAGAAAGGTTTTGCGAGATACGGCACGCCGCTCGATTCGAGGAAGTCGAGCGTGTGCGGGCTCATCGTATCGCCGGTCACAAAGATGAGCCGGTGCTGCAGCGGATTGCCGGCGCCCGTCAAGGCTTTGTAGAAGGCCCGCCCGTCGAGGTGCGGCATCTTCAAATCGCAGATCACGAGATCGTATTCCTGCCGGCCAATCCGTTCGAGCGCCGCGCGGCTGTCGAGCATTATGTCCACGGGGTACCCTTCTTCGCTGAGCACGTCGGAGATGAGTTGCGCCACGGTGGGTTCGTCTTCCACCACAAGAATGCGCTGGCGGTGAGCGGCGCTTGCGGAACGCTCAAGGGACGCCGGAACGAACCGGGCCTTCCGGGCAGCGGCCCCGGCCGTCAGAGCGGCGGGCGAAACCATCGCGGTTAACGCCTCCTCCGAAGACTCGATCTCCGGGACGGCCAGGATCGGCAGCTCGATCGTGAAGCTCGCGCCGTGGCCCGGCTGGCTCTCGACGGAAATATCGCCGCCGTGCTCCTGCACGATCCCGTAGGCGATGGAAAGGCCGAGCCCGGTGCCGACACCCACCGGCTTGGTCGTGAAAAACGGATCGAAGATGCGGGAAATGATCTCCGGCGGGATGCCTGGCCCGTCGTCGGAAATCTCCAGCGCGAGCCGCTCGGACGAAGAGCGGCGCGTGCGGATGCGGATGGTCCCTTGTCCCCGGCTCTGCTGGATCGCCTGCTCCGCATTGACCACGAGATTGAGCACCACCTGAAACAGTTGTCCGGCGTCGGCGAGAATCGGCGGCAGTCCGGATTCCAGCTCCAGGTCGGCCTGGACGTTCTCGACCTTCAATTCGTAGCTCCGCAGGGTGACCGTGCGCTCGATGATTTCGTTCAGGTCCACCGCCCGGCGCTCGGGCTTGGCTTCGCGCGCGAAAAGCAGGAGGTTCTTGACGATTCTTCCGGCGCGCTCCGCTTCCTGGCAGATTCGCTTGGCGTCCGCGGCGCGCTCCAGGCCCGGCCTGCGGCTGAGCAGCAATTGCGCGTAGCCCT
This sequence comes from Terriglobia bacterium, assembly GCA_963819015.1. Classification (GTDB taxonomy): domain Bacteria; phylum Acidobacteriota; class Terriglobia; order Acidiferrales; family UBA7541; genus DASPOJ01. The sequence continues at coordinate 464,101 of CAWFUN010000007.1, forward strand.
GAATGCTGGTGAGCGGATTATTCAACTCGTGGGCGATGCCGGAAACCAATTGTCCCAGCGCGGCCATCTTCTCCGTGCGCAGCAGCTTGGATTGGAGCAGGCGCTGGTTCGTGATGTCGCGATAGACCTCGATCCAGCCAAGAGGCTTCCCTTGCCTGTCGCGCACGGGCCGGGCCGAGCGTTCCACAACTTTGCGCATGGGCAGCAGGAATTCCAGTTCGTCCCAGGCCGCTTCGTCCGGGCGGTGCCGCCGATCGCGCCAGCAGGCAAGGAAATCAGCGCGATCGGCGGCGTGCGCGGACAGCACCTCCGACAGGTTGTCGAAATCGCCGAGTTCCCGCAAACGGCGCGGTTCCAGGCCCACCACCTGAGCGAACCGGTCATTGGCGGCGCGAATCTTGCCCGTGTCGTCAAAGACCAGCACACCGTCGTCAAGCGAATCGAGCAGGCCCCGCAGCTCCGACTCCGTCCGCGCGCTCTCGGCGGCGGAGATCTCCCGCGCGTTCAGGTCTTCGAGGCAAAACAGCCAGCGTTTTGGGGCCGTTTCCGCGGCGCCGCCCGAACGCGGTGGATGCTTGAGCTGCATCCGCGGGCTGATTCGCACTGCGGAACCGTCTCGTAGCAGAACCTCGATTGGGCGCGAGGCTGCGTCCGCAGGCTCTGCCGACAAGGACTCTCGCCACTCCCTAAGCGCCTTCCTGGCCTCGGGCACAAACAGGTCCTCGAGGTGCGCGAATCCGCCGTGCGTCGAATACAAACGCATGGCTACGCGGGCCGCGCGGCTCGCCTCCGCAATCGAACCGTCCTCATCGAGAATCAGGAGCCATTCGGACGTGGATTCCAGTAACGCTTCGAGGGCGCCCTCCAACTCGGCCTCCCGGCTCTTGCGCGCCTCGCGCTCGAGGACCAGGCTTGCCATGGCCATGTACGAATCGAGTTGCGTTGCAACCGCCGGCGCTTCGGCCGCTGAAAATCCGGCCAGCAGCACGCCGAGCGGCCGGCCCTCGAACGTGCCGAACGGCCAGGCGGCAACACGGCCCAAACGGACGGGACGCTCATCGTTGACGGCTTCCTGCCGCGGCGCACCGGCTGGCGCCCTGTCCGGAAGAAGCGTCGCAACCGATTCCACCGGCCGCGCCTCGGTGAGAACTGCGCGCCAGACGCGGGCAACCGCATCGATTTCCAGTGCTGGCCGCCAATACTTCTCTCCCGACCATCCCTCGCATTGGCTCAGCGGCGTCTCCCGGCGGGCCGCGGCCACGAATTCCGCGCGCGCGGAAAGGGCCGCGGCCCGCGCGATTTCGCCGAGCAGCGTTTCGGGACTTGCGTCGCTCTCCAGGGCGCGCAACAGCCGCACGCGCGTCTCAAACTCGGCTTCGATCCGGTTCCTCAGCTTAGAATCCCGCTGTTGCGCGACTGCCAGCGCCAGCTCATCGCCGATCGCACGAAGAGCCGCTGTGTCGACCGTCTGGTGGACTCTGCGATAGGCGACCATTGCCAAACCCAGAGCGCAATCACCGGCACGGAGCGGAATCCACAGCGCACTCTCCATGTCCGCGAGGGCACCCGCATTCGGAAACGCCGAGCCCGCACCTCGCCCGGCCGACACGACCTCACGGCTGTTGAGAAGCCTTTTCCATGATGGCGCTGAAAGCTCGAGGTGATTCCATTCCTGAGGGAAGGCGGATTGCGATGGACCGCATACCAATCCTCTCGCCGGGCCGCCGCCGTCTTTTTCCAGCAACCACACGCCGGAGCGATCCGCGCCGGCTACCGTCTGCAGAGCATTCGCAGCCAGCTCGAGCAATCGCTCGGCGCTTTCGCCCTGCACCGCGGTGCTGGCGATCCCGTCGGGCGGGCACTGCCCGCGACGTCTTTGTTCGCCGCCACCGAGCCTCCACCATCGGATCCAGTTCGTCGCCAGCATGAACACTTTCCGTCAGCGCGACTGAATCACCAGGTAGCTCAACAGCGCGGCACTCCCCAAAAAAACGGCGAGTTCGACGGCGCGCCGCACGCCGCGATACCAAAGCAATGGCATCCTGTAGGTCCCCATGGTCATCGCGCACCTCAAGATGATTCCCTTGCACAGCGAGCGCCAACGGCGCATTCATTGCAAAGCTCCGGGAATCAAGCAGATGGGAGGAGAGGACTCGCGGTGACTTCCGTGGAACTTCCCACTCCGAGACTCTTACCGCGTGCGCTCATTCCATTCCGGAATTGCGTCGTTTCGATTCGTGCGGAAATCGCTGGCGGAATTTGAGCGAGCGGCGCGGGCGTCAACGCCTGCGGCTGTCAATTCGATTGTGACGGTTGTGCGGAGGCAACGTCGTACTGCTTGAGCTTGCGATAGAGGGTGGTCTTTCCGATTCCAAGCATGCGCGCCGCGGCTAGCTTGTCGCCGGCCGTCTCGCGCAAAGCGCGAAAGATGGCGCGCCGCTCGAGTTCTTCGAGCGGAACCAGTTCGTCCTGCTCGGGCAGGCGGCCGGACTCCGTGTTTTGCAGGTTGGATGGGAGATCGCCCACATGGAGGATCGGGCCCGAGCCCAGAGCCACCGCCCGTTCCACCGCATTCTCCAGTTCGCGGACATTCCCGGGCCAATCATAGGCCATCAGCCGCCGCATGGCGTCTTCGGAAATGGTGCGCACTTGCCGCTGCGGATCGCCGAATTTCTCAAGAAATGTGTTCACCAGGAGCGGTAAATCGCTCCGGCGCTCGCGCAGGGGCGGCAGCTTGATCTGGACGACGTTGAGCCGGAAGTAGAGATCCTGGCGAAAAGAGCCGGAGCGGATCGCAGTTTCCAGGTCCCGGTTGGTTGCCGCGATCACGCGCGCGCGGACCCCTACGCGCTCGGTCGAGCCGACCGGCTTGATCTCGCGTTCCTGGAGGGCCCGCAGCAGCTTCGCCTGGAGATCCACGGGCAGATCTCCGATTTCATCCAGGAAGAGCGTTCCTTCTCCCGCCGCCTCGAGCAAGCCCTGCTTGGAGTGCTGCGCCCCTGTGAACGCCCCCTTGACGTACCCGAATAACTCGGACTCGATCAGCGTCGGCACCAGAGCCGAGCAATCCACGGGAACAAACGGCTTGTTCCGGCGTGGGCCGGAAAAATGAATCGAACGCGCCACCAGTTCTTTCCCCGTGCCGCTCTCGCCCAGAATGAGCACCGGGTAATTGTGTTGTGCGACCTTTTCGATCAGCCGGTAGACTCTTTGCATTTTGGGGGAGACGCCGGTCAACCCGCCGAACCCCGGCCGGCTGCGGAGTTGCTCCCTCAAGATTCGATTTTCCTGGTCCAGCTCGATGGCTCGCGCCACCCGTTCGAGCTTCGTCCGAAACTCTTCGACGTGGAACGGCTTTGTCACGTAGTCCGTCGCGCCCAGGCGAGTGGCTTCGACCGCGGTCTCGATGGTGCCGTACTGGGTCAGGACTACTACGGTCACTTGCGGGTGATTTTCACGAATCCGCTTGAGCAGTTCGATGCCGCCAAGTTGCGGAACCTTCAGATCGGTGACGACGATGTCCACCGGAAACTGGTCGAGGATTTCCAGCGCGTTTTCCGTCGTCGCGGAAGTTTGGACCTGCAGCCCCGCGTCCAGCGCAACGTCCCGGCACAAGTCCCGGGTCGCGGCCTCATCGTCGACAATGAGCAAACTCAGAATTGAGGATCTTGCGGGCGCTGCTTCCGGACTCGCTTGAAGTTCCATTGCAATGACCTCGTCTCAAAACAGGAGCAACGGTAGTGCCAAATCGAGCCGAGACCAATCTTGCCGCAAACAAAGCACTTAGTTATTCTTCAGCAAAGTACTTGGAGCGGTACTGTAGTCCCAATTAGGGAATCCTGTCAAGCCAGCAACCTCAAACCGTCTGCTAAGCCGCCTCTATTCAATCAAATGCAATAATGGAACTGCGGCGAGGCCCAAAATGGGATGGATTCGCTCTTTCCGCGATCCAGTCCCAGCCCTGCACCGGGTTTCAGCCCTGCGATTCGGGCGCTATGGCTTGTTCCAGTCGGACGCGCTGCCGGCCTACTTCCACTCGATCACGTAAACACCCTCGGTGGCGGAGGCCACATACACCATCGCCCCGCCCGCAGGCGCGGCCAACGCAGGAAACAATCCTTGAATCGATCCCGCAGGTACGGCGCTCCAGGTTTCCCCCTCGTCCCGCGAGACGTACAAACCTTCCGTTTGCATCGCGGCGAAGAAGACGGTGCCGGCGAATGCGATATCGCTCAGCGGAGCCTCAGGTAATCCAAATCCGGTGGCCCGCCATGTGCCACCTAAATCTCTGGAAATGTACAGGCCGGTGCGAGTCTCCGCGAGGACAATCTCGCCTGCGCCTCCTTGGGACTCGGCGACTCGTAGCTGCAAGACGCCGCCCGCGCTTCGCGGCAGCGGATGCCACGCCCAGGAAACTCCACCGTCGTTTGACTCAGCGACATCGTGGATGGTGGCGATCCACAGCCTGTGTTGCTGCGCTCCCAAGCAAACAGATTGAAGCGGCGCAGTGCGGGCCGCGCCGGCCGTCAACACCGACCAGGTCTTTCCGCTGTCGCCGGAGAACAGCAGCCCCCGCTGCGTCGCGGCATACCAGCCCGACTCGGAGAAAGCCATATCGTTCACCGTGAGGTCGAACGCATGGGAGTCCGCCCGCTCCCCGCCGAAGTTCCTGCCACAGCCGTGCGCCCCTCAGAACGAATCGGGCCGCGCGAAGGAACACTTACGATTCGGCCGGCGGCCTTCCACGCAGCGTTTGGTCTCAAACCGTCATGGCGAACGAAGCCGCCTCTTTCGAGCGTGGCCCACCAGCCGTCTGGCGTGCCGTAGATATGCTTGACGCGTTGCGCGTCTAGACCGGGGCCCATAGGACGCCACGTCCGTCCACCGTCGGCGGTCTCAAGAAACGGCGCGGGCGCATTGGCAAGCAAGGCCAGCAGGTGGCCGCTCGCCTCCGGATCGGCCGCGAGAGCCAACACCTGCCGGTGAAAGAAACCATCGTTGCTCTCGATGAACTGCCCGCCGCCGTCTTCGCTCGAGAGCACGCCGCGCCGCTCGACCCCGATCAGCACACGGCCGGCGTTCTCGGACGGCAGGACCACCCCGGTGACCGGCCAATCCGCTGGTGTGACTCTGTTCCACGAGGAACCCGCGTCGGCGGATTTCCAGAGGCCCTCGGTGGTCGCCGCGAACACGATTTCCGGATGCCGCGTGTCCTGCAAAATCTGCACTGTCCTCCGCGACTCGTAGGGAATACCTTGCACTTTTTGCCAGAGCGCGCCGCCGTCATCGCTGCGATAGATGCCCGAACACGCGCTCGCGTAGACGCGGCCGGGCTGCGCGCGGTCCACGAGGATGCTCATCACGTCGGAATCATCGATCATTCCCGTGTGAATGGAATGCCAATTCAGCCCGCCATCCGTTGTCTTCCACGGCAAATGAAACGTCCCCGCATAAATCACGTTGGGATCGTTCGGATCGAGGGCGAGCGAATCGAGGTTGCGCAACTCGGCGTCGTCCACCGGAGAAATCCTCCGCCAGGTGCGCCCCGCATCGAGCGTGCGAAATACGCCGTCGAGCGTTCCCGCCACGAGTGTGTCCGGCGACGATGACGCCATCGCGAGCGCGCGGACCGCTTCCCGCACCAGACCCGCGTCCTCCCAGGTGCGGCCGCCATCCCCGCTGCGAAAGACGCCGCCGCCCCCCGCCGGGTCTTGCGTCCACGCCGCGGCAAAGAGCGCCTGCGGATTGCGCGGGTCCACGAGGATGGCGGTGATCACCGAATCGCTGCGCCGGCCGGCGCGGCCCAACAATCGCCAGTGCGCGCCTCCATCTTCCGATCCGAAGATGTGTCCGTCCGCCGTCCCGAGAAAAATCCGTTGCGGATTCGCGGGGTCCTGCCCGAAGCAGTGGACGTCGCCGCCGGTGGGACCGAGCGGACGCAAGACCTGAGTTCGCGCGGAAACGCCGGCGATGCACAGCAGAAAGAAAATGAACGGAGCGCGCCTCATGAAGTGGCTCATCTTACTTTTTGCGCGCGTACGCGGGCAACTGTCATATCGCGCGTGTGCTCGGGCAACCGTTTGGCGGTGCGGCTAAAAGAAAACCGGGCTCCGCCCGAGCCGTTGCTCGGCTCGCACGGAGCCCGGAGGTTGGTTGATTGCTGGCAGCTAGTAGGTCGCGCCCTCCGGCACCCAGATGATGTCGATGCGCTGGTTCTCTTTGCCCGCGCCGGCCTGGCCGGTTCCGGTGCGCGTCGTGAGCCGGGAAGCGTCCGATTCCCTTGCTCACCGAGGTATTTCACGGTGTTCTGCGCGCGATCTCCCGCGAGCTTGTCCGCGCGCGCCTCCTCGGGATCCGCGTAGCCTACGATGACCACCGTCGCGTGCGGGTCGTTCTGCAACCGCAGCGCCACGTCGTCGAGGATGCGCTTGCAGACGTTGTCCACGCGCGGAGAGCTCTTCGGCGAGAACAAGCATTCGTTGAGCTTGCTCGCCTGCGGCGGCGGAGGAACGGCCTTGGCTTCCACGTTGACCGAACAATCCGCGGCCCTGGGCCCGCCATCGTCCACGCGACCGGTTACGGTATAGGTTCCCGGCGCCGCGTCCGTGGTGTCGAGATCCACCGCCGGGCCGCTGCCGATAATCTGGCCGCCGTTCGTGCGCCAGTTGTAGTTGAGCGCGACGCCGTCCGGATTGTTCACGGCGGACGTAATGTGCACGCGCTCGCCGACGAATACCGAGCTACGATCCACCGAGCAGCTCAGTGTGGGCTGATGAATCGGCTTGGGCGCCACTTGAACCTCGGCGCCGCAGGTGGCTGTCCCGCCGCGCCCATCGTCCACTTTCAAAGTGATGGTGTACGTTCCCGCCGCCGTTCCCGCCGAGAGCCAGCGGATCGCCGGGCCGGTGCCGTCCACCTGGCCGCCGGTGGCGGTCCAGTTGTACGTCAGCGTCGCGCCGTCCGGACTGCTCGCTTGCGAACTGACCGCGACGATATCGCCCGAATCCACGAAGACCGAACTCTTGTCCGCCGAGCACGACGCCGTGGGAGGGTGATGCGCCGGAGGCGCCTTATATGGCAGGTGGCTCGCCGCGACCTTGAACACAAAGCCGTTGCGGTCCTGCAAGCCGTAAAGATTGATCATGTAGCGGTAGCCCGCGTCGATCGCCAGCCACCTCGCGGGGTAGAGGCGCAGTCCCCAAATCGCATCCACCGGATCGCGTGGGCCGAGCGTGTCGTCGGGAGTGGAATGCCCGAAGAAAACTTCAAATGAGTACTCATTCATGAACTGGATGCGCCGCGTGGGGAACAATATCAACCCAACCCCCGAGTTCCATTGCCTTGCCTGGGACATGATCGCCTGGCCTTGATAGACGGGATCGCGAACGATCCGCACGCCGCTGTCCACGGTCAACACGAACTGCTGGTAGAAATCCTTGCTCACATTAATATCGATATCCCAATTCAGTTCGCCGGACTGGGTGCCGTCGGCCGCAAGCGCAGCGAACTGCTGCCGCGTCGGAATCAGAAAATCGGTCGAGACCGCAACACTCAAGGGGGCCCCCCGCCGTTCCGATAACAATCCAAATTCCGCGCCGAGCGTCACCGGCCCCGTTCCGTGTCCCGTCTCCGACGCATACGGGTAATCTTCCACATAGAAGGGCTGCAAATAGTTGGCAAAGCCGTTGGTCAAGATCGGAGTGATCTCGCCCGGCTTGTTGACGTGTACGTGCTCCCCGGGCAGGAAATTCGCGAAAATCGTCAGCCAGTCGGTCGCGCCGTAAGCGACGTTGATGCCGGACTCCGTAATGTCCAGGCTGCCGGGCATCCGCCCGAAGCGGTTCAAGTAACCGGAAACCATGAAGCCGTTTTTCGGCAGCGTCTCCGCGGTCGATAGCGTGAATAAACCGATCGTGCCGGTCGTCGCGGGCATGGGCGCAAGCCCCGAAGATTCGCCCTGGTTATCCTTGTCCTTATCCTTAGCCTTGTCCTGCTTCGGTGTGGCGGCCGGAGCCGCCGCCGGAGTCGCGCTCGTGGCGCTAGGCGCAGGAGAAGATGGGGCGGCAGGAGCCGCACTCGCAGTCGCGTTATTGCTCGCGGAATTGCTGGAATCGTCCGAAGCTGCCCCAGGCCTCGAGTATCCCGCCTGCGCAAAGAGCGCGCCCAGAACAAGAAGAAATCCAGCGCGTCGAATCAATCGCATCGTGCCCTCCAGAGCAACACCACCGGTCTCGAAAGACTCAGAAGCATACGAAAGAAACAAGAATTATGTCCAGATCACGCCCGCAAACTGGGCGGGCCGGACTCAAGAGAAACTGCGCTGCAAATAGCCCCGAGCGCCGGACGGCGCCAGCCACTGCAGTTGCGATCCAATAAGAACCAGTCCCCCAGCGCAAGTATAGGACAGGCCTCGCCCCGCAAAAACAGGTTTTCTCCCCCCATCGTTCCCAATCTGCGAACCGCCCCCAGGCGGATCTCGGCGTTGCCGGTCCCAGGCGCACAGCACTCCGATTTCAGTTGGAGACTCTGAGCCAAGGGAGGAGTGTCGTAGCAGTGCCCGAGAATTCGACTGCGTCGCAGCAAGCGGGAATCATCAGACGGGCAAGAACGAGCCGTCGGATCTCCGCTTATCCCGCTGCGGCCCGTCCTGGAGGCAATTCCTTTGCGTCGTTGGCAGAGGAAGCGTACGATGCGCGAAACAGAGGTCCAAATCGGAAACTCCGGCCTATGCGGTTCAGTCTGATTATAGTTAGGCCACAGCCACTGGCCTCACGCAATTTAATGTCGCTAACTGGCATTGCCGGTCTAACCGTGGAGATCAACCATGAAGAAGCTTACTTTTCTCCTGCTCACAACCGTACTTATTAGCTGTGGCTTTGGGCAGCAACCGAATAAGAATCAGGTTGCCACTGCGGGCCCGGCAAAACGCACGCAGCAGGCTGGTCCTCTCAAAATCACCGCCGTCAATACAGAATATGCAGGCTGGCAGTCCCAATTCAACTCATTTGCCGCATGGGGTGTAAGAGTCCGCGTACAGAACACCACCGATCAAGAGGTGTCCGGAAGCTTCGGCGAAGACGATCTGCAAATTACGGATGCGTCAGGCAAACGATACAGTATTTCGAATCTTTACCAGAACGTCTTTGCCGAAATCAACCTGAAGGAACTTTCCAGCCAAGGGCTGCAGGGCAATCTACTCTTTAGCGATACTGGCGGCAATGCAGTGATCTTCCGTGATGGCGATACCACAATCGGGGAGTTGTCCCGCGCTATTGTTGACGCGCCAAAAATACAAAACATTTATACTATTAAACTGGCATCTAAGAAGAGCGTAACGCTGGTTTTCGTCTTCGACTCCCCGAAGGAATCGAAACCTCAAACTCTATTTTGGCCAAAGGCGCAACCCATTGATATCGGGTGAACAGTGACCTGCCCCCGTTTTTGAGCCAGTCTTAAGTTTGCACTCCGGGGGCCCTGCACATCCGATACAGGAGCTTTTTCAGGGACGCCCTGATCGCTCGTGAGGAACCGGAACGGCTCCTCTGTCTCCAACCGAAATCGCGGATGAAAACGAGCCGACGAAACAACTGACCCGGGTTGACGTATCGGCTCGCCCCAAACCGGCCGCCCCCCGCCGACTCAGCTTGGCATTCACGCACGCTGCTGGTAAATTCCACCTGACAGTCCCGGCTCGGCCGGGACGCAGACTCATGGCCGGCACACCCAATCCGCAAATCGAAGCGCCAGCACCCGAACGCATCCTGATCGTGGAGGACGAAGAGAACGCCCGGCGGGGCTACGAGGCGCTGCTTCGAAAATGGGGTTTTGAGGTCCTGGGAGTGGAAAGCGCCGAAGCGGCGCTCGAGAACATGCCTGATTTCGCTCCCGACGCCCTCATCGCCGACGTCGAACTGCCCGGGATGAATGGCCTCGAATTGCTCGAGCGGCTGCGCGACGCCGGAGATCTCCAGCACCTGCCGGCCATTCTGATCACGGGCAAGGGCAGCGAGGAGCGTGTCGTCTCAGCGATCCAATCCGGTGCATTTTGGTACATCGAAAAGCCGCTCAAGGCCGCCATCCTGCGCGCGCTGCTCGATCGCGCCTTGGGACTCGAGCGCGGGCGGCGGCAGGTCGCGGCCCTCACGCACGAGTTGCGCGAGGCGGGGCGTCTGGGGGACATGGTCGGGCGGTCGAAGCCGATGCAGGACGTCATGCGGATGGTCGAGCAAGTCGCGCCGTCCATGGCGTCGGTGCTGATCACGGGAGAAACCGGCTCGGGAAAGGAAATCCTCGCGCGAACGATTCACCGGCTTTCACCGCGCAGCAACCGGCCGTTCGTGGCCATCAATTGCTCCGCGATTCCCGAATCCCTGATGGAGAGCGAAATTTTCGGCCACGAGCGCGGCGCGTTCACCGGCGCGGCCGAACGCCGCCTCGGCTGTTTCGAGTTGGCCGACGGCGGCACGCTGCTGCTCGACGAAATCGGCGAGATGCCGGCTCCCACGCAGGCCAAGCTCCTGCGGGTCCTCGAAGACCACAAAGTGCGCCGCCTCGGCAGCAAGACGGAAACGCCGGTGGATGTGCGTGTGCTCGCCGCCACGAACAAAGATCCGGATCGCGCGGTCGGCAAAGGGGAGCTCCGGCAAGATCTGTATTTCCGTTTGAACGTCTTCCACATTCACTTGCCGGCGCTGCGCGAGCACAAGGAAGATATTCCGCCCCTCATCGAGGGAATGCTGCACGACCTCAATGAGAAGTACAATCGCCAGATTCGCGGCGTCAGCGCCGAGGTTCTCGAGCAGTTCAAAGGCTACACCTGGCCGGGCAATGTCCGCGAGCTGCGCAACATTATCGAGCGCGCCGCGATCGTCTGCGACCGGGACCTCATCGGCCGCGCGCACTTGCCGGAAGAATTCGGCCGCGCCAACCCGCTGGGCGGTGCCGAGCTCTCGGCGCTGCGATTCCCCATCGGCACCACCGTCGAAGCCGCCGAGCGCGAGCTGATCCTGCAGACGCTCGCGGCGACGCAGAACAATAAGACCCGCGCGGCGGAATTGCTGAGCATCAGTCTCAAGACCCTGCACAACAAATTGAAAGAGTACGAAGCGTCGAAATCCTCCACGGCCTGAGGGGCCGGGCCATGCACCTCCGCCTCAAGACGAAGATCACCCTGACCATGGCGGCGCTCGTTCTGGCCGTCGTCGCCGTCTACTCCTATCTCAATGTGGCCGCTCTCGAGCGCCAGGTCGTGCGCCAGGTCGACAGCCGGGCAAATACCGTTGCGCAGCAAGTCTTCTTTCAAGCGCAGAACGCGCTGGCCGACTCCGCCGCCGCGGGCAACGCGCCCGCTTCCAACAGTCCCGCCGACATGCGCGCCTACGTGCGCGACGCCCTGGCCAACAGCACGGCGCTCGATTCGCTGATCAACGGCGAAGTGGGCTATTCTTCCTTCGTCTACGAGGTCACGATCGTGGATCACGACGGCACGGCGCTCATCTCGAGCGACTCGACTCTGATCGACCACCCCGTGCTCCCGCGCACGCCGCTCGATCAACTCGTGAACAGCGGGGCGTTCGATCAGTGGCGCGTGATCTACGGCCCGCCACGATCCTATGAGGTCGCTTATCCTTTCAAGCTCGGTCCGGCTGGCCACCAGGTTCCCTTCGGCGAAATCCGCGTTGCGGTGCAAACCGGCCTGCTGCGCGGCGAAATCACGCCCAGTCTGCGCTCGGCCGGATGGCTCGCGCTGGGCTCCGTGCTCGCGTCGGTCCTGCTCGCGGCAATCGTCTCGAGCATCTCGCTTTCTCCGCTCGAACGCATTTCGGCGCAATTGGACGGCATCTCGCGCGGCGAGTTCGATCCGCAGCCCGTGCGCACCACCGATGAATTCGGCCAGGTCAGCAGCAAGATCAGCAGGATCGGCCAGCAACTGCGCGGGGTCCAGGAGATTTTCAGCACGCTGCGCGAGAATCTGGACCAGGTCCTGGGCGGCCTCGAAGACGGGCTTCTGCTCTTTACGCGCGACGGCCGGGCCGTGATGGTGAGCCCCGCCGTCGAACGATTCTTGGGCGTGCCCGCCGATCAGTTGCTCGGCCGCATGATTGACGATATTTTCCCCGCCGGTCATCCCGTGCGGCGTGCGCTGGGCCTGGACGAAGGCGCCATCGTTCCGGTCACGGCCGAAGTCGAGCTGCCTTCGCGGAACGGTGAGCCGCCGCAACACGTTGGGATCGGCGCCCAGATCATCACCGAAGGCGGCACGCGCATGGGCGCGCTCGTCACGCTGACGGACCTGGAATCGCGCGAGCGTATCAGCACCCAGTTGCAAGTCTCCGAACGAATGTCCGCGCTGGGCCGGATCATGTCGGGCGTGGCTCACGAAGTGAAGAATCCGCTCAATTCGATGCGCTTGTGGCTCGAAACTTTGAAAACGCATTTCTCCGCGGACGAGGAATTGCCCATGCACGCCGTGAAGGTGCTCGATAGCGAGATCGATCGCCTGGACAGCGTGGTGAAGCGCTTCCTCGATTTCACGCGCCCGGTCGAGCTGCACCGGGAAGAGACGCAACTCGCCGAACTGATCGAAGAGGTCGTGCGCGTGGCGCGCCCGCAAATCGAGCGGGCAAAAATCGAAGTCGAAACGCACTGCGACTCGGATCTCCCTGCGGCGCGCGTGGACCGGCAACTGATTCGCCAGGCGCTGCTGAATCTGATCCTCAACGCCGTGGAGGCCATGCCCGGAGGCGGGCGCCTCACGCTCACACTGCAGCGGCACGGCGAAAGGGCCGTGATCCAGGTCAAAGACACGGGACGCGGGATCTCGCCCGAGCATCGCAATCGTGTCTTTCAACTTTTCTTCACGACGCGGCCCGGCGGCAGCGGGATCGGGCTTGCCAGCACATTCCGCACGGTCCAATTGCACAACGGCGCCATTGATTTTGAAACTGAGGTGGGCCGCGGCACGTCGTTTCGCATGGAGCTTCCCCTCGAGCGGCCCGGCGAAGCTCCCACCCGTTCGCGGGATTCCAGAACGACCGTGGAACACAACGCATGAAACTTCCATCCGTCGCATTCGCCGCATTGCTTCTGGCTGCCGCTCTTGCTCTCGGCGGCTGCCAGCGAAACATCGTCAAGGCCGCGCCGCCTTCTGTCTCGACGCCGCCGGAGTCCGTGCCCCCTCCCGCGACTCCGCCGCCTCACGCGCAGACGACGTCCGTGCCTGCATCGGAACCGATGCCCGCGCCGCAGCCCTCGACGCCGCCCGCGAGCCCGAACCCCGCGCCCGCGCGTCCGAAACCCGCGCCGTCATCCGGATCGGCTCCCGTAGCGCCTCAGGAACCGAAGCCTCAGGCTCCTGAGATGGCGCCGGAGCTTTCGCCGCAGCAGCAGAGCGCGGCTGAACAGCGCACCACCGCAGATATTCAAGCTGCGGAGAAGAATCTGCAGCTCGCTTCCGGCAGGCAGCTCAATACGGCGCAGGAAGACCTGGTCGAGAAAGTGCGGAATTTTCTAAGCCAGGCGCACGATGCGATCCGCGAGGGCGATTGGGTGCGCGCGAGCAACCTTGCCCGCAAAGCGCACATTCTCTCCGACGAGCTGGTGAAATCGCTCTAAGGCTCGTCTAGTTCCGTTTCAACTTTCGCGGCCGAATGGTAGAAAGTTTCCGAACATCATTCGCTCTGTTGCTATCTCCATTAGCTCCACCCCGCATTCATTGTCATTCCGAAGACCGAGCAGCCCGATTTCCGCGCCTTGCTCTCCGTCTTGCGCGGAAATCGGGCGCCGTGGCGAGGAATGAGGAATCTCGGCGCCGGAACGGCGGAAACCTCGGGCCCATCCAGATCCCGTCAAAATCAGGATGTCAACAGATCCAACATGATTCCTTCTGCTTGCCGTCCCTCAAGAATTCGCTGCAATGAGTTGGAATGGCGCTAGTGAAGCTGGCCGAGCTGGTAATTGAGCGAATCCACCGAAATCTGGAAATGATATTTCGCCTGGGCCTGGGCGACTTCCGCCTGAGCCTGATTCAACTGGGCTTCGCTCAGCTCGACGATCGAGCTGAGGCCGAGATTGTAGCGGGCTTGCGCTAGCTTCAGCGCGAGATCGGCTTGCTGCTTCAACTGATCGGTCAGGCTCAGATTCTGGAATGCCGTATTCACGTCGTTGTAAGCGACGCGAACGTCCCGCGCAATTTGGTCGGCGAGCTCGTTCACCTGTTCGTTGGCAGCGTCGGCGGCGAATTGGGCTTCGTGGCGGCGCGCAGAGTAAAGTCGGCCGTCGAAGATCGGAATCGTAAGATTGAAACCCGCTGCGGCGTAATTGCTGGCGAGAGGGGCCTGGCGCTCGGGCGTCACTCCCGCCACAGCGACCGCGGTGAGAGTGGGATTCCAGAGTTCGGCCTCGGCCTTCGCGTATTCCCGAGCCGATTGCTGATGCAATCGGCTGCCGGCCAATTCGGGCCGCTGTTGAAATGCCACGGCGATCAGATCGGCAAGGTTCGCCGCGGGCTTCTCAGGCATGGGCTGGTCTTCGAGAGCGAAAGTGCGCTCGTCAGAATAGCCGAGGGCGAGAGAAAGGTCTGCGAAGGCGGATTGCAGATCGTTTTCGGCCTGGGTGAGGAATAGCTGGGCCTGGGCGAGATTCACATTTGCAAAGCTGACGTTCGAGCGAGGATTTGAGCTGATTCTTCGCGAGCGTTGTGACCTGATCCACCACCAATTGGCGCGCGCCGACGTCCTGCTCGGAAACCTTGAGAACAGCCTGCGCCTCGAGTGCGCGGAAATAAGCTTCATCCACCTGGAGCAGCACGTCCTCGCGTGTGGCCGCAGCGTTCTGCTGCTCCGATTTCGCTTCGAGGTCGGCGGATTTGACAAGACTGTGCGTCCGGCCGAAATCGCTGACGAGCTGGCTGACTGCAACTCCTCCGGCGAAGCGATCGTAGATGATCGGATTGTTCAAGCCGCCGGCGGTGATGCGGCTGTTGCTTTGGGCGTCCGCGCCGGTGGCATCGCCGAAGACCTGCGGGAAGTAGGCCGAGCGCGCTTCGGAGGTGACGGCTCCGGCCTGCTGCGCCTTGAACTGCGCGGCGAGCAGGCTGGGCCGGTTGCGTAGAGCGATGGCTTGCGCCTCGGCGAGGGTCAGCGGCTGGGGTGCTGCGCCGGATGAGGGCTGGCCAGCCGCGGGCGCTGGAGAAGCAGGAGGACCTTGTGCGAAACCCGGCAAGGAGTTGGAGAGAACTGCGCACACGACGATTGCGACGGCGAATGAGAGCTTCATGTCAATTCTCCTCTTGAGGTTGCGCCGAATCCTTCCGGCCGTAGACGAGGACGTATGCGGCAGGAACAACAAACACGGTGAGAACGACGGAAGTGAGCAGGCCGCCGATGATCACGCGAGCGAGTGGCGCGTAGGCTTCGCTTCCTTCTTCGAGCTTCAGCGCCATCGGCACGAGTCCGACCACGGTGGCGAGCGTGGTCATGAGGATTGGCCGGAGACGGATGCGGCAGGCGTGGGCCACGGCCTCGCGCAAGCTGCGCCCTTGGGAGCGGAGGACGTTCGCGAAATCCACGATCAAAATGCTGTTGGAGACGACCATGCCTTGAAGCATGACGACGCCCATCAGCGACTGGATGTTCAAGGTCGTGCCCGTGAAGGCCAGCGTGAGCATCACGCCGACGAGGCCCGTGGGAACGGCGAGAACGATGATGAACGGATCGAGAAACGATGAGAACTGGGCCACAAGAATGAGATAAACGAGAAGAATCGCAAGCAGCAGGCCGAATCCGAAGCTGCGGAACGACGACTGCATCGTGACCACCAAGCCGCGCGTATTGATGCGGAGGCTGCCGGGAATCTGTTCCGCGGCGACGATTTTCTCCACGGCGCGCGCGGGAGCGCCGAGATCCTCGCCCGAGGGCGTCACGTAGACATCAATGCTGCGCTCGATCTGATAGTGATCCACTTCGGTCGGTGTGAGAATTCGCGTGATGTCCGCGACCTGGCCGAGATCGGTCGGCATTTTCAGCGCGGGAGCGCGCAAGGGCATCGCTTTCAAGTCCTCGATGGACTTGATCTGATTTTCGGGGTACTGGACGGACACGAAATAGTTGTTGCCGGTTCTCGGGTTCACCCAGTAGCTCGGCGCGATCATCGCGTCGGACGTCAGCGCGGTGATGACGTTGTCCACGATCTCCTTCGGCGTAAGGCCGAG
This sequence comes from Terriglobia bacterium, assembly GCA_963819015.1. Classification (GTDB taxonomy): domain Bacteria; phylum Acidobacteriota; class Terriglobia; order Acidiferrales; family UBA7541; genus DASPOJ01. Next base: position 480,311 of record CAWFUN010000007.1, read on the forward strand.
CTCGCTGGCCCGCTCGCGATTGACGTTGAGCTGGAGAGCCGGATAATCCATATCCTGCGGGATGAACACGTCAGCCACGCCGGGAATCCCGCGAAACTTCAGCGCGAGATCCTCCGCGATCGAATCCGCCTGATTGAGGTCCATACCGCTGACCTGAACGTCAATCGGGGCGGGCGCGCCCTGATTGAGGACGGCGTCCACGAGCCCTCCGGACTGGAAGTACGTGCGCACCTGGGGAACTTGGGCGGCGATCTGGCGGCGGACGCGGCTCATATATTCAAAGCTGCTCACGCTGTGGCCATCCTTCAAACCGACCTCGACGAATGCCGTGTGCATGCCAGAGTTCGGCGAGAAGAGGGCGGAGAGGCCCGCCATCAGGCCGATATTGGACACGACTGTGTCCAACTCGGAAGGCGGCACTTCCTTGCGGACGATGTCTTCCACCTGTGCGACGTATTTTTCGGTTTCCTCGATGCGCGTGCCCGTGGGAGCTTTGACGTTGATGACGAACTGCCCCGCGTCGGTCCGGGGGAAGAAGGAGAAACCAACCAGCGGAGCGAGAACGAAACTCAGCGCAAACACGGCAGTGAAACCCACTAGAACTGCGCGAGGGCGCTGGAGGGTTCTTTCGACCCAGAAATCGTAGTAACCGAGCATGCGCTCGAATTGATGGTTGAACCGGGCATTGAAACGGCGGCCCCAGGACTTGCTCGTTTCGAGAGCTTCCCCGGCGTGCTCATGGACCGCGCGGAGAAACGTGGCGCAGTAGAGCGGCACCACCGAAACGGCGACGAAGTAAGACGCGAAGAGGGAGATGACGACTCCGAGAGCGAGCGCCGTGAAAAGATACTTGCTGACACCGAACAGAAGCGTGACCGGAAAGAAGACCACGACCGTGACGAGCGTGATGGCCAGTACCGCGAGCGCGACTTCGTTCGCGCCTTTCTCCGCGGCGACGACCGGCGTTTCGCCGTGCTCGATGTGGCGGTAAATATTTTCGAGCACGACGACGGAGTTATCGATCAAGCGGGAAAAGGCGAGCGCCAGACCGGCCAGGACCATCGTGTTGATCGTGCCGCCGCCGAGATGAAGGACGAAGAACGTCGCCATGATGGAAATGGGAATCGAAAGGAAAACGGCGAGAGTGGCGCGGACGCTTCCGAGGAAGATCAGGACCATCATCGCGGTGAGCAGAAGGCCGATGCCCCCCTCGTGCATGACGGTCGAAATGGCCTGCTTCACGAAGAGAGATTGATCGAAGACGACGTGCGTCTTGAGCTGCGAGGGGATGTCGCGGAGAGTTGGGATCGCGTCTTTGATTCCGTTGACGACGGAAATCGTGTTGGTGTCTCCGCCTTGCTTGAGTACCGGATCGTAGACGGAGCGCTGGCCGTTGACGCGAACGACGTTGTATTGCAAGGAAGAACCGTCCACGGCGTGGCCGACGTCGGAGAGAAAGACAGACTGCTGGCCTTCGGTCTTGAGCGGCAATTGATTCAGCGCGGAAGCGTCGGGGACTTGCGCGTTGGTGTAAATGTTGTAGTCGGTCGAGCCGATGCGAACGTCGCCGGCGGGAAGAATGAGATTGGAATCGTCCGTGGCGCGCACGACATCCATCGGGCTGAGCTGATGGGCCTGAAGCTTCTGCGGGTCCACGTAGACCATGATTTGGCGATAGCGGCCGCCGTAGGGAGGCGGCACGGTCGCGCCGGGAACGTTCGCAATCTGGTTTCGGATCTGATACTGGAGGTAGTCGCGGAGCTGCGTTTCAGAGAGGCCCTGGCCTTCGACCGTGAGCAAGCAAACGGGAAGGCTCGATGCGTCCATTTTCATCACGACAGGCGGAAGCGTACCCTGCGGCAGTCGGCGAAGATCGGCCATGGCGAGGTTCGAGATTTCCGTGACGTCGGCGTTGGCGTCGGTCCCGGGCTGGAAATAGACTTTGATCAGACTGACGCCGCTCATCGAGCGCGATTCCATGTGGTCAATGCCGCTGCCGAAGGTAAAGAAGCGCTCAAAGGTGTTCGTGATATCGGCTTCAATCTGCTGCGGGGGCATGCCGCTGTAAAAAGTGACCACGGCGACGACGGGGATATTGATCGGGGGAAACATGTCCACGGGCATCTGCACGAGGCTCGTGAGGCCGAGGACGAAGACCAGCAAACAGCAAACGACAATGAAGTACGGGTGGCGTATCGAGAAGATTGGCATGGGCGCTCAGTCCGATCCGCCCGCCGGCGTGAGCTTCGGCGAAACGATCTGGCCGGGCTTGTATTGATCCTGCTCGCCCAATACGACCTCGTCGTTTTCCGATAGACCCGCGACGATCTCGGCCTTGTCTGCGGTTTGAATTCCGAGCGTAACGTCCCGCCGCTCGATTTGGTTGCTGCCGTTCACGACGAGCACGGAGCCTCCGGTCTCGCTGGACACGTGGACCGCCTGCAGCGGCACCGTCAGCACGTTCTGCCGCGTGCGAAGCGGAATCACGACGGAGACGTACATGCCGGGAACGAGCGCGTAATCGGGATTGGGAACGTCCACCTCGGTGTACATCGTGCGGGTTTGCAGATCGATTTCGTCCGAGAAACGCACGATCTTCCCCTGCAGCACCTTGTTGAGTGTGGTCACGTTCACGGACACCATCTGGCCGATCTGAACGTCGGGGACAGCGCGCTCGGGAAGCGGGATCACAAGACGTAGCAGGTGAGTTTGCGAAAGATGGCAGAGACCCCGGTCGCCTTTGCTCGATGAAGTGCCCGCGGGGAGCAGCGCGCCCGTGTAGGCGTTAATCGAGGTGACCACTCCGTCGAACGGAGCGGTCATGTGGGTATAAGCAAACATCGCTTTGTCTCTTTCGAGCGCAGCCCTGGCGGAGAGCAGCGCCTGCTCCGCGCCGGCGAGCGCGTCCTTCGCGCCCGAAACAGCGGCGCTCGCTTCCTGGTCCTTGCCCTGGGCAACGTCCACTTCCTGCTGTGCAACCAGGCCGGGCTGCGTTTTCTGGACGTCGGCAATGCGCGAGTAGGTGAGGTGGGCGACCGTGTAAGAAGATTCGGCGCTATTCAGTTCTTCGCGCGCACGCTCCACGTCCTGCTCGCTGCGCCGAACCAATGCTTCGTCCTGCTGGACTTGCTGCTCAAGCTCGGGGACTTCGAGATCGGCGAGAAGCTGGCCTTGCTTCACGTGGGTTCCCCAATTGACGTAGAGCTTGCGGACGTAGCCCGAAACTTTCGCGAAAACGTCAATCTCCTGGTAAGGCTGGAATTCCGAAGCAATTTCGAGGGTGCTGGAAATGTTCTGCCGCGTGACCTTGACGACTGCGACGGTTGGAACGGCCAAGGGAGTGTCGCTTTTCGCCGAGCCGCACCCGGCAATACCGAACGCGGCGGCGAACAACGTAGCCACGAGCGCTGATTTCATCGTGCGGGTACATCGAATGATTCGGAGACGCATCAAAATGACCTCAATCCTTTGCGTTCTTGCGCAAACCCGAGTAGTAATAGTCCACTTCCTGAGCAGCCTTGCGGAGACCTTCAAGAGTGAAATTCGGAGCGCGGCACAGCCCAATCAGCCGCTGCCTTTGTGCCAGGATCTCGTGCGCGGCGGTTGGAACTTGATCAGCGATTTCGAGCGGGATTGTTTGGATTCCGTGCCGATCGCCGTGGATCAGGTCTCCAGGATGCACTTTCAACCCGCCGATCTGGACGGTCCCGCCGAAATCGAAGACGTGAGCGTAGGCGTGGGAAACCGAAATATTCCCAGCGAACATTTGGAAGCCGGTGGACTGAAGATGGGATAAGTCGCGGACCGCGCCATTCGTGGCGATGGCCACGCAACCGAGGGCGATAAGAATGCTTGCATGGACTTCACCCACGAACGCGCCGAGTCCGCCGGGAGTGTCCACATCTTCGATCACCACGATCCGGGGAGCTGGAATCGTCGGGATATGCTCCCACCAGTCAAACCGCGAGTAGTAGCTCCGGCCTTCCATGGGAGGATCAGCGCTGCGAATTCGAGCTGTGACCGCATAGCCCACGACGGGCGGCAAGTCCTCGAACACGCAGCGGACACTGGAATCCGCGAATCCGGTGTTGGGTAAACGAACCCCAAACCTTTCGATCGCGCTGGCGACGACACACGTGCTGAGACGGCGCAGCTGTTCGAGATGCTCGGGAGATGGACGGCGGGTGTGCATGAGCTCTCCTCGGGGAAATGAACCCCTGGCGTGCGGTTTTGATCGAGGGCATCCGGATCTTTCGATCCAAACGGCCCCCGGTATAAAGGGATTTCCGAAACGCTAAGCGAGGAACAAAGGAGGAGAGCGGTGCTGCAGGGAAACAACGATGCCGATTCGCTGCGTAAAGGGCAGCTCAGGTTCCACGCGCCGAGCCACGCGGGACGCGGGCGGCACCGGCGTAACCCGAGCGACTAAATGGAGCGGCTTCCACGCGAGAAGCGCCGGCGGATGCGCCACATCCATCTTGCTGGCGTCGGAAATGTAGTGCGCGGAGCTGGTTCGGGGATAGTACTGGCCAACTTTGGCGACCGTGGAGAGGCCGGCGACACCCAATAGCAGGAGCAGGATCGCCGATCTCAGGAAAAATAGGCCGGAAGAATTCGAGCTCCGCGCCAAATCACGATTCTGAAGGACAACTCTCAAATGTGAATCACCTTAGAATTGGAATCCAACCCGCAATACATCCGGCGCCGAAACACGAAACTCACTACGGCTCCAGTCTACTTTGACACATCAGCGGAAAGCAAATTCGCGGATCTCCGAACTTTCCACTAGAAGCAACCGTATGTGATGCCTTGCAGTCTCGCTGCGTTGCTGCAATTTCTGCCATGCGCGCAAGGACGGAGACCACGGCTTCGAGCGAAAGGCGAAGAGCCGCAACTTGCGCTAAGATGGATGCATGTCCACACACGAACGTCATCGTAATTGGGGGCGGAATCATCGGCGGCTCGATCGCCTGGGAACTCGCGCGGCGAGGCGGGCACCCGCTGATTCTCGACAGCCAAACGCAAATCCAGGAAGCGTCCTGGGCCGCGGCCGGAATGTTGCAGCCCTCGCCGGACAGCCCTGAGGTGATCCCGCTTGTGCCGCTCGGGCGCGCGAGCCTCGCTCTGTACCCGCAGTTCGTTGCCGACGTCGAGGAGGATTCCGGCCGCAAAGTCAATCTCCGCCGGCACGGAGCATTGGAAGTGATGTTCTCCGCGGATGCGGAGCGCGAACTCAGCACGCTCGTCGCCCTGCATCACGGGCTCGGACTTTCCGCCGAGCCGCTTTCGCTCGAGGACGCGTGGGCGCTGGAGCCCGCGCTGAGCCGCGATGCGCGCGCCGCGATGCTCATGCCGGACGAAGGGGCAGTGGACAATCGCACATTGTCCTCAGCCGTGGTCGAAGCCGCGCAGAAGCGCGGCGCGGAGTTTCTGGGCGGCGCCGAAGTCACTTCGATCGAGATTCGCGGCGGCCGCGTCATGAGCGTCGTGACGCGCGGCGGAACGCGTTATCCCGCGGCGCAGGTCGTGTTGGCCGCCGGCTGCTACTCTTCGCGGCTGGAAGAGACCCGGCGCTATGCGCCGACGCGGCCCGTGCGGGGACAGATGGTTGCGGTGCAGTCGTCCGGGCCGAAGTTGACACGAGTGGTGCGGTCTTCGCGCGGCTACATCTCGCCCTGCAACGACGACCAGCCGCAATGGCTCGTCACCGGGAGCACGCTCGAACACGTCGGATACGAGAAGCGCGTCACGCCGGGCGGATTATCGCGCGTGTTGGACGCTGCGCAGGAACTTGTCCCCGCGCTGGCGGAGGCGGAAATCATGGAGACGTGGTGCGGACTGCGGCCCGACACGCCCGACCACTTGCCGATCCTCGGGCCGACCGACGTCGAAGGACTTATCATCGCCACGGGCCACTACCGCAATGGAATCCTGCTTACTCCCATCACCGCAAAACTGATCAGCGAATGGATCTTGGATCGCTCCGTTTCATTCGATTGGGAAGTGTTCAGCCCGTTGCGTTTTGCGGAAAGCAGCCAGCCGGTTGACCGAGATCGTTCTTCGTGAACGGCCTGAGAGGCCTGGCGAATTTCAAAACGGAATCGGATTTTTCGTGCGCACCGGCTCGCGGTTCGGCGGGCCGGCGAGTTCCGGCGCCCTGCCGGTATCGGTGAAATTGATTCTGCTCGCATCAAGCGACAATGGACGATCGATGACGACGTCCACGGTCGTTCCCCGCGGCAACTCCAGTTCGGGTCCCCGGGTCAGCAGCACGGTCGCGAGTCCAACCGCGAGGCCCACTCCCGCGCCGATGCCGGCGCCTTCGCCGCTGCGCGCCGCGGCGCCGCCGATAGCTGTGCCGATCCCGGTGTCCGTGATGACGGCCGCCGCGTCATCGGCTTTGTCCGAATCGCCGTGGATCGTGCCTTCCTTGTCCACCGATTCGTTGCCGCCGGTGCCGGCGTTGGTCGGCACAGCGCCGAAATGCACTGTGTAGCCGTTGGGCAGGATCATGGTGGTCAGGCGAATGCGCAATTCGCCGGTGCCTTTCACGCGGCCCGGGCGCTTCGCTTCCGTGATCTCACCCTGCACGTACGAACCGGCGGGAATGACGATCTTGTCGTCCAACACGATGGGGAAGAGAGTCTCGAAATAAATCGGATCGCCGGGGTGCGCGTTGCGGGTGGTGATGGCGTTGTGCAGCACGAGCGGCAATTTGGTCCCTGCGGGGACAATAATTCTAGCTGGCACGGACGCCGGGGCAGGCTGCGCCGCGGGCGTTGCAGGAGCGGCGTCGGCCGCTGCAGGCGCGGGCGTTGCCGCCGCAGCAGGCGCCGGAGAGTTCGGGGCAGGAGCTTGTTGGGCTGACGGAGCTTGCGCAGGCGCCGACGCGGCCGGAGCGGGGGCAGGAGTCACCGGGCCCGGTTGCTCTTGCGCGAAGAGCGCAACCCCAAAGCACAAAATCAGCGCCGAAACCCAGGCTGGTAGATATCGCATCGCTTTCCTCCGCTTGGCCATACGATGCTCGCCCCGCACTGTGTGGATGCCCGAGTATACTCCTTTCACCTCGCACGGGAAGTAAACCGGCCGAAGGGTGCCGGCGAGGTTTGCATCGAGCGGGCCGCCGGACTTAGGCTTGCGGATAGAGAGGAGGAAACGATGGCGAAGCTGGCGCTGGTGTACGGAATGAGATTGTTTCCGGCGGAGGACGTCGCGGAAGTGCAGGAGGCGACGTTGAAATTGAAGGACGGCCGCACGGCGCGAATCACGCTGCACCTGATCGAGGGAAGCAAAGAAGAGATCCAGAACACCTTGAATCAATCGGTGGGGGCGTTCTTCGATCTTTACCCGGAGATCTGAGCGAGCGGCCCGGGAAGGGTCGCGCGGGACGGCTCGATCTGTTAACTCGGAATGCGGGCCCCTGCGGCCTTCCCGCAGTCCCGAGCGATCCCGCGACGCGGGAGAGCCGAGGGGCCCTACCTCCCCCGCCGTCATCCCGAGCCTGCCTGCCGCCTGCTTGCCAGCAGGCAGGGCAGGCGCCCGCCGTGGCGGGCTTGCCGCGCCGTAGTCCTGCACTCGGACGTAGGCGGGTCGCGCCCCGCTTGCCGCGCCGTAGCCCTGCACTCGGACGTAGGCGGGCCTCCGCCCTTTGAAATTTCAAATGTCAGATCTGCGATTTCCCCCTCTTCACCGCGGGTGCCGCACCCTTCGGCCTTAAGGGTGCGGGGGCTGACTTTTTCTCCCCCGGTGCTCCCCCGCTTGCCGCGCCGTAGCCCTGGGCTTGGGCGAAGGCGGGAGGGATATCTCTGCCTCCCCCGCCGGCCCCAACCGCAGCATCGGGGAACGATCCGCAGCGCGGGAGAGCCGTCTGCCCGCCGCCTGCCTGCTGGCGGGCAAGCAGGTTCGAACGTACGGTCGAGAAGCGGCCGTGGCGGCGAAAAGCCCCGCCTTTGCGCTGCGCGCAAAGATGGTCCACCCTCAAAGTCAAAAGGAAAGGCCCGGTCACCCGCCCAGTCTGAACCCCCCGAAGCTGCTTGAAACCACGCTGCCACAGCCTGCCACAGCCCTGATCTCCCGTCCCCCAGGTATCTTCCTACCCCCCGGCCGAGTTTCCCCTATGGCACCCCATGTGCTATGGAAGGCCGAAGCACATCAATAACGGCCGAGGATTAGAGCCCCCGCTGACGAGTGTGAGTTAAGTGAGCCACGTTCGTCAGAATGATGTAATTGCGTATGACAACGTTCCCGCCACGCGCCCGCTGCCAGATTGCAGCAGGCACACATCATTCCCCGCAGGCGCGACGGCAATCGACCCGCTGCCGCTCCCTGCGGAGAAGCCGCCGTGGCCCGCCAAATCTAAACCCTTGGCCGCTGAGAAGCCACCGACTAGAGCTAATGTGTTTTGGGAGCACTTTCTCCCGCCGCCTGTGACGAGCGACACGTTCTCCTCGTCAGCCCCGATCACCATCAGGTAGCAGACCCAAATTCTGCCGGAGAGATGGAGCAGCACGGTACTGCCTGTTTGACTGATACCTGTAGACTTCTTGTTACTGGTGGCGCAAGGGTCGCCGTACTGGGGTGTAACGGATAGAGTGTTTTTTAGGGTTTGCGCCGTCGCGCTGGCACTGGTTTCTAGACTCGCCAGAACACTTGCTTGTTTGTTGCCTTCATAAACTCCAATCACGATTTCGAGCAGAATTAAAGCAATAATAACCAGTTCTAGCAACAAGTCACGCGTTACAACCGTCGCTTCGCCCCTACGCGCGATTTCGTTCATATAGAACTGCGCCTCGAGAAACAAAGCCGGTTTGTCCACCGCATCCACAACCTCGGATCTTGCGAAACATGCGTTGGCTTTGTTTCTCAGAACTGTTTCGCTTGCTCGTTCGAATTCTTCGTATGTCATGTATCCTGCACTTTCGTTTATCACTGTCCCGTAGCGTCCCGGGCCTTTTGCTTTTTAGACTAGTCCCCGCCTTGAATTTGGTCCCGCACGAACGTCAACACGTAACCAACAATCAGGCCCAACAAAAATGTAAAGGCTGAGCCTTCAATTTTTCCGTGATAGGTCAAGAAGGCTGCGATCCCCACGATGAGAGTGACGAGCGAAATTGCTGTCAATGACATGTGAGTTTGAAACCGTATCTCACTGTCCTGTACTTTCTGCCGATGCTCCATCGTAGTCGAGATTACTTTGATGATGGGGTCTATCCGGTCTGCCAGGACGTTGACCAGGTCAACGAGATTCGGCGCTGGTGGAGTCCCCGAAGGAGGTACGGGAGGCGGTGTGTCGAGCATAAGTTTACTCCTACACTTCAGGGTAGCGCGCCCGCAGGAAAACCTCAAACGGGTGCCATTGACGAATCGGACCGAGGCTGGCGATACGCGGTGCGGGCTTCGGTAGTGTCCTCATTTAGGCAATAATCTACGTGCCGAATCCATCTCCGCAAGAGCACAATATGGGGCATGTCTCGCTTTCTCGCCCACACCGCTTTCAGCCTCTTGGCCGATCATAAATGGAGCACCGCAGCCGCCATTGGTGTAATCATCGCCCTGTGTGGAACCAAAGGCGGAAGGCAGTATTGGCTCGAATTCACCCGCCATTTCTGGAAGGAATGCTGGCGTACATGGAAGCAAGAAATCTCTTCCTCATTAGCATTTGCAGTAATCACCTTCGTTGTTCAACAATCGGGCAACGAAGTCCAGGCTAAGAAATCCTTACTTGTCAGTTTAGTGTCAGCCGCGCTTTTACTAGTTGGATGGGCCTGCTTCCATGCACTAAGCGTGCCAGGCACTTATGCAGGCCAACCTGGAGAAGCAAAAACAGCAGAAAATAGCTGAACTAGAGAAAGCGAATAATATCATCGCCTCAAAGGAGTCCGAACTTTCGGCGGCAAACATAAGACTTGGCATATGTGAGACCAGTTGTAGCGTGGATGCAATGTATCTGTTTCAATTGCGCAAATATGACGGACGGAGGCAGGTAAGACGGCGCTTGTCAGGGGGCCAGCAGCAAATCACAATGGAACCCAGCTATACCGTGATATCAGATTATTCCCATTTGGTAGTCGATCTTTGGCTCTTCAACAACGGCGGTCTTCCCACCACCATGTGGGATTTTAGGCTGTCGATGAAGATAGACGATCAGATGTATGTTGGCGAATTCATTCCAGAGGCACAGGGATGTTACATAAATAGAGAGTTCCTTCCAGGGCAGGCTCTCTCGTTAGAAAGATACTCGCAACCACCCGTGGACATGGAAATCACTTCTGCTAATCCCCTTACGCGCAGTAGTCCACGGCGATGTTGGGTTCACTTTGCATTTCATCAGCTTCGGCCGTTCCTTTATCGTGCGGTAATTTGCGACCTGGAATACAGGGATGCTACTCAAAAATGCAAATACACCATACAAGCAGATCTTGTACCGACTGAGATACATCAGGATGGGTGAAGACGACGGACGGAACTCAAGAGCATAGGAACAGAAGGACGGAGCGAGAACGGTCATAGGCACGATTCGGCCCGAGGCTGGCGATCGGAGGCGCTGGCTTCGGGCCTTCCGCTTTATGACTCGTGTTAGTCCGTTACTTCTTGCTGGCGGCAAAATCAGCGAGGATGGTGCCGCATGCATCCTTGACGGCACCACTAACCGAGTGGGTCGAGACAGCCGTCAGTACCTCAGCATTCCGGTTGGTGACCATGATCTGATCATTCTTGTGAACCACGCCGTGAAACGCCTGGTGATTCAAATTCACGACATAGTCGGCATCCTGTTGGTTTAGCGTCAGTTTGACGCCGTGGCACTCCGTCGAGAAGTCTTGTGCCAATTCAATTGTCTGGTCACGCTGGTCCGTTGTGGCGGCACCGGCCACCCAATGGTTTCCGCCGACGGCCATCCCGCGCGTCGTTGTGTTGCCGGTTCCTTGGATGAAAACGTACGGAACCTCGTGTGGCGGCATAGGCGCGTGGGTCTGCGCTGGGTCGGACGGTGCGGATGGGGACGGCACAGGTTGTATCGTCGGTTGGATCACAGGTTGAACGGAAGTCGCGTCGTAGTCACGTGAAATCAGATAGGAATTCAGATAGCCAACCTTGCCGTCTTTGGCCTGAATCCTGGAGAAGAAGTCGCCGCTCAACAGTATGGTGAATCGCTCACCGCAGGGTACCGAGGCTACCACCTCGGAGGTCTTCGCGGCTCTTGCGAGGACCGCTGTGTTGTCTGGATGGGTTTGGCAATCGACGTACCCGATATCGTCAGCCGCAGCGGGAGAAGCAAACAGGCATCCGCCAACCAGCACAAACAATAGACTCTTCAGCATCTACTCACCCTCTTGGTTTGTGACACCAGTCTGGGATCCGGTATGGCTGGGGTCAAGAGTACGAAGGTATGGAGTTGTTGAGTCCGGCAATCTGCGATGCGAGCTTCGGGCCTTTGTTGTTTTGAACAAGCCGAAAAAGTTTTGAACAACTGGCTTGAGATATAATCCATCGCGTGAAGAGAAAGCGAAAACAACGCGGGCGCTACGGTGACGGCTGCGTCTATCCCCAGGGCCGCATCTGGTGGCTCACCTGGCACGAGGCGCGACGGCGACCGGGCGGAGCCGCGAGTTTCTTCGGCCCGCCACCCGCCACGGTTCACCCCCGTACGAGGGTGAACCACGAGCGGTTTCCGCGAGCGGCGGGCAGGCGGCGGATAGGCCGAATTGTGTCGCCCCGCCGGGGCTTACGCGAGATTGTTGCGCGTACCCAGGGTTTCCACCCTGGGCTAAATTGTGTCGCGCCTACGGCGCTGGGGAGCGGCCCGCCTTCGTCCCATGAGGCGGACTACGGCGCGGCAAGCGGCGGGCAGACAGCAGGCAGGCTGTGCAAATTCTTTCGAATACTCACTTTAGACTTGACAATAAGGTACCCACCTGCTACCTTGCGGCGTGTCTGACGCCTTCCATCCCGAAACTCCCGCCGTATCAGGCCCTAGGTCCCTGCCCCTCCACGCCCGCGTTCATCCGTGTCCATCCGTGGTTTCAAACTCTCCCTCCGCGCTCCTCAAACTTGCACCATTTTTGTGCACACCCCGAAACTCATACACACGAAAGGACTTTAAGTCCTTTAGATTCAGCACTTACAAGCATTTTCTTATGATGTTGAAAACAAAGGACTTTAAACCCTTTAGAATCAGCAGATCCACGATTTTCGCCCGTAACCCTTTTGGATTCAGCACTTACATAAAAACATGGGGGGAGGGGGAGGGGAATACCTTCCGAGTTACCACCCGGATGGACCGTTCTCAGCTGGCGGATCGCTCCTCCTACCGGGAGGCAAGCGAGCGGAGAGGTCCCTTCCGCCTCCCCCGAGGCTACGGCGGACGTTGCGGCGCGGCAGGAGAGGCGGCGGGCAGAGACAAGCTCTGCCCCTACACGCAGATGGCGGAGCGGGCGGCGGGAGGCAGAGAGGTTCCTTCCGCCTTCGCCCAAAACCGGGGCTACGGCGCGGCAGGCAACAACCAGCCTTCTTCACTTGGGCGGAGCGGCGGGGGCTGCGGTGAAACCGATGTCGTCGAGTGCGAAATCATTCCAAGCCGTATCCGTATTCTGATCGAAGATGGCGATGTCCGCGCTCTTGCTGGAACCCGAGTTCCACGTGAACTTATAGTTTTGCCACTGTCCTCCGTTATCAGGACTATTCCTCGGGAGATCATTGGCCCCAATGACCGTCCCGTTAATCTTAATGACCAAGTGGGGCAACGAGTTGCTGTCGTGGTCCACCTCGGCTCCCCAGTAGGAGAACGTGTAATCCGTGGACGGCGCGACCGTGACAGTCTCCTCCCATACAGGCCAGGAGGCCGAAGTGGCGCCATTCACGATCATCATGTTTCCAGTTCCCGTCGTATGGTCGCCGCAATTGCACCAATCCCCAAAGGCTCCGGGCGCGGTGGAAGGGTTCTTGCCGATTGTGTAGCTGCCCGGGCCTGAGACATCGCCGAGGGCGTAACCCGTGGTGAAGCCGGTGTTGCCGCTCTCGAAGTCGCCGTTGATGACCAGGTTCAGGGTTGTCCCCGCTCCCGCGGCCAGGGCCGTGGCCAGCAATGCGCATGCCCCTATGAAGCCGAACGCCGTCCATCGCGAATGAATTCTCATCGTTCCCTCGTTTCCACTTGAACTGCCGCCTTACGGCACCCGGGCGGGGGCCGAGCTTACGGCATTAAGTCTCTAGTGCGAATAACCGAAGGTTGTCCTAAATGAAGTCGCTGAGCAGCAACACTGTGTTCCAGCCGGGATTCTCGTCTTGGGCGCACTTCGCGCGAAGCCTAGTCCACGCGACGCGTAGTGTCAATCGCGACTCGCGGCGAGGCGGGCGCTACGCGTAGATGCGCGGTGCAGCCGCAGTTTGGTTCCGGAAACGATTGGCGCTGTTCTCGGAGGCCGATCTTTACTATGCTGCGTGCCTGGAAGGAGAATTGTATGACTCTCCCGCGCCATTCCTACCTGTTGCTATGCACTTTCATCGCTTTCCTGGGGATCCAATCCATCGCGACGAACGCTCAAACGCCGAGTGCCACATCGTTGTCACAGCAGCTTCTGGCTAAGACCAAGGTGCAACAAGAAAGCCAGGGGACTGCGACAAACACCCATCGCTATTCTTTTCTTTTTCCGACGAAGGACACGGCCGAGATCGCCCTCACGATGCAGCCAAACCAGTTTTACAAACCGACGCCCCAGGAATCGAAAGCAAGCGGTGCCGGCGCCAGAATCTATGGTCTGAAAACAACGAAGGACTCCAAGACGAATTCCTACACGATAAACTTTTTTGTGCCTTACAGTTCCCTTCCCCCAAATGTTGTCCAGCAGCTACGTGCGATGGGGCAGAGTCCCGCTGTTCTCCGTGCCTCGACCCACGCTCCGCGTTTGCTCCCGGCCGCGTACCGCTCGGGAGCGGGCCTTGAGCCGGGCCAGATGGGCGCGCAAGAGTCGGGGTCGGGCACGCTGGGGCCGCCGCCGCTTGGGCCGGAGCCGAGCGGCGAGGGAGAAGAGGGAGTTTCGTTTTCTCAAGTGCTCTCGTTCGCCGACACGTCGATTCAAGCGTTGCTGGCGTGGATGGATCAGCAGGGCATCCAGGATCCGGCGCTGGAAAATCTCGGCGAAGGCGTATCGGATGCAAGCGCTGTCTTCGAGGCTGCGGCCCTCAACGACACCGCCGCCTCGATGATCACGGAACTCAATGCGTGGACGTACTGCGCGGACAACCCATCGGTCCAGAATCCTGTGCCGCTAGCCGGAGGCACTCCCGGGCTCTATCAGAGCCGCGCCGATCAGACCGCCCTCTCCATCAAAACTAACGTCGCCGTGCAATTCCTCGGCATCATGGACAAACTTCTGATTTCTTCACAAGTTGGCCCGGAAGCGAACGTCCTCCTGTCTCTCGTGGATCCATTCGCGGTGATGACGAAGAAATTGGAAGAGCTTGACGCTGAGGAGCTCGCCACACTTAAGCATATGCTGAGCACATATTGCTCCGGCACGTGGTATGGATCTTTTCAAGTCTCCGGCACGGAACCCATGGGAACGACCTACAGCGACACGGGAACCATCCATTTTTCCGTGAGCAATGGGCAGGCCAGTGGAACGATCGAGGGAAGCTATGATTTTGCCCAAGTATATCCCAACATAGAGAATTGCACGGGGCAAGTTTCTTATCAGGGCACTTTGAAGGGCGGCGTCACCGCCCTGCAGAATTTCGACGCGACCACCCTCTTTACGAAGACCGTCTCACCTTCCACTTTCACCCTTCAGGGGACATACATGGACAAGACGTGCGACGAGGCCTACCCCGCCGTACCGGTCCCGCATCGGACACTGGTAAACGTTATCCTCGTGGACGGCCAACCGTCCGTCTGGGATTCCAGTGCCGGTCCCGGGGCGTATCCGGCGCAATTGACCCAAGCGGGCGCCCATGGACATCAGACGGTAACAGTCCATAAGTTGCGGTAGGCAGAGAATCGGAGCTCTCGTCCAGCTTTTCGTCCGGCGGAATTGGCGCGCGCCATCGGCGCCCACGAGCAGCTCCGCGCCCACTGGAAATGTGCGCGGCAAGGTCGCGTTCGGGGTGACCACATCAAATCAATGAAGCGAGGGAAGAGCAAAGCGGGCGGCGAAAGGCGGGCGGAGACAAGCTCCGCCCCTACGGCCGAGGAAGCGGGTCTAGAATTCGAGGCGGCCCTGAAGCGCGATCATGCGGGGACTGCTGTCGGCGCCGAGGCCTACGCCGAGCAGTCCTGTGGGCGGTGAGGTGAGGTAGGTGAGCGCGCCGAAGCCGGCTTGCGTCGAGGGATTCCCGGGAATTCCGGCGAACACGTTGCTTGGCAGGCCGAAATTCGGATGGTTGAAGACGTTGAAACACTGAACTTCCACGCGCAGCTTCAGGCGCTCGGTCAAAGGGAACAATTTGGTGAGGTAGAAATCGCTCCAGACAAAATCGGGACCGCGCAAGGCGTTGCGGCCCGACGTGCCGAACTGGCAGGTCTGCGGGGTGTCGCCGCCGTTGCAGGCGCCCGTGGCGGGATCGACCGCCGAAACAAACGCGTCGGGATTGAGCCATTGAACTGTTCCCTGCTGGGTCACGGGAATGGAATTGTGCTGATAGAGAGGCACGCCTGGAACGATGGTTGCGAACTGCGGTCCGCCGACCTGCGAGATTCCGTTTCCGTTTGCCGAATAGGGCGAGCTCAGGACCGAAAACGGGATGCCGCTGTGCCATAGGAACGTTCCGGAAATCTGCCAACCGTTAAGCACGAACCCCAGGCTGCGGTTCCGGAATTTGAGCGGCAACTCGTAGGTGTATTCGGCGCTGAAATTGTGGCGAATGTCGTAATCGCAAGGGCCGTAATTGCGAGTGAGTTCCCCCGGTAAAGGCGACAGAATCCCGCCCGCGGAGAACTGCAGGAAACCGCCGTTGGAAACTTCGTCGCGGCAGCGGCTGAGGGTGTAGTTGGCCTGTCCTTGCAGGCCGTGGCCGAGGCGTTTGGTGGCGGTGATTTGGAGGCCGGAATAATAGCTGTTCGCGCCGGTTGAAAACTGCGTGACGGCGCCAAACCTGGGGTCAACCGGCCGCAGGTAGGGATAGGGCGCGAAGCAGCCCTGACACACCGTTTGATAGCCGTTCACCTGCGTCAAATACGGTTGGTTCACCGCGCGCGTTCCGACGAACTGCGCGCGCACGCTGGCCGCGCTTCCGAACTGGTGCTCGACGCTGAGGCTCCACTCCATGAAGTAAGGCGCATGGAGCTTGCCGTCCGGGACCGCCGTGATCGCAACCGGCGGAAGACAGGCCGCGGGGTTCGCCAACGGAGACGCGCAGGAAAGCTCGCCCGCGGAGAATCCCGAGGCAAAGTCCTGGTTTGCGGCGACGGCGGCGTTGATGGCGCTGTTCGGCACGCGGGGAGCGATTGCGGTGCAGCCGAACGCCGGGTCGCAGCCCGCGGATCCGGCTTTGCCCACGGTGCCCAGCAATCCTCCCTGGAACGATTTATCGTACGGAGGATTGGTGCCGATCAGGTCGGCGACAGTGCCCGGCAAGATGTCGCTGAAAATCCCGAAACCTGCGCGGAGCACCGATTTCGGCTGGAATTGCCACGCTATCGCTGTTCTCGGCTGCAGAATGGCCAGCGGTGTGGAGGAGAACAGATTGTCGAGATGAGTCTGGATGGCAGCGTTCAGCGGTTGATTGACATCGTGCGAAATAGAGTTGAATGAGCCGGGGAGACGAGCAACCTCGTCGTGAGGGTTCAACGGATTGGAATTGAGCGTGTCGCGGAGGCCGAAAGTCCAGGTCAGCTTGGAAGTGATCTTCCAGGTGTCCTGCGCGTACAAGTCAACATTGAGGAAGTTGAAGGGCTCGTTGGCGGAGAGGGGGAACGTCTGCGACGCGGTGGAAGCGACGCCGTAAATGAACTGGGCGAGTGTCGCGTAGGAAACCGTGGGGACGGTTCCTTCGCCGAAGTCGTAATCGTTCAGGCGAAAAACTCGCGTGTTGGTGCCGAAACTGAGTTCGTGAGCACCGCGCGTCCAGGCGAGATTGTCGTTGATGAAGATTCGCGAGGCGCGCCTGCCTTGAATCCAGGTGTTGTCCAGCCCTCCGATGGGGGTGAAGGGGTTCGCGCCGGTGCCCTGCAAAACGATTGGGAAAGCCGAAAGCGTCTTCTGAAGGTTGCTTGGCCCAAACAGGCTTTCGTACCAGGAGAATCCCGGATTGAAATAGTTCACGAGATTCTGAGAGAAGACGTGCGCATATCCGGCCGCCAAGGAATACAGCGGTTGAGGAGAGATAGCATCGAACAGAGGGTTGATGGGATCTGTGTAGGCGGCTTGCAGGCCGTTGTCGGTCTGAAAGCGAAGCCACAAGGTGTCGTTCGGGCCGGCGTTGTAGTCCATGCGAGCCGTCTGCACCTGTTCGTGGTCGTCGCTGGTGTGCGAAACGCTTTGCTGGTTCGCGCAACCGTTTCCATCATTGGCAATTGCGGGCGAAGCTCCACCAACGTCGAACGGACAACCGAGTATCGCGGTGGGAGCGCCGCCGGCATTTCCGTAGAGAGAGAACATTTGTTGATAGAACGGCACTTCCTGCGGCGCGGGGGGGTAACAATTCCTAAGAGGGCCGGTCGTCACGCAGCCGGTTGTTTGACCCAGCGGAAGCTGCTGCAAAACGTATTGTTGTAATGCCACGGTGGGGACGATCGTCGGCGTGACAATCGGCAGGGCGATGCGCACCCATTCACTGTCAAAGAAAAAGAAGAGCTTGTTGTGCGCGATGGGACCGCCCAGACTGCCCCCAAAATGATTGACCGTCGATCTGGGCTTGTAACGCCCCGGCACGGCATTCGTAAAGTAGTCCGCTGCGTTCAGGATGGAGCCGTTCCAGATTTCGTAGAGGTTCCCGTGAAACTGATTCGTGCCGGACTTGGTGACGTAGTTGACCTGGGAAGCACCGTAGCGTCCCTGATCGACGGAGTAGGACAGAGTGTTGACAGTGACCTCGGAGATCGAATTCAGGCCGAGGACGAGATTCGTAGAGAGGCCGCTATTGAGATTTGTGAGCGGGTCGTTCGTCTCGAGGCCGTCAACGATGTAGCCGTTGGAAAGCGCGGGCAGACCGTTGAATTCCACATTTCCGTAACCGTTTGTGCCCCCGACGAAATCGTTACCGCTGCCGGCGGTGTTCATCAGGGCGCCGGCGGAAAACTGAAGAGGGTACGTCAAATCGCCGCCGGGATTCGGAAGATTCTCGAGCGCGGGCGCATTGAGAGTTGTGGAAGTGTTCGCATTTTCCGGATTGAGGAGCGGCGCTTCGCTCGTGATCCGGACGGTCTGATTCGTTTGAGCCACTTTCAAAACGAAATTGACGGTCTGCTTCTGGCCGAGCCCGGATACCACATTCTCCATCTGCTGCGTCTGGAACCCCGGCGCTTCCACTTTGACGGAGTACGTGCCGGGGAGCAGCTGCGGGAAATTGAAGCGCCCCTCGTTGTCCGTTTTCGCGGCGCGCTGCAGGCCTGTTTCGCGGCTGGAGATGGTGACCGTGGCCCGTGGAATTGTCCCTCCTGACGCGTCCATCACCTGGCCGACGATCGCGGCCGTAGTCTCGCCTTGGGCGCGCGCGGGGACGGATTCGAGGGAAGTCAAAAGAACCAACAAGAACAGGCAGGGAACTATTCTTCGGGTAAGGGGGCGCATCTCAAGTCCAAACCCTGCGGCCGGAGCTCGCAGAACCAAGGCCGCAGCCATCTTCAGAACTTAATTGCTGCTACTCCTCTATATTAACCATGTTTATTAATATTTGTAAATCTAGATTTACGTGCGGATGCGTGGGCGGCCCGCCAGGGTGGCAGCGGCTGCGCAGCGAACTGCGGCGGATTCTAGCGGTTGCCGAAGTTTTCGGGATCGAAGTCGGGGGAGCCGGGAGCGGGCGTGTTCGCCGAGATGAGGACGACGCTCTGGCCGGTCAGCTCGAAACGTTTTCTGCATTTGCGGCAGGCGACCAGTTCGTCCACGCGCACCATGTAGGAACGCGCCTGCTCGAATTTCTTTTTGTCTTCCGCGCCCGCGCCGCGAGGCAATTCGTTTTTCTTCATGCGGACAATCCAGCGGATCGGATAGTTGTCTTCGCGATGGCAGCTCGGGCACATGAGCTGAATGGGCTTGGTTTCCTGCCGCTCGTTATAAAATTGTCGCTCGTCCATAGGATTGCGCCTCGCTGCTGCAGAGGAAGAGAGATTCCTCGTCGTCCCGGCCGGGCCGGGACTCCTCGGAATGACTCACCCGAAAAATCTTTCAAAAACATCTAAGGGGAGGCGTGCGTCGTCTCCCCTAACGCGTCGATTGTAACAAACTCGCGGCCCGCGTCACGCCAGCAAGGAAGCCAGTGCTCCAAAGCTGCAACGACGTGCCGGCGGTCGCCATTCAGGGCGCGAGCATCGCCGTCGTGCAGCAGGACGATGTCGCCGCCCCGCGCGCCGCCCGTGCCGACACGAGCGAGCCGGGCGATCAATTTTTCCGGCGGCTGCGGATTCCAGTCGTAGCACATCACCGACCACATCGCGACGCCTTGCAACCCCGCGCGGCGCACGGCTCCGCGGAGCTGCGGCCCGCGAAAACCGTAGGGCGGGCGCATCCATTGCGGCGGCGCGCCGGAGGCGGGAGCGTCCGATGCGGTGGCGCGGGCAATCGCATCGCGGCAGCGCGACAGCTCTTCTTCGATGCGGCGCGGCGAGAGCAGCGTCAGGGCGGGATGCGTGTCGGTGTGGTTGCCGAGAGCGTGTCCGCGGACGGCGATTTCGCGGGCCAGATCCGGGCAGTCGCGCACGAAGCGGCCGATCAAGAAGAAAGTGGCGCGCACGGAATATCGGTCGAGCAGATCGAGGAGTTGCGGCGTCGCGGCGGGATTCGGTCCGTCATCGAAGGTCAACGCAATTTCATTTGCGCGCGAGGTGTGGCGCAGCGTCGGGCCAAACAATTGCGAGCCGGGATGAAACGCTCCCCACGCCGCCGTGCCGGCGCTGGCCGCGAGAATTGCGGGCGCGGCAATCCACGCGGCATTCACGCGCGTCCTCCCGATACGGAACGATGGGCCGCTACGCCGCGAAGAGAGGTGATGAAGTGTGCGCGCATGAGTCTTGCCGCTGGCGCACATTCTCGCACGGCGCGTATTTTGGAACCACTCCCCTGCCCCAAAGTAACTACTTATTGCGGGCCGGCGTCTAAGACGATACGCGGCTAGCCAGGCAGACGAAGTTGCCTGGGATGGCCGCGTTGCCTATGCGTGGGGAAAGCCCGCCGCGAGCGGTCCGGGCGCGGCGGACGGCAAGATAGCAGGCTCAATCGGAATTTAAAGAGGGCGCGCCGAAGTGTATCGAAGAGCATTATTTTCGTTGTCGGTTATGGGCCTCT
Source organism: Terriglobia bacterium (assembly GCA_963819015.1). Taxonomy (GTDB): domain Bacteria; phylum Acidobacteriota; class Terriglobia; order Acidiferrales; family UBA7541; genus DASPOJ01. Next base: position 500,746 of record CAWFUN010000007.1, read on the forward strand.
TTTGCGCTTGCGGGCTCTTCGCGCAGCAGCCTGCCCAGGCTGTTTCGGAGGCTGCTCCGGCGGCGCAGGCTAATCCACCCGCCGCAACGCCACAGACGGCGAGCGATCAGTCGCCGACTGTTCAACCGAGCGGAGTGGTGCGCACGGCCGGCGGCACGCCTGTTCCCGGGGCGGCCGTACGCCTGCTCGAAATTGTCACCGGCCACGCGTGGCTCACGTGGACGGATGAGAACGGCAAGTTCATTTTTCCGGCACTGCCCGCGGGACGTTACCGCGTGGAAGTTTCGCAGCTTGGCTTCGACACGCTGACCAAGGAAATCGATCTCGGCCCGGCGGCAGCGGGGCAGGCCCCGGCAGGGCCGGGGCAAGCGGCCGCCAGCACGGCGCCCATCGAGTTGCGTCTCGTGGTGGCGACACTAGCGGAATTGAATGCCGCGCCCGCGGCCGCACCGGCGACGGCCGCGACGCTTGCGAATCCGGCTCCTCCGGCGACTCCCAGCAGCGCGGCGCCAGCCTCACCACAAACTCCCGCGCAGAATCCGAGCGCCGCAAATCCGACGCCGGCGAATTCCGCGTCGAACGCGCCGGGCAATCTGCCGCAAAACCAGTCCGCGGCAAATACGCCCGCGCAAGGAAATGCGCGCCGCGGCAATCCATCCGCCTCGCCTGCTGCGGGAGGCGCACCGGGCCGGGCCGGAGCGGGCGGACAGCGGCGCGGCTTCCAACAAGTGGGCCTCAACGGGCAAGCGCAAGGAGGCGCGAACGGCAACGAAGCGGATACTTCCACCGATGCGAATGCGTCCACGCAGCAGGAGAGCCGGCTCGGACAAGCGTCTTCCTCCGATTCGTTCATGATGAACGGGACGGTGGCAATGGGTGCGGGAGGGCCGGACATGTTCGGCGCCGGGCAGGGAGGATTTGGTCCCGGCGGGCAGGATAACGGCGAGATGAACGCCGCAACAGGAGGAGAAGGAGGGCAGGGCCTCCAGGGCGGCGGACCCGGCGGCGGCGGGCCTGGAGGACCAGGCGGCTTCGGCGGACCCGGCGGCGGCGGGCCTGGAGGGCCAGGTGGCTTCGGCGGACCCGGCGGTGGCGGTGGGCCCGGCGGGCCAGGCGGCTTCGGTGGACCGGGTGGCGGTGGCGGATTTGGCGGGCCGGGCGGACGCGGAGGCCGAGGACAACAAGGCGGCGGAGCCCAGGGAGTGGGGGCGCTGTGGGGCGTGCAGCGTGTGATGCGTCAGCGAATCAACCGCATGCATTTCAGCATGTACGACGGATACAGCAATGCCGCGCTCAATGCGGCGCCGTATCCGCTCACGGGCGTCTCGTTTGCGAAGCCGCAATCCTGGCAGGAACGCTTCGGCGGGAACATGGGCGGGCCGCTGAGGATTCCGCACGTTTACGACGGGCGCGACAAGACTTTCATCTTCATCAACGTGGAATCGCAGTGGAATCGCAACGCGGTGGACCAATTCTCGACGGTGCCGACGGAGGCGGAGCGCGACGGCAATTTCAGCGGCGTGACGTATCCGAACTCAACGGCCGCCGTGCAGCTTTATTGTCCGGCAACGCCCGTGATTGCGAATTGTCCCGCAGGGACTGCGCTGGGCAGCCAGCTCGTCAGCCCGACGACGGGCGCGAGTTTGGTCAATCCGGCCGCAGCGGCGCTGCTGCTGTACGTTCCGATGCCGAACCTGCCGGGGACGACGAGGAACTTTCGGTTTGAGACGGTGGTCCCGGCGAACTCGGAACTCTTCAATATTCGGCTGATCCAGACGATCTCGCCGAAGATTAATCTGACGGCGGGATACAGCTTGAATGATTCGCACTCGCATTCGTTCAATAGTTTTCCGGCGCTCGAAGGCAACTCGGACTCGCTGGGGCAGAGCGTCACGCTGGGGTTGACCGAGAATCTGACGAAGACGCTGATCCACACTTCGACGCTCTACTTCACGCGCAGCCGCTCGCAATCGGCCAATTTGTTCACCGATGTGAACGATGCGGCCGCGACGCTGGGCATCTCCGGCGTTTCGACGAACCCGATGGACTACGGCCTGCCCGCGATCGGCCTGGCGAACTTCACGGGCATCACGACGCCGACGCCTTCGTTGACGCGCGATCAGACCTGGCGCTACGTGGACAGCATTCAAATCATCTGGCCGAAACATACGATCACCGCCGGCTTCGAGATGCGCCATGTCGACGCAAATACGCTGAGCGACCCGACACCGAACGGATCGTTCACGTTTTCCGGTTCGCTGACCTCACAGATCGGGACAGGCGGATTGCCGGTCGCGAATACCGGCTACGATCTCGCGGACTTTCTGCTCGGTCTGCCGGAGGCGACGAAAATTCAGTACGGCACGCCGGGCACTTATTTCCGAAGTTGGGGCTTCATCGGCTACGGGCAGGACGACTGGCGAATCACTCCGCATTTCACGCTGGTCTACGGGCTGCGCTACGAAGGCTTCACGCCGCCAAGCGAGCTTTACAATCACATCGCCGATCTCGACGTAAATTCGAGCTTCACCGAAGTCGCGCTCGTGCTGCCCGGGCAGACGGGACCGTTCAGCGGCGTGTTTCCCCGGTCGCTGGTTCGGGGCGACTACGACCACTTCTCGCCGCGGCTCGGCCTCGCGTGGCGACCGGCGAACAAGTGGCTGGCCGGGAAGCACGGCACGACGTTCCGCGCGGGCTACGGGATTTTCTACAACCAATCCATCTACCAGCAACTCGCGCGGGAGATGGCAAACCAGCCGCCGTTTGCTTTCGCGGAGACGTTTCAAGCGAATGCAACCAACAGTCTCACGCTGGCCGACGGATTCCCGTCCTCGGGCTCGTCTTCGAGCGCGGTGACCAATACGGTCGCAATCAATCCGGACTACAAGATCGGCTATGCGCAGATTTGGTCTATCAGCGCGGAGCGGCAGCTCACGGCCACCACCTCACTCGTGCTGACCTACACGGGCACGAAGGGGACGGACCTCGATCTCCTGTTCGGGATCGCGGGCGCGACGAATCTCAATGCGGGCGCAAGCGGCCAGACCACGACCGTCGCCAATACGCAAGGCTTCACCTACGACACCTCCGGCGCGAATTCCATCTACAACGCGCTGCAAGTGCGCGTGCAGAAGCGCATGTCGAAGGGTTTGATGATCAACGCCACGTACACGTATGGAAAATCGTTGGACGACGCCAGCTCGATCGGCGGCGGGGCGCAAGTGATCGTGCAGGACAATCACAACGTTCCGGGCCAGTACGGGCTTTCTTCGTTCGACATTCGCAACCAGCTCCGGCTGAACTATTTCTACCAACTGCCTTTCGGCGACCGGCAACCGTTCTTCACGCACGGATGGAAGCGCAAGGCGTTCAGCGACATCCGGCTGTCGGGAAACATCACGCTGCGCAGCGGCTCGCCCTTTACGGTGCTGGTGGCGCAATCGCAAGTCGCGGCGCAGTGCGATATTTTGCCGGGCGTCGCATCGGAACGGGCCAATCAGTCGGGCAACCCCGAGCTGCCCTCGTCGGAGCGCACGCTGACGGAATGGTTCAATACGAGCGTGTTTTCGTCCCCGACGGGCTGCATCGGAGATGCGCCTCGCAATTCGATCATCGGCCCCGGCAGTTTTGTCTGGAACGTGGGATTGAATCGCGAATTTCAATTCGGACGGGACGGCCTGCGGCGTCTGGATCTGTCATGGAACGTGCAAAACGTTACGAACTCGCCCACGTTCTCGGGGATTTCAACTTCGTTCGGCTCGGCCACGTTCGGCCAGGTGACGAGCGCCGGGGCCATGCGCTCGATGAGTTTTCTGGCGCGGGTGAACTTCTGATGCGCAAGCCAAGAAAGCATTTCGCGGCTTACCTCTTCGTGCTGGGATGGATAGGGGCATGCGCGTGCCTCGCAATCCGAGCGCAGGCCCCGCGGGGGCAAGCCACCCCCAGCTCCGGCCCGCCGCCACCGCCCAGAGTGCAGCCGGCGAGCCAGAAGGCGACGATTCACGCCACCGTGAACCTCGTCCAGATCGACGTGCAGGTGACCGATCGCGACGGCAAGCCGATCAAAGGGCTGAAGGCGGAGCAGTTCAGCGTCAGCGAAGACAGCAAGCTTCAAAAAGTTTCGACATTCGATTACTACGACGTCGCGGCCATCGAGACCGCGGCTTCGCAAGACCGGGCTCCGCTCACGATCCCGCTCGGCAGCGTTGCGCCGCCCGAACAAGTGCAGCAACAGTTGCGCGACCGCCGGCTGATCGTGCTGTTTTTTGACATGACTTCGCTCGAACCCGACCAATTGATTCGCTCGATCGACGCGGCGGACAAGTTCGTGCGCACGCAGATGACGCCGGCCGACCTGGTCGGAATCGTTTACTTCGGGAACCGGCTTCGCGTGCTCTCCGATTTCACGACCGACAAGGATCTTCTCGAACGCGCGATCGCCGCGCTGCGGCCCGGAGCGGAATCGCAGCTTTCGGCGCTGGCCGACGCAGCGTCCGCCTCGGACGATTATTTTTCCTCGAGCGAGGACACCGACGCGGCCTTCACCGCGGACGACACCGAGTTCAATATTTTCAACACCGACCGCAAGCTCGCCGCGGTCGAATCCGTATCGGAAGTCGTCGCGAATCTTCCCGGCCGCAAGGCGGTGATCGAGTTCACCGGCGGCATCACGCAGACGGGCGAGGAGAACCGCTCGGAGCTCCAGGCCGCGACGAATGCCGCAACCCGCGCCAACGTTTCCATTTACGAAGTGGACGCGCGCGGCCTGCTGGCGGAAATTCCCGGCGGAGACGCGACGACCGGAGCGGCTTCGGGCACTTCGATGTTTTCCGGGAACGCGGTGTTCACGCAAACGCAGTCGCGCGAAGATTCGCGCGAAACGCTTTCGACGCTCGCCAGCGACACCGGCGGACGCGCGTTCTTCGATATCGGTGATTTCGGCGAGGCGTTCTCCGCGGTGCAGGCCGACGGCACCGGCTACTACCTGCTGGGCTACTACAGCAGCGATTCGGCGCGCGACGGCCGCTGGCGCAACGTGAAGGTGAAAGTCAGCGGGCTTCCCTCGGGCGCGCACGTGCGCTACCGCGAAGGCTACTACGCGCCGAAAGAGTTCGGCGTCTTCACGACGGAGGACCGCGAGCGGCAAATTGAGGACGCGATGGATTCGGACTCGCCGCTCGTCGAGCTGCCGATTGCGGTCGAGACCGCGCAGTTCCGGCTCTCCGACACGCAAGTCTTCGTGCCCATCGCGGCGAAGATCGCTTCGAGCGCGCTCGAATGGGCGCAAAGAAGCGGCCGCCGCCAGACCGAATTCGATTTTGCGGCGGAGATCCGCACGGCGGGCACGAATCGCGTCGTCGGCGTCTTGCGCGACACGATCACCGTGCAGCTCGATACGGCGCGCTTCCAGCAAGTGCAGCAGCAGGCGCTGCTCTATCAGGGCGGCTTCATTCTCCAGCCCGGAAACTACAAACTCAAATTTCTCACGCGCGAAAATGAGTCCGGGCGAATCGGCACGTTCGAGGAGAACTTGTCGCTCGCCGCGCCGCAGCCGGACCGCTTGCAGCTCAGCTCGGTGCTGCTCTCGAGCCAGCTCGAAGAGGTGAAGAAGACATCCGAGGTCAAAACGCAGGCGCTCGCGCAGAATGCGAAAATGCAATCCTCGCCGCTCGACGTTGGGGGAGAACGCATCGTGCCGAGCGTGACGCGCGTCTTCACCGACGAGCAGACGATGTACGTTTTCTTTCAGGCGTACCCACCGGCGAAATCCGATCCGGCGTCGCTGCGCGCGGGGCTGGTCTTCTTCCGCAACGGCGCGCGCGTGAGCCAGACGCCGATGGTCGCACCGGACGAAGTGGACCCCAAGACGCACGCGGCGTCGTTCCGGATCAGCCTGCCGCTTACGGACCTCGCCAAGGGCAGCTATACGCTGCAGGCCATCGCGATCGAAGCGGACACACAGCAGGCGGCGTTCGCGCGAAACTATTTTGCGTTGCGCGCCGCGCCGAAGCCGGCGGAAGCGCCAGCGTCCACGACGACGCCGCAGCCGGCTCCGGCTGCTACACCGGGAGGTTAGGGGCGACCCTCATCCCGCGTCTCCGGCGAAGAATTGATTTAATTCCGATGGCAAATCGGAGCGCACAGTCAGGAGTGACTGTGCCACCACCCCCCTAGACTATTCGGTTTTGCGGACGGCGCGGAGATCGATGCCGAGCTGCTGGCACTTCTTGTAGAGGTGGCTACGTTCGAGGCCGAGGGCTTTGGCGACGTTGGTCATGTGGTGGTTCTGGCGGCGAAGCTCTTCGAGGATGGTCGCGCGCTCGAAGGCTTCGACGCGCTCGGCGAGCGTGCCACTCGAAGCGGGAGCGCTTCGCGGCGCCGCGGCGCCGTTTTCAGCGGCGCCGTTCGCGGTGAATGCTCGCGGTGAACTCCCGTATGGGGGTGAACCGCTCGAGGGCAGAGCCTGGTGCGCGTCGTCCGCGGTGATTTCCTCGCCCGCGGCAATCAGCAGGAGCCGCTCGACGACGTTGCGCAACTCGCGGACGTTGCCGGGCCAGGCGTAGCGCGCGAGTTCGTCGAGCGCGCCCGCGGAGAAAGTCTTCTCCTTCCAACCATTTTGCGCGGAGACCTGGCGCGAGAAATGCCGCGCGAGCACGGGAATATCCTCGCCGCGCTCGCGCAGCGGCGGCAACGCAATCGGAAAGACGTAGATCCGGTGGAATAGATCCGGGCGAAACGCGTTCTGCCGGACCATCTCCTCGAGATTGCGATGCGTGGCGACGACGACGCGCGCGTCCACGGCAATCGGCCGGTCGCCGCCGACGCGTTCGACTTCCCCTTCCTCCAGCACGCGCAGCAGCTTGGCTTGCATGGGCAGCGGCATGTCACCGATTTCATCGAGGAAGAGCGTGCCGCCGCCGGCCTGCTCGAATTTGCCGACGTGGCGGCCGGTTGCGCCGGTGAACGCGCCTTTTTCGTGGCCGAACAATTCGGATTCGATCAGCTCGGCGGGAACGGCCGCGCAATTCAGCGTGACGAACGGCCCGGCGCGGCGCGGGCTGCGCTCGTGCAACGCGCGCGCCACAAGTTCCTTGCCGGTGCCCGTCTCGCCGACGATGCAGACGCGCGTCTCGCTCGCGGCCACGCGCTCGATCTGCTTCATCAGACGATCCATCACCGCGCCGGAGCCCACCAGTTCGTGCTTGCCGAGGCGCCGGCGCAGATCGCGATTTTCCTCCTCGAGGCGCGTGAGACGCAGCGCGTTTTCGACGGTGACGATCAGCTTCTCGGTCGAAAGCGGCTTCTCGAGAAAATCGAGCGCGCCGAGCCGCGTGGCGCGAACCGCCATCTCGATATTGGCCTGGCCGGAAATCATGATGACCGGCGTCGCAACGCCATCGCGTTTCAAATCCTCGAGAAACGAAAGGCCGTCCTTGCCGGGCATCACGACATCGGACAGGATGAGATCGAAACGGCCGCCGCGGACCAGATCGAGGGCGCGCGCGGCGTTATCGGCGACCGTGGCTTCATAACCGGCCAAGCGAAACGCGCGCGAGAGCGAGGCGAGCGTATTCGGATCGTCGTCAATCACCAGCAGATGCGCTTTTGCGGCCACCGTCTCCTCGTTCCTAGGAAAACTTTGTACGACTCGCAGCGCCGATGCGGCGGTTCAGTTTGGCGCCTCTTCTCGCGGCGGAGGCGCGGACTGCATCGGGCGCGGCTGCTCCACCGGCAGCTCGACGCGAAACGTCGTTCCCCGCCCCGGCACGGATGAGACCGTCACGGTGCCGGCGTGATCACTCACGACCGACTGCACGATGGCGAGGCCGAGTCCTGTGCCGTGCCGCTTGGTGGTGTAATACGGCGTGAACAGGCGCTCGCACTCTTCTTTGGGCAGGCCCTCGCCTGTGTCGGTGACCTCGAGCTCGACGCGGCCATCCTTCTCCGCGGTGCGCAGCGTGAGCGTGCCGCCGGAGGGCATGGCGTCCATCGCGTTCAAGACAAGGTTCTCAAGAGCGCGGTGCAGCAGCACGGGGTCGGCTTCGATGAGCGGGATGCGCTCGTCAAGTGAAAGTTCAGCGGCGATGGGCGGGCGTCCGAGCGCGGAGAATTGCGGCTCGAAGACGCGCACCGCCGAGCGCACGACTTCGTTCAGATCCACGCGCTCGAACTCCGGAGCGGGCATCTTCGCGAAATCGCTGAATCGCGTGACGATGGCTTTGAGGCTCTCGAGCTCGGCTTTGAGCGCCGCGGTGGACTCGAAGAAAATTTCGTCGAACTGTTCCCCGCCCTGCTCGCGGGCGCGCTGCAGGTTTTCGACCGTGATTTGCAGCGGAAACAGCGGATTCTTCAGCTCGTGGGCGAGGCGGCGCGCCAATTCGCGCCAGGCCGCGACGCGTTCGGCCTGCACGAGCCGCCCCTGCTGCTCGGCGAGTTGGTGCGTCATTCTATTGAAGGCGTCGCCGAGCCGGCCGATCTCATCGCGCGAACGGACGGGAACGCGCGCGTCCCAATTTCCCGCGGCGACGGCATCCGCGGTGTGCGCGAGACGCACGATCGGCCGCGTGACGCGCGCGGCAATCCACCAGCTCAGGATGACGCCGAGCAAAATGCCCGCACCACCGACGACGATGGCGAGCGAGCGGATGAACACTAGTTGCGCAACCAATTCGCGCCGCGAACTCCCGACGAGGAAAACACCGAGCAGATCGCCTTTGCGTCCCTGAATGGGAATCGCGGTGAACGCTTCGGCGCCGGCGGGGTCGGAGGACCAGTCGATTCTTTGCTCCGCGATGCCGGGTTGCCGCTGCTCTTTTTCGATCAGCGGCTCGAAGCGATCCGCGCCGATCACGGGGCCGGACACGTCGGTCAAGGCGGCGGGCGAGAAACCGGGCTCGAAATTGCTGTAGAGCAGGACGCGCATTCCCGCGGGCAACTCGAGCGTGCTGAGAAACGCTTTGTCGAGGCGTTCGCCGCCGATGACGTAGAGCTTCTTTTCTCCGACGGGCACCACGCGCACCGATAGCAATCCGAGCTGGACGCTGTCGGCCAGATCCACACGGCCGAGAAACGCGCTCTGGCTGTTCCAGTCTTCCCCGGCGGCAACCCAATCGTTCTTATAACCAAATCGCGCGGGCCATTCGGCGGAGGAGACGAGCGTGCCGTCGGTGGTGGCGAAATCGAGGAAATCGAGCTGAAACGAACCGGCGAGGTTGTGCGCGGCGTTCACGTAAATGGAGGCGTCGGCTTCGGGACGGCTGAGATCGAGCGCCATGCGGAGCGTGTCTTCGCTATCGGCGATCCCGCGGACGCGGGCGGAGATTTCCGTGCCGCGCTGCTGAAACTCGCGGCGGAACTGCGCGACGATCGTATTGGTGCGCTGCTCGTCGAATTGCTCGAAGGCGCGCTGCGTCGAAAGCGAAACGCCCCAGGCCACCAGACCGACCGACGCCGCGACGGTCAGCGTGAAAACCAGCAGGAGTTTGACGCGAAAACTCATGGGTGTCCGCCCGTGGCGGCGGGAGTCGGCGGCGCGGCGGTGGGCGCGGGCGCCGGAGAAGGCTCGGCGCTCTGTGCGAGCCACACGTCGTCGAGACGCCAATCGCCGGAATCCAGCGGCATCCAATCCCGCAAGGCCGCGCTCAAACCGCAACTCTCCATTTCGTGCACGAGCGGAATCACGCGATCCTCCGCGAGCGCGGCGCGTTCGGCGGAATAGAGCGACTCCGGGCCATTGTCGGCGGGGCCGGGGACATTTGAAATGCCCAGGGCCTCGAACGCTTGCACGAGCGCGGCGCGCGGCTCGGGCGAGGTGATGCGCACGCGCACGAGACGCGCGTCCGCGGGCGTGCCCCCGGGCTTCGCAGCTTCGGCCTGCATCGCGATTCCGGCGTCGTGCAAATTCACGGCGATTCGCTCGGCGACTGCGCGCGCTTCGGCATCGCCTGCATCATAGACCAAGACGAGCGGCGCGGGCGCGGGTGATCCAGGGGCGCGAGCCGATGCGACGGACTGGGCGAGCGAGAGCGCGCCGCCCATGTCCACCGCAGTGGGAAACAGGAATGCGTAGCCGGAGATCCATTGCGGCAGCAAACCGCCTGCGGCGACGGCCTGGCGCTGCAAAACGACGCTCGCGAGTGCGTTGCGATCGACCGCGAGGGCGATGGCTTCGCGGAGGCGCGCGTCCTGCACGGCGGGCCGCTGCAAATCGAAGACGAGGGCCAGTAATTCGACCGGCTTCGAGGACCATGTCCGCGCGCCTCGCTGCGCAGCGCGGCGCAATTCCGCGGGAGAGAGATCGGCCACGTCGGCTAGGCCGAATTCGAGATCGGCTTCGATGCGCTGCGGCTCGACGCCGAGGCTAACCTCGATGCTTTCCACAAAGGGGCGGCCCATCCAGCAATTTTCGTTCGCGACGAAAACGGCATGGCCGGGCGCGCCGTCGGGTGCCCACTCATCGAGCGTGAACGGCCCCGTTCCGGCGAGCGGGCCATCGCTTGCAACGTGAAAAATGAAATTGCGTCCTGCGGCCAAACGCTCGGGGAGATCGGGCATGGGCTGCGGAGCTTCGATGACCAAATCAAGCGCGCTGCCGCTGACTTGAGAACTGGAGCCGAGGACTGAGGCGAGCGCCTGGGCGACGATGTCGGCGGTCAGCGGCGTGCCGTCGCTGAATTTGATGTTAGGGCGCAACTGGAAATGCCAGCGTTTGTTTTGCTCCTCCGATTTCCAACTCGCGGCGAGGACTCCTTCGAGACCGCCATGGTCGTTGAAGCGAACGAGGCGATCGAAGATGAGCGCGTCGAGCCGCTCCTGCGCGAGCGCGGCGGCTGGACTCGCGGGCGGCTGGCTCGCCACGGCGGGCAAGCGCGGATCGAGCGTCGCGACGCGCGTGGACAGTTCAACACGCAGCGTCCCACCATATTTCGGGCGCGTGGAAGCGTGAACGAACGCGGCGCAGAGAATCAGTGCCGCGAGGACCGCAGTCGCCCTACTGCCCGCACGCAGCCGTGATGCGATAGACTTCATAATTTCCATTCTGCAAATTTCGTGCGACTGCGATGATCGTTTCGCTTGGGTCCCGGCTGAGGCGCATCACCGGGCCGGGCAGCGTGAGCGCAGCGCTCAAGGCTTCTTCTCGGCCAGAAACGGCGTAAGCCGCTACGGTATCCGGCCGAGTGTAGTCTCCCGTCCCCGTCCCGAGAACGACATCTTCGACTCCGCACGGGAGTGAAGGAAAGGCTTGCTGGTCCCCACGGGGCGGGACGGGAGCAAGACCAAGAGTGTAATCAACCAGCGTCCCCGGGTGCTCACACTTCAAGGCTATCTGGCCGTCGGGCGTCAGGCTGCATTCCTCCACTTCTCCTGGGGCTGGGGAGCCGTAGAAGATAGCCTCCAAGTGATTCCCTCGGAGCGCGAATCCACCCCATGGGGAGCGCGGATGCGGCACAGCGGCGGGAAGCTCCGTACGAAATGTGTTTTGTGAATCGGTCAGGACGGCTGTGGCACCTTCAATTTCGAGAAGAAGCAAACGCGCCGGAGCGCTGCCCGATGCCGGCAGTTCGATTGCGTCGAGGACATGCGCGGGGCCGCTCCAGAGCAATTCCTTGTGAAGCACAATTTTCTTCGATTCGGGCGCCGCGGCGGCGGGCGTCTCTCGTGGCACAGACTGCAGGAGCACGGCGCTATCGTCACCGTGCTGGATTTGCGCGGACCAGACGTAGCCCTGCACGTTCTCTGAAAGCGTGACGATGATGCTAGCCCCGCCCGGCCCTTCGCCGCGGGTGCGCAAACCGCGCGCGCTCAGTTCGCCGGCCAAAGCGGCGCGGATCGTGGAGGCATCCTCTTCGCTCAAGCTGGATTGATTGCGCACTTCGATCTCCACGCGCGTTCCGCCCGGCAGACTGGCGGCGATGCGGCGAGCGAGTTCACGCGCGGGCGCATCGAGCGCGCTTTTCTGCGCGGGCGCGGGCGAATCCTGGCCAGCGGCCCGTGCAACGCGAACGAGCGGCGCAGGCAAGCAGGCAATAGACAAGGCAACGAGCAGCGATGCGAAGATTCTTGGAAGTTTTCGGCGGATACGCGGCATCCGGGCGTGGTGTTCTCCGGCGCGGCTAGCGAATGAAGCGAGAGGTTCGGCCAGAGATTCCCCAACGACATCATAGCACGCTCGGCCAAGATTGCCCGGCCTCCGAGGGCGGTCGATTAGTACGGGCCAAGCTATGAATGAGGCTTGTGTCGCCCCGCGAGTGTGAGTGAGAACTACAAAACAGAGAAAAAGCAGATTCCTCGGGCAAGGACCGCCCTCGGAATGACAACGTCGGGTGTCCATCACACCTGTGAAGTCGTGCCCTGACGCAATTCCCGAGTTCTCACGCACACCCGCTGGGGCCGATTTCATGCGCTTTGACATGGCGGATCTTGGGATCACGGATGCTTGCGCGTCGCCGCTCAGCAGCACACCTTGATCAGCGCGAGGCCCATTGAGGCAGCCGACAGGGAAACGGTGTATGCTGTGCGGCTCCAAGATGGATGTGGCCGCGCGGGAACATTGTCTTTCTGCGGCGCGTATGCTTTCTGGGACTCCGGAGGAAAATTCAAAATGAAGAAGATTGTATTGCCTGCGATTCTGCTGCTCGCGTTGGCGGTGGCGATGGTGGGGCCGGCTTCGTCCGGACGCGCGGTGCTCGGACCGTCCCTTGCGGCGGCGGCCACGGAAGAAACTCATCTGCTGCGCTATCCCGACATCTCTCAGGACAGCGTCGTTTTCAGCTACGCGGGCGATCTGTGGCTCGCGCCGCGCACGGGCGGCACGGCGCGGCGGTTGACCGCGTCTCCGGGTGACGAGGTCTTTCCGAAGTTTTCTCCCGACGGCAAGTGGATCGCGTTCACGGGCGAATACGACGGCAACCAGGACGTGTACGTGATCCCGTCGGGCGGCGGCGAGCCCCGCCGTCTGACGTTCCATCCGTCCGCGGACATCGTGCTCGGCTGGACGCCGGACAGCAAAAAGGTGCTCTTCCGCTCGAACCGCCTGAGCGATCTTCCCGATTACACGCGGCTGTTCGAGGTTCCCATCGAAGGCGGAGCGGCCGAGATGTTGTCCGTGCCGCGCGCCGATCTCACTTCCCTTTCGCCGGACGGCCAAAAGATCGCGTATCTGCCCACGTCGCAGGAGTTCCGGACGTGGAAGCGCTACCGCGGCGGCTGGGCTCCTCCGATCGGCATCTACGATCTCAACAACAACACCTACGAAGAGCTGCCGAAGACCGAGGGCATGGACGAATTCCCGATGTGGCACGGCAACTCGATCTACTTCATTTCCGACCGCGACAAAACGATGAATCTCTATCGCTACGACCTCGGAACGAAGAAGACCGAAAAGCTGACAAATTACAACGAGTACGACATCAAGTGGCCGAGCCTGGGCGCGGACGCGATCGTCTATGAGAACGGCGGCCTGCTGTACACCTACGATTTGAAGAGCGGCCACCTCGCGCACATCGCCATCAACGTCGAGAGCGACGACACCGAAGCGCGCCCCGAAATCATTTCCGTCGAAGACCAAATTCGCGGCTGGGGCATTTCGCCGACGGGCGTTCGCGCCGTGTTCGAGGCGCGCGGCGACATTTTCACGCTGCCGGTCGAGCACGGCAGCATGCGCAATCTGACGTCGTCTCCCGGCGCGCACGAACTGAATCCGGCGTGGTCGCCGGACGGCAAGTGGGTGGCGTATCTCTCCGACCGCAGCGGCGAATTTGAAATTTACCTCCGCCCGCAAAAGGGCGGCGACGAAGTGCGCGTCACCACGGACGGAGGCGTCTATCGCTTCGGGCCGGTGTGGTCGCCCGACAGCAAGAAGCTGCTCTACTGGGACAAGACGCATCGCCTCTGGTACGTGGACATCGACCAGAAGCAGCCGGTCGAGGTCGATCGCGGCGCATACGAAATGCTCAGCGACGGCGCGTGGTCGCCCGACAGCAAGTGGATCGCATACTCGAAGACGCTCGATAACACGTCGAACGCGCTGTTCCTCTACTCGCTCGACACGAAGAAGGTCACGCAGGTCACCGACGGCTTTTACAACGACGGCAATCCCGTTTTCGATCCCGACGGGAAATATCTCTATTTCCTCTCCGACCGCTTTTACTACCCTTCGAGCGACCATTTCGAGGAGCGCTACAACTACTACATTACGACCGGCGTCTTCGCGATCACGCTGAAGGCGGACGCGGCGTCTCCGTTCGCCCTCGAGAGCGACGAAGAAAAGGAAGCGGCCGCGCCGAAGCCGGAAGTGAAACCGGAAACAAAACCCGGAGAAACGCCCAAGCCGGACGCCGGGGCCGCGCCGCCCGCCACTCCCCCGAAGGCGCCGGAAGAGAAAGAGGCCGCGCCGAAACCGCCCAAACCGGTTCAGATCGATCTCGATGGAATCGGCCAGCGGATCGTTCAGGCCCCAATCTCTCCGGGAATCCTGGGACATCTCGATGCGCGGGGAGGAAATCTCTTCTATCTCTCCGCCGCCCTGGAATCGCAGCAGATGGATATACCCGAGCCTCCGCCGCCGGCGAACACGCTGCACGTCTTCGACGTTGCGAAGCGCGAAGACAAACCTTTGCTCGAGCACATCGAGGATTACCAGCTCGACAAAGACGGCGGCAAGCTCATGTACAAGAGCGAGAAGATGTTTGGGATCACGGACGCCGTGCCCGGAAAAGCCAAGGTGGGCGAGGGGAGGCTTGAAACGGGCCAGCTCCAGACGCTGGTGGACCCGCACGCTGAATGGAACGAAATGTTCGAGGAGGCGTGGCGGACCGAGCGGGATTTCTACTGGGATCCGGCGATGGGCGGGCTGGACTGGAAGAAGATTCACGACCGCTACGCCGCGCTGCTGCCGTGGGTGGCGCACCGCAGCGACTTGAACTACATCCTCGGCGAGATGATATCGGAGCTGAGCACTTCGCACACGTACGTCGGGGGCGGCGAAATGCCGAAGGTGCGTCACGTCAGCGTCGGGATGCTGGGCGCCGACTACGATACGGACCAGGGTTTCTACCGCTTCAAGAAGATTTACCGCGGCGAAGATTGGAATCCGCAAACGCGCGCGCCGCTCGCCGAGCCGGGCTTGAAGATCAAGGAAGGAGACTACCTGGTGGCGGTGAACGGCGTCGCCGTGCGTTCGACCGCCGAAATCTACTCCTGCTTCCAGAATTTGGCGGACAAAATCGTCACGCTCACCATCAATGACAAGCCTTCCGCCGACGGCGCATGGGAGATCAACGTGAAGCCCATCGGAAGCGAAGGGCAGCTCCGCTACCACGCTTGGGTCGAATCGCGGCGCGCGTACGTCGAGAAGGCGACAGGCGGGCGCGTCGGCTACATGCACGTGCCGGACACCGCCACCTCGGGCATCATCATGTTCGACAAATACCTGAACGCGCAGATCGGCAAGGAGGGGCTGATCGTGGACGAGCGCTTCAATCACGGCGGCCACGTTCCCGACTTCTACACGGAGAAGCTGCAGCGGCAACTGCTGGGCTTCGCCGCGCCGCGCGAAGGCAGGGACTTCCAGATTCCGCAGCAGGCCGTTTTCGGCCCCAAGGTGATGATCGTCAATGAACTGGCGGGCTCGGGAGGCGACATGTTCCCGTGGTTCTTCCAGCACGAGAAGATCGGACCCATCGTCGGCGTGCGAACCTGGGGTGGGCTCGTCGGCTACCGGCGCGAGATACCGATGATGGACGGCGGTTACGTCACGGCGCCGGAGATTGCCTTCTGGTCGCCGGACAACGGAGGCGGATGGATCGTCGAAAATCACGGGGTGGATCCGGATTACGTCGTAGCCCAGCGCCCCGACCTAGTCGCAGCCGGGCACGACCCGCAACTCGACAAGGCGATCGAGCTCGAGATGGACGCCTTGAAGTCGATGAAGCCGATTCCGCCGCGCCCGAAGTACCCGAAGAAGAACTAACGCCGGCGCCCTGAATTCGGGCCGGGGCCGCCAGCTGGGCAGCTCCTGGAAACCGTTCGCGGGGGCGGCGGTCCCCGTCCCCGGCTCCAGGAGCTGCCCGCAAGGGTTAGGCCAGCGGTAAAGTCAAATCAGCGCTCCAGGCGGCGCGAAATCACGCGCATCAGACGCGCTCTTTCGACGACCAGCCTGTGGTATCGCGTCGCAAGATAGACGTTGTAGCCGACGACTGCCACGGTGCCTGCCACGAGCAAGCTCGCGAACAGCAATGCGAAATCTCGAACGTAGTACATTGCAGCACCTCCGGCCCCGGTCGAACCCTTGTGGAAGCGCCCCATGGGCAGCCCCCTAGGCGGCGCGCGGCGTCTTGCGCGGGAAACGCTCCGGAGCGCGCGCCACGGCGGCTCGCGGCGATGCCGGCAACAGGGTGAAGACAACGCGCATCCCCAGCCAGGCGAGAAACAGCGACAACAGGCCCGCGAACAATCCCGCCTCCGCCAGTAGCCCGATTTCCATCCAGTCCTGCATGGCCGCCTCCTGCCGGATGATCGCCCGGCGTGCTATTCGAAATGCAGGCGCCGCGCCAAAGTGCAAGCTGCTGCAAGAAAAGGGCTTGCGGTTGGCGCCCCAATGTTTCACGTGGAACACAGCACACGGGTGTGGCTAACGGCCCGCGCTCTCCCGCCGCTGGCCCTTCAGGTATACTGGCGTTGAGGGATTGCCGTGGTGCTTCGCAGCCGGTCCATCCGAATCGGGAAATTGCTGGGGATTCCGATCTATCTCCACTCGAGCTGGTTCCTGATTTTCGCCTTTATCACCATCACGATCGCCAGCGGATACGCCGACACGCGCCCGGACTGGACCACGGGACAGCATTGGGCGGCGGCCGTGCTGACCAGCCTGCTGTTCTTCGGCTCGGTGCTGTTCCACGAGATGGCGCACAGCGTCGTTGCGCGGCACTACCGGATTCCCGTAGCTTCGATCACGCTGTTTTTCTTCGGCGGTATCGCGCAGATCAGCCGCGATCCCGAACGCGCGCTGCAGGAGTTCAACATCGCGGCGGCGGGGCCGGTGTCCAGCTTTCTGCTGGCGGCGGGATTTCTCGGCGTGTCCATGCTCGCGCCGGCAGGCTCGATGGCAAATGCCCTGGGAGTGTGGCTCGCAGGGACCAATGCCATTCTGGCGGCGTTCAATTTGGTTCCGGGCTTTCCTCTCGACGGCGGGCGCATCCTGCGCTCGATCATCTGGGGAATCACGAAGAGTTACACGAAGGCTTCGCGGATTGCCGCGCGCGGCGGGCAGGTGGTTGCCTACGGCATGATGGCTTACGGAGTTTGGCTGGGTGTGCGGGGGTGGCAGGCGGAAGGCGGCTTCTCCGGCGCCATCGGAGGCGTCTGGCTCGTGCTGATCGGCTGGTTCCTGCTGGGCGCGGCGAAGCAAAGCTTCGCGCAGGCGGAAACGCGGACCGTGCTGGAAGGGCTGAAGGCGTCCGACATCATGAGCCCCGAGCCGCCGTCGATCGGCCGGGAGATTTCACTGGAAGATTACGCGCGGGAAGTAGCGGCGACGGGACGCGGCTCCCATCTGGTGATCGCGCACGCGCAATTGGTGGGCTTGATCTCGACCGAGGCGCTCGCGAAAGTTCCGCGCGAGGACTGGTGCGTGACCTCCGTGCAGGCCGCGATGACTCCGCGCGAAAAAATGGTTTGGGCTTCGCCGGAAGAACCAGCCTTGACGCTGCTGGACCGCATGCGAGGCGCGGGCGTGCAGCAGATGCCGGTGCTCTCCGAAGGCAATGTTGTGGGAATGGTGACGCGCGAGTCCATCGTCCACGCGCTGCAAAGCGAAAATCAGCTTCCGCATCTCACCAGCGTGTAGCGGCGTTCCCCGCCGGACTAAAGCCTCACAGCAAAATTCAGCTTGTCGAAAAATCCCCGCGAGTCATTCCGAGCCCGCCGCAGCGGGCGAGGAATCTCTCTTCGGTGCAAAAATCAAGGAAAAGAGAGATTCCTCATCGTCCGCCACAGCGGACTCCTCGGAATGACTGGTTTGCAGAGTTGCTCGACAAACGCGTAAGCAAGTTCGGAAACTGCCTCACCGCAGAAGCGCGTTGAGCTTTTTCATTTGTGCGGCGAATGTGTTCGGGTCGTAGCGCGAGGGATTCTCGAGCGATGCGAACAGGCCGTTGATCGACGCGCGAATTTCCGCGGCGTTCGCGAGTTGTGAATTGTGGCTGTAGGCGATGAACAGCGAATCGAGGGCCATGGCCGCCTGTTCTGCCGCGCGTTCGCCTTCGCCGGAAATCTCATCTGCGTCGGCGGAGATATGTTGGAGCAGACGGAGGGTCATCGCCGCATCGTAGGGTTGCTGCTGAATGCGGGTGACGAGCTTATCGGCGAGAGCCCGCGCGTTTCCGCCGGCGGCAACCACGGCGTCGCGATCGGGATTGAGCTGGCTCATCAGCTTCGCGAGCTGCGTCATCTGGTCATCGAGCGCGCTCGCGGCCGGGGCGTCCACTTCGTGAATCAATTCGCGGAACACCGCGTAGCGCGAAGCGTTCCACGGCGGATCGCCGGGACGCCTCCCCGGATAGCCGCGCGCCTGGCGCCAGCTTTGCTCGGGCAGCGTCAAATCGTGATGGCACGCGAAGCATTGCATCTCGGAGAACTCCGGCCAATGCGGCGCCCGCGCGCGCCAGGCAAGCCGATCGAGCGAGGCGCGCAACTGCACGGCCTGGCCGGTGGCCCAATCGCGCACACCGTACCAAGGGTCGCTATTCTCCGGAACGCCCGGCGCCGATTCGCGGGGCACCTTCCAATGACGCGGCATCACGGCGGAGAACGAATCCAGCTCGAAGTAGAGATCGGGATGGCCCGCGGCGATCATTTCGTGGTCCACGAATTTGTCCTGCGTGCCGAGGTGGCACGTGAGGCACTTCTCGGTTCGCTGGACGAGGTCGCGCGTGTCGTACATCCCGGCCTGCACGGATTGCGCGTGCGTCCAGCCGCTCGTGGTGTGCGGGCCAAGCCAGCCGGAAGCGGGGCCGTGGCAACTTTCGCAGCTCACGCCATCGTTCAGATCGAACGTTTTCGCACGAGCCTCGGCGGGGACGGCGAGCGAATGGCAGGCGAGGCACTTCGGGGCCTCCTCGGATTTTCCGATGCCGAGGATGCGGCCGATGCGCTCGCCAACGGGGCTGGTGAGCGCGTTGTAGGCGCGTGAATGCTTGTCCTGCACGACCCAGATGCTGTACTCGTTCTGAAATATGCGCGTGTCCAGACGCGGCTTGACGCTGCCGTGGCAGCTCGTGGCGGCGCAGCCGCCGGGCCCGACGTACTTGCCGGCGTCGTTGGGCGCGCCCGTAGCGCGGGAAGTTGCGGGCAATGGCGCGGGGGATGGAGTTCCGCCAGCCGCAAATGCGAAGGACGCGAAAGATGCGGCAACCAGCGGCAAAACAAGGCCGGACAAGCGTGCCAGAACAGACCAGCCGGAGCGCATCCCGTCGGGACGAATTTTCATTCGGCTCTCAGAAACTAGGGCGGGCCTGCCTGCCCTGCCTGCCTACCGGGAGGCAGGCGGCAGGCAGATGGCGGCATGCAAATCGCGACTCGCCCGTCGTTTGCTTATACTTGCGGCGCGGAATGAAGTCAACGCGCACGGTGTTGTCACTTTCGATGCCTGGCCCGATTCCCACCCTTTCGATAGACGTAGCCCAGATGGTTTGCTATACCGATTTCTACCCAGTCCCGTCGGCGAGGCACCGCGGAGCGCGGCATTGATCTTTGAAGAGCTGAAGGCCATCCAGCGCCAGCACGGCTACATCCCCGCCGAGGAACTCGCCGCCCTCTCGGGACGCATGCACATTCCCGTCAGCCGGCTGCACGGCGTGGCGAGCTTCTACCCGCATTTCCGTCTGACCCCACCGGCGCGCGCGGACGTGGAAGTTTGCGGCGACATGTCGTGCCACCTGCGCGGGGCATGCGAGCTGAAAGCGTCGCTCGAGCGGCGATTCGCGGGGGCCAAGGCGAGCGATGTTTCCATCCGCGATGTCTCGTGCCTCGGGCGCTGCGATCAGGCGCCGGCGCTCTCGGTGAACGGCCAAATCTACAGCGGCGTCAGCGAGCAGCAGGCCGACATGCTCGTGCGCATCGCGCTCGCCGGAGATGAATTGCCCGAGCCGCCACGCGCCGCGCGCCGCTCGGATTGCGCCTCCGACCCTTATCCCGGCGCCGGAAAAGTACGGCTTGCCTGCAAGGCGCTGGCCGCCACGCGGGATGTGGACGCGGTGCTGGCAACCTTGAAAGCGAGCGAACTGCGCGGGCTCGGCGGCGCCGGTTTTGCGACGGAACTGAAATGGTCGCTCGTGCGGCGCGAGCCAAGCCCCGAGAAATACATCGTCTGCAACGCCGACGAGAGCGAGCCGGGAACGATCAAGGACCGCTTCATCCTCACGAATCTGCCGTATCTGGTGATCGAAGGAATGGTGCTCGGCCGGCATCGTGACCGGGGCGCAGAAGGGCATCCTCTATATCCGCCACGAATACGAGGAACAGGAACACATTCTCGCCGAGGAGTTGATGCACTGCCGCAACGCCAGGCCTTGTTGGGCGCGGACATTCTCGGCAGCGGATTTGAATTTCGATCTCGAAATCTTCGTCAGCCCTGGCGGCTACATCTGCGGCGAGGAGAGCGCGCTGCTCGAAGCGATCGAAGGCAAGCGTGCGGAACCCCGCAACAAGCCGCCGTTCCCCGTCCAGCAGGCCTGTGGGGCAAACCGACCGTCATCAACAACGTCGAGACGTTTGCCAATGTTCCGCAAATTCTCGCGCACGGGCCCGAGTGGTACAAATCGGCAGGGAACCAAGCGGCGCGGCGGGGCTGAAATTCATCGGCGTGAGCGGCTGCGTCGAGCGGCCCGGCGTATTTGAGGTGCCCATGGGCGCGCCGGCATCGGAATTGATTTTCAAGCATGCCGGCGGCGTGCGCGGCGGCCGCACGCTCAAAGGATTCGCGCCGTCGGGGCCGTCGTCGGGCTATTTGCCGGCCGCGATGGCGGACGTGCATATGGATTTCAAATCGCTCGCCGCGGCAGGCTCGATGCTCGGCTCGGGCGCGATGGTGGTTTGCGACGACGGCACGTGCATGCTCGACATGGCGCTGAACGCCGTGCGCTTCTTCCGCAACGAATCCTGCGGCAAGTGCGTGCCGTGCCGCGTGGGCTCGCAAAAGATGGTCGACATGCTCACCGGCTGGACGCAAGGGCGCGGGTCAACCGGGCGACTATGCGCTGCTGGAGGAACTCTCCGAAGCAATGCGGCTGGCCTCGATCTGCGGGCTCGGGCAGGTGGTGCCCGCGCCGATCGCTTCCGTGCTGAAACATTTTCCCGAGGAAGTCGAGGCGCATCTCACGCGGCGCGAATGCCCGTCGGGCGTTTGCTTCAACGAGTCCGAAAGCGCGCGAGGCGCGGGCCGCGCAGGCAGGCGCGCGATGAGCGCAACCGGCCTCATCGAACTGACGATCGACGGGCGGAAAGTCAGCGTGCCCGCGGGCACAACCGTCTTCGACGCCGCGCGGATGAACGGCATTCGCATCCCCACGCTCTGCCATCAGCAAAACGAAAATCCCGTGGGCGTATGCCGCGTGTGCGTCGTGGACGTGGGCGCGCGCGTCTTCACGGCTTCGTGCGTGCGTCCGGCCGAACCGGGCATGGTCGTCACGACGAATTCGGAGCGCGTTGAGTCGGCGCGCGCCGCACGCTGGTCGAATTGCTGATGGCCGACCATCCCTCTCCGTGCGCGCGGCAGCAGCATTCGGGCGATTGCGAATTGGAAACGCTGGCGAAGGAAGCGGGCATAGTCCAATCGCGCTTCCCGCGACGCGCGCTCGCGCGCGAGCGACGATTCCTCGCCGGCCATCGCCGTGGCGCACGATGCCTGCATTCTGTGCGACCGCTGCATTCGCGGCTGCAACGACATTCGCGGCAATTTCGTGCTTGCGCGAATGGGCAAAGGCGCCGCGGCGGACATCGCCTTCGACGACAATCTTCCCATGGGCGAATCCACCTGCGTATCGTGCGGCGAGTGCATGGTCTCCTGCCCCACGGGCGCGCTGACGAACAAATTCGTCGTCGGCACGGCGCTGGGCCGCGAGCACGAAGGCACGCCCGCCACGGTCGAAGAATTGCTCGCGCTGCCCGTATTCCAGAATGTTTCGGGGACGTTTCTCGAGCTGAACCGGAACGCCGTGGTGAAGCGGCATTTCCGGCGCGGCGAGATCATCTGCCGCGAGGGCGAGTTCGGCTCGACGGCGTTCTACATTCTCGAAGGCAAGGTCAGCGTCTCGATTTCGACGCCCATCGCCCACGTGAAGACGTCCGGCGGCGAGCGCGGCTTCTTCAGCAAGCTCGGCAGCTTCCTCGTGGGCCGCGATCGCGACGGCCGCGAGGAAGAGGTGGACCGCCCCACGATTCCGATCGATGCGCCGGTGGATCTCGCCTACAACCATCCCGTCGCCGAGTTGGGGCCCGGCGATCTCTTCGGTGAGATGACGTGCATGAGTTTCTATCCGCGGTCGGCGACGGTCCGCGCGGAAACCGATTGCACGATGCTCGAGATGCTGCGCAACGTCCTCGATTCGATGCTGCAAGCAACAAGACGTTTCGCGCGCGCCTGGATGCGACCTACCGCCAGCGCGCGCTCGAGGATCATTTGCGGCGCGTGCCGCTCTTCGCCACGCTCGATGGCGCGTTCCTCGACCAACTTCGCGAACGCGTCGAGCTGATCCGCTACGCGCCGGGACAATCCATTTGCCGCCAGGGCGATCCCGCCGACAGCTTCTACCTCGTGCGCCTCGGCTTCGTGAAAGTCTCGGAACGCCACGCGGGCGGCGAGCTCGTCCTCGCGTATCTTTCGCGCGGAGATTATTTCGGCGAGATCGGGCTGCTGGGCGGCGGCGCGCGCACGGCCACGTGCACGGCGCTCGATCACGCCGAAGTCGTGCGCATCCCCGGCGAGGAATTCCGCGCCATGGTCGCGCGATTTCCCGAGGTGCGCAAAGGGCTCGAAAGCATCGCGCGCGAACGGCAGGAAGCCAATCGCCAGCGCGTGGCCATGCTCGGCAGCGTGCCGCTCGAACGCTTTCTCGCGCAAGGGCTGATGGAGGCGCAGAGCCTGCTCGTGCTCGACCTCGAGCGTTGCACGCGCTGCGACCAGTGCGTGCGCGCCTGCGCCGACGCGCACGACGGCGTGACGCGCCTGGTGCGCGAAGGGCTTCGCTTCGACAAATATCTCGTAGCGACTTCCTGCCGCCAGTGCCGCGACCCGCTGTGCATGGTCGGCTGTCCGGTCGGCTCGATTCGGCGCCGCAATTCGCTCGAAGTGATCATCGAGGACTGGTGCATCGGCTGCGGCCTGTGCGCGCAAAATTGCCCGTACGGCAACATCAATCTGCATCCGTTCACGATCCAGGCGGACGATCCCGAAGTGCCCGGGCGAAGGAAAGCGATGGTGCGCAAGAAAGCCACTTCCTGCGATCTGTGCACGGATCATGCCGAGCCAAGCTGCGTCTACGCCTGCCCGCACGACGCCGCGCATCGCGTCGAGCCGCGCGAATTTTTCGCGCCGCTTCTCGGCATCGCATCGCCTCGGACGGGGACGGAGTGAGCCAGCCATGCGAATTGACGCTACGCATCGCGCATGGCTCGTCGCATCGGCGGTGATCCTCGGCGTCTCGGCCGTGCTCTACGCCGTCTATCGCGTGCCCGCGTCGGCCGGCTCGATGGGCGGGACGGCCGATGGGCCTCGCGTTCGGCATCGCCGGCTTCGCGTTCATGATCTTCGCGGGATTGCTCGGCGCGAGAAAGAAAGTGCCGGTGTGGCGCGTGGGGCGCGCGCAGGCGTGGATGCGCGGCCATCTGTGGCTCGGGCTGTTGAGCCTGCCGCTGATTCTGTTTCACGCGGGATTTCACACCGGCGGTCCGCTTACGACGGTGCTGACATGGCTTTTGGTGATCGTCGTCGCAAGCGGACTCTTCGGCGCGATTTTGCAGCATTACTTGCCCGCTGTCATGACGCGGGAGGCGCCGCTCGAAACGATCTACGACGAGATGGACCACGTGAGCGCACAACTGCGCCGGGAAGCGGCCGAACTGGTCGAGCGGGCGGGCGCACAGACTGCCGCGGACGAGGAAGGCGTCACGATCGCTATGGATGAACAGGCCGCGCCGCTTCACCATTTTTATGCGGAAGAGGTACGCCCGTATCTGGAGGATACCGCCGGGAGGCGCGGGCTGCTCGCCGATGCGGCGCAGGCCGAGCGCGCGTTCGCCCAACTCAAGCGGCTCTTGCCGCCCGAACTGCACGAGGCCGCGGACGATCTCGAGGATATTTGCGAAGAGCGCCGCCAGCTCGCAAGGCAGGCGCGTTTACACCGCTGGCTGCACGGCTGGCTGCTGGTGCACATCCCGCTTTCGCTGGCGCTGCTGCTGCTGGCCGCGGTACACGCGGTGATTGCGCTGCGATATTAGAGCGAAAGAGACTCCGACCCGTGCCACGCACACGCACAACCAAAAAGCTCGCGCAGCGAATCGATCTGAATTATTTTCAGAAGCCGCGGGCGTTCCGCCGCTGGCGATTCTGGCTTTCGGCGGCCGCCCCGCTCGCGGCGATCGTGTGGCTCGGCTGGCACGGGTTGCGCGGCGACCCGCGCGTCTATTCGGCGGGCCAATTGTCGCGCGCGCACGCCGTCTTCGCGAACCGATGCAGCGCATGCCACATTACGCGAGCGGGCCTTTTCTCCGAGAAGACCAGCGACTCCGCGTGCCTCGCGTGCCACGACGGCGCAATCCACCACGCTTCGCAAGCATTCACGCCGTCCTGCGGCTCCTGCCACGCGGACCATCGCGGCGCGATCCGCCTCGCCGAAGTCAGCGAAGAAAGCTGCACCCAGTGCCACGCAAATCTCGAAACGCGCAATGGGCCCGCGCACTACTTCACGCACATCCACAGCTTCAACGGCGATCACCCGGAATTCGCAGTGCTGCGCTCAGGCCAGCCCGATCGCGAAACGATCAAAGTGAATCATTACCTGCATCTCCAGCCGAATCTCACCGGGCCGAATGGGCGCGTCCAACTCGTGTGCGGCGATTGCCATCGCCCCGCCGGCAGCGTCGAGCCGTGGCGCTTCGGCTCCGGCGGCGGAACCGCAGCGGCGCCACTGCCCTCCGCGTCAAATGAATCCGCAGGCATGCCGCCTTCGTTCACGCAAGCGTCGCCCGCCGCCTACATGGCGCCCGCGACGTACGCGCAGACCTGCTCCGGCTGCCACCTGCTCACCTTCGACCAGCGATTCAGCGATCAGGTCCCGCACGACACGCCGGAGAAGATTCATGTGTTCGTCGTCGCAAAATTCCAGGCCTACATCGCAACGCATCCGTCGGAATTGCGCGAACTGCGCGATCCGAATCGCGATCTGCCGGAGAAGCCCGTGCCCGCCGATTACCGCGTGTTGTCGCCGCCACAATGGGTCGCCGAACACACGGCCCAAGCGGAAGATCTGCTCTGGCGGAAGACCTGCAAACAATGCCATACGCTCGATTTCAGTCAGGACGCGGCCCCTGTGGAGAATCATCCCGCGCCGCTGCCCGCGGTTGCGCCGTCGAACATCACAACGCGCTACATGCCCGACGCGAAATTCGATCATTCGCAGCACCGCCTGGTATCCTGCGAGAGCTGCCACGCCGCGGCGCGCACAAGCCAGCAGCCCGGCGATGTTCTTCTCCCCAGCATCACAACGTGCCGGACGTGTCATCACCCGGGAACGCAAGCGGCCGAAGCGCGCTGCTTCGAGTGCCACACCTATCACGATCCCGGCCAGCGCAAGTTTGCGCCCGGCCAATTCGCGCTGCCTGAGCTGCTGCAGAGTATGAATCGCGTCCGGACTGAAAATCCGGCCGGCAGCCTTTGAACCAACAGATTGATGAAGAATTTTGCGGGGAGTCATTCCGAGCCTGCCTGCCATGCCTGCCGGCAGGCAGGCGGCGGGCAAGCGGCGGAGTCCTCGGAATGACACCTCGAAGAATCTTCGACATCCTTCTGAACAACCGGAATCGCGTAAACTAGACTCGCTTCCGGCGCGGGCCTCCGCTCGTGGTTCACCCCCGTACGGGGGGTGAACTCTCGCGGTAAACCGCGCCCATTCCGCTCTCATCGAGGAACCCATGAAGGCGATTGTCGTTCAGCCCGGCGAGCGTGATTCCATTCACATGCGCGAAGTTCCGGACCCGGTGCTCCGGCCGGATCAAGTGCGCGTCCGCGTGATTCGCGTCGGTCTGTGCGGCACCGACGGTGAAATCAATCAAGGCCTGTACGGAAAAGCGCCCGAGGGATCAAGCTACCTGATTCTCGGCCACGAGAATTTCGGCGTGGTCGAGGAAGTCGGCAAGAAAGTGCGCGGGTGGAAGCGCGGAGATTTCGTCGTCTCCACGGTGCGGCGGCCGTGCGGGATCTGCCGCAACTGCAAGCACGGCGATCAAGATTTCTGCACGTCGGGGCAATACACCGAGCGCGGCATCATGAAGCGTCACGGTTACATGTCGCAATACTACGTCGAGGAACCGCAGTACATGATCAAGATTCCGCCCTCCGTGCAGAAGATCGGCGTGCTGCTCGAGCCGCTCTCCATCGTGGAAAAAGGAATCGATCAGGCGTTTCGCATTCAGCAGCGCATGCAATGGAAGCCGAAGACCGCCGTGATTCTGGGCGCCGGGCCGGTCGGATTGCTCGCGGCGGCCGTGCTCGGTGTGCGCGGTCTGCGCACGATCGTCGCGGGGCGCGAGCCGGAAAGCGACGTCCGCGCGCAATTGGCGAAACAACTCAAGGCGGAGTACCTCCCGGTCGAGAAGACGCCGCTCAGTGAGCTGACGAAGCAGATGGGCCCGCTCGATTTCATTATCGAGGCGACCGGAAGCTCCACGGTCGTCTTCGCAGCGATGCAGATGCTGCCGCCCACCGGGATTCTCTGCTTGCTGAGCGTCACCGGCGGCTACAAGACGCAGCCGGTTCCCACCGACCAGATCAATCAGGACCTCGTGCTGCGCAACAACGTGGTGTTCGGCAGCGTCAGCGCGCACCCGCGCCATTTTCAGTTGGGCGCAAAGGATTTCGTGAAGATCGAGCGTCACTCCCCCGGCGCGCTTGCGAAAATGATCACGCACCGTCTGCCGTGGGAACAGCACCGACAGTGGTTCAACGAGCGCGGCGTAGGCATCAAGACCACGCTCGAAATCGGCTCCTGAAGTAGAGCTCCCCGAAAAACTCAGAGGGTGAGCGCCGCATTCTTCACGTGCGCCGCTAGGCGGCGGGGGCCGATTGGGCGGCGCGGGCCGCCAGCCCATTCAGTCCAGATTGCAGGACGCCAATAGCCACGGGCGCAAAGAGCAGCGTAAAGAGGAAGACCACCCAAGGCCGGCAGATGCGAGGCAGCCCCAGCTCCTCAGCGCGCAGATTCAGATTGTCGGCCATGGTCGTCAGCATCACGGGAATCATGACGAGCCCCAGCAGAGGTATCACCGCAATCCACACGGCCCCGCGGGGCGACAATAGCGCCCTGGACGGCCGCAGACGGGCGGCCTCTCCGTGAGACTGATACAACCAATATAGAAAGTAGAACGGAACAATCGCCGTCAGCAAACCGGCCAGAATCGGCTCGCGGTGTTTGGGCGCGATGGAACGGCCTCGCAGAGGCGGCTCAACCGTAAACAGCGCATGCTTGACGGGAAGGAGAAAGATCACTGCCGCGAGCAGCAACCCGGCGGAGACATACGCGGTCGCTTCCAGCCCTGCCGAATCGAATGTCCCAGAGTAGGCCCGGTTCATGGCTGCGCCCATTGCGTATTGGAAAAGGAAAGAAACGCCAAAGGCGACAAAAAAAGCTTCGTATCCGCCGAGTGCTCCGGCAATCAAGGTGGGGAACAAGAGTGTGACCACGTAGGATGCCACGCTCAGACAGATCAGCATGGCTACAGTTGCCATTGCGACAAGCCCTCGAGACCAACTCGCAGTGAACGCGAATGCCGCGAGCGCCGCAAGGCCGCCGGTGATGAGGAGAGTAAGGACCGGCCTGGTTCGGATAGCCGCCCAAGCCAGGATCAAGGCGAGGGGTAGGGCCGCGCCCTGGGCGATGAACATTGCCGTTCCCGCATAGCTGGGCGTTAAGCCGAGTCTATCGGTAAGATGGGAGAACAAGAACATGTAGTGATACTGCATGCCCGCTGCCGTCAACACGAACCAGAGGAACAAACCCCAGAAACGGTAGGTGCTGAGCAAGTCGGCCCAAGTCCAGGCGGGACGATTCTGGCTAAGAGCTGTCGTATTCATCTAATTCTCCTATGCGAAGAAATTCCGGGATCACGACTTTGGCCTTCTCAACGGCGGGCAACCTACACCCGATGCCGCCGGAAAGCAATTCTCCAGACCGTTTCTTGAGCGCGGCTCGCTGCGCCGGTTGCAGCAAAACCACGATAATCAAACATAGACAATTCCCCCACGGAGGAATTCCGCACCCGCACCCTTAGAATCGAAGGGTGCGGCACCCTCCGAGGAACACGGACCGCGAGTTATCGAAGGAGCGCGCGCAGGCGATCGAGCCACGCGCCAAGAAATGAGGAAGAAGAATTAAAGTCGCGCGGCGGGCTGGGCGGTGCGTCCGTCACGGTGTAGAGCTGGCCGTCGCGCAGATAGAGCCTCGCGGCTTCGTCGCGATTGAGCGGGCGCGCGCCGCGGCGGCCGAACACGGCGAGTTGATTGCCGCTTTCGTCGGCGGCGCGGTCGCGGTCGATTCCGCGCGAGACGGCGAGCGCGGGCCCGTCCGTGCGATACGTCGCAATGAGTTTCGGCGTGAGGCGCGGCGAAAAACCGTAGGAATCCGGCGAATCCTCGGGCGAGAGAACTTGCAAAATGCGCAGGCCGTTCGCGCCGTCGGCGACGTAGGCGAACACGCTGCCCGCGACGGCTCCAATCTTCACGTCGCGCGCGTCGTTGATCGCGCCGCCCGCCGTGAACGTCTGATCGAGCCGCGGCCGCTCGGGCTGAGTCACGTCCACAAGGTAAATTCCGTGGCTGCCCGCCGGCACGTAGGCCACCGTGCGCGAAACGGTGACGTTTCGCGCGCCTGCAAGCGGCAGCGTCGCGCCCGTTACCGGATGCGGATGCGCCAGATCGGTAACGTCGAAAACTTTGAGGCCCTGCCGGTCCACGACAAACGCGTAGCGGAACTGCACCGCGATTCCCTGCGGCTCATCGAGAACCGGCGAGCCGATTTCCGCCGTGACGCGCGGCTGCAGCGGATTGTCCAGATCCACGACGACGAGGCCGCGATCGCACAGGATATAGGCAAACGTTCCCGCGATTGTGATGCGCCGCGCGCCATTCAGAATCCCGTTCGGATTGAACGTCGCGGCGCGGCCGATGAAATTATCTTCGGGATTTCCGTTCAGCAGCGTGCTGACGCCCGGGCTCTTCGCTTTCAGATCGGGATTGCCGATGACGACGAGCCCCTCCTCGCGATCGGTCACGTAGAGGAACCCGTAGAGGAGATGAATCTTCTGCTCTTCGTTCTCGGCCTGGTGCGTGCGCAGCGGGTCCACGCCGAGCGTCGTGGGCGTCGCGATCGCCGTCGCGTACTTTGTCCTGACGTAGAGGCGCTGCCCCATCGGGGACACCGGCGCCGTCACCATGTGCTCCGAGAAGCCTTTGTTGTCGATGTTCGCGACGTCGTAGATGCGGAAGCCGTCCCGGCCCATCGCCACGTAGAGATACTCGCCGCGCAGCTGCACGTCGAGCGCATTCCCCGCGTGGCGAAGGGCCGTCGTGAGCCCGGCCGCCTCGCGCGACGTGCTCTTTGTAATCGTCCGGATACGCCATGCGTTGCAAGTCGCTGCCGAAGACGGCCTCGGGCTCATCGTGTTCGGCGGTGACGACGGCCTGAAAACCTTTCGCGCCGTCCGCGACGTACACGTAGCGGCCCATGTAGTTGACGAAGTTAGTGCCTTGCAGCAGGAGCATGGCCATCCAGGCGTTGTTGTCGCGCGCCGCGGAGACGTGGCAATCGGTGCAACCCTTCGTCTCTCGCGCGCGCACCGTGTGCGGCACGAACGTCGAAAACGCTTCGCCGCTGAAGCCTTCGGCCGAGATGGTCTGCTGCGTGTAGTAGAGCCATTCGCGGTTCGCATTCTGCGAACTGACCAGAATGGCGCACGAGGACCGCGCCGGCGCGATGCGATGTCCCGTCACGGTGCCGTCCACGCCGAGCATGTAACCATCGTCGCGGAGCACCTGGAAGTTGTACGAAGTCCAGTTGCGCGTCAGGAGACCTTCGTTGTGCAGCATCGGGCGCCGCTGATTGGCCGTCATCTGGAGATGGCAGCCGAAACAGTTGGGCGTCCACGCGGTGTGGCAGGTGTAACAGGCCATGCGGCTATTGGCGTGGGCGAGCATCGCGGGATCGGGCGGAACGTCGCCCCAGGTCATGCCGTCGGTGCGCAGGGTCTTCGCCAGCCGCGATTTTTCGTTGTAGTGCGGATTGCCCGGCGTGATCGAATCGAGCGTCTGCACCACTTCCCATTCCTGGTGCGGATCCATCATCGAGCGCTGGTAGAGCCGCCCGTCGCGCCACTCGAATCGCCGCCGGCCCCACGGCGTTCGCAGCGCGTCGAGATGCGTTCCGCCCGGCGGCGCCGCGGGCCCGGAAGTGAGCAGGGTCGCGCGCTGCTCGATCGTGCCGTGGCAATCGACGCAATCGAGTTCGATCGCGGCGCGCGGCTCGCCGAACAATTTTCCCGAGCCGTGCGCGTCCTGCTCGAAATGGCAATCCACGCACTGCATTCCCTTCTCGAGGTGGATGTCCTCGAGATGCACGGCCTTGCCGAATCTATCCGGGTCGTCGAACGGCACGACGTGGCCGTTGGCGTCGAGCAGATTCCCTTTGCGGTCTCGCGCGTAGACGGCGCGATACAGCCAGCCGTGCCCGTGGAAATCGGCAAACTGCGTCTGCTTCAGTTTCGCGTTGAATTCGGGGCTTCCGGTGCGCGAGAGAAAATCCACATCGGACCACAGGCCGCGCACGGCCGCGCCTTCGGGATTGCGCTGCGAGACGTTGTAGCGATCCTCCTCGCTCGGATGGCGTTGCTCGGCAGGGTACATCGCCGCGCCGTCGGACTCGTTGTCCCACCACGTATAGCCGAAATACGTCGCCACCATGTTCGTGCCGGGATGAATGTGGCACGTCATGCACTGGCTCGATGGAATCGAGCGCGTGAAAACGTGGCGAATCGGATGGCCCGATTCGTTGCGCGGAATCGTCGGATCGTTCGTAGCGGTGAAACCGAGATTGCCGAATCGCGCGTACTGCGCGGAATGTTCCGCCGAGCGGTCGTTCGCGTAAACGACGTGACACGCCGTGCAGCCGCTGGCGCGGTAATCGCCCGGCTGATCGTTTGTGCCCGGCAGCGAGAGAAGCGGATCGAGCAGGCGCGTCTTTTGCAGACCGAGAAAGACGGGATCCGTGCGCAATTGCGTACCGAACCCGCGCGTGCTGAGCTTGTCGTCCGGTTTGCCCGGCTCTTCTTCGAGCGAGGGCTGCCCAACTTCGCCTTTCCTCTCGCCTCCGCGTTCAAATACGCGCAAGACGTTGCCCGGCTGCGAAATCTCCCATCGTTCGAGCGGCGTCACTTCCGGGAGAACTCCCTTTCGCCGCGTCGCTTCCGGCGACGGGGTTGGAATCGTATGCACGGTCTGCGGCGTGCCGTCGCGCGTGTAACTCTCTCCGAAGCGCGCGTCCTTGTAGGGATAGCCGCCGTTGTTGTAAAGCGCCGTGCCCCAAAGAATTCCTCCGACGCTCATCATGCTCGTCGAAACGTTTCGCACCACCGAGGCGTGGCAACCGGCCTGGCCGCACGTTTCCGGGGCAACGCGCAAGTCGCCCGGATTGACGAAGCGAACGTATTCGGCGCTCTCCTTCAGCCACGCCGTGTAGGCGCGCACAGGATTCGCCGAGCGATCGGCCAGCGCGGGATCGCGCGGCGCAACATGCGCGCGATGCTTGGCTTCGTTGTATTCCCCCGAACCCGCAGCCGAACCGGGCGGCGGCTGCACTCCCGCATCGCCGCCATGGCAATCCGTGCAGCCGAGCCGAACCGTACCCGTGGCGTGCATCGTGGGCTCGTCCGTGCTGGTGTGGCAGGCGATGCAGCCCGCGCTCTTGCGCGCGACATCCGCGCCGGTCTGTTGCAGCAGCAGCGATGGCGCGCCGCTCTCGGACTGGCGCGGCGCCGAAGAGGCCAGACGCGCGCCGGTCACCGACAGCGCAAAGGCCGCCAGCAGCGCCGCCGCGGGAAGCGCGCCGCGAACGCGAGCGATCCGATTTCTGCGATCAGAATTGAACACGAACGTTCCCGAACAGCGAGAAAAGCAAATGTCCCGAATAAATGTCGCGAAAACCCTGCCCCGGATCGAGCGCCGACGCCCCGCCCGTGAGCGTGATATTTTCCGTCAGCGGCGGGCGATAAACCACGCCCACGTCGAAATCCTCGCCAATCGTGCGGGCGATCGGCGATTGGAACAACACCAATTGCAGCGGCGCGGTATCCTCAAACTGCAGAAAATTGAAATTCACCACGCCTTTGAGTTTCGGCGTCAGATTGAAGTCCGCGCCGCCGTTCGCGATGAAAATTCCCGGGTTCACGAAGTTCCCCTGTCCTTCGAATTTGCTCGATCGCATGCTGGGCAGCAAGCTGTCCGGCGAAGTCAGCAGCACGCCCGAGCCGGTCAGGCGAATTCCCTCGCGCTGCCAAAGACTGAACGTTCCGCCGGCGAAATTGGGGTCGTCCACGATGGCATCGAAGCCGCGGGCGCGGCCGTCGCGGGGATCAGCGTCGCCCGAAGCGTAAAAGCTCGAGATGCGGAAGCGCATCCAATCGCGGTCCACGGAAAGTTCGAGCGCGGCCATTTGCGCGTTGATGGTGACGCTGCGGCCGGCGATCGGATTGAAATCATCGCGGCCCAGCGCCTGGTAGAACGCGTGATTGACGTTGAGCCAGCCGAAATGCCCGCTTCCCGCCCAGCCGAGATACACGGCGCGGACGCTGTGCATCCGCTCCGATCCGATTTCCGCCGGGCGCACGAGGAAACCGTTGTCGTCGTAATGCAAGCTCGCGTCGTCTTTGTTGTAGTGAATGCTGAATTCCGCCGTGTAGCCCGGCCGGATGAAATCCTGCATGTAGAAGTTCCCGACGAGCACTTGCTGGTGCCGCAGGCCGAATGTGTTCAGATCGCTGTTTGTGTTTTTCTCGAGAAGCTGGAAATACGCCGCGTTGTATTCCCAGCGATCGGACTTCAAATTACCGAAGACGCGGACGCCCGGCTGCTCGTCCGTGAAAATGAAGCCGCGAAAATCACTCGAAAACGCCTGGATCCCCGCGCGCACGGAAATGAAATCGTAATTCGGACTCAAGTCGTGCAGTTTGACCTCGACGAAGGCTTCCTGCAATCCCACGTGAGAATCCAGGCGCGAGGTTCCCGCGTGCGGGTCCACGTTGACCACGCCGAGTTCCTGCACCTTGAGGTAATTCACATTGATGGCCGGCGTGATCCGGATGCGCCAATCCACCGGGCGAAAAGACGCGTCGCCGTGGAACAGGTCGAACGAGAAACGAAACGTCTGGCTCAAGCCGAACTGATTGCAGTCGCCGAAGAATTGGCTGCTGCCGGGGCGCGCCGGGCTGACACTGGTCGGAGTCGGCAAACAGCGGCCATCGGCGGAAGTCAGGCTCGTCGCCGTGATATTCAGGAACGTCTGCCGGCCGAGGACCGGCTGGTCGCCCTTCCACTTGTTGCGATCGAAGGGATCGTACCAGTGCCGGTGAACGTACGGATATTCGCCGCCGTCGCCGTAGCGCTGCCATTGCGGCATGGCGATGTCCCAGCGATCCGCCGCGGCAAGGAAGACTTCTCCGGCGGGTGGAAGCGCCTCGGGCTGCGGCACGCTCCAATTGGGATCGGCATCCGGGCGCCGAGTGATGGTTCGATAGGGCGCAAGCATCGCCACTTCCACTTCTACGGAAGGCGGCCCGAGTTCCGGGTGGCGCGGCAGACGAGAGCGTGGGGCGACGGCCGTTACCGAAGGCTGAAGCGTCAATTCGACGATGAACACGTCGCCGGCGCGCAGTGAAACATCCGAGCGCACCAGAGTGTCAAAGCCGGGGCTGTCGATTTCAATGGAGTAGTCCCCGGGGGGCAAGTCGCGCAGGCGAAACACGCCTTCCGCGGTCGTTGCGGCGACTACGCCATCGATGCGAACCGTTGCGCCGGGAACAGGGCGGCCGTCCGCGTCGTGAACTTGGCCTTCGATGGCGGCGGTTGTGGTAGGCATTTGCCGCGGAAGGCGCTGCAAGGGCGTTCTCCCTTCGGGAGCTTGCGCTTTCTGCGCGTTCGGATGTGGCGCTTGCGCGCTGCGACGGCGGGAGTGCGCCGCGCGCGAAGGCGCGCGTGTGTTCTTACGGCTTGTGATGGGTGCGGAGCGCCGTGCGTGGGTCGCGGTGCGACGAGAGTGTGCAACCGAATGGCGCGAGCGGCTGGCCGTTCGCGCCGTGCCTACGGGCAGGCAAGCGCCGCCTATAGACACCAATGGCAACGCGACCGCCGCAAGCAGAAACGTAAGGATTCGCCGCAGGGATGCCCCTCGCATCCGATTCGCCCTGATGCCCCTCGCGCAATCGGCTCGTCAACCCGGTCAACGGGCCCCTCGACAAGCCAAAGGGGATTCTGCCCTTGGCCAAACCGAAATGGAAACAAAACGTCGAGCCGCGTGCCGCGAGAGGCAATTCATGATTCTTTGGTGCGGATGCGCCGCATGCGCCTTGAGCGCCTCCAAGCGATGTGATACGAATCGAATGAATCGGTGAGAATGAGATCGAAACCCGCGCCCATTCTGACGGCGCTGACGCTGCTTTCGGCGCCGGCGCTCGCAGCCATCCTCACGGCTTGCGGCGGCACGCTCGCGCCCGCGAGCTCATCGCCGCCGCCGCCCCCGGCCTCGGCGCCGAATCTTTCAGCCGGCAACGTCGCCAACATCGTCACCGCGGCGGCCAAGGCCGCCAATTCGGAGACGATGGTGATCGCCGTCACCGACCGCGCCGGCCGCGTGCTCGCTCTCTACCGAAAACCCAGCGCCCCGGCCACGGCCACGGGCAATTTCGGCGTTGCGGTGGACGCCAATGAGTTGGCCGTCTCCCTCGCGCGCACCGCAGCCTTCTTCAGCAACGATCAAGCGCCGCTTTCCTCGCGCACCGTTCGATTCATCAGCGGCATCCATTTCCCGCCAGGCGTCGCCGGCTCGACGAACGCTCCGCTCTACGGCATCGAAAACACCAATCGCGGCTGCTCGCTCTCAACAAGCTTTCTTGCCGGCCAATTTATCGCGCCGGCCACCGCGCTCGACGGCATTTCGCCCGGTCTCGGCATCGCCACCGGCAAAGCCGATATCAACGACAGCGATCCTGACGCGGTGAATCCCGGCGGCGTGCCGATATTTGAAAACGGCTACGTCGTCGGCGGCATCGGTGTCGCAGGTGTCTCGCCGGACATCGCCGAATACGCCGCCTACGCGGCCGCCACCTCCGGCAGTTTCGGCCCCACTCCCGCCGCGCCCGGCGTCGTGGAAATCGGCGGCATCGCGCTGCCGTTCGTCAACCAGACCACGCCTCCCTCGGGGACGACGGCCGGATTGGCCGACGGCGCGTACACTCTGGGTCCTGTCGCGAGCCCGGCGCAGCCACCCGAGGGCTACCTCGTCGGCCCCAATGCGGGGCCGATTGGCGGACTTTCCGCGAGCAACGTCAGTCAAATCATCAGCAACGCCATCGCCACGGCCAATGCAACGCGCGCCGTGATTCGCCTGCCGATCGGTTCGCGCGCCAAGATGGTGATCGCGGTGACCGATCTCGACGGCACGATCATCGCCCTCTACCGCATGACCGATTCCACCGTCTTCAGCATCAACGTCGCCGCCTCGAAGGCGCGCAACATGATCTACTTCAATAGTGCCACGCGAATGGCGCAGGACTTAATCGGCGTGCCCACCGGCACCGCGGTGACCAACCGCACCATCGGCTACGGCGCGCAGCCGCTTTTCCCGCCGGGCATCGACGGCAGCCAGCCCGGCCCATTCTTCAATCTCTACCAGCAGGACACCGCGCATCCCTGCACGCAAGGATTCGAGACGCCGGGAGCAAACCAAAGCGGCGTGGTCTTCTTCCCGGGTTCGGAGCCGCTCTATCGAAACGGCGTGCTCGTAGGCGGGTTGGGCGTCAGCGGCGACGGCGTGGATCAGGACGATTACGTGACGGCGGGCGGCGCGGCGGGTTTCGAGGCGCCGGCGGCGATTCGGGCCGACCAAATTTCCGTGGACGGCGTCACGCTTCCCTACTTGCTCTTCCCGCGTAATCCGACCGATTAATCGTCTGAAACACGAGCAAGAGCACGTTATCCTTCGCGCAGTTTGTGGCCGGCGAGATTGCCGAGCCCGTCGTAGGCGGCGTACTTGTACATCTCGGAGAGTGTCGGATAGTTGAAAACCAAATCGATGAAGGTGTCGATCGTGCCGCCCGCTTCGAGGATCGCCGAACCGAGATGAATCAGCTCGGTCGCGCTCTCGCCGATGATGTGAACCCCGAGCAGTTGTTTGTTATCGCGGCGAAAGATCAGTTTCAACAGCCCACTGGAATCGCCCACGATCTGCCCGCGCGCATTGTTGGCGTAGCGGGCGCGGCCCGCGACGTACTCGATGCCCTTCTCGCGGCAACTCTCTTCCGATTCTCCGGCGGCGGAGATCTCCGGAATCGTGTAAATGCCCATCGGCAGCATCGAAGCCAGGCGCTGCTTGTAGGGAAAATGGAACGCGTGGCAGACGGCGACGCGGCCCTGCTCCATCGAAGTGGAAGCGAGCGCGGGGAAGCCGATGACGTCGCCCGCGGCGTAGATATTCGGCACGGCCGTCTGGTACGACGCGTTCACTTCGATGTAGCCGCGCTTGTTGAGCGCAAGGCCCGTTTTGTCGAGCGCCAGCTCCTGGACAGCGCCACGCCGGCCCGCGGCGATCAGCGCGGTATCGCGTTCCAGCGTCTTGCCCGATTCGAGCGTCATGCGAATTCCGGCGGGAGTGCGCTCGAGTGTTTTCAGCCGCTCCTGAGGAAGAAACTCCAAACCAAGGCTGGTCAGCCGATCGAGCAAGCTCTTGGAGATTTCGGCGTCGAGAAAGGGCAGCATGCGGTCGCGGCCATCCACCAGCGCGACCTGTACGCCCAGCGCCGTGAAAATCGAGGCGTACTCGCAACCGATCACGCCGCCGCCGACCACGGCCATGCTTTTCGGAATGCGATCCATGGCGAAGATCGAGTCCGAATCGAAGACGAATTTGTCGTCGAAGGGAATATCGGGCTGGCGATGCGGCTTGGAGCCCGTCGCGATGAGAATCACCTGCGCCGCCAGCCGCCGCGCCGCGCCGTCCGCGGTGCGAACGACGATGGTTCGCGCGCCGTCGAAGCTGGCGGTGCCGCGAATCAGTTCGACGTGATGCAGCGCAAGATTCCGCGCGATTTTCTCGCGCTCCGCCGCGACGACTTCATCCTTGTGGTGCATGAAGTCGCCCACGGTAAGCCCATCGCGCAAGGAATAGTCGATGCCGTAAAGGCCGCGCTGCCGCAGCCCGGAAAAATAGAGCGCGGACTCGCGCAGCGTCTTGCTCGGCACCGTGCCCGTATTGATGCACGCGCCGCCCAGATGCGCCCCGCGTTCGATGAGTGCGACTTTCTTGTCGAAATAGGCGGCTTGCGCAGCGGCCTTCTCGCCTGCCGGCCCCGAGCCGATCACCACCAAATCAAACTGGTCGTCCATCGCGTGCATCGCGTCCCTCCCGTCGCGTCCCGAATCGCCTTGCATGTCACCGCCGCCATTCATCAATCAAATTTGCCACGAGGCCGGTCCAGCCCGTCTGATGACTCGCGCCCAGGCCCGCGCCGTTATCGCCGTGGAAATATTCGTTGAAGAGCAGCAAGTCGCGCCAGTGCGGGTCTTCCTGGAATTTTTTCGCGCCGCCGTAGATCGGGCGCCGGCCGTCGGCGCCGCGGCGGAACATCGCGATCATCCGCTCGGCCAAATCGGCCGCCATCTCGCGCGGCGTCAGCGCGCGCCCACCGGTCCCGGGGGCCGTAACGCGGAACGCGAGCCCGAATGCGTCGCTGAATTTGCCGAGCGCCTCCAGGAGAAGGAACGACGTGGGGAACCAGATCGGCCCGCGCCAATTGGAGTTGCCGCCCTTCAATTTCACTTCGGCCTCGGCCGGTTCGTAGCGCACTTCGCGCTCGCCGAACCGGAACGGGTGCTGCTCGTGATATTTCGAGAGACTGCGCACGCCAAAGGGCGAAAGAAATTCCTCGGGATCGAAAACGCGCTCGAGAATGCGGCCCAACTGGTGCCGGTCCACGATGGAGAGCACGTGGCACTGAACGCCGTCGCGGCGTTCGGAATAGCACGCGCTGCCCACCAGGTCGGGGCGGTTGCGGATGAACCACGCGACGCTGGCGAGAAAATGGGGATGCTGCTGAAGTTCGTCCTCGCGCAGCAGTTCGACGGCAAAGAGGGGAATCAACCCGACGAGGGATCGCACGCGAAAATGATGGAATTCGCCGTTGGGATACCGGAGCACGTCGTAGAAGAATCCGGCCGGCTCGTCCCAGAGCTGGTAGGCGCGGCCGCCCATGCGCTTCATCGCTCCGCCGATGTAAATGAAATGCTCGAAGAATTTGATCGCAAGCCCTTCGTACACCGCATTGCGTTTGGCGAGTTCCAGCGCGATGCGCATCATGGAGAGGCAGAAAAAACCCATCCAGCCGGTCGCGTCGGACTGTTCGAGAATCGCGCCGCCGGGCAGCTTTTCGCTGCGATCCACGACGGTGATGTTGTCCAGCCCGAGGAAGCCGCCCTCGAAGACGTTCAGTCCCTGGCTGTCCACTTTGTTGACCCACCAGGCGAAATTGATGAGCAGTTTGTGAAAGCAGCGCTCGAGAAAATCCAGATCGCCGCGTCCCGCCTCGCGCCGTTCGATCTGATAAACGCGCCAGCACGCCCACGCTTGCACCGGCGGATTCAAATCCGAGAACTCCCACTCGTAGGCCGGAATCTGCCCATTCGGATGCTGGAACTGCTCGAAGAGCAGCAGCCAGAGATTCTCCTTGGCGGTCCGGGGATCGGCCAGCGCCGCCGTGACGCAATGAAACGCCAGGTCCCACGCCGCGAACCACGGGTACTCCCACTTGTCCGGCATCAACAACACGCGCATCGAGTTCAAATGGCGCCAGTGCGAATTGCGAATGTTGCGCCGCGATTCGGGTGGCGGCCATTTGGGCTCGTCGCCGTCGAGCCACTGGTGGACGTCGTACAGATAGATCTGTTTTGACCAGAACATCCCCGCCAGCGCCTGGCGCTCGATCAGGCGTTCCTCCTGCGTCGCGCGGTAGGGATGAATCGCCGCGTAGAATTCATCGGCTTCCGCGCGGCGCTTCAGAACGATCGCATCGACTCCCGCGAGCGGCTCTTCCAGCGTTTCCGGCGCCAAGCGCAAGCGCAGGACCGCCGAGCCCCGCGCGGGAACGGGGAGCGTGTAGTGCACGCAGGCCTTCGTGCCGCGGCGGCCGGGATTGACGCCCGGCTCTCCGTGAATGATGTGCCGGTGAAACGCGTCCTTGACGTAAGGATTGCGGCTTGCGTGCTCCGGGCCGAAAACACGCTCGCTATGCGTCTCGTTATTCGTGAAGAGCAGTTCGCCTCTGGCGGGCGCGTAGAGGTGACGCGGGCCGAGGCGATACTCGAACGGAAGATTCTGCAGCGGGCGCGCGGAAGAATCGTCCGCCACGAGGCTGAGCAGCGTCCGGCTCGCAGGACCCGGCACGATGACCGGCTCCGGCCCCGGCGGATCGGTCCAGCCCCACGTGTTGCGGAACCAAAGATGAGGCAACAGATGCAGCACGGCCTGCTCGGGGCCGCGATTGAACGCCTCAATGCGGATGGCGATGTCTTCGGGTGAGAATTTCGCGTACTCGACGACAACGTCGAAATAGCGGTCCTCGTCGAAAACTCCCGTATCCAGCAGCTCGAACTCGAACCCGCTCCCTCCGCGCCGGCCGTTCTCTTCAACCAGCCGCGCGTAGGGGAATTCCGCCTGCGGATATTTGTAAAGCATCCGCATGTAGCTGTGAGTCGGCGTGGAATCGAGATAGAAGTAGTATTCCTTGACGTCCTCGCCGTGATTCCCTTCGTTGGAATTCAGGCCGAAGAGGCGTTCCTTGAGGATTGGATCGCGGCCGTTCCACAGCGCCAATGCGAACACGAGAATCTGGTAGCGGTCGCAAATTCCCGCGATGCCGTCTTCGCCCCAACGGTAGGCCTTGCTGCGCGCGAGATCGTGCGGCAGAAAATTCCAGGCGTCGCCCGAGCCGCTGTAGTCTTCGCGGACCGTGCCCCACGCGCGTTCGCTGACGTACGGGCCCCACTTCGTCCACGCGCGGACAGGTCCGCCATCCGGCGCGTGCAAGCGTTGGTGTTCGGGAGTGAGTGGCGTTGGCATGAGAACGATTGAGTACGAAGGGCTCGGTCAACCGCCGCGTGTGTGCATCTCGAGGTGCGTATCCCGGCGAAGCTGTTCGAGCGGAACGAACACGCCCCGATGCCGCTCCGTCAGGCGGATTTCCGCGCCGCGATCGGAGCGGCCGCGCCAAGCAGAAGCAATCAACGCGCCGATCTCGGCGTCCGAGGCGCCGCTGCGCAACGGCCCTCGCAAATCAATTCCCTTTGGGGCGTACAGGCAGAGATACCACAGGCCGTCGGCGGTCAGGCGGCTGCGGTCGCAGCGGCGGCAGAATGGAGTCGTGGTCGAGGCGATGATGCCGAAGACAGTGCCATCGGGCAGCCGATAACGCCGCGCGGGGGCCGCACCGTTTTCGCCCAGTGGCGTGACGGCGCCGTAGCGCCGCGAAATGCTCGCCAACATTTCCTGACGGGGGACGACGCGATCCGGCGCCCACTCCATTGCGCCACCCACGTCCATGTACTCGATGAACCGCACTTCCGTTTCCGCGCGCTTGCCGAATTCGATGAGATCGGGCAACTCGTCCTCATTCGCGCCTCGCACAACCACAGTATCGAGCTTGGCGCCCGCAAGGCCCGCGCGGCGCACCGCTTCGATCCCCGCGAAAACTTCGGCGTGCGAATCGCGCCGCGTGAGTTGCTGAAATCGCTCCGGCCGCAGCGTATCCAGGCTGACGGTCACGCGTCCGAGCCCCGCAGCCGCCAGCGCCTCCGCATGCTCGGCGAGCAGGACGCCGTTCGTAGTCATCGCGAGATCGCGAATGCCGGCGTTTGCGGCGAGCAGTTGAACGAGTTTCGGCAGCTCACGCCGGAGGAGCGGTTCGCCGCCGGTGAGACGAATGTCCTCGACGCCCAGCTTCGTGAAAATCTCCACGAGGCGCGCGATCTCCTCGAAGCTCAGCAGCGCCTCCCGCGGCAGCCAGGCGTACTCCTCGAGCGGCATGCAATAGCGGCACCGGAGATTGCAGCGATCAGTGACGGACACGCGCAGCGAGCGCAACGGGCGGCCCAATTGATCGGCGAGCGAATTAGCGGAAGGCGAGCTCATGGGGCACGTGGGCGTCCATCCTAGGCGGAGCGGCGAAGCGCGTCAACCCACGCGCGAGCAAGGTGATGGGCCGGCTTCCGAGTGCCCGACCGTCCGCCCAGAACCATGTCCTTCATTTCCCAGAACGCCGTTTCCGGCCAGTGACGGCCACTTGTCCGATTATCAGGCACTAGGATGGGCCATCCTCACTTCAGATGTTGCGCCACTCGGCTCGTCGGACTACGGCACCGTCCCCCTGATTTGATCTAAGGATTCGGGCACTTGAACGGGAGACCTGGTTTGTTGCTGATGGAAGAACTGCTACAGATTTCATCCTCTAGAGTCGCCTTGGAATCGTCGGTGATTCCTGCTGAGAACGTCACGTCGTACCTTTGCGCCGCAGTAAAGGGACTATAAGGAGCGAGCGCGACAACCTTCGCTTTATACGTCTTCCTCGTGTATCCAGTGAAGACAAGGAAGCCGTCAATTCCGTCACCGCATTGATGCGGAGCACATCCTTCAATTACGAGATCGTAGTCGTGGCCGTTATGACGGAGATCAATGTCTCGTGTCGACCTTACTTGAAATTCCAATTCAGAAGCCTCAACCTCCGAGTCCCAAATCTTTGTGACGCGGCCATGGTCTACGCTGAGCACTTCGATCTTCCACCCCGCCCGGTCCGGATTCCGAGCATGCTTGCCACCAGCCACAATGAAGTCAAATCGACCACTAGTTTCGTCGCTCATGCGCACTGTTCGTATCTCACCAACCGAGCCAAAGTCTTGCTCGATAACCCTTGTGACGTTGGCTAGGGACGACGAAGGAAGAAATTGTCCGTGGCACAACGTTGCAGATACCAGAACCCCCAGGATCGTCGTCGCAATTGTGCGGAGTCTAGGCGTTGTCATTGAATTGGCATGTGGCGCAGCCCTTCTCTGCGCTGTGACATTATCAGCCCGATTGAGCGGATGACACCACCGGTAGTCTTAACCGCGGAGTAATATAGGGCGCGCTGCAGGCTGCTCAAGGACCAGCCACGGGGCCGATCTTGGCTAAGTCCAGGTAAACGCGGTAGTCGTACCTATGGAATCGAATTGTGGGGTAACATCACGGGTTTAATCGACCCGGAGAACCGGACCAGATATTTGACAGGCTCCTCAAGAGCGGAGTGAACGTCGAGCCAAAGAAGAGCAATGAGTCCTAAGGAATCGTGCTGACCAATGCGCAGAAGCACAATCAACTTCGACACCGTGCGGAATATCGGACTCGCGTTGCCTGGCGTGGAGGAGAGCACAGCGTATGGGCAACCGGCACTCAAGATCCATGGAAAACTCCTTGCATGTGTCCCCGCTAATCGCTCGGCCGAACCCGGCTCGGTTGTCGTTCGCGTGGATTTCGATGACCGCGCTGAGCTGCTCGCTGGGGCCCCGGATGTTTACTACGTGACGGACCACTACGTCGGCTTTGAAGCCGTGCTGGTTCGACTGTCTCGCGTTAATCCCGATGAGTTGCGGGACTTGCTCGGCATGGCCTACAAGTTTGTGACCCGCGGAGCCGTGACCCGTTCGCCGGCGCCTAAGCGCCGAAAGTTCGGACAAAGAAAATGAATGAAGATCCGAGTCCTAGCGCGTAACGGCACACTCGGAAGCATGCGCGCTTACCGGAGAAGTGGATTGGCCGTAAGCCAAATCTCCGGCAATCCGACTTATCAGGAGTCAGCGCCGGAGAACTTCAATTCAAGGGGCTTGAATTACCTCGTATTTCACTTCGTCATCAGTGGCCTCATAGTGTAAGGCCATCTTCCCGCAGAAGCTTTTCTTCAGCCCATTTACTTCATCAGGCCGAAACTTCCACCGTCTAACGGAATCCATGGCCGGTTCGATAATCAGCGGATGCCCTGAGACGACCGTCACACAGGTTACATCACCTTTAGTATCGACGGCGATTTCCAAGACGATGGTGCCCTCAAGGTGGATGTTGCGACCGCAGCAAGGAGGTTGGATGGGTTGTGTTTTTTCCAGCAGAGCTATTACTTGTTTTGATGACAATCTCTCAGCGTCTGAAGTGCAGCAGCTGGGAGCCGGATTATTCTCGGTTGCTGCCAGCAGAGTTGAAGCAAGCGCAATCACCAAAGCGAAGCGGAATATCATGTTTCTCCCACTCTGGGTAGACACCGAACGGACGGAGAATGTTGCTGGAGGAATCGAGGGCGTTCCATTCGCAGGCCACCTCCTGGTTAACGCGCAAATGGTACAAGTGGGTCCCAGTGCCAAGATGTCCGGTTTCTCGCGGTAACCGGAAAAGTTCGAGTCAGAGGTTGCTCAGCGCCTTTTCTTAGCGGCTTCGGAAACTATGTCAACTCTTGGCAACCCAAATGATGACAATGATGATATCGAACAGAATTCCCGACGGGTGATAGTAGTCAAACCAGCCATTTAGGACCACGGCGACCACGACGATAATCCAGAAGGACCAGGGATGCGGGTCGAATAAACTGGGGAAACCGCTGCGGGCTCTTTTGTCGTCGGGAATGCTCAGAGGGTCACTCATCGGACGAAATTCTAA
Source organism: Terriglobia bacterium (assembly GCA_963819015.1). Classification (GTDB taxonomy): domain Bacteria; phylum Acidobacteriota; class Terriglobia; order Acidiferrales; family UBA7541; genus DASPOJ01. Next base: position 544,998 of record CAWFUN010000007.1, read on the forward strand.
CATGTAGCAGCCGGGACCGACGTGAGTTGTGCCTGGTAAACGCGCTGACCGGAGAAGTTCGTACTAGACAATGATGGTGTGGCCCGGTCGGGTAATGTCGTACGACTCGTACTCCTTGAACGAATCCACTATCGTCAAACGATGCCCATTTGAGAATGTGAGGGTGAGAGTGCCGTTCTCACTGCTCTCAAAACTTGTGATGCTAGCTCCCAACATAGCTACCGTCCGACCCGCGACTTGGGGCGAACCTGGTTCCTGCCGCCAAATCCATTCCTGCTGTCCGTCGAAATAGCGAAATTCCGCTTCCACGGAAACTCCGACATCTTCATCGAAACGAAACTGGACTTGAAAAGAGCCAATTGCGACCTGGATGAGCTCACGACCCACCAAGAAACTCAGGTCAATCTCCTTTTTCAATCCGTACATGTGACGGAGCATATCATTCCTCAAGTCCTGATTAACGCGGTGCATTCAATAGGTCGATGCAACACCATCTAGGAACTAATCTGTTCAAAGGTGGTGTTTATGATCCAACGAAAACGGTGGAGACTTTCTCCCGCGGAAAAGATCGACATCTGGCGTCGATGGAAGTGCGGGCAGTCCCAGCACGAGATTGGGCGCGCTTGTGGCAGGCCACATCCCACCATTCGCAAGCTGTTGTTGCCATGTGGCGGCATAGCTCCCGCCGCTCGTCGCCGCTCGCGGTTGGCACTCACCCTAGCGGAGCGAGAAGACATCTCACGAGGAATCGCCTCTGATTCGTCGATTCGTGAGATCGCTCGGCTCCTGAAACGATTCGCCTCTACGGTGAGCCGGGAGGTCGCTCGCCATGGTGGTCGTCCTGCTTATCGTGCCCACGATGCAGATCGCCGGGCATGGGTGTCGGCGTTGCGCCCGAAGCGTTGTCTTCTGGCCGGCAACCGCAGGTTGCGTGACGTGGTTGCGAGTAAACTGATCCTGGACTGGTCGCCCGAACAGATTTCCGGATGGCTGAAGACCCGTTATCCCAACAACGAGAGTATGCACGTGTCCCACGAGACTATTTATCGCAGCCTGTTCATTCAAGCGCGAGGAGTATTGAAGAAAGAGCTGATGGACCACCTGCGGTCGAAGCGGCGCATGCGCCGCTCGCGTCATGCCAGCGAACATGGACACTCCCGGGGTCAGATCGTCGATGCCATCTCGATCCGCGAAAGGCCTGCGGAAGTGGAAGACCGAGCGATTCCCGGCCACTGGGAAGGCGATCTGCTGGCCGGTGGAAAGAACAGCTACATTGCGACGTTAGTGGAGCGGCACTCACGCTTCCTCATGCTGATCAAGGTGTCGAGTAAAGACACGGCGGTGGTGGTGGCGGCGTTGAGCAAACGCGTTCGTAAGCTTCCGGCAACCCTGCGGCGCTCGTTGACGTGGGATCGCGGATTGGAGATGGCCAAGCACAAGGCGTTTACGGTAGCTACCGATGTGCAGGTCTACTTCTGCGATCCACAAAGTCCCTGGCAGCGGGGCACGAACGAAAACACCAATCTGCTGCTGCGGCAATACTTCCCGCGAGGAACCGACCTAGCTCCCATCACTCAAGCGCAGCTCGACCAGGTCGAGCTGCGCTTGAATCAACGTCCAAGAAAAACTCTAGGATTTCAAACTCCAGCGAGTAAACTCCAAGCAAGTGTTGCGTCGACCGTTTGAGCCGGCAGCGGTAACCGGACAGGTACTCTTGGCTCTCAGGAAGTCCCGTTGTCGGAATTTGGAAATTCCATTTGGAGCTGCCCGCCGATTGCGTGCGGATGACTGCGGACTCGGAATGTGGCCCACTGTGGCGAACCGGGCAGGCTCGACCCACCGCGGATGCGATCGGGGCGCAGTTCGCAAACGGCGCCGCTCAGCCCTCTTCGCTTTCGTATTGGGTTTTCAGTCTTGCGACGATGGTCGGATCCGCCAGCGTGGTCGTATCGCCGAGGACCCGGCCTTCGGCGATGTCGCGCAGCAGGCGCCGCATGATCTTCGCGCTGCGCGTTTTCGGCAGCTCCAAGGCGAAGAAGATGTCGTCGGGGCGCGCGATGGGGCCGATTTTCGCGACAACGTGCCGCTTCAATTCTTCCTTGAGCGCCTCGGTCGGCTCGACCCCTTCCTTCACCGTGACGAACGCCGAAATTCCTTGCCCCTTGATCGCGTGCGACTTTCCGATGACGGCCGCCTCCGCGACCGAATCGTGATCCACCAGCGCGCTTTCCACCTCGTAAGTCGAAATGCGATGGCCCGCCACGTTCATCACGTCGTCCACGCGGCCCAGCAGCCAGAAGTAACCGTCGTCGTCGATTTTGCAGCCGTCGCCGGTGAAATAGCGGCCCGGATAGCGCGCCCAGTAGTTCTGCACGTAACGATCATGATCGCCGTAAATCGTGCGCATCATCGCAGGCCACGGCTGCGTGAGCACAAGGTAACCGCCCCCGCCCGGCCCAACCGGATTGCCCGCGGCGTCCACCACCTCGGCAGCGACGCCAGGGAACGGCTTCGTGGCCGAACCGGGTTTCGTCGGCACCAATCCCGGCAGCGGCGTAATGAGAATCATCCCGGTCTCGGTCTGCCACCAGGTGTCGACAATCGGGCAGCGGCCGTGGCCGATGTGCTCGTGATACCAAATCCAGGCTTCGGGATTGATGGGTTCCCCGACCGTGCCGAGCAGGCGCAGCGTGCGCAGTGAATATTTCCCGGGCCACTCGGTGCCCCAGCGCATGAAGGTGCGTATCGCCGTCGGCGCGGTATAGAGAATGTTGACGCCGTACTTGTCCACGATTTGCCAGAAGCGGCCGCGATCAGGGCAATCGGGCGTGCCTTCGTACATCAGCGTCGTCGCCCCATTGGCCAGCGGTCCGTAAACGATGTAGGAGTGGCCCGTCACCCAGCCGAGATCGGCCGTGCACCAATAGACGTCGTCTTCCTTGATGTCGAAGATGAGGCGGTGCGTCGTCGAAACGCCAAGAAGATAACCCGCGGTCGTGTGGACCACGCCCTTGGGTTTTCCGGTCGTGCCGCTGGTATAAAGAATGAAGAGCGGGTCCTCGGCATCCATCGGCTCCGCAGGACAGTCATCGGAAGCCTTGGCCATGGCCTCGTGCCACCAGACGTCGCGCCCCTCCTGCATGGCGACGGCAGCCGCTTGCCCTACTCGTTTCACCACCACCACTTTCTCGATGCTCGGCGTGTTCTTGAGGGCTTCGTCCGCCGCCGATTTCAGCGGCACGACGTTGCCGCGGCGCCACGCGGCGTCCGCCGTCACGAGCACTTTCGCCTTCGCGTCGTTGATGCGCTCGCGCAGCGCTTCCGTCGAGAATCCGCCGAACACCACCGAATGCGGCGCCCCGATCTTGGCGCACGCCAACATGGCGATCGCCAGCTCCGGCACCATGCCCATGTAGATCGCGACGCGATCCCCCTTCCGCACGCCGAGCGAGTGCAGCACGTTCGCGAAACGGCTGACCTCGCGCGCCAGCATGTCGTAGGTAAGGACGCGCGAGTCGCCCGGCTCGCCCTCCCAGAGGATCGCCACCTTGTTGCGGCGCGCGGAGTGCGCGTGACGGTCCACGCAGTTGTGCGCCACGTTGATCTTGCCGCCGTCAAACCATTTCACCCACGGCGCCTTCCACTCCAGCACTGTGTGCCACGGCCCGAACCAATCCAGGCGCGCGGCCTCCTCGGCCCAGAATCCTTCGAGGTCCTTTTTCGCGCGCTCGTAGAGGCCCGGATCTCCGGCGTTGGCGTGCTTGCAAAACTCTTCGGGCGGGTGAAACAGCCGCTTTTCCTGCAGCAGCGCGGACAGATTCTCTTCCGTGGGCTTCGTCATGGTGTGATGGCTCGCTATCTCAAACAACTGTTGGGTAGATTTCGGCTTTCCGCTTCGCAGTCTCTCTTCGTGCGACGCGATGAACGTCGCCACCGCTCCGGATTCGCCGCTAGTGCACTGTTTTGATCTCGAACGACGTCTCGGTGGTTGTGTTCGAGGGGATGAACGTCGCTACGGCCTTGTACTTGCCGTCCGTCACGTCCATCGCGCTGAAATCCCAGGTTACGCTTCGCTGCCAACTCAAACCCGCGGGGATCAGCACATCCGTGACTTTCTCGCAGAACATCATCCCTTGCGACCACTTCCAGACGGACTTCGTGCCGCTCGAGACAAGCTGGAAAACCTCCACGTCGAAAAGCTGGCAGTTTGGCGCCGTGCCCTCATAGTCCGTGGCGGAAGTGTTCGTCACCGTAAACGTGAAATTCTCACTGTGCTTCTTTGCCGGGCCGGGACCCGGCATCTGATCCACCGTGAGATCGCCGGGCTTTGCGACCAGCGCATAGGCCAGCGGAGACCTAGTCTGAGGGCCCGCGCCGCACGCGAGTCCCGCGAGAAACAGGATCGCGAAGGACAAAAGGAGAGGACGAAAACTCCGGTAGAACCAGGCCTGCTTCATGGCAATCCCTCCTGAGGCGGAAATCTTAGCGCAACCCGGAGCCACAGTGATGCGGAAATGCTTCCAGTGTGCCGCCCCCCGAAATACGTAATGCAAGAATTGCTGGGAGCTGGAAGCTCCCGCGCCCACGCATCCAGTGAGCAGCAGATGGCCTCATCTTCCGAAGCGACCTTGTCTTCATTCCGATTGATCCGGGACATGGCGCTCGTCGCCGCCTCCGGCAGACGGACCCGGCTTCGGCTGCGCGGCGGGTCTGGTCCGCGGATGAGCGGGGCCGAAGTGTTGCGAAAGATACGAAACGAGCGGCTCGATGTCGGCCGGTTTGATATCCGCGCCGTTCACGCGCATCTTCTTTATCTCGGCGCGCCATCCCGTCGATGAAAAATGAGCGTGGACGATGCGGTCGTACGTGTGGCAATCCTTGCAATCCGACTGAACCAATGCCTTGCCCGGAGCGTCCGGCAACGGGTACATGGCATTCGGATCGGGAAAAACTTTCGGCGGGGCGGGCGGTTGCTGCTGCGCTGCGGCTCCGAGCGCCCCCGCCAGACAAAATGCGCCCAATAGGGCGCGCCAGAATTCCAGCGAAGCCGCTTTCTTCCGCTCGCGCTTTTCCCTGCGGGGCGCAGTCATTAAATAATTCTAGCAGATTCTTTTCAGGCGCGGTTCCCCGATCTCGACCGCCGCGACCGCATCACGCCTTCGCAGGCGCGGAGAAATTCATCAATGATGGCATCCGGGGAATTGTGCTGCAGCACGGCGCTGCGCGCCTCGGAACCAAGCCTCGCGCGCAAATCCGGATCACCCAGCAGCCTCACTGCCGCGTCTGCGATGAATTCCGGGCGCGGTTCCGGCACAAGCAGCCCGGTGCGATTGTCCACGACGTGCTCCGGCACGCCTCCCCGCGCTACGGCGACAACCGGCAGCCCCCAGGCCATGGCGGCAAGCAAGGACGTTCCCAACGGCTCCTCGAGCGAGGGGAACAGGAACGCGTCCAGCGCCGCGTAAACTTCGTTCACGCGCTCCACGAATCCCGCGAACACGATGCGTTCTTGCACCCCGAGTTGGAGAGCGAGAGTTTCGAGCGACGCGCGAATCGGACCGTCGCCCGCAAGCAGCAGCCTTGCGCGAGGGTCTGTCGCGCAAATGGCGGGCATCGCCCGCACGAGAAGCTCCTGCCCCTTTTCCGGCAACAGGTAACCGACGCAGCCGAAGAGGAAATCGTCTTCGCTGCAATTCCAGGCGCGCCGCGCGGCGCTGCGCTCGGCCTCGGTACGCGGCGCTGGAATTTCGGTTCCCTCCGTCACCACGACAACGCGCTCGGCGGAAATCCCCGACCGAACAACGCTTTCCGCCACAAATTGCGAAATCGCGAAAATCCGATCCGCCGCGCGGTACCTGGCCTTTGCCAGTGGGCCTTTTCCGATCGGGTAGGCAACGCGTCGGGCGACAATGAGCGCTGCGCTGCGGTGTGCACGCGCCAGCCAAGCCGCCGTCAGCGCGTGCGGCTCGTTGGCGAACACGATGTCCGCGCCGCGCGCGTGCAGCATAGAACGAATCTCGCGTGCGGCATTCCAGCGACGTCGCTGTGCTCCGATTCCCCGAACGGTGATCCCCTCCGCCGCCGCCCGTCGCGCGAGCACGCCGCCCTCGACCGCCACCAATTCAGCCTCATGCCCGCGCGCATGCAACATCCGAACAGTAAGCAGCGCCTGTCCCTGTCCTCCGCGCCATTCCGTTTCGAGATCGGCATAAATGATTCTCACGCTCGCGAGTATACGACATTTGCGGCAGCCCGCCTGCCAGCAGGCACGCGGGCGGCAGGCAGGCCGCCACGCGCGCCCATCCGGCTGCTTCCCTTCGCGTAGTAAGATACGAAGCGGCTCTGTGACGCGGAACAAATGAGAATCATGCGCCTTCTGAGGATCGCATTCCTGATCGGCCTTGCGCTGACTCTCGCTCGCCCGGCGCGCGGTGCGAGCCGCGCCGAGTGTCAACCGATGCGCAGCGCAGTCCTGGGGCGCGCGGTCGGCTACTGCGCGATACTTCCTCCCAGCTACGACGCCGACAAAGCGCGCCGCTTCCCCGTGCTCTATTTCCTGCACGGCCTCGGCGAGAACGAACAAATTCTCGTCACATCAGGCGGCATGACGCTGATCGAAGACCTGTGGGACCGCGGCGAGTTGGGCGAATTCGTCATCGTCACTCCCGCCGCCGGCTCGACTTTCTACATCAATTCCCTTTCCGGCCGAGTCCGCTACGAGGATTTTCTGATTCAGGAGTTCTTTCCATTCATCGAGAAGCGCTACCGCATTCGCCCGGGCCGCGAGGGCCGCGGCATCAGCGGCGTCTCCATGGGCGGCTACGGAGCGCTGCGGCTGGCCTTTCGCCACCCGGGCCTGTTCTGCGCAGTGAGCGCGCACAGCGCGGCGCTGGTCGAGAAATTGCCGGCGGCGCTCACGGACGATCCCCTGCTGTTGCGCGCGCTCGGCAGCGCTTTCGGTTCTCCGCCGAATGCCGCGTTCTGGGATCGCAATACGCCGTTCGCTTTTGCGCGCACGGCAAACTTGTCCGGATTGAAAATCTATTTCGATTGCGGCGCCGACGACGAATTGGGCTTCGCGGTGGGAACGCGCGCCCTCGACAACCTGCTCACTTCACACCACGTTCCGCACGAAGCGCACATTTATCCCGGCGGTCACAGTTGGGATTATTTCGGAGCGCACATCACCGCGTCGCTCGAATTTCATTCGCGCACGTTCGGCCTCTCCACGCAAGCGGGGCACTCCGCCGCGCCCCACTGAAATCTCCGCGGCTTCGGCCGGCTCTATTTCGCGGTGAAGCCGCCATCCACGGCCAGCGCCTGGCCGTTCACGTAAGCGGCCGCGTCCGAACAAAGCCACAGCACGGCTGCAGCGACCTCTTCCGGCGATCCCGCTCGCCCCGAGGGTTGCCGCGAACTCAGCAAAGACTTGACGAACGGTTCAAGGGCGCGCGCCACCAGCCGCCTTGCGGGCGCCGCGGGACTCTTGCCGCCCGCCGCGGCATCGCGCACCAAATCGGTGTAAATCAGGCCCGGGCAGACCGCGTTGACCCGGATTCCATGCCGGCAGTATTCGAGCGCAGCCGATTTCGTCAAGCCGATGACTGCGTGCTTGCTGGCCGAATACGCGGACAATTTCCACATTCCAACCAGTCCGGCCACCGACGAAGTGTTCACGATGGCCCCGCTGCGATTCTTCAGCATCGCCGGCAGTTCATATTTCATCGCGAGCCAAACACCCTTCAGATTCACCGACATCGTCCGGTCCCATTCCTCCTCGCTGCGGTCGGCCGTGCGGACGCGCGTTCCAGGGATTCCCGCATTGTTGTGCGCGCAATCGAGCCGTCCATACAGCTCAACCGCCTTCGCGACCATCGCCTCGCAGTCCGCCGCGCGCGATACGTCCGCGCACACGAACGCCGCCTCGCCCCCCGCTTCGCGAATCTGCCGGACCGTCTCCGTGCCGCCGGCGTGGGAAACATCCGCCACGATCGTCCGCGCGCCCTCGCTGGCGAACGCCTTCGCCGTAGCACGGCCGATGCCGGCGCCGGCCCCAGTCACCAGAGCCACTTTATTTTCGAATCTTCGCTCCATAGTAAGCGCATTGCTCCACATCAAACCGCGCGCCTGAATTGCAAGAAGTGATCGAGCGCCCGCGTGTCGCAGGCGAGTAGCATAAGGGTTTCCCCGACGCAGGGCTACTGCCGAGCCTCGATTGTCATCGGCAGACCCCCGCGAGGACGCAGCGTGATCACCGCTTCCGGTTCCACGCGCTGCCCCGGCGCGAGCCGCAGCCGCCAGCGCTGCGCGATCGTCGCCAGCACCAGCACGCCCTCCGCAATCGCAAATCCCTCGCCAATGCAGCGGTGCATCCCTCCGGCGAACGGGAAATACGTGAACTTGTTCCGGCTCACGGCCTCCGGCGAAGCCCAACGGTCGGGATCGAACTTCTGCGGCTCCGGGAAATAACGCAAATCGCGCTGCGTCACGTAGGGACTCAATTGGAAATAGGAACCCGCCGGCGCTGTGAATCCGCCGATCTCGTAGTCCTGGAGCGGCCTCCGGGGAAAAACCCACACCGGAGGGTAGAGCCTCATCGATTCCGTCAAGATTCGTTCGATGTAGGGCAACCGCGGCAAATCAGCCGCCGTCGCCGAGCGTCCCGCCAGCACGCGGTCCACTTCCTCATGCATGCGCGCCTCGACCTCGGGATGTTGCGCGACGAGATACCAGCTCCAAACCATCGCGTTCCCGATCGTTTCGTGACCCGCGAGAATCAGCGTCATCAATTCGTCGCGGATCCGATCGTCCGTGAACGCCGGCGATCCATCTTCAGGATCTCGCAGCCGCAGCAATCCCGCGAGGATGTCGGTTTCGCCGTTGGCGCGCGCACGCCGCTCGGCAATCGCCCGGTAAACGAATACGTCGGTCTCGCCGATTGCCTTCTGCAGACGCCCCGCCCCGCGCGGCGGCCGCTTCAAGAGCAGTTGCAGCAGCGTGGGAAAAGTGTTCTGGTTGCCGACTTCGCAAACGGTGTGAAGCGGCGAAAGCAGTTCGCCACCCTCATGCTCGATGTCCAGGCTGATGAGCAAACGCAGGATGATCCCCAGCGCAAGCCCGAGCATCTCGGCGGCCATGTTGCGCTGCTCTCCCGCTCGCCAGCGGTCTCGCAGGCGCTCCGCGTGCTCGGCGATCGTCGCGCACCAGCCCGTCACGTTTTGGTGGTGGAACAACGGAAGGAGCAATTTTCGGTTGCGATGATGCAGCGCCCCGTCGGCCACCAGCAGCCCATCGCGCATCACGCGGTGAAACGTTTTCGCGCTAGACCGCCCCATCCCCTCATCGGCCATCAGCACTTGCTTGATGTAATCGGGATGGTTCAGCAGGTAATCGTGGCGATGGCCCACCTGCATGTGGACGATGTCGCCGTACTCGCCGGCAATGCGCGTGAGGAAACCGAGCGGGTCGCGCCGGAACGCGAAATACGCCTGCAGGCCGTGCCGCGGTCCGGGCGGCTGGATAGGATTCGCCATCAAATCAAGAATTCACTCGTCCGGGAATGCGAAAAAAACCGCGCCCAAGAATGGGCGGCAGTATAGGCAAGCCGTAGCGCACGCGCAAGAATAAACTTGCCGCATGGGCCGGAATGCTTCCACTCGTACGGTGGAATCGGGCCATCGTGTATACTGCCGCAGACAATGATCGCCGCCGTTCCGCTTTCTCTTTCGCAGATTGCTTCCGGTCCGAGCGTCGCGCAGCTTTGGATTTCCGCCGCGACCCTGCTCGGCGGGATCTTGATCCTGCGTTCCGAGTTCAAGCGGCGCTCCTGGTCCTGCAATCCCTATGAGACCGTTGCGATTGCCGTTCTTGCGGGAGTGGCGGGCAAGGCGCTTTTCCTTCTTCTCGTCGCGCCGCGCGTATTTTTCAATGCTCCCCTCGCAACGCTGCTGACTTCCGCCGGCGCAACGCCCGAAACCGCGCCGGCCTGGTATGCAGCCTGGCTGTGCGGCGTGACGGCGCTCGTTGCTCTTGCGCGGCGCGCGAAAATTCCGGCGCTCGAGTTCCTGGATGCCTGCGCTCCCGCCGCGGCCGCCGGCGCCGCAATCGTTTTCCTCGGCGATCTCTCGATCGGATTCGGCGACCCTGCGGCCGGCCAGCGCGCATTGCCCGCAGCCGAATTCGTTGTGTCGGCGACGATCGCAGCGTATCTCTGGCGAATGGGCGCGAAAGCTGTCCGCGGCCCAAAAGCCAAGGGCGAAATTTTCTGCAATTACTTGATTCTTACCGGCCTTGCCGGACTTCTTTTTCATATTCTCGCAGCGCGCGGGCGAAATTCCCCCGCCCTCTGGGAAACGAACGCCGCGAACGCGCTCTTGCTTTTCGCCGGGGCGGCGCTTCTCTGGCGCATCAAGGCCCGGTTTCACACTCTCAAGCAGGAACATCGCATCCTCAAGCACATCGCTGCGCGCGGCGACGTCCTTCAATCCGAGTACCATCGCCCTACGTCGGAGTGCCCTCACCCAGAGCGTTGGCACATGTATGACTCGATGTCCGCCGAAGCCGAAGTCCTCGATTTTCTCAAGAGCATCGTCACCACAGTCAAACCGGAATTGGTCGTCGAGACCGGCACGTTCACCGGCCTCAGCACGATTCGCATCGCCGAAGGCTTGCGCGAAAACGGCTTCGGCCGCGTCCTCACCTGCGAATACGATCCCCAGGTCTTCGCCGCCGCACAGAAGCGATTCGCCGCCTCCGGCCTCTCCGCGTGGATTGACGCGCGCAACGCATCCAGCCTCGAACTCGAGGTTTCCGGGCGCATCGATCTTCTTTTTTGCGATAGCGACGGCCCGATTCGCGAGCAGGAGGTTCGCAGGTTTCTGCCGCAGGTAAATCCTCACGGCCTGATCGTCATCCACGACGCGAACTCCTCGGTGAGGGTGGTGCGCGACGCCGCCTTGCGTCTCGAGGCCGAAGGGCTGCTGTCGGTGCTGCTCTTGCCGACGCCCCGCGGCCTGGTCATGGCCCAGAAGCGCCAGGGCCGGACCTAGCGGTGCGACGCCCGAAAGCTTCCCGTCTCTGCTATAGTGGCAGTCCTCTCTTTGGGCCTCAGACCGTTGGAAGAAAGAAAGATGCCGATTAATCGCGCGCGTATGACTTGCCGGAAATTGTTCCTGCTGCCGGCGATTCTCATTTTGCTGGCGCTGCTCGCGCCGGACGCACGCGCCTATTCCGTGCTTTCGCACGAGGCCGTGATCGATTCCGCGTGGCAGCCTTCGATCAAGCCGCTTCTTCTCGCGCGATTTCCCAACGCCACGCCCGACCAGCTGCGCGAAGCCAAAGGGTATGCCTACGGCGGCGCCATCATCCAGGACCTCGGCTATTACCCGCATGACAGCCACCTGTTCAGCGATCTATCGCACTACGTCCGCAGCGGTGATTTCGTTCTCGCGCTGGTTCGCGATTCGAGCACGCTCGATGAATACGCGTTTGCGTTGGGCGCGCTCGCTCACTACGTCGCGGACATCAATGGCCACTCCATCGCAGTGAATCGCGCCGTCCCGCTTCTTTATCCCGGCCTCAAAAAGAAGTACGGCGACATCGTCACCTACGAAGAGAATCCCTCGGCGCATCTCAAGACCGAATTTGGATTCGACGTGCTGGAAGTGTCCAATGGCCGCTACGCCTCCGACGCCTATCACGATTTCATCGGCTTCTCGGTCGCCGAGCCGCTGCTCGAGCGCGCGTTTCAGGAGACGTATTCCATTTCCATGCAATCGCTGTTTCCCGACCTCGATCGCTCCGTAAACTCCTATCGCTACGACGTGCGCTCCATTCTCCCCAAGGCCACTCGCGTCGCATGGGTGCTCAAGAAGGACGACATTCAGAAAAGCACTCCCGGAGCCACTAAGCGGCAATTTCTCTACAATCTTCCCCGCGTGCGGTACGAGAAGGAATGGGGCAAGAACTACCGGCCCCCCAGCTTCGGCGATAAACTCCTCGCCTTCTTCATCCGCATCACTCCGAAGATAGGGCCGCTGCGCACGCTCTCTTTCGTCACTCCCACGCCGCAGACCGAAACGCTATTCATGGCCAGCTTCAACGCCACCATCACCGCCTACAAGACGTTCGCCGACCAGATTCAAAGCGGCCACCTTACGCTACCCAACACCAATCTCGACACCGGCCACGTCGATCCGCCCGGCGCCTACTTCATGGCCGATAACGCGTACGCCCGCATCGTCGGCATGCTCGCTGAGACTCAGTTCCAGTCCATCTCGCCGGAGTTGCGCGCCAATATTCTCGCGTACTACAGCGATGCCAACGCCCCCTTCGCCACGCGAAAGAATGCCCGCGACTGGGCTCGCCTCACGCGCGAACTCGGGCAATTAAAATCCGCCGCTCCGACTGGAAGCGCCGCTCAGACTTCGACCCCCTGACGCCGCGCAGAAGCGGCTTCGGCAATCTCTATCCCAGCCACTGCGGATTGTGGAACGTTCCCTCGAATTCGTGCGTCGTCTTGTACGGCTCGTAGATTCCGCCCGCAGACGCCTTTTCCGTTTTCGCCAGCAGCGCCGCGCGCGCGGCACGTCTCTCTTCTCTCCGGACTGATCTCAGAAGGCTGGTTGCGTGCCGGGGATCTCAAGGCTCCGCCGCAGGCGGAGAACTCGAGCAGCCATGCTTGGAGGTGGAAGTGGTAGCGGTACCGGGAATCGAACCCGGGTTACCAGATTGAGAATCTGGCGTCCTAACCCCTAGACGATACCGCCATGAATGCGTTCGAAGGGTACCAACTCTTATAGCGTGCGCCGTGCGGGGCAGTCAAGACGCGCCCGCGGAAGCGGCCGCGAGGACGGATCGCAATTCGTCAATCCGCGGCGGGCACGCCTTGTTCGTGATGCTGACGGGGCGGTTCCGAAGCGGGCAGGATTCGGTGGTAGCGCCGGATGGAGAAGAATCGGTGGCGGCAGGGCGCGCAGCGGTACGCGGGAATGTGTATCAACCGGAAAAACCAAGCGAACGGGCCGTCCACGTAGTCGCGCGGGATGCGCTGCAGATCCAGGCTGCCGCACAGCCCGCAATGCACGTAGGGGAGATAGGCCACCGGCACCGACCACGCCGCAAATCGCAAGTCGCACGAGCGGCAGCGCCACGGACGCATCGCCATCATGCTGATCGCGAAGTCTCGAATCCCCCGCCGGCGCGACCGGCGACAATTCTCACTTTGGCAGTGGGGACAAAGCATGCGCTGGGCACCTGTCCGACTTGCTGCCATAAAGGTAGGCAGGCTCTTGCCGATGTCACAATCCGTCATTCATTTGACGTGTCTAATGTGTACAATACCACCGAGGCGCCTGTGGCGGGCTATACCGAAGCGCACGCCCGCGCGGGCATCCGCGCAAAATTGCCGAAGCTGGAGACCTGGCCGAACCAGTTCCCCGGCTATCGCATCGTCACCCGCTATCCGGAATACACGTCGGTCTGCCCCAAGACCGGCCTGCCTGACTACGGCGTCATCACGATCGAGTACCAGCCGCGCAGACTCTGCCTCGAGCTGAAGGCTCTGAAGATGTATCTGCTCGCTTACCGGGATCTAGGGATCTTTTACGAGAACGCCGTCAATCGCATCCTCCGCGATGTCGTCGCCGCCACGCATCCGGTCTGGTGCGTGGTTCGCGGTGAATTCACTCCGCGAGGCGGCCTGACCACCACGGTCGAGTCTTGCTGGCCACGCACCCGCCAGGCTCGCCGCCCGTAGACAACCAGCCGGGCCTCCCTGATAATCGAACCTCCGGCGATTCGCCATCTGCCGCTTTGTCCAGGAGGAGCGATGAGCACTGACTCGACACCCAATGAGTCCCCCACTGAGTCCAAGGAGCACTACATTTCCGAGCCCGCGGCCCTGCCGCGCTGGGTCCACTTCGCGTTCATCGGCCTCGCGCTGCTCGTTGCGATTCTGTTCTATATCGGATATTCCGAGCGCTCCAAGCTCGAAGGGCAGCTGACCGACCAGAGCCATCGCGCCGACGTGATGGCCGCCGAGATGGACCAAGCCAATTCGCGCGTCGCCGATCTTCGCGGCAAGCTCGAGGTCACCACGCAAAAACTTGGTCTCACGCAGGACGAACTGGCCCGCGCGCGCACGCTCGCCGAAGGCATCCGCCAGCAACAGCAGCAGAGCGATCAGAGACTCGCCGCGCAGATCGGCCAGGTGCAGCAGGAAAGCAACGAAAAGATCGGCGTCGTCTCGACGGATCTGAGCGGCACCAAGACCGATCTCAACGCCACCAAGCAGGACCTCGCCGCCACGAAAGCCCAACTTTCCACCGCCGTCGGCAACATCAGCGGCCAGGGCACACTGATCGCGCGAAACCAGGAAGAGGTCGAAGCATTGAAGCGCCTCAACGAGCGCAACATCTTCCAGTTCAGCCTCACGAAATCGAAACAGCCGAGCAAGGTCGGCCCCATCCAGCTCAAGCTCGAGAAGACCGACGCGAAACACTACAAGTACACGGTGACCGTCATTGCGGACGACCGCGCCGTGCCCAAGACCGACAGGACCGTGGATGAGCCCGTGCAGTTCGTCGTCAACGGCGCCCCGGGCTATTATGAAATCGTCGTCTTCGACGTGGGCAAGGACACCGTCAAAGGCTACCTCTCCACGCCGAAGGCAGGCAGCCCGGCGCCCACTGCGCCCACTGCGGCCACGCCGCCAGCGACGCAATAGCCGCGGCGCAACGGTTCAGAGGATTTCCCAGGGTGCCCCACACGCCGCGCTTGCGTGTGGGGCTTTTGACTTGTGTTCGTTCTCCGCTCGCTGAAATCGCAAAGACTTTAAAGGGCCGGCCATCATGGCAAGAATAACCGCGCCACCCGACATCTCCTCCCGCCCCTTCCATGTGACAGTTGAGCGGCAAATGAGCGCCGCGCCATCGGCGTTGTACCTCGCCTGGACGGAACAATTCGATCGCTGGTTCGCCGCGCCCGGCACAGTGCTAATGAAGCCCGAGGTCGACGCGGCCTTCTTCTTTGAAACGCAATTCGAGGGGCAGCGGCATCCCCACTACGGCCGCTTCCTCAGACTCGAACGCGACCGCCTCGTCGAACTCACCTGGCTCACCGCCGCAACCCAAGGCGCCGAAACGGTTGTCACAGTCGAACTCGCTCCCAACGGCGGCGGCACGCTCCTCCGGCTCACCCACGCCGGCTTCCCTGACGAAGAATCCAGAGCCCGCCACGCTGACGCCTGGCCCATCGTCCTCACCCACCTGGACGAGAAACTCCGTTAGCAGTAAAACGGCAGAGCGGAAAGAGAAAACTCCCAAGGGGTGACACAAAGAAGTTGCCCAGACGAGATTAGTCGGCTACCAACGATCGGTCTCTGCTCCTGTCCTTCACGCACAAACTCCACTCTTCGTCCCTCGTCTGGATCTCTAAAATAATAGAACAGGCTACGTCTTGAAACTTCGAGTTGCGTACCGTAAGGGAGGCCGTCATTCCAGTTTGAGATAGCATGGAAGTCGAGCTGGACCCGTTGCTCCCCTTCGCGCGAAACCAAACTCCAATCGCCGCTCCCGGTCTCCAATTGAGCGGCCCGCTTTTCGGGCTCGTAGAACAATCCCGGAATATCAGAAGCGACGAAAGTTCCGTTTGCATTCAGAATGATTTTCGCCGATGCATTCCGGAGCTCGGCTGGCAAGACTCCTCTCGACGAATCCTCCATCACCCACGTACCAGTCAGATCACCCGGCTGGACACTCTTGCAGCCCAGCATGCCGATGAACAACAGAACCGTGATTGGGAATGGCCTGGACATCTCAGAGTTCGACGTGCGTTGTATTGCGGCTGGGAAAATCGACGGACTATCCGAAATCCTTTAGTGTGTGCGCCCATTGGTGGAGGCGCTGGTCCACGAGGGCGAACACGGTATCCGGCTCGAACGCGCCCGCGCCATCGCCGTTGCGGGCCGCCGCGCCATGTTTTGCTTCGGCACCGGCGAACAGCTCCGCGGTGCCGCCGTTGCCCGCCGATCCCGGCACGCGAGCGCCCGCCTTCACGCCCGTGAGAATCGCGATTCCCTGCTCGACTGTGGCGACGGGATAGATGTGGAATTTGCCGGCGATGACGGCTTCAATGACGTCGTCGCGCAGCATCAAATCCTCGACATTTTCCGACGGGATGATGACTCCCTGTTTCCCGTTCATGCCGAGCGCGCGGCACACGTCGAAAAATCCTTCGATCTTCTGGATCACGCCGCCGATCGGCTGGATGTCGCCCTGCTGGTTCACCGAGCCGGTAACGGCGATGTCCTGGCGGATCGGCAGTCCCGAGAGCGCGGAGAGCAGGGCGAAAATTTCCGTCGCGCTGGCGCTATCGCCGTCCACGCCCGCGTAAGATTGCTCGAAGCACAGGCTCGCGGCGAGCGAGAGCGGCTTGTCTTGCGCGAAGCGCCCGCGAAGGAAACCGGCGATGATCTGCATTCCTTTGTCGTGGAGGCGCCCGCTCATATTCGCTTCGCGCTCGATGTTGATCAGGCCCGCTTTGCCCAGCGCCGCCGACGCGGTGATGCGCACGGGCTTCCCGAAGGCGTACCCGCCGATTTCGGCGACACTCAACCCGTTCACCTGGCCGATGCGCGAGCCTTCCACGTCGATCAGGATCGTGCCGTCCTCGATCATTTCGCGGATCTTGGTTTCGATGAGATTGTGCCGCTCGACCCGGGCCTCGCGCGCGCGGCGGATGTGCGCGGCGGTCACCGGCGATTCATTCAGTTCGCGCGCGACGTAACACGCTTCGCGCGCCAGATCGGCGAGATCGGTGAATCGCGCCGTGACTTTGTTGCGCCGCCCGGCGAGCCGCACGCCGAATTCGATCATCGCGGCGACGGCGGTGCGGTCGAACGGGCTGAGATGCTCTTTCTCCGTGACTTTTCTGAGCCGCCCGCAATACTGGCGAATGACGGTATCGCTCAGGCCCATCTCTTCATCGAACTCGACGCGGACCTTGAAGATTTTCCGGAAATCCTCGTCGTTTTCGTAGAGCAGCTCGTACATTTCGGGATCGCCGATCAGAATGATTTTCACGTTGATCTCGATCTGCTCCGGCTTCATCGTCGAGGCGCCAAACGGAAAGAAGAGATCGAGCGGCTGGATGTCGAGCTTGCCGTGATTCAGCATGCGCTTCAGCGTTCGCCAGACGCCGGTCTCCGAGAGCGCGTCCATCGCATAGAGAATCAAGTAGCCGCCATCGGCGCGAAGGATCGATCCGGCACGCAGATCCATGAAGTCCGAAGTCCAGCCGCCGCGCGAATCGTAGGCACGCTGGACCGTGCCGAAGAGATTCGCGTACGTCGGCGTGGTCTCGAAAATCACCGAGGAAGCTTCCAAATCGTCGTGCGCCAGGATCGCGTTCACGCCGTAGACGCGGAAGGGATCGCGGTCGGTCATTTGCTGGCGCGGCCCCGTCTCGGCCGCCGGGTTCGGCGAACCCGGCTCCTCTTCGCCATCGCGCTCCTTGAAGGGCTCGAGGTTGTCGAGCAGATTGTGGCGAACCTCCTCGAGATATTCCGACACCTGCACGCCCGGGTAGCGTTCCTTGAGCTCCTCGACGAAACCGTCCACGAGGACCGAGGCGGCTTCCTGTTCGAGGTAGCTCAGCTCGCTGGCGAGTTCGCGCGAGAGAGTGAGCGTGCGGCGGTAGACGACGGTGAATTCCTGGCGGAACTGCTCGTACTTGCGCTCGAGGTCTTCGGCGACGGTGGTTTCGAGCTTGCCGTCCTGCACCATCTTGGGGACGTCTTCGATGGGCACCATCTGGCCTTCGAGGACGGGGAAAATTTCCGGCAGCGCTACCGCGCCGACTTGCATGTGGCCCAGCGCGAATTGTTCGCGCGCGATGCGCCGCGTGAAATCGTCCATCAATTCTTTTTCGCGGACCGTGAAGCGCTCGAACGATGCGGCTCTTTTGCCGCTGGAACGGTTCGCCCTCGAACACCTGCGGAATGCGGCGCCGCAGAAATTCGATTCCCGACTGCACGTCTTTCTTGAAGCTGGTGGCCTGGCCCGGGGGCAGCGTGATGAGACGCGGGCGGTCCGGCGCCTTGAAGTTGTTGACGTAGCAGCGGTCCAGCGAGAGTTTGCGTTGCGGATTCAATTCTACGATCATGCGCGCGATGGTGCCGCCGCGGCTCGTGCCCGCCAGGCCGCAGACGAACATGTTGTAGCCGCGCGCATCGAGTTCGACGCCGAGCTTCAGCGCGCGCTGGGCGCGCTCCTGCCCGATCAACCCTTCGATCGGCTCGGCTTCCGCCGTCGTCGCATAAGGGATGCGCGCGGGATCGCAGCGCCAGGAGAGTTTGTCTGGCGGCAATTCCAACGGAGGCTGCGCGGGTTTCGCGGGCATACGTATTCCCTTCTGCGCGGCTACTCTAGCACAGCGCGGCGCGCGCGCGCAGAACCGCTGTGAATGGAGTGGTGGAAGGTTACCCGGCCTGTTCGCGCGCGCCGGAATAGCCTGAGAGAAGGCTGGCAGCCGTGGCCACCACGATGGGTCCCAGCACGATGCCGAGCATGCCGAAGCACGCGATTCCTCCGAGCACGCTGATGAAGACGAGCAGGCCGTTCAGCCGCGAGCGCCCTCCGATGAGGAACGGGCGGAGAAGGCTGTCCGTCGCGCCGGCCACGCCTCCGCACAGCAGCAACACGACCAGGCCGCGGCCCCAGTGCCCGGTGGAGAAAAGCCAGATCGCTGCGGGCAGCCACACCGGCCAGGAGCCTACGACCGGGAGGAGAGAAAGAAACGCCATCACGATGGCCCAAAAGATCGGAGCGGGTAAACCCACGACGGCGAAGGTCAATCCGCCAACCAGTCCGTGCACAGCTCCGATGATGAGACTCGTCGTAACGCTCGCGAAGACGAGGTCGTGCGCTTCGTTGAGAATTTTCGTTCGGCGCGACTCCTCGAACGGCAGAATACCCTTGAAAGCCGCGAGAATCGAATCGGCGTCGCGGAAAAAATAGAAGAGCGCGAACAGGGTGACGAAAAGGTCGAAGAGAAAGACGACAACGTTGCGGAATATCGGGCCAACTTGGGCGGCAAGAAATCCGCCGACTTTGCCCGCGCCCTCCTCAGCGAGCGAGCCGAGGTCCGGCCGATGAGCCGCCGGAATTTTCGAAATGAGCCAGGCGCCGGCGCGGCCGACCCATCCGAATTGGCCCGCGGCGATGGCGTGCTGGAGACTGTGCGTGGCATCCACGCCTTCGCGAACGGAAAGAAGAATCAGTCCGAGCACGGGGAGAATCAGAATCAGCGTGACACCGAGCGTGGAGAGCGCGGCGGCGGTGCCGCGATGAAATTTTCGCTCGAGCATCCTGTGCGGCGCGTAAAACACGACCACGAGAACGCCCGCCCAGCCCAGCGGCACCAGAAACGGCTCGAACACCCGGAACACAAAGAGCGCGAGCAACAGAACGATGCCGTAGAACAGGACATTGTCGAGCCGGGTTTTGGTGTTTACGTGCGCCATGGCAATCTCGGCCGTCCCGGGGCTTCTTTTGGCCGGACCATTGTAAACTCTACGAGGCGGCGGGGCGAGAACTTGCGGCGGAAGCGGACGGCGAAAGCGCAGTTGCGCGGCGAGAAGAGACTTATGACAGAAGACTCAGCGAAGACGAACGATCCGGCGGGATGCAAACACGCGCGCACGCAACTGATTGCGAAGGACAAGGATGCGGAATACATCGAGTGTCTGGAATGCGGCGCGATTCTCGAAAGGGGCGAACTGGAGAACGATAAGCCGCCGGAGAAAAGCGGAGTTGACGGTTCGCTCTCCGATGCCTGACGGCTTGCCGAAAAAGTAGATTTGAGTGTCATTCCTCGCCCGCCGCGGCGGGCGAGGAATATCTCTTCGTCTGAAACCCCAAGAAAGAGTCCTCGGCACGCAGCGCGCCTCGGAATGACAACGTTTTCAGTCTTTCCGCAAACTCCGAAGCGGCCGGCCGGCGAAACGCAGCCTCAGGAAATTTCGAGCAGCTTGATGAGGCGCAGAACCTCGGCCTCCGGGACGTCGTAGAGATCGCGCTCGTCTTTCTGCTGGAGCCGCTCGCGCAAATATTCGGCCGCGACGTAGCTCGCTTCGCGATCCGTGAGATCGCGCCCGGAACTCTCGCGGAACCGCACGAAGGCCGTATGCGCCAAGCCGACAATCACGCGGCGGCCATCAACGAGGAACTTCGTGTCGATCGTGTCGCTATGGCGCGTGGCGACGCCGTTCCAGAGATGCGAGAAGCGGACCTGATAGGCCACGTCGGTCAGATTCGACGGCACGCCGAAGGCGCCGACGAACTCGCTCATCGCGCCTCGATTTGGAATCGTGTTCGCCGGCACGGCTCGCTCCGTTACTTCGGGTGCGCGACAGGAACGGCTTCCGTCTGCGAGTAGTAGTGCGACGCAGCCGTGACGCCTGCTCCGGGCGACAGCCGGAAATTCTGATCGGTGAGGGCCTTCTCGAGAGCCGCGAGGAACAGCAGCACGTGGCGCTTCTGGCTGGAGTAGCCCATCAAGCCCACGCGCCAGAGCTTGCCCTTGAGAGTGCCGATGCCGCCGCCGATTTCGACGGTGAATTCGTTGAGCAACTGGCGGCGAACCTGGTGCTCGTCCACGCCCGCGGGCGGAACAATTCCGGTGACAGTGGGCATGCGCTCGGCCGGATTGGCAACGAACAGCTCGAGCCCCATCGCTTCGATTCCCGCGATCAGAGCGAGTTGATTCTGGCGGTGGCGCTCCCAGCTTGCTTTGAGGCCTTCCTCAAGGACGATTCGCAACGCTTCACGCAAACCGAAGACCAGGGGGATCGGCGGCGTGTGGTGATACGTGCGGTCCTTGCCCCAGTAAGTCATGATCGGCGTGAGATCGAAATACCAGCTTGAGACTTTCGTCTTGCGGGCGCGAATCACTTCCTCGACGCGCGCGTTGACCGTGATGGGCGCCATCCCCGGAGGCGCGCTGAGCGCTTTCTGCGTGCCGGAGAAACAGATGTCGATGCGCTCGCGATCCACGTCAACCGGAGAGCCGACGAGGCTGGCGACCGTGTCCACAACAAGCAAAGCGCCGAGCTCATCCGCAACCTTGCGGAAAGGTTCGATCTGCGTGAGCACGGATGTGGAAGTCTCGCCGTGGACCATACCCACTAACTTGATGTTGCGGCCCTTGGCCGCGCGGCGAACGTCATCGGGATCCACGCTGCGGCCGAACGGCGCTTCGACGCGAAGAATTTTCGCGCCCGTGCGCTCGGCGATGATGGCCATGCGCTCGGAGAATGAGCCGTTGATGCAGACGATGGCTTCGTCGCCGGGCTCGAGCGGATTGATGACAGCCGTCTCGATGCCGCCGGAACCGGAAGCGGAAATGGGAAATGTCGTGCGGTTCTCGGTCTGGAACACGCGGCGCAGGAGAAGCTGGATCTCGTTCATCAGCGCCGTGAACCAGGGATCGAGATGGCCGACGATCGGCGCCGACATCGCGCGGTAGACGCGCGGGTCCATCAGGGAGGGGCCGGGAGTCAGCAGAATTCGCGGTGGAGTAATCAGCTCGCCGATTTCACTGCTCATGTTGTATAGACCTCTTTGGCATGCGAGGTGTGTTTTCGTCCGCCTGAAAAATCGCAGGCGTGACGCACCGGGTAGGCCCTCGTCGGGCCGGCTCCAACCGAGGGGGCCCGGCGGAACACCTAGTTTCGCCGATTCGCGCGCGCAGCGCAACCCAGTGCGCGGCGGCCTGCGCCGGACAATTTGGCCGCTCGGCATGGCAGCCAAGCTCTGGACTACGGTGCTTATGACGAACGGTCGTGCAATTGTTCCCCTGGATCAATGAACGTAGTAGCCGCTTTTGGCCAGTATGGCGTAATCGCGTCCTTTTTTCCCAAACGAAGGCTTCAAACGAATATCGAGTTGATGCCGTCCGCCCTCCGCGCCATTGGCCTGCGTGTAATATCCGAGCGTATAGCGCGTCTTGAGCCGCTGAATCAGGGCGCTGAAGACGGCATCCAGATGCGCCACGTCCTGAACGTCGAAGATTTCCCCGCCCGTCTGGTCCATGACTCTGCGAATGCTCACGAGGCCGGGAATCATGCTCGCTTGGGCGAGGAGTGCCGGCGGGTTGTATCCCGGTATCTTGAGGTTATACAGGACCGCATCCGCCGCGAGAGTTTCGGTGACGATGTCGCGCGTCCCCTGCGCGCCGGCGTCCGTGCCAACGTCATCGCTGATTAGAATGATCACGCGGCGGCCGTTCGGAGGCGCGCTGAGGAGATACTCGGCGGCGACAAAAATGCCGTCGTTGATATTTGTGGCGCCGCGCGCCTGGAATGTGCTGATTTGCTGAGCAATTGCGGACTTGTCCGTGGTCAACGGCACGCGCAATTGGGCTTCGGTGGCAAATGTAAACAGGGCCACCTGATCCTCGGGCTTGAGCGCTGCAAGAGCGGTTGTGGCGGCGTCGCGCAACGGGACCAGGAATGGACCAATCGAATCGCTTAGATCCAGGACCAGCGCAACATTGAGAGGCAATTCGTCACGGCTGAAGACGTCTATCTTTTGGACGACGCCATCCTCGCGAAGCTCGAAGTCGTCCTTCTTCAGATCGGCCATGATTTGGCCGGCCTTCGTCTTCACGGTCGCGTCAACCATGACGAGGTTCACGTCCACGCGAATGACGCCGGGGGATTGGTCCTGCGCTGCGACAATGGCTTGGAAGGCCAATGCTGCGAAGACAACCAGGCCTGAGATGCACAGCGCGTTTCGCCGGAAGCTGGGGATTGTCGTCATTCCATACACTGTGATGCCATAGGCGAGCGTTCGGCAACGCGCGGCGCCTTCATCTTTGCACAAGACCGCCAACAAGTCGCGCCTCGCGCCGGGAATGGGCAGAGCTACAAAAAGTGATACGCGTCCGGTACAATGAACGAACCCCATTTAGGAGAGAACATGGCCGGCACAACGCAAAGCGCACCACCATCCGGAAAGATCGCCGCACTCGCCGAGAAGGCGCGACTGCTGCGCATCCACTCGATGCGCATGACTACGGCTGCGAATTCAGGGCATCCGACGTCGTGCATGTCCGCGGCGGAGATCATGGCGGCGCTCTATTTCCACGTGATGAAATTCGACCCGGCGAATGCGAATGCGCTCGCGGGCGACCGGTTCGTGCTCTCGAAGGGCCACGCGGCGCCGGTGCTCTACGCGGCGCTGGCGGAAGCGGGCGTGTTTCCGGTTTCGCGGTTGATGACGCTGCGCACGCTATCGAGCGAACTGGAAGGCCATCCGACGCCGTGGATTCCCGGCGTGGACGCGGCGACGGGCTCGCTTGGGCAGGGATTGTCGGTGGGCGCGGGGCTTGCGATCGGCGCGAGGCGGCAGAATTCGGCCGCGCGCGTGTACGTGCTCTTGGGCGACGGCGAAATGGCGGAAGGAAACGTGTGGGAAGCGGCGGCGTTTGCCTCGCACCTCGAGCTGGACAATCTCGTGGCGATCGGCGACGTAAACGGGCTCGGGCAGAGCGAGCGGACGATGTACGACCACCACGCCGAAGTGTACTTGCAGAAATTCCAGGCGAACGGCTGGGACGGCGAAGTGATTGACGGGCACAACCTCAGCGCGATCCTCGCGGCCTTCGACCACGCGGCGGCGATCAAGGGAAAACCGTACGCGATCCTGGCGCGCACGCAAAAAGGGCACGGCGTGAGTTTTCTCGCCGATAAAGACGGCTGGCACGGCAAGCCGCTGCCGCCGGCCGATTTGGAGAAGGCGCTGGCGGAACTCGGCCCGCTGCCGCCGGTGGAAAAAGACGATGGCCGATCCTACGCGCGGAAGTCGCTGCCCGCGCCGCCGGATTTTCCGGCTACGAAAGCGCCGAATTACAAGCTGGGCGACCAGTGGGCGACGCGGCAGGCTTACGGCGTGGCGCTTGCTAAGCTGGGGGAAGTGAACGACAAGGTGATCGCGGTGGACGGCGACGTGAAGAATTCGACCTTCGCCGAAACGTACCAGAAGGCGTACTCGGACCGGTTGATTCAAGGCTTCATTGCCGAGCAGAACATGGTGAGCGTAGGCGTGGGGCTCGCGGCGCAAGGACTGGTGCCGTTCGTTTCGACGTTTGCGTGTTTCCTGGCGCGCGCGTACGACCAGGTGCGTATGGCGGGAATCAGCAGGAGCACGATCAATCTGTGTGGATCGCACGCGGGCATTTCGATCGGCGAAGACGGACCGTCGCAGATGGCGCTCGAGGATCTGGCGGCGTTTCGCGCGATTCCCGGGGCGGCGATACTTTATCCGGCCGACGCGGTGGCAACGGAACGCCTGGTGGAAGCGATGGCGCGGTTCAACGGCATCACGTACATGCGGAACGTCGCGGCCGAAGACGCCGGTGATTTATGCGAACGACGAAAAATTCCCGATCCCCGGTTTGAAAGTGCTGCGGCAGGGCGCGCAGGACCGCGCCACCGTAATCGGCGCGGGCGTGACGCTGTGCGAGGCGCTCAAGGCCGCGGATCAGCTTCGCGCGAAGGGAATTTCGATTCGCGTCATCGATCTCTACTGCCTAAAGCCGCTCGACACCACGGCGCTGGCCGAGCAGGTGACGGCGACCGGCGGGCGCGTGATCACCGTCGAGGATCACTATCCCGAGGGCGGAATCGGCGAGACCGTGCTGGCCGCGCTCGCGGAGGCGGGCGTGCCGCTGACGGCAGTGCGCAGACTGGCGGTCGAGCGCGTGCCGCATTCGGGCCTCGGCGACGAGCTGCTGGACACGTTTGGGATTTCCGCGCGGCACATCGTGGCCGCGGTCGAACAAATGAAATAGAGGCTCATGCCGGAAAAACTCGTAATCGTGGGACTGCTTCCGGAAGTTGTCGTCATCGGGCCGAGCGAGCAAGTCTGCTGGGTCTCCGACGCCGGCCAATTGAAGATTGAGTTCGACCCCAACCGCTGCCCATTTTCCTCGAACATGTTCCAGGCGCCGGCCGGAATGCGCCTGCTCAGCGGAACGCCGCGCCCGGGCAGCAACCCGGGCTCCTACCGGTACCGCCTCTGGCTCAACGAGCAGATCATCGGGGGCGGAGAAGTCCTTCTCAGGGATAAGTAACGGCTCTCCGAGTGCTACTCACCCACTGCTGCAGGCGGAAGCTAAGCCGCCGAGCGATTCGAGTTTCGTATGATCCCGTGCGCGGGGCCAGAGGGCAACTCAGGCCGTTTTGCATTTTGGCGCAGGACAACCTATCGCGAATTGGAGGTCGCACCTGAACTGTTAGACAGGGATTTCGCGCCACTGAAATACGATTGCGCCTTTTCCCAAGCGCGCGCAGCAGTAAGTTCGCCCAGCTTCCTTCCGGCCAAATCGCCACGCGGAAACTGAATCCCGCCATAGCGCCCGGACAGTCCAGCCTCGTCGGCCGCATCTCGGAATGTCTCCCATTTCAACTCCACTGGTTCCCGTGGCGTCACTCCGGGCTCGATCCGTGAACTGCGCGCGGGAAGCGTCATCGAATATCCAAAATGAACGCTTCCAGTCCAGCGCTCAAGGACCCAAGCCGCTGTCGTGCTGAAAGCACTCTGGTCGGACACGTATTCCGGAGTCGGCGGGGTCGGGGAGGTCTGTGGCTGATAGGGAATCCACTGCGAGCCGTCCATTTCGACGGCGCCTTTGCCCGAGCCGCCCCAAGCGCGAATCTGCTTGCCGTTGAAAAGCACCGCAATCGCCGTGAGGGGGCGCACGGAATCGTATGCGCGCTTGGCGTCCCAGGCTGCGATGCCGGCGTCGAGCATCGCGTTCGTCAGCGCAAAGTACATCTTCACATCGTCGTCGAGGGTGTGATGGTCGCGCGCGGAGACGAACTGCGCAAACTGCAGCCAGTGATCGACAGTCTCCGACGTGTTCCCTGCGTCAGACCAATATTCGGCAATCATCTTCTGCCGATCCGTCAAGTTGGCGCTGAGAGCGACCAGTTCTTCCGCTTGCTCTTGGTATTCAGCCGAACCGTACTTGAATGGACCGGGATCTACGGCAGAGCGAAGGTCGTCGCCCTTGGTCAGAGCGAACGGTGTGATGAAACACCATTGTGCCGCTTCGAACATTTGCAGCACCAAGCTGCCGCTCGAGTCCGTGTACGTGAGCGGCTGCCAGTGGTCGGGATTGAGGGGCTTCACGAGCGGAAAATGCGAAGGCACTGAGCCCGGCTGATTCACGGGCCGATAACCGCTCCAGTCGCTGTACGCGCCTAGTCCTGCTCTTATGCCTGCACCTTCAACTGGAACCATGTCGCCGAGCTGGTTGGACTTGTCGTGATGCCGGAATTCGAGAACGGCGGCGCAAGTGACATTGCCGATGCCGGCGGGCGTCTCGATATCCGTGGAGTTGTCGTTTGGGTCGTACCCTAACTCGCGCATGAAGGGCTTATAAACCGACTCAGCATCCACCGGCAAAACATCCACTAGCGCCCGGTACGCCGCATAACTGATCGCGCGCTGCTTGTTGGCTTCGGTCCGTTCGCTCGCCGGACGGCGGAGCGCACCGCGCAACTGTGTGCCCACGGCGCGCTCATCATAGGCCGCCCACGCGTCATACATGCACGTGTGCACAATCGCCAGCGCCCGCGCCGCCATCGGCGCGCCCAATTTGGCGTCGCGCACGCCCTGAATCGCTGTGTTGTCCCATTGGACAACGACAGTCTGAGGTGCGGCGCCCGCGGACAAGTTCAGGATCGACGCTGCCAAAACGACAGTGGTATAGAGCAGTGGCTTCAATTCAGGTCGTTCCACAAGAATTCGAGAGAGAGGGGAACGGGCATTTCCGACGTTTCTCCTCACTGATTGAAGTGAACTCTAAAACCGCATCCTTTGCATTTCTTGCAAGAGATGCGGCACCCACTTTCTCATCTGCGCCTAATCTGTCGGCCACCCGCAGGGAATTCAATTTCAAAGGCTGTGCCCATTTCATGAACGGCTATTGGCTCATGTTTTTACCCTCAGTGTTCCACCAATCCTTCCAGCGGCGGATGTACTGCTGGGGGTCCTTGTCAAAGAACTCATCATTCGGCGCGTAATCACCGTACTTGTGGAAGATTTCGGCCAGGGTTATCAGGGCCAGATACGACACGTTCCCGTCCGGGTCATCCAGGCGCTGTATCAGAACCGGCGCGCTCTTGGCGCTTGCGATGTGCCGGAGGGCATACATTGCAGCCCTCCGAACGTCCGTGTGCATGTCGCCACTCAGACGCTCGATATCAACTCGCGCCGCGGGATCGGTGACCCCGCTTAGTGCCCCTGAAGCGGTAAACAGCTCAATCGGAGGGCGTTCTTCCTTGTAAGTTTCAAGATATGCGGCAAATCTCGCCACGCTGGCGGGAGTCCCGGTTCTCAGAAGGACGGACAGTGCTGCAAGCGCCACCCTAGGGTCGGCTGAGGAGATAAGAACGCTCACGGCGCCCATCGTCGCCGGAGCAAGGCGGTCAAAGCCTTCCAGCAATTCCAGCGCATTGACTTGATCGTCGTGGTTACCCCGTTGCAGAACCAGAAGCAATGCAGACTCCAGCTTGTCGAAGCCGGGATTGCCGGGCACTGGGTCCAACCGGCTGAAGTATCTGAGTCCAACATAGGGGTCGGCGAGCTCGTATACGGAGTTGCCTTTGCTCAGGAACAGGAGAACCACGTCCCCCTCGCGGAAGCCGGTGGCCCCGTTCGACATCGGGTCTTCCGGAAACTGAAAGACCAAAGAACCCGGAGGGGTGAGATCCGATTTGTAGACATCCAGAATCTTACCGGTGACCCGCACAAAATCTTGCGCTGCGCCATTGGTTCCGCCGCCTTGCAAACGGACAATTTTTGCCGAGTCCACGCGAAGACTGCAAACTACATCCGCCTTGTCGAAAACGGGCCTTACCGGCACCCCGCCCGGGATTGGTCCCGCTTGCGCGGCGATGCGCAACGGCATGAAAAATACTGAGAGCAAAAGAAGAATGCTGGATCGCATGGTTCCTCTATTGTACGGGACTCGTTATCGGACTGACGGTACCATGATCTTCGTACAAATTTATTGGAAACTCGGGGACAGACGGGGAAACTCGGGGACAGACGGGATGTTCTCTTTGTTTCTGGACAAATTATCGGAAACGTTCCGTCTGTCCCCGGTTTTCGTCCCCGGTTTTCCGTCCCCGGTTTTCCCACACAATTCATTCGCGAGAACGCACCATTTCTTTCCGTCAGGGATTTCTGCCATCGAGGGACCCGTACTGTTTCTTGCCGTCTTCTTGCCACCATTTCTTCCACAACGCTGTGTAGTAGGCAGGTCTCTTGTCGAACAGCTCAGCACTTGGACCGTAGTCACCACTTTTCCCAAATAATTCGGCTAGCGTGATCAAGGCCGAATATTGCACATTGCGATTAGGATCATCCAAGCGCCGCATTAATGTGGGGGCGCTCGTACGACTCGCGATGCGCCGGATTGCATCCATCGCTGCCATTTGAACCGAAATGAATCTGTTGTTGCTCAGGAGCTCTATCTCTGGGAGAGCTCCGACATCAGTGACCAAGCCCAGTTCGTCTGCGGCGCTGATTAGCCCAATCGGCGGTTGATCTTCTTTGTAGTTCTGAAGATAGCTTAAAAACTTCGCTACACTATCTGGAGTCCGGGTTTTCAACAAGACTGCCAATGCTGCAAACGCTATCGCGGGATCACTGGACGAAGATAGGCCGCTTACCGTGCTCAGAGTAGTTGGACTAAGTTGATCGAAACCTTCCAGCAGCCGCATCGCATTGATTTGATCGTCGCGGTTACCCCTTCGCAGAGCTAGAGCCAATGCAGACTCCAGCTTGTCGATGTCCGGATTGCCGGGCACTCGGTCCAACCGGCTGAAGTAAATCACTCCAATAAAGGGATCGGCGAGATCGTATACGGAGTCGCCTCTAGTCAGGAAGAGCAGAACCACGTCTCCTTCGCGGAAGCCGGTGGCCCCGTTCGACATCGGGTCTTCCGGAAACTGAAAGACCAAAGAACCCGGAGGGGTGAGATCCGACTTGTAGACATCCAGAATCGTACCGGTGACCCGTACAAAATCTTGCAGTGCGCCATCTGTTCCGCCGCCTTGCAAACGGACAATTTTTGCCAATTCCACGCGAAGACTGCAAACTACATCTGCTTTGTCGAAAATTGGCTTAACCGGTTCGGTGCCCGGAAGTGGCCCCAACCGCGCAACCAAACGCGTCGGAAAAAGGAAACTCGTTAATAAATATAATAAACACAGAAAAAGTCGCATATTTTTCCTATGGCACAGGAGTTGTAATCTGGGAGACCGTGCCGTGGTCTTGGTAGAAGTTGATTACATCCTCTTGGACCGCCAGACCGCCTCCGGTTGCCAGAACGCCGGCAGAGAATGTCTGAGGCAATTGGAAGACCAGAACACTCCCTAGCGGACTCTGCGGAGGCTCCGCTGGAGGGCTTGTCCCGACACTACAAAGGTTATCTGTGAAGGCACCTAAAGCATTAGTAGTCCCCGGCCCAGGAGTCGGGGTGCTCCAGTTATTACCACTGTAGCTGTCCATTCGCTGACCGAATGACTCGTTAACGGGGGCGTAGCTCATTGTGGCGCCGAATCGGCTTTTTAAGGTGTAGTTAATTAGTTGGTACCATCCGGCATTTCCTGAGGGGTAGCTACTCGTGCAAGCGGACGCACCCCTGGGCTGCGGGAGCGTCCCTTCGACCACTTGATATGGCGAATCGATTGTGAGTGTCCACAGCGGAAGCGTAATCTGGCTTCCGCCCTGCGGCGTGTACTTTAGCTGAACAGCAACGTCGTTGCTGGACGTACTGTACGACGCGCTATGGATCGTTACCGTGTTTGCGTTCGTCAAAGTGATTGAACTAGAGCCATTCTGGAATGCCAATTCCGACGAGCCATTGGTGATTGTCCAGGCGTAAGTTCCGTTGCCTGCCCCGTTGACTGTGAGCATCGCATTCGTTGAGCCAAGCGTGAATCCGCTGGGCGTTCCTACGCCGGTGCCAAAGAACCACAAATTATTACTTTGAGAGATGCTAGGCATGACGACAGGGAATGAGGTGGTGCCAACCGTAGCGGTCCCGCCGTCGGAGACTTGAACTTTCGCGGTCAGCGTCGCCGTGCCGACCGTCAGGCCTTGAACTACCACGGGCGTGGTCGCGGTGAATGTTCCCGGCGGGGCGACAGTCTCAGCGGAGCTTGAAATCGAGAGGGATATCGGTACGGAATTTGTTGAGGGGTTGACAGTGGCGATGGTCGTCGCGGTCTGCCCCACAGCAACGGAAGAAATTGGCGAGAACGTGACAGAAAGGCTAGTGCCCCCGCCCAAAGAATACGGGATGAAGGTAGGGCAATAAGCGTATATGTTGGTACAGTAGTCGCTGTTGTACTCCGTCTCATAATAATTGTCCCAGGCGGAAAGCGTAAAGGAACCGGTACTCACACCGCTCACCAGCCCGCTATTATTCACCGTCGCGATGCTCGGCGCACTGCTGCTCCACGTAGCGCTGGGAGTGGTCTGTCCACCGGTGCTCCAAGTCTCGTAGAACGTCTCTTGGGTGGTTCCTTCGGAATCCAGCCCAAACGGATCGAGATCGAACGCTGCGTACACTACCCCGCCGCAGTACCAGCAGACCGTTCCGCAGGTCGCCTTCCTTATATTGTAAACGGCGGCGTCCAGGCTGATCAGGATTTGTTGTTGTTCGCCCAGCGACCCGGCAATTTCCGCGCTGCCGTCCTTTATCCCCGCGGGAATCACATTTCCCGCCGCATCGGGGACCGAACTCTCCAGGATCGCGGACACGTTGAAAGTTCGCGTTTCCCTCGGCCCCAGGTGAATCGGGTAGACGTATTGGCCACCGGTATAGAACAGCGTTAACGCGAAGTCCTGCGCCTCATCCGCGGGATTCCACAGCGTCACCATGGTGTCGTCGCCGTTTCCCGTGCTCCAGTAGCACAATTGCTTGGATGCTCCTTCCTCGACGCCGTGAGGCATCACCTCAAAAACATACGTGTTCGTTTGGTCCACGCTGCCGCTGGACAGGACCAGCCCGCCCGCCTGCGCCGTGGTGTCTAGAATCAGATTTACGCTTCCATTGAAGTTCTTGAGTCCGGCCGCGGCCAGCAAGGCCGGAACGTTCAGGTTCACAGTCTGGTGGGGCGAGAGCGTCATCTGCGGCAGCGTTGCGGACTGCGGCGAACCACCGGACATCCACCACAGTTCCGGCGTTACCGCCGCAGGTTGATTCGAGATATTGCGCACCAGCGAGTAGGGTGTGAACACCGTCCCCGAGGGGAAATTCATCATCGGGTCGGCCGCTCCGGTCATCAGGCCCAACTCGGAAAAGCTCGCGGCCTGGGGCGACTGCGGTTGCGAAGCGGAGGGAGGCTGAGGCTGGGGCCGCATCCGGACCTTCGGGGCTTTGATGGCCGGACGCGGAATTAGTTTCCCGCGGCTGCGTGGACCGATTGCAGGGAATCGGCCAGATTCCGGCGCACCGGTGCGAGCACGAACGCCGGGACGGGACGTTCCGCGGACACTGCGAAAGAAGGCGAGCGGCGCGGAAATTCGCCGCGGCGATCCAGGTAGAGGCCCTCTTTCCCCACCATTTCGGCCGAAAGATTCGGGTCGTCGGTGCGATCCACTCCCCAGAACCACAGGCGATCCTCTTCGCGTTGAAAGAACTGGAGGGTCTGCTCAAGCTTCTTCATGGCGCGATCGAAGGTGGACGCCAGGAAGTAGACGGATAGATTCCAATCGTGCCCCGCGAACATAGCGCGAACGCGGACGCAATATTTCCCGTTCTGATTCAGCTCAATTGAGCAGCGGTACTCGTTTCGAGTTCGCATGTTGGCGTGCATCGCTATACCTCGCAGATCAGGCCGTCCGTAGGCCTGGTGCTAGATTCTCCGGCCGAATCGCTGCCCCAGCAAGGTCAATGCCAGTGATAGGTCCCAATAGAGCAACGGGCAATCAGCAACAGTCACCAAGAAAGACGATCTTTTGCAGAAGCTAGCTGGGAAGGCGACAGCCTCTGGTACTCGCCCCTCTGGCCAGGGGCAGGACTGCGGACCCAAAAATGGTAGCCCAGGACGCAGGGAAAGGCAATAGCGTATTCTATGGATGTAAGTACTTTATTTTCAGCATCTTATCAGCTAGGACGTGGGGTTCAGCCGCTTCAGGTTCTCCGGGTAAAGCTTGATCTTGCCCTCGCTTTCAAGCTGCTTCTGGAGAGAGTCGCGAAAGGCTTCGTAGGCCGCCTGGCGTTTGGCCTGCAGCAAATCCTGCTCGATGGACTGTTTCTGCTTATCGAACTCGGCCGGATCGGGATTGTCGTGCTCCAGCACCTGGTAAACGACCCAATTGGCGCCGAGAAAGACGGGTTCGCCCGTCTGGCCGATGGGAGTGGAGAAGGCTGACTCTAGTTTTGAAGCGGCGCCCACGTCCGGGACGGAATCGCCCCGCGAGAAGACCTCGCTGGTTTTCGACTGAAGATCGAGGGACTTTGCCACGGCGTCGAGCTTCTCGCCCGCTTTGGCCCTCCGTGCGATCTCGGCAGCGCGCTCCTGGACCAGATCGACCGACCTCTGCTGGCGGAAATCGCCGGCCACGGAATCCCGCACTTCAGCGAGGGTGCCCGGATGCGCCGGCTGAATCTCCTTCACGCTCAGAATCACGTAGCCGCTCTGGAGGCGAATGGGCGTGCTGACGTCGCCGGCGCGCATGCGAAAGGCGTCCTGCTGAATGTCGGGGCTGGGGCCGAGGTCGGGTATGACGTCGCCTTCTGCCAAGGGCTGAGATTGCTGCACGGGAAGGCCATATTTCGAACCGAGATCCTGAAGGCTGATGTGGCCGGAGCGGCGAACGTCTTCGGCGATCCGGTTGGCGATCGTATCGGCCAGTTGCTCGGCTCCCTGCTCCTGCAGGTTGGCCTGTATCTCCGGGCGAACCTCGTCGAAGGTCTTTGTGCGGGCCAGCTGGCGCTCGATGACGCGGATGATGTGGAAGCCGTACTGGGTCTTCACGAGATCGGAAATGGAGCCGGGTTGGAGGGTGAAGGCGGCCTGCTCGAATTCGGGGACCGTCTGACCGCGCGTAATCCAGCCGATGTCGCCGCCGTTGTCCTTGCTGGTGTCCTCGGAATTCTGCTTGGCGAGATCGGCAAAATTGCCGCCGTGCTTCGCCTTCTGGAGAACATCCTCGGCCTTCTTGCGGATCTCCGCCACTTCGGCGTCGGTCTTGCCCACGGTCTTGAACAGGATGTGGGCGACGTGCGCGCGATCTTCGACGCGGTACAGATCGATGTGAGCGTTATAGTCGGCGCGCTCGTCATCCTCGGAGACCTGCACGCGCTGGCGAAGCGCCGCGAAATCCAGGCGCGCGTACTCAACGACGCGCTTCTCCGGCACCGTGTACTTGGCCTTGTTCTTTTCAAAGTAAGCGGCGATCTCGGCGTCGCTGGCATCCACCTTGTTTGCGAAATCCTCCGGCTTGAGCAGTACGTACGCGATCTTGATCTTTTCGTTGTGAAAGCGGAAAGATTCCTGTTCCTCATCCGGCGTGACGCCGATTCCGTCCGTCACAAGCTGCTGAAATTTTTCCTCGAGCAGGCTCTGGCGAACCAACTCCTCGAATTCGGGCACCTGCATTTGAAAGCGCTGCTGAACTTCCCCGGAATAGCGGTCCATTCCCTCGAAGGTGTCGCCTTGAAACGCGTCGGGGAGCAGGAGCAGGATGCGGTCGCGGCGTTCCTCGTCGGTCACGTGAATTCCGAGGCGTTCCGCTTCCACATCGAGGGCATGCACGTACACAAGCTGCTTCAGAGTATCCTGCACGAGCGCGGGAACCATCTGGGCGGGAACGTTGCTGCCGCGCGTGAGGCGGTCCATTTGCGTGCGGATGTCGGCAAGCGTGATGGACGTGTTGCCCACCTGAGCGACCACGTCCGCCTGGGAAAGCTGCATGCCGCCCTGCCCTGGAACAAGGTAGAGCAGCATCCCGATGCCCAGGAATCCGACGATGATGCCGAGCAAAATTCTGACGCCGAGCTTGTCGGTTTCAAACCACTTTGCCACGGAAATCAATCCTCCTGAGAGCCTGGCGTCGGAAGGGCTGCTTCGCTCAACTGCATCCGGCGGAAAACCCTGCGAACTGCCAATCGGGCATTATAGAAGAGCGGGCCGCCACGGCTCAATGAGTTTCGTCGCGGGCCAGCAGGCCGGGCGAAGGCTCCGAGCCGGCATCGGCGTATTGCGGTGCGAGGAAACAGGCGAAACCCGTCATCTTGCGGGGCCAGTATGCGTGTGCTAGATTGCAGAAATGGCCCAGAATTAGGCTTTTTTTCAATGCAAAGCCACCCTCAAATGCCGGGTCCACGACCAAAGATCTCGCGCGTTGAGGTTTATTGGACATCGGTCACGTACAAGACCGTTATGGTGTACGTGGCGTTGATTCTCGCGGTGCTGCTGGCGGCGTTCTATCTGGTTGTGCCCGACTGGTACGCGTCCGCGTTGAACCGAATCGAGAAGGCCGTCGGCGCGGGCGTGAACAATCTGGCCGCGAGCACGCAGACGCAAGCGCGTTTCGTGAATCTGGACGGCCGCGTGCAAGTGAAGAAAGTGAACTCCGTGCAATGGGTGGACGCCGACTACCACGTGACGCTGGATAAAGGCGATTTGATCCAAACGGGCGCGGACGGCGCGGCGCGCATCACGTTCGTGGACGGCACGACGTACACGGTGAAGAGCAACTCGCTGGTGACGGTCGAGGAGAATTCGGTGGATCGCGACAGCACGACGCGCGTCGGCATGCACATCTCATCCGGCGCGGTGGATCTGTCCACGGGAACGTGGCAATCGCCGCGATCGAAGGCCGAGGTTTCGTTCTCGAACGCGGTTGCATCGCTGCATGAAAACAGCCGCGCGGCGGTCCGCAGCGATCCCGCGACCCAGGAAAACGATATCACGGTATCGGCCGGCGACGCCGAATTGCAGCGCGGCGAGGAGCACGTGAACATCGGAAGATACGAGCGCGCGGTTCTTCCGCCTTCGGGCCCGGTTCAGAAGACCAACGTCCTTGCGCCTCCCAATCTGACCGAACCGCTGAATTTGCAGCCGCTAATCGAAGCGGATCCGAAGCACGCGGCGATTCATTTCGCCTGGGCGCCTGTCTCGCAGGCCGTGTCTTACGACATCAAGGTGAGTACGACCTCGATGTTTTCGCGCATCACTGCGGAGAAGCGGACATCGCAGACCTCGGTCGATTTGACCGGATTCGATCCCGGCGATTATTTCTGGAGCGTCACCGCAACCGACGCGCAGAAACACGACAGCGAGGCGAGCGAGACGTTCAAGTTCACACTGGTCATGGAAGGCAAGGGCCAGGAAATGCTCCTCGAGGTGGACGGGACGGAACTCCACGGCAGCGTCGTCGAAGTGATCGGGCGAACCGAGCCCGGCGCTGCCCTGATCATCGATGGGGAACCCGTGGCGGACATCGCTTCGGATGGGCAGTTCCGCTATTTCACGCCGCCGATGTCGCGCGGCAGCCAAGTCATCGTCATCACGGGCCAGAACCGCCGTGGCGGCACGGCCACCAAGCGCGTGCCGATTGTGATTCCGTAGCCGGCGAGGACCGCAGCAAACGGCGCGGGGGCGTGCGGCTCCGCGCAGGACTTGAACCGAGGGCCTGAACTGAGGGAATGATGAGCAAAAACGGGTACAACTTCCGGTCGGTCTTCAGCCTGTTCTCCTCCGACCTGGCCATAGATCTGGGGACGGCGAACACGCTGGTTTTCGCCAAGGGAAAGGGCATCGTGGTAAACGAGCCCTCGATCGTCGCCATCAATAAGAATAACGGCGAAGTCGTCGCGGTGGGCAAGGAAGCGAAAGAGATGCTGGGCCGCACGCCGGGCAACGTCGTGGCGATCAAGCCGATGAAAGACGGCGTCATCGCGGACTTCAAGGTGACCGAAAAGATGCTCACCTATTTCATCCAGAAGGCGCACAACCGGCGGATGCTGGTTCACCCGCGCATCGTGATCGGCGTGCCGAGCGAAATCACTCCGGTGGAAAAGCGCGCGGTGCAGGATTCGGCGTACCGGGCGCGAGCGAGCGAAGTGTACCTGGTGGAGCAGGCGATGGCGGCGGCGGTCGGCGCGGGATTGCCCATCGAAGAGCCGTCGGGCAACATGGTGGTGGACATCGGCGGCGGCACGACCGATATCGCGGTGATCTCGATGAGCGGCATCGTCTATTCACGCTCCGTACGCGTTGCGGGAAACGAAATGGACGAGGCGGTGATGCACTATCTGAAGCGGAAGTACAACCTGCTGGTCGGCGAGCGCACGGCGGAACAGATCAAGATGGAGATTGGCTCGGCCTACCCGCTCGAAAAACCCCTGACGATGGAGGTCAAGGGACGGAATCTGATCGAGGGCGTGCCGCGAACGGTGACCATCGACGACAGCGAAATTCGCGAGGCGCTTTCGGAATGCGTCGCGACGATCCTCAATGCCATTCGCGTCGCCCTCGAACGCACGCCTCCGGAACTTTCCGCCGACATCAGCGACCGCGGTATTGTGTTGACCGGCGGCGGAGCTCTGCTGAAGAATCTGGACAAGCGGATCCGCGAGGAGACGGGGCTGCCGGTTTCCATCGCCGACGATCCGCTGGCGTCGGTCGTGCTGGGGACGGGAAAGATGCTGAGCGATTTCCGATTGTTGCGGCTCGTCTCGATCGATTGACCCTGCAAGAATTCCGGATGCGCCGCGAGCCCCGGGTTGCCGAGGCCGGTTTGCGGGGCGCCGCGCGGCGCCGCGGAGATTCCGGCGCGGCGCGGAATCGAAAACGCTGCTGAAAGAATCCGATGCTTGCCATTCCATCGCGTCACCGTTCGCTGGCTCTGCTTGGGGTGATGCTGGTCGCGCAGATCCTGCTGCTGGCGGCGCAGATTCAGCGCGAAGGACAGATGCGGCTGATTCGCGCGTGGGCCGTAGAGCTGATCACGCCGGTGCAGGTCGCGAGCTCGTGGAGCATCCACAAAGTCAAGGCTGCGTGGGGCGGGTATATCGGACTCCGCCATACGCGCCAGGAAAACGTCGAGTTGCGCCGTCAACTGGCGCAGTTGCAAATTGAGAATGCGCAACTGCGGGGCCGGGCCGCGGAAGCGGACCGCTTGGCGATTCTGCTTCAATTCCGGCAGGCGCACGCCACCGCGCCCATGCTCGCAGCGCGCGTGATCGGCGCAAGCCCGGACAGCGCCAGCCACATCCTGTTCCTCGATCGAGGCTCGCGCGACGGCGTCAAGCGCGACATGGGCGTCATCACACCGGATGGAGTCGTCGGCAAAATCCTAGCCGTATTCCCGGGCACGTCGCAGGTGCTGCTGCTGAGCGACAAGGACAGCGGCGTGGGCGCCTTGCTCGCCACCACGCGCACCCAGGGCCCCGTCAGAGGCTCCGGGGAACCGCTGCTCGACATGGAATACGTCAGCAAGGACGAAAAAGTCGCGGCCGGTGACGCGGTGCTGACCTCAGGCGATGATCGCATCTTTCCCAAGGATTTGCCCGTGGGGACCGTCGTGCAGACGAAACCGGATCCGCGCACGCCGTTCATGGTGATTCGCGTGCGGCCCGCGGCCCACCTCGACCAGCTGGAGGAAGTGCTGATCTTGCTGACGCGGCAGGACCTGGAGCAGCCGCAGCCCCCCGCCCAAGCGCCTTCTTCCGCGGCGCCCGCGGCAACTCCCACGTCCGCTCCCACAACTTCTCCAACGAGCAAGACGCCGCCGGTGTCGCCGGCGCGGCAATAGGAGCCTGCCCAAATGGAAGATCTCGAAGTACGAGTGGGTGAAGAGCCGCGCATCGAAGTACACCAATACGCAACGATCGTGGTTGTTATCACGGTTGCGGCGGCGCTCATCCTGCAGGCGTTCTTGCCCGTGCATTTTCACTGGGCGAAGATGCTCGACCTGCCGCTGCTGGTGACGCTTTATTTCGCGCTGAGCCGCCGGAATCCATCCTCGGGACTGATACTCGGGATGATCATTGGACTGTTCCAGGACAGCCTGAGCCACACGGATCTCGGTCTCTACGGAATCGCAAAAACGCTGGTCGGATACTTCGCCTCTTCGCTCGGTTCGCGGATCGAAGTGGATCATCCGGTGAGCCGCTTCTTCCTGACGATCGCATTCTGCTTGTTTCACAACGGCGTGGTCATGATCATCGAGCGGCTGCTTCTGGGCAAGCACGAGCACTACTTCACACTGCCGCTGCTGCTCGGCACGCTGTTGAACGCGACCCTCGCCGTATTTCTGTTTGCCTTTCTGGATCTTCTGCGCAAGCGCTAGGGTGCGCGGCCCGCGGGCCGTAACGAACGCGCTGCAAGCTGTCCCCGTCATGTTGCGCCAGCATAGGGCAAGTGATACTTTGGGCGGGACTTAAGATGTCGTCTCACCAGGAGCGGCTTTCCCTGGTTTTCCCCCGGCACAAGTCGCGGAACCGCCAGGCAATCGGCCCGCCGGGTCACGCCGCAGTGTGGAGCTCAGTTGGCGCTCTTGTTTGAAAACGAGAATAAGCTGCCGCAGGCGCGAATCGGCGCGATCTCGTATGCCATCGTGGGGTTCACCGCGCTCCTTCTCTTCGGGTTCTGGAATCTGCAAATCATTCAGACGGACTACTACGCCACCAAGGCGGAGCAGAACCGCATCCGCTCGATTCCGATCATCGCGCCGCGCGGCGAAATGCTGGATCGTGAAGGACGCATACTTGTGGACAACCACCCGTCTTTCAGCGTGCTGCTGCTGCGGGAGGATCCCGCGCAAGTGGAGAAGTACTTGCCGCAAATCGCCGACGGATTGGGGATGACGCTCGATGACATCAAGCAGCAACTTGAGGCGGCAAGATCGCTTCCGAAATTTCAGCCGATCATCATCAAGTCCGAGGCCTCTCCGGGCGACATCGCGTTTATCGAATCGCACCTGACGGAAGTTCCCGTGCTGGAGATGCTGATGGTGCACCGGCGGCGCTATCCCTCGGGCGATTTCCTCGCGCACGTGAGCGGGTACGTCGGCGAAGTGAGCCCCGATCAGGTGGACGCAAGCAACGGGCGATACAAGCCCGGCGACATCGTCGGGAAAACGGGGCTGGAGAAGCAGTACAACGACACGCTGATGGGTACCGACGGAATGCGGCGGGCCATCGTCAACAGCATCGGGCAGGAAGTGGGCAAG
Organism: Terriglobia bacterium; assembly: GCA_963819015.1. Taxonomy (GTDB): domain Bacteria; phylum Acidobacteriota; class Terriglobia; order Acidiferrales; family UBA7541; genus DASPOJ01. The sequence goes on from CAWFUN010000007.1 coordinate 584,267, forward strand.
CTCGATCAGCAGGACGCGATTCCCGGCAAACCGATCCGGCTGACGATTGACTATGACTTGCAAGAAGTGGCCGAGCAGGAGTTCGCGGACAAAGAAGGCGCTCTGGTGGCGCTCGACCCGCGGACAGGAGAAGTGCTGGCGATGGTGAGCCGGCCCGCGTACAACCCCAACGATTTCGCGATCCGCGTCTCGCGCGACGAATGGCAAAAACTAAACGACGATCCCGACAAGCCGCTTCTGAACCGCGCCATTCAAGGGCAGCTCGCGCCCGGCTCCATCTTTAAGGTTGTGATGGCGACGGCGATGCTGGAGTCGAAAGCGCTTCCGGCAAACTTCAGCGTTTTTTGCCCGGGCTACGCCACGTTCTACGGACGCGTCTTCCACTGCTGGCAACCAAAAGGGCACGGCACGGTCAGCCTTCACGATGCCATCGTGCATTCGTGCGACGTATTTTTCTACAACGTGGGGAAGGAACTCGGGATTGATCGCATCTCGCATTACGCCATGGCACTCGGCCTGGGAAAACCCACAGGGATCGATCTCCCAGGGGAGGAACCGGGGCTGATTCCTTCGGAGCAGTGGGTGGAGCGCGTCTTCCACCACAAGTGGTATGCCGGCTCAACGATTTCGGTGGCCATCGGCCAGGGAGCCGTCGAAGTGACGCCGCTGCAAGTGGCGTACACCATCGGCGGAATCGCCATGGGCGGGATCTTCAAGCAGCCGCACCTGCTGATGACCGAGAACCCGGTGCCGGAAGTGGATTTCCCGCTCCAGGAGGACACGGTCGAACAGGTGACGCAAGGAATGTACGGCGTCATGAATGAGCAAGGCGGTACGGGCTACGCGCTGAGACTTCAAGACGTTGAGTTCTGCGGCAAGTCCGGGACCGCGCAACTGATGAGTTATACGGCGGGCAGCCGGATCGGCGGGCGCGAAGGCAAACTCACGAACGGATGGTTTGTGGGGTACGCGCCCCGGCGCAATCCCGAGATCGTCGTCGCAGTGCTGGTCCAAGGCTCCACCGAACACGGTGGCACCACAGCTGGCCCGATTGTGCGCGACATCGTGAAGGCGTATTACGACAAGAAGTATAAGAAGGCGCAGCAACAGTATTCGTTGAACGATCATCAGCCCGGCGTGGGGCAGCAACCGGCTGGAAATGCCCCGCCGGCATTGGCCACGAACGGCGTGCCGCAGACACAAAGCGCCCAGGCGCCCGCGGTCGCCAAGCCAAGCCAGCCCGTGACACCGCGGCCGGAATAAGCGGCCGGCGGACGAACCGCGACACGATGAAGGAATCGAAAGGTTTCCGAGACTACGATTGGTGGCTGCTCGCGCTGGTCTTCGCCATCTGCGGGATCAGCTTGCTGGAAATCTGGTCCGCGACGCACGCCAGCCACCTGGCCGGGATGCAGTGGAAACAGGTCTGGTGGATCGTGTTCGGCGTGATCGGGATGTTGATTCTCTCCCGCATCGACTATCACACGATCCTGGACCAGGCCCCGATTTTCTACCTGATCGGCATCGCCATGTTGATTGCGGTGCTCGCAGTGGGGCACACCCGCTTTGGAGCGAAACGCTGGCTGCCGATCCTGGGGGCGTTTTTGCAGGTGTCAGAGCTGGTAAAGTTGATTATAATTATCGTTCTGGCGCGGTACTTCAGTGAGTTGCGTTCAGAGCGGCTCGACCTGGTGGATTTGGCGAAGGCCGCGATTGTGGTTGGCGTTCCGCTCGGATTGATTCTTCTGCAGCCGGACTTGGGCACGGCGATGGTGTTGGTGCCCCTCACAGCGGTGGGAGCGTTTCTGGCGGGACTCCAGTGGAAGCATGCCGCCGCTCTTTTTCTGGTGGGTGCGATGCTCGTTCCGGTGGGCTGGCACATCCTCAAGCCATATCAGCGGGAACGGGTGACAACCTTCATGCGGCCGGAGGATAACCCGAAAGGATCGGGTTACCAGATTCTGCAGTCGAAGATTGCGGTTGGATCCGGCGGATTCTGGGGGAAAGGGCTCGGCAACGGAAGTCAGAATCAGGGCGGTTTCGTGCCGGTTCGTTACTCCGACTTTATTCTTGCGGCGCTGGCGGAGGAATTGGGATTCGCGGGCGTCGTGGTCACGTTGGTTTTGTACATGGCGTTGCTGTTGCGCTTGGTGCAGAATGCCCAACATGCCAAGGATCGCGCCGGGATGTTCCTGGTGATGGGCGTGACGTCGGTGATCGGGTTCCACGTGCTGGTGAATGCGGCCATGGTGATCGGGCTGATGCCGGTCACCGGAATTCCGCTTCCGCTGATGAGCTACGGCGGATCCGCTACGTTGTTTGTGTTTCTTGCATTGGGGCTGGTGATGAACGTGCGCCTACGGCGGTTCGTCAACTGAGGCCCCGCGCTGTAAAACGGACCGGGGGAGCGAGAGAATTCATCCACCCCGCCCGCAAGTTTGAAGATTGAGAGATCTGAGAGGCATGCATCGCGCGATGAGTGAAGCAACTCCATGGCTTAGCTCTCCCCTGACCGCGCCGCGACGAGCGGCGTGGCGCCCATTGGGACGGCAGGCCGGAATACGGCGGTGGCCTCCGAGGAGTATTCATGTCGAAGGAGCTGGTGATTTCCGCGGCGCAGCACGAAACGCGCGTCGCCATTTTGGAAGATGGACAACTTTGTGAGATTTACATCGAGCGGGAGAAGGAATTTGCGTTAGTCGGAAGCATCTACAAAGGCCGGGTCACGCGCGTGCTGCCAGGCATGCAATCGGCCTTTGTGGACATCGGGCTGGATGGCGACGCCTTCCTCTACGTCAGCGACTTCCTGGAAAATCTCGAGGAATACGACCACGTCGCCACGACCGTCGAGAACAAGGTCCAGAAGATGGAGCAACAGGGCGGCGAAGTCTTCGCCGAGCCCACTGCTCCGGCGCAACCTGCTCCCGTGAACGAAGCCGCATCCGCGCCGCAGTCCGATGCGCAACCTACGGATCAAAGAAATGCGCCGCCACCGACGCCGAGTTCCGCGCCTCCGCGCGGGAATTTTCAGCCGCGGCAAAATTCCGGCGGCGATCGCCGTCCGGGCGGCTACGATAACCGGAGAGGCGGCCGCGGAGGAGGAGGCCGGGGACGCTGGGGACGCCGCGGGAGCGGCGGCCGGGGAGATCGCGGCGGGCGCGGCGGAGATCTGCCGCCGTCCAAGTACGCGCCATCGCGGCCGTTCGAGCCGCGCCCAGGCCCGGCGCGGCCTTACGAACCACCGCCTCCAGCGGGTGACTACGTGCCCGTGATCCTTCCGGGCGAATCGTTAGCCAAATACAAAGACCGAACGCCCGCGCCGCCGGTTCCGCCAGTGGAGAGCGGCGCAGCACCGGGCTTCGCGCCCGCCGAAACGCCTGCTCCTCCGCAAACGCAGGAGACGGAACACGGGCACGGCTTGCCGGATTCCCTCTACGCTCAGCCTGAACGGGCGGCCGAACAAACCGAATCGCCGCTGTCTGCGGAGCCGGCCGCTCCGTCGCCCGCGGAAACTCCCGAGGAGTTGCACGCGGACCAAACCTTCACTCCGGCCTGGAGCGAAGTTGAAGAAGCGCATGAGGCCGAACCGCACGAACCATCGGCTGCCTCCGAGGAATCAACGCAAGATTTCGAACCGATCGAACGGGCCGAATCGCACGAGTCTCTAGGCGCGCCGGACCTCTCCGAGGACGAAGCAACCGCGCTCGCCGAGCAATTGGCGGAAGCCAAGCACGAAGAAGCGCAGGCCGAGCGCGAATCAGCAGCGGAAGCCGCCGCCCACGCGGAACAGGAAGAGCACGAACAGGAGGAGGAAGCGTTCACGGACGAGGCCACGGGAGAAGCGACGGAAGAAACCGAAGAAGCAATTGATTCGGCCGATGCGGCCGCGGCGGATCCCTTCATGCCGTCGAACGCGAGCGAACAATTCACGCGGCCGGAGGAGCATGAGACTCCCGAGTCGGGCCCCGACCCCAGGAATGTCGAGCAGCCGTCCAGCGCGCGAATCAGCGAGCCTCCGCGGGCGCGGTTCCAGCGGCCCATGCGCCGCGGCGGACGCCCCCAGCGCGGAGGACGTCCGCAACGCCAGCACGATCACCGTCATCAAGCGCCGCGCCGCCCGCAGCTCATCGGTGAAATGTTGAAGGCCGGCGAGGAAATCATCGTACAAATCGCCAAGGAACCTCTTGGCAAAAAGGGCGCGCGCATCACGAGCCACGTCGCGTTGCCGGGGCGTTTTCTCGTGTACATGCCGACGGTGGATCACATCGGCGTGTCGCGGCGGATCGGTTCGGCGGAAGAGCGTTCGCGGCTGCGCCGTCTGGTTTCCGAAGCGAAGGGCACGTATCCGGGCGGCTTCATCGTCCGGACGGCGGCCTCGGGCGCAACCGACGACGAGATCCGCAGCGATGTCGAGTTCCTCGGACACACCTGGGACACGATTCGCACCAATTCCGAGCAGCGGCGCGCGCCTTCCCTGCTGCATCGCGATCTCAATCTCGTCGAACGCATCCTGCGCGATTACCTCAGCCAGGATTACACGTCCATCTGGATCGACAACGAAGAGGAATACGGCAAGGTCGTGGACTTCGTGAGCCGCTTCCAGCCCAAGCTGGTCGGCCGGGTGAAGCTCTACACGAAAGACGCGCCGATCTTCGAGGAAATGGGCATCCAGCAGGAACTGGACAAGGCGCTGCGTCCGAAGGTGTGGCTGAAATCGGGCGGGTACATCGTCATCAACCACACGGAAGCGCTCGTGGCCATCAACGTCAATACCGGGAAATACGTCGGCAAAGGCTCGACGCGCCTGGAAGACACGATCGTCAAAACGAACGTCGAAGCCACGAAGGAAATCGTGCGGCAAATCCGGCTGCGCGATTTGGGCGGCATCATCGTCGTGGACTTCATCGACATGGAAGAGCGGCGCAATCGCGACAAAGTGATGGCCGCGCTCGATCAGGCGCTGCTATCCGATCGCGCGCCCTCGAAGGTGCTCTCGTTCAACGAATTCGGGCTCATCGCCATCACGCGCAAGCGCACCAAACAGGCGCTCGAACGCGTCTTGTGCCAATCGTGCCCGTACTGCTCGGGATCGGGCATGGTGAAATCCGTGCCGACGATCTGCTACGAAATTCAGGCCGAGGCGCGCAAAATGTCCGCCGATCTCGAAGCCGCAAGCCTCACCCTGCGCGTCAATCCCGAAATCGCGAAGGCGCTCAAGACGCGCGAATCGAGCCTCGTCGAAGAGCTCGAACGCGTCACGCGCAAGAGCGTCATCATCCAGGCCGACCCCACGCTCCACTGGGAGCAGTACGACATATATTAGCCTGATCTCTCAAAACTCTGAAAGCCGCACGGTTTGCTTCGCGAACCGTGCGGCAGCCAAAGGGAGTGCGAATGGCGAAGACGTGGGCAAAGCGTGAAGCGCTTGTGAAAGCACACTTAAAGGATGTTTCCATCGCCGCAATCGAGGAGCACCTCAGAGCTTTTCGGGAATTCATCGGGGGAGGCAAAAGCGGAATCTACGTGCTCCGCAAGGATAGCGATGTCCACTACGTGGGTCTGGCCAGCAGCTTGCGGAAGCGGCTACGCGACCACCTTGACGACCATCACCGGGGAAGCTGGAACAGATTCGATCTATACATCATGAAAACCTCAAAAGTGAAATACCTTAAGGAACTTGAGACTTTACTTATTCGGGTGGCCAAGCCATCTGGAAATAGGATCAAAGAACCAGATTTCATTGCTAGCAAGAACATTACGAAGAGTTTCAAGCAGGCCCTAACTAAGGAAATTGCGCTGATGTTTTAGAAGATTGCGGGCGGGCGGCAAACCCTCTGGCGTTTCTCTGCCGACAAAAGTTCACGACTCAATGAAGCCACCGTATCTGGTCGCCGCCGGGCGACCAGTCTAGCTTTTACCCGCGCCCGGGACAAGAAGTGCGGCCAAGTATCTGTTTACACTTTGTAGCCAGTACTATTGCGGCCGAAGTTCTGAGAGCGCATTGTCAGGGCATGTGTGAGAAATTTTGTGAGGAACGACCATGAGGGCTGGATTCGCGCTGGCTGTCCTGCTAGTTCTCTCGTGCCAAGTGTTCGGACAGGACAACTCTTCACAATCCCTTGGCGACATCGCGCGCCAGCAAAGAGCTAAACTCTGCAAAGAAGAAGGCAAGTTCTGCGACAAATCCCAGTCTGGTCCAACGGGCAACTCACGGACAGTTAGGGTCGTTTCCGGTCAAGGTGACATTTCCGACGATTCAGCTGCCCCGGTGCAGTCGGCCGGCACAATGAGCGACGAAGAAGCTCTTGACCGTTTTCGTCTTATGGACAAGGAGAAGCTCGGCCGGGCGGTTCTGACTATGGCTCAAGCCGATGTCGCGTTCCCCGGTCGTAAGAACTGGGAACAAGCCCTGTTCGATGCAAAGCAGGAGTGGATGCGCCAGCTAGACAGGGCCGAGGCACACCAGGGAACCTCCACCTCATCCGAAGAGGTCCACCTCGCCGAAGCCGCCGAGGCGAACTTTGAACGAGTGCGTAGCGCTGGCATCGAAAGCGCAAGAGATTTCCAGAAGAGCCACTAGAACTTGTTGGGTGGTTAGAAAACTCTGTCGCTTTTTTCTGCGGACGGGCGCTAACGATCCAGTGAAACCACCCCAACAGATCGGGCGGTTAGCAAACTCTCGGAAAGTACGCATCCCAAATCCCCGCGAGCCCCGCAGGGGCGAAACAATCTAGCCTGTCTGCCGGCAGGCAGGCCCAGGGTGGCAACCCTGGGTACGCATCGCAAATCCCCGCGAGCCCTGGAGGGGCGACACAATCTAGCCGAGCGCATACTTCGGATCGAATTCCACGCCGTGTTTCTTGAGAAGCGCCAGATACTCCTCCTCGAAACTGATTCTCTTGTGGTGCGCTTCCTGATTCTGAATGTACTTGATCACCGCATTCAAATTCGACGCGCTCACGCTGAACGCGCCATATCCCTCCTGCCACGCAAACCGTTCACCCTGCTCATTCATCCATTTTGAAGAATTCGATTTCAACTGAAGAATCGCCTTCGCCAGCGCCAAATCGGCGGTCAACCGAAACAACACATGAGCGTGATTCGCGCCGCCTCCGACTGCCCGGACAACCATCCCATGATTCCTGCCGATTCCGGCAATGTACGCCCAGAGCTTTGGTTGAATTTCCTTTGCAATGAGATTGCGGCGCTCTTTCGTGCTGAACACCGCGTGCAAATGATTCTCCGCAAATGAATGGGACAATTGTGTCGCCCCTCCGGGGCTCATGCGAACCGGCGATGTGTACCAAAGGTTTCCACCCTGGGCTAGATTGTTCCGCCCCGCAAGCGGGGCTCCGGCCGACAAACCTTTCATGTTCTTCAGCTCGGAAAGCGATTGTGCTGTTACTTTATGCTGCACGCTTTCCAAGGATAACGCAGAGACCTGCCTGCCGCCTGCCTGCCGGTAGGCAGGGCAGGCAGACGCGGAGTGCGCAGAGATGTGCAGAGAAGAACCCCATCATTCGGATCGCATTGCCCAACCTGGTGAGAAATCCGGGCTAGTCCGTATCGAAGCGCTCTTCCTTCCACGGATCGCCGTGCGCGTTGTAGCCGTTCTGCTCCCAGAAGCCGGGGGCGTCGGTCGGCAACAATTCCAGGCCGCGCACCCATTTCACGCTCTTCCAGAAATACAGGTGCGGCACGACCAGCCGCAGCGGGTAACCGTGGTCGGCGGTGAGCGTCTCGCCGTCGTGCTTGAAGGCGAATAGCGTCGTCGGGCGCATCAGGTCCTCGAGCGGCACATTGGCGCTGAATCCCTGCTCGGCGTGGACCATCACGAAACGCGCGTCGGGTTTCGGCACCGCCAGCTTCATCACTTCGGTGAACGGGACGCCTTGCCAGCGATTATCGAAGCGGCTCCAGCGCGTCACGCAATGAATGTCGGTCGTGATTTCGATCTGCGGCAAGCGGTTGAACTCTTCCCAGTTGAGCCGCACGGGCTTCTCCACAAGCCCGCCGACGCGAAAATCCCACGCTTGCGGATTGAAGACCGGGATCGAACCCTCGTGCAGCACGGGCCATTTGAGCGTCGCCGACTGGCCGGGAGGCAGCCTGCCGTCCTCGCGCATTTTGCGCTCGAGGTTTTTGCGTTCGTTCCCTTCGCCGAAGATCATCCTGCCCGCTCCTTCCAAGCTCCGTAAAGTCTCGATTCTACGCGGATTCCCCCGCCGGGAATCACGCTCGCCACTCGCCACTCGCCGCTGCGGTCATCCCGGCTGGCCCGCGAGGCCATATGATAAGATGCCATCGTAAGAGTTCTGATTCCGCAAGCTGAGGGTTGCGCTTGACCGCCCGCATACTCAACGGGAACGAAATCCGAGAGCGGATTTACGACGACCTCGCGCAGGAAATCGCCGAGCTGGGCGCTGCCGGTATCAAGCCGGGCCTCGCGGCGGTGCTCGTCGGCGACAACGCCGCCTCGCACATCTACGTGAAGAGCAAAATCGCCGCGTGCGAAAAGCTATCACTCGCCAGCCGGCTGGAAACCCCTCCCGCAAGCATCACGACGGAGGCTCTGCTCCGTCTGGTCGCGCACCTGAATGAACGCGACGACGTGGATGGGATCCTCGTGCAGGCGCCGTTGCCGCCTCACGTGGACGCAAAGAAGATCTTCGAAGCCGTCGATCCCGCGAAAGACGTGGACGGCTTCCACCCGGTGAATCTCGGAAAGCTCGTCGCCGGGCGGCCCGGTTTGGTGGCGTGCACGCCTGCTGGCGTGATGGAGATTCTGCGCCGAAGCGGGATTGAGATCGAAGGAGCGAACGCCGTGGTGCTCGGACGAAGCGACATCGTCGGCAAACCGATGGCTCTGCTGCTCATGCACGCGAACGCGACGGTCACGATCTGCCACTCGAAGACCCGGCACTTGCCCGATGTGGTGCGCCGCGCGGACATCGTCGTCGCCGCGATGGGCCGGCCCGCGATGGTCGAAGCTTCGTGGATTCGCCCCGGCGCCACCGTAATTGACGTGGGAACCAATCGCATCACCGATCCGGCCCTAGCCGAACGCATTTTCGCGCGCCGGCCGGAGCGCCTCGAGAAATTCCGCCAAAAAGGAGAAGTCCTGGTCGGCAACGTCCACCCGGACGCCGTGGAAGTGGCCGGAGCCATCACGCCCGTCCCCGGCGGCGTCGGCCCCATGACCATCGCCATGCTAATGAGCAACACAGTGAAAGCCGCACGTATGCGCCGCGGGCAAGAGTCTCCCGCCGCGGCGGGAGCGAAGAGCTGATGCTGCGCGCAGGATTGACGGGAGGAATCGCGTGCGGCAAGAGCGCGGTCGCGAAGATGTTGCGCGAGCGCAAGTGCCGCGTGCTCGACGCCGATAAGTTCGCTCACGCCGTCATCGAGCCCGGCGAACCCGCTTACGAAGACGTCGTGCGCGAATTCGGCAAGGAGATTCTCGTTGCCGATGGACGCGTGGACCGCTCGAAGCTGGCCCGCCTCGTCTTCGCCGATCGCGTGCGCCTCGAGTCGGCTCAGCCAAATCATCCACCCGCGCGTGGCGGACGTCCTCGACGAAGAATTCGCCGAGATGGCCCGCAGGAAGTTTGAGGGCGTCGCGGTGGTCGAAGCCGCGCCTCTGATCGAATCGAACTATCACAAGAAGCTCGACCGGCTGATCGTGGTGTGGTGCCGGCCCGAGCAGCAACTGGAGCGGCTGACGAATTCGCAAACGGGCCGCGGGATGTCGCGCGCCGAAGCGGAGCAACGCATCGCGGCGCAGATGCCGGTGGAACAGAAGCGCGCCCTCGCCGACGATCAGATCGATGCGTCCGGCACGCTCGACCAGACGCGCGAACAGGTCGAAGCGCTCGTTGCGCGCCTGAAGCAACTCGCGGCGGAACGCGGCCGTGTGCCCGGAGGACGCAGATGACGCAAACGCGCGTGCGGCCGAGAACGCTGCGCCTGGTGGCGCTGGGCGTGATTCTGGGGCTCGGATCCTACTGGGCCGGGAGCCGCTGGGGCACGCGCTGGCCGGACAGCGTCGAGGCGCTTCGTTCGAGCTCCGGGGGCCAGGGCCACACCGCAGCGCCGCGCACCGAAGGGCTCACCGAGGACGAGGCCATCAACGTAAAGATCTACAGCGCGGCCGCGCCTTCGGTCGCCAACATCGTGACGCGAACGATGGAATACGACGTCTTTATGGAAGCGGTGCCGGTGGAAGGAGCCGGGTCGGGATTCGTGATGGATTCGCGAGGCTACATCCTCACCAACAACCACGTGATCGAAAATGCGCAGGCGATCCAAGTCACGCTAGGCGATGGGTCGCGGTTTCCGGCGAAACTGGTCGGCGCCGACACGCGCAACGACATCGCGCTCCTCAAAATCGAGCCGGGCAATCACAAACTAACCGCCATTCCCATGGGAGACTCCGACGCTCTGCAAGTGGGCCAGCGTGTTCTCGCCATCGGCAATCCGTTCGGTTTTTCTAGCACGCTGACGACCGGCGTGGTGAGCGCGCTCGGCCGCACGGTGCAGACCAGCCAGGAATCGTTCATTGACGGCGCCATCCAGACCGACGCTGCCATCAATCAAGGAAACTCCGGCGGGCCGCTGCTGGATACGCACGGCAACGTCGTCGGCATCAATTCCGCCATCTACTCGACGTCGGGCAGCGCCGCTGGAATCGGATTTGCCATCCCCATCAATACCGCCAAGCGCATCGCTTCGGACCTCATCAGCGAGGGCCGCGTCCGCCACGCATTCCTGGGCATCGAGGCGCGCGAATTGACTCCGGGATTTGCGGAAGCGCTCGGATTGCCCGTCGAGCAAGGACTGCTGATCGAATCGGTGGATCCCGGCAGCCCGGCCGAGCGCGCCGGATTGCACGGCGGAAATCGCATGGCGATTGTGGGAATGATGCGGATCCTGATTGGCGGCGATGTTCTCGTGGGGATCAACGGGCAGAAAGTCGGGAGCCAGCTCGACATGGCTGTCGCGCTGGACCGCACGCGCCCTGGCGACACCGTAACGATCGAGTTTTACCGCGGCCAGGAACACATGAACGTGCGCTTGACGCTCGGGGAGGAATGAATTTCGACGCTTCAGGCGTTCCACTCGGCCGCGAGGCGCTTGCGCTCCCCTTGTGGAAGTGAGAACCAGGACTCGGCCAGATCCCGCACCCGCTCGAGCGCCTTTTGCATCTCCGCGTGTTTTTGCTCGACCAGTTCGCGATCCGCGTCCGTAGGAACTTCAATCGGCGGATGAATGATCATCACAGTGGGCGAAAAAAGTTTGGGAATCCGAAATTGGTCCCATGTCTTTTCAAGCGTGTAGGCGCGCTCGAAACCGCAATGGAACGCCAGGATGGGGCAGCCGGTCCGGCGCGCGAGCATGGCCGGGCCGGGTTTGGCGACGTAGCGCGGCCCGCGCGGGCCATCAATGGTGAACGCGACGTCGTGCCCCTTTTCGAGGTAGCGCGCCATCTCCACCAGGCCGCGCAATCCTCCGCGCGTCGAGCTGCCTTGCGCGGTGCCGAACCCGAGCCTCTCGACTGCGCGGCGCGTCCACTGGCCGTCGAAGTTCGTGCTGTTCATGACCACGATGCCTTTGTGCCGTCCGACCCATGCGGCGCAGATGCTGCCGCGATGCCAAAACGACCAGATAAAATTCCGCCCCGCGGCGTGGATCCGGTCCACGTGCTGCCAGCCGAGGAGTTCGATACGCAGCGTGGGCCCCATGATCCGGAGGGCCGCATAAACGACCCAGCCGATCACCGCCACCTGAATCCGGCGCCAGCGCGAAAGCGCGGCGGGGCGCACGTCGTACTGAATGTTCGGACGGCGCTCCTGGCTCTCCGCTTCGGTTTTAGCCGCTTCCGCCATCGGCGTATAGTATAGGCGAACCTTCGGCGGCCTCCATCATGGCCTCAGGAACTGCTTCCAAACTTGCGTATCTCCGGGCGCCCGCGCTCGGAGGGACGATTCTCGCTTTGATTCTGAGCGCCTGCTGCAGTTTCGCCCGCGCTCCGCAGAGGCCGGAAACGGAAATCGCGCGCATCTCCGGCGATGACATTGCCGTGAAGGGCGCGGTGAGCGTCGAAGTCATCGAAGGGCGCAGCACGACCGTGCTCGTCAGCGGGAGCGACATCACTGTGCGCTCGGGCGCAGCGCTTATTACGCTCGCGGCCGGCGGTGAAATTGATATTTGCGGTCCCGCGCATTTCACGCTGCTCGAGTCGGGAGAGACGATCACCGTCGCGCTCGATTACGGCCGCGTGCATCCCAGGCTCGATGCGGACACGAACTTCGTCATTTACACTCCGCAAGTCGTCCTCACGCCGATCTCGGTCGGCGGCGGTGGCCGCGATCTGAGCGTCGGCCTCACGCAGGCCGGCACGATCTGCGTGCTGGCAACGTTGGGCGCCGCGCGCGTGGAATTGCAACTCACCGGGCAAAGCATGATCGTCCCGCAAACCGGCGAAATGACCTTCGAAGGCGGGCAGCTCCAAGCCGGCGGCAGGGGAGGCGAAACATGTTCCTGCGCGAATCCGCAAGCGCAATCGCCACGGCCCAGCCCGGCGACGCCCCCGGTCGAGCTGAGCATGCCCGCGGCGCATCCGAGGGAGCACACGACCACGCAAAGCGCGCCGCCCCCCGCTGACGAGGAACCCATCTACCAGGTTTACATGCCGCCGCTGACGTTCAACGCTTCCTCGCCCGAGCCGCCGCCCGATCCGAGCCCGGCATTGATCTTGCTGGTGCGCCGCGTGCGCGTCCGGCCGGCGGCATATTTCACCGGCGTGGTCGAACCTGCGCCTCCGCCTCAGCCCACCGTCACATCGCCGCCGCTCGTGGCGCGGCCCGCGGCGCGACCCGCGGCTGCCCCGCAGCGTCCCAGCCTCTATCAACGAATCAAGAATTACTTCCATAGTTGGGGCAGCGGCTCCTGAAGGCGCGTCTGGTGTCGTTCCAACTTCTTTGGCTCAACAACTGAGAGTTCCCACGGATTGTTCCTATTGCTTTCCGTTCCTGCCAAATTCGCGGTAATAGGTTGGAACGATACTAACGGGAGGAAATTCGCGATTGGATCGCGCTAAGGTGTTGTTGCGCGGGCGACAACTGAGGATTGAGCTGCAGCGCTTGGCGATATTGCTCCGCGGCGGCCGTCCAATCCGACTTCTTCTCGTAATCAAGCCCAAGAGTGAAATAGGCTTCGTCAGCATGCGCCCAGTGGGGATCGCGGCGCAGCAGGTCGGTGAGCAGCGAGATCGAGTCGTCGAATCGCCCGGCACCGTAATACGCGGAGGCTAGATTCATCCGCAGCCCGGAATCGTCTGGCTTGACGGAGAGCGCCTTCTGGCCTGCGGCAATCGCAACCGCAAAGTCCCCCTTCGCTTGCGCGGCGACGGAAAGCTCCAACAGGGTGGGAACGTCGCCGGGTTTGCGCTTGAGAATCTCTTGAAAGCAGGCGATCGCGTCGTCCCACTGCGAAAGCCTGGCATAAGCGCGGCCGAGCTGATTCCAGGAGTCGAGCGATTCAGGATGCAGCGCTACGGCGTCGCGCAGCTTCGCAATTGCTTCTTGTCCCTGCTCGCCACTTGCGGCCATGTCCGCAAGGTGTTCGTAATAGCCGGCCTTCCCCGGGTCGAGTTGCGCCGCGCGACGGTAACATTTTTCGGCTTCTTGCCAGCGGTGCGCATCCACGTACGCCTTTGCGAGACTCAACCAAGTTGGAACATAATCCGACGCTTGCGCAAGCGCCAGGTTCAAGTACTTAATCCCTTCGTCATATCGGCCCAACTCGACCAGAGAGTTGCCGAGGTTTATCTGCGCCAGTGGATAATTCGGATCGAGAGAAACTGCAATGTACCCGTGCTCGACGGAGGCTGGGATGTCTCCCGCCTCGTGATATGCCGAAGCCAAACTGGCCTGGGCGTGCGCGGAGTTCGGAGACGCTAGTACCGTGGCCTGGAATAGCCGAAGATCGTCTCGGAAGACAGGAATACGACGCTCAATTTGAATGACAAAGAAAGCCAGGAGAAGCGTCAGCCCACCATAGGCAGCCCACCGGCCCGTGCCAGGGCCTACCCGTCGCAGGAGCCATAGCCAAGCCCATGCCGCCAGGATCGAGATTCCGAACGAGGGAATGTAAAGATATCTCTCCGTGAAGTAGTTCTGCCCTATCGCATTGATGTCCAAAAGCCGGCCCGAGGATCAGGAAGAACCAGGCAAGCGCAAAGGCGAGAAGGGGCTGCCGTTTGCGAAGCAAGAACATCGAGACCACGAGGGCCGCAGTGAGGAGAATCGCCGCAGCGGATACAAAGTTAAGCTTCGTGACCGGAGGGCTGATATAGAAATAATTGAAGTGGAGCGGCAGAAGCAGCTTACCCAAGTACCGCGCTATCAAAACTGGAATTGCAAACGCAAGCTGGCCTGGGCTTAGCAAGACATAGTAATGGGTATTCGGCGTGAATGATCCCAGGGCGTTCAGCCGCATCAATACATAGCCGAAGAGAACAGCCGCGTAAGGTAGCAGTCGCGGAAGGCATTGCCAAAGCTTTCTGAAAGGAATCTTTCTGTAGAAGAACTCATAAGAAACAATCAGAGCGGGAAATAAGAGTGCAGTCTCTTTGGTCATGGTTGCTGCAGCAAACGCCGCGACGGCCAGCGCGTAGTAAAGCGTGGCACTCATACCCTGCTTCAGGTGGGCTGCGTGGTACGCTAGCAATGCCAAGAACAACAGAAGTCCGCAAAGTAGGTCAGGCAGCGCCGCGACCCAAACCACAGGTTCCACATGCATTGGGTGAAGTGCAAAAAAAAGACCTGTCCAGAACGCAGTCGATCTGTCAGCTAAGACTTTGGCGAGGAAGTAGGCCGCAGTGATTCCAGCGAGATTCATGAAGAGATTAAAAAGGTGCCACGGCCACGGCCTCGACCCAAAGACCGCAAACTCACCCACGTAAACAAGCATCTGGAGGGGACGATAGTAATTACCCGGCGTAGGAGAGGCGAATCCCCAAACGTCCGTTGTAAACAATTTGGCGACATCCCTACCCGTGGTGACATACGGGTTGAGCAATATTTGGAGCCTGTCGTCGGCGACGAAGCCGTCGCGCAGCGCGTTCGCATAGGTCAGGAACGCCACCGCAAGAAGGATCGCGAGCGGCATCCAGTGGCGCTTCGGTTTCTCAGGTGTAGCGGGCGGCGCTCCGGCGAGCGAATTCGGGGATTTCGTGTTTCGATTTTTGCGTTTCCGCGCCACGGGGCATCATTCTAGCGAGAAAAAAGCAGCGGCGCGAATTCCACTTCTTTCCGCAGGCCATTGACACCACGCAAGCCTGGTGATAGGTTGACTGCGCTCCGCAATCTCAGAGGGTCTCTATTTCTTCGCTTATCCGTGCGCGAAACTCGCGCCACGCTGACCCGGGCTTACGGTCTTTGGGTCTCACGGGTCGAAAGACTATCCTCAGGAAACTCGCCTGGTTCGCGTGTGTTCCTTTGCTCTCGTCCTGCGGTGGCGTCGGAGGAGGCGGGGGAGGCACACCTCCGCCTGTCAACCCGCCGATCGTGCAAGTTTCGCCGCAGAATCCAACCGTCAAGACCGGAGCCCAACAGAGTTTCACCGCCACCATCACCAATGGCTCCGGCTCTGTCGTGTGGGCCGTGACGCCGAATGACGGAGCCCACGGCGCCATTGACGGCAGTGGCTTGTATACCGCGCCGAATGTGGTCCCGACTTCTCCCAGCGCCACCATCACGGCTACCTTGCCAGGCTCCTCGGGCTCGCCCGGATCGTCCGTCGCGACGATCGCCAAAGGCGCGACCACTGTTGCGGTCTCCCCTCCGCTTTCGAGCGTGACGCCCAGCCAGAGCCTGCAGCTCAGCGCCAGCGGCGCGAACACGACGAATAGTTCTGTCACGTGGTTGGTGGACAACGCCGCCGTGAGCGGCACGGTGGGATCGGTCTCGCCGATTGGCCTCACCTTGCTGCCGAATGGGCTCGCCGCCGGCATGCACACCGTCACTGCCACCAGCACGGATGGTTCCGGGGCGCAGGGCAGCGCGACCGTCGCCGTGAGCAGCTACGCAGGCGCTTTCTCGTGGCGGAACGACACTTCCATCTCAGGCATTAATTCGCAGGAGCTGGTTCTCTCTCCGGCCTCAGTGAGCAGCAGCACGTTCGGCAGACTTTTCTCGTGCGCCGTGGATGGACAGATTTACACGCAGCCGCTCTACGTCGCCAACCTCAACATCACGTCGAAAGCCACGCAGCCAGCGGTCAAGGCGAATGTGATTCTTGTCGCCACCGAAAATGATTCGCTCTACGCCTTCGATGCCGACGCTTCTCCTTGCGTCACGTACTGGCATGACTCGTTTCTTCCCGCAGGCGAAGAAGTTGTTTCCTCCACTGACGTGGGAACGACCGACATAACGCCTGCTATCGGGATCACCGGTACTCCCGTCATCGATCCGAAGACAAACACGCTCTACGTGGTCTCCAAGAGCAAGCAATACCTGGTGAACCCGATTGCGTATGTACAGCGCCTCCACGCGATCGATATCACGACGGGCAATGAGCGGCCCAGCAGCCCCGTCGTACTCGCCGCATCCGCGCCGGGCACTGGCGATGGATCCAACGGCACAGGTACGATCGCGTTCGATCCCTTCCGCGAGAATCAACGCGCCGGCCTTCTGTTCCTGAACGGAGTTGTGTACATCGCGTTCGCCTCACATGGCGACAACGGCCTTTATCATGGCTGGGTGCTCGCATATGGCGACGCCTTCAACGCCCAACCGCTCAAGTTGCTGGCGGCCTTCAACGACACGCCCAATGGAACACCATCGGAGGGCGGAATCTGGCTCGGCGGCGCTGCGCCGTCCGTGGACCCGGACACGGGCTACATCTACGTTGCATCCGGAAACGGCGCCTTCGACACGACGCTGAATGATTCAGATTTCCCCAACCAGGGCGATTTCGGCGAAAGTGTTTTGAAACTCGATCCGAACACCTTGTCGGTGCTCGACTATTTCACTCCATGCAATCAGGCAACGCTCTCGATGCACGACAGCGACGTGGGCCCTGGTGGCGTCGTGCCCCTCCCGGACGCCGCAGGCAGCCTCGCTCATCCGCACCTTTTGCTCGCTGGGGATAAGGCGGGAAACCTTTACCTGCTCGACCGAACTAACTTGGGTCACTACACCGGCGGCATCGCGGGCGCAAATTGTCCGGATACCGCGCCCGTCCAGGAGCTCACTTCCTTCGTCGCGACGTATGGGACGCCCCTCGTCTGGACCGACGCGAAGAACACGACCCGGGTCTATCTGACCGCGAAGAACGGCTTCCTGGGACTCTACCCCGTGAGCGCGGGACAGATTTCCAGTTCACCATCGTCGCAATCGGTAGCAAAGTTTTCCGGCAGGGAGCCATCGCCCGTCATCTCCGCGAACAATGGCGCCAGTGGCGTGCTGTGGCTCATCGACGGCTCAAACTACACAAGTTCCACCGGCACGAATGGCCCCGCCATACTGCGTGCCTACGATGCGACCGGCGTCGCGACGGAACTTTACGACAGCACCCAAGTCAGCTCCCGCGATACTGCCGGAACGATCGTGAAGTTCTCTGTGCCCACCGTCGCCAACGGCAAAGTTTACTTCGGAACGCAATCAGAGCTTGATGTCTACGGCCTGCTGCCCTGAGCAGGTTCTGCGGGAGATCGCTCGCCGGCTCTCGCGCTACTGCTACATCCCTTCGTAATTCGGCCCGCCGCCGCCTTCGGGAGGAACCCACGTGATGATCTGGTAGGGATCGGAGATATCGCACGTCTTGCAATGAACGCAATTTGAGGCATTGATCTTCAGCCGCAATTCGCCCTTCTCGCGCACCATTTCATACACCGCCGCAGGGCAAAAGTATTGGCACGGATTGCCGTACTCCACCACGCACTTCGTCGCGCAAACGTTCGTGTCCGCGACGTGAAGGTGGCAGGGCTGATCTTCTTCGTGACGCGTGCCGGAATGATAGACGTCGCTCAAGCGATCGAACGTCAGCTTGCCGTCGCCCGCAAACCGCGCGGGCGCCGGGCGCGCGGGATCGATCTTCCGGTACGTCTCATGGCCCGCAACCCCACGCAGGGGATCGACGAGACCTCGACCGCCCGTAACCATTTGCAATCCCGCGTTGAACAAGCCCGAGTAGAGACCGTGCGCGAATCCCTGATGGAAGTTGCGAAAGGCCCACATCTCTTTCTTGATCCAGCTCCGCTCGACCTTCTTCGGAAATTCGCCCAGCGCGCCCGCTGACGTGTCTCCGGCCTGCAGCGCCTCAAGGATCGTCTCCGCGGCAAGCATCCCGCTCTTGATCGCTAGATGAATGCCTTTCAGCCGCGCGCCGTTCAGGAAGCTCCCGGAGTCTCCGATGATCAGCGCCCCGTCCGCGTAAGTGCGCGGCATCGAATACCACCCGCCCTCGGGAATTGTCTTCGCGCCGTAGCGGACAAGTTTCCCTCCTTCGAGCGCGCGGCGGACAAAAGGATGAGTCTTATAGCGTTGGAACGCTTCGTGCGGATCGAAAAGCGGATCGTGATATTCGAGATTCGCGACCAGCCCCACTGAAACTCGATCCTCGCGCATCCCGTAGAGCCAGCCGCCTCCCAGCATGCTCGAATCGAGCGGCCAGCCCATTGTGTGGGCCACGGTTCCCGCAGCGATGCGGCCAGGCGGAACCTCCCAAAGCTCCTTGAGACCGATCGCGTAGACCTGCGGATTGATTCCCTCCAGGCGCAGCCGCGAAACCATCTCCTTCGTCAGCGAGCCGCGCGGCCCTTCCGCCAGTACCGTGATTTTTGCGCGCAATTCGAAGCCCGGTGTGTAATTATCTTTCGGTTTGCCGTCCTTGCCGGCGCCCTTATCGTCGGTGAGCAGGCCCGTCACGCGTTCGCCGTCGTAAAGCAACTGCGCTCCCGCGAACTGCGTGAACAAATTCACGCCGCCCTTCTCGACGAGCCCGCCCAGCCATTTCGTGAGTTTGCTCAGCGAGACGATGTAATTGCCGTGGTTGCGCAGCGGCGGCGGCGTGATTGGAAATTTCCACGCTGAGGAAGCCGTGAGGAAGTAGGCGGCGTCATCGGTAACCGCTGCGTCCAGTGGCGCCGTCTTTTCATAATCCGGCACGAGTTCGGCCAGGCCGCGCGGGTCCAGCACTGCGCCGGAGAGCTGGTGCGCGCCGATCTCGCGCGCCTTTTCGAGGACGTAGATATTCTCGGCCGAAAGCGTGGAGTCGGAATTGGTTTCGTTGTGCTTCTTGATGAGGTTCGCCAGGTGCAGGGCGCAAGCGAGTCCCGCCGGCCCCGCGCCGACGATCAGGACGTCCGCATCCAGGCGCTCGCGTTCGACGCTCATACCGCGGCTTATCTTAGCAGAAGCTCGCGCCTGCAATTCGCGCGCGCGCGTTCGCGTGCGGTTACTTCTTCTTCTTACGGGCAGGCAGCTTGGTGAGCCGCAGGTCTTTGCCCTGTCGCATTTTCGTGATGTAAATGATTTGGCCCGCGTGAAGAGCAAAATGTTCGCAGACGTGGGAAACGGCTTCGACCCCGGTAGCGTGGTATCCCTGAATCGTGTAGTTACGCGCCAGCGACTGTGGAGTCAACTTCTTCAGGACCCGGCAGGCCTCGTTGACGGCCGTGCGCAACCGCGTGGCGAGCTCGCGCCGCGACACCGGTCCTCGCTCGCTGAACTCCAAATCTCTCTCGCGCGTGTCGGCCGCGCCGCCCAGTCCGGAGATGATCCATTGCCGCACGTTGCCGGATAAATGCAGGACCAAATTCCCCGCGCTATTCGAAGCTTCGTTCGGCCGCCACCAGATTTCTTCGTCGCTCATCTCATCGAGGCAACGAAGAATTCGCGAGAGATAATGCCGGAAGCGTTCTTGGGCGTCGTTCAAGAGGAGTTTTGTAACGCGGCCGTCGTTTGCTCTCATGGAATGACTCCGGGAGTTCGAGGCTGAGCCCCGCTCGCTTGAAGACTGTGAGAAGTGGCGCTAGCCGCTTTTCGCGAGCTCTTCCGTGAGCGCCGGCATCAGCTCGAAAATATCGCCGACGATTCCGTAGTCCGCGACCTCGAAAATCGGCGCGTTCGCGTCCTTATTGATGGCGACGATCGTTCGCGACCCTTTCATCCCCACCACGTGCTGAATCGCGCCGCTGATGCCCAGTGCCACGTACAATTTCGGCGCGACCGTCTGGCCCGAGCTGCCGATCTGCCGGTCCATCGGCAACCAGCCCTCATCGCAAATCGGACGTGAGGCGCACAACTCACCGCCGAGCGCCTTCGCTAGTTTTTCGGCCAACGCAACATTCTCCGCCGCCTTGATTCCCCGCCCCACGGCGATCAAGACCGGCGCCTGCGTCAAATCCACCGCCTGTTTGGCTTCGCGGAACAATTCCATCGGCTTGGTGCGAATCTGCTCGGGTTTCAGTTCCACCGCCGCTGTCTTCACCGGAGCGGGTGTTGCGCCCTGCGCGACCTGATCTCCGCGAAACGCTCCGGCCTGCAGCGACGCGAACCACGGGGCATCTCCCAAGAAACTGACATCCGCCGCCGTCCGCCCCTGGAACATTTGCCGCACGAATACGAGTTTGCCGTTTTCCTGCCGGTAGCCGACGCAATCGCCGATCATGCCCTTGCCGAGCGACGCCGCCAGCTTCGGCGCGAAGTCGCGCACTTGATAGGTATGCGGAAGCAGGATCAGGCCGGGCTTTGCCTGAGCGATGACTTGGGAAAGCGCAACGGTGTAGCCATCCGGCGTATATGCTTCCAGCAGTGCGTGCTCGGCGAGCCATACTTCATCGAGCTTCGCCTTCGCCAATTCGCCCGCCAGCCCCGCAACGCCCTTCCCGATGACGACGCACGCCAGCCGCCCCTGCGTTTCCGCGGCGATTTGCTGGCCGGCCGCGAGCGCCTCAAAGCTCGTCGGGTTCAGCTTGGCATCGCGCTGCTCGGTAATCACGAGAACATTCATCAGGGTTCCCAGGTGAGAATCAATCGCGTGCGCGGTCTATAGCACGCGCGCTTCGTGGCGCAGTTTCTCGATCAACTTCCCCGCCGCCTCTTTCGGAGTGCCGGAAATAAATTCCGTCTTCTTCGACTTGTGCGGCACGTATATCCGTTCGATGCGCTGCGTGGCCTCGCTTGAAACGCCGAGCGACTCGCGCGCGATCGTCGCGATCTCCTTTTTCTTCGCCGCCATGATTCCCTTCAACGTCGCGTAGCGCACCTTGTTGATGCCGGATTGAATCGTCAGCACGGCGGGCAGCGGCAGCTCGACCCATTGAAACCATCCGGCTTCGAGCTCGCGCTTGAGTTTCATCCGGCCGTCCGCGATTTCAATTTGCATGATGAGCGTCGCGTGCGGCAGTCCCAGCAGCGCCGCGAGCAACACGCCGGTCTGCCCGAATCCGTGGTCGTCGCTTTGCAAGCCCGTGAGCACGAGATCCGGTGATTCCTTTGCGATGGCCGCGGCGAGCGATCGCGCCGACCCAAGCGGGTCCAGCGCGTAGAACTTGTCGTCCGCGATGTGAATGCCCCGATCCGCTCCCTTGGCCAGCGCTTCTTTGATGGTTTGCTTGACGCGCTCCGGTCCCATGGAGATCACGACGACTTCGCCGCCGTGCTTCTCTTTCAGGCGCAGCGCTTCTTCGAGCGCGAAACTGTCCGGCTCGTTCATCTCGAAGCTGAGGTCGGCTTCGCGGATCCACGCGCCGCCTTCGGCGATCGTGAGCGGCGCATCCTTGGCGGGGACCTGCTTGATGCAAGCGAGAATCTTCACGAAGGCGCCTCAGATTTTCAGCGATTGTCCCAGTGTTTGAAGACGAGCGCGGCATTCGTTCCGCCGAATCCGAACGAGTTCGACAGGGCGTACTCGACCGCCGTCTCTCTGGCATGATTCGGAACGTAATCGAGATCGCAGGCCGGATCGGGGACTTCGTAATTGATCGTCGGCGGCAGAGTTTTGTGGTACAGCGCGAGGACGCTGATTCCGGCCTCGAGCCCGCCCGCTCCTCCGAGCAGGTGTCCCGTCATGGATTTCGTCGAGCTGACGGGAATCTTCTTCGCGTGTTCGCCGAATGCGCGCTTGATCGCCACCGTCTCGATCGCGTCGCCCAGCGGCGTAGAAGTTCCGTGCGCGTTGATGTAGCCGACTTCCTGCGGCTGGATTCCGGCGTCGCGCATCGCGATTCCCATCACGCGGTACGCGCCATCGCCGTTTTCGGCCGGCTGGGTGATGTGATACGCGTCTCCGCTCATTCCGTATCCCACCAATTCAGCCAGAATCCGCGCGCCGCGCTTCTGCGCGAGTTCCAGCGCTTCCAAGATCAAAACGCCCGATCCTTCGCCCACGACGAAGCCGTCGCGCCCCAGCTCGAAGGGACGGCTCGCGCGTCCCGGCTCGTCATTGCGCGTCGAAAGCGCCTTCATCGCCGCGAATCCGCTGATGCTCATTGGGGTCACCGCGGCTTCCGTGCCGCCGCAGATCATGGCATCCGCCGCGCCGCGCTGAATCAGTTTGAAGGAATCGCCCACCGCATGCGCCGAGGCCGAACACGCCGTGGCCGTAGCGGAATTGGGACCGCGGGCGCCGTACCGGATCGAGATTTGTCCGGATGCGAGATTCGCGATGGAAGCAGGTATGAAAAATGGCGAGACCCGGCCCGGGCCGCCCTGCAGCAGTTTGGTGTGTTCGCGCTCGATGACGTCGAATCCGCCGATTCCCGTCCCGATGAACACTCCGGTCGAATCGGCGATCTCCGGCGTAACCTCGAAGCCCGCCATCCGCACCGCAAAATCCGTGGCCGCCAGCGCGAACTGAATGAAGCGGCCGGTCTTCTTCAATTCCTTCTTCTCGATCCAATTCAGCGGATCGAATCCACGCACCTCGCCGGCCACGCGGCAGTCGTATGCCGCTGCGTCGAACTGGGTGATGGGACCGATTCCCGGAGTGCCCGCGACGAGATTCCGCCAGACTTCCTCTGTGCCAATCCCCAAGTCACAGACCAAACCGACGCCCGTTACGACGACCCGGCGGCTCAAAGAGACCCCTCTCCTGTGCGGAAATCAGACTGCGGCGATTTACTTCTTGGCCGATGCGTGCTTGTCGATGTACTCGATCGCGTCTTTTACCGTTGTGATCTTTTCGGCATCCTCGTCCGGAATCTCCACGCCGAATGCTTCTTCAAACGCCATGACGAGTTCGACCGTGTCGAGCGAATCCGCCCCCAAATCGTCCACAAACGAGGCCGTCGGCGTCACTTCTCCTTCATCCACCCCCAACTGTTCCACGATGATCTGTTTGACGCGTTCTTCCACACTTGCCATGCTGTTTAGCCTCCGCTCTAACGGTTCTGTGCTCCAGGATTACCGGACACGGGCGTGCCATTCAAGCCCACCCATTCTATTCAGGCACCCGCGCAAGGTCAACCACGCCGGGGGCCGTGCGGCGGGCGCGGCGCGCCGTGTCCCCGGTTCAGCCCATTCGCATGCCGCCATTGACGTCCAGCACCGCGCCCGTGATGTAGCCGGCTTCGTCGCTCGCCAGAAAGACGACAGCGGCCGCCACATCCGCGTCCGTCCCCATGCGCCCCAGCGGTATGCGCGCCATCAAATCGTCTTTCACTTTCTGGGGCAGCGGATCGGTCATCGGCGAAACGATGAATCCCGGCGCGATGGCGTTGACGGTGATGCTGCGCGAGGCCACCTCGACCGCGAGCGCTCGGGTCAGGCCGATCAATCCGGCCTTCGCCGCAACGTAATTCGCCTGCCCCGCGTTGCCCGTCTCCGCCACAACCGAAGTCACATTGATGATCCGGCCCGAGCGTTGCCGCAGCATCGCTCCCAGCGCCTGCTGCGCGCAAAGATGCGCGCCCGTCAGGTTCGTGCGCAGCACCGCGTCCCAATCCTCCGGTTTCATCCGCACCGCAAGGGCGTCGCGCGTCAGCGCCGCATTGTTCACCAGAATGTCGAGCCGCCCGAATTTATCGAGCGCTTCGCGGAAACCCGCCTTGACCTGTTCCGCCTCCGCGACGTTCATTGGAATCGCCAGGGCCTCGCCGCCGGCCGCCGCAATTTCGCCGGCGACGCTTTTCAGTTTCTCCGCGTTTCGCGCCGCCACCGCCACGCGCGCTCCCGATTGCGCCAGCGCGAGCGCGATCGCCCGGCCGATTCCCTGGGAAGCGCCGGTCACCAGCGCCGTTTTTCCTCTCAGATCGAACATGGTGTCCGGGACTTGCTCCTTCGCTCAGGCCTCGGGAGTTTCTCCCCGCGCCTGCGCCAATTTCTCGAGCGCTGACGACAAGTGATTTTTCATCCTCGACGTTGACGCAGTGCACCGAGCGGTCGATCTGGCGCAGCAGCCCGCTCAGCACGCGGCCCGGCCCGACTTCCACAAACGACTTCACGCCCTCTTCGAGCAGAACGCGCACGGACTCTTCCCATAGCACGGGAAGCGTCACCTGGCGAATCAGAGCATCGCGTGCTTCCTCGCCGGAAGTGATGATCTCGGCGTCCACGTTGGTCACCAGCGGGATCGCCAGCGGGCCTAACGCCGTCGAATGCAGATCCGTTGCCAGCCGGAGCGCCGCGGGCCGCATCAACTCGCTGTGAAACGGCGCCGATACGGGAAGTATCACCGCTCGCTTCGCGCCCGCCTGCGAGGCAAGCTCCACCGCGCGTTTCACCGCCGCGGCGTGTCCGGAAATCACGGTCTGTTCCGGCGAATTCAAATTCGCCGGCGCGACAATCTCTTGTTCAGCCGATTTCCGGCAGATCTCGGCAACCTGCCCCGGCGAAATCCCCAGGATCGCGGCCATGGCGCCTTCGCCTTCCCGCACCGCCTCCTGCATGTATTCGCCGCGCCGCCTCACCAGCCGCACTGCGTCCGCGAATTTCAGCGAACCCGCCGCCACCAGCGCGGAGAATTCTCCCAGGCTGTGCCCGGCGACGTAGTCCGGCCGAACGCCCTTTTCTTCCAAGACGCGGTACGCCGCCACCGAGACCGTCAAGATGCCCGGCTGCGTATTCGCGGTCTTCTTGAGGGCTTCCTCATTCCCCTCGAAACAGATACTGGAAAGAGAGAAACCAAGAGCGCGGTCCGCTTCGGCGAATACCGCGGCCGCCGCCGGAAACTTCTCGGCGAGGTCTTTCCCCATTCCCGGGTACTGCGACGCTTGTCCAGGAAACATGAACGCCAGCTTGCCCATGAAATTCTCTGCTTTCCGGGCCTTGCCCCCGGCTCAGGCCCCAATCGCAATCGGAAGCGTGGCCAGCTCCCGCTACCCACATTCGTTTTCGATCACACGCGCGCTACTGCCGCTCCCCCGGACTCCTCGCAATGGCGCCTTCGACCGCGGCTCGCCGGGCATTGTCGCCATCCGTCGCATCCACCGCAAATATAGTCACGGAAGCTCCGGCTGGAGTACCACGCAGGGCGCCGGATGGTAGGTTCAGGCCGACGTATCCACGACTTCTCGCCCCTTATAGTACCCGCAGTGCGGGCACGCCTGATGCGGCTGTTTCATCTCATGACAGTTGGGGCACTCGGCGAGCGCCGGCGCGTGAAGGTGGTCGTGCGCACGCCGCTGATTCTTGCGTCTCTTCGAATGGCGACGCTTGGGATTAGGCATACTTACTCCTTCTACAAGCCCCTGTCCAAGGGGCATTCTAGGTGTTTCCCCGGATGATGACTATTGCTTCTTGAACCAATCCTGCTTGATTCGTCCGAGCGGCGCCAAGCGGGGGTCTGCGGCGTGGGACTCGCAGCGGCATTCCTCAGCGTTCAAGTTCGCTCCGCATTGCGGACACAGGCCGCGGCAATCGCTGCGGCAAATGACCTTCATTGGCAAGGCCAGAAGCACCTGCTCGGCCAAGACATCGGTCAGAAACAGCCCTTCGCCCTCGAAAAACGCGACCTCCGTGTCGCCTAACTTGAGGCGAACCTCCTCCTCACGGGCGATCAGAGAAAGCGGCTTGTAAAACAAGTCGAAATCCCGATTGAGCTCTTCCACCACAGGCTCCAGGCACCGCGCGCAGACCATTTCCAGCCGTGTCCGAAGGTCCCCCGCAATCCGCACCTGGCCCTCCAGCAACTCGGCCGTGGCCCGAACCTCCAGCGGTTCTACCTGCCTGAATTCGCCGGAATGAAGATCCAGAGTCCCGGGGGCATAACTCTTCTGGATCCGGATCTTGTGCAGCGCCAGTTCTTTGATGTCGAGAAACATTTTCTCAGCGCGGCTTTCGGACGAATGGCCATTATAAGGCCCGCCCAAACCAAGTCAAGGAAGCCCATTTCGCCCGTTGTTGAGCGAACAAGGCGCGCCTATCCCCTCGGCCCCGGGAGTCCGTTGCCCAGGTCAAACGGGTGCGCGTGAGCTGTGGCTCCGGCCCACGGATTCCTCAAGCCACTTCGACCTTCAGAATGCCTCGGAAGTATCGGGGTTGTACTGTACTGCGTGAATCTCGCAGACGTTTCTCCCCTGAACGTACTGCTGTGCTGTGCCGTCGGAGTAGACGAGCTTGAAATCGAAGTTGCAGCCCGTTTGCACACCTGAAGTGAAGTAGATCAGCGTGCCCATCCCGTCCGGCAAGGTCGCCCGGCCCAGAATATCGTCGCCCCACTGGTCGCTCGAGTGCGCGGAGACGTAGAAGCTCCTGATCTCCTTGCCCGTGTTGTTCAGGGCCCAGAAATTTCTGCGGTCCTGTTGCGCGGTTTGTGAAGCCCCCAGCCCCAGGCAAAGAGTCATCGTCACGATTACGCCGAGTACAACTCTCCTCAAGTTCATGCAGCCTCCAATCCGTCGAGTCTCACGGGCCCTCCAAAGAGCCCATTAGGAACATGGTTTCGCAAAGTAAACCTCGGAATTCCACATGTCAAGTTACATCCCTGAAAAGATGCCTCAATGGAGCGGGGCAGTCACTGGGACTACCGGACCTTCGGAGCCGGTGCGTGGGCTTGCGCGCGGGACTCCGGCGAGCCGATGAGGTCGTGGTGCAGACGCAAGAGGTATTGGTCCGTCATTCCCGCAATATAGTCGCAGACCACGCGGTGCGGCGGCGCGCGCCTGGCCTCGGCCGCAAAAAAGGGCGGCATCGCTTCGGTCTTTTCCAGGTAGTACTGGAACAGCTGCTCCAACGCTTCCACCGAACGCTCCCGGTCTTCCACGATGGCGGGATCGTTGTAGAGCCGCGTCCGGAGAAACAGCTTGAGCGCCGCGTTCTCTCCCGCCACCGACGGGCTGAAGCCCGCCAGCCTGCGCGGCGCGCGACGCGCGTCTTCGACCGAACGGATGCCTGCGGTCCCCACCGCGCTGCGCGTGTGCTCGATCAAATCCGTCGCCAGCCGGTCGATCATCCGCCGGAGCGCCTCATTGAATTTGAGTTGTTCTCTCGCCGAAGGGTAGGTCTTCTGCACTTCGGCGTAGGGCTTGGCAAAGGCCCTCACTTCGGCGCTGATGGCGTCGGGCTCCAGTAAACGAGCCTCGCGGCCGTCGTCGAGGTCGGCCGTGTTATAGGCAATTTCGTCCACGAAATCGATGATTTGCCCTTCGAGCGGCGGCCGCTGGTCCAGCAGATACTCATTCAGCTCGGGGAATTCCGCGCCCTGGAAGTCCCGCGAATGCTTGATGATCCCCTCGCGCACCTCAAAGGTGAGATTCAATCCCGGGAAATCCAGGTAGCGCTGCTCGAAGTGCTCGACCGTCCGCAGCGCTTGCAGATTGTGATCGAAGCGATCGCCGTAGGGGCGCAGCAATTCGTCCAGCTTGCGCTCCCCCGCGTGACCGAACGGAGGATGCCCGATGTCATGCACAAGCGCGAGTGCTTCCGCGAGGTCCGCGTTCAAATCGAGCGCCCCGGCAATCGTCCGCGCGAGCTGGACTACTTCAAGCGTATGCGTCAGCCGATTGCGAAAGTGATCCGAATAGCGGGTCGTGAAAACCTGCGTCTTGGCTTCGAGCCTGCGGAACGCCCGCGAATGAATCACGCGGTCGCGATCGCGCGCGTAGTCGTTCCGGTAAGGATGCGCGGGCTCGGGATAACGGCGTCCGCGGCTCGCGCGCACGTCCATGGCATAAGGCGCCAGTGGCATATCGCCATTCTATGGCAGACTGCGCGCCAGGCCAATCTTTGCGCGGGAGAGATTACGACTTGGCGTTCAAGATCAGGAGGTGTTGATCGGCTTGCGTGGCAGCTTGCGAGTCGGGGTAATCCTGCTTGATTTGGTTATATAGCTTGGCCGCCTGCGCCGGATCGCTCTTGCTGAAATGATCCGCGAGACTCAGCAGCACCAGCGCCTTCGGCACCAGCAGCGACGGCTTGTCCACCAGTTTCTGATAGAGCGGCGCCGCTTGCGGCCCTCGGCCGGTCTTGTCATAAAGCAAAGCGAGCTGGTAGTCGGCGAGGCCCGCGAAATCCTGATCGCTGCCTGAAGCTAATGCTTTTAACTCTCGCTCGGCCTGATCGTTCTTGTTCAGCTGAACGTTGCAGAGAGCGTCGTAGTATCCCGCTTCGAGTCCCGGGCGCGTATGAGGATACTTAGCCGAGATAAGGGCAAATTGCTTTTCCGCGTCTGTGTACTTGGTGGCGGAATCTTGGTACGTCACCTCACCGGGCATAAGCTGCTCGGGCGGCGTATTCGCGTCCCGCACCTGCGCTTGATAAACCTTCATCGCGGAGTCGAGCTCCGCCGCCGCCTTCATCGTCTGCCGCTGCGTGTAGAACCGCCAGCCCACAATGGCCAGCGCTATCACAAGAGCGATCCCCCCGATCGTCCACAGTTGCCGCTGGTGCGAAACCACCGACTCGGCGCCGTGCACGAAGCCGGCGCGGATCTCGTCCTTCTTCAGCTCTTTGCGCGAGATGTGTTGCGCCACAGCGGACTCCTCCAACTACCTTCCGACCGGCAATCCTATCATAGATGGCCGCGAGCCCAACCGCTTCTCCTGGCCCGGAACAGAGGTGCAAAGGGTACTCCACTCCGGATGTTCTTTCAAAAAATGCGGCCTGCATGAAGACAAAGGTGTTGCGCGTTGGTGGTTCGTGCGGGTCTCAATTTGGGCTGCGGTTTCTCATTCCTGCTGCATGGGCTCTGTCTCAAAATGCCCATTTTGTCGAATCACCGAGGCTCAACGGAGGCGATTGACCGAGTGCCTTCCGTATATTTTCAAGAGCCGCGTTACCATCAACCGTAGCCGCCCAATCGTGCAAGTCAAACGCAGCCTTATCGGCGGCAATCACCGCGGGGTCGCTGCTGGCCATAACGAATTCAACTCCTCTGCCAAATGCTTCGCCCGTGTCGGGGTTGACATACGTTGCGCCCTCATCATCGACAGGTTTTACGCGGAGGCTGGGGAAGGAACGGACTTCTTTTTCAGTGTTCATAGGGCCCCCTGATATTTCGTTCGTAAACACGGGGCCAATCCCTCTCTTGGAAAAAGTAACGTTCACTTCCGTCATCGAGCTAAAGTGCCAATACGAGCTGGCCGTGCCGGAGAGAAATGCATTCTGCGACACGGAGACGACGACCTGATCTTGCGAATCGCCCTCGACGACGTGATAGCCTTGCTTCTCCAATGCATCGACGACGACTTTCTTCAATCCAGCCGTCATGAGTCGTTGACCGACCGCGTCCGTCGCCTGGAATGTCACGGCGACTTCCTTCGTGCTCGCGAGATCGGCTTGCACGAGCGACTTCAACCGTTGTCTGGCTTCTTCTTGGTGCGGGCTTTGAGCTGAAGTGGGCTTTTGCAAGTACTGCGAGTAAGCTTCGATCGTATTGGTTGCCTGGGCTTGTTGCCAATTGGCTTCGTCGACTTTGTCCTGCTTGGTCTTGGCAGTCGCACTGAGCGCAAGCAAGACAACAAGTGAAGCTGCGATCTTCACGACAGCGATTTTCATTCTGACGTCCCTTCTCCGGAACTGACGGCAAACTCTTCCGCCCTTTTCTGGGCGGGTGACCAGGCATCCGTCTGTTCTCTTCTGTTGATTGAATCCATCGGCGAGAGAATACCACCGTCGTAGTACACCGCAACATATCGCGACGAGAGTGCCCGATGCGTCGGTCGTACGCGCGGGAATTCTTCTTGTGCCGAAAGAACTGAAGCGTTCCTGCGGAAAGCGATCTCTTTCTCCACCAAGTGACGGCGCCATCTTTCAACGCAACACTCCACAATTCCATTCTGCCAATGTCTTCGCACAATTTGCGGATACATTTTATTTTCGTCGGTCGGATCGCAGCGAGAGTATCCGCGCATACTCGGCGTCGCGATCGAAAATCGCGAACCTCGGAGCGAACTCAAACGGAATGCCTCTCGCAACCGCTGCTCAGCCGACAAACTCGCCGGTTTTGTGGTGGCACTGAAATGCGAATTTCGCGTGGCCGAAGTAGTATAAAAGCATTACTCGAATTAGTATGAAAGCATTATCAGGAGAGGTTTTTTGTGATTGCTATCACTGCGCTCTGTCGCCTCTATCACAGCCGCCAAACGGCTGAAAACGTAGTCTCCATGCAGTGATTCCGAACCCGATTTGGAACGGACAATTCAGCTGTTTTGATCTGGTCGCGAAGACCCACGAACGCTCTCGAACAATCGTCCACGTGGGAGCTCTCGCCATCGGCGGCGGCGATTTTGTCGTCATGGCTGGGCCTTGCGCTGTCGAATCCGAGAGCCAGTTGCTGCAAACTGCCGACGCTGTTGTCGCCGCGGGGGCGCGCGTGCTCCGAGGCGGAGCGTTCAAGCCGCGCTCTTCTCCGTATTCGTTTCAGGGCCTCGGCGTCGAAGGCCTCAAGATTCTCGCCAAAGCGAGAGAGCGGACTGGTCTAGCCATCGTCACGGAAGTGATGGACCCGGAAGAGGTCGATCTTGTCGCGGAATACGCCGACATCATGCAAGTGGGAACTCGGAGCATGGAGAATTATTCACTGCTCCAGGCGCTGGGCAAGTGTGGGCGTCCGGTCCTGTTGAAACGGGGCATGAGCTCGCGCCTTGACGAGTTGCTCGGCTCCGCGCAAGTGATCGCCGCGAGCGGAAATCCGAATATTATTCTCTGCGAACGGGGAATCCGCACGTTTGAAACGGCGACGCGCAACACCCTGGACATTGCCGCGGTGCCGGTGTTGAAGACCGTGTCCCATCTTCCCGTGATTGTGGATCCGAGCCATGCGGCGGGCGTGCGTTCCATCGTGCCGGCGCTGGCCCGCGCCGCCGCTGCGGTTGGGGCTGACGGGCTGCTGGTCGAAGTGCACCCCGCTCCCGACGAAGCGTTGAGCGACGGCGCTCAATCCCTCACCTTCTGCCAATTCCGGGAAATGATGCAGGATCTGCAGCGTTACGTTGCGGTCTCTCGTGGTATCGACGACGCTTGCCCGAGGGCGTTTGTTGCCGAAGGTGCGGGCTAGATGCACTCTCGGGCGGCCATTCTTCTTGTTTGTGTTTCCCTCGCCGTGGCCTTGCACGCCGGGCTTTCGGGAGTATCAACGTCCAGCGTGCCATTGCTCTACACGCTTGCGCGCGAATACAGTCCGCTCGCCTGGATGCAGGGAGGCGAGCGATTCCCGCAAGGCGCCGCGATTTTCCTCAGAGACGGCGAGAGACGTCGCGCGCTGGTTCCGGGATTCGCGGCCTCGGCGGACGCGAGTGTGTCCTTCGATGGAAAGACTGTTCTGTTTGCGGGGAAGCACGGACGGCGCGATCACTGGCAGATCTGGGAGATCCCCGCGCAATCAGGCGAGGCGCGGCAAGTTACTCAATGCAACGACGATTGCGTCCGGCCGCTTCCCGTGCCGCCCGACCGAGTCGTCTTTGCGCACAAGATCGCAGGCAAGTTCGTCCTGGAGATTGCTTCTCTGAGCGCCGGCAAAGAGAAGGTCCTGCAACTCACCTACACGCCGGGAAACTCCCTTCCGCTCGACGTTTTGCAAGACGGCCGCGTGTTATTCGAAGCGGCCTATCCTTTGGGCGCTGGAACAACTTCCGAGCTGTATACGGTGTACACCGACGGTAGCGGGGTCGAATCGTACCGCTGCGATCACGGTGACTCGCGGTATTCCGGAAGGCAAGTCTCCTCCGGAGACATCGTGTTTGCGCACGAAGGAGGCCTGGCTCGCTTCACTTCGGCTTTGGCGCACGAGGTCGCGATTTCCGCGCCTGCGGGTGCGTATGCGGGTAACGTCATCGAGATGCCGTCCGGCGAGTGGCTCGTCAGTTGGCATTCTGGAGCGCAGAAGAACTTCGAGCTGCGGAAATGGGAGCCCGGCGCCCCTGCGCTTCAGCCGGTAGTAGCCGAGACCGGCGCGAGCGTCGTTCAGCCGGCGCTCGTAATGGAGCGTGCGACACCCAACATCCATCCCTCCGGGCTGCACGATTGGTCCTACGCAAATGTGCTTTGCCTGAACGCCTATCGGTCGCCACAGCACTTCGAACAAGGTTCCATCGCTGCCGTGCGGTTTTACGAGCGTGGCCCGTCGGGGTTGCCACAGGTGGTGGGGACAGCTCCGGTCGAAAAGGACGGATCGTTCTATGTGCGTGTTACTGGAAACCAGCCGCTGAAGATCGAGTTGCTCGACGAATCGGGAAATATTTTGAAGAAGGAAGCCGGATGGTTCTGGATGCGGGGTGGGGAGCAGAGAGTCTGCGTCGGGTGTCACGCGGGTCCTGAGGCTGCGCCGGAAAATGCCGTCCCCGCAGTGTTGCTCCGCTCGACTGTTCCGGCGGATATGACCGCGGGCAATCAGCGACCGTCATCAGGGGGGCGCTAACATGCTGGCTCGGTTCGCGCTTGTCATTCTGCTGTTCTCGCCTGCCGCGCTGGCACAAACGCCTTCCGCACAACCGGAGAGCCCGGCTTCATCGCCAATCCGCTTCGAAGACGCGACCGCGTCTTCCGGTATTAATTTTACGCACAGTATCGGCGCGGAGAAACTCGGCTCCCTGCTCGAGGGAACGGGAGCAGGCTGCGTTTGGTTCGATTACAACAATGATGGCTTGCCGGATCTCTACGTACTCAGCGGGAGGCCGCTGGGAGATGACATGCATCCCTACCCGCTGAAGAACCCCCCGGCGGTCGCTCCCCACAATCACCTTTACAGGAACAACGGCGACGGCACATTCACGGACGTAACCGAGCAGGCGGGCGTCGCGGCGAATATTTACGGGATGGCGGCGATAGCCGTTGACTTCGATAACGACGGCTTCGAGGATTTGTTTGTGACCGGCTACGGGCGCTCGATTCTGTACCACAACAACGGCGATGGGACTTTCACGGAACGTCACGGCCAAGGCCGGGATCAATGTTGACGGTTGGTCGATCGGCGCCGCGTGGCTCGATTACGATCGCGACGGCTGCGTCGATCTCTTCGTCGGCAGGTATGTGAAGTTCGATCCGACCTACCGCACCTACTACGCCGCCGACAATTATCCGGGACCGCTCGATTACGAGGCCACCACCAACCGGCTTTTTCACAACAATTGCAACGGTACTTTTACCGACGTATCGGACGCTTCGGGCATCGGCGCCTACAAGGGCCGCACCATGGGCGTGACCGCCGCGGATTTTGACGGCGATGGCTGGCCCGACATCTACGTCTCCAACGACAGGACCGAGAATTTCTTGTTCCATAACAACCACGACGGAACGTTCAAAGAGGTTGCAGCCGACATGGGCGTCGCCTATGGGCAGAACGGCGAGATGACCTCCTCCATGGGGCCGATCGCCGCGGACATCGAAGGCAGGGGTGTGCTCGATCTATGGGTGACGGACTCGAACTACGACCGCTTGATGCGCAATAACGGAAGCCTTGGATTCGAAGACATCACGGCCAATTCGGGAATCTCCGCGGAAAATGGCCAGTATGTGAGTTGGGGGAGCGGAGTCTACGACTTCGATAACGACGGCTGGCTGGACATCCTCGTGTTTCACGGCGGGCTGATCCACATGATACCCCAGGAGCACTCGCTCTTTCGCGGCGTGGGAAATGGCAAGTTTGTGGACGTTTCCCGCCAGGCCGGGGCGGTTCTCGATGTGAAGACCGTCGCTCGCGGCGCCTGCTTCGCCGATTATGACAACGACGGCAAGATGGACGCCTTTGTGGTGAACCTCGGCGGACGCGGGACTCTGCTGCACAACGTTTCGCAGAACCACAATCACTGGCTTACCGTCTCGCTCCAAGGAAGAAAAAGTAATCGTGACGGCATTGGCGCGCGCCTGGAATTGGTTGCCGGCGGCCGCAAACAGATGGCCGAGCGTGTGGCCGGCTCGGGGTATCTCTCGCAGGACGATGGACGCGTGCATTTTGGGCTCGGGGCCGCCACTCGCGTCGACAAACTCATAATTCATTGGCCAAGCGGTCGAGAGCAGGTGCTGTCGAATCTGGCCGTCGATCGGATTCTCAAAGTGACGGAACCGAAATGAAGCGGCAACTCCCAGCGCTGGCCATCCTCGTGCTCGCATGCTTCTTGGGGGCGGCGGCCGAACCTGCCAGTGACGAGTCTTCTTACCTCTCACCGGGGGAAATGGCCGTTTCGCCCGACGGGCATTGGCTCTATGTGGTTTGCGAGAAGAGCGACGAGCTTCGGGTCGTGGATACCCAGAACGGAAGCGTCATCAAGCGGATTTCCGTCGGCCACGTACCGCGCGGACTGGGAGTTTCAAGCGACGGCAAGCAAATCTATGTCGCGAATTCATGGACGGACACAGTTTCGGTTATCGACGCTGAAAAGCTGGAAGTTGTTCGCGACCTGCACGCGGGATTTGAACCGATTAGTGCTGTTGCCGACCGGCAAGGCAACATGCTCTACGTCGCCAACCGCCTCAGCAACGATGTTTCCATAATCGATCTGCACACCGGCCTCGAAATTAAGCGGCTCGCGGCCGGCCGGGGCGCCAGCTATCTGGCACTATCACCTGACGGAACGCGGGTCTTTTGCACCCACATCTATGCCAATATCGGCGCGCAGCGGACGCCTCCGGAATCTGAGATAACGGTCATCGATACCGCTACCCAGCAGGTCGTTGAGCGAACGGCTTTGCACAACTCCGCGGGCGTCTTTCACCTCGCGCTCTCGTCCGACGGAAAGCTGGGAGTTGCGGCACAGCTTCGCCCGAAGAACCTGGTTCCTTTGGCGCATGTGGAACACGGCTGGGTCTTTGGGGACTCGGTTGCAGTTTTTGGCGACGACGTCGGAGGAGTTGTCCACGTTCCGCTGGATGAACTCGATCGTTACTTCGCCATGCCTTTCGGCGTGGCGATCACGCCCGACAAGTCCAAATTATTCGTGAGCACGGCGGGCTCCAACGGTGTCACGGTCGTGGATATTCCCGCACTGCTGAAGTTCATTCGCGCTGCTCACGATTCCTTTGCCGATGATCTCTCCGCCTCTGCGAACTATGTCACGGCCAGGATCCCGGTAGGCCGGAATCCACGCGGCATTGTTCTCTCACCGGACGGCAAACGGCTTTACGTCGCCGCGCGCATGGATGACAAGATCAGCGTAATCGACACGGATTCAGAAAAGGTTATCTCGTCAATCGACTTGGGCGGCCCGACCGCGGTAACTCCACTGCGGCGCGGTGAGCAGCTCTTCAACGACGCCCATTTCGCATTCCAAGGGCAGTTTAGCTGCGCGAACTGCCATCTCGATGCGACTTTCGACGGTTTGCAGTGGGACCTTGAACCGGACGGATTCGGGATAAATATCGTTGACAATCGCTCGATCGAAGACCTGACGGGCACGCAACCCTTCAAATGGAACGGCGGCAATCCGGACCTCCCGACCGAATGCGGCCCGCGAACCGAGAAGTACTTCTATCGCTCGCAGAGCTACAACCCTCAGGAGCTGACGGACTTGGTGACGTTTGTCCTTTCCATCCCGGTTCGGCCCAACCGCTACCGCCTGCCCGGCGGCGAACTGACGCCCGCACAGGAACGCGGCAAGGCGATCTTCGAAAGAGTCAAGTACAAGGACGGCCGGACGATCCCGGTGAACAAGCGATGCGCGAGCTGCCACAGCGGTCCTAAGTACACGAATAATCGTCTCGCGGACGTAGGCACAGGCAAACCGACCGATGTCTCCGGTGTCTTCGACACTCCGCATTTGCCGGACGTCGCTTATTCAGCGCCGTACCTGCACGACGGCTCGGCGCGATCACTCGAAGAAATCTGGACGGTGTTCAATCCAAAAGACACTCATGGGATCACCAACGATCTGATGAAAGACGAGTTGAACGACCTGATCGAGTACTTGAGGACTTTATGAAAAGACGCATCGTTCTGACGATCTCCCTGCTCCTTCTTGCGGCCCCGCTCTTGGCTGGACCGCCTCCCATGCCGATGTTTCGCTGGGAGAACTTCACAACGGCGAACGGCTTGCCGGACAACCATGTGTTTTGCGTCTTGGTCGACGGCGCTCGCATCTGGGCCGGGACCGAAAACGGGTTGGCGCTTTACGAAAACGGCAAATGGAAAGTGTTCGGTACGGCCGACGGACTCGGGCATCGCGTCGTGCTCTCCCTCGCTCTAGACCGGAGCACCGGAGACGTATGGGCGGGAACAATGGGTGGATTGAGCCACATCTCGGCTGGGCGGATTGACACTTACACGCAGCTCAATTCCGGTTTGAGCAACAACGTCGTTTACGGCGTCGGCGTGCAGGGCAGATTCATTTGGACAGCGACTGCGGCGGGCGCCAGCCGCCTGGACACTCGCACCGGCCAGTGGTCGTTGTTCAACAACCGCAATACTCCGATGTACGAAATCTGGACATACAGTGTCAGCCCCGGCCGGGACAAAGTTTATTACGCCGTGTGGGGTGGCGGCGTGCTGGAGTACGACATCGCAACCGAACGCTGGAAAGATTACCGCGATCCCGACGACCAGACGGAACTGGTTCTTTTCAAGGATCAGGGCCTCATCCACGACATCACGACTTCCGTCAGCTACGTCAACAAGATACTCTGGGTCGCAACTTATTTTGGGGCCAGCCGGTACGACGGGCGCAATTGGCACAACTTCCTCACCAAAGATAGCGGCCTGCCCAGCAATTTTCTGAACCAGATCAAAGGAGTGGATGCTAACCGGGCGTGGTTCTCCACCGACAAAGGCCTTGCGTACTACGACGGCACAAATTGGGCCGTTTACCGGCCCGCGCTCGACAACGCAAAACCGGAAATGTTGGTGCGGGATGCGGATGGCAACACGACTCGCGTCGAGGTGGATTCCGCTCCGGCCCACAACTACATCCTCGGCGTGGATTTTCAGGGCGACGACCTCTGGGTCGCCACGGCGAAAGGCTTGAGCCACGGGATTCGGCAGAAATAGGCATTGTGGAAAGAAATGAAAGCACTCGGGAGGAACGACCATGACGGTTACGGATCTGCTTCACGAACTTGCCAGCGCACCGATTGAAAAACGGGCCATCACCAATTTGGCGGTGCTGAACGAAGCCTCTGAGTACGGCAGCGCCTTCGCCCGGGGCATGCGCATCGAGCTGGGCAGGTTCGTCATACTTTTGATTTCAGGCACGGCCAGCATCGATGAGCAGGGGAGAACGGTGCACGTGGGGGACTTTCGCGCACAAACTCAGCGCACATTCGACAACATCACCGGTCTCCTGGCCTCGGAGGGAGCGACCTGGCATGACATCGTCCGAACCACTTGTTATCTGCGGGATATCGAACGCGATTACAAAGCGTTCAACGAAGAGCGGGTGGAGTTCTACGCGCGTCAAGGATTGAATCCCGTGCCGGCCTCCACCGGCATTCAAGCGATTCTCTGCCGCCCCGAACTGCTCATTGAAATCGAGGCCATTGCCATGTTCCGTCGGGAAAAGGCGAAGGAGTAGATATGCGTTACGCCGTGGTTGTTGTCATCGCGGCCCTGCTGGCGTGCACAGCGCCGGCGCAGGACTCTCACCCATGCTCGTGCGGGAGCGATACGCCCGGCCGCCCCGCGCCGCGCAGCCTCAAGCCGTACACCGGCGCGCCGGACGATTTGCGCCCCTATTCAAAATTCACCGTCCCCTACTACGAGTATTACAACGATTTGATCGAATATAACGGCGCCGCTCGGGATATCCCCGACCCGGATCTCAAAGACCTCAGCGAGATTCGCATTGGTCTTCTGGCGCCGCTGTACGACCACCCTGACCAGGAGTTCGGCAAGCACATGCTGAATGGCGCGCAGATGGCCATTGACGAGGCAAATGCTGCTGGGGGTTACTGCGGCAAACCTTTCCGCCTCGTCCTACACAACGATTATGACAACTGGCAGACCAGCCAAGCAGCCGCTGGCGGCGTCTCAAAGGATTCCGCCATCTGGGGAGCTGCTGCGAACGACGCGGTCAAGATGATCTACGACGACCACGTTTGGGCAATTTTCGGGTCCATCAGCTCGGAATCCACTCACATCGCGCTTCGCCTGGTGCTCAAGGCGGAAACGCCCATTGTGAATAGCGCGTCTACCGACCCAACGATTCCGGAAACTGCTATTCCTTGGTACTTCACGGATATTCAAGACGACCGAGTACAGGGCTACACATTGGCGCGGCACATCTACACGGAGCTCGGCCTAAAGCGCATTGCCATTTTGCGCGTGAACGATCGCTACGGACGTTTCGGTGTGCTCAAGTTTCGCGACGCTTCGCGCCGCCTCGGGCATCCGGTGGTGATCGAGCAGAAGTTCATGCCGGGCGATACGGACTTCCGCAGGCAGCTTCGCAGCATCCAGGATTCCCGGGTGGATGGAATCGTGCTGTGGACGGATATTCGTCCCACCGCCTTGATCTTGCAGCAGATGAAAGAGCTGGGAATGAAGCAGCGGGTGTTCGGAAGCCACCGGACAATCGGCGATGAACTTGTGTCCCTCGCGGGACCCGCCGCCGAAGGCTTTGAGGCTGTCTACCCGTACGATCCAACACAGCGCAGCCAACAGTGGCTGGATTTCGTCGCGCGGTTCGACGCCCGCTACCACGAAAAGCCGGACCATTTCGCTGCGCTTGCTTACGATGCGATGCGCATTCTGTTGCAGTCGATCTGCCGCGCAGGATTGAACCGCGGCCGAATCCGTGACGCCCTCACAGCCACCGAGAACTACGACGGCGTCACTGGGAAGATGGTGTTCGATCCCAACTGCAAGAACATTAGCCCGATGTTTCTGGCCACCGTGCACAACGGCGCCATCGAGTACCGACGCATTACGATGGACAAGCCGTACGCGCGAGTCGGAGAGGACGGAGTAAATTACTCCGGTCCCGCCACGCCGGAAATCGCTTCGCCGCTGTGGAAGATTGTGGTTTTCGGACCTCGCGCGGATCAGGCGGTGAGCTCCCCGGAGATCACTCAACTGCTTTCGAATCTAAACCGTTCCGGTCATCCTTTTTCTCTGATCGCGATTCCCACGGAAAGCTCTTGGGGGAAGGCATCCACGGCGCTCGTGCAGGCTGTGTACCAGGATCAGGCGCTGGGAATCATCGCGCTCGACCGGGACTCAAGCCACTTGGCGGAGCAAATCGGCGTTAAGGCTTTTGTCCCCGTTCTTTGCATCTCCTCGGACAAGATGCTCACTTCCGCCAACGTCCCCTGGGTCTTCCGCCTGCCGGAAGGATCGCCGCTATCCGAAGCCGTAAACATCTTTACGCAAGCCGCGCAAGTTTCGGGAGCAAACCGCGGAAAGATCCGGGAGCTTCTGGCGTCTGGAGAATCCGTGGACGGAGCGCGCTTCGATTCAACCGGAGAAATGCGTTGATTGCCGGACGCCAACACCGGCGAGCTCGATCCGCGGCTTTGCTCCAGTCAAAGCAGATGATCCGAACGGATTGGCCGCTTCAAATCGTCAGTGCCAGAAGTCCCATCATGCAGCGCGCCGGCGCTTCGTGAGATGAGGTGCGCTCAAAAGGCGATCGTCAGTTCTCTCCTGCTCTTACTCGCGCGAGGAGCGCAAGCGCAGACGGTCGAGCAGCACACCCTCCCCACGCACGCCGATTGCACCTCCTGTCATGAGGACAAGATCAGCGGCAAGGTAGTGCACTCGGCGATGGCCATGGGATGCGCGGTCTGCCATCAAGTGGTTGCCGAAGGCGAGACGGCTACGGTACGTCTGACGATGCCAAAAGAACAGATCTGTTTCGCATGCCATGGGAAGTCAGGAGACGACTACCAGCATCCTCCCTACGCACAAGGCCAATGCGTTTCCTGCCACGATCCCCACAGCAGCAACTTTCCCATGCACCTTCGAGCGGAGGTCACCACGCTTTGTTTGGGGTGTCACGCGCCCCGAGGACTCGCGGGAGACGCGGTTCAGAGGACTAGTAATCAACCACCGCGGACGGAAAGCAATTCTCACGGGTCAAAACTCGACCCCGTCCTGCAGGCCATTCATCATTCCTCTGGACGCTTTCTTGCCCTTATGCCTGTCCTTCAAAACGGCTCCCAACCCGTGACCTGCATAAGCTGCCATCAGCCGCACAGCTCCCAAGACAGCAAGCTCTTACGCAAGTAATCGGAACCGCCCGGAGCTTACTGTCTCGGAGGGTCTTGCTCCAACTCAGCGAGCAGCTTGATGTCGCCGGGCGCCAGCATGATCTTCCGCTGCCATGACTGGTAGCCGTTCTTGGTGACGATGACCGTATGTTGACCGGGAGAGAGTTCAATCGCGGACGGCGTGTTCCCCATGAAATTGCCGTCCACTTCGATGTCCGCCGCCCCGGGCGTAGAATCGATGGATAGTTTCACGTTCGTGTTAGCCGCAACTTGCGGCGCCGGGGCCACGGCGGTTTCATCCACGCCAGTTCTCCCGATCAGGCCATCCGCCTTTGCGATGTCTTTCGGTTTCAACGCATCAAACTTCGTGTAAAGGTTGCCGCATGTAGGGAATCCGAAGCCTTTCCACCACCTGATCCCGTAGTAGTAGGTTTGGCCCGCGGCGAGCGTGGCTGTCAGGCCCTTGTCTCTGTGACTGTCATCACTGAAGACATGGGGCCCGGGCGCGACTTCGGTTCGCCAAACATGAAACTTGGCAATCTCGTGCTGCGTGACATTGTCAATTTGGATGCCCACCTGATCGAGGCAGCCCTGCGCATTAATCGGCATGTTGTAATAAAAAATGACTTTAGCGGTTGCTGGCGGGTTGCCTGTACTCGCGCCGGCCGTGGGCGCTTGGGCCTTTGCCCCTGGCGCAAGAAGCATTCCCGCCAAAACTGCAAGGCCGATGACCTTGAAAATAGTTTTACACACCGTTTGGCCTCCGTTCTACGCCTCTTGAACGAAAGTAACTCCGGCCATTTTCTTCGTCTTTAGTACTGCGGTACTAATATGTCCTATCTGCTATCCGGACCGTCCTTCGCTATCTATGAGGAACTCCGTTGCGTCGCGAGGTTTTCTCGCCTTTCTTTCTCAGAGGAACGGCGCGTGGCGCAGGCTTTCCGCGTGTGGTGACTTACATTCCGGCAGGTGGCAGGCCCTTCTGCGTTTTTCTATTGGCGAACATTCAAGGTTCAATGATACCGCTCTCGCACTTCGCTGCCGGGTGATTGGTTCAGCCTTTGCAGGCGCCCGTCCCTTGATGTTTTTGGGGGGCCGAGGGTGTCTTCCTTCTCATGACCAGGGACCTGTTTCGGCAATGTGGACGTGGAGAAATCGCGCGGTGGTGCACTCCTCATTCACAGCAGAGGCAGCGATCTCTTTGCGTGCGAAGTAGCGGCGAGCCTGCTTCCCCTACCTACAGGAAGGCAGCTGTTAGGCGAGCGGCCGCACTCCATCTCGCCCCAAAAAATCACGGGCCTTGGCCGATTTCTCGGCCAAGGCCCGCGCGAATGAGGTCCCGAAACTAAGCGGCAGTGACGTTTTCGGCTTGAAAACCCTTCGGGCCCTGGCGGACTTCAAACTCCACCATCTGGCCCTCGTTCAGGGTCTTGTAGCCTTCCATCTGGATCGCGGAGAAATGAACGAAAACATCTTCCCCGGACTGGCGTTGGATGAAACCATACCCCTTGGAGGCGTTGAACCACTTCACCACACCTTGTTCTCTGGCCAACTTCTTGCTCCTTCAAACTTGAATTTCGCCGTTTGCTGGGATGTAACGCCAGTCAGTGGCACGACCAAGTCCGACGCCTCCAGCGCAAGAGAGCACCCAAGCGCCGCCCTACGTACCCAACGGAATT
This sequence comes from Terriglobia bacterium, assembly GCA_963819015.1. Lineage (GTDB taxonomy): Bacteria > Acidobacteriota > Terriglobia > Acidiferrales > UBA7541 > DASPOJ01. The sequence continues at coordinate 626,463 of CAWFUN010000007.1, forward strand.
ACAAATCCGGCAAAAGCCTCGCTATGCTGGCGCAAAAGTTCCCCGGAGTCAAGACCGCTGTCAGGGCTTTGCTTCGCCGCGCGGGTGAGGGTAGCGCTTGGCCATGACGACTTCCGCCCCGCCGTTTCCGCCGCGGCGCACGTCAAACTCGTCCATGAACGATCGCATCAGGAAGATTCCCCGGCCGGAAGATCGCAGCAGGTTCTCGTCGGCGAGCGGATCGGGCACGGCCCCGAGGTCGAAACCGATGCCCTGATCCAAAACGTGGATTTCCAGTTTTTCCGGCCCCAGTTCGAATGTGAGGTGTACCTTCTTCTCGCGCTGCTTGCAGTTGCCGTAATTCACGGCATTGATCACGCCCTCGCGGACCGACATCCCGATCTTGAAGCGATCGTCCTCGTCGAACCCCGCCTCTTCCGCGATGCGCAGACAAATATCTTCTGCGAGTTGGACGCTCTCGAGAAGCGTCTCCAGCGTCACTTCGATGCGTTGCGTTGCTTCGGGCATGCCGCCTGTCCCACGCTGAGGCGGTGTATGGGTAGCACAGCGCGTTCTGTGAAGTCAATGCCGGGCGCGGGGCAATTCGAGCCGGGCGCGCTTCCGCGACTCTATCAGCGAAGTAGTTCCACGGCCGCCTGCGCCGCGGCGGCGCGTAGGCTCTTGTCGAGTGTGGCCAAGGGAAGTCCTTCGCTGCGTGCCGTCTCCAGGTACACCGCGTCGTACGCTGACAGCTGGAACGCCCGTGCAACCATTAACGCCTGCCGGAACGGGACGTCCGCATCCGCATTCTCAATCGCCTTGCCCAGCATTTGCTGGATAGCGGCCGCGCTCGTCTCCACGTCACCCGCGGCAAGTATTCCGCGCCGCTCCGCCACGGCTAGCCCGTTCGCCATCTCTAGTTGCCATAGAGCCGGCACAACGGCTCGCGAGCCGGACGAAAGCAATTGTTTCGCCTTCATCGCCAGGGCCGGTACCGGGTGGTCTAGGAACCATGCCAACGATACCGATGCGTCCAGAACAAAGCGCATCAAGTCCTGCCTTCCTCGATCAAACCCTTCAGCGTCACACCCTTTCGCCGCCGGGTCCGCTTGCGGATCTCTTCAATTGAGCGGAAAACATCCTCCAGGCTGACCTCCGAACTGGCCGGCACCATTACCGCCGTCAATTGTCCGCGGCGCGTGATTCCAATTCGCTCGCCCCGCCTCGCCCTCTCGACGAGTTCGGACAGCTTCTGCTTTGCCTCGAACAATCCAACAGTGCGCATGGAAAGCTCCTTACAATCTAGATTGATATTCTAGTTGATTCAGGGCTAGTCGTCTATTGAACTTCTGACCCGCGTCCCGAAGCAGGTAGCCCCGCGCTACGCCCAATACGTCCGGTCGAGCGTCCGGTATTGAATCGCTTCGCCCAGGTGGCGCGGCTCGATCCCTGCCGAGCCGTCCAGGTCGGCGATGGTCCGAGAGACCTTTAGAATCCTGTCGTGCGCGCGCGCTGAAAGCCCAAGCCGCGTGATGGCGTTCTCGAGCAGCTTCTCCCCTTCTTCCGTGATTTCGCAATGCTTGCGAATCAGCCGCGGCGGCATCTGCGCGTTCGCGTAGATCTTCTTATCTCCGCTGAAACGATGCATCTGCAGCTGCCTCGCCCGCACGACGCGTTCGCGCACCGCCGCCGAATCTTCCGAATCCGATCCCCCGCGCAACTCCTTGTACTTCACCGCCGGAACTTCGATGTGAATGTCCACGCGATCCAGCAACGGCCCCGAAATCCTCGAGACGTACCGCTGGATCTGCGGCGGCGAGCAATGGCAATCGCGCGTCGGATCGCCGAAGAAACCGCACGGGCAGGGGTTCATCGCCGCGGCCAGCATGAACCGCGATGGAAACGTCACCGAGAGCGCCGCGCGCGCGATCGTCACCGAGCCTTCCTCGAGCGGTTGCCGCAACACTTCCAGCACGTTGCGCTGAAATTCCGGCAGCTCATCGAGGAACAGCACGCCGTTGTGCCCGAGCGACACCTCGCCGGGCCGCGGGATCGCTCCCCCTCCGATGAGTCCCGCGTCGCTGATCGTATGGTGCGGCGAGCGGAACGGCCGCGTTCCCACCAGCCCGCGCGCATCCTCGAGCACTCCCGCGACGCTGTGAATCCGCGTCGTCTCGATCGCTTCGGCCAGCGACATCGGCGGCAGGATGGTCGGGATGCGTTTCGCGAGCATGGTCTTGCCCGCGCCCGGCGGCCCAAGAAAGAGAATGTTGTGACTGCCCGCGCACGCCACTTCGAGCGCGCGCTTCGCGGCTTGCTGCCCGCGCACGTCCCGCAAGTCCACCGGATAATGCGCGGCCTCGGTCAGCATCGCCAGGGAATCGACGTGAATGGGCTGGAAGGACTCCGGCGCGTTTACCAGGTCCACGGCCTGCGGCAATGACTTCAAGGCGTAAACTTGCACGCCTTCGACGACCGCGGCCTCGCGCGCATTCGCTTCCGGCACGGCCAGTGCGCGAATCCCCAACTCGCGCGCCGTGAGAGCGGCCGAAAGCGCCCCGTGCACCGGGCGCACGCCGCCGTCCAGCGAGAGTTCGCCCAGAAACACAAATCCGTCGAGCGCCTTGCCGAAGAATGTTCCCTGGCATCCGAGGATCCCCAGCGCCATGGGCAGGTCGAACGCGGAACCCTCCTTGCGCACGTCGGCGGGAGCGAGATTCACGGTAACGCCCAGCGGATAGGGAAAATCGAAGCCGCAATTTTTCAGCGCGGCCACAATGCGCTCGCGGCTCTCGCGAACCGCCACGTCCGGCATGCCCACGACGTGGAACTCGCCCATGCGGCCCGAGCCCACGTCCACCTCGACTTCCACAAGGTAGGCGTCGATGCCGAAAACCGCCGCGCTGAGAGCTTTAAAAAGCATCGGCTGAGGGAAGCGCCAATTCCGGCCAGAGAGTAACGCAAACGGTACTTACTTGCCAGAGTTACTGCCACGCCGCCGCATATGGTATTCTCGCGCCCACACTTTAGCGCCCGCGGTAAACATGGCGAACCCGAACTGCTGGCTCAGGACCCTGCGAATCGCCGCCCTCGCGGGTGTCTCCCTGGTTGCACTCGTCCATACTGCCGCCTCGCAGGATTGTCCTGCCCCTGCCGGGAATTTTGACGCGTTGTCACGCGCGGGTGACAGTCTCTACGACCAGGGGAAATATGAAGGCGCCGCCGCTTGCCTGCGAGCGGCGCACGCATTGCAGCCTGCGGATTTCTACGTGGCGATCAACCTGGGACACGCCCTTTCCGCGCAAGGCAAATACGACGACGCGGCTGCAGTTTTGGAGGATGCTCTGCAAATCCACCCGCGAACTGCCGCGATCCTGGACGATCTCGCCGCTGTGTACTACCAGCAGGGAAAGACCGAAAAGGCCGTCGGCACTGCGCGGGCCGCGCTTGCCATCGATCCTCGCGAGGTTCTGGCCTTGAACACGCTTGGCGCCGCTCTCGTTCGAGAGGGCCAGTATGACGAAGCGGTTTCCGATCTGCGACAAGCCAACCAGATCAGCCCCAGATTCGCCGATGCGTATTACCACTTGGCCGACGCTTTGATGCACGAAGGCCAACTCGACGATGCGATTCAGGCCTACCGCAGAGCGATCGCGCTCGATGCGACCGATGCCGATTATTTCGACGGCGCGGGCGTCGCCTTCCTACAAAAGGGACTTCTGGACGATGCGATCTCGGCTTTCCAAAAGAGCCTTTCCCTCAATCCCGGCAATGCCGACGTTTGGTTCAATCTTGGCGGGGCGCTGCAGAAATCTGGACAGCTCGGCCCCGCCGCGGACGCCTACCAGAAATCCCTGGGTTTGCGGCCTGACGACGCGCAGACACGGGCAGCTCTCGGCGCCGTCCTTGCTCAAACGGAAAGCCCGGCGGACGCCATTCCCACGCTTGAGCAATTGCTGCAGTCCAAGCCCGGCGACCCGGACCTCCTGTTTCACTACGCGCAAGCGCTGGCCGCGCAAGCGCGATATGACGACGCCATCGCCGCGTTCCAAAAGTCACTCGCCGCCCGGCCGGATTTTCCGGAGGCGTCTGCGGACCTTGGTCTGGCCCTCCTGCAAGAGGGCAAGTTTGGCCTCGCCCACGACGTGCTCTCGGCCGCGCTCGTGAAACATCCCGAATCAGCTACTTTGCATGACGACTTCGGCCTCGTTCTTCTTGCGCAGAATCAGGCGGGACCCGCTGCCGCGGAATTTCAGCGTGCGCTCGACCTCGTGCCGAATTACCCGGACGCGCTCGCCAATCTCGGCGCGGCGCAACATATGCTCGGCCGCAACACAGATGCGATCGCCACATTTCAAAGGGCGCTCGCGCTGGAACCCTCCAACATCAAAGCCCTGGCTAATCTCGGCGCTGCTCTCTTCGACCTCCGCCGCTACGCCGAGGCCGCGGACGCCTTCACTAAGGCGACAGGGCTCGCTCCGAATGACGCCGACTTGTTCTATGACCTGGGACTCGCTCTTCAGAAAGAGGGCCGCGCAGAAGACGCGCGGAAAGCCTTTGCCCAAGCTAAGAGGCTTGATCCTGAAATCAAAGTTCCCAGAGCCACGAACTGACGTCCCGTCCTTGCTCGGGCTCTGCCCTATCAACTCGCGCCCATGCGCGGGAAACGGCCCAGGCTGGTCAACCTGAAAGACGAAGAGAAGAACTGTGTCGAAACTTCGGCAGAGAGCTCCGGATGACACCGCGGGGACCAGCGCAGTACGAATCGAAAATCTCTAGTTCCGCCGCTGAAGGGGCGCCCACGTCCGGCACTCCGGTACGCTTACGGGCGAAGTCAAGGGAGGGCCCGTATGTGCGCGAACGACCCCGTTTGAAGTTGCACAAAAGCTTCTTTCCCCTGTTCTGCTGCTGACGGGCGTGGCAACCACCACAAAATCTGCACACACTTGTTGTAGGCAAACCGCCTTGACCGTGAAACGGTATCCGGACTTCGTGCACCATGCACCTGCGGTGCAGCTTGAATTCCCCAGAATCGTGTCAAGGAGACCCGCGTGGTCGGCCGAAGAAGGGACCGTTCCACTAGGATCCGGCCCGAGCGTGGCCAGATCCGGCGCAAAGCCTCTCTCCGGGTAGGTGGCCGCATAGGTAACCTGGGCGGTGACCACCGTGCGCACCGACCCGGCCGCGGACGCTTCATTGGCTGCGGTTCTCGATCGCAGCAAGTTGGGAATCGCGACCGCCGCGACGATCAAAGCCGCGCTGGCGTCGAACGCGACGCTGTTGCTCGCTTCGTGGATTGCACTTTCCTCGCCATAGGCGCAAAAGAGAAGCGGCGATCTCGTGCCGGTCAACTGCGCGATAGGCCCGGCGATCTCTGGCCCGAGCTGCCGCAGACTCTGCGCGGCCAGGGCGAGCGGATCCTCGTAAAACACTGCCGAAACTCCCGATGGATGGCCCGGCGGCAAGGCCGCCAAAAACCTGTTCGATTTTCCCAGTGATTCACCGCTCTGATGCACCCGGATGGCTTCCGCGACCCCATCGTGGTTCCCGGAAAGAATCAAATAGCCGTCCACAAACGCGTAGCTGATTTCGGTCTCTTTGCCCGGTGCGGGAATGCGCACCTTGTAGTATGTGATTCCGCCCTTTTCGGACTGTTCGGACTCTCCATGCCCCATCGTCAGCAGCGTGGTCAGGGTTTTTTGCAGCTCTCCCGGATCGCTGACGCGGAGCACGACCCTCCACTTCGGCGTTCGCGGATCAGTAATGTCGACTTGAAATCCGATCTCTCCACCGAGATGACTCAGCAGATCGTTTTTCACATTGAGATGGAAGCCCTGCTCCATCATTTCAAGGGCCGCGAAAGCGCCGGGATTCGAGGCGTTGGCGATTGCCTGCACATCATCAAACATCTCGGCAGGGTTCTTAAGTTGCACCGCGCCCGCGAACGCCGCATCGGGAGAAAGAAAATCCAGACTGCCCAGCGGTGCCGGCGCCGCCAGCCAAGATGCGATTCCGTGCCGCGGACCCGTAAAGCTCAATTCCGCCTGGCTCACCGGTTGACCGGCGCTCGCCCTGTGCTCCCAAACCAGATATTTCATGTCCGCGAATCCAGTGCTCTGGAAAATCCCCTGGTTCTTCTGCGAGCCGAACGGGACCTGGGTCAGAAGACGTTGTAGATCTGCGGCTTCCAAGACAGTCACGCCGTTTTTGTAGGCCAGCGTGATCCGTTGTCCGAACGCAGTCGAGCCGAACTCCCGCGTTCCCCGGTCCAATTGCGCGCTGAAACTGCGAAGTGTCTCCAGGTCGAACGACGCCAAAACGAAGTCAGGGCGTACTAGCACCAATAATTCCTGTCCCGCGGAATGTGCATGCCCGGCAGCAAGCTCTTGCGGGTCCATGACGAGCACGCGCCCCGTCGATTTGTTGCCCAGCGCATCCAGTATCTGCAGGAGTGCATTTTTCAGCCCCGGCTTGCGGACTTCCGCGACCACCAACAGATGTGAATGTGAACCTTCCATCGCGCCCGACACCACAATTTCATCGCCCAGATACTGGGACAATTGCGAGAATTTCGCCAAAGAATCGAGCACCGGCCCGCCCGCGCCCTGCACCGGACCGTGTTGCCACCAATCGCGTAACGCGGGACTTTTCTGCAGTTCGTCTTGGAAGATTTGCAGCGCCTGACGTGCGACGTTGCCGTAGTTAGGAAATGCCGCATAGGACTCCGTCGCTCCCGGCAGCAAGGGCAAGAGACGACTCTCACTGCGCGGTGCCGGATACTGAAGTTCGTGCTGCAACCGGGTGACTAAGCGGCTGAGCGCGGCCTGCAATTCAGGATTCTTCTGCAGCTCCTGCGCCCACGATGGAAGATTCGGCCCGGCCGTTGGTGCGGTTTGGGCGAAGCAAGTAGAGCAAAAGAAAAAGATGATTGCGATGGCTGCTGCGCACTGGACGAAGTAAGGGCAACTTCGCCGGCGACTTTGCATGTATTTCATCCGCGCTGGCCCCTCGGTTGGCCCGACTAGGATAGACCGCTCGGTTCGTTTCCGCCAGTCAAGGATTGTCGCCAACACCGCTTTCACCGCGCAGCCGCTTCAGCCAACCATGCTCGCGGAGCGACTCGTCTTCGAGGTGCCGGCCCCACGAAGCCAGCACACCCGCCCGTCCCAGGTAGCCCACCAGTTTCTGCGGGTCCGCGCGGTCCACGACGGGGAGGCGGCCAATGTTGTTCTGCAACATTTTCGAGAGCGCGTCGAACACCGTCTCCTCGGGGAAGCTCACCACGAGCGGCTTGGTGCCCACGTCCTCTACATGCGCAACTCCCCGGGGATCCTTTTGGAGGGCGCGGAGAATGTCTCCCCGGGTGACTATGCCGACCAGGCGGCCTTGGCCGTCGGTAATCAGCAGACCGCGATGGCGGGTGAACCGCGGGTCATCCTGGGCGATGCGGTCGGCGAGATCGCGCACGCTCATCGTGGCGGGGACGGTGTCCACGTCCTGAGCCATGACCTCGCCCACTTTCACTTGCTTCAGGACGTTGGCTTCGTATTCCGCATGCGTGTGCAGGCCGCGTCGCGCCAGCTTTTCGGTCATGATCGAATTGGGCAGGTAGCGAAGGGCCACGAAATCCGCGATAACGCACACAAGCATCAAGGGCAGGACGGCGTTGTAGTCGTGCGTAATTTCAAACGCGAAGACGATCAATGCAAACGTGGCGCGCGACGCTGCCCCGAACACTGCGGCCATCGCAACCAGCGCATAGGCGCCCGGCGCCAAATGCGCCGAAGGAATCAGCCGGTTGACGACCATGGCGTACACGCCGCCCATTGCCGCGCCTCCCATAAACATGGGAGCCAGCAGGCCGCCGGAAGTCCCCGAGCCGAGCGAAAGCACCAGCGCCAGCGATTTGAAGACGACAATCAGGAGGAGCAGTTTGAGCGTCAGCTGATTGTTCAAAATGTCGGAAATGGTGTCGTAACCGACCCCCAGCACGCGCGGCACGAAGAACCCGATGATCCCCAAGAAGAGGGCACCGATCGCGGGATGCCACAGGTCGCCGATCGGCAATCGAGCGAACAGGTCCTCCACCCAATAAAGCAGCTTTGTAAAGCCGATCGCGGCGGCTCCGCAGAGCAAGCCTAAGACGATGAAGTAGGGCAAGCGGAATGGAATGCCGAAATCCACGCTGGCGAACTGGAACATCGGATTCCGCCCGAGTGTCAGAAAGTGAACGATGGTCGCGAGAACCGAAGCGATCACGAGAGGAATGAAGGATCGCGCGCGGAACTCGAACAGCAGCAGCTCGATTGCGAGGATAACTCCGGCGATCGGCGTATTGAACGTGGCGGCCATTCCGGCCGCAGCCCCGCAGGCCAGGAGCACTTTGCGCTCTGCCGCAGTGGTGGATATCAACTGCCCGACGAGGGAGCCGAACGCTCCTCCGGTTTGGATGATTGGGCCTTCCGCGCCGAACGGCCCGCCGGTGCCGATGGCAATCGCCGCCGATAGCGGTTTCAGGATCGCGACCCTGGCCTCGATGCGGCTGCGCGAGGTCAGCACGGCTTCCATCGCCTCCGGAATTCCGTGGCCCTTGATTTTTTGGGATCCATATTTGGCCATGACGCCGACAATCAGGCCGCCGATCACGGGCACGCCGATGACCCAGATGCCGAGATGGCTCGCCTGCGGGCTGCGAAAGTGAAACGACCAAACATGATAGAAAGCGAGGTTTGTGCACAGGCCGATCAGGCTGTACAGGAGAAACGCGATGACGCCCGTGCAGCCCCCAATGATCGCTGCCATCAGACACATGAATCCGAGGCGATATTCCGCCGGCTTTCGCGTCGCGCCCAAACTTGTGACCGCTGAATCTTCGTTCATCGTCTTCCTGGGTGGTGGCAATCTGAATAAAGTAAAGGAACGGCTGGTAGCCGGTCGCTTAATCGCCTCGCGGACGGCGCGTCCGCCGATCCGCTGCCGGTTTTTGCGCGGAGGCGATCACGGCGCTGAGCGCGCGCACCAACGCCGGCGCCGTGTTGCGGAGATCCTCGATGCGCCGGCGCGCCAGCTGGCCGAGGATCCGCTCTCCTCGTTGCGTCAGACTGAGCAGGACGTGCCTGCGGTCGGTTTTGGACCGCTGGCGCCGGATCAGGCCGTGCTCTTCAAGGCGATCGGCCAGTTCGACGGCGCTGTGATGGCGAACCTGCAGGCGCTCGGCGAGCGTCTGAATCGAGGGCTCGCGCCCCGGCGGGAGGCCGCGCAGCGCGAGAAGCAATTGATATTGCTGCGGCTCGAGGCCCGCGCTGCGCGCATCCTGCTCCGCGTTCGTCAAATAGCGGCGAATCTGGTAGCGGAATTCCGCCAGCGACTGGTATTCCGGTGTCGTCATTTTCTTCCTCATCCCTGTGCCGTGCCGTAATTATATCGCAGAACGATAGAAATCCAGAAGTGGGATGCCATCGGGTCTAACAAACCTAACTGCGACGCGCCCCCGCGAGATTCTCGGGCACGCGCTCTGCCTCAGCCCCGAAGGGGCGACACAAACCAAGAGCCCAGGGCGGAAGCCCTGGGTTGGCGTAGCGAGTTATTGTGAGCCCCGGAGGGGCGACACAGAATTACATACAACGCGAAGATCCGCCGGAGGTCAGTCCGTGCTTCAGAACGCCCCTAGAGCACCTTGCTGAAGACCTTCTGAGATTTCATCGTGGTGTATCCCAGCCGCTCGTAGAACCGGTGCGCGCGATTGCGGATCACGTTCGAGCGGACCAGCACCGTCCGGCAACCGCGCTCGCGCGCCCATTGCTCGGCACATTCGACTAGCTTGGCCCCGATGGCCGTCCCGCGGTGGGCTTCATCCACTACCAGACCCATAATCTCGACGCGCGGCTCGTGCAGGATCGAGCGTTCTTCCGCCAATCCCATCCATGCGATTACCGCGCCGCCGCTCTCCGCCACGAGCAGCGCGTGCTGCGAATCTTCCCGTTCCGCCGCAAGCCGGCCCGCGACTTCCTCCGGCGTCGCCACGTAACCCAACTGTCCCGCAAGCCGCGCTACCGCGGAGACATCTGCGGGCGTGGCGGCGCGAATCGTAACTTCCCTCGCGTCAGTCGTCATTCTGGTCCCCCCGCGAACAGATCATCGAACTGCCCGCCGCGCGGACACGCGCCGCAGTACGGTCGGACTGCTCAATTCGCGAATCGCATCGGCCGCAACCCATCGCGCGGCGGCAGACTCCTGCCGCGCAATTCTCCGTGCGGCGCGGAGCGCCTCGCGATGAAGCGCGAGATTGCGTTTCCCGATTTGCCGCAGCGCCCAGTTCACCGCCATCTTGACGAAGTGGCGTCCGTCGCAGGCTTCTTCCTCGATGCGCCGAAGCAGCGGCTGAAACTTAGCATCGGCGGCCTGCTTATCGTGAAGCGTGAGATACGCCATTTGCGAGAATCCCGCGCGCTTCGTGAACTCCGGTTTGCGCCGGCTCCACGCGACGCATATTTCCCAAGCGTGCGGAGTGTAGAGAAACAGATAGCGGCAGGCGCAGTCCACCAGGTCCCAGGAATCAAATCCGCGCGCCCAGCGCTCCATCTGCGCTCGCGTGACGCGCTCGGGCTCGTCCACCAGACACGCCAGCAATCGCGCTCCGTGCCCACCGCTGGCCCAAAGCTGGCCTGCAAGACCGTGGTTGCGGCCAATCGCGCGCGCCATGCGATGCAGGACCGGGCCCGTGACGCGCTGCGACGCGAGTTGCGAAAGAACCTCGCCGGCGCTTGGCGTTTCTTTTTGATTTGCGTGGTTCACGGCGTCGTCAGAACTGCTTGTCGGAATCGAGAAGCAGAGTCACCGGGCCGTCGTTGATCGATTCCACTTCCATGTGCGCTTGAAAGACGCCCGTCGCGACGGTGACGCCCAGCGCGCGAAGAGCGGCGACATACTCTTCATAAAGCTGCTTGGCGTTCTCGGGCGAAGCAGCTTCGATGTACGAAGGACGCCGGCCCCCGCGCGCGTCTCCATACAGTGTGAATTGCGAGACGACCAGCGCCGCGCCTCGCGTCTCGACGAGCGAGCGATTCATCTTGCCCTGTTCGTCGCCGAAAATTCGGAGATGCACTGTCTTTTCCGCCAGAGCCCTCGCCACCTCGGGCGTATCACTTCGTCCCACGCCCAGCAGGACGAGCAAGCCCGCTCCGATTTCGCCTGCGACACTTCCCTCCACTCGCACGCGAGCTTCGCGAACCCGTTGCACGACGGCGCGCATTGAATCCTCCTCGCCCCGCGATTCTACCGCGAAGCTGCTCGGCACCGCCCTGTAGATCGGACGGTCGCCCGGGGCGCGACTTCCCTGTTTGCATGCGGGCGAAACTATGTTAGAAAACTTCCAGCCACCGGGTACCAGGCGCACCTTGAAACTTGCACTCATCGGCACGCACGGCGTCGGCAAGACGACGCTCGCCTACGAGGTCTGTTCCCTCCTCAAGAAGGCCAGCCACAATATCGAGTTGGTGACCGAAGTGGCGCGGCGCTCGCCGCTGCCGGTCAACGAAGCGACGACAATGGAGGGCCAGCTCTGGATTCTGCACGCGCAAATTGCCGCGGAGCTCGACGCCGCGGCGCGTTCGCCGCACGTCATTTGCGATCGCAGCGTCCTCGACAACTACTGCTATCTCGTCAACAAATTCGGCCGCCAGCCGCAGCTCGAGGCAATGGCTCTCCTGGTGGATGGGCACGTATTCGCTGCTGGTCGCGGTCCCGCCGATGGCGGACGGCGTCCCTCCCGACGGTTTTCGCTCCGAGAATCTCGAATTCCAGCACCGCATCCACGAACTGCTCGGCGAAGTACTGGCGGAAACGCCTTTCGACCGGCTGTCCGACCGCGTCGTGTGGCTGGATCGCCGCGAGCGCCGCGTCTGGGGAGAGCTGATTTTCGCGGCTGCGGCGCCGCTCGTGCGTACTAACGAGCACGTGCGCGTGGCTGCGGCGCGTTAGAGATTTTCGTTCCCCGCATCATTTCCACAACAATTCACCCGTGCCGCTTGGTCGAGTGGACTCTTTGGCGCGCCCGCTTCCTCACGCGCGGCGGGCGCTGGCATTTTGGGCAAAAATAACTGCTGCGCCCCGCCACAATGATCCGGCGAATCTTAGCCGCGCAGCGTGTGCACGGCTTCCCTTCTCGTTGGTAGACGCGATGGCGCAGTTGGAAGCGGCCGGGAATCCCTTCGGCGTCCACATAATCCGAGATGGAAGAGCCGCGCAGGCGAATCGCGGTCTGGAGAACGGAACGAACCTCGCGATGAAGCGCGCGGAGCTGTTGGCGCGTCAGGAGATCGGCCTGCCGCGCGGGATGAATGCGCGCGCGCCAAAGACTCTCATCAGCATAGATATTCCCCATCCCTCGCAAGGTGCGTTGGTCCAGCAGCAAGGCCTTGATGCGCGCGTGGCGCGCACCGATGCGCCGCGCGAACTCGGCCTCGGTGATTTCCAGCGGATCGGCGCCCAGGCGATCGCGGAATTCGCCGACCCTCGAATCCGCAACGAGCAGGATGCGGCCGAAGCGGCGAACATCCGTGTAGCGCAGCTCGCGGCCATCGTCGAGCACGAAGGTTGCGTGGGTGTGCGGCGGCGCGGAATCAGCGGCGAGGCGTACGGTGAGCTGGCCGGTCATGCCCAGATGAACGAGCAAATGCACGCGCGCGTCACCATTCGCAACATCGCTCGCTGCGGCATCCGCATCGACTCTCGCAGTCGGACTGCTCCGCGCTAGCGCGAAGGCGATGAACTTGCCGTGGCGCGTGACGCTTTCGATGCGGCATCCAGGCAACGATTCGCCAAGCTGAACAGGATCGTCGATAAAGTCGGTCTTGCCGAGGCGGACATCGAGAATGCTGCGCCCCGGCAGCAATCGCTGCAGGCCGCGAACGATCGTCTCGACTTCAGGGAGTTCGGGCATCGGAGTCGAAGCGGACAAAATAACACGGCGGCGCGGCGCAGAGAGTCTCGATTAAAAGATCACGGAAGAATGCGGTGCGCCGCCGATTCGTGGATGATGTGGTGTGAACCGAACCTACGGCAGAGGCATGCCCGGCGTCGCGACGATGCCCGCCATGCGCAGAATCTCCTCGTATTCCGCGTCCGTGACGGCCGTGATGATCCGCCGGACGTTCTTGAGGAACTTCACCTTGCGCAACGCGGGATTGGCCCGCAACTCGAGCAGCGATACCTGGCGCGGCAAGCGCTCGATAGAACGCAAGTCGGCCACCAAAGCCTTGCCTTCCGGATCGTTCGGGTCCAGATACGGATTGCGGGTGACTTCGGCGAGCGCGTAGAGAGAGCGTTCAGGGGCAAAGTGGTAGCACAGGACGCGGTCGCCCTGACGCACCTGCTTGAGTTGCCTCACGATGTCAGGCCTCGCCCCAGCACCCCGCCACATCTCCTTGCCCTTCACGAAAAGGGTATCCCAGTGGTAGTAGTGCGGGTCAACCGAAAACAACCAGTACTGCCTCTTGGCAGGCTGGCGAATCACGCTCAAGCCGTGCCTCCCCCCCGGTTCGGGACGCCCGGTGGCTGCCGCGGGCGTCATGTTTGGGCGGACACTATACATGGGTCTCATGTGGAAATCTAAATAATTAGACGCCTACAATGACACGGAAGTTGCAGAAGAGCAACAATCCAAAGGGATTTTGTGGGTACTAGTACTTAATTAGGCGTCGACCCAGATGTCTTCGCCACGGATTTGGAGGGGGTAACACTGCAGTCCAACGGACGAATTCGAGGCCAGCTTGCCGGTAGTGACGTCGTATTCCCAGCTATGCCACGGACATGTAACGATTTTACCCGTGAGCTCGCCTTGTCCGAGCGGGCCGCCGCGATGCATGCAGGTGTTATTGATAGCAAAGAACTTGCCGTCCACGTTGGCGATCGCCAGGGTCACGCCGTCGACTTGGAATTCGCGGACGGAGCCCACGGGGATCTCGTCAGTCTTTGCGGCGCGCATCAAGGCCATTGCTTTGCTCTCCCCAGTAGGACAGGCATTCCTGCCTGTCCTCTTCTCCCCGCTCTGCGAAAAATTCGGACAGACACGAATGTCTATCCGACTAAGCCGGGCTCAACGCTTGTGGCGTTAGCGCGGCGAAGGCGTCTCGGCGACCATCACGCCGCGCTTGAAATGCTCCACCATCTCGGGACGCAGCCGGACTTCGGTCGGCCGCTTTGCCAAGGACATCTGGTCGATCTTATCCTGAAGCTTCAGCAGCGCGTAGAAGAGCGCCTCGGGGCGCGGCGGGCATCCGATGACGTAAACGTCCACGGGCACAATCTTGTCCACGCCCTGAAGGACAGAATAAGCGTTGAACGGTCCGCCGACGCTCGAGCAGGCGCCCATGGAAATGCACCACTTCGGGTCCGGCATCTGATCCCACACGCGCTTCAGAACGGGCGCCATTTTCAGCGTCACCGTGCCGGCGACGATCATCAAGTCCGCCTGGCGCGGCGACGGACGAAACACTTCCGCGCCGAAACGCGCGATATCGAAGCGCGAAGTCGACGAGGCGATCATCTCGATGGCGCAGCAGGCGAGACCAAACGTCAGCGGCCAGATGGCGGACTTGCGCGCCCAATTGAAAACGTAGTCCACCGAGCTGATCAGGAAATTCTTCTCAAAGCGCTGGTCGAGTGCGCCCATTGGGCCTCCGAATGGCCGGCGAAAGCGCGAGTATAACTTCGGTGCGCGAAAGCGTCAAACGAGCCCGCCTTCGCCGCAGCCCGCCACCCGCCACGGCGGGTGAACTCCGGGCAAACAGAATGACAGAATATCGCGGCGAGTTGAGCTTCGTTGTATAGTGCTTCACCGGGAGAGACGGCCAATGATGCGATCTAACGGAATTGAGAAAGTTTTGTGCGTGGCGATTGCAGGGCTGGCGATTGCGATGGCGGGATATGCGCAGCGGGAGGGATCTCAACCGGCGGCGCCGGCCACTCTGACGATTGATGCCAGCAAGGTGGTCGCGAAGGTCAGCCCGACGCTCTATGGGTTGATGACGGAAGAGATCAATTACTCTTACGAGGGCGGGATTTACGGGGAGTTGGTGCAGAACCGCACGTTTGTGCCGGCGTGGGACGATGTGACCTGGCTCGTGACGCCGCATGGGACGGCGCGCGGCTCGACCGCTCTCGACAAGACGACCGGGCCGAGCGCGGCGCTGCCGACTAGTTTGAAAGTGACGGTGACGCAGGCGGACGCGGCGAATCCTATGGGGCTGCGTAATGAGGGCTGGTGGGGGATCCCCGTGCGGCCGAACGAGACGTTTCACGGGTCGCTCTACGCGAGGGCGGACGCGGCGGGCACGGAAATAAAAGTGAGCCTCATCGCGAACGATACGGGACATGTGATTGCGACGGCGGAGGTGCCGCCGATCGGGACGGAGTGGAAGCAGTACACGTTTACGCTGCACTCGGGCGAAGTGGCGGCGTCCTCGCGGAACCAGTTGATGGTGGAGTTTGAGCGTCCGGGGACGGTGTGGCTGCAACAGGTCTCGCTATTTCCGCCGACGTATCACGATCGCGCGAACGGCAACCGGATCGACATCATGGAGATGCTCGCGGCGATGCATCCAGCGTTCTTGCGAATGCCGGGCGGAAATTATCTGGAGGGCGACCACATCAATGAGCGCTTCGACTGGAAGAAAACGATTGGGCCGCTCGTGGACAGGCCGGGGCACCGCAGCCCGTGGAACTACTGGTCCACCGATGGATTCGGCCTGCTGGAATATCTGGAGTGGTGCGAGGACCTGCACATGCGACCGGTGCTGGCGGTATATGCGGGCTATTCCCTGAGGCAGGAGTTCGTGCGAGCCTGGGCCGGACGCTCGAACCTTACGTGCAAGACGCGGTGGATGAGATCGAATACGTGACCGGCGACGTCAGCACGAAGTGGGGAGCGGAGCGCGCGAAGGACGGCCATCCCGCGCCATTCCCGCTGACGTACGTGGAGATCGGCAACGAAGACTACTTCGACCGCTCGAACAGCTATGACGGGCGCTTTGCGCAGTTCTACGACGCGATCAAGAAGAAATATCCCGCGCTGCAAGTGATCGCCACCACGCCGGTGAAGAGCCGCAAGCCGGACGTGCTCGACGAGCACTACTACCGGCGCGCGGAGGAATTTTTCGCGGACGTTCACCACTACGACGCGACCGACCGCAACGGGCCGAAGATATTCGTTGGCGAATGGGCGACGCGCGAGGGCACGCCGACGACAAACTTCGGCGCGGCGCTGGGCGACGCCGCTTGGATGACCGGTATGGAGCGCAACAGCGACGTGATCGTGATGGCGAGCTACGCGCCGCTGTTTGTGAACGTGAATCCGGGCGGGATGCAGTGGCGGTCCGACTTGATCGGATACGACGCGTTGAGCAGTTACGGCTCGCCCAGCTATTACGCACAGGCGATGTTCGCGAACCACATCGGCACGGAAGTGGTGGCGTCGGAGCTGAAGGGCGCGGGCGACCGATTCTTCTATTCTGTGACGCGCGACGCGGCGAAGGGCGTGCTGTATTTGAAGCTGGTGAACGCCTCATCCTCGGCGCAGCAGCTAAAGATTTCGCTCGACGGCGTGAAAGACGTGAAGAGCAGCGTGAAGCTCATCACGCTGAGCGCAGCAACTACCGCGGAGACCAATTCCATCACCGATCCGCGGCGCGTGGCGCCGGTGGAGAGCACGGTGAAGATCACGGGCAAAGAGTTTGTGCGCACGGTGCCGGGGTACTCGATCGAGGTGCTGGAAATTTCCGCGCAGTAACCAGCGGTCGCGAGAGATTCTCTTCGGCGCGATCTTCTATTTCGCGGATTGCGGGCGGCGATCGAGGGCGGCCAGTGTGCGGGCGCAAATCTCTTCGGGAGAGCCCGTCGCGGCGACCGGCAAGAGCAGGCCGAGCTTCTGGTAGAACTCGATCAGGGGAGCGGTGCTGTGTTCGTACGCTTCCATGCGGACGGTGATGGATTCGGGACGATCGTCCTCACGCTGATACAACCGGCCGCCGCAGTGATCGCAGATGTCTTCGGCTTTCGGCGGCTGGTGCGTGACGTGGAAGACGGATTTGCACTTTTTGCAAACGCGCCTGCCGCTGAGTCGCGAAACAATTTCCGCGAGCGGCAATTCGTAGTTCACCACGGCGCTAAGCGAAAGTTTTTCCTCCTGCATGACCCGATTTAAAGACTCGGCCTGAGACAGTGTGCGCGGAAATCCGTCCAGGACGAAACCGCCCTGGCAACGCAGGCAGCCGGAGCGTTCGCGCACCATTTCCCAGACGGTGGCGTCCGGCACCAGAGCGCCGCGGCGCATGTAATCCAGTGCAGCCGCCATCGCCGGCGTCGGAACGCAGTCGGTGCGGCTCGCGGCGGCGCGGAAGACGTCCCCGGTGGAAAGATGGCACGCGCCGAGGCGCTGATGGAGGAGATGCGCCTGAGTGCCTTTGCCCACTCCGGGCGCGCCCAGCAGGACCAGCCGCCAGAGGTGCTCAGCCTTTTCCGTCATCGCTGAACAATTCGCCGGGGGACCTTGAAGCCAAGCAGCCCTATCGTTCTTGTCTTGTTTGTTCATTGAGGAATTTTGCGCTGACCCGGATCGCAGCCTCCGCTCGCGGTGAACCCCCGTATGGGGGGTGAAGCCTCGCGGTGGGCCCCCGCATGGGGGTGAACCGTGAAGTGGATTTCGCTCCCAGAGGCGCCTGAAGACTGGGGTGACTTCCATCATACGACGACTATCGCGGCATTCAAAAGAGGAATGTAAATTCACAGGGTGACAGGGACACGAGGAGAGCAGGCGCGGCAGGAAAGTACTTGGAGAGGCAGAGAGCGCGGCGGACTGATGGCTAGGCGGTGGATTTTGTGCCGTGGACGAGGAGGGCACCGAACTGGCGGAAGGCGCGGAGTTGGGCGACGTTGCGGAACCAGCGGCCGGAATAAGATTCGGCGGGCGTGGGATCGGGGATGAATTCGTGGCCGACATCGATGAAGCCCGCGTCGCGGAGCATCGCGGCCCATTCATCGGCGGAATGCAGA
Organism: Terriglobia bacterium; assembly: GCA_963819015.1. GTDB lineage: Bacteria > Acidobacteriota > Terriglobia > Acidiferrales > UBA7541 > DASPOJ01. The sequence continues at coordinate 644,490 of CAWFUN010000007.1, forward strand.
TGCGCGGGCGTCTTGAAGTAATCGGCCCATTCGTGGCAGTGAGGATTGTCGCGACAATAGTTGATGAGGATCCAGGCCGAGCCGCCTTCGCGGAGGACGCGCGCGATTTCCCGCAGGCCGCGCGGCGGATCGGGCCAATAGTAGGCGGATTCGATGGAGATCGCTTTGCTGAAGAAATTCGCATCCCAGGGGATTTCGTCGGCGGCGCCGAGGACGAACATCGCGTTTTCGACGGCGGTCAAACGGCGGCGAGCGCGGCGAATCATTTCGTCGGAGACGTCCACGCCGACGACGCGGCCTTCGGGAACGCGCTCGGCGAGCAGGCGCGCGAGCCAGCCGGCGCCGCACCCGATGTCCAGGACGTTGTCGTCGGGAGCAAGCGCCATGCGATCGAGGACGGGCAGCGTGATGGGGAGATGCTCTTCCTCCATGCCCTCGCCGCGGCCTTCGGCGGCCCAGCGATTGAATTCTTCGCGGAGGCGGTCGTTGGCGGCGGGGTCGGAGGGCGTGGTCATGGGTGCACGATACGGCAACGGAGAATCTAAATATAGCACGCGCCGATGAGCGAACTGCGGACGAGCGCGGGGCGCCCGCAGGAGCAAAGAGATTCCTCGCCCCGACAGAAATCGTCGGGACTCGGAATGACAACGGTAGGTGAGTGGCGCGAGTCGAGCATTAGGAGACGGCGACCCCGCCTTGCGAGGTCGCCGCTTTGCCAAAGAGTGACGAATTCGCCCGCCGCGAAGCTACGCCTTGGCGACGGGCCCAGCGGCTTCGTCCGCGGAGGGGCCGTAGAGGCCGGGGACCGGGATGTCATTGAGCCGGAAATAGACGCACAACTGCGCGCGATGATGAATGATGTGGTTGAACATCGGGCCGCGGAGAGCGGCGACCCGGGGCATCGTGAAGATCGGCTGGCCGTTCTGGAGTAGCGACCACGGCTGCATCATTTGCGCGTCCGTGGCCTTCGTGAGAGCTTCGCGCGTAGCGGCCACGCCCTTGTCGAACATCGCGAGGGCTTCGGCGCGATTCTTCGAGTTGGGCATCTCGACTATCTTGCCGTTGGGGGCGAAATCGAAAGAATCGGTCGTGAGAGTGGTCACAGCCCAACCGGGCATGAAAGCGACGTGATTGGCGAGCCAGCCCATCGTGCCGGACTTCGGGTGGGGCTTCCAATCCCACTTGTCGTCGGGAACGCGTTCGAGGGTCTTGCGGGTGTTGGCCATTTCGTGATCGAACTCGGGAAGCATGGATTGCGCGATGCTCATGGTGTCTCCTAAATAAGATTTTTGGGGCCGCGTCTTCTGCCGCAGGTTTGAGATGCGAAGGAGCGGCGGGCGGTTATATTCGCCTTTTGTTCGCTAGTTGTCAATGGTGATTTTTCTAGCAGGCAGAGCAGAGCCGTGCTGCCCCTGTTGGGATCGCGCGGATGGCCTTGCCTCCTGCTAGCCCTTCCACCGAGTTCCGCGGAGATCCTTCCAGGGACCACCCTCGGCGTAGCGTTCCGGATACAGCGCCCTCGATCGCGGGTCTTCCGCGGTGTCGAGCTGGAGGACCATCCACTTCGGATACGGAATGCCCGGATCCGATGCCGCGTCGAGAAGCCGGACATCTGCGTCCGAGAGCCGAAGCTCTACGGCACGAATGTTATCCTCCAGTTGCTCGGCCTTGCGAGCAGCTACGATCACACTGCTGACGGCGGGGCGTCCCAGCACCCACGAGAGCGCCACACGAGCCGGGCTTGCATCATGCCGAGCCGCCACCTCCTTAAGCGCTTCCACGACGCGATAGCCCATCTCCCGGTCGAAGGGCACGAACGCGCCCGCCTCCGCAAATCGTGTGCCGGCAGGAGCGAGGTTGGCGCGGCTGTACTTACCGGAGAGGAAGCCGCCGGCAAGCGGGCTCCAGATCAGGAGCCCGATGTGGTGGTACTCGGCGAACGACTGGAACTCATATTCGAGGCCCCGGCCGACGAGGCTGTAGTACATCTGTGCGGTCACGTATTTTTCCAACCCCAGGCGCTCCTGCAACATCACCGCGGTCGCCGCCTGCCATGACATGAAGTTGGAGAGCCCGATATAGCGGACCTTCCCCTGGCGCACAACATCGTCGAGCGTCCGCAGCGTCTCTTCGAGCGGCGTGTTGCTGTCCCATCCATGCACCTGGTAAAGATCGATGTAATCGGTCTTCAGCCGCTGGAGACTGCCCTCCACTTCGCGCAAGATGTTCACGCGAGTCGCGCCGCTTCGGTTGAGATTTTCGCTCATGGGAAGCCGGAATTTGGTGGCCAGGACGATTTCGTTCCTCACGCCCTTCAAGGCATTGCCTACCAGAGTCTCGCTCTCCCCGAGGCTGTACACGTCCGCTGTATCGACGAAGTTGATTCCCCGGTCGAGCGCCAGCTTCACCATCCGCGTCGTGTCCTCTTGACCGAGATTCCCCACGTTCATCTTGCCGCCAAACTGCATGGTGCCCAGGGCCAGCTCGCTCACGATGAGTCCTGTATTCCCCAGTTTTCGATACTTCATTTCCCACACTCCTTTCGCCGCAAACGAAGATTGCGGCGGCGATTGCGAATGATCGACATCCAAACGATCGTTGGGCGGAGTTCAAATTGAAAAAACGGGATACGTTGCCGCGCAAACCGCTCCGTTGAGAATGACCGTAACGGCGAACCAGGCCGTTGGCGGCTCGGCGTTCTAAAACAACGCCTGACCGCGGGGGATGGACGACGGTCTTGCTTCCTACTTCTCCACTTTCGCGAGCAGCTCGACGAATTTTTGCTGGCGCTCGGACTGGTTCTGACCGCCGTAGGCTTCGGCGACCTGCGTGACGTTCATGGAGCAGAATTTCGGCCCGCACATGGAGCAGAACTTCGCTTCCTTGTAGAAGTCGTCGGGAAGCGTTTCGTCGTGCATGGCGCGCGCGGTTTCAGGATCGAGCGAAAGCTCGAACTGCTTGTTCCAATCGAAGAGGAAGCGCGCGTAGGAGAGCGCGTCGTCGCGATCGCGCGCGCCCGGACGATGGCGGGCGACGTCGGCGGCGTGCGCGGCGATTTTGTAGGCGATGACGCCCTGCTTCACGTCTTCGGCGTTGGGCAAGCCGAGATGCTCTTTCGGCGTGACGTAGCAGAGCATCGACGCGCCGTACCAGCCGATCATGGCCGCGCCGATGGCGCTGGTGATGTGGTCGTAGCCGGGAGCGATGTCGATGACCAGCGGGCCGAGCGTGTAGAAGGGCGCTTCGTGGCAGAGCTCCATTTCTTTCTTCACCTGCAGCTCGATCTGATCCATCGGGACGTGGCCCGGGCCTTCGATCATCACTTGCACGTCGTGTTCCCAGGCCTTTTTGGTGAGTTCGCCGAGGATTTTCAGCTCGGCGAATTGCGCTGCGTCGCTGGCGTCGGCGATGGAGCCGGGGCGGAGGCCGTCGCCGAGGGAAAAGCTGACGTCGTGCTTCTTGAAGATTTTGCAGATGTCGTCGAAGCGCTCGTAGAGGAAATTTTCTTTTTTGTGCGCGCCCATCCATTGCGCCATCAGCGCGCCGCCGCGGCTGACGATGCCGGTGATGCGGTTGCGCACCAGCGGCAGGAATTCGCGCATCACGCCGGCATGAATGGTCATGTAGTCCACGCCCTGCTCGGCTTGCTCTTCGATGACTTCGAGCATCATCTCGGGCGTGAGGTCTTCGGTGCGCTTGACGCGGGAGAGGGCTTCGTAGATCGGGCACGGTGCCGACGGGACGGGAGAGGCCTCGATGATGGCTTTGCGGATCGTGGGGATGTCGCCGCCGGTGGAAAGGTCCATCGCCGTGTCCGAGCCGTAGTGGACGGCGCGGTGGAGCTTCTCGAGCTCCTGGGCGACTTCGGAGGTGACGGCGGAGTTGCCAATATTGGCGTTGATCTTGCATCTGAAGGCGATGCCGATGCCCATGGGCTCGAGCGAGCGGTGATTGATATTGGCGGGAATGATGGCGCGGCCGCGCGCGACCTCGCTGCGAACCAGCTCCGGCTCGATCTTTTCGCGCTTGGCAACGTAGTCCATCTCTTCGCGTGATGACGCCCTGGCGCGCCAAGTGCATCTGCGACACATTGCGGTTGCCATTGGCGCCGGCCGCCGCCAGCCGCTTGTCGATCCATGTATCTCGGATAGCCATCGACTCCCCCCGACTCCGCCCGGCAGCGGATGCGAAGCGCAATCCACAGAGTACCAAGTGAGCCGGGACATTATGGCAACGCGCGCATGGCGCGGCAACGCCGCAGAGCTGCGGGCCACTTAGCATTGCGGAGAGATGACGCCGCGAACGAGCGACTTACGCGCGCCGCAAGGTGTGGAGCGTGATCTCGGGCGGCACGCCGAGGCGAACGGGCGCGCCGATGGTGCCAAGGCCGCGATTGACGTAGAGCGCTGAGCTGGCGCGTCGGCGCCGGCCGGGCCGATGCGCGCGTTCGGTCGTCAGAGCGCTGGCCGGACGCCCAGCGGCCGGCGATACAAGCCAGCGATATACGGCGTGAAGAACTCCGCGGGGCTGAAGCGATGATCGAGAATCTCGACGCGTCACCTGGCCGCCGTGCGTGTGCCCGGCGAGCGGCAGCTCGATGCCCAGCTCGGCGGCGCGCGGGAAAGAATTGGGATTGTGCGAGAGCAGAATATTCGGCACGTCGTGAGCGCACCAGGCGCTCGATGGTGCTGCAGCATGGCCGGCGCGCTCCAGATGGCCGCGCGCTCGCGCTGGTAGTCCACGCCGATCAGAGTTGAACGGCTGGCCGTTGGACCAATTCGACGTTGTTCCTGCCGCAGCAGATCCATGCCGTTGCGGGCGAAAAGCTTGGCGGCGAGGGCTTCGGCGCCCGCGTAGATTTCGTGATTGCCGTTGCAACCCCAAACGCCGAGCGGCGCGCGGAGACGGGACAGCTCCGCGATGCAGGCCTCGAGGGGTCGCCCGAGCCGGTGAGGAAATCGCCGGTGACGACGGCGAGATCGGCGTTCAGCTCGTTGGCCATGCCGACGGCGCGACGCACTCGGGCGCGGACATGTAGCTGCCGATGTGGATGTCGCTCAACTGCGCGATGCGCAGGCCGTCGAGGGCGGGCGGCAGGCTGCACACCGGCAAGTCGACTCGGTGAATCTGAAAATGCAGACGCTCGAAGGCGAAGCCGTAAGCTACGGCGGCGAAGGGGATGGCGCCGGCAACGAGCCGCGGTCTGGACGAAATCGCCGCCGCGCGAGGTTTACGGGCTCGCGCGCTGCGGCGGCGTGCGTCGCGGCCTGAGATTCCCGTCCACGCGCGAACAAGGCCCGGCCACGACGCCAGAGACCAGCTCCCAAAGATCACGGCGCGAATCGCACAGCTAAACAGCCGAAAGGGCACTCGAAATCCACAAACCGGACAGCGCCGTGACGGCGGAGCTTGCCCAGGGGTGTGGCGGCTAACAATTGCATCGCGAAAACCAAAGATGATGAGAAGCAGAGCCAGAATGATCGCAGCCGCGGAAGACACTGCGAAGGGCCGGGCGCCGGCGATGCGGCGCGCAAGCCGCCACGCGCGGCCAAACCAATAGCGTTGCGAAAGAGGAACGAGCTGAGAAAACCGGGATGATCAAGTCTGAAGTAAGATGGTACCAACCAAGGTCGCGGGCGTACAAGTTGCCTACCTCGCGGATTCCACTATTGCGGTGCAACAGTCGATATCGGCACCGGCATAGTCGGATGCGGCCGCTTTAACGTGGCGTCGCGCTCGCTCGGCTACCAGCCATTTTCAAGCAGCTCCAGGAGTTTTTCCGGGTCATCAACCGGCGGATAGCACGTCTGGCCCGCGCAAACAAAGGCTTGCGCCACGTCGGCATTAAGGTGCGGCACTGTCTCGCGCGAGCGCTGGCGGCAGCGCGTCGGCGGCCGCTGCGCGTCAGGCGTGATGCGGAGCACGGCCTTGCCGAAGCGGTGGAACGAGCGAGCGGCGCGATCGAGGCGCTGCGCGGCATCATCGCCGGGCGCGCCGGTCACCAGAATTTGCAAGGGCGTGACGCGCGTGAAGCACGGTCGCCAATCCGTACGTCGCGGCGAAAAGTCCATATTGCGGCGCGACGCCAGCGAAAGCCTCCAGGGTGCTTTCGGCCTGCTCGCCGATAGGGCGTCGGCCCGTATAGTCGAAGAGGCGATCGAGAACCATGGCGGCCGCCGGAGTTCCGCCGGGCGTGGGCGAATCCTGCAAAGGCTTGCGCGCGAACGTCGAGCCCGCCCATGCGGGGCGGCATCGGCGGAGCGGTCGAAAAATCCGCCGCCGATCGATCGCGCGTATTTCTCGATGAATAGTCGCGCGGCGCGCTCGGCGGCCTCAAAATAGCGCTGATCGAGAGTGGCTTCAAAGGCGTCGAGCAGCGCCGCGGCCATGAATGCCTGATCGTCCAGCGAGCCGTCCAGATGCCCGCCGCCGAGGCGGTGCGCGAAGCCGCGCGCGTCGTCCCAACCCTCGCTCAGGAAGCGGTCCAGCGTGCGCAGCGCGAAGGCGCGGCAGTCGCGCCCGGGTCGTCGTCCGCAGCGCGCTGGCCGCCGCGAGATAGGCGGAGATGAACATGGCGTTCCAACTAGTGTAGTAGCGTGGTGTCGACAAAGGGCGTCGGGTCGCTTCTGCGCGCCGCGCAGCGAGCACGTGCGCTTTGCCGGACGGCGCATGCGCTTCGACCTGCGGATTCCAGTAACCCAAAGCGCCGGCGATCTCCGCGGCGTCGCGCGCGACCCATAGAACGTATTTTCGCGGGATTGTGGTGCATCTGGCCGTGCCCGACGTCGTAACGCAAGCTCGACGGCGCGCGCTTCTCCGGCGAAAGGACGGCGCGACAATTCTTCGAGCGTCCAGGTGAAATAATCGCCATCGTCATCGAGCGATTGATGTCGGCATCCTGGCTGGCGTAAAAGCCGCCGCGCTCGCGATCGGAGAGCACGCCGTTCACCCAGCCGATGATGCCTTCGGCCGTTTCGCGGAAGAGCGGATCGCCGGTGACCTGCTTGCCGTGGAGGTAATTTTTCAGAAGCTCGGAATTGTCGTAGGACATCTTCTCGAAGTGCGGCACCAGCCAGCGCTCGTCAACCGAGTAGCGGTGAAATCCGCCGGCGAGCTGATCGTAGACGCCGCCGCGCGCCATTTTGCTCGAGCGTGGTCTGCGCGACGTTCAGCAAGTGCGCTCCGCCCTTGGCGGCGAACTGGCACTGGTCGAGGAGCAGATCGATCGCCTGGGGATGCGGGAATTTCGGCGCGCGGCCGAAACCGCCGTTGCGAGAATCGAATCGGTCCGCGATCGAATCCACCATGCGTTCCAGCGACGCCGGCATCGAGCGCACCCGCGCGCGCCCTGCGAAACGTTCCGCCTGCGCGACGGCGCCTGCGAGCGCGGCTGGCTGCTTCCTCAACTTCCTCGCGGCGGCTGCGATAGGCCTCGGCCATCGCTCTCCAGGACGCGGCGGAAACTCGGGCGGCCCATGGCGTCTTCGGGCGGGAAATACGTACCGCCGAAGAACGGCCTGCCGTCGGGAAGCAGGAAGCCGGTGAGCGGCCAGCCGCCCTGTCCGGAGATGCGCGCTGACGGCGGATTGATAGCGCGAATCCACGTCGGGGCGCTCGTCGCGATCCACTTTGACGGGAATGAAGAGCCGATTGATGAGCGCCGCGAGTCTCGGGATTTTCGTAGCTCTCGCGGTCAATGACGTGGCACCAATGGCACCAGACGGCGCCGATATCGAGCAGGATGGGCTTGTCTTCGGCGCGTGCGCGGGCGAACGCTTCCTCGCCCCATTCGTACCACTCGACGGGCTGGTGCGCGGCGGAGCGCAAATAGGGACTGGCGGCGCGCGCGAGCCTGCTGTCAGTTTGCGTCAACGGAAATCCTTCCTTCGAACTGTGCGGCGCCGGCACGCCGCGGCGAGCTACTGGACGGGGTCCTGCGATCCGGCATCGTTCGGATCGATGGGCTTGCGGCTCGCAAAGCCCTCATCCTGGCGGTGCCAGAAGCGGATGCGCGCTTCGCCCAACCTCCAGCAAAGATAGACGTCCTCGGTTATTCATGCGCGCGGGAAAATCCACGAGGCCCTTTTCGAGATCTTTCACAAGGCAGCCGACGGACTGGATTTTCTCGACCGCGTCGCGAAGCGCAACGGCGACGCGATCGCGCTCCGCGCGAACCAGCGCGAGTTTCTCGTGCGGAATCGTGATGCCGCCCATCAGGACAATCCGCTGAGCTACTTCGCCGAGGGCGTCATCCAGTTCGGTCAACTTCGCGTTCAGCTCAACGGCCTCGACGAGCGTCGGCTCCAGTTCGCGCCGGGCGCGCTCCGCGGCGCTCAAAGTGAAGAATTTCTGGTCCTGTTCGTCGCCGGCCATGGAAACCCACGCTTTGCCGCAAAGAGACTTTGGAAGAGCCCTAAGGCTTGTGGCCTACTCTTATTTTCGCTTATTGGAGCGACCTTTACCATAGATGCGCCGGCAGGCGCCAGCGCGCGGGGCTGGCGGGGATTGTGATACAGTTCCGAGCCGATGCGGATATTCGTTCTCGGGGCCGGCTCGACAGGCTCGCTGCTGGCCCAACTCCTCGAGCGGCAGGGACATCGCGTGACCTGCGGCGACCGCGACCCGGAGCGCGCGCGGCGGTTCCTGGGGAAACGCAGCGCGATCCCGGTCGTCGAGGTGAACGCTCGCAACCTCTGGGCCATCGTGCGCGCGGCGCGCGGCGCGCACTTGCTGGTGAACGCGTCGGCCGCCGTGTTCAACGAAATTGCGCTGCGGGCGGCGCTGCGTTTGCGGTCGCATTATCTGGACCTCGACGCCCATCTGACACGCAATCCCTTCCGGCCAGAGCAGCTTCGATACGATCGCCGCTTCGTTCAAAAGAATCGTTGCGCTTTGATCACGGCGGGCGCTTCGCCCGGCTTGACGAATCTGCTGGAGGCGCGCGCGATCGAGACGATGGACACGGTCGAAACGGTGCGAATCCGGCTGTACGAGAGCATCGAGAGCGACGACCCCATTTCGCAATGGTCGCCCGATGTTTCGTTCGACGAGGCCGTGTCGCGTCCGCGGATCGTCCGCGAGGGGCGATTCGCATTCGGGAAGCGATTCGGCGAACCGGAAACGTTTCGCTTTCCGCGGCCGATCGGGGAGACGCGCGTAGTGCTGGCGGCGCAAGACGAAGTGTGTATCTTGCCGCACTACGTTTCCGTGCGCGAGATGGACGCCAAAATCGGCGGAAACGAAATCGACCGCCTGCGGCGATGGTACCGGCAAGGCAAACTCTCGCGCTCGCGGGGCCTAGTGGGTTCGCGCTTTCCAAAGACGCCGACGCCGCGGCAGGTGGCGCGGCTGATCAAGCGCGGCGATCTGCGCAACGCGCGTTTCGCCGCGGCTGTAATCGTGCGAGGCGTGAAAGACGATGAGCCGATCGAGGTGCGCTGGGACGCAAGCTTTCCCACCCTCTATCAACTTCGGATGCGCGGGCTTCACGCCACGCCGATCGCGTATGCCACGGCGAACGTTGCGGCGCTTTTTATAAAACATTTTCCGCGGGAAATGAGCGGTGTGCATCCTCCCGGCGGTCTGCCCGCGGAGGTGCGCCAGGCGGTTCTCGCCGACGTGCGCACGCGCGGGATTGGGTTGAAAATGAAAGTGACGCGGCTGAAGAAATCGGAAGACGAAGAAGAGATCTAATCTGGATTGCGCACCCGCAGCTAGCAGGTTGCGCTTTGCCAATTGCGCGGAACCACTAGATTCTTCGGCCCGGCCAAAGCGCCGGGCCTCAGAATGGCAGGACGGCGCTCAGCGCCCAAGTGGGCGGGGCATCTCTTGCGATGACGCGAAAATGGCGACCCCGCAGGGCGGGGCCGCCACCACGAAAACCAGACCACTCCACGGCTTCGAATATTGAGAGAAACGATGGTCAGTCGATTTCCTGCGTCAGCATGAAGGGCACGCCGATTTTGTCCGCGTAGTGCGGGCGAAACCGCTCAGCATTGTAGAGTTTCTGGACGTCGACCTTGCGCGGACCGAGCTTCGGATCAGGCAGCGGACAGTGGCTATACTTGCCGTCGCGAATGCCGACCAACCGCCCAAACGTGCCCTGGCGGAGCAGGTCCACGGCGACGCTGGCGAACGTGATGGCGATCATGTGGTCGAAGGAATCGGCTTCACCGCTGCGCAAATCGTACGTCAAGTCGCTGGTGATGGTGTCCTCGCCGGCGCGGCGCTTGATCTCATCGGAAAGGGCTTGGCCGACGTCCACCTTCTTGCGGTGCCCGAAGGCATCGGCCTCGCCGTACTCGGCCACCGAACCGCCTTTCCACATTGCGCCTTCGGATGCGATCACGAAGGAATAACGGCTGGGATTCTTGCGCTTGTCATCGACGAGAACATCCACCAACCGGACCAGATCGAATTCCGCTTCCGGAATTACGCAACGGCCGGAAGTGACGTACGCCGTGAAGAGCGCGGTGAAGCCGGCGTCGCGGCCGAAGATGCGGAAGACTCCGATGCGCTCGTGTGAACCGAGCGTCGTGCGCTGGCGCGTAATGATGTCCTTGGCGCGGGTGATCGCGGTGGAGAAGCCGATGCAGTACTCGGTGCCGCGGACGTCGTTGTCCATGGTCTTGGGGATGCCGATGACGCGGAAGCCTTTCGAGTCGAGGACCTTGGCAAAGCTCAACGTGTCGTCGCCGCCGATCGCGATCAGCGTATCAACGCCGAGGCTTTGCAGATTCTCCAGCACGACGGGCGTGAAATCGTAACTTTCCGGGCCGGTCTGAAGCGCTTTGAGACGATCCGCCGGAAAATCCCTTGGAAGACCCTTCTGCTTCATTTTCGATGGATTCGTCCGCGAAGTGTGCAGGATTGTGCCGCCGGTGCGGTCAATCCCTCGCGTATTGATGCGGTCGAGTGGACGGACGTACTCGGGATCGAGTTCCCGCCCGGGCCGCATGTGGGTGAGTCCCTCCCACCCGCGCCGGATGCCGAGAACTTCGTAACCGATCTCCGTAGTTTCGTAGACCACGCTCTTGATGACGTTATTCAGGCCGGGGACGTCTCCGCCACCCGTGAGAATCGCAATGCGTTTGGGTTGTGTCATGGCGAAAATATTTTAACATCTGGACGCGCACACTGCACCCCGAAGATTGCGGCACGTGCCGGAGCCTGGGAGGTCAGCGAGCGCGGGCGGAATCGGCCGGTCCCACCGGCGCCGCGGATTCGTGCGAACTACCTGCGGCGGGCCGCTCGCGGAAGGGACGTAAAAGCCCACAGCGGGAAGACCTCGCGGAAAACCTTCGCAACGTCCGCAGCGAAACCGGGGCGCGACAATGCGGAGGGCTTCATCTTGCGGCGAACGACCCAGGCTCTCAATCTGATCCACTCATCGGCCGCGACGGGCCAGCCGCTGTGCTTGGTCCACTCGCGCTTTTCCATCGAATACCAGTAGCTTTCGTAGCGGCTGCCCAGGCGGCGCTTCTGCTGGAGAATCCATTTGGGTTTTGCGAGTTCGCCGGGAGGCAAGAGCGGCGCGGGGGATTTGGTCTCGAAGTCGAAATAGATTCGGAAACCCGCCGTGACGACCTCCGGCGTTACGCCGACGTAGAGCTCGCCCGCGTCCCAGCCGTCGCGCGGCCGCCCGGGGAACATCAAATACATGTGCGTGCGATAGGGAGTCTTGTCCTTGGAAAAACGGATGTCGCGGTTGATGCGGCTGAAATTCGCGCCGGTACGGCCGGAAATGTCGAAATCGGGATGAAGCCCGAGAGCGACGGGCGCAAGGACGTTGAGCAGCGCGCGAAACGGCTCGACCACGGCGGAGCGATAGAGGTCGCGATGCGCATCCATCCACTCTTTGTGATTGTTGCGTCCGAGCAGCTTGAAGAATCGAACGGTATCGGGCGTGAAGACCGCGCCCGGCTTTACTCCCAATTTGGTCATGCCCGCCTCCAATCGCTATGAGATAACACGATTCAGCGGGAGCGGCAACGTGCGGGGATTGTCAACAGCAAACTATTTGCTCGCGGAGAACAGTTGGATTAGTGTACGCGCATGTCCAGCCCACAAGATGAGCTCGACGCCCTCAAGGCTCAGATCGCGGCGCTCACGGCGCGCGTTTATCAACTGGAGCTGAAAGCCGGTGGCGGGCCGGTGGCCGGCCGGCAAGCAATTCCGGAAGGCCGGCCGCAAGCCGTCGCCGCGCCTCCTATTGGAACGATACTTCAGCTTCCGCCGGAACAACGCAGCGGCTGGCCGCTTCCGCCCGGGCAAGCGCCGCCGCTACCGAAGCTGCCGTCCCTGCCTGCGGAACTCGCGAAGGACAACGCGGACCTCGAAAAGAAGATCGGGCAATACTGGCTGAACCGAATCGGGATCGTCGCAGTCCTGATCGGGGTCTCTTATTTCGTGAAATACGCGTTCGAGAACAATTGGATCGGGGCCGGCGGACGAATTGCGATCGGCTTGTTGGCAGGAATCGGGTTGATCTTGTGGAGCGAACGGTTCCGGAGCCGCGGGCACAAACCGTTTTCCTATTCGCTGAAAGCGATCGGCATCGGCACGCTCTACTTGTCGTTGTGGGGCGCTTACCAAGTTTATCACCTGATCCCCGCGGCGGCCGCATTTGTGGCGATGATGATCGTCACCGGCGCCACGATCGCGCTGGCGCTGACCCAGGATGCGGAACTCCTGGCGAGTTTTGCGGTGGCAGGCGGCTTCGCCACGCCGATTCTGCTGTCCACGGGAGAAAACCACGAGGTCGTGCTGTTCTCCTACGTTTGTCTGCTGGACCTTGCGATTCTGGCAATGGCCATCGCGAAGCCGTGGCGGCGCCTGCTGTGGGGAAGCTTCGCAGGAACGCTTCTTCTCTACGCGGGCTGGTACGCCGAGTTTTATTCGGACAGCCAGCGCGGGGGAACGGTGCTCTTCGCAGCGGTGTTTGCCGCGATCTTTGCGGCGATTCCGCTGGCGACGCGATACGACCGCTCAACGCGGCTTGGCGGATTTTCGATCACGCTGACGCTTCTCCCGCTGTTGAATGCCGGAGCCTTCTTCCTGGCGCTGTACGCCATGTATCAGGAAGAGACAGCCACGCTGACCTGGTACGCACTGGCGCTGGCCGCTGCGTATCTGGGATTCGTAAGTCTGATCCGGCGGCGCTTCCCCGGAAAGGACACAAGCCTCATCCGGATGTTGCATGTGTCGATCGCCATTGCGTTCCTGACGATCGCCATTCCGCTGAAACTCAACGCGCAGTGGATCACCATCGGCTGGCTGATCGAATCCGCCGTTTTGTTGTGGACCAGCGTGAAGGTGAAGGCGGATTTTCTGCGTTATCTGGCGGTCACAGCGCTGGTAATGGGGATTTTCCGCCTGCTGGTCATCGACCGGTTTCAGACGGAGACGCTGGTCTTCAATGCGCGGTTTGCGACGTATGCGATCGCGATCGCGGTGCTGGGTGGAATCGTGAAGTTCGGAAAACAATACGCGAAGCCAAACGAAATGCCGTTTCTTCACCTGGCGCTGATTGCATTGAATGTGCTGGCGCTGGTTGCGCTGACGCTCGAAGCCTCGGACTATTTCAACCGCCAGTTGGCGGCTGCCTACCTGGCGCGGCTGGGTTACGCCGGCTACGCGCACAATCAGTTCGCGCATGATTTCAGTTACTCGGCGATCTGGCTCATCTACGGCGCCGCGCTGATGGCGATCGGATTTTGGAAGCGATCCGCGTTCGTCCGCTGGCAGTCGCTGGTGCTGATCGCGGTGACGATTGTGAAAGTATTTCTGTACGACGTGTCCGTGCTTCAACAGGGATACCGGATACTGAGTTTTATCGCACTCGGAGCGGTCTTGCTGGCGATCTCCTTTATTTATCAGCGCGACTGGCTGAAGCTTTCTTCCCGTTCGCCGGACGAGCGCACAGAAGGAACGAAATGAAAGCAACGATCGGAGTGATTGCGGCGCTGCTGCTGGCCGGCCCCTCGGTCTCTTACTTCCAATACGAGCGGCCGGTATCGGCCGCCGGTTCTAGCGGACAACACTATTTCGTCGTGGACGCTTCGATCTGGCAACATTCCCGGCCGATTTTGAGGGACCTGAGGCTTTATTCGGGGAATTCGGAAGTTCCTTACGCCCTGCGGGTCGAACGAGGCGGCTCCGAAACCGAGCAGAAAGAATTCCGCGTGCTGCAGCCCGCTACCGTTGGAGGAAGAACGCAATTTCTGCTGGATATGTCCGATGTGCCGGAGTACGACCGCGTTACCTTGAAGTTGGCAACCGAGAATTTCGTGGCGCACGCGCGCGTGGAAGGTCAGGACGATCCGCACGGCACGCACTGGGCTCTACTCGGAACAACCACTCTCTACGATCTATCGGCGGAAAATCTGGGCCACAACAGCACGCTCCAGATTCCGCTTGCGACGTACAAATTCTTGCGCGTGACCATTGACGGCGCCGTAAAGCCTTCCGACGTGCAGAGCGGCACGGCCGGAGTCACGCGCGAGCTAAAAGCCATATGGCAGACCGTTAGCAGCAGTCCGACTCGGGAGCAGCAGGGCAAGGATACGCTCCTGACGTTTTCCGTTCTTCAGGGTGTTCCGGTGGAGCGAGTGGTATTTGCAATCGATCCGGCGCAGCCGAATTTTCGCCGGGATATAGGGGTTTTAGGAAGCGATGGACAATTGCAAATCTTGGGCGAGATCAGCCGCATTCACATGTTGCGCGGCGGAGAGAAGATCGAACGTTGAGCAGACTTCCGTCGAGTTCGACACATTGGGCCAGACGAGCTTCAAGATACTCGTCCACAACGGCGACGACCAGCCGCTGAAGATCACAGATGCAAGCCTCCAGCAATACCAGCGGCGAATCTATTTCGATTCGGCTTCGGGGATGCCGCTCACGCTCTACTACGGCGACGAGAAACTCGAAGCGCCCGTTTATGACTACGCAAAATTGTTTCAGAAGGATGCCGGCGCGAGCCAGTTGGAACTGGGCGCCGAGTCGGCAAACGTCGCCTATACGGGGCGGCCGGATGAAAGGCCGTGGTCGGAGCGCCATCCGGCCGTGCTGTGGGCCGCCATTATTGCGGCGGTGCTGGTCCTGGGTGCGCTCGCCCTCAAGTCCATGCGCGGCGCGTCCGCATAGTGCATTCGCAGGTTCCGGAAAGAGTGGGGTAGGGTGTCATTCCGAGCCCGCCCGCGGCGGGCGAGGAATCTCTCTTCGTTCAAAACGCAAGAAAAGAGAGATTCCTCGCCCCGACTGAAAACGTCGGGACTCGGAATGACAACGTCTTGGGCTTCTCCGCAAGCTGTTAGCGCGCGCAAAACACACGAAAGACAATCAAGGGAGCGGCGGAGGCGGAATCAGGTAGTCGTCGCCGGTGCGGCCGAGGAGCAATTCGCGGCGGTGCTTGAGCAAGGCGAGCTGATCGGTGAGCTGCTTGAATTCCAGTTTTTCCCCGGCGGATAGGTCGCGGCCCGGCTGCGACAATTCGTCCAGGCGCGCTTGAATGCGGGGGATTTCGCGATCGATGAAGACAGGGTGGATGAAAATGACCTTGTCGAATCCGCTGCGAACGCGCAGGCGATTGTTCTCGCCCCAGGCGGGAATGATACCGACATCGGCCAACTCGAACTGAATCCCCGCCGGGCCGTAGTCCTTTTTCACGATCGAAAATTTCGCCACCATCTCATCGCGCGGATCGCCGGTCTTGTCCGGCATCATTCCGCCGACGTACGTTTGCGACTGGTTCGACAGGAAATTCCCGAGCGAGTAAAAAATAATCGTCTTGCGATGGTCCTGCGTGAGGTACGTCTCCACCGGCTGCAAGACGTGAGGATGGGAAGCGATGATAGCGCCGGCACCCGCTTCGAGCATCTTGTGCGCCATGTCCACATCTTCGGGGCGCGGCGCGGGCGCGTATTCGATGCCCCAGTGAATCGAGACGAGCAGGAAATCGCACTGGGCGCGCGCGGCCTTGATGGCGGCGAGGACGCCGGCTTCGTCGAGACCAGGAGCGCCACCGGATTCTCCGGGATACGGGAAGAACGCGACGTGCGGCTCGGAATCTTTTTCGGGATTGCGATTGCCGTTGAGCCAGCGCGTCATGCCGAGCCAGCCGACCTTGATGCCGTTCTTCTCCAGAATCACGGGCTTCCAGGCGTCTGCGGCCGTAGCGCCGGAGCCGACGTAGAGAAGACCCTGCTCCTGCAAGTGACCGAGCGTTTCGTTGAAAGCGGCGTAGCCCTGGTCGAACACGTGATTGTTAGCAAAGGAGACGATGTTGATGCCGCTCGCCTTCAAGGACTCGAGCAAAGCGATGGGCGCGTTGAACATGAACGCCTTGGTGCCGTGCGAATGATTCGGAGCGACGGGCGTTTCGAGATTCACGAATCCAAAATCGGCCTGGCGAAAGACATCGGCGACCCCGGCGAATAGCGCGTCCCAGCCGTCATGGTCGGTGACGGGCGCGGCTGGCGATGCCGGCGCTGCCGGGGTTGTCGCGTCTGCTGCCGGCGTGGACGTTGGCTGAGCGGGCGCAGCTTCGGACTGATTCTTTTCGGCGGCCGTCGCGGATTCCACGACCGCCTGGTGCGGAATCACGTCGCCGGAAATGGCGAAAGTGATCCGGCCGAGCTCCTGCGGATACGTGACGCGCGCGGGATTGCCGCCATGCACGCGGTTCGTGTGCAGAATGAAAACGGAGAACGCGCAGAAGAAAATAAGTGCAAGCGCGTAACGGCGAGCGACGGGAGGCTTTCTTTGCGCGGGCGATTGGATCATGCCGGGGCTCGCTCGTCCGAAACCACTGCGTGGATAAGGCGCATGGGGTTGAGGCCGTTAGTGGCGGCCGCAGCCGCCCGCGCCGCAGCCGCAGGAGCGCGTGGGGAACGCCGCTTCGGCGGACTTGCCGTTGCCGGCGGAAGCGCCGCTTGCGGAAGCGGGCGCGGCGAACACGGAGAATTGCAGCGCGTGGCGCTTGCTGCCGCACGAGGGGCACACGACGCGCTGCTCCGACCGCAACACGAGATGCTCGAAGCGCGTCTTACAATCCTCGCAAACGTATTCGTAAATGGGCATTCGCGGCCGCCGTTATCGCTCGATTCATTGTCCCGAAGAATTGCCGCTCGCGCAAGCGTGACACACGCAGTGCGTCCAAATGCGCGTCAGCTCGGCAAGCGGATGAGGTGCGCCTCGGTGAGTGCGGCAATTTCCATCAGCGGCGCGAGAATCGAGTCCGGCACCTCGCCATCGAGCCGGACGACCGAAATTGCCTCGGCCTCGGGGACGGGAGCGCGGCGGCCCAGCGCGTAGGTGGCGATGTTCATGCCGAGCGAGCCGAGCAGGGTGCCGACCTTGCCGATGGCGCCGGGAACGTCTCGATTGCGAATGAGCAGAAGCGTGCCTTCGAGCGGGGCTTCAAGCGCCATGCCGTCCACGCGAAGGAGCCGCGGCGAAGTGCCTTCGAGGATCGTGCCTTCCGCCGAGAACGAGCCTCTGCTCGGCTCGTTCGAAGTGCGCGTGGCTGCGGTTTCGCCGGTGACTTCGATGGTGTCGGGGAAGCCGTGCTCGCGGCGGCCCGCTCGCTCTTCGACAACGAGGCCGCGCGCGGACGCGATGGATTCCGCGCTGACGAGATTCACTTTCTCGGCGAGCGCGGCGTTGAGCACGCCCGCAAGCACGGCGCTGCGCAGGACGCGCGTGCCGAGCTCGGCGGGTTCGCCGGCGAACGCCACGCGGACGCGCTCGAGGCGCGTGCCGCGAGCGGCGATCACTTGCGCGATCATCGAGCCGAGCCGCTCGGCGAGAGAGAGATACGGCTGCACGCGGCGATACTGCTCGGCGGAGAGCGACGGCAAATTGACGGCGTTGCGAACGATGCCACTCGAAAGATAATCGCGTACCTGCTGCGCGATCAGCGTGCCGACCTCTTCCTGCGCCTCCACGGTCGAGCCGCCGACGTGCGGCGTGGCCACGACGTTCGGCATCGCGAGCAGGGGAGAATCCTTGGGCGGCTCGACGGCGAAAACGTCGAGCGCAGCACCGCCGAGCTGCCCGGAACGCAGCGCATCGGCCAAGGCGGCTTCATCCACCAGCTCGCCGCGCGCCGTGTTCACCAATTGCGCGCCCTTCTTCATTTTCGCAAGCGATTGCGCGTTGATGATGCGCTGGGTCTCGGGCACGAGCGCCGTGTGCAGCGTAATGTAATCCGACTGCGCGAGCAGCTCGTCGAGCGGAACGAGCGAGACGCCGGCTTCGCTCGCGGCCGACTCGGTCAAATAGGGATCGCAGGCGAGAACCTTCATCTCGAGCGAGCGCGCGCGCCGCGCCACTTCACTGCCGACGCGGCCCATGCCGATGAGGCCGAGCGTCTTGCCGCGCAACTCGGTGCCGATACCTTTGGATTTTTCCCAGCGGCCGGCGTGCATCGCGGAATCCAGCATGGGAATGCGCCGCGCGAGCGCGAGCAGCAGCGCCACCGTGTGTTCGGCGACGCTCGGCGCGTTGCCGCCGGGCGTGTTCATCACGAGGATGCCCCGGCGCGTTGCGGCATCCAAGTCCACATTGTCCACGCCGACGCCCGCGCGCCCCACCACAACAAGCTTCGGCGCGCGCTCGATCAATTCCGCGGTGACACGCGTCGCGCTGCGCACCACCAGCGCTTCGGCCGCCGCCAATTCGGCGTTGAGCGTTTCTTTGGTTGTGCGGACGACCTCCCAGCCGGGCTGGCGCAACAGTTCGACTCCGCGCTCACTGATTGGGTCTGCGACGATGATTTTCATATGGACCAGAAGCGTAGACGGACGCGCGCGGCCTGTCAATTGTCATCCGGGTGGATTTCGCAGGGGCCGCGCGGCCGGGGGCTGCGCGGCGTGTGCTATAGTGACGAGACGCGAACATGGCTCTGATCGAGCTCATCTCGAAAGATCTGACCGACGCAATGAAAGCGAAGGACGAATTGCGCTTGAGCGTCCTGCGGATGGTGAAGACCGCGCTCAAAAACAAGGAGATTGAGAAAATCCGCCCCCTCGACGACGCGGAGTCGCTGCAGGTGCTGCAAACGCTGGTCAAGCAGCGGCGCGAGTCGGTGGAACAATTCACGCGCGGCGGGCGGCAGGACCTGGCGGACAAGGAAACGAAAGAGATTGCCATCATCGATAAATACCTCCCGGCCGGCGCGACCGACGCGGAAATGAACGCCGCGATCGAAGCGGCAATCGCGGAGACCGGCGCCATTTCGCCGAAGCAAATGGGCGCGGTCATCAAGGCTGCGCGCGCCAAATTGGAAGGCAAGACTGTGGACGGCAAAGTTTTGTCTGACCGCGTGCGCGAGCGGTTGGCAAAGACAGCCTGACGCGATCGCGCAGCGCCTGTTCCGATTTCCAACGAAAATCCAAGCGTGGGTGTGTTGAAAACCGCCCCGAGCCTATCCCGAAATCTTCCGGCGGGCTTGTAAAGCACGACGTGCGAACGCCCGGCGGCGGGTACAGTATTTTGCTTCGCGCTGCGACAGCGTGCGGCAGTATGCTCAGGGCGTGCCGCTTCCCGAAACGATTCCCGTCCGATATTCCGAGGAAGAGGCGGGCTACGTCAGTCTGCGGCCGATCGTGCGGCAGACGTTTGGCGTGCACGAGCTGCTGGACATGGTGCTGCGCGTCACCGGCAAGGACGCGGCCCGCGTGCGGCAAATCCTGCGCTCCGGGACGATCGCCTATCACTACAATCGCTACTGGTGGGCCGCCTTCGAGGCGGGGGAAACCGAACTGGCCGAGGCCCTCGCGCGTTTTCCGGACGCCGATCCCACGCGGGCCTTCGGCGAGAGCGAGTGCGTCGCCATCGTGTTTGAATCGGGCGGTGTGGCAGCCAGAGAGATCGCGAGGATCGAGCGCAGTGCGGCTTCGCACCGGCGTTGGCTCCGGCCGCGAAGTTTGTGGGACTTCCTGCTCGCCCCGACTCGCGCAGCCGCACCGAAGTATCAGGGCTATTCGTACGGATGGAGCGCGGATATCTTTTGCCGCGATGTCAGCGTGGAAGAAGCGGCCAAACTCGAAGTGGAAGCGGAACGGCTCGCGCCGCGCGGGCTACGCCGTGCTTTGCGCGGACTCTTGGCCGCGCGCCGCGTGCTATTCATTTGCCCGAGAACTGAGAACGTGGCAGGCCACGCAAGTTCCTAGACCGCGCCGCCCACGCCCCCGTTGTGCTTCAATTAATTCGCGGCGCGCTTCAACACGGCGCTGTTGTTTTCGTCCTGAGCGACCTGCTCGTAGAATTTCTTCAGGTCAGAAAGCTGGTCTGTCGGCACGTCCATGTGCTTGACTTCGAACGTGCGGGAGTAGCGCAGCATTTTGCCATCGCATTCGACCTTGCTGGTGTAAGTCGCAAAGGGATAGTCGGCGTGAACGGGGGGCGGCAGCTCGTCAACGACGTATCCCGGCGGGAGCGCGATCTCAAAAACATCCGTTTGAACCGTCGCCGCGCCGAGCTCGACCGGGTATTTGCGTTCTTTCTCTTCGAGCAATGCGCTTCCCTTCTCCCCTAACACGCGAGGACGCACGAGCAGCAAATCTCCGGAGTTCTGCGCGTAGTTCGGAGCACTAAATTGGTAGTCCAGGACCAGGGTCTGATCGTAGTTGTGCAAGTTTTCCACGGTGTCGTTCACCAGCTGAAAGCCTTCCAGAAAATTGGAAAGAAAGCTTTCGAGAGCTTTGGGCGGCGAAATGCTTGAATCTCCTATTATCAGGGCGCGAGTGAAAAAGGCAGGCTCGCCCCAGCGAATCTCGTGGACATTTCCACGGAGCGTTCCGTCAGGGCCAAGGGACAGCTTTGCCGAGCGTGACAGGCGATTCGTTGAAGCCGGGAGCAGCGGCAACTCCACAAGCTCTCCGCCCTGATCGGTCACCAGGAGGCCGTAATTCAACTGCAGGCCCTGGTCTAAATAGCCGAGCGGGACCAGATCGTTGGTCGGATCGAAGAAGAGCAGGTTGCCAAGTTGGGGGTCGTTGTACGTAGCAAAAAGCTGAGTTGTCGGCACGCCGGCTGGGATGCGGATGGCAAGAATCACGTGGTCAAAGCCATCCCACGGTGGATCGTTGCCGCGAATCTTTCCGCGCCGATCGTTTATGACGACGTAGTAGGAATCCACGCCGATGTCCTTGAGCATCGTGCTCAGCAACGTGGCCTTATCTTTGCAGTCGCCATAGCGATTGGCGAAGATCTGAGCGGCCGGGTGAGGCTGGTGCCCGCCGATTCCGATCTCAATTGCATAATAGCGAATATCCTGCTGAACCCAGGCGGCCAGGGCTTTCACTTTGTCCAGCGTGGTCGCCGCATTCGCCGTAAGTTCCTTCACTTTGGCCGCGATTTCGGGGGAATCGTTTCTGCGGTCGGAGGTGAGTTGAATGTACCAGCGGGCAAGATCGTTCCACGAGTCGAATGTCTTCTGGCGGATCGCCGGGTCGGACGGAAAATAGTCCAAGATCATTCGACCTTCGAGCGATACGGCCGGCGGCATCTCCTTTTCCACTTCGATGCCGGGGATACTGTGGAGTTCCCATTGCCAAATGTTCTCGCCTTGCCGCTGCGGCTGACTTTCCGCAAAATTTACCCATTGCGCCTTGTATTCCCAGCCCGCCGGGAGCACCAGCGTGAACCGGCTCACCACCACGGGGGCTAAGCTCTGGAAGTCCCAGTCGTCCTGCAGCAATTCGGGGTGCTTCTTTTCCTCAATTTCAAATCCCACGATGTTGCCAGGCTGGGCGGCCGGCGCCATCAGGACCTTGAAGCGGAGGTCACTATACGATTCGGCATCCACATCGGCGAAATCGACCGCATCCTTGTCCTTCACTTCATACGCTTTTCCAGTGGGGGGAAGAGTCCAACCCTTGAAACTAGTGATTTTGGAATCTTTGTTGTAATGGGCCACATACGCGCCCTTACTGCATCCAGACGTGCGAAGAATCTTGCACGCCATTCGCAGGTGCCAGACGATCTCACCATTTGGCTGAATCGTGACCGTTTCATCGTCGAGCAGTTCGACTTCCTTGGTCTCCGGCGGATACTTGGGGAGGGACGCTGCCGACGCGGCGGCGGCTTGCAGCCAATCGGGGGCGTCCGCACGAGCCGCGGGCAACACAAATGTCAGTGGAAGCAGAAAGAGGAAAGCCGGAAGCAGCCTATGGACCTTCATGAGTGCCTCTCGCATTGATGATGACCTGCTGGCCGTCAGTGGATCTCGCATGATCGAAGTACGCGCGCAAATCCGTGTAATACGGGACGTCGTAATAGAAACCCGTGAGAGACATGTGCCGGTGGAAATGCAAGCCCGCCGGCGCCTTTTCGCAGGTGAGGTCGTATTGCCCGTAGCCGGGCGCTGCCAGGTGCACGGCAGGGGGGATCGACTCCGGCTGGAGAACGAGCGCCAAGGTGAGATTGATATCGTCGGTGAACTCCATCGGGTAATCGAAGTAAACAGGGTAAGTGCGCACAGGGTGATCGAAGCGCACGGCAACCACGTTCGACAGGAGCGATTCCGACATCAGCAGCCTACGACCGGTTGAGGCCCCGACAAACTTCGTGCGGACCTTGAATTCCGCGCGCAACGGCGTCTCCGATCCGGCCCAGTCGGGCTGGCTCGTCAACTCGAGCGTTGCGCCGGCCGGAAGCCAGCTCTTCACCGTATCGGTGAGATTCTTGGTTCGAGTCTCATCGTCCTGGTTTTCGGCGTTGTGGCGCCGCCACAATGCTTCCTGGCCGCTAAAGTTGACGGTCAGTGTTCCTTCCAGCCAGCCGTCATTGCTCATTTGGAGAGTGCCGGTGCGCTCGATGAGCGCGTCGGAGCTTTTCGGCGGCGGCGTAGTCACGAAGGCTCCGCCATCCTTATCAAGCTTGATGCCTTGAACGCCTGTCTCCTCCCAAGGCAGTAGTCCAAACGGACAATGTTTGGTTGCAGGATCGAGGTAAATGTCCTGGCCGTTGAGGTTGACGGCGACGACCACTTGGTTCAGTTGCCGGTGGTCGAGAATGTGGTAGCTAAAGAAGTAGGTTGATCGCTCCGAAACCAATACGGGGCTTGCCTGAAAACCGGCAGCGCGCGCCAGAGCAAGGAACAACCAGTCGATGCCACCGCCCCAGGAGTAGCCGTTCCTGAGCACATCCACGACGTTATTGTCATCTTTCAGTTTCTCGCGCTTCAACTCCGCGTCGGTCTTGTCCGGCTCGTAGGACAGATAGCGGAGTTGTTGCACGCGGGCGTAAAGCTTGCGGAGCTTGACCTCGGGAGAGTCGCCCGGCTGGATGATCCGCGCCACCTCCTCCTCTATTTCCTTGTGTTTGCCGACGAATTTCTCGATTGAGTCGTTGTTATCCTTTCCCACCTGCTTCCAATACTTGACGGGATCGGTCGTCGCATTCATCACATAAAAAAAGTCCACGCGGCCTTTCAACACACTTTCCGGCGGCGAATACTCTTCGTCTTCGATGCCCGGAATGTTGCGCAGATCCAGATGCATCAGCCCGTCCGATCCCTTTTGCGGAACAGTGTTGGAGGGCATTCGCTGCGTTTGATATTCCAGTTCGTATTCGGGGTAACGCTTCAGCGTAAAGTGGGCCTGGCGAGTGAAAAGATCCTCGTTGTAATCCCAGGTCGGATTCAAGAGAATCCCCGCGTCCCAGCCAAGTCGATATCTATACTCGATGATGGTTCCGACTTCAACGTCGGGCAACGTAAACGTTTCTTCTTGCAACTTGACGCCCCGTGCTTTCACAACGGTCTGGTCGACAGCCTTTCCGTTCCACGGGACCACTGTGCCATCGGCGTGAATGGTGCGGCCGCGAATGCCGGAAATATGCGTCTGGTCCTTGGAGTAGCGCAGCTCCACGTTGCCGTACTTCTTTCCCTCCTCCGTCAGGACCTTGATGCGAATATAGAGGTCCACGTGCGATTGGATGTCGTCTTCCAGGGCCTCCCGATAAAGATAAATCGCGGGAACGCCCGGCGCGAGCGGTTCTTCCTTCATGGCCAGATCGGCGGGATCTATAGGCAGCCATTCGCCCTGCGCGCGAGCCGGGGAAGGACGTAGCAGGGAGACCCCCAGAAGTGCGCTACAGCAAACGAAGCAAATCCGTTTACCTCGCAGCATACGAACTCCCCTCGGGGCGCGTGTCCCTGGAAGTTAGAGACACAGAGCCGGAAGACGCATCCGGCGAAGAATACAGGGACCACTGACGCGCACAAAATAATTGCTCTTACCGCCCGTGTCAATAGGTCGCTTCGACTATTAACTTGAGTAAAATCTCATCCGCCCTCGACCCGCAGAAGAACTTGTCCAATCTGCATCCGGGGCTGCCAAAGCGGCTATTCGGCGGCGAGGTTTTGGGCCATAATGCCCCGCGCCAATACCAGAAGGAGCGTTCGCATTCTGATTTCCGGCGGACGTAGCGGAGGTGGCGAGTGGCTGAAAAACCCTGGAGTTCGATCGCGCAGGCAGGCGAATTCCGGCCGTACGTGCCGCCGGAGAAAGATCTTCCGGAATTCACGCTGCGCGCGATTCTGCTGGGGATTCTCGCCGGCCTGTTTTTCGGCGCGGTGACGGTTTATGTGGGCTTGCGCGCCGGGCTGACGGTCTCCGCCTCGATCCCCATCGCAGTGCTCTCGATCAGCATTCTGCGGCCGTTCGGCAAGGTCAGCATCCTCGAAAACAACATCGTGCAGACGGCCGGTTCGGCAGGCGAATCGATCGCCGGAGGAGTGATCTTCACGCTGCCGGCACTGATCTTTCTCGGCTTCCCGCTGCAATACTGGAGCGTATTTTTTCTCGCGCTGATCGGCGGATGGCTCGGCGTTCTCTTTATGATTCCGCTGCGCCGCCAACTCATCGTGAAGGAGCACGGCAACCTGCTCTTCCCCGAGGGGACCGCCTGCGCCGACGTGCTCGTGGCAGGCGACAAAGGCGGATCGTTCGCGGGTCGCGTGTTCTGGGGACTCGGACTCGGCGGCCTGTACGCTCTTTCCATGAACACGCTCGCGGCCTGGCGCGACACGCCGACCTACAGTCCCAAATGGCTGCCGGGCGCGTCGCTGCGCGCAAACGTGACGCCGGAGTATCTGGGCGTCGGCTACATCATCGGCCCGCGCATCGCAGGTGTGATGTTCTCCGGAGGCGTGTTTTCCTGGCTCGTTTTGATGCCGGCGATCAAGTTCTTCGGCTCGCTCGCGCCGGATCAAGTGCTGTACCCGAGCACCGTGCCGATCCCCCAGATGACCTCGGATCAACTCTGGATCAGCTACATCCGTCCCATGGGGGCGGGTGCGGTCGCCGCGGCCGGCGTAATCACCCTGGTGAAGACCCTGCCGACCATTTGGAATGCGTTGCAAGCCGGATTGAAAGATCTGCGCGCCGGCCGCGAAGCAAAGGCGGTTGCGACCAGCCGAACCGAACGCGACCTTTCCGTCAAGGTTGTCATCGCCGGATCGCTCGCGATCCTGGTGATGATGTGGGCGCTGCTGACCTTCCGACCGGTTCCCGGCGCGCAGACTTCGCTGGGCGCCAATCTGGTGGCGGCGATCTTTGTGCTGGTGTTCGGCTTCCTATTCGTGACGGTGTCGTCGCGCATCTGCGGGCTGATCGGCACGAGCTCGAACCCCATCAGCGGAATGGCGATCGCGACGCTGATGGCCACGTGCGCGATGTTTCTCGTCGCGGGCTGGACGCGCGGAAACTATGCGGTGCTGGCGCTCACCATCGGCGGAGTGGTTTGCATCGCCGCGGCCAACGCGGGCGGCACTTCGCAAGACCTCAAGACCGGTTATCTTGTCGGCGCGACTCCCTCGAAACAACAGATCGCGCTGATTATCGGCGCGATGGCTTCGGTCTTCGCCGTTGGATTGACGCTGAAATTGATGAACGCCGGACTGGCCGAGTACCGGCCCGTGCAGATCGCCGTGGACGTCGCGCACCTCCCCGACGGCGTGCAGGTGGAGACCCAAGACTACCCCTATCACGGCAAGTCCTACGTGCTCATCAATGCCCTGGGATCGAGCGTCGTTCCCGACGGAAAATATCTTTACGACACGGGGACGCAGAAGATCGAAATCCAGTGGATTCAGGGCATCGGCAGCGACAAGGCCGCGGCGCCCCAGGCCCGCTTGATGGCGACCGTCATCAACGGAATTTTGAACCGGAAGCTGCCGTGGCGGCTCGTGCTGCTGGGCGTCACGCTGGTGATCGCGATCGAGCTGCTGGGCGTGCGTTCCCTGCCGTTCGCCGTGGGTTCGTACCTTTCCATCGCCACGACGGCGGCCATTTTCGCCGGAGGCGCCGTGCGGTGGCTCGTCGAGCGCGGGCGCAAGGGCAGCCAGAGCGAAATCGGCCCGGGCCCTCTCTATGCGAGCGGGCTGATTGCGGGCGGCGGCATCTTCGGTCTGTTCGGAATCGTCATCACTCTATTAAGCGATCCGGAATTCAAGTACCATATTTTCCGGCCCGGCATTTTCCAACTCGGACCGCGAATCATGGGCGTTCTGGCGAATAGCCACTTGTTTGCCCTGCTGATGTTTGCGTTGCTTGCGAGTTCGCAGTATTACTTCGCGCGGAAGAAGATGGAGTAGGACGAAGGCTCGCGCACCCCTTTTGACTCACGCCGGTCGCTCGCTTAGACTCTGGTTAATGGGCTCGTACGCGCGATCGTCGGGATATCGCATAAACTGGCGCGGGATGGTCACGCCGGCGATCAAGACGATCGTCATCATTTGCTCGGTCGTCTTCCTGTGTCAGACGCTGATTGCTTTGTTCTTGCCGCCTGCCGCCGCGGGCTCCGTAGACCGGCTGTTCCGCTTGGAACCCTTGTACGGAAATAGATTGCTCACGCTTCCGTCCGTCTACCTGAACCACGTGCTTGGTCTGGCGCCTTACTTGGTCACGCGCCGGGGATGGGTTTGGCAGCCCGTCACCTATATTTTTCTGCACGGCGGAATCTGGCACCTGCTCCTGAACATGCTTTTTCTCTGGATGTTCGGCGTGGACCTGGAACGCGCCTGGGGGACGCGGCGCTTCTGGAACTATTTCCTGGTTACGGGGATTGGCGCCGGCGTCGTCAACATCATCGTCAAGACGATCTTGGATCCGCATGGCACCGGCGACTCAGGCGTACCTACCATCGGCGCTTCCGGCGCGATCTACGGTGTTCTTTTGGCAGCGGCGGTGATGTTTCCGGACCGCCAAGTCTGGCTCTTCCCGTTCCCCGTTCAAATTCCGATGAAGATCTACGCCATTGGCGCGGGTGCTATCGAATTCTTTGCGACGCTGGGAGCGGGCGGCGATAACGTCAGCCACGTGACGCACCTTGGCGGGATGCTGGTTGGCTACTTGTATCTCCGCAGAGGTTCCTTCTTCTATCGCGCGAGAAACGGTTACCTCGACTGGAAACGCAAACGCGCTCGCAAGAAATTCGAGGTCTACATGCGCGACCACAACGACGAACCACCCTCGCGGCCCGACCGCTGGGTCAACTAACCCCCTCGCATTTGGATGATTGTTAGCGGCTTTTCGAAGAATCCTACAGAGTGCCAATCCGAGCCCGCCGCAGCGAGCGAGGAATCTCTCTTCGGCGCAAAATCCAAAGAGAAGAGAGATTCCTCGTCGCTCCGCTCTTCGGAATGACTGGCTCGGGAAGTTCCTCAACAAACTCTTAACAGGCTTCCGGGGGCTCAGGCCTCGTTCGAGCCGACCACGTGGAACTTCATGAGATTGGTCGTGCCGAAGACGCCGAACGGCGTGCCCGCCACGATGCCGATAACGTCGCCGCGGCGCACGAGTCCCTCCTCGAGCAGCCTCCCTTCGGCCACGCGTGACAGCTCTTCCACGTTGTGCACGTCGCCGATGGTGCGCGGCAAAACGCCCCAATAGAGCGCCATCCGGCGGCGCGTCTCCTGCACCGGAGAAAACGCGATGATGGGGACCCGCGGGCGGTGTTTCGAAACCAGGCGAGCCGAAAAACCCGTCTGCGTGAAGACGGCGATCACCTTCATGTTCAGCTCTTCGGAGGCGTGACAGATCAGTTCCGCTGTCGTTTCAGCGACGTCCAGCTTGTGCGACTTCGGCCGGGGAAATTCGGCGATGCTGGACTCGGCTTCGCGGATGATGCAATCCATCATGCGCACGGACTCGAGCGGGTAGCGCCCGGAAGCCGTCTCTGCCGAAAGCATGAGCGCGTCGGAGCCGTCGAAGACCGCATTCGCCACGTCGGACGCTTCCGCGCGCGTGGGCCTGGGATTCTGCGTCATGGATTCGAGCATCTGGGTCGCGGTGATGACTGGGCGGCGGGCTTCCCGGGCGCGCGCAATGATTTCCTTCTGCACCACGGGCACTCGCTCCGGCCTCATCTCGACGCCCAAATCGCCGCGGGCGACCATCACGCCGTCCGCAATTTCAAGGATGGCGTCGAGATCCTCGATCGCCTCCGGCTTTTCGAGCTTGGCGATCACCGGGACATTCGACCCCTCCCGCGCGACCGCGGCGTGCACCAGCCGGACGTCCTTCGCGCTACGGACAAAACTGACCGCAATGTAATTGGCCGTGTGGCGCACCGCGAAGCGGAGGTCTTCGTGATCCTTGGGCGTCAGCGACGGCACGCGCAGCGGAACGCCCGGAAGGTTGATCCCCTTGTGCTCTCCGAGCTCGCCGCCGTTCGAGACCTCGCACACGACTTGAGTCCGCCCGGTGGACTTTACCCGCAGCTCGATTAATCCGTCCGCGAGTAGGATGCGATCCCCCCGGCGCACTTCGCGCGGCAATCGCGTGAACGTTGTGGACACGCCTGCGCTTGTGCCGGGAGAGCCATCAATCCAAATCGTGAAGCGTTGCCCAGTCTTGAGGAGTACGGGCTTTCCGCCTTCGAGCGGGCCGGTGCGAATCCTCGGCCCCTGCAAATCCGCAAGGAGCGAGATCGGCATCTGGAGCCGCCCGGAGGCCTGGCGCAGTTGTGCAATCGTATTGGCGTGGGCCTCGTGGGTGCCGTGGGAAAAATTCAGGCGCGCCACATTCATTCCCGTGCGCATCAATGCCTCGATTTGACGGCTCGTATCGCACGCGGGACCGAGCGTGCAGACAATTTTCGCATGCCGAAATTTCATATCGTTGTCCGCTCTTGGCGCATTGCGCAGCCACTCCTCCCTGCCCTTTTCCTCCGGGCTTGCTCGGCGTCGCGAGCCAGGCCGAAGGCAACGGTCAGGTTTGAACTCGAGGACAAGAGACCGTGCGTCGCGCCGGGAAGTTGAGGGGGCTCTCTGCAGGCTACTCGGGCTGCGGGCCAAGCCTCCCAGACCTCTTCTCGGCCGCGCTACTGGGCGCGAGCAAACTCGCTCACCACATGATAAAGGAAGGCCACGCCTTGATGGAAGCTCGCAATCGGAATGCGCTCATCGTCCCCGTGCACCCGGAGTTGGTCTGCCTCGGAGAGGGGGAACGGCAACAGCCCGTACGCCTGGACATTGTGAAGGCGCAGTTGGGCGGAATCTGTCGCGCCGGTGGAAAGAAACGGCAATACCGCCGCACCCGGAAAATCCTGTTGCCCCGCGCGCTCGATCACCTGGTAGAGCGGCGTATCGAGAGAGGATGGCGGCGCATTCTCTCCGCCATTCGGAGCTAGTTCAAAGTGAATCTGGGGATCGGAGACGAGCTTCGAGAGCTGGGCGATGGTGTCTTGAATCGTGTCGCCGGGCAGCAGCCGGACATTCAGATTGGCGCGCGCTTCGGCGGGCACCGCGTTCGCCCCGAATCCGGCCTGGAGCATCGTGGGCGTCACCGTATTGTGCAACATGGCGCTCCACATGGGATTCGCCTCGCCCAGGTGCCGCACCGCCAGTTGCAACCGCTCGGGCTGCTCGATTGCCCGCATCCACTTTGCGGTGTCTTCGTCCTCGATCCGCGCGAGCGCGTCAAAGTATCGCAGAACGATCGTCTCCGGCTGGGCCGGAGCGTCGTACGCTCCGATCTTCTCGAGCGCAGCCGCAAGATGTGTGATCGCATTGTCCGGTCGAGGCACGGACGCGTGACCCGCGGTGCCTTCCGCCACCAGGGTCACATTGTAGGGAACCTTTTCGCTGGCTTGGACGCCGAGGTACTGGACCTTGTCGCCCGTGACGGAGACGATTCCGCCTTCGTTGATTGCGTAGGCGCAGGCGATCTTATTCCAGTATTTCGAGATGACTTGCTTGATGCTCGCGTCGCCGCCTTCCTCTTCGTCCGCGGTCGCCAGAAACACGACGTCACGGCCCAGCCGCGCGCCGGATCGTTTCAGCGCTATGAACGCCGCCAGATTCGCCGCGACCATTCCCTTGTCGTCGATGGCGCCGCGCCCGTACAGGTAGCCGTCCTTGATCACCGCCGCGAACGGATCCACGCTCCACTTGCCGGCCTCCACTCCCACAACATCCAGGTGGCCAAGCAGCATCAGCGCTTTGGAGGGATCGGGCATGGCGCCGGATTGCAATCGCGCAATCACAATCCCGCGGCCCGGCGCGACCTCGATCACCTCGGGAGTGATGCCCTCCTTTTCCAGAACGCCGGCGATATATTTCGCCGCCGCCAGCTCGTTCCCGGGGGGATTGGTCGTATTGATGCGGATCAGGTCGGCGAGCCAGCCAGCGGCCTCGTCGCCGAGGGAAACCATATCCGCCGAGGGGGCCGGTGAGGCCGCCGCAGGCGCTTGGCCGCAGAGGGCAAGAGGTAACACGAGCAGCAAGGCCCACAATCCGAGCCACTTGGCATGACGGAACATCAAATTTTCCTCCCGAAAACAACAGGGCCGGCAGTATCGATGAGACAAAAATAATCGTATCACGGCCCTTCCGCGCGCACTGGGAACATCGCGGCCATGTGCGCTGGAATTGAACATCCCCTCGTTTCGTGGCAGCATCTGACGAGGGAGACACTCCGATGCGAAACAACCTCGTTTTGCGGAGCTTTTGGCTCGGAATCCTGATCTGCACGATGATGCTGCCGGCGGGCGACTTGCCCTTGCGCGCGCAAGTGAACGGCCCTACCCAGCCGGCTCAGGCCACGCCGCCGGCGCAGGCGCCTCAGCAGCCGTCTCAGGCCCCGCCACCCGCTCAGCAGCAGCAACCGCCCAGCGGCGGCTACACCATGTCCGTCACGATTCCGGTGGTGAACCTCGATGTCGTCGTGACCGATGAAGGTGGCAACCCCCTGACCGCGTTCAAGCAGGCGAACTTTCGCGTCACTGAGGACGGCGTACCTCAGACCATCACGAACTTCGGCTCGACTGACGCCCCGATCACCATCGTCATGCTGCTCGAATTCAGCCAGCTGGGCGGCGGCCTTCTCTTCAACAACAGGCTCAATAACGGCATCAATTGGGCGGCGGAGTTTCTAAGCCAGCTTCGGCCAACAGACTGGGTTGCGCTGATGAGCTACTCGATGCGGACGAACGTCGAAGTGGATTTCACGCACGATCCGAACGAGATTCTCCAGGCGATCTCAAGGCTGGTCTTTCCTCCCTTCCATGAGGCAAACGAGTTCGACGCGATTGCCGATACGCTCGATCGCCTGAAGGATGTCCATGGCAAGAAAGCCATTCTCCTGTTCGGCTCCGGCCTCGACACCTTCAGCAAACTCACCTACGACAAAACGATGCAGAGGATGAAGAACACCGACGTGACTTTTTTCAGCATCAGCACGGCGGGCGCGAATACCTACACCGGTCAACCCAACAGCCTAACCTTCCTCCAAGCGCAGAATGAGCTCCGTACATTCGCGGGGTTCACGGGCGGCCGCGCGTGGTTCCCGAATTTCGATGGAGAGATTCCGGGGATCCTCCAGCAGATCGCTGCGAGCCTTCGCGATCAATACAGCATGGCCTATACACCGACCAACCGCGCGCTCGACGGCAAATTCCGCAAGATCAAGGTGGAGTTGGTGGCGCCGGACGGCGGGCCATTGACGGTGCTCGATCAGAAAGGCAAGAAAGTCAAATGCGTCGTTTACGCGCGGCAGGGTTACACGGCGCCGAAATCGAACGTCGGCAACTGAAGTTTCGCCTCAGCTCTTCGCGCGCGATAGCTCTGCGGCGCGGGCCGCGTCCACGGGAATGATGGCATCCATCACGGCGTAGGACGCATTCTGTCGCCGCCGGCAGTCGCGTGCGCCCGCGTCCATCCGGTCTGCGAGATTTCCATCAGTAACCTCTTGCCAGGTCGACCTGGTTCAGCAGCGGCCGCCCCGAGAACCACCGCTCCAGATTCTCCAGGAGCAGGTCTCCTTCGCGCTCCCACAGCCGGTCCGAACTCGCGCTCAAGTGCGGCGTGATGAACAAATTCTCGCAATCCCATAACGGGCTCGTCCCCGGCAGAGGTTCCGTCGCGGTCACATCCAGCGCCGCCCCGGCGATCCGCCCCCGGCTCAACGCATCCACCAGCGCCACCTCATCAATCAGCGATCCTCGGGCCACATTGATCAGAAACGCCGTCGGCTTCATCGCGGCTAGTTGCCGCGCGCCAATCATTTGGTGGGTCTCCGGCGTGTCGGGCGCGGCCAGCACGACGAAATCCGCCTGCGCCAGCGCCTCATCGAGCTGCGCCGCGGGAAGAATTCGTTCCGCCAGCGCGGACTCGGCTACTCCCGACCGCGTCACCGCCCACACGCGCATCCCCAACGCCCGAGCAAGCCGCGCCACGGCCTTCCCGACGCCGCCAAAGCCGACCAGCACCAGCAGTTGCCCGCCCAGTTCGCGCGGCATGTGCGGATCATCGCCCAACTCCTTCTGCGCCCACTGGTGCCGCGCCTGGCAGCGCACCGCGGCCGGAAAATTCCGCGCCAGCGCGATGATCGTCCCCAGCACGTGCTCAGACATGGCCTGCGCGTGCACGCCGCGCGCGTTCGTCACGATCACGCCCGAGCTGCGCAACTCCGGATACATCAATTGGTTCACGCCCGCCGACGGCGTCTGGATCCATTTCAATTTTCGCGCCGCCGCGAACTGCCGCGGCCGCAGCGACGCCCCCAAAAAAATGTCCGCGTCGCCGATTTCGCTTTCGATTGCGGCGTAATCCGCCAGATTCACCACGCGCATCGCCGGCCAGCGCTTCTGCGCCCGCTCGTAGTACGAGGGCGGCGCGCACCATTGCCGGTAGGGATGCACCATGCAACTCAGCATTTTTGTCTGTTCGGGAGTCGTGCGTGTCATGAGCCGGGAAGCGCGTCCTGCCGCATTTTACCGCGTGGGCAGGCGCAGGTCGCCGCCCGTCATCTCGCCCGGCGCGGGCACTCCGAGCACGCCCAGCAGCGTGGGCGCGATGTCGCGCAGCGAACCGCCTGCGCGCACCCGCAAATTTCCATCCTCGGTGACGAGCACGAACGGCACGGGATTTGTCGTGTGATACGTGTGCGGACCGCCGGTCACCGGATCGATCATCGTCTCCGCGTTGCCGTGATCCGCCGTGACGATCCACGCTCCACCGCGCGGCCGCAGCGCCTGAAACAGCCGGCCCAGTCCTTCGTCCACGGCCTCGACCGCCTTGATCGTCGGCTCGAGCTTCCCCGAATGCCCCACCATGTCCGCGTTCGCATAATTCATGATGATCGCGTCGAAGTCGCCTTTTTCCACGGCCTTCACCACGGCGTCCGTGATTCCCGCCGCGCTCATCTCCGGCTTCAAATCGTAGGTCGGCACTTTCGGCGAGGGCACCAGCACGCGCTCTTCTCCCGGAAACGGCTTCTCCACGCCGCCGTTGAAGAAATAAGTGACGTGCGCATATTTCTCCGTCTCCGCGACCCGTAAATTGCGAAACCCCAGCTCGGCGAACACGTTCGCCAGAATGTGTTCGAGCTTCTCCGGGGCGATCACGTATTGCAGCCATGGCCACGTCTTTTCGTATTGCGTCATTCCCACGAAAAACAGATTCTTCGGCCGCTCCGCGTCAACGAAACCGTTGAAGCCCGGTTCCACCAGCGCCTTCGTCATCTGGCGCGCGCGGTCTGCGCGGAAATTGAAGAAGATCACGGCGTCATCATCGCGAATCAATCCCACCGGCGGCGCCGAGGGTTCCGGCCCTGCCGTAATCACCACCGGCACGACGAACTCGTCCGTTGTCCCCTGCTCGTAGCTCTTCCGCAGCGCCGCAATCGGATCGGCGGATTTCGTTTCGGCCTGGCCGTGCGTGATCGCGCGATAGGCCTTCTCGATGCGCTCCCAACGGTTGTCGCGGTCCATCGCGTAATACCGCCCGGAGACGCTTGCGATCTTGCCCAAGCCGTACTCGCGCAGCTTCTGCTGCAATTGCCGCACGTAGTCCGTGCCGCTCGTCGGCGGCGTGTCGCGCCCGTCCATGAAACAGTGGATGAACACGCGCTCGACTTTGTTCTGCTTCGCCATCCGCAGCAGCGCGTAGAGATGATTCAGGTGCGAGTGCACGCCGCCGTCGGAAACCAGGCCCATGAAATGCAATTGCTTCGCAGCGCCGCGCTTCATCGCGCTGAGCAGCAACTCGTTTTCAAAAATCGCGCCCGACGAAACCAGCAAGTCGATCCGCGTGATGTCCATGCGCACGATCCGGCCCGCGCCCATGTTCATATGGCCCACTTCGCTGTTGCCCATCTGCCCTTCCGGCAGACCGACAAACGGCCCCGATGTATGAATCAGCGTGTTCGGGAATTGTTTCAGCAGGCTGTCGTAGTTCGGTTTTCGCGCGAGAGCGATTGCGTTGCCTTTGGTTTCCGGCGAGTAGCCCCAGCCGTCCAGCACGGTCAGTACGATAGGTTTCGGTCTCTTTGTCATATCGCGTCAGAATACACAAACCTCTCTCCAAAACGAAATCACCCAAAATGTTTTCGCAGTGCCGGCGCCGCCCGCTATGCATTCGCAAGGCGCCGCGCCCACCGGCCGAGGAGCGGGTAAGCGGCCCACTCGCCGTGATAAGACTTGATCCCGTAGTAGATTGCCAGGAAGAGATTCACAATCCAGCCGGCCAAGAAGACCAGCCAGAACGCGCCGAATCCCACGAAGAAACCCACGGGTGGCACGCTATTCGCCGCGCCATTGTGCGCTTGATGCGCGATCACGCCGAACATTGTGGCGAACATCGTCATCATCCCCAGCATGATGATCACGAAATACGCGATCTGCCACAGAAGCGCCTGCAGCGCGTGAAACGCCACGAAGCGCGAGTTCCGCTTGACGAGATAAATCACCAGCGGCGGGATGAATCCCGCAAAAAACTGCAGGACGTGGGCCAGCATCGCGAACGTCCGCTCGTCTTCGGTCGGCGGAAAATCGGCGGGCTGGGAATTGGCCTGCTGGGGATTGAACTGTCCGGATGTATCGCTCATCGTTTCCTCCGCGCGTAGCGCAGCCGGTGAATCGCGCAGAGTCCGCAACATCCATTTAAGCGCTTATGGATGGCGCTGAACTTCTGCGCCGTCACGCTGTGAGGCTACGCTCCCGCCAGCGCCGAGCGTCCGGGGAACACCGCCGCTGCGCCGAGTTCTTCCTCGATCCGCAGCAACTGGTTGTATTTCGCCACGCGGTCCGTGCGCGACGCGGAGCCGGTCTTGATCTGCCCCGTGCCCATCGCCACCGTGAAATCGGCGATGAACGTGTCCTCGGTTTCGCCCGAGCGGTGCGATACGATGGATTTGTATCCCGCGCGCCGCGCCATCTCGATTGCTTCGACCGTTTCCGTAACGGTGCCGATCTGGTTCAGCTTGATCAGGATCGCGTTGCCGATTCCTTCGCCGATTCCCTTCGCAAAAATCGTGGGATTCGTGACGAAAATATCGTCGCCGATCAGTTGCACGAGCTTCCCCGCCGCTTGGGTCAGCTTCTTCCAGCCCGGCCAATCATTCTCGGACATCCCGTCCTCGAGCGACACGATGGGATACTGCTTGATCCAGCTCTCCCAGTACGCCGCCATCTGGTCCGACGATTTCGCGCTCTTGTCCGATTTCTTGAAAACGTATTTCCCGCTCGCGGGCACGAAGAATTCGCTCGCCGCCGGATCGAGCGCAATCGCCACCTGTTTCCCCGGCGTGTACCCCGCGGCCGTAATCGCTTCGAGTATCACTTCGACGGCTTCTACGTTCGATTTCAAGTTCGGCGCGAATCCGCCCTCATCGCCGACCGCCGTCGAGTATCCGCGCTTGCGCAGCACGGCCTTGAGATTGTGGAACACCTCGACGCCCATGCGCAGCGCCTCGCTGAAGCTCGTCGCGCCGACCGGCATGGCCATGAACTCCTGGAAGTCCACGGAATTGTCCGCGTGCGCGCCGCCGTTCAGGATGTTCATCATCGGCACGGGCAGGGTCACGCCGCCGCGCTCGGTGGAGAAGCGCGTCAGATATTTGTAGAGCGGCAGGCGTTCCGAAGCCGCGGCCGCGCGCGCCGCCGCCATCGAAATCGCCAGAATCGCGTTTGCGCCGTACTTCCCTTTCGTTGGCGTCCCGTCGGCCTCGATCATCCGGCGGTCCAGCGCCTTCTGGTCGCCGGCGTCGAGTCCGGTGACGGCCTGCGCCAGCGGCCCGTTCACGTTGGCGACGGCTTTCAGCACTCCCTTACCAAGAAAGCGCGTTTTGTCGCCGTCGCGCAATTCAATTGCTTCGTGCTCGCCGGTCGAAGCGCCGGAGGGCACGGCCGCGCGCCCGAGAATTCCGCCTTCGAGCACCACGTCGGCTTCCACTGTGGGATTGCCGCGCGAATCAATGATTTGCCGCGCGTGTACGCGGACGATCTTGGCAGCCATCGGATCTCCTCTAGTCAGAAAATGAGCACCAAATGAACATTCGATTGTACAAGCGAGGCGCGCAAAAGTCGAAGCGCGGGAAAACCGGCGCGAACATTCCCCGGTTTCCTAGCGGCGACGCGAATCATCGCTATTCCGGCTCTTCGAGCATGGACTCCTGGCGGACCACCACCACGATGCCGCCTTCGGAAACGTAATACTTCTTGCGATCTTCCTCGAGGTCGTAACCGATGCGCGTGCGTTCGGGAATCGTGACGTGACGGTCGATGATCGCGTTGCGGATGTGCGAATGCCGGCCGATGTTCACGTGGTTGAAGATGATCGAGTTCTCGACCTCGCAATAGCTGTTCACCCGCACGTCGTATCCCACCACGCAGCGCTTCACGCGGCCGCCGGAGACGATCGAGCCCGGCGATACGATCGAGTCCACCGCGGCCCCCATGCGTTGTGGATCGGCGAAAACGAATTTCGCCGGCGGATACTGCTGCAGGGTGCTCCGCAGCGGCCAGCTCTGGTCGTAAAGATTGAAGACGGGCGAGACGGAGACGAGATCCGCGTTCGCTTCGTAATACGCGTCCAGCGTGCCGACGTCGCGCCAGTACTGCGGCCCCGACTTGTTCTCGTCCACGAAGTTGTAGGCGTACACATGGTACTTCGAGAGAATGCGAGGCAGAATGTCCTTGCCGAAATCGTGCGTGGAGGTCTGATCTTCGGCGTCGGCGATCAGCGTCGGCACAAGGAACTGCGTATTGAACACGTAGATTCCCATCGAGGCGTTCACCTTGGTGTGGTTGTGCCGCGAACGCTTGGGTACGGACGGCTTCTCCTGGAAGCCGGTGACGCGCCAGTGCGCGTCGGTGTCGATGACGCCGAATCGCCCCGCCGCTTCTTCAGGCGTCACTTCGAGCGTGCCCACTGTCATGTCGGCGCCCGAATCCACGTGCTGCTGCAACATCTTGTGGTAGTTCATCTTGTAGATTTGATCGCCGGAGAGCACGAAGATGTAGCTCGAGCGGTCGCCGCCGATGGAGTAGATATTCTGGTAGATCGCGTCCGCCGTGCCGAGATACCAATTGGTCGAGACGCGCATCTGCGGCGGCAAAATCTCGATGAAATCGCCGAGGCCCATCAGCGAGGACCATCCCGCGCGAACGTGCCGGTTCAGGCTGAGCGCTTTGTATTGCGTGAGAACGTAAACGCGGCGCAGGTCGCTGTTGATGCAGTTCGAGAGCGTGATGTCGATGATGCGGTAAATTCCGCCGAAGGGCACGGCGGGCTTCGCGCGGTCGCGCGTCAACGGCCAGAGCCGCTCGCCCTGGCCTCCCGCGAGGACCACTCCGATCGCGTCCTGCATCAGCGACATCGAAGCCCTCCCGCTCAGTTCCTGGTTGTGCTCGAACCTGTGCTTGTGCTCGCGCTTCTTATTGGATTGGTGCTTGCGCGTGCGCCTGCGCGTCGGCCCAAATCGCGAATGGCCATTTTAGTGCCGATGCCCCCTCTTTGCGAGCGCCTTTCCGCGTAGAGCCCACATGCAGGACCGGCGTGTGGGGCACCCGGGGAAAAATCGCGGACGTGCGGAGACAACCTCCGCCCGTACCGCAGAGAAACCTCTAATTCCTGCGAAGGTGTTGGTTTTTCACTTGTAGGGGCGGAGCTTGTCTCCGCCCGCTTTCAATCGTGCCGAGACCCTGCATTGGGGGAAGAATTAGAAGACGGGGCAGAAGAGGACAAACAAGAGTGCCTGTCCTAGTGGGAAAAACCCCCACACCCAAAACCGACGTGTGGGGCGCCCTCATCTCGGTACGTTGCGGTGTATTGCAACAGTGGTATCCTCAACGCAATGAACGTAGCCAACAGGAAAGAGAAAATCGGTGCGCGGGCCGCCTTCTCTTACCGTCACCTCGCGGTTGTATTCTGCGTCAGTTTGGCTTGTCTTTTGGCAGCTTGCAGAAGCGACCGGACTGAATCTTTCTACCCCTCTCTCGCCGACGCGGACAAAGCCGGGGCCACCACCCACGGTTGGATACCAGACGACTTGCTCCCTGGCAGCTCCCGCGACATTCATGAGGTTCACGAGATTTCGCCGTCGACGGAATGGTGTGCTTTCGAGTTTCTTCCCACTGACTCCCAAGTCTTAAGAAAGAACCTCAGGCGTGCAGATGCACTTCTGCCCCCGGTAGCGCATGTACCAAATCCTGGCGTGCCGTGGTGGCCAGCTGTGCTCACCGGCACGCTTGATGTGGGAAAGATCCAAGAGGCCGGTTTCGATCTAAGTACAGTCGAACGGCCTGAAACCTCAGTCACGAGCGAAATGATGCTCTTTGCGATTGACTGGTCAAAGGGTCATGGATTCTTCTACCTCGCGCCAAAGTAAGTCGCGTGACCCGCATAAAACGTGCCTCTGCCGAGAACGGGGCGCTCAAAAAAACATTGCTTGACTCAGCGGCCCGCCTTCGTTAGAAAGACAGTCAACATCAGGCCTTATATTCGCACTCTCTTATTCGCCGACGATTTAGAGGGATTTTGCGGCCTTTTGGGGAAGGATGGTGATTTTCTAGTGGCCGAAGTCAGTATTCAGGAAGGCGAATCCTTGGAGAATGCCCTGCGCCGCTTCAAGCGCCGCGTGCAGCAGGAAGACATCATCAAGGAGATCAAGAAGCACAGCTACTACATGAAGCCCGGTGAGAAGCGCCGGGCCAAGCAGGCATTATCGCGCAAGCGATTGCGCAAGAAGCAGCGTCGCGAACAGGATTAATACGGCCTAGTTCCTTAGGGCAGACCAATGCAGCTCCTACCTCTCGGCCATGGGGACCCGCAGGCAAACCCGGCGAATCCCAGCCACGTCGGGCCAGGAAGCGGAAGCTGCGGGCTCCTTTTGTTCCGGGGCCTCGGAGCAACGCATGGAATATCACGATAGGGTACTGAAGTGCGCTGAGTGTAATGCCGAGTTCGTTTTCACCGCCGGCGAGCAGATGTTCTTCGCCGACAAGGGCTTCAAGAACGAGCCCAAGCGGTGCAAAGCTTGCAAGGCCAAGCGCGCCGAGTCCGCGGGCCAGGGTAACCACCAGAGATCGGAAACCAAGACGACCTGTTCGCAGTGCGGGAAGGAAACCACGGTTCCCTTCCGGCCGACGCAAGGGCGTCCGGTGTACTGCCGCGAATGTTTCCAGCAGCGGCGATCTCTGGGCGCTCAGGCCTGATCGTCCGATCCTGCGCCCGGAATTATTTGCGGGCTCGCGTGGGGCGGGTCCGCAAGTTCCTCTCACCAAACCCATCGTCCCCGGGAATCGCCGAAGTGTGTTTCTGGAGTTCGATTCCTTCGATTTGCGATAATCGTTCGCGCCGTTTCCCCGGAGGCGCGCGGAGCGACGCACCGGATCGCTCGTGAAAATCCTGCAAAACCGCACGCAGTAATCCGCTGGAATCCGCGAAAAGAATTTAACCGGGGTTCTGAAGTCGAATCCCCCGCGTTCTCAACCATGCAACTCAGTCATTCCGACCGGAGGGACGGCGCTCTTTGCCGTCCCGGAGCGGAGGAATCTCGCTTCAACTTCGAGATTCAGTTTCAGCGCCGCAGCGTCGCCTCGATGAGGGCGTACGGCTCTTCGGTGGGCAGGAAAATTTCGTTGTCGTTGCGCAAGCCGAACGGGTCGAGATTCACAAGGATATGTTGTTTGTTCGGAAGAGAGAAATGGATTTCAGCAACGTCGTCGTAGGCGGCGAGAACAGCTTCACCCATGGCGTCGAGCGTGTGCTGCGCGGAGCGGCTGTCATGTTCGGCGAAGGTTTCCAGAATGACGCGGCGAACGCCCTGCGCGAGCGTGCCGTAGGAGAGCCCCGGGCGGCTGTAGAGCCAGTCCGATTGGATGGCCGTGGCGAAAATGCGGTCGCTCGTTTCCTGGAGAGTCGTGAAGAGATCGTTGCGGAACCCCTCGAAGCCGGAATGGCTGCTCTTGAGAACGACGAGTCCCTCGACGCCGGCGCGAATCACAATGGATTCGCGCGTTCCGGCCACCGTCGCGGTGCGGCTTTCGCTTCCGCCGCGCAGAAACGCCGAGCCGTGCGGCTTGCCGCCGACGGGAATGCGGCTCCACGGATGTTCCGAGAGTTCGACGCGAACGCCGGAAACGGCGGGATTGATGCGCAGAAAATGCGAAGCCAGGCGCGCGCCGAATTCCTCGATCTCACCCGTGCCGCCGCGGGCCAGCGCGTAGACCGTGTTCTTCATCGTGTCGGTCGGGGTGATCTGACTGTTATCACCGTCGCGGTAGGCGGATTCAAACGCGCCTTCGAGGCGAATGCGAATCGTGAGATCTTTGATTTCGTGGGTGTCGCCGCGGCGTTCGAGCCGCAGCATGCGGACGCGCGCTTTGCCGTAGCCGTTCCAAACGAGCGCCATTGAGGATCCTCAACTTCCGCGATAGGTCGTATAGCCGAACGGGCTGAGCAACAGCGCAATGTGGTGGTGCTCGGACGGATTCTGGACCTCAAAGACGATGGAGACCTCGGGATAGAAACACGCGACGCCTTGCGTACGAAAGTACGTACCGGTTCCAAAAGAGAGCCGGAACGTTCCAGGCGCGATTGTCGCGCTCGGAGGCAAGAGATCGGGGGTGCGGCCGTCGGCGCCGGTCTCCGCGCTATTCACGCGCTGCCAGCCGCCACCCTGTCGGCGCTCCAAAGTGACCGAGAGACTCGCGGCAGGCACGCCGCGCGAGGTATCGAGAACATGCGTCGTGATTCCGCTCATTTCGCCTCCGACAGCAACCTTTCCAAACGGCACCGAGTGATGCGGCGCTGCTGTTCCGCCGCCTCCTGAATCTCCCGCTCGGGATCATTCTGGATGCGCTGCTCGAGAATCGCAAGCATCTCCTCGCTGGATTTTACGGTCGCGTCCGCCCAGGCGTTCCGAAGCCAGCGCCGGATATTCGGTGAGTTCCATCAGTCTGCGTTCCGTTCGAGCAACGATCCGCGCGGGTCTCCGGCAATGCGGCCGCGCTCGAAGATGAGCTTTCCTTTCAGGAAGGCTGCTTGCACCACGCCGGCGAGCGGCTTTCCATCATAAGGCGTCAGTTTGTTCTTCTGGTGCAGGCCGGACTGCTTCACGTGAAACACTTGGCTTGGATCCCAGATGACAAGATCCGCATCCGCGCCGGTTTCAAGCGTCCCCTTGCGGCCCGCGAGGCCCGCCATCCGAGCAGGCGCCTCCGCGAGCCAGCGAGCAACGGCTTCCACGCCGAACCCGCGCGTTCGCGCAGCCGTCCAAACCGCGGGCAATCGCAATTCAAGCGAAGCGATGCCGCCCCGGGCTTTGAAGAAATCGCCGTCCGCGCCGGTCTTGAGCTGCGCGGGACACGGACAATGATCGGAGACGATGAAATCAATCACGCCTTTGTGAAGCGCCCGCCAGAGCACATCGCGATTGGCGGAATCGCGAATGGGCGGGGCGCATTTGAATTGGACCGCGCCCGCGGGCACGCCGCCGCTGCGGAAATAAAGATAGTGCGGGCACGTTTCGACGCTGATGCGCACACCTTCCCGACGCGCGCGGCGAAGAATCGGCAGCGCCAGCGCGGCGGAGAGGTGCACGATGTGGATGGGCGCGCGAAATTCCCGGCCGAGCCCCACGAGCAAAGCGATGGCGTCGCGTTCGGCCTGCGGCGGCCGGGAACGCAGCCAGGTGCGATACCGGCGCGGATCCTCGCCGTGCAAGCGCCGCATGGCGGCGCCGATTGGCCGGGGCGCCTCGGCGTGCGCAAGCAGCGAAACGCCGAGCGAAGCGAGAATTGGCAACGCTTCGCGCAAATCGCTCTCGGAAACGTGCCCAAATTCCGGAACGCCGGACGGAACGAGAAAACATTTGAAGCCGAAGATGCCGGCATCGCGCAGCGGGCGCAGATCGTTTGCATTCCCCGGCACGACGCCGCCCCAGAAGCCGACGTCCACCCAGCACTGTCCGCGCGCGGCGCGCCGCTTGGCTTCGAGTGCGGCCACGGTCGTTGTCGCGGGAATGCTGTAGAGCGGCATATCGATCAGCGTGGTCGTGCCGCCGGCAGCGGCCGCGCGCGTGGCGGACTGGAAACCTTCCCAATCGGTGCGGCCGGGCTCGTTGATGTGGACGTGCGTATCCACGAGGCCGGCCATGACGACCGCGCGGCCGGCATCGTGTAACGGGCAGCCCGGG
Organism: Terriglobia bacterium; assembly: GCA_963819015.1. Classification (GTDB taxonomy): domain Bacteria; phylum Acidobacteriota; class Terriglobia; order Acidiferrales; family UBA7541; genus DASPOJ01. The sequence goes on from CAWFUN010000007.1 coordinate 687,422, forward strand.
GGAATCGACTCCCAATTCTCGACGGCGGCGATTTTTCCGCCACGGATGTGGATACTCGCGCGGCGGACGCCGCTTGGCGTGACGACTCGCTCGCTGCGTACCACCAATTCGGCGCTCATGAGGCGAGAGACTGCAGAGATTCTTCGCGGATGCTCTGCGCAACGCGCAGGCGGTAGCGCGCGCGGCCCGTCACATTGTCGCGGCCTTCTTTCCGCCGCACCGAGTGACCCAGCAATTTGTGTTCGGCGGAGGCCATGACGCTCGCGGGCTGCTCAATACTTGACGCGGCCGGGAGATTCTAGCCACGCGCGAAACGCCGCCTGCGCTTCATCGCGCATCATCGGCTCCATTTCTATCTTCCGCTCGGCGGGGAGTGCGCGCAACTCATCGTAGATGAAAGTATCGTCGAAGCCGGCGGCGGCCGCATCCTCGGCGGTGCAGGCGTAGTAGACGTGGTCCGGCCGGGCCCAGTAAATCGCGCCGAAACACATGGGACACGGGTAGCAGCTCGTATAGATTTCGCAGCCATCGAGATGAAACGCGCCGAGAGCGCGGCAGGCTTCGCGGATGGCGATGATCTCGGCGTGGGCCGTGGGATCGTTGGACGAAGTCACGCGATTCGTGCCTTCGGCGATGATTCGGCCGTCTTTCACGACGACGGCTCCGAACGGCCCGCCGCGGCCGGAACGCGCGCTCTCGATCGCCAATTCAATGGCGCGCTGCATGAAGGGGCTGGTCATGGTGTCGCCAGATTGCGCATGCAGAATTCTAACAGTTTACGCAAAAAACGGGGTTAGGGTGTCATTCCGAACCCGCTTGCAGCGGGTGAGGAATCTCTCTTCGTTCAAATCCCAAGAAAAGAGAGATTCCTCGGCACGGAGCGTGCTTCGGAATGACAACAGTTTGATTTTTTCGGTGCCCTACTGGCGAAAACTGCGGCTTTTCAGCGCACTTTCTGCGTGTTTCGCGCGAAGCCGGTACGTCCAGACCGCCGAATGGAATCTTTGGCGTCGGAAGGTGCCCCAAACGTAGGGCAGTTCCCCAGCTAGGACTTAGTGGAGTGGTATAATTACACTGAGAATATCCGTTGAAAGAGAAAACGCAAGAAGGGTCCGCCACAACGGAAATGAGTTAAGGCGCGTGAAAACACCCGATAAGGTATTGGTCTCCTCCGGCGCGATTGTCGCTCTCACAACGGCAACGTTTCCTTACGTTAGAGGCTACGGGACAAACCTATTTCAGATCGTAGTTCTTAACGCTTGGGGTATCGTTGCCCATTTTTCCTCCGGTAGTTTCGCCGACCTTCATCACAGCGTAGTCTGGCCAGTTGCGCTAGTCCTGAACATGGCTGCATTCTCTGTGGTTGCCCTCCCCTGCTGGGCAGTTCTCCGAAATCGCGCACCTAAGATTGCCGCGGTAGCGACCATATGCTGGTTATGCCTATACGTCGCCATGCTATTCTTCTTATTCCCCGCAACCGATGGCCCTTGACTTGGGATTTCCAGGTGTAATCTCTCTTTCGCGGTCGAATTCCCAGTACCGGAATGTCAAGGAAACAGCACAGTAGCATCGGCCTGCGCGACTCCAGCCTCGGGGGGCGACACAAACCGGATCACCATCACCGAGCGGGAACGCAGCTGAACATCCCGCAAATTGGGATATGCTATGCCGCGATTAGAGAGGCGAACCGCTTGTCGCTCTCCACACACCTAGATTAGGGGAAAAGCATGGAGCTGAATACGAGGCCGTTCGGGAAGACCGGCATGCAGATCACGACGGTGGGATTCGGGGCGTGGGCGGCAGGCGGCGGCGGTTGGGCGTTCGGCTGGGGGCCGCAAGATGACGCCGAGTCGGTTGCGTCGATCCGGCGCGCAGTCGAGTTGGGCTTGAATTGGATCGACACCGCAGCGGTCTATGGGCTGGGCCACTCCGAGGAGGTCGTCGGGCGCGCCCTCCGTGAGATTCCGCCGGGCGACCGGCCGTTCGTCTTCACGAAGTGCGGACTGATTTTCGATCGCAACAAACCGTTCGAGCCGGCGCAGCGCGTGCTGAAGCCGGAATCGCTGCGCAAAGAGGTGGAGATTTCTCTGCAGCGGCTCGGAGTCGAACGGATCGACCTCTATCAATTTCACTGGCCGGATGAAAGCGGCGTGCCGGTGGAGGATTCTTGGGGAGAGATGGCGCGGCTTGCTGAGGAAGGGAAAATTCGCGCGGCGGGCGTTTCCAATTTCGATGTTCCGCTGCTCGAGCGTTGCGAACGAATCCGGCACGTGGATTCGCTTCAACCGCCGTTTTCGCTGATCCGGCGGAAAGCCGCGGAAGACGTGATTCCGTGGTGCGCGGCTCACTCCACGGGCGTGATCGTCTATAGCCCTATGCAATCGGGAATACTGACGGATTCGTTCACGGCGGAGCGCGTCGCGAAACTCGCGGACGACGACTGGCGGAAGCGCGCGCCGTACTTTCAGCAGCCTGCATTGAACCAGGGCCTGCAACTGCGCGATGCGCTGCGTCCGATCGCAAAGCGGCACAACACGGCGGTCGCTTCCATTTCGGCGGCTTGGACGCTGGCTTGGCCCGGCGTGAGCGCAGCCATCGTGGGCGCGCGGTCGCCGTCGCAAGTGGACGGCTGGATTGGCGCGGGACGAATCGAGCTGACGCCTCAAGATCTCGACGAGATCGAGGTCGCGATCCAATCGAGCCAAGCGGGTTCGGGACCGAATCGGCCGCCGCGCGCGACCGCCAAGGTGAGCCGCTGAGCCCGGCGGGCGGTTGTCGCAGCGGCCGGATAACAGATCCGCGCCCAATTTCGCACTCGACCCCATTTTCGAAAGGAGAACTGAATGGCTGCACCTAATCGTTTGACCGCGTTAGTCGGCCGCGTCCTTGTTACGCCCGTCTTCCTGGTTACAGGTTATATGAAGGCCACTCATTTTTCGGCGACGGCCGCATCCTTGGCATCCATGAAGATTCCGCTGGCCACGTTTGCGGCGGCGGTGGCCATACTGATCGAATTGGGAGGCGGAATCAGCGTGGTTCTCGGATTCAAGACGCGATTCTGGGCGTGGATCATGTTCCTATATCTGATTCCGGTCACTTTCCTGGTGCACTCGTTCTGGAAGATGTCCGGGGCGGCACAGATGGACAACATGATTCACTTCCTCAAGAACTTGTCCATTATGGGAGCATTGCTGCTATTGGCAGCGTGTGGGCCAGGCCCATTGAGCCTGGATGAGGCGGGCGGAAAATCCAAGACGTAAGTGCAGAAGATAGACTGTAAGATAAGGGCGAGGACATGCGTTCGCGCTGGTCTCGCCCCTTCCCATTCCTGTTTACCAGACCATCCGAGTTTATTTCCCCTTCAGGATCAATAGCCCTCTCCCGAAGCGGGCAACTTGGTCTTGCCGGAGAAGCGGCGGTAGTTGAACACGATGTAGCCGGTCGCGAGCGCCATGCCGATCACCCACCAGATGAGCCCTACCCGCAGTCCATACGCGGGGGCCTTGGCATTATGGACTGTGAGGCCGAAGGATGGATCCGTGCTCGCGGGCAAAACGTAAGGATACAGGCTGAACGCGGCGCTCGTGAGCATGCCCAACAAGTAGGCGCAAGACGCAAGAAACGCCTTGCGGTCGTCGTGGCGACGGCTGAACGTGAGCGCGGCAATGAGCCCGACGACTGCAACGGCCGGGAAGACCGCGCCCCACGGATGCGCCGGGAAATTCGGCCACAGTTGCGGCTGAACGCGGAAGCTGACGTAGGTGATCAGCCCGGTCAGTAGCGCGACCAGCCACCAAACCACCGCCGCCAAGGTGCGAGCGCGCGCCTGGAGTTCTCCCTCCGTCTTGTGAGCAATCCAGAATGCGCCATGCAAAGTGAGGACGGCCAGAGCTGCGACGCCGATCAAGATCGTGTACCAATCGAGGACGCCGGGATTCGGCCCCAGGCGAAAATTCGTCCAGAGCGACTCGAAGAAACGGCCCTGCGCGTCGAGGGGCACGCCGCGAACGACGTTGCCGAGCGCCGCCCCGTAAAAAATTGCGAGGAGAACGCTCGCGAGCGCGAAGCCGCCGTCCCAGAACGCGGCCCAGATTGCGCCGGACACGTGGTTGCGAAACTCCACGGAAATGCCACGCAGGATCAGCAGCCAGAGAACCATCATCAGCGGCAGATAGAATCCGCTGAAGCTGGAGGCGTAGAGGGCAGGAAACGCGAAATAAAGCGTGCCGCCGCCGGCGAGAAGCCAAACCTCATTGCCATCCCATACGGGGCCAATGGACCGGAGGATGATGCGGCGCTCCACGTCGGTTCGCGCGATGAGCAGGTGCAGGATTCCCGCGCCCAGATCGAAACCGTCGAGGACGACGTACATCGCGAGCATTACCGCGACGAGGCAAAACCAAATCGTTTCCATCTCAGCCTCCTCTCCGAGCCTGCACTGCGCCCTGATTCGGCAATGGGGCCGAGGGCCCCGGAGGCTCCTCGCCGGGACCGCGCTCGATCTCGAGATAGACAAGATAGAGAAAGAGAATCGCGAGAACGGTATAGGTGCCGAAGAACCCCAGCAGCGTAAACCACGTATTGCCCGCCGAAACTTGCGATGAGACGCCTTGCGGCGTCCTCATCAGGCCGTAGATGAGCCAGGGCTGCCGGCCCGTCTCGGCCGTAATCCAACCGGCCGTATTCGCAATAAAGGGCAAGGGAAGCGAGAGCATCAAAATCCAAAGCATCGCCCGCGAGTCGTAGAGCTTGCGCCGAAAGAGTTTCCAAGCTGCGATGAGGAGGACGGCAATGAAGATCGTCCCCAGACCAACCATGATGTGATAACTGAAATACAGCAGCGGAATCTGATCCGGCCACTGCGACTCCGAAAAGCTGTCGAGCCCGCGCACCTGAGCGCTCCACGACCGGTATGTGAGAAAACTCAAGGCGCGCGGCACCATCAGCGGATTATCGAGCGTGCGCTTGTTCACGTCCGGCTGCCCGAGCACGGCGATGGGCGCTCCCTGTTGTGTGTGGAACAAACCTTCCATCGCGGCAAGCGCCGGCGGCTGATAGCGCGCTACCATCTTGCCCTGTCCGTCGCCGGTGGGCCAAAGCTGCAAAAGGGCCGCGACGACGCCCACCGTCACGGCCGTGCGCACGAAGAGGCGTCCAAATGCTTCGTGACGCTTCTCGAGTAAATAGAACGCGCCGACCGAGGCCATGACGAAGCATGCGGTCTGCACCGAGCCGAGCATGTTGTGCGCGTATTGCACGAGCGCCCACGGGTTCAGTATGAGCGACCAAAAACTTGCCAGGCCGAACTGGCCGCTTGCGTCAATCAAATAGCCGACGGGATGCTGCATCCAGGCGTCGGTCGCGATGATGAGATAGCCCGAGAGCCAGGAGCCGAGAAACATCATCAGCGAAGACAGCCAGTGCAGTACGTTGCCGAGGCGTTTTTCACCGAAAAGAAAAAGTCCGAGGAAACTCGACTCAAGGAAGAAGGAAAAGACGCCTTCCATGCCGAGGGTTTGCCCGATTACGCCGCCGGCAGCTTTTGAGAAAACCGACCAGTTCGTGCCGAACTGGAATTCCATCGGGATGCCGGTGACCACCCCCAGGGCAAAACTGATGCCGAAAATCTTGGCCCAAAAGCGCGCCGCGCGATTCCAGAAGTCGTCGCCGGTGCGCAGCGCGACCGTCTTCAGAATGAAGATGAGCAGCGCCAACCCCATCGTGAGTTGCGGAAAAATGTAGTGAAACGTTGCGGTGAAGGCGAACTGCAAGCGGTGTACGGCGAGTGCCTCTTCCATGCGACGTGCCCTCCTGCGATTGCCGCCCCTGAACGGCCGGCAGATGACAGGCGATTGGGCGCAAGCGAGTCGCGCGGGGCCGCGCGAGCGCGACTGAATCGCGGGTGACTCTAGTTGTGGGCCCGCCAGGACTCGAACCTGGGACCAACGGATTATGAGTCCGCCGCTCTAACCGGCTGAGCTACGGGCCCGCTGAATTAAGTTGGCATCCTACACCAAAGAAAGCCGGACAACCACGTGGGGCAGAACTCTTTTTCCCCCGGCAAAGGAATCGGTGGCATTTTTGCCTGACGCACAGTATTATTCCCGCGGGTCATCCTTCCAGCCCGCAGGCCCGCAGTCGAAGATATGCCATTTCTGGAATCTGTTCTGTTTAATGGGCTGGTGAACAAATCCTATGCTGCTCGGATCCTTCTCCCGAGCGAGGTCTTTTTCTAGGTCGTCGCCCCGGAGCCCGCGGTGTGCGTGCGCGGGCGCGCGGACGGCCCCCCCACGCTTGTTCAGGACTGGCTGGCTTGCCAGCATATTCGCGCTTGCGCTCTTTGTGAGCAGCTCGGGCTGCGGGACGCTTTCATCCCAAAGCCAAGCCCCTCCATCACAAGGAACAAGTCCGCCCCCGGCTCAGCAGCAATCCTCGGGCGAGCTTACGACCGGCTCGACGTCACTCAGTTTGGGCAATGCGGTGGTCGGGACGCGGAACACGGCGGTCGTCGTGGCGCAGAATGTGGGATCCGGCGCCGTGACTCTCTCACAGGTCATCGTCACAGGAACCGGTTTTGCGGCTGCGGCACCAGCGCTGCCCGTCACGGTCTCCCCGGGGGCGACCATCAGCATCACGTTCCAGTTCACGCCGCAATCCAGCGGGCCTGCGTCGGGAACCGCCACGCTGCTCGCCACCGGCACGAACCCAACCATCTCCATTGCGCTCAGCGGAGTGGGGCTGGCGGCTTCTCTGCGACTGACGGCCCTGCCATCGGCTTTAGGGTTTAATTCTGTGCCGCTCGGTAACAGCGCATCGCAAGTTGCCACGCTTGTGAACACCGGCAACCAGCCGATTGTTCTGTCTGGTGCCATTACAACGCAGGCCGAATTCAGTGCGCAGGGTCCTTCGCCGGGAACGTCGTTGGCCCCGGCTGACTCCACGATTGTGACTGTGACGTTTGCGCCATCGGGCACGGGGCTTGCGACCGGGAATCTGCTCGTGACCAGCAATGCCGCCAACTCACCCACTGCAATCCAACTGACTGGTTTGGGGACCTCTCCATCGGCGCACTTCGTCTCTCTAAGTTGGCAGCCGGCACCGGGATTCGCGAACACATACAACGTGTATCGGGGTACGATTTCGGGCGGACCTTATACCCAACAAAATTCGGTTCCCTTGTCGGCGACGTCATTTACGGACTTTGGCGTTTCCGGCGGGACCACCTACTATTACGTTGTGACTACGGTCTCATCCAACGGCGGAGAGAGCCTCTATTCGGCAGAAGTCTCCGCGGCCGTCCCTCCCGACCAATAGGAAGTGGAATTGCCGCGGTCTTGACTGCCCTAGGGAACTATTGCCGTGGCCATGTTTGAGTCGGTGCTTTCGACGCTCTTGCTATCCACAGCGGTGACGACGTAGTAGTAGGTCGTGCTGCCCTGCACGGTGCTATCCGTGTAGTTCAAGCCCGTGACCAGCGAAGGGTTGATCTGAACGTAGTTGGTTCCTGACATCGTCGAGCGATAGACGTTGTACCCAGACACGCTTGACGTGCTCGCCGTCCACCCAAGCGTGACGGAGTGCTGCACGGCAGCGACGCCCGTGCCCGTCACCGCGATCGTGGCCGGCGAAGCGGTCGCATTGCTGGTAATCGTCACCGTCCCGCTCGCCGCGGTCGTTCCTGTGGGGGCAAACGTCAAGGTCAGAGGCACGGTTTGCCCAGGGGTCATCGTCACCGGCGGCGTGACTCCGCTGGTGCCGAAGCCCGTGCCCGTCACCGCCAACTTTGAAATCGTCAAGTTTGAATTGCCGGTGTTGGACAGGGTCACCGTCTGCGTGCCTGTCAAGCCGTCGGTGACGTTGCCAAAACTCACGCTGTTCGAGCTGATGCCCAGAACGAACGTCGCAGCAACGCCGGTCCCCGTGAGAGGAATCGCGGTCGGCGATGTCGCCGCGTTGCTCACCAGCGAAACGCTTCCACTGACCGTCGTCGTTCCCGTCGGAGCAAAGTTCACGTTGAACGTCGAGGAAGCACCCGCCGCAAGATTCAGCGGCAGCGTGAGCCCGGACACGCTGTAGCCCGCCCCGCTCGGCGTCGCCGTTGAAACCGTCAGCGTCGCGTTGCCCGTATTCTTCACCGTAATCGTCTGCGAGTTCGTCGTGCCGTCCACGACATTCCCAAAGCTCACGCTGGACGGGGTCACGCTGATTTGAGGCGCAGGAGCCGCGGCGCCGGTGCCCGTAAGGCTCAGCGTCGTGGGCGATCCCGCCGCATTGCTCGTTAGGACCACGCTTCCGCTGACCGCGGTGGTGCCCGTCGGGGTGAAGGTCACCGAAAACGAACTCGTTCCCCCGGCCGCGATATTCAGAGGAGTCGTGAGCCCACTCATCGTGAAACCTGTGCCGCTGATCGTCGCATTGGAAATCGCCAGCGTGGCGCTACCTGCGTTGGTGATCGTGACCGTCTTGGCGCTGTTGCTGCCGTCCGTCACGGTACCAAATGCGACCGGGGAGGGACTCAGCGCGATTTGCGGCGCGACCCCCGCGCCACTCAAAGGCAGGGTGTTCGGAGAGCTGCTTGCGTTGCTCGTCAACGTGATGCTGCCGGAAACATTCCCGGTGACGGTCGGAGCAAACTTCACCGTGAGGGTCGTCGAGCCGCCCGCGCTCACGTTTACCGGCGTTGTCAAACCGCTGTCGCTAAATCCGGCACCGCTCACCGCGATCTGAGAAATAGTCAGCGTCGCCGTCCCTGGATTCGATATCGTCACCGAATGTGTGGCGCTGCTTCCCACGTTCACGTTCCCGAATGCCGCGTCCGTCGGGCTCAATGACAGTTGAGCTTGCGATGGCGTGACGCCCGTTCCGGAGAGGGCAAGAGACGTTGGCGAGCTGGAAGCGTTGCTCGTCAATGAGATGTTTCCAGAAACGGCTCCGGCGGTCGTGGGCGCAAACTTCACGCTCAATACTATGGAGCTGTTCGCACTCACGCTCACCGGCGTAGTCAGCAGGCCCATCGAAAAAGCGGACGATCCGCTGATGCTGGCTTGTGAGATCGTCAACGTGGCATTACCTGGGTTCGAAATCGTCACAGTCTGTGTGCTGCTGGTACCCGTGTTGACGTTCCCGAAGGCAGCGCTCGCGGGGTTCAGCGAAATCTGCGGAGCCGGCGCGGCGATCGCGTTTGCCGTCATCGGAATGCTCAGGGGAGAGTTTGTTGCATCGCTGGTGAAGTTGAGCGCGCCGGAGGCCGAGCCCATCGTCGTAGGTGTAAAGGTAACAGTGATGCCGAGTTGCGCCCCGCCAGCCAAGGTCGCGGGGACCGTGATTCCGCTGAGCGTGAACAGCGAACTGCTCGTCGAAGCCGCAGAAATCGTGATTGAGGAAGTTCCTGGGTTGGAAAGCGTCAGACTCTGATGCGCGGTCGTTCCCATGGCCACGTTGCCGAATGCCAGCGAAGTTGCGTTGCTGGTCAATTGACCGACGGCGCTTGTGTCGCTGGAATTCTTTGGTCCGGATCCCAATAAAGCGCATCCGGAAACAAGGCTGGTGAGCGCCAGAGTGGCGGCCAACGCGATCCAACCCCTACCCGTTCTCCACGTGTTCGGTACTCCTCGCATGTCCGCCATCCCTTCCGGGAATCCCCCAGGGACCCTATCTGCGAACGCCTCGCTGTCCTTGCTTCCTTCAGGCTAGAGAGTGGGGGTGAGGAGAAACACTGGTGAGATGGCCCAAAATAGGCCAGTTGGAACACCTGTACGTCCGTACAAGTCCTCCCTACTGGCCTATTTGCTGAGCGGACGTTGGGGGGCAAGAGATAGCTGGAAGATGGGGCCTCGCGACGCCGGTCTGCCGGGAGGGGGAGTGCTGCGCACGACTCAGGGCACTCGGCCCAGGTTGGCCGGGCACTCGGGGAGGAAATTGGAAGATTGGGAGGTTTTGACCGCTGTAATCAGTTTCCGGAGGCAGGAGCCCTCTCAAAAGACTCCGCGTCTGCCATTCCAGAGGCCAGAATAAGCGCTCGTGCGGCATCCCGCATCCGGGGCCAGTAGCGCCAAAACAGGAAAGCGCCGGCGAGGCAGCCCGCCCCGCCCAGTGCCACCGTGAACTGGGCGCCCCACTTGTTTGCAAGCGCCCCTGCGAACAGGGCTCCGAATGGCGCCATCCCGGCCATCATCATCGTGTAAAGCGCCATCAGTCTTCCGCGCAAGCGGTCGGGGGCCATCGCCTGTATGAGGGTATTCGTGCAGGCGAGTTGGAGCATCATGGCGTAGCCGGTCGGGACGAGGATGACGAGCGACACCCAGTACCACCTCGAATATCCAAAGATAATCAGGCTCGCGCCAAAGGCTCCGGCTGACACCGCCACCCACCGCGCGAGACCCCTTACCCCCCTTCGAGTCGCCAGCGTCAGTGCTCCGAAAAGAGCGCCCACGCCCGTTGCGCCCATCAACCAGCCGAGCGCCTGCGCTCCGCCATGCAAGACGTGATCCGCGAAGATGGGCATCAGCACCGCGAACGGCATGCCCACCAAACTGGCCAGCCCAATCAGCAGGAGCAACGCCCAAATCGGCGCCGTCCCGCGGGCAAAGCGAAATCCTTCCACGAGGTTATCGAGCGCCGACTGTTCGTTCTCGCGCTCGGCCGGTTTTTCGATCCGCATCATGAAGAGCCCGATGATCACGGCGATGTAACTCACGGCGTTGGCGAAGAAACACCATCCTTCCCCAATCGTAGCCACCAGGATGCCGGCGATGGCCGGGCCGACGATTCGCGCACCATTGAACATCGAGGAGTTCAACGCGATCGCGTTCATCAGGTTTTCGCGGCTCACCATCTCGATGAGAAACGCCTGCCTCGCGGGAATGTCGATGGCGTTGACTACGCCGAGCAGCGCCGCCAGGACCACGATCTCCCAGACCGTCAGGTGGTGCGTCAGCGTCATCGCCGCCAGGATGAACGCCAGGATCATCGACGCCGTCTGCGTCCCGATGACCACCTTCTGCCGGTTCCAGCGATCCGCCACCAGACCGCCGACTGGCGCAAACACGAATATGGGGAATTGGCTGGCAAATGCAACGGTCCCGAGCAGCAGCGATGAACCCGTCATGCGATAGACCAACCAGGACTGCGCCACGGTCTGCATCCAGGTCCCAATCAGAGAGATCATTTGTCCGCTGAGGAAAAGCTGAAAATTCCTGTGCCGCAGCGAGCGAAACGTCGTCCGGCTCCAGTGCGGCCGCGCCAGTTCTTCGATTTGGGTTTCGCGAGCCATTCTCGTCTTCCATTATATAAGAGCCATTTCTTCGCTCGAAACAAACGAAGCACGCGCGGTTCCTGCCAGGTTTCGGCAGGCGGTTAGTGACCCGCCTTCCCGTGCTCGGGATGTTCCATCGCCTGCCGCGGCGGACTTCGGCGCGGCAAGCCCGCCACCTGCCGCTGCGGGTGAACTGCGTCCAGGCTCTGGGCTGCGGCGCGACAAGCCCGCCACCTGCCGCTGCGGGTGAACTGCGTCCAGGCTCTGGGCTGCGGCGCGACAAGCAAGTGGCCCGCCTTTCCGACCAGGTCCCCGTACTCGGGGCAGGCGGAACTCGCACGAGACGCTTGTCGCCCAAGCCCAAGGCTTCGGCGCGGCAAGCGAGGGACTTTCTCTTGGCAGGCTGCAAGTGCAGCCCGCACCCGGGTACCCCCCCTCCCCCATGTTTTTATGTATCTGCTGAATCCAAAGGGGTTACGGGCAAAAATCGTGGATCTGCTGATTCTAAAGGGTTTAAAGTCCTTTGTTTTCAACATCATAAGAAAATGCTTGTAAGTGCTGAATCTAAAGGACTTAAAGTCCTTTGCTGTGTATGACTTTCGGGGGCTGCACAAAAATGGTGCAATTGGAGGGATTGCGGAGTCGAAATTCTTAGCCACGGATGGACACGGATCGACACGGACGGGGAGAGTCGAGGTTGCGATGCCGGGCGGGAATCGTTCGAAATGTTGTTCCGAGTTCACGCCGCATGTTAGCACACAAGTACCGGCGTGTCAAGTATATTTAGTGAGTTACTATTCGAATAGAGGGCGTCGCGGCCGCCCGTCAGAGTTCGCCGCGAAAGGCTTTCGAGAGGATCGAAGGCATGAGGGCGTCGAGATCGGCAGAGACTTCAGGGTCGGGATTCTCGAATACGTCTCGCAACTCGGCATTGACGGCGACCTCGTGATCCTTCTGCCATAACAAGTATTCGCCCGATACCCAAAGATAGTGGTCCAAATCCCGATTGGAAAACTGGTGGTCTATATTCGTTCTGAGATTCTCGAAGTTCGCAAAAAAAGCCAAATAGGGATGATCCTTATTGGAGGCGTAGTTGCCTTTTCCCAGGTGTAGCCTGACCATGCGAACGGAATATGAATCCATGATTGGAAATCGTTCCGCGTCTATGAAGAAGTGAGCAAATTTTGAGGCAAAGCTATGGAAGTGCGGATACTTCTTCCCTGCTTCCTCAGGAAGGCACGCAAGAGTTTCGACCAACTCAGGTCCGGGGCTCGCTAGACTGTGTTTCTCAAGAACCTCCGAGACGTGGAGCGCCACTGGCACGATGGCTATGACGTTCGTGCCGTAAAGCGCGTTTATGACAGTGGCTTTGATGAGCGCTTCGCGCGGAGCGAAGCCGGGAAGTTGTAGGGACACCCATGCAAGGGCTTCATCTTTTAGCTTCCACTGTTGAAGACTGCTGTGGAGTCGTTTGGCTGCCTCAAGCTGGCCTGGTTGAATTGGTATCGAGGCGGGCATTAGAGTTCGCCGCGAAAGGCTTTGGAGAGGATGGAGGGCATTAGGGCGTCGAGTTCGGCGGCGCTGTGAGTTTGAAGTTGCTCCAGAGCTTCGAGTTTCTTGTACAGGTCATCGAGTTCTAACACAGACTGTCTTTGCTCGTCCGGCGTTGGCACCGGGATCGCAAAATCGAGGAGCTTTTCCGTTTCGAGCTTTCGAGTGTCGTGTGTCGATTTTTCGATGAGGTCAAGTAGGCGCGGATTGAGTGCCCAAATACAAGTGCACAGGTATTCCGGCAAGATTTCCTCGTTGGGTACCATTGCCTTAATGTCTTGATTGATCGCGGCTGGAACTCTCAGTATCGCTGCCGGAACTGTGTGAGCGAGAATCATCCCGCGGACCACTATTAACACGGAGTTAGGATCAAGCAGTTTGGCATTTGTTTCCCGGGTGGCTGTTTCAGAGATATGATCCTGGGAATTGTAGAGTTCGCGCACCTTCATGTCCTTTGGTGAAATCCAGGGGGTGGAACCACTCCAGTACATTGGATTCGATTTGCTCGGGGTGCCTCCTCCTTTTAGCGACACGAGATCGCGTAGCCGTTTGACTACCGCCTGTGTTGAGTTTTTGAGAAGTTGCTCTGCAGCCCTCTGCCAAAGGCGGAGACGCTCTGTTTGAGCCTCGGCGCGGAGTGTTTGGGTCTGTGCGAATTTTCTCAGCTAATTCCTCGATGCGAGAGACGATGCGGCGTTGTTCGTCGAGGGAAGGAAGGGGAACCTCACTCTTCAGAAACCCCTCAGGCTGTAGGCGAACCCTGTTTGTGGTTCCCTCGCTCGCCGCTTTGCAGGCATCAACGAATTCAGCCGTGCCGAAGTACGCGTCGAGGAAGGCGGGAACGGCAGACTGTAAATTGACTGCGAACGCCCAAAAGTCATTGGTTACGATCGCCCCATCCAATTCTAGTGGCACGATGCCAATTGCGCCGTTGCGAGCATCGATGCGAGAGAGCAGAACCTGACCCTGGCGAACTTGCCATTGCCTGGTGGTTCGTATGGCCGATCCGAGTTTTTCGCCCCTAAGCACCACTCCCTTGTGGAAGAGGCGCACGGTTACCTGCTTGTATGTTTCATGAGGAGCGATCGCGACACTATCCTGGACGCGGGTCAGAACACTCGCTAGCGATCGTTTCGGGTAGGCCCTCATACAGGTTACTTGCGAAGGGCGGCTTGGATTTCTTCAACCAGGGCCAGAATATGCCGCTCCTTAGCGCATAAGTCGTCTACGAGTTTCCCGGGTGGCATGTGCTCAAAGTCTTCTTTGGCATTCGGGTTCTTGATGTCGAGATTGGCGGATACAACCGCACCCTGTTCATCGTACTTCAGAACAGTCGAGACGGGCACTTTCCAGGCAAGCTCGTTCTCTTGGCGTTTGCCCCACCACTCTAGGCACGGCTCAAATTCCTCGAATCGCATGGTTTGTGTTTTCGTGTAATTTTTCCGGCCCTCGGGGAGGGGTTGCTCGTAATACCAAATCTCCTTGGTTGGTCCCGAGCGGTCAAAGAAGAGAAGATTTGTCGGGATATTCGTATAGGGTGCGAAAACTCCGTTCGGCAATCGGACGATCGTATGGAGGTTGAATTCTTTGAGAAGCTCTTCCTTGATGCGCGCGCAAATACCGTCGCCGAACAGTACGCCGTTCGGCACAACCATGCCGCAGCGGCCCGGCTTTGCGCCTCCCACCGGGCGGCGAAGTTTGCGCATGATGAGCTGGAGGAATAGAAGGGCGGTCTCGGCGGTCTTCTTGTCCTCGGGGAAATTCGAGAGGATCCCGCGCTCTTCCTCGCCGCCAAAGGGCGGATTGGTCATGATGATGTCCACGCGGTCCTTGTCCCCGATTTCGCGCAAGGGAAAGCGGAGGGCGTTTTCTGGATCAATGTCCGGCGATTCCAGGCCGTGGAGCAGGAGGTTCATCTGGCATAGCAGGTAAGGAAGCGACTTCGGTTCGATTCCGAAAAGGGTGCCCTTCTGCAGCCGATTGAAGTCTTCCGTCTTCTTGCATTGCTCTTGCAGGTGCGTAAATGCTTCGACGAGAAAGCCGCCCGTGCCCGCCGCAGGGTCGAGGATGGTTTCGCCCAGGCGGGGATTCAAGACGGAGACGATGAATTTGACAACGGGACGCGGCGTGTAGAATTCACCGGAATCGCCCGCCGAGTCTCGCATTTCGCGGAGCATGGACTCGTAGAGCAAGCCTAGCGTGTGGATTTCATCTTTGGACGTGAAGTGGATTTCATTGATTTTGTTGACCACATCGCGGAGGAGGTAGCCGTTGGTCATGCGGTTGAACGTGCCCTGGAAAACCTTGGCGATCACGTCGCGGCGGTCACCGTTTGCGCTGCGCAGCGAACGCAGATAAGCAAAGAGGCCCGTCGCCACGCTTGCCGTCCGGGCGGATGGCTTCGTCCTGATTGATGAAGGCGATTAGCTCTGGGCCGGTGATGCCCATCGGGTTCGCAGCCCAATCGCGCCAGCGGTAGGGCGGTTCGATGGCGGGGCGGAAGCGCTTGCCGGCGAGTTTGGCTTCTTCGGCGCGGATGCTCTCCATGTCATCAAGGAACTTGAGGAACATGATCCAGGTGAGCATCGGCAGGCGGTCAAGGTCGCCGTTGAGGCCTTTGTCCTTGCGCATGATGTCGCGGCAGGATTTGACAATGGAAGCGAGCTGCTGGGCGGTGGATTGCGGGAGTTCCTTGTTGCTGTTTTTTGTTCGGGCCATAGGTGTCTAGTTAGGGCTGCGTAGAGGAGCGTCTGCAATTCGTCCACGGCCGCGCGCAGCATTTCCGCGCCGCCGAACATTTGCGAAATCTCCATCACGCTGCCTCGATCTGAAATCGGCGGCACTTTCAGAATCTCCGGGATGGCGAATTGCGCCGTGCCATAGTCTACATACTTATCGAGAATATCGTGCAAGACTTCGCGGGCTTTTTCGGAATACCGCTCGAAGAAGGCCTTCTGTTCTTTCCGAAGCCGTTCGGCGCGCTCTCGGCGCGTGCGAATCGGGGCGCTGTAAGCGACCTGGCAGAGAAGATCGAACGGGTCCGCGTCCGGTTGGTTTGATGCAGCGATGAGTTCTTCGAGCGCAATGCCGCGCTCTTCCAGGGCCTGAATGATTTCAGCGCGTTGGTCGGCGTCAGACCATTTTGAGCGGAGATCCGCCGCGGAGGGGCACATACTCGCGCACTTTCTCGCCCGTGTAGTCCGTGAAGCGGACGACGCGAAGCTGCTTGCCTTCGGCATCCAGTTCGGAAACGAAGTGGGCCACGATTTCGATGGAACCCTGGTCCACGTAAAATTTGCGGGGCGCTTGTTCCTTCTTGCCTCCGGGTTCGAGGATTTGCGGCGGCAAGGGATCGGCGATGACTTCCTCGGGCTTTTCGATGTCGGCTTTGACGTTCTCGCCTGCGGCGTTCATTTCCTCGACGGTCACCAAAGCGGGTTCGCCATCGAAATCGGGATCGGAGAAAAGGCGCGTGGCGCTTCCGGTGTAATCGAGGATGTTGAAAAAGAGCTTGCCGTAGTCGTCCTTGACGCGGGTGCCGCGTCCGATGATCTGCTTGAATTCGGTCATCGAGTTGATGATGCGAGCGATGACGATGTTCTTGCAGGTTTGAACATCCACGCCGGTGGTCAGAAGTTGAGAAGTAGTGACAATCGTTGGGGTTGCAGTCTCAAGCTCCATGAAGCGGTCTAAGTGGCCGCGTCCCGTTTTGCCTTCATCCGCGGTGATGCGGACAACGTAATCCGGGTATTGCTGGACCAAATCCGCGTTGAGATTGTTGAGAGCGTGGCGCATGTCTTCGGCGTGTTCCTGGTCAACGCAAAAGACGATGGTTTTGTCGAATCTCCCATTCGCTTTCAGAAAATCGGTGAGATTGCGGGCGATGGTTTCGGTGCGAGGGAGGAGAGAGACTTTGCGCTCAAAATCCTTGGTGGTGTATTCGGCGTCCGGGATTTCGCGCCCTAAGCGGTCAAGCTGGCCACGATTCGGCCGCCAGCCAACGGAATCGGCGCTGGTGACGATGCGATGGACGCGATAGGGCGCCAGGAAACCGTCTTCGATGCCCTGCCGCAAGCTGTAGGTGTAGAGCGGATTGCCGAAGTAGAGATACGTGTCGCGGTTGTCTTCGCGCTTCGGGGTGGCGGTCATGCCGAGCTGGAAGGCAGGCTCGAAATACTTCAGGATATCTTTCCAGTTGGAATCGTCGGCTGCGCTGCCGCGGTGGCACTCGTCCACGACGATGAGGTCAAAGAAATCCCTCGGGTAGTCACGGTAAAGGCCGGGGCGGCGTTCGTCTTTGGCGATCGCCTGATAGGTCGCGAAATACATCTCGCGGCTCTTGATGGCCTCGCCCTCGATCTTGTG
Source organism: Terriglobia bacterium (assembly GCA_963819015.1). Lineage (GTDB taxonomy): Bacteria > Acidobacteriota > Terriglobia > Acidiferrales > UBA7541 > DASPOJ01. The sequence continues at coordinate 704,592 of CAWFUN010000007.1, forward strand.
CCGGGCGTCGCCAAAGGGGGTAAAGATTTTGTCCTTGGGGTCGTCCACGAGGATGTTGCGGTCGGCAAGATAGAGAATGCGAGGACGGCGTGCTGGATCACCAGTCCGATTCCATTTGGTGTTCCAGAGTTTGTAGCAAATCTGGAAGGCGACGACGGTCTTGCCGGTGCCCGTGGCAAGGGTGAGAAGAACGCGCTTCTGGCCCTGAAGAATGGCGCGGATGGCGCTGTTGATGGCGATCTCTTGGTAGTAGCGCGGCGATTTTCCGGAGAGATGGTAGTACGGGGTGAGAAGGCGTTCGACGATCTGGCTGGGGATGTTTTCGCCGTGCTTGAGGCGCTGCCAGAGTTCGTCGGGAGACGGGAAGCTTTCGAGAGTGCTGTTCGAGGCCGGTCAGTGAAATCGTGCTCGACGATGCCGTGGCCGTTGGTGGAGTAGGCAAACTTCAGACCAAGGATTTGTGCGTACTCCATCGCCTGGCCGAGACCATCGGCGGGTTTCTTGTAGTCGGCCTTGGCTTCAACGATGGCGATTGCAAAGTCAGGGCGGTAGCGGAGGAGATAGTCGGCGCGCTTCTGTTTGCGGCGGATCGTGCGGTTGCCAGCGACGACGATCCGGCCATCGGTGAAAGTCCGCTGCTCGTTGATGTGGTCGTCCGTCCCAGCCTGCACGCGTAGAGCTTCGGGAGGACATATTTTCGACAGGTGTCTGCTTCGGTGAGTAAAGGCATGCCTCTGATATCAGCGCCGCTCGAATTACGACGGCGAATAGTATGGGTTCGAGTAATGCAGGATAACACGCCGAGCGGGGGGTGAGGCAGAGAGGTCCCTCACTTCGTTCGGGATGACAACGCTGGGGAGGGCGAGCGGATGGGGCGCGGAGAAAGGCTTACGGCGCGGGCTGGGTCTTGCTCGGCGGGAGCAAGGTCCGGCGCAGTAGCATTCCCAGCGCGGCCATCGCGAACGTAACGCCCCAATAGACTCGCATGGGATGCGCCAACTGGAACGTGAAGGCAAGCGCCACGCCTCCGGTGCCGAAGGAAAACCACCAAAACTCACCCAGAAAGCCGTCGAGCCAGTGCGGCGGATTCCCGGCCGATGGCACGCGCGGCCACAGCGACGGGATAAATCGAGGCACAGCTTTGCAATAGGCGCGGTACGACTCCCCTTGCGCCGCACTCAGTTCCTTTTCCTCGTGGGAAATGAGCCGTAGGCAGAAAATCAGCAAAGCGAAAACGAGAACGAGGAACCCTGTCCGGCTCGCCAACAAACCGACCCCCGCGCCCGCAATGACGTTTCCGAGATACAGCGGATTGCGGACGTAGCGGAACGGCCCGTCGGCCAACAGGCGCTCGGCGTGGACGCGCTTGTCGTGCATCACTTCGGTCTTCAGGTAGGACGTCCCCCACGCCCGGATCGCTCCACCCAGAAACACCAGCGCGGCAGAAACGAGAAACGCAATGCGCACCCACGTGTCCACTGAAAGGCGCGGATCGCGATGCGCCAGCTTTTCCGCCAGGAATAGTACGCAGGTCTCGCGGTCAAAGGTGTAGCAAGCGAACGCCAGGAAGAAAATTCCCATGAAAATCCAGAACCGGTGATGAAACTCGAAGGGAGCTTCTTTTGATTCCACATGGCCTCCGGGCTGTCGCTACAGCGTACGCCTCTGCCCCGCAGGAGTTTCACGCGTTCGCGCGATTCGCGCAACCCCTATGCGCCCAAATCCACTCGGCATAGTGCGCTTGTCAAAGAGATGTTGCGATGCGAATGCGCGGACAGAATTGCCCGCGTTACTCCGTGAAGACGATGCCCACCGCCGCTTGATCTTTCTCCGGCCCCGGCTCGATGCGCACGACGTACGCCCGCAGCCGCATCGGCACGTTTTCCTGCCCGGGCTCCGCTGTGCTTTCGATCATCACGTGCAGCTCGGACTGCAGCTTCGGGCTATGGTCCAGGTAGATCATCGCGCCGTGCAAACTCAAATTGCGGATGACGGTGTCTTCCTCGAACGCCAGCCCGTCCCCCGTAAACCCGGTGACGTGCGCGCGGAAACTCGCTTCGCGCCGCAGCCCTTCGCGTACGGTCGGGATCACGACCCCGAACTTCCGCTCCCCCAGCGTGAGCACCATGCCCTCCGTCGCCGCCCATACGCTCTCGAATTGCCCGCGCGCCTCCCTCAGAATCTCGTCCACGGCGCGGTCGGAGGAATCCGGATCGTGGTGAAACAGCACGAGGTTTCGCACGCCCACTTCCTGCGCGATGCGCACGCCCTCTAGCCAGCTCGAATGTCCCCAACCCTTGCGCGCCGTCGCGAGCTGCTGCGGCGTGAATTGCGCGTCGTGCACGAAGATATCCGCGCCCTCCGCCAGCTCCCGCAAACTCTTGTCGAGCTTGGGGTCGCCCGGCTCGTTGTCCGTGGCATACACGACCGTTCCCACCGGCGTCTCAAACCGGAATCCCAGGCATCCCTGCGGGTGATTCAGCCAGCGCGTGGTCACGCGCGCCCCGCACACCTCGAACCGCTCGCCGCCGTCCACTTCGGTGAATTCGCGCGACGCCGACATCGCGCTCAAATCCACGGGAAAATACGGATTGGCCATCTGCGCTTCGAAGACGCGCTTCAGACTGTCCGGCCCCAGCGATGGCGAGCGAAAACTGTAGAAGTGAAAACGATTCTCTCCCGCGTAGAGCGGCGAAAAAAATGGAATCCCCTGAATGTGGTCCCAGTGGTAGTGCGTCAGGAAGATGTGCGCGTTGGTTTCACGGCCGCCGCGATTCGCGGTCCAGTGCTTTCCGAGCGTCCGCAACCCGGTTCCGCAATCGAGAATGAACCGCGCGCCGGACGGAGTCTCCAGCTCCAGGCAAGGCGTGTTCCCGCCGTAGCGCCACGTCGCGCGGTCAACGGTCGGAGTGGATCCCCGCACGCCCCAGAAACTCAATTTGGCGATGGCTTCGGGCATGTCCCCACGTTTCGGATTTTCTTCCGCTGCTCCGCACCCGGCGCCGAACCCTTCGGAAACTCGGGGATTCAGCGCGTTTTTTCATCGTAAGCAGCGCCGAAAGCCAAGTCAATTGACTTTGCGGCCGGGCGTGCGCAGCGCGCATATCCGCAGTCCGGCAGGACGTTTCCCGCCTTCCCGCAGTAGAATGGCAACATGCACGTGCACGCCGGCGAACACGATCACGCGCACGGCCCCCACGATCACGGCGCGGTAATTGGCCGGGGCGTCTTTGCCGGCGCGATGGCCGCCACCCTCGCGCTCGTCGCGGCGGAACTCGCGGGGGGCTACTTTGGCCATTCCATCGCTTTGCTGGGCGACGCCGTTCACAAATTCTCCGATGTTCCCGCGTTGCTCATCTCCTGGCTGGCCGCGGTGTGGTCCCAGCTCCCCGCGGACTCGCAGCGGACGTACGGCTACCGCCGCGCGGGCACGCTCGCCGCGTTCATCAACGGCATCCTGCTCGTGTTCGTCGCGCTGGGGCTGTTCTACGAAGCGTTCGATCGCTTCCGCCATCCCGTCGCCGTGCGGGAAAGCTGGATGATTGTCGTCTCGCTCGGCGCGCTCGTCGTGAATGGCGGCATCACGCTGGCCCTGATTCGCGGACGCCACGACCTCAATCTGCGCAGCGTGCTCGTTCACAATCTGGGTGACGCGCTCTCCAACGTCGGCATTCTCATCGGCGCGATCGCGATTCGCGCGACCGGCGCGCGCTGGCTCGATCCCGCCATTGGAGCCGCAATCGGCGTGCTGGTCCTGTGGTCCACGTGGGGAATCTTGAAGGAGTCGGGGAATATCCTGCTCGAAGGTTTGCCGAAAGGCCTCAACGTCGAAAATGTCGCGCGAGCGATCCTAAGCGTCGAGGGCGTCCGCGAAATCCACGATATTCACATCTGGACGATCGGCACGGGCCTGCATGCCCTCTCGTGCCACGTCCGCATTCCGGATATGCACATGGCCGAAAGCGAAAAAATCCTCGCCGCCATCCAGCAGCGCCTCGCCTCGGAATTTCACATCACGCACGTTACCGTGCAGCTCGAGCGCGCCGGCCTACCCAAAGACGCCGGCCTCTTCATGCCGGAACCCTTCCAGCCGGTGGAATAGCCGGACGGCCGCCTTGCTGCGCCGCGATTACGTCAGTCAGGGCTTTGCCGGCGTCTTGTCTGGGAGCGCGGGAGCCCCGCTCTTCTCCGCGGGTGCTTTGCCGCCCTTCGTTCCGTCGCCGCCGCTCCCCGCGAGGAAACGCATCGCTGTCGCTGCGAGGCCGTCCATCGCGCCGCCGCCCGATCCGCCGGTCACCAGAATGTCCGGCACGAATTTCGACATGCCTTGCGATAACGACGTGATCACGTTCACCAGCGCCGTGGCGTTTGATCCCAGCGCCTCCACCTGCGCCTGGTAACCCTTCGCCCGCGCGAGTCCCACCGCTTCCACTTCCGCTCCGCGCGCCGTGCCGGTCTGGCGGATGTACTCCGCCTCGCCGCGCGCTTCTTCCGTGCGCGCATTGGCGTTGTTCGTCTTGATGTCCACGCCGACCTTCGATTTCGCGAGGTCGGACTGCATGTCCGCCGTGCCCTTGGAGTTTTCCATGGCGATGCGCTCTTCCTGCGCCGAGCGCTGCTTCTTGTACGTCTCGATCTCCTGGTTCGCGACCTCGCGCTGCGTCAGCACCGTGACCAGCGCCTCCGGCAGAATCACGTCCTGGATGTACACGCCGCGCGTCTCCACGCGGTACTGTTCCAGTTGCTCCTTGATGTGCTCGAAACCCTCCTCCTGCACCTGCTGGCGTGTCTCGATGAAGCGGATGGCCGGCATGCTCTGCAATTTGTTGCGGAAGTGGTTGCCCACCGCCGCCTGCAACACTTCGTTCACGAGGTTCTTCATCGTGCCGACCATCGAGATCACGCGCGGCGCGTTGACGTCCGGCACGTGAATCTGCACCTGCAAATCAATGTTGAAGACGAATCCTTCGTTGCTCTTGGCCACGATCTGCTTCAATTCCGCGTCCAGATTGTGCGCATCGGACACCGCGTCCGCCCAATTCAGCGTCAGGATCGAGGTCGGCACGATCTCCGCCTGGTAGCAGCGCGGATTCAGCGGATATTTCCCCGTCCGCAGCGGCTCTTCCCAGATTCCGCGATGTCCCGGATGCACCAGCGAGCCGAATTTGAAATCCGAGCCCGAAGTGTCTTGCGTGGGCAATCCTACGTACGCCTTGATCACCGCGACCTGCCCCTGCTGCACGACGAGCATACCCACAAGCTCGACGCTCACAAGAAACGGATTGAGCGCGTACGCGCCATACAGCAGCGGGTCGTGCTGCAAGCCGATCCGCCCGCCATTGTCGAGAAATCCCTGAAAATCCTGATAATTGTTGTGTAGGTTGTTTTTGTTTCCGAGCAGCACTTCGATCACTTCGCCTTCTTTGGCGTTCGCCTGTTCCATCGTGGCGATGTCGGCGAAGCCCCCGAGCCGGCCCGCGATGTCGCCCGAAGGCAGCGGGTCGCCTTCGTACGTGGTCACGATTCCCACAACGTCCATCAGCGCGCGCTCTTTTCCGTACTGTTGCGGCTCGATTCGCACGAGCTCGAGCTGCTCCGGGCGCAATCCGAACGCCGCAGCAGTAAGATGCCCGGACCTGCCGCCCGTGGCCCGCAATTCCGGCGAGATCGGCAGCCCGTACACCTGGCTCTTCGTCACCACCAGAAAGCCGACCGGGTGAATCGGCGCCAGCGTTCCCGGCGAAAGCACCGGCCGCTGCACGCCCTTCTGTCCGCCGCCCGTCACGAACCCGCGCAAATCCGAAAAATTCCCGAATGCTTTCTTGTACACCGCCGATTTCGCTCCGATCGGCAGCGGCGCGCCCACTTGCGCAATCACCACGCCCACTTCTCCCGCCTGCACTTGCACCCACGGGAATTTCTCCACCTGATAGATCAGCCAGGCCTTCCAACGCAGCCCGGGCATCAGCATATCGGCCTGATAACCCGCTTCCCCGCGAAACGCGATCGCGTTGTCATTGGAGAGTTTCTTGAACGAGATGCGCTTCAGCACCAACCCGACTTCGGTCGGCCCCACGCGCCGAAAGGACATCAGGACGTAGAGAACGGCGAACAGCCCGACGGTGTAAATCCAAGTGGAATAAGCAAGTCCCAATAGCATGACAGGCACCTCACTTCGCGCTGCCCGCATCCTGCGCGTTTGCCGCTCTGCGTGTCAAGTTGGCGCAAGCCGCCCCGCATGGACGCTCGCGCGCACGCGCCATATACTCGTCGCGTGAGCGCCTCTCCGGATCTTCACGCATTGCTCCGCCGTTACTGGGGCTACCATGAATTTCGTCCGTTGCAGGAGAGGATCGTCCGCAGTCTGCTCGGCGGCCACGACGTCTGCGTCGTGATGCCAACCGGCGGCGGCAAATCGCTCTGCTACCAATTGCCCGCCGCGACGCTCTCCGCGCAAACCGTGGTCGTGCTCTCGCCATTGATCGCGCTGATGCAGGATCAAGTCGCGCAACTCACTCAGGTCGGCATCCCCGCCGCATTCCTTAACAGCACGCTCTCGGAACACGAGCAGTCCACCCTAATCCGCCGCGCCCGCGCGGGAAGCTATCGCCTCCTTTATCTCTCTCCCGAGCGCCTCGCCCGCCAGGACACCATCGAATGGCTCCGCCAAGTCCCCGTCTCGCTTTTCGCCATTGACGAGGCGCACTGCATTTCCGAGTGGGGCCACGAATTCCGCCCGGAGTACCGCAAGCTGGCCAGCCTGCGAGAGCATTTTCCCAATTGCCCCATCGCGGCCTTCACCGCCAGCGCCACGCGCCACGTCCGACACGACATCATCGAGCAGCTCCGCCTACGCGATCCCGATAAGTACATCGCCAGCTTTCATCGCCCCAATCTGCGTTATGTAGTGAAGGAGTGCGACGCACGCACGCAGGGCACTCTGCTCGTGCGCGCCTTGCGGGCGCACACCACCGGCAGCGTTATCGTCTATGCGCCGACGATCGCGCGCGTCGCGCAAACCGTTGCCTTGCTCGAAGCAGCAGGAATCCCCGCCATCCCCTACCACGGGAGAATGGACGCCCGCGAGCGCCGCGACAATCAGGAGCGCTGGATGTCCAACGAAGCGCGCGTCCTGGTCGGCACGATCGCATTCGGTTTGGGCATCAATAAGGCCGCCGTGCGCGCCGTCATCCATCTCTCGCTGCCGAAATCCATCGAACAGTATTATCAAGAGGCCGGGCGTGCCGGACGCGACGGCCAGCCCGCCGATTGCATCCTCCTGTGGCAAAAATTCGACGTGGGCCTGCTCACGCATTTCATCCAGCAAATTGAAGACCCCGAGGAAAAAGAGCGCGCATGGAAGCGTTACCACGCCATCCGCCACTTCGTGGATACGCCCGTCTGCCGTCATCGCCAGATCTGTCTCCACTTCGGCGAAATTCGCAAAGAGCATTCCTGCAACGCCTGCGACGTCTGTGGCTGCGGCCTAGAATGGCTCGATGAGCCCGTAATCGCCGCACGCGCAAAGCGCAAACGCAGGCGCACGAAAGCGCCCTATACGCCGCAAGCGCCCGCGACGAAAGCAAGAAAAACTCCCGGTCAACTCCTGGGACGCCCTCGTCAGGGCACGGCTTCAGCAGTGCCGAAAAGCCTCAAGACCTCAGGGGTTTTAACCCCTGAGGCCAGCGCAATGGACGGTCGCACTTCTGTTGAGACGCGTCCTGGCAGCACCGCCGCCGTGGTTCCCCCATCCGATCTCTTTGAAGCCCTCCGCCAATGGCGCCAAAAAGCCGCCAGAGAACAGAATGTCCCAGCCTTCGTCGTAATGCACGATACGACTCTGGAAGAGATTTGCCGCACGCGCCCCCGCACGCTGGCCGAACTGTACGAAGTCCACGGCATCGGCGAACGAAAGTTGGAAATGTACGGCAAGCAAATCCTGGACACTTTGAAGAACTCCTTGCCTTCGTAGTGGCGAGCGATTTCCGCGAGTTCCGCTCAACACGGGCCGCAAGCCAATCGTCCGATTCTTTGCTTGCTTCCCTGCCTCCTTGCATCCTTGCCTCTGCCCAGCCCGCCACTCGCCACTCATCACCGGCCACTCCCCCGTGGGTCCACACGCATGCCCCGGACAGTGCTCGCTTGGTGGTAGAATTTGCCCGCCTTGGCTAAATCTGCGACCAAATCAGACTTTCGTCTGCTCGCTGAGTTTCGGAAGCTTTTCGAAGGGCGACTGTACAAACACCGCGCTTCGAATCAGGGCGACTACGTCGCTATGCAACTTTACGAGGACCTTTTCACTATCGATAGATCTCCCAAGCTGGTCAAGGAAATTAAGGGCGGAATTCTGGTATTGAACGTAGCGAATAAGCTTCAGGGCATCCGGGCGAGGCGCGGAGACGGGACCCTGGGAGAGATCGTTCCGGGAGAAACACCAATCCGAGACGCAGGTTACGCCGTCGCGCGGGGCAAGATCGCAACGGTGGTAATTGGCGTGGAGGTAAAAATCCTCGCCAAGGCAATGATCAAACAGATAGACAGGGTTACCAACGATCTCCGCAATCAGGTGGTCCAATTTCGAAGGGGCGGTGGTCAGCCGTTCTGCGTCGGAATTGTTGGAATAAATCAAGCCGACCACTACGTCAGCTTCGAAGGTGACAGGCCTTGGCCTACAACGGGGAAAGGCGGCTATCTACATCCCATCCAAGAGGCAGCGGAAGCAGAGCGGAGGCTGCTCGAGCTAGCTGCTCCCGCATACAGCGAGTTTCTTGTGCTTCGCTACAAAGCAACCAACGAGAAACCGTGTCCTTTTCAATGGGTGGATTTTGGCGAAACACGCCTGAACTATGCAGCAGTCCTGACCCGAATCAGCAGTGGCTTCCAGCAAAGATCGTAGGAACCTCAGCCGGCGGCGAAGCGCACGGTCGCCGTGGTAAAAAGCGACGAAGTATCTTCTGCAATTCGTTTGCGGGCGAGTTTGAAGTAATGCTCGTCAATCTCGTAACCGATGCTGTTCCGACCCCATTTCGCAGCCGCGACGGTCGTCGTTCCCGTGCCCAGGAATGGGTCAAGCACCGTGTCACCGACGAAGCTGAACATGCGAATCAGTCTCTCAGCGAGCTCCGTCGGAAATGGCGCAGGGTGATGCTTCGTCGAAGCGCCCGTCAGACCGTTCCAGATTTGCTGGAACCATTTCTTGTGATTTTCCGCCGAAATCAAACTTAGAATTTTCGTCGGAATGTCGGGAGCGCGATACCCGCCCGGTTTGCGCTCCATCAGGATAAACTCGATGTCGTTCTTGATCACCGCGTTCGGCTCGTAGGGTTTGCCGAGAAATCCCGAGCCGCCTTCCACCTCATAGGCCGCATTGGCGATCTTGTGCCAGATAATCGGCGCGAGATTGTCGAATCCAATTTTCCGGCAATGCTCTTGGATGGACGCATGCAGCGGAACAACCGTGTGTCGACCTCCGTTCTCTCTGCGTGAGAGACACACGTCCCCCACCACGCAAATCAAACGCCCGCCCGGGACCAGGGCTCCGAAACTGTGCTTCCAGACTTTGTCTAGTTCATGAAGGAATTGGTCGTAATCCTCAATGTGACCAAGCTGCGAGTCGTTGTCCCTGTACTCCTTCAGCGTCCAATAAGGCGGCGACGTCAATATGAGATGCACGCTCCCGGGCTCGACGCTCTCCATCTCGCGCGCATCGCCCAAATGCAGTTCGTGTCTTGTGGGAATCGATTGGACGGCCCGCTCAATCCGCCGCACCGACTGTTCGTCCTTCGCCAGCCGCGGAATATCCTCCTGCGCGTCGCCCAGTTCTCGCAGCTCAGTCGGAACAAATGAAGACAGGTCAGCAATCGTCGTTTCCGGCGAATCATCAATCGGCTTGCGCTTCGCGGCTACATGCATGGGCTAGAGACTACTGCGCACAGAGTAGGTCGTCAATCGCACGTGTGGCCCGGCCCCTGACGTTAGGGTGGCCACCTTTTTCCGGCGGCGGGACCTCTGACGGCGCAACCGCTCCCTCCACTGTCGCGCCCCGTCCCCATCTGGAAGGGATCAAGCCCGCTGCGGCGACAGCCACGCGCTGAAGCATCGCCCATCGCCCCCGCCTCCATCCGGCCTTTCCAGACGCGCGCCGGGTGTGTTATAAGCATCGCTCCATGCTTCGTCCGGTGGGGGAACTTCAAACGGCAATCCAGGAAAGCCCGGGCGAGGCTGGGTCCCGGCATTCTGAGGCAGCGCGCCCCGCGGAACGGCACGCATCGAGCTTCTGCCCGGCGTGCTCGGCGCAGCTCGAACCGCACCGCTGCAAACTGGTATGCTCCCGGTGCGGGTACTATATGTCCTGTTCGGACTACATTTGAGACCGCCGGCGCGGCGGCTCAGCTAGATTTGCGAGGAGGTTGGATCGTGGCACTGAAACTGTCGGATCGGCAAGTGGATGGAGTGGAAGTGGTGGCACTCGAAGGACGAATCGTGCTCGGCGAAGAGAGCAACGCGCTTCGTGAAAAAGTGAAGGGTTTTCTCGCGGCCGGCAAAAAGAACATCGTGCTCAACATGAGCAACGTCACCTACATTGACAGCGCGGGGCTCGGCACCCTGGTCGCGTCGCACCACAGCGCGAAAACGCAAGGCGCGAGCCTCAAGCTGTCCAATCTCGGCCAAAAATTTCAGGAAGTCTTGCAGGTCACGAAGCTGCTGACCGTCTTCGAGGTCTACGACTCCGAAGCCGCCGCCATCCGCAGCTTCAGCGGCAAGTAGCAGCGCCGCCAGGCCGCGACTTATTCCAGGCGGTAGAGCGTCATCCCGCTCAGCAGCTTGGGATAAAAGTCCGTGGATTTTTGCGGCAGGACTTCGCCCGCGAGCGCGATCTCCGCGACGCGCCCAACAGGGATCGGATTCAGCAGGCAGCACAATTGTGCGCGCCCGCTGTCAACCGCCGCAATCGCCGCCGCCGCTTCCCGTTCGTAGGTGAGGTTGCGTTCCCGAGTGACGGCGTCGGCGCTGATGCCGAGGCCGCGCTCCAGCACCAGCCGGTGCAGCAGGACGACGTCGAGCCTCCGCTGGACGGGCGAGACGCCGGGCAGCAGCGCATCCAGATCGGCGCCGCCGCGCAGCAAGAACAAGTGGAACGCACCGTCTCCGGCATAGACTCCGATCGCCGGCCGCGTGCGGCCGATCTCTTCGAGATCGGCTTGAAATTTTCTCCAAGCGCGTTCGCGCTCCTTCGCATTGAACCGGTACGCGCGCCACTCGAAAATCGGCTGCAGCTCCGCGCAAAACTTCTCGAACGAAAAACCCGCAAGGCCCGCGATGACGCGGTGCGTCGGCAGAATCGTCAGCCCTTCGCCGTCCGTGTTGAAGAGCGTCATCATCACGAATTCGTGCGGGGCGCCGCGATCCTCGCGACCCGCGCGCGCGCGGCACTCGTCACGATAGGCGAGCGCGGTTTCGTAGCGATGATGTCCATCCGCGATGACGAGTTTCTTCTCCGCCGTCTCGCGCGTGATGGCCGCCAGGGTGGAAGCGTCCGCGATCGGCCAGAGTCTGTGCACGACTCCGTATTCGTCGCGCGCTTCGCTGGCGGGCTTCGCCTGCGACGCCCGGCCGAGCAACGCGTCCACGCGCCGCGCCGGATCGGTGTACAGCATGAAGAGTTGTCCGGTGTGCGTTCGCGTGTGCCGCAGAAGTTCGAGGCGATCCGCCTTCGGTCCCGCGAGCGTCTGCTCGTGACGAAAGACAACTCCGGCCGAGTAGTCTTCGATCCGCCCCAGCGCGATGAATCCCTTCCGCGTCCGCCGCACGCCGCTTCCTGGCACGATGTACTCCTGAAAGTAGGCGTAGACGGCGGGGACCGCGTCGCGCACGAGCACGCCCGACGCGATCCAGTCCTCGAGCGTCCGCGCGGCGCGCGTGTACACGTTGTCCGCGGCGGAATCTTCCGCTCGCGTCTTCCCTTTCTCAACGGGAATCAGGTTGAAGGGGCTCACGGTGTAGTACTTCTCCTGCATGTCCGGCGAGATTTTGTCGTAGGGCTGCGTGACGGCCTTGAATAATTCCACTCGCTCCGGACTGTAGCGGTATGCGCGAAAGGGGAAGATCTCTGCCATCAATTTGCCTCGCGGGCTGAATGAGAATTTTCATTCTAGCAGCAACGCTGTTGCCGGCCAACGCAACAAGGCGAGCAGTCGCCGCCGGATTCCAATACAATGGGTCATGCCCGCAATAGCCAGAGGAGGCTCATGTCGGCGACAGCGCGCTCGCTCTCTCAAGTACGCGGTCTGGTCTTTGATCTCGACGGCACTCTGATTGATTCCAAGCTGGATTTGGCCCTTTCGGTGAACGCGGCGCTGGCGGAACTGCACAGGAAGCCATTGCCCCACGACCGGATCTACGGATGCGTCGGCCAGGGCGCACTGCGGCTTGTGGAGCGAGCGCTCGGAGAAGGCGCTGATCCGAAAGAAGTCGAGCACGGCCACGCGTTTTTTCTCACGCACTACCGCGCGCACATGCTGGACCACACGGTCGCTTACCCCGGAGTGCGCGAAGGACTCGCGGCACTGAAAAGCCGGCCCTTGGCCGTGCTGACGAACAAGCCGACGCGCTTCAGCCAGGAGATCCTCGAAGGGCTGGGCCTGGCCAAATATTTTCGTGCGATCCACGGGGGCAACAGTTTCGAGAAGAAAAAACCCGACCCCACGGGGATGCTCGCAATTGCCAGTGAATTCGGAATTTCCCCGGATCAGGCGATGCTCGTCGGAGACTCCGAAATCGACGTGCAGACCGCGCGCAACGCAGGCTCCTGGGTGTGCGGACTGACGTACGGATTCGGGAGCGCCGGCTTCGTGAGATTCCCGCCCGATCTACTGTTGGACAGCCTGATCGAGTTGCCCGCTTACCTCGAGGGGCGCGCACTGCAGTCACGGTAAACGAAGATTCGCATCGCGTCTTGAAAACGATCGCCATGCACGATTTCAAACCGCACAAGAACTGGCCCGCCGCGCTGGCCGGCATTTTGGCCGGAGTTTTGATTTGCGCGTCGTTTCCAGCGCTGGGCGGGCAGACCCGGCAGGCTAAATCCAAGGTGAAGACGCCTCCACCGGCTTCACCGGCGGCGATGCCCGTGCCGTTCGCCTTGGGTGAAATGCTGCACTATCAAGTCTTGTGGACGCAATTTTCGGTGCACGCCGCGACGTTGGATTTCTCGGTTGCGGAAGAACGCAATTTCTTCGGCCATCTCGCGTGGCATTTTCGCGCGACCGCGCACACGATCAACACCATGCGGCTGGCTTACACACTCGACGATCAATTCGATTCCTACACGGACGCGTCGCAACTGAACTGCATGCAATATGAGATGTATTTGAACGAACAGGGCAAGTCGGAAACTTCCATTCTCCGCACTTCAACGCAGGCGGAACCTGTTCCACGAAATGCGACGCTGGTTCGCGTACTGCCGGGAACGCGTGATCCCATCGGCCTTCTTTACGCGTTGCGCGCCGCCGACTGGCAGCACAGCACAGAATTTCGCGCTCCGGCGTTTGACGGGCACCGCCTCTACGAGATCCGTGCGGACGTCGAGATTCCGTCCGGGCAGGTCACGGTTCCGGCGGGAGAGTTTACGGCCACGCGGATTGTGGTTCACATCTCCGAGCGCGGCAGCGAACTTCCGGGCACGCACTTCTGGGTCTGGCTCGCACACGACGCCGGGCGAACGCCCGTACTCATCGAGGCCGAAGTTCCCTTCGGAACGGCGCGCGTCGAACTCCTGCAATTGCCACGGCACTGAAGATTCCGCGGCCGGCCGCCGCGCAGGCTGGACGCAATTGACATAGCCGCGCCGGGCGGTGCCGCCGCTACGCAGAAGAGAGGCAGACGGGCGGAGGCAGTCCTTGCGCGAGCGGCCCACATACGACCCAATCCCTTGTGAGAAATGCGGGCTAGCTTGTGGGGGTGGCTTTGCCTTCCAAAACGGAGGCTGACCAGTCATCGGGCGGGAAGGAGATGTGCCAGAAATCCGGCGCGGCCTGAAGGAATTCAACTGCCACTTGGGTCTTGCCGCCGTCGGAGTGGCCAACGTAGACGACGCGGCATTCCTGCGGCGTAGTTGAACCGCGGCTGGTGAGATGCAGCGATTGCGCCTCCTTCACCCGTGCGGTCATAGCAATCAATGCGCCGTGAGCGTTCACTACGAGCGTAATGGCGTCTTCCTGAAATTCAGTCCCGTCGGCCTTCTTCCCGCTGACCGACACGGGCACACTGATGATCACGCGCTGGCTGCGGCGCTTGTTGCTGGAACCAGCGTAATTGGGGGGCGGGGCCATCTTAAGGAACTACCGTAGGCCAGGAATCGCCGGGCCGCAATGGGCGGGCCTGGCTAATACTTACAAATAGTAACGGTCTGAGAGGACGGTCAGCGGCGCGGGCGGGGGGTCCCGGAAGCGGCCGGGCTGCGCCCGCGGAAGCATAGCGCTTCGATGAGGGAGCAGACGATGTGTCCGATCGTAATGTGGGCTTCCTGGATGCGCTGCGGATCCCGGGAGGGAACGTTGATCAGCAAATCCACTTTGCGGGCGAGCGCGCCGCCGGTTTCGCCGGTCAGGGCGACCAGAAACGCCCGCCGCCTTGCACCGGCTTGCACCCCGCGAAGGATGTTCGGGCTGTTTCCGCTGGTCGAAAGCGCAACGAGAACGTCACCGGGCGCAACCAGCGATTCAATCTGCCGCTCGAAAACATGGTCGAAACCGTAGTCATTGGCGGCGGCGGTGAGCACGGAGGGATTTGTGGTCAGGGCCAAAGCGGGCAGTCCCGGACGATCTTCTCGCAAGCGGACGACGAGCTCGGCGGCGAGGTGCAGAGAATCGGCGGCGCTCCCGCCATTGCCGAAGAAGACGATTTTCCGGCCGGAGCGAAGCGCCTTCGCCGAGCGGCGTGCGAACTTTTCGATGCGGGAGATGAGGCCGCCGGAAAGACTTTGCTTAACGCGGCAACTTTCCCGGAGCTGCGCGAGGATGTCTTTCCGCTGGTCGGCCATGAAAGATCAGCAAAGGACGATTTTGTGGCGGTGCCGGGCAACGCGGCGCGTGGCATTGCGCGTGTCCACGACAAGCGCCGCCGCCTCAACGATCGCCTGATAATCGTAGCTGGTATGGTCCGTGGCGATGACGACGCAGTCGTAACTCTCGATCGTCCTCGCGTCCAGATTCACGGATTTTTTCTTGGAAAAGTCGTAATGGCGCATCTTCTGCATCGTGGGAAAGAAAGGATCGTTGTAGTCCAGCAGGGCTCCGCGCTGCTCGAGCAGCTGCATGATTTTCAGCGAGGGAGATTCCCGGGGATCGTCAATGTCCTTCTTGTACGCCACGCCGAGCACGAGCACTCGCGACCCCTTCAGCGATTTCTTCCGCTCGTTCAGCGCGCTGGAGATGGCCTCCACGACGTGGTAGGGCATAGCGGTGTTGATTTCGCCGGCCAGTTCGATGAAGCGCGTTGCAAAATCGAATTCGCGCGCCTTCCAGGAAAGGTAGAAGGGATCCACGGGAATGCAGTGTCCGCCCAAGCCAGGCCCGGGATAGAAGGGCATAAAACCGAACGGCTTGGTGGCCGCCGCATCGATCACTTCCCAGATGTCCATGTTCATGCGCTGGCAGAGCATTTTCAGTTCGTTGACGAGCGCGATGTTCACGCAGCGGAAAATATTTTCGAGAAGTTTCGCCATCTCCGCCGCACGCGTGGTGCTGACGGGGACGACCCGCGCAACAATTTGCGCGTAGAGCGAGACTGCAGCGCGTCCCGACGGAGGATTGATCCCGCCCACGATCTTGGGAATCTGGGCCAAGCCGAATTGCTTGTTTCCCGGATCTTCGCGCTCCGGCGAAAACGCCAGGAAGAAATCGGTGGCGGTCAGCTCCGCATCAGGCCCTTGCGCTACCGGACACCGCAACCCACTCTCTTCCAGGATCGGCAGCACCAACTCCTCGGTGGTTCCAGGGTAGGTGGTGGATTCGAGGACGACCAGTTGCCCGCGAGTCAAATGAGGGGCGATGGCGCGCGCGGTCTGCTCGACGTATTTCAAGTCCGGATCGCGCCGCTCGTCCAAAGGCGTCGGCACGCAGATCACGATCGCATCCATCGGGCCCAGCCGTGAGAAATCCGCGGTGGCGCCGAAGTGGCGCGACCTCACGTATTGCTGGATTTTTGTCGTGGGCACGTGACCGATGTAGCTCTGCCCGTCGTTGAGCATTTCCACTTTCTTCGAGTCGCTATCGAACCCGGTGACACGGTGGCCCGCCTCCGCGAAGCGCAGCCCCAACGGGAGCCCAACATATCCGCACCCAATCACACCGACGCGCAGTTGCGCGCCCTTGAAGAATTCCGGCTTCCGATCCACCGGCATGTGTCGTTCGCACCTTTCTCAAACGTGAAGCCCGCAAAGATAACCGCGGAAACGCCAGCTAAACTGGAATCGCGGCGCGCCACCACGGCAGAACTCGCTCCACGCGCCGATCGCGCGGGGTGGAAGCTCGCGCAGGAGCGAACGCTACGACGCCACGCTCCGCTGCTGAAAGCAAAGCAGAATCAGATCCGCCCGACGGCGCACGCCGAACTTGCTCAGCAGATTCGAGACGTGAAACTTCACGGTTCGCTCCGAGATGTTCAGCTTCCCGGCGATTTCCTTGTTCGCCAGGTTCTCCAGCAGGCCGCTGAGCACCTCTTGCTCGCGGCGGCTCAATTCACTCGAAACCTCGACCTGCACTCGCCGATTGCCCGGCCCGCTCAGGACGGAATCCACAAAACCGGAGAGCACCGACCGCGGAACCCAAAAACCTCCGCCCGCAACCAGCGGCAGCGCGCTATCCAAGTGGTCGCGCACTTCGGCGTACGTGAGCAACCCTTTGGCCCCGAGCCGCAGCAGCGCATAGCTCTCGGCCACATTCAGCTTTTCAGCAACAACCAGAATTCGCGCACCGGGGTAATGCTCCAGGATATTCGAGAGCAGCGCGCCGGCCGCGGCCCGCGCGACGTGCGCATCGACCACGAACACTCCGGCTCGCGGCACGCTCATGCGCCGCAAATCCGGCCCAAGCGAAGATTCAAGCAGCCGCGGAATCAGCTTATAGCCCGAACCAGAAAGCACACGCTCAAATTCGCCCAGGACCAACGGATGCGGCGAGAGCAGACACACCGGCATGCTTCTCGTGCGTACCGTCTTCACCACGATTTTGGAGCGTATACGAATCCCGGCAAGCGGGCAAGGCTCTGTGAGGCCTCTTGTAACACTATAGTTATAGTCATCGCCACGTGTCGCGCTCACTCGCGGGCGGCCCGGCTTGTCGGCTTGGACAAGTCTCGCGCATCGTTCCGCTACAGGCGCCGGGCCAAAGGGCAGAATACGGTTGATGACGGAAGCGTCTCGAAGCCGGCGATACTCTCGTTTGCGCTTGCCGAAGGGCATGCTTGTCGCGTGGCAAGGCAGCGGGCTGCGTAAGGTTTCGCGTGTGTCGACCATCGGTCTCGGGGGAATCTTCATCTCCACGCCGACGCCTCCTCCCGTGGGCGAACTCCTCCGCCTGGTGTTCGATGTGCCATCCGGAGAGGTGAGGGCCCGCGCGGTCGTGCGCACTTCGGAGACGGGGCGCGGGATGGGCGTGGAATTTACGGCGATGTCGCTCGAAGCGCGGGCACGCCTGGATAGACTGCTCAAACTGCTTCTTCGATAAGAGTGGCCGGGAGCGCTTACCGCTGCGGGAACAGCAGCGCCTCAAACATGTCGGCTCGCGCTTTGTGATCCGAGGCGACCACCTGCAACAAATCCGCAACCGAAATCATTCCGCAGTAGACACCCTTCGCGTCCAGGACCAGCAAATGGAAGATGCCGTACTTTTCCATTCGCCTCAGGCACTCATCCAGAGCGACTTCGGGAGAAATGCTGACGAGTTCGCGCGTCATGATCTCCGACACGCGCATCCATGCGGGACACTTGTTCTCCGCGGCGACTTTGTCTGAAATATCGCTCTGCGAGACGACTCCGGCGAGCCGGCCATCCGCATCGAGCACACCGGCGGCGCGAACTTGTTTGTCACGCAAATAGCGCGCAGCCTCATGCACCGTGGCGTTTTCACTGATCGAAAATGTCTCCTTGCGGCCGCTGATCAATTCCTGGACAGTCATGGGGCGCTCCTCGGAATGCCGGTTCGCCCGATAGTAGGACTCCCGGGCCGGCATCGCAAGGAGTTCGCGAAGCGATTGCGCCAGCCGGACGACCCTGCAATACGGGAGGGCTGGCTTTCAGGGGGTGTCGGCCTGGTCGGCAGGCTGCAAGAAGTCAGGAACCGGGCTGCACTAAAACGGAAAGGAATTTCCACAACGTTGCCTTTCCCACGGTTCTCTGGCATCCCATAAGAAGAATCTCATAACTTATTGACAGTGAAGGGATTACTGACGGTGCAGAACTGTGGAAATGCCCGGCGACGGCACTCGATGTGCTGATAAACACAGCAGGGGTATCAGGGTGAATGGGGGTCAATTCGCTCTGGCTTGCCTCCAGGTCCCAAATTACACAGGTCATTGGAAAGACAAGGCGCCCATGGGAGCTTCGAGAGCGGTATTGTCCCGGCGAGTGGACGATCTGCCACCTGAGTCGCTGATCTTTGGGAAATCGCCTGCGATGCAGGCCGTGCGATTGAAGGTGGAGAAGATCGCCTCTACGTCCGTGCCGGTCCTCATCCAGGGGGACAGCGGAACCGGCAAGGGTGTGCTGGCGCGCTACCTCCATGCCCGCTCCCCCGTCGCGAATGGCGCATTTGTGAAGGTGAACTGCGCGGCGATCCCAGGTCCGCTTCTGGAGAGCGAGCTGTTCGGGTACGAGCGGGGGGCCTTTACCGGCGCTTACTCCGCAAAGCCGGGGCGTGTGGAATTGGCGGAGGATGGGACACTCTTCCTCGACGGCATCAACGAAATTGGCTTCTCCCTTCAGGCGAAACTGCTGCACTTATTGCAAGACGGACAATTCTCCCGCATCGGAGGCCAAGAAGACCGCAGCACCAGGACGCGCGTCATCTGCGCGACAAACCGCAACCTCGAGGAGGAAGTGGCTGCGGGCAGTTTCCGGCAGGACCTTTTCTACCGCATCAATGCACTGACGCTGAACATGGTTCCGCTCCGGTCGCGAACGGAAGACATCCTTGATCTCGCGAGCTATTTCCTGGAATCGCACCAATCACGCCACGGGCAGCCCGCTCATTCGTTTTCGCCCTCTTTGGCGCGGCAATTGGTGAAGTATCAATGGCCGGGAAACATCCGGGAGTTGGAAAATCTAATTGAGCGCTATGTGATCCTGGGATCGGAAGATGCAATCAGCAGCGAACTGTTTGACCGTGTACCTCCGGCGGCTCCGGTGAGCGTACCGATCAGCGAGCCCATCCAACTCAAGAAGGTGACCCGCCAGGCAGTTCTGGACATGGAGCGGAGGATCATTCTCCGCGTGCTGGAAGCGAATCACTGGAATCGAAAGCGGGCCGCTGCAGCCCTTCAGATCAGCTATCGGGCCCTGTTGTACAAGATTCGACAGGCGGGCCTGCCGCCGAAGAGATCGCGGATGGAGCTTCCCACAACAGATATCTCGAAAGGGATACTCTGAGTGAGCGGTGGGGAGGAAGGAGACCATCCACCGCGTCAGGCGCCGGGAAGGATTCCGGGGCCAAGCGCGGCGAGATCAAAGTCCTGTGTAAGGCTTCAGAACCGAACCCCGAAATGTCCCGCAACGAACTGAACGACTCGGCAATTTCAAAATCGTGAACGCGTGTTCGCGTGGAGTTGCCGCAGGAGATGAACTTTCCACCGAAGGGCGTGGCGCAATAGGAGAAACCGGGTTACCCGCCCGGTCGAGAAAGAACATGTGTGAAGCGCATCTTGTACCGCAGGAAAGGTTGCTCCAGCCAGCGATAGGAAACTGCCGCCAACAGGACTGTGATTGCGAGTGCCGCCGCGCCGGCCCCAAGGCCTCCCAGACGCATATGGTCTGCCACTGAGATCGAAAATATGTGATAGACGTAAAGCCCGTACGAAATTCGACCCAAATAGATTAACGAAGCACCAATCCGCCTGGGCAGTCGATCCAGTCTCATAGACAGGCTAACGAACACCAAGGCCCCACACGAAAGTGCAACAACGGGATAGCCAATAAAAACGCTCGGCGGGTGAGGCCCACCGTCAACGGGTGCGAAACGCTCCACGAATACGGGCGCCAACAGGGCGGCAATTCCGAGCGTTCCTCCGACGATCCACGAGAGATTCGGCCGCTTTCCTTTCAACCAGACTGCGAGCAAGATGCCGCATGCTATGGAATCCAAGTGAGAGAACGTATTGCACCAGCCGGCGATGGGGCTTGCATGCGCGATCATCAACACCACGCGGCTCGCCGCGGCAACGAAAAACATCGCTATCGCCACGGCCGCCAAACGTCCGATCCCGACCAAACGGACTATGAGGGGCCAAATCAGGTAGAACTGCTCCTCAAGCGAAACGCTCCAGAGGGCATCCGCCGAGGTCCTCGCGTATCCGCGGATTGCACAAATCCAATTACCAGTCAGCAGGAGAAAACACAGCAAGTAGGAGAGCGGCAGGCCATGGGAGTAGGGAAAAAACCGGGGCAATACGAACGTGGATAAACCCAGAAACATAAAGTACAGCGGCCAGATCCGCAGGATCCGACGCGCATAGAATCCGCGAACTTCGAGCTTTCCTGTGCTCAGAACTTCCCGGATCAATAATTCAGTAATTAAATAAGCGCTGAGGACGAAGAAAAGGTCGACCCCGTACTTGCCGGATGCAACCGTGGCTGAAATCCATTGGGCAGCAGACTTTGGCAGGCCGTGCCGCTGATAGCTTTCAAGATCAAGGGCGGTCGCCAGGTCGTGATACAAGAAAACGCCGAAGAAGGCCGCGAACCGCAAAGCGTCCAGCTCGGGCCTGTAGAAGCGCCCGCTCCGGCTGTCCAGTGCAGGCGATCGCTCGGGTTCGGCGGGAGGGGAGGCCGACCCCCAGGCTGGCGCGAGGGAAACGTCGGCTTGGATGGTCCTATCGGTAATCGTCAAGCGATGACCTCATGTGGACCGGCAATTAGCCCGTCCAGGGGATGCCTAGTCTTGAGGGCGCTCGACGCTAGAAAGTTGGGCAGCAAATTGCCAGGCTATTGGAACGCTTCACAGCAACTGTGATTCGAATCGCTGATTCCCTATCAGCAGGATTGCCGACGCAATCCCAAGACAAACAACCGATGGCCCACCTATCCTCGTGAAGCGCGCAATCATGCTGTGCCTCCGAGACGAGACGGATGAGCGCCCCACGGCGCCGGGACACCCCTGGCAATAGCGATGGGAACACGACGGAGAAGACGCCCATGACGCCAGACGGAAGTTGCCCCGCTATTTAAGTATCAGAATGAATGCAGGAGAGAGCAATAGCCCTGTGGTACTCGTGGTACTGGTGCTCCTGTGTAGTACACCAGGGCCTGCGTCGCCGGAGGGCGAGGGTGGAAGGTGAGGGTGGAGACCGTTATTAGCCGGCGCTATTGGATGGCGTTCTTAAAGCCGACTATGATCGCCCCATAACTGTTCGTGCCAGTCGCAGTGGCCGTGGCTGTGTAGCTGCCCGTGTTGGAAACGGCCATATCCTCGATGAGGCTGGTCGCGTCTATGAGTTCTACCGTGTAACCCGGGCCGGGCGTGAACGGATAGTCCTGGTAGTCCGCGAAGCCAAACAAGCCGATGACGGTTTCATATTGGGCGGTTGTGGCGCCGCTGGGTCCGGTGGTCAGCGCCAACGTCCCACTTCCCGTGTTCATATGATACGTGCCTGCATCCAGAGGCGCGACCGTGTCGAGTCCCGAGTATTCGATCACATCAACTAAGGAAATATTCGCCACCGGCCCAGAGAAATTCGCGGTGACGCCGTTAGTGTAGGAAACATTCTTGGCGTACCAGGCCTGAATGTAGTTGCCTCCCCCCATGTCTATCTGCGGGCCGAGGGCGATAAACGTGTTCGCGCCGCCGGAGATCGTTGCCGTGATCCCCGCGCCATCCCAGTGCAAGAAGACCAAGAAGAGATCTCCAGGCGTCGGGATGAGGTTAAAATAAGTAGTCGTAGTTGTCACCCCAGGGCCGCCATCTCCCGACTGCTGTTGGACCACCACACCGTTGCTGCCGAGTCCCAGTTGAGATACTTGAACCGTGCAGCCTGTACCGGAAGTATCCCCATCGCACGGATACGTGGGGCTCGAATTTCCAATCCACGAGTAATAGATGTTAGCCCCGCCAGGCGAATTGCTGTCGTTGTCCACGACGATTCCGCTCGCCCCGCCGCTGGCGGGTATCGCCCCCGCGATCTGTACAGTTCCGCCCGTGACCGCGGCTCCGTAGACGCACCCTTCTCCAGCGCAGGTCATAGGTGCACCAACGCCGGCATTGCCGGCTGCCTGTACGCTAAAGAAAACGAAATCCGCGTTGCTGGTAGTGTTATAAAACTCGGAGACCGGAGAGCACTCCGTGCCGGCTACAGTGGCCGCTCTGAACTCCTCCGTCGCAGCGCCTATGGTCCCGCCCGTCACCGCGATTTGATAAAGCTCCGGCCGGTCCGGACCACCGTTATTCCCACAAACGTAGAGGTTCCCGGTCCCAGTCCCCGCGCCGGTGTCGCTGCTGTAATAAGCGTTATCGAAAACGCCCGAATGGAACGGGACGGTATTTGCCGTTCCCACGAGCACGGGCCCCGTTTGTGTTCCGAGGGTGGCGGCGTCGGCTTCCCCAACCTCCGCTCCGGACGTAGTTCTGGCGAAGACGAAAACCATGCCGGTGGTGCCGTCAACAATCGGCGGGTCCGTAATGCTGGTGGCTCCCGCGATCGTCCAACTTGCGCCCGCGGATGCGTTAAATGTGACGGGGGCCACCGTTACGTAGCTCAGCTGGCCTGTGCTGTCTCCCACGAACACATGACCAGAAGTTTCGTCGTAGATGGGACCTGTCAACGCATGACCGGCGTTGACCGTGAACGGCCAGCCGGTGGAACCGCCGGACACTTCGGCTGGAGTGCCGTCGAAGATTCCGTTGAAGAGATGCAAGACGCCGGCGTCGTCACCCACAAATATCATGTCGAAGGCATAGTCGTAGTAGGGCGAGGATGGAGTGATGGCGCCTGCTCCGCCGGTGTCGTCCGCACCGCCGGCGAAATCTATGCTGTAAAGGCATCCCTGGTTGGTCGAGTTCGGCGTGCAGCTTCGAAAGGCACTGGCGGATGCGCTGTCCGTCAGCGTGACCGGCGAAGCCAGCGTGCCCGCGCCCCCCGTGTAGGGCTTGAGAATATGCAGCGTGGCCGTTCCACCCTTGCCCTCGACCCAAGCTACTTGCGTTCCATCCAAGGAAAGAATCGGAGACGTGATCGCCGCGCCGCCGTGGCTCTGCACGCTATAGGCCCAGAGTGTGCTGGGCACGCCCGAACACGTTCCGGTATAGAGTTCATTCAGGGAGTAGATGTCGGTAACGCCGGCGCCGGCCTGGCTTGTCGTGAACACGACGAAATCATTCGTGCAGTCGGGAGCGGCGTTCACATCGAAGGTGTACTTCGCAGGGAAGACGCCGTCGCCCATGGTGTAGCCGGCGCCGGGCATTACCTGCGCCCAATCCAGATGGATATTGTTTGGGGCTGGCTTGTTCTGCCGAAATCGGACCGGTTGGGGAAGCGGCCGTCTGCCGATCGGAGGGCGATGGGAAAAATTCCTGCGGAGAAATTGTTGGGCATATCTCGGCTGTCGCTGCACCTGCAAGTTCTGGATGATGGACTTCGGATGGGAATAAACCATGTGCCGATGAGACCAGTCCTGAACCACCGGGACGCGATTCGACCGTGGCTCAAATCGCTGATTCCCCATCAGAAGCATGGCCCCCGCCACCCCAAGGCAGATTGCAAAAAGCCCAACGATCTTCATTACGCGCGCGATCATGCTAAGCCTCCGAGGCTAGACGGTTGTGTACCCCACACTGCAGAAATGCGACTGGCGACAGCGATGCCACAGCAAGCAAATCGATTGTCCCCCGACCCACGCAAACAGAACTACCGCTGACCCCAGACGGATGCTCCGCCCGTTACCTAAGTATGAAGATTGAGCAAGACAAGTTCAATAGGTTTGAAGGACTAGTAGGGCTATAGCTCCCATTTGACACAGGTGTCAGGGCGGTGCAGCCTGAAACAAGACCCCTTGCAATTCTCAACTAACCGATTTAGAAACAATGACTTACGGGTGAGGTACGGCAGGCCCTTAGCCCCTCTCTGGCGCAATTGAAAATGGACGACCACGCCATTCGCTGCCAATTGGGGGTCTTAAATATGGGTCCAGCCGAGCCACAGCGCACGCCGACGCTCAAGCCCTAATTCCAGCCTCACGGGTCGAACCGCTTAGGGTATACGCCAGACTTTCGCCATCGAGAGAGGCGTACGCAAGGCGGGCGCGTTCACTCCCGGGACCTTCGATTTCCCAGCGGCCATCCTTCCGGATCAGGCTCATTTGAGCGCGATCCCTCCACCACCGGTTCACATCCCGGGGGAGCGCCAACCAAACATCATGCGTCGAGCCCAGTGCGGCCAGGTAGGCAAGCAATTCCGAATACGTGGCGCGCGCGCGCTTTTCAATAATGTAATCGGGATGGACGACCGTGCAGATGAGGCCGTGCCCTTGCAGGATCAAGCCGATTTGCTTCTTCCAAAGATCGATCGAGTAATCGCGCAAAACGTGGAAGAGCGGGTAATCCTGGGTTGTGGTCAGTGGAATTTCCAGGATTTTGCCGATGAAGTAGGGAAACGTGGTGCAGCAGCCGCCAGGTTGGGGATCCAGATGGCCGACATTGGGCACGGACATGTCATAGGAGAACGTGAATTCATCGTACCAGTCGGTATTGCGATACAACACACCCGAGCGAAAACCTTGCGCACCCCAGTCACTTGCGATCCGATTGATCTTGGCGGCACGGGAGAGAAAAGTGGCTCGATCGGAATAGAGGTGTCCATCGTGGTTCCAGTCGTGGACATCCACTTCGAAGCCGCGGCGCTCGATCTCATCGCGGACTTGCTGAGAGGTGTGATAACGGCCCTCGGGAATGATTTGGAAAGAAGACTTTATTCCGTAGGAATCGTTCAGGTCCATAAGGGACGAGCAGAAATCGAGCCCGGTTTTTGTCTCAACGTCGTGGGTCATGACGGCGCAAGCGGACTTTCCTTCCGGCCAAAACCAAATGAAGGGGATCTTCTCGCCCCCCCGGGCTTTCAGGGCAAATAACATCAGTCTCTCGAATATCTGATCGACGGAGCGGTCAACGGGCCAGCGAGGAAAGGGCTTTTGATCCCAACCCCGAAGCGAAATCCTCTGGAGGTGCTTGCGAATAGAAACCGGGAGGATGGGCCGCACGGCGTAATAGGCCTTGCGGACCAGACCTCTATGAGCCAGCCCCCCGCCGTCAGAAGGACCATCGGCAACGTAGCGCTCGCAACGCAGGTTCTCGACGACAGAACCGGGATCGAACGAAATCAGGCAGGCGCCGCCGTCCATCCGCACATCGGAACTGGCGTCATGCAACTCACGGCGCACATCGTCCGATGCAAAGGCCACGCCCACCTGGCCGTAGCCAATCGCCTCGGGCCCGAACTTGAAGAAGCCCGGCGCTCCCAATCCCGGCTGGATCAATGCGAGATTGAAGGAATCTTCGGGACAGCGAAAGAAATCGATCAGTGCTTCGTTGATTTTCATAAGAGAAGCCTTACCCGATATGGCGGTAGAGGATTGCTCCCGCGGCAGAAAGAAGACGATTCGGCAGCAAGGGGAACACTTTGCGAGCAAGTTTCAGACTGAGCGTGCGTTCGCGGCCCGCGACCGGAGGCGGAGGATAACGGTAGTATCCGAGCTGCGAAACTTCGGCGGCAAAGTGCTCTTTGAAGGCGATGAGCCCCGGATTGTCGGTATCGCTCCGTCCAAAATCGAAGACCTCTGCGCCGGATTCCTTTGCGTCTTGAATCGCGCGCCAGACGAGAAAGGGGGTCCCGCCGAGATTGTTGCGTGCCGCATCAGAGCAGCCGTACTTGTACATGACGATCCGGTTGTGGGACAGGGTGAAGATGCTCGCGACGGGAATTCCATCCTTCATGGCGACCCGGATCAAGGCTTTTTCGCCCATGCAGAGCAAGAGGTTCCGAAACCACGAAAGGGGCTGAGGAGGCACTTCGTGGCGGCGACGCGTCTGTATCAGAAGCGAAAAGAACATTCGCAGCACTTCTTCGGAACGCCCTGCCTTCACGGCCAATTTTTCCCGGTTCGCACGGTTGATCGGTTGCCGAACGCTCTTCTTGTTGAAGCGATTGAAGATCTCTTCGACGCTCGGGCGCAGATCCAGTTCATGAAGCGTATGGGTTGTGCAGTGGGCGAAGCCTGACCCCGGGTAAGGATCCGGCAATCCCGCGGGGAGCGGCCGCAACTCAATGTATTTCCAGTCCTCGTCCTCCTGATACTGCCGGGCCTTGTTTAGAAGATTGGGAAGAGTTCCGGCGTCCTCGAATAGCGGGTCGCAGTGATCCGAGAAAGGCAGAGACACGATTCTCGGACCAGTGAGCCAGCTTCTGATCTTGCAGAGGACGAGGCCGTCCGAAAGAACTTCCCCCGGCTGGGCAGTTGTCAGGACAAACGGTTCGTACCCATAACTAACCTTTAGAGCCCTCAACCAGCCGGGAGTGTGGAATGCGCAGGCTCGCGGGTGCCCCTCGATGAACTCCGCCCAGCGACTGTCCTTCAGCGGATCTATTTCGCAGACGGGCGCAACCGATTCCGTCCGGTCGGGAAGATTCATCACGATCTGATCCATTGGCTGCATGTCATATCCCTATACCGTTCCTGCAGAGACGAGTGAATCCTCTGCGTCCGGGTTCGCGCCGTGGCTGGGGAGGAACGGAACCCCGCTGAAAAGGTTCAATACCGTCGCCTTGACCTCCGGCATCCTGGATTCGAGCTGGCGCCGGATCGCTTCGCGACGATCGAATGTTTGGCCGATTCCATCGAGGATTTCAGAAGTGGTTTGCGTGCGCGCATCCGCAACGATGGAGTCGATGCCCAGCGTTTCCATGACGCCCAAGAATTTGTCGCTATAGGCGACGCACACCGCCGGGATGCACTGCGAAACCGCTGCAATGCAGGCATGCATGCGCGAACCAACCAGAAAGTCGCACTTGCCGATGATGTACTTGATTTCGCTCTGGTCGTAAGCGCCGCGCACGAATCCGAGCCGCCCCGGGTACCGTGCGTTCATCTTCGCGTAGACCTGCTCGCAGATTGCCTGATCGTTCTCCAGCCTGTCGCTCTCGCTGGCGTCAGCCGCGATGAAGACGTGCGGCACGAGAAGAACATCCGCGCCCCGCTCCTCGATGAGAAACCGAAGAAGCTCTCGAATGAAC
The DNA here is from genome assembly GCA_963819015.1 of Terriglobia bacterium. Lineage (GTDB taxonomy): Bacteria > Acidobacteriota > Terriglobia > Acidiferrales > UBA7541 > DASPOJ01. The sequence continues at coordinate 732,081 of CAWFUN010000007.1, forward strand.
TCCTGGTAATCGATCCGCAGGCCGAACATGTTCTTGCGCGTGTAACCGCCGGCATAAAGGAGACCGCTGATATTCACGCCCACAACCGGCCGGGCGCGATTGCCGTCGAGCGACAACTCGGGAGTGTCCACGTGTAGCGGCGCCAGGGGCGGCAGGGAAAACGCGAGGTCGTAGCAAAATAAGTATTTCCCCGGTTTCAAAGTTCCCAGAAGAGCTTCCATTTCGCGCAGGCCATTCCGGTCTCTTGTAAACACCCTCTCCGCATGCCTCAAGATATACCGCGCGACCACCCTGGAGAGCCGCCGACGAAATGGCCCCATCGTCTGCGGCAGCAGGACGAGTCTCTTGCCCATCAGCAAAACGAGAACCTGCGGAAGCGACGTGTAGAAGAATCGGGCCATGCCATAGATATCGCTGAAGCTATCGCCGCCCGCTACGGAGGCGAACAGCTCGATCCGGTCGATCATGCGGAGGCAGTCGTTCTTGGCCGTGATCCACCGGCGGAATCTCGCGGACGGGATCACCTTCATCAGGACGGCAAGGAAGAGAAGAACCGCGATGTTGTTGGGCAGATAGAATTTCTTGGAAAACCTCATGTTGATGAGCGGGACTTCCAGTTCCCTGCTTTCCAGCTTCAGGCGATGGACCGCGCTCTCGCTCGAATAGTCCAGCAGTGAGACGCAGGCGTTGGGATAACCCTTCAAAATACAATTGATCGCGCTCGCAGCGAGCGCGCCGACACCCATGTTGCCTGTGTCGAACGTGGCTCCAAGCAGGGCAACCCGCATCTGTTTGGGATCAGACATTTGCTTCCCTGTTGTGATGGCCGTACGTGCCAGGCGCTGCGGCGGCCAGTGACGGCTTCTGTGCGGATTCGAGCGCATCGCGCTCCTGTTGCACAGCCGCCCGCAGGGCGCCGACGTCTTCCCAACGCTTGCCGACCTTACGCGGCCAGAGAACCCGGTGAGCGGTGTCGCGGGCGATTCGATTCATGGCCGGCGTGCACCACTTCGTGATGGTGGTGCAGCAGGTGTGTATGGGCAACTCGCCAGGCCATTTGTTGCGCAAATAGAAATAGCCGCGCCAGAAATCCTGCGGGAAGTATTGGATGCCGTTCGTGTTATGGATACAAAACGCGGAAGCGACGTAGCTTCTCATGCCCAGACGCTTCGCCTCCAGACAGATGTCGGTTCCATAGAGATGAAACCCGGGCAATTGCTCATCGAACTTCAGGCCGGAGGAGCGGCGGAGAACGAGCACAATCTCATCCAACGATACAACTTCGACAGGCTTGGGGAAAGGTTGGCCCAAAATTGTCTGGAGGCCGGTCGAGTAGCAATATCCCCGAAATTCCTGGCGGCGAGTGGATTCCACGCCAGCCACTCCAAGGACTCCCCAGCCGGGATCTGCCTCCGCCAGAGCGGCCACGGCGCGATCGAGATCGCTGGTCCAGCCCGGCGGCAAGATTACGTCTTGATGAGCAAAGACAAGAAGTTCGTGCGCTGCTTCGGAGATTCCAGCGTTATAGGCCTTCCCCGCTGATGCAAAACCCTGTTTCGCAATGACCTGGCACTGATCACCGATCACCGGAGAAGCAAGCAGATTACTGCGCAGCGTCCGGTCATTGTTTGAGGCAACGATCAAGGACCAGCGATCCAGTTTTTGGAGAACTGGAGTTTGATGGGCGTTTTCAGGAATGGCGATCACGCTCTTGTTGCTGCCTTCTGCGGAACTTCTTCAGCGATCTTGCCCGCAATCCCGGTCTTACCGCCAATGAACTCCCGCCACAGGATGAACAGGCTCGGGACGCCCGCGGCGAATGCAAGAGCGAGAGCGACGGGAGTGCGAAAAGCGGCAAATCGCGTGGAGGGCAAAATGCGAATGATGAGCGCGGCGGTTACGGCACCGAGCATCATCAGCTTGTTGCTTCTCGTCCAAACCAGCGGGATTTCGCGGCGAATGGTCACCCAGACTACGACGTAGTATACGGCGTAGGCCGCCAGAAAACTGACTCCGAGGCCCGTCATGCCGAACCAACGGACTCCAAGCCAGGTTGTGGCCAGCATGGCAGCGCCACCCATCGATTCGGTGAGGAAGTACACGGAACTGCTGCACCGCGCGAGGATGGCAAACGACATCGTCCAACTTGAGAACTTAAAGAGATCCCCAATGAGCTGCCATTCGAGAATATCCACGGCCGGCGTGAATTTGTGCGAGTAGACGATCGGGATCAGTATGGGGACAAGCGCCAGCATTCCCAGGATGATCGGCACGGCGATGAGCATGACCAATCGGTGTTGCTCGTTAATGAGCTTCACCATCGCTTCGGGCTGGTGAGACACCGCAGAAACCCGCGGATAGTAGTCCTGACCCATCGCTGTCACCAAGAATCCCAAGTAGCCCACCGAAATAGCGGCGGCCGCTTTGTAGTAGCCAACACTCGCTGGATTGAGCAAATGCACAACGACCATCGGAAGCGCCAACTGGACTCCCGTGCCCACCATCGTACTGAGAGTGAACGGCCCTCCGAATCGTGCCAGCGCCACTGCTGATTGGAGGGCTTCTTTGCGAGTCGGCCGAATTCGAGTCGGCTTGACTTCGCGGAGGAGGAAGTATCGAGACGAAAGCCAGTTGACCGCACCACTAGCAATCACGGCAGGAACAATGCCATGAGTGCGCCAGATCAGGACCGCACCTATCGTACACAGGCCGCTTCCGAGCGTGTTCACAACCGCATACTTCGCCAACGCCCCGACGCGGTGGTGAGCATTGAGTGTGCCGACTTGAATGTTTCCCGCGACCGTGAAAAGCAGAGCGAATCCCATGAGGACGATCGTCCAGCCATGATCGGGGCTGCCAAGCGCCCAGCGGCTGAGCGTCCCTCGGAGCACGGTGATTATCGTGAGTGTCAAACTCCCCAACCCAACGAACAACAGCCAAGCTCCGCTATCTAGACTCGCCAGCGCCGCCTCATCATTTTGCGTGGCCGCGCGCGCCCCCAGCCGGACCAAACCAGTCGACATTCCCAACCCGGCGAACAGGGTTGTGACCCCAACGAAACTCTGAAGCAGGCCGTAGTAGCCGTAGCCGGCCGGCTGCAGGAACAAGGCGAGGACCTTGGCCGACACAATCCCCAAGAGAATGCTGATGATCGAACTGCCGCTTAGAATGGCGGTAGCGCGAAAAATGGATTTCATCGGGAGTACTCGCGAATCGTCGAAATGTCCTTCTCAACTTGGAATAGACCAAGCTGCGAAACGACCGGCAGACCGAGGACGTCAAGGCGGCTTGCTTCACAAATCGGGAGATAACACTGCTTCATATTCGACCCTTGGAATGCCTTTCGCAGGCGCGGCGGTGCGGGATATCGGCCCAGAGTCCTAATGCGGCGCTCCTCATCATGCAGACACGGCGAGTCCGGCTGCTGACTGCGGACAACAAACAGATGAAAGGCCAGCTCAGCCCAGCTTGGGGCAAAAGGAAGCACGAGACCAAGAATATTTAGATCTTTCGTATCCTGAGCGGCAACTTCGCGACACTGTTGTTGATGCGGCGACTGTGGTAGCCCGCCCCGAATCGGAAAGCCTGAACCCGAGGGGCGTGGGCCAACAGACGAAAATTTGGACCCGCGAATCCTGGGGACTAACTGCTCAGGAACTCTTTTCGTGCCGCCAGCTCACCCGATCGGGTCGCCCGCCAGAGACACTATGATCGCGGATCGAAAGAACTTTTTTCGCAAGAGCGGGAGAAATTCGAGCCAGAAGCCATTTGAATGCAATATTCGCGGTGAGGTCGTATCCCGCGGCCGCAGACAGGGCCTCTCGCGCCTTAGGGTAATCTCCGCTCGCCAAATAAAAGTTCGACCAGGAGCTGTGGATTGACCTGAGATTCTTGCGAATGGTTGCACGAACATCAGCCTCCAGACCTTGGCCGAGGCTTAGTTGCTTCTCAAAGCGGTATTGATCCGCTTTGAGACAAAACTCCACTTTATGCCAGTTTTCCGATTCCCCGGTATGACGGATATCCGCGGGAGAACGGTCGATCAGCACCATCGGCATGCTGACGTAGCAAAACTTGGTTTTGAGCGCCATTCGAAACAAGAAATCGTGGTCCTCACTGTAACGAAGTTTCGGATCGAATCCCCCAATTGCGCGGATCAAGTCAGCGCGCACAAGACAGGTTTGAACCCACGCCGGGTGTTGATTGCTGGCTATGAGTCTGGCCGGATCATCGATGATTCCAAGTGGGCCGTCATAGTGCTTCTTGAAAAATTCAAAAAGATTGAGCTTCATGTGCGGATTGTTCATGAACCACGCATCGGTGAAACACACGCCGCACTGGTCCTTGAACTTCTCGATGGCACGGAACTGCCATTCCAGCTTCCCGGGCAACCAGAGATCGTCATTGGCATTGAACGCAATCCAGTCGCCTTTGGCCCTCGCTAATGCGTTATTTAGAGCCGCGCTCTGACCTTGGTTTTCCTGGCGGACAAATACGACCCGATCCTTCCAGGCGGGTGTTTCATTTACGAGCCGCCGCACTTCCCCCTCGACATCCTCGGTCGAACCGTCATCCACGAGGATCAGCTCCAATACCGGGAGTGTTTGCCAAAAGACACTCTCGACCGCGTGGCGAATGATTTCGGGACGATTGTAGATAGGAATGATTGCTGAAACGCTGGGGCTCATTTGAGTTGTCTCGCAAAGAATTCTATCCCGTCCGCTCGAACCGACCGGCATGTCGTTCTCGATCGTGTGATTAGCTCAGCACTCCCGGGCTCGGACGATGAGATCCGACGTGTCTTGCAGAGTGATTCGATCCGGCGGCTGAACAGGGCCGGACAGGCTACCGCCACAAAGGCGATGTGTTAAGCTCTTGATGGCAATTAGCATGCCACATCTCGCTTGTTGACATGGGGAGCTCGTCGGAAGACACCTTCTAAGTCATTGAGAATGCTGGGTTAAAGAATGATATTCTTCGGAGAGCCATAGTACTTGGCGCCTCTTCCAGGAGGGGAACACGCCACTATCGAAAGGGTTTGCGCAAATGTAGCAAGAGAATTCCAGCCTTGAGGGCCAGTTTCGATATAAACAGACCGGGTGGAAGAGAGAGAGGCTCGCCTTCCCCCGTGCGCTCCAAGGAACCCCAGCGGGGTATGCATCCCGGCTGGCGATGAGGATACCGGCGCGCGGAGGGCCTTGATGGGTACATGTACAGCAGCTGTCCCTACGACCAGTAGCATTCGATTAGGGCCTGTAATAGTTTTAGACAGGAAAGCTACATGGGAGTAGAAATCCAAGAGTTGGCCTCCCGTCGTTTGTGACTTTGAAAGAGAAGGAGTGCAAATGTACTTTAAACCTCGACAGATCGTTCGATTGGTCATCCTGATCACTGCCATCCTCTTGGCTCCCCGATATCTTCAGGCGGCGTCCGGATGCGACGGGAACGGCAACTGCTATATCCACGCTTCGGCCACCGGTTCGGGTAACGGCTCAAGCTGGACGAACGCGTACACGGGATTCGGAAGCGGCTCAGGAAAGGTGAATCCCGCGAGCATGACGCGCGGAGTGACCTACTGGATCGCCGCTGGGAACTACGGGGCTGTCTCGTTCAATACGCCCGATAGCGGCACTTCGCTTATCACGATCGAGGCTGCGACTGCCACAAGTCATGGGCCGGCGAGCGACTGGAGCAACAGCTTCGCAGGACAGGCCTTGTTTGGACAAAGCTCTGCATCGACAGATTACTGGACATTCAACGGCCAATCGCGCGGAGCGGACTGGCAATCGGGTTACAACATCAAGTTCTGGAACCAGACCAACGGCGGTGGGGAGGCCTTCTATATCGGTGGAAACAGCAACATAAGTTTCATTTACGTCGAGATGGAAGGCACGGGCGCGGGCTTCCCGAACAATAACAGCACCGCTGATAAGTGCAACTCGGACAATTGCGGCGTCTGGGCCGACTACGCCCTCTTTGAAGGCAGTCCGGTCTCCAACCTATACGTCGGGTACGGTTACTACCACCATACTGGCAACACCCAGTTTCAGATGAATGACACCGGATCCGGGGGGTCGATCAACAACAATGTGACGTGGGAATACAACTGGGTTTCCTACAACCACACAGGCCAGAACGGGCAGCACGACGAAGCCTTCTCTCTTCTTGCGAACAATGTGACTGTCCGCTACAACGTTTTTCAGGACATCTCGGGGTCCGGGTTGATTTGCGATGCGAGTGCGGCGAATCCGGCGATGTCGAATTGGTTCGTCTACGGAAATCTCTTCTTTAATGACGCCGCATATCTCGCTTTGGGGCAAACCTATTGGCTGAACACGATGGACAATGGAATCCTGGCTCTGGGCGATGGCAACGGTTCCGCCGAAAATCTGACGGGCACGTTCCTGTTCTCCAACAACACGATTGCTAATTTCGACCCGCCTGGGGTCTCTGGATACAACGTCTACAGCACGCTGCCCATATCGGGAGTTCCGGGAGGCATCAAGGGCACCGCAAATGTGATCATCGAGAACAACCTGTGGTATGCCTCCGCTTATGTCTATGGCAATTACAATCCCATCTGTAACCTGTTGAGCGGCACCTGCACGGAGGACTACAACACTTCCTATCAAGGCGATAGCGCGATTTCCGGGGGAAACTGGCAAACCCAATCTTCGCCGGCATCGCACGACGTCAATGTAAGCGGCACGGCTAGTCCCTTTGCCACTTCACAGCCAGCGGTCACCATCGCGGGCTACCAGCTCGCACTGCCGGACCCGTTCACCAGCCACGCTGGAGCATCGCTTGGTTCTCCCTATAATGTTGACCTGCTGGGAACTACTCGCGGAGCGAATGGAGTATGGGACCGGGGAGCACTTCAACTTGGGTCTACTTCCTCGTCGCAACCACCGGCTCCGCCCACCGCCGTGGCGGTGACTGCGGTTCAATGACGGCAAGCGGGGAACTCACCCGCTTGCTGCAGGCTGGATAGATCATTGCGAGCGCGATGATGATCCACAGCAGATAAGCCTGTTGGCCCCAGTTGAAAAGCTCAACGCTCGTCATTAAGAAACCGAATGCTGCCAGGTTAGCGAAGAAGACCACGCAGAGCGAATTCTCCGGCTTCGGCATGCTGAAGAAGTTGCGTAGAGTGACGAGACCCGCCTTCAGCAGAAGCGCGGCCACCAGGAAAAAGCCGACATAACCCGTATCCATCATCAGCTCCACCACCGCGCTGTCGCAACTCTCAACCTTCACCATGTGCATCTCGCCGTCTACCATGAAAGGCGCCGTCAAACCCAGAAAATAAAAAGACTCCGGCCCGTATCCCCAGAGGCTGCGGCCGACGCTCTTCGATAATTCTTTCTTGGAGATGTCATATAACAAGTATCTCCACTCATAAGACTGCCCCTGGACAGTGGTGGGATTTATGGTCTCTCCATAGAGATCCGCGATCGTATTCCATACGCCGGGTCTTGCCACCAGAACTATGACAGCGAGGGTCACAATCAGGATCAGGTACTTACGCATCTGGCCCCGGCCCAAAACGAGGAGGATTGCCAAGGAAAGCGCTAATGCCATCCAGGGGCCGCGGCTGCCCGTCTTGTAAATGTTCACAAACATGAGCAGGATCGCCGCCCAAAGGAAGAACTTTCGCCACTTACTCTCGGTGACCGTCAAGAGATACAGCGCCAACGGGATCGCCATTGCGAGCGCGGCCCCGAACAAGATGGCGTGGCCGAACGTCGATTGGACCCGAATGCCGCGATCCGAAGCTACGCCCGCAATGCCCGAAAAGCGTGACGCAAGCGCTGGAAAAAGCGAGAGGACGCTCCACCCCTGATAGGCTTCGAAGAAGCCGAAAATGGAGCACAGAAACGTTCCCGAAACAAAGGCAAAGAGAATCTCGCGGACTGTCTCCACCTTGGACACTGTCTTGGCGTAAATGTAGTAAGGCACAAAAAAATCAAAAACCTGCGACAGGGTAGATTTGATGCTGACGCTCGGCACGACCGAATTCACGGAAGAAAGCAACATCCAGCCGATGATGAGGAGTATCAAATACCTCAGAGGGAGCGGCTTATCAGGTTCGGTTTCCCGCTGGCGCCGTCCGTAGGAAAAATACAGCACTATCAACGCAGCTACGACGATCCTTTGCGTCGTGAAATCGAACAGGCCGGGCAGTTGGATTTGCGATTCGTTCGGAAACAAGATCAGCAGGAATGCCGCCAGGGGTAACGCGCCCTCAAAACCCCTCTTCAGCACCACGACGCAGAGAGATCCCACGGCGAGAATATCGAGCAACAGAATGAGCATCATCTATCGGCCAACCTGTCGAGCGGGTCGTGAACGCGCGGCTTCGCTGGTACGGCGGCTTGAGTGGTGTGATTTCTCTGAGCCGGCGGGAGCGCACGGAACAACGTCATTCTGCCCCACTGCTGTTCGCGGCGTGCCCTGGCAAACGCGGAGTCCTGGATGCGTTGCATCCGATTGATATAGCAAGCAAGGAAGCCCAAGAGGTAGGACACAGGTCTTAAGAGTGAGAGCTCCGTGAAGGCGGTCTTGACGGCCTTAGCCAGCACAAATAAGGGAGCGCTCCACGTCAAGTATTCGGCCTTTCCACGTTCCCAGTAGACGCGGCCCGCGTGGATCCCTTCGCCGGTAGGGCGGCGATGAATGACTCCGTACTCGAAGAAACTCCTTGTCTTCCACCCCTTCGTCCAGGCAGACACTTCGTCAATCGTGTCCCAGCCAATGCGAGCCGTGATTCCGCCGATCTGTTCAAAGCATTCGCGGCGATACATCTTGAGAGCGCCGCGGACATGATATTCGGGCGCTTTCTCGAATTCCAAGCTGCCCTTCCGCTGAACGTACAGACCGCCGCCCGCGATGCCGAGCTGCGGGTCCCGCTCAAATTCTCCGAGGATCTGTTCGATGTAGTTCGACTCGAAGAGCAGGTCGGCGTCAAAACGCGCCAAGTATTCATAGTCCGCGAGCGTCAGCCGGTGCAGCGCGTGAGCGATCGCGCCTTCACCGCCCGGCGCTCTTTGCTCACGGCGCGGCAACTCGAGGATTTCCAGAGATGGAGTACGGCTGGCGTAAGAGCGGATGATCTCGACGGTCTTGTCAGCGGAGCCGTCGTCCACAATGATCCACTTCGTGGGCGGCAGAGTCTGGGCCGAAATCGATTCAATCAACTCCGCGATGAACTTCTCCTCATCGCGCACCGGCATGATGAGTGCGTACCGTGGATGTTTCAAGTCGCTCATGGTTTCGCTGAAAGGAGCTATCCTACCTGGCCTCCACTCGAACCTGCCGGGCTTCCAGTCCAATGGCCCAGCGAAAGATTCGCGACCATTTCTTCAGAACACTCGCGGGCCTCTTGTTTCCAAAGCCGGCTTTTCCGAACGGAACCAAGCACAGAGCCAATCCTACGCGAATGGCGGCAATGCAAGCCATCGCAACCCGATAGGTTGCGGAATAGACACGCCCATGGGCTTGGCGAAAGAACTGGGCCAATGATTCCCGCTGCCAAAGATCCGCAAAATTGTCCTCTTGCTTTTCGGAACTTTTCTCCCCATGGTGAGTGACCGCGCAGTCGTTCAGATGAATCGAGTGGTAGCCCGCTCTTTTGATCTTATAGCTGAGATCGAGATCATCGGAATACATGAAATATGTTTCCGTGAACTTGCCGACCTTCTCAAAAATGCTCCTCTTCATCATGAAGCATGCGCCGGAAAGAGCGTCAACCTCGGCCGGTTTGTTGTCCGTTCGGTAGAGTGAGCGCGTGCCCCAAAGCCGCGACGTCGGAAACTTGCGCCTTAGAAAGTCAAAATCGAGCAGCTGATTGGCAATCGTCGGGAACGACTGCACGCAACTCGTCTGCAGCGAACCGTCCGTATTCAGCAATCGCGCGCCCACAGCCGCGGCTCCCTCGGTTGCCCGGAGACGATGCACCATTTTCAGAATCGAATCGTCGCTCACCTCGGTGTCAGGATTCAGGAAGAGCAGGATTTCCCCGGTGGAATGCGAAAAACCAAGGTTGTTGGCCCGTGCGAATCCCAAATTCGCGCCACTCTGCACAAAGATGACGCCGGGGAATCCCTCCCGGAGCATCTGCTCGCAACGATCATTCGAGGCGTTGTCCACCACGATCACCTCAAACTCGATCCCCCGTACAAACCGATAGATCGTAGCGAGGCAGGCGCGCAGATAGTCGGCCGAGTTCCAGTTCACGATGATGATGGACAAATCCATGAGAGCGGCTTCGCGTCACCTTTCAAAGCTTGTTGCGAGCTGCGGGTCCGAGGAATCCTTGGCAAATCGCTTGATCGTTCTCTTGTAGAATTTCTGCGCCGTATACAGCCAGTCGTAACCGCCCTCCAGCTTGGCGGCAAGAAAGCGGAGGTCATCGTAGGAGTTCACCGGGAGGCGCGGCAGAAAGAACCAGTCATGGTCGGGGCCTGCGGTTCCCAAGATCGTAGAAACTCCGTTTTCATAACCATGAGTCCGCAGAAGGTCTTTCAATCTCTCCACAAATTTCTTGTCTTGCTGGGGGAAGGCGTAGGGGTATGAAAACGAGCGGACGGATTCTCCGAGCGCGTCCTCGATTGTTTCCTTCGATTGCCGGATTTCGTACTCGACCTCGCTCGGGCTCAGCCGATAAAGGTCCGGATGGCTCACGGTATGAGAGCCGATGCGAATTCCGTAGGAGTGTATCTCCCGGATTTCGCGCCAGGTCAGATATTCCCTGCCCTGCCGGCAAATCGGCGTTTCGCCAGTAAGTCCACTCACGATAAACACAGTAGCTTTGAACCCGTGCTGCGCCAGGATCGGAAAGGCATCGGTATAGAAATTCCGAAAGCCATCGTCAAAAGTAATCGCAACGCGCTTGCGGACGTTCGACCCGACCATCACGGCTTCGATCGCTTCGTGCAGGTCAACGGTGGCGTAGCCATTCTCCCGCAGAAACCGCATGTGACGCGCAAACAGTTCCGGCGTGGTGTGCGTCTCGAAATAGGGATGTCGGCCGCCCAGTTCCGTGGAGATCCCGTGGTACATCAGGATCGGCACGCGCGTCCGCCGATGGCCGGCGAACATGTGCGACACTGGATGGAACAAACCGATGCTTGCGGCTCGATCTAGCCTCATATTCGGTGTGTAGGCTGCTAGTGAGAACGGCTGTGGACAGCTTGCGAGGAATTCGCTTCGTTATCGGCACGGACAGAATTCGCCGGGGCCTTTATCTTTAGAGGGATCGTTCGATGATGCAGGTTGTCAACCAGCTGCAAGTATTCACACTTCTTCTGACTCCATGAATTGAGCTCGACGTGCCTCGTCGCACCCGCCACCAGTTCCCGGCGGAGTCCGCCGTCTTTCCACAGTTCCAGCATGGCGCCGGCAAGTTCGGTTACGTTCTCCGACTCAAAGAATCTGACCTGGGAGCTATTGTGATAGTACTGGTCGACTTTGGTGCGCGATACAATTAAGGGAACTCCCAATGACATGAATTCCATGATCTTTGTGCTGGCGGCTTCGTTTCCAAACTCAGAACTCGCCCTCTTCGGCACGACGCCCAGATCGGCGTTGGCCATCACGTTCGCGATTTCCGCAGTGGGCACCATTCCATGGATGACGAGTTGATCGGTGAGGCCGGTCTCCACTCCAAGACTGACCAACGCCGGCTTTTCAGGGCCATCGCCGTAGATGTGAAACTCAGCGCCCGGCATCTGCCCGGTGACCTGAGCGAAAGCTCGAATCGCGATGTCCACGCCTTGGTGCTTATTCAAACTCCCCGGATAAAGAATAATGAATTTACCGTCGGAATTGTTTTTCGGCCGCCGTGAGAACATCTTCGGATCAGGGTAGTTGATAAAGACCGTGCACTTGCCGGGTTTCACAGAACGCGCGACGAGCCGCTCTTCCCATAGATGGTTGGGAAGGATCACGTGATCTGAGAATGCGGCCGAAACCCTCTCCGTCAACACTAGCGCCTTGAAAACAAGGGAATCCCTGCGGACGCCAAATTTGCTCGCATAAAATTCCGGCAGGATGTCGTGAATATCGAGGATGACGCGCGCCCCCATAAGCCTGGCCGGCAAAGCCGAGAAAACGAGAAAATCAGGCACGGAATGGACGTGAATGACGTCATAGCGCTTCGAGAGGTGCCGCTTGGCGAGGATGAATCCGGAAAGCAGCAAGAATCTTAAGATCTTCACCAGATAGGAAAAACTCCCTCTTTCCGTCACCCGGCGCGTCTGAATGCGATACACATTTACGCCGTTGAGCACCTCAAAGGCGGATTGGCCCTCCATCCGCAAAGCCAGGACGTCCACCGTGTCGCCGCGCTCCACCAGCGCACTCGCGTACTGCATCATGCGGGTGTCCGTGTCGTAGAAGGCGTAAGCGATCATGCAGATTCTCATTGGGTGTCTCATTGGCTCTTTTCAAAAGATGCCCCGGCGAACACTGACGTCCGATGGTCCTCTTTGGATCTCCGAGAGGATGCCGAGGGATTGCCCGAGGCCGGGCCTTCGAGTGCGCGAGAAACAAGCCATCCGTCGTGCTGCGCGGGGGGCCTTGCGCCGCGGAAGAAGTGCTAGGCCATCGGCATTTTGAGCGACATGAACGCGAGCAAGCTCTCCGCTACGACTTGCTGCTGTTCGGGGAGAAGGTGAGCATGCATCGGAAGTGAAAGCGCCTGCGACGCCACTCTTTCCGAAACCGGGAAGTCTCCCTCCTTGTAACCGAGCGCGCGATAAGGCGCCTGGAGATGAACCGGTATCGGGTAGTGGATTCCCGTGCTCACACCGGCTTTGGCGAGATGCTCGATGAGCTTCTCTCGCTCCGGTGCGAGGACCACGTAAAGGTGATAAATCGATTTGGCAAAGTTGGCCTCGAACGGCAGTGTGATTGCGCCCGCCACCGGCGAAAGAAGTTCGTTGTAACGCGCCGCGGCGGCTCTGCGGTGCTCGTTCCATTTGGCCAGATGCGGCAACTTCACGTGGAGGAACTCGGCCTGAATTGCGTCGAGGCGTCCGTTGTAGCCCTCCATATCGTGGTAATACCGTTTTGATTGGCCGTGGTCCCGCAGCATGCGGACCTGACGGATCAGAGCTTCGTCGTTGGAGGTGACGGCCCCTCCTTCGCCGCAGGCTCCAAGGTTCTTGCCCGGATAGAAACTGAATGCGGCGGCCCGGCCGATCGACCCGGCTTTGCGCCAGCGGTTCTCTTTTTTCGAGAAGTACTCAGCCCCGTGCGCCTGGCAAGCGTCTTCGATCACAACCAGATTGTACTCGCCGGCAAGCTCCAGGATTGGATCCATGTCCGCCGTCTGGCCATACAGATGAACGGGAATGACGGCGGTGACTGGCTTGCCATGCTTCCGGTGAATCAGCTGCCCGGTCTTGTGATCCAGGGCGCATTGGGTCTTCAGATAATCGCGCAGTTTTTCAGGGTCCATCGTATACGTGCGAGGCATCGACGTCCACAAAGTCCGCGCGCGCACCAGCCTGCGTGATCGCTTCCGTCGTCGCAATGAAGGTCAGGGGGACGGTGAGAACGATATCGCCCGGCTGTACGCCTGCGGCAATCAAGGCAAACCGCAACGCATCGGTCCCGCTGCTGACTCCCGCACAAAATTTGATTCGCAAACCCGCGCAAAATCCCGCTCGAAACCTTCCACGGCGGGGCCACCCACGAACGCGGCGTTTGCAGGGCCTTCTGGAAAGCGCCCACCAACTCGCTTTCGAGTTCCCGATGCTGAGCAGCAAGATCCACGAATGGAATATTTCCACCCTGTGTCATTACTTTTGTCCTCTCAGTCCCTGGTTACGGGCCGTAGAATTCGGGCCGGACTCCCGGCCACGATCCGTTCGCGGGAACGTTTCGCGTGACCACACTGCCGGCGCCGACGATCGAGTTCTCTCCGATTGTCACGTTGGAAAGAATGGTACTGCCGGATCCGATCGAAGCACCTTGCTTGACGACGGTCATTTCCACTTTCCAATCGTTCTCCGTTTTAAGCACGCCATCAGCGGCAGTCGCACGCGGGTACGAATCATTAATGAAGGTTACGTTATGCCCCACGAAAACATTGTCTTCAATCGTCACGCCTTCGCAAATGAAGGTGTGGCTCGAAATCTTGCAGCGGCGGCCAACTCGCGCGTTTTTCTGGATTTCCACAAATGCGCCGATCTTGGTGTCGTCGCCAACTTCACAGCCGTAGAAATTGATGAACTTGGAGAGCTTGACGCCCTTCCCGAGCTTGACATCGGGAGCAATGCAATAGTATTCGTTCACAGGCGGACCAATTCTCCTCTCTTCTTGATGGAAATCGTCCGCCGCCTCCAGCATCTTCACAACTCGCAATCCAGCATGCCCATCGTTGAAGGGAATCTTGTTGTTCTCGATGCACTCCGCGAAGTAGCCGAGTTCCCGGTGAAGCGCCTCCACCTGTTCGATTTGAGGCGACCACATGTCCCCGGATCGATAGTTGACCAGCATTTCGCGGACTCCCTCCGCCGAGGTGATCTCCACTCCCTTGTCATACACCTTGATCTTCTCGTCCGCCTCAACGTCGTTCCACACCAGCATCTTTTTCTGGCCGCCAATGAGACGTCGTCCTCACTTTGACCGGCGACAACCAATTCACGTTGATGTGCGCGATGATGTTTTTCGGGAAATAGACGGTAATGAACGCGATGTCTTCATGGCCGTTCAGATGATTCTCCCCCGTCGCCACCACTGCTTCCGCTCGCTGCGCGATCAGAAAGTCCATGATGGAAAGGTCGTGCGGCGCCAGATCCCAAATCACGCTCACGTCGTGCTGGAAAAGACCCAGATTCACGCGCACTGCGTCGTAGTAGTACAGATCTCCGAGAACATCGCCCTGGATCAGCTCGTGAATCTTGCGGACCGCCCCGGTGAACAAGAACGTGTGGTCCACCATGATCTGGAGGTTCTTGCGTGCGGCGAGCTCGATCAGTTCCTCCGCTTGCTTGGCTTGGATGTGAATGGTTTTTCGACGAAGACATGCTTTCCGTTTTCCAGTGCTGCCTTCGCCAGTTCGTAGTGAGTCCAAACCGGAGTGATAACAGCTACAGCATCGATCTGCGGGGATTTTAGGATCTCCGCAGGGTCTGTAACAGTCTTGACGCCGGGGTATGTTTTTTCGACGCGAGCAAGTGCGGAGCGGCTCTTATCGCAGACCGTCTCCACTCGCATGGAGTCCAAACGGTGCAAGTTTCGGACGATGTTGGGACCCCAGTATCCGTAACCGATTACGCCTACTCGAATCATGGCTCTCCTGAATTGGGACTAAGGATTTGAACTGTCGCCTCACTGATGGCTCCCTCAGACCCATCCGGTGACCCGTCCATTAACGAACTACGTTGGAATGCCCGACAAAGAGGTAGTTCAGCAAATTTGGGCGCTGGCTGCGGAAATCACAGCGCTGGTACAAGCTACCGCCGTCATTGGTCCCTAAAGCCCAATATGATTAAGGCAACCGGCTGGCCAAAGGCAGCCTGTCCTTTCAAAACGACAACGATCGGCGTGGTTCTTAATCTATTCATAACAAACGGTTTAGCCACATCCCCTAGGAATCGCGCTGACCGCCCAGTCTCATGGGAGCCTATCGGCTGTGAACAAGGAAAAACATTGCCTAAATGTTCCAAGCCACTTCCTAGCTCAACGGGCTCGGTGCGGGACCCGTTTTGGGAAGGGGCTGATGCCGGGTCCAACGCGATGAACTCTGGAGATACCCTGACGAAGCCGCTGGGACCACTTAAAGCTTCGAGAGATTGAATAGCCCAAGCCCAACCAAACAGGCGATCGATGCGCCGCCCCTCTATCGGGCGGACCTTGAGCCCGCCGCAACGCAACGAACCAGCGCAGAGGAAGCGTAACGTGCGCCGGAGACAAATTGCATGACCGGACCGAAACTCCATGCCGCGGGCGCACCGAAGATATGCAAACCGTCCACGGAGGTCTCCAGGCCCGGCTTCAAAACCGGATAGCCATTGCTGCGGTGGATGGATTGCTTAGTTCAGGAGAGAGGAAATCATATTCGTGAGATCCGACTCTGTATCCTGTGCCAAGAAGAACATGGTCGACATTCTGCTCGCTCCCATCGTCCAGCTTGACTCTCACTCGCTCGCCAAAGACTTCGGCCGATGCAACACTTCGCCCGAGCCGGATAGGAACGTCGCGCAGCCTGCTCGACCAGCCAGCGCGCCCCGGCGGGCGGACCGAACGTTTACGCAGCCGGTCTTGCAACCAGCGCGGAAGCCTCCTGACGAGATCCGGCCGGGCCATCAGCTGGCTGATTCCCGCCGGGCCCACATCCGTGGGCGCATAGAGCAGGCCTCTTACGAAGGTCCCCAGCCCGTGATGCAGGGTCCTGGAGGCCAATCCCCCGAGCCAGTGAATTCATGCGCGCGCGCGATGACCTCCGCACGGGCAGCGCCTCTTTCATGAAGCAATGCGGCCGACTCTAGCGCGCTCTGTCCACCACCGACGACGAGGACCTCTTTCCCGGAAAACTCACTGAGATCGCGATGCTCGCTGGTGTGAGACACCAACTCCGGCGGAAGGTGCTGGAACTCCGGGGGGCGCCAAGCGAACGACCCGATGCCCGCAGCAACGACGACGCGGCGAGAGCCAACGACCTCCCCATCCTCCGTCAGAATTCGAAACCCATCGGGTCGAGTTCGATCCGTGAGATTTTCCTGCGATCAAGATCAGGCACGGCCTCGCGCTGATACCATTGACCATACTGCACGAAGGTCTTGAGCGGCACCGGCTTTGCAGAGGTTCCGGATCCCGCGGGCAGATGATCGCCGGTCGCCGTCTGGTACGCCTCCAGCGTCAGCGAACCGTTCGGGTCTGCAATTTGTGTCGCAGTCCAATTGGAGCGCAGAAACATCCCCACCGGCATGTTGCGCTCCCAAAAGGACATGGGCTCGCCAAAGACATGCACATCCAAGCCTTTGACTGTACGCAGGTGCGAAGCGGCAGCCAGTCCGTACGGGCCAGCTCCGACAATCGTCACATCACGCCTAATCATCGCGTTTTCTCCTGAAGAGTTTACGGAGGCCAGGGTTACCGGATCAGGTAGCCCCGCCGGGCCATGAGGTATGGGATGAGAGCAATTTCGGCACAGCCGGGCGCCAGATCATCCCAACTATAGACTGCCTCCTCATCCGCTTCCCGCACCGTCCGCAAAAATGACCAAAGCGGCAGATTCCCTCGGAAGATCTCGGCGATCGATGTGGGGAAATCCGTCAAAACCCTGATCCACCGAACATCGAGCTTGCCGCGAGCCGGCTCCACGGATTGGCCCAGTTGGTCGTTGAAAAGCAGCGCGGGAAAATCCACGCCCGCGGGACGGCCGATGGTGTGGTAGCCCCAGGTCCTGCCGTTTACGTCGAGGATGCGGTATTGGCCGTCGCGGTCGTCGCGCTTGTATTCGACCTCGACCAATCCGTAGTAATTGATTGCTTTGAGGAATCGCTCTGAGTACGACTCAATCTCCGGCACCTCGACCGTCTCGACATAGGTGCTCGAACGGCCAAACTCTGGAGGATGTTGGCGCTGGCGGCGAGCCATGAGGCTCCCGACGGCCTTTCCCTCTTTGAAAAATGCGCAATACGCAAACTGCGAGGAGCCGCTTCCAGGAACGAGGTCCTGGACCATCAATTCGCCCTTCGGTACGATCTGTGACCCCTTCGCGAACAACTTGCGCAATTGCTCGGGACTGTCGGCTCGCCAGGCTTTGTCGCCGGTGGCATGAATAAAGTGCTCTTTAATAGCGGGCTTGAGCGCAACGGGCAGGTGAAGGTAGATCGCTTCCAGATCCTGTTCCGTGTCGGGCACCCAGGTACGAGGATGGGGAATTCCGAGTTCCGCTGCGAGCCGATAGGTGTTTCTCTTGTCCCAGAGGAATCGGACCGTATCCCAGGCCGGCGTGGGGACGCGGAAATACTCTGAGAGCTCGTCGCGGGAACGGGAAAACGCGGCAACATTCTCATCACGAGTCGGGAAAAGCACCCAGCCTTTCCGGCCTGTGCGCTTCGCGAGTGCAATCACATCTTCCACCGCTCGCTCAGGATTGCGCAAGTCGGGGATGCGATCCGTGAATGTCGCGTAGCGAGAGTACCTCGAGATGGAAAGCTCGTCGTCAATCACCCAGATGGGAACGCCAAGGCGCCCGAGGCTGCGGACAATCCCGAGGCCTTGATAGTCGCCACCGATGACGGCGGCGCCGAAAGGATACTTACTTGGACTGTGATTTACCGACATGAAGCGCGTTGCAACCCTCTCTCAAGACTTCGAACTTGGGGCGCCAGCTGGCTCTGAAGTCTCTGAGAGGCCACACTGACGTGAGCAATTCTTCCGGCTGACTCGGACAATCAAGGTCCCAAAATCAATTGCGGATGTGAGAGCTAAGAAGACCTACCTCAGACTCATCCGTCGACCCGTTCCATGTCCAGGCGCGCCGGAAGAGCTCGAGGCACAGATAGCTGAGCGATCCGCGGCGCGGGTAGCGGAAAACTCGTCGACGGGACAAGCTACCGCCATTAGTGCTACTTTCAATCTACTACAATTAAGGCAACCGGCTAGCCAAAGGTAGCGAGAATGGTCAAAACGCCAACGACCGAGCACGCTATTATCCCACTCACAATAAAAGACTTACATTTTACGCGCCGGAATCGCCTTAACCGTCCAGCCTCGCGAGGGTCAAACGACTCCGAGGGATGCAAGAGATTGCTCATATGTGCTAAACCCCTTCCCATCTGAGTGGCCTGGAGAGCCTGAGATTCAAGGATTGAGCGTGGAGCCGAGCAGCGCGATGGCTAAGAATGCGCTGTCCAGGTGGCGCGGAGGCTCCTATTCCGGTGCCGGCGAAGACAGGCTGGATGCTGACGAGGCCAATCCCCCACGCATCCCAAGCCACTCTGACGCCAATGGCGAGCAGATTCGGAATCATTCCTGCTCATTCACCCGTAGGCACGTCGCCTAGCTGGTCGTCAAACATGGAATGCAATTGAGACCGCCAATCCGGAAGTTGAATGCCAAAGTCTCGCGCCAGGCGCGCATTCGACAAGACAGAATACGCCGGCCGTCGCGCGGGAGTCGGGTACTCAGCCGAAGTCGTCGGGATGACCCGGCGAGTGATCAGCGGTTTCCCTCCCGTTGCTGAAGCAAACCAGGGCGCGCGCGGCGTGGGCTGCATCGCTTTGTCCAGGATGAGCCGGGCGAACTCATACCAGTTGGTCTGCCCTGCCGCAGTCATATGATAGATTCCGCGCCGTTCGGACAAGGAACCGGTGTCATTCGCCGGAGAAAACACTCGGGCCAACACTTGTGTGGTGGCCTCTGCGATCGCCCGGCTCCAAGCCGGCGAGCCAATCTGATCCTGAACGATTCGCAGTTCCTCTCGTTCGGTGGCCAAACGCAAGATCGTGAGTAGAAAGTTTTTTCCTTCCCGCGCGTAAATCCATTCCGTCCGAAAAATCAGATGGGAAGCGCGGGACTCGATAATGGCGCGTTCTCCGGCGAGTTTCGTCCTCCCATAGGCATTTTGTGGATTCGGCCGATCCTCCTCGACATACGGGGAGTTTTTCGTTCCGTCGAACACATAGTCCGTCGAGTAGTGCACCAGAACAGCGCCAAGAGACTTTGCCTCTTCGGCCATGATTCCCGGTGCCTGCGCGTTGAGGGCGAATGCGGTTGACTCGTCCGTTTCCGCACGATCCACGGCCGTATATGCTGCCGCGTTCACAATCAAATCGGGAGCTGTGCTGCGTATCAGCCGCCGGATGTCATCGGGCACGCACAGGTCCAAATCTTCCCGATCCACCGGCGTCACGCTGCCGAGCGTTCGCAGTAGATGGGTCAACTCGCGACCGATCTGGCCATGCTTGCCGAAAAGTAGAATCTTGCGCTTCATTTTTCGGAATAATGCGGGAGCGTCTCGCGGGGCGCGCCGGACAAGGTAGGACACCTTGCGTCCTTCTCCGAAACCAGAGGATCCCGCACATCCCAGGCAATCCCCAGCTCGGGATCATTCCAGCGGATCCCGTACTCATCCTTGGGATCGTGGAAGTCGCTGCATTTGTAGAAGAATTGGACCGTGTCCGTGAGAGCCAGGAAACCGTGCGCGAACCCCCTCGGGATGTAGATCTGATTGTGTTTCTCCGCCGATAGGAGAACGCTCGTCCACTTGCCGAAATGGGGCGAGCCCACGCGAATATCAACCGCCACGTCCAGGGCTTCGCCCTCGACGACGAAGCAAAGCTTTGCCTGTGGATGGCGCAGCTGATAGTGGAGCCCGCGCAGCGTCCCCTTCACGGATCGCGAGTGGTTATCCTGCACGAACGAGTCCGCGACACCCAGCCCGGCGTATTTTGCCTTCTGGTACGTCTCCAGAAAGAATCCGCGCGCATCACGGAACACTTTGGGATGCAACTCCAAGACTCCGGGAAGGGATGTCTGCACGATGTCCAACGAAATCAAGACCTCGAAAGAATTGAGATGACCCGTTGTCCGCAGCGGGTTTCCCACGAATTGACCGGCAATCCTATACGGGTTGACGCCGCGCCGCGCCGGAGGCGGTCTTTGGACCGGATGTGGCGATCGCGCTGAGAGAGGAATCGCGGTCCTCATAATACTTCTGGTAGTAAGCGCGATAGTCCCCCTGCCGGACGCCTTCCAACCAGGCCCCGTTGCTCCTGTACCATTCAATTGTTTGCTTCAATCCGTCTTCAAGACGAAATCAACGGCTTCCAACCGAGCTCCTTTTCCATCTTGTCGGTACGGAGAGCGTAGCGCCGATCATGGCCCGGCCGATCCTTCACGTAAGAGAGCAGCGTTTCAGGCTTACCCAGCAGACGCAACAGCCGGCGAGCGATGGCAATGTTCTGTTCGATGTCCAGTCCACCGATGTTGTAAACCTCGCCGATCCTCCCTCTTTCCAGGACAGCCAGTATCCCGCGACAGTGATCCTCCACGTGCAGCCAGTCGCGCTGCTGTTTGCCGTCGCCATAAACGGGCAGGGACTTGTCCTCCATCGCATTGGTGATCATCAGCGGGAGGAATTTCTCGGGAAACTGATACGGACCGTAGTTGTTGGATGCGCGCGTGATCATGGCTGGGAATCCGAAGGTCCGGACGTAGGCGCGAACCAGAAGGTCGGAGCCGGCCTTGGAGGCCGAATAGGGACTGTTTGGCTGCAGCGGTGAATTCTCGTCCGCAAATGCTCCGGGCGCCATGTCCCCATAAACCTCGTCCGTAGAAACATGAATGAATCTCTCGATCGCGAGGGTGCGCGCAACTTGCAAGAGGATAAAGGTCCCGGTGACGTTGGTCTCGATGACCGGTGCGGGCTCGTAGATGCTTCGATCGACATGGGATTCCGCAGCAAAATGGACGACGATGTTGCATCCCCGCATCGCCGCCTCTACCGCGGATGTATCGCAAATATCGCCCCTCACGAACGAGTACCGCGAGTTGCCGGCGATGTCCTTCAAGTTCTCCAGGTTGCCGGCGTAAGTCAGTTTGTCGTAGTTGACGATCTCGTAGCCCTTCTCCAGGCCGAGCACGTGGCGGATGAAGTTCGATCCGATGAAGCCCGCGCCACCGGTGACAAAGATCTTCATTGCCTCGTCCTCTCGGAAACCGCTCCCGAGGCCGCAGAACTGCCGGGCATCTTGTTCGCCCCGGTTTCTGCCACCAAATCGTTGGCTCGAAGCAGAGAGTCAAACGTGCCGGCGTCCGTCCACCAACCTTCCAGGATCTCGTACGTGAGTTTACCTTCGTCAATAAAGAAGTTATTCACGTCGGTGATTTCGAGTTCCCCTCGGCCGGAAGGCTTCAGCCGGCGGATTTTCTCAAAGACCGTCTTGTCGTACAGATAGATTCCGATCACGGCGTAATCGGATCGGGTGGCCTTGGGCTTTTCTTCAATTTTGATGACCCGGTCGCCCCGAATTTCCGCGACGCCGAATCGCTGCGCGTCCGTAACCTTTTTCAAGAGGATCTTCGCGCCGTCTCTCTGCTGTTTGAATTTCTCCACCGCCTGGCAAATGTTGTTCTCGATGATGTTGTCACCCAAAATAACGCAGATCGGTTCGCCACCGGCAAAGTACTCCGCCAGACCCAACGCTTCCGCGATGCCGCCTTCACCTTCCTGATAGGTGTAGTTGATATGCTTCAGTCCGAAATCCCGCCCGTTTCCCAGCAACCGGAGGAATTCTCCGGCATTCTTTCCTCCGGTGACGAGGAGAATCTCATGAATGCCCGCATTTACGAGAGTTTGGATGGGATAATACACCATCGGCTTGTCGTAAATTGGCAGCAGATGTTTGTTGGTGACACGGGTAAGAGGGTTCAACCGACTACCCGTGCCGCCTGCCAGAACCACTCCCTTCATTCCGTCCTCCCAAGCTTGGCGTCCGGCTACTACAGCAGTGCGTCTTCTCCGGCTCTGGATCGTTGAGTCCGATCAGTGAGAAGGAGCCGCAGTTTTATGTCGCAAAAAGTAACCGCATCCGCCAATTTCGCGGCAGAACGCCCACTAAATCCAAGGGCCGCTTTCGAATGAACCGAATTCGCTGATCCGCATAGACGATACGCAAAAGCCGGTGGTTCGGCGTGCCTAATCAACGATAGGCTACTCAAGAAATTTCCATGAGGATAGACTTAAATCGCCCGGGAGTGCCAGAGATACACCGCTTCTGGCCAGCCCTCCCGCAGCGGCTGCATTCAACTGATAGAAGGTCCAACCGCATGGCAAGAAATCGGGAGAACGCGCGTTGCGCAGCCCACACCGGCCGAGCGGCCATCCATTATTCGTGAGGAAGACTTAGTAGGCCCCTGAGCCGGAAACCACGGCCTTTGGGGTCGCGATGAGAATCTTTAGGTCCAACAACAAAGACCACGTCTGGCAATAACGCAAGTCGAGCCGCACCATGTCGTCGAATCGCGTGCGGCTTCGCCCGTAGACTTGCCAAAGTCCCGTTACGCCCGGCCTCACTTCCAACACTCTGCGCCGATGCCAGAAATCGTACAATTCAAACTCGTACGGCACCGGCGGCCGAGGTCCAACCAAGGACATCTCGCCGCGCAAGACGTTCCAGAACTGCGGCAATTCATCCAAGCTCGTCTTGCGAATGAACCGGCCGATGGGCGTCACGCGGGGGTCGTTGGCAATCTTGTAGACGCTTGGCGCATCCCCGTCTGGCTTCTGCTCGTCCGTCTTGCCCGCAATGAACTGCTTCGCGTAGTTCTGATGTATCTCGGACTTGCAATCAACATACATTGTCCGGAATTTCAGGCACTTGAAACGAGCGCCGAACATTCCCAGCCGCTCCTGCTTGAACAAGACAGGCCCCTTCGACGTCAGCTTGATGATGAGAGCGATGATCGCCAGGAGAGGCAGCAGCACCACCAGCAAGGCAGCGCTTCCGGCAATGTCCATCATCCGTTTAAGGCCCATCTGGACCTTCTTATCGGTCACACGGGAATGAAGATCGGGATAAAGCTTCGAATCCGCCGACCAGTTTGGGTGGCTGGAGCTCCAGTCTTCCGGAAAGACGTGCACGGACATGGCAATCTGGTCCGCTTTGGCGACTCCTAGGTTGTCCACCAGGGTCGCACGAATCTTATTCCGCAGCGTTTCCAAGACCTCGGCTTTGTTCTCCTCGCCCACTTCAGTGAAAATCACGCCGGCCATCACGTCTTCGCGATACCACCCGATCAGATCTGTCTCGCGAGTGACTTTGGCTACCGCCCTGATGGCCCCGTTCAAGGTCCTTGCTGCAGACCCGTTCTCTCATAGGCGTCCAGAAGCACCAGGACAAAAAGCTTGCGGGATCGCTCGGCGCGGCGGCGCTCGAGGGTAAGCACGGAGTGGAACCGGCTTTCAGACAGAATCTCGGCTGAGCGACTGCCGTCTTTGCGAGACGCAGCGTTAGAGGTCAATGGAGGAAAAACCCCAGCCTCTTTGCCGCTTTGTGAACTCGCTTTCGCTTCACGGTTTCCCATCTACGGACGCCTCCTCGCTGACCCGCCTTCTGCACTTCACTCTGAGAGAGAACCAAACTCGCTTGCCGGAATGCTCAACAATTCACTGTCTGGCGTGGCACCAAGAACCAAGCGCTCGTTAGGCCGTCACTCCCTGGGGCACAGTGAAAGCAGACAGATCGGATTGAACAACTTCAGTGGCCGTCCGAATCGGAGTGACGCACGCCCTGTCAACCTGCATCGCGACGGAACGACGGAGCAGCGTCACCGAAACCACAATTCTCAGTTGACCCTTGAATCCAATTAGAATTCGATCCCGCTCATGGCGCCATTGACGATACGCACTCTTTGCCCAAGTTCCAGATAAGGCTAAGTGAGCCGACAAACCACGAGACACCAGTGCTTGGATCGAGATGATCTCCCCAGGGTCCACGGCCGAGGTGTGCGCCCTTGCCCCACTCAAACGACGCCCGACATAACCAAACCGGAAGCCGGTTTCAAAAACGTCAAATCGGCAAAACAGGTATCCCGGAAACAGCGGAGCCAGCACTTCTCTTGGCGCCCGCCCTGGCAAGGTGGCAACCCACAGGTCGATACAGCGTCTCTACCCTTTGCCGGAGAGAAATTGACGTTGACCGCTCCCAGCGCGATTTCACTTGAAGCGCGAACCACTTTTGCTCTGGTATTCTGGGACGATGTGGAGATCGGCTTCCATTTCCTTTGGCCGGTGCAGCGCCCTATCACCCGTCGGCAGGCACAAAAATCGACTAAGCCTCCGCTTGAGTGATAGCACCCTGGTAGTAGCAGTATCTCTGCCACACGAGGGAGGGACGGGGAGTCAATCCAAGTGGGCCATTCTTAAACTATGGCAATTAAAATGATGGAATGGCCAGGTTAGATGGACGATTTGATACGCCCGCTCTGCCAGTCTGCGTCATCGATGGTGAAAACAATTTCCTGTTGTGCCAAAGCTTTCCGAGCCCGAGGGGTGGCCGAAGGTGTCCACCGTCACAGTCCTGGGAGTGTGGAAATCTCGCGGACTGGCCACTAGGTGGTCTCAGGAAACTCAAGCTTTGGCAAAATGGCCCGGGGATCACGTCCTCAGAGGCTAGGCTTCGCTAGGAAATTCATATATATATGAAAATACAATACTTATTTGCCATCGGCGCGTTTGAGACTAGGAAAAGATTTTCCACATTGTGGAAGCTAAAGGTATAGAGCGCGAACGCACAGGATCGACTTAGGTCCCTTGAACGTCAATATAATGTTTATTTTCATGAAGTTCAATAAGTCCGGCCGATTCTGATTATATCGAATCATCGTACTTGTCGTGCATTCCAATGGTCGGGGATGTGCGGCCGTTTTGGTCGCGCCGGGATTCACTTCATTCATGTTCAATTTGTAAACGCCACAAGGAACGCCGGACGGTCACCAGGGGCACAAGATGAAGTTCGGGAGCGATTCACGTCCGTCTCGAGTCAAGCGATGCGAGTCATCGAACAAACCATAGCAGACATTGCGCCAAAAACATTCCCATTCTCTTGGTGGGTGAGAGCGGGACCGGAAAAGAAATCCTGGCGCTGGGGATCCACGGCTTTCGCAGAGAAAAGCGGCAGCATTCCAGAAATGCTATGCTGCGCTGACGACGGACGAAATTCGAAGCCATTTGAAATGCAACAATGGCGCAGGTGATGACCGAAACTCCACGGTTGAACAAGACGCAACTGAACCGAAGGAGACGACATAACAC